>NZ_OV788642.1:0-2326493 GCF_928721995.1 Duodenibacillus massiliensis
CGAATCATCGGAAGCGGCTAGAGCTCGCTCTCGTGCCTCGCGCTCGAGCGTCTTCTTGTTCTTTGCCCCCTTCGGACGACCGGGGCCGCGTTTTGGCTTGAGCGGCTCTTCCGATTCTTTGGCCAAGCGTTCGAGTGTAGATTTGTTGCGACTACCCTTTGGGCGTCCTCGTTTGCCAGGAACCGTCACATTGGCTGGGGTCTCTTTGGGAGGGTTGACGGCCAGTCCCAGTGTGGTCAGCAGGTTCATTACCTTTGGAATGGTGTGCACCCAAGCAGGATCGTCGGCTTGCGGCGGCACCGAACCATCGACGCGACGCCACGCAGAGGACAGATCATCCATCAGGTCCGCCCACGAATCGTCTTTAAGCAGGCCGGCATCCTCGGCCTTTCTAAGCATACGGCAAGTGAGAGTCGTCGAAATGAAGTTGATGAATTCCGAACCGATCACAGAGAAGTCGCCCTGAACACTGGTTTGGTCGAGACATTCGCCGTTCTTATAGCGCCGAAATACAAGTTCTATCTGCCAGCGGTCTTCATAGCATCGGTATACGACTTCGGGATCAAGGTCCTGATCCGATTCGAAAACGATGGTGCCAAAGGCTGCCTTCTTTCTCAGGTAGGCCGCGCTATCGAACTCGTGCTTCTTAGCGTGTTCGGCAAAGGAGTGCTCTTCCAGCTCTGCCTGGTGAGTATCGCGAAACGAGTAGAGGAATCGCTCGCTGCTCAGCTCCGCCTTCTTGAAAAAGACGGCTCGATCGAAGTTCTTCAAGACGCCTTGGAACTCATACATCTCGTGTGCTGCAATGCGAGAATCGTTTCGCTTGAGCGGGGTGAGGAAGTGAAGATCCGGACGCTCGCGAAGCTCCTGGGCGATTTGTTTTGGCGGGAATCCCTTGTCGGAGAGGACGATCCCCTTGCGAATGTCGTTGTTGACGATAAAGGCTCGGTAGGACGTCGCGTCGATTGAGTTGCCAGGGAAGACCTCGGCGCAAAGCGGCTCCATGCGTTCGAGATCGTAGGCGTAGATCACGGAGATGTCGCGGCAGCCTTTGACGCGGGCCTTGCGGGAGAAGGCCGACAAGTCGTTGAAGGAACTGCTGTCCTGCTTTAGCGTGCCGTCGATTGCTACATGGTGTGTCTTCTCGACAAGGCTAATCCGCTTTTTGTAGAAGGTCTCCCGTTTAGCGCCGTCTTCCCCGAGCTTTTGCAAGAACGTCGAGATCGTGTTGGCGGACAAGGCGAGGTCTGGGTAGTAGCGGCTGATAAAGGTTCTGCGGTACTCAGTGCCAACCCTGCGAGCGGTGATTTTTGGCTTGAGAACGCGAAGTGACGCCAAAGCCATGATCCGCTGGGCATCGCTTGCCGAATAAACGTCATAGAGATCCTGAAGGAGATCCTCCGAGCAGGAGTGGATGAAGGCGCTGGCGCCGTAGGAAAGCATATCGGGCGTCGCGAGCGAGAGGTCATCATGGAGCGGTACGTAACGGCCGTCGACAATATGACCAATGATTCGGCCGTTGATCGGCTGAGGGTTACCTTTGGGGCCGTACTTGAATCCTGCACGCTCCCGAACTGCATAGAGATTTGCACCCTTGGAGCCGGACTGCACTACCACAGTATTTTTCGGCCGCGCGACACGGCGGATTTCCTCTGGGATCGCCATAATTAAACCTCGAGTTCTTTAGTACTCATATTGTATTATCTGTACTAAGGAATGGCTTAATAAAAATCAAATCTGCAGGGGATTTTTCGTGTCGTTTGTACAAAATGCGGCAAAATTAAGGGCCGGATGCTCGATAACTAGCGATCCGATCCTAAGTTGGAAGAACACAAGAGATCAAACCCTTACTTTTGGGGCGATTCTTAGTTCAGATAATTGGGAATCCTTTAATAGAAGAATAGATAAGGAATTCTTTGCGAACAATGCAAGAATATTTGAGGTAAGACTTCCGAATTTCCCATAAATACGGAAGTTGTACTTCAGATTATCTCATAAAATCCGAAGTAATGATTCAGATTTTATGATTTGGACATGTCAAGCGACATAAGAATTGACCCTCAAAACGACATAAAAATTGACCCACCTCCAAAAGGGACAAAAGAACGGCATTTGACGTGCCGACCCGGAACGGCCGGTAGCCATGGCAGGGGATTGATGAGACAGTTGTGGAACAGGCTATCCACGGAAACTTGAAGGGTTTTGATGTGAATTTTCTATTTATTTCGCTGTTTTCTGATATGTATTTTCGTTTGATATGGTTGGCTTTAGACCTATATAAATTTTAAAAATACGATTTTTTCGATGTATATTTTTTTAACTTTTGTAGGATAATTCGGCACGTAATTTCTATTTTGAGAGAGCTTTCCGGTGGCTTATATCAAGCGTTCGATAGATGACGAGTTGCTTTCCTGGATGAAAGATCCTTCCAGAAAACCACTGTTGCTTCGCGGTGCAAGGCAGGTCGGGAAAACAACGGCGGTCAGGGCACTGGCCAAGCGTTTCAAATACTTCATTGAGATTGATTTCAATCAGTCTGAGGCTGATCGCGAGCTTTTCGGGTCAGATGTTTCAACGCCAAAGCTGTGGGAAAACCTTGCTGCTATTCATGGTGTGACCTCAAAGCCAGGCAAAACACTCTTGTTTTTGGACGAGATTCAGGCCTGTCCCGCAGCTGTTAACCGGCTGAGATACTTCTATGAGCAGATTCCCGAACTTCATGTCATAGCGGCAGGATCTCTTCTTGAGTTTGTGCTTGAAGATTTGCCGAGTTTCGGTGTCGGTCGCGTACGGTCGCTCTTTGTTTATCCGCTGAGCTTTCAGGAGTTTCTTGCAGCTCAGGGCAAAGAAACTTTAGGAGATTTGGTGCGTAAGGCAAGCCCTGAGAACCCCTTGTTACCTGCTGTCCATGAGACGCTCACAGAAATGTTGCGAACGTTTTTGGTGATCGGAGGTATGCCGGAAGTTGTTCAGGAATACGTAGAAAATCACGATCTGATGAAGTGCCAGCTGATCCTTGATGAATTGATTACTTCGTTTCAAGACAACTTTCGTAAGTACAGTAAAAGAATTCCCGAGGCGCGTATCAACGAAGTTTTTAATGCAGTAGCCAAGCAGGGACACGGCAAGTTTGTTTACACCAAGGTGGGTGAGGGGCTCAAGCTCACTCAGGTCAAGGCGGCGCTGAACCTTCTGATACTGGCTGGACTTGTTTATCCTGTAACTCACACAGTTGCCAATGGTTTGCCTTTGGGAAGTGAAATTAACGAGCGCTACAGGCGAATGATTCTTTTGGATGCCGGATTTGTGCAGCGCATGCAAAGCCTGGATCTCAGAGCTTTGTTGCAGTCTGCGGATTTCAGCGCAGTTAATCGCGGTGCAGTGGCAGAAGTGTTCGTTGGAACGGAGCTTATCAAGGCGCAGAGTGCGTTTACGCGTTCGGCGCTTTGGTGTTGGCACAAAGAGGACTCCCGCAGTCAGGCAGAAGTTGATTATGTAGTTCAATCCGGTGACAACATTGTTCCCGTTGAAGTTAAGTCGGGTGGTAAAGGGGCCATGCAAAGCCTGAGGGTGTTTTTAGAACAGAAACACAGACCTTATGGAGTGCGGACGTCACTTGAAAACTTTTCTACTTACGACAATATCCGGGTTTATCCGCTTTATGCTATCGGAAACTTGGTCCGTTCGATGTTCTGAACTTTTCCCCCCTTCTTTCCACTTTGCAGAGGATAAGTCCTGTGGAAAAGCTGTGGAAAGTCTGAGTTTGTGCGGCTTGGCAAGGTGTGCTTAATTTTTAAGCACGCGAATAACCCGGAGGAAAGTTACTCAGGTCAGGCAAGCTTGAGCTTTCTTTTCAGGCTTTCGGGTGTCTCGTACCGGCAGGGCGCTTTAAGTCCAAAGACCCGGAGCATGTCATCGAAGCGGTTCTCGACCGGATAAAACCGCAGACAGATCGGGACCTGCGGATTGCCGTCATCGAAAGCAACGGATGACTCCTGCTGTGCCTTTTTGATGTCTTGGGGCGTGATGTCCTTGAGTTTGATTTTGAGGACTTCAAAGAGGCAGGTTTCAAGAGCGCGGCAGATAAAAGTCATCACGGAAGAACCTTCGTCCTGCGCCTGACCTGCGGCAGCTGTTGCCTCTGTGACAGTACCGCAGGCGGGGGTTCTCGGAGCGCTCTTACGGGAGGCGTTTTTGTCGGCGCGTGTGAGTTTTCCTGAAATTTGCCGGTTGATGTGGCGCGTGATGGCTTCTTTGTGGCTGCCGAGCCGCGCGAAGACTTCGGTAACCACCTTGGGGGGCGTCAATGCGGCTCCCGACGATGTTGCGGGCGGGAAACGTTGTCGCTTTATCCGGGTTGAGGATCTGCTCGGCGCACAAGAGAAATGCGGCTGTTTCTAGGGGAAGGCCGGCGTTTGTCGGGGCGGCTGAGCGTTAAACATCTGAGGCAGTTTCAGATCTTGCGTCCAGACTCGTCTCAGAAGCGCTGAGCCGATATTGACGCTCTCTGCAAAGCCGTAATCGTTCCCGGGTTTCTTTGCTGTCTCGAGCCGGCGCAGCCTGACTTGCGCGTTGTTTTCCAGGTTTTCGGCGTGAGCAATCCGCGCCGCCTCAATATCTTTCTTTACCCGGTCTCTGAGCTTACGGACGTAGTCAGGGTCTTTTGCTTCCAAGACATCAAGCCGCCCGTGGTTTTCGATGACGCGGGAGCGGGGCTTGCCGCCAGCGTTGCGGTAGCTCTCGCACACACGGACGTACTTGTAGCCCTTGGTGCTCATGATCGTCACGTTTCTTGACGCGGATCACAGAATTTTCCGCAGGAAGCCCGGGGCTTGAGCCCCGGGAGGAATGCGGGCTTTCGAAATTTTTTAATCTTGGCCCAAACGCAGCCAAACCATGCACATAGTTTTCGCTTAAGGTATATTCAGCCGCTATGAAATCGCGCACACCGTCCTTTGTCATCGGGCTGGGCCTGAAAATCGGAGAGGATCAGGAAAGTGCGCTGGAGACCTGCTTCTCCGATGCACGCCAGCTCTTCAATGCTGTTCTTGGAACAGCAAAGAAACGCGTGCGCGCCATGAAAAGCACTGAAGCATGAAAGCTCACGGCCGCGATGCCCAAGGGCAAAGACCGTAACAAGCGGTTTAAGGAAATTCAGAAGTCCGCCCGCCTTTCCGAGTATGCCCTGCATGATGTCGTGAAAGAGCACCGTGCCAAGGGCGGCTTTACAAAGCGCATCGGCATCAACGAAGCGCAGAAAATTGCCACACGTGTCTGGCAGGGCATTGAGCGCTGGCTGCTTCATCAGGGCGGTCAGCCGCGGTTTAAGAGTGCTAAACGGGGCTTGCACAGCGTTGAGGGAAAATCAAACAAAACAGGGTTGCGTTGGAAGGCTAAGACGTGGACGCTCGAGGTTCTGGATCTGGTGATAAAGGCTGAAGCGCCGGATGCCAGGCAGAAAGAAGCTCTTCTTTCAGCAACAGATCCGTCCGGCTTTAAGCGTGTCAAATACTGCCGTCTTGTCCGGCGGATGATCCGCGGCCGTATGCGCTACTTTGTTCAGCTCATTGTCGAAGGCGTACCGCCCGTCAAGCACGTTTATGCTCCCAAGGATCTCAAGGTGGGCCCGAGGACCATGACTTTTTACAGCCCCGAGTGGCAGCAGAAGATTTTGGTGAGCGCGGGCACTGTCTCTCAGGAAAAGGAGATTGCGCGTCTTTTACGTGCCATGGACCGCTTCCCGCAAAGACACGAATCGGGAGTGCTGCAACGCGGATGGCACCGTTAAAGCCGCCGGAAAAAAAGATTGTCTGGAAGGAATCCAAGACCTATAAGGCAACAAAGGCAAAACTTGCGGATCTGTACCGCCGCCAGGCGCAAACCCGCCGTTGCCTGCACGGCGAAGTGATTAACCAGGTGTTCGGCAGGGCCGGCACCGTCATTGTGGAGAAGAACTCATACAAAGCATTTCAGAGAGCCGGATACGGCAAGAGTTTGGGCAAAAGCGGTATTGCAGGATTGATAACCCGGATGACAAGTAAGGCTGAAAGCGCCGGCTGTTGTGTGGTGGAAGTCAGTCCCCGGAAACTGCGCCCGAGTCAGCACGATCCCGAAACGGGAACGTACCGCAAGAAGGCTCTTTGGGAGAGAAGTCATCAGTTGGGAGATACGGGCTGGTACATGGACCGCGACCCTGCGGCCGCCATGAACCTGTATTTCGCGGATCCCGCCACTGACAGCTACGATCCGAAGGCTGAGCAATCAGCGCTTGCGAGGCTCAAACAAGTCTCAGGGAACGCCGGATCGATAGTGCAGTACAAACCAGCGAATCGGCAAGACGAAGCAGTCCTTCGCCGGAACCGACGGATCGAGCTGATGAAGCCCGTACCCGTAGAGCGGTTGCGTTTTAAATGTTCCTGTGGTGCAGGGGATGCCCGGGCAGACAAGGCCTCAAAAACCTTGGCTGTTACGGGAAAGCCTGCACCGTGTCAGGAAACCCCGCGCTTTCAAGCGCGGGTTGTTTAGTCCACGGAAAAAAGAGCCCTGCAGTCAAACGAAAGCAGGGCAGGAAACGAATGCGGATTACCGCGCCTTGGCGCCGGGCGCCCGCATCGATTCGCTGACATACGTCTTCTGCCGCATGGCTTCAAGAATCTGAGCCGCACGCGGCGCAATTTCACCGGCCGTAACGCCCGCGGCACGGCCCTTGACCGCTTCACCATGAAGCCACACGGCGCCGATCGTCGCAGAGACCAGGTCAAACTTCTGCGCAAAGAATGCGGCGAGCATGCCGCTTAAAACGTCGCCCGCGCCAGCCGTGGCAAGCATCGCGTTACCCGTGGGGTTAATCCAGGTGCGCGAGCTTCTCAGGGTAATGACGCTGCCGATTCCTTTGAGGATACTGATGCAGCCCGTCTGCACGGCGAGTTCGCGAGCCGCGGTAATGCGGTCGGCGTTCACCTTTTCAATGGTGGAATGAATGATGTCGGCGGCTTCACCCGGATGCGGCGTAATGACGGTGTGCGCCTTCCTGGCGAGCACCGCGTCCTGCAGATCCTGATGTTTGGCCATCAGGCGCAGAGCATCGGCATCGATAATGAGCGGGACCGGTGCGGCAATGGCTTCCTTAAAGCGCGCAAGGGCCTTCTCTGAAAAGCCCATGCCGCAGCCCACGACGACCGCATCGGCTTTTGTAAGTTCCAGCGGTTCCGCCGCAAACATGAGTTCAGGCTGCATGACGTCGTAAAGCGGCGCGTTTTCGCACATCAGTTCCACCGTCACGCGGCCGGCTCCGAGTTTAAGTGCCGCGCGGGCTGCAAGAAGCGCAGCGCCCACAGTGCCCTTGTCGCCCCCGATCACCACCACGTGGCCGTAGGTGCCTTTGTGCGAATTCTTGTCACGCATTTCGGCGATGTGCCGGAAGTCGTCGGTGTCCGAGAGCGAAACGTTTGTTAAGGGCACCGAGACGTCCAGTTCGTCAAGAAGCACGGTTCCTGCGGCGTCTGCGCCGTCATTCATGTAGCAGCCGGCCTTGGGTGCGAGCATCGAAACCGTAACGTCAGCCATGCAGCCGCGGGCATTACCCACCCAGCGGCCCGTCATCATGTCGATGCCGCTCGGAATGTCAATGGAAACGTGCAGGGCCTGACGTTCGTTAAACCACATGGCGGCGTCCTGCCAGTCGCCCGACAAGGGCTTTTTAAGACCCGTGCCGAAAAGCGCATCCACGACCGCGTCGGCTTTCCCTGCACTGTAGGGATCCACCACGGTTTCGCCGCCCGTTTTCACCCAGGCTTCGTACATTGCCTTGGCGTCATCTGTTTTGGGGGCATCCCCGGTGACGGTCGCGCAGGTCACGCGGTAGCCCTTAGCCTGAAGCGCAAGCGCCGCAGCGTAGCCGTCACCGCCGTTATTGCCCGGACCGCAGACAATGACGACGTGAGCGGGTTTGGCGATGCGGCTTTCAATCACGCGGGCAACGGCGTCGCCTGCGCGGCGCATCAGTTCTCCGGCGCCCAGAATGCCGGCATAACGGTGTTCAAGGGCGCTCAGTTCGTCAAGGTTAAGGATCTGCTGACTCATGGCTTTCGGGATCAAATAAGTAACGTCAGAAAAGAAAAGCGGCAGCAGACTTCTTTGAAAGTCTGTTGCGGCGGATGCGGTATTTTAGACGGGTGGAAGCACCGTCAGAGTCCTTGCGCCTTCATGAGTTCCATGAGCTTGCGTTTTCGTTTGAGTGTCACCCGCCAGCGTTTGGCTGCTTCTTCACAGAGGGGCGCAGCACCATCAATCTGCCGTAAAGCGATTAACGCATCCGGTATTTGTCAAGACAAATTTCCAGCAGTTTGCGCATTTGCTCGGCACAGAGCTTGGCGATGATGTCTGTGACTGAAGGCATGGCGGTGAGTCCGGATGAAGGGTAGGAAAAGGTCGGCGGCAGGTCCGCCTCAACCGAGTATAAGGTTGCAGGACTGTAGGACAACATTACTCCGCATAAATCCGGAGTAGGGCCCCGTTCTTTAGCACGGCCGTGTACTGCAGGTCCTTATCTTCGTCTGTCTGTAGTAATGAGCGGGCTTGCCGACCAGATGGCAGTGATCCCCGGCAAACGAAGCAAATAGACTGAATATTCGGTCAGCCGGAAGTATCCCGCCGCGGGGTTTCCCGACCGTCCGAAAATTCCCCGTTTTTGTGGCAGTACGGGCTCCCTGAAATCTATAATTAACTGCTTAACTCAGGTGAGAGTGTCAGCGGGCGTTTCACCCCTCTGACGGGCAGTACCTCACACACAATTTTCCATTTCTTTGCGAGCCGAAGACCATCCATGTCCAGCGCATCCGTCATTTTTAAGCTCACGGGCAGCAACGCCCTGTCTGCCTTCCGTGCCAATCGTCTTTTGACAGCCCTTAAAGGTGTCGAAGCCGGTGTCACCGCCGTGAGCGCCTGCTATGTGCACTTCGTGTCGGCCACCCGTGAACTGACGCAGACCGAAAAAGAGCGCTTAAAAGCGCTTCTTGACTACGGTGATCCGGCCGCAGCCCCGAAGGCCGGCCTTCAGTTTCTGACGGTGCCGCGTCTGGGAACGATCAGCCCCTGGGCGAGTAAAGCTACCGACATCGTGCATAACTGCGGCATTGACTGCGTGGAGCGCGTCGAGCGCGGCATTCTTTATACGCTTGAAGGCGATATTGCAGCCGGCAAAGCCGAGATGCTCACCAAGCTTTGCTTTGACCGGATGACGGAAACGGCACTTGCCGCTGACGCTGATATCTCCTGCCTTTTTGCGGACGTTCCGGGTAAGCCGATGGCAACGGTGGACGTCGTCGCGGGCGGCCGCACGGCGCTTGAAAAGGCCAACCAGGAAATGGGCCTTGCGCTCGCGCCGGATGAAATCGCGTATCTCGTTGAAGCTTTCACCAAGCAGGGCCGTAACCCCACCGACGTCGAACTCATGATGTTTGCGCAGGCAAACAGCGAACACTGCCGTCACAAGATCTTTAATGCCGAATTCACGATTGACGGCGTAAAGCAGGATAAAACCCTTTTCGGCATGATCCGCGAGACGCACAAAAAGAGCCCGCGCGGCACGATCATCGCTTACAGCGACAATGCGGCCGTGTTTGAAGGTCCTACGGTGCCGCGCCTTTATCCGCGTCCCACAAAGGAGGACACCTTCGGCTCAGTCTTCACGGAGCGCCTTGAGCCTACGCACACCGTTTTTAAGGTTGAAACGCATAACCATCCCACAGCGATCTGTCCGTTCCCCGGCGCTTCCACCGGTTCAGGCGGCGAAATCCGCGACGAAGGTGCAACGGGCCGCGGCGCGCGCCCGAAGGCGGGCCTCTGCGGCTTCTCGGTCTCGGCGCTTCATCTCCCGGACGCCCCGCAGGCCTGGGAAAACGACAAGGACACAAACGGCGGGAAAGAAACGTCTGAAGGCGTCTACGGGGCACCGGGCCGTATTGCAACGCCCTTGTCCATCATGACCGAAGGCCCGATCGGTGCCGCGGCTTTTAATAACGAATTCGGCCGCCCCAACATCCTCGGCTACTTCCGTGCGTTTGAAGCGCACATCGGCGCGGTGCGCTACGGTTACCACAAGCCCATCATGCTTGCGGGCGGTATCGGCAACATCCGTGACGACCAGACAGCGAAGCAGACGCTCCCGCCGGGAACCCTCATGATTGTGCTCGGGGGCCCCGGGATGCGCATCGGCCTCGGGGGCGGCGCGGCAAGCTCCATGACCACGGGTTCCAACGCCGAAAGTCTGGACTTTGATTCCGTGCAGCGCGGCAACCCCGAAATGCAGCGCCGTGCGCAGGAAGTGATCGACCGCTGCTGGGCAAGCGGCGCAGACAACCCGATTCTTGCGATTCACGATATCGGCGCGGGCGGGCTTTCCAACGCCATGCCCGAACTCGCGGACCTCTCGGGGCACGGTGCAACGTTGTCCCTGGAAAAAGTGCCTGTTGAAGAAAAGGGCATGAGTCCCCTCGAAGTCTGGTGTAACGAAAGCCAGGAGCGCTACGCCATTGCCGTGGCGCCCGAATCCTTAAAGACCTTTGACGCTTTCTGCCGCCGTGAGCGCTGCCCCTATGCGGTGCTCGGGGAAATCAGTAACGACGGGGAACTCATCGTTGAAGGCCGCACGGGTGAAAAGCGGGCAGTGGATATGCCCATGGAAGTGCTCCTCGGGAAACCCCCGCGCATGCACCGTGATGTAAAGACCGTGGTGCGCGAACACGCCCCGTTTGATATCGGCCGCATGACGGTCCCTGAAGCCCTTAAGGCCGTGCTCCGGCACCCGACGGTCGCTTCCAAGTCCTTTTTGATTTCTATCGGTGACCGCTCGGTCGGGGGCCTCGTTTCCCGCGATCAGTTTGTCGGCCCCTGGCAGGTGCCGGTGGCTGACTGCGCCGTCACAACCGTGAACTTCACGGGTTATAAGGGTGAAGTGATGGCCGTGGGTGAACGTACGCCCGTCGCGGTTCTGGATTCTGCCGCGGCCAGCCGCATGGCGGTCGCGGAAGCGATGACCAACATCACCGCCGCTGACATTGATCCGGCCCTTGTGAAGTTGTCCGCGAACTGGATGGCGGCCTGCGGCGCCGAAGGCGAAGACGCCAAGCTCTTTGCGGCGGTGAAGGCTGCAAGCGAATACTGCCAGGCGCTTAACGTTTCGATCCCCGTGGGCAAGGACTCCTGCTCGATGCGCACGGCCTGGGACGATAAGGATGAAAAGAAGTGTGTCACAAGCCCCGTGTCCCTCATTGTTTCGGCGGCAGCACCCGTGGGCAACGTGAGACTCACTCTGACGCCCCTTCTTCGCACCGATAAGCCGAGCGTTCTTGCGCTCTTTGATCTCTCCGGCGGCCGCGCCCGTATGGGAGCATCGATCCTTGCGCAGGTTGCGCAGAGTTTCGGTGATACGGCGCCCGATGCTCCGGACGCACAAAAGCTCGTGCGCTTTGTGAAGCTCATCCGTAAGTTGACGCTTGCGGGCTGCGTCACCGCTTATCACGACAGAAGCGACGGCGGCTTGGCGGCAACGCTCTCTGAAATGATGTTTGCCTCGCACGTGGGCCTTGACGTCACGCTTGACGGCTTGATTGACGGCGCCAAGGACGTCGAAGCCGCAACCGCCGCGCTCTTTAACGAAGAAATCGGCGCTGTGGTGCAGATTCCGGCTGACCGCCTCGAAGACGTGAAGTCGCAGGCCGCAGCGGCGGGGCTGTCTGACTGCCTCTTTGTGGTTGCCCGCATCAACACCACGGATACCTTTAAGGTGACGTGCGGCGAGAATGTCCTGGTTGACGAAAAGCGCACGGATCTGATGCGCGTTTGGAGCGAGGTTTCGCACGAAATCGCGCGCGGCCGCGACAATCCGGCGTGCGCCGACAGCGAACTGGAAGTCGCCTGCGGCACCGACCATCAGGGGTTGTTTGTCAAAACCACCTTTGATCCGGAAGAGCATCCGAGCGGACCGTACATTCATTCCGGTGACGTGCGTCCGAAGATTGCGGTGTTGCGTGAACAGGGCGTGAATTCCCAGACCGAAATGGCCGCGGCCTTCACAAAGGCCGGTTTTGAAGCCTGGGACGTGCATATGACGGACCTCCTCTCGGGCCGCATTACGCTTGAGGGCTTCAAGGGCCTTGCGGCTGTCGGGGGCTTCTCCTACGGTGACGTCCTCGGGGCTGGCGGCGGCTGGGCAAAGACCATTCTCTTTAACGACCGTTTAAGCGACATGTTTGCGGCGTTTTTTGCACGGCCCGACACCTTTACGCTCGGGATCTGCAACGGCTGCCAGATGGTAAGCCGCCTCAAATCCCTCATTCCGGGGGCAGAGGCCTGGCCGCAGTTTGTCAGGAACCGCTCTGAACAGTTTGAAGCGCGTCTCGTGCAGGTGCGCATTGAAGAGTCGCCCTCGATTCTTTTCCGCGGAATGGCCGGCAGCACCATGCCGATCGTGAACTCCCACGGTGAGGGGCGCGTCCTTTGGTATAAGCCTGAAGACGCCGCGAAGGCCTTTGTGGCCGCGCGCTATGTGGACTCCCACGGTAATCCCACCGAGGTGTATCCCTTAAACCCGAACGGCTCTGAGGGCGGTGTGACAAGTCTGACGACCGCAGACGGCCGTGCGACCATCATCATGCCGCACCCGGAACGCAGCCACCGTGCGGTGCAGCTCTCCTGGCATCCGAGGAACATGGGTGAAGATTCGCCCTGGATGCGGATGTTTGAAAACGCCCGCGTCTGGGTGGGTTAAGAGGGTAATAGCCTGAGTGCAACCCCTGCATTGTGCAAATCGTGCGGTGCAGGGGTAATTTTTTGGAAACCGATTTATGACTTGGGAAGTCTTCGGGGCGTTTGTGGTGACAAGTCTCATTCTTGCCGTAGCGCCCGGCCCGGACAATCTCTTTGTGCTCGTGCAGTCGGCGGTGTATGGCGCGAGATCTGGCCTCGCGGCAGTGGCGGGGCTTGTGACCGGAGCGGCGCTTCAGACCGTGGCAGCGGCGGCGGGCGTTGCGGCAGTTGTTGCCGCTTCCGACGTGCTTTTCTGGGGCATCCGGATTCTCGGGGCGCTCTACCTTTTGTACCTTGCCTGGGGCGCCTGGCACGCGCCGCACGATGCGGGGATTGCCCGAGGGGTTGCTTTAAGTTACGGTGCGCTTTACCGCCGCGGGATTGTGATGAATATTACGAACCCCAAGGTACAGTTTTTCTTTCTCGCGTTTTTCCCGCAGTTTGTTACCAATGGCGCCGGGTCTTATCAGACCGCGCTTGAGATGGTGATTCTCGGGATTGCTTTCATTGCATGTACGCTCATTGTCTTTTCAGCCGTTGCCGTGACAGCGGGGAGCCTTGCCGATCTCCCGAGAACCCCTGCGGTGCAGTATTGGCTCAACAAGACTGCCGCCGTCATTTTTACGGTGCTTGCGGCTTGTATGCTGCTTCTTGAATAGCCCACAGGACTTCGGAATTTTTCTGACATGGTGGTTGGAAAAATTCCGAAGTCATCAACGCTTAGTGCGTTGATTATTAATGATTCACAAAAATAATTTTCCGGATTTCTTTAAGTGGCATTGCGAAAAAACGGGAGCCTGCCTTAAAGAGCAGACTCCCGTCAATTCAACCGATCTGATCAGTCAGAATCAGAAGCGGTGCACGATACCGGTCGTGAGTTCATAGCCATTCGGGGTGGCATCGGTCTTAGCCTTGTTGTCTTCCACCTTTTCCTGAGAGTAGCCGGCCATCACGTAGAGGGCAGTACGCTTGGAAACGGGGTAGTCGTAACCGGCTGCGACAGACAGGCGCGTGAAGTCAACGTCAGCGTCGTTATCCATGTCGCGGTAGCTCAGCTGGCCCTTGATGACGCCGCCCGCCAAGGGATAGTTCACGCCGAGGCTTGCACCCCAGCCGTCCACGAAGCCGTAGCCATGGACAAGATTAATGATGCCGCTCTTGGCAACACCGCCGCGGGCGTTGACGTTCAATTCCTGGTCCTTGAAGTACTGGCCGAAAACGATCACCTTAAAGCCGTTGTCAAAGGTGTAGTTGCCGCCCAGGGTCACGGTCATGCCGTCATCTTCGTGAGCGTTAGCGCCGGTACGGGCATTACCGTAAAGGGTGGTGTCGGCGACCAAAACGGCTTCAAGACCGGCGTTCACATAGCGGGCAGCCAAAGAGGCATAGCGGTCAGCATCAGCCTTACCTTCTTCGCCGGCACTGGTGTTCATCTTCAGAGAGTACATGGCGTAGCCGGTGAGGCCGCCGAAGGTGGGCGTACGGTAGGCAAACGCATTGTCAACGCGTGTCCACATCGAAGCCGAAGCAAAACCGGAGCCCAAGCCCTGCGTGTAGTTGGCAAAGAGGGGATCGATCGCGCGGAAGAGACCGTTTTCACCGAGCACGCTGCCGAAGACGGGCATCAGACCCATCCAGACCTTACCGAAGGGGCCGGAAATATTGAGGTGCGCTTCGCGGCCGAAGAGCTTGCCACCCTGTTTCGTATCCAGAGCACCCGTATCGGATTCAATGCCGGACTCCAGGGTAAAGCCCACCTTGTAGCCGTTACCGAGGTCTTCAACGCCGCGAAGACCCCAGCGGGAGCCGAATTCCTGGGCGTTGGTCATGGAGAACGTGTCGGTATCGGCAACGCCTGCGATGTCGGCGTCGGTGTGCACGTAGCTCACGCCGGTATCAAGGAGCCCGTAAACCTCAACCTGAGGGGCAGCGCCTGCGGCGCTCACCAGAGCGCCCGTCACGGAGAGCGCCAGAAGTGTCTTTTTCATTTGAAAACTTCCTTTTTGTGTTTTGCTGCAGCCAAGTCCGCCTTCAATCGGAGGACTTGGCGCTGTTGTGTCTGAGAAAACGCCGAAAGCGCTGTGTCCCCGCAGGTCTTTCCGGCGGGGATGCAGCGCTTACAGGTTCACGAATTATTTCTTCGAGAGCTTCACAGCCGTACGGGCTGCGGTGCGGCCGAAGATCGTGCAGTCGGCAACGGCAACGGTGCCGAGACGGACCATGCCGTGCACGCCGCCCGTGGCTTCACCGGCAGCGTAGAGGTTCGGGATCACCTTGCCGCGGGCGTCGATCACCTGGGCTTCGTTGTTGATCTCGAGACCACCCATGCAGTGGTGCACGCGCGGCCACAGACGGCAGGCGTAGAAGGGACCGACTTCGTTGGGCACGCCGTCATCGAAGAACATGCAGTCGAAGTCCGGGTCTTTCTTCGCCTTCATGTAGCCGTTGAACTTCGCGTTTTCCTTCTCGAGAACGTCGTAGGGGATCTTGTAGAAGTCAGCGAGTTCCTTCAGGGTATTGAACTTGCGGATCGTGCCGCGTTCCTGAACCTTCTTGAACATTTCAGGCGTCATGTTGTGGCCGACGACCTTGTTCATGACGTTCTTTTCGCAGGCGTAGATGAGAACCGGGTGGCCGAGCGCAACAATGGCGTCAGCGCGGACCTTACGGTTGCCGGTTTCCTTAATGAAGCGCTTGCCGGTGGCGGGGTCAACCATCGGGCCGTAACCCACCGTGGATTCCACAAAGAGAGGAGCCAGACCGAAGCCCTTTTCGTCGGGGCTTGTCCAGGGACCGAGCTGAATCCAGTCCATCTGAATGGTGTTGGCGCCGATCATCTGGGCGCTCTGAATTACTTCGCCGGTGGCACCGGGGTGGTTGGTGGAGGTAAACGCAGCGGTCAGACGCGGATCGTGGTCGGTACGCATACGCACGTTCTGCGCGAAGCCGCCCGAGGCAATCAGCACGCCGTTTACGGCACGGATGTACTGCACGCGACCGGAATCTTCCTTACCGAAGCGGTAGCGGGTGCGGACCTTGACGCCCAGGACCTCGCCGTTCTTGCCGACAACGAAATCGTCAACGATCGTGCGCAGTTCAACGGGGATACCGTATTCCTGGCACTTCTTATACATCGGGTTAATGAAACCGGCGCCGGTGTTTTCCACCACAGCGTGGCTGCGGGGTACGGAGTGACCGCCGTGGTAGGTGACGGCCTTAAATTTCACGCCGATCTTGTCGCGCAGCCATTCGTAGTTCGCAACGGATTCATCCGCAATGTGGCGCGCAAGCTGCGGGTGCGCAAGACCGCCGCCCGCCTTCATGATGTCGCTGTAAAGGAGGTCGGCGTTATCCTTGATGCCGGCTTTTTTCTGCATGTCGGTGCCGGCTGCGGCAATGGCGCCGCCGTTAATGATGGAGTTGCCGCCGTAGGTGGGCATCTTGTCTACAACGAGCACGCTTTTCATGCCCTGTTCATGGGCTTCAAGAGCCGCGGCAAGGCCTGCAAAGCCCGTACCGATGATGAGGAAATTGACGGTGCGGTCCCACTTTTGCGGTGCAGAAACACCGGCCATGGCGGCAGAAGCCACAGGACCCAGCCCCAGGGCAGCGGCGGTACCCAAAAGTGAGCGGCGGGAAATATCGGTCATAAGTAACACTCCTTCCTTTTCGTTCTTGTTGAAAGACAGTCGTTTTGCTCCCTGGGCAGAGGCTGTGTCGACCCAGAAATCCGCGACTTTGTCTTATAGCAGAGATTAGGCCTTGTTTACCTCTATCGGTATACCCAAAGTACTCATCCCGACCGACGACAATCCCTCGGGGCTAACACCTCAAAATGATGGACTTGAGATAGGTAAAACCACGTAAAATGCCGATCAATCCCAAAAATTTCGAAATTCGGCATCGATATCCGTAAAAACCCTTTGTCAGCGCGCGGGTGTTTCGGCAATAATCTGCGCCTGCGGCAGACGCATCGGTAAGGATTCAAAGAGTTATGAGCGAAGAAAGTCTTCAGTTTGTGGGCTCGGCAGCCCTTTTGTTTTTCTGCATTCTGATCGTGCATTCGCTCTGGATGACTGCGCGCAAAATCCCGGCCGCCCGAAACGTACGCCCCAACGGCGTCAAGGGGGGACTGCTTCTGACCGTCATCTTTTGTTTTGCAATGGTCGTCATTGATGCGGCAAGTGCCGCCAACATCCTGATTTTCGTTAACGGCCAGAGCCCCGCGGGCGCCACGGCCGCCGACGTCGTGCGCCACGGCACTCCGGGCATTGCCGGCAGCATCCTTTTTATGGCCGCCATTCACCGCTTTGTCACGGGGCGCACCAGGCGCGCGTTTTGGTTCGGGGTGATTCTCATGTGGTGCGCCGGCCCTTTAAACGAGTGGCTCGCGGTATTTTCGCAGAGGGCAACGGAGCTCATGAGCGCTGAAATCGTCACAGGCTGCACGGTTTTGGCAACGCTTTATCTTTTGGTATCCAAACGTTCCCGCAACACCTACGGTCTCTGAGACAGAATTTTTCCTGACAGGGCTGCGAAAACCGCGCCGTTACGGCCTTTGGCCGCAATTTGTCTAGGTTGTTCACGGTATTTACCTTTGCTTCGGACTCTCGTAGCATTCGCCCGTAATCCAAAAAGTTCGAAACCGACCCCTCACATGATTACCAAAACGTGGGGGTTTCCCCGCAGTTTTTTTCTGGGTCGACACAATCAGCCCGGGTGAAAACTGTGCGGCGTGTAGAGGTCTGTATGCTTTTTTCCAAATCTGCGGCTGATGATACCCAGCGTGTGCGCGTCAAGATCTGCGGCATTACCCGGGAAGACGATGTGGTGGCGGCGGTGGATGCCGGCGCCGATGCCGTGGGCTTTATCTGTTATGCGGGCAGTCCCCGCTTTGTGTCGCCCTCAAGGCTGATGAGCCTTGCAAGCCTCGTGCCCCCGTCGGTCACTAAGGTTCTTCTCTTTGTGAACCCCAAGGCCGAGGAGGTGCGTGAGTACCTCTCGTTTGTGCCGGATGCGACGCTGCAGTTTCACGGCAACGAATCCCGCGCCTTCTGCGATCAGTTTCATGTCCGTTACATCAAGGCTGTGAGTATCGATAAGCCTGAGCGCCTCACCGAGGCGCAAAACGACTACCCGATGGCAGCGGCTCTCTTGGCGGACGCCGCAGGCGTCACCCGCGGCGGCACGGGTATGTCCTTTGACTGGCAGGCGGTCGCATCCGTGCGAAGCCGTATCACCAAGCCCCTCATTGTCGCGGGCGGCTTAACCGCAGAGAACGTCTGCGAGGCGATCCGCACGCTTTCGCCCTGGGCCGTGGATGTGGCCAGCGGTGTTGAATCTGCTGTGGGCGTGAAGGACCCCGCCAAGATCACTGCCTTTATGGAAGCCGTGAATAACGCGGGCGACGTCGCCGCCTGCGAAGAAGCCCGCGATTAAGCCAAGATAAGGTATTGCATCGTTTGTCAATTGATACTTGATTTGTCGAGAAACGACCTAAATGGGAATGGCGGACTACCATTCCCTTTTTGTTATCAGACTTCTGTTTCAACAAAGATGCAAAAAGACAAACAAAGTATCGGTCGGTGTGGTGAGTATTTCGTTGCTGGTGAGCTCGAGCGACATGGCTTCATGATAGCCCCGAAGTACCTGGGGTTAAATACCCCTGTTAGCGAGCCAACAAGCTCAACCGTAAACCCGCGCTAGACACAAAAATCTACACACACCCGTGGAAGAAGGTAAGGACGAGAAGGAGGGCGTTACTCCAGCTTGGGTGCGATGAAGAGACGGCTCATAAATGGGCCAATACCCGAAAAGGTGCCTGGCGGGTTGCACACAGCCAAATTCTCTCGACCAAGCTGACCAATGGTATTCTGAAGAAGAATGGGTGGTGTTGGCTCGGTATGCACCGAGTTAACGGTATGGGAAGGTAAAACTATGAAAACCGCCGTAAAACACTGCGTGAGCAGTGCCTACCAGATCGGTACGGGCGGTGGTGTGGAAGGACGGCGGGGCCTAGCCCCGCCTCCTATCCGATACTTTAAAAACAGGCTATGCGGCCGGGAAAAGCCACACCGAGAGCCCGAAGAGAATAAAGAGCGCCGTCTGGCAGATAAAGCACGGCCACAGTGTCTT
This sequence comes from Duodenibacillus massiliensis, assembly GCF_928721995.1. NCBI lineage: Bacteria > Pseudomonadati > Pseudomonadota > Betaproteobacteria > Burkholderiales > Sutterellaceae > Duodenibacillus > Duodenibacillus massiliensis. Next base: position 18,943 of record NZ_OV788642.1, read on the forward strand.
AAAGAAGTCCGCCTTAAAGTAGTTAAGCGTAATGATGAGACACATGTGCGTGGGGGTGAGCATCTGGCCGCCCACGCCGCAGACAAGGGCAATGCTCAATAGATCGAGGTTTCCCGGCGCGATTGCGGCGACAATGGGCATCACGATCGCGACGTGCCCTTGGGAAAGCCCCGTTAAAACGCCCACGATAAAGCTCAGAATCGCAATGATCCAGTAGGTGGAAAGGGGAGCCCCGGTCACGGCCTTCACAATCTGCGGCATCACGCCCGTGACGTCAAGCAGCGCAATGAAAAGGAAGATGCAGAAGACGTCGCGGAAAAGGCGCTTTTCAATTGCGCCGATGAAGACTTCGGTCACAGGCACCGGGCGCTTGCAGATGTAAAGCACCGCGAGCGTAATGACCGAGGTAATCCCCATCGCAACACCTGCGTTAAGGCCGAAGGCGAGCATCAGAATGAGCGCAAAGATAATGGGCGAAAAAGAAAGCGCAAAGTCGTGACGTTCTTTACTTAATTCCTGTTTTGAAATTTCCGGGCGCGCTTCGGGTTTAAGTTTCACGCCCGCAAGAAGCACGAGCCAGCCGAGAATAAACGCGGCGGCCGTGAGCCACGCCAGATGCATGATGACGGTGCCGACCGGCACCTGCGCAATCGCGCACGCGAGAATCATGCCCGGGACAATGGGGCTTGAGAATTCAAAAATGTGCCGGAACCAAAAGTTAATGGCTGCCAGGCGGTTTTCGCTGATCGTTTCGCCCTGCGCGACTTTTTCCACGATGGGCGCGGAAAACCGCGCGCCGCCGATCGAAGGCAAAAGCCCCAGAAACGCGGGCATCACTGCAAGCGAAATCTTTTTGTTCGGGGTGAGCTGTTTGAGGTACTCCACCATACCGGCGAGGCACCCGCTTTTTCTCAATTCAATCTCAAGGCACACCACAAAGTAAAGGGCTGCCAGCAGGTCCCAGGTGCGCGACTGCGTCACCATCTGCACCGCGGCGTCCCAGATAAGGTGCGGCGCGGGGTTTGTGAAGACCCAGAGGATGAGGCCGCTACCCAAAATCGCGGGGCCGAGCGGTACTTTAAACCGGAGCATCACCACAAGCGCGATGATGGCAACGGCAATGATCACAAAAACAGACATAATGTAAAACGGGCGGAGGTGCCGCCCATAGGTAACAACACGTAAAAGAATGTTCTGATTTTACGCGTGGATTAAGCCCGTTTTCGGTTACCTGATGCGCCCTTTTTGGACGTGCGTCAAAAAGTAATCACAGGCTGCGGCGTGATTTCACGGGCACGCCGTCGCTTCGGATGGTGTCAAGCAGAAAACCCCGCGGCAAAACGGGGCCGGCCTTTAAAAATTCCGGATCGCGCTCTGCGCGCCCCGCGGGCTCAAACATCCCGTCAACGCTGGAGGGGGAGAGCCCCGACATCAATCCTTCAGGCACGTATTTCACGGGCGTGTGCTTAAATGTTTCGGTAAACCATCCGCCTTTGGCTGTGCCCTGAAAGAGGTTTTCAGGCAGTTCCGCGAGTCCTGTTTCGGCAAAGGTCCTCGTAAAAACGAGTGCATCGGGGTTGGCGGAAAAAAGCCGTCCGGGGAGTTTTGTGAGTTTTCCGCACCACCTGAAGCTTTCGGTGAAGTCCGCTGCCCTGGGGTTACCGTGAAAAAGCTGCTCGGGGACTTCCGTGAGGCCCGCGCCCGCAAAAACGCGCGTGAAGTTTTCCGCGTAAATGAGCGGGAAAAAGAGTGACTCGGGAACTGTCGTAAGGGAGTTGGTCCCGGCAAAAAAGCCTGTGAGGTCTTTAAGTTGCGCGTTGTGGGCAAAAAAGCTCGCGTAAATTGTGGTGAGGTTTGTGAGCGGCGTCTCCGGCGTCGTGAGACTTCCGGCCGCAAGCGGCTCAAGCGTCGCGCAGTCAGCAATCACCGGGAGAATCCCCGTGAGCGCCGTGGTTTCTTCGGGTAACGTCACAAGTCCTGCGGGCCAGACGCCCCCGAAGTCAAGGGTCATCGTATGTTCGCCCTTTAAAAAGGTCTTCACATACGCAAACTCGTCGTCTTCACGAAGCTGCAGGCGGCGTTTTTCCCCGTCAATCGTCAGAGTCACCCAGCTTAATTCGGGCGAGAGGTGCGCCACGCGGTTAAACCGCACGGCAACGTCTTTTTTGCGCTCGTGCACCGTCAAGGCAAGTGTCAGTACGTCGTTACTCACAGCGTTTCTCCTTCGGTGTCGCTTCGCTCAGACAAGGGCGTGGCCCAGGCGTCCAGGAGCTTATTGCGGCTGCGCTCGGCGTAGGAGCGAGGCAGCCGCATCAGGCGTTTACAGAAAGCAAAGGCACCGGTGACGGAAACGTCCGGGGCAATGCCTTCCAAGAGCCGGTCAGGGGCTTCTTCAAGGCGGATGCACCCCGCAAAGGCTTCATCAAAAACGCGGATGTCGCCCGCAATCGCACGGAAGAGGTGCTCCGGAACGGAAATGAGTTCCCGGCAGTCCGCGGCCCATCCTGTGAAGTCTCCGCAGTTCGCGGCGTCTCGGGGATAAAAATCCGGCAGGGCCGAATAGATGCGCCGCACGCAGGCCGTAAGCCTGAAGGGCCGCACGGGTTCGGCAATCGTGCTCATCAGCCGCACGCGGTAGTGCCCGGTTTTTTCCCACGTGTGCCGGATTTCAGGCGCCGCCTCAAAAGCGATGCGCTCTGACGTGCCGTCGCCCCAGTCAATGAGAAAGTCCCCGGGCGCGGCGGTATCCATGGGGTAAAAACGGACGACGGGTGTGTCAACGCCCGCCTTCACCGTTACCTCAAACTCAAAGGCAGGGTCGGTTTCGTTGGCGTCAGGCCTTACCCACCCCAAGTCCGGCCTGTCTTCGCGCTTAAAGGGCGCAAAAAACTGCGGAGCAGCGCCTGCCATCAGTTCCTCGGAACAGTAGGGTACCGCCTCGCCAGCAAAGGGATTGGCCATGCGCGAGATGAGGCACCCCGCAAAGGCGCGGCGCACGTAGGAGTCTGCATCACAGGCTGAAAGAAGCCCCGCGGGAATTTCGGTCAGAAGCGAATTTTCAAAAACGGACGCGGCCGACGCGATGTATTTGAGCGGCGAAAAAAGGCCCGGCGCGACGTGCGTCACCGACACCGCTTCAAATGCGTGATCAAGCACTGAAATCTCGGGGTTGGCGGCCAAAAGGTCGGGTACGACGGACGCGAGTTTCGCGTGCGCCGCACCCGCCGCGGGTTTTACAAGCTGCGGCAGGGTGTCAGAGGGCAAAACGCGGCCTCGGGCATCCGTTTCGCCGCGCGTGAGTTTGGGTAAAGCGGCGTCAATGGAAACCGTTTCGTCCGGCAGTTGCGCAAGCGGCAGAAACCCGCCCGCGCAGCCGATTCTCACCTGGTAGCGCCCGGGCGTTTTGTAGCTGTGGGTAAAGTGCGCAAGAGCCGTGAAGTTGTCGTCTTCGGCCATCGCCTCAATGTCGGCAATGCCCGCAACGCAGGTTAAAGCCTCATCGGTGCCGTCGCCCCAGTTCACCATGAGGCTTCCCAGAGCTTTGGCCGCGGGCCCGGGAACTTTATAAAGCGTGAGCCCGACCGGGGCATCCGCGGTGACTTCCACCGTAAAGACGCAGGCCGCAGGAAAGTAGGAGAGCACCGCCATGGCGTTATTCCGTGTAGGCTTCAAGTCGCGGAGCCGTTTCGGCAAAAAGTTTTAAGAGCGCGTCAAACCCGCAGTTATCAAGCGTAATGCCGCAGTAGGGGCGGAGCACCTTCTTGGGCCGAAACCCCACACCCAGGCCCGCGGCCGAAACCATCAGAATGTCGTTGCTGCCGTCCCCGCAGCAGACAGCTTCGCGCGGCGTCGCCCCCAGTGCCTTCATCGTTTTTTCCACAAAGGCGAGTTTCCCTGCGGCGTCGATAATGGGGCCGTTATCCGGGCCCGTGACCTCTCCGGTAAAGAGTCCGTTTTCAATGCCGATGACGTTACTGTGGTAACCCGTCATGCCGAGCGATTCGGCCAAGGGCTTTGTCATCGCGGTAAAGCCGGAACTTAAGACATAGGTTTTAACGCCGTGCGCGTGAAGAGCTTTCAATAGTTCGGGCACACCCGGATTGATTTTTGTGTGTGCCCGTACGGTCTCAAGCGCCTGCGCGTCGTGGCCTTTGAGAAGCGCCACGCGTGCCCTGAGGCTTTCGGCGTAATTTTTGATGGTCCCTTGCATTGTGCCCGCGGTGATTCTCGCGCACTCTTCGCCGGTGCCGCAGATTTCCGCCATTTCGTCCAAGGTTTCCGTTGTGACGAGCGTTGAATCCATGTCAAAGAAAAAGGCCTTAAAGGACGCGAGCATCAGTTCGCCCGGCGTAAAGACTGAGTCGCAGTGCGCTTCAGTCGCTTTTGCCTTCGCAGCGTCGCGCACGCTCTCCTCGGGCGTCACGTCCGTAAAGCGCACAACGCCGGGCCCCGTGAGAACGGCGTGCGCCGTCAAGAGTTCCCGTGTTTCCCGGATAAAGGCGTCGTCAAAAAAGGGCGCGAGACAGACAAAATTGCTTTGAGCCGGCATGGATGGTTTCCTTTTTCTTTTGGGATTACGAACGGGTCAGCAGCGGTTTAATTTTGTCCCAGCCGCGGGACTTACCGGAAATGCGTGTCACGGTCATTTTCCAGACCTCAACCGTGTCGCCCTCGCGGTCGTAGTAGGCTGAATTTTGTTCAGCCGAGAGTCCGGGCACGTGCTGCGCACAAATCAGTAACGCAGCCTCTTTACGCTCCCGGGCATCGGTGATGCGGCTTGCGGTGCCTTCTAAAACGGCACTGGCGTAATTCACCGAATAAGCCGGGACGTCCACCGCTTCGTACGCAACAAAGCAAAGCGAAACCTTGGGATTCGCGTCAATGTTGTCGCCCTTGCGGCTTTTCATGAATGTCCCGTGCCAGTAAACGTTGCCTTCGGCGTAAACGGCGTTTACCGGCACTCCGTAGGGAACGCCCGCGGCGTCAGCCGTACTTAAAACGGCATGCGGGGCGTGACGGACAATCTGAAGCGCCTCATCTTCGGTGAGCTGACGGTCCCTGCGCCGCAAGGGGCGCTCCGCCGTGGTTTTGATGGTTTCTGTCATTTATTCTGTCTCCGGACTTGCTGCCAGCAGGGGATTTGTGATCGTGCGGATCGCTCTGAGCCTTGTTTCCAGATCCGTGGTTGCTGCGGTCATGCGCATCTTTTGGGGCCCGAGCATTTTGAGATCCCTGCGGCTTTGTAAGAGTTTAATGAGTGCGATCGGTTCAAACCGCGGCTTTTCCTTAAACGTAAAGACGATTGCCGTGTCGGCGGCGTCAATCTTGCTGATCCCGATGCGCGTCGCGGCAATTCTCAAACGGTGCACGGCAATGAGGGCCTTGGCGGCATCGGGGAGCCTGCCGAACCGGTCGTTGATGTCGTCAATCGTGCGCTCCAGATCGGTGAGGTTGTCGGCCGCTGCAAGTTCTTTGTAGAGCCCCAGACGCACGGCCACATCGGGCACATAGTCCGCTGGAAGGACCGCCGGCATATGAAGGTTGATTTCGCTCATCGAGGCAAAGGGCGCTTCAAAGTCTGGCGTTTCGCCGCGCTTAAGAGCCTTTATGGCGCTTTTCAACATCTGGCTGTAAAGGTCAAAGCCCACCTGCGCCATTTCGCCGCTTTGTTCGTCCCCGAGCACTTCACCCGCACCGCGGATTTCAAGGTCGTGCATGGAAAGGTAAAAGCCGCTTCCCAAATCTTCGAGGTTTTGAATGGCGTCCAGGCGCTTCTGAGCATTTTTGGTAATCGCTTCTTCGCCCGGAGTCATCAGATACGCATAGGCCTGATGGTGGCTGCGGCCCACGCGTCCGCGCAACTGGTGCAGCTGCGCGAGGCCAAACATATCCGCCCGGTGAATGAGGATGGTGTTGGCGTTAGCAACATCAATCCCCGTTTCAATGATCGTGGTACACAGAAGCACGTTGTAGCGCTGCTGATAAAAGTCGCGCATGATGTGCTCGAGTTCTCTTTCGCCCATCTGGCCGTGCGCGACCGCAATGCGCGCTTCAGGCAGAAGCTTTGAGAGCCTTTCAAAGCGGGCCTGAATCGTGTCCACTTCGTTATGCAGAAAATAGACCTGACCGCCGCGCTTAAGTTCACGGATCACGGCTTCGCGGATCAATTCATCGCTTTCGCGCCGCACAAAGGTTTTAATCGCAAGGCGCTTTTGCGGGGCTGTGGCAATCACGGAAAAGTCGCGGATTCCTTCAAGGCTCATCGCAAGCGTTCTCGGAATGGGCGTTGCCGTGAGCGTCAAGACGTCCACTTCGGCTCTCAGAGCCTTCAGCCGCTCTTTCTGCCTGACGCCGAACCGGTGTTCTTCGTCGATTACGACGAGCCCTAAGCGTGCAAATTCTACTTTTTCACTTAAAAGCTTGTGGGTGCCGACGGCAATATCAATGGTGCCCGCTTTTAAGCCTTCAATCGCCTGCGTGGTTTCTTTGCCGGACCTAAAACGCGAGAGCTCTGCAATCTTTACGGGCCAGGCGGCAAAGCGGTCGCGGAAGGTCTGCGCGTGCTGTTCCGCCAGAAGCGTCGTGGGGCAGAGAACCGCCACCTGTTTGCCGTTCATTGCAGCCACAAACGCGGCGCGCAGCGCGACTTCGGTTTTCCCGAACCCCACGTCCCCGCACACCAGCCGGTCCATGGGTTTGGCGGCGAGCATGTCCCCGATCACGGCGTCAATGGCAGCAGCCTGATCCGGGGTTTCCTCAAAGGCAAAACCCTCGCAGAAGGCTTCATAGTCTTTGGCGTGCTTTTCAAAGGCAAAGCCTTTTCGTGATTCACGTACGGCGTAGAGGTTCAAGAGTTCCGCTGCCGTATCGCGCACCTTCTGCGCGGCTTTTTTCTTTGCTTTTTCCCAGTCGCCGCGCCCGAGCGAATGCATGGGGGCGTGTTCGGCGTCTGCGCCCGTGTAGCGGCTGATTAAATGCAGCTGCGACACGGGAACGTAGAGTTTGGCGTCGTTGGCGTAGTCAATACGCACGAATTCCGACGGACCTTCGTCGCTAGTGAGCGACTCAAGCCCCACATAGCGCCCCACGCCGTGATCAAGATGCACGACGGGGTCGCCGGGTTTAAGTTCCGAAATATCACGGATCACCGCCTCAACGCGCGTCGTGGAATCCTTGATGCGCGAGCGGCGCTTGACGGCTCTGACGTCGTAAAGTTCGTTTTCGGTGATAAGCGCAAGGGCGGGGGCTTCGGCTTCAAAGCCTTCGGCCGCAGGCCCCACGGACATCATCAAAGGCGCCGTACTTTCCAAAAACGCCGTGAAGTTGCCGGCACAAGCCATCTTGAAGTCGTTTTGCGCGAGCATTTCCTCAATGCGCGCAGTGCGGCCCGTGCTCGTCGTGCAGATTAAAACGCGGCGCTTCTGGAGGCGGGCCTTCGTGAGGTAGGTCTTGAGCCCTGCAAAGGGGTCGGCCGCGTTGCGGTTCACGGTCACCGAAAGTGCTGCGGCTGCGGGCTGCGTTTTAAGCGCGAGCCTGGCAAAGCGCGCAAGATGCGTGAAAAACGCGTCCGGCGCATCGGCAATCCGTTCGGGCGCAAGTGCCGGGCGCTCTTCATCGTGCGAGAGGAAACGCCAGCGGTCGGTGATTTCCGTGTGAAAGCGGGTTAAGGCCTGATTGACGTCACCGGACAAGACAATGAGGGTGTCGGCGGGAAGGTAGTCCGCCAGCGTTGCCGTTTCTTTGAAAAAAAGCGGCAGATAGTATTCGATGCCGGCGGCGGCAATGCCTTGTCCCATGTCCTTATACACAACGGACTTATTGGGGTCACCCGGGAAGGTTTCGCGCCAGGCTGAGCGAAAGGCGTTGCGTGCGGCTTCATCCATCGGAAATTCGTGTCCGGGGAGAATGCGGATTTCGTCGATATCGTCGCCCGAGCGCTGCGTTTCCGTGTCAAACGTGCGGATCGTTTCAATCTCGTCGTCAAAAAGGTCGAGCCGGAAGGGGGCTTCCGACCCCATCGGAAAGACGTCGACGATCCCGCCGCGCACACAGAATTCGCCCGGAGCCATGACTTGCTCGACGCTCCCGTACCCGGCCTGCACGAGGTTGGTGCGCAAGACCCCGACGTCAAGTTGCTGCCCCTTTTTGTAGAAAAAAGACGACCCCAGAATAAAAGAGGGGGGCGCAAGCCGCTGCGAAGCGGTTGCAGCCGACGTAAGAATCACGTCGCAGTGGGCTTTGCTTTCGGCGCCCTTTTCCCGCGCCTGGGCGTTGACGACAAGTTTCCAAAGCGTCTCAAGCCGTTCGCTTACCAGGTCCTCGTGCGGACTCATCGTGTCGTAGGGAAGCGTCTCCCAGTCGGGGAGCACGGAGACTCTCAGCGTCGGATCAAACCAGGTGAGTTCGTCGGCAAGCTTAATCATGTCACCCGCGTCGGCGCAGACGATGACCGCAAGGCGTTTTTCAGCGCGCGCACGGCGAACGATTTCGGCGGCAGAAAGCCCGAGACTGATGCCCGCGTCGGCCGTAAGGTCGGTCTTTTGTGCGGGCGCCGGCAAACGAAAGCCGTCCGGAAAAACGTGTGGAAATATGGGTTCCGGCATGTTGCAAGAATGAGCCCGCTGCGGGCGGGCTTACGGACAAAAATGTGTGGTGCCCGTATTGTAGACGGCCACCGGCGGCTTTCTTTGTTTGGAAAATGTTACTTCTGCCCGAGAAGTCCCGCCTTTAACGTATCGTCAATGGCGTCAGCGCCGATCCAGATTCTCAGCACCGCGTTAAAAAGTGCCCGGCCGCCGATGCCGTTACCCACAAGATTTCCGTTAAGCGTCACGGACGTGTCCTTTCCGTCAAAGGAAAAGTCCACGGCATCACCGGTTTTAACGTCACCGATTTTGTCCATGACGGCAATAAGCCGCGTGACTTCTGCGTCAATGGCGGCAAGTTCCTTTTCGGGCGTGTTGTCTTTAAGCCCGTCCTTGAGTGCATCCACAAAAGTTTTGGCGGAAACGTTACGCATGAGAATGAGGCGCACGCGTACGGCACCGGTCTGCGAGAGAACGGCCTCTAGCGTCTGAGCTTTCGCAGGGAGGTAGAGCCCCGCCGTGTAAACACGGAAAAAGAGTTTCTTTCTGAGTCCTGCGCCGTTAAAAACCAGGTTTTGGCCGGCAACGGCAGAGGTGTCATCAAACGTTGTGCCTTCGACGGTGACGGAGGCCTGAGCAGAGCCCGCGATCAGTGCCGAGCACACAAGCGCGGCAAGTGTGGTTTTTGTCATGACAGTTCCTTTGCGTGAAGTTCGGATTTTGACGCGTTGCGGCTGTTTCCGGCTTCGGCTGTTTGGCTGACTCCATGGCGCCGGAAAGGCGTTTGAAAATGATTCGAACTTGCCATACACTCGCGCTCCCTGTACGTCATTTGTCCTGCGGTTTTTGCCGTAGGTACTGACGAAAATTGAATCCCATCAAAGGAAATCATCATGGAATTTTTAGAGTTCGTGATGCTTTTCATTGCCGTGCTTTTGATTCTCTTTAAGCCGGAAAAAGAAAAGCTCGCGTGGTGGCTGACGGTTGTCAGCTGGTTTGCCGTGGTCTTTATGTATGTGGGCCACGTTTCGACCGCCATTTTCGGCATGCCCAACGTTTAAGGAGGAGTGCAAATGACAGATTATTCTCTTCCTGTGAACGGTCAGGACATCAAAAAGGCGAAGACCTTCTACGACATCATCTGCTGGGGCGGACTTCTGATTGTCCTGCTGCCGGTGGGTATTGCCAACGTCATCCTCGGTTACTTCCTCGGTGACAGCCCCTGCACACTCTGCTGGGGGCAGCGTCAGCAGATGGCCTACATCGGCGTTGTGGCGCTCTTCATGGTCCGCTACGGCTTTAAACCCAAGTATCTCGCGATGATGCTTGTGATGGCGGCTCTTGGCCTGTATTCGAGCTTCCGTCATTTCGGCAACCACGCTGCGCGCGACATCGGTCAGGGCTTTGGTCTGGATATCTTCGGTGTCCACACGCAGTTCTGGGCGGAAATCGTCTTCTGGTGCGTGGTGATGCTCTTTGGCCTCGCGGTCTTCCTCGCGCCCCGCTTTGATGCGTTGATCGAAGAATTCAAAGGTAAGCCCTTCCGTCCGCTTTCTGGCTTTAACAAGATTGCCTTCATCGTTGTGGCGGCGATTATCGGCTCCAACGCCTTCCAGGCCTTGTGGTCCACTGGCGTGCCTCCGTTCTGGGGTCAGGGCTCTCCGGTGCGCTTCTCCTTTAACCCGAAGTATGTGACGTGGTCTGCGGACGGCTGGCACGGAATGTGGGGCGGGATTAACTTCCTCGGTAAGCGCGACGTGAAGGATCCGGACTTTGCCTATGCCCCCAATACCGCCAAACTCGGCCTCACGTGGGACCACAATGCGGATAACGCGCCCGTGGCGCTCACCGGCAAGCTCGTTCAGAAGGACGTGCGTGCGGTTTCCGGCATCAAGCGGCCGATCAATACGCTTTCGATGATTGACGGCAAGTACTATGCAGCTTCGAAGTACGATTTCTGGGTGCTCGATGAGTCTTTGAAGCCCGTTGTTTCCGCTCAGATGGATCCGTGGTTTGACACGAATGTTCTCGATATCGTCGGCATCACCGCCTATAAGGACGGCTTTGTCCTCATGGGTATGAATAAGTCGATCCTGCGCGCACGGCTTAACGATAAGGCCGACGACGTCAAGGGGTGGGCGAACTTCACGGCCGGCCGCAATCAGGTGGAAGCTCTCGGCGGCTACGGCCGCGCCCGTATCGACACGGAACGCGCGAAGTTCTCCTACGTGCATTCTTCCGCCACGGACGGCCGTTACGTCTTCACCGCCACGGTGCCTGACAATAAGAACAAGAAGAAGTTAGTCATTTCCAAGGCTCTGATGAGCGACTGGATGCTTTCCGGCGAATTCATCCCGGCAGCCGACCTTAAGAAGGACCGCAGCCTGGGTGAACTCTATGTGACCGGCATGGTCTACGAAAACGGCAAGCTCTGGGCGGTTTCGAAGAACTTCAACGTGCTTCTCTGTATTGACGTTCTTGGTGAAAAGGTGGAAGCTGTTTACGGCCTTCCGGCTGAATTCATGGATATCCGAGGTCTTGTGAAGCGCGGCAACCTTTTTGACGTTGTTGACAAGAACCGCATCGTGACTTTTGAACTCACGCAGCAGTAATCCGTGATTCAGGCAGCCTGGGGCTACCTGAATTGAACGGTCTGAGCCCGATGTTTCCTGATTGGAGATGTCGGGCTTTTTGCTGGGTGATTATTGGGCGGAAAGCCCATCGAGCGGCAAAAAGCGCGGTTTGTGGAGGTAAAAAATGCAAAAGTTGCAATTTTTACCTCCATAAATGATTAAATGCACTTATTTAAGATCTGTTTTGAACAGCATCTTTTCGGCTCGACACACTTTTTTGAAGAACAGGTGTCAAACGATGCCTGAAGAATTAATCCTCGGACAGAACAGCGGCCAGCTCGGCTTCGAGGTCGTTAAAAAATCCATCCGGGACTTTGTACTGGTATTTCTTCTGAATGTTTTTTGAAACTCTGCCTGCGCTGACGGCAGAAGCAACCAACACATCAAGGTCTTTCTGGATGACGTTGAAGCGACTGTTCATTACACGGTAAAGCTTGTCGTAGCGCTGCAGGAACTGAATTTCTTCCGGGAAAAACTTATCCACAATTTCTCTGATCATTGCAAGCAGAAATTCGCATTGCACCGTCGCATCCCAATACCTGTATGCCGAGAGAGAGCCGTTGAAACGGAAGTCATAGTTGTCATCGTCTATCTTAGTAACATTCCAAAGCTCACGGCAGGGGGCAGAGAACGCTTCCAAGGCATGGAGATATTGTCTCTCGTGCTGCAGCAATGCAGCCGAAACAGGCACAACCTTGTCAGAGGCTACGGCATTGTGGTGAAGCAGCTGCTGATGAATGAGAAAACGACTCAGGCGACCGTTACCGTCCAAAAACGGATGAAGAAATACGAATCCGAATGAGACAACCGAAGCAGCGATTAAAGGGTTAATACTCTCCGGTTCTTCATTGGCGACCTTAAGAAGCCCTGTCATCAAATCATCCAGATTCTCGGGAGCAGGGGGAACGTAAGTAACCTGTGTTGCGGAAAAGGGGTGGCTTTTCTTATTTATTGGCACGGCGCTTCTCAAACACTGGGACGGGGGTTTCTTAAAGATTGGGACAGAAGCCTAAATTTTTGATTCTTATCTACTGGGACACTGATTCTTAACCATTGGGACACAGGTACACACCTTCCGTCCGCTAATGATTGACGCTAAACAAAAAGTGCTCTTGTTAACCTACAGGAGGCTTTATGCAAAAGCATCAAACTGAGCACATCAGGGCTGTCTTGCAGGCCCTTGATGAAAACATGTCCTATCGTGAGATTGAAGCATGGCTTCATATCTCCAAAACCGCAGCAGGCCGCATCAGGACGGCGGCAGTCAATTCCGGTTTGTCTACTCAAGAACTTTGCGGGCTGGATGATGAAGACCTTCAAAAGATCTTCTATCCGCCGACAGGCAAAGTACGTGTTGATCCGGACTGGGAACAGGTTCACAGCCTTCTCAAACGAAAAAAAGTCACACTTCAAATGCTTTTCGCTGAGTACGAAAAGCAGGCTGAAGGGGAAACCTACACTTACGCGTCATATTGCAGACGCTACAACGAGTGGAAGCAGGCCAACGGCATTTTCCGTATCGAAGGCAACACACAACGCTTGCCCGGCGAGAGAATGGAAATCGACTTTGTCGGTGATGACATTCCCTGGGTTGACTCCTATGGAGAGATCCACAAATCGAGGCTCTTTGTAGCGACATTGCCATTCAGTTGTTTGATTTTCTGCAAGGCTTACCAGGATGAAACACAAGCCAGTTGGCTCGACGGCGTCATCTCAGCCTTGGAATACTTCGGAGGCTCTCCCCAGGTCCTGGTCATGGACAATGCCCGAGCCCTGGTTCAAAGAGCTCACTGGCATGAGCCTGACATCCAGCCGGCAGTGCGCTCAGTCTGCGCTTACTACTCAATGCAACCATGGGCTTGCCGGCCGGCAAGCCCCAAACAGAAGAATCGGGTAGAAGCCGCTGCCGGGGATGTTGAGCGATGGATCATCGCTCAACTGACTCTGCACCAGCCGCATATTCTGGCTCCGGATATCGATACGCTTAACAGCCTGATTCGCAGGCGCATTGATGAAATCAATGCCCAGCCGTTCAGATCCAAAGGCTCAACCGGATCACGCCTCCAGAAATATGAGGAAGAAGAACGATCCTGTATGCGGGCTCTGCCGCCGTTGCGCTACGAACTGGGGCAATGGCGCTTGCTCGTTGCTGACAAGGCACACTGCATTCGTATCTCTTCTGATGCCGGGCACCGCTACAGCGTTCCTGCCGCCTATGCGCATAAAAAAGTTGCTGTGCGCATCTGCAGTAACACTGTCGAGATTTACGATCCGGACAGCAATCAAATGCTGGGGCGGCACATTCGCTGCACGAATCAGCACGGTGAGAAAACACACATTCTTGAAGAACACCTGACTGCGGCAGAAAAGAGTTATCGAAAGACTCCGGCTGACTGGATAAAGATTTTCATCCAAAAAGGATTATCCGAAGCCTTGGCAGATCGGCTTGTCTCTGTGCTGCAGGACAAACAGGGCAAATTTCCCGGCAGCCGCACTTGTTGCGCACTTCTGAGGCTTACCAAAACCTACACGCCGGCCATTCTGCGCAAAGCCGTAGCGCAAGCTCTGGAAGACGATGTCGTGAGCTACCGCTACATAAAGCTGCTCAGTGAAAAGTACAGCGTTGCTGCGGCTACTAACCGCAGTCTCTTTGTCAAAGAAGCAGAGCCGGTTGACATCCGGCACGAAAACATCCGCAATAACTATGAATAAGGAACAGAGATGACTACGTCATTTATTGATTTGAAGCCGCTGTTTAAGCGGTTGCGCATGAGCAGTGTCTGTGAGCATGCCTGGGAACTGGACAAGGATCCCGCAACAGCCGCCCTGACACACGCTCAATGGATCGAAACCCTCTTGAGAGCTGAAATCGTCCGCCGTGAAGATAAAGCGCTCAAGCGTCGCATTCAGGATGCCCAAATTCGCTACGTCGATGCCTGCTTCAGTGACGTTGACTATGACCCCGTCAGGTGTCTGGATAAGGCATTCATTGCCCAGCTGGCCAGTTGTGACTGGATCCGGCACCACCAAAACCTCATCATCACCGGGAAAACCGGCTGCGGTAAGACATGGATGGCATCAGCCGTGACAAGGGCGGCTTGTTTAGCTGGTTTCACTGCCAGAACTTACCGACTTGCTCACCTGCTGGCTGCAATTAAGGCCGGAGAAACTGCTCTTTTGGAATACAGGAAGCTCAGTAAAGAGTTGGAACAAGTAGACCTCTTGGTTCTTGACGATTGGGGAATCGGAACCGCTGACCGATCAGCTCTGGCCGGCCTGTATGACATCATAGACAAAAGGTGTCACTGTAAAAGCACGCTGGTTGTCAGTGTGCTGCCGGTAAGGCATTGGGCTGAATTTCTTAACGATGCGACACTGGCCGATTCAATTTTGGACCGACTCGTTAAATCCAGCCATAGACTGGAAATGGACGGTCCTTCCATGAGAGATAAAGCACAGTACGGAGCAATTCCAAGAATTAAACGCGACTGATTGAACCGATAACACGACTTTCCCACCGCTCTCCCGGCCTACGGCCCACTTAGTAGGGTGAGCGGCCGGGAGAGCCGTGGAAAAGTCTGCGCTGTCCGTACGCCGTCGTCCTGCGTTCCTCCAATAAAAAAGCGCCGAAGCTTAACTCGCTCGGCGCCGTAACGGACTGTCCCAATGTTTGAGAAAGGGGGTGTCCCAATGTTCGATATACACCGTCCCAATGTGTGTGAAATTCCAAGGGGCCGAAGCGTGATCCGAGCCAATTTTGGATGTTCCGGTAGCATGCTGCCTGGTTATGAAATTCAGGGACAATTTTGTTCTGGATGCCGCAAAGTATGTCTTCGTTTAACGCATCAAATGATGCGGCCGCTTTCAGAAGTGTCATAAATTGCGCAGCTTTGTTTCCCGACGGTAGCTCACATTCTATTTCAAAGGAGCTGCGTGTTTCAGAAAGATAGGCCCACTCGACAGTCCTTGAGATCAGCTCTTCCGGCAAAGCGTTGAGCGTATCGTGCAGGCGGGTAAAAAGTTCGGCTACCTTGCTGTCGTCTAGTGTGTTGGTTTTTCTGACAACGGGGCAGTATGCGAAGGATCCCAAGCCATTGAAAATAATGCGCCATTTGGGAATGCGGATGTCTTTGCCCGTGAAGTATTTCTCAGGATCAAAGAGTTCTGTGTAATTGCCTGACGGTTTGGGATAAATAAGCTCTTTACCTGTGAAGTTTTCCCAAAGGCAACCGATTTTCCTTAAGGGAACACTGCTTGGTTTTGCATCCAAAGCAGCCTGCAGATCGGAACGCTCCAGATGGGGCAGAACCTGCGACAGTACCTCGAGATTAATGCCTTCGTGCTTTATAGAAAAGATAAGGTGGGATAACATCGTATTTGCTGGGGCCATCTTAGGCGGAACCAGGAGGCCGGATTCAGTCGCTACAAGCTTGTTGACTTTAGTATCTGTCCGCGCTTTTTCTGCCAGTGAAAGCGGCTTAAGCGCAAAAAGATCTGAAAGAAAGGCATATCCGCAAAGCATTGTTGGCCCCTGTATCCACGTTTTCCGCCTAATCCGGAAAAAATATATTTTGACTGCTAAATATCGGAAAAAATATAGAGTTATCGAAAATTTTACATAACAGTGTATTTTTATCGAAATTTTCGTACAAATCCGGCGTGATTGGTTGTTTGCAAATCAGGTATTTGGCGCCGGGCGACAACCGTGTCGGCGAAAGCGACGTTCGTGCGGACGAAAAGAGTCTCTGATAAAAGAAACGGTCCTCAGCTGCCGAAACAACGAGGACCGTCAAATGAGGATAACGCAAGGCTTTAGGCCGATCGCATTCTCTCCAAATGCTCCGGGAGTTTGCCGGTATTGGCAAGAATGTCGGCAAATGCGGCATCCGTGTCAGCTTCTTTTCCGGTCATCGCAGCTTCCACGCATGCAAGGGCCGCTTCGATCTGATGGGCTTCGGTCTCATCAATGCGGCGGATGACTTCGTTGCGGAAAACGAGCACGAAGTCTCCGGGGATAAGGCCCACAACCATCGACGCGTCCGCGGTCTCAGCGCGCCCCGTGCGCTCACAGTGCACGGTGGTGCCGTTAACGGCCGTGACTTTCATCGGAAGAGCAATACACATGACGCGTCACTCCTTCACCGGCACCGCAAAGCGGATGTCGCCTTCGCGGCAGGCTTCGGCTTCACTCGGACGCTCATTTTCATAAACGTCTTCGTTTAGTGACCGGTCACCCAAGGGTTCAACCGTTTCGCCCGGCTCACGGCGCGTGAGGCCGTAGCCCCAGTCCGTGAGCTCAGTGACGGCCGCATCAATTGCCGGGGCAATCGCGGCCTTAAGTTGTTCCGTGAGCGAGCCGCCGTAGTCATTGAGTTCTGCGGGCTGCACTCCGATCACGGTGACGCGCTCGGGCGCCTTGCCGAGAAGTTCGGCTGCCACAAGCACATCGTTCACACCGCCCTGGTGCGCCGAAAGTTTCGTCGCAGACCAAAGCGCGATGTCCTCTCCGCGCAAGACCTTCAGCGTCCCGGGCACAGCCTTTAAGTCCGCGCAGTCAAAGATCAGAAGATCTTTGGTGGAGGTGAAGGTATCGAGCAGATACATTCCGAGTGTGCCGCCGTCCAGAACCTGACTGTGGGGCATCGGGCGAAACGCCCGGTGAAAGTGCTCGACGCAACGCACCCCGAAGCCCTCATCGGCCCAGAGGATATTGCCCACACCGAGCACCGTGAGGTCAAAAGGCCTCGTCTCACTCATGGTGACCGCCTTCCTTAAACATACGCAGACCCGTGGTCATCGAGCTGATGGTGGTCGCGCCGCCCATGATGTCCTCGCGGAAACTCATGTAGATGTGCGCCATCGAGAAGATGATGAAGACGTACATCAGCGTGTGGTGTGTGGTGCGCACGGCCTGCGCGTCACCGAAGACATCAAAGACCCAGCCGAAAAGCACCATCCAGTGCGTATCCCACCCCCAGGCCTGCGCGTAAAGCGCAAAGCCCGTGATGATGATTCCGATCGAGCCCAGCGTGAACATAAAGAACATTGCACACTGCGCGAGCGGATTGTGCCCGGCGTATTCCGGAGACTGAGGGCGGAAAAAGAGGTAGTACTTCACCTGCTCAAAGAGCATCTTCCACCATTTGAGGCTCCATAACGGCGGCACCAGGATCATGCGGGAGTAGCGGTTACCCACCACACCCCAATACAGGCGCCCGATAAAGAGCACCGTAAAGATCATGCCTGCAATGAAGTGAATACCCCGGATGTAGGCAAAGCCGTACGTAATCCAGGTGTCCCCGAGGTTGGAAACAAGGGGCGCGCCGATCAAAAAGCCCGTAGCGATCATGACGAACATCAGAAACGCCATGATCCAGTGCCAGATGCGCACCGGCGCTTCCCAGACGTAGAGGGGCTGTGTGCCCGCTGCTACGTCGACTTCATATGTGACGGGATCGATTTTCATACGAAAAATCCCCCTTTAGCGGACCTTGACCGAGACGAGTTCCTCTCCCTCGGGGGAGAACACGTGGGTGGCGCAGGCCAGGCACGGGTCAAAGCTGTGGATCGTACGGATGATCTCAAGCGGACGCTTGGGATCAGCCACGGGCGTGCCGATGAGCGAATTCTCAAAGGCGCCGCGGTTGCCGGCTTCATCACGCGGGGAGGCGTTCCAAGTGGTGGGCACAACGGCCTGCCAGTTGGTGAGTTTCCCGTCCTTGATGACGCACCAGTGACCGAGCGCACCGCGCGGGGCTTCGCAGAAACCGACGCCCTTACATTCCTTGGGCCAGGTCGAGGGTTCCCACTTGTCCATGTTCGCGGCGGCTTCGTCGCCGGCCTTAATGTTCGCCACAAGGTCGTCGACGTACTTCACGAGAAGGTCGGCCATAAAGCCGCATTCCAGCGCGCGCGCCGCGTGGCGGCCGAGCGTGGAGAAGAGGGCTTCCATCGGAAGGTTGAGTTCTTTAAGAAGCGCCAGAGCCGGTTCCTTGTACTGCGGCATGTTCTTCTGAACACCCATGATGACGCGCGCCAGGGGACCCGTTTCCATCATGTGGCCCTTCCAGCGCGGGCTCTTGATCCAGGAGTACTTGCCCGCTTCGCCCAACCACGCAAACTTCGTCGCGGTACCGTCGCTGCCCGGGGGAAGTTCAAAAGCGTGGTCCGTGACGCCGTCCCAGGGATGCAGGCCTTTCTTACCGTCGGCGTACTTGTACCAAGAGTGATCAACGAATTCCTGCACCTGTTCGGGATCGCGCAGATCCACGTCGTGGATTTCGTCAAACTTCCCGTCGATGATGGCGCCGCGGGGCAGAAGCATCGACTTTTCGCTCCAGTCATTGGCCACTTCCGGGAAGTCGCCGTAGCAGAGGATGTTCTTGTTGCTCAAAGCCGCGCCGTACTTGAACCATTCGGGGTAGAAGCTTGCAATCGCCTTTAAGTCGGGGAGGTAGACGTTGTAGACAATGTCGACCGCGGCCTTGGCGATGTCGCGCATGTAGTTCATCGTCACTTCGTTCACCATCACGCCTGAGGCGCCGGTGTCGTGCATGTTGATCGGGCACGCCACACCGCCCACGAGGTAATTCGGGTGCGGGTTCTTGCCGCCCAGAATCGTGTGGATCTTGATGATTTCCTTCTGGAAGTCAAGCACCTCAAGGTAGTGCGTCACGGCAAGAAGGTTCACGGCCGGAGGCAGTTTCATCTCCGGGTGACCCCAGTAGCCGTTTTTAAAGATACCGAGTTGGCCGGAAGCCACGAACTTCTTTAAGCGGTTCTGAATGTCGCGGAAGTAGCCCACGCTTGCCAACGGATGGCGCGGGCTGATCTTCTGCTGAAGCGCCGCGGTCTCACGGGGATCGGCGTTAAGGGCGCTTACAACGTCCACCCAGTCAAGCGCGGAGAGCTGATAGAAGTGCACCAGATGGTCATGGACGTAAAGCGTCGCATTCATCAGGTTGCGGATGATGTTGGCGTTTTTCGGAATCTTGATGCCGATTGCGTCTTCCACCGAACGTACGGCGGCCAGCGCGTGAATACCGGTACAGACGCCGCAGATACGTTCCACAAACGCCCAGGCGTCACGCGGATCGCGGCCCTTCAGAATCACTTCCAGACCGCGCCACATCGTGCCCGTGCTCTGGGAGTCGACAATGACGTTGTTTTCATTGAGCACTGCCTGCACGCGCAGGTGGCCTTCAACGCGCGTCAGCGGATCAACAACGACGCGGCGGGTGTTTTGAGACTGTGTCATTTAGCTTCTCCCAAATCCTTATTGTTCTTCTTGCTGCGGGCCTGGCTCACTGCGCTCATCGCAATATGCGCGGCAGCGGCAACGCCCACGACGGCGACGGTGGCAAGCCCCACCTTGTCGACGGTGGATTCCACGCCCCACATCGGCGGCAGGATATCCGGTTCGTGCTTGTAAAAGCTCCCCTTGTCAAAGAAGTTGTTTTCCGAGCAGCCGATGCAGCCGTGACCGGACTGAACGGGCCAGGACAGACCTTCGTTCCAGCGGATCGAAGAGCAGGCGTTATACGTCGTCGGTCCCTTGCAGCCGACTTTATAGAGGCAGTAGCCGAGCTTGGCGCCGATGTCGTCAAACTTCTCAACGAACTGGCCCGCGTCAAAGTGTGCACGGCGGTAGCACTTATCGTGAATGCGCTGACCGTAGAACATCTTCGGACGACCGAGGCGGTCCAAGGGGGGCAGTCTGTCGTAGGTGAGGATGTAGGTGATCACACCCGTCATCACTTCCGGAATCGGGGGGCAGCCCGGCACCAAAACCACGGGCTTATCCGTGATCACTTCGGTAATCGGCACCGACTTCGTGGGATTGGGTTTGGCGGTCTGCACACAGCCCCAGGATGCGCAGGAACCCCAGCCGATCACGGCCTTGGCGTTCTTGCAGACGTGCTTGATCTTTTCAAGGAAAATTTCGCCGCCCGGCACACAGAAGGTGCCGTCGTTTCCGAGAGGAATATTGCCTTCGACGGCTACGATGTAGTTACCCTTGTATTTTTCAATCGTCTCTTCAAGGGCTTCTTCGGCCTGATGCCCCGCGGCAGCCATGATGGTGTCGTCGTAGTCAAGGCTTACCATGCTCAGCACAAGGTCTTTGGCCAGCGGATGGTAGGAGCGGATGAAGGACTCCGTGCAACAGGTGCATTCAAGACCGTGCAGCCACACAACGGGCGTTCTGGGCTTCGTCTGCAAGGCCTCGGCAATGTCCTTGGCGCCTGCGCTGCCTAAGCCCAGGCTTGCAGCCGTCAGCGAGCAGAACTGAAGAAAGCTGCGGCGGCTGATTCCCTGCCGGCGCAGTGCTTCGTATTGAGTTTCCATCATAAGAGTGGTCTCCTGGCTCATTCCGGGTACCGGTCTCAGGCTGAGGCAGGCATCAGGAAAAGTGGGGTGCCGTCATAAAACACCGTGGGGGAGTTCCGTGAGGAGCGCCCCGCCGGCGGATTTCAGGCAGCATTTGAGTTAACTGATGCGTTGATTCTAAGCAGTGTTTTCAGGGCTTTATAATGAATTTCAATCGGCTAATTACCAATCTTTTGCTCACCCTAAATCATCCTGACCGAAGGGATGGGAAAGCGGAGGTATTTGTCCGCTGTGATTAGTTCAAAAGGAGTAGCAGTAAGTAGTCTCGGATACAACAGTGCCGTTTTTTCCTCGTTCTGAAGAAGGACATTCCGAGCGAAAAAAGCCCCGCGGTTCCCGAAGGTACCGCGGGGAGGAGATACTCCAAAGGTAAGCAGCCCGGAGACTGCTCAGGAGGAAAGGGTTAGAACGTGTGGTTCAGACCGACACCGAACTGGTAGCCGTTGTAGGTACCGCGGAAGTCTTTAAAGGCCTGGGGATCCGTTGCAGAGAGATCCTTGTCAAGGCCGTCGCTGCCCTGGGCGTAGGTGGCACCCATGTAGAGAGCCGTACGTTCAGAGAAGTTGTAGGCGTAAGCCACACCGAGAATAAAGGCCTTGCCGTCGTCGCCCGAGGTCTTTTCAGTAATCTTCAGGTACTGAGCGGAAGCCATCAGGCTGCCGTTACCCAGGGGAGCGGTGGCGCCCAAAAGGAAGCTGTCGGCCTTGATGCCCTTTTCGCTGGTAAAAGCAACATCCTGGAAAGCCTGGTTCTTATCCGTGTGCTGGTACATGAACATGGGCTTTACAACTTCAAAGTCCCAGGATGCGCCAAACGTAACGGCGTAGCTGTTGTCCGGAGCCTTGGCGCCGGCTTCCTGCTTAGCAGCGTCATAAACGTTCATGGAGCCCGTCAGACCAACAGCCAGGGGGCCGTTTTCATAGAGGGCACCCAAAGCGTAGTAGTGGTCGTTCTTGTCCCATTCGTGGGTGCTGTCGTCATCACCGAAGGAACCCATGGCGGAAACCGTGAGACCGTCAACCGGAGCAACAGAGAGCACGAATGCGTTGGTGTAGGTGGCGTCGCGCGTAGCAAAAGCCCCCATGCCTCCCACGCCGAACGCGGCTTCGAGGGGATCAAAACCACCCACGAGATCAAAGTCGCCGCCGGCGCTGTCCAAAGCACCGATGTTACCGGCTGCAACCGTCACGACGTCGTTCGTAACCTTCAGGTAGGCCTGGCTGCCGAAGAGGTCGCCGTCCAAGGCACCCGTATCAGACTCGTAGCTGTTTTCGAGGGTAAAGCCCACCTTCCAGCCGTTGCCGAGTTCTTCTTCACCGGTCAAACCCCAAATGGAGTCGCCGTACCATGCGTTTTCCATGGAGGTCGTCGTGGTGCGGTCCTGATCAACAGCACCGGCCGTGGTGAGCTTATCGGTGCCCGTGACAACAACGCCCGTGGAGATCGAGCCGTACAGAGAAACGCTCGCGGCCTGCACAGAGGTCATCGCGAGAGCGGCAGCAGCTGCTGCCAGAGTCATCTTAAAAGCGGTCTTCATAATGAAAAAAATTGCTCCGTTATCGATAGGGGAGAGAATTCGAATCTGGGTAACAGGCAGGCGAAATTTTTCAGCTCCTGTTAAGCATGTGAGAAATTGTAATGAGAACGATTCCTATTTAAGAATTCGAATCCTGTCTGAAATAGCATCTGATAATGAGTCTCGTTTCGCCCATAGAGAAAGTGCTATGACTTTGCGGTTTGCCCAATGCCGGCTGAAAAATTTGAGCCGACACAGCGCAAAGCCATTGTGCAGTAGGCGCGAAGCCCTGCCGGAAAACGATACGAAGGGGATGCAAAACAGCCTTTTTTGTTCCCGCCGGAGCGCATGCTGGCGCTGTGGAATTTTTGCAACAGGCGCAACAAAAAACCGCCCGCGGGTAATTCCCGGAGCGGTTTTTTTACGTCAATACGTGATGTGTTACTTCAGGGGCGTGACCTTGGCCTTTTTCACAAGGCCAGCGACATACTGCTGAACCTTCTGTTGCGCAAGGAGCTGCTTAAACTGCGGCGCCCAGGCGTTGTAGTCGGCAAAGCGCTGTGCGGCGCGCTTGCCTTCAAGCTTCACAACGTGCCAGCCAAGGCGTGACTTCACGGGAGCCTTGGCAAGTTCCCCGGCCTTAAGACCGGCAAAACCCGCGGCAAAGTCCTTGTCAAAGAGGTTGGCGCTTGTCCAGGGAATAAGGCCGCCGGCGTTGCGGTTTTCCTGGGTGTCAACGGACTGTTCCTTAGCGAGCTTGGCAAAGTCCGCACCGCCCTTAAGGTCCTTCAAAAGCTTTTCGGCCGTGGCCTGATCCTTCACGAGGATATGGCGCACCTGCACTTCCGTGTCGCCCCAGCGCTTCTTTTCGGCGTCAAAAAGCGCGCGCACATCGCTTTCGGGCACTGGGTTCTTCTTGAGGTAGTCCTCGACAAGAGCCTGCATCAGAATCGATTCACGGGCGCGTTCAATGGCGCGGCGCACGTCGCTTTTACGGTCAAGACGCTGCTTTTTGGCTTCCTGCACGAGCACGGACTGCTGGGTGAGAAGCTGCTTCACCTGATTTTCGAGTTCTTCCGTACGTTGCTGACCGCGGGCCGTGGCAGCCTTGATCATGTCTTCCTGTTCGGTCTTGGTGATGAGGTCACCGTTCACACGGAAGGCCTGAGTGGCGGCAAAAGCCGTTGTCGTCGTAAGGGCCGCAGCGGCGGCAGCAAAAACCAGTGCTTTAAGTTTCATTTTTGTGTTTCCGAATAAAAAGCCGGGGACAGAAGGCCTTCTGCGGCATCAGCCCTCGGCTTGGCCGTTATTTTGTTCTGCCGCCGCGATCCGCGTGATCCAGAACCCGAGGGCAATTGTAAAAATGAGTGTCAGACCGAGGATGCCGAAAAGTTTGAAATTCACCCAGGTTTCCGTTTCGCAGAGAAAGGCAACCAAGAGGTTGAGCCCCCCGGTGAGAAAAAAGAAAAGAATCCAGGCAATCTGCATCTTTTTCCATGCGGCTTCGGGGAGTTTTATTTGGCTCCCGAGAAGCTTTGTGAGGAAATTACGGCCCGTAATCGCGGCAAACCCGAGAATCGCCGCAAAGACCCAGTAAAGAATGGTGGGCTTAACCTTAATAAAGGTGCTGTCGTGAAGTAGGAGCGTCAGTGACCCGAACACAAGGATGATCACGAGCGAAATCCAGAGCATGGGCTCAGGCTTTTTACCGCGGGCAAGGACAATCCCGAACTGCACGACGGACGCGACGATCGCCACAAGCGTTGCCGCAAGCACGGGTGCCTGTTCGGGGTCAGCGGCGCCGCCCAAAAAGCCCTGCAGCCACGCTGCGAGTTCGGTGCTGTTACTCTGGCCGAACTTAAACGTGACAAAAAAGAGGATGACGGGAAAAAGATCGAATAAGAGTTTCACGGTGCATCTGCTCGGTGAAGTACAAAAGGGAAAGAATCCTCAGAACGGCCGGATTCTATCGGGCCCAAAGGCGGGCCGCACGCGTGGGAAGCGCTTCTGTAACACACCTTCACCGATTTTTTCTTATTATCGCGTTTCAAACCGGTTTCGGGCTCTATTGTCCCGGACATGTTTCCCCGGTAAGGGGAGAAGCGTGTAAAAACCGTTCAGGAACGCCACTCCATGTTTAAAGGATTGAAATCTCTCATCATGACGACAGCCGCGTGTGCTGCTATGGCGGGGGCTGCCGGTGCCGCTGCGCCGGCTTTGCCCCAGGCCGTGCATACTGTTGAAGGAATCAAAAGTTACGAACTCGCCAACGGACTCAAGGTCGTTTTGTTTGCCGATCAGAGTAAACCGACGGCAACCGTGAACACCACGTATCTGGTGGGGTCGCGCCATGAAAATTACGGTGAAACCGGCATGGCGCACCTTTTGGAGCACCTCATGTTTAAGGGGAGCAAAAACTACCCCGATCCGACGCGTGAATTCACGCGCCGGGGTTTCCGCATGAACGGCACCACGTGGCTTGACCGCACCAACTACTTCGTGAGCTTTACCGCAAACGACGACAACATGCGCTGGGCTCTCGGGTGGAGCGCGGACGCGATGACCAATTCCTTCATCGCCAAAAAGGATCTCGACACGGAAATGACCGTGGTCCGTAACGAATACGAGATGGGGGAAAATAAGCCCTTAAGCGTGATGCTTAAGCGCATGCAGGGCGTTCTTTTTGACTGGCACGCCTACGGCAGAAACACGATCGGTGCGAGAAGCGACATCGAAAACGTGCCGATTGAAAACATTCAGGCCTTTTATCGCAAGTGGTATCAGCCCGATAACGCCGTTCTCACGGTTTCAGGGCGCTTTGATGAAACGAAGGTCTTGGGCTGGATTCAGGAAACCTTCGGCAAGATCCCGCGCCCGACGCGCGTATTGCCTGCCGAGTGGACCGTTGAACCCGTTGCCGACGGCCCGCGCACCTTTGAAATCCGTAGGCCCGGTGAGTCGCAGCTCGTTGCCGTGGGCTACCGCATACCGTCTGCGTTAGCGTCTGACATCAACGCCGTGGAAACAGCGGTGGATGTGCTTTCCAACGCTCCCCGCGGCCGCCTTTATAAGGCCCTCGTTGAAACCGGCATGGCCGGTCAGGTCTTCGGCTGGGCGATGTCCTCCAAATGCCCGAGCTTTGTGATGTTCGGCGCCATGGTGAAAAAGGGCGACGACATCGGCCGCGCGCGCGAGATGCTCATTAAGACCGTGGAAGAAGCGTTTAAATCGCAGCCTGCGGACGAAACCGAAGTGAAGCTCTCTTTGGCCGAAGCCGCCACCGACTACGAGCGCACGCTCTCAGACCCCGAAAGCTTTGCGGTGGATCTTTCCGACTACATCGCTTTGGGTGACTGGCGGCTCTTTTTCCATGACCGCGACATGACCGCGAAGGTGACGCCTGCTGCAGTAAACAAAGCCGCCGCGGACTACTTTGTGCGCGACAACCGCGTGGTCGGGACCTTTATTCCGGACGATAAGCCCGAGCGCGCTCCGGTGATGGTGACGCCCAAACTTGAAGACGTTCTGAAAAACGCCTCGTTTAAGGAAGAGGGCGACACCGCCGAAGCCTTTGACGTGAGTCATGCCAATATTGACGCGCGCACCGAGCGCCTCACAATCAACGGCATCAAGACGGCGCTTTTACCCAAAAAGACCCGCGGCCGTACGGTTACGGTCATGACGCACTTTAATTACGCCAACCTTGACGCCGTGCGCGGTAACCGCCTGCTTGACACGCTCATCGAACCGATGCTCTCGCGCGGCACGGCTGACATGGACCGCACCGCGATTTCGGACGAACTTACCAAACTCAAGGTGCAGGGCGATGTGCTCACGTTTACGACGACGCGCGAAAACGTAGTGAAAGTCATTGAACTCATGGGGAAACTCACGTCCGCAAGCACCTTCCCCGAAAAAGAAGTCACGCAGCTTGTGCGCCAGATGGTGACGATGCTTGAAGGTAAGAGCGATGATCCGGTGACCTTGGGCCGCGATGCGCTTTTAAAGCACTTTGCGACCTATCCGGCCGGTGACCCCCGTAACGCGATGACAACGGCTGAGACTGTCGAGGGGCTTAAGACCGTGACGCGGGATGCGCTCTACGACTGGTATAAGCGCGCCGTCGCCACCACCAACGGAGAAGTGGCGGTGGTCGGCGACTTTGACGCCCAAGAGGTTAAGGCTGCTCTCAAAAAAGCGCTTGCCGCGAAAAAGCCTGCGGACGCAAAGACCGCCTGGAGCCGCTGGTACGCCGAATTTAAGCCCGTGAAGGGGGAACGCATCGTGATTGATACGCCCGCCAAGGAAAACGCAGTGCTTCTGGCGCGCGTGGACTTTAAGGCGAACCTCGAGGATAAAGCCTCTCCCGCGATGGTCACGGCCGACTGGATTTTGGGCGGCGGCACGGGGCTTTCGAACCGCCTCGTTGACCGTCTGCGCCAGAAGGAAGGTTTAAGTTACGGGGTCGGCAGCCGCGTGATGCTCCCGAAGTTCGGGGACCGCGCCTTCTGGTCGCTTTTTGCGATCACGGCACCTCAGAACCTTGCGCGCGCCGAACTCTGCGCCCGTGAGGAAATCGCCCGGATTTTGAAGGACGGCGTCACGGAAAAGGAACTGCAGGAGGCAAAGAAGGGGCTTTTGCAGAGCCGGGCCGTCAACCGCGCACAGGACGATTACCTTGCGCAGGGGTGGCTTGGGTTCCTTGCAATGGGTAAGACCTTTGCCTACAGCAAGGCCTTTGACGATGCGGTGGAAAAGTTGACCGTCGCTGACGTCAACGCGGCTCTGAAGCGCATGATCGACGAGACGTCGATTACGTGGGTGCTGGCGGGCGACGCCGCCAAGGCGAAGGCCGAGGGGAAGGCCTTCTGAGGCATGGTCTTCGGCTAAAATCCGCGGCACTGCCGCAAAAATCCCGGCTGAGTCAAACCAACGATGAGGCCGGGATTTTTTTCGTATTGTTTAAGGAGTGATCATGCCTTTCATCCGGATTCTGACAGCGCTTTCTGCCGCCCTGTTGTGTGCTCAGGAAGCTTCAGCGGCCGATGCCGTCCGGGTGAAGTCTGCGACACTGCTTGATATTACCGGGCCCACCACCGACGTTTTTGCCGATGCAGCAAGTTCTGAGTCGCTCACGATTCCGGTGGCAATCTGCTCGTGCATCACGTTTCGGGGACAGACCCGTGACGGCGCGCTGTTGTTTGACGGTATCACGGACCGGGGCCCCAATACGACGGCTCCGAAGGTGCGCCGCAACGGCGAGCTCGTGAGAGGCCGCTACTTTGCCGATCCGGCATTTCCTCCGCAGATCGTGCGGCTTCGCGTCAAAGACGGTAAAGCTGTTGTCTTCGGAATGGTGCCCCTGTCCGATAACGAAGGACATCCCGTGAGCACCGTTCCCCCGGTCAATTATTCTGAAGTCGCGATGACGATTGACAACAAGGTCCTTAAGCCCGGGCGCGTTACGCTTGATCCCGAAGGGATGGCGGCGGTGCGTAAGGGCGGGGGCTGGTGGATCGCAGACGAATACGGGCCGAGCCTTTGCCGCTTTAACAGCCTCGGGGAAATGATGCGCTGCTATGCGCCGGGCTCGGGGCTGCCGCAGATTTACGGTGCGCACCGCGTTGACCGCGGTTTTGAGTCGGTCTCCGTGATGCCCGACGGCCGTGTTCTGGGTGTCATGCAGGGGGCTCTGCCCGGTGAGCATTTCGTGCGGGCCCTTATTTTTGACGAGAAAAAGCGCGTTTCCGTGCAGTACGCCTGGCCTCTGGAAAAGAATTTCTGGAAAAATCCCGATGACGTGAAAATCGGGGATATTGCCTCGCTCGGTAAAGACAGGTTTTTGCTGATTGAGCAGGGTGAGGCGAAAACGGGGCAGTGGGTGACGCGCCTTGTGACGGGAAGCCTTAAAGGCGTGCGGGCGATTGACAAATTAAGCCCGCAGAAACTCGCGGCACTCAAACCCCGTACCCGCGGCATGGTGGCCAAAAAAGTCATCATGACGCTTGAAAACCACGGCTGGAGCGCGAAAAAAGCCGAGGGCCTTGCGGTGCTCCCGGACCGCAAAACCATTGCGGTTGTAAGCGACAACGAATTCGGCATTGACGTGAAGGCCCAAAGCCGCGCGGGCAGAGCTCACGCTCCGCAGGACTACGTGCGCGAGGAAAACGGTGCCGTGACGCACCTCGGCAACCCGAGCGACGCACAATTTAAGTTTGTGCCGCGCACCGATGAGGGCGCAGAAACGCAGATGATGCTGATTGAACTCGCAAAGCCGCTTTGACGGCCTGAGTCCGCGGTCTCTCTCTCTCTCTCTCTCTCTTGAGCGCGCATCGGCGTAGCATAAAGACCTTGATTTACTTTTTTTGCCAGAAAGGAAGCATCATGGCCAATCTTGAAGACTACAGCCGCGAGATCTGTGAAACCCGCCGTGCGATTCACCGCCGTCCCGAAGAAGGGTGGACGGAGTTTGAAACCACGTACCGCGTTGTTTCAACGCTTGAAAAGTACGGGGTTTTTAAGATTAAGGCGGGCCGTGATGTGATCGATCCGGAACACGTCCTCGGTCGTAACCCGGATCTCGTTGAGAAGGCTCAGAAGCGTGCTTTGGAGCACGGCGTGCCTCAGGCTTTCCTGGACCGTCTCGGCGGCTACACCGGTGCCGTTGCGGAATTTGACACGGGGCGCCCCGGTCCCGCCGTGGGTTTCCGCTTTGACATGGACTGCGTGCTTGTGACCGAATCCAAGGACGCCTCGCACGTTCCCGCCGCCTGCGGGTTTGCCTCCGAGCGTGACGGCTTCATGCACGCCTGCGGCCACGACGGCCACACGGCAACGGGTCTGGGGCTTGCGCACTGGATTGCCGACCATAAAGATGACCTCAACGGAAAAATCCGCCTCATTTTCCAGCCCGCTGAAGAAGGTACGCGCGGCGCGAGCGCCATGACCGCAGCCGGTGTGGCTGACGACCTTGACTGGTTCTTCGGCGCGCACGTGGGCTGCGACTGCGCTCCGGGTGAAGTGGGCGTGGTGGAAAAGGGCTTTTTGGCGACCACCAAGATCGATATTTCCTTTACGGGCCGCGCTTCCCACGCGGGGTCCGACCCCGAAAAAGGCAGAAGCGCCCTGATGGCCGCGGCTGCCTGCGCGCTCATGATGCAGGGCATTCCCCGTCACGGCGAGGGTGACACCCGTGTGGCCGTGGGTACGCTCAGGGCGGGCGAAGGCCGCAACGTCACGCCCGTGCACGCCTTTATGCAGGCCGAGGTGCGCGGCGCCACCGGCGAAATCAACGAGTGGATGACAGAGCGCGTTCAAAGCATTGTGAAGGGTGTGGCTGAATCCTACGAAGTCGAAGGCAAGATGATTAAGGCGGGCGAAGCCGTTGATATGCGTGCAAGCCCTGAAGCCGCGGACCTGGTGGCTACTGTCGTCAACGCTATTCCGGGGCTTACCAGCCGGATGCTCCAGGGCGAGGGCGGCAGCGAAGACTGCTCGCTTCTGATGCGCCGCGCGCAGCAAAAGGGCGCCAAGGCCGTGTACTTCATCTACGGCTGCAAACACCACGGACACCATCGTTCCGACTTTGAAATTCAGGACGAAAAGAGCCTTCCCGTGGCATTTCAGGTGATGACAGGGATTGTGACGCGTCTTAACGGCAAAGCCTAAGAGAAAAAAGGGCTCCGCTTTTAGCTGCGGAGCCCGTGAGTTTTCTCTGGAAATCACACCACCGTCTGCGGGGGCTTCTCCTGGGCATTGGGGGCCGGCGTTTCGCCGGCATTTTTCTGCCCGTAAAGCGGGATTTTGAGGGTAACCGTAAGCCCGTGGGGTTCGGTGACCGAGAGCGTCACGGTGCCGCTTGAGCGCCGCACGATCCGGTCGACGATCGCGAGGCCCAGGCCGGTGCCTGAAACCCCCGTGCGGGCGGCGTCACCTCGCTCAAAGGGGCGCATCACGCGGTCAGCCTGCTTCATGTCAAGGCCTTCGCCCTGATCGCTTACGACAAGAAGCGCGGTTGTGCGGTCTTTTTTCACCGTGACGCTTAAATGCAGCCGGTCATCGTCGCTTCGCCCGTAGCGCTGGGCGTTACTGATAAGGTTTTGCACGACGCGCGAGAGTTCCAGCGGATGCGCCGTCACGACGATGTCGGGCTCGACATCAAGCTTTTCAATCTTGACGGCGGGGTCCGTGTCAACGCGCGCCGTTTTGATGTACTGCAGCACGGTCTGGGAGAGGTTGACGCGCTCTAAGGGCTGTGTGCTTCGCTTCGCGTAGGCCGCAAACTGGTTCACGATCATTTCCATCTGCTCAAGGTCGCTTACCATCGCGGCGTGCGTATCCTCAGGGAGACTTGCCATTTCCGTTTCAAGCCGCAGACGCGTGATCGGCGTTCTTAAGTCGTGCGAAACGCCGGCCAAAAGCACCTCGCGGTCCTGCTCCATACGGACGATATCCTGCACCATGCGGTTAAAGCTTGAATTGACTTCGCGTAATTCTTCCGGACCGCTGTCTTCGGGGAGCTTTGAAGGGACAAGGCCGCGCCCAAAAACTTTGGCATTTTCAGAGAGCTGATTCAAGGGAGCAATGAGGCGGCGCGTTAAGACCGTGGCACCCAGGATACTGGCAACGAGCGCAGCCAGGGCCCACCAGAGCCACGTTTTTCCGTACGGGGGATCAATGAGGGAGCTGTTCGTTTTGAGCCAGTAGTTGTCCCCGTCAATCGAGATTGACACCCAAAGGCCGCTGCGGCCGTTGACTTCACTTGCGAGAATCGTGTCGCTTCCGAGTTCAGCGCGGACGATGGCTTCGACGTCGGCGATGTTGCTGCGGGTGTAATTGAAGGTTTCTGAAAGCGGCACGATTTTGTCGTCGGCCTCACGCGGCAGAATCCGGAGACCTTCGCGCTTGGCGAGCACCATCAGCAGGTCGGGCCGGTAGATGGGGTCGGCGGAAATCAACGCGTAGCGCGTGAGGTTTGCCATCGAGACGATCTGCTGCGCGGTTCCGAGCGCATAGGGCGTTTCGTTTAACACACGGAAACTCTGAAGCCATCCCATCACGCTGAAGATGATGAGAAGCATCATGAGAATAAAGGTGCGCCAGAAAAGGTTCGGCGCGGGCGGAGCGGAGAGTTTTGCCACGGTGTGCGTCTGATTGAGATAAAAACGGGATCCTTGTGAGGATCCCGTCTGAGTATAACCGTTACTTTGTTTCGGGTTTTACGCCGTCTTTACCCGAAGCCGTATCGTCGGGAATAAAGACGTAGCCCAGACCCCAGACCGTCTGCAGATAACGGGGCTTGGCGGGATCGGGTTCAATGAGCTTACGAAGGCGCGAGACCTGAACGTCAAGCGACCGGTCAAAGGCTTCGTACTCGCGGCCGCGGGCCATTTCCATGAGTTTGTCGCGGGAAAGCGGCACCTTGGGGTGACGGGCAAAGGCCTTCATCACGGCAAATTCGCCGGTCGTGAGCGCAATGAGTTCACCGTTTTTGCGGAGTTCACGGCGGCCGAGGTCAAGCTCAAAGTCGCCGAAGCGCACCACGATGTTTTCCTTGCTCGGCGCGCCGGGCTGGTCCTTGGCGGGGCGGCGGCGCAGCACGGCGTGGATGCGGGCAAGCAACTCACGGGGATTAAAGGGTTTGGCGATATAGTCGTCCGCACCGAGTTCAAGCCCCACGATGCGGTCAACGTCTTCGCCGCGCGCCGTGAGCATGATCACGGGCGTCATATCCTTGCCGGCACGCAGGCGGCGGAGAATCTGCAGGCCGTCTTCGCCGGGCATCATGAGGTCGAGAATGAGCGCGTCAAAGCGTTCCCGCAGCCAGATGCGGTTCATCGCCTGGCCGTTTTCCGCGACGCTTACGGAAAAGCCGTTTTCGCCGAGGTAGCGGCGCAGCAGGTCACGAAGGCGCGGATCGTCGTCCACGACCAAAACCTTGGGTGTGCGCTGTTCATTTTCTGCCATGATGCCTGTAACTCCTATGTGCGGCGGACGGGCTTGCCGGGGTTTCTGCTGTATCTGCAGGAAACGACTCCGGAAAAAGCGGGATCCGCTCTTTGTCGTAGGGGTAATTGTGCCTGTTACAAATTCGATTGCCTGCCCGGAAAAAACGTCTGTTACAAATTCTGCGGCTTTGTTGCGTAAAAAAGACGGGCGCACTTCTAATAAAAAGTTTTAACTGAGGTAAGCTACGCCCATCGAAACGGCACAGAAGGACTTGCCCCACCGTGGTCTCGCGTGTTTTTGAAAAATTCGTGCTCATTGCCTCGTCTGTGTGCGGCTGCTGCTCCATGGCGGTCTGCGCGCAGGAAGTGCGTCAGGCTGAGCCTGAGGCAAAGACCGGGGCCGCAAACGTCGTCTCCTGGGAGGCGATGACGCCCGCCGAGCGCCAGGCGCTCTGGCCGATGCTCACCCACGAGCAGCGCCTCTTTCAGTGGCGGCAGATGAACCGGGCGGAACGCAAGGTTTTTGAAAAGGGCCTCACTGAGGATGAAAAGCGCATCATCAAGCGCCGTTTTGTGATCGATTCACGGCTTCTTGAGGCCGCCGCCAACCGCCCGCAGCGAAAACTCTCGGACGATGAAAGGCGCCTCTTGCGTCAGCAGATTATGGAAGTGCATATCGAGATCCGCCGCGGCGTTCCGTACAACTGCACCGATCCCACCAACTGCCCGAAGTCCTCATTCAGGCACCGTCAGGCAAGAGAGGCTGCGGATGCTGCGCCCAATCCGGTTTCCGCTGCGCCCTTGGCGGCCGACCATGAAAACGCGCATCCGGCCGTACCCTCTGACCTGAAGCCCGCCTCCTGACGGATTCCTCCGTGTCCACAGCGCGTACGCTGCGGGCAGAATCACTGTTTCCTCTCTAGTGCCGCATCAAACGCCGCCACACAGACGTAATCCGGGCGTTCCGGAATCGTGACGGGGAGAATTTTCACGCCCACCCCGAACGATTCGGAGAGCGTTTCTTCGGTAAGCACATTGTGCGTAAAGCCGAAGCGGTGCGTGCCGTCAGGCATCAGCACCAGCGTCTTTGTGCTGATTTCAAGCGCGTGAGCCGGAAAGTGCGTGTTGATGACGGCGCCGATTCCGAGGGTTTCCGAGAGTTCTCTTAAAACCGTGAGGACCCGCAGCTGATTTTTAAAATCAAGGTTGCTTTCAGGTTCGTCAAGCACCAGAAGTTCAGGGTTTCCCGCGAGCGCCCGGGCAATGAGCACAAGCTGGTATTCACCCCCGGAGATTTCGTTGGTGAGTTTGTCCGCAAGGTGCGCGATTCCGGTTTTTGTGAGGGCCGCAAACGCCGCTTCCCGGTCTTTTTCCGAGGGCTTGGCAAAAAGTCCGAGGCGGGCACTGCGTCCGAGCATCACCATATCGAGAACGCTGTAGATGAAACTCGCGGGCTTGGCCTGCGGAACGTACCCCACACGCTGCCAGAAGGTACGCGCGGGGACGGTACGGATGTCGGTACCGTCAATAAGGGACGCCCCGCTTTTCCAGCGCCTTAATCCGAGCATGCACTTCAATAGCGTCGTTTTCCCGGCACCGTTGCGGCCGAGGATACTCAGAATCCCGCGGCAGTCAAAGGAAAAATTGATGTCGGTGAGGACCTCGCGGAAACTGCCCGGATAGCCGTAGGAGGCGTGAGAGACGTCAAACTGCATGGCGCATCACCTCACAAGGCCCGTGCGGCGTAATAAAAGGATAAAAAGGGGCGCGCCGATCACGGCGGTCAGAATCGAAACCGGAATTTCAAGTTCCGCGGCGCACCGCGCCGTGGTGTCGGCGGCGAGCACAAAAAGCGCGCCGATTAAGAAACTTGCCGGAATCACGCGGCAGTTGTCTGCCCCGAACATGAGCCGCGCGCAGTGGGGGATCAAAAGCCCCACCCAGCCGATCAGTCCGCACATACTCACCACGCCCGCCGTGATCATGGTGCTTGCCACAATGACCGCGATTCTTAACTGCGTCACCGGAATCCCCAGCGACCGCGCTTCGTCTTCAGGTAGCGACAGGGCATTCATCTTCCAGCGCAGGCAATAAAGAACCACGGAGCCCGCAAGGATAAACGGCAGCCCCAGCCACAGCGTTTCCATCGTGGCCCCCGTGAGACTTCCCATAAGCCAGAAGGTAATCGAGGGGAGCATGTCCTGGGGATCGGCTACAAACTTCACAAGGCTGATTAAGGCGGAAAAAAGCGCCGCAATCACCAGGCCCGAGAGAATGAGCATCAGAATCGAGCTTTGTCCCCGGATGCGGCTTACAAAGCAGACAAGCACCACGGCCCCGAGGCCCGTCGCAAGGGACGCAGCCTGCACAAGTGCCGCGTCAAACCCCAGCAGAATCCCCAAAACCGCGCCGAAAGCTGCGCCGGTCGCAACGCCCAGTGTGTCCGGGGTTGCAAGGGGATTGGAAAAAAGCGCCTGAAAGCCCGCTCCCGCGGCCGCAAGCCCCGCGCCCGCCGCCACCGCGAGAATGACGCGGGGGAGTCTTACGTTCACAACCACCGAATAAATTGTTTCATCGGGTCGCGGCCCCTGCGTCACCCAGGCTTTCAGCGCCGCAAGAACGTCAGCGACGGCCACAGGAAAGCCGCCGCTGGCAAGCGCCATGCAGGCCCCTGCAATGAGCGCCGCCCAAAGGCACGCGGTTGCAGGCCCCCAGGCGAGCCACCGGCTCGTAAAAAGTGATGAAACGCGGGGTCGTGTCACGGGTCGGTTACCTGCGGCCGGAAGTCTGAGAAAAACCGTCGGCGCGGTTGGCCTTGGGTTCGTACATGGACTTTACCTGCTCGTCCGTGAGGTCAATGCCGTACAGTCCCCGGTAGTAAATCTTTGCTTCTTTGGTGAGGTCGATATCCTCAAAGAGTTTGGGGTAGACGGTCTTCGCCATCCAAAGAAGTGTGAGCGGGGTATCAGCCGAGGGCGTGAAGCTTCTGTAGATCCCCAGGGGGAGCTTATAGACCTGTTTTTCCGTCACGGCTTTGACGCGGCTCCAGTCGTTGTACTTTCCGGCATAGATGTCGGCGGGGAGCACGGGCGTAAAGTTCGTCACAAAAATGACGTCCGGATTCCACTTGTAGACCTGTTCCATCGAAATCTGGGCGTTCTGGTTGTCCGCTTCAACAGAATAAGCCGCATTTTTGGCGCCGATTGCATCGCACCAGTACTGACCGAAAAAGTGCCGGCCGCTTGTGACAAGGCGCTTGGCGTCATACTGAAACACGAAAAGCACACTCTTGCGTTCAGCGTCAGTC
This sequence comes from Duodenibacillus massiliensis, assembly GCF_928721995.1. NCBI lineage: Bacteria > Pseudomonadati > Pseudomonadota > Betaproteobacteria > Burkholderiales > Sutterellaceae > Duodenibacillus > Duodenibacillus massiliensis. The sequence goes on from NZ_OV788642.1 coordinate 54,318, forward strand.
AGTTTGGCGGTGCGCTCTGCAACCATTGACGCAATGCGCCGCGAGTGGGCGGCTGCCTTATCGGTCTTTGCGTTTTCCGGGAAGACGGCGTCCAGAAGGCTGATCCACTGATCGTAGGTCGTTAAAACCTTGTAGTCCCACTTGGAAGCCGAAACGGCAACGGCGGCAATTCCGGCGTTTTCAAGCTGCTTGATTGCGGGGCGGTTGCCGGCGTTCACGAACACCACGTCGGGCTTAAGGCGCATCACCGACTCAATATTCATCGTGCCGCCCTTCATAAAGGAGGTGTCGGCTTTAAGTATCGCCGGATAGATCTCGGAGAGAAGCCCGTTTTTGGCGGCCGACATGGAGACGGGGTGAATCCCCACGAGTTTGTCGGCGCCGCCGAGATAGACGGCGGTGACGCTCGCAAAGGGGAGAATGTCCGCAGTCACAATGCGGTTGACGGTATCGGGGACGTTGACGCTTCGGCCGAGATGATCGGTCACAAGACGCGCCTGAACGCTGCAGGCAAAGGCAGCGGCCAAAACGGCGCCAGAAACGACTGCTTTCTTAAAAATCTGTCCGGCAGAAATCATGATGAGCATCAGAAAATAAAAAGAGGATCTTTAAAGTGTAGTCGCCTCGGGCCTACAGTAGCGGCGCCCGGTTGCTTCGGGCGTCAAACCACGCTGAAAACCGGTGCCCGATAAGGTTGGGTACGGCACTGCGCCAGATACGGCCCGACAAACCTTCGTGCGGCAGGTCCGTGACGGACGGGGGCGTTTCGGTGAGCTTTTTCACAAACTGTCCGTAAAAGGGATCGGCAATAAGCGATTTGGCTTTCGGAAGAATCGTCCGGAACGTGTCTTCATCGGCGTTTCGCACGTCCCGGGAACCGAGCACATAGTCGGGGGTCGTAAGCGGTGTTGCCACCGCCACGCGCGTAAGGCCCTTTTCCTTCACAAGCGCCGCGCGAAGGGCGGCGGACGTGACCGCCTCACCGATGACCCAGGTTTGAGGTGCTTCGTTACCGGTCCAGTTACCGCGGCAGTCGCTGGCGAGATTGATGTTTTTCGCGCTGCGTGCGGCTTCGGTGAGTTTTGCGGCAATGGTCTCCGCCATAAAATCCCCGACGGGAGCTCCGATGACAAAGGGGACACCTGCGTGTTCATAAAGCCAGAGGGCAGGGGGAATCCCCGAAGCTGTCACGGCAAGCGTCACGTCGGCTTCGGCCGCGGACGCAATGTGGTTAAGCGCGGCATTTTCGCCCATCGCCCAGTTTGACTGCATGGTAAAACCGGCATCGTTTAAAAAGGATTCAATGGCTTCATGGGCCCCGTTTACCGACCAGTCAAGCGGCGTGACGCCCGTTACATTGACGCGCAGTTTCGGGTGCGGTGTTTTGCGGGCGGCGGGCTTAACAAAGCGCTCCGCGAGTTTCACAAAGGCTTTGCCGGCACCGGAGACGTAGTCAAGTGTGCCGTTTGTGTCGACGCCGAAACTCACGACGCCTGTGCGGGATTCAAGCTCCCGGGCAATGCCGTCGTAGTCGCACCCCATCATCATCGGGATCGGGGTACCGGCAATGGCGATGAATTCGGGATTGACTTCACGTGCCGCAGCCGCGATGTCGTCCATCATGCGCTGCTCGTTACCGAGAACCGCATCGGCTTCGGTGAGTCCCGTGATAAAGACGTCCGCGGGCCGGTCAAACCAGCGCGGTTCATCGTGCGTGGTGTAGGTGGAGTTGCAGCCTGAGGCATCGTGCATGACGATAAGGCCCCCCAACTCATAAAGCGCCGAGCAAACCGCAGAATTATCCGCTGCGTACACCGGCAGCCACACGTTTGTTTGTTTCACAGACAGCCTCCCGCACTGCAGCCGAGCGCCTTAATCTGAATGATGTCGCGGGCGTTTTTGGGGTGTAAAAACGCATCCGTGAGGCTTTGGGCGAGATACGTGATCCCGGAAAAGCCGTCGGCGCCGTCGTTTTCGACCATATTCACAAAGTGATCCGTGTGCTCAAACCACGCGGCCTTTTGCCCGACGGCCAGGGTCTTTGTGTTTTCAGAGGTGCGGGCGCGCACCATGCCGACCGCGGTGGTGGGCATGAGTCTTAAAGCCGGTTTTTCCGTTTTGAGCGCCTCAAAGTCCGCCGTTTCCTGCGGGAAAACCGTGTCACAGTAGACGCGCACCACGTTAAAGCCGTAACGGATGAGAAGCCGCGTGAGCGACAGGGGACGCATCGTTGCGGTGTAGTCAATGGCAACGGGCGTGTCACCGATGATGCTTTGTGCCTTTTTAAGTGCCGCATCGGCTACCTGCCGGGCGTCTTTCCAGTTAAGTTCGGCGCCAAGCGTGGCGGCAAGCCCCGTGAGCATCGCTTCGTTTTCATCGAAGTCCCAGCCGCAGGAAAGGGCAATGGGTTTCATGCCGAGGTTTTCCGCCATCCACTCACGCGCGGCTTTTCCGCTCGGGTTCACCGTGAGCACAAATTCACTGCATGCAAGCGCCTGATACGCCTCCCACGTGGCGGCTGCCGTGATCGTGCGCCAGGGGCGGCGGGCTGTTTGCACCACGCGCCGGATGTCGGAGTGCTCCTTTAAGGGACGGACATCCGCGGCAATCGTCACACCGTTGTCTCTGAGAGTGTCGGGGGCTTTCCGGATCATTGTGTAGATCTGCCGGCGGTTACGCATATCGGGCGTAATGCGCTTTCTCAGAATCGGCGTCATGTAGCCGTCGGCAAAGGCGATGTCCGGAAAGGTCTCGCGGAGCTTTTCAAAGCTGAAGGTGAGGTCGCTTCCCACAAACTCGTGCACGCAGCTTGTGTAGATGATGACGCCTTTGGGGCGCACGGCAAGCTTGCGGATAATGTCCGTGACGCCGTCAATGAGAATACGTTCGGTGTTGCCTTCCAGAAGGTTGCTGTCTTCAATCGTGATCGTTGAAAACCGGTCCATGGCCCGCAGTTCCGCCGCGGACATCGAAACGCCTCTCAGGCAGCACCTTGCACAGACAAAGATGATGTGCGTCTCGGGAATCAGAAGCCCCAGGTGCATGATGGTCCAGGTGCCGCGTGCGGGGGCACTGTATTCAAGCCCCTGACTGTAGGTGAGGGGGAGCGTCGCTTTTCCGACTTCAACCCCGGGCGTCACGCACGGGCGGTTAATCAGGGGCATCAGAGTTCTCCCGCGGAAATACGGATGACCGAAGCGCTTTCAGCCGGTGTTGCGGCTTTGAGTAACTCACGTGAAAGCGTCTTGTAGTGCGCGGCCATCGGTGTGTCGGGAAAGGCTGCGAAAACGGTTGCATGCGCGTCTTCGGCGGCCTGCACGACACCGTCGCGCGGTAGCCGGTAGATAACGGGCGCCTGAATGGTTGCGGCAAGGTCGTCCACCTTGGCGTCTTCGTTTTCGACGTTGCGGCGGTTGAGAATGAGGCCGGAGAGCCTCGCGTAGCCGCGGTTTTTGTAGCTTTGCACGGCCATGGCGATGTTGCCTGCCGCGTAAACGGCCATGTTTTCGCCTGAAGTGACGATAAACACGTTTTCGGCGTAGCCCTTGCGGATCGGCATGGCAAAGCCGCCGCAGACAACGTCACCCAAAACGTCGTAGAGCACCACGTCGGGTTTGATCTCTTCAAAGGCGCGGCACGCGGTGAGCGACTCAAACGCCGCGACAATGCCGCGGCCCGCGCAGCCCGTGCCGGGCGTGGGGCCTCCGGCTTCAGCGCACCAGACGCCGTCGCGGGCGCGGGTGACGATGTCCCCGAGCCGCACGGCCGATGCGTTTTTGTGCCTTAAGACGTCGAGCACACTTTGGATGCGCACGCCCGCTGTGTGGGCAATCGTGCTGTCGGCCTTGGGGTCGCACCCGATCTGAAGCACCGTCATGCCGTCGGCGGCAAGTGCCGCTGCGACGTTACTGACGGTCGTGGACTTTCCGATGCCGCCCTTACCGTAAACCGCCATTCTGTACATTACTGCTGAGCCTCCGTCGGAACTGTTTCGCCTTCAACGAGCTGGGGCGTATTTTCCTGCGTCATCTGCATGAGTTCGATTCTGCGCCGGTTGTATTCACCCCAGGTAATGCTCTGGTCGGCCAAGTCATCCTGGTTTTTTCGGACGAGGGGATCGATTTCTTCGTCGGCACGGGCGGCGGCTCTGACGTAGGAATCGATGCCGCTTTCGGTCATAAGGTGCCGCGTCGTGCTGTTGAGCTCCTCGATTTCTTCAGCCACGCGCCGCATCTGCTCGATTTCTGGGGCCCGGGCTTTGCTTCTGTCATTTAACTGACGGCGTGAGGCCATCGCCGGAAGGCACGGGGTTTTTTCAAAGTAACCGGCGTATTCGGGAGCCGTGCAGATTTCGCGGTAAATTGCCGCCACTTCCTCAAAGCGTTCGCGGATGGCGGTTTCTCCGGGCATTTTGCGGGCCATTTCCGCAAGTTCCGCCTCCGTGGGGAGGTTTCCCGTGAGGGTTTTGCAGCCGGTGAGCACGAGGGCCGCTAGGCCCGCCGCGAAAACGATCCGGGCAGCTGTTGCTGACGTCATGATTGAATGCATTATTGTGTTGGGTACGGACGGGTGCATTCTACGATTTTGCCGGGCACAAAAAAGGGACAGGTCCGCAATCGGTCTGTCCCTTCGCGCTTAAAGCGCGGTGACGCTGACGAAATTAACGTTCGACGGCGGCCTTAAAGGCTGCGCCCGGAACGAACTTCGGCACGTACTTTTCAGCAATCGTGATCGTGGCGCCGGTGGCGGGATTGCGGCCGGTGCGCTGGGGCTTGTGCTGCAGTTTAAACGTACCGAACCCGACGATCGTCACGGGGTCGTCATTCTTGACGCGTTCGGTAATGGTGTCGGTCACCGTTGCCAGAATGCGGCTTGCCTGAGCCTTGCTGATGTTGTGCTCGGCGGCAATCTTTTCGATCAGCTGAACGCGGTTCACTTTTATTTCCTCCTGCCCTTACGGGACTTCTTCTTGTTTGTACAAACATGTGCCGGAAAAGGGAGCGGGGTGGCTCGCTTTTAAAGGCCGGCCGGGCCTTGCGGCTGTTGGTCCGAACCAGCGCACGGCTTCATCCTACCGCGCCCGAAAGCGGTTTGAACAGGGAGGTGACTTAGAGAAAACGCCTAGATAGAAAATGTAAATCCTTGCGCGGCGCGGATCTGAAATTAGAACTGTGCCGATTTATACCTATTAGGAGGTATATCAGCTTGACAAAAACAGTAATTGTTAATGGATTTAAGAAACTGTATCTTTAGGCAATCAAATACGCCAAAACTTTAAATCTATTGGATTTATTCTGTGCTTTGTGATTAAATGGCGGTGTCCCGGCAGAGACGGCAGGGAAACCGTTTCGCCGATGACATCTCCTTTGGTGGTATGTTGAGACCGCTGCAGCCTTATGCGGCGTTTCTTTCGCATCGAAGGATCATCAGAGTGTTGCTGAAACGCCGCAAAAGGCGGCCGGCGAGGTGCGGTCACGGACGCAGGGGCCTTCGGGTTCACGCGTGGGGAAACGGGACGGTACCGGTAAAGACACCGGCAGAAGACAGCATCTGATGACCTAAAGGGACGATGCGAAAGAGATGCCCGGTTCATGAAAACATGAACCTCACGGCTCAGCGGTCTTTTTTTTTTGCGTTTTTTCGGGCAAACAAAAAACCGTGAGGCATTGCTACTTCACGGTTCTAAGGAATTTCTGGTGCGCCGGGTAGGATTCGAACCCGCGACCCCCTGGTTCGTAGCCAGGTACTCTATCCAACTGAGCTACCGGCGCACACTTATGACCGTCATCACTGACGGGACTTCGCATTTTACTGAGATTTTTTAAAAGCGCAAGGAAATGGTGATATTTCGCATGCTGCAGCGTGCTCCGGCGTTCCCGCAAACGGCCCGGAAGGCGTGAAAAAATTGCCCGAAGCGAGTCTGCTCTGTAATAGAGCTTTGCCGCGCTACAATCCCGACAATTCTGTTTTGGCCTCCATAGGCCCCCGACAAAGAGGTTTTCCCCCATGACTGCGCGACTGCGGCTTGTCAGCATCACCAAAACGTATCCCGGAGTCCGCGCCAATGACGGTGTGAGTCTTTCGGTGGACCCCGGAAAAGTCCTAGCGGTTCTGGGCGAAAACGGTGCAGGCAAGTCCACGCTCATGCGCATCATCTACGGCGCCGAGCACCCCGATTCGGGCACGATTGAGTTTGACGGCAAGCCCGTTGATATTGCATCGCCCTCGATGGCGCGGCGCCTGGGGATTGCCATGGTGCATCAGCACTTTGCGCTTTTTGAGACGCTCACGGTTGCGCAGAACGTTCAGCTCGGCTCAGATCTTAAGCAGACGCTGGCAGAGACTGTGCGGGAGGTGAGGGAAACCGGTGAGCGCTACGGTCTCTCGGTTGATCCCGATGCCTTTGTCGCGGACCTCTCGATGGGTGAGAGGCAACGCGTGGAGATTATCCGGGCTCTGATGACCAAGCCCCGGCTTCTCATCATGGATGAGCCCACCTCGGTCTTAACGCCTCAGGCCGTGAAAAAGCTCTTTGAGACCCTCAGAAAACTTGCCTCAGAAGGCGTTTCCATTCTCTTTATTTCCCATAAGCTCGATGAAATCCGGGATCTTGCCGACAGCTGCACGGTTTTAAGGCAGGGTAAGGTCGTCTCAACCGTGAATCCCAAAGAGGAAACCGAAGACGCGCTTGCGCGCCTTATGATCGGCGCGGAACCGCCGAAACTGGCGGCTAAAACGGGGGAGCCCGGGGAAAAGGTTCTTGAAGCAAGCCGCATAACGCTTGCGGGCGGCAAACACGTCTGCGGCCTTACCGACATCAAACTCACCGTGCACCGCGGCGAAATCATCGGCATTGCCGGCATCAGCGGTAACGGCCAGTCCCGCCTTCTGGGCGTCTTGTCCGGGGAACTGAAACCGAGCGCGGGCTCGGTGCGGCTTTTCGGGAAGGACGTCACCGGAGAAGCCCCGGCAGCCCGCCGCCGCATGGGACTCAGGTACGTTCCCGAAGAGCGCCTCGGGCACGGGGCCGTGCCGGAATTAAGCCTTGAAAGTAACGCCCTTTTAACCGGAGACGGCTTTCACCACGGGGGCTTTATACGTACCGAGGCCGTCAAAAGTTTTGCCCGGGAAGTGGTTGAAAAGTTCCGGGTTGCCACGCCGTCGATTAAAAAAGAGGCGGGGGCGCTTTCCGGCGGCAACCTCCAGAAATTCATCGTGGGCCGCGAGATTCTCAATAATCCCGGGGTTCTCATGATCGACCAGCCCACCTGGGGCGTGGACGTAGGGGCCGCGGCCGTCATTCACAACGCACTTTTAAAGCTGCGCGCCGAGGGGGCCGGCCTTTTGGTCGTGAGCGAAGAAATCGATGAACTCTTTGCGGTCTGCGACCGTATCGCCGTGATGTACCGCGGGTATCTGTCGCCGGCGGTCCCCGTTACCTCCATCACCATTGAAGAAATCGGTCTGTGGATGGCCGGTCTCTGGGCGGGGTCGCCGTTCAGGCATCCCGCCGCCGACACCGTTATTCATGAGGCTTAAGTCATGCATTTTCCGATTAAGCTCATTGCCCGTTCTGAACCTTCCCGCTGTCTCCGGTGGGTTTCACCCGTGGCGGCCCTGGTTCTCACCGTTGTTGCCGGAGCCCTTTTATTTGCCGTGCTCGGCAAAAATCCGCTCGCCTCGCTCTACGTCTTTTTAGTGGCACCACTGGAAACCTTAAGAGGGTGGTGTGAAGTGGGCGTAAAGATGACGCCGCTTCTTTTGTGTGCCGTGGGGCTTACGATGTGCTACCGGGCCAACGTCTGGAATATCGGCGCCGAGGGGCAACTTCTGGCGGGCGCCGTGTTGGGCGGTTGGGCGGCACTGCAGTGCCCCGAAGGCGCCGGGTCCTGGTACATCCTCGTGGTACTCATCGCGGGTGCCTTGGGCGGCGCTCTCTGGGGCGCAGTCACTGCGTTACTTAAAGACCGGTTTCATGCCAATGAAATTCTCGTGAGCCTCATGCTCGTTTACGTCGCGCAGTTTTTCCTTGCCTGGTGCGTGCAGGGGCCGCTGCAGGACCCCGAAGGCCTGGGCTTTCCGCAGTCCCCGATTTTTGCGGCGTCCGCTTCATTAGCGACACTGCCGGGGCTGGGGCGCCTTAACTGGAGCTTTATCCTCGCCGTCATTTTTGCCGTTGCCTGTGCGCTCATGATGAACAAGATGTTCATCGGCTTTCAGATTAAGGTTTCCGGTATGGCTCCGATGGCCGCTAAGTACGCTGGCTTTAAACCCCCGCGGCTTTTGTGGACCGTGATGCTCGCTTCGGGGGCCTTGGCGGGCCTGGCCGGAATTTCAGAAGCAGCCGGGCCCGTGGGGCAGTTAACGCTTAACCTCTCGCCCGGTTACGGTTTTGCCGCGATTATCGTTGCCTTTGCCGGGCGTTTGAGCCCCGTGGGCTGCATTCCGGCCGCCTTTATCCTCGCGCTTTTTTACCTCGGGGGTGAACTCGGACAGAGCCGCCTGGGACTCCCTTCATCGATTACAGGGGTGTATCAGGGGCTTTTGCTTTTTTTCCTGCTTCTGTGTGATGTCTGGATTTTCTACAAACCCGTCTGGTGCGGCTTTACCCGCAAAGGATCGCTGAAATGAGTGCTGTTGCCGCATTGATTGCCGCCACCTTAAATGCCGGAACGCCTTTGCTTATTGCCGGCATCGGGATTCTCATTCACGAAAAAAGCGGGGTCTTAAACCTCGGTATTGAAGGCATTATGCTGATGGGGGCCGTGGCCGGGTTCGGCGTTACGTTTGCGACCGGCTCCTTTATGTTGGGGTTCATTGCCGGGGGGCTTGTCGGGGTGCTTCTGGCCGCCGTTTTCGGCTTTTTCACGCTCGGGCTTTACGCCAACCAAAACGCCGCGGGCCTTGCGATGGCGATTTTTGGGGCGGGGCTTGCCGCCTTTGCCGGTCAGCCTCTGCAGGGCGTGTCATTGCCCTCGCGCGCTACAGCCGGAATTCCCTTTCTGGAGGATATTCCCTTCATCGGTGAAGCCTTCTTTTCCTGCCATATCGGCGTCTATCTCGCGCTGATCGCCGCGGGGGCCGCGGCCTGGTTTCTGTATAAGAGCCGCTGGGGCCTGATTCTCAGAGCTGCCGGTGAGTCGCCGAAATCGGCCTATGCCCTCGGGTACTCCGTGCGCACGATCCGGTTTTCAGCGGTTCTTTTCGGGGGACTCATGACCGGGATTGCCGGGGCTTATCTCTCGCTTGTCTATACGCCTTTGTGGGCTGAAGGGATGACGGCCGGGCGCGGCTGGATTGCTCTTGCGCTTGTGACCTTTGCCACCTGGAGGCCTTTGCGGATTGTTCTCGGGGCGTACCTTTTCGGGGGCGTCACGATGCTGCAGCTAAACCTTCAGGCGGCCGGTATCGGCGTGCCCTCGCAGTTTATGGCGATGACCCCCTACCTTGCGACGATTCTTGTGCTGGTTCTTATCAGCCGCAACCCCAAGTGGATTGCGATGAACGTGCCGGCAGGACTCGGGAAAACCTTTACGCCCGGAAAATAAAGCGCCCGAATACGAAAAAGGCTGCCCGTCACAGCGACGAAGGCAGCCTTTTTTGACTTTGACCTGCTTGTTACTGGGCCCGGATTTTCTGCGTCATGGCGGCAAATTCGGCTCTGAGGGTCTTGTCGTAAAAGGCCGAGAACTGCGGGGCGTCAAATTCAAAGATGCTTTTAAGATCCCGCTCGGAGGTTTTCATCACGTCAATGAGTTCGCCTCCCACCTTAATCGTGCGGAAGGTGTTGACGGCAAGCTCAAAATTAATCTGCATCTCGCGGTGAAGGCGTTTGAGTTCGGCTAAACGGTTCATGAGGTGGCCTTCGTAGAGTTCGGCAAGTTCAATTGTCTTGGCGTTGATGTCGCGGTTATTTTTTGCCGCGGAACTCACCTTTCTGGCTTTACTCATGAGCTGGTCGGCAAGCATCATCTGCTCACCGGCACTTTGCTTGATGGTGTTAAGGCGCACCAAATATGTTTTTTCGATGGCGTGCAGTGCCCGCTCGATTGCTTCAAGGTAGACGCGGTAGCTCATCATGAGAAAGCCCGTGTAGCTTTTGGCCTGCTCACAGGTGGCGTCACCTCCGGCCAGAAGGCGCCCAAGTTCCTTTTCAATCGTGCGGATGTTTTCCGCAGCGGCCATCACGCGCGCAACGTCGCCGCCTTCGGCCGAATAAATGAGGCCGTCAAGCTGCTCGGCGGTGATGGGAACGCCTGCGTCGGAAAAGGCCTTCAAGGTTTCGGTTTTTACCCGGGCAATGGCGGCTTCGTCGTCAGAGACGGCCTTCTTTTCCCGGACAATGCGGTTTTCAAGGGTTTTGCGGGTCACGCGTAAGGGCAGAAGCGACGAGGCCGGAGCCGACATAAGCCCCAGTTTCCACGTGTTGATGCGCTCCTTTCGGGCGGTGAGTTTGTTTTCCATCTGCGTGATGCGCTCAACGGCGTCGCTTGCCGGCCCCTTTAAAAAGTCCTTGAGGCAGGCGTTCACAATGCGCGTCATTTCCGGGTCACGCAGCGTGATGATTTCAAGGAAGGTCTTGTCGGCCTTTAAAACGTCGCCCTCGTGGCTGTCAACGTACGCCACGCCTTCGGAAAGTTTTGGTGAGACTTTCTTCCAGAAGGTTTCAAAAGTTTTGGCCGCAAGCGTGTGTGACGCGGCAAGCATCACGGCTTCGGCAAGAACAGTGACAAAGGGCAGACGCATTTTTCGTTGTTGTATTCAGTAAACCCGGGCAGATGTGAAAGGATAACGCAAAAGCGGGCGGCTGACCGCGTTTTTCGCGCCCGGGAGCGCAAAAGTGCCGCCGGCTCTTTTACAATCGCGGTAAGTCTTACAAAGGTCGGAACGGGCCCCCCGTATCCGCACACCAAACGGCATTTTCACCAAGAGGATTTTTACTTATGAAACGACGTCATACTCTGGCGCTTGCTGCAGCGGCGGTCTGCGTGATGATCACCGGCTGCGGTGATGACGGAAAGAAAGAGCAGGCGGCTGCGGCTCCTGCCGCGCAGGAAAAGTCTGCGCTCAAAGTGGCGTGGCTCTACCCGAGCCCGAGAGCCGATGAAGGGTGGTCCAAGCAGCACGATGAGGCCCGTGAGCTCGTTCAGAAGCAGTTCGGTGACAAAATCCAGACGACCTTTGTGGAAAATGTGGTGGGAACCGCGGACGCCGAACGCGTAATCCGTGACCTTGCAGCCCAGGGCAACAAGCTCATTTTTGCCACGAGCTTTGAATTCATGAATCCGGGTCTTAAGGTCGCCAAGGAATACCCGGACGTGAAGTTTGAGCACTGCACGGGGTATAAGACCGCTCCCAACTTCAACTACTACAACGCCCGCTTTTATCAGGCCCGTTACCTCGCAGGGAAACTTGCGGGCAGCATGACCAAAAACGGGCGCCTGGGCTACGTTGCCGCGGTGCCGATTCCTGAAGTGCTGCAGGGCATCAACGCCTATACGCTCGGCGCTCAGTCCGTGAACCCCAACATCGAAGTGCGTGTCGTGTGGACCAACGCCTGGTATGACCCGGGTAAGGAAGCCGATGCCGCCAAGACCCTGATCGGTCAGGGCTGCGACATCATTTCGCACCACACGAACTCTCAGGCCGTTGCGGCTGCAGGCGAAGACGCCAAGGTCCCTGTGATCAGCTACCACGCCGAAATGCACAAGGCGGCTCCGACGATGCTGATCGGCGCGGTGACGCATCACTGGGATGAGTACTACGCCAAGCGCATCCAGGCCGTGTTGGACGGCACCTGGAAGACGGCTCCCATGTGGGGCGGCGCGGAACTGCACATGGTGCGTTTGTCCGGCATTACACCGAAGGCCCCCAAGGCCGTGGTTGACGACATCAACGCCACCTACGCCAAGATGGAAAAACAGGCCTTTAACGTCTTTACCGGTCCCATCGTGGACAACACCGGTAAGACGGTGATTCCGGCGGGCTCTGCCGCCGACGACAAGCACCTTCTCACGATGAATTACTTTGTGAAGGGGGTGCTCGGTAAGGTTCCGAGCAATCAGTAACTTTTGACGAGAGGCGTCCGCGTGCTGCGGACGCCCTTGCTTTGGCGGGCATCGGCGTTATTTACCGGTGCCCGTGCGTTTCAAGGGCGTGAAACAGCCGGTTGCCCGAACGCGGACGGAGCTCTCTGGCGTCCTTGCGCTTTTTTCACAAAAACCGCGGCCCCTGAGGCGATATTGCCTTGAGCGAGCCTTGAGGTGCCGGTGTCGGGGGTGAGGACATTCGCGCACCCCGTGCGGTCGGTGCGGCCTTCACTGGTATCGGCTGGATCAAACCAGGCGCCGTGACGGATGCAGACGCTGCCGCGGGCAACGTTTTCGGTGATGCGGGCCCGGGCCAAAAGCCGGCCGCGGTCGTTATAAACAAGGACGGCGTCCCCGTTGGCGATGCCGCGGGTAAGGGCATCCGCCGGATGAATTTCACAGGCTTCGCGCCCGTCACCTTCGGTTATGACGCCGCCCAACTGACTGTGCAGGCGCGCTTCAGACTTCACCGCCATCAGCGTGAGCGCAGCGGGATCAGCCTTGAGCGCTTCATCGGCCGTTCCTAAAAACGCGGGGTAACCCGGGCAGTCGTTGTAGTGCATGGCGGCAATCTGCGGGGAGGCAAGTTCAATGCGGCCCGACGGGGTAGCCAGGGGAAACGCGTCCGGATTGGCAAAAAACGCGGCAAGACCGTCCGTTTCCGTGGCCTTTTTGTCCGGCGCATAACGGATAAGGCCCGTTTTCCAGAAGGTTTCAAAGTCCGGAAGCCCCGTTGCCCGTCCCAGGGGGCTCGTTCTGGCTTCTTCGTAAATTGTGCGGATCCAGTCCGTTTCGCTGCGTCCCAGCGTGAAGGCGTCGCCCACGCCCAACCTTTCGGAGAGATCTGAAAAGATCCGGTAATCGCTGCGGGCTTCACCCACCGGGTGAACGGCCTGCTGCATGGTGCAGAGCCCGGCGTTGTTGTAGACACCGATATCGGTGATGTCGTTACGCTCAAAGACGGTGGCGGCCGGAAACACAATGTCGGCGTGACGCGCGGTGGCGGTCCACACAAAGTCCGTGACAATCACCGTTTCGGGCTTTTGCCAGGCACGCTCAAGGTGCAGTGTCTGCGGCTGGTGCGCAAAGGGATTGCCGCCCGACCAAAGAACCAGGCGGATATCGGGGTAGGTGACTTTTCTGCCGTTGAAGTCAATCGTCTCTCCGGGATTTAAAAAGGCATCGGCAAAACGGGCAATCGGAATGACGGGAAGCGGTGTGCCGGTGTCTTTCACAGCGCGCGCCGGTGCAACGCGCCCTGTGATCCCCCTTAACCGGGGGCCAAAACCAACGCTCGCACCGCCGCTGCAGTAGTGGTAATTCGTGCCGATGCCGCCCCCGGCAAGGTTCATCTGCCCGAGCACGGCGGCAAGCGCAAAGCCCGCCCAAGAGGCCTCTTCCCCGTAAAGCGCGCGCTGCATACCCCAGCCCATCATGAGCATGGTGCGGTTTTGGGCGAGGTATTGCGCGAGTTCACGGATGACGCGGGCTTGCACGCCCGTGATTTTTTCGGCCCATTCGGCAGTCTTGGCCGTGCCGTCCGTGCGGCCCTCAACATAGGCTTTCAGTGTCTCCCAGCCTGCGGTGTACTTTGTGAGAAAACCGGTGTCCGCGCGCCCCGTTGTGATGAGCTCGCGGATAAGCGCGAGCATTAACGCCGTATCCGTTCCCTGGCGCGGTGCGATCCAGTCGCTGCCCAGAAACTCACCGGTTTTGGTTTTGAGGGGGTTAATGACGATTGTGCGGATGCCGCTTTCTTTGAGGCGCCGGATGTGGTGCGCGGCCTCGTGCAGCGTCGTTGTCCAGTCGATGTCGCAGGTAATGAGGGGGTCAGCTCCCCAGAAGACAACGCATTTGGCGTTGGCAAGCACCGAATCCCAGCTTTTGACTTTGGGATCGGGCATTCCGACAACATAGGGAAGGATCGTGGAAATGGTGGCCGTCGAGTAACTGTTGACGCACTCCGTAAAGCCTCCCATGAGGCGGCAGAGGCGGTTCACAAGAGTCACCGCACTGTTGACTTTTCCCGGGCTCATCCAGCCGTAGCTTTTCGCAAAAACGGCTGATGGCCCGAAATTGTCGTAGACCCCGGTCATCGCTTCGGCCGCAAGCGTCATCGCCGTATCCCAGTCCACTTCCACGAAGCGGTCACTGCCGCGGCTTTCACCATTGCCGCCCCGGCACTTAAGCCACCCCTCCCGCACCGCCGGTTTGCGGATGCGGTTTGCACTGTAGGAAAGTGCCGCGAGTTTGGCGAGGTTCGGACTCGGTGCATAGTCCCCGGCATAGGGGATTAATCCCGTCAGGCGCCCGTCCGCGACCTGCGGGTGCACGAGCCCCCAGTGAGAGGCCGTGATGCGCTCGCTTCCGGAAGCATTGCGGGGAAAAGCAAAAAGCGTGTCGTCAGACATAAAGCAAAGACTTAAAAACGGTGGCCGCAGAATACATGAGCGGCAAAGACCGGTTGTCTCTGCCGCTCAGGATGTTTGCCGTTAACTTTTGCCGCGGATCAGAATCCCGGCACAACGGAGCCTTCGAACTTCTTGAGAATCCATTCTTTTACGCGGGGATCGTGGTAGGCCTTAATGAAGGTCTTCACCCACGGGGCATTGAGATTTTTCTCGTGCACAACGATGTTGCAGACGTAGGGGCCGTTGGGACCTTCAACCAAGAGTCCGTCGCGGCCGGGTTTAAGCCCCGCAACGGCGGCGTAGTTGCCGTTTACTGCAGCAATGGTGAGGTCGTCCAAAGAGTGGGGAAGCTGTGCGGCTTCCAATTCTACGACCTTGAGCTTTTTCGGATTTTCAACAATGTCCAGACGCGAAGCGAGGAGACCCGCGCCTTCTCGGAGCTTAATGAGGCCGCCCTGCTCAAGAAGGATGAGGCCGCGTGCGCCCATCGCGGGGTCGTTGGGGATACCCACCGTTGCGCCTTCGGGCAGATCCTTCAGGTTCTTGATCTTCTTGGAGTACACGGCCATCAGCAGCGTAAAGGCCGGAGCGGCAATGGCGAGGTGGTAACCGCGGGTCTTGTTCTCGTTATCAAGGAAAGGCTTTGTGCAGTAGATGTTTGCGTCGATGTCTCCGGCATCAAGCGCGGCATTGGGCTGGATGTAGTCCTGGAATTCGTAGATCTTGATCGTAAGGCCCAGTTCTTTGGCAATGGGCAGTACGTTCTCAAGAATTTCGGCGCTCGGACCGGCCGTCACGCCGATTTTGAGTGTGGTGCCGGCAGCCTGTACGGCGGGCACTGCAAGCAGAGCCGCGGCGGAGGCGGCACTAAGAAGAAACTGACGACGCTGCATTGTTTTCACTCCCTGTTTTTCGGGCTTGTGTCGGCCCGTGTTTTTTTCGTGTTGAGGCAGTCTATCGGTTTATGTAGTGGCGGCGGGCGAACAATGCCGGTTGTCTGCGGTATTACTCAGTGCCGGCTGTTTTTTCTGAACGGGAAAAGAAAAAATCCTTCCGGCATTCCCCCGAAAGGATTCAGTGGTGCGGGCGGCCGGACTTGAACCGACACGCATAAAAGCGTCAGGACCTAAACCTGGTGCGTCTACCAATTTCGCCACGCCCGCACGGTAAGGGCGCGTATTTTATCAGAGCGCCCGGAGGCGCTCGTCATGAAAAGTGCGCTGAGAATGTATTAGTGCTTCTCGTGCTTGTGGTCGTGACCGCAGCCGCAACCGCAGGAGTCCTCATCGTGATGGTGGTGGCCGCAGCCGCAGGCGTCTTCATCGTGGTGATGGTGGCCGCAGCCGCAGGTGTCTTCATCGTGGTGATGATGGCCGCAACCGCAGGTGTCTTCATCGTGATGATGGTGGCCGCAGCCGCAGGTGTCTTCATCGTGATGATGGTGGCCGCAACCGCAGGAGCCTTCCTCGTGATGATGGTCGCAACCGCATCCGCACTCATCGTCATGGTGATGGTGACCACACCCGCAGCCGCACTCTTCATCTCCGCCGCAACCGCATCCGCAGCCACCATGATGGGGTTGGGGTAAGGCGACCGGCACAAAGGGTTCGGTCACCGTTTCGGTCTTTAAGCCCACGTTTTCGAGCATGCTGCGGAAGGTGTCGTTAGCCATGATGGCAAAACCGTCTTCGGTGGGCGCAACGCGGATGCCGCGGGCCGTGAAGGCGTAGACGGCTTCCTGCATGAGTTCATGGTCACCGGAAACCTTCATGATTTCGTCAGGTGCCGCTTCCACGACAAGGAACGATCCCTTTTCATCCACGAGCACGTCACCCACTTCAAGCGGCGGAACGTCACCGAGGGCGTTTTCATACGTAACACCTTCAACGGAAAATTCCGCCGGTGTCTTCACGCGTTGGGCGTAGGTGAGCACCACCTTTTTGGCACGTACAAGGAGCGCATGCGCGGGCTGCGATTCGGGCAAAAGCAGTTTCGTGATTTTCATGAAAGTTCTCGAACGGAAAAAGACCTTTCTTTATGCAGAAAGACCGTATTTAAAAGTCGGATGCGGGCGGCGGGGACTGATGCGCGCGCCGCCCGGTGTGTCTGAGGATTCTAGCAGGGCTTTACGCGGTGTCTCGTGCGGCGGCAATCGCATCGGTGAGCCTGTCAACGGCGAAGACTTCAAGCCCCTCAATCGGCGTTTTCGGCGCGTTGGCGCGCGGAATGATGGCTTTGCTGAAACCGAGTTTGGCGGCTTCCTTAAGGCGTTCCTGACCGCGCGGGGCCGGGCGTATTTCGCCGGCAAGGCCGGCTTCGCCAAAGACTACGAGTCCTGCGGGCATGGCGCGGTTGCCGATGGAGCCGGCAATCGCAAGCATCACGGCGAGGTCGCTTGCGGGTTCGGTGATTTTGACGCCGCCCACGGCGTTGACAAACACATCCTGATCGTAGCAGCCGATGCCGGCGTGGCGGTGTAGCACGGCAATAAGCATGGAAAGGCGCTGCTGATCAAGCCCCACGCTTAGGCGCTTGGGGCTCGGAAGGTGCGAGCCGTCCACAAGCGCCTGCACTTCAACCAACAGGGGGCGCGTGCCTTCCTGCGTCACCATCACAACGCTGCCGGGCACATTTTCCCGGTGTTCGGAAAGGAAAATCGCCGAGGGGTTGGAAATACCGCGCAGACCGCGGTCGGTCATCGCAAAGACGCCGAGTTCGTTCACAGCCCCGAAGCGGTTTTTAAAGGCGCGCACGAGGCGGAAATTGGAATGGGTGTCGCCTTCAAAGTAAAGGACCGTGTCAACGATGTGTTCCAGAACGCGGGGGCCGGCGAGGGCACCCTCCTTGGTGACGTGCCCCACAAAAAAGAGGGTGGTGCCGGTGGTTTTGGCAAGGCGCGTGAGCCGAGCCGAGCATTCGCGCACCTGCGTGACGCTCCCTGGGGCGCTGTCCAATTCATTGGAAAAAAGCGTCTGAATGGAGTCGATGACGATAAATTCGGGTTTAAGCCGCAGTAGCGCCTCTTCAATCTTTTCGAGCTCAATTTCGCTCATGAGACTTAACCCGTGGGGGTCAATGCCGAGGCGCTTGGCGCGCATCGCGACCTGACCCGCGCTTTCTTCGCCTGAAACATAGAGCGCACTTTTACCCTGGGCGACGAGGCGGCTCATTACTTGAAGCAGCAGCGTTGACTTGCCGATGCCGGGGTCGCCGCCGATGAGGCTCACGCCCCCGGGGACGAGCCCTCCGCCCATCACACGGTCAAATTCTTCAATGCCCACAATGATACGGGGAAGTTCTTCGGCCTCAACATCAGCAAGGTCAATGACCTGCGTGGCTTCAATAAGCGAATGCGCGCGGTGTTTGTCGGAACCGAAGCGGGCGGAGGCGCCGCCCGCGATTTTGAATTCCTTCATCGTGTTCCATTCGCCGCAGTGCGGGCAGCGGCCCTGCCACTTCACCGACGTGCCGCCGCATTTTTCACAGACGTATTCGACGCGGGGTTTGGCCATTTTTACTGGTCTCCGTCAACGCGCACAGGGACGCGGGGCGCAAGGGCACACAAAAGCTCATAGCCGATTGTTCCGACGAGTCCTGCGAGTTCATTGACGCCGATATGTTCGCCCCAGAGTTCGACGAGGCTTCCGACATCGGCTTCCGGGACGTCCGTAATATCGATTTCAAGCATATCCATCGAAACAGAGCCCACAAGCGGCGCGCGCCGGCCTTTAACCCAGACGGGCGCACCGTCCGGCATTGAGCGCGGGTAGCCGTCGGCGTAACCGCAGGCTACAACGCCGATGCGGGAGGTCCGCTTTGCAATCCAGCGGCTGCCGTAGCCCACGGCTTCGCCTGGGGCAATTTCCTGCACGGCGATGATTTTTGCCGCAAGCGTCATCGCCGGACGGATGTTGAGTTCTTTACTCGTGATGTGACTGTCGGGGCTTACGCCGTAAAGGCCGATCCCGGCGCGCACGGCGTCACCGGTGACTTCCGGATGAAAAAGAAGTGCCGCGGTATTGGCAAGACACACGCCGCCCTCAAGCTGCGAAAGGCGCCCGAGGCGCGTGAGCTGCTTTTGCACGGAGGCCGGGCGCTCTGCGAGGTAACTCGGTTCGGCGTTGGCAAAGTGCGTGACAACGCCCATCACTTCGCAGCCCTTGATTGAGGCGAGCATCTTCTGCACGGCCGGGACTTCCAAAGGCAGAAACCCCAGACGGTTCATGCCGGAATTCACCTTAATGTGAACACGGACGTTTTTAAGGGGCGCCGCGTTTCTCAAAACGTCAATCATCCACTGTGAGTGAACGACTGTTTCAATCGCGTACTTTTCCAGATCCTTGATGTCGTCTTTTTCAAAAAAGCCTTCAAGCAGAAGAATCCGCTTTTTCCAGCCGCAGCCGCGTGCTCGGACGGCGTCACAGATATCGATTGTCGCAAGGCCGTCGGCGTCGGCGAAAGCCGCCACCGCGTTGTTGAGCCCGTGACCGTAGGCGTTGGCTTTGACAACGGCCCACACATCGCGCCCGTGCGCGGCTTCACGCATCCGGGCAAGGTTGTGCCGCAGTGCTTCCATATGAATGGTAACGGAAATCGGACGGGGCATGGATTGAATCCTTCGCAGTAAAAAGACGGATCAGGAAATTCTCATTCGGGCGCTAATGCTAACGGGTTTCGCTCTCACTGTCGCGGAAAAAACAAGGGGGAAACGCAGAAGTGTTGCCGCACGTTGTTGCGGCTCAAAAGACGCGGCGGCATCCGGTGCTAAACTGCCTGCGCTTTTATTCGCCCCATCATCAGAAGAACCGTCAACTACCCCTGACTGAAGTCAGAGGCTTGGCAACAAGTCTTGGTTGACTAGCCTCAGTCCGTTTTCGGACGGACTCCGTTGGTTGGGAATCCGTTCCGTCGCAAGACGGGACGCAAACAGGCACCGCGGGATGTCGATCCTAGTCCCGCGCTCTGCGGTCTGCGGTTAAAAGCTCTGAGAGGTAGGAGCGGTGCTTCAGACAACAAACCCCTTCCAACATTGGCGAAGGATCAGCACCGACCGCAAGGTCGAGCAGACGGAGCCCGTGAGGTATCCGTCAATGGAGAACACTTTGAAAGTTTTTGTGTTGAATATGCGCGGGCAACCGCTCATGCCGTGCTCCCCGCCCAAGGCGCGTAAGCTGCTTCGGGCCGGGAAGGCCGTGCCTGTGCGCCGAACGCCCTTTGCGATTCAACTGACGGTGCCGACGGGCGAAACTAAGCAGCCGATCACCTTGGGTGTGGATGCGGGCTACAAGCACGTCGGCCTGAGCGCAACGACCGCCAAGGAAGAGTTGTTGGCTTCCGAGGTCGAACTGCGGCAGGACGTGACGGGCTTGCTCTCGGATCGCTTGGCACTTCGCCGCGCCCGACGCAACCGCAAGACCCGCTGCCGTGCGCCGCGTTTTGACAATCGCGTTCGATCGAAGCACAAGGGCTGGCTTGCGCCGTCCGTGGAGAACCGCATTCAGGCGCACATATCGCGCATTGAAGCGGTTTGCCGAGTGCTTCCGATCACCAAAATCGTGATTGAAACCGCATCCTTCGACATTCAGAAGATCAAAAACCCGGAGATTGAAGGCGAAGGCTATCAGCAGGGCGAGCAGCTTGGCTTTTGGAACGTGCGCGAATATGTGCTGTTCCGCGACGGTCACGTTTGCCAAGCCTGCAAAGGCAGATCGAAAGATCTGATTCTCAACGTGCATCACATTGAGAGTCGGAAAACGGGAGGCGACGCGCCGGGCAACCTCATCACGCTGTGCGAGGCGTGCCACAAGGCGTATCACGCAGGCAAGTTGAAGCAGTTCAGTCCCCGGCGCGGCGCTTCTTTCAGGGCAGAGACTTTCATGGGCCTCATGCGTTGGACGGTGCTCAACCGCCTGCGCGAGCGCCATCCCGAATTGCCTGTCACGAATACCTACGGATATCTGACCAAACACAAGCGCATCGTCGAGGGCTTGCCGAAGACGCATTGTGCGGACGCTTTCTGCATTGCCGGCGTCCTCGACGCAAAACGTCGGGGCGAATACCTGTTTCAGAAACAGATGCGCCGCCACAATCGCCAGATCCACAAGCTGACGATTCTCAAAGGCGGTGTGCGCAAGCGCCATCAGGCTCCGTACCTAGTGCACGGCTTCAGGCTCTTTGACAAGGTGCTGTGCAAAGGGGAAGTCGGCTTTATTTTTGGCAGACGCTCCTCGGGTGCATTCGATGTGCGCCGTCTGGACGGTACAAAGATTTCTGCCGGTATTTCCTACAAGAATCTTTCGCTTCTTGAGAAGCGAAAGATGTTTTTAACTGAACTGAGAAAGGAGGGCCGCGATTCCTCCCGCGTCTGAAGACGCGGGTTTCCTCGCGGAATTTCTATGAAACGCGGCTTTTATACGATCATGTGCGCACAGTTTCTGTCGAGCCTGGCAGACAACGCACTTCTTATCGCAGCCATCGCACTGCTGACAAGCCTGTCGGCGCCGGAGTGGATGACGCCGCTTTTAAAGCTCTTCTTTGTGATCAGCTACATTCTTTTGGCTGCCTGGGTGGGGCTTTTTGCCGACCTCATGCCTAAAGGGCACGTGATGTTCATCACCAATGCCGTGAAGGTGGGCGGCTGTCTTTTGATGCTCTTTGGGTCGCATCCCCTGATTTCCTACGCGGTCGTGGGAATCGGTGCGGCGGCGTATTCACCCGCAAAGTACGGGATTCTCACGGAGCTGCTGCCTGCTGAAAAACTTGTGATTGCGAACGGCTGGATTGAGGGACTTACGGTCGTGAGCATCATTCTGGGTGTCGTCCTCGGGGGCGTATTGGTGCATCCGGACGTGGCCGACACGCTGATGCGGGTCTTTCACTTGGAGTTTTTCGGTGTGACCAACCACGCCGAAGCCGCGATTGCAATGATTGTCTTTATTTATGCGGCTGCGGCTGCCGTTAACCTCGCGATTCCCGACACGGGAGCGCGCTATCCTCGGCAGTCTTTCCGTCCGGGGGCTGTGCTCAGAAACTTCTTTTCCGGTGCTAACTCCCTTCTCTGGAAGGATCCGTTGGGGCAGATTTCGCTTTCTGTCACGACGCTTTTCTGGGGCGCGGGGGCCGTCCTGCAGTTTCTGGTGCTTAAGTGGGCTGATCACGCGCTCGGGATGAACCTCTCGCAGGCAGCCGTACTTCAGGCCGTTGTGTCCGTTGGAATTGCGATCGGTGCCGTGCTTGCGGCAGCCACGGTTCCCTTAAAGAAGTCTTTAAACGTGCTTCCGATGGGAATCATCATGGGGCTTTTGGTGGCTTCGATGAGTTACTACCACGCTTCGCTCGTGCCGGGGGAATTCTCGGTTTTCGGCTGGTCGATCCGCTGGGCGGTGGTTGTGGCCTGCTTCATGATGGTGTTGGTCGGAATCTGCGCAGGGTACTTTGTGGTGCCGATGAACGCACTGCTGCAGCACCGTGGGCACGTTCTGATGAGTGCGGGACGCTCAATTGCCGTGCAGAACTTTAACGAGAACCTTTCGATTCTCGTGATGCTCGGCATCTACGCGCTCCTTATTAAGCTTGATATGTCCACGCCCATGACGATGATTGTCTTCGGTGTGTTTGTCGCGGTGAGTATGTGTCTTGTCATCATCAAGCACCGCCGCAACCAGAGCCGCTGCGACAGTCTGCATCTGATCGGTGAAGAAAAGCGCCACTAAGAGTAGGGACACCTGAGAAAATCTGCCGCCCGCGGACAAACAAATCCGCGGGCAAAATTTTTTCCGGGCAGCTATTGACAAGATCGGAAAAGGCTCTCATAATGCGCACCCTTCGCCGTTAAGACGAAGGCGCAAAGCCGGACGAAAACAAAAAAAATTTCCGACGGACTTGCAAAACGAAAAACGGTTGTGTAATATACGCAACCTTGTCGCCGACGAAACGGCAACAAACGCTCTTTAAAAATCTGAAACAGACGAACCGATAAGTGTGGGTGCTTCTGAAAAATGCAGTTTCTTCGTGGAAACGCAAAAAAAATCGGAAGTACTCAGACTTTAAGCCAAAGAAATGATTGAGATTTATCTCAGTCAGTTTCTGCGAGTGATTTGAGTACGACCAAAAAGCAGGATTCAAGTGAAGAGTTTGATCCTGGCTCAGATTGAACGCTGGCGGCATGCCTTACACATGCAAGTCGAACGGCAGCATGGAGAGCTTGCTCTCTGATGGCGAGTGGCGAACGGGTGAGTAATACATCGGAACGTGTCCGTTTGTGGGGGACAACCGTCCGAAAGGATGGCTAATACCGCATAAGACCTGAGGGTGAAAGCCGGGGACCGCAAGGCCCGGCGCAGACGGAGCGGCCGATGATTGATTAGCTAGTTGGGGAGGTAAAGGCTCACCAAGGCGACGATCAATAGCTGGTCTGAGAGGACGACCAGCCACACTGGAACTGAGACACGGTCCAGACTCCTACGGGAGGCAGCAGTGGGGAATTTTGGACAATGGGGGCAACCCTGATCCAGCCATGCCGCGTGCGGGAAGAAGGCCTTCGGGTTGTAAACCGCTTTTGTCAGGGACGAAAAGCTCCGGAGTAATATGCCGGAGTGCTGACGGTACCTGAAGAATAAGCACCGGCTAACTACGTGCCAGCAGCCGCGGTAATACGTAGGGTGCGAGCGTTAATCGGAATTACTGGGCGTAAAGCGTGCGCAGGCGGTTGGGTAAGACAGATGTGAAATCCCCGGGCTTAACCTGGGAACTGCATTTGTGACTGTCCGACTGGAGTGCGTCAGAGGGGGGTGGAATTCCACGTGTAGCAGTGAAATGCGTAGATATGTGGAAGAACACCGATGGCGAAGGCAGCCCCCTGGGACGCAACTGACGCTCATGCACGAAAGCGTGGGGAGCAAACAGGATTAGATACCCTGGTAGTCCACGCCCTAAACGATGTCTGCTGGTTGTTGGGAATTTAATTCTCAGTAACGAAGCCAACGCGTGAAGCAGACCGCCTGGGGAGTACGGTCGCAAGATTAAAACTCAAAGGAATTGACGGGGACCCGCACAAGCGGTGGATGATGTGGATTAATTCGATGCAACGCGAAAAACCTTACCCAGCCTTGACATGTCAGGAATGCTTCGGAGATGAGGCAGTGCCCGCAAGGGAACCTGAGCACAGGTGCTGCATGGCTGTCGTCAGCTCGTGTCGTGAGATGTTGGGTTAAGTCCCGCAACGAGCGCAACCCTTGTCATCAGTTGCTACGAAAGGGCACTCTGATGAGACTGCCGGTGACAAACCGGAGGAAGGTGGGGATGACGTCAAGTCCTCATGGCCCTTATGGCTGGGGCCTCACACGTCATACAATGGTCGGAACAGAGGGCAGCGAAGCCGCGAGGTGAAGCCAATCCCAGAAAACCGATCGTAGTCCGGATTGCAGTCTGCAACTCGACTGCATGAAGTCGGAATCGCTAGTAATCGCGGATCAGCATGCCGCGGTGAATACGTTCCCGGGTCTTGTACACACCGCCCGTCACACCATGGGAGTGGGGTTCACCAGAAGACGTTTGCCCAACCGCAAGGAAGGCGGCGCCCACGGTGGGTTTCATGACTGGGGTGAAGTCGTAACAAGGTAGTCGTACCGGAAGGTGCGACTGGATCACCTCCTTTCTAGAGAAAGTTTCCGAAAGGGAAGCTGCAGCACAAGAAGGAAGTTCCCACACTTATCAGTTTGTTCTGTGAACAGATTGAGCATGAAGCTCTTTAAAAATTTGGAAAAAGAAGTAAAGCGTTCAATTTCAGTGTTGATGAGACGCTGAAACGGGATGTGATTGCATTTGAACTGAGTTTCAAATCTTCATTGAACGAGAATCTCAACGATTAAACCAAGAGAACAGCACGTTACGAAATCAGTCACGTGAATACTCTGCGGGCAAAAGGCTGCAGGGTTATAGGATCAAGTGACTAAGTGTATGTGGTGGATGCCTTGGCGATCATAGGCGATGAAGGACGTGTAAGCCTGCGAAAAGCTGCGGGGAGTCGGCAAAAAGACTTTGATCCGCAGATGTCCGAATGAGGAAACTCACCGGGTAACCGGTATCACAAACTGAATACATAGGTTTGTGAAGCGAACGCAGTGAACTGAAACATCTAAGTAACTGCAGGAAAAGAAATCAACCGAGATTGCGGCAGTAGCGGCGAGCGAAACTGCAGTAGCCTAGTCTTTGATAATGCATGGTGACAGCAGAACGGTCTGGAAAGGCCGGCCACAGTGGGTGACAGCCCCGTATGCGAAGTCCGGTGCATGGTACTAAGGAGACGATAAGTAGGGCGGGACACGTGACATCCTGTCCGAAGACGGGGGGACCATCCTCCAAGGCTAAATACTCATGATCGACCGATAGCGAACCAGTACTGTGAAGGAAAGGCGAAAAGAACCCCGGGAGGGGAGTGAAATAGAACCTGAAACCGCATACATACAAACAGTAGGAGCCCTACGGGGTGACTGCGTACCTTTTGCATAATGGGTCAGCGACTTACGTTTTGCGGCAAGCTTAACCGAGTAGGGGAGGCGCAGCGAAAGCGAGTTCGAACAGAGCGATAGAGTCGTAAGGCGTAGACCCGAAACCAGATGAGCTAACCATGGCCAGGTTGAAGGTGTGGTAACACACACTGGAGGACCGAACCGACCGGTGTTGCAAAACCGGCGGATGAGCTGTGGTTAGGGGTGAAAGGCTTAACAAATCTGGAGATAGCTGGTTCTCCCCGAAAACTATTGAGGTAGTGCCTCGTGACTGACTCCGGGGGGTAGAGCACTGTTATGGCTAGGGGGACATGGCGTCTTACCAAACCATGGCAAACTCCGAATACCCGGAAGTTGAATCACGGGAGACAGAGCACCGGGTGCTAACGTCCGGACTCAAAAGGGAAACAACCCAGACCGCCGTTTAAGGTCCCAAATACAGGCTAAGTGGAAAACGAAGTGTGAAGGCTAAGACAGTCAGGAAGTTGGCTTAGAAGCAGCCATCCTTCAAAGAAAGCGTAATAGCTCACTGATCGAGTCCTCATGCGCGGAAGATGTAACGGGGCTAAGTCTGTAACCGAAAGCGCGGATTTGCACGCAAGTGCAAGTGGTAGGGGAGCGTTCTGTAAGCCTGCGAAGGTGTGTGGTAACGCATGCCGGAGGTATCAGAAGTGCGAATGCTGACATGAGTAACGATAAAGCGGGTGAAAAGCCCGCTCGCCGTAAGCCCAAGGTTTCCTGCTCTACGTTCATCGGAGCAGGGTGAGTCGGCCCCTAAGGCCAGGCTGAGAAGCGTAGCTGATGGGAAGCAGATTAAGATTTCTGCACCGACGTTAAGTGCGAAGGGGGGACGGAGTTTTGAGCATCATCCGGGTGTTGGATGTCCCGGTTTGTGCGTGTAGGAGGCCGGCAGGCAAATCCGCCGGCGAATCTCCGAGACAAAGCATCGAGCTTCATTTAGAAGCGAAGTGATGGGATGAACTTCCAGGAAAAGCCTCTAAGCTATAGCTTAATGTCGACCGTACCGTAAACCGACACAGGTGGGCGAGTTGAATATACTCAGGCGCTTGAGAGAACTCGGGAGAAGGAACTCGGCAAATTGACACCGTAACTTTGGGATAAGGTGTGCCTTTGTAGTGTGAAGAGTGAAACACTCCGAGCATGAAGAGGTCACAGAGAATAGGTGGCTGCAACTGTTTACTAAAAACACAGCACTCTGCAAAGACGAAAGTCGACGTATAGGGTGTGATGCCTGCCCGGTGCCGGAAGATTAAGTGATGGGGTGAGAGCTCCTGATCGAAGTCCCGGTAAACGGCGGCCGTAACTATAACGGTCCTAAGGTAGCGAAATTCCTTGTCGGGTAAGTTCCGACCTGCACGAATGGCATAATGATGGCCACACTGTCTCCTCCCGAGACTCAGTGAAGTTGAAATGTTTGTGATGATGCAATCTCCCCGCGGCTAGACGGAAAGACCCCATGAACCTTTACTGCAGCTTTGCATTGGACTTTGAACCGATCTGTGTAGGATAGGCGGGAGGCAGAGAACCGAGGACGCCAGTCTTTGGGGAGCCGACGTTGAAATACCGCCCTGATTTGTTTGAGGTTCTAACCGCGGACAGTAAACCTGTTCCGGGACCGTGCATGGTAGGCAGTTTGACTGGGGCGGTCTCCTCCTAAAGGGTAACGGAGGAGTACAAAGGTACGCTAGGTACGGTCGGAAATCGTGCTGATAGTGCAATGGCGCAAGCGTGCTTGACTGCGAGACCGACAAGTCGAGCAGATGCGAAAGCAGGTCATAGTGATCCGGTGGCACTGAATGGAAGGGCCATCGCTCAACGGATAAAAGGTACTCTGGGGATAACAGGCTGATACCGCCCAAGAGTTCATATCGACGGCGGTGTTTGGCACCTCGATGTCGGCTCATCTCATCCTGGGGCTGTAGCCGGTCCCAAGGGTATGGCTGTTCGCCATTTAAAGAGGTACGTGAGCTGGGTTTAAAACGTCGTGAGACAGTTTGGTCCCTATCTGCCGCGGGCGCTGGAAGATTGACGGGGGCTGCTCCTAGTACGAGAGGACCGGAGTGGACGCACCTCTGGTGTACCGGTTGTCACGCCAGTGGCACAGCCGGGTAGCTATGTGCGGAAGAGATAACCGCTGAAAGCATCTAAGCGGGAAACTTGCCTGAAGATAAGTCTTCCCGGAGGCTAGACCTCCCAGAAGAGTCGTTCGAGACCAGGACGTTGATAGGTCAGGAGTGCAAGCGCTGTGAGGCGTTGAGCTGACTGATACTAATTGCTCGTGAGGCTTGATCCTATAACCGTGCTGCCTAGCCTAATGTAAGGCAGTTGAGAAACGGACAATGGATTTTGAAGCGCAGTGAATGCAAATAATCGCGTTCCGACGCTTACTTCTTTTTGCAAAGACTTCGTCACGGGAGTTCAATTGATGAACTTCTGAGACAACAGGCTTTGCCCGGCGGCCATACCGTGGCGGTACCACTCCTTCCCATTCCGAACAGGACAGTGAAACGCTTCTGGGCCGATGATAGTTGGTTGTATTTCCAGTGAAAGTAGGACACTGCCGGGCTTTACCATTTAAAACCCTCGGGATCAAAACGATCTCGGGGGTTTTTCTTTGCCTGAAAGCTTTGATGCCGTCGTGCGCTATCATTTATAGTCAGTCTTTTTTCGTTCAGCCTGCAATGGAGTACCGCCGGATTCTGCACATCGACATGGATGCGTTTTATGCGTCCGTTGAGCAACGCGACAATCCCACACTGCGCGGTAAGCCGGTGGCGGTGGGTCACGCTGACGGACGCGGCGTCGTAGCCACCGCAAGCTATGAGGCCAGAGCCTTCGGCGTGCACAGTGCGATGCCTTCACGCTGCGCCAAGGATCTCTGTCCGGACCTCATCTTCGTTAATAACCGCATGGACCACTACAAGGCCGTTTCCCGAGAGATCCATGCAATCTTTGCCCGCTATACCGATCTCATTGAGCCCATCAGTATCGATGAGGCATTCTTAGACGTCACCCACAACAAGAAAGGTATCATCCTTGGTGTGGAAGTGGCTAAGGAAATTAAGAAAGCCATCCGCACGGAACTTAACCTTGTGGCAAGTGCCGGCGTCTCCTACAACAAGTTCCTGGCGAAGGTCGCAAGTGACTGGCGAAAGCCCGACGGCCTCTGCACGATCCATCCGGACCAGGCGCTCACCTTTATCGACCACCTGAAAGTCGAGCACCTTTGGGGCGTGGGGCCTGTTACAGCAAAGCGCATGCATGCGATGGGATTGGTAACCGCCAAAGACGTGCGTGCGGTGCCGCTTGCGGATCTGCTGCGGGAATTTGGTAAAGCCGGTCAGACCTACTATGAGTTTGTCCGCGGGATAGATAACCGGCCTGTCGTTGCCGAGAGAATTCGCAAAAGTGTCGGATGCGAAGAAACCTTTGACATGGATGTCTCTGACATAACCGAAATCCTCGCGCGGCTGGACGCTGTTGCGCAGGACCTGGAGCGCCGCATCAGCCTCAGAGACTTCAGGGGGCTGACGCTCACGCTCAAAGTCAGGTTTCATAACTTTGTGACTGTGACGCGCAGCGTCTCTCAGACAACGCCCTGGACGGACGCAGCCGAAATGAAAGCGGCAGCCGCTGCGCTTTTGTCGCACATCGAACTGCCGCGCCGGGGAATCCGGCTTCTGGGACTCACCGTTGCCAATCCCGAAGAGCCGTCGCTTACGCCGGATCTCTTTGACGATCCGGCGTAAAGGTTCCCGTTATTTTCCTGTGAAGATTTTTTGAGGCTCACTGGGAAGGCCTGATAGCCCATCGTGTTTTTGAGACGGATTTCCACGGCCGGTGTCGTCTCGTCCCAGCGGAATTCTTCCAGGCAGGGGTTGGGACGGCCCTTTGACTTGCCGGTCTTTTCGTCACGCGGGGCGCCTGCAAAGGCCGCGTATACGACGATCGTGTCTTTATCGGCCTGGTATTCGGTGAGCGACGTCACCGGGCTGTACCAGTCGCTGCAGCGCTCTTCGCCGTACTGCCAAACTTGTCCAACCGTCATTTTCTTCTGGTTAATCTTGTAGACCACGGCCCGGCTGTACTTTTCTCTTGGGTCATCGGGCAGCATGAAGACTTTGTTTGCTGCGGCAGCTGTTGCCGCGGTGAGCCTTACTGCAACGGCCGCCACCGAAACCCTCTCGGTTTCCGTGATCGGCCCGGGCGGACACAGTAACGGCAGCTACGGGCAGACCAATGCCCTGCACGCCCCAGCCCGTGGAATTCTCAATATTGAGAAGGCCGTGCCAACGGCTGTGATTTCCGGATTTAACGGTGGGGCGACAGTGAACGCCATCGAGGCGGACGCCCGTTTTGACGTTGTTCTGACGGGGGACAAGGCCGCATTGGCCGAGCAAAAGAAGCTTGTTCATAAGGCTGTCGCTGACGGGGGCGCTGCGGAAAACGCCTTCCGTAACGTGAAGGCCGGGGATAAGACCCGGTCCGGCGCTCCGGCCGACATCCGCTTTACGGCGAAATAAACTGGAAAAAACGGCAGGACTTTCTCTTTGGGAAGCGTGTCTCTGCACTTTTTCTCAAGGGTAGTCCCCGTCTTTTTTCGGGTTTTGTACCGACTCAGCAGCTTGCGGCGCGGTCTAAAATCAGGCTCCCTTTTTCATGAGCCTGATAGGGCAGAAGTTTTTGCCATGCAGACCGCGTCCGCACACCGCCTTGAAGTCACGTCCTGGCTTCCGATTCTGGGCCTGGCCTTTGCCGCCTTTGTCTTCAACACCTCGGAGTTTCTGCCGGTGGGGCTACTGCCGGATATGGCGGCAAGCCTCGGGGAGACCGTGTCGTTTACGGGCCTCGTGATCACGGGCTACGCCTGGGTGGTGGCCATCATGTCGCTGCCTTTGACAATTCTTACGGCCCAGTTTGAGCGCCGAAAGCTTCTTTTGTGCCTGATTCTCTGCTTTGCCTTAAGCCACATCGCGGTGCTCTGGGTCGCAAGCTTCGGGTCGCTTTTGGCTGCGCGCATCTGCGTGGCCCTGTGCCACTCCATCTTCTGGTCCATCATGACGCCCTTGGCGGCACGCATGGCTCCGAAGGGAAAGCGGGCGCTGGGGCTTGCGTGCGTGATGGGCGGAACGATCGTGGCAACTGTGATGGGGCTGCCGATCGGCACCAAGCTCGGGCAGCTTTTCGGCTGGCAGGAAGCTTTTGCCGTGATCGGCGCGGTGGCGCTTTGCGTGCTCGTCATGATCTGGCTCGTGCTGCCGCCTTGCCCGGCAACAAGCGCGGGGTCGTTAAAGAGCCTTCCGGTGATCCTCAAGCGCCCGGCCCTCCTGCAGCTTTATTTCCTCACGGCTGTCACGGAACTCGGACACTTTACGGCCTACAGCTACATTGCGCCGATTCTGCAGGCTGACGGGGGCTTTTCCCCCACCGACGTTGTGACGGTGCTTTTTGTCTTCGGAATTTCCGGGATTATCGGCGCCTTTACGGCAACGAAGGTCGTTGACAAACACATTTCCGGGGCGCTGACACTGCCGCTTGTTCTCACGGCTGTGAGCCTTCTGTTGATTTACCCGGCCTGCGCGACGCTGCCGTCAATACTCACGCTCTGCATTGTCTGGGGTGCGGCGGTTACGGCGGTGAGTCTTGCGTTTCAGACAATTGTCCTTAATGTTGCGCCCGACGCCGCCGACATTGCAACGTCGCTTTTCTCCGGAATTTTCAATATCGGGATCGGCGGCGGCGCATTTTTGGGGAGCATGATTTCCGGCAGTTTCGGTTTTCACCCGGTCACCTTTGTGGGTTCGGGCCTGGTGACGGTTTCGGCTCTTTTGTGTCTCACGCTCTGGATCCGCACGGGAAGCGCTCTGTTTCCGATTGAAAAGGTGGCGACAAACGCCGTGCAGCCGGCGGCCAACCGAACGCTTGCGGATCAGAATCCCGTGAAGTAATGTTGCCATCAGAGGCGCACACAAAAAAGCCCGGTTACCGTTACAGTCCGGGCTTTTTCGTCAGAAGCTGCCTCAGTACGCGGCTTCGATAGCCTTGATTTTTTCGTAAAGCGCCGTGTTGACAGGCACTTCAATCCCGGCGGCTTTGGCCTTTTCGATGACGGTCCCGGCAAAAAGGTCGACTTCCGTGGGGCGTTTCGCGAGCGTGTCCTGACGCATCGAGGGCATCCCGTCAGGCATCAGCGTGTCGATGATGGCGACATATTCGTTTAAGTCGTCTTCGGTGAGATTGACGCCGTTTTTATTGGCAACGGCAATCACTTCGCGCATCGCGGCCTTCATCATGTCGCGTGCGGCGCCGGGCTTTTGCACGTCGGCAAAAGTGCCTTTCACAACGGCCACGGTTTGATTGACGCCGCAGTTAAGCATCCACTTGCTGTAAAGGCGACGTACGATGTCGGACTCCGTCTTATAGGGCAGCCCCGTTTCGTTAAAAAGCTGTTCGAGGCGCGAGAGCGCCGTGCGTTTGGCGGGCGTCTCCTTATCAATGCCGATTCGCAGTTCTCCGAAGGAGCTTAAGCGCACGTGGCGGCCTTCACGCAGGGCGTCCATGGCCTGCGCCACCGACCGGATAACAACACCGCGGCCCTGCAGGTGCTTTTCAATGATGTCTTCGGAGGTGATGCCGTTTAAAACGGAAAGCACGACGGTTTCGGGGCCGATCACCGGGTCGGCAGTTCTCAAGGCGTCTTTCAGTGCGCCGCCCTTGACGGCAAAGATCACGAGATCGGCCCAGCACTGTGCGGCCTTGTATTCAGCAGGCGTTTCGTAGCGAAACGGGCAGATATGACCGTTACAGGTGACTTCTGTCGTGCGGTAACGCGCGGTGCGCACGGCGTCCGCGAGAAACGTGACTTTGTCGGTGCCGAGCGCTTGCACGAAGAAGTCTCCGTACATGATGCCCAGGGCGCCGAGTCCGATGACGGCGATGTTTTCAATCGGCTTGAGGTTTTCGGTCATATCTTCTGTGAGTACCTGCACACGGGGACCGTGGTTGACGGGCGGCATATTAGCCAATTCCAAAAAATTGTGGGCGGGGCGGAGAAAGTTGTCAGAACCTCGAGCCGGCCTGTGATATCTGAAAACTGTCTTTTGGATGGTGTGTGTCCTCAGGTTATTGATCTGGCGCTGTTTTTTTGTGTTTTGGAGATTTGCTGCACGCGTGTGGCAAATCTTTGAACAGCAGATCTGGCCGTCGTGACATCCTGCGGACAATCAGGGCCGGCTTTCGGTTTGGGCGGCGTCAGATAAGAGCACTGATTTCTGCTTCGGTGGGCAGCAGCGGCGCATATTTCGCCGCAAATACCGCTTTGCATTCCTGAAAAACGGAGTACTTCACAGAATTTCCCGCATTCCTCCCGGGGCTCAAGCCCCGGGCTTCCTGCGGGAAATTCTGTGAAACCCCCTCATTGTGGATGGTTGACGGTTGGCCCGTATGGTTCAATGGCTCAGAGAGTCTCCGAAGTCAGCAGCAAGATGGTGGTGATTCCGACGACACCCGTGTAAGCGAGGCCTGAATTATCCATAAAAACGCCCCGGCAGGCGCAGTGTCTGCCGGGGTGTTTAACTTCCTGAAAAGAGCGGATTATTCCTTCGCGGTCGGCCAGACAAGGCTCTTGACATCCACCTTTTTCTGCATCATGCCGTTTTCAACGAGAAAGTCCTGATCAAGCGCAAGGCCCTTGACATCCGTTGTCGTCACGGTGTTGTAGTAGTTGGACCACTGTGCGAGCTTTTTGGCGTCTTCAAGAGAAATGCCGTGCTCCTTGGCGCCGAGCGCCACGGCCTTGTCCCAGTTCTTGTTGATCCAGTCAAGCGCAGCGCGCTGCGTCTTTACGGTGAGCTTCACGGCGTTCGGGAATTGCCGGGCAAAGGGCTGGCTTGCGGTCACAACGAGGTTGACATTGACGAGGTCCTTGGCGGTCGTCACCACCTTGCAGCCGGCTTCCTCGGCCTTAATGACAGCGCTTGCGGCAAGAAGCGCGGCGTCAGCGTTGCCGCTTACGACCGCGGAGAGCGCCGCGGGGATCCCCATCGAAACGAATTCCACGTCCTTGGCGCTCAAACCTTCGCTTTTAAGCGCCGCGACCATGAGCTGGTGCAGTACCGTGCCGCGGGGGCCGGCAATCTTTTTACCCTTGAGTTCCTTCACGGTCAGGGGCTTACCCTTGGCGGAGACGATCGCAAAGGTGTCGGCCGGGTGTGAAACACCGTTAATGATCACGACGGGGTTGCCGGCACCGTTAGCCATCAGCAGCGACGCCGTATTCATCACGGCGGAAATGTCAATGGCGCCTGCGGCCATGGCCTGCGCCTGCTGGGCGCCCGAGTTGATGTCGTGCCACTTCACTTCGGTGCCGTAAGGCGCAAAGGCCTTTTCAAGCATCTTCTGATCCTTCATCACCATGTTCTGAAGGTTAAAGGGGGCTTTGACGTAAACAACGTCAAGCACCTCGGGCATGCCGCCCGTTGCGGCGCAGGCAGCGCCTGCAAAAAGTGCGGAAAGTGCAATAACGGTGGTTTTAAGTTTCATTTTTGGTTGGTCCTTCATCAGTAAAAAAATCGTTGAGAATCGATTCGCTTAAGGCCGAGAGCCCCGGTGTGGCGAGGTTTCTCGGATAAGAAAAGGAGACGGGATAGGCCGTTATCGCACGGCCTTCGGAAAGCCGGGTGATGTGTGAGGCCAGAAGCGTTGCTTCCAATACATCGTGCGTCACAAGCACCACGGTCATGGGGTGCGCCTGCCAGAGGCGGATAAATTCATTGCGAACGCGCGTGCGGGTGAGGGCGTCTAAGGCACTGAAGGCCTCGTCCATCAAAAGAATGTCGGGTTCTGAGACCAGTGCGCGCGCTAGCGACACGCGCTGGGCCATGCCGCCAGAGAGCTCCCGGGGCTTAGCCCTTGCGCTTTGCGTGAGCCCGATCATCTCAAGCATGCGGCCGGTTTTTTCCTTCTGAACGGAATGCGGCTCGTGTCTTACCGCAAGTGCAATGTTTTCTTCCACGGTAAGCCACGGAAAAAGACGCGGCTCCTGAAAGACAACGGATAGCGAGGGTGTTTTTCTTTCGCCCTTAAAAGTCACGGTGCCGCTTTCCGGCTTTTCGAGCCCCGCGATCATTCTCAGAAGCGTCGTTTTTCCGCAGCCGCTTTCGCCGATCACCGCAGAAATCGCGCCGGCGGCAAAGCTAAGCGACAGATCACGGGCCGGTGTGACGGTGCCGCTTGCCGACACAAATGTTTTGGTGAGCTGCGAGCAGACAATCTCAAACACGCTGCACCTCCGTAGCTGAGGCTGGCGTCACGCGCTTTAAAAGCGCTCTCAGCAGGGCGTCCGCGGCAATGCCGAGCACCACAATCGTAATGATTCCGACGAAGACAGCGTCTGTTTTGGCAAATTCCCCGGACTCGCTGATAAGAAACCCGAGGCCGGAACTTGCGGCAATGAGTTCAGCTCCGACAAGCGCTCTCCAGCAGTAGCCGAAACCGAGCCTCAGGCCCGTGACGATCCCGGGCAGGGCCGCAGGGAGCGTGAGCTTAAAAAAGAGCTCGCGCCCGGTGAATTTGAGTGTACGGGCCGCTTCAATGAGCTTGGGATCAACCCCCGCAACAGCCGTTGCCGCATTCATGTAGATTGGGAAAAATCCCGAAAGAAAGACGATCGCGATTTTGGGGGCTTCTTCAATCCCGAGCCACAAAATCAGAAGCGGAATCAGCGATAAGGGCGGCGTTACCCTGAGCGCTTCTATGAGAAAGCGCGTCAGGCGCGAGGCCTTCGGGCTTTTGGCACAGAGCACCCCGAGGCTGATGCCGAGAGAGGCCGCGAGAAGAAAGCCCGTCATCGTACGAAAGGCGCTTGCGCCGATGTGGTGCAGCAGTTCCCCGTTACCGATGAGTTCGGCAAAGCGGGCGGCCACTGATGAGGGCGAGGGCAGCAGTATGGGCGCCACAAACCCTTCCGTGGTGGTGTAAAGCCACAGAATAAAAAGAGCTGCCGGAATAAACGCGTAGTCAAAAAATCGGCGCATGGCGCAGAAAACGTTCTTTGTTGAGCGCGAGTATATCCCGCCTGGGAGTGATTCTCATTTTCTGCGCCGTCACTGAGAAAAGTTGAGGATGCCGGCAGCGAGAAAACAGCCATATCGGTTTTGCAGGGCCTTTTTTCAAGAGCGTACTTGTTCTTATGTTGTATTGACACAGGTGTCCCGAGATAGGGTGTATCGATGGATGACGGAGTTCCGCAGGAGTTCCGGAAGTCCTCAGGGTTTGAGAAGCGCCCGGCAGCCGGTCGGTGTGGTTATCCGGCGGGTTGCCCTAGCGCAGGATTTTGGAGAAAGAAAAAATGGCTTCGATGCTTCCGCGTCTTTTTGATAATGACGTTTTCGGTGTCTTTGATCCCTTTGACAACCGCGTTCAGTTTCCGGCTGTGTTCGGACGCAACAGTGAGCGCCTGATGAAGACTGATATCCGCGAAACGGATCAGGCTTATGAGTTCGACGTCGATCTGCCCGGTTTCAAGAAAGAAGAGGTCACGGCAGAATTGAAGAACGGGTATCTCACCGTCTCGGCCGAAAAGAAGGTTGACTCTTCGACGAAAGATGCCAAAGGCCGTTACGTGCGCCAGGAGCGCTCGATGGGTTCGTGCTCGCGCAGTTTTTATGTGGGTAAGGAAGTCCGTGAGGGTGAATGCAAGGCTAATTTTGAGGACGGTGTTCTCAAGGTTTATGTGCCGCGTACTGCGGTTCTGAACCAGGATGAACGCAAGCTCATCACGATTCACTGATGCTTATTGAGGCGCTTCAGCGCGAGGTGCCTTTGGCCGGCGGCCGGAATCTCTGTGTTCTGCCGCCGGCTTTTTTTGACTCTCAATCTTACCGGTGAATGTCATTGAGGCTGCAGCATTCAAAGCGCAGGGTGTAGTCGCGGTATTTTGATTGCTGCGAGAGAAACACGTAGGCTTTTTCTTTCAGCCTGCCTTCGAACCACGATTCAAGGACGTGCCTGCCCACGTAATTCGGCAGAATCGAACGGATGTGTTCAAAGAGCCTGTCGTTGCGGCCGCGTTCGATCATGGTGCTGTACGGGTTAATGCACAGAAACCAAAACTGCAGAAAGGCGTCAGCCAAAACATAGCGGCAGCTGCGGTTGGTCTGAGCTCCTCCCAAAGGACACTCTTTTTCCACCAGCCGGAAATAGTCCGTCAGTTTTCGAAACTGGCTTGAAACATCGAGCGCTCCGAAAGAGGACGGCTTTGTTTTCGGTATCGACTGGGCTGCGCGTCTGTTTGAGCGGGTCGGGCTCAGGATCACGCGGCAGGAAAAAGATGCAGGGTTGTACAAGTCCGGAGAGACCGTGCTTGCCGCCGAAGGGCCTGCAGGGGCCATTCATGCGGTTTAGAAAACAGCGCAGAACATCATGGAATACGGCTCCGGCATTGCCGGGCGGGCGGCCGTCATGACGGCTGCGGCACATGCCGTCAATCCCGACTGCCATGTGATGGTAACGCGCAAACATTTTCCGGGCACCAAAACGTTCTCACTGGCAGCTGCTCTGGCGGGCGGCGCTGTGGTGCACCGCACCGGGCTTTCTGACTCCGTTCTGATTTTTGATCAGCATCGGGTGTTTTGCCGGGATGTGCCTGCGGCCATTTTCCACGCCAAACGGGCAGCGCCGGAGCGCAAGATTGCGGTGGAAGCGGCGAGCCTTGAAGAGGTGCTGACCTTCGTCAGGGCCGGCTGCGACATCGTGCAGTGTGAGCGTTTCGCACCGGAAAAACTTGAGGAACTTGTGAATGCGGTGAAGTCCGTGAATCCGGCGGTATTGGTTTCAGCTGCGGGCGGCGTGAACGGCGAGAATGCGGCAGCCTATGCGCGGGCCGGACCGATATGCTCGTGACATCTTGGGTGTATTTCGGTAAGCCCTTTGATATAAAAATGAAAATCGAAGCGATCTGATTGTGTAATACGGCAGGCCGGGAAAAATAGTACCTGAACGTATTGCCAAAACAAAAAAACACAGGTAATATGCCTGTCCTCGGTTGGCGACAGCCGGGATTGATGAGAAAGGTCGGAGTGGTAGTTCAGTTGGTTAGAATATCGGCCTGTCACGTCGAGGGTCGCGGGTTCGAGTCCCGTCCACTCCGCCACATCTTTCTGCATCAGACAAAAGGCTCCGTTCGGAGCTTTTTTCGTATCTGCCCGCATGAGCGGGCTGTCTTTTTCCTTTCCCCGCTTTTCTTTCCTTCCTGCTTCGTGCAGCAGTTCGTTCCTGTTTTGACGGCGTCAGCCGGCCGAGGGAGAATACGTCCGTATTTTTGTGCCGCAAGGCACCATCGTTTTTTTGGAAAGGAAAAGCAAGTGGCGGAAACTGCAGCTGGTGACGGCCTGCGCCGGGCTTTGGTTTTGTTTTCGGGAGGCCAGGATTCAACGACGTGCCTTGCGTGGGCTCTGACGGTCTTTGACCGGGTGGACACCGTGGGCTTTGACTACGGGCAGCGGCATAAATCGGAACTAACCTGCCGCAAACGGATCCGCGAAATAATCCAAGCGCTCAACCCCCGTTGGCAAGGTAAGCTCGGTGAAGACCACATTCTGAACCTCACGGAACTTAACCGCATTGCTGACTGCGCCTTAACGCGCAGTGAAGCAATCGGCGAGGGCGCGGACGGCCTTCCCAACACTTTCGTGCCGGGCCGCAATCTTCTCTTTTTTAACTACGCCGCGATTCTTGCCTGGCGGCTCGGTATTCGTACGCTGGTGGGCGGAATGTGCGATACGGATTATTCCGGTTATCCGGACTGCCGCGACAATACGTTAAAGAGCCTGCAGGTGACGTTGTCGCTCGGGCTCGGACGCGATTTTGTGATTGAAACGCCGCTCATGCACCTTACGAAAGCCCAGTCCTGGATGCTTGCTGAAAACCTCGGCGGTAAGGCGCTCGTGGACCTTATCCGCTTTGAAACGGAAACGTGTTACGAAGGCGACCGCACGCACCGCCATGACTGGGGCTACGGGTGCGGTGTCTGTCCGGCCTGCCGTCTGCGGGCTAAAGGCTGGGAAGAATTTGTCCGTAGCTGCGGGAAATAAGGAAGTCGAAAATGAACAGAAAACCACTGATCGGCGTCACGCCTGACATTAAAGAGGGCGCGATTACATTGAGAAACCGCTATCTGCAGTCCGTGACAGATGCGGGCGGCATCCCGATTGTGCTGCCTTTGTCCGTTTCCTGGGACGATGTAAGCTGGCTTTTGGGCCGCGTGGACGGCTTTCTCATCATGGGCGGGGCCGACGTCGACCCGGCGCTTTACGGGGAAAAGAAGTCGGCTTAGTGCGGAGAAGTAAAGCCCGAGCATGATGCGCTTGAAACCCATATCGCCAAGTCGGCCCGCGTCAACTACCCCTGACTGAAGTCAGAGGCTTGGCAACAAGTCTTGGTTGACTAGCCTCAGTCCGTTTTCGGACGGACTCCGTTGGTTGGGAATCCGTTCCGTCGCAAGACGGGACGCAAACAGGCACCGCGGGATGTCGATCCTAGTCCCGCGCTCTGCGGTCTGCGTTTAAAAGCTCTGAGAGGTAGGAGCGGTGCTTCAGACAACAAACCCCTTCCAACATTGGCGAAGGATCACCACCG
The DNA here is from genome assembly GCF_928721995.1 of Duodenibacillus massiliensis. Classification (NCBI taxonomy): domain Bacteria; kingdom Pseudomonadati; phylum Pseudomonadota; class Betaproteobacteria; order Burkholderiales; family Sutterellaceae; genus Duodenibacillus; species Duodenibacillus massiliensis. The sequence goes on from NZ_OV788642.1 coordinate 92,982, forward strand.
ACCGCAAGGTCGAGCAGACGGAGCCCGTGAGGTATCCGTCAATGGAGAGCACTTTGAAAGTTTTTGTGTTGAATATGCGCGGGCAACCGCTCATGCCGTGCTCCCCGCCCAAGGCGCGTAAGCTCCTTCGGGCCGGGAAGGCCGTGCCTGTGCGCCGAACGCCCTTTGTGATTCAACTGACGGTGCCGACGGGCGAAACCAAGCAGCCGATCACCTTGGGTTTGGATGCGGGCTACAAGCACGTCGGCCTGAGCGCAACGACCGCCAAGGAAGAGTTGTTGGCTTCCGAGGTCGAACTGCGGCAGGACGTGACGGGCTTGCTCTCGAATCGCTTGGCACTTCGCCGCGCCCGACGCAACCGCAAGACCCGCTGCCGTGCGCCGCGTTTTGATAATCGCGTTCGATCAAAGCACAAGGGTTGGCTTGCGCCGTCCGTGGAGAACCGCATTCAGGCGCACATATCGCGCATTGAAGCGGTTTGCCGAGTGCTTCCGATCACCAAAATCGTGATTGAAACCGCATCCTTCGACATTCAGAAGATCAAGAATCCCGAAGTCGAAGGCACGGACTATCAGCAGGGCGACCAGCTCGGATTCTGGAACGTGCGCGAGTACGTTCTTTTTCGCGACGGTCACGTTTGCCAAGCCTGCAAAGGCAGATCGAAAGATCTGATTCTCAACGTGCATCACATTGAGAGTCGGAAAACGGGAGGCGACGCGCCGGGTAACCTCATCACGCTGTGCGAGGCGTGCCACAAGGCGTATCACGCAGGCAAGTTGAAGCAGTTCAGTCCCCGGCGCGGCGCTTCTTTCAGGGCAGAGACTTTCATGGGCATCATGCGTTGGACAGTGTTCAACCGCCTGCGCGAGCGCCATCCCGAATTGCCTGTCACGAATACCTACGGGTATCTGACCAAACACAAGCGCATCGTCGCGGGCTTGCCGAAGACGCATTGCGCGGACGCTTTCTGCATTGCCGGCGTCCTCGACGCAAAACGTCGGGGCGAATACCTGTTTCAGAAACAGACGCGCCGCCACAATCGCCAGATCCACAAGCTGACGATTCTCAAAGGCGGTGTGCGCAAGCGCCATCAGGCTCCGTACCTAGTGCACGGCTTCAGGCTCTTTGACAAGGTGCAGTGCAAAGGGGAAGTCGGCTTTGTTTTTGGCAGACGCTCCTCGGGTGCATTCGATGTGCGCCGTCTGAACGGTACAAAGATTTCTGCCGGTATTTCCTACAAGAAACTTTCGCTTCTTGAGAAGCGAAAGATGTTTTTAACTGAACTGAGAAAGGAGGGCCGCGATTCCTCCCGCGTCTGAAGACGCGGGTTTCCTCACGGAATTTCTATGAAGCCCCCACCGTTGAACAGAAAAAAGAACTGATTGCGGGCGCCACCGACCTTCTGGTGCGCGTGCTCGGGAAAAATCCCGCGACCACCTCGGTCATCATTGAAGAGGTGCCGCCTGAAAACTGGGGGATCGGCGGGCTTAATACGCCGGAGAGAGGCAAGCGCGAAGCCGGGGAAAAGGAAAAGGCCTGAGGCCCGGAGAATTTGCGCCGGTTTTCCACGGTTTTTCGCAAAAAGGTGGAGAAGTCCTGTGGAAAAGTTGTGGAAACATGATAACGGCGCGGGTTTGACGGACATGCTTAAAAAGTAGGCACACGGAATTTTCCGCAGCGAAAAAAGGCAGAAGCCCGATGAGCCTCTGCCTTTTCTTAATTGGTCCGGTGTTCCCGTCACCGGCACGGGCGGCGCGTCCGCCGACTTACAGTACGCATAGTACCGGCTCGGGCCGACTAAAGCTGTAAGCGAATATGAGGCTTTGTATGTGGATGCAATGCCGGGCGACTGATCTTTCAGTTTTTGTGGTCACGGCGGCACTCTGACGTGCTTTTGGTACGTTTTCGCCAATCACCCGATACTTTGTGTCGGCCCAGAGTGCCGGACCGGGTAATTTGCGCTATAAACGGGGGAAGCGGGACGGTTTCTGCTTCAGAAGCCGGTCCCGGGTTGCAGAGGTTACTCCATGAAGATTCTGATTCCCGTTGACGGCAGTTCCTACAGTAAGACTGCGCTTGCGTTTCTGGCCTCGCGCCGGGAACTTCTGGCACTCAAACCGCATATTGAACTGCTGGTGGCGCCGGAGCCGCTGCCGGAAATCGTGCCGCGCATTGCCTCCAAAGAAACGCTCATGAAGTACTACGAGATTTCCGCCGAGGACGTGTTAAAGCCCTCGCGGGAATTTCTTGCCAAAGAAAAGATTCACGCCGAAGAAAAGGTGTTTCTCACCGATGAACCCGCCAAGGCGATTGTGGAAGAAGCAAAAATCACGGCGCCGGATCTCATCATCATGGGGAGCAAAAACTACGGCGTGCATTCCGGCTACTTTGTGGGAAGCGTCACGGGGGCCGTGCTCTCGCACACCACCGAACCCGTGCTCGTCATAAGAAACAGGCCGGTTCCGGAAAAAGCCGATTACGCCGTCGGGATCTGTGTGGACGGTTCGGACTACAGCCGTGCCGCTGTGCAGTATGCGGCCGACCATAAGGAGCTTTTCGGAAAAAATGCCGAGTATCACCTCATTCACGTCTCAGGCGACTATTCCGACCTGATGGCGCTCGGTAACGCCATGGTCGCCAAGCTCATTTCCTCGCATCGTAAGGAAAGCTATGAACGGGTGGCCGATACGGTGCGCCCGACGCTTGAAGCCGCGGGCATCACGCCCGTTGAGGTAAGCCTTACCGGAAACCCGGGTAACGAAATCGCCGCTTACGCAAAGAAAGCGGGCCTGGATATGCTGGTTTTAGGCAGCCGCGGGCAAAACACCCTGATGACCGCCGTGCTTGGTTCCACCGCGTCGCGCACGGCCTCTCAGGCCGATGTGCCGCTGCTGGTGATCCGAAAGCCACTGAAAAAGGAAGTCGGTGCGTCGTAACCGCTGAGCCCGGGAGAGTCATCACCGGGCTTTTTTGTATCCAATCTTTGTCTTTATGATTAAATGTAGGAGAAAACTATCACTACTGTCCAAAACGGATTTGTGCATCAAAAAATAGTTTGTTGATTTAAAATAGAAAACGCGAATTTTCGGTTTTAGGGGCCTACTTTTCCGAATGGAAGCTCCATCTGCGGAGATTCCTCACAGGATGCCTCTGGCTCATCTCGGCCGAGGATTGACGGATTCAGGATTTGTTCCAAGCGGATGTATTTCCAAAGACTCTGCCTCACAACCCAGTTAAAAGTGCTGAAATACCTGTGGTCACGGCTACGCTGAAACAAGATTTGCAGCAACAATGTCGCAATCAAAGCAATCCACACCTGACTGCGGACAGCGTTTTCCGTTGTTCCGAAGTATGCCTTGACCACCGTGTTTGGGTGTGTGTGGATTTTTGTGTCTAGCGCGGGTTTACGGTTGAGCTTGTTGGCTCGCTAACAGGGGTATTTAACCCCAGGTACTTCGGGGCTGTCAAGCTCCAATTTTTCTATCAGTGGTAATGCGATGATTCAGGGTACGACGGCGGCATGGGAGGGCTGCATAGCCGGCGGCTATGCAGCGGCGCGCCGCTACCGGAAAAATCGCAGTTTCGTCTCCTTAAGTTGTAACACTGCAACTGCTATGCTGAAACACTGTTTCAGTACTCCGCGGCAATTAAGCCTGCCCAGCGGCAAATCGCTCACCGTACATGGCAGCAAACACCGGCATGGCTTCACTCCAAGCACGAACAGGCAGCTTCCATTTTTTCCATAATGCGCTGAAGTGCCAAGTAAATCAGCTTCTTGGCGGATTCTTCATGCGGAAACATGGTTCGAGTTTTGATTACCTTCCGAACGCCACGGTTGAGAGCCTCAATACTGTTGGTCGTATACAACAACTTCCGAATCGACCGGGGAAAGTTGAAGAAGGGTATCACCTGTGCCCAGGCGGAGCGCCAACTCTGCGCTACATACGGGTAACGTTTGCCCATAGAGCTATTTTCAAAGGCCGCCAACGCTTCTTCGGGGGTATTGGCCTGGTAAATGGGCTTTAAGCCGGCCATTACAGCCTTTCGATCCTTGTGACTGACGAAGGCTCTAGAGGCACGGATGAGATGGACAATGCAGGTTTGATGTTGCGCTTGGGGAAATACGGCTTCAATGGCTTGCGTCATACCCTTGAGGCCGTCTGTGACGGCGATCAGGATGTCCTCTACGCCACGGTTTTTCAATTCCGTAAATACCGACGTCCAGAAAGCCGCGCCTTCGTTTTCATGAACCCACATGCCGAGCACAGCGCGTCGGCCGTCACAACGTACGCCGAGAGCCAAATGAACCGCCATCTTCTTGATGACGCCGTCCTTACGGATATTGATGCGCAAAGCGTCAAAGAACACCACCGGGTAGACCGAATCCAACGGACGGCCTTGCCATTGCCGTACGTCGTCATTTACCTTTTCCGTCACGGTGCTGATGAATTCGGCACTCACTTCAACGTGGTACTGACTTCTGATGAACTCAGCGATTTCACGGGCAGACAATCCGCGTCCATATAAATCGATGATGGCGTCATCGAAGTCATTGAAATGTCGTGAGTGCTTGGGTACCAGGCGGGGAACATAAGTCCCCTTGCGATCGCGGGGAACCAGGATTTCTAAATCGCCTTTATTGCCGTGAAGCGTTTTCTTGCTGTACCCATTGCGTTTGTTTTCAACGCGCTCAGCCGACGATTCCTCTTCGTTGAGATTTTCGTCTTCCTGTGTCAAATGGTGCTTCAGTTCCCCTTGCAGGGCGGCGTTGATGAAGCGTTGGGCTACGATCTTCATCGCTTCGTTGAAATGAGCCTGCGTTAAGGCCGTTAAGCCGCCGGCTTCCATCAGTTGCTCTACGGCATCGTTCAGAATGGCCTGCTGCTGGTCGGTAAATTTTACGGTGTTGTTTATTTTGGGTGTACGGTGTGCCACGGTGATTCCTTTCGCGCCCTACGGGAGCGCTATTATCGCCTGGACACAAAAAACCTTACATCCCCCCCTCCGATAGTTGGTGGAAGAGCAAAGAGACGAGCGCATCAGCATGCCGGACGCCTTTTGATCGATAGTCAGTTTGGCGTTTTGCGACAGCGTCCGCAATGATTCGTTCTGGAACGTGTTTGACGAGTTGAACAAACAACGTTAAAGTTGACGACTTGGCCATGGCCATCCTCCGAGTTTTTTGTTGACGCTAAAACTTTACAGGATGTCCGTGGCCTTTTGCTATCTACGTGCCGTAAGTCGCTGGCTTGCGCGCGTGATTTTGCCTGAACTTATTTTGGACAGAAGTGCCGGCAAACAGTAAAAAGTTATGTTGAATTACCGGAGACAATAGAAAATCCCCTCAAGCCAAAGCCAGAGGGGATTCCCGTGAGAGCCTAATTTCTCAGCCGAGTTGCGGCTTAAGCGCGCTTGGGCAGCAGCGGCGTCGTATCCTCAGCCCCCACCAAAGCAGCGGCCGTGAGGAAAATCATCTGCGGTCCGAGATGAATGTCGATGCGGTCGAAGTACTCCTTAAGTGTGTGGCTGTTGACCTGTTTGCCGCCCGCGGAAAGGCAGGTGGCGGGTACTCCCTGACTCACAGGGGCATTGGCGTCCGTTGATGAGTAGCCGTAGTTTGTGAGTTCAATGCCCAAAAGCTTCTGTGCGGCGCGCGCGGTCTGCAGCACCGGGCAGTCGTCGGGCCTGACACCGGCCGGACGGTCGCCGATCTGGGTCTTCGTAACCTTAAGCATCTTTTCCGGATCGGTGATGTTCCAGATCGCGTTTTCTTCCGCGGCCCCTTCATCAAAGCACTTGAGAATTTCGGCCTCAAGCTTAAGAAGGTGATCGTTATCGAGGCTGCGCATGTCGATGTCGACTTCGCAGTGCGCGGCGATGGTGTTCACCGTCGTGCCGCCCTTGATGGTGCCGATCGTGAAGGTGGTCTTCGGGGTTTCAGGGACCTTGACGTGCGCAACCTTGGCGCCGGCGATGCACATCGCGTGAATGGCGCTCGGGACCTTGCCGAAGGCGGCGTATGAGTGGCCGGCAGGGCCGTCGATGCTCACGCGCCAGCGATGAGAGCCGATGGCCCCTTTCAGAATACGGCCCACGTCGGTGTTGTCGATCGCGATAAAGCCGTCCACCTTGTGGTGGGCATTAAACCACTTGGAGCCGCGGGTGTCGCCGTTGCCTTCTTCGCCGACGGTACCCACAAACCACAGATCGCCCTCGGTTTCAATACCGGTTTCGTTAAAGCAGCGCAGAACCTGAAGAAGAGCACGCTGCCCCGAGCAGTTGTCGCCGATGCCGGGCGCGGTGTAGCGGTTGCCTTCCTGATGAACCGTCACGTCGGTTCCTGCGGGAAACACCGTATCCATGTGGGCGCCCAACGCAAGCGACGGGCCCTTTCCCTTACCCGGGCGGCGGCCCACGACGTTGCCGATCTCATCAATCGTGACGTCGGTTAAGCCGTAGAGCTTCATGCGCCGCGCAATTTCCTGCGCGCGCACGCTTTCTTCAAAGGTGGGAGCCGGAATTTCGCAGATTTCACACTGTTCCTTCATCGCCTTGTCGCTTTCTTCAAGCGCAGTGGCAATGCCGCGGGCAATCTTGGGGTTGGCTTTGAGAGCCTCAACCGCCGCGAGAATTTTTGTGTCCAGTGCGGGAATCGCTTCAGGCATGGATGTTCCTCCGATGTGGGTTACAACTAAGCAATCCCTCCATCATAACTGTTTCCCGGCACACAGACGCAGCGGCTTTGCGCTTATCGGACTTTTACCCGGCGCCTTAACAGTCGGGCGGCATCAGAGGTCTTCGGCGCTGAAGCCCTGATAGTGAAGTTCGTAGTGCTTTGTTTCGCTGAAGAAAAAACGCGGATTTGAGCTGCAGCGCCGTGAGGTTAATCCCGGATTTCTGCGGTTTGACTTCGGCAAAGAGAATCTTCTTCCCGAAGGTGTTGACGGCCACACTATCTATGTCGTTTTCGCCGGTCTTATCCCACCAGGGACCTATCTCGGTATATGGCCCGGTTTCGGCAAGTTTCGTGCGGGACCAGGTTGTAAGAACGTGGTGTCCGGTGTGCTCGGGCAGTGTTTTGAGAATCTGTTCTTCAAGGCGCTCCGTGGCTCCCTGTTCGATGAGTGCCTGATACGGATACAAAAACCGAAACCAGAAAGCAAGATGCGTGTCAGTGAGACGCCGGCGGTAGTTTGTTGTCTTTGATGCCCCCAAGGGACGCTCGCGCTCGATAAGCCGGAAGTGCTTCTCCAGCCGGAAAAGGTGCCCGTCAATCGATTGCCCTCTGAAGTAAGACACGAGGCCGCTGCGCCGGCTTTTGCCTTCAGCAATGCGCTGCAGCAGCTCAAAGTAAACCTGACAGTCAGACTTAAAGGCCGTCTTTAGGAGCGTTTCGGCCTCCCGCTGGAAATAGGAGCGGGGTTGGGCGACGGACCGGATCATTCGGCGGGCGGAGGTGCAACCCGCCTCCGTCAGAACTTTGATGTACTGCGGGATGCCGCCTGTGACGGCAAAGAGCGTCAGAAGGTCGTCGGGCTTCCGGGTAGGGTAATGCTCGGTGAGGATCGTTTTAATGACGCCGGTCGAAAACGGGCGCAGGGTCAGTTCGCCGCAGCCACGGGCACAGAGCGGAGAAAAGCGGTCGTCCGTCATGCTGCGCCCGGCACCGTCTGATACCGTGAGAACGAGCAGAAGTTGGGTGTCTTTGCGGTATTTGTCCCAGAGGACTGAGAGGTCAGTCACGAGCGCAGGTTCAACAGTTTCGGCGTTTTGAAACTCATCGAGAACCACCGTCATCGGTGTTTTGGCACTTTGTTTGAGCAGAAATTCGATCGTCCCGGCAATGGTTGCGGCAGGGGGCGGAAAATATTCCAGACCCAATGTCGCAGCATTAAACCGCCAAAAAGCCTCAACGTTGGTTTTGGCTGTTTTTTCATCGCTGATATGGAAAAAGCGGCAGGGCAGCGGGCCGTTCGTAAAGGCAGGGTTTGCGAGTGTTGTCTTTCCTATGCGGCGTCTGCCGGAGATGATGACCATGCGGCCTGCGTCGTCCTCAACCCGCGGGAAAACGCCCGGAGATCCGCCGGTTCTTTTGTGCGGTCGTAAAACCTGAAAGTCATTTTCGTAACGTTTATAAGCTTATGGCAAAAACTTATGGCCGAAAAATTTTTGCTTTCCGGACTTTGACTGGCGGTTCGATTCATGCGGAGCGTAAGAAAAACCGTGTTGCGCATTGTCGTTTCCTTTGGCGGCGGCACCCGCGCAAATAACCGGCAGCACGTCTGAAACCGTCAGAGAAATAAGACAATACAGCAGGACGCGCCCTCGGGCATGGTTTCAGAAGAGGGCTCCCGTGTGAGGCTCCTCCTTAACAATTGCTTTCAGCTGAAAGCACCGTCTTTGCAGCCGAAACTCCTATAGTAGAGGTACTTCGAAATTCTGTGAGGAGCAAACCATGGACACCCGCAGCGTCACCGCGAGCGTGATTTTGGCCGTCGGCATTGCCGGAGGCTTTGCGCTTTTAGGCAGCAACATCTCAAGCGGCATCGAAAGCTTCGTTAACCGCGACCGCATCGTGACCGTCAAGGGCCTCTCCGAGCGCCAGGTCAAGGCCGACCGCGTTATCTGGCCCGTAGGGTTTCGTGAGCTCGGCGACGACCTGCAGGACGTTTACGGCCGCATTGAAAAGCGCAAGGACCAAGTGGTGGCGTTTTTAAAAGAGGCGGGCTTAACGGACGCGGAAATCGAGGTGGCAAGTCCCCAGGTCACCGATGCACAGGCTGAGATGTACGCCAATCAGAAAAGCCGCTACCGCTACTCGATGACGCAGACGGTGACGGTATCAAGCGACAAGGTGGACCTTGTGCGCGACCTTCTGGTGCGCCAGAGCGACCTCATCAAAGCCGGCGTGACGCTTGTGGGTGACTACAGCTGGCGCACGAGCTTTCAGTTTACGGGGCTCAACACCGTCAAGCCCGCAATGATTGAAGAGGCGACGAAAAACGCCCGCGCCTCGGCCGAAAAGTTTGCGCAGGACTCCGGCAGCAGTCTCGGAAAAATCCGCCGCGCCAACCAGGGCCAGTTTTCCATCACCGACCGCGACAGCAATACGCCCTACATTAAGAGCGTGCGCGTTGTGACGACGGTGGAGTATTTCCTCAAGGATTAACGCCATGCGCTTTTTTACCGACGGAGAACTGTCTGCCGATCCCGATACGGTGTTGGAGGGCCTTACTTCAGGCGGCGAGGCCGTCATTGCCCGCAAAGGCCGGCGGCTCTGATACTGCCGCTCATAAACGGTGATCTCGAGCTCACGCTTGGCTGCGTTCGTACGGCAAAAGCAATGCTCGCATTTCAAAAGCTTCAGGAGCAGGCGGCCGAGGCCGGCATCACGCAGGCTGATGTTGATGCCGAGATCGCGGCCGTGCGGGCCAAAAAGAAACGCACCTGATTTACCGCCGCAAAATCCACCACACAAACCGCCGTAGCCAGTACATAAGGCGGGTAAAGACCGTGCGGTGGTCTTTACGCCACTGCCAGGGTGCGGTCGGGTTCTTTTCCTGCCAAAGCCCGAGCCCTTCGGTTTTTGCGAGTAGCGCGGCCTTTTTGTAAGCCGCCCGCTCTTTGGGGCTAAGCCTGTAAAAGTACTGATAGTACGGCCAGGCATAGCCCTGCCGGATCATCGTGAGGCTCATGTCCCGCTTATCGCACACAACGCGGCAGACGATGCGGCCGTAGATGTCGCGCGTCACTGCTTCGCCTTCAATTTTCTTGCCGAGAATGAGTTTTCGTAAGGCTTCGGTGGCTTGCGGCCCGTAAGGCTGTTCGGTTTCCGGTGCGTGCCATCGGGGGTTGGGGGTAATGCACCCAAAATCGGGCTCCGCGTGAATTTTTGCCATGATGCCCCCGGAATTTTCTCGATTTTTGATCTTGCACCAGCCTGCCTTTCTGAAAAAACAAGCTGCTGCAAAATTCAGGCTAGGCAATGGTTTCTCCAGATAAAAAAGCCCCCGGGTGTGAGCCGAGGGCTGGTAATGGTTCAAATTGGGCGGTTACTTCTTCTCGAGAAGTTCAAGCCGTTTCTTTTCTTCACGTTCAAGCTGCTTAATGCTCTTCTCCGGAGTCGGGAGATCTTCAGGCATCGTGCCGCCTAACCGCTTAATGGTTTCCCGCACCTCCTTCCCTACGGAATAGTGCGCTTGGTTCGCCTCCCTTTTCCCGACTATGTGTTCGCGTCGGAGTTTGGCTTCGGCCTGGGTTGCTCGGAAGAGGTTCGCGGCCAGTTCTTCGTGACCCATGTGGTCAAGAATTTCCTGGCTCTGTTTCAATCCCTTTCTAGTGTGGATCTCTTTTCTGCCAAGCCCGCCGTAGAGACCCTTGTATCCGTGGTTTTGGAAGATGGCATAGTCTTTGGGTTCGACGATGCCGGCGTCATGCGCGGCATCGCTTAACCGTTTGTTATGCTCCTTCATCTCCCTGCGCAAGAACAGACGCTTTTGATCCTCATCCAGTCGGGCGAAGGCTTCCTCGTCGGCGAGTTCCTGGCGGCGGGTTTGAACCGCGAAGTAGGTTTGGCCGGCGGCAATGACAGGCTTGCTCGGGTCGCCGTTCTGAACGATCAGGTAGCAGGCATAACGGGAGAGGGCGACGTCATCGACTTCGCGTTGAGCTCCTTTGCCCGCTTCGATCAATTTGACAACATTGTCAAAATGATCCGATGACTCTATCTTCATTGCGACGCAGGCGGTTTTTGCCCTATCCACGACCTCCGTGAATCTGCGCCAAGTCGTATATCCCAAGAGCGGGTAAAGCTCGCGCGCAAACCAGTACTCCCTGCCGTCATCGTCCAGATGGCGGATCGCGTCGAAGTTCGGGAGGGTTGCTTGTTCGTCGTTGTTTTGGGTATTATCCATACATACCTCGTCATAAAGGTTCGACCAAGCCCTCAGCGCATTGCTCTGTGTTGGGGGCTTTCCTATTTTACGATGTCGCCTTCATCGTGCCGCCTCCCAGGCGCGCAGCGCGTTTGTGAGCATGTACGCGGAGAGCTTCACGCGGCCTCCGATCGTGCGCTTGACCCACACCGAATCCCCGTCGCAGACATAGGTGACGGTTGCCTTAAAGCGCCAGGGCCACTTCCGGCGCGTGAGTCTCTCAAGGACAATGAGGCAAAGGATGAGTACCGCGCCTGCAATAAACGGGTGCAGTACGATCCATGTAAAAGCGTCGGAGAGCATGATGATAGATGCGCCCCATCCGTTCTTTACAAGATTTTGGAGAACGGATGGAAATATGTCTTGACAAATACCGGGACTTTCTCAGTCTGCTGCAGTCCTGGCAGTTTCTGCAGCAGGTAAATGCAATCGTACGAGGCGTGATGCATCGACAGAACGTTCGGCATGCCATGCATCGTAAAGGCCTACATTCTCAACCACATGGCGACGGAAGGGCCTGGCAGGACTGCTGCAATACGCACAGCAACTTCAGGTGTAACAGGACCTTGTTCGTTGAGAATTCTGGTAACAATTTGTCCTTCACAGGCTACCGGTGGGTGCTTGCGTAACAGCAGGGGCGCAGGTGGCGATATCCTATAGGTGAAGAAAAACCCCGGCACGGCGGCCGGGGATGTGTACTGAGGCCTCGCTATAGAGGATCGTCTAGAGCGCCGCCATGGACGTAATGAGAAGCGCGTTAATCAAGTCAATCAAAAAGGCCCCCACAACGCCCACAATCAGCCAGGCCTGAGGGCAGGTGCCGTATTTTTCAGCAAGCGCCTGCATGTTCGCAAGGGCATTTGCGGTCGCCCCCATCGAAAAGCCGACGCCGCCAGCGGCAAGCATCACGGCCGTGTAGTTGCGGCCGATCAGAAGAAAGATCACAAGCCACCCGAAAAGAAGCGCCAGTGCCGTCTGCAGCGCTAGAATCACCACAAGGGGCCCGGCGAGGTTTATGAGTTCATGCAGTTTCAGACTGTTGATCGCCATCGTCACAAAAAGAATGAGGCAGATGTCCGCGACAGCGTCGAGCCCCTTGCCCGTTACCTTATAGGCGCCCGTGTAGTCTCCGACGTTACGCACAATTGCTGCCACAATCATGGAGCCGATGTAGGCCGGCAGCGTAATGTAGGCACCAAGCCACTTGGAGACAATCATGCCGGCAGCAAGCGTCAGTGTCACAACGCTTACGGCCTTCATGAGTTCCCGGGTAAAGGCCGGTTTATTACCCGAGTGATCGTCCTGCACACCCGTTTCGACTTCGGTCGGAATGTGAAGGGGTTCAGCCAAATCGCCGTGCTCGTTCGAAATCTGTACCTTATAGCGCCGGATGAGCCATTCGCCCAAGGGACCGCCCACCAGAAGCGCGGCCACCATCCCGAAGGTGGCCGCGGTGATTGCCATCGCCGTGCCCCCGCTGATGCCGTAGGTTTGCTCAAAATAAGGCCCGAAGGCAGCTGCGGTACCCAAGCCTCCCATCATCGAGACGCTGCCTGCCAAAATGCCGTAGTGGGTGTCAATGCCCATGAGCCACGCAGCGCCCATGCCCACGACGTTTTGCAGAAACGCAAGGACCGTCACGGCCATAAGAAAGGTCACGAGGATCTTTCCGCCGTTGGTGACAAGTTTGAGACTTGCGGTGAGCCCGATCGTTGTAAAGAACCCGAGCATGAGAACGGTCTGCAGCGTACTGTCAAAGGTAACGCGCATGATGCCCTGATCCTCCAGGCCCGAAAGGATCGCCGCACAGAGCATGCCGCCGATCACGGGGCTCGGGATGCTGAAGCGCGCCAGAACCGGGACGCGCCGCTTGATCCAGACGCCTAAAAAGTAGGTGATCACCGCAAGCGCCACGGCCTGCACCATGTTGACTTTGAGCAAAAGCATGCCGCTCTCGGCAAAGGAGTATTCCATTGTTTTTCTTCTTTGGTTTCGGTGGGAGGACCCGCGATCGGGACAATGTGTTTTGGCTTATTATGCGGGAAAAACGCCCGCCGATCCGAAGTTTTTCGGGCTGATGCCAGTTTATCGGGGAGGGAATGGGGAACTTCTCTTAGGAGAAATCGGTAAGCCGCCTGCGAACCGAAGCTTTTTCTGGGTAAAAATACCTAACTCCGCGTCCGGGCTTTCCGAACGCGGTGTCGGGCCGTGTTAAGCGTGCGCTTCTTCACGCATAAACTCTTTGGTACGGGTGTGGGTGACAAACCAGGCCATGGCAAAAAGGGCAATGCCGGCTAAGGTAAGCCCGAAGGCCGTTGCCCCCCAGAAGCCTTCAGCGCCGAAAGGCCCGCCCACAATCTGACCGTCAAAGCCGAGCCAGTAGCCGCCACCGAGCCCCACGGCCCAGAGAAGGATGCCGTAGACCATCATCGGCCAGAAGGTGACGCGGTAACCGCGTAAGGCAAAGCCGCAGATCGTCTGACAGGCGTCCATGGCGTGGTAGACCACGCCGTAAATGAGAAGCGTCACGGCCAGCGTATGCACCGCCGCGTCCGTGGTGTAAAGGCCGACGAGAGCGTCGCGCCCGAGGTAAAGCGCAAGCGCGCCAAATACTGCAAGCGTGAGGCCGATTCTGAGCGCTCTGAACGTCACCTGCTGCGCCACGGGCGGGTGCCCGGACCCAAGCGACTGGGCCACAAGGACGCTTACCGCAATCCCGAGACTCATCGGAACCTGATAAAGCGTTGCCGTGATGTTGCCCACAATCTGGTGCGCCGCGACGTCAATCGTGCCGATACGGGCGATAAAAATCGCCATGAGCGTAAAGGAACTCACTTCAAAGAAGGTGGAGAGCCCAATGGGGACCCCGAGCTTTAAGTGCTGCAAAAGGGCTTTGACGTCAGGCAGATAAAACTTCGCGGGCCGCATGGGGCTGTAAAACCTGTCGCACTTCCAGATGAGCCAGTAAGCAGCCAGCGACAACCAGGAGTTCACGGCCGTAGCGGCACCGGCGCCCGCACCGCCGAGCTCGGGTAAGCCAAAGAGACCGTACATGAAAAGCGCGTTTAAGGGCACTTTCATCGCGAGCATCCCAAGGGCCACATACATCGTGACCTTGGGGCGGTTAACGGCTGCATTGAGCGCCACAAAAGGACGCGAGAGGACCGCTGCCGGCAGCCCGGCGGCACTGAAAAGGAGGTACTCTCCCGCCATCAGCGCGACGTTGCCGTGCACCTGCCCGAACGCGACCCAAAAGTCGGTCTGAAGAATCAGTGCCATCCCGATCACGGTGAGAATGACGCCGAGCCAGGCTGACTGCGTGAGTTCAAAGCCGATCCTCTCAAACTTCCGCGCGCCGTAGTGGTGGCCCGCAATGGGGCTTAAGCCCTGCAAAATCCCCACAAGCGAAATAAAGATCATGACGGCCGTTGCGGACGCGAGAGCCACGGCCGCGAGGTGTTCGGCGCCGAGCCGCCCTGCCATGATGGTGTCAACGGTCGCAGAGCCCATGATGGAGAGGTTTGCGACAAAGATGGGACTCGCGAGTTTAAAAAGGGCGCCAACGCTGATGTCGGGAGGCGTGAGCCGCGTCGGACGGGTATTTTCGGGCGCGTCGGAAGTCTTTGTTTCGGCGCTAGAGGACATGGTCAACCTCAGAAACAGCACCGGGCTGTTTCTAAAAGAAATTGCTTAGTTCGGATGCGGGACGCAGTTTAACCGATTGCGCGCAGCCTTTGGCGGCGGTTGGTATTGGACGAAAGGCTTACCTCGTGAGCAGTTTTGGGCCGCAAAGAAAATCAGTGATGCCGACGCTGAAAAACCCGTCATTGTCGTAATACGGGTAGATGCAGTCCGGCGTGATAAGGATCTCCGATTAAAACTTCCAGGACGTATTGAGCATAAACGCGTGGTTTTTCGCTCTTATCCGACCCGTTAAAGCTGTAGGAGAGGGTGGAGGAGAAGATCTCACCGGTGATAAACCGAAAGTCCGCGGTCACACCGTAGGAGAGATCCCCGATCGTTTCAGGCCGCACATGGTCGGTGCTCGTCAAACCCGCACAGGGGCGTTTCCGCAAAGACCGGTTTGACGCCAAGCTTTTCGGCAAGTTTCCGGCCGAATTCAACGTCGGCCCCGGTAAGTTTCCCTGCGGCATCGTGGTAGGTAAACGGCGGATAGACGCCTTCGGTGTCGATTCTCAGTTCCCCGGTGCGGGCAATTTTGTCGGCGAGGTCTTCAGCGGCAAGGGCGTTGGCGGCCGCAAGCGCGGCAAGGGTAAATAGCGAAAGAGCGGCGGCGGTGAGTTTGCGGCGGGTGATGGTGAATGGCATTTTGTCTTGTCCTTAAAAGTCTGTTTTAAAAGTTTGTTCGAATTGGTTTTGTTCGGAATCAGCGGCGGTTGGTGCAGGCTGACTTCACAGAAGGAACTCGCACCGCGGCGCGGCGGGGCGAGCGCAGGCGCTCTGGGCTGCGGCTCCAGGCGGGCACGGGCGTTGCAGAAAGAAACGTAACGGCGTAGGGGGCGGAGAGGATTTTCGTGGTCATGGGTTTTCTCGATTCAGTTAAAAATTCAGTTCATAAAAAAACGCCGGCTTTTCTGGTGTGAGCCGGCGTTTGCAGGTGGTGTTGGTTGTTTGCGCTTTAAGTCTTGGGTTTCCTCACTTTTTGCGCGCACGACACCGGGCTCACGTGGATGGTCTGACACATACACATGGGCATACACATGAGGCGGGCGGTGATCGTGCTGGTGAAGTTCATGATGTTTTTTTGGTTTGCTTGGGTTAACAAAAAAGGCGCTTCGGAAGTTTTTCCGTAAGCGCCTTGCGGTTTGCTTTTCTTCGCGTTATGCGGTTTTTCGCAGACAACAGACGCTTACCGGTGTGCAGCAGCACATCGGGCACATACGCATCATGTTGTTCTTGGCGGAGAGCATTTGGTTAACAAAACCTTTTGAGTCAAATTCGGTGAAAGGCCGTTGCCTTTCGGTGACGGGCATTATGCACGGAGCTTTCGCCGGCTGTAAAGCGAATTCGAACGGCAAGGGCAGGGTGGAAGGTGACGGGGTCGTTCGCTGCTTTCAGAAATTTGCGGAGAAAAGTCTTTTAAGTTCAGCTGCCTTTCGTTCGACGGAAGCGCTTCGTGTAGTCACAACTGCCATCGCGCAATCACGGTATGCGGCATGGTAATACGTCGTATGCGCAAAGCCGAATTCTTCGCAAAGGGCATTGTCCTGTGCGATAAGGACGGCACGCGGCTAAGAGACAGGTCCGGACATCACCGCGCTCAATGTCCGGGTTCCTCTTTATCGAAACGGCGCATCATGTCGGCGCCGGCAGTTTCCGTCTGCGCGGTTTCAAGCGGTTCAGGCTGAGTTGGTTGCGTCAGCCTGCGCATGACCGACAAGAAAAAAGGCCGCCCGGCATGAACGCCCGACAGCCTTTCTTTCGAAACCAATCCCGTTATTTTGTCCCGGTCGACCCAAAGCCCCCGGCCGCACGGCTTGACGCTTCAAAATCTTCGACGACATGAAACTGCGCTTGCACCACGGGCACGATCACAAGCTGCGCAATGCGCTCAAAGGGATTTAACACAAAGGGCTCGGCGGAGCGGTTCCAGAGGCTCACCATGAGTTCGCCCTGGTAGTCGGAGTCAATTAGCCCCACGAGGTTTCCGAGCACAATGCCCTTTTTGTGCCCGAGGCCGCTTCGCGGAAGGATCACCGCGGCGTAGCCGGGGTCGGCCAAGTGAATCGCAAGACCCGTGTGCACAAGGTACGTTTCCCCCGGGGCTAAGGTGCGGGGTTCATCAACCAGGGCTCTTAAATCAAGCCCTGCGGAACCCGGTGTTGCGTACTGAGGGAGCTGCGTGCGGATGCGGTCATCCAAAATTTTGAGATCGACTTTCATATCTATCTATCTTTTCTTGTTTCTGGCCTGGGCGGTGGTCACCACGCCGATAAAGACGAGGATCATACCTAAGGGGATGTTGTCGGAACGGTCAAAGGCAACGCCTGTGGCCATGAGAATGACGCCAGCGAGGGCAATCAAGGGCCCCGCAAGGCGGATGAGGGCAAAGGCCATGCGCACAACGGGTTCATTTTTAAGGTAGGGGTCATAGTCCGTGTCGGCGGGCACCGCGTCCCCCTGAAGAGGAGCGGGTTCAGCCGTGCTTCTCACGGTCACCATGCCGTTGTCTGCGGTGACGGACAAGGAGCTCAGACTCCCGATTTTGCCTTTCATGAGCTTATCGAGGTAGGCCACATAGTCGCCGTCGGGCGGCTCAAGACTGAAGGGATCACGCATGGTTACTGTCCTTAAGGCTTGCCGCAATAAAGTCCGTGATGCGCTGCGCGGTTTCGTCTTTAGTCATGGTCGGAAGTTCTGTGACGCCGGTTTTTGTCACGAAGATCACGGTATTCTCGTTCTTGCCGAACACTGCCGGGGCGAGGTTGCCGACAATAAGGTCAGCGCCCTTCGTTACACATTTGGTCCGGGCATTGGCTTCTAAGTTTTCGGTTTCCGCGGCAAAGCCCACGGCAAAAAGCGTGGGCCGCGCTTTTTTAACGTCCGCGAGAATGTCAGGGTTTTTCACGAAGGTGAGGGTAAGCGACTCTTTCCCCGGCGTCTTTTTCATTTTCTGCGGGGCAACCTCTGCTGTCTTCCAGTCGCAGACCGCGGCAACGCCCGCAAAGATATCGGCGTCTTGGGTTTCTTTCAGCGCTGCCGTATGCATTTCGTCTGCCGTTTTGACGGAGATAACGCGCACACCCGCGGGCGCGGTTAATGCCGTGGGGCCTGAAATCAGTACTGTGTCGCATCCGGCCTGCATA
The DNA here is from genome assembly GCF_928721995.1 of Duodenibacillus massiliensis. NCBI lineage: Bacteria > Pseudomonadati > Pseudomonadota > Betaproteobacteria > Burkholderiales > Sutterellaceae > Duodenibacillus > Duodenibacillus massiliensis. The sequence continues at coordinate 110,743 of NZ_OV788642.1, forward strand.
AGGCTTCGCGCAAGCGCATAGCCCTGAAGGCCGGAACTACGGTTTGTGATCACCCGAACGGGATCAAGAGGCTCTTCGGTGGGGCCGGCCGTCACAACGGCTTTTTTGCCCGTAAGGGTTTTGGGGGCAAGCGCCGCGGCAGCCAGTTCCACAATATCTTCCGGCTCCATCATGCGCCCTGCGCCGGTTTCGCCGCAGGCAAGGTTTCCCGCCTGCGGTCCCCAGATCATGACGCCGTCATCAGCTAATACTTTGACGGAGCGCTGCACCGCGGGGTTTCCCCACATCCGTGTATTCATCGCCGGACAGACCGCGAGGGGCGCCGCACGCGCAATGATTGCGGTGCTCACAAGATTGTCGGCAATCCCGTGAGCGGCTTTACCGAGGATGTCGGCGGTCGCGGGCGCCACAATCATGAGGTCGCACGCCCCGTGCGTGGCCGCAAGGTGCGGCATATCGCGCGTGAGGTTTTCAATGCCGACGGCGTGGCCGCAGAGCGCTTCAAAGGTTAAGGGCGTCACAAAGTGCGCCGCCGCCTCAGTCATGATGACCCTCACATCGGCTCCGGCTTTTTTTAGGAGCCTGACGAGTTCACAGGACTTGTAGGCGGCAATACCGCCCGTGACGGCAAGCGTAACGGAGCGGTTTTTGAGTGTGGGATAAGCGGGCACGGCAGGCAAACGATCGAAAAGTTAGCTGATGACGGCATTGTAGCGGGACAAGGCGGGCGCTTTTCGGGCCGGTGACGGATAATTCAGTGCGGCTGGCAGCGGCGCTGCTGTTCCGGAACGCGGCTGCGTTTCTGTGATTAATTCCTGAAGGAGAAGCAATGAGTACGCCGTACATCATGGTTTTGGGCATCGGGGTCGGCTCGCTGATCCTTGCCTGGCTGTGCGGGTACTGGAAGAAAAATAGCCGGAAAGCCAGTCAGCGGCGGACTTTTTGCCTGCGCTCCGGACAAATCGCATCATCCTCAGTGATCGTGCCGACATGCCTCGTCGCAGCCCGCGCCCTTTCCACGACGCCCTCAAAGAATTCCGGGTGCTGCATGTAGTACTGGAGCTGCTCCCAGTCGCGTTGGGAGAAATCAAGCACCACATTTCCGGACGGTGTCTGCAGGGATGCGTAGGTGCCGGGCCGTTTGTTTTCTTTTTTGATGCATTGCTGATTCCTTGTTTCCATGCGGGTTCCGGCTTACTGAGCCTGCCGCATTGCGTTGTCTGGGATTGACCGGAGGAGATCTCTGATCCACGCCGGTGCGCCTTCAAGGACTTTCACGCTTTTGCTGTCGCTTCGGGCTCCCAATGCAAATTGATGCCCCGAGTTGTCAACGACCCAGGCGCGGTCGCTTAAGGCAAGTGCCGGCGTAAACAACACCCCGTCTGAAGACGGGGGCTTTATTGTAACCGCATCACACGGCCCAACATAAGGCTGGTTTACATCAGCCCCTGTGCTGACAGCTGTCGGCACAGACCCTGCAGGTTGCGGCTCGCATTCAAGTCGCTGTGCGCAAGGTGACCACATTGGCTGCAGCGGAACCCGTGCTTATGGCGTTTGCCTGGTGCCCCGCACTGTGAGCATGTCTGGCTTGTATAGCGCGGATCCAGGAAAACACACCGGATTCCAGCGGTTGCCGCTTTGTAAACAATCATCTCCTGCAACTCACGGAAAGACCAGCGGTGCAGTCGGCTTCTGATGCGTTTCCCGGCCTTGATGTGATCCCGGATATGCGTCAGGTCTTCCAGGGCGATTAACTTGATACCCCGCTTTACGGCTTCCTGCACAATCTCTTTGCTTACAACGTTATTGACATGCGTCAGATGGCGTCTTTCTCGGCCTGAGGCTTTTTTCAGGTGCTGTCCGGCACTCTGAGAGCCGTTGCGCTGAAGACGCTTTCTCTGACTTCAGTCAGGGGTAGTTGACTTCTTCGCGGACTTAAATTCCGCAACGACAATGAGAAAGGCCCCGAGGCAGATTGCGATATCGGCCACATTAAACGCGGGCCAGTGCCAGCCGGCAAGATGAAAGTCGAGAAAATCGACGACGCTTCCCAAAACCACGCGGTCAATGGCGTTACCCACGGCGCCCGAGAGAATGAGAACGGAGGCCCACTGAAAGAAGCGGTTGGCGGTGCGCTTCATGGTAATAAGCGCAATCACCGCAACGACAGAGGCCATCGTCACGAAAAACGCGGTCTGCCAGCCGCCCGCGTCGCTTAAAAAAGAGAAGGCTGCGCCGGTGTTTCGGACGTGGCAGAGATTAAAAAAGGGGAGAACGCGGATAAATTCTCCCTCAAAAAAGGCCGCCTGAATCCAGGCTTTTGTCGCCTGATCAAGAATGAGAAAAACGACGGCCGCAGCCGCAAGAAGGCCAAACCGCCCCCACGAAACGGCGGGGGGATTTGACGGATTCTGACGGTCTGCGGCCTGCATGGCGCGTTAAGCGTAAAGACGCTTTTCGCCGGCACCGAAGAGGTTGACGCGGCACCTCGGGCAAAGGCCCGGATGTTCGGCGTCTTCGGTGGTGCCGTCAACGTAGTGCCAGCAGCGGATGCACTTGGTGCGCGGGCTCGGGGTCACGGTGACCGTGAGTTCCGCGTCGTCCTTTTCGGCCTTCCGGAGCTCACACTTTGAGGTCATCATCACAAAGCGGAGTTCTTCGCCCAAAGAGGCAAGGTACTGCCAGTCGCTTCCGGAGGCCGTAATGACGGCGTCCGCGGCAAGGCTCGAACCGATCTTGCCTTCGGCGCGCAGGGTCTCGATTTCTTTCAAAACCTTGGCGCGTGCCGAACGCACCGCCTCCCACTTTGCGAGAAGCTCGGGGGCGTTGGCGACTTCGGGCACCATGTGATTGGTTTCCGTGAAGATCGTGCCGCTTTCGTTCGGCGAAAACACGGCAAAGGCTTCTTCGGCGGTAAAGGACAGAATCGGCGCCATGAGACGCAGAAGCGTTGCCGTGATGTGCCAGAGCGCGGTCTGCGCGGAACGCCTCGGAAGGCCATCGGCCTTTGTCGTGTAGAGGCGATCCTTCAAAACATCGAGATAGAACCCGCCCAGGTCTTCCGTGGCAAAGCTCATCAAGAGGGAGGTCACCAGATGGAACTGGTACGTCTGCTCAAGTTCGAGGATTCTGTCCTGCAGGGCGTCGACGCGTGCCAGGGCCCAGCGGTCAAGCTCAAGCATCTCACTGACCGGAACGGCGTCTTTTTTGGGATCAAAGTCGCTCGTGTTGGCAAGGAGGAACCTGAGCGTATTGCGGATACGGCGGTAGCTGTCTACAACGCGCGCGATGATGGAGGGCCCGATTCTGAGTTCGCTCGTGTAGTCGGTGCTTGCCACCCACAGACGGCAGATTTCAGCACCGTACTTGTTGCAGATTTCCTGCGGGCTCACGGTATTGCCGCGGCTCTTGCTCATCTTTTCGCCGTTTTCGTCCACAAGGAACCCGTGGGTGAGAAGGGCGTCGTAGGGCGGACGGCCGTCCAACATCGTGCCGATGAGAAGCGACGAGTGGAACCACCCGCGGTGTTGGTCGCTGCCTTCAAGGTAGAGGTCTGCCGGGAACTTGTTCAAATCATCCTTGTGGCTGCCGCGCATCACGGTAAAGTGCGTGGAGCCGGAATCAAACCAAACGTCGAGAATGTCGCTCGTCTTTACGTACTGGCTGACTTCGTCGGCCGCGAGGAACTCTTCGGGCTTGGCCTTAACCCAGGCTTCAATGCCTTCTTTTTCGACGCGCTTGGCGACTTCTTCCATGATTTCAAGAGTCCTGGGGTGCAGTTCACCCGTGGCCTTATTCATGAAGAAGGGAAGCGGCACACCCCAGTTGCGCTGACGGGAAATACACCAGTCTGGGCGGTTTTCGATCATGGCGTGCAGGCGGTTGTAGCCCCAGCTCGGGAAAAACTTCGTGCTGTCAACGCCCTTAAGTGCGGCTTCACGCAGAGTCTGCGCGGAGGCCGGTTCCCCGAGAACGCCCTTGGTGTCCGCATCGGGCTTATCCATTCTCACAAACCACTGGGCCGTGGCGCGGTAGATCAACGGGGTCTTATGACGCCAGCAGTGCATGTAGCTGTGGGTCATCTTGCCCACGGCGTAAAGAGCGCCCGCGACACGCAGGGTGTCAACGATCTTAGGCTGCGCCTTCCAGATGAAAAGTCCTCCGAAAAGCGGGAGCCAGTCGGCGTAGACGCCGTTACCCTGCACGGGATTAAGGATCTCATCGTTGGTCATTCCGTGCTTTTTGCAGCTCACAAAGTCATCCACACCGTAGGCCGGTGCCGAGTGCACGATACCCGTGCCGGATGCGGCTTCAACGTAGTCTGCGAGATACACGGGCGAAAAACGCTTATAGCCCGGGTCGATATCGTACAGGGGATGGCAGAACCTGACACCCTCAAACTTTTCGCCCTTGGCGGTCGCAACAATCGTCCCGGTCTTTCCGTAGCGCTTTAAGGCGGCTTCGGTGAGGCCTTTGCCAAGGATAAGGTAACGGTCGCCGCAGTCAACGAGCGCATACTCCAGTTCGGGGTGCATGTTAAGCGCCTGGTTCGCGGGAATCGTCCACGGGGTCGTGGTCCAGATCACCGTATAGCAGGGCTTCTCAATCTTGTGCGCAAAGGCATCTTCAACGCGCGGCTTATCTTCCTCGGAAAGCTTAAAGCCGATATCGATTTCGTAGCTTTCGGCGTCCTTATATTCGACTTCTGCTTCAGCCAAAGCCGACTGACAGTCAAAGCACCAGTTAACGGGTTTGAGACCGCGGTAGACGTAGCCCTTTTCCATGATTTTGGCGAGAGCCCGGATTTCAGCCGCTTCCGTTGCGGGCCGCATCGTGAGATACGGATTTTCCCAGTCAGCCAAAACGCCCAGGCGCTTAAAGCCCGCTTTCTGGTGCTCAACCTGTTCGGCCGCGTAGGCGCGGGCTTTGGCGATCACTTCTTCCTTAGGCAGGCCCTTGCCGTACTTTTTCTCAATCTGGATTTCAATCGGCATGCCGTGGCAGTCCCAGCCCGGGACGTAGGGCACATCGTAGCCGGCAAAGAGCTTCGTCTTATTGATGATGTCCTTCAAAATCTTATTTAAGGCGTGGCCCATGTGAATGTCGCCGTTGGCGTACGGGGGGCCGTCGTGCAGAATGAACTTGCGCGCGCCTTTGCGGGCCTTGCGGATGGTCTGATACACGCCGCGTTTTTCCCAGTCGGCGACCCAGCCGGGTTCGCGCTTTGCGAGGTCTCCCCGCATCGGAAAGGGTGTGTCAGGCAGATTCAGAGGATATTTTTTCGATGCTGCGTCAGCACCTTTGTCGGCTTTTGCCATGTGTTTCTCCAGGCCCCCTCGGGCTCTTCCGGATTGACAGTAAAACTTCAGGCGTAAAAGCATTACGCGCCGAAGCGGTGAATTTGAGAGTGTATTTCATCGGGGCGGTACTTTGCCATAGGCAAAAGCGCCCAGTTTGACGTTCAGGCTTGGACTTTGACGCCCAGAATTGCTTTGGCGCGCTCGCAGTCGGCAGAAATGGCGGCCGTGAGTTCCGGAAGGCCCGAAAACTTTTTTTCGTCTCTGAGTTTCTCAACGAACTCCACCTCGATGAGCTTGCCGTAGGCGTTGCCCGTCCAGTTAAAGACGTGGGTTTCAAGAAGCCACCGGCCGTCGCTGACCACGGTCGGTTTGTTGCCGATACTCGCCACCCCCGGCCAGACGGAGCCGATCGCGTCAAGGCCCTTTACCCGCACAGCGTAAATGCCGTGCAGTGCCGGATGCGTTTTACTGCCCGGGGGGACGGCAAACATGTTGAGTGTGGGGAACCCCAGCTGCCTGCCGAGCGCCGCACCGTGCACCACGCGCCCGGTCATCGCGACGGCTCGCCCGAGCATCTCGGCTGCTTCATGGAGGTCTCCCAAGGCAAGCGCCGCGCGGATTCTGGAACTTGAAATCCTCTCCTGCCCGTGAAAAAGAAGGGGCGTCTTAAAGGTTTCAAAGTGATAGTGTTGCCCCAACTCTTCAAGCGTAGCGAAGTTGCCGCTGCGTCCGGCGCCGAACGTGAAGTTTTCCCCGACGCTCACCCAGCGGCACGCGAGGCCCTCGGCGAGAATGTCGCGGGCAAATTCTGCGGGCGCCATTTTGGCCATCGCCTCGTTAAAGGGCATCACAAAGACGCGCTGAATGCCGCAGGCAACGATGTTCGCGAGCTTATCCCGCAGGGTTGAGATGCGGGGGAGGTCGGTCTCGCCGAAAAACTCACGGGGGTGGGGCTCAAAGGTAAGCACCGCGGGCATAAGACCTCGCGCGGCCGCAGCCTGTCTGATTTCAGCCAGAAGCGCCTGATGCCCTCTGTGAACGCCGTCAAAGTTGCCGATGGCCACCGCGCAGTCCATGCGCGTAAACGGGCTCGGAAGTCCCCGGATGATGTGCAGCATATGGTTTGTGTGTTGCAAAGCCCGCGGGCTTTGCGCGAATAGAATCGGATGGGCAATTATATGGGGAGGGCGCTAAACGCAGAAACCGCCCGCGGGAGGAAGGGGGCCGGCGGGCGGTTTGTGATTTTGGGAAAAGTCCCGGGTCTTAGTCTTCGATGCCGATCATGACGTTGGAGGCCTTAATGATCGCGTAGGCCTTGCCGCCCACCTTAAGGCCAAGGTTTTTCGCGGAAGTCGTCGTGATGGAGGAGACGATCTTTTCGCCGGCGGCAGTTTCGATCATGACTTCGGAGGAAACGGGGCCTTCCTTGACTTCAAGGCCCCGCAACCGCCCGCTTGCCGCCCTTTTTCCGCCGGATCGGGCTGATGAAGTCTTTGGGCAATGCGCTGCCTTTGATTGCCGGTGTCTGCAGGGACTGGCACCTGGGAGAACCGGTGTTGCGGGAGATGTCTGACCGCACCGTCATTGCGATACCGCGCAGGCCGTTTGCAACCGATGCCTACGGAGCCCTGCCGCATACATTGACCGCTTCTGATCCTGAGGTTCCCGATCCGCTCAGGGAAAAGCTCATGGCCTGTCTCAGAGACACGCCGCAGGCGACGCAGTCTGAGGCAGCCAAAGCCCTGGGGGCTTGCGTCATTACCGTTAAGCGCCTTTTTGCCGGCCTGCAGAAAGAGAAAAGCGCCTGCGCCGCATCGGCAACAACCGCCGCGGCCTCTGGCAGGTACTTTAAAGCCCCGTCCGCCTTGGGCAGGGCCTGACGCGGGTTGTTAGAATGCCCGCAGTGCGGCCCCAAAATCAGGCAAAGTGCCGCACGGGCTCAGGGTTTCGCTCTGAGTCAGCCCATGCTTTGCCGGCCATTAGACCGAGAACCCGATGCATAAGATCCTAGCTTCCCTTTGTGCCGCCGCCCTTGCGGCCTTTACCGGTGTTGCCGCTCAGGCTGAAATCCCCGCGCAGACAATACGCCTGGCGCACACCGCGGCGGTTTCCCACGCGCACCATGAAGCCGCGCAGCTTTTTGCCAAAAATGTCTCTGACAGAACGAAGGGGAGGGTGAAGGTTGAGGTGTATCCCGCAGGCGAACTCGGAGACCAGCCGGCTTTGGCTGAGCAGGTGACCTTAGGCGCCATGGACATGGCTGTGGTGAGTCTAGGCAACATGGCGATGTACGATAAGAAACTTAACGCCATGACGGCGCCCTTTCTTTTTACCGATTACGACCACGCCCACCGCACGATTGACGCGTTTGTGATGGACTGGATGAATGCGGGCCTCTCGCAGCATGACGCCGTGGGCCTTGCCATGTTTGACTACGGCTTCCGGCAGACGACAACCAAGGGCGTGCCGATTAACTCCGCAGACGACTTAAAGGGCCTCAAGATCCGCGTGCCGCCTTCAACGGGCCTTCTTGCGGCCTTTGACGCCCTGGGCGCCAACACCCAGCGCATTGCGTACTCAGAGCTCTACACCTCCTTAAAGCAGGGCGTGGTGACGGGCGAAGAAAACCCGGTTTTCACAATCCTTGCGGATTCCCTCTATGAAACGCAGGATGAGTTGGCGCTCACAAACCACTACTTTGACTGCCAGGTGCTTTTGATCAACAAGATGCTCTTTGACGGCATGCCCGAGGAACTGCAGACGATTCTGAAGGAAGAGGCCGTCAACGCCCAAAACCTCACCCGCGAAAAAATCAGTCACGGGGAAGCCGCTGTCATTGAAGAGCTTAAAAAGAAGGGGATGCATGTGACGAACCCCGACCGTGCGTCTTTCGTAAAGAAAATGCAGCCCGCCTACGAAAAGGTGGGAGCCTTGGCGGGCACGAAAGAAATGAAGAATCTTCTTGATGCGGTTGCAAAAGCAAAGACCGCAAAATAAGAGGGTGGCTGCGTCATGGTGATGTTTGTCATCTTCGCCTCGGTGCTCGTTCTGATGCTTTTGGGCGTCACAACGGCCGTGACGATGGGCTTTGCCTCCGCCGCAACGTTTTTACTTGCGGGCGGGGACATGGCGCGGCTTTTTCTTGTGCCGCAGCGCATGTTTGCGCAGGTCTCAGGCATCACCCTCATGTCAATCCCGTTTTTCCTTCTCATGGGTAACCTCATGACCGAAGGCGGGGTGAGTAAAAGCCTTTTTGCCTTCGGACGCGTCAGCCTCGGGCACCGCTGGGGCGGACTTTCCAACGCCGCGATTGCCGCCTGCATCGTGATGGCCGCGATGTCAGGCTCCGCCGCCGCGTGCGCCGCAGGAATCGGCATGATTGCCGTTGCGGAAATGAAAAAGTCCGGCTACGGGGAAGCCTTTTCCTGTGCAACGATTGCGGCAGGAGGCGCCTTGGGCCCCATCATTCCCCCGAGCATCACATTGATTCTTTACGCCGGGCTCACGCAGACGAGCGTCAACGCCCTTTTTGCCGCGGGCGCCGTGCCCGGGCTCATCATCGGGTTTGCCTTCATGCTGTGGTCCTCGTGCGTCTGCCGCATGAAGGGCTACGCCAAAACGCAAGCCGCCCCCTGGCGCGAGCGCTGGTACGCCTTTAAGGAGGCGTTTTTTGCGTTGCTTACACCTGTCATCGTGATCGGCGGTATGTTTGCGGGGCTTTTTACCGCGACCGAAGCCGCGGCGGTCGCCTCCTTTTACGTGATGATTCTGGGGTTCTTTGTCTTTAAGACCCTCAAGGTCAAAGACCTTCCGAAAATCTTTTGGGCGACGGCCGAGCAGACCGCGAAAGTCATGTTTGTGATCGCGACGGCGGGCTTCTTCCAGTACGTTCTTCTTTACACCCGGATTCCCCAGGAAGCGATTGCCTTTATTTCGACGAGCTTCACTTCCATCGTTCCGGTGCTTCTCATCATCATTGCGCTTCTTGTGATCATGGGCTGCTTTATGGAAGGCACCGCGATCCTTTTGATTACCGTGCCGATTTTTGTACCCCTGGCAAAGGCCTTTGGGTTTGACGTGGTGCAGCTCGGAATCGTGATGTGTATTTCGCTTGCGGTGGGCGTTCTGACGCCGCCCGTGGGGCTGAATCTTTATGTGATGGCCTCGATTTCAGGCGTGAAGGTCATGGCGATTGCCAGAGAGGCCTTGGGTTATGTGCTCATCATGATTCTCGGGGCGGCAGCGGTCGCCTTTATACCCGGGTTGTCGCTGGGCCTTGCGCGCCTCGTGCCGTAGGAGTAGGGAAGATGCAGACTTTGCTCGTATGGCTTAAGAAACTCGATCATGCGGTAAGCGTCACAACGCGCACGATCTGTATCGTGGCTTTGGCCGCGATCTTTGTGATGTTTCTTTTAAACGTCTTCGTGCGGTTTGTGCCGGTTTATAACTTCACGCAGACCGATGACTGGATTCAGTTGTGCCTCGTGTGGATGATTTTCCTGGGCGCCCAGGAACTCGTGCGCACCCGCAGTCACTTTGTGGTGGACGTTTTAACGGAACGGATGGCGGGCACGCAGACCGGGCGTTTTGTGAGGATTCTCGTCTGTCTCATTGAGTGCGTCACCTACGCCGCGGTGTGCTGGTACGGGATTGTCTGGGTGATGCGCGCGCAGGCTTACATGCAGTCCGTCCCGTGGCTTCAGATGCGCTGGGCCTATGCCGCGGTTCCTGTGAGCGCCTTTTTTATGACGGTCTACGGGATCCGCGACCTGATTCTTTCGGTGCGAAACTTCGTGCGCGGGCGCGAGGACATCGAAGTACTGGAAAAAGGATTCTGACAAAGATGACGCGCAGTTTCTGGATTTTTGAAGCGTTCCTGGCGGTGGCGGGCGTTTTGGCCGGCCTCATTTTTCACTGCATCTTTAAGTTTTATGTGAACCCCCAGATGCAGGATATCAACTGGACCTGGATGGGGTTTATCACTGTCACGATGGTGATTGCGGGTTTCCCCGCCTGGCTTGCTGCGAAGAAAACCTCGTGGCTGCGGCTTACGGTTTTAACCAACGTCTTTAATTTTGTGCTGCTTGCGCTTGTGCCCCTGTGGTACATCGCTTTCGGCAGCGACGGGATGGAGAAGACGCTCGCCTGGTACTTTTCCGCGGCCTGGGCTTTGTCGGGGGTTCTTCCGGCGATTTTTGCCTGTGCGGCGTTCGGGACCACGGTGGGCCGGGGCGTCTTTACGGGCGGCCGAAACTAGGCTGTTATTTTTCCAAACGGGCTTGAAAGCCATCAGCTGCTTTCGTGCGGCGAGGACCTTCGGGGCAGATTCCGGTGTTTCGAGGACTTTAACCTGAATTTTGCATGAGCGCTGAAAAAACAGCGCTCTTTTCATGGCTTAAATTCTGATTTTAATAAAGAAAAAAATGTCTTTTTGTTAATATTTTTTCTACCACAAAAAATCAAAACAAAAGACCTTTCCATGAATTTTACTCGAACAGCAACAACTGATGGGTTCGGCCGCAGCGTGCAGATCACCAACGGGCGGTTTGTCGCCACCATGATGACGGGCCTGCTGCCCGTCGCCGATATGGTCTCCCGGATTCAGCTTTTGGCCCCCTTTGAGCAGGCGTTGGAGCAGACTCACAAGCCGAAAGACCGCAGTCTGTATTCCGCCGGAGCCATGTTTCGGCAGCGTGTTTTCGCACATATCTGCGGATTTGAGGATTTGGCCGACCACGACGTCATCACAGAAGACGAAGGCTTTCTTTCCGCACTCGGGGTTAATGATGCTGCAGGCAGCTCAACCCTCTGCAGATTTGAAAACTCAATAACCCGACACGATCTTGATCGCCTCAACTGCTGTTTTTGGACGCACTGCTTCGGGCCAACCGAAAGCATCGCATCTTTCCCAGGGCCGGGGCCAGGAAGACTCCGGTACTGATCATTGATGATACCTCTTTTGTGGTATTTATGTGAACGGTCGCTTTGTGTTTGAAAATGAGAAAAACGTCTCGGAAGCAGACGAATGGACTGCAAAGGCGAGGGAAGAGGGCTGCGGCAGTGGAGAAGAAGGGAAAGAGGCGCGCTCCGGGAAGGATGCGCGTCTCTTGACGGGCGGATTGTCGGGCGAAACCGTCAGGGAGGCGGCTTCGTCATCAGGATCGATCAGCGGTCGCCGCGGTCGAGCACGACGGGAATCGAGTGCCAGAAGCTGCAGTGGTGCAGATCCGCAAAGTACGAGGCGGGAACGGTCTGGCTCTTGCCGTTGAGTCGAAGAGCCATCATGGCGCCTTCGCCTTCAAAGGGCTTCCAGACGGGGAGGCCTTCGCCGTTCGGGTTTTGGTGCTTCACGAAGTTGCCCCAGTAGGCGCGCATCTGGCGCGCCAGCGCACGCTGCTCGTCGGTCATGCGAACGGAGCGCGGCAGGTACTGGCCCGCATCCGGGAAGAGGTAGGTGAGCTCGGCCGCGTGGCTCGCGGCGTTGTCGTAGCCCTTGTGGCGGCTCGGAGACGTGGGCACGGTGGAGTCTTCGAAGGTGTAGATCCAGGGCGCCAAGGCGCCGGTCTTGGCCATGGCTTCTGCGAGCGTCAGGTTGGTGCAGCCGCCCAGGCCGCGCATGCCGCTGTCGGTGATGAAGTCGCCGATCGTGTACTCAAGCGCGTATTGGCCTTCGTGCTTCTTCGGATCGTAGATCTTCAGAGCATCGACGGCGCTCTGCTCGCCCACGAGTTTGACGACCCAGGCCTTGTAGTCGGGATACTTCCAGCCGACATAGGCGGCGCCGGCGGAGCGGCCTTCCTCCTTGTTGGAGCCCGAGAGCACCGGGACCTTGATCCAGTTCCCCTTCGCGATTTCGCTCACGGCGCTCGTTTCGGAAACGGGATTCCAGCCGCCGACCGCGGCGCTGGCGACGGCCAGCTTGTCGGTCGGGAGCTTCCTCAGGCAGGCAAGCGGATCAGCTTCGCCGGCGCAGCCGGTGAGCACGAGGAACTTGTCGGCGCGCTCCTTGGCCTGCTTGGGCGAGTCGACGTCGTGGATGCAGTCCTCACTCTGAAGAACGACGCCCGCCACGAGGCCCTTCGACTTCGGATCAACGAGGATTCGGCAGGCGTTGGTCGAGCCGGCGGATTCGGTTACCAGCGTGACCTTGTCGGGATTGCCGCCGAAGGCCGCGGCATTGCGCTTGACCCATGCAAGCGCGGCCTGCGTGTCGGTGATGCCGAAGTTGCCAGCTGACGAATCCATGCCAGGGAGCTTCAGGAAGCCGAAGGCGCCGAGACGGTACTGGATCGTCATGACGATGATGCCGTTTTCGGTGGCGAGGCGCGCGCCGTCATGCTCGCTGGCGTTGCCGCCCGTATTGCCGCCGCCGTGTGCGTAGACGGCGACCGGGAGATTGGCATCGGCCGCTGTGCCGGCGGGCCTATAGATGTTCACATAGAGGCAGTCTTCGCTGCCCTGTCCCTTCTGCTTGCAGGGCTGCGGGGCGGTGTCGGCCTGACGGATGCCCCTCCATGCGGCGGCGGGCTTGGCGGAAGCCCAGCGGTTCTTACCGACCGGGGCGGCCGCGTAGGGCACGCCGAGGAAGACGTCCACTCGGGCGTCCGTGCCCGGGACGGTTTTCACAAAGCCCGTGAGGTCGCCTGATTCAACACGAACGATGTCGGCCTGAGCGGCCGTGGCCATGGAGCAGGCGCCCGCGAGGACGAGCGCCGTGACGAGAGGAGTGCGTTGGAAAAGCATGGCTGTTCTCCTTCTTGCAAAACAGCTTTTGTTGGTCTGATGACATTGCGGGCGGACAATCCGGTCCGGCCGCCCGCAATGGGTTGTGCGCAGCTTGTTACTTGATCTTCTTCAGCCACATGGAGAGATCTGTGCGGAAGTTGTCGCCGTCCGGGAAGTCGGCGGAGGATTCGGCGCCCCAGCCGTGGTTGCCTGATTCGTAAACGTGAAGCGTGACGGGACGGGCGTTTTCGATCATGGCGCGTGCGTAGAGCATGGAGCCGAGGCTGCCGGCATATTCATCTCCGGCGGACACAGCGAGGAAGGCGGGCGGTGTCGTGAGCGAAACATGCTTGTAGGCCGAGAACGTCGTGTCGTATTTCACGGAGCGGGCGGGCCCGATGAGATTGTTGCGGCAGGAGCTCTTGGGCTGGGATTCCTCCTGCATCATCGTGATGTTCGGATAGACGAGAACCGAGAAGTCGGGGCAGGCGGCGCCCTTGCAGGAGACGCTCGACATGGCGGCAAGGTGGCCGCCGGCGCTCGCGCCCATCACGCCGACGGTGTGCAGGTTGTATTTGCCGAAGAGCGAGCGAACGGTTTCAACGGCCTTGTTGGCATCTGCGAGCGGCACTTCCGGGTTGCCCTTTGGAAGACGATATTTGAGCACGAACGTCGTAAAGCCCTGTGAGTGGAAGAACGGAACGAAGCTCTTTTCAATGGTGCTCATCGACAGATTGCCGTAGCCGCCGCCCGGAATGACGATGACGGCCTTGCCGTTGGGATTGGCCGGAGCCGAGACTTCGAGACGGGCGCGCGTGACGTTGAAGATGGAGCCCTGGGCGTTCGTTTCCTCGGCGGCCGTGATGGTGCTCTTGTTGGGAGCGCCTTCGGGCCAGAGGTCGATGACGTCGGCCGCCTGAGCGGAGCAGGCGGCCGCTGCGAGGATGGCGGCGGTCATGTGAGCTATCTTGTGCATTGTGTTTCTCCTTTGTATTCCGCCTTCCCGAAGATCCGGCCTCGATCTTTCAGGGAGGCGCAAAATGTATTCTATAAATCTCGATGCATTACAATCCAATAATCATAATTTTATAAACAATCACTAAGTTGTTATTGGCGGCGGCATGACTCAAAGAGCTTTCGGCCTTTTGGAGGCCTTGGTGGAGGAGGGGAGCTTTCGCAGGGCTGCGGAGCGGCTCGGCGTGACCCAGCCTCATGTTTCTCAGAGTTTGCGGCGTCTTGAGGAAAAGTACGGCGCCATGATCGTGGACCGCCATGCCTCGCCAATTCGCCTGACGCCGTTGGGCGAGGTCGTCTATGACAGTCTCCGGCGCATGGCGCTGATTGAGGTTGAGACGCTGCAGCAGTGTGCCGACTTCAAGGAACTTCGCACCGGACGCGTTCGGGTTGCGTGCAACGCCGAGCGGTCGATCAGCATGCTGATGCCGGTCGCTGCTGCGTTTGCACGTGCATACCCGAAAGTAGAGCTTGATCTGACATTGGATCTCTTGCTGGAGGACGTTCCTGATGCGCTTGCATCCGGGCGAGCCGATGTCGGTGTGCTCTTTCAACGGCTTATGACGCCTGATCTTAACGCCTATCCACTTGTTGAGGAGCGATATCTGCTGGCGGTGCCCGATGCGCCGGAGTATGCGAACGTCGGTGTGCCATTCAATGACGAAGGTATTTATCCAAAGGCAGCATCAGTCGATCTGACACCGATTACCGGATTGCCGTTTCTTTGTCCCAACAATCATCAGGAAAGAAAGGAGCTGCTGAGCCGGGCGCTCGGAATTCCCGTGCACGCAATGCCGGTGATGGCCTTAAAGCCGGGCCTCAGGCTTCCGTTTGTGGCCGAAGGGCTTTGTTGGACGGTTTGTCAGGAGCATCTTATTAGGCAGCACGAGCCGCACCGGCGCTGTCGTTTTGCCTCTCTTGAGGACGTGCTGCCCGTGCAGACGGTGGTCATCGCTTGGGACGAGCACGTGTATCAGAGTCTCGCGGCACGGGCGTTCTGCAGCATGGCGGTGGACATGATCGGGCGCGGCTGTACGCCGCCTTGAATCAACGGCTTTTGCCGAGTGAACCCTCCGAGCATAAAACGATCAAAACGGGCGGCGTAACTTTGCTACAATCCCCGCCCCGACGCGCAATGTTTGCGTCACGGGTTGTGCCACCGTAGTTCAACTGGATAGAACAAGCCCCTCCTAAGGGTTAGATCCGGATTCGAGTTCCGGCGGAGGCACCAATTCTGAGAGCCCGCGGGCTCTTTTTTTGTCCGGTTACAGCCGGTTCTCTGCGGTTTGGAGGCAGTTTGCCGTGTCAAGCGTTATTGCCGTCAAAGATCTCTCGTTTTCCTACACGGGGACCGCACCGTGGCTTCTTGAGAATATTTCGTTTACGGTGCAAGAGGGGGACTACGTGTGCCTGATGGGCGCCAACGGCTGCGGCAAAACCACGCTCATGAAGATGATCCTGGGCTTTATCGAGCCCGGCCGCGGCACGGTGACCGTGAATGCTCCCTTGTCGGGCTACGTACCTCAGGCCGATCCCGCGGCGATGAGCGCCTTTCCGATTACGGTCTCTGAGGTCTTAAAGGGTTATGCGGCACTTTGCAGGGCCGGCAAAGACGCAGCCGAGCACGTGCTCGCCACTGTCGGAATGGCCGCTTACCGCAATGCGCTTATCGGCACGCTCTCAGGGGGGCAGCGGCAGCGCGTTCTCATTGCCCGGGCGCTTTTGGCGCAGCGTAAGCTCCTGCTTCTTGACGAACCCTCCACGGGCTTAGACAAAAAGTCCGCCACCGACATCTATTCGCTTTTAAAGCACTTAAACGTGAGCCACGGCGTGACGGTTGTCAGCGTTGAGCATAACTTTGAGGCCGTGCGGGAAAACGCCACGAAAATCGTCGCGTTTGCCGAGGGGCATGCCCGGACGATGACGCCCGACGCCTATTTTGATGAGAAACCCTGGCTGGAGTAGTGCGCCATGACGGAACTCTTTTCCTATGACTTCATGCAGAGAGCGCTCACAGCCACCGTCTGCATGGCAGTGCTTTGCCCGGTGATCGGGATCTTTCTCGTTTTAAGGCGCACTTCGATGACAGGCGACGCCCTCGCGCACGCGTCCCTTGCGGGCGTTGCCGTGGGCCTTGCGGGCGGCGTCAATCCCGTCGGGGCTTCTTTTATCTTTACGTCGGCAGCGGCACTTCTGATTGAAGCGCTGAGGGGCCTGTTTAAAAACTTTTCCGACCTCATTCTCACGATTGTTCTGGCGCTTTCGGTCGGCATAGCCGTAACGCTCATCACCTCGGGTGCGGTGCACGCGAACGCCGAGAGTTTTCTATTCGGCAGCATCCTCACGGTCACGGACGAAGACCTCGTGATCGTGGGGCTTCTCACCGCGGCGGCCCTTCTTCTCGGGGCACTGAACTACAACGCTCTGGTCTGCATCGCCTTTGACGAAGAGGCGGCGCGTGCCGCGGGCGTTAAGGTGCGGCTTACCGCTGCGGTCTTTGCCCTCATCTCTGCGGCGGCTGTTGCGTCATCGATTCGGGTGGCGGGCGTACTTGTGATGAGTTCGCTGCTCACGGTTCCCGTTGCCACGGCACTGCAGTTCCGGCAGGGCTTTGCAAGGACCCTTGCGGCAGCCATGATTGTGAGCCTCATTGACAGCGTGGGGGGGCTCATGCTTGCTGCAATCGTGGACGCGGCGCCCGGGGGCCTCATTGCGCTCACGTCCGTGGCGGTCCTTGCGTTCGTAATGACGGGGCGCTTCGTTCTTTACCGGCTGCGCCGCGGCAGCTCATCATCCTGACGGTCGGTGTCGTATGGGTTATTGGGTAATAACCCTAGGCTATTTACCGTGGTCAGAGCGCCTAAAATCCTTCCTCGAGGTGCCTGTCATTTCCCCGAGAGGCGCCTGAAACAATGGGTCCGGCAATCCCAATCGGGCCCGCAGCAACCAGAAGGAAGGAAAGTATGTCATTACGGATCAAAGCTCTCTCAGCCGCCTTGGGCGTAGCTATTGCGTCGCTCGCGTTTAACGCAATCGGCTGCTCCACGGTCATCGTCGGCAAGGACGTCAGTAAAACCGGCACGATCATCGTGGGTCACAATGAAGATAACGGCGGGCGCATTCTCTCGGCGCAGTACTGGGTGCCTGCAGCGACGCACGCCAAAGGCGAGATGATTACGTTTGAACCGACGGCCGCGAAGATCCCCCAGGTCGAAAAGACGTTCGGTTTTTACTGGTCTCAGACTTTCGATCCCAACGGAGCGAGCTTTTCCGACGGCTTTGTAAATGAAAACGGTGTAGTGATTGTCTCAAACGCCTGCACCGGGATCTACAAGGACGACATCATGCCGGTCAAAGACGGCGGTATCGGTTACGGTATCCGGCGCCTGATGGCTGAGCGCGCCACAAGCGCCCGTCACGCCATTGACATCGCCATTGACCTTCTCACGACCTACGGCTATTTCTCCGAAGGCCGCACCTATACGGTCGCGGACGCCAACGAAGCCTGGCAGATCGCCATCCACCAAGGCAACACCTGGGCCGCCCGCCGCGTGCAGGACAATGAAGTTGTCTATATCCCGAACAACTTCATGATGGATAAGCTCGATGCCACGGATACGAAAAACGTGATTCTTGCGCCCGGCATGATTGAGCGCGCCATTAAAAACGGGCGCTATAAGCCCGCTGAGCCCGGCGTCTACAAGGACTTTAACTTCCGCGCGGCCCTGGCTCCGGCCGAACGCCGTGCCGCCGACTACAACCTCTCACGCAACAACCTCGCGTGGAAGAAGATTCTCGGACAAAACATCACCGATCCCGAGAAGTTCCCGTACGCCGCCGTTAACCCCAAGAAGATGGGCGTAGAGGAAGTGAAGGACCTTCTGAGAACGCATGAAAAGGGTATCGGCGCTGACGCCGGGTGGTACCACTACAAGGGACTGGGCCTGTGCCGTCCCACCACGCACGAGTCGGGCGTCTGGGTGATGAACGAAAATGCGCTTCTCACGACGGGGTACCGCTCAATCGCGCGTCCCTGCGAAACGCCTTATGTGCCCTTCTTCCCGCTTGCCAAGCAAGCGGAAAAAGCAGGGTTCCTCACGGCCGAAAAGGCGACTGCCGAACACTTTAAGGGGACGCCCGAACTCTTCAGCTTCAACCCCGACTGGCCCGTCTTTGCTTCCGTGGAGCTTGCCAACGCCCTCGAATATAAGCGCGGCGCCGACATGAAGGCAAACACCAAGTTGATCAAGGGCTTTGAAAAGGTCTGGGGCAAGAAGGCCGCCGAAACCGCCGCCGTTGCGCAGCAGATCTGCCGCTTCTCGCCGGAAAAAGCCGCGCGCTATCTGCACGCCTTTAATGCCGAAAGCTTTGACGCCGCAGCAGCGCTTGCTCAGAAGGAAGTTGCCAAACTGATGCCGCACAAGGTTGTGGTTCTCGCAGACGTCATTGACCCCAAGAGCGATCAGAGGGTTGACGTGGTGCTTCTTTCGGACAAGACCCTTGACGCCACCAAGGTTGACGTCAAAAAGACCGTCGCGGGCGCGGGGCGGTCGTCGGTCACCACCAAGGTGACGCTTGATCAGCTCGCCAAGCCCGTTTCCACCCGCACCATGGACTTCAACAAGGACGGCAAGGCCGATATGGTCTTTAACTTTGCCGCGAAGGACCTGGCGAAATTCATGATCCCGGGGACGGTCTACGACTTCTGGCTTTACACCGTCAACGGCAAGACCCGCATCACGGGCTTTGATACGGCGCTTGTGGCGCCCGACGGCTATAAGCCTCAGAAGGCAAAGTCTGAAACGCACGACCGCTAATCGGCGTTTTCTCGGTTAACGCGTGAGCCCCGTTTTGCATGTACTGCGGAGCGGGGCGTTTTTTCCCGGTGAGTTTTTGCCGTGTTCGCGAACCGTGCCGTCTCAACACGCTTTCGGTAATCTCGGAAGTCATTGAGGAGAGAATACTGTTCGCGAAGATTGAAAAACACGAATCAGACGTATGGCTTTTCCTGCCGGACGAGTGCATCGAAGACCTGAACTCAGCGAAGGATCGCGTCTCGAGGTCGTAAAGAGCCCAGCCGGTTGGTGTCTGCGTCCGCTGCGGCTTACCAGTGAGAGTCTTGAGAAACGAGTGAGCAGGATTACGCCGGACAACCTTCCGGACCGGGAGTCAGACGGGGCTGCGCTCAGGCGACACTTTCCGATACGAAAATGCCGACAGCGCAAGCACTGTCGGCTAAACGTCCCTCTTTGTCTGCATGCCCATATTACGGGCAGAGGCTTTCGGGCACAGTTGTCGGGTATTTTAGGGGCAGATCACACTGACTGCAGCCCGCCCGTCAGTCATTCGCTTCTCACCGGCCGCATGGCGGTGAGCGTTTCAAACGCGGTCTTCATATCCTGTTGCACCAAACGTGTTTTCAGCTTAAAAAGACGGCGGTAAAGAGCGGACTTTTCAGCGTCGGGCGTGTACTGCGCGTCTTTGACGATGGTTTTGGTAAGAGCCGCTTTGGCGTCTGTGACGTCGCCCGCGGCAATTGCTGCAAAGACGCAGTTGGTGACGACGGCGCCCCCGGCGTTGCGAAAGCGCACAACGTCGGCAGCGAGCATATCGGCCTTGATCTGATTCCAGAGCGAATCGCGGCTGCCGCCTTCGGTCACCGTGATGCGGGTGAGCGGCACGCCCGCGGCGCGGTACGTGTCCGTGATTTCCATGTAGTCGTAGCCGATCGCTTCAAGCACGGCGCGCCACTGCACGAAGCGGTCATCGTCCAGGGTCATGTTCATAAAGCACCCGCTTGCGTGCTTTAACTCTCCGGCGCCTCCGGTGAGGTAGGGCAGAAACAGCACCCCGTTGCAGCCCGCGGGCACGGCTAAAGCTTTTTCCGAGAGCTCCGTGTAGTAGCGCGGATCATCGGCCTTGTCGCAGATATTGTCCTTAAACCACCTGAGCGCCAAACCACCAGTGCGGATAAAGCCCCAGTAAAAGTAGGTGTCCGGCAGCGACCCGGAATTAAAAATGAGGCCGCTGCCTTTTTTAGAAAGTTCCGGGACAATGCCTTTGGTAGAAACGCAGAACATGGCGCAGGTGCCCGCAACATCCACGCCCTGATTGGCTTCAAAAACGCCGGCGCCGAGCATCGACTGCATGGTGTCACCGGCCCCCGCGCACACGGGAGTCCCCGCCGCAAGGCCCGTCACCCTGGCAATGTCTTGGGTGACCGTGCCCACAACATCCCAGGGCTTTTTGACGGCGGGCATAAAGCGCTTGTCAATCCCGAGGATTGCGAGCTGCTCGTCGCTCCAGCATTTTTCCTCGACTTTGTAGCCTAAGCCCCAGCCCGACATTGCGCCCCAGTCGATAAAGGCGTCTTTGCCCTTGAGGCCCGCCAGATGCATGAGGATATACGGGGCGTTGTGCACAAACTTCACGCCCTTTTCCCGGAACTTGCGGGAGTTTTTGATAAACCACCGGGCAAAAAGCGCGGGGAACATGCAGTTGGCTTCCGGGTTGCCGGTCTCTTTGCCCCAAATGTCGAGGTTTTTGGCGTTGATGGCATCGGCGTCAGCCTGCGTGCGGCTGTCAAGGTAATTGATGTAGGGGGTCACGGCGTCGCCTTCAGCGTTGACGCCGCAGATGCCGCAGATGATGCCGTCACCCATCACGGCGCGGATGTCGGCGGGGTCGTAGCCTTTGCCGCGGATTTCATCCGTGCAGCGCTTCATGCAGGTAAGTGTGATGCTGAGAAACTCATCGGGATCCATCTGTACCCAGCCCGGATGCGGGTAGTGCAGGGTTGTCGCGGCCGTTGTCTGCGCCAGGGGCGTCAACGACTCATCGTAAACGGCGACCTTCACGCTCTGGGTGCCGGCATCAAAGCCCATGTAAAGTTTGGCCATGACTGATCCTCATAAGTGTTCGCAGCCTGACTGCGGAAATTAAAAATCTACGGCATTGTACGTAGAAAAGCGCCGGGAAACCGTAACCGGTTACGGCCGGTTTCAGACCGAGGTATCGGTTTTTGCGGCGTGTGACGCGCTGTACCGGGTCGCAGGACCCGCACCGCACTGAATCAGAAGCCCTTTTTTAACGAGCTCGGCGACGTGATAGCGCACCGTTGCCATCACGGCGCGGCTTTCGTGCTGCAGGCCCCTGACGGTCACCGATCCCTTCATCTGCGCCTGCGTGAGGATAAAGTCCGCCAGGGGCGAGAGGCGAGGTCCTGCCGACCCGAGAAGCGTGAGCCGGTCCTTCACTTCAAGCATCTGCCGTGTAAGGCTGTCGGTGAAAAAGTCAAACCAGGGCTCCCACGCGGGGGCGGGGTG
This sequence comes from Duodenibacillus massiliensis, assembly GCF_928721995.1. Classification (NCBI taxonomy): domain Bacteria; kingdom Pseudomonadati; phylum Pseudomonadota; class Betaproteobacteria; order Burkholderiales; family Sutterellaceae; genus Duodenibacillus; species Duodenibacillus massiliensis. The sequence continues at coordinate 132,107 of NZ_OV788642.1, forward strand.
GGTGAGTGTGAGCTGCGTTGCGCGAAGCGCCGTGATAAAGCGTCCCTTGTCGTTATCCATGAGGCGGGTGAGCGACGCCGCAGAGGCCCAGCCGTAACCCTGCTGCAGCATGATTAAGACGGTCATGAGCTGACAGAGGCGGCCGTTGCCGCGGGCAAAGGGGCTCACTGCCGGAAAGACCGCGTTAAAGTAGGCAAGCGTCAGAAGCGGGTGCAGTTCCTGCGCGGTCAAGAGGGTATTGACGGTCGCGATGAGTTCGCGGGTTAATGCCGGAGCCTGACTTGCCGGTGCCGTTTCAAAAAAGAGGCTCCCCGGTGCCGCCCGCTCATCAAGCCCCGTTTTGTAGTCGCCTCCGCGCACCGTGCCGTCCGTCGTGTGCCAGAAAAGAATGCGGTGCAGTTCCCGCAGAAGCTCTTCCGTTAACGGCATTACCGCGTAGCTTTTGACAATGAGGTCAAGCGCATCGGCACAGCCCGCGGCCGCTTCCGCGGCCTGCGTTTTGAGTTTCGTTTTTTTCACCATGAGCCGTGAGGCTTCCGGGGCCGTAAAGTCCGTGCCTTCGATTCTCAGACAGGCCGCCACGGTTTCGGCGGAGGCCGCCCGCGTCATGGCGGTGACGGCCTCGGGCTTCATCGCAAGTGCATCGCGCCAGAGCGTGAAGCGGAATTCGTCGATAGCGGCCAAAGGCCTTCTGTAGCGCCTGTCGGCCGTAAACGTCTCGGGACTTGCAATACGCATGGCTTAAAAATCCTAGCAGATACTCGCAGACAGAAAAATAACTCTTGGTCAGTATTTAGCAGATATTAGCAGAATTGACTGTCCGTAACACGCATTACCACTTTGATTTCACGGTATAACACGTGAAAACGTGTAGTTTTGCGCACCGCCGATATAATGCGCCCTGTTTGATTAACAGAGTGCGCCGCAAGGCGTGCTTTACCTGTTGCCGGCCGCACCCTTGTGTTCCGGCATAAAAACGGAATAGACAAAAAAATGACTGAAAACGCAAAAGACGTGAAGACCGAAGAAGCCGCAAAGCCTGAGGTTAATCCCCTGGAACGCTCGCTCACCCTCAAGGTGAACAACGCCGAACTCGAAGCCGGTGTGGCCGCTGAACTGAAGCGCCTCGGCAAAAAGGCGAAGCTCCCCGGTTTCCGTCCCGGTCACGTGCCCGCCGCCAAGGTTGCGGAAATGTACGGCTACGAAGCCCGTATGCGCGTGATGAACAACCTTCTTGACGCCGCCTACCGCAAGGCCGCGGAAGAAAGCGGTCTGCGTATCGCCGGCTTCCCGGAAATTGCGCCGGCTGAAGGCAGCAAACCCGGTGACGCCGAACTCGTCTTTACCGCCAAAGTCGAGGTTTATCCCGAATTTGATCTCCCGGACCTTTCCGGCCTCGAACTGAAGCGCTACAGCTGCGACGTCACGGACGCCGAAGTTGCCAAAACCCTCGACATCATGGCCAAGCAGCGTGCCACCTACTCGACCGAAGAGGGCCGCGCCGCTCAGAAGGACGACCGCGTGACGGTGAACTTCAAGGGCATGAAGGACGGTGTGGCTTTTGAAGGGGGCTCCGCCGACAACTACAAGTTCATCGTGGGCGCAGGCATGATGCTGCCTGAATTTGATCAGGCCGTCGAAGGCATGAAGGCGGGCGACAAGAAGAGCTTCAACCTTACGTTCCCGGCGAACTATCAGGCCAAGGACCTCGCGGGCAAAGAAGTCACCTTTGACGTTGAATGCGTTGCCGTTGAAAAGGCCAACATCCCCGCCATTGACGATGAATTCGCAAAGAAACTCGGCATGGACGGCGTTGACGCCATGAAGGCCGAAGTCCGCAAGAACCTTGAACGCGAAGTCAAGGTCCGTGTGAGCAACCGCACCCGTGGCGAAGTGATGAATAAGCTGCAGGAACTCTGCACGTTCCGTGTGCCCTCTGCGATGATTCAGGAAGAAAGCGAACGCATGGCTCAGGCCATGATGAACGACTTCATGGCCCGCGGCATGCTCAGCAAGAAAGACCGCAACCGTCAGCTGCCGGCGTCGCTTTTCACCGAACAGGCCGCCAAGCGCGTTGCGCTGTCGATGTTTGTCGGTAAGCTCATCGACGAAAACAAGATCACGGCTTCCGAAGATGATGTGAAGCGCATCGTCAAGAACGTGGCCGAAGCCTACGAAGAACCGGCTGAGATGGAGAAGTACATCCTCTCCAACCCGCAGACCGCGCAGAACTACCACAACCTTGCCCTCGAAGAACGCGTTGTGGACTTCGTTCTCGGTAAGGCCAAGACCACCGACGAAAAGCTCGGCTTTGACGATCTGATGAAGAACCCGGGCAGCCTTTAAGGCTCAGCCCCTGCCGCAGAAAGCCTCTTTCGGGGGCTGCTGCGGCACAAGTCAGAGGTGACGGTGCGCGGCATAAACTGTCGCATACCGCCGCCAAAAAGGCGGACAATGAATGCTCTCGGTGACTGCTTCGTTATCCGCTTTTTCGCTTTTTTCCGGCAAGCGCGGACGTAACGGACGGTCTGGTTCGTAATCCTTTGAAATAGACACAAAAAATAATGAATGCACAGAACATGCTGATTCCGATGGTGATCGAGCAGAGCGGCCGCGGCGAGCGCAGCTTTGATATTTATTCGCGCCTTTTGCGCGACCGCATCGTGTTTCTGTCGGGGGAGGTTAACGACGAGAGCGCAAACCTCGTCATTGCCCAGCTTCTCTTTCTTGAGAGCGAAAACCCCGATAAGGACATTTCCCTTTACATCAACAGCCCCGGCGGCAGCGTCTACGCGGGGCTCGGTATTTTTGACACGATGCAGTTTATTAAACCCGACGTGCAGACGATCTGCGTGGGTATGGCTGCCTCGATGGGGGCGTTTCTTTTGGCCGCAGGCGCCAAGGGCAAGCGCTATTCGCTGCCCAACTCGCGCATCATGATTCACCAGCCGAGCGGCGGCAGCCGCGGCATGGCAAGCGACATTCAGATTCAGGCGCAGGAAATACAGTCGTTAAAGGGCCTTTTAAACGGCGTACTTTCCGAGCGCACGGGCCGCACGATTGAAGAAGTGACGCGCGACACGGACCGCGACAACTACATGAGCCCCGAAGAGGCGCTCAAATACGGTCTGATTGATAAGATTCTCACGCACCGTACTGAATAATTTCCGGGACAGACTGTTCAATGTTTGACAAGAAGAAAACCGACGATCTGCGCTGCTCGATCTGCGGGCGGCATAAAAACGACACCGAGGTGCTCGTTGACACCGGCCAAGGGATTTTGATCTGCGACCGCTGTGTGAAGGGCCTCATGAAGGCGATGGGCATCGAAGCCCCCGCGAAGAGTCCGGCTGCCGCATCGGCGGCAACGGGTTCAGAAGCCGCTGCGGCGGGCGAGATGAAGAGCGCGCAGGAACCGGCGGCACCCGAACTTGAGGGGAAGCTTCCGACGCCGCAGGAACTCTATGCGCACCTCAATAACTACGTGATCGGTCAGGAAAAGGCCAAGCGCGTGTTGTCGGTCGCTGTTTACAACCACTACAAGCGCCTGAGGCACGCCAACGACGACGGCGTCGAGCTTTCCAAGTCAAACGTGCTGCTCGTGGGCCCGACGGGGTCGGGGAAGACACTTCTGGCGCAGACGCTTGCCCGAGGGCTTAACGTGCCTTTCGCGATTGCGGACGCGACGACCCTTACCGAAGCCGGCTACGTCGGCGAAGACGTCGAAAACATCATCCATAAGCTTTTGCAGGCCGCCGACGGCAACGTCGAGCGTGCCCAGCGCGGCATCGTTTACCTCGATGAAATCGACAAGATTGCCCGCAAGAGCGAAAACCCCTCGATTACGCGTGACGTTTCGGGCGAGGGCGTGCAGCAGGCGCTGTTAAAGCTTGTGGAAGGCACGCTCTGCAACGTCCCCGCCGCGGGCGGCCGCAAGAACCCCCGCGGTCAGATGATTGCGGTGGATACAAGCAACATTCTCTTTATCTGCGGCGGCGCCTTTGACGGCTTGGAAAAGATCGTGCGGCGCCGGTCGGTGAAATCCGGCATCGGCTTTTCCGCGCAGGTAAAAAGCGAGAAAGAGGAGTCGCTCTCGGAACTTTTGCAGGACGTCGAGCCCTCCGACCTTGTGAAGTACGGCCTGATTCCGGAACTCGTGGGGCGACTGCCCGTGATTGCCGTGCTGCAGGAACTTACCGAAGAAGGCTTTGTCTCGATTCTCACCGAGCCCAGGAACGCCTTAATCAAGCAGTTTAAGGAGCTCTTTGCGATGGAAGGGGTGGAGCTTGAGGTCACCGCCGGTGCTCTCAAAGCCATTGCGCATAAGGCGATGGAACGCAAGACCGGTGCCCGCGGCTTAAGAAGCATCGTGGAAGCGGCACTGCTGGACGCGATGTTTGAAGTGCCCGCCAAGCCCGAAATCGGCCGCGTGGTGCTTGATAAAGCCACGATTGAGACGGGCGCGCCCGTTGACATGATTGCCTGTCCCCGCAAGGACCCGGTAAAGCCTGAAGCATCTCAGGCGTCCTGATCCGTTTTTTTTAACTTGTGTCGGGACGGCCTCCGTCCCGGCACAATGTGCCTCATTTTTGCCGTATTCGGGCAAGGTTTAAGCCCGTTTCCCTTTTATAGTCCATAGGTATCGGCGGGGAAGTTTTTTCCCCCTTGAAATCGGGGCTTTGAGCCCCAACATAGCCCATTACTGAAACTTTAGACGCTCAGTTTTTTGAGATTAATTACATGACAGAAAAAGAGAACAATGCGGGTGAAGTCCCGGGCGTGGTTGTCGCGCCGGTCCTTCCGATCCGTGACCTTGTGATTTTTCCGCGCATGATGCTGCCCCTGTTTATTGCGCGCCCCAAGACGGTGCGTGCGGTGCAGAATGCGATGAAAGGTGACAAGCGCATTGTGCTTGTCACGCAGCGCGATCCCAAGATGGATGATCCGAAGGCTTCGGACGTCTATGACGTGGGGACCCTTGCCACACTCATGCAGATGCTGCGCCTTCCCGACGGCACCTTAAAGGTGCTTGTGGAAGCGCACGGGCGCGTGAAACTCAGCGACATCGACGATAAGTCGCCTGAGATGACCTGTAAGGCGACGCGCCTTGACTCCACCGACATTGAAGGGACGGAAACCGAAGCCCTGCGGCGTGCGGTGGAAACGCAGTTTGTGAGTTACGCCAAGGAAAGCAAAAAGATCACCGACGAGGTGATCGCGGGCGTGAAGGCCCTCAAAGACGCCGAGAGCCTCGCCGACGCCGTTGCGGCTCAATTGCCGGTTTCCCTTGAAAACAAGCAAAAGCAGCTTGAAGAGCTTTCCGTGCGAAAGCGCCTCAATAATCTTTTGGGGCTCATTGCCGGGGAAGTGGACATCCTTGCCGTTGAAAAGCGCATTCACGGTCGCGTGAAGCAGCAGATGGACAAGAGCCAGCGCAACTACTACCTCAACGAGCAGATGAAGGCGATTCAAAAGGAGCTCGGAGGCGAGGAAGCGGCTGACGGCGACGATATCGCCAATTACAAAAAGAAGATTGCCGAATGCGGCATGCCCAAGGAGGCTCAGGAAAAGGCGCAGGCTGAACTGCGTAAGCTCCGGATGATGCAGCCCATGAGCGCGGAAGCGACCGTCATCCGCGGCTACCTCGATACGCTCGTGGAGCTTCCCTGGAAGAAAAAGAGCCGCGTGAGCACGGACCTTAAGAAGGCCGCAAAGATCCTGGACGCCGATCACTGGGGGCTTGAGAAGGTGAAGGAACGCATTCTCGAGTACCTTGCCGTGCAAAAGCGCGTCGATAAGGTGAAAAGCCCGATTCTGTGCCTGGTGGGCGGTCCCGGCGTCGGTAAGACCAGCCTCGGCGAATCCATTGCCCGCGCCACGGGTCGCAAGTTTGTTCGCATGGCCTTAGGCGGCGTGCACGATGAAAGCGAAATCCGCGGTCACCGCCGCACCTACATCGGGTCCATGCCGGGTAAAGTGATTCAGTCGATCACAAAGGCGGGGGTGAGGAATCCCTTGTTCCTGCTGGATGAAATCGACAAGCTCGGGCGCGACTACCGCGGTGACCCTGCGGCGGCGTTGCTTGAAGTGCTCGATCCGGAACAAAACCGCACCTTCCAGGATCACTACCTCGATCTGGACTTTGATTTGTCGGACGTCATGTTTGTGGCCACCAGCAACAGCTACGACATTCCGCCGGCGCTTCTTGACCGTATGGAAGTGATCAATCTCTCCGGTTACACCGAAGACGAGAAGATGCACATCGCCGAAGAACATCTCGTTCCTAAGCAGATGAAGATGAACGGCGTCAAGCCCCACGAAGTGACGGTGAAGGCCGACGCGATCCGCGACATCATCCGCTACTACACCCGTGAGGCGGGCGTGCGCGGGCTCGAGCGCAGCATCGGCAAGATCTTCCGTAAGGTCGTGCACATGAATGCCGAAAAAGGTGACAAGAACACCAGTGAAATCACGGTGGACGCGAAGAACCTGAGCGACTTTTTGGGTGTCAGAAAGTACACCTACGGCGTAGCGCAGAAAGAACCCCAGGTGGGGCAGGTCAATGGGCTGGCCTGGACCGAAGTGGGCGGCGACATCCTTACCGTGGAAGCCGTGGTCTTCCCGGGTAAGGGCGTTGTGCAGCGCACGGGCTCTTTGGGCGACGTGATGAAGGAAAGCGTGGAAGCCGCGCGCAGCGTTGTTCGTGCGCGTGCCGCCAAGCTCGGTATTGAAAATTCCGCTTTTGCCAACACCGACTGGCATATTCACTTCCCTGAGGGTGCTACGCCCAAGGACGGGCCCAGCGCGGGTGCCGCAATCTGCACGGCAATCGTTTCCGCGATGACCAACATTCCGGTGCGTCCGGACGTTGCAATGACCGGGGAAATCACCCTCAGGGGTGAAATCCTTGAGATCGGCGGCTTAAAGGAAAAACTCCTCGCGGCTTTACGCGGCGGTATCAAGAAGGTGCTGATTCCTGAAACCAACGTCAAGGACCTTGCCGAGATTCCGGATAACGTCAAGACCGGCATGGAAATCGTGCCTGTGCGCTGGATTGATCAGGTTCTCGAAGAGGCGCTTGTGCGTAAGCCCGAGCCCTTAAAGACCGATTCGGCTGAAAAAGCGGCGACTGCGGCGCCGATTCCCGCCGCGGGCAGCAATGCCGTGTCGGGCACTCAGGCAACGGCACATTAAGCCTTTTATGCTCTGAGACGAACGGGCTGAAGCTTTTTATCGGGCTTCAGCCCTTTTCTTTACTCTGGCGTCAGAACTGAGCGGCGTCATCGCCGTTGGGGGCTTAAGCCTTTATCACCAGATCCAGAACCTCGAGCGTCCACGTCTTAGCCTTCCGACGCAACCCTGTTTTGTTTGATTTTCCCTCAACGCTGTGCAAGCCCCGTTTAGCACTCTTAAACCGCGGCTGACCTCCCTGATGAAGCAGCCGGCGCTCAATGCCCTGCCAGACACGTGTGGCAATTTTCTGCGCTTCGTTGATGCCGATGCGCTTTGTAAAGCCGCCCTTGGCACGGTGCTCTTTCACGACATCATGCAGGGCATACTCGGAAAGCCGGGCGGACTTCTGAATTTCCTTAAACCGCTTGTTGCGGTCTTTGCCCTTGGGCATCGCGGCCGTGAGCTTTCATGCTTCAGTGCTTTTCATGGCGCGCACGCGTTTCTTTGCCGTTCCAAGAACAGCATTGAAGAGCTGGCGTGCATCGGAGAAGTAGGTCTCCAGTGCACTTTCCTGATCCTCTTCGGTTTTCAGGCCCAGCTCGATGACAAAGGACGGTGTGCGCGATTTCATAGCGGCTGAATATACCTTAAGCGAAAACTATGTGCATGGGTTGGCTGCGTTTGCTCCAAGATTAAAAAATTTCGAAAGCCCGCATTCCTCCCGGGGCTCGAGCCCCGGGAGGAATGCGGGAAATTCTGTGAGTGCCTCTTTTCGCAGAAATTTGTGTGAGGCCGCAAAACGCACCGGCGGGCAGCTCATTTCTCAGATTTCTCCTGCCTCAGAAATGCCCAAAAAGCCACGGATTTCCGGCAAAAACCTTATCTGCGCCTGCGTTCTGTCAAAGAATTGACACAATCGTGACTAAATCAGCACGAAATCGCTTCAAAACCCTGCAGGGCTTGACTTTATTGATTTTGCGTGTTGTAAAATGCCCCGCATGCATAAGGCAATGCATCAGTTAACCCGTCTGTGCCGGTACATAGCAAACGGCACAGGCATAACCAAGGAAGTCTGAAATGAACAAGACTGAACTCGTTGAATTTATCGCCACCCAGGCGGATCTTTCCAAGGCCAAGGCTGCTGAAGCTGTCGACGCTTTCGTTGAAGCCGTGACCACCTCCCTTAAGAAGGGCAAGGACGTCACCCTCGTCGGTTTCGGTACCTTCACGATCTCCAAGCGTGCTGCCCGCACCGGCCGTAATCCTCAGACCGGCGCCACGATTAAGATCGCTGCTTCCAAGGCCCCGAAGTTCCGTCCTGGCAAGAGCCTCAAGGATGCTGTAAACTAACAAGCTTCACTGCTTAACCGCACTCAGATTTGTCTGAGCGCGGCAGGGATGCTTAGCTCAGTTGGTAGAGCGGCGCCTTTACACGGCGTAGGTCGGGAGTTCGAGACTCTCAGCATCCACCACAAGCCATCGGCATACCTCGGCATACATTGATTTGTCGAGGTTTTTCTTTATCTGAATCGGCATAGAACGGCATAATCCGTACAAGTTAGTGGCGTTTTAGTGGCGGTAATAGTGGCGCTGGATTGGCAGATGCGCTGCTCCGTCATACCTTGTACAGGAGAGCATTAATGCCGTCAGTTTCAACAACTCAATACGGTACATAACGGGTTCTGTGGTATTCCGGCAGCAGTAAAAAGCAAAAAACGTTTCCCACAAAAACGGAAGCTAAAAAATTTGCTGCAGCGCTTGAACTCAGCCCTGAAGAGAAAAGTTCTCATATTTCTTTGGGCGATCTTCTGATTGAGTACCGTGACAAGGTCACCCGGAATAAAAAGGGACAACGGGAAGAAACTTACCGCATCAACCGTATTCTGAAGACGCCTATTGCGCAAAAGATGATTTCCGACATCACGGTCAAGGACATCAACGACTGCATTGAAGTCCGTCTGAGATCACCTTCATGCAAGTTCAAGGGCCTCATATCGCGAGGAACGGTACTCAAAGAATTCATGGCGCTGTCCTCTGTGTTCAATAAGGCAATAAAGGACGGCTTGCTGTTGATGCAGTAGCCGACAGCGATTACTGCATCAAGGTTGTAGTGCTTGGTTGGGTACTTCTTTCCGTCCGGCTCAGTTGTCAAGGAATCCTTGACAACTGTTATGGAGCGTGAGGAATTGACACAGTTGGTGCGTTAACTGTGTCAGTTCTGACGGTAAATGGGCGTTAAAAGCTGATACGCACGTGCGCTTAAAAATGATGCAAAAGGGCGTCAATAGCAGATACAGAAGTGCGTTAAAAAAAGATGCCGTCTGTCTGATAAAAAGAGACACAGCAGCTGCAGTAAAAACTAACGCTGCGTCAGGGGTGTGTGTAGATTTTTGTGTCTAGCGCGGGTTTACGGTTGAGCTTGTTGGCTCGCTAACAGTGGTATTTAACCCCAGGTACTTCGGGGCTGTCAAACCCCAATTATTCTTTCCGTGTAGCTTCGGGCTTCATCTTGTTGTGCAGACTTACCCATCTTCGAATGCCTTATGCTGTTTCTGTACGTCAGGTCAGTGGTTTGCCTCCAGCTTCCTTCAGATCCTGCCTCGCGGCGGACATCCTTGCTCTTGGCTATGTGCTTGGTGCTACCCCCTGCACTCGGGACTTTCACCCGTTAGAACGCGCTCATGCCGAGCGCACACAGACAGCGGGCGGAGAAATGAATCCTCCGCCCGCTGTCAGGGATGTTTAGCGAAACGTCAGGGGGTTAGAAGACATACTTCAAGCCCACCTTGCCGCCGACGGACGAGGTGCCGTCCTTGCCGCCGCCCAGCATCATGTTGGCGTTCACCATCAGGTTGCCGTTCTGAGCACGGATGCCGAAGTCACCCTGCACCGGGCTCGTGTCAATCACCGTCTGATCGGCGCCGAAAACAGAGATTTCCTTGTCGCCGAACGTCGGCACATAGGCAACCTTGAAGCTCGGGGCCACGGACCAGCCGCTGACGTTCTGTTCAAAGCCGTTCACACGCAGCGCGATCGGCACCTGAACGAGCGTCTGTTCCTGCTTTTTGATGTTGACGGCGCCCACCTGCATTGCATCCGTGTTCAAGCGCGACACACGCACGCCCACGCTCGGCACGAACTGGAAGTTGCCGGCCGTGAAGCGATGCTGACCGCGCACGCCCACGGAGTAGATTTCCGAGTCAACGCTCTGGTTCAAAGCCGTCTGAGACGACGTGACGTCGTTTTCGTTCTTGATGTAGGAGGCTTCCGCAACGACCTTCGAGTCACCGAACTTCATCGCGCCGTACGCGGTGACGCCGTAGCTGTCGATGCTGTTCTTGATCGAAGAGACGCCGCTTCTCAACGAACCCTTGCCGTACTGGAACGCGGCACCCGCGGTGATGTCCTGCGTTACCGCAAAATCAGCACCGAACGCACCGTAACCCATGTCGGACTTGAATTCGCCGCCGTTGTCGAGCTTGTCGGCTTCGTAGCGTTCGCCCGTGACGTCAACCCAGAGGTTCGTGCCGGCAGCAAGTTCCTGATCCACGGACGTACGGTCGGCGATCGTCTGAGCGAGCACCGTATCCGCACGGCGGGTCATCGCCTGGATACCGGTGGACGCGAGGGCACCGAGCCCGCCTTCGGCGGACATGGTGTTGACGACGGTGTTGCCGTTAACTGCAGCTTCGACGAAGGGGTTGTCGGTGGTGGCCGTCGTAATGCCGTTAACAACAGTTCCTGCTGCATCGGTCAGCGTGATAGTGCCAACGGTGGCGTTTGTGATGCCGAGTTTGCCACCGTCAAACAAAATGGTAGAGGCACCTTCAAACACAGCATTGTCGCCGATAGTAGCTTGATCGATGACAAGAGCCCCGTTGGACTTGACGATAACGCTCTTAGCGACGTCGGTTGTTACAGCATGGTGACTGTTTGGATCAATCACGATACTGCCTGTGTCGCTGAGTGCCATGGGGATTCCAACATAGACCAAGGATTCAACAGAATCAAAGCCGTCAAGTTTGGATACAGCGTTTTGTGCGGAAGAAACATCTGTACCAAAGACGACAAGCGCTCCGTTACCAGCAGTAACATGAGTTCTGAGAGTTTTGTTATCAAGGTTGCCAATGGTTACAGAAGATTCGCCGTAAGTAGGATCTACAAAAATGGAACCGCCGGTCATAGACAGAGTCTGGATAGACATCGAAGCCCCGTTCCCATCGTTTTCGCCAACAGTAATGTTGCCGATTCCCGACAATTTATCAACAATCAACTTACTCTCATTGATTACTTTCAGAGATGTGCCCGTAGTTAGCTCAATGGATGAAAGCGATGAGGTTTTATCTTTCCCTTGCAACGTCAAAGTAGCACCGTCACCGATGCTAATGGTGTCAAAACCAGTAAGTGCGGCAGTAGCGAGGTCACGAGTTATGGAGAGATTTGAATCGTTTTCAGTGGCCTGCAGATTGGCGTTAAGCATACTGATGGTAGCTAACGTGCCACTCTGAAGACTATCTAACCAAGTTTTGGTATATGTGCCATCGTCTGTAATCGCAAAAACAGAACCTTTGGCCGCTGAAATAGCGCTTTTGACCTGTGCTGAATCAGTGCCAAAAGCCTTGCCTGTCAGCTGTTCGAAGGAAGTCTGAAGAGTACCTGCTGTCAGCGACAATTTAGCATTATCGAGAGTGAGCGAATCTACTTTGTATGTTCCGCCGTTCAGAATAAGTTTTCCGTTGTTAGCGGCCGAAATGTTGCCGTTGAAGGAGAGGTCTTTTTTCTTTCCGGTGGCAGTAATTTCGACTTGGTTGGTCTCGTCGCCTTTACCGATGATTGAAACGTCACCGGATATAACGGAGCCATCCCCCAGTTCAAGGTTTACGATATTGCTGTCGTTGGCGTTATTGTATTGTCCCGCATTGCCCCAAACGTTGATGTTGCCGGTGATAGCGGCATTCTCTGCGGTAACAGAAACATGGGTATTACGGGAGAAATTGCTGACGGCACCATTGGTTTTGGTGGATTCTTTGCTTTCGTTCAGACTGCCGACATTGATATCACCGTTCAGACTCAGGGTTTTCGCCTTGATGTTAAACGCGGCTATCTTGCCGTTGTTATCTACAGCACCATAGACACCGTTAATGTTGCCGTTCAGTACCATGGAGTTGTTAGCAGTCAAATTGACAGCACCCCAAGTTCCCGTACCCAGGACGCCGCCCCCTAATTTTTTGGTGCCTGTCAACGAAACATCATCGGCGGTTACGTTAATGGTCGAGCCTTCATTAAACTGCAGCAGAGCAACGCCTGCGTCGTCACCGGTTGCTGTAGCTTGGAAGAGTTTTGCATTGACATTGGCTACTGCACTGGCGGCTTCACGAGTATGAATTGCAGTATAGGCCGAGGAGGAAATAAAGGAATCAACATCAATGTTCAGGGTGGCCTTGTCGCCTACAACATAAAGACCGTGTCCTGAACCTGTTTGGGTATAAGAGTTGGCAAAAATGTTTAAAGTAGAGCCCGTATCTACACGGCCAATAAAGTAGGGATCAGAGTCTCCAGTGCCAACGTTGTTTAGAGAGACACTGTTGACTCTGCCGTCTTTTTGTCCGAAGGAAAGAATACCATTATTGTGAACCCACACGTTTCTGGACGATACAGAAGGCGAGGAGACGTTGATGGTGACATCTTTTCCCGGTGATCCAATGATAGAGCGTCCGCCATCAAGGTTTACGCCATAGGCATTACCTTGGTTTGAAGAAACATTAAGGTTCAGATTGCCTTTGATATTAATTAGAACTCCGTCGGATACCGTTTGCGTGCCCAAAAGGCCTGTAGCACTAGCCTTTTCAGATTTAACATCAATATTGGCATTCTCAAGGATAATGCCCGCCCCATCCAGATCTACGATCCCTGTGGTGCTGGTGTAATAAGAGTCATAAGCAGCCAAACCAGTTGCAGTGCCCCCAATTGCCGACACATCAATGTTGGTGGTGTTTCGAACATTGATTTGCCCACCGCCGGCTTCAAGTCCTATGGCATCCGCGGCCCCAACTTTTCCTTCAGGGGCTGTGGTTGTGTAGTTTTTGCCGTCGGTAGAAAGTTCTTGATCCGCAGGGGCCAATGTTTCTCCTAAAGATTTAACAGTGACATTAAATACTTTGGCATTGCTATTGATCTCTCCGTAAGTTGCAAGGGCTCCAACAACTGCGGTACGGCGATTAGCGTCGGTGGCTCCTGTATCAATGCGATCTACAGACGATTCAACATTTAAAGTTACTGAATCACCGTTGAAATTAATGATCGCATCATGGTCTTTGTCCCCATAGGCCTCTAACGCGATTGCAAACTTGCCATTTATAAAGGCTGAAGCTTCCGAGTTGCCCGTGCCAGTGTGGTTGGTTTCAAGGTAGATATGAGTGAAATCACCTGCGAACGTGGCATTGCTATTGGTGCCGAATTGATACAGGGCTCGAACAGCAGCCGGATACGGATGGGTATCGTTGTTGGCTTTGAGAGAAAGCTCAGTGTTGTAAATAGTTCCTTGAGCGTCAGATTTAATTTGCATGCCGATAGGAATCGTGTTACGGGGAAGTTCGGGGCGATCAAAAATAAACGAATTGCCTTGGGGCGTGTTGGTGGAATCCCAAACGACAGACGGACTATCGGTGGTTGCAAAGGTAACGGACGAACTAAGCAATCCTGCTACGGCGATGCAAAGAGCAACTTTGTTTTTTCCAGAACGCTGCACCGACCCCGTGATCTCGTTGGCGACCATCAGCGCCCCGCGAGCCTTATTGAACACGATCTTGAATGTCTTATTCATAGAGTGGACCTCATTTTCCGTCGGACGGAGGTCGGTGTAATACAGAACTCCGTCCGAGATTTGACAGTAATTCCAATATGCACCAAACATACCCCCCCCCGAGGGGGTTGTCAAAGAATGAGTGCACTGATTTTCAACACGCTCGGAGCAACATTTCAGCATCCGCTTCGGAATCCCCTGAATACAGGGACTTCCGGAAACTGTCCTGAAACTATGAAAGTATGTCCCAAAAACAACACTTTGAAAAAACGGCGCAGGGCGTTCCGAGGAAAACAGCCGCTGTGCCGATCGCTTTTTAGGGCAAACTCTGTAGAAAAAACACTACTGTCCAAAACGGATTTGTGCATCAAAAAATAGTTTGTTGATTTAAAAGAGAAAACTCGAATTTTCGGTTTTAGGGGCCTACTTTTCCGAATGGAAGCTCCATTTGCGGAGATTCCTCACAGGAAGCCTCTGGCTCATCTCGGCCGAGGATTGACGGATTCAGGTGGAATTTCACACACATTGGGACGGTGTATATCGAACATTGGGACACCCCCTTTCTCAAACATTGGGACAGTCCGTTACGGCGCCGAGCGAGTCAAGCTTCGGCGTTTTTTTATTGGAGGAACGCAGGACGACGGCGTACGGACCGCGCAAGGATGTAAGATTTTTTGTGTCCAGGCGATAACAGCGCTCCCGTAGGGCGCGAAAGGAATCACCGTGGCACACCGTACACCCAAAATAAACGACACCGTAAAATTTACCGACCAGCAGCAGGCCATTCTGAACGATGCCGTAGAGCAACTGATGGAAGCCGGCGGCTTAACGGCCTTAACGCAGGCTCATTTCAACGAAGCGATGAAGATCGTAGCCCAACGCTTCATCAACGCCGCCCTGCAAGGGGAACTGCAGCACCATTTGACACAGGAAGACGAAAATCTCAACGAAGATGAATCGTCGGCTGAGCGCGTTGAAAACAAACGCAATGGGTACAGCAAGAAAACGCTTCACTGCAATAAAGGCGATTTAGAAATCCAGATTCCCCGCGATCGCAAGGGGACTTATGTTCCCCGCCTGGTACCCAAGCACTCACGGCATTTCAATGACTTCGATGACGCCATCATCGATTTATATGGACGTGGATTGTCTACCCGTGAAATCTCTGAGTTCATCAGAAGTCAGTACCACGTTGAAGTGAGTGCCGAATTCATCAGCACCGTGACGGAAAAGGTAAATGACGACGTACGGCAATGGCAAAGCCGTCCGTTGGATTCGGTCTACCCGGTGGTGTTCTTTGACGCTTTGCGCATCAATATCCGTAAGGACGGCGTCATCAAGAAGATGGCGGTTCATTTGGCTCTCGGCGTACGTTGTGACGGCCGACGCGCTGTGCTCGGCATGTGGGTTCATGAAAACGAAGGCGCGGCTTTCTGGACGTCGGTATTTACGGAATTGAAAAACCGTGGCGTAGAGGACATCCTGATCGCCGTCACAGACGGCCTCAAGGGTATGACGCAGGCCATTGAAGCCGTATTTCCCCAGGCGCAACATCAAACCTGCATTGTCCATCTCATCCGTGCCTCTACAGCCTTTGTCAGCCACAAGGATCGAAAGGCTGTAATGGCCGGCTTAAAGCCCATTTACCAGGCCAATACCCCCGAAGAAGCGTTGGCGGCCTTGGTGGCCTTTGAAAATAGCTCTATGGGCAAACGTTACCCGTATGTAGCGCCGAGTTGGCGCTCTGCCTGGGCACAGGTGATACCCTTCTTCAACTTTCCCCGGTCGATTCGGAAGTTGTTGTATACGACCAACAGTATTGAGGCTCTCAACCGTGGCGTTCGGAAGGTAATCAAAACTCGAACCATGTTTGCGCATGAAGAATCCGCCAAGAAGCTGATTTACTTGGCACTTCAGCGCATTATGGAAAAATGGAAGCTGCCTGTTCGTGCTTGGAGTGAAGCCATGCCGGTGTTTGCTGCCATGTACGGTGAGCGATTTGCCGCTGGGCAGGCTTAATTGCCGCGGAGTACTGAAACAGTGTTTCAGCACAGCAGTTGCAGTGTTACAACTTAAGGAGACGAAACTGCGATTTTTTCCGGTAGCGGCGCGCCGCTGCATGGCCGCCCCCCATGGGGGCGGCCATGCAGCCCTCCCATGCCACCGTCGTACCCTGAATCATCGCATTACCACTGATAGAAAAATTGGGGCTTGACAGCCCCGAAGTACCCGGGGTTAAATACCCCTGTTAGCGAGCCAACAAGCTCAACCGTAAACCCGCGCTAGACACAAAAATCTACACACACCCCTGACGCACAGCGTTAGTTTTTACTGCAGCTGCTGTGTCTCTTTTTATCAGACAGACGGCATCTTTTTTTAACGCACTTCTGTATCAGATCTATACGCTACATGACAGCGCTTCCCGCTAAAATCTCTGCGCCACAAAAACGGTACCGTTTTCGGTAACCGACAGGGAATCCGTCATGACACATTCCACAGACACTGAGCCCGAAAAAAAGCTCTTTATGAGTGAGCTTCTCGGCATTGCCTTTGAGCCCCGCAAAGCCGGGGAAACCACGGTTGCCGCAAGCCTTGCGGTCACCAGTAAGGTCTGCCAGCCCTTCGGCGTACTTAACGGCGGGGCGTCTTTGGCGCTTGCGGAAACGCTCGCAGGTTACGGCTCAATGGGGTTGCTAGCGCCCGACGAAATACCGCTCGGTATTGAAGTCGATGCCCACCACATTGCCTCGGTCCCCGAAGGGGGCGCCGTGCGCGCGGTCGCCACACTGCTGCAGAAAGGTCGGGTGACTCATCTCTGGAACGTGGACATTACCGATACGCGCGGGCGACTTATTTCAACGGCCCGCGTTGTGAACCAGATTGTTAAAAAGCGCTCTTAAAGAGGGGAAGACCCGTGAAACGCGAATGGAAGAAAATCAAGGATTACAAGGAAATCCTCTTTGACTTTTATGAGGGCATTGCCCGCATCACGATTAACCGTGAGCGCTACCGCAACGCCTTTACGCCCACGACAACGGCGGAGATGAGCGACGCGCTTTACTACTGCCGTGAGTGCCCGGACATCAATGTCGTGGTTCTCACGGGCGCGGGCGACATTGCCTTTTGTGCCGGCGGCGACATGCATGTCAAGGGCCGCGGCGGCTATATCGACGAGAAGGGCGTGCCGCGCCTTTCCGTGCTTGACGTTCAAAAGCAGATCCGAAGCCTTCCGAAGCCCGTGATTGCCATGGTTAACGGCTACGCCATCGGCGGCGGCCACGTGCTGCACGTCGTCTGCGACCTC
The DNA here is from genome assembly GCF_928721995.1 of Duodenibacillus massiliensis. Classification (NCBI taxonomy): domain Bacteria; kingdom Pseudomonadati; phylum Pseudomonadota; class Betaproteobacteria; order Burkholderiales; family Sutterellaceae; genus Duodenibacillus; species Duodenibacillus massiliensis. Next base: position 149,386 of record NZ_OV788642.1, read on the forward strand.
ACGATTGCTTCGGAAAATGCCCGTTTCGGGCAGACCGGGCCGCGCGTGGGAAGCTTTGACGCGGGCTTCGGGTCCTCCTACCTCGCGCGCGTCGTGGGGCAGAAGAAGGCCCGCGAAATCTGGTTCCTGTGCCGGCAGTATTCGGCCAAAGAAGCCCTCGAAATGGGGCTTGTCAATAAGGTCGTGCCCCTGGAGCAGCTTGAAGACGAAACGGTTGCCTGGGCACAAGAGATGCAAAAACTGAGTCCCATTGCGCTGCGCCTTATTAAGGCGGGGCTTAATGCGGAACTTGACGGTCAGGCCGGTATTCAGGAATTGGCGGGCGACGCGACGATGCTTTACTACATGACCGACGAAGCTCAGGAAGGCGGCAAGGCGTTCCTAGAAAAGCGGCCGCCTAACTTCAAGCAGTATCCGAAGATCCCGTAATTAAGCCTCAGAGGAATTCCGTTGTGATGCCCGTTCATCCTGCCTTTCGGTTAAGGGGTAAAGCCGTAACGCGTTCCGAATTGCCTTCTCGTATTGAAGCAATGCGGGACGAAGGCGGCTTTAGCGCTGATCTCGCCGACTTTATGCGCGAGTGGCTTGACGCCAAGGACTGGGTGCACGGGCAGACTTCGGGCTCAACGGGGACTCCGAAGCAGTTAAAACTGAGTAAGAAAGCGATGGCGGAGAGCGCCGCGCGCACCTGCGCCTTTCTGGGGCTGAATGAGGGGGATACGGCCTATCTCTGTATGCCGGTGAAATACGTGGGCGGCAAGATGATGGTTGTGCGGGCGATGACGCAGGGGCTCGATCTCATCTGGAACACGCCGTCGCTCACTCCCATGAAGGGCCTCAGAGAACCTCCGGTCTTTACCGCCATGACACCCATGCAGGCAACGGCAGCCCTGGCTGATCCCGACGAGCCGGAGCTCCTTAAAGGCACCCGGCATATCCTTTTAGGCGGGAGCGCCGTAAGCCCCACGCTTGCCGCAGCGGTAGCGGACTTTCCCAACGCCGTGTGGTCAACCTACGGGATGACGGAAACGGTTTCGCATATTGCCTTGAGGCGCCTTTCGGGTGAAAAGGCTGCCGAGAGCTACATGCCGCTTCCCGGCGTCACGGTCTCTTTGGCTGAAAACGGGGCACTGACGATTGATGCGCCCGGGATTGCCGCCGGGCGCCTTGTGACAAACGATCTTGCGGAAATCCTGGCTGACGGTTCCTTCCGGATTTTGGGGCGGCTCGACAACGTCATCAACACGGGCGGCATCAAGGTGCAGATTGAAACGGCGGAGACGCTTTTAAGGGACATCATCAATGCGCCGATTGCCGTCACTTCGGTGCCGGACGAAAAGACCGCGGAGAAGGTGGTGCTTCTGGTGGCCGGCAGCTTTGATGAGAAGGATCTCATGGAAGCCGCGAAGGCAAAGCTTCCCCGTTACTGGAACCCGAAGGTGATTGTGAGGGTCGATGAAATTCCGGAAACGGGGTCGGGTAAGCCCGACCGCCGCGCGATCCGGGCTTTGGCCGCAAGGCTTCTTGCCTGACTATTTCTGGCTTTCTTCGGCCTTCACGGCTTTCACTAGCGCCGCCCACTTGGGGCTTTCGCTTTCAATGAAGTTAAAGAAGTCCTGGGGCGTCCCCGGGCGCACTTCAGCGCCTTTTTTCGCAAGCGACTGCTGCACGGCGGGATCAGCCAATGCCGACTGAAGCGCTTTTGAGATGCGCTCCACAACAGACCACGGGGTGCCGGCCGGAAGCACCAGCCCGTCCCAGGCTGAAATTTCAAAGCCCGCAAGCCCTTCTTCGATCAATGTCGGAATCTCGGGCGCAGCCGCAAGGCGCGCCTTCGTAGAGGCACCCAAGGCCTTTAGGGTCCCTGCGCGCACGTGCCCGAGTACGTTCGGGGCCACGTCAATCATGAGCGGTATGCGGCCGGATAAAACGTCCGTCATGGCGGCAGCACCCCCGCGGTAGGGGATATGGGTGAGCCGGATGCCGGCTTTTTCGGCAAAAAGAAGTCCCGCAAGGTGGCTTGAGGTTCCGACGCCGGAAGAAGCAAAGTTCACCGTGCCGGGATGGGCTTTGGCGTAGGCAAGAAGGCTCTTAAGGTCAGTGACGCCGGCAATTGCCCGGGGGTTAAGGACCGCGACCATCCCGATTTCAGAGATGCGTCCGACGGGGATAAGTTCCTTTGCAGGATCAAACTTGAGGTTCGGGTACAGAAGGGAATTCACGCAGAGGATGCCGTTTGTGACGTAACCCACGACGCTGCCGTCTTTTTTGTCCTGCGCGACGTGGCGCGTACCCACCGTGCCGCCGGCCCCGGGCCGGTTGTCAACCCAAAGTGAGGTTTTAAGGGCAGCTGCCAGGGCCGTCGTCACCGAGCGCGCGAGCGTGTCGCCGCCGCCCCCGGCGGGGAAGGGGACAACCAGACGCACGGCGTCTTTTGCGCTTGAAACGGGGGAAACAAAGGGCAGCGAAAGTGCTGCTGCAAAGGTGAGAAGTGAGCGTCGGTCCATCGCCGGCATCCTCTTTAATCAAAAATCTCGCTGAGTATATCGGCGGTGCGGCCGTGTGAAGGCCGGTCAGATCCGAAGGATGAGGGATCATCCGATGGAAGGAGAAAGGCTTTTTTTGCGTCAGATCAGAGAACAACACGCCCGCCGGCCCCTGTGAGCGTTCAGTCCGTATACAAATTCTGACAATTCACCGGCTCGGGCCGGGGGAATGCCCGCAGCAGAACCTCGTCTTTACGCCGCAACCTGGAAAACGGGAATGACGCCTTCTTTACGGACGACGAGGTCTTTGAGGGTAAATTCGTTGAGTTTCTCGTAAAAGGCGGTTTGTGCGAGCCTCAGGGCCGGCGCCAGGGCGCAGTTTCCGAGAAAGGGGCAGGCGGGCTTGCTGCAGTCAATGACGTCTTCTGCGCCTTCCAGGATCCTTACAACGTCGCCGATCGGGTAGGTGTCGGCAGCACGGGCAAGGATTAGTCCGCCGTTTCTGCCGCGTATTGCCGTAAGCCACCCGCTTTTCACCATAAAGTGAGCGGCCTTAATGACAAGGTTGGGATTCCACTGCAGGGTTTCAGCCAGCACAGGCACGGGCACGGGTTCGCCCGGTTTGGCGGTGTGCGCGAGATGCATGAGCATTCTCAAGGAGAGGTCGGTAAAGCGCTTAAGCTGCATGGAATGAAAAAATGTCGGTGATTAAGACATTTCGGGAGTCTTTCCCGCCGTGAGAAAGACTCCCGAAGGACTGTGTCGGAACAGAGTTTACCCTGTCCGGCTTCTGCCCGCCTTAGCTCTGGTTACCCGTGCCGAAGGCTTCGGTGTGGATCTTTTCGGCAGGCACGCCGGCTTCCACAAACGCGGTGCGCATGTCGTCCATGAACTTCATCGGGCCGCAGATGTAGACGTCGGAGTCAGCCGTCGGGGCGAGAGCCTTGATGTCAGCAGCACTCGGGCGCTTGCCGTAGTTCACGAAGGGGCAGCCGCAGGTCTTGTCGCAGGCCTGGGCGCGGGTGAGATAGACCGCAGCCTTCAGATTGGCGAGCTTACCGCACTCAGCGCGCACTTCAGCAGCAAGCGGCAGGTCTGCGTTGTCGTGCGCAACCTGAACCATCGTGACGGGACGCTGAGGCGTCTTTTCAGCAATCGTTTCAAGCATGGCAAACAAGGGCGTAATGCCGATGCCGCCCGCAACAAGGACGACCGGGTTGGTGCCTTCGGCAAGGAAGAATTCACCCGTGGGAGCGGAGACGTCGATCGTGCTGCCCACCTTGAGGTTGGCGTGCAGGTGGTTGCTCATGAGACCGGCGGGGATGTCGCCGTGGGCATCAGCGCGCTTCACGGAAATCCGGAGTTCATTGTTGTTAAGCGGCGCACGAGAGAGCGAGTACTGGCGCGGCTGCACGAACTTCACGTCCGGCAGGTACGCACGCACGGACACGAACTGACCGGGCTTGTAAGCGGGAACATTGCCGCCGTCAGCGGGCGTGAGCGTAAAGCTCACCACGTTCGGCGTTTCTTCAACGCGCTTGGTGACGACGAAGGGACGCCAGCCGGACCAGCCGCCTTCTTCGTTGGCCTGTTCCTTGTAGATGCCGCCTTCAACGCCGATCAGAAGGTCGGCAAGCTGACCGTAGGCAGCGCCCCAGGCTTCGATGAGTTCATCGCTGGCGGCGTCACCCAGCACTTCCTTGATGGAAGCCAGAAGGTGCTTGCCGACGATCGGGTAGTGCTCGGCACGGATGCCGATCGTGCAGTGCTTGGTGGCAATGTGTTTAACCGCGGGAAGAAGAACGGCCGGGTTTTCGATGTGTTCGGCGTAGGCAAGAACGGCACCTGCGAGAGCCTTCTGCTGATGACCGCGGGCCTGATGCACCTGGTTAAAGAGGTTCTTCAGTTCGGGGTTGCCGGTAAGCATGCGCTTATAAAAGTGTGAGGTGAGCGCAACACCGTGTTCACGAAGAACCGGAACGGTAGCCTTGACGAGTTCAATCTGACGAGCGGTCAGCATGGATGTATCTCCTGATAAGTGAATTTTGCAGTGGGGCACCGGGTGAGTGCATCAGTGCCTTGACGAAGTGGCGTAATCATATATTAAAAATACAAGAATTGCATAAAAATTCTGAAAATGCCGCTTAACACATTGATTTTGCGTCGTTCTGTTTTGAGGGAAAAGGCCGATGCCGGCCCAAATTACGGAGAAGGGCAGATCAAATGCGTCAGATGAGACCGCGTTTTATAAAAAAACCATGCAGCACCGAAAAAAGCGCATAAAGATATGCAAGAAAAGCCCCGAAAAGCCAATAAAAATATGCACGAAAAGAAATAGTCCCGAGAAAACAGTGCTCTTTTGTGGCCTTAAAAAGCGCGGTTTCAAAGCGAAAAGAGATTGAGAAGGACAGCGGCGGGCTGGGGGATAATGACGTCACGACCGGAAATCGAAAGGCGCAATGGCCCGGCAGATCCGGCGGAAAAAGAAAATCCCGCTGACCGAACGATCAACGGGATTGAATTCTGGCGGAGTGGACGGGACTCGAACCCGCGACCCTCGACGTGACAGGCCGATATTCTAACCAACTGAACTACCACTCCGTTTCCGTTTGAGTGAACCGCGAATGAACTGACAGGATACCTCTCTGTAAGGAGAGGTGTGGCGGAGTGGACGGGACTCGAACCCGCGACCCTCGACGTGACAGGCCGATATTCTAACCAACTGAACTACCACTCCGTCGTGCGTGCATCCGCTTACGGTTCCCTCTGCGGGAAGCGCCGAATTATACAGAAGGGCGTGTGTTTTGCAACCGGTGCTGACGCAAAAACGAGTGGTCTCAGGTGCAGATATCTGTTTTTGCGGAAAAAACAGATGTCTTTCCTCTTGAGGCACCGGCCCGTAATACGGCACGGAGCAACAAGAATCATTTTCTGACGATTGTTTACGCGGCGCAAAGCCTTGCGGCATAGGCAAAAGAGCGGCAAAACGCGATAAACTCACACGTTTGTAATTTTCACCGCGTTAAAGGGCACACAATGCTTCTTGAGCTTTTCCGCAACCACAAGCGCTGGCTGATGTTTATCGCCATGATCCTTGTGATTCCGAGCTTTGTAGTCACGGGTATTTATTCCTACAACCGTATGATGAGTGACGACGGCGCCATTGCCAAAGTCGATGACGTCTCCATCACGCCGCAGCAGTATGACGAAGTCAAGCGCCAGCAGCTTGACAATCTGCGCCAGAGACTCGGTGAAAACTTTAAGAGTAACCTTCTTGATACGGCCGAAGGCCGCTGGGCGGTGCTGCAGAGCATCATGAATGAGCGGTCTCTGATGGGGGAGGTTGCCAAGGAATTTGTGTCGGTTCCCGAAGAAACCGCGATTGAAGTCATCAAGACCTATCCGGCTTTCCAGGAAAACGGCAAATTTTCCGCTGAGCTCTATCAGAATTACCTCGCGTCCACCGGCTATTCCGATCAGTATTTTGTCGAGCGCGTCCGTCAGGACGTCTCCCGTCAGCTGCTCACCGCGGCCTTCATGCGTACCGCGGGTGCCCCTGAAAGCGTTGTGAAGGAAGTCAACAAGCTTCTTACCGAAAAGCGCACGATGGAAGTGATGGCCTTTAACGCCGACGACTACAAAAAGGGCGTGACGGTCACGCAAGCCCAAGCCAAGGACTACTGGACAAAGAACCCGAAGGCATTTGCAATGCCCGATGAAGCCGACGTTGAGTACGTTGTGTTCTCTCCGGAACTCTTTAAGAATGTAGAACCCACCAAGGAAGACATTGAAACGTTCTACGCTCAGAACCGCAACCGCTTTAACGCCCCTGAAGAGCGCCGTGCCTCGCACATCCTCATTGATCTGAAGGACGGTAAGGACGCCGCAAAGAAAAAGGCCGAAGAGATTCTGAAGGAAGTCAAGGCCGATCCCAAGAAGTTTGCGGAACTTGCGAAGAAATACTCGGCTGACACGGGCAGCGCCAAAGACGGCGGTGACCTCAACTGGTTCGGTAAGGGTGTGATGGTTCCGGCCTTTGAAGAAGCCGTTTATAAGGCGAAGAAGGGTGAAATCGTCGGTCCGGTTGAAACCAACTTCGGGTTCCACATCATTGAAGTCACGGACATCAAGGGGCAGCACGTGCGGCCTCTTGCCGAAGTGCGCGACGAGATCGTCCGTCTTTATCAGGAACAGCACTCCCAGGAGAAGTTCGGCACGGAAGCCGAAAACTTCACCAACATGGTGTACGAGCAGAGCGACAGCCTGCAGCCTGTGGCTGACAAGTACGGCATGAAGATTGAAACGGTGAAGAACGTGACGCCTGAGAAGGTGACGGATCCCGCACTTGCCAAACTCTTTAACGACCATGTGCTTGAGAGCATCTTCAGCGATGAAGTGGCCCGTGAAAAGCGCAACACACAGGCCATTGAAGTCGGCAACAACCAGCTTGTTTCCGCGCGCGTCGTAAATTTCCGTCCGGCCCACATCAAGCCTTTTGATGAAGCCAAGGCCGGCATCATTGAAATGCTCACGCAGCAAAAGGCACTGGAAAAGGCGGGAGAAGCCGCCGGTAAACTCATTGCCGCTTTTGAAAAGGGCGACATGGCACAGGCAAAGTTCGTGAACCCCACGGTTGTTTCGCGCAGTGCGCCGGGTAACGCCACGATTAATCTTGTGAACGCCGTGATGCGCGCCGATATCACGAAGCTTCCCGCCTACGTGGGTGTGGCTGACGGCAACGTTTACCGCATCGTGAAAATCACAAAGAGCGAAACGCCGGAAGTGACGGAAGCGGCTTTGTCCGGTTTAAGAAACGAGCTGCAGCAGATGCTCTCGAGGGCCGATGAATCGGCCTACTACGGACAGCTTCGCGCCAAGCATAAGGCTGAGGTTCTCAATAAGAATTACCTCCCTGACGCTGAGGATAAGCTCCCCGGCAGCGCCGAGTAAGTTGCGCTGAGCCAGTATCAACCGCCCTTTGGGGCGGTTTTTCTTTGGCGCTTTCCGCTAAAGCAGACCGCACCCGGGCGCTTCTGGTAAGCTGCCGGCAGTGTGTTTTTTTGAAAACGGGGTGCGTATGCCGGCTGAGCTCAAAAAAGGTTTGTACGAGTCGCTTCTCACTCGTTCTGTCAACGAACAACTGCAGGGACTTGCCGGGCGGCATCTCGCAGCCGAATCGCAGGCCGTGGATCCTGCGGAACGCAGCCGCATCTACACGGACTATGCGGCCCGTACGGTGAAGGAAGCCCTGACGCACTGTGACTCTGCCGAAGAAGCCCGGGCGCTTGTGAACCTCTTAAGCCGCACGGCCCGGGACTTTGTGGCTAAGAAAAGCGGGGAAGCGCCCGTATGCGCCGACACGGTTGCAGAAGACCGCCTTTTAACCGAAGTGCGGGAGATGACCTCTGCCGCCGCAGCCCGCCCGCAGACGTCGGTCGCGCACACCGCGCTTTTGACGGGCACGGCCAAAACCGATCCGGCGCTTGCGAGCGAAATCAAGCGGGAGATTGCTTCTGCCGACCGCATCGACTGGCTTGTTTCCTTTATCCGCTTTTCAGCGGTAAGCCGCCTCTACGATGACCTCAAGGCTTTTACGCAGCGGGGCGGCCGCCTCAGAGTCATTACGACCACCTACATCGGTGCTACCGAAGTCAAGGCCGTGGAGATGCTCGCGAAACTTCCGAACGCCGAAATCCGCATCGAGTACAGCGGCAGCCGCACGCGCCACCATGCCAAGGCCTATCTTTTTCACCGTGAGACTGGTTTCAGCACGGCCTACATCGGCTCAAGCAACCTCTCGGGGGCGGCGCTTACGGGCGGCCTTGAATGGAACCTTAAACTTGCCGCCAAAGAAACGCCTGAGATTTTCGCCAAAGCTGCCGCAACCTTTGAAGCCTACTGGTCGGATGCGCGCTTTGAAACGTTTGTCCCGGGGCGGGACGATGAGCGTCTGCGGACGGCTTTAAAGCGCGAAGCCTGTGGCGGGAAAAGAGATCCGGCAGCTCCCGTGACGTGGGGGAGTTTTGAGCCCTATCCCTATCAGGCCGCGGTGCTTGAAGCGCTTGCCGCGGAGCGCTCCGCGGGCCACACACGAAACCTCGTGGTGGCCGCGACCGGTACGGGTAAAACCGCGATTGCCGCCTTTGACTATCAGCGGCAGATTAAAAACGGCATCCGCCCCAAGCTTCTCTTTGTTGCGCACCGCAAAGAAATTCTGCTGCAGGCACAGGCCTGTTTCAGAAGCATCCTGCGGGACGCCAATTTCGGCTCACTGATGACGGGAGACGCAAAGCCCGCGGACAACCGCGCGGTCTTTGCCTCGGTGCAGACACTCAAAAATCCGGTGAATCTCACGGGCTTTGCCCGGGACCACTTTGACATGGTTGTGGCGGACGAAACGCACCATGCGGCTGCAGACTCTTACGACACGGTGCTCGAGTACTTTACGCCCAAAATTCTTCTGGGCCTTACCGCCACGCCCGAGCGCGCCGACGGCCGCAGCATTCTCGGCTACTTTGACGGCCGTATTGCGGCAGAAATCCGGCTTCCTGAAGCCATTGAACAGAATCTCCTCGTACCCTTTAACTACTTTGTGCTCACGGACCCCGTGAGCCTCGCGGACATCCCGTGGCGAAGCGGGCACTTTGATGTTAAGGCTCTGGAAAACCGCTATACCCAAGGGGACAGCTCCAAAGCCCGGACGCAGGCCTTCTTTACGGCGCTTGAAACCTATGCGCCTGAAAAAGAGGAACTGCGGGCCGTCGTCTTCTGCGTCACGCAGGAGCACGCGCGCTACGTGACAGGAATGCTTGCCGCGCAGGGCTATAAGGCGATGGCGGTCACTGCCGAAACGCCCTCAGCCGACCGGGAACGCGTCAAAGAGCGACTCGAAAAAGGGGAGGTGGAAATACTCTGCACGGTTGACGTCTTAAGCGAAGGCGCGGACTTTCCGTGCATTAATACGGTGGTTTTTCTGCGTCCGACGGAAAGCCTCACGGTCTTTCTCCAGCAGTTGGGGCGGGGCTTGCGAAAGTACCCGCAGAAAGATGTACTCACGGTGCTTGACTTTGTTGCCGCAGGAAACCGGCGTTTCAGTTTTGAGTCGCGCTACAGGGCACTCTTACGCACGGTCGACACGGGCGTTGTCCGGCAGATCATGAACGGATTTGATGCGCTGCCCGCGGGGTGCTCGGTTACGATGGAACGCGTCGCGAAAGAAACGGTGCTTGAAAATATCAGGCAGTGCTTTACCGGCAAAAAAGGACTTCTCAATCTCGCGCAAAGCTTTATGGCAGAAGGCAGGAGCGCGGACCTCGCGGCGTTTCTCAGGTTTGCTGAACTCTCACTTTCGGACTTTTATGACAGGGCGTGCGATATGTTTGCCTCGTTTAGGCTGCTTTGGGACGCGGCATGCGGTTCGAACATTAACCGGCCGCTGCCGGAGGGGATCACGCAGGCAAAACTCGGCAAAGCCCTCCTGCGGCTTGCGACAACCGAGGATCCGGTTTGGGGTAAGACCATCGTTGGGTTGCTTGCGGACGATTCCGGCGTTCCGGCTGACGAACTTGAAAACTCCGCGCTGCGGGCTTTTGTGCGGCTTATCTGGGATGAGGCATTGCCTTGTGACGGGAACGCTTATCTTGCGGCACGCCTAAAGAGCTTGCGGCAAGTGGCGTGGCTTACCGACGAGATCCGGACGCTTCTCACGGTCAAAGCCGAATCCTGCCGCAGGGAAATGAAGGATCTCGGTGTGGCGGGAACATACCTTAAGGTGCACGGAACCTATCACCGAAGCGCGGTTCTGGCGGCACTGAAACCGGAGCAGAAAAACCTGCAGGCGGGCGTACTCTGGATTCCGGAAAAGCGGGTTGACGTCTTTTTTGTGACGATCAACAAAAGCGAAAAGCACTTTACCGCCAATACGCTTTATGAGGATCTGGCGCTTACCGACACCGTCTTTCAGTGGCAGAGCCAAAATTCAACAACGGATACGTCGCCCACGGGTGAGCGCTATATCCACCACGCCGAGCGGGCGAGCGACATTGTGCTGTTTGTCCGCGGATTTAAGGGTGAGGGGAAAATTGCCGATCCCTATGTGTGCCTCGGGAAGGTCAAGTACCTGTCGCATACCGGCAATCGCCCCATGACGATCCGCTTTGCGCTTGAAGAAAAGCTCACGGGAGAACTTCTGACGCTCTGCCGCCCTTACGGCGACTGACTCAGCGTCCGAACCACTTGGCAGGCAGTTGCGCGAGGACAATTGCCGCCGCCATCACGGCGCAGCCGATGAGCTCGCGGCCGGTGAGCGCCTGGTTCATAAAGAGCCACCCGGCCAGAACCCCCACGACTGCTTCAAAACTCATGATGAGGGACGCCACCGTCGGGTTGAGCCCCTTTTGTCCCACGATCTGCAGGGTGTAGGCAATGCCGTTACTCAAAATACCGGCGTAAAGGAGCATCCAGACGGCATCCCACAGGTCCTTGAGTGTCGGCGGATCGAAGAACATCATGAGAATAAAGCCCCAGACGCCGCCCACGGCAAACTGAATGCAGCTCATCCTCACGCCGTCCGTTTTAGGCGCAAAGTGATCGATCACGAGAATGTGAAAACTGAAAGAGAGGGCACAGGCTAAAACGAGCGAATCCCCGAGGCTCAGAGTAAACCCGGTTTCCGGTTTCATGCAGAGAAACCACAGGCCCGCAACCGCCAGGATAACCGCAAGCCAGATGTTGAGGCTCGAGCGGCGCCCGATGAAAATGCCGATTACCGGGACAATGACGATGTAAAGGCTCGTGATGAAACTCGCCTTACCGACCTCCGTTCCCAAAAGCCCGAACTGCTGCAGCGACTCGGAAATAAAGAGAATGGTGCCGCAGGCAAAGCCCCCGATCCAGAGTGTTTTATCTTTCCAGACGTTTTTCGTTGAGGCCGGAGTCATGCCGCGCAGGCGGTCAAAGACCGGGAGTATGGCAAACACAAAGGCCGCGCCGATCACCGAGCGCCCCCAGGTAAAGGCAAAGGGGGAGATGTGTTCCATGCCGAGCGCCTGAGCAACAAAGCCGGTACCCCAGATGGTGGCGGTAATCAGAAGCAGAAGCGAGTGGCGGAGATTTTCGGGCATAACGGCGGGCCAGAAATCAAAAGAGAAAAAAGCAGGCAGAATCCCCAAGAAAGGAAACTGCCTGTTTCAGACTCCAAAGAAGGAGCCTGTCTGAGAGCAAAGCTTAAAGCGGATCGCCCGAGCGCAGCAAAAGCCGTGCGATTTCCGCGGCGTTATGGAGGTCGAGCTTACGGTAAGCCGATCCGCGGTGCACCTGTACGGTCTTTTCGCTGATGCCGAGGTTTTCGGCAACCTGCTTGTTGCTCATGCCCTGCGCAACCATGCGGATCACTTCGCGTTCACGCTGCGTGAGCTGCTCAAGCGACTTACGGAAGTCGGAAAGCTCCATTTCGGTGCGGCGGTGATTGAGGTTTTTCATGACTGCATTGCCGATGGCGGTGAGAAGCCGCTGATCGTCAACGGGCTTTTGCAGAAAGTCCGATGCGCCCTGCTTGAGGGTGCGCACGGCCATATCAATGTCGCCGTGACCGGAAATAAAGATGATGGGCAGATCAATGCCCAATTCCTGCATCTTGTCCTGCAGTTCCAGGCCGCTCATGCGGGGCATGCGCACGTCAAGAACGAGGCAGCCGGGACGCTGAAAATCGTTGCTTGCAATAAAGTCCAGGGCGTCGGAGTAGGTCACGACGTCCCAGCCTTCGCCTTCAATCAGAAAAGCCCAGGAACGGCGCATCGCGTCGTCGTCATCGATAACCCGGACCAGAGGCTTGAGGGATTCCAAGATAATTCTCCCGCAAATATTCAAAAAAACTGAGACGCTGTCCCGCTTGTCGAAACGCATCCACTGCTATTGTGCCGTATTTAGGCGTAAATAAGTAAGTAATCCGTGAAAATTCCCCGATTTTTCTTGACTTTTTAGCCGCATAGGGGACATTTTTCGAATTATGAGCGGCTGCAAAACCCTCTGCAGCCGCCCGGTGATCCTGCTTACCTATCAAGAGCCTTTGTGAGGAACGTGACGGCATCATCGAGCTTTACCATCACCTTGTCGTCCATCTTCGTGCGCTCGACGTATTCGACTTCACCGGTCTTAAGACCCCGCTCGCCGATCACGATGCGGTGCGGCACACCGATCAGTTCCCAGTCGGCAAACATCACGCCCGCGCGTACGTCACGGTCGTCCAGAATCACGTCAACGCCCTTGGCCTTCAGTTCATCGTGGAGTTTGTCGGCGGCAGCGCGCACGGCTTCGCTCTTCGTGTAATTCATCGGGCAGATCACAACTTCAAAGGGAGCGATTGCCGCAGGCCACATGATGCCCTTGTCGTCGTGACGCTGTTCGATTGCAGCGCCCATGACGCGCGTCACACCGATGCCGTAGCAGCCCATCTCGAGAAACTGCGGTTTGCCCGCTTCATCGAGGTAGGTCGCGTTCATGGCCTTGGAGTATTTGTTGCCGAGGTAAAAGACGTGGCCCACTTCAATGCCGCGCTGCAGCTTGATTTCTCCCTTGCCGTCGGGGCTCACATCGCCCTCAACGACGTTACGGAGGTCGGCAACCTTGGGCTCAGGCAGATCGCGCCCGAAATTGACTCCGGTGTAGTGGTAGCCCGTCTCATTCGCGCCGCAGCAGAAGTCGCTCATCGCGGCAACGGTGAGGTCGGCGTAAACGGTGAGGTCGGTGGCGCCCACGGGACCCAGGGACCCGGGCGTTGCGCCCGCAAAGTGTTCGGCGATTTCCTTTTCGGTGGCAAAGCGGAAACCGTCTTTCAGTTCAGGGAGTTTGCCGGCCTTGACTTCATTGAGGTCGTGATCGGCCCGAAGCAGCACGAGGACAATCTTGGCGGGGAGCGCCTCGCCCTTGTCGTTCACTCGGTCGGCGGCAAGCACCACGGACTTTACGCAATGTAAAAGGTCAATGCCGAGGAAGGGGGCAACGTCTTCGCACTTTTCCTTGCCGGGCGTCGCGCATTTCTTCATCTCCTGCGCCGCGGCCTTACGGTCGCTCAGAACGGATTTGGCTTCACACAGTTCAATGTTGGCGGCAAAGTCACTCTCGGGGCAGTAGGCAATGACGTCTTCGCCCACGTCGGCAATCACCTGGAATTCGTGCGAGCGGCTGCCGCCGATCGCGCCCGTGTCGGCTCTCACCGGACGGAAAACAAGGCCCATGCGTTCAAAAATACGGTTGTAGGCTTTGTACATCGCGTCATAGGACTTTGAAGCTCCTTCAGCATCCCGGTCAAAGGAGTAGGCGTCCTTCATGATGAATTCACGGGCGCGCATTACGCCGAAGCGCGGCCGCCGTTCATCACGGAATTTCGTTCGGATCTGATAGAAATTCACCGGCATCTGGCGCCAGCTCGTGATTTCGCCGCGCGCCACGGCCGTAATGACTTCTTCGGACGTGGGCTGAATCACGAAGTCGCGTTCATGGCGGTCCTTAAAGCGCAGCAGCTCCGGTCCGTACTTGTTCCAGCGGCCCGATTCCTGCCAAAGCTCCGCGGGCTGCACGATGGGCATTGCGAGTTCCACGGCCCCTGCCGCATTCATTTCCTCACGGATGATGTTTTCAATCTTCTGCACCACGCGCAGCCCCATGGGCATGATCGTGTAGACGCCTGCCGCGATCTTCTTGATGAGACCGGCACGGATGGAAAATTCCTGACTCGGAATTTCCGCGTCCGCGGGAGCTTCCTTCAGGGTCGAGATGAAAAATTGGCGTGCACGCATGGGCCGCTGACCTCAGTAAAAAAAGAAAAAGAAAGGCCGGATGCCGGCAGTTTCACGGGATCCGGACAATAAAAAAGACGGGCGGAAATTTTACCAGCCCGTCTTCTGATTGTCAGGCGCGCGCCACGATCGGAATACGGCGTTTGCCGGTGTCTTCGGTAAAAGCAGGGAGCACCGTCGTGTCGTGCTTTTTCGCCGCTTCCGGCACCGCCTCCCGGGGCGTGAGACCGATACGCTCGCGAAAGCGCCGTGAAGAACCCATCATGAACCAGCCCACCTTGCGGCCGCGGCTTGCGATGCGCTTTTCCAGACAGTCGGCGCACTGCGTGGGTTCGTCGTTGATGCAGGGCTTGTTGTCGTAGAGCTGATAGCCCGGGCGGAACTTCTGAGGCGAGAGGTTGGGCATCACGACGTTGGCGCCGTATTCAATGCCCGTTTCGCGTCCGTCGTCCCGGAGGGCCTGAAGAGCCGTGGCCGCCGCAATGTTGACGTTACCCAATACAAGCCGCACTACGGCAATCATGTTGAGTGCAAGCTGCATCAGAGGTTCGGGCGCCATTTGCCCGAGTTCCTTTAAGTCCGCGCCTTCGCTTTTAAGGTAAGGACCCATGCCGATCATGTCAACGTCAAGCGACTGAAAGAGCCGGATGTCGCGGCAGAGGTCTTCGAGGGTCTGCCCCGGGATGCCGATCATGACGCCCGTTCCCAGCTGATAGCCGCATTCCCTTAAATACTTAAAGCACTGAAAGCGGCGCGCCAAGTTTTTCTCGTGGTTGCCCGGCGCACTGTGTAGCAGTTCAAATAGTTTCGGGTTACTCGTTTCAAAGCGCGAGAGGTACCGGAGGTTTTTGCGGTTGCCGCTTGCCTCAGCCCAGAGTTCATAGGTTTCCTTGGTCTGGTCGCCGAGGCTGATGGTGACACCGAGCCCTTCCGGAAGCTGCGGGCTCACGCTTAACTTATGGATGTCCCTTAAGCACTCCGCAATGAAATTCACGAACTTCGGATCGCGTCTTTCACCAGCCTGCAGGCAGATGGAGCCGTAACCGTGGTCCGCCGCCCATTTGGCCTGCGAGAGAATCTCCTCCTTGGTCATCTCATAGCGCTTCACCGCATGGTTGTCCTTGCGGATGCCGCAGTAGCGGCAGTTGTCGGTGCAGATGTTGGAGAGTTCAATCAGGCCGCGGTAAAAGACGCGGTCGCCCATGATTTCGGTGGTGCGGTCATAGGCGGCGCGTTTGAGTTTCAGACAGTCTTCGGGCGCGGTAAGGCCGAGGAGCCGGACGATGTCAGCATCGCTAAATTCCGTCTGTTTCAGAAGCTCTTCCAGGGGTTTGGTCATTTTCTTTTTCAGGCTTAAAGGCTGACGCGGATTCTATCGGAGAAACGGCCGTCCGAGTCCGTCAAAATTTGGTGCGGGCGCACGGTTTCTGAGTCGTTTGACGTAGAGGGGGGCCATCACTGGGCTTCGTCGTTTTTGAACCCCTTGCGGGGACCTCAATGCGGCAGAGCCGCGATTCCGACGCCGATGTCTCTTTGTCGAAAAAAAAGAGGCTTCGGGGAGACCTGTGGGTAAAATCGTCGAAATCCGCGCCAACGAGCGAGGACACGGTACCCTGCGTAATGGATTCGTGAAGTCTGAAAAGATGGGCTCAATGGGACGGGCTCTCTGAGGAGTCAAGACCGGGAGCGTATAGAGGAGGACGCGGTAGCGTATGCCGCATACGGCCTTGGCGGAGCGGAGAGCTCGTCAAAGCCTTGCGTGAGGAGGCAGGCATTACAAGCGTATCAACCCTCGTGCCGTCAGTTGCGACGATCGTACCGTTTTAAGAGACTGGCTCCTTCGACACCATACATAATTTCGTCAACTTGCTTATCAAAATCTTGCATGTTTTGTTCGCAAGATTTTGCATTCTTACTTAACAATATTCTGTAATCTAGGTATGAAGTATTCCATAAGGGCGCCGAACAAGTTTCTTGAAACATGAGAAACCACCTCCATGTGAAGCTCTTTCAACACTTTGGCTCTAACATTTCTCGCAAGCATTATTGGCCTGATAAGGCTTGCCTGCAGAAGCAAAACCAATGTTGGCAACAGAGCATTGGCTCCGCTCATGTTTTACCCACTCCATAAGATATTGCTCGAAACCTGCCAACGTCCGTGCCAGACCAAAGCAAACAGAGCCTCGCGAAGCTGACCTACAACGTAAGCGTAACTCTTGACCAAAGCATCCTGAGTTGTTTTCTTTACCGACAACATTTTGACTGTTGAGCATCAAACATTCGTATTCTTGAGTAAGCAAAGTCTCGCATACTCGATTTACAGAATTTTGTTAACTAACATGACAGGATTTCTGCTTTTGATTTTACAAGATTCTGCTTTAGCTTAAAATGAGGGACAATCAATCTTTGGAGCCTTTCATGTCCGAGAATGCATATCGTCCACGAATTGTTGACGCACAGCTGCAACAATTTCTAAGAGCTTTCGGTGCAGTATGCATCGAAGGACCGAAATGGTGTGGGAAAACAAGTACGGCACGAGAAATCTCGTCCAGCGCTGTTTACATCGGTGACCCGGCTCAAAATTTCGTGAATCGTCAATTGGCCCAATTGCAGCCGGCGGTGATTTTGGACGGCAAGACGCCGCGCCTTATCGATGAATGGCAAGAATATCCGCCGCTTTGGGATGCAGTTCGTTATCGTGTGGATGAACTTGGTAAAAAGGGCCTTTATATCCTTACAGGCTCTTCTACTCCAAACCACAAGGGAATTCTGCACAGCGGTGCTGGTCGTATCGGCAGACTTCGCATGCGCCCTATGTCACTTTGGGAATCCGGTGATTCCGATGGTAAGGTCTCACTTGAAGCCTTGTGCAAAGGACAAATTGAACCTGCCATGACTGGCGACGTGGATCTAAGAAATCTTATCCATCTCATTGTTCGCGGTGGATGGCCTGGTGCACTTTCCCTCGATTCGTCAGATGCACAACTGATAGCGCAACAGTACATCACTGCAGTCCTTGAGGATGACGCAACTCGAATTGATGGCGTCGAGCGCGATCGAAACAAATTGGAAAGACTTCTTAAATCGCTGGCTCGCCAAGAAAGCACTACTGCCAGTGCGAGCGCAATTCAGCGTGATGTTTCAGAGTTCGAACAACTTGATATTTCGCGTCCCACACTTGCCAATTATTTGGACGTATTTGATCGACTGTTTCTAACAGATAATCAACCGCCCTTCGCACCTTCTGTACGTTCATCACAACGTCTTAAGCAAGCTGTTAAACGTCATTTCTGTGACCCGTCACTAACGGCGGCAATCCTTAGGATCGGCCCAGAGGCTCTCCTCTATGACCTCAAGACCCTAGGATTCCTTTTCGAAGCCCTATGCGAACGTGATCTGCGAATCTATGCAGAATCTTTCGGTGGCAACCTCTTTCACTATCAGGATTACAAAAATCAAGAAATTGATGCAGTTATTTCTTTGCCTGACGGTTCTTGGGCAGCTTTCGAAATTAAGCTGGGGGCCGGACAGATCGATGCCGCAGCCAAAAATCTACTGAAAATACAAGCCAGCCTAAAGTCTGAGAATCCGAATAGTTCGCCTTCTGTTCTCTGTGTGCTTTGTAGCCTATCCCATGCCGCCTATCAGAGACCTGACGGTGTTTTTGTCGTCCCCTTAACCTCCTTAAAGCCATGAAGTAACTGCGTTACCAGTTAAAAGGATCTAGCCAAGAGAAATCCGGATAGATCCTCATTAGATGTCATACTAACTTTCGCACAGACGAACGACGGCATCAAAAAGGCGGGATGGCAGATTAAGTCCGAACACTTTAAAGGCTAGAATGACCGCAGTAACGGAGACAATCCCCGTTTCTGCGGTTTTTTCTGTCGGTCGGGCCAAAGGAGTGAGGCGTGTTTACATTTTTTGAGTCGGCGGCACACCGCCGCCTGATCGTCTCGCGTGTGCGACGCCTGATGCGCTTTGCCCGGGACCGGGTCGCGGAAATCGATATTGCCGAAGTCGCCTCATCCATGGCGCTTGCCACGCTCCTTGCGATTGTGCCGGTGCTCGCGCTCTCGCTTGCGTTATTTGCCGCTTTCCCGAGTTTTGCCGATTCCCGCAAGGCGCTTGAGGACTTCATTGTGTCGGGGTTTCTGCCGGCGCAGTACAGTGAGCTTCTGATTAATTATCTGAGAGACTTCGCTACGCACGCAGCGGGCCTTACGACCTTTGGTCTTGCGGGTTTGGCCGTGACGGCACTTCTGCTGATTGACAAACTTTTTGTGACGGTGAACCGCATCTTTAAGGTCCGTGTGATGCGCCCCTGGGTGCAGAGAACCCTCATCTACTGGGCGCTCATGACCGTGGGGCCCGTTGCGGTTGCCTTAAGCGTGACGCTGACGGGCCGGGCCGCGGCCGCCGCTTTGTCCGGCATTGACAGCGAAACGGGCGGTTTTCTTTTCAGCCTCGGGCAGATTCTGCTGCAGGGGTTCGGCTTTGCCGTGCTCTATAAGTACATTCCGAACTGCCGCGTTCCTGCGGCGCATGCCTTGATCGGCGGCTTTACCGCGGCGCTTGCCGGGTTTGTCGTGAAGTTCGGCTTTGAGTATTACGTCACGACCGGGACCCTCACGAATATCTACGGTGCCTTTGTCGCGCTGCCCGTTCTCATTCTCTGGATTTACGTCGCGTGGTTTCTCTTTTTTGCGGGAGCCGCCGTCACGGCCACCATTCCGAAACTCACGGCCGGACGCTACATGGACAGCTACCGCACCGGCAACGACTTTCTCACGGCGCTTTTAATCCTGAAGCTTTTTGCCAAAAGGTGGACGATGAGTGAACGGCCCGTGATCGGTTTGGCTGAACTCTGTGATGCCGCGGACACCTATCCGGAAAGCTGTGACCGGGTGCTCTCGCGTCTGGCGCACATCGGGTTTGTGGCCCCGATGGCTGAAGACAAGCACCAGAGCTGGGTGCTCACGGTGGATCCGGCGCGTGCCGTGCTGCAGCCCGTTTTTGAAGAGTTCTGCGCCGATCCCAAGGTGAGCCTCGTGAACGCCGGGCCCGCGGCGGGCGGGGAGAGCGCAGGGGCGCTTAAGGGCTTTTGGCGCCGCATGACGGAAAGTACCGTGCTCATAATGCCCTTAAGAGACGCGCTCGCGGACTGAGATTATTTCCTGAGAAGGTTCGTGATAAGCCCGCCGATCTGCTCAACGGTTTCGCGGCTCACGTTCCCGATATTAACCGTTGGCAGCAGGTTGAGCGTCTTCGATTTGATTTTTTCCGTGAGAAGTTCCTGCGCGAGCGCCACAGCCGTGTTCTGAAGCCCTGTCTTGGGTTCGTTGATCATCAGCTGCGCAAAGGGCTTTGCGCAGGCGCCGGTCGTGAGGTTTGTGACGAGTTTCTTCGCCTTGTCTTCCACGGCCTTGGTTTTGGCGGCCGGTATGGCCTGCACCTTTTTGGCGGCGTCCGTTTTCCCGAGCGTCACGTAGGCCCACTGCGTCAGTGTGTCGCGGTCTGAGGCAGAGGTGTTGGTGAGAATGCACTGCGCCATGGCGTCGGCATACTGACCGGCCTGAGCGCCAGTGCTGAGGGCCGCGGCGAGGGCGGCAAAAAGAAGGGCTTTCGTACGCATTGTATGTTTGATTATTGTTGTTTTTGAGGGATGGGGATTTTAAGCGGATTCGGGTTTGCCTCGGTCCCGCTTCGTTACAATTCCTGCCGAACGGGCGCTTTAGGGTGCTCATGATTGGTTAGGGATTTTGCAAAGAACAATGACGCAGACGGAACACGCGGCCGCTACCGGCCTCATCCTTGCCGTGGATACGGCAGCCGACAGTGTGTCGGCCGCCCTGATTGACGCCGCGGGCGGGGTGCTTGAGCACGTTGAGCGGGAAAAGAACAAACACACCGAACGGCTGTTGCCTTTGGTGGACGCCGTTTTAAAAGAAAGAAGTGTCACGGTCGCTGACTGCGCGGCCGTTGCCTTCGGCGCCGGGCCCGGGGCCTTCACGGGGATCCGGACAGCCTGCGCAGCCGCCCAGGGCCTTGCGTGGGCTGTTGACAGACCTGTCATCTGTGTGCCGACGCTTACTGCCGCTGCTGTTCTTTTTTTCCGTGAACAACCGGACGTCAGGCGCGTTCTGATTGCTCTGGACGCCCGCATGCACGAGTGTTACGTTCAGGCCTTTGAAGCGGGGCATCCGGATGCCCCGGCGGCACTCAGTGAGCCCTCGGCCGTCAAGCCCTCAGAAATCGGAAACCTCGTCCGTGAATTTAACTGCGGCGCAGCGGCTGGTTCTGCCTTTGCCGTCTATCCGGAAGCAACGGAGTCTGCGGGATGCCCTGTTTTTGCCGGACTTGAAGTGACGTCCCGCGGCGTGGCGCTTCTGGCGCGCACCATGTTCATGAAGGGCGAAGCGGTCACGGCGTCGCTTGCCTCTCCGATTTATGTCCGCAACCGCGTGGCGCTCACCATTAAAGAGCGTCAGGCGGGCGAAAAACTCTGAGGAAGGCGGTATGCAGCGCGTCACGATTTCGCTTGATGATGATTTGGCCCAAGCCTTTGACCGGCTCATTGAGGAAAGGGGCTACAGCAACCGCTCCGAAGCCGTGCGGGACCTTGTGCGCAATGAACTCGCGCGCCGGGACGTCAGTGACGATGCGGGGAGCTGCGTGGCGGTTGTGAGTTACGCCTTTGACCACCATGAGCGGCAGCTTTCCAAACGTATGGCCGAGCATCAGCATGCGCACACGCATCTCGTGATTTCCACCATGCACGTGCATATCGATGAAAAGCGCTGTGCCGAGGCCGTTGTCATGCGCGGCAGACTCTCTGAAGTAAAACCCCTTGCGGAAGCGCTCACCGCGGAAACCGGGGTCGAGCACGGGGCCGTGAATTACATTCCGCTCAGCAAAACCTCTGAGCACGACCACCACCATCATCATGAATGATCTCAGTTTCCGCCCCATGGCAACGGCCGATATCGAAAGCGTTGCGGCGCTCTCCAAGCGCGCTGATCCCTTCGGCTGGACGGTTGCCAACTTTCAGTCGGCTCTCGCCGCAGGCTACGACTGTGTGGTTGCACTTGCCGCAGGCAAGATTGCGGGCTACCGCATCGTCATGCAGGTTTTTGATGAGACAGAACTCCTGGAAATCGCGGTGGATCCCGAGTTTCAGGGCAGGGGTTTCGGCCGGGCGCTGCTCATGAATGCCATGACGGACGCCCGAAAGCGCGCCGGGCGCCTCATGCGGCTTGAGGTGAGAATCGGCAACACCCGGGCACTCCGGCTTTATGAATCAGCCGGTTTTAAGCGTGTGGGTGTGAGACGCGGCTACTATCCGGCCGAAAAGGGCAGGGAAGACGCGGTGCTCATGGACTGCGGGCTCACGGAATTTCCCGCGGGAAGCCACGGCTTTTAAGCCGTGGAGGAATGCGGGCTTTCGATCTTTTTTAAATTTTGGCTGTACCGCAACTAAACCATGCACATAGTTTTCGCTTAAGGTATATTCAGCCGCTATGAAATCGCGCACACCGTCCTTTGTCATCGAGCTGGGCCTGAAAACCGGAGAGGATCAGGAAAGTGCACTGGAGACCTGCTTCTCCGATGCACGCCAGCTCTTCAATGCTGTTCTTGGAACAGCAAAGAAACGCGTGCGCGCCATGAAAGCTTCGGAAGAGTGGAAGCTGACGGCCGCGATGCCCAAGGGCAAAGACCGCAACAAGCGGTTTAAGGAAAATCAGAAATCCGCCCGGCTAACCGAGTATGCCATGCATGATGTCGTGAAAGAGCACCGTGCTAAGGGCGGCTTTACAAAGCGCATCGGCATCAACGAAGCGCAGAAAATTGCCACACGTGTCTGGCAGGGCATTGAGCGCCGACTGCTTCATCAGGGCGGTCGGCCGCGGTTTAAGAGTGCTAAACGGGGCTTGCACAGCGTTGAGGGAAAATCAAACAAAACAGGGTTGCGTTGGAAGGCTAAGACGTGGACGCTCGAGGTTCTGGATCTGGTGATAAAGGCTGAAGCGCCGGATGCCTGGCAGAAAGAAGCTCTTCTTTCAGCAACAGATCCGTCCGGCTTTAAGCGTGTCAAATACTGCCGTCTTGTCCGGCGGATGATCCGCGGCCGTATGCGCTACTTTGTTCTGCTCATTGTCGAAGGCGTACCGCCCGTCAAGCACGTTTATGCTCCCAAGGATCTCAAGGTGGCTGTTGACCCGGGCCCGAGGACCATGACTTTTTACAGCCCCGAGTGGCAGCAGAAGATTTTGGTGAGCGCGGGCACTGTCTCTCAGGAAAAGGAGATTGCGCGTCTTTTACGTGCCATGGACCGCGATGTCGCGGCCGCCATGAATCTGTATTTTTCGGATCCCGCCACTGACAGCTACGATCTGAAGGCTGAGCAATCAGCGCTTGCGAGGCTCAAACAAGTCTCGGGGAACGCCGGATCAGTAGTGCAGTACAAACCAGCGAATCGGCAAGACGAAGCAGTCCTTTGCCGGAACCGACGGATCGAGCTGATGAAGCCTGTACCCGTAGAGCGGTTGCGTTTTAAATGTTCCTGTGGTGCAGGGGACGCCCGGGCAGACGAGGCCTTAAAACCTTTGCCTGTTGCGGGAAAGCCTGCACCGTGTCAGGAAACCCCGCGCCTTAGACGCGGGTTGTTTAGTGCCGCGGTAAACTAAGCGGACTCAAGCTCACAATCAAACCATGGCTCTTACCCGCGAACAAAGCTTACTGTGGCAGGCAATGGATATCGGACCGCAGTGGCTGCTGCGCTCGTCCGAGGATCCGTTGCTCGCTTCTGAAGCGCCTCAAACCGGCGTAAAGGCGCAGGCGGCAGTGCCGGTCGCGCGCGCTCAGCCGAGGACAGCGCCTACGGCAACACTGAAACCGGCTGCGAAACCCGCGCCTTTTGCGCGGCGTGTGCCGGCCGCTTCCGACGTTTCCACTGAGCCCAAGAAAGTGATTGCGGTGCAGGATGCCGCGCTTGCTGCGGCCGCCAAGACCGCGGGCTGGGACGAATTAAAGGGGCTGATTGCCCGGTGTCACGCCTGCGCCATGGCCGCGCACCGCATGCAGACGGTACCCTCTGACGGAGCGCCCGGCTGTCCTTTGGTCATTATCGGTGAAGCCCCGGGGCGCGATGAGGATTTGGAAGGCATTCCCTTTGTCGGTAAAAGCGGACAGCTTTTAACGGCCATTCTCAAGGCGAGCGGCATTGAGCGCGGCAAAGATGCCGCGGTCATCAATGTGCTTAAATGTCGGCCGCCCGGAAACCGTGATCCGCTGCCGGAAGAAGCCGCAGCCTGCCGTGTGTTTTTAGATAGGCAGCTTGAGCTTTTGCAGCCCAAGGCGCTGCTTTTGATGGGGAAAACCGCGGTGGCGGCGATGATGCCCGAGGCTGCTCAGACTTCAATCAGCCGCTTACGGGGCTCGGTGCATGAAGTGATGTGCGCCGGCCGCACTGTGAAGGCTGTTGTGTCTTATCACCCGTCGTACCTTTTGAGAAACCCGGCAGCCAAAGAAGTGAGCTGGCACGATATTCTCACAGCGAAGAGCCTCTTGGCTAAGGATTGAGCACGAATTAACCTGGAAGATTTTTCTGATGGACTTTGAACTTTGGTATCTCGCGGCTGTGCCGCTTTTATTCGGTGCGGGCTGGTGGCTCAGAGGCGTAGACGGCCGGCAGCGCAAGGAAGAAACGCACGGCCTGGACGACAACTACTTTAAGGGCCTGTCACTTCTGTTGTCCGACAAACCCGATAAGGCGATCGACCACTTTATGGAAGTGGTGCGCCTTGACCCCGAAACCGTGGATCTGCACCATGCTTTGGGTAACCTCTTTCGCTTCCGCGGACAGTTTGATCAGGCAATCCGCATTCACGAAAACCTCGTTAAGCGCGGGGAACTCTCCGAAAGCGAAAGGATGCTTGCCTTGTCTGAACTTGCCCAGGACTTTCTCAAGGCCGGGATGTACGACCGCGCGCAGGCTGCCTACGAGATGCTTGCGCAGAGTAAAGACCGCAAACTCGAAGCGCTTGACGCGCTGATGCACATCTTCTGCACGGAGCGCGATTGGGTTAAGGCCGCGGAAACGGCCGAGACGCTTGAGAAAGACTTCGGGCGTGACCTTTCGCACGAAATCTCACACTACTGGTGTGAGCGCGCGGAACTCGCGCGTAAATCCGGAGACATTGCCCGCGCCCGCGAGTTTCTCAAGAATGCCCTTACGGTTAAGGCCGACAACGTCCGTGCGCTGGCGCTTACTGCGGACGTAGCGCTTTCTGAAGGCAAGACCGACGAAGCGCTTGCCGCGTGGAAGCGGATCGAAGACGACAATCCCCGCTACCTCTCGCTTATTGCCGCCAAAAAAGCCGATGTGCTGGCGGTCCGAAACCGCGGGGTGGCCCTGGCGTTTCTGAAGAAAGCGTTTGCCGAAACCGGAAGCGTTGATATTCTCGCCGCAACCGTGAACCGCCTGGATAACTGGGAGGGCCCCGCGGCCGCCGGCGCCTTTGCAGTGGCTGCCTTAAAGCAAAAGCCTTCGCTTTCGGCGTTCAGTGTCCTTTGCGCCATGCGCCGCAAGGAAAATCCGGAAAGCGAGGAGGCCGCGCTTTTAGCCGACATCACCGCCAAGCAAGCCAAAAAGCTCGGGCGCTATCAGTGCCGCCACTGCGGCTTTTTGGCGCATACCTTCCTGTGGCAGTGCCCGGGGTGCGAAACCTGGGACGCGTTTCCGCCGCAGCGTATTGAAGAGTCTTAAGAAAACGGCCCGTCAGAGAAAACTTCCGGCGGGCCGAACTGTCAGCGCTTTGAAAGAACCTTACTTTTTCCAGAAGCCCTTTCTCAGTACAACGCGGTAGCCGTCGGGGTCCTCGTAGCAGGCCGAAGCCCCGTCGTTATAGAGTTCCGGAACCGGAACCTGGGTAAAGCCCGCATCAAAGAGGGCCTTAAGACGCCGCTCCCAGTGCTCGGCCTCAGGGAGCGAAAAAACGAGGAAGTGGTTGACGGTGGCGTTTCTCGGTACCGGATCGGTCCCTCTCTTTTGCGAGATCTCAATCTGATAAGGCCAGTTTCTGTGGCCGAAGATCACGCCGTCCCATCCCTGCTGCTCGGTGTAGCGGTCCAGAATTTCAAACCCGAGACCGTCACGGTAAAAGAAAATGCTGCGCTCCAGATTGTCGGTGGGATGCGCAAATCTGAGCTTCGGGATGTTTTCCATAGTGTTCCTCTTTTGGCGAAAAACCGAATCGGCCGGGGGAGACTGGTTCAATACAGAGCTCCGTCAGCCATTCATGGATTATGGCACTGCGGGCGGCAAATTCAAGATGCCGCAGAAAGCCGGGACGGGCGGCAAAGTGCAATGGTTGGCAACAAAGCCGGTTTTTCGCGCGCCGCGGGCTCTAAAATGCCCGGCAACAAACATCGGGCCGCTTTCCCAGTCGGTCCCGGCAAAAAGGAAATAAAAAAAATGAAGACGGAAGTTCAGATAACGGCAGCCTCAAAAGTTAAAGGCGCCGCACTCATCGTGGGTGTGTACGAAGGCAAAACCGCAAAGACCGTCACCTGGACGGCCGCAGGCGAAAACGCCGCTGCAAAACTCACGAATGCCGCAGCGCTTATTAAGGCGGGCGACATCAGCACCACGCCCGGTAAAACAACGGTCCTGCTGCAGCCCGCTGGCCTTGGCGTCAGCCGCCTTGTGATTGTCGGGCTCGGCAAAGCGGGCGCGATGACGCAGGATGACTATGTTGCTGCCGTTAAGGCTGCCGTCAAAGCCGCGGGCACCAGCGAAGTAATTCTTGCTGCCGAGGACTGGACCGTCACCGACAGAGATGAAGCCTGGAAGGCGCTTACCGCAGCCCGCACGGCGTTTTGTACACTCGCACCCAAAATCACCCTGAAGACCGCGCACACCGAAGGCGCTGTGCTTGAAAAGCTCGTGTGGCTTTCCGATAAAAAGACCAAGGCCGTGGCCGACGCGCTTGAAGCCGGCCGCATTGAAGCTGAAAACATTCACTGGGCGCGGCACCTCGCGGAACTCCCGCCCAATATCTGCACGCCGCACTATATTGCGCAGACCGTAAAGGAAATCACCCGCAAGCGCGGTACGGGCCTCAGCGTCAAGATCCTGGACCGTAAGGCGATTGAAAAAGCAAAGATGGGCGGCGTCCTGGGCGTTTCCAAAGGCTCTGCCGTGGAACCCGCCTTTATCGAATTTTCGTATAACGGCGCCGGCAAAGCCGCACCCGTGGTGCTCGTGGGCAAGGGGATCACGTTTGACGCAGGCGGTATTTCTCTGAAGCCCGCGCGCGGCATGGATGAGATGAAGTTTGACATGTGCGGCGCAGCCGTGATGCTCGCGGCAGTCAAAGCCGCGGCTGAACTTAAGCTCCCCGTGAACGTCACGGCCCTTGTCGCTGCCTGCGAAAACATGCCTTCGGGGACGGCACTGAAACCCTCTGACGTCATCACGATGTCCGACGGCAAGACCGTGGAGATTTTAAATACCGATGCCGAAGGGCGCCTCATTCTTGCCGACGCCCTCGTGCGTGCCGCAGTCTTTAAGCCGGCGGCAGTCGTGGACGCCGCTACGCTCACGGGCCACATCATTGTGGCGCTCGGAAGCGCACACTCCGGCCTTTTTGCCAATGATTCGCGTCTGGCGGCAGAACTTAAGGCTGCGGGCGACACCGCCTGCGACAGCGTCTGGCGCATGCCGCTTGGAAAAGACTACACGGAGGCCCTGAAGTCCGATGTGGCCGACATGGCCAATATCGGTGCAGCCGCAGGCCCGGGCGCAAGCATCGCGGCGGCTTTTCTGGAAGCGTTTGCTCCGAAGTGCCCCTGGGCGCACCTGGATGTGGCAGGTACCGCCAACACCCACAGCGGCCAGAAAAAAGCGACGGGCCGGCCGCTGCCGCTTCTTTTGGCCTGGCTCAGAAGCCGTGCCGCAGAGGAATTTAAGGATGCGGTCCCCGCTGAGAAAGCTCAAAAAACTTCTGCCCGCAAAGGCAGAAAGGCAGCCAAATGAGCGCCTTAAAGCTTGGGGTGGTCACCTTTGCCGCAGCGCTCATGCTGGCGGGCTGCGGCAAAGGTGACGTGGCGGACGTCTCGCTCGGGATCTTCACCTTGAAGGACATCACCGTGAACGCCTTTGTCGATCCCGAAGTGCCGGGCGTCACCTGCCACGTCGCTTCCATTGAGTCTCCGTTAAGCCTTACGGACCCTTCCGAAAGCGCGGTTTCCTGCCGACAGACCGGGGAGATCACACCCGCGATGATTGAGCGCATCAAAACCTCAGGCAGCGACGGCGACGTGATTTTCTCCAAGAGTAAAAGCGTCTTTTTAAAGCGCCTCAAGATCCGCCGGATCTTTGATGCCAAAAATCAGACGCTTATTTACATCTCGTACGCCACGAAGGAAACCATCGGAAGCTTTGAGCACAGCATCTCCACGATTCCGCTCTGGGGAACGGCGGCGTACGTAAAGCCTGTTTCTGCCGCAGGGGAAAGCGGGGGAGCTCAAAGCCGCTTTTAGTTTTCAGGCCGAGTCGTTAAGATGACGGGATCATGGAACAGATCGACTTTCACTTCGGCGTTGCCAACCGCTCGCTTTATGCCTGCCGCCTTATTAAAAAGGTGCAGGGCATGGGGCTTTCTGTTGCCGTCTGGAGCCGCGATCCCGTTCTTTTAAAGCGTGTCTACGATGATCTCTGGCGTTTTGAGGATCTCACCTTTATCCCGCACAGCTGGGCCAAGGACGCCTATGCCTCAGAATGCAGCGTGCATTTCAGTTCGGTCTTTTCCGACCTGCCGCACGACAAGGTGCTGATTCTTTTAGACGAAGCGGTGCCTGAAAACTGGCAGGACGCGTTAAAACCGTTTGAGCGTGTGGTTGACATCGTCACAAGCAACGCGGCGGAACTCACCTCCGCCCGTGCACGCTACCGTATTTACCGGGCTGCGGGCGTTGTGCTCAAAGCCTATGACAGGAGCAAATCCAAGTGAACCCGACTTTTTCTTCGCCTGTGCTGCAGGAACGTGTGACGTACACCTGGGAAGACCTTCAGAAGGCAGCGGCCGGCGTTTTCACGGATACGCTCACAAACGAGAAGGCACGGCTTGAGTCGCTCGCGCAAAAAGGGATTCCGCTGCAGGATATGCCGCCCGCAGAGCCCGCTGCCCCCGTGACGCCAACCGATCAGCCGCGGACACCGGTTTTTGAAGAGCCTGAGGCAGCCCGGCCTGCGGGCGAGCCCCAGGTGCAGGCCGCTTGTGCGGTGCCCGATGCCGCTGCGCCCCGGACACAGGCCCCTGCTGCGCCTGCGTCCGCCTGCATGCATGCGGGTTTCCGTATGGCCAAAAATGCGCAGGCCGTGGAGTCCGCCCCGCGCGCGAAGGCCTCTGAAACACCAGCAGCCGCAATGCAGGGGACATCACCCGCAAAGACCGTTGACAAGCACATGATTGAAGAAATGACCCATGAGGTCACCGCACAGCTTTGTGAGCGCCTTGCAGGCAACATCGACATCATCGTGGAAATGGCGCTGCAGACCGCCGCGGGCCGCATCCGAAAGGACCTCGGAAAGGCCGTGGAAGTCGCTGTGGAGCAGACCGTGCGGCAGACGCTCGGCAAACTCTGAGAGCAAAGAAAAGCCGCCCGCAGGACGTTTCCCGGGCGGCCTTGACGTAAAAATCCGTCTGCTTTTAAGCCGTCGCCCCGCTGACGGCTTTTTTCATGCTCGCAATTGCTTCGGCGTAACCGGCTTTGGTTTTCTTGCCGTAGACGGCGCTTCCCGCGACAAAAACGTCGGCACCGGCGAGGGCACACTGAGCGATGTTTTCGGGCTTGATGCCGCCGTCCACCTCAATGAGAATCCTCCGGCCGCTTTCTTTTTCGTACTGATCAAGCATCGTGCGCGCGGCGCGGATCTTTGTAAGAGCCGAGGCAATGAACTTTTGGCCGCCGAAACCGGGATTGACGCTCATCAGAAGAATCACGTCCACCTTGTCCATGACATAGGTGAGGTAATCGAGGGGCGTTGCCGGGTTAAAGACAAGGCCCGCGAGACACCCGTTGTCGTGAATAAGGCTTAACGTGCGGTCAATGTGCCGGCTTGCCTCACAATGAAAGGTGATGATGTCGGCACCGGCCTTGGCAAACATCGGTACGAGCGCATCAACGGGCTCGACCATCAGATGCACGTCAATCGGAACCGAGCTGTGAGGGCGCACGGCTGAACACACCAGGGGCCCCACCGTGAGGTTGGGCACGTAATGGTTGTCCATCACGTCAAAGTGAATCCAGTCGGCTCCGGCATCGATGACGTCACGGATTTCTTCGCCGAGACGGGCAAAGTCCGCGGAAAGAATAGAGGGGGCGATGAAACACGCGCCTTTTTCAGGAAATTGTGTGACCGGCATAGCGGGTGGGGTTCTGTCAGGAATTGATGGTGATGAGCACGGTGAAAACGACTTCCGGGCTCGTTGCCGGTCATTGTAATGAGATTGGGCTCAGCCTTCGATGAATTCACGCACAACGCGGTCTTTAACCGAGAGACGTTCGGCAAAAGCGGGCGGGAAAAAGCCGCACCGCAGTTTGCCCCGTGAGCTCACAAGCGTGATGTTGCCGCGGTGAGCCAGCTGGGCGTTCGTGGAAAACTGATGGTAGGCGTCCGTGGCGTTTAAGACGCGGCACGTCTTTTTTTCCGGTTCATTCAGAAGCGACACGGGGCCGATGAGGCACCAGGGCTGTGAATGAAACGTCACGAGCACGGCATTGCCTTTGGCTGCAGCGTTCGCATACATCGAAAAATTGTGCAGGACAACGGTAGCGGTTGCACGGATCATAGAAATTCCGCGAGGAAACCCGCGTCTTCAGACGCGGGAGGAATCGCGGCCCTCCTTTCTCAGTTCAGTTAAAAACATCTTTCGCTTCTCAAGAAGCGAAAGTTTCTTGTAGGAAATACCGGCAGAAATCTTTGTACCGTCCAGACGGCGCACATCGAATGCACCCGAGGAGCGTCTGCCAAAAATAAAGCCGACTTCCCCTTTGCACAGCACCTTGTCAAAGAGCCTGAAGCCGTGCACTAGGTACGGAGCCTGATGGCGCTTGCGCACACCGCCTTTGAGAATCGTCAGCTTGTGGATCCGGCGATTGTGGCGGCGCGTCTGTTTCTGAAACAGGTATTCGCCCCGACGTTTTGCGTCGAGGACGCCGGCAATGCAGAAAGCGTCCGCGCAATGCGTCTTTGGCAAGCCCGCGACGATGCGCTTGTGTTTGGTCAGATACCCGTAGGTATTCGTGACAGGCAATTCGGGATGGCGCTCGCGCAGGCGGTTGAGCACCGTCCAACGCATGACGCCCACGAAAGTCTCTGCCCTGAAAGAAGCGCCGCGCCGGGGATTGAACTGCTTCAACTTGCCTGCGTGATACGCCTTGTGGCACGCCTCGCACAGCGTGATGAGGTTGCCCGGCGCGTCGCCTCCCGTTTTCCGACTCTCAATGTGATGCACGTTGAGAATCAGATCTTTCGATCTGCCTTTGCAGGCTTGGCAAATGTGACCGTCGCGGAACAGCACATATTCGCGCACGTTCCAGAATCCGAGCTGGTCGCCCTGCAGATAGTCCGTGCCTTCGACTTCGGGATTCTTGATCTTCTGAATGTCGAACGATGCGGTTTCAATCACGATTTTGGTGATCGGAAGCACTCGGCAAACCGTTTCAATGCGCGATATGTGCGCCTGAATGCGGTTCTCCACGGACGGCGCAAGCCAACCCTTGTGCTTTGATCGAACGCGATTATCAAAACGCGGCGCACGGCAACGGGTCTTACGGTTGCGTCGGGCGCGGCGAAGTGCCAAGCGATCCGAGAGCAAGCCCGTCACGTCCTGCCGCAGTTCGACCTCGGAAGCCAACAACTCTTCCTTGGCGGTCGTTGCGCTCAGGCCGACGTGCTTGTAGCCCGCATCCACACCCAAGGTGATCGGCTGCTTAGTTTCGCCCGTCGGCACCGTCAGTTGAATCGCAAAGGGCGTTCGGCGCACAGGCACGGCCTTCCCGGCCCGAAGGAGCTTACACGCCTTGGGCGGGGAGCACGGCATGAGCGGTTGCCCGCGCATATTCAACACAAAAACTTTCAAAGTGTTCTCCATTGACGGATACCTCACGGGCTCCGTCTGCTCGACCTTGCGGTCGGTGGTGATCCTTCGCCAATGTTGGAAGGGGTTTGTTGTCTGAAGCACCGCTCCTACCTCTCAGAGCTTTTAACCGCAGACCGCAGAGCGCGGGACTAGGATCGACATCCCGCGGTGCCTGTTTGCGTCCCGTCTTGCGACGGAACGGATTCCCAACCAACGGAGTCCGTCCGAAAACGGACTGAGGCTAGTCAACCAAGACTTGTTGCCAAGCCTCTGACTTCAGTCAGGGGTAGTTGACGGTTGAAACTTCCTCCTAACGGGCGGGCTGAAACGCCTCGATTTCTTCCTGTTTCAGGGCATATGTCCGGGGCAGCTCAGCACCACCGAGACAAGGCATTGTAGTCAAAAGTTACTCAGTAAAAACCCTAGATTACCCCAAAACGTAAAGATTTCCAATAGGAGTTCTAAAAAACTTTACCTATCCGACGTATTGCCTAAGTTTTTTCTCTCCTGTTGCTTGTCAGTTATCAAGATACCGAGAGGTTTACGGGCAAAAACGTGTCTCACGGGTCCGAAACGGGCCCCTTTCTGACAAAATCAGAAACGATTTCACAGACCGCGGCAGCGCTGAAGCTATCAGCTCTGCCGCACCGACAAACTCACTCAGAATTAGGCCGAGCTATATGGCAATAATCGTTCACAAGTACGGCGGAACGTCCATGGGCAGCGTGGAGCGCATTAAAAATGTCGCGCGGCGCGTCGCCAAATGGCACAAAGCCGGATATCAGATGGTGGTTGTAGTTTCGGCCATGAGCGGAGAAACGAACCGCTTGATCGGGCTTGCCAAGGAAATCATGCCCAATCCCGATCCCCGGGAACTCGATGTGATCGCCAGCACCGGCGAGCAGGTCTCCATCGGGCTGCTTGCGATGGCGCTTAAATCAATCGGCGTGGATGCCGTGAGCTTTAACGGTTCGCAGGTGGCGGTTCACACCGACAGCGCCTTTACCAAAGCGCGCATCGAAAGCATTGACTGCGAACCGGTAAAGCGTGAGCTTGACGCCGGCAAAGTCGTGATCGTTGCGGGCTTTCAGGGCAGAGACACCGCCGGTAACGTCACCACGCTCGGCCGCGGCGGGTCCGATACCTCAGGCGTCGCGATGGCCGTTGCCTTAAAGGCGCAGGAATGCCTCATCTTTACGGACGTGGACGGCGTCTATACGACGGACCCCCGTATTGAGCGCAAGGCCCGCAGGCTTGACGCGATCAGCTTTGAGGAAATGCTCGAGCTTGCGAGCCTCGGATCCAAGGTTCTGCAGATCCGCAGCGTCGAATTTGCCGGCAAATACAAGGTTCCCCTGCGTGTTTTGTCGAGCCTGACTGATCCGGATATCCCGGTTGAAAAAGAAGCCGTAAGCGGCACATTGATTTCGTTTGAGGAAGATCCCAAGATGGAAAAAGCCCTTGTCACCGGTATTGCCTGCACCCGCGATGAATCGCAGGTCACCCTTTCTCATGTGCCCAATACCCCGGGCATCGCTTATAAGATCCTGGGACCGGTTGCGAGCAACAATATTGATGTTGACATGATCGTGCAGAACACCGGTAAGGACACGACGGACTTTACGTTCACGGTCCCCAAGGGCGACCTTGAAAAGACAGTGAAGGTATTAAAGAGCGGAGTGCTGCCCGTCACAGGCCCCTGCGACATCACGACGTCCTCGAACATCGCCAAGGTGAGCGTTGTGGGCGTTGGCATGCGCACCCACGCCGGTGTTGCCTGCAAGATGTTTGAAACGCTTGCCAAAGAGGGCATCAACATTCTCATGATCGGCACCTCGGAAATTAAGGTGAGCCTTGTGATCGAAGAGAAGTACATGGAGCTTGCCGTTCGGGCGCTGCACGACGCCTTCGGCCTGGATAAGGCACCTGCGACGGAACTTTAAAAAACCGTCAGACACAAAAAGCGGCCCGGAAAAAATCCGACGGCCGCTTTTTTTGTGTCCATAAAACCTCAGGCTTTGATTTCGCCGTAGACCGCGTCGATTGCGTCTGCAAAGCGCGCCTTGATGGGGCCGCGCTTTAATTTAAGCGTGGGGGTCAAAAGCCCGTTATCAATCGTCCAGGGCTCAAGCATAAGTTTGACGGAGCGGGGCACAGCGTAGTTGGGAAAGCGCGCAGCCGCAGCCTTCACGCGCTTTAAGACGGCCTGGCGTGCAGCACGTTCGTTAAGTGAAGCGGGATCGTCGGCATTGAGCTTAAGCTCAGTTGCAAGTTCCTTCCAGCGCTCGGGGTTTAAGACCACAAGCGCCCCGATAAAGGGCTTATTTTCACCGAAAACCATCGCCTGACTGATGAGATGGTCATTTTCAAGCGCCTGCTCAAGGTCCGCGGGCGGCACCTTCTCTCCGGTACTCGTCACAATGATTTCCTTGATGCGGCCCTTGATCCGGACGTGACCGTCGGCGTAGATGTCGGCCTGATCGCCCGTCTTAAGCCAGCCGTCATCGGTAAAGACGGCCTTGGTGTCGGCGGGGCGGTTCCAGTAGCCGAGCATCACGGAGGGGCCGCGCACCTGCAGCTCATCGTTTTCGCCCAGACGGATTTCAACGTTGGGAAGCGCCACGCCAACCGTTGCCGGGTGATTGAAGCCCTCTTTGTTGACGGCAATGATGGGGCTTGTTTCCGTCATACCGTAGCCCTGCATGATGTTCACGCCGAGCCCCAAAAACGTTTTACTCACCTGGGGGTTAAAGGCTGCGCCCCCGGCAATAAAAATATGCGGACGGCCGCCGAAGACGGAGCGGATACCGGCGCCGACCTTTTTATCCAGGAATCCCGCAAAGAGGGGATCAAGGAGCGCGAGAAGGCCGCCCGACTCAACGGGCAGCCCGTTTTCACGGCAAAAGCGCCGGTAGCCGCAGTCCACGGCCCACTGAAACAGAAACTGAATGAATTTCGGCTTTTTGGCGAGCTGATCCTGGATTTTCTCGTAAATCTTTTCGTAAATCCGCGGCACGCTCATCATCACGGTTGGACGGATCTGCTTTAAATCGTCCTGAATGAGACTGATGTTGCGGTTAAAGGCAACGCGGTTGCCGCAGCCCAGGGCCGTGTAGTACGTGGTCGTGCGCTCAAAGGTGTGCGAAAGCGGCAGGAACGAAAACCAGACGTCTTCGGGTTCCGGGCAGACGTTTTGCAGCACTCCGGTCACGTTGGCAAGAATCGCGCGGTGCGTGAGCATCACGCCCTTGGGTTTGCCGGTCGTTCCCGAGGTGTAGACAAGCGCCGCAAGATCCGTGGGTTCGGGGCCGGCGGGAAGCTCTGCCCCTGCGCCGCCCGCAAGCCACGCTTCAACCCCAACGACGCGGATTCCGTCTTCCTTGTGATCTTCCACTTCATCGTCCGTGATCACCACGGTCTTTAAGAAGGAATGGGGTTCGGTATCGCGAATCGCTTCCCACTTCGCCTTTTTGGCGGTCACCAGGACGCGCGCCTGGCTGTCGTTCATGATGTAGGAGGAAGACCCCGCCGTATCCACGGCGTGAAGCGGCACAGGCGTCAAAGCACAGGCAAGCGCAGCCTGGTCAAAGACGACGGCCGTGAAACAGTTGGGCAGCAGCATTGCCACGCGCTCGCCCCGGTTTAAGCCTTCGGCGGCAAGCGCATGACGCCAGACATTGACCCGATCAACGGTCTCTTTGACCGAATAGGTTTTCCAGGTCTTTTCTTTGGCCGACCACTGGGTATAAATCGGCATGTCGGCACGCTTTTCGAGGTGATGCGTGAGCAGTTCGGGCAGCGTTCTTAAAAGATCAAGCTCACGGCGGCGTTCCAGAGCGGCTGCTGATAGCGGTTTATTCATCGTTTTTTTCGTATTCGTCAGCGCAGTCTCTCATCCGTTTGAGTGACTGCAGTGCCCGTCGGGCAGGTGATTCCGTAACTCTAACGCATAAGGGCTTTTTCGAGGGCGTCAAGGGGCAAAAACTCATCCGTACGGATGATGAGGGTGCGCTGCTGCCCTGTCGGATAATGAGAGGCCTCCGCGGGAAACGTGTCCCGCGGAGGCCGAAAGAACGCACCAGCCGGCAGTTACGCCAGGGCGTTTAAGCGCGAGAGGGCGATCTGCGCAATGAGTGTGGCCGCAGCGGGCAGCACCTCATCGTTAAAGTCAAAGGCCTGGCTGTGCAGCGTTGCCGTATGGTTGGTGTCACGCACGCCCACACGCATGATGGCGCCCGGAATTCTGGCCTGGTATTCGGAGAAGTCTTCCGAACTCATAAAGGGCGTCATTTCCGGCACGACGTGCTCGGGGCCGTAGAGTTTTGTGGCGGCGTCAATGCCGGCACGCGTCTGCTCTTCGGCATTAATAACGGCCGAGC
Source organism: Duodenibacillus massiliensis (assembly GCF_928721995.1). Lineage (NCBI taxonomy): Bacteria > Pseudomonadati > Pseudomonadota > Betaproteobacteria > Burkholderiales > Sutterellaceae > Duodenibacillus > Duodenibacillus massiliensis. The sequence goes on from NZ_OV788642.1 coordinate 185,196, forward strand.
ACTGATGCACGTAGTTGATGTCAGCCGTACAGTCATTGGCCTGCGCGGTAAGCGTCACGATCTTCTTGAGTTTTTCCTCAAACATTGCGCGGACTTCCGGCAGGAATGTGCGCACCGTACCGCTTAAGGTGAGCTGGTGGGGAATGACGTTGGCGGTCTCAAAGCGCCCGGCGTTCACTGAGCAGATCGAGACAACACCGGTTTCCACGGGGTTAAGCCTGCGGCTCACAAGCGTCTGCAGCTGCGAAATGATGGCTGCGCCCACCGGAATCGGGTCCACACCCAGATGCGGACGGCCGCCGTGGGTACCGACGCCGTGAACGGTCACCCAGAAGCTGTCGGAAGAGGCCTGCAGCGGCCCCACGCGGAACCCGAACACGCCCTTATCGAGCATCGGTTCGGTGTGCGCGCCGTAGATTTCAGCAATGCCGTACTTTTCAAGCACACCCGCTTTAATCACGGCCAAAGCGCCCTGGGCAAGCTCTTCGGCGGGCTGGAAAATACCGATCACGCGGCCCGGGAAGTCGCGCTTGAGGTTGAGGTAACGCAGCGCTGCCATCAGCCACGTCTGATGACCGTCATGGCCGCAGGCGTGAGCGCGGGCTTCAATCGTGCTCTTCCAGCTGTTCTCGGAGCAGTCATTCATCGGGAGCGCATCAATGTCGGCACGCAAAGCCACGGTCTTACCCGGACGGTTGCCGTCGATTTCAACAATGACGCCGCCCTTGACAATGTCGGTATCAATCTTTTCGATGCCCCATTTTTTGAGAAGCGTCACGATGCGGCTGACGGTCACCGCCGTATCAAAACCGAGTTCCGGATGACTGTGAATCTCACGGCGGATTGCGGTGAGTTCATCACCCCAGGCGGCGATTTCAGGAAAAACCTTATCGGCTAAAACGATGGACATGATGTCTCCATGCTTTGAGAATTTCTGTGCTTCGGGATTCTATGCCTTTCGCAAAGAAGGTCTCAGCCGAACCGCTAAAATGAGGCCGCATTCAACCAACCGTCAACCCGAGCACGCACTTTCATGCAGACCGTTGCCATTACTTCGGCGGCCAACGACCGCTACCGCCGCTGGAAAAAGATCATGGAAAGCCCCCGCGCAGCGCGCAAAACGGGCTTTACGCTCGCCGAAGGCGCGCACCTCGCGGGCGTCATCCTCGAGCGGGACTTTCCGGTGGAAAGCATCCTTCTGAGAGACGGGGGTGTTTCGGCTGAAGCCATGGTCTACGCTCAGGCGATTGCCAAGCGGGGGAGCGTGCGCACGTTTGTGGTTGCGCCCGCGCTTTACGACGCCGTTTCGCCTGTGGAGCACGGCTCGGGCCTTACGCTTGAAATCCCGGTTCCGACGTTTGACCGGCCGCATAAACCGCTTGCCGCGGACGCGCTGTACCTTGACGGCGTGCAGGATGCGGGAAACGCCGGGACACTCATTCGTACGGCGCTTGCAAGCGGCGTCACCCATATCGTGAGTTCTCCGGGTACGGCGGGGCTTTGGTCTCCGAAAGTCCTTCGGGCCGGCATGGGCGCCCACTTCAGTGCGGTGATTTACGAAAACGTGCCGTCTGAAGAACTCCCCGGGCTTTTTGCGGCAAGGCGGCTTGCGGCCGACGCCCGCGGAGGCGCGGATCTTTTCCGCAGTCAAGGGTGGGAGCAGGGGCACACCGTCTGGATGATGGGCGCTGAAGGCCCGGGGCTCTCCGACGCAGCTTTAAGCGTTGCGGACGCCCGTTACCTCATTCCGATTGAAGACAAGTGTGAGTCCCTTAACGTCGGCGCAGCCGCCGCAGTCTGCCTTTTTGAGCAGAGACGGCGCCGGCTTATAAACCGCGCCTGAACAAAAAACGGTCTGACGCGCAATCAGACCGTTTGTTTTTACGCCCGGTTTTCTTACAGACCGGTAACGAGCACAATGAGAATGAGAACCGGGGCTCCGATCGCGAGAAGTCCCCGGAAGGCGGCAAGTTCCCAGGCCGGACGCACACGTCCGACGTTGAGTTCCTCGCGCACGGACTTCCAGGCCACAAGCCCCGCTAAAGCACAGACAACGAGCCCGCCCACGGGAAGGCTCAGGTTACTCGTGAAGTAATCGAAGTTATCGAAAATCGTGCGGCCCGCGATTTTAAAGTCCGCCAGGGGGCCGAAGGAAAGCCCGCAGAAACTTCCCACAACAAGCATCACGAAGGTCACAAGCGTCACCGCCCAGAAGCGCTTCATGCCGAGTTCGTCAATAAAGTAGGCTGCGACAAGCTCCAGCAGCGACACGGAACTGGTGATCGCCGCAAGCACCAGGCACGCGTAAAAGACAACCGCAAAGAACTGTCCGAAGGGAAGCTGCGCAAAAACGACGGGCATCGTGAGAAACGTGAGCCCGGGGCCGGCCGTGGGATCAAGCCCGAAGGCAAACACCGAGGGCATGATCATCAGGCCCCCGAGAACGGAAGCGGCCGTCGCAAGAAACGTAATCCACGCGCAGCCCGACACAAGGTCCGTGTCTTTGGCGAGGTAGGAGCCGTAGGTGAGCATGCAGCCGCAGCCCACGCAGAGGCTGAAAAACGTAAAGCCCATCGCCGCAAGAAGGCTCTTCCAGGTAAAGGCATCGCTGTTCCAGCTGAAAAGGTAGGAGAGGCCCGCTGAAGCCCCGGGCAGCGTCACACCGCGGATGATGACGATGAGAACGAGCACCAACAGAAGCGGCATCAGAATTTTGGAAAGCCGCTCAATCCCCTTGGCAACGTCAAAGACAACGACCCAGGCGGTAAACATCAGAAACGCCGCCTGAAAGCCGATCGAAACCATGGGGTTTGCCACGAGCGCTCCAAAGTGCGCTTCAAGCGCGCTTTTATCGGCCACGATGCTGTTACCCAACAGGGCATCGACGAGATAGGAAATCGTCCAGCCGCCGATCACGGAATAAAAGCACAGCACACAAAAGCCCGTGAGAATGCCGAGGTAGCCGAAAACGGCCCACTTTTTGCCGCCGATCGCGCGGTAGGCGGTGACGATGCCGCCTTTACCGAGCCGCCCCAGCGCAATTTCGGCCAACAGCAGAACAAGCCCGATCGTGAAGGAGAGAATCACGTAGGGAAAGAGAAAGGCGCTGCCGCCGTTACTGCCCGCGAGATACGGAAACTTCCAGATGGCCCCGAGGCCCACGGCCGCTCCGGCGCTCGCGAGAATAAAGCCCAGTCGGCTTGTCCAGTTGATGCGTTCAGACATAATGTTGTCGCAATAAAAGAATTCGTGGTGCCCCGAGTGTACCGAGGATTCGGGCCGGTAGGAAAAACGGTGTCCCGAAAAAAGTCCGGAACACCGTTTGCGTCAGACGGTTTAGAGACTTTCGCTCAGAGACCGGTGGCAACCACAACGATCACCAGCAGCGGCGCCAAAAACCGCAGGGAAAACTTCAGAAATGTGTTGAGCGCCGCAGGATACTGATGCACGGCGTTGATCTGCGCCTTAAAGACGGGCCAGGCCTTCCAGCCTGCCAAAAGCGCGATCGAGAGGCCCCCCAGGGGCATCATGACGTTGGAGCAGACGTAGTCCAGAAGTTCAAAGATGTTTTTGCCGCCCACCGTAAAGCCCGAAAGCGGTCCGAAACTTAAGGCTGAAACGCAGCCGAGCACCGCAAGGGCAACGTAGCAGAGTGTCACCGCGCGGCGGCGGGTCATATGCCATTCACTTGTGAGGTAAGCGGTGCAGACTTCCAGAAGAGACACCGAGGAGGTGAGCGCCGCCACTAAAAGGCACACGTAAAAGAGAAGGGCAAAGATGCCTCCCATCGGAAGCTGCGAGAAAACGAGCGGCACCGTCACAAAGACAAGGCCCGGACCGGCGTTGGGATCCTGGTCGAGCGCAAAGACGGCCGGCATGATCATCAAACCCGCCAGAATTGCCGTCTGCACCGAAAGCCAGGCAATCCAAAGGGATGAGTTGGGCAGGTCCGTGCTTTCCTTGACGTAGCAGCCGTAGGTCACAAGGATGCCGCAGCCGAGCGAAAGCGAAAAGAACGTAAAGCCCATGGCGTTTAAAAGCCCTTCAAGCGTCACGGCAGAGGGATCAAACTTAAAGAGAAAGGCAACGCCTTCCATCGCGCCGGGCAGCGTGAGCGACCGGGCAATGAGAAAAATCATCAGCACGAAAAGGATGGGTAGAAGGTACTTTGAAAGCCTTTCAATGCCCTGCATGACCCCGGCGGCAATCACGCCGCAGGTCAGCGTCAGAAAGAGAATATGCCAGGCGCAGTTCACCGGGCCGTTACCGACGAGTGACCGGAAGTTGTCGGTCAGAAGCCGGGCGTTGTCGGTCACAAGGTGCCCGGTGAGAGCGTCAAAAAGGTACTTCACGCACCAGCCGCCCACAACCGAGTAGTAGGACAGAATCACAAAGCTCGTTAAAACCGCGATGCCCCCTAAAACCGTAAAGACGGGGCCGCCGGTTTTTCTAAGGGCATTTAAGGCGCTGCCGCGGCCGGCGCGGCCGATTGCGAGTTCCCCCAGAAGCAGCGCAATACCGATCGTGAAGGTAAAGAGAATGAAGGGGATGATGAAGTTGGCGCCGCCGTAGGTGCCCGCCCAGTAAGGGAACTTCCAGATCGCCCCGAGGCCGATCGCAGAACCGGCGCTTGCGAGAATAAAACCGAAACGGGACCCCCACTGGGTCCCGGAATGCTGCTGCGACATAAATCAAAAACTGAAGCAAATACGAAAAACGCATCCCCGCGGCGGCACCGGTGAGGAGGGCTGCACGTTGTCCTTAAGACACAAGGGCGGGGTATTTTTAGGCAGTGCATTTTAAGGGAATAACCGTAGGAGATTGGCTAAAACGCAAAAGGCATCACTGAGAGAGAGGTGAAGCTTGGTTTTGGGCTGAATCAGAAGCGCCTTTCGTGTAATGTCCCCCAAGACTGTCGCCCGGCGTCTGACCTCAGAGGCCTTCACGTCAACCACGGCGTGCGGCAGACCGACAGAGGGGCTTCTTGCCGGAGGCGCTCTCCGAAGGGTCGGAGATCGAAAACAAGAAGCGGACCGGCGGCTGTTGACCGCGGCCGTCCGGACCGAACGGGTTTACGTGAGGGGATTCCTCCGTAAGGCTGTTATCCCGATCGTCTCCCGCGGGAAATGATTAAGGATCACGCGTACCACTATGCAGACAACTGTGACAGCGGCGGATGAATCCGCCAAAGTTATGTCAGGCGCCGAAATCGTCATCGAGGCGCTTCATGCCGAAGGTGTAAAACACGTCTTCGGTTATCCGGGCGGGGCAGTGCTTCCCGTCTATGACGAAATCTACAAGCAGAAGTATTTCCGCCACATTCTCGTGCGCCACGAGCAGGCGGCGCTGCATGCCGCAGACGCCTATGCCCGCTCAACCGGCGAAGTCGGCGTTGCGCTTCTCACATCGGGCCCCGGCGCGACAAACGGCGTCACCGGTATCGCCACGGCCTACGCCGACTCAGTTCCCCTCGTTGTCTTCACGGGCCAGGTTGCCACAAGCCTCATCGGCACCGATGCTTTCCAGGAATGCGACACCGTGGGCATTACGCGCCCCTGCGTCAAACACAATTACCTTGTCAAAGACGTCCGGGACCTCGCGCGCACCATTAAAGAAGCCTTTTACATTGCCAGAAGCGGCCGTCCCGGCCCCGTGCTGATTGACCTTCCGAAGGACGTTCAGGTCAATAAGTGCCCGTTTGTGTGGCCCTTAAAGATTGATATTCCGAGCTACCGCCCGGTCTTAAAGGGCCACCCCGGCCAGATCCGCAGGGCACTGCAGGTACTGCTCACAGCCAAGCGTCCGCTCATTTACGCGGGCGGCGGCGTTGTGATTTCCGGCGCCTCGGCGCTTTTAAACCGCATCGCCTCGCTTTTGGGCTACCCCGTTGTGACAACCCTGATGGGCATCGGCGGCTTTGACGCCAAAGACAGCAAGTGTCTCGGCATGGTCGGCATGCACGGTACCTACGAAGCCAACATGGCGATGCAGGGCTGTGACGTTGTCTTTGCCGTGGGGGCGCGCTTTGATGACCGTGTGATCGGAAATCCCGCCGACTGGCAGAAAAATGAGCGCACCGTCATTCAGGTTGACGTTGATCCGAGTTCGATTGCCAAAAACGTCAGAACCGACATTCCGATCGTGGGCGACGTGCGCGAGGTTCTCGCAGAGCTTCTCTCGCAGCTTGAAGCCACGCAGACACGCACGGACGCCGAGGCGCTCGCCGCCTGGATGAACCGCATTGACACGTGGAAGGCCAAGAAGTGCCTGCACTATAAGGTTGACGCCGCCAAGCCCATCCTGCCGCAGGCCGTTATTGAGCGCGTCGCGGCCGCGGCGGGCGAAAACGCCTATTTTTCGACAGACGTGGGCGAACATCAGATGTGGGCCGCGCAGTATCTGAAATTCAGAGAGCCGCGCCACTGGCTCACATCGGGCGGCCTCGGCACGATGGGCTACGGACTGCCGGCGGCCCTGGGCGTGCAGGTTGCGCACCCCGATGCGGTAAGCGTCCTTTTCACCGGTGACGGCTCGATTCAGATGAACATTCAGGAATTGGGAACGGCCAAGCAGTACGGCCTTCACCCCAAGATTTTCCTTTTAAATAACGGCTATCTCGGGATGGTCGCGCTCTGGCAGCGAGCCTACTATCAGGGCCACTGCTCGGAGTCCGTGATGGACGTGCAGCCGGACTTTGTAAAGCTTGCCGAGTGCTACGGCCACATTGGTCTGAGAGCCACGACCTACGCGGAACTCGATAAGGCGATTGACCTTGCCTTCAATAAGTACAAGGACGAACTTGTCTTTATTGACGTGCACATCGCCCCCGAAGAGCCGGTTTTACCGATGGTGGGTCCGGGACAGGGCCTCACGGACATGGTTTTGCCCGAGGAGAATTGAAGAATGAAAGAACGGCATATTTTGTCTGTGCTCATTGAAAACGCAGCCGGCGCCGTCTCCCGCGTGGTGGGCCTTTTTGCCGCCCGCGGCTACAACATTGAGTCTCTGACGGCGGCCCCCACCGAAGTTCCGACGATTTCGCGCCTGACGATCGTCAGCCGCGGCGACTCGGCAACCATTGAACGGATCACAAAGCACTTAAACCGCCTCATTGAGGTGATTAAGGTCGTGGATCTGATGGAAAACGAGTATGTCGAGCGTGAACTGATGCTCGTCAAGGTTCGTGCCGTGGGCCGTGACCGCGACGAGCTCATGCGCATGGTGGAAATTTTCCGTGCCCGCGTGATTGACGTCACCGACAAGACATTCACCATCGAAATCACCGGTAACGTTGATAAGAGCGACGCCTTTTTAAAGGCGATCGACAAGTCAATCATTCTCGAAACCGTCCGCACGGGCGCAAGCGGCATCGCGCGCGGTGAACGGGTTTTGAGAGCTTAAGGTTTTTTCTGTTTGTTTTGACCGGGAGTCAAGCCCCATGGCTCCCAACACTAAAAAGGGAAGTAAAAAAATGAAGGTTTACTACGATAAGGACGCTGATCTCTCGCTCATCAAGGCTAAGAAAGTGGCGATCATCGGCTACGGCAGCCAGGGCCATGCGCATGCCCTCAACCTGCACGATTCCGGTGTTGACGTCACGGTCGGCGTCCGTAAGGACGGCGCAAGCTGGAAGAAGGCTTCCGCAGCCGGTCTTAAGGTCGCAACCGTTGAAGATGCGGTGCGCGCGGCCGACGTCGTCATGATGCTCATTCCTGACGAAAACATCGCTCAGGTCTACCGCGACCAGGTGCTCCCCAACATCAAGCAGGGTGCGACGCTCGCGTTTGCCCACGGCTTTAACGTGCACTACGGTCAGGTTGAGCCGCGCGCCGACCTTGACGTCATCATGATTGCTCCGAAGGCCCCGGGCCACACGGTGCGCTCCACCTATGTTGCAGGCCAGGGCGTTCCGCAGCTCATTGCCGTCTACCAGGACGTCTCCGGCACCGCCCACGACGTGGCGCTTTCTTACGCCGCCGCCAACGGCGCAGGCAAAGCCGGTATCATCGAAACGACCTTCCGCGCGGAAACCGAAACCGACCTCTTCGGCGAACAGGCCGTGCTCTGCGGCGGTTTGGTGCAGCTCATCAAGACCGGTTTTGAAACCCTCGTTGAAGCCGGTTACGCCCCCGAAATGGCTTACTTTGAGTGCTGCCACGAAATGAAGCTCATCGTGGACCTCATCTACGAAGGCGGCATCGCCACGATGGATTACTCCATCTCCAACAATGCCGAATACGGCCAGTACTACACGGGCCCGAAGGTTGTGAACGAGGAAAGCCGCAAGGCGATGCGCGAATGCCTGCGCCAGATTCAAAACGGTGAGTACGCCAAGAGCTTCCTCGCCGAATGCCAGTTGGGCTACCCGCAGCTTCGCAGCGAACGGCGCCTTACCGCTGAGCATCCGCTTGAAGTGACCGGCCAGAAACTGCGTCAGATGATGCCCTTTATCACCGCCAACCGCCTGGTTGACAAGAGCAAGAACTAACTGACACATCCCGGCTTTATGCTGGAATAACAGTCACTTAACCCGCCTGTTGGCTTTGCCTCGGGCGGGTTTCTTTGTGCCTTTAAACGGGAAGCGTACCGTGGCGGATAAGCCAGGTGTAAAGAAAGGGAAGGACCTTACGGTCGTTGGGCATATTAAGCATTGCGCTGAGACCGGACAAAGGCACGAGGCTCACGGCCTGACTTTCCCAGCCGGCGTCTCGGGGTGTACCGGCTGTGCGGCGCGCAATGTAGTAGCGGGTGATGCTTTTGGTGCGGCGGATGTCTGCGAGCCACGCCACGGGTTCAACCCAAAGGCCCGATTCTTCAAAAGTTTCCTTGACGGCGTTAACGGCCAACGTGAGCCCCGGCTCAAGCCGCCCCTTGGGAAATGTGGTTTTGATTCCTGCGAAGGCGTTACTCGGATGCACGAGCCAGACACGATCATCGGGCTCAAGAATGACGCAACCTGAGGTAAGAAAAAGCCCGTGGGTTTCGGGATAGTCCGGTTCCTCACATTGAATGCGGTCGTTGAGTTTTTTCCAGTCAGCAACCGATGCCGGCGTCTGAGGGCGTCGGGAAAAAGCAACGTTATAAAGCGAGGCGGGCAGCTCTCCCGCGTCCGTGACGGAGAGCGTTGCGTCCGAGGAGGGCGTCAGCCACGTGGAAAGCGCGGTTGAAACCGAAGGCGAGGCGAGTGTGAGAGGCTGCCCATTTTCATCGGGCTGCGGATGGAAAATATGTGCCTGTGCCATGGTGTCTCCCGGGACGATAGCCATATGCCCGAAAGAACCGCTTCCTTCGGGCTTTGGTTTAAGCCTAGGAGCGCTTTATGGCAGATTCGTGACAGACGGCATCAGCCGTAAGCGTCAGAGGCCTTCGGTCAGAAGGTGTACTTCCCGTCAAGTGTGACCGCATGATTGCGGCGGTCGTTTTCCCCGAGGTCAAGCCGGTAGGTAAGGCCGAGGCTCCCTTTTTCGCCCTGAGCAGCCACACCGAAGGCCATTCTCCAGCAGCGGGTGTCGGCAAAACGCATGCTGTGGGTCACACCCTGAAGGTGCGTCACGGTCTCTCTGTCGCCCGCGGTGGACACAAAGGAGATGTCGGCAAGAGGTTTTACCGTAAAGCCCGCCGCATCAAATTCTGAGGCAACCGTCACGCCCACTGGGAATTCCCAGTAAAGGGCGTTGTCGGGCTGCACGGAAACCGCCGCGTCACTGAAATTGTCGGGATTGATCTTCGTGGCTTTTGCGTCCGCATGCGCAAGGACTTTTACAACGCCTTCGGTGATGAGAAAGTCGCCGCCCGCCTCAGCCGTGAAAATATCCGCGTCCGTGTTGTGTGATTCGCCCGTGGCCGTATCGGTGCCGCCCTTAGCCTTCAGCCAGCTTAAAGCCCCTCGCACGCCGAGAGGCCCCCAGGTCTTTTCGCCGTAAATCCGCACGCCGAAAAATTCCGTCTCACCGTCGAGATTCTTTGTAAGCCCCGTCGTGTCAATGTCGCCTCTGCCGTAAGAGTAGGCAACGCCGAAGAGGGCTGTTCCGGTTTTGATATCCGCGCCGAGATGGAGGGCACCGAGGCGGCTCTTATAGCCCGCGTCATCCCCCATGGCCTTACTTTCAGAGACCGCCCCGTTTAAATCGAGCCAGACGCTTCCCCCGTCATGACGCGTAAAGAGGCGCGTTTCCCGCTCGCGTGCGTCGGTTGCGTCACGCGTGAGGTCAACGGCGTCTTTTTGCGCTGCGGTCACCGCCGCGAAGGCGTGGTGCGTGTCGGCAAAGGACGGGACCGGAGCCAAAGCGCAACAAAGAGATGCGGAGCAAGCGAGAACGGATTTCATGGGAAAAGTCATTTAAAAGGCATTAACAGCAGCTGCAACGGACAAATTTTAGCGGCACCGCGACGATAACGCGGGCCGCTAATCATGATGCCAGTGTCTTAGAAAATTCTGAAATCCGTCCTTACGCAGCCTCAGAGTTTCTTAAGTGACAATGTAAACGTACCGCTCGGATCGATTTCCGGGAGCCGTTCGCGGTAGGTTTTGAGAATCGCGCTTTCCGGATCGGTATCGGTAAAAGCCTCCGGATAGAAGACCTTCGCAAGAAACTGCGTCATGCGCCAGTCCGTGATGGACCGGAGGCTGCCGTGATCCACCCCGTAAAAGTCGTTGGTTTTCACAGCCTTGAGGTTCTCCCACAAGGGACGCCGTTTAAAGCCCTCAAGGCGCCTCACGGCATCTTCGCGCGCCACGGTAAAGCCCATCCGCATCTGATCGGCATGGTCGTTACCCCAGATGCTTCCCCCGATAATGACGATTTCCGGGTTTTTACTGAGCACAAATTCGCGGGTCAGGGCCCCGTAGGGTTCAGGCATCGTTTCGGCAATCCCTGCGGCATTGAGCCGCTTGATGATCGCCCCCCAGAGAATGGTGCTGTTGTAGGAATTGCCGTACTGACCGGGCCCGAGGTTGCCGAGTTCCATATAAACCGTCCGGTGCTTGCGCCCGTCCGGCAGAAGCGCAATACGGTGGGTGATTTCGGTGAGACCCGTGATGCATTCGTCAATGAGGCTATCGGCCACGGCATCCCGCTCAAGAAGTCGCCCGAGAATACGGGTGGAAAGGACGTGGTTTTCCAGTTTCATTGCGTGGTAGTCGATGACGATCACGGCAACACCCACGCGCTCTAAAAGGGCAATACGCTGATTATTGGCCGCAAACTGCGAGCGGCCGATCAAAATCACATCGGGCTTTAACGCGAGAATCCGCTCGGTATTCAAAATGTCATCGTGGTAGCCGCCGATACTCGGAATCGCAGTGATGGCGGGAAAGGCCTTCGTAAACACCCGGTATTCACCCATGCGCGTACTTTCCCAGTGATCCTGCGTGAGGCCCACGACCTTTGTGAGAGCCCCTGCGCCGCCCACCAGAAGATAGTTGGCGATGTAGTTGGCCACAACGATGCGCTGCGGTGCCTTTTTCACAGTGACGCTGCGGCCTGCCACGTCCTTGAAGGTAAGCGGCCAGGTCCCCGCGGGCGGGAGGCTGTCGGTTTGCGCAAAGAGAGTCCCGGCGGGCAAAAGCCCCAGAAAAGCTGCGGCAGAAGAAAATGCAAGCAGTGAACGGCGGTTTGTCATGACGGCGAGTCTCCCTTACAACGGTTTTTCGGCAAGAACAAGAAAATCGGTAATCAGTGTGCGGGGTGCTCCGCAAGCCGAATCGATCACGGTTAGGCACTGCGGCTCAAGCACCGTCACGCGGCCAAACCCGGCCGCAAGCAACGTTTCCGTATCCCAGCCAGGGCGCGAAACACGGGTAAGCGGCAATGTTTTTGCAATCGCTTCCATGGGCGAAGTATCCACGCCGAGCACGAACTGCTTTGCGTGCCCGTAGGAGTGATCGGCTTTTTCTTTGGCCGCAAGCCACAGGGGATCATCCAGATAGCGGTAGTGGTTGCCGTCGGCGTAAAGGAGTTTTCCGCCGGGCTTGAGAATCCGAAACCACTCCCGAAGAGCGGCTTCAGGCGCGGGCAGATTCCAGACGGCGTTACGGGAAAGCACCGCATCAAACGACCTGTCAGGACAATGCGTCTGCGTAATGTCGGCCTTTTGAAAGCGAACCGTCAGTCTGAGCGCCTCCGCATTGGCGCGTGCTTCTTCAAGCATTCCTTCTGACGCGTCAAATCCGGTGGACGTAAGCCCCGCGCGTGCGGCGGCAAGCGCGAGAAACCCCGCACCGCACCCCATATCCGCAACAGCAGAACCCGCGGGCAGCGTGAGAAGCTCTTTTATGCGCTTAACCCAGGCTTCCCCCTTCGGGGATTTGATTTCATCAATGGTTCTGAGACTGTAGCCTTCGGCGCGGGTATCCCAGTACCCCGCAACATCTTTTTGAATCGTCATGGTGGTCTTTTGATTAGTGATGATGCCCGGTGTCAACATCGAGCGGTTTCTGAGGAATGACAACCACACAGTCTTCACGGGTTTTATCGACTGCCGCCTCGATGCGGTAGATATCGCGCATCTCTTCGGACGTCAGAACGTTTTGAGGCGTGTCATAGCGCCTTACGCCGCCCTCACAGATCATCAGCAGTTTTGAGGAAAAGCGGCTTGCAAGCATCAGGTCGTGCACAACCGCAAGCGCCACGGCCCCGGTCCTTTTCACGTAATCCACTGCAGCCTGCATGACAATGAGCTGATGGCGCATATCAAGGGCGCTCGTGGGCTCGTCCAGAAGAAGCACCTTGGGTCCGGAGACAAAAGCCTGCGCCATAAAGACGAGCTGTTTTTGCCCGCCCGAGAGAGAGGCGACCGGTTTATCCGCGAGGGGACTGATCTGCATGGCGTGAAGCGTCTGATCAACCTTTTCAAAGACGTCCGGCGTCACGCGCCAGGAGAGGCTTCTTCCGAGCCCGAGCATCACAATCTCAAAGACCGTAAGGCGGCTTGTAACCTGGGTGAGCTGCGGAAGATACGCTACGGCGCGGGAAGAGAAGGTCTCACTGCCGTCGGTAAGCGTAACGGCCCCTGTATGCGGCGTCATGCCCGCGACGGCCTTTAAAAGGGTGGTTTTGCCGGCGGCGTTGCGGCCCGCCACGCACACAAGTGTCCCTCCCTCGATGTCAAAGGTAACGTGTTTGAGAATCGGGCGGCCGCAGTAGGCAACACCGAGGTCCTTAACGGAAAGCCTGAGCGTCATCAGAAGTCCCTCCGGCTCTTTAAAAGAAGTACAAGCAGAAACGGGACCCCCGCAATTGACGTCACAATCCCGATCGGAAGCATTGCCCCGGCGGAGAGCCATTTGGCAACAAGCGAGGAAAGCAGCATGATGAAGCCCCCGAAAAGGATGCTTCCGGGAATGAGCCAGCGCTGATCGTCCCCCAAAAGAAGTTTCGCGCAGTGGGGAGCAACCAGCCCCACAAAGGCGATGGTGCCGATGAAGGAAACGGAAGCCGCAACCAGTACGGACGCAGCAGAAAAGACAATGACGCGCAGGCGGGCGACCGGAACGCCCAAACTTTTGGCACGCTCTTCCCCCACGGAAAGGCTCGTAAGCTGCCAGGCGCAGGGCACCAGAAAAATGAGCCCGAGAAGAAGTGCCGCGCCGGCGGCAGCGGTGGAAAGCCACCCCGCGCGCTCGAGATTACCGAAGGTCCAGCCGTTGATGAGCTGGGCGGTTTCGGGGGAGGCAAGGTAAATCAGAAGCTGCTGCAGCGCCACAAAGAAGAAATTCATGATGATGCCCGCGAGAATCAGTGTGGCGGGCGACATCCCTTTGAGCCTTCCGAGCAAAAGAATGAGAAGGCAGATCACAAGAGCCGCAATAAAGGCCGCAGTGATGGTACCGGCCCAGAGCTCGCCGAAAAGCGTGAGTCCTCCGGTGATCGCGATGGCGGCTCCGAAACTTGCGCCCGAAGTGATCCCGAGCGTAGAGGGGCTCGCAAGCGCATTGGCCGTAATCGTCTGAATGGAAAGACCGGCCAGTGATAAAGAAGCACCGACCAACAAAGCCGTGAGCGCCATCGGCAGACGCAGTGACCATAGAATAACGGCGTTGGGTTCAGTGGAAGCCGGCCCCGCGGCAACCGCCGCAATCACGTCTTTGGCGCTCATGCCGGAACTGCCTGTTGTAAGATCAGCCACAAGCAGGGCCGCAAGAGCAGCTGCCGCAAGAAGAGTAAGGAGCAGCCTGCTTCGCTGGCGTTCACGGTAATGAATATGGCAGGACATTGAATCAGCCGGTGTATGAAGAATTTTTAAAAGATCATACCAAACTGACGCCGCAAGCACATACGCCGAAAGTAGGGGAAAATGGCCAAATCGCCTCAAACGAAGGCCGAAGGGTTTCTAACGATGTCCCGAACAATTGCATTAATACTTTTTACCGTCGCCATTCCGGCGCGCGGCGCTGAAATTGCCGTCAACGTCCGAGATGCGGACTTTGTCCGTAACGGTTATGCCGAGATTGACATCCGGTTAAAGGACGCAGCTCCTGAGGGGGCGGTGACCCGGTTAGGGATGTAAGGTTTTTTGTGTCCAGACGATAATAGCGCTCCCGTAGGGCGCTAAAGGAATCACCGTGGCACACCCTACACCCAAAATAAACGGAGCCTGATTTCCGTCAAGCATTGCCGGTGTCAGCTGGGAAATGATTTACGGCGTCAGTCGGAAGTCATACTCCGCAAAGAATTCTTTTTACCTGAAAAACTCGGAGGAACCTGGGTAAACTGCTTAGCGTTATTCATGGAAAGTAATAACGGTTTATCCTGATGGCAAGGGAAATTAACGGTGAGAATAATTCTCAACAACGCCCCCTCAGGGGCACTTTGTGCGGGAGTTAATTCCTTGTAGGGAAGTCCTCTCGCGCTTTAAGAGAGGTGATTGTCATGACAGAACTTACTCGTCGTTCTTTCCTTGCCGGCGCGGCTGCCGTGGCGACGGCCCCCGTCGTCGGAACGGCCCACGCCAAAGACACCAAGTTGCCCCGTCCCGACGTGAAGGCGGACTATCCCGCTGCGGGAAAAACGCAGGCCTTGTTTGACCGCGTACCGGACGTTGAACCCGATGTTGCGAACAGCGGTACTTTTGATTTCGGGGTTTCGAACTTAAATGAAGGCGAAACCATCACCGCCACCCGCTGGGGTATTGTGCGCCCGGTCGTGAAAGGCGGTCGCGTCGTGGAATTGAAACCCTTTGAATACGACTACGCGCCGAGCCCCAACATTCAGGGCCTTGCGGAAATTCCGTACTGCGAAGCCCGCATCCGCTACCCGATGGTGCGCGAAAGCTATTTGAAGTCCGGTCCCAAGAGTAAGGAAAAGCGCGGTGAAGACAAGTTCGTGCGAGTTTCCTGGGATAAGGCGCTTGAACTCGTCGCCAAAGAACTCACCCGCATGTACGACACCTACGGGCCTTCGTCCGTTTACGGTTCCAGCTACGGCTGGAAATCCACGGGGAGCGTGAACGATCCTTGCGCGCTGCAGTACCGTCTGCTGAATTTTATGGGCGGCTTTACCGCAAAGCGCAATTCCTATTCTTCCGCGGCCGTGAATACCATCCTTCCCTACGTGGTGGGGTCGGGAAACCCGCGCTGCACGGCGTGGGACAACGTGATCGAGCACAGCGAACGCATCGTATTTTGGGGCTGCAACCCTTTGGTGACGAACGACATCGACTGGTACACGACGCTGCATAACTACGCGGGCTACATGCGTGCCCTTAAAAAGAAGGGTACGAAGACCTACTCCGTCAACCCGGTTTACAACGACACCGCGGAATACATGAAGAGCGAATGGGTGGCCGTCAATCCCGGTACCGATACCGCCGTTATGGCCGCCATGATTTACGAACTCGAAGTGACGGGCGAAGCCGATCACGCGTTCCTCGATAAGTACACGGCGGGGTGGAAGGAATTCCGCGCCTATCTGATGGGCGACGAAGACGGCGTCAAGAAAACCCCGGAATGGGCTGCGAAGATTTCCGGCATCAAGGCCGAAACCATCAAGGCCCTTGCGCACGACTTGAAGGCCCACCGCACGATGCTCATGATCGGCTGGGGTATCCAGCGTATTGATTACGGCGAACAGTTCCACTGGATGCTCGTCACTCTGGCGGCGGCCTTGGGGCAGATCGGTCTTCCCGGCGGCGGCTTCGGTACGAGCTATCACTACTCTTCAGGCGGCGCGCCTCTTGCAAACGGCCCCTTCGTGGGCGGCATTCCGAGTAAGGTCGCCCCGGTCCGTCCCGTGAAGCCCTGGCAGGGCAGCAAGGTGCTGCACGTCGCGGCCATTACGGATGCGCTCGAACACCCGGGCGCCGTGCGCGACTTTGACGGCAAGAAGGAAACGTACCCGCACTTCCGCATGATTATGTGGGCGGGCGGTAATCCCTTCGTGCATCACCCCGACACGTTCCGCTTGGAACGCGCGTGGAAAAAGCCCGATACGGTCGTTGTCACCGACGTGGTTTGGACGGCGACGGCGCGCCATGCCGACATCGTGCTCCCGGCGTGCACGTTCTTGGAACACAACGATATTTCGGTCATCGGCACCAATTCCTGCGACGGCGTGGTGGCGATGCACCAGGCGATTAAGCCGCAGTACGAAAGCCGCAGCGACTATTGGATCTACAGCCAGCTGGCGAAGAAACTCGGGTTTGAAAAGGAATTCACCGAAGGCCGTACCGAAATGCAGTGGATCGAAAAGATCTACAACGATGCCCGCGGCATGAGCGACGTGTACGACATCACGATGCCCGACTTCAAGACCTTCTGGGAAAAGGGTTTCCTTCTCTATGACGTGCCGGAAGAAGCACGCCGGTACGTGTCCTTTGCAGAATTCCGTGCCGATCCCCAGGCGAATAAGCTCAATACCGAATCCGGCCTTATTCAGCTTTACAGTCCGAAGATTGCCGGGTACAAGTACGACGACTGCCGCGGGCACGCGATGTACTTTAAGCCCGCCGAGGGGACGGCCTCGGCGACGAAGGACTTTCCGCTTGCTCTGATGGCTCCGAAGGGTCGCTACCGTATGCACAGCCAGTTGGACTGCGTCAACAATCGTCAGCGCGGCAAGATCGAAGACCGCGAACCCGTGTGGATCAATCCGAAGGATGCCGCATCCCGCAAGATCGTGAGCGGCGACGTCGTTTTGGTAAAGAGTCGCCGCGGTGCGATGTTGGCGGGTGCGATCGTCACCGAACGCGTCAAGCCCGGCGTCATCGTCGTGCAGCACGGCGCGTGGTTTGATCCGAGGAAAACCCCGAAGGGACGCATCGACGTGGAAGGCAATTCCAACTCTCTCACGATTGATAAGCCGACGTCGAAATTGGCGCGCGGCAACGTTTCTTCCACGGGTAACGTCGAAGTGACGAAGTGGACGGACGAATTGCCGCCGGTGACGGTTTTCGTGCAGCCGCGCCGCAAGCTCTAAAAAAGGGTCCAAGATGCCCGTTTAATGGGTGTCATTGACTGAAACGGAGTTGCCGGAGGGGAGACCTTCCGCACTCCGTTTTTTGTATTTTTGCTGCAATGAAAAAGGGCGCGAAATGTTGGTCGGTTCGTGAAAAGCTTCGCGTACAATCCGCGCTCTCTTGTATTTCCTTCCGTATCGTATCAATGAACTACCAATCTTTAGCCAAGCTGGAAAAGAAACTCGCCGGCTACCCGCAGAAAGCGCGTGATTTTCTCTTTGCGGTCGTATCGGATCCGTGGCAGGTGAAGCGTGACAATCTTCGGCAGTTGGCTCGGTCGTTCGGAATGACGTTGTTGCAGGGGCAGGATATTCTCGTTAAGTTGCATGCCGACGGTTTCATCACGGAAGGTTCCGTTGAGATTGCGTCGGAGTACTGCGGCAGTTGGCGTCTGAAAATCGCGCCCGAAGCGATGTTTGCCGCCCTCAAGGCCATGCGGCCCTCGGATGTGACGACGTGCCGCTGTAAACAACACCCCGTCTGAAGACGGGGGCTTTATTGTAACCGCATCACACGGCCCAACATAAGGCTGGTTTACATCAGCCCCTGTGCTGACAGCTGTCGGCACAGACCCTGCAGGTTGCGGCTCGCATTCAAGTCGCTGTGCGCAAGGTGACCACATTGGCTGCATCGGAACCCGTGCTTATGGCGTTTGCCAGGTGCCCCGCACTGTGAGCATGTCTGGCTTGTATAGCGCGGATCCAGGAAAACACACCGGATTCCAGCGGCTGCCGCTTTGTAAACAATCATCTCCTGCAACTCACGGAAAGACCAGCGGTGCAGTCGGCTTCTGATGCGTTTCCCGGCCTTGATGTGATCCCGGATATGCGTCAGGTCTTCCAGGGCGATTAACTTGATACCCCGCTTTACGGCTTCCTGCACAATCTCTTTGCTTACAACGTTATTGACATGCGTCACATGGCGTCTTTCTCGGCCTGAGGCTTTTTTCAGGTGCTGTCTGGCACTCTGAGAGCCGTTGCGCTGAAGACGCTTTCTCTGACTCATATATCGGTCTCTTTTATCCTTTAATGCTCCTGCTTTCCAAATACGGCCCGTGCTGACGGCCGCAATATTGTTCTCGCCGACATCAATACCCATGATCTCGTCGGCTTTCAGATTCTTTAAATGCTCTTCGCCCGAACAACCTTGGGACTCCACTGCGATGTGAAGCTCCCAAAACGCTTCTTTCCGGCCTCTCCGGGGATGCAGAACAAGGTTGCACTCCTTACGCTTTCCCGAAGCCAGCAACTCTTTTTGAAAAGGGCCGGGGCACAGACGTGCCCGAATCCGACCGCTGATGGTTGAAATTGAAACAGTGCCGTCAGGGAAAAATGTCAGCGTGTTCTTGTCGACGTGAACCGAGGGGTGCCTGAACACCAGCGTCTTGAGCTTCTTGTCCTCACTTTTGAGCTGTGCCGGATGATTGGCAAGCTCCGTCTTGTAGGCTGCCGACACCGAGCGGATGACGTTACAGGCATACTGGCTGCCGAGATCCGGAAATTTTGCCTTGATCTTGTCATAAACTGCGTGATGCAGTGTGAAACGCTGCCAAAGCCTCTTCGTGCGGTCCGCCGCTACTGTCGGAACTACAAAGTTACACACCTGCGCATAGAGTCTCTGCGTCGCTGCGAGCTTTTCGTGTGCTGCCGGATCGAGTAGTTCCAGCCGAACGCAGGCTGTGCGGACACACTTGCCGCTCCCCTCAACGCGTCTAACGCCGTCCGCGGATGTGTTCAGTCCTTTCGATGTAGCTTTTGATCGTTTCTGCACTGACACTGCCTGCAGTTCCGACGTAGTAAGAAGGCGACCAAAGATGGCCTGCCCAAAGTTCATTTTTGAGTTCCGGATGCCGCATCAGCAGCATCCTTGCACTGGCACCCTTCAATACTCTCACCGCGTCGGCAATGCTGACGGACGGCGGAAAACTGACAAACAGGTGCAGGTGATCCGGCTGAATCTCCAAAGAAAGTATCTCATACTTTCTTTCAGCGCATATGCTTTCAAGCAACTCACGCAGAGACTGCGCAACACCACCCCTGAGAACGGATTTCCTGTGCTGGGGGCACCATACCATATGGTAAGCTGTCTGATAGACGCAGTTTCTGCTGTGAACGATGTTTAGCATAGTGCGTATGGTACCAATTTTTTAAAATAAAAACAGCCGCGATTCCTCCTGCGGCTCAAGCCGCAGGTTTCCTCGCGGAAATTCTATGAAGATGACGTCCCAGCATTTCTATCTCATGCAGGCCGTGGTGAGTCTCTTGGCGGGCGACGCTGAGGCGGCGATGAAAGCGGCTAAAAAATCACTCCTGTCCCGCAATCATAACGCTTGAACGATGCCGGTAAACCCGTCTTCATGGTTGACCCGTAGCCAACTGCTGCAGCAGATGTTGAACCATCTCGCTGCACGTCGATTCGAATTTTTCATTGATCGCTATTCGAAGTTCGCGCTTTGCCCAATCCTGCTCAATCGCGACAGCCTTGATGTCGCCCTCAGGCACGGCTTGCGCAAAGGCCTCGTTGCTCACGACGGCAATGCCGGCGCCTCTTTTGACCAATGAAAGCAGTATCGGCTGATTGTCGACTTGAAGCCTTAGTTCCAGAGGATGGCCGAGAGCCTTTGCATGTTTGAATACGAATCTCTGCATAGCGCTGTTTTCCGTTAACCCAAGAAAGTCGTACTTGAGGCAATCCTTGAAGTCGACGCTGTCATGCCTGGCAAGAGGATGATCCTTTCGACACGCAATGACGAGCCGGTCGTTTCGGTAAGGGAGAAATGAGAGGCCGCTGTATTTTCCGGGATATGCGGAAATGCCGATGTCCGCCTTGCCGAGCGCGACGAGTTCGACAACTTCGGAAGAGGATCTCTGCTCTAAGCTGATGCGGGCTCCCGGCTCTTTAGCAAGGAAGGCGGCAATGTCCTTCGGCAGGAAATCAATGCTGGCGCCGTAGTTCGCCGCGATGCGGATGAAGCCGGCCTTTTGCGACAGATAAGGCTGCAGAGACTGCTGCATTTCTCCCATCAGAGAAATCGCTCTTTTTGCATAGCCATCGACAATTTCACCCGCCTTGGTCAATTCGACGCCTCGAGCCTGGCGGTTGAGCAGCGGCAGACCAAGCGCATCCTCCAGATTCTTGATGCGCACCGAAGCCGATGACGGAGCCAGATGAACCTTTGCAGCTCCCTTCGTCAGATTATGTTCATCCGCAACGGCAGAGAAAACCATCAGATCGGTAAAGCTGAAGTGAAGCATATCGTTCGTATTTTCCTAACGCTGTATTAAAAAATGCCCAATGCAAGTCATTGTAAGCAAACGTTATGATTCGTGCTCATGACTTGGACAAGTCAAAGAACAATTTGAAACTCAGACCAAAAAATGGAGAACCGTCATGTTGTTTCAAAGAAAAATGCTGACTATGGCTATGGCAGGCACGCTTGCGGCGTGTGTGGGCCTGAATGCCAATGCGGCTGACAATTCGTTTCCCTCAAACGTTGTTTCGGCCTATTCTCAGGGCAGCCATGCCGATCATCTTGCCGGACAGCACGGCAAGCTCGGGCTTGACTGCACCTCGTGCCATCCGACCGGCAAGGTGAGCGACGGAGAGGCGGAAATCAATGCCAACTGCACGAAGTGTCATGGCGATCTGACCGCAGTGGCCGCCAAAACTGAAAAGGCCGGAGAACCCAATCCGCACAAGAGCCATCTCGGCACGATTCAGTGCACCGCCTGTCATTCAGGTCACGAAGCCAGTGTTGCCTACTGCACGAACTGCCACGATTTTCCGGCAATGAAGAAGAACTTCAACAAGACAGCCGTGAATCCGTCGCAGGTCGAAGATCTCAAGAAATATGCCGACGCCATGCCTGCTTACACTGAAGAAACCGATCTTCTCATCGTCGGTTCCGGTGCGGCGGGCTTCGTTGCGGCAATGACTGCTCAGGAAGCCGGCGTCAAGAACATTGTGATGCTCGAAAAAATGGCTATTCCGGGCGGCAACAGCCAGCTTGCAGCCGGCGGCATGAATGCCGCAGGCACCGAATTCCAAAAGGCTCAGGGCATCAAGGACACGCCCGAGATGATGTTCGCCGACACGATGAAGGGCGGCAAGCAGGCAAGCAATCCCGAGCTCGTCAAGATTCTTGCCGAAGAATCGAACGCCTCTATTGAATGGCTGAAGGCCCGCGGCGCGGTTCTTTCTCATGTGGGCCGCGGCGGCGGTGCATCTGCAGCCCGCATGCATGGTCCTGCCGGCGGCACCTTTGTAGGCCCGTACCTGTCGGATTTCTTCCGCAATCAAGTAAAGGCCAACAACATTGATCTTCGCCTCAATTCGAAGATGGTCAAGCTCTTTACCGACGACCAGGGCAACGTCACCGGCGTGCTCGTCAAGGGCAAGCATTCCGGCCTCTACCGCATCAATGCCAAGGCCGTGGTTCTTGCCACGGGCGGCATCGGCGCCAATATGAATCTTGTTCAGAGCCTTCGTCCCGAGATCAGTTCCGATGTCAAGACGTCGAATCAGCCCGGCAGTCAGGGCGACGGCATGATTCTGGCTCAGTCTGTGGGTGCCGACGTGGTCGATGCGAAGGAAATTCAGCTCAATCCCACGCTTCTGGTCGGCTCTCCCGTCATCATTTCGGAAACTGTTCGAGGCGCTGGTGCCGTCTTCGTCAACCGTGAAGGCAAGCGCTTCATCAGCGAACTGACGACGCGCGACGTGACGAGTGCGGCCGTCAGCAAGCAGACCGGCGGCACGGCCTTCGAAATCTTCGACCAGAAGGTCCGGGACAAGGTCAAGCAGACGGATGCGGCGTTCGAACTCGGTCTTGCCAAGGAAGGCAATACGCTCGCCGAGCTTGCCAAGAATGCCGGCATTGATCCTGCCAACCTGGAAGCAACCATCAAGCAGTACAACGAGTACGCGCAGGCCGGCAAGGATCCCGACTTCAATCGTCCGGGCATCTCGGCCAAGGTGGACACTCCCAAGTACTATGCCATCGAAATCACGCCGGCCATTCACTACTACATGGGCGGACTGAGGATCAACGGCCGCACGGAAGTCATCAACACTAAGGGCAATGTCATTGGCGGTCTCTACGCTGCGGGTGAGGTCACCGGCGGTGTCCATGGTAAAAACCGACTCGGCGGCAATTCGATTTCCGAAACGATCACTTTCGGCAGAATTGCCGGCAAGGAAGCTGCAGAGAAGATTCTGAAATAATCCTGTCGGTTCACAGCACCTATTCGTCCCGTTGAATGGTGCTGAGCAAGCCCGTCCTGATGCAACATGCAGGGCGGGCTTTTGCGCTTTGCGGGAATGGACCTAACACACCACACCGGTCATCAGCGCTTAGAGAAACCGGTTCTTTCGGCTTCTCGACGCCGTGAAAGGTGTAGTTCGATGGATCATGAGGAATACCTGAACGGCTTTTGAAGTTACGCAAAGTTATAACAACTTGCGTAACTTCCAAAAATCCCTGCATCAAACAAACTTTCAGCCATTTCAACGTAAGGAATGTTTCGTTGAGCCGGCCCTCAGCCGGCCGCCTCCTCCCAATCCATCCACTCGTCAAGGAGTTCGGCCGTAATCCGCTGTCCCTTGTAGCCCGGCCATCGACAGCCGAGGTACTCGGCAATGCGCGCCTTCCATTCGTCATCATAGAAGCGCTCGTTGAGAAGCATGAGCGCCTCCAAATAGATCACGCGAGCCACGAACGTCTTGTCGGGCTCGATCACTTGACATTCACCGCATTCGCCTTCTGATGAACGAACGCCTGGATCCGAAGCTCACCGACGAGGAGCGCGAGGACATCGACGATGAGATCGACTTCATCTTCCATAGGGCTGGGCTTCTTCGCAAAGGGGAATTTTGCGTGGTTTTGTCGGCCGTTGTATCCGCCTTCCTTGTCGCTCTATGCGTGTTTGAGCAGACGACGGGCATGAGCGCCGATATTCTCAACAGCACGCTTCTGCTGGCTTTGGTCGGGTTGATCGTGCTCTCGACGGTCTTCCTGAGCCTGGAAATCCGACTTTCCCTGAAGGCCATCAAGGTGGTCGTCTCGAAGCTTCCGCCGGTTGCCGCAGCTTTCGACGATGCGGCTGCAGTGCGCGCCTCTCAGGCTGTTGAGGCTCGCCATCAGTCTCATGTGCTTAACGCGGCTCGACATGCGGCTGAAGCGGCGCCGCACGAAGTCAGGAAGGTCGAGGACAACGCTAAGTAAGTCCTTGGGCACAGGCCTGAAAATGCAAATTCCCGATGACTTGAGCCGTCGGGCAAACGAATGCCCGGAAAACTTAATGGCTTTCCGGGCTGGTTGATGCAGATTGTCGATTGAGGCCCGTCTTGCGGCGGGCTTTAATCAGCTGTCATGCGGTTATTTGACGATGCGGACGAGGTCGAAGCCGCCCTTCTTCTGGCCATCGATTTCGCCGAAGAGCCAGAGGTCGGTGTTGACGCCTTCGAAGCCGTACTTGGCGGCTTCGTCAGACGGGAAGGTGAGGACCAGGTCCTTCACGCCGTCGCCGTTGACGTCCTTGAGAGCCATCTTCGTCGCCTTGGCGCGCTTCAGGTTCACGTCGACGTTCGGGTCAGGATAGGTGATGCCGAAGACGAAGCTTTCCTTCTTGGCCTTGGAGAGATCGAGGCCCTTTTCGCCGAAGACGACCACGTCAACCATGTCCTTCTTGGAGAGGGAGAGCGTGTCGGCGAGAATTTCGATCTTGAGCGGCTTCATGTTCTGGAAGGCGTCTTCAAGAAGCGCGATCGAGACGTTGTAGGCTTCGGCCGCAGCGTGCAGATCACCAACGGGCGGTTTGTCGCCACCATTATGACGGGCCTGCTGCCCGTCGCCGATATGGTCTCCCGGATTCAGCTTTTGGCCCCCTTTGAGCAGGTGTTGGAGCAGACACACAAACCGAAAGACCGCAGTCTGTATTCCGCCGGAGCTATGTTTCGGCAGCGTGTTTTCGCGCATATCTGCGGATTTGAGGATTTGGCCGACCACGACGTCATCACAGAGGACGAAGGCTTTCTTTCCGCACTCGGGGTTAATGATGCTGCAGGCAGCTCAACCCTCTGCAGATTTGAAAACTCAATAACCCGACACGATCTTGATCGCCTCAACTGCTGTTTTTTGGACGCACTGCTTCGGGCCAACCGAAAGCATCGCATCTTTCCCAGGGCCGGGGCCAGGAAGACTCCGGTACTGATCATTGATGTCGACTCCACGCATGTTGATCTTTACGGTAATCAGGAAGGAAAGTCTTACAACGCCCATTACCAGTGCAATTGCCTTGCTCCTGTTGTGTGCTTTCTCAACGGCTGGCCGCTGGCGGTGTTCAATGCCGGCGGTACAACAGATGCGCGCCGAGAGTTTGAGCACCATGTTGAACGTCTGTTTATGAGACTTACGGCTGCTTTTCCCAATCACAAGTTTCTGCTCAGAGCTGACAGCGGCTTTAACTCCAACAAGATCATCGACACGTGTAATGAGTACAAAGTCGGTTATGTCATTGGGTTTTCGCCGAATCCGAAAACCCAAAAAATGGTAAAAGAAAACGGTCTGAAGAATCTCCGCCGCAAGATGGTGAAACAACTTCGGCGAAATGCCGAAATTGGTTTATGAAACAGTGGATTACGAGCCAAAGATAACAAAAAACCTCACAAGATCAATATCTTGCGAGGTTTAATCAATGGCGGAAGGGGAGGGATTCGAACCCTCGGTGCCCTATTGGACACGCCGCCTTTCCAGGGCGGTACATTCAACCACTCTGCCACCCTTCCGCGAAGCACTTCACCGCTTTCTCTGAGTTCCGGGACCGTGGTTTACAGCCCGAAACAACCCGCATGGGTCCGGCGAAGAATGCGCATTATATACAGAACTTTCCCGGTTGTGTTGCTTCAAACGCACTGTTTCTGCGAGTTCACGGCTAGTGTTCTGTAGTAAAAGGCAAAAAAATCAGCCGGCCACCAGCGAGTACAGCAGCCACAGGGCGCAGAGCCAGAAAGCGATGCCTGAAATTCTGTTGATCCAGATGCAGTTTTTCTGAGTCATAAAGCGCTCTGCGGCTTTGTGCCCCATCCAGCCGTAACACGAATGAATGATCCAGACAAGCAGTGTGTAGGAAAGCGACAGAAACACGAACTGCGGCCAGTAGGGTTTGTCGGCGTCAATGCACTGCGGAAAAAGCGACAGATAAAAAATGATGAGCTGCGGGTTGGAGAGCTGCAGGACAATACCTTCTCCGAAAAGCCGCAGCGGACCGGCCTCGGGCGCGCCCTGTTCTTTTCGGCCGGTGTAATTGACAACCCTGAGGAAATTCGGATTTGCATTAAAGCGCTTCCAGCCCAGGTAGAGCATAAAGACCATCCCCGCGAGCTTAATGACATTGTAGGCCGTAGGCGAAGCCGCAAGGATGACGCCCAAGCCCGTCGCTGACAGGGCGGCAATCATCAGTGTGCCGAGCGCTACGCCGATAATGCCCGGCGTGGCACGGGGCACCCCGAGGCGAATGCTGTTTGTAAGCGACATTAAAACGCCGGGCCCCGGAGTGAGCACCGTCGGAACGGCAATTCCCAGAAAGAGAAGATAAAGCGTCGGGTTGACCATACAACAACGTCCTGCGGTCAGTTAAGTCGGGGGTTTCTCACACGAATGATGCCGGCCGTAAGCCCTGCGGCAAACACAACGGCAATGCCGATAAAGGTCACGGTATCGGGTTTTTCGCCGAAAACGAGCGCTCCTAAAATCAGCGCAAAGACAATGCCTGAAAACTGAAAAACGGTGTTTACAAGGGGCTGCCCCTTTTGCCAGGCACGTGTGAGCGTGAGCTGAGCGGCAGTCCCGGCAACGCCGACCATAAGCAGCGGCACGATACTTTCCGCCGAATGACTGTGAAAGCCTTCGGGGGTAAAGAGCGTGATGACGGCACCGAAAACAGTGCCCGTGAGCGTGAAGTAAAAGACTATGCGCTCGTTGGGTTCCTTATGCAGCGACAAATCGCGGATACCCCAGTCGCCGCCCGCACCCGTCATGCCGGCGCAAAGCCCGAGAATTACGGCCATAAATTCAACCGAGGAAAAGTCCGGACGCAGGATGAGGACAGCCCCGACGAAACCAACGGCCACGGCGGCAAGAAGCGGCCAGTCCATGGCCTTACCTGCGCGGCGCGCTGCGATCACGATGAAAAGCGAGAAGAAAAGCGGACTTGTATACGCAAGCGTCTGCGCGGTTCCGAGCGGCAGAACCCCCAGTACGTAGACACCCAGGGAAATACTGAGCGTTCCCACCAGGCACCGGGCAATGTGGTGACTCACAAAGTGCGGTCTGAAGCTGATGTGTCTTGCGGCCATCTGCGCACCGACAAAAAGAACGCCGAGCACCGAGCGGTAAAAAATGATCTCCATTACGCCGTAATAGGCCGTGGAGAGCTTCGCAAAAAGCGCCATCAGCGCAAACAGAAAGGCTGAAACCAGCATCCAGCATGACTCTCTGACTGACATACGGACACCACTCCTTCTGTTTGCCTTTAACGTCCCGATGTTCTGATTTTGTCGCCTTAACCGGCGGTTGGAAAGCTGCTGCAACAATCTCAGGCTGTCTCCGCCGGTTTTGCCGGAAAGATCTGACGTGCCGTTTTTTCTCTTCCTGCTTTGTCTTGTTAGTATTCTAAGTGCTTTTGTGTAGCTTCAGTTCCCTGGGAGAGAACATGCCGACAAATGACGAATTTAAGGTATACCGTGAGGCACTTGCTGCAGAACTTCAGCCCGCGATGGGCTGCACGGAGCCGATTGCGCTAGCTTATGCCGCAGCCGAAGTCGGCAAGCGCCTCGGCGGCTACCCGGAAGCTATCGATGTGGAGGTCTCCCGCAACATCGTTAAAAACGTCAAAAGCGTCATTGTGCCCAATACCGGAGGGCTCTCGGGCATTGAAGCGGCGGTCGCAGCGGGGCTCGTTTGCCGCCGTCCTGAAGCAAGACTTCAGGTGTTGGCGGACGTGAGCAACACGGAACGCGCTGAAATCCGCGAACGTGCCAAATTACCTATGACAGTACGGCAGTCCCATGAGCCGGACGTCTTTTTCATCAAGGTGACGGGGAGCCTCGGCGGGAAAACCGCGGCAGTGACAATACGCACATACCACACCAACATCACCCGGATCGAAGAAAACGGCGTGACGATACTTTCAAAAGACGATGTCTGCGCTGACGCTCAAGCTGACGGCGAAGCTTGGTCAATTCCGGAACTTATCAAAGCGGCACGCGTCATGCCGCTTATGGAAGCCGAGACGCTCCTCATTCGGCAGATCGACTGCAACAGCGCCATTGCCGCAGAAGGCCTTAAAGACAATTGGGGCGCCACGATCGGAAAGATTCTTCTAGCGAGAAACCCCGAAGATCCGGCCACGCAGGCCCGCGCCTGGGCAGCCGCTGGGTCTGACGCCCGCATGAACGGCTGCGAACTGCCGGTCATCATTGTCTCCGGCAGCGGCAACCAGGGCATTACCGCAAGCGTCCCGGTTCTGATTTTTGCCCGGGCACTTAAAATAGACCGGGAAACGACACTGAGGGCCGTGCTTTTAAGCGATCTTGTGACAATTGCTCTTAAACAGGGGATTGGAAAACTGTCGGCCTACTGCGGGGCGGTGAGCGCGGGCTGCGGCAGCGGCGCGGGGATTGGTTTTCTTGAAGGACTCACAGACAATGCAATTTTGGGCGTCATCCGCAACGCCCTTGCGATTACCTCCGGTATTCTCTGCGACGGCGCAAAGTCCTCATGCGCCGCCAAAATCTCAATGGCGGTGGAGGGAGCGCTTTTGGCGCTTGACATGGTGAAAAACCATCAGACCTTTAAAGCCGGCGACGGCATCGTGCAGAGCACAACGGACTCAACGGCCCGTGCCGTGGGCCGCATCGCCAGCCGCGGCATGGTCTCCACCGACCGCGAAATTATCGACGTGATGCTACAGTGTTGAAATAAAAACAGCCGGATTTGCGGCCCCGGCTGTTTTTATTGGACGACAGCAAATCAAAGCGCTTTGACGCGTTCGACCTGCTTGCCGGGATCAACGACAATCGCCTTCATGCCGCGGGCTTGGATCGCCTTTTGACCGCGCTCGGTGCAGATCACCGTTGCGCCCTTGGCAACGACCTTGCCGTCCCAGAGGACCTTGCGGCCCGCAACAAAGGAGGCCTTGGGCTCCTGGGTCGCGTAGTCATAAACCGTCATATCGGCGTCTGCGCCGACCGAGAGGTGTCCCTTATTTTTAAGCCGCAGCATCCGGGCCGGATTAAGCGACGTTTTCTGGGCAAATTCCGTGAGTGTGAGCACATCAAGCTTCACAAGGGACAGCCCCTGCGAGAGGATGACGTTGCGCGGAATGCAGCCGCCGTCCGTGGAAATCGCGTCCACAACAAAACTGCCGTCATCGCGCTTGACTTCGGCAAGCATGATTCTCGGAATCGGGGGATTGACGTTGAAACTGCCGCCCACGTCGGTCCCGGCGGCTTCCCAGCGCTTTAAGGCTTCCTCACCGGTCATCAGATCGGAATAGCCGCCCGCGTCATAGACCACAAAGGCTTTGCCGGCCAAAAGGGCTTTTCTAACGCCGTCAGCGTCCTCGGTAAAGCCGAAGCGCCGCAGACAGTTTCCCGTCACTTTGGACTGGATTTTTCCGTCCGGGAAGCAGGTAAGACGCGTCCCGTTTTTGGGCGAAATGTAGCTTTCACAGAAGATGTTCGGGTTTTTCTTCAGCAGATCAATCGCCTGCAGCGTCTCTTCAAGTTCCGGGCGGATTGCACCCCGGCAGTAGGCGTTGATGTGCGCAAGGTGCAGGGGGTAGCCGTCTGCCATTTCCACGGCTTCCTTCATGCCTTCGATGTTGGAGCCGTGTTCGCTCGTGCCCGCATGCCAGGCCACATAGGCGCGGCGCTCCAGCGCGGTCTTAATGAGAAGCGAGGAAACCTCCGGTTTAAGCGGATAGTGTCCGCCCAAAAGCTTGACGCCGAGAGCGCCGTCGTCAAGGCTCTTGTCAATGAGTTCCACCATCTCGGTCTTTGTCGGATGGTCATTTTTAAAAGTAAAGGGCGGAGACGCAAACTGCAGAATCGCCATGTTGATCCCGGCGCCGTACTCGGGAACGTTGTTGAGGATGTCGTCCAGGGGACCTGCCATATCAAGGCACGTCGTCACCCCCTTCATCGCGAGCATCCGCGGACCGTAGGGAGAACCCCACATGGAGCCCAAATGAACGTGACTATCGATGATGCCCGGCTGTAGCACGAGTCCCGTGAGGTCAACGGTTTCTTTTGCTTCCCCGGTGAGTTCTCTGCCAACGGCAGCGATTTTGCCGTCAGTGACCGCCACGTCGGCGATGCCGTTCACGTGATTCAACGGATCCACGACATGTGCGTTACGCAGCAACAGATCGTACATGGTTTTCTCCTCAAACTTCGAACTGACTCAGACGATACTCCTCTCGAAGGAGACAGTGTCGCTTTGTTACGCCATCGGCTCCCGGAGGCCCGTTTCTCTGAGAGCCGATTTTCTTTTGCGCATCGAAATCATCCAGAGCGCGAGCACCAAAACAGCCGAAAAGGACATCACGGCGCTGTACTTCCAGGCGCTTCCCATCACCAGAGGCACCCACAGGGCGGTACTCACTGAAAAGCCCGCCGTCACAAAAAACTGCTGAATGGACGCCGCCATCCCGCGGTTGTCCGGAAAGTAGTCGAGGTTCATGGCCATCATCACCGGCCGGCAAAGCGCCATGCCAAACTGATAGAGCATGGGGCCGATCAAAATCAACGGAAACCCCCAGCCCAAACTGTAGTCGGCAAGGGTTGATGCCGCACCTGCCGCAATCATGAAGCCGATCGTTGCGTAAAGCATCCGCACGGGACCGAAGGCCTGCGCCCAGCGCGCGGCATACCAAGAGCCCACCAGTGACGTTCCGATCAATGGGAAGGTGAGATACGCAAAGTCGTCCACCCCGAGATGCATGATGCGGATCACAAAGTCAGCGGCGCCGGCCGAGTAGAGGATCCCGCCCATAAAGCAGCAACCGTGTGCGGCAACACCTGCCATAAACGCGGTGTTTGTGAAACCTCTGCGGTAGTCCGTCAGAAGCTGCATAAAGCCGAATGCCCTGCGCTTAGCCGCCGGGAGCGTCTCCGGGATAAAAAGAGCAGTAAAAAGCGCGATGAGCCCGGCGTAGACAATGAGAAACACAAAGACTGCGTGCCAGGAAAACCGCACAATGAGTGCGCCGCCCACAACGGGAGCGAGTGCCGGCGACACGGCAAAAAACATGGCAATCAAAGCATTCATGTGGGCCGCACCGAGTCCGGCCCAGCGGTCACGGACAACGGCCTGCGTCACCACCTGACCGGCAGCGGCGGTCAAACCCTGCACAAAGCGCCAAAAGTAAAAGACTTCGATGGTGGTCGCAAGAGCTGCTCCGAGGCTTGCCGCCATAAAAAGCAGCATCCCGGCGATGATCACGGGCTTGCGGCCGAGGCTGTCGGAAACCGCCCCCACAAAAAGGCTGGCCACGGCATAGGTTGCAAGGTAGACGGTGAGCGAGAGCTGCACGGCGATGAAGGAAACACCCATGTCGGCGGCCATTGCGTGAAACCCGGGGACGTTGGCGTTTACGGCAAAAGGCCCGAGACTTGAAATAAAGCCCAGAAGCGCGGCGTCGGCGATCGTCGGCGCTTTCTCCCGCGAAGAGGAGGGGGTCGTGTTTTTCTCTCTCAAAGCCATAGCGGAATTAAAGCGGTTTTGCAGCACCTTAGGGGTTTATCCTCATAGGTATGCTACAATAAGGGGATGCTGAAATGAATTGAATATATTGGGAAAGTTTGCCTATGCAGGGATTTTTTTTACAAGTTGTTTACCTCATGGTCCTGTTGCTCATCAGCGCCTTTTTCTCCTTTGCCGAAATCGCTCTCGCAGCCTCAAGCCGTACAAGGCTTCAGATCGCTTCCGAGAAAGGAGACAAGCGTGCAGACCTTGTGATGCGTCTGCAGGACAAACCCGGTCCTTTCTTTGCGGTGATTCAGATCGGGCTTAACGCTGTTGCCATTTTAGGCGGCGTTGTGGGTGACACGGTTTTTTCGCCTTTCTTTGAGATGCTGCTTGTGAGGATTATGCCCGCGCATGCGGCGTCGACAACGGCCTTTGTGCTCTCGTTTCTCATCGTGACAATGGCCTTTGTGGTGCTTGCTGACCTTTTGCCCAAACGCCTCACCTTTAATAATCCCGAGCGAAGTGCCATGGCCGCGGCCCCCGTGATGGCACTTTTAATCAAGCTTCTTGCGCCCATGGTTGTGATCCTTGACTGGATCAGCGCGCAGCTTGTGAAGATGATGGGCGGAAGCCCTGAGCGAAACAACAAGATCACGCCGGACGATATTTTGGCCTCAGTCTCCGCGGGCGCTGCGGCGGGCGTGGTGGCCCCCGCGGAACTCTCCGTCATTGAAAACGTCTTTGACCTCGAGCACCGCACGATTACGACCGCGATGACGCCCCGAGAGAGCGTGGATCACTTCTTCACGGACGACACCGAGGAAACGATCCGCCGGCGTCTCTCCAAAAACCCGCACAGCCGGTACCTGGTCTGTGACGGGGACATCGACCATGTCGCAGGGTGCATTACCAGTAAAGAGATTTTGAGAAGGCTTCTTGACAACAAGCCCATTTCCTTGAAGGAAGAGGGGATTATTCAGCCGGTGCAGTTTGTGCCCGATACGCTGAGCCTTGCGGAAATCCTCGAAGTCTTTCAGCGCTCGAGAACGGACTTTGCGGTGATTCTGAACGAATACGCGATTGTCGTGGGCGTTGTGACGCTTAACGACGTGATGAGCACGGTGATGGGTGATATGGTTTTAACGCCTGAGGAGTCGCAGATCGTCAAGCGTGACGATGAAAGCTGGCTCGTGGACGGCTCCACCCCCACGATTGATCTTGCGTGGGCGCTTGACATCGACATTCCCACGGCGGACAAACCCTACGAAACCGCAGCGGGCTTCATCATGTATCAGCTCAGAAAAATCCCGAAGCGCACGGACTTTATTAATTTCCGCGGCTACCGCTTTGAGGTTCTGGACGTCGACAGCAACCGCATCGACCAGATTCTCGTGACACGCATTAAAAAGGCGCCCGTTAAGAGCGCCGTCTAAGCCGACTTTATTTTTGGGAGAACTCCAGGTGAAAAACTTTCTGAAGGAATTTCAGGCCTTTATTTCCAAGGGTAACGTCATGGATCTTGCGGTCGCCGTCATTATCGGCGCTGCGTTTTCCGCGATCGTAAACAGCCTGGTCAAGGACGTTGTGAACCCCATTTTGGGTTTTGTGGCGGGTAAACCCGACTTCACCAATCTCTTTCTCGTCTTAAAGGATGCCCCGAACTACACGGGCCCTCAGACCTATGAAGCGCTCACCAAGGCCGGTGCAACGGTTCTGGGCTACGGCGCGTTTCTCACAGCCGTCGTGCAGTTTCTGCTCCTTGCGTTTGTGATCTTCTGGCTCGTGCGCGTTGTGACCACCGTCCGTAAGCACATCGAAGCACAGGCCGCCCGTCTCTTGGAAGACAAGAAAGCCCAGGAAGCCGCCAAGCCCGCGGCTCCCGCACCCACGCCCGAAGACGTGGCGCTGCTGCGGGAAATCCGAGACCTTTTAAAAGCGCAGCAGAATCAAAACAAATAACTACACGACCGGAAAACTTCCGGCCGGCGCAAACCCGATCGTCATTTCGCAGGGTTTGCAGTGAAAGCGGGCTATGAGCCTGTGACCCTTACTGTCGGTAAGATAGAGGGGTTCAGGTTTCAGATGCCCGCCGTTTCTTTCCTTAAAGCGGGCCTTGGCTTCTTCATCACCCTTTAAAAGCCGCGGGCATAAGCCGAGCGCCATACGGATGCAGTGACGGGTGTGCATCAGGTTTTCGGCGTCCTTTAAAACCGCAGGATCCGTTTCGGCCGCAGAGGCAATCGCAATGACGCCCTGCTTTCGCCAGAAGGTTTCGGCAAAGCTGTTGGCGGCATTGGCGGTAAAGTCAAGCGCCGCGTCCTTAAATGACGCATTGTCAAGGGGCTCATGCCTCAATTGTGGTTTGGGGTGCGAGGCCGCAACCGCATCCTGCAGTTTGGTGAGTGCCTCACGCCTGAGGTTATTCAAAGCTGAGACCGGCACAAAAGGCAGATGGCTGCCCGCGGGCGCCTCAATCTGAACATCCGCTGCATCAAAAAGCGTTCCGCCGGTCTTTTTAAGGGCATTGATGATCCCTGTGCGGGCCCGTTCCTGATCGCGCGCCGCCTGACAGTCAAAGGGCATCCGGGCTTCACCAGCCGCACCGCAGGCCTGTGCCGTTACCCGCAGTTCTTTGTCAGTAAAGGCAAAAGTAAGCGTGGCGTCAATCGCGCGGCGGGACGTGTCGCCCGCGAGGGTTTTCGCAAACACACGGTCTTTATTGCGGTTAAGCGTGACGCCGGGCTTTAAGGCCGGGTGTGCAGTGAGCCTGTCACGGATAAACAGCCGCACAGTCCCGTTTTGAAGATCTTCAGCGCGGTTGACCGCAAGGCCCCGGAGTTCCTCATGGTCGTCAAGGTAAACGAGGCCGTCGCCGTTAGCGATCTCAGCTTCGGTTTTGATGTCAACCGTATCGGGGTTGTGATTGAGTCTTACCACGCGGCCGATGCGCTCTCCGGTGCTTTTCGGAGTATCGAGTTCCGCGATCACGCGCCTGCGGCCGTTGACAAAATAATCAGTCTCTCCGCGGTGAAAGGTGCGTGCCGGATCGGGCGTAAAGGTAAAGGTGCAGTGCCCGAGCGAAGCGGCCCGCCAGGCGTCATTCGTGTGCGCGGCAATGAGTTTGTCGAGCTTTTCGCGGTAGTAGGCCGTGATGTTTTTAACGTAAGCCGCGTCTTTGAGCCGCCCCTCGATCTTAAAGCTTGTGACACCCGCCTCAATGAGCTTTTCAAGGTTGGCGCTCTGATCGTTATCCATCAGGCTCAGGACATGTTTGTTTCTCGCGAGAAGCCGGCCCGTGCCATCGTAGACGGTGTAGGGAAGGCGGCATGGTTGCGCGCATTCGCCGCGGTTGGCGGACCTCCCGCACTCGGCGCAGGAAAGGTAGCAGCGCCCGGAATAGGAAACGCAGAGCGCGCCGTGCACGAAAAACTCGATGCGGGCGCGGTCAACGGCCTCACGGCACCGGGCGACTTCAGCCAAGGTGAGCTCGCGCGCCAAGACCATCTGGTTAAACCCGAGGCTGTCGAGAAACCGGGCTTTTTCGGGCGTCCGGATATCGCACTGGGTGGAAGCGTGCAGTTCTACGGGGGGCAGATCCAGTTCCAAGAGCCCCAGATCCTGAATAATGAGCGCATCCACGCCCGCACGGTAAGCGTCCCAGGCAAGCTGCCGGGCTTCTTCAATTTCGTTTTGAAAAAGGACGGTATTAAGCGTCAGGTAGATTCTCGCGTGGTAATTTTTAGCCCAGGCCGCAAACGACTCAATGGAAGCGAGGGAATTTCCCGCCGAAGCGCGGGCCCCGAAGCCGGGACCGCCGATATAAACGGCGTCGGCACCATGATCAATCGCGGCACGGGCCACATCCGTGTCGCGCGCGGGCGCAAGAAGCTCCAGGGGAAAGCGGCGGGCGGCGTCAGCTGGAATCATAGAAATGCCGCGAGGAAACCCGCGTCTTCAGACGCGGGAGGAATCGCGGCCCTCCTTTCTCAGTTCAGTTAAAAACATCTTTCGCTTCTCAAGAAGCGAAAGTTTCTTGTAGGAAATACCGGCAGAAATCTTTGTACCGTCCAGTTGGCTGCTTGGTTTCGCCCGTCGACACCGTCAGTTGAATCACAAAGGGCGTTCGGCGCACAGGCACGGCCTTCCCGGCCCGAAGGAGCTTAC
Organism: Duodenibacillus massiliensis; assembly: GCF_928721995.1. Taxonomy (NCBI): domain Bacteria; kingdom Pseudomonadati; phylum Pseudomonadota; class Betaproteobacteria; order Burkholderiales; family Sutterellaceae; genus Duodenibacillus; species Duodenibacillus massiliensis. The sequence continues at coordinate 220,564 of NZ_OV788642.1, forward strand.
GCGCCTTGGGCGGGGAGCACGGCATGAGCGGTTGTCCGCGCATATTCAACACAAAAACTTTCAAAGTGTTCTCCATTGACGGATACCTCACGGGCTCCGTCTGCTCGACCTTGCGGTCGGTGGTGATCCTTCGCCAATGTTGGAAGGGGTTTGTTGTCTGAAGCACCGCTCCTACCTCTCAGAGCTTTTAACCGCAGACCGCAGAGCGCGGGACTAGGATCGACATCCCGCGGTGCCTGTTTGCGTCCCGTCTTGCGACGGAACGGATTCCCAACCAACGGAGTCCGTCCGAAAACGGACTGAGGCTAGTCAACCAAGACTTGTTGCCAAGCCTCTGACTTCAGTCAGGGGTAGTTGACCCTGGGCTGGTTGCTGATGGTCGGCAGTTCCGTCTGAAAGGGTCTCGCGGCGGGCCTCACGCACTTTTCAACCGCAAGGTACTTCGCGAGGTCCTCATCCCCCATGCGGCGTGCGGCGTCCGCAGGCGACTCCCCGCGGTCAGTGCAGAGGTCCCGGAACGCCCCGTTTTTGAGAAGCTCCATCACAACTTTGCGCGAAGGCATGCGCGCTGCCATATAAAGCGGCGTCACCCCCGCACGGGTCTGAACGTTGATGTCCGCGCCCTGAGCAATCAGCATCTGCACGAATTCCAGGCGCCCGGCTGCGGCGGCGTAGTGCAGTGCCGTCCAGCCTGAAGGTTTATTGACCTTTGCGCCGCGCGCTAAAAGCGTGTTGAAGAGCTCTTTGTCGCCCTTAAAGGCCGCAAGCATCAGCGCGTCTTCTCCGAGACGGCTTTGGGTATTGACGTCAATGCCGGGCGCTGCAAGGAGCAGCTTAATCACCGGCTGATTATCCATGCGGATCGCGCGCACGAGGGCCGGATCACCGTCCTCCACAAGCGTATTGGGGCTTACGCCCTGCGCGAGGAGCTCTTTGACAACATCCGCGCGATTTCGTTCTACGGCTCCTGCAAACTCTGCCCAGGTTTCTTCGGGGCCCGCCTTTTTGACAGTGACCGCGGCATTTTCCACAATGCCGAATTCATTCACCTTGGGAGCGGAGGAGCAACCCGCAAGAAACGCGACAGCCGCAATGACCAAAAGTGTCTTTTTCATGGCAATTTAAAAAAATCTTAAAGTTTGAAAAACCGGCGGGCGTTGGCGGTTGTGGCGGCCGCAACCTCTTCAAGCGTCAACCCCTTGAGTTCAGCCATCTTGCGGGCCACTTCAACGACGTAGGCCGGTTCGTTGCGTTTGCCGCGGTAGGGAACCGGGGCCATGTACGGACAGTCCGTCTCAATCATGAGGTTGGTAAGGGGCATTTTCCGTACGGTTTCCTGCAGTGCCGCCGCGTTTTTAAAGGTGAGCACTCCTGTGACGGAAACCATCCCGCCGTTATCGGCCGCCTTTAAGGCGCATTCGGTTGATCCGGCAAAGCAGTGAAGGACAAATCCGACGTCCCCGGCTTTTTCCTCAATCAGAATCTTGAGGGCGTCGTCTTCGGCCTCACGCGCGTGCACGATCACGGGTTTTCCGAGGATTTTTGCCGCTTCAATGTGCCGCCGGAAACGGTTTTTCTGCCAGGTAAGATCGCCCTTACACCAGTGGTAATCAAGCCCTGTTTCACCCACAGCCTTCATTTCGGGCTGAGAGCAGATATGAAGGATGCGCTCAAGGCTCACTTCGGGACGCTCGGGGGTTACCTCAAACTCCGGGTGCAGCGCCCAGGCGCCGTAAAGGTACCCGGGATAGCGACGCACGAGCTCAACCACCCCGTCAATCTCGCTTTCTTCGCAGGCAATCACCATCCCGCCCGCCAAATGCGCGGCTTTCATGCGTTCGACCACCTGGTCACGGTCAGCATCAAACTGCGGGGCATTGATGTGCCCGTGCGAATCAAAAAATTCAACTGTCATAGAAATTCCGCGAGGAAACCCGCGTCTTCAGACGCGGGAGGAATCGCGGCCCTCCTTTCTCAGTTCAGTTAAAAACATTTTTCGCTTCTCAAGAAGCGAAAGTTTCTTGTAGGAAATACCGGCAGAAATCTTTGTACCGTTCAGACGGCGCACATCGAATGCACCCGAGGAGCGTCTGCCAAAAATAAAGCCGACTTCCCCTTTGCACAGCACCTTGTCAAAGAGCCTGAAGCCGTGCACTAGGTACGGAGCCTGATGGCGCTTGCGCACACCGCCTTTGAGAATCGTCAGCTTGTGGATCTGGCGATTGTGGCGGCGCGTCTGTTTCTGAAACAGGTATTCGCCCCGACGTTTTGCGTCGAGGACGCCGGCAATGCAGAAAGCGTCCGCGCAATGCGTCTTTGGCAAGCCCGCGACGATGCGCTTGTGTTTGGTCAGATACCCGTAGGTATTCGTGACAGGCAATTCGGGATGGCGCTCGCGCAGGCGGTTGAGCACCGTCCAACGCATGATGCCCATGAAAGTCTCTGCCCTGAAAGAAGCGCCGCGCCGGGGACTGAACTGCTTCAACTTGCCTGCGTGATACGCCTTGTGGCACGCCTCACAGAGCGTGATGAGGTTGCCCGGCGCGTCGCCTCCCGTTTTCCGACTCTCAATGTGATGCACGTTGAGAATCAGATCTTTCGATCTGCCTTTGCAGGCTTGGCAAACGTGACCGTCGCGGAACAGCACATATTCGCGCACGTTCCAAAAGCCAAGCTGCTCGCCCTGCTGATAGCCTTCGCCTTCAATCTCCGGGTTTTTGATCTTCTGAATGTCGAAGGATGCGGTTTCAATCACGATTTTGGTGATCGGAAGCACTCGGCAAACCGCTTCAATGCGCAATATGTGCGCCTGAATGCGGTTCTCCACGGACGGCGCAAGCCAACCCTTGTGCTTTGATCGAACGCGATTGTCAAAACGCGGCGCACGGTAGCGGGTCTTGCGGTTGCGTCGGGCGCGGCGAAGTGCCAAGCGATCCGAGAGCAAGCCCGTCACGTCCTGCCGCAGTTCGACCTCGGAAGCCAACAACTCTTCCTTGGCGGTCGTTGCGCTCAGGCCGACGTGCTTGTAGCCCGCATCCACACCCAAGGTGATCGGCTGCTTGGTTTCGCCTGTCGGCACCGTCAGTTGAATCACAAAGGGCGTTCGGCGCACAGGCACGGCCTTCCCGGCCCGAAGGAGCTTACGCGCCTTGGGCGGGGAGCACGGCATGAGCGGTTGCCCGCGCATATTCAACACAAAAACTTTCAAAGTGTTCTCCATTGACGGATACCTCACGGGCTCCGTCTGCTCGACCTTGCGGTCGGTGGTGATCCTTCGCCAATGTTGGAAGGGGTTTGTTGTCTGAAGCACCGCTCCTACCTCTCAGAGCTTTTAACCGCAGACCGCAGAGCGCGGGACTAGGATCGACATCCCGCGGTGCCTGTTTGCGTCCCGTCTTGCGACGGAACGGATTCCCAACCAACGGAGTCCGTCCGAAAACGGACTGAGGCTAGTCAACCAAGACTTGTTGCCAAGCCTCTGACTTCAGTCAGGGGTAGTTGACGATTTATCTGGCCGCAGCCTGGTGCCCGGAGTAGAGGGCATCGATTTCGGAGGCAAAGCGCTCGGCAATGGGCTTGCGCCTGAGTTTCAGGGTGGGCGTGAGAAGCCCGTTGTCAATTGTCCAGGCTTCCGGCAGGATCGCCACGTTTCTGGGCTGCCCGTAGCGCGGGAAATCACGCGTCACGGTCTTAATCCGCTTTAAAACGGCGGTGCGCACGTCTCTGCGGCCCATGGTCGCCGGATCCATGGGATCGAGCTGCATCTCGGCGCACAGCGCCTGCCAGCGGGCCTTATTTAAAACCGTAAGCACCGAGACGTAGGGCCGGTTTTCACCGACGGCCATCACCTGTTCAAAAAGGGGATCCTCCTGAATGGCAAATTCCAGGTCCACCGGGCTGATCTTTTCGCCGGTACTGGTCACGAGAATCTCTTTGATGCGGCCCTTGATGCGGATGCGTCCGCCGTCACTTAAATCGGCCTGATCGCCCGTTTTGAACCACCCGTCTTCGGTAAAGGCCGCACGGGTGTCGACCTCCCGGTTAAAGTAACCCTGCATGACCTGGGGGCCCTTCACCTGCAGCTCGTCGTTTTCGCCGGTCCTCACTTGGGTGTCGGAAAGCGGAAAACCGACGGTGGCGGGGTGATTTGACCCCTTGGCGCACATCGAAATCATGGGGGAGGTTTCGGTGAGTCCGTAAACCTGCATCAGGGGCAGCCCCATCCCGCAGAAAAACCGCGCGACGGAACTGTTAAGCGAAGCGCCGCCCGAGAGCATCACGCGCATGCGGCCGCCGAAGACGTCTCTGACGCTCATCGCAATCTTACGTTCCAGATACGGCCACATGAAGCTGTCGACGAAGCGCCGCGCGCTTTTTTCCTGCGGCAGATCGTTTTCGCGGCAGAATCGCCGCCAGCCCACTTCCCGGGCCCAGTCAAAGAAGTACCCCTTTTTGGCGGGCATCTTCGCACGCATTGCCATCAGGTGGTTGTAGAAGCGCTCGTAAATGCGGGGCACCGAACTCATCACCGTGGGACGGACGTCTGCGAGATCGTCGCGCAATTGCGACACACCCCGGGAAAACGCAAGGCACGCGCCGAAGGCCACACCCGTGTAGGCGCCGGCCGTCCGCTCAAAGGTGTGCGAAAGGGGCAGATAGGAAAGAATCACGTCGTCTTCGGTGATCTGCGTGACGTTCCACATCTGACGCACGTTATTCACAATATTGCTGTGCGACATCATCACGCCCTTGGGGCGGCCGGTGGTGCCCGAGGTGTACACAAGGCTTGAGAGGTCGGAGGCCTTGGGCCCCTCGGGAAGCTCGGCGACGTCGTTACCGGTTGCCAGCCACGCTTCAAGCCCGCCGTAAACAATGTGCCCGCAGCTTGTGCCTTCATCGGTATCGTTTGTGAAAACAACGCGGGTGAGGTTGGGGAGGTCTTCGTCGTTTTCAACGAGCGAATGCCAGCGGGCGAGCGACACCGTCACGAGAAAGCGCGAACCGCTGTCAGCAAGAATGTAACGAGAGGAACCCGCGGTGTCGCTGGCGTGAAGCGGCACGGTCACCAGGCCGTTGGCGAGCGCCGCCTGATCAAAGGTAACCGCATCGAGGGAATTAGGCAGCAGCATTGCCACACGGTCGCCCTTCGTAAGGCCCATCTTTGCAAAGGCCTTGCGCCAGCGCAGCACGCGCTTGGAAAACTCACGCCAGGTAATCGAGATCCATTCGTTGGTGGCAAAGTCATACCACCGGTAGGCCTCACGGTCGGGCCAGATCCGTACGGTGCGGTCCAGAAAATCCGGAATGACGCGGGCTTCTTCAGGGAAACGCGGCAAAGCAGTGCTCCTTATAGTCAACCGATCAATTTTACTCGGCGCAGAGAGTGCTTTAGCCGGCCGCATACACCCTGTTGCGAAAAATTGCGGGAGCCCAAAGGAAAACGGGACCTGCCGTTTATCATGGCTGATCCCATCAGAAAACTGCAGTTCCCGGCAGTTGTCAGTGATCGGACTTTACTGTTAAAACCGGAATACCGGCTTTATCAAGCGCAATCCAGCCGAAGCGGTGCGCCTTTTCGCCGTCAAGGGACCAATCCGGAATCACCCAGCGGGGAACCGGTTCCTCAAGGTGCACGGAGGGTCTGTGGGTGTGCCCGTGAATAACGCAGCAGCAGTCGGTGCTTCGCGCGGAGACTGCGACGGCATCGGTCACAACGTCCATGACAGCCAACGATTTTGCCTTTTTCTCGGTCTTTGAGCGCTTGCGTGCCTTTAAGGCCCAGAGCACGCGCTTAAGAACCGGCATATTGAGGGCCTCGGCCTGCCAGGCGGGGTCCCGCACCATTTTGCGGAACGCCTGATAGTCGGTGTCCAGAAGGCACCACTCGTCACCGTGAGAAAGGAGAATTCTCGGGCCCCCGGTCTGCTGCACCACAGTCTGCGGTTTTAAAAGCTCCCCGCCGCAAAGCCTTGCGTAATCCTCCCCCAAAAGCACATCGCGGTTACCCTGCATGAAGTAAAGCCTGCCGCCCGAGGCGGCGTACTTCTGAAAGGCGCGGGTGACGGGATACGCAATCCACGCGGCATCGTCTCCGAGCCAGAATTCAAAAAGGTCGCCTAAAACGAAAAGCTCCCGGTAGTGCGGTGCGGTTTCCCGCATAAACTGCAGGAAAGCCCGCACCGTTTTGGGCTTTGCGGGCGAAAGATGCAGATCGGCGATAAAAACGGGCTTTGTGAGTTCGGGCACCGTCCGGGTGCCCGCCAAAGCCGGCAGAGTCGCAGCAGTCATCCAAAAGTTACTACCTTGAAGTTTTTACGTGGCAGGCGCCGCGCAAAAACAACCAATCAAAGTCAGATGATTTCGGCCTTTTCAATGACGACGTCTTCCTTGGGAACGTCCTGGAAACCGCGGCTTGAGCCGGTCTTCACCTTGGCGATGCGGTCAATGACGTCAAAACCCTTCACCACACGACCGAAAACGGCGTAGCCCCAGCCCTGACCGGACGGAACCGTGTGGTTGAGAAAGTCGTTGTCGGAAACGTTGATGAAGAACTGGCTCGTCGCGGAGTGGGGGTCGCTCGTGCGGGCCATCGCGATCGTGTACTTGTCGTTTTTGAGCCCGTTCATCGCTTCGTTTTCAATCGGCGCGTGCCCTTCTTTGTGCTGCATGCCGGCTTCAAAGCCGCCGCCCTGAATCATGAAGCCGTCGATCACGCGGTGAAAGAGTGTGCCGTTGTAAAAGCCTTCCTTCACATAGCGCTCAAAGTTTGCGACGGTTTTCGGAGCAGCCTTGGCGTCGAGCTCCAGATCAAAGGAACCGAGATTGGTGGTAAAGCGGATCATGTTGACTTTTCCTCAATTACTTGACGATTTTGACGGAGCGGATTGTAACGGTCTTCACCGGCACATCACTCATGCCGGCCTTGCGCCCCGTTTTAGCCTGCGCGATTTTATCGACAACATCCATGCCGCGGGTTACGCGGCCGAAAACGGCGTAACCCCAGCCGTCCTGCGCTTCACGGGCGTCGAGGAAGGTGTTGTCCTCCACATTGATGAAAAACTGGCTTGTGGCGGAATGGGGCTCCGAGGTGCGGGCCATGGCAATCGTGCCTCTGCGGTTACTCACGCCGTTGCGGGCTTCGTTCACGATCGGTGTGTCCGTCGCCTTTTGCCGCATATCGGCCGTGAAGCCGCCGCCCTGAATCATGAAGCCGTCAATCACACGGTGAAAGATCGTGTTGTCGTAAAACCCTTTTTCGGCGTAAGCGAGGAAGTTTTTAACGGTCTCGGGGCTTTTTACCGGGTCAAGTCTCAGGGCAATCACGCCTTCGGTGGTGCTGATTTCGACGTTGACGGCATCGGCGGCTGCAAAAACGGCGGCGGGCGCAAGCGTTGCGGCAAGACCGGCCGCAGCCAGAGTAAGACGGATACGGGAGGAGAAACGGTTCATGGTTGCTATTGTTTAATGAGTCTGGAAAGTGTTGAAATGCGTTCGGCCAGGGCCGGTTCAGCCTTTTGTTCCTGGGCTTCCTTGTAATTGGTGAGCGCCCGCACAAGATAGAGGTTTGCGAGGTTAATCCTTGCGTTACGGAAGGCGGGCCTTAACCGCAGCGCCGTTTTTAAAAGCTCCTCGGCCTTATCGAGGTTTCCGGCACTGCTTTCAATGGCGGCCAGATTGTTGTAGGGCTCGGGGATTTCCGGGTACATCGCCGTAAATCGGTTTAATTCCCGGCGGGCGGCCTCTGTGTCCCCGGACTTTTCCAGCACGACGCAGCGCTGAAAACGAAGCTGCACGGACTTGGGATTTTTGGCAAGGGCCTTCGCGATAATGTCCAAAGCCCCTTCGTAGTCGCCTTTGGCGGCACGGGCGTCCACCGCATCACTGTACTGATCAACGGAGAGCGCCTTAAACGGCACCTCGGCAAGATCCGGGGAATCGAAGCGCCCGGCAGCGGCTGTCTGCACGGCAAGCAGGGCTGCCGCCGCCCAAAGAGTCATCTTTACGGTGCGTAAAAAACGGTTTTTCTTCACGGTCACTTCCGGGAAAATTCAGAATCCGGCTTCGGGTAAAGGGCTGAGGCGCGGTAAAAAGCCGCCCCGCGGGCTTATACTCCGAAATTGCCTGCGCGGAATTTTAATAAAGCCTGAGCGCATGACGCTTAAGGCCGCACCGCGCGAAATGCTTCAGAATTTTTCAAAGATCTCGTTATGGCTCTTTCCATTTATTCAACGCTTGCGCGTCAGGTCGTTCCCTTTACACCGCTTGTGGCCGGCAAAGTCGGCATGTACGTCTGCGGCGTCACCGTTTACGACTACTGCCATATCGGCCACGCTCGCACGTTTGTGGCCTTTGACGTGATCCGCCGCTGGCTTGAGGCCTCGGGCTACGCCGTCACTTTTGTCCGTAACGTCACCGACGTCGATGACAAGATCATCCGCCGCGCCGCGGAAAAAGGGATTTCCACCAAGGAACTCACCGACACCTACACGCGCGCGATGCAGGAGGATATGGAAAACCTCGGGTGCCTTGCGCCCACTTATGAGCCCCGCGCCACGGAATTTATTCCGCAGATGTTAAGTCTCGTGAAAAAGCTCGAGGAAAAGGGGCTTGCCTATAAGGCCGCTGACGGCGACGTCGACTTTGCCGTGCGTAAGTTCGCGGGGTACGGCAAGCTCTCGGGCCGCACGCTTGACGAACTGCAGGCAGGCGCCCGTGTGGACGTCGCGCAGGGTAAGCGCGATCCGCTCGACTTCGTGCTCTGGAAGCACGCCAAGCCCGGTGAACCCCAGTGGGATTCGCCCTGGGGCCCGGGCCGGCCCGGCTGGCACATTGAGTGCTCGGCGATGAGCTGCCGCTATCTCGGGGAAACCTTTGATATTCACGGGGGCGGTCCGGACCTTATCTTCCCGCACCACGAAAACGAAATTGCCCAGAGCGAGGGCGCAAACGGCAAGACGTTTGCGCGCTATTGGCTCCACAGCGGGCCCCTGCGCGTGAAAAGCGCCGACGGCAAAGAAGAGAAGATGAGTAAGTCGCTCGGCAACTTCTGGACGATCCGCGATGCGCTCAAGGAAACCAATGCCCGGTTTGGCGACGGTAACGGCGCGGAAGTGCTGCGCTTTTTCCTTTTGAGAAGCCAGTACAGAAGCTCGATTACCTTTAACCCGGACCTGATTCTGGACGCCCACAAGGGCCTGATGCGCCTTTATACGGCTTTAGCCGACACGCCGGCCGCCGATGTTGACGTTGACTGGAACACAGAGGCCGCCGTGCGCTTTAAGGCGGCGATGGACGATGACTTCAATACGCCGGAAGCCGTGAGCAGCCTTTTTGAGCTCGCAAATGCCGTCAACCGCACGCATGATGCGAAACTGGCGGGGGAACTCAAGGCCCTGGCCAAAATTCTCAACATCCTGCAGCGCGATCCGCAGACATTCATTAAGGGCGCGGCCTCTGACGTTGATGCCGCGCACGTTGGAGCGCAGATTGCTGCCAGAGCCGCCGCAAAAAAGGCTAAGAACTGGGCCGAAGCCGACCGCATCCGAAAAGAGCTTCTTGAGGCCGGCATCGTCCTTGAAGACGGCCCGCAGGGCACGACCTGGAAAAAGGCGTAAACGGTCAACTACCCCTGACTGAAGTCAGAGGCTTGGCAACAAGTCTTGGTTGACTAGCCTCAGTCCGTTTTCGGACGGACTCCGTTGGTTGGGAATCCGTTCCGTCGCAAGACGGGACGCAAACAGGCACCGCGGGATGTCGATCCTAGTCCCGCGCTCTGCGGTCTGCGGTTAAAAGCTCTGAGAGGTAGGAGCGGTGCTTCAGACAACAAACCCCTTCCAACATTGGCGAAGGATCACCACCGACCGCAAGGTCGAGCAGACGGAGCCCGTGAGGTATCCGTCAATGGAGAACACTTTGAAAGTTTTTGTGTTGAATATGCGCGGGCAACCGCTCATGCCGTGCTCCCCGCCCAAGGCGCGTAAGCTCCTTCGGGCCGGGAAGGCCGTGCCTGTACGCCGAACGCCCTTTGTGATTCAACTGACGGTGCCGACGGGCGAAACCAAGCAGCCGATCACCTTGGGTGTGGATGCGGGCTACAAGCACGTCGGCCTGAGCGCAACGACCGCCAAGGAAGAGTTGTTGGCTTCCGAGGTCGAACTGCGGCAGGACGTGACGGGCTTGCTCTCGAATCGCTTGGCACTTCGCCGCGCCCGACGCAACCGCAAGACCCGCTACCGTGCGCCGCGTTTTGATAATCGCGTTCGATCAAAGCACAAGGGCTGGCTTGCGCCGTCCGTGGAGAACCGCATTCAGGCGCACATATCGCGCATTGAAGCGGTTTGCCGAGTGCTTCCGATCACCAAAATCGTGATTGAAACCGCATCCTTCGACATTCAGAAGATCAAGAATCCCGAAGTCGAAGGCACGGACTATCAGCAGGGCAAGCAGCTTGGCTTTTGGAACGTGCGCGAATATGTGCTGTTCCGCGACGGTCACGTTTGCCAAGCCTGCAAAGGCAGATCGAAAGATCTGATTCTCAACGTGCATCACATTGAGAGTCGGAAAACGGGAGGCGACGCGCCGGGCAACCTCATTACGCTGTGCGAGGCGTGCCACAAGGCGTATCACGCAGGCAAGTTGAAGCAGTTCAGTCCCCGGCGCGGCGCTTCTTTCAGGGCAGAGACTTTCATGGGCATCATGCGTTGGACGGTGCTCAACCGCCTGCGCGAGCGCCATCCCGAATTGCCTGTCACGAATACCTACGGGTATCTGACCAAACACAAGCGCATCGTCGCGGGCTTGCCAAAGACGCATTGCGCGGACGCTTTCTGCATTGCTGACGTCCTCGACGCAAAACGTCGGGGCGAATACCTGTTTCAGAAACAGACGCGCCGCCACAATCGCCAGATCCACAAGCTGACGATTCTCAAAGGCGGTGTGCGCAAGCGCCATCAGGCTCCGTACCTAGTGCACGGCTTCAGGCTCTTTGACAAGGTACTGTGCAAAGGGGAAGTCGGCTTTATTTTTGGCAGACGCTCCTCGGGTGCATTCGATGTGCGCCGTCTGAACGGTACAAAGATTTCTGCCGGTATTTCCTACAAGAAACTTTCGCTTCTTGAGAAGCGAAAGATGTTTTTAACTGAACTGAGAAAGGAGGGCCGCGATTCCTCCCGCGTCTGAAGACGCGGGTTTCCTCGCGGAATTTCTATGATCGTTGCCTGGTGGGCTGATGCGTTAAGAGTCGTCGCGCGCGACCCCGTGCTGCAGAGCGTGATTGAATCCTGCCGCGAAGAGGCGTTGCAGGAAACCGATGACCTGATGCGCTCGATGGTGCGTGCCGTCTGCGGTCAGCAGGTGCATAACAGCGCCGCTAAAGCCGCGCAGAGCCGGGTGCTTGCGTTTGCGGGCAATACGGCAGGCGCAGAACTTGCGCGCGCTCTTGTTGCCGCGGACGAAACGGCGCTCGCGGCGTTGGGGCTCACCAAAACCAAAGTGAAGGCTTTAAGGGCTCTGGCAGGGGGCTTCATGACCGGGCAACTGACGCCCGAAGCGCTTAACCCCTTAACCGACGCCGAGATTCTTGCAAGGCTCGATGACCTTCCGGGCGTGGGCCCGTGGACCGCGCACATGGTGATGATTTTCGGGCTTAACCGCCCGGACGTTTTCCCCGTGGACGATTTCGGCGTTAAAAAAGCGGCCGAAGCCCTTTACGGGTCGGTTGAAAAGGCCCGGGAGCTCTCAGAAGCTTGGAAACCCTACAGGACGGCCGCCACGTGGCTTTTGTGGCGGAGCCGCACTCAAACGCCCGTACAGTACTGATTACATTGACCCGGAAAGCCCCGCTTTCCGCCAAAAACGAACGGATAAACCTTATGTCGAAGAAAGTTTTCCTTGAATTTGAAAAAGCGTTGGGTGAAATCGACGCACAGATCGAAAAACTCGAAAACGACGCTCTGGAAAACGGCACGGAGCACCAAAGCGAAATTGCGCGGCTTGAGCGCGAAATGACGCAAAAGACCGCGGAAATCTACCGGGAGCTCACGCCCTGGCAGACGGCTTTGGTCGCCCGCCATCCCAACCGCCCGTACACGCTTGACTACGTGGATGCCGTTTTTGAAGACTTTCATGAACTCCACGGTGACCGTACCTTTGCCGATGATCAGTCGATCATCGGGGGCCTGGCCCGTTTGGGCGAACACCCCGTGATGGTGATCGGGCACCAGAAGGGGCGCGACACCCGTGAGCGCACGAAGCGCAACTTCGGCATGAGCCGCCCGGAAGGCTACCGCAAGGCCCTGAGGCTCATGAAACTAGCTGAAAAGTTCGGACTTCCCGTCTTTACGTTTGTGGACACTCCCGGGGCCTATCCGGGAATCGGCGCCGAAGAACGCAACCAATCCGAAGCCATCGGCCGCAACATTCTTGAGATGAGTAAGTTCACCGTTCCCGTGATTGCCACGATTATCGGGGAAGGGGGCTCGGGCGGAGCGCTTGCAATTGCCGTCGCCGACGTCGTTTTGATGCTGCAGTATGCGACTTATTCCGTGATCAGCCCCGAAGGCTGCGCCTCCATTCTCTGGAAGTCCGCGGACAAGGCGCCGCAGGCCGCGGAAGCCCTGGCGCTTACCTCAGACAAACTCTTAACGCTCGGGCTTGTGGATAAAGTGATCCCTGAACCCCTGGGCGGCGCGCACCGTGATCCGAAGCTCATGGCAGCGGCACTTAAAAAGACCCTGATTGATGAACTGCGCAAAGTCATGAGCCTTTCATCGGATGAACTGCGTGAGCGGCGTCTTGCGCGCATCATGAGTTACGGGCGCTTTGAAACGGTTCAAACCCCTGAAGCCGAAGCAAAGAAAACGGCGGAAACCCTGAAAGCCGCGGCGCTCACAGCCGTGGACGCCGTGGAAGCCAAGGCCGAAGATAAAACCGAAGCCGAGCCGGCCGCCAAAAAGCCCGCAGCCCGCAAGCCCCGCTCCAAAAAGGCGGATGAGGGCGACGCCGGTGCCGCAGCCGAGCCCGTTAAAAAGGCAGCGGCAAAGAAGTCGCCCGCCAAACCCCGTACCGCTAACAAAGCCGTAAAGACCGATGCCCAAGGCTGAGAATAAGAAGGCGGCAGCAAAGCGCGGACCGACCCCGGCACAACACTTAACGGAGCTCGTGAAGGCCGCGGTTGACGCCGTGGCCGAGCGCCGTGCGGCAAGCCCCGCGGAAGTGTTTTGTCTGAGACCCGTGAATCCGGTACGGATTGTGGCGGCGTTTTCGGGCGGCCGTGACTCAACGGCCCTCGTGGATATTTTGGCGAAGCTCTACCATAAGCCGCATCAGACGCAGATCGCTGAAATCACGGTGGTGCACGTGCACCACGGGCTCTCCGTGAACGCCGACGCCTGGGCCGAGCACGCCAAAGCCATGTGCGAAAAGTGGCGTCTGCCTCTGCGGATCGAAAAGGTTTATGTGAACCGCCAGTCGCCCGCCGGCATCGAAGCCGCCGCGCGTGAGGCCCGTTATCAGACCTTGAAGCGCATTGCGCACGAAACGAATTCCGATGTGATCATGACGGGGCATCACCTCGACGACCGCATCGAAACCTTCTTCATTCAGTGGATGAGAGGCGCCGGTCCCGAAGGGCTTTCCGCTATGAGTCCCGTGCGCACGATGGAAAGCGCGGCTTTAACCGAGCGCCTCGTGTTGTCGCGGCCCTGGCTTGATGTGGCGCGCTCAGAAATCGAGAGCTACGTCAAAAAGGCGCGGCTCACGTTTGTCGAGGACGACAGTAACGCCGACAACCGTTTTTTACGTAACCTCATCCGCAACAAGGTCTTTCCGGAACTGGATGCCGTAAGACCCGGCTGGCGCGCGGCTGCCGCGCGAAGCGTCACGCTTGTGGCGCAGGCCGCGGACGTCATGAAAAGCGTCGGAAGCGATGATGTGGCGCTGTGCCGTGCCGCTGACGGCCATTCGCTCGTCATTGCCAAGCTTCTGATGCTGCCGGTCGCGCGCCAGGCTCTGTGTCTGAGAAGCTGGCTTGCCGCTGAAGGCGTGCGCCCCCCGTCCAAAGTCCGGCTTTTTGAGGCACTGCGGCAGGTGAGGGAAACGCACAACGACAGCCGCCTTACGATCCGCTGTGACGGCCGCGAAATCCGCCGCTGGGGCGCGGACCTCGTTTTGCGTGACTGCGATCCTGTAAACCGCGATGTCTCCCGCGACATGGATCTTGTCTGGAAGGGCGAATCCGAGATAAGCCTGGGACTCTGGGGCGGGGTACTGCGGTTTATACCGTGCGAAGAAGGCGAAGCCGGCTTTGATGCTCAAAAATTAAAAGAGGGGCCTTTGTTTGTGCGGTCCAGACGTGGCGGCGAAAAACTCAAGCTCTGGGCTTTGCGGCCGAGCCGCAATCTCAAGCACCTTTATCAGGCTTTAAAAATCCCGAGTTTTGAAAGGGGGTCCTTACCCCTTCTTTGGCTCGGAGGCCGCCTCATTTTTGCCGCGGGGCTCGGAGGGGACGTACGGTACATCGCCGACCCCGAACTCATCCGGGAGCGCATCAAGCTTGAATGGGTGCCGGATAAACCGCTGCTGGGAGTCTGAGGATGGCAAAAAAGGCTGTGGCGTCCCGCATGGACGACCTCTTTAACGACATGATGCTCGTTGACTCGGGCGACCTCATCGCGGGGGTGGATGAGGCGGGCAGAGGCCCCTTAGCCGGGGCTGTCTACGCCGCAGCCGTGATTTTGAATCCCGATGAACCGATCGAAGGCCTCAGAGACAGCAAAAAGCTCACAGCCAAGCGCCGCGATGAACTGGCTGAAGAAATCAAAGCCAAGGCCCTCTGCTGGTGTGTGGCGGATGCCTCGGTCGAAGAAATCGAGGAAATGAATATCCTTAAAGCCACCATGCTCGCGATGCGCCGTGCAGTGCTGGGCTTAAGAATTGAACCCAAACTGGTGCTTGTGGACGGCAACCGCCTCCCGGAAGTTCCGTACCCGGCAAACGCCATCGTAAAGGGCGACGACAAGGTGGCTGCGATTTCCGCCGCAAGCATTCTTGCCAAGACAACGCGTGACCACCGCATGGATGAGCTCGATCTCCGCTATCCCGGTTACGGCTTTGCCAAACATAAGGGCTACGGCGTTAAAGAACACATCGACGCGATTAAGCGCCTGGGCGTGTGTCCTGAGCACCGCAAAACCTTTGAGCCGATTGCCTCGATCCTGGGCGTTGCTTCAGCCAAGGAAAAGCGCAAGGCCAAAAAAGGAGAAAGGCCCGCCTTTGAATTAAGCTGAAACCCTGTATTTATGAGGCCCGGAAATCCTGAGAGATCCGGGCTTTTTGTTGCTTAAAAACAACAAATGAAAACCAGATCTTTATTTTTGGAAATGAGCCGTCAACCACATTCCGTCAGAGAAGGGCACTGACTAATTCTTTAATTAAATCAATAGAGTAATATCAATACCCAAAAGATTTTATCGGCTGGAAAAGTGTTTTACCGTCTGATTTAACAGTAAAAACACGGTTAATACCTCAAATAAGACAAACAGATTATTTGCGCTTGCCGGAAAAAATCCGATACAGTCGCACTAACGGTGAGCCGACTCAGGCATCAAAAGGCTTGGGCGGCTGAATCCGCTAATTAAAGGAGAGAATTCCAAGTGCAGAAGAAGTTGATTGCTGTTGCTGTGCTCGGCGCCTGTGTTGCAGGTTCCGCTTTTGCAGCGAACGTGGATGTGTACGGCCGTATTGATACGGGCCTTTCTTATGTTCATTACGATGAAACCGGGTTGTCTGATGCCAAGGATACCCTTTCGCTCGATTCCGGTCTTTCCAGCGGCAACCGCTGGGGCCTGAAAGGTTCTGAGGACCTTGGTAACGGCTACCAGGTTGGGTTCGTACTGGAAAGCGGCTTCGACGCCGACACCGGTGCTCTGGGCGCCGGTGGCATCTTTGGACGTGAAGCGACGCTTCGTGTGTCCGGCCCCTTCGGCAGCATCTACGCCGGTCGTATGGGTCGTATCGGTTCTGATGCCGGCTCTGTCGGTTTCTACGCGGGCAGCGTGAGCCCCTTTGGTTCGGGCTGGGGCAAGATGGCCGGTCACTTTGCCGTTACGGCCAACTACGATAGCCGCTACAACAACGCCTTAGCCTATGTTTCCCCGAAGGTTGGTCCGGTCACGGTTTACGCTCAGTACACCATGGGTAATACTACTGAAAACGAATCTGGCGATGATCGTCTCTTCTCTCTCGGCGCTCAGGCTGACTTCGGTGCCCTCCAGGTGCTCGGTTTGGTTGAATACCTGAACAAGAAGAGTGTTGCCGGCACGACCGTGTACGATGACAGCCAGTACGATGATTCCTACACCATCAATCTCGGCGGTTCTTATGATTTCAGCGTTGCCAAAGTGTTCCTCGCTGGTCAGTATTTCAAGGCGGCTCCTAACTATGCCGGCATGAAGGCTAACTACGCTAAGCTCGTCGGAGGAAATGAATGGCGCTATTCCTTTGATGGTTTCGGTGTGAACGTTGGTGCCACGGCCCCGATCGGTGCCGGTCAGTTCCTCGTCAGTGCCGGTTACGGTAAGGGCGATGTGAACTACAACACGCAAGATGCCAAGATTTCTGCTGACGCCTACATCATCCAGGTCGGCTACACCTATCCGTTCTCCAAGCGTACGAACCTTTACGCTGGTGCCGGTTACATGCAGACCAGCATGGAAGACGGCTACATCACTGACAACACGACCAGTGATAAGGACTTCAAGACCACCCAGGTTATGTTCGGTCTTCTCCACAAGTTCTAATCCTTTGATTAGACTTGCGTAGTCTTTAGCCCTAAACCCCTTCTTGGTTTCGGCCGAGGAGGGGTTTTCTGTATCCCATAAACGTGAGGCTTTCATCCATGGAATTTAAATCCGTCATTGCCGTCATTCCTGCCGCGGGTGTGGGCAGCCGGATGAAAGCTGATCATCCCAAGCAGTACCTGTCGATCGCCGGTGACTCAACGCCAACGGTGCTTCAGGCGTGCATTGCTTCGCTTTCTGCCGTCAGTCAGATTAACCGCATCGTGGTGGGCGTAAGCCCCTCCGACGGCTATGCCGCGGATCTTGGCCTGGGCAAAGCCGAACTCTTCCGCACGGGCGGCGCCACGCGCAGTGAAACGGTTTTAAATACGCTCAAAGCAATCGGAACGGAGACACTCAAAGATGCGCTCGTCCTGGTGCACGATGCCGCAAGGCCCCTCGTGGATCCCGACGACGTCACAGAGCTCATTGATAAAGCCAAAACCGATATCCTTAAACACGGACCTTCAGCCGGCGCTGTGCTGGCGGTCCCTGTGTCTGATACCGTTAAGCGCACCGATGCTGACGACGTCATCACTGAGGACATTTCCCGCGAGCATCTCTGGCGCATTGCAACACCGCAGGCCTTTGCCGGGCTGGCGCTTTTAAATGCACTTGAGAAACACCCCGACGTCACGGATGAGTCAAGCGCCGTTCGGGCCGCGGGCGGCCGCGTAAGCGTTGTTGCAGCGCAGCCCTCGGTCTTTAAAATAACAAGACCCGCTGATTTAACTTTGGCCCGCATGATGTTTGAAAACTCTCAGAAGCCGATGCTCCCCGAAATCCGTACCGGCATCGGTTATGACTCCCACCGTCTGGTCGAAGGGCGTCCTTTGATTCTTGGCGGCGTCACGATTCCCCACACGAAGGGCCTTGACGGTCACAGTGACGCGGATGTGCTGCTGCATGCCGTCACGGACGCCGTGTTGGGCGCCGCCAACCTGGGCAACATCGGGATTTTGTTCCCGGACACCGATCCCGCCTACAAGGGTGCCGACAGCGGCGTTTTACTCAAAGACGCTTTCGTGCGTGTGCGCGCCGCAGGCTGGGAACTCGTGAACCTCGACGCGGTTCTCATTGCCCAAAAGCCCAAGATCAACCCACATCTCACAGCCATCCGCGAAAGCATTGCCCGCATTATGTCTGTGGATGTCAGCCGCATTTCCGTCAAACCCAAGACCAACGAAAAACTCGGGTTTGAAGGCCGGGAAGAGGGGATGAGTGCTTTCGTCACCGTCCTTTTGGCCCGCGTCTAGATTATTAACCAAAGGTTTTGTTATGCCTGAAGTCAACCGCAAAAAAGTCCGTGCCATGGCCTCAGAACTCGCCCAGGCCCCCGAAGGCGAGATTCTTGAGCGCTTTAAGTCGTCAATGACCACCAGTGAATTTGAGGCCCTGCAGCGCGTCTGCCGCGACAGAGGCATTGCCGTTCCCGCCGAGCACGGCGAAATCACGCCCGAACCCGACCTTCCGCAGCGCATCATCAGCGCCGAGGAGCTCGCAGGCGTTGACGTAGCACAGGTAAAAAAAGCCACGTCCTTCGGCTGGAGTGAGGGAATTTCGCTTCTTGCCGGTGTCGGCATGGCAATCGGCCTCTGGAAGGGCGACATCTGGATTGCGCTGTTCTACGGCGTCGTGACGGCGGTTGTTCTCTACCTGGTACTCCGTTACGCCCGTAAGACCTGGCTTGAGCTCGGCGAAGCCGCGATCACAGGCAAAGTCCCCGAAGGGAAGAAAAAGAAGTAACAGCCGTTTGTCTGCCGGAGACCAACAGCGGCTTACCCCCCCCCCTGGGTTTAAGCCGCTTTTTTCGCGTCCCGCGTTTTCTGCACGTTTGCTTTTTGCTGTGTTGAGACAAAATTCCTTCCGTGTTGACATAACACATCAAAACTAAGTAAAACACCCTAACAACATTCGCTTTTAACCCCCTACATTCAGTCTCGAAGACAGAGGATTTTTCCCGTTGTATCAGTATCCTCTGCCGCTTCCAAACAACTTGCGGAAGGAGAGAGACGAATGATGATTCGTAAGGGTCAGCTCACAGCGCTTGCGGCAGCCATGTTGCTGTGCGCCTGTGCTTCCACCAATCAGAGCGGCATGAAGGACGGCACCTACACCGAAGTCGTCCCGGGCCACAACGCCCCGATGACCGTCAAGGTCACGATTAAAGACAACCGCATCACCGCGATTGACACCAGTAAAAACCTCGAAACGATCGGCGTGGGCAAAGTCGCCTTAAAGCTCATGACAGACAAGATTCTGAAGAATCAGTCCCTGGGTGTTGATGCAATTACCGGCGCTTCGCTTTCCTCGATGTCGCTTAAAGCCGCCGTAGGCGCCTGCATTGAAAAAGCGGGCGGCGACCTCAAGGCCTGGCAGAAAAACGTCGAAAAACACGCAACGGCCCCTGTGACGCTTCAGGGTGACGTGGTGGTGATCGGCGGTGGCGGCGCAGGGCTTGCCGCAGCGATTTCCGCGAACCAAAACGGCGCCAAGGTCGTGATTTTGGAAAAGATGGGCTTTTTGGGCGGCTCCACCAACGTTTCTGAAGGCGCCTTAAATGCGCCGGATCCCCAGCGCCAGGGGCCTCAGGGGATTGATGACTCCGTGCAGAAGTTCTATGACCAGACGATGAAGGGCGGCCACAACGTGGGCGATCCCAAGCTTGTGCATTATCTGACGGATAATGCCCTTGGGTCGGTTCACTGGATGGAAAAGCTCGGCGTTCAGTTCAAAAAAGAAGTCGGCACTGCCACGGGGGCTCTCTGGCAGAGAAGCCACTATCCGACAACGCCGTCCGGAAACTCCTACATCCGTGTGTTTGAGAAGTACCTTGCCGAACACAAGGACTCGATTACGGTTCTGACCGACACGGCTGCCAAAAAGCTCGTATACAAAGACGGCCGCGTCACGGCGGTGATTGCCGACAATAAGGGCCGGCCTGTGACCGTGAACGCTAAAAACGCCGTGATTCTTGCGACCGGCGGGTTCGGCGCCAACATTAAGCTCAGGCAGGAAGTCAACACGGGCGTCTGGAAAGAAGTGAAGCTTGACAGCTCCATCGGCTGCACAAACCTCGCCAAGGCCGCGCAGGGGGACGGCATTGTCATGGGGAAGGCTGTCGGCGCTGACGTCATCGGCATGTCCGACATTCAGATTCACCCCTGCGGCACGCCGGGTACCGGTTTGATGGAAAACATCCGTACCTCGGGCAGAAACCGCCTGTTCGTCAACCTTGACGGCAACCGCTTCGTGAACGAAGGTGCAGCGCGCGATACGCTTGCCAAGGCCATTTTCGCGCAGAAGGACTCCACCTACTGGGTCCTTGTGAACCATCTGCGTTATCCGAGCCGCACATTTGTCGACGCCAACGGCGCCACGATTGAAAACATGGTCGCGCAGGGCGCCGTGGTGGAGGCAAATACCCTTGACGAACTTGCCGCCAAGACCGGCATGAACGCCAAGAACCTCAAGGCCGCTGTCGCCGGCTACAACGCCGTGGTCACCAAGGGCGCCAAGGATAAGTACGGTTTTGTCGCCAACAACAAGGCCGACCGTGCGATGACCGAAGGCCCATGGTACGCCTGTAAGAAGGTTCCGACCGTGCACCACACGATGGGGGGACTCCACATCAACACGGAGGCCCAGGTGATTGACACCGAGGGCAAGGTGATCAAGGGGCTTTACGCCGCGGGTGAAGTCACCGGCGGCATCCACGGCTCCAACCGCTTGGGCGGCAACGCCATCGCCGACGTCATGACCTTCGGCCGTACGGCGGGCGCCAATGCGGCCAAAGGGCTCTGATCCGTATAAAGTCTTGACTGACTCGTAAGCGGATCGGGCGGCAGGGTTTTACTGGACCTTGCCGCCTTTTTAGTGCGCTCGGCATGAGCGCGTTCTAACGGGTGAAAGTCCCGAGTGCAGGGGGTAGCACCAAGCACATAGCCAAGAGCAAGGGTGTCCGCCGCGAGGCGGGATCTGAAGGAAGCTGGAGGCAAACCACTGACCTGACGTACAGAAACTGCATAAGGCATTTGAAGATGGGTAAGTCTGCTAAACAAGATGAAGCCCGAAGCTACACGGAATCCGAGGTGTAAATGCAGCAGGTACATGGTGGGAAAGGACGCGTTCTTACCCGAGGAGGACTCACGGACTTCAATG
Source organism: Duodenibacillus massiliensis (assembly GCF_928721995.1). Classification (NCBI taxonomy): domain Bacteria; kingdom Pseudomonadati; phylum Pseudomonadota; class Betaproteobacteria; order Burkholderiales; family Sutterellaceae; genus Duodenibacillus; species Duodenibacillus massiliensis. The sequence goes on from NZ_OV788642.1 coordinate 241,560, forward strand.
CAACAGCATTGTCGGAGTAAAGCTTGCCGTGAGTAGTCAGCAACGGTCATAGTAAGCAGGGCAGTACCTGACGAAGGACCAAATTTATAGGAGTACGGTGCCGTAGACACAAAGTCGCATGGCGCAGAAAACATAAGAAACCTGTCTGAGTTTTGGTACCCACGGAATGGGAAGAGGAACTCAGGAGGGCGCAACGACCGTGATGGACATGGAAAACACCGCACATACCCCGCCTGCTTTCACGGGGATCACACTTGAAGCGATACTGAGCACTGAAAACCTGCTCACGGCGCTCAAACGCGTCGAGAGCAACAGAGGTGCTCCCGGTGTCGACGGGATGACGACTGAAGAAATTCGAGCGTACATCTTTGCGCATCCGGGCGAGCTTAGGAGTGCGATTCTGACGGGTAAATACCGCCCTTCTCCCGTGAAACGGCTATCTATACCGAGTTAACGGTATGGGAAGGTAAAACTATGAAAACCGCCGTAAAACACTGCGTGAGCAGTGCCTACCAGATCGGTACGGGCGGTGGTGTGGAAGGACGGCGGGGCCTAGCCCCGCCTCCTATCCGATTCGGCCGCCGGCCCGGGCACAGAAAATGAACGGCCCGCACTTTCTCAAAAGAAGGCGGGCCGCTTGACGCGGGGAGAACCGGCAAAGCCGGCTCTTACCTTACTTGGCAGAGCCCCAGACGTCACCCCAAGTACCGGTTAAAGCACCCTGCGCATAGTCCACGACACGGTTTTCAAAGAAGTTCGTGTGCGTGACCCCGAGCATTGCGTCAACCCAGGGCAGGGGATTCTTTTCACTCTTAAAGATGGGCTTCATCCCGAGGCCCATGAGACGGCGGTCTGCGATGTAGCGGATATAGTCCTCGACGTCCTTCTTGGTCAAGCGCTTCATTTCGCTTACGCCGAACGCCAGAGCAATGAACTGGTCTTCGAGGTCCACCATCGTTTCCGCAATGGAATAGATCCGCTTTTTGAGCCGATCATTCCAGAGCTTCGGATTTTCCTTGATGTACTCACGGAAAAGTTTCGTCATCGAGTCGGTGTGCAGCGTCTCGTCGGCAATCGACCAGCTGATGATCTGGCCCATGCCCTTCATCGCGCCGTTGCGGGTGAAGTTCAAGAGCATCACAAAGCTCGAAAAGAGCTGCATGCCTTCGGTGAAGGCCGAGAAAGCGGCAATCTGCGCCGCAAGCTCGTTTTCGTCGTTTAAGCACTCTTCAAAGAAGTGGTGCTTGGCAGCCATCGCTTCGTACTGCAGGAATTCGTTGTAAACGGTCTCGGGCATCCCGAGCGTTTCAATGAGGTGCGAGTAGGCGGCGATATGCACGGCTTCGCGGCCCGCAAAGCTTGAGAGCATCATGCGGATTTCGGGCTGCGGAAACTGCGGCAGATACGTTTTCACGTAGGCCCCTGAAACGTCAATGTCGCCCTGCGTGAAAAAGCGCAGGATCTTGGTGAGAAAGTCGCGCTCACTGTCGGTGAGCTTGAGGGTATAGTCCTTGACGTCCTCAATCATCGGCACTTCCGTCCAGAGCCAGTGCATCTGTTCGCTCTGCACAAAAGCGTCGTAGGCCCAGGGGTAGGAGAAGGGCTTGTAGTAATTGCGGGATGTGGTGAGCATTTTCGTTCAATCCTTTCTTCGGTTACCCTTCACAGGCAAGGCAGGTCGTGTCATCGGCGACGCTCTTCATGTCGATTTCGTCTTCGATGCGCTTACGCACGGCCACCTGTCCCACGCGGTCGGCTTTTCTGAGCTTATCGCTGCGGCAGTAGTAAAGGGACTTGAGGCCCTTTTTCCATGCCATGAAGTGGCAGGCGTGCAGGTACGGAATCGCGACGTCAGCGGGGAAGAAGAGGTTCACACTCTGGCCCTGATCGATGAACTTCTGGCGGTCGGCGGCCAATTCAATAATCCAGCGCTGATCGATTTCCTGGGCGGTCTTATAAACGGCCTTGATGTTGTCCGGAATATCGGTGCGGTGCTGAATACTGCCGTCGTGCGCCGTGAGATCCGCCCAGACATCATCGGTGTCCAGGCCCCGGCGGGCGAGTTCAGCCTTGAGGAACCGGTTCTTCACAATGTAGGCGCCCGAAATCGTGTCCTGACGGTAGACGTTGGCGCGGTACGGTTCAATCGAGGGGCTCGTGCCGCCCATGATGAGGGAACTCGAGGCGTTCGGGGCCACGGCCATCGTGAGAGAAAAGCGGCGTGCAACACCGGAGTCGGCGGCATCGGGATTGGGCCCGCGCTTTTCGCAGAGCTTTTTGTCCGCAGCCATCACGTTTTCCTGGATGCGGGCAAACATTTCACGGTTCACGACTTTCGCAATCACGCTTTCAAAGGCAATGTTGTTTTTCTGCAGGTAGGCATGAAACCCCATGGCTCCCAGGCCCACGCTTCGTTCACGCAGGGCCGAATAACGGGCGCGCTCAATGGTGGAGGGCGCATGGTCGATGAAGTACTGCAGGACGTTATCGAGAAGCTCCATCACATCGTCGAAAAAGCCCGGGACGTTCTTCCACTCGTCGTAGTACTCGAGGTTGACGGACGACAAGCAGCACACGGCCGTGCGCTTGGGGTTCGTCGGCAGGAAAATTTCCGTGCAGAGGTTGGAGCCGTGAATCCTGAGGCCCTTATCCTTAAGCCATGAGGGCAGCGCCTTGTTCGCCGTATCGATAAAGACGAGGTAGGGCTCACCGGTGTGCATGCGCATTTCAAGAATACGCTGCCACAATTCACGCGCGCTCACGGTCTGAATGACCTTGCCGCTTGCGGGGTCTTTCAGTTCCCAGGAGTCGTCCGCATCCGGATCACGCATGCTCGCTTCAATCTTTTCCATGAAGGCGTCGGTGATGTTCACGCCATGGTGAAGGTTGAGCGCCTTGAGGTTGGGGTCGCCCGTGGGCTTACGCATCTCAATAAACTGAATCACATCGGGGTGATCAATGTTGAGAAATGCGGCGTAGGAGCCGCGGCGGGTGGAACCCTGGCGGTACGCAAGGCACGCGGCATCGTAGACGCGCAGATGCGGCATCACGCCCACGCTCTTATCGTCGGCGCTGCGGATGTCGACGTGAATGCCGACGCCGCCCCCGAGCATCGAAAGCCAGTTGACCTCGGAGAGCGTGTCCACAAGCCCCTCGGCGCTGTCGGCCATGTAGCTTAAGTAGCAGGAAACGGGCAGGCCCTTCTTGCTGCGGCCGAACGACAGAATAGGCGTCGAGAAACTCAGCCACTGGCGGCTTGCGTAGTCGTAGATGCGCTGGGCGTGCTCGGGATTGCTGGCAAAGGTTTCCGCAACGAAGGCCAGGCGCTCCTGAGGACTTTTTTCCTCCGGACGCATGTAGCTTTCACGCAGGCGGATCAGACCGAGCTCATCAAAGCGCTCATCACGGCTTAAATCGATGGTGACCGACATGGATTTCCCTTACCGATAACGAATAACTGGAAAACAACAGCTTGTGGTTATTCTTCATCTTGACTACAGCATGCTGTTGTTTGACTGAATTTGAGGGGGCCATCTTAAACGTTCGGAGGCTTCTCTTCAATCGTGCGGCACCTATCACGCCGCAATAAATTTTCTTATGAATCAGTCCCATTCGGGATATCCCTGACGGGAGAAAAGGCTATGACTGACATTTCTGTCAGAGGGTGTTTTACGTCCTGAAGGATTGTTTTCGCAGGGTTTCGCCGGTTGCAGCCTGCGAAGTTCGGGACGCACAGGTCTGATTCGAAATTTTTGCCTGAACATGTTGAAAGACTAGTTGTTTTTGCCTAGGTGGAGTAATGTAGCAGTCGGCGTGAACGCACATCCCCACCGCGTTCATTCCGCGAGCATTTAGCGGTCACCGACTCACTTCCCCGAGACGGTAGTGCAGGCGTACTCCCTGCTGCCGACCGCTTTCCGACACTTGCCACACGAGGAAAAGTCAAATGAAACCCATGAAGTTCGCAACCGTTGCCCTGGCAGCCGCTCTTGCCTGGGGCAGCGCCCTGGCGTGCACCACTGTCGTTGTCGGCTCTCAGGCGAGCGCCGACGGGTCGCTTCTCATTGCCCGCAGCGCCGACAGCTCGGCACTGAAAGCCCAGCACCTTCTGATTCACCCGGCCACTACAAACGCCAAAGGCATGTACCGCTCCGCGGACCACAACGGCGCGAACAAGTTCGAGTATCCGGTCGCGGAAAACGGCCTGCGCTACACGACGGTTCCCAACTGGAAGACGCAGATTCACGGCGCCACAGGCTTTAATGAAGCAGGCGTCGGCTTTTCCGGTACCGAATCCATTTTTGCCCGTGATGATGCCCTGAAGCTCGATCCCTATAACGAAGAAACCGGCATCACCGAAGACGACATCCCGGAAGTGATCCTGCCGCGCGCAAAGACCGCCCGTGAAGGCGTTGAGATTCTCGGGAAAATCGTTGAAACGATCGGGGCCGGCGAAGGCTTCGGCGTTGTTTTAATCGACAACAACGAATCCTGGTACTTTGAAACCGGCACGGGACATCAGTGGCTCGCGCAGCGCACCCCGAAGGACAAGTACTTTGCCTCCGGCAACCAGGGGCGCCTGCAGCAGTACGACCCAAAGAGCCCGGACTTTATGGCCTCGAAGACCTTGGTGCAGTGGGCCACTAAAAACGGCTTTTACGATCCGAAGAAAGACGGCGAATTTAATTTCTCCAAGGCCTATACGCGCGACGACTACCGCGACCGCGACTACAACGACCCGCGCGTCTGGGAAGTGCAGCGCATTCTGACGCCGAGCCTCAAGCAAAACGTCGCAGCCGGCCGCACGTTCCCGGTGTGGGTTAAGCCCGATCAGAAGATCACGGTCTCTGACCTCACCGCGATCATGCGCAACCACTACGCTTCAGGGCCCCTTGCAAGCCACGACCCGTACACCAATGGGCTCAAGGGCGACAAGGAACCCTACCGTCCGATCAGCGTTTTCCGTACGTATGAATCGCACGTCATGCAGGTAAGACCGTGGCTGCCGAAGGCAATCGGTCAGGTCACCTACCTCGCGATGGGCATGGCGGACCTTTCCGTTTATGTGCCGGTGTATTCGGGCATGTCCGCTTACCCGAAGCACTGGGGTATGGGCACGGACAAGGCTGACAGCAAGAGCCTTTACTGGAAGTTCCGTAAGCTCCAGACCCTTGTGATGACGGACTATCCGAAGCTCGCACCGATCGTCAAGAAGGCTTATGGCGCCTTTGAAGCCGACCTTGCCAAGCGCCAGGCCGCGTTCGAAAAGGACTACGTGAAGACCGTGAAAACGAATCCCAAGGCCGCTCAGAAGGCACTGGACGCCTTCAGCATTAAGGCCATGACGGACGCTGAAAACCTCACCGAAGATCTGATGAACCAGCTCTTTACGGTGCGCACGGAAGACATCCAGAAAGTCAATTTCTTCGCGAACCGCTCAAAGAAGGACTGATGTTCTGAGTCTCTGTAAATAAGGCCCGCTTTTTAAGGCGGGCCGCCAAGCAAAAACGCCTGAGCGGACAAACCGTTCAGGCGTTTTTTATAGGGCCCGTCCCGGTGGGAACGAGGCCCGTGTGCGTCACATCAGACAAATCAGAACTTGTAGACCATCTGCACGCCGAGGAGATAGGCGTCGAGCGTATCAAAACGGCCGGCCTTCACGCCGCCCTTATCATCTGCGTAAAGGTCACGTTCGCCGATACCGTGCAGCCACGCGGCAGAAACGTCCAACTGGAAGTCTTTGGCAACCTTAAAGGACGAACCCAGGGCGAGCCACAGACGGTCAGCATCCGGAATGATGGCCGTGCGGTACCGTGCCTCATCCACGGCCGAGGTTTCGTAACCGATACCGGCACGCATCGTCCACCAGTCGTAGAAGCGCATGTCGGCGCCCAAGGAGACGAGGTAGGTGTCCTTCCAGGCGTTATGCACATTCTTTGTCATTGTCACCGGGCCGACAGAGTAGTTAATGTCAAGATCCTTGAAGGACGACCAATCCGTCCAGCGGAAAGTGGCATAGAGGCTCAGAAGGTCGTTCACATCCCAAGCGGCGGTGGCCATCAGCCAAGCCGGGGTGGAAAGAGAGACCGCGGCATCATGTTTTCCCCAAAGCGCTCCCAGTGTTTTGGGGTTCTGGGTCAATGCTCCGTTCAGATAATCACCGGTAATTGCCGTATTTCCCCGGCGTAAGTTGTTGACTGTGAAATCGCCATCGGCATGATGATTCACCTTAGAGCGGTAAGACAAGCCAAAACGCAGATTATCCACCGGCGTCCACATCATGCCGACGTTAAAGCCCCAGGCCCAGCTGTCGGCATCAACTTCACCGTCTACGGTCAGAGGCATATTGTCTTGTTGACCGGCCAGATCCCTCATCTTCAGATCAGCAGACGCGTACTGAATGGACATACCGGCGCCGAGGCTCACCTTCTCGGAAAGCTTCCAGGCAACGTTGGGGTTGAAGTCAAAGGTGAGAACCTGAGCGGAAATACCGCGTTTGGCAAGAGACCAGTTGTCGTCGTATTCCGTGCCCATGCCGAAGGGAACGGTCATGGCAAGGCCCACCCAGACGTTGTCTGTCGCCTGATGGCTGATGTAGCCGAAGGGAATGGGCTGGGTGTTGGCGCGCCCGTTTTCGGTCGTGCCGTCGTTACCCTTGTAGTCAAGGTCAAGGCCGATCGCGACAAAGCCTGCCTGAATCTGCGTGCCCGGATGCAGGGTCATCGTGGCGGGGTTGTAGAAAACACCGGAAATATCGCTGCCGTCAACGCCGGCGCCCGCGTAGGCGCGGCCCAGGGACGATGCCGACTGCTCAGTCAGCATAAAGCCGGCAGCGTAGGTGGAAGAGGCCATTGCAATCAGTCCGGCAACGGCGACGGATTTCATCATTGTTTTCATTTTGTATTGGGATCGACCAACAGTCAGAAAAAAATCGAATCGGATTCTAGAGACCGAAAGAGCAGCTGAAAGCCCAAAAAATCAGGGGTTAACGCATAAAGTACCGTGCGCGGATTAGTCCGTTTTTTTTAAAAATTAAGGTAAACGGATGAACGCCTTAAGGTAAACAACACCCCGTCTGAAGACGGGGGCTTTATTGTAACCGCATCACACGGCCCAACATAAGGCTGGTTTACATCAGCCCCTGTGCTGACAGCTGTCGGCACAGACCCTGCAGGTTGCGGCTCGCATTCAAGTCGCTGTGCGCAAGGTGACCACATTGGCTGCATCGGAACCCGTGCTTATGGCGTTTGCCCGGTGCCCCGCACTGTGAGCATGTCTGGCTTGTATAGCGCGGATCCAGGAAAACACACCGGATTCCAGCGGCTGCCGCTTTGTAAACAATCATCTCCTGCAACTCACGGAAAGACCAGCGGTGCAGTCGGCTTCTGATGCGTTTCCCGGCCTTGATGTGATCCCGGATATGCGTCAGGTCTTCCAGGGCGATTAACTTGATACCCCGCTTTGCGGCTTCCTGCACAATCTCTTTGCTTACAACGTTATTGACATGCGTCACATGGCGTCTTTCTCGGCCTGAGGCTTTTTTCAGGTGCTGTCTGGCACTCTGAGAGCCGTTGCGCTGAAGACGCTTTCTCTGACTCATATATCGGTCTCTTTTATCCTTTAATACTCCTGCTTTCCAAATACGACCCGTGCTGACGGCCGCAATATTGTTCTCGCCGACATCAATACCCATGATCTCGTCGGCTTTCAGATTCTTTAAATTCTCTTCGCCCGAACAACCTTGGGACTCCACTGCGATGTGAAGCTCCCAAAATGCTTCTTTCCGGCCTCTCCGGGGATGCAGAACAAGGTTGCACTCCTTACGCTTTCCCGAAGCCAGCAACTCTTTTTGAAAAGGGCCGGGGCACAGACGTGCCCGAATCCGACCGCTGATGGTTGAAATTGAAACAGTGCCGTCAGGGAAAAATGTCAGCGTGTTCTTGTCGACGTGAACCGAGGGGTGCCTGAACACCAGCGTCTTGAGCTTCTTGTCCTCACTTTTGAGCTGTGCCGGATGATTGGCAAGCTCCGTCTTGTAGGCTGCCGACACCGAGCGGATGACGTTACAGGCATACTGGCTGCCGAGATCCGGAAATTTTGCCTTGATCTTGTCATAAACTGCGTGATGCAGTGTGAAACGCTGCCAGAGCCTCTTCGTGCGGTCCGCCGCTACTGTCGGAACTACAAAGTTACACACCTGCGCATAGAGTCTCTGCGTCGCTGCGAGCTTTTCGTGTGCTGCCGGATCGAGAAGTTCCAGCCGAACGCAGGCTGTGCGGACACACTTGCCGCTCCCTTCAACGCGTCTAACGCCGTCCGCGGATGTGTTCAGTCCTTTCGATGTAGCTTTTGATCGTTTCTGCACTGACACTGCCAGCTGTTCCGACGTAGTAAGAAGGCGACCAAAGATGGCCTGCCCAAAGTTCATTTTTGAGTTCCGGATGCCGCATCAGCAGCATCCTTGCACTGGCACCCTTCAATACTCTCACCGCGTCGGCAATGCTGACGGACGGCGGAAAACTGACAAACAGGTGAAGGTGATCCGGCTGAATCTCCAAAGAAAGTATCTCATACTTTCTTTCAGCGCATATGCTTTCAAGCAACTCACGCAGAGACTGCGCAACACCACCCCTGAGAACGGATTTCCTGTACTGGGGGCACCATACCATATGGTAAGCTGTCTGATGGACGCAGTTTCTGCTGTGAACGATGTTTAGCATAGTGCGTATGGTACCAATTTTTTAAAATAAAAACAGCCGCGATTCCTCCTGCGGCTCAAGCCGCAGGTTTCCTCGCGGAAATTCTATGAAATCAGTACCGCATGACACCTGAAGAGAATCAGGCAGATTTTCGAAAGAAGCAGAGGGCGCCGCGGCCTTTTGAAATCCTACAATGCCCGCACATCCCGTTTCGGGAACTTGGTTTCAGGAGTAAGACATGCAGGACTTTGACCTTTATCTGCCTACCCACATTGTTTTCGGCAAGGGGCGCGTTGCCGAGCTCGGAAAACTTACCACAGGGCGCGGTGAGCGCGTGCTCATCACCTATGGGGGCGGCAGCGTCATTAAAAGCGGACTGCTGGATGCCGTCAAGGCTCAGCTTGCAGACCGCACGGTCTTCACGTTCGGCGGCATTGAACCCAATCCCAAGATCGGAACGATAAAAAAGGCAATTGAGCTCTGCCGCAAGGAAAATATCGACTTCATCGTGGCCGTGGGCGGCGGAAGCGTCATTGACGCCACCAAGTGCATCGCGGCCGGCACTTTCTACGAGGGCGACGCCTGGAATCTGATGTACGACTCCGCGAAAATCGGTCGGACGCTTCCGTTTTTCGCAGTTCTGACGCTTGCCGCCACCGGCAGCGAATACGATAACTCGGGCGTTATTTCCAATCCCGACACGGACGAAAAGCTCTTTCTCGCGGCTCCGAACCTTTTCCCGGTGGCTTCCGTCATGGATCCGACGTACACCTTTACGGTCCCTGCGCGGCACACCGCAGCCGGCGCTGCCGACATCATGTCGCACACCTTTGAGCAGTACTTCGTCGCCGAAGGCAACGAACTCACCGACGGCATGTGCGAAGCAATGTTAAGAACCGTCATCAAGTACGCGCCCGCGGCACTGAAAAACCCCGAGGACTACGAAGCCCGGGCACAGCTGATGATGGCGAGTTCCTTTGGCTGCTGCGGGATTCTTTCAATCGGGCGCTCGGCCTCGGCCTGGCCCTGCCACGGGATTGAACACGAGATTTCGGCCTATACCGACATCACCCACGGCGCGGGGCTTGCGGTCATCACTCCCCGCTGGATGCGGCACACCTTAAACGAAAAGACGGCGCCGCGCTTTGCGCAGTACGGCGTCAGAGTGTGGGGACTTGACGCAAAGGCCGATATCATGGAAACGGCCCGCAAGGCCATTGACCGCACGGCCGAATTCTTTACGTCGCTCGGACTTCCTTCAAGGCTCTCCGAAATGGGCGTTACTGATGAGCACTTTGAAGCGATGGCAGAGCACGTGCTTAAACACTGGTTCCCGCTCGAGACGGCCTTTACGCCGCTTGATAAAGCCGCTGTCATCGCCATTTTGAAGGCCTCCCTCTGACCGGCCATATAGAAACGCCTGAGAATCCCGCTTCGGAACGCTCAGGCGTTTTTCTATTTCGCTCGGCTGTTACCGCATCCAGGGGCAAAGGAGCTTTTGCGCAATTCCGATTGCGCCGTAGAAAAGGAGCCCCAGCACGCACATACCGAGAATTCCGGTAAACATCCGCCCCATGTCGGCTAAGCCCCAGGCGTCCATGATGAGCCAGCCCAGGCCCGAGTCGGTCGCAAAGCTCTCCGCCAGAAAAAGCACCGCAAGCGCTGTTCCGAGACTCACTTTAAGCGAGGTGATGAGGGCGGGGAGCGCCGCCGGGAGGTAGGCGTGCCGGAAACGCTCGCCTGCCGTCGCGCCCATGCTTCTTAACGACATTTCGTACGAGGGGTCAAGCGCCAGAGCGCTTTCTCTCACAATCACGAGAATCTGATAGCCCGTGGCCAGAGCAATCAAAAGAACGCGCGAGGCGTCTCCTAACCCCAGCACCGTAAAAAAGACGGGCAACAGAACGATTTTGGGCAGAGGCAGCGTAATAAAGGTTAAGGGGGCTCCCAGCCAGTCAGCCTTTTTGCTGTGCCCGAACCAAAGCCCCAGACTAAAGCCCGTGACGACGGCAACCGCGAGGGCGCCGATCAACCGCACAAGGCTCACGCCGATGTGCCCCAGAAAACCGGGATCGCCCAGAGACACCGCAAAAAGCACGAGCGAGGCCAGGGGATCGGGAAGAATTTCCGGACCCAGCGCCCGGCTTCCGGCTTCCCAAAGAGCAAGCAAAACGACGCTGCCCGTCACATAACGCAGAATGAGTGACTTCATTTTGAATTGCCTCCTGCGTTTCTTAACGTAGCGTGGACATGCCGCACCGCATCAAAAAAGGTGTTGCTTTCGCGGTCGGCGCACTGTGTTTGCCGGTTAAAGGCGGGATTTTCACAGAGTTCAAGCACCCGCGGAGGGTTGGCCGCAAGAAGCAGAACGTGGGAAGCCAGAAACACGGCTTCGGCGATATCGTGCGTCACAAAGATCATCGTGACGGGCCGCGTAACGCGCATGCCGGCCAAAAAGTCCTGCAGCCGTTCGCGCCTTAAAGCGTCAAGCGCCGAGAAGGGCTCATCCATGAAAAGCACATCAGGTTCGGCAATGAGGGCGCGCCCGAGCGCCAGACGCTGCCGCTGGCCGCCCGAGAGTTCTGAGGGCCAGCGCTTTTCAAGGCCCGTGAGACCCAATTCCTCAATCATCGCCGAGGCCCGCAAAGCACCTTCTGTTGCTGAGACCGGGGAGTTTTTAAGCTCAAAGGGAAGACGCAGGTTTCCTTCCACCGTCTTCCACGGGAAGAGTCCGAGGTTTTGCCATACAAAGCTTGAGCGCACCTGGGAAACCGGGGCCCCGGCCACATCCGTCCAGGTGAGCGTCCCCGCCGCGGGCTTTAAAAGCCCGGCGACTGTTGTGAGCAGCGTCGTTTTTCCGCAGCCCGACTCTCCGACAATAGCTAAAGACGCTCCCGCCGGAAGCGTAAAGGCGACGTTATCCAATACCGTGCGGCTGCCGTAGGCAACCGTGAGGTTTTTCACCGCCAGGCCCGCGGCCGTTCTCTGTTTTTCCTGTGTCATAGCCCGCACTTTACCTGCAAACGACGGCCTTTACATCGGGCGCCGATTTAATGAGCCCCTTTTTAAGAAGCCAGTCGGCCGCTTCTTTTACGTCAGCGTCTGAGGGCAGCGGCGGCAGACCGTCCGCCGTCTCAAAGCCCCCGAACTTCGGAAACCGGTAGGGTTTTTCGAGCCCCTTCGGAATGAGCCCCTTTTTCACGAGAAGCGAGCGGTACTTTTCGGGATCAGCGTCAAGCCTCTTGGCGGCTTCAGACAACGCCCGGCGGAAAGCCCCGACAAAATGAGGCGTCTGATAGGGTGCGCGCACCGAAATCATCGAAAGGGGTTTCACAAGTTTTCGGTCATCCCAGACCACGCGGCCGCCTTTTTGTTCGATGAGCGTTAAAAGCGGCTCGTAAAAAAGCGCCGTCTCAAGGCGTCCGACGTTAAGCATCTGAAGCCGGATCGGAATCTGCGCGACTTCGACGTCCTTAAAGACCTCCGGGCCCACCTTGGCATCAGCGATCATGACGTCGAGCATCCGGTCGGTGATCGTGCCGGAGCTTTTCGCGGTCGTCACACCTTTTTGAGCCTTCAGAACCTCAAGACTTGTGATGCGGTCCGCAGCCTTCGGAGACACCGCAAGGCCGAAGGCCCGGTTGTTTGCGCAGGTGTGCCAGGTGGTGGCGATTACCTTGGCGTCGATGCCGTTCACACGCTGGGTGATCGTGGTCATCAGGTTCGTGTAGTGCCCCGCAATTTTTCCGGCGCGCATGGCGGCGGTGAGTTCGAGAGCACTCTTAAAGGGCACGATCTCAACGTTGAGTCCTTCTTTGGCATAGAGGCCGTCAGCTTCGGCCGCATACAACAGCGCCGCGTCAATCGCGGGCAGCGCCGCAATCCGGGCGGGTGCCTCGGCCGCGGCAGCCTCTGTCGTCCCGAACGTCAATGCAGCGGCCGCTGCAAAGGCCGTGGTAAGCAGTTTACGGCGGGCAATAGTGAGTATCGTCATGAAGTAAAACTCCCTGTCATGTATTTTTATGATGCTGACATACTGACAGGGAAGGGGGCATGGCGCCCACGGCCGGATCAAGGTATTACCGGCTCGGGAACCGCTTCCAAGGTAATGCGTCAAGTCTTCAGCGTTTGCCCGCTTCTTTTTCGAACTTTTCGGCTTCAGGAAAGCGCATTTCAGCGTAGGGCACAAAGCGGCCGCCGAGCACCAACCGGTAGCCGATCCAGACACCCGCAAAGATAAAGATTCCGATGTAGGTCGCAAGAATCCCCTGCCAGTCAACGGGGTCCTTTAAAAACGCCTCGTAGTTTTGTCCGAGCGTGACGGTCAGGCAGATCACAGAATTTCCCGCAGGAAGCCCGGGGCTTGAGCCCCGGGAGGAATGCGGGCTTTCGAAATTTTTTAATCTTGGCCCAAACGCAGCCAAACCATGCACATAGTTTTCGCTTAAGGTATATTCAGCTGCTATGAAATCGCGCACACCGTCCTTTGTCATCGAGCTGGGCCTGAAAACCGGAGAGGATCAGGAAAGTGCACTGGAGCCCCACTTCTCCGATGCACGCCAGCTCTTCAATGCTGTTCTTGGAACGGCAAAGAAACGCGTGCGCGCCATGAAAAGCACTGAAGCATGGAAGCTGACGGCCGCGATGCCCAAGGGCAAAGACCGTAACAAACGGTTTAAGGAAATTCAGAAGTCCGCCCGCCTTTCCGAGCATGCCCTGCATGATGTCGTGAAAGAGCACCGTGCCAAGGGCTGCCTCATCAGACGGTCAGCCGCGGTTTAAGAGTGCTAAACGGGGCTTGCACAGCGTTGAGGGAAAATCAAACAAAACAGGGTTGCGTTGGAAGGCTAAGACGTGGACGCTCGAGGTTCTGGATCTGGTGATAAAGGCTGAAGCCCCGGATGCCTGGCAGAAAGAAGCTCTTCTTTCAGCAACAGATCCGTCCGGCTTTAAGCGTGTCAAATACTGCCGTCTTGTCCGACGGATGATCCGCGGCCGTATGCGCTACTTTGTTCAGCTCATTGTCGAAGGCGTACCGCCTGTCAAGCACGTTTATGCTCCCAAGGATCTCAAGGTGGCTGTTGACCCGAGCCCGAGGACCATGACTTTTTACAGCCCCGAGTGGCAGCAAAAGATTTTGGTGAGCGCGGGCACTGTATCTCAGGAAAAGGAGATTGCGCGTCTTTTACGTGCCATGGACCGCTCCCGCAGAGACACGAATCGGGAGCGCTACAACGCAGACGGCACCGTTAAAGCCGCCGGAAAAAAGATTGTCTGGAAGGAATCCAAGACCTATAAGGCAACAAAGGCAAAACTTGCGGATCTGTACCGCCGCCAGGCGGAACTTCAGATCCTTCCGATCCCCGCTCTCTGGGAGCAGGATCTTCGGGATCTTGTAGGCCACTCCCGTCCAGTTGTCGAGCTTGGCCTGAATCCGCCCCGTGGCCATGCCGTCGATCAGAAGGAGTTGAACCGTTCGCTTCTTGCTCATTACGCACCTCACGCACAATCGTCAAGATTCTGTCTTACCGAAAAGCTTATCCATCAACTCAGAAAGCGTCCCTTCCTTTGCGTAAGGAACCGCATCAACCCGCCGGAAGTTGTGCTTGGTGATGTCGTTGGTTTCGTTGAATCCCAGGATGTACGCAAGCGCAATCCTGTAGATGATTTCGGTCGGGGCAAGTCCGTAAACCTGCTTCTCGAAAATGTGCCGCAGGCGCGCCTTGGGATCCGGATAGAGTTCCTGAAGACGCTTGCTCTGGTAGAGCCTCTTCACAATCTCAGTGATGTACAGACCGGATTTCATGTACAGGTCGATGAAGGTCTTGGAAGGATCATCGAAGCACCCCGGATTCTCTTTCTCAAGCATGTCAACCATTTCCTTCACGGTGCGCTTTGGCGTGAAGATCAGGTTCGTCTTCTGAGGCGGGATGTAGTCGAAAATGTCCTCGATGTTCTTCTCGTCGAAGTAGTCCGCAAGCTTCTTTTTAAGGCTCAGGAACTCCTTAACGGAATCATCGAACACGACGGAATCGAACAGGTTGCCTGCGAACTGCTTTTTCTCGCCAGTTTCCTCGTCCTCGTACTGACCGCCGTCCCGCAGGAAGCGGAACTGGTCGAGGCTGATGCTCGTCACCTCCGTGAACACGGGATTGGGCACGATCTTGTCAAAAGATGCGAGCGTAACGGGTATCTGGCCGTCTCCGTAGGCCATCAGGAACGAGGGGATGGTGCGGGAGAATCCACGCAGATGGTCGCGGATCGAGTCCTCGATGCTGCGCTTTTCGCGCTCTTTCACATTCGTCTGAACACGCCTCACAACCTCTTGCGTAGCCTGCTCAATGAAATCCTGAACTGCGCCCTGCAGGTTCTTCGCAAGATCCTTCTTGAGCTCTTCCTTCTTGGTAGCGTATTCAGCTTCGATCTGCTTCTCAGTTTTCCCCGTCTTGAAACGCTCCTTGAGCGCGTCCTTGCGCTCCTGCGCCGCCTTGTTTTCCTCGATCTTGTGGTTTTCCTGAACCTTGCTGGCAACGCGGTCAAACTGGTTTTTCAGAGTGTTTTCGATCTTCTTTGCGTCGGACGGCTTGACATCATTCTTGAACTTCTCCTTTGCGAGGTTGACGATATCCTTGACGGTGTTCTCCTTGAACTGGCTCTTGAAGGTGTCGAAAGCGGTCTGCACCGCGCTGGTGGATTCTGAACTTGCACTGTCGATCAGCTCTGCCACCTGCTGCTTGATTTCTTCCTGAGCCTTCTCGCCATAGATCTTCGGTCCGAACACTTCGGCAGCGGTTCCTACAACCTGCTCCTGCGGAATCTCCACATCGCCGTTTTGATTGAGGTTGAGATCATCCTTTGTTGTCGGCGTGATGTTGATTGGTCTTGCCTTGGGTTCCTGAACCGGCTGGAACTTGGAAATGATGTCGATGACAGCCTGCGGAGCGCCAAAAATCCCACTGATGTTCTGGAAAAGGTAGTTCGACATGAAGCCACGGCGCACCACCTCAAGAGAGCGAATTTTGCGCGGGATGGACAGCACCTTTTCCGCGTCAAGCGGAATCATCTCGCCGTTCTCGTCCTCACCAATGACGGGGAAGAAGTTCAGCAGTTCGCGGACATGCTGCTTGCGCTCGTCCGTATTGCCCTTGCCGCCGGACGTTCCGCTTGAAAGATCGTTAGCGAACTCATCAAAGATGGTCAGCGTTCTGGCAGGGTCGAAGTCGAACACGTAGGCGTTCTCCTTCATGAAGTATTCCCCGTTTTCGGAATACGTCCATGGATTCTGCGAACGGAACGCAGCCTGCATGTACAGAGCCGGACTCTTCATGTTGCTGAGCATCAGAACGGCAGACCACTCAGGGATGGTGATGCCCGTAGTCAACTGACCGACGGACAGCGTGATGGTGAAGTCGTGCTCAGCAATCGCCTTCTTAACCTTGGTGATTGAAAGCTGTGTTTCCTCGGCATCGTCGAGCTTCCCGTCTCCGGCAGCAAGCACGATTTCATACTGCGAGAAAACGGGGTGCTCCTGGAGTTTCTTTGCAAGCGCCTTGGCGCTATCGACGCGGTTGAGAATCCAGAACGTATGCTTGAGTTCCGCTCGGAGTTTATCGGTGGAGAAGGGGAACTTCTCCTGCGTGGTCAGTGCATCAAGGAACTTCGTCACACTCTCGTCGTGGATAAAGCGTCCATTCTTCGTCTCGAAGAACTCGTTCAGGTCGAACGCATATTCCTCCGTCTCGCCGTTGATCTCGACACCGCGCTCGGCTTCGTCACGGACGATTTCGGACATCTGGTAGGTGAAGAGGTTCAGACAGGGCAGTTTCTCATACGGATTGTTTTCGTCCGGGGCACCGGCCCACTCACGCTTGGCCTTCTGCTCGTCGGCATACGTCCAGTTGTAAATCTCGTTGTCGGCAAACTTGTCGTTCGCGAGAGCCTTGAACGGAGTTCCCGACAGGTGCAGGGTGAAATTTCGCTTGATGTGATCGAATGCGGTATCGGTCTTGAGCGTATCGACGCCCTCGTGGGCCTCGTCAATCACGAGCATGTCCCAAGTGATTTCGGTGAGTTCCTTGAGCTTGTCGAACTTGCCGCCGAAATAGAGCGATCCCTTCAAATCCTGAAGGCTCAGAAACTCAATCAGTCCGAAGTTGCCACATCCGACATACTGCTCCCTGGTCAGCACAAGGCGCTTGTCGCGAAGGACAGGGCTTTCGCTGACGAATTTGAACCCGGAGGCATCGCCCATAAACTTCTCGTAGTCCTCGTACCACGAGTTAGCGATTGCAGGGCGATTCGTAACGATCAAGACCTTCTTGAAATTGAGTTGCTTGCAGAGGTCGTAGACGGAAAGCGTCTTGCCGAAGCGGGGCTTGGCGTTCCACAGGAATTGGCCGTCCTCCGCGTTGGCCTCAACATATTTCTTGGTGAGAGCAACTGCCTCAGCCTGCTCCTTGCGCAGCGTGTACGGAATAACGTCGTATTGGGTATGCACACCGCCGTCCATGCGGAAAGCCGTAAACTTGGAAAATCCGTTCGGGCCGTCGATGTGGAACCACTCCGTTCCCTTTTTGTTCTCAACGCCATCCTTGCGCAAGTAGGCATGGAACTCCTTGTCGGTAAACCTTCGGCCGGATCCATCGTCGTAGGTTGCGTTGCCCTTCCACTCAAGTTTCACTTTAGTGTCGGACGTGTGTGTCTGCTGTGCAATGCGCGTATCTACGTCCTGCTTTTCCGTGTAACCAATCTTTGTCCACCCGTTGTGATCCTCAATCTGAGGCGTAGAGTAGGCATAGACCATCGGAATAATGCGAGAGGATGTCTTCAGAGAAATCTTAGCCATTACACCATCTCCGTCACATGAGTTTCAATAAAATTGATTTCTTCTTCTGTTAATTTGTATTTTTCATACAATTGTTTATCAATTTCGCTTAGGGAAAGATCCCAGTTGATGTCGGACTTTGATGTAAAGTCTTGTAGAGGGACATAGGCCCATTTGGCCGGGGTCACATCTTGAGTGACCTTTAGAATACCGAACAAGGTTCTCGCAAGCTTTGTTTTGATATATTTCTCTGCATTTTTGGCCTCCTGTTCGGTATCAAAAATGCCAATGCTGATAAAGGAAGGAATTGAAGATGTGCCAGGACCTGCAACTATTGGTTTTCCAATAATCCTAGCAGGTATCGGCTTGCCAATAGTACCTGCAGCTCCATCTGCCTTAGCAATAAAAACCTTGAAATGATTAATATTATTTCTTTCAGGGTAGCGAGGGGTTAAATAATCCTTCTTAATCCATTTCCACACCCTTTTCCCTGATTGTATACCTTCTAAATTGGTACAGACGCGTACGGATAACAGACAAATTTTGTTAAAAATGCATTGAAAAACAATGCATTTTTATTTGACTCATGCGTATTTATTTTGTATAATTAGATGCCAACAATAAATACGTATGAGACCATGATGCCTGCAGCGAAAAAAGTCATCCCGAATCCGGCGGCAGTTAAGAATTTCCCGCATGACAATAAGAAGGCAAAGATCATCTACGACAGGGTCAATGATGTGTTGCGCGTCGTAGAACGGAATTACTATTGGGATCCTCAAGCTGACCGCGGCAAGGAAAAGCGTGTTTACCTTGGGTACATCGTCGATGATGTCTACTATGCAACGGCCGATTACCGAAAGTACTTCAAGAGAAACGGAGTCCCGCGCCTGGTAACAAAAGACACCAAGAAGACCAAGACAAAGGCCGATGAAAAGACGTGCGACAGCTTGTCCTCGTCGTTGGCCGCAGAACTTCCTGTTTATCACGCGATCGCGGCCAAAATCGGTCTGATACATGATCTGCGGGAGACCTTTGGAAAAGCGTTGGCCGATATGACTCTGTCGGTTGCCTATCATTGGCTCAACACCTCTGCTAATGCGGCTTACCTGTATAAGACATGGGCACCCGGCAAACTCCTGCCGAGCACTAACATTCCGTGCTCCAGGGAGATGAGTGACTTTTTTGAAGCTCTGGCCACGCAGCCGGAGTGGAGAAAGACCTTCTTCAATGCGCGCATTGCACGGCTGCCGGAAGATGAAGTGCTTGCCTTTGATGCGACTGAAATTGCAACAGAGGCAGCAAATATCTCGTATGCTCAGTTCGGTCTTGGTAAGGAAGGCGGGTACCAAAAGCAGGTAGGCATGATTCTTTTGGTCGGCCACAAATCTGGAATGCCGGTCCTGTTTCGTCTCTTACCAGGTCAGATTACCGACGTTACAACAGTGCAGGACATGTTGTTTCGCTTCGATGAAATCACTGACAAAAAGCGCGTGTTTGCTGCTGTGCTTGACAGAGGATACTTCTCCCTTGAAAACCTCGGCCGCTTTATCGCTGCCAAGAGCAATGTCATCGTGGCTGCAAAGACCGATGTCAAGTGGATCAACGAGTCGATCGAAGAAGTCATGCCGCGGATGTGGCAACACTCATCACGTATTCCCGGCCAGGATTGCTGGGGAGCAACTGTCGAGAACGAGCAGACTTTTCCTGACGGACAAAAGCACAAAGTGTGGGTCCATGTTTATCGTAGCGATGCCAAGTCACATACTGAAAACGCTGCCTTTTACCGCGTGCTGGAGGCTTTCGAAAGTGATTGGGCCAACTGGCGGCAAGAGGAACATAAAAAAGATACCGTCTGCCCGCTGCTGCACAGCCCTCTGCTGAAGTATTTCAAAGCGCCAAAGAGAGAGCCCGGAAAGTGTCGGCTGGAGACCGACAGCGCCGCAATTGATGACGCTACGCGGTATTTCGGTTTCTTTTGCAATGTCTCCACAATGAAGTGCACGGCGGCTGAAGCCCTGGACATCTACCAGACACGTGACGTGATTGAGAAGACCTTTAAGGGCGGCAAGACGGATATTGAGATCGATGTTGCGAGAGCCCACAAGGACAATACGCTGGAAGGCCGTTTCCTGGTTGGATTTGTGGCCATGTCGATTCTGTGTGAACTGCGCAGATTAATGCGTCAGCCGACAAAACTTGAGCAGAAAAAGGGACCTGTGAAAGACATCCAGCCGCTGTCCAAGGAAATGACTGTGAATGAATTGAAGAACAGACTCAGCTCTATCCGCATGCTTTACACCGGTTCCGGCGAGAAGCGCTGGCTGGAAGTTACCGGCAAGCAGCATGAAATTGCAAGTCGGCTCGGATTTCCTGATCTCTACGAAACGATCCCTGAATGGGTACCTTGATTCAACTGACGTAGGGGGCTGACGCCCCTACGTACGTGCCCGTACCAATTTAGAATACCTAGTATTTTGTAGTAGCCGTTCGGATTCGATACGTTATCGACAAAGGCATAGGGCGTTCTGTCAAAAGAGGATGATTTGATCTCATACTCTTCATTTGGGCCAAGTTCTTGGATCTCCGGGTGTTTTTCCTGAAGGGTTTTTAATATGTATTCCCTCGTGTTAGGAAATTCTTCTAAAAATCGATCATTAAATTTAAGATCCGAACGTCCGCCAAACATGATGGAAGACATGTTTTTTGATTCATCTTTTCTGAACCGTTCGGCAATTTTTCGGAGATTATTATCAGGTATAAAATCACTAATTGGGGGATATTTACTGTTTTTGTCTTGGTAGACGACCACAACACCTCCGTTGATGTTAGTATTTGGGAATACTGTGGCCGAATCATTGTAATAAGCTGCAACTTTGACATGCTCACTTGATAGCATTTTTTCATTCCATGCTTTTGGAGTGAGGCCCGCATTAAAAAGAAATCTTGCAGGTGATATTAGTAAGCTTTTTTCTGCTATTTGCATTGCAGAATCGTAGAAGTGTTGGTAGATAGCTTCAGCTTTATTATTCGTAGTTCCTGAGACTTGGTAGGGAGGATTGCCAATAACAAAATCAAACTTCATTTTTCCGTCTTCTTAAGATTTTTATAGAGAACTGGGGTTTTAGATGCCCAATCAAAGATCATTGAGTCGGCAACTTTTTCTTTATTACAAGATGCCTCAAACAAGTTGAACTGTTCGTTTTCATTGGTCGGTTCATAGAATGGCGGACAGCACTTCAATCCATCCATTTGCCACAAGTTCCATGAAATAACAACGGCAATTTTGTTCAGTTCATCTATGGTCGCATCTCTTGTCCAGCGTACTTTCAGATACTCAGTAAAGGTCAGCAGGAGATTGACTCTGGCAAGAAGCAGACTGTCCCCCTGAAACTCATAGCCATAAACGCTCTGAAACGCTTTCAGCGTCCATCTCAACCAATCATCCTGCCGCTTGGTGTTTTCATTCACCACGCGCAATTTACGGTCGAGTATCCCGATTCTATCTCCGACGGGAATAAGAACCCCAGTCGCCGCATCGTACCGAGACACAAGATAGGGAGCTTCCCCGCAGGTGATTTCAAGACGCGTGGATTGGACGTATTCTTTCCAACCTTTGGGGGGATCGAAGACCACCGCTTCTTCATTGGTTGTCCAGCCTTGGTCGGTTTCTATGTTGAACACGCCGTCTCGACCGAACCACTCCTTGTCGCAATGGTTGTTCATGTGGTTGCACAGCCATGAAGGCGTGAAAACCTCTGCCTTTTCTCTTGTCCTGGCTGCTTGCTGTTCCTGGCTCTTACAAACTCGCGGCTGAATAAGTCCTGAATTTGCTCTCAGGATTTCCGCAGTGATTTCTGAACGAGCCGTGCCCCCAGTAATCAGGTCTTCGTATCCATCTGTTGCAAACACAATGTTCTTTCCGAGCGTCCTATCTTTGAGTAAGTCAGGTAACACATCGGCAAGCGGATAACTATTGAAATCGACCAGCTTAATCTGCTCCCGCTGAAAGTTTTCTACCCGTTCAGTGCTTTCAGGTTGCTCACTCATGCTTAGCTCCCAACTGCTTGGCAACTGCAAGGTATCGGTACGCTGTTGTTCTGCTGATGCCTACTTTGCGCGTTGCCTTGGTCAGCGGCACCTCTTGCGCGAGAGCGGCCTTGAGCTTGGAGATCTGCTCGTCAGTCACGGAGCGGGGACGCCCCTTGTACGCACCACGGGCCTTGGCAAGTGCGATGCCCTCGGCCTGACGCGACCGGATCATGGAGCGCTCAAACTCTGCAAATGCACCGACCATAGAAAGCATGAGCTTTGAAGTGGGATCTGCATTCGATCTCGCATCGAACAGAAGGTTCTCTTTCAGGAACCGGACGCTAACGCCTCGCTTGCCAAGTGTCTCCACGGTGTCCAGCAGATCCCGCAGATTGCGAGCAAGCCGGTCAAGGCTCAGAACGACAAGTTCGTCACCCTCGCGCAGGAACTGCATCATGGCCTGAAATTGTGCGCGATCGGTGTTCGCCCCGGATATATGATCCTCGTAGATTTTCTCTACATGGGCCGCATTAAGAGCGACGTGCTGTCGGTCGGCGTTCTGGTCGAGAGTGCTGACTCTGATATACCCAACGATCATTTGTGCCAAAAGTCCGTTATGTTACAAACATGGTATTTATATCACCCAATGACTTAAAAGGTGCATGACTTCAGAACCGAATGCGTGCTTCGTTTGGGCGTACCCGAAGCCCGGATCCACGAACCGTTCGCCATAGGCGGCAAAGGTGCCGCTCACAGGAGAAAAAGCGGCAAGTGAGCCCAACGCCGTCATCAGAAAGTACACCATCACGCCGATCACGAGGTAGGCCGCAAGCGCCCCGCCCGGTCCCGCCTGACTGATCGCGGCGCCGGAGGCCACAAAAAGCCCGGTACCGATCGAGCCTCCGAGCGCGAGCATCGTCAGATGCCGGGGCTTCAGGGTGCGTTTGAGCTGATGTTTGTTTGCGTCAGTGTTGGTCGTACAGCGGATTTTGTGCTTAGCGTTGTCTCAACGGCGACACTTGGGGGGATCCTTGGGGCGAACCATAGCCCGAAAGATCGAAAAATTTCCATAAATGTCGGATAATGAGGTGTAGGCGTTTATGCGTAAGGACTTCGTCTCAAGGCACAAGCGCTGGCTTTTCGTACCTCAGAAATACGGAAATACAATAAAAACAAAGACCGGCTTGAAACCAAACAACCGGCCTGACATGGTGGCTGCGCGGGGGAGCAATTCCCCGCGCAGTTTCTTATATGGGGGAAAGACAAGCCCCGACATCAGAGAAAGGCAGTTTCGGCCGTCAATGACGCAGCCACTTCCTCTGCCGTCGTGGTGAGAAGCCGGAGATCGGTTTTCTCGGCGGTCACAACGGTGAGAAGCGTCTTTTCCGTGAGTTCCTCAGAAAACACCGCTGCCTTTTGTCCGTCATGCGTTTTGACGGCGAGTTCCTCTTCGTCGGTGACAAAAACCCCGGGAAGCTTCACCGCGCACTCGTTCATGCCCCAGGCTTCATAAAAAGCGCGTACCGGGTTATCCCGTACCTTTTCAAAACGCCGCTCGCCGTAAAGCCGTTTGTAAAGCGTTGCCACGGGTCTGTCTGCATCAATCACTTCAAGGTCAATCGCCGCGGGGGTGTCGGCCACCGCCACGCCGACCAAAGTCTTTGTGTGCGAGATCGTGGCGTAAAGGGGCATTCTGACGCCGCTATCCCGGGCAACGATCAGGGGAGAAAAGGGCGGACGCTCTTTAAGAACCGCCTCGCGGCCGAAAAAGCGCATCAGAAGGACTCTCATCATCAGCCGCACCCAAAGGTAGTCAGCACGGCGCTTGACGCTTGCAAAGGACGCGGCGCGCGCCAGAGCCGGCTCCGTGAGCCACCCGCGCGTGAGGTTTTCAGGCGGCAGCTCCGCAATCCGGGGCATCGTGAGAACGTAACAGGCAGGGGCGGATGTGGTCATGGTTCAAAATAAAAGCGGGCATCGGATAAGCGGGATTTTAGACGCAGACCTCACGCACGGGCGCAACACGGGCCGGCCGGAAAGTCCGGCTTTCGTGCGGAAAAATAGCCAATGCGCAACGCCCTTTCCGGGATTGCCGAACCAGCCAAAAACTAAAGCCTGCCTTCGGTTTTTCTATGATCAGAACTTTCAGACTGCTCTGACTCCGTCTCAAAGCCCCGCCTCGTCTACAATGCCGCTCAAACATGCGTCAGACCTAGGCCGGGCGGCGTAGATAATTACGCGCATCCAATAACTTTTCTCTGACATATAGTTTTAAAGCTATAAAAGACCGTTGTAATACGTCCTGCGGACAATCCTTATCAGAGGAGAGGCATCGCAAGCGCCCTGAAAGCGCTTCCTGAGGCCCGAAACCACATGATCCCCAGAAAATTACTTTACGGCGTCTGGAACGGCGTCCGGTATGACAATACCCACGGCGGCGACGCGGCTCCGGCCGACCTGCCGCTCTCAGCGCTCACGAACTTTAATCCGGGCAATCCCATTGACGCCTTAGTCGGAAGCGCGGGCTTTCTTGTTTTTGACGACAAGGTGCCGTTGGCCGGAATACTTCTGAAGTACTACCGTACGGCGCGTCAGAATTCCTGCGGGCGCTGCACGCCCTGCCGCACGGGGTCGATTCTCATTGAACTCGCGCTTGAAGATACCGTCAACGGCCGCGGCGACCGCGTGGACTGGGCCCATATTTTGGATTCGGCCGAGCAGATGTATCAGACAAGCCTCTGCGGGATCGGCCTCACAACACCCGTGGCGATCATCGGAGCCTTAAGGCACTTTAAGGGGCGGCTCCTTGACAACCCCTGTGAACTGATGGGCGACATGTACACGACGGTCACCGCCAAATGTATTGAAGCCTGCCCCGCGCACGTCAACATTCCGCGCTACATCGACTATGTCCGTGACGGCAACACCGATCTTGCGGCAGGCGTCCTTTTGCATCACTATCCGCTTGTAGCGACCTGCGGGCGCGTGTGCGTGCGTCCCTGTGAGGGGGCCTGCCGGCGCAACTACGTCGATACCGCGGTTGCCATCCGCGACATCAAGCGCTTTGTGTCGGATAACGCCGGCGCGTCGGTCGCTGAAATGTTTGAGGGCGCCAAGCCGCAGCTTGACGCCACCAAAGCCAAAGTGGCGGTCGTGGGTGCCGGGCCCGCGGGGCTTAACTGCGCCTACCATCTTCTGATGAAGGGCTACCCCGTTGACGTCTTTGACAAAGACGAGCAGGCGGGCGGCATGGCGCTCCGCGGGATTCCGCCCTACCGCCTCCCCAAGGGGGTGCTGCAGAGCGAAACGGACGCCGTGAAAAAGCTCGGCGGCGTTTTCCATTACGGCGAACGGCTCGGCCGGGACATCACCGTTAACGGCCTTTTTGACGCGGGCTACGCCGCGGTCTTTCTCGGAATCGGCTGCGCGCAGGGCGCCTACCTGGGGCTTGCGGACGAAGACAGGACGCTTGAAGGCTACCGCAACGGCATTGATTTTCTGCTGCAGTGCGAAAAGGGTGTTGCCAAAAACGCACCCCCGGTCTTTGAGGGGGACGTCGTGATCGTGGGCTGCGGGAACGTCGCCATGGACTGCTGCCGCACGGCCCGGCGAACCGCGACCGGCAAGGTCCACGTCGTATACCGCCGCACAATCAAAGAGGCAAGCGCCGACATGGAAGAAATTGAGGCCGCTCAAGCCGAAGGGGTTGAATTTCACTTCCTCACCAACCCCGTCGCGATCGTGAGCGAAGACGGCAAAGTCACCGGCGTTAAGGTGACCCGCATGGAACTCACTGAAAAAGACGCCCGCGGCAGACGGGGCGTGAGCCCCGTCGAAGGCAGTGAATTTGTGATTCCCTGCTCAACACTTATTGCCGCGATCGGCCAAAAGATGGAAAAAGATGTTTTGACCGACGCCGACGGCGTGCTCCTGGACCGCCGCGGCAACATCGCGGTCACCGAAGCCCTCGCAACCTCCCGCCCCGGCGTTTTTGCGGGCGGAGACTGTGCAACGGGGCCCACAACGCTTATTGACGGCCTGGCTCACGGTCAGCGCGCTGCCGACAGTATCGATGAATACCTCTCCCGCGGCTCCGTGGGCTTTGTGCCGCGCGCCCGCATGGGCCGCATCATCCGCGACTGCCGCCTGCTTGAAGACGGTGCACCGCGCCTGCCGCAGCCCAAACTCCCCCGTAACCCGTGTCCGCACATTCCGATTGCCGAACGCGAAAAGAATTTCCGCGAGGTCGATCTCACGATGAGCCCGGCCGAGGCGCGCAACGAGTCGCTGCGCTGCATGCGCTGCTACCGGCTTTTTGCCGTTGTCACACCGCGCCCGATTCCGGGTAACGACATGGTCCGGGGCGCCGACATCACACGCACGGGGGTTTAAAAAATGACAGCATTCATCAACGGGCGTGAATTTACCTTCACCGAAGGCGAAACGATTCTGAAGGCCGCCAAGCGCCTCGGGATTTTCATTCCGACGCTCTGCGCCTATCTGCCCCTGGAACATACCCCGGGCACCTGCCGTCTCTGCCTTGTGGAAACCGAGGTCGACGGCAAAAAGCAGATCGTCACGAGCTGCACAACGCCCTTAAAGGACGGCATGCGCATCGAAACCCGTACGCCGAAAGTCCGTGAAATGCAGCGCATGCAGATGGCCTGGGTTTTTGCCGACCACAACCAGGACTGCGCGAGCTGCGCGCGTCACGGTAACTGTGAGCTCCAGGACCTCGCGCTTTACGTGGGTCTGCAACATAACGGCTGCAACGGGCGCTTTACCGCCAAGCGCCCCGCCGACTGGAGCGCCAACGGTCTCATCCGCGACGCGGACAAATGCATCCGCTGCGCGCGCTGCGTGGAAGTCTGCCGTACGATTCAGGGCGACAAGGTCTCGGCATTAACGATTAACGACATCGGCACGATGTGCGGCGTAGGGATCACCGGCGCCGAGCGCTGGGCCGACAGCCCCACGTGCGTGCAGTGCGGACAGTGTGCGCTCGTGTGCCCGACGGGCGCCCTGGGCGAAAAAGACGAAACCGAGCAGGCGATTGACTGGCTTGCCGATCCCGAAATCAAGACGATCGTGGCGTTTGCCCCGGCGGTGCGCGTCACGCTCGGGGAAAACTTCGGTGTCGAGTCCGGCGTCAATCTTGAGGGCAAAATCATCACGGCCTTAAAGAGGATGGGCGCGGACTACGTCTGCGACATCAACTGGGGGGCCGACGTCACCATCATGGAAGAGGGGAGCGAACTGCTGGAGCGCCTCACGAAGAAAGGCACTTTGCCCATGATGACAAGCTGCTGCCCGGGCTGGGTGAACTTCGTGGAAAAGATTCATCCGGAGATGATCCCCAATCTCTCGACAACACGCTCGCCTCAGGGCATTTTCGGGTCGTTGGCGAAAACCTGGTTTGCCAAGGAGCACGGCATTGACCCCAAGAAGCTGCGTTTCATCTCCATCATGCCCTGTACGGCCAAAAAGGATGAAATCAAGCGTCCGCAGCTCATGAAGGGCTATGAGCAGGACACGGACCTCGTTTTGACGGTGCGTGAATTCACGCGTCTTCTGCAGCGCCAGGGCATCAACCTCGCCAAACTCGAGGAAAGCACCTTTGATTCGCCCTTTATGAGTGAAAACACCGGCGCGGGCGTCATTTTCGGCGCGACCGGCGGCGTGATGGAAGCGGCATTGAGAACCGTTTACTTTAAGGCGACCGGCCGGGAATTGGGCCCCGTTGACTACGAACCCGCGCGCGGCATGGCCTGGATTAAGAGTGCGGAAGTCGACCTCGAGAAACTCGGCAAAGTCAAAATTGCCGTGGTCCACGGGCTAGCGAACGCCGAAAAAGTGTGCGCCGACATCGCCGCGGGCAAATGCGCCTTTGACTTCATTGAAGTTATGGCGTGCCCCGGCGGCTGCATCGGCGGGGGCGGCAACATGCGCGTCAAGAATAACTACATGAATCTCGCGGAAAAACGCATCGCCGGGATTTATGCGGTGGATAAGACGCGCCAGATCCGCCAGAGCCACAACAACCCCGATGTGATCCGGCTTTACAAGGAGTTTTTGGTCAAGCCCCTGTCGCACACCGCCGAAGACCTCCTGCACACGCACTACACGGACCGTAAGAAGGGGCCGCAGGAGCTCTCCATCCGCAACATCTGGCAACGCGTCAAGCTCGGGTAATCCCGCAGCCCGCTGTCAGCCCGGCCTGTCCGTTTCGAAGCGGGCAGGCTTTTTTAGTGAACGTAAATTCATAATTTGTGCGGCGCATTTTCATCCGGCCTGAAAATATAATATTTGAATTGTGTCAACCCACTCCGGAAGTGTCTATGCGCGGGGCGCCTTTTGCCGTTGCGGCTCTCATCTGCTTATTCCTGGCCGGCCCCGCGGCCGCTCAGTACGACCCGCTGCCTGCCGGAATGCGTGCGGATGCCCCTGCCAGTGACGCTTCCGTCACCGCCCGCCCGGTTCTGAAAGTCGCACTTTTATCCTATTCGCCGCCCTGGTACGACGCGTCCTTTACCGATGAAACCATCCGGTTTCTCGCGTGGAAAATGCCGCAGTACCGGTTTGAGGTAACCTGGCTTGAGGCGGAAAACTTCAATAAAACCCGCCAACGCCTGGGGCCAGTACTGGAGCATTGTCACGGACTACGGCGCGGTTGACGCGCTTCTCAAGGACTTAAAGCTCGGGCCCTACAAAAACCTGGGTGAAGTCAGTTTCACTGAGCTCACCAAAAAATACTGGCCTTTGGCGGTTCTGATTCTCATTGCGCTCACGGGCCTTCTGGCGCACGGCATTATTCTCGAAAAACTCGTGCGGCACCGTACCCGGGAACTCGAAAACGCCAACGCCGAGCAAAAAAGGGCCGAGCGCGAGGCCTTTGAAACCCATGAGCAGCTCGATGCCCTTCAGAGAGCCGGAGCCGTCGGGCAGATCTCCAGCCTTGTCGCGCACGAGATCAAGCAGCCTTTGGCGGGCATTCAGAACCTCTCGCGCGGCGTTTTGAGGCGGCTCGAAGACAGCGACAACCCTGACGAGGAGCTCTGCAAAGCCGTGGATGCGATCGGCGCCGAGGCCGCGCGTGCGGGCGAAATCATTGACCGCGTCCGCTCCTACAGTAAGGGTAAAAATGAGCGGCGCAACATTTCAGTGAAAAGCGAAATTCTCAGAATCACTCAGCGCTTCTGCCTTTCCGGCAAAGCCGCGGGCGTTCAGATTCTTTTGGGGCACCTCGAAGACGCCGCGGTCTACATCGACCCCATTGACTTTGAGCTCATCATCGTGAATCTCCTTACGAACGCCTCTCAGGCCGTGCAGGGCGAAGCCAAAGCCAAGGTTGAGGTCTCAAGCACCGTCACAGGCGGCCGCATTGAAGTCCGGATCCGTGATAACGGCCCGGGCGTCGACGCTGAAACACTCACCAAACTCGGCCGCAGCGTGATGGCCTCAAGTAAAGCCGGCAGTCTCGGCATGGGGTTAACCCTCGTGCACCGGCTCTGTGAAAACTGCGTGGGGCAGTTAAGTTTCACGCTTAATACCCCGGAAAAGGGCCTCACGGCACACGTGCTGCTGCCCGCGGCCCCCGCTTGCGACACACCGCAGCACAAACCCGACGGAGTCGACCCATGATGCCGGGCGAAAATGAAAATATCCTCATCCGCGTGGTGGACGACGATGCCCATATGAGGGGCTCTCTGGAATTCATGCTCACCGCAGAAGGCTTTGCGGTTAAAACGTACCCGAGCGCGCAGGCCTTTTTAACCGACGATGCGCCCTCGCGCCCCGGGTGCCTCATCCTGGACGTCAAAATGGACGGGATGACCGGGATTGAACTTCAGGAAGAGATGATCCGGCGCGGCATCCGCCTTCCCATTGTCTTTTTGTCCGCCCACGGCGACATTGATATGGCGGTGGACACGATGCAGAGAGGTGCCGTCGCCTTTGTGCAGAAAACCGCAGATCCGTCGCGCCTGATGGAAGCCGTGTATAAGGCCGTTGCGCAGACCCAAGCGAACAAACCCGATCCGGGCGAGGCCGTTGCCCGCTGGAACACGTTGACGCCCAAGGAAAAAGACGTCGCCAAGCTTCTCGCCAAAGGGCTTTTAAACCGTGAGGTGGGAATCCGCCTTGGGGGCATCTCAGTGAAAACCGTGCAGGTGCACCGCTCTGAAATCAACCGCAAATTAGGCGTTAAGGGCGTGGTGGAACTCACAGAGGCCGTTAACCGCATCCGTGCGCTTTTAGGAGACACTGCCGCATGAGTGAAACGCTTTCGCGCCGCGCGGTCCTCACCGGGGCCGTCCGCGGAACTCTCCCCGAAGAAGAAACCTTTGACGTCGTTGTGGTGGGGTCCGGTGCCGCAGGGCTTGCGGCCGCCCTGGAAGCCCGTAAGGCGGGGGCCGAAGTCATCGTGCTGGAAAAAATGGGCAGTATCGGCGGCAACTCCGTCATCAGTCAGGGCCTTGCGGCCGTCCCCGGCACCCCGCAGCAAAGCGAAGCCGGCATCGGAGACAACCCCGAACTCATGTTCAACGACCTTATAAAGGTCACAAAAATCAGTCACCCGCACAGAATTGCGCTGCTCACGGAAAACGCCCTTGCCACCTGGCAGTGGACAATCGATGAGCTCGGCGTTCACTGGAGCCGGGGCGTGGAATACGACTACGGCCACTCGGTCAGGCGCTGCGTGGCGCTTGCCAATCAGGGTGAGGCCCTTATGAACCCCCTCGCAGAGCGCGTGTCGGCCTTGGGCGTCTCGGTCCGTCTTAATACCCGCGTCACCGGCTTTCTCACCGATGACACAGGACGCGTCACGGGCGTTACGGCACATGTGACCGACGCCGCAGGCCTTCACCCCGTTACCATTAAGGCACGGAAAGCGGTCGTAGCGGCCGCCGGAGGCTTTGGCGCGGACATCGCGATGCGGCAGATGCAGAGTTGGCGGCTCGGCCCCGGCATCAGCACGACAACCCAGCCCGGAAGCACGAGCGAAGTGATCAGGGCTCTCTCAGATATCGGCGCCTGGGTGATACACATGCAGTACATCCACTGCATGCCGGAAGCCTGCGCTGACGAAAAGGGGTGGGGGAGCGCCTGGAAGTTCAATCAGTATTGCGCGGCAACGCAGGGCCTCTGGGTCGTGCAGGAAACCGGACGGCGCTTTGTGAATGAAACAGCCGACAACACCACGCGCACTAATGCCGTCCTCGGTGTGATCAGTGCCGGGGAGCATTGCCTTGCGGTTGCCGACGCCCGCGCAGCGGCGCATCCGAGGTCGGCCCTGTTTAAAAAGAGTGACGTGGAGGCGCTTGTGCAGCGCGGCTTTGTACTGAAATACGCGACGCTCTCCGAACTCGCCTCAGACCTTGGCGTTCCTCTGATACCGCTTCAGGACGAAATCAGCCGCATCAATGAAACGCTTGCCGCCAACGATCCCGACGACTACCTCGACCGGGTTTTAAGCCCCACCAATGAACTGATCGGCGAGGGGCCCTGGTACGCCTGCCGGTTTGCCGCCAAAGTCCAGCTTTGCGGTGGGGGTGTTGCAATTGATTCGCAAGCCCGGGTCTTAAGCGTCACCGATGACGCGCCGGTGCCCGGGCTTTTTGCCGCGGGCGAAATCACAGGAGGCTTAAACGGGGAGGCGCGCCTTTCCTCCTGCGGCCTTATTGACGCCTTAACCGTCGGGCGCATTGCCGGGCGCAACGCCGCGGCGGCCTGATTTTTTTGCGGGTACGAAAAAAGCGGCCTGAATCCGCAAAGACACAAACCGCTTCCTTCCAACGCCGGCAGGATGAGGATTTTCCTGCCGGCAGTCTTACCGACTGAGTCTGAATCAGAGGGCCTTGGCAGCGCTCTGACCGGCTATACGGCCGTTCACGAGGCAGTCAAGAATAGCGCAGGAGCCCAGACGCACGGCGCCGTGCACGCCGGAGGTGGATTCGCCGGCAGCGTAGAGGCCCTTCACAGGCTTGTTGTCGACAACGTCCAAAACGCGGCACTGCATATCGGTCACAAGCCCGCCCATGCAGTGGTGAACCTTCGGGCTCATTTCGCAGGCGTACCACGTGTCGCCTTCGAGCGGCACCTGTTCGTTGTTGATGTAACGGCCAAAGAGGGGATCGTTCTTCGCCTTCACAGCCTTGTTGAATTCATCAACGGTCTTGGCGAGCTGATCGGCCGGAATCTTCCAGTCGGCGGCGATGTCCTTCAGGGACTTGTATTGCTTCAACATTCCGCCTTCCAGGAGCTTTTCAAGCATGCCGGGACGGGCTTCCTTAAAGGCCTTGAGGTTGGCAGCCGTGCAGATGGCGACCGCCTTAAAGCCGTTGGTGTGCTCAACCATAATGGCGTCGGCACGGACCTTGCGGTTGGCAAGTTCATTCACGAAGCGCTTGCCGGAGGTGGAAACCCACAAGCCGTATTCAGCGGCACCGGACTGAGAGAAGGTCCAGCCGATACCCATGCCCTTTTCCTTGGGGTTGTTCCACGGCGTGCACTGAATCCAGTCGTTCTGGACCTGAGCGCAGCCAATGCGGCTCGTTTCACGCCAGAGTTCAGCCGTAGCGCCGGGCTGGTTCGTGGAGTCGAGGTTTGCGGCAAGTTTCGGATCCTGCATCGTGCGGTAGGCAACGTCACGGGAGAAGCCGCCGTAGCAGAGCACAACACCCTTCTTTGCGCGGATAAACTGCACGCGGCCGGAACCGGCCTTCGGGAAGCGGTAGCCCTTGCGGATCTGCAGGCCAAGAACAGCACCCTTTTTATCACGGATGATGTGTTCAACGTAGGTGCGGGTTTCGACCTTGACGCCAAGCTTTGCAACCTTTTCGAGTTCCTTGGAAACGATGCCGGAGCCCGAACCGTTCTTCGTGAAGACATAACGCGGAACGCTGTGGCCGCCTTCCTGACCGATTGCATCGGGGTTGTATTCAACGCCCAGTTCCTTCACGGTCCATTCGTAGTTGGACAGGGCAGAGTCGGCAACCAACTTCACCTTTTCGGGGTTATTCATGTAAAGGCCGGCAACGAGCATGTCCTTGGCAAGGAGTTCCGGAGAATCCTTAATGCCGTGCTTGAGCTGCTGGGGGCAACCGGTAGCAGTCAGAATACCGCCGTTAATAATGGAGTTGCCGCCGGCGGTGGGCATCTTTTCCAGAACCACGCAGGAAGCTCCGGCTTTCTTGGCTTCAATCGCGGCAGCCAAACCTGCAAAGCCCGAACCCACAACGACAACGTCATAGGTGGCATCCCACTTTGAGGGAACCTTGGCCTGGGTGCTTGCCTCAGCCGCACCGATAAAGCCGGCGGCGCCGAGCGCCAAAGAACCCTGAATCAAAGAACGACGGCTCATATCTGTCATTTTCTTACTTCTCCGTAATACCAAGTCCCTGTTGCCGGGGGCTTTGTTTGGAATTGTCAGGCGCGAGGCCTTGCGGCATTCGCCCGTCTTTTGACAATCCGCATTATCTGTTCGTCAACCTCCTAGGAGGTCTGCCGTAAAGCACTGTGTTGTCACAGGAGGGACTATTTCTACGGGTTATCCCTTGGTTTAGGTGCTTTCTCCGTTGAAAGACGGCGGGTTTAGGGCGGGAAATTCGCACTGTCAGAAGAAAAACAACACTTCCTCGGGAAAGTATGTCCGTTGAACTTATTGTCTGGCTCGTGGTGGGCGCTGCCGCCGGGGGCTTTATTAAAGGTCTGGCCGGTTTCGGCACGGCGCTCATGTCTTTGGGCGTGTGGCTGCAGTTGATGCCGCCCTGGCAGGCAGTGGCGGTCGTGGCCGCAATGTCGGCTGCAAGCGGCGTTCAGAGCCTCTGGCTTATCCGCAGGGGGCTTGAGCCCGGCATGAAGAACCTCAAAAACTTCTTTACCGCCGCCTGAGGCTCTAAAATCGGGCTGATAAGAGCAGGGGATCTGATTTCCCCGATAAAACAGCGAGCGGACGGCGATGCAGGTTGCAATGGACTATGAAAGACGTTTCGGCGGCGTGGCGCGCCTTTACGGACACGAAGGGGCGGAGGCGATCGCCAAAGCACACTTTGTGGTTGTAGGCGTGGGCGGCGTCGGCAGCTGGGCAGCGGAAGCCCTGATCCGGACGGCCGCAGCCGACATCACGCTCATTGACCTCGATAACGTCGCCGAGAGTAACGTGAACCGCCAGATTCAGGCAATGGACGGCAATTTCGGCAAAGCCAAGATTGATGTTTTAAGAGACCGCGCGGCGCTCATTAACCCCAACTGCCGCCTGACACTCATAGAAGACTTTGTCAATGAGGAAAATGTCGCGGAACTTGTGGGATCCGGGGCTGTCGTTCTTGACTGCATTGACCAGGTACGGGCAAAAGCCGCTTTGATCGCGCACTGTAAGCGTGCCGGCAACTTCGTTGTGGCAAGCGGCGCTGCGGGCGGCCGCGTCAATCCCTCTCTCATTAAGATCGGAGACCTCGGGCAAATCAAGGGCGATCCCTTGCTCTCGGGCGTCCGTTACCGCCTGAGAAAAGAGTACGGTTTTCCGAAGGCGGACAGTAAGGGGAGTCCGAAACCCTTTAAGGTAACGGCCGTCTATTCGGATGAAGAAGTCAAACGCCCCTTGGGGAAAGAGGCCTGCGACATGGCCTCTCAGGGACTTGCGTGTTCCGGCTACGGTTCAGGCGTTGTGGTGACGGCAACGATCGGGATGCAGATGGCAGCGGTGGCGATCAACCGCGTCGTCAGAGGCGCCTAAAGTTTGTTGACAGTGTCAAGCAGAAAGTCTTTAGCGTGCGTTGAGGTCGTTATCGAGTTCGAGCGTGATGATCTGATCGGCCGGCACACCGGTCTGCAGCAGATAGTCCCGGAAAAGGAAACCAAGCAGGTAGGATTTGCCGCAGCGCCGGATACCGGTGATGATTTTGATCTGACCGTTACCGCGGTTGGAAATCAGGCGGTTGAGGCTTCGTGTTCGTTCAATGCGCATTTGGCTATCCGACAAAAGGGACCGGTTCGTGAGGAGGTTTTTAACAGAGCAGCGAAGGTCTATTTAAAATTTTTGCACCTGTGCGCAGTTTTTCGAGATAACAAGAAATGCGTCTCGTCATAATTAAACAGATGCTTTCTGCTGTTGAATTTATAATTTTCAAATACAAGTCGTCGGACTCAAGATGAACTTCTGAGCCAAGCACTCATCCGGAAGTCATTCAACGGGTAGTTTGAACTCATCTGTTAAGAGAGGAACTCCGGACCGGCTAACGTCGGTCCGAAGATTTTTCATCCGGCAAATCCTGCCGTCATCGAAATTCTGATTTTCAGCCCAAAATTTAATTCAACATAATGGTAGTTATGTTGCATTTTGACTTTAAAGCGGGTTTTTCAGCTGTTTTTGTCTGATCAGCGCTCAAGCCGCCCCATATTCATGGGAGAAACGAAAACCGTACCGTCCAGCACGGCCTTGATATCAAAATGCGCAAGCGCCGCCTTCTCGGTTTCCGTGAGGCGCAGATTTTCGAGCTGCTTGGACGCGCGGATACCGTTCACCTCGGCGTCTCCGGCCATCTGATAAAGCGCAGCCAACAGAATGCGGCGGTCTGAAGCCGTACCGGTATAGCTTTGATTGACGCACTGCGTCAGCAGCAACGCACCCTCACGGCTGCCTTTGACGGCGGCCTTTGCATACAGTCCGCAGACTTCCTTTGTGAAAACCCCCTGATCCTTAATCTGCTGCATGGCGGCGTCGGCAAATTCGTTTTCGCCGGGTTCCCCGCGGCTGCCGAACTCCTGCCAGACGGCGGCCACGGCAAAACCAACGGCAATGACGGCCGCAAGCTGGTTGATGCGTTTGTTTCCGGGCAAAGTGATCGGCATGGAATGAAAGGATCCTTCTCAGAGACTTCAAGCCTTGGCGCGATTTTATCGTATGGATCTCGGTCATCTAGGGATTAGTATTTGCTGAACTGTTATTTCTGATAAAGCTTCAAATGCATACCTCACCGATCAGGCTACAATGCCCGTCATGCGTTGGGGGTATCGGCTGAAGCCGATTGAGACAAACCCTTCGAACTTGACCCGATTTATATCGGCGGAAGGAAACGCGGACACGTCCGGAAGACGCCGTCTCCCCTCGTCCCCAATCCCTCTTTCCGCCTTTTCTGTTTGGAGCCCGCGATGGCTGAAACAACCAAAAAGGCCGCAATATCAATTACCGAAATAAAGTCCGAAACGGCTGCGCAACGCCCGAGCAATGCCGCGCGCGCAAGTTCCACCGGGATATTGCCGGGCTCACGCCGCATCTACGTTGAAGGCAGCCACGGTATCCGCGTTCCGATGCGCGCCATTGACCTTGCTGAATCCAAGCTCCCGGAAGGTAAAACCGAAGTCAATCCCCCGATCTTTGTCTACGATACCTCGGGTGACTTCGGTGACCCCGCCAAAACCGTGGACATCACGAAGGGCCTCACCGGCCTGCGCACACCCTGGATTCTCGGGCGCGGTGATACGGAAGAACTTTCCGGCATGACAAGCGCTTACGGGAACGAGCGGGCTCAGAAAGCTGAACTCGACGCCATCCGATTTAACCGCACCTCTTCCATCCGCCGCGCGGCGGGGAAAAAGGCGGTTACGCAGCTTGCCTACGCCCGCGCCGGCATCATCACCGAAGAGATGGAATTTGCTGCGATCCGCGAAAACAACAACCGCAGGGCCTATGAAGAAAGCCTGCGGGATGTCTCACCGCGAAGCCGCGCCTTTTTGCTGCAGCAGCACCAGGCCGGTCACACTTGTTTTGAAGTCCCCAAAGAAGTAACGCCTGAATTCGTGCGGCGCGAAATTGCCGCGGGCCGCGCAGTGATTCCCTGCAATATCAATCACCCCGAATGCGAACCGATGGTGATTGGCCGGTCCTTCCTCACCAAGATCAACGCCAATATCGGAAACTCAGCGCTCACGTCCGACATCAGTCAGGAAGTTGAAAAGATGCTTTGGGCGACGCGCTGGGGCGCGGACACCGTGATGGATCTTTCCACCGGCAAAAACATCCACGAAACCCGTGAATGGATTGTCAGGAACAGCCCGGTGCCGATCGGAACGGTTCCCATGTATCAGGCCCTTGAGAAGGTCAACGGCAAAGCCGAGGCCCTCACCTGGGAACTTTACCGCGACACCCTTATTGAACAGGCTGAACAAGGCGTTGACTACTTTACGATTCACGCGGGGCTTCGCCTTCCCTTTATTGAGCTCACGGCGGGGCGCCTGACCGGCATTGTCTCCCGCGGGGGGGCAATTATGGCCGTCTGGTGCATGGCCCACAACGAGGAGAACTTCCTCTGGACGCACTTTGACGAGATCTGCGACATTCTGGCCGCTTACGATGTGACCGTGAGTCTCGGGGACGGCTTAAGACCGGGCTGCATTCACGATGCCTGCGACAGCGCCCAGATGGCTGAACTTGCGGCCTTGGGCGAACTCTGCCGGAGAGCGCAGGAACGTAACGTTCAGGTCATTATCGAAGGCCCGGGCCATATTCCGCTGCAGCGCGTGGAAGAAAACGCCGAAGCCGAAGAGCAACTCTGTAACGCCGCGCCTTTTTATACATTGGGACCGCTTGTCACCGACATCGCGCCCGGGTACGACCACATCACAAGCGCCGTCGGGGCTTCCGTGATCGGAGCCGCAGGAACCGCCATGCTCTGCTACGTCACACCGAAGGAACATCTGGGGCTGCCGGACAAAAACGACGTCAAGGACGGCATCATCACCTACAAAATCGCCGCGCACGCCGCAGACCTCGCCAAGGGCATCGCCGGCGCGCAGATCCGGGACAACGCCATGAGTAAGGCGCGCTTTGAATTCCGCTGGTACGATCAGTTCAATATCGGGTTTGATCCGGAGAAAGCCAGAAGCTTTCACGATCTGACGCTGCCCAAGGAAAGCATGAAGACCGCGCACTTCTGCTCGATGTGCGGCCCGAACTTCTGCGCCATGCGCATTACCGAAGAAGTCCGCGACTGGGCGAAAAAACGCCGTTCCTAAGCCTCGGAAAACCTATAATGCCCGGACAAAAACCGGGCATTTTTATTCCGCCCGAAAAGGATCAAACGCATGACCGCCGCCTGGATTTATCTCTCAGTGGCCGTTCTCGTCGAAGAGACCTGGGGACTGAGCCTTAAAGCCGCC
Source organism: Duodenibacillus massiliensis (assembly GCF_928721995.1). NCBI lineage: Bacteria > Pseudomonadati > Pseudomonadota > Betaproteobacteria > Burkholderiales > Sutterellaceae > Duodenibacillus > Duodenibacillus massiliensis. Next base: position 279,273 of record NZ_OV788642.1, read on the forward strand.
GCCGTCATGGAACTTGGTAAATGGTTCTGCGGCGTCACCGTGGGTCTGAGCCTTTTAAGTATGTGGCTTCTGATCCTTGTGATGCGCGACCTGCCGGCCAGTCTGGCCTACGGGATCTGGACATGCCTCGGGACCGTAGGAATCACGCTCGGCGGCTGGCTTCTTTTTAAGGAAACGCTCACGGGCGTGCAGATCTTTTTTCTGGCGCTCTGTATCACGGGGGTTGCGGGCCTCAAGCTCACATCGGCATCGAAATGTTCCGTTTTCACATCAGTACACCGGCCGCCTACGTGATCGGCCTTTTCGTCGTCATCGTCTGGGGCATCACTTTTGTAAACACCAAGGTCCTCATCCAGGCGGGACTTACGCCCTCAGACATTCTCTTTTACCGCTCGGCACTCGCCTGGGCGGGCCTTGTGCTGATTTTTCCCCGGCCATTTTTCGCGAAAAACGTTAAAGATGAGCTCCATCTGGTGCTGATGGGCCTTTTCGGAGGCTCAGTCTACTTTCTCCTTGAAAACACCGCCCTTAGCTACACCCTTGCCGCGAACGTCTCGCTTTTAGTCTGTACGACACCCATCATCACGGTGCTCTTCGGGATGACGATTGTGCGAAGCAGCCGCCCGGCACTGCGGTTTTGGCTCGGAACGCTAGCGGCCATCGTAGGCGTCGCCATCGTTGTCTTTAACGGAGCCGTTCATTTTGAAGTCAACCCCTTAGGCGACATGCTGGCCCTCTTGGCCGCGTGCGCGTGGGCCGTTTACTCACTGCTTCTGAAACGCATGAGCCAAACCTACGAGGTGGGCTTTATCACCCGCAAGGTCCTTTTCTACACAATGCTCACCATCACACCGTACTTTACGGTGCAGGCATTAAACACTGACTTTTCCCTGATTCTCTCATCAACCGTACTGCCGCACTTTCTGTTTCTGGGGCTCGTAGCCCAGACGCTGTGCTTTAACCTCTGGACGGTCGTCGTGAAAATCATCGGTCCCATGCGGGCCAATAATCTCCTGTACCTGTCACCGGTCACGACCATGGTGACGGCCTACCTTGTTTTGTCCGAGGGAATCACGCTCACGGCGTGTCTCGGATGCGCGCTGATTCTCATCGGCATTGCAGCTACCGACAGCGGACTTCAGAAAAAAGATTAATAATCAAAGCACTGTAAGAAACTACTGTAGGACCGGCAGGGATATAGTATTTTCTGTTTCTCTTAAACAGACATTACTTATATACAAATCCTCTGCAAAATCATATTGCTTTCAGCTCAAAAGACAAATAAAACCGGTAAGCCCGGCCAATACGAACAAAGCGCCGGTTTAAGGCGTTTTATTTGCGTTCTGAATCCCGTTACCCGATCGTCAGCAACGGGAAAAATCACGCAGAAACAAAGGTCTGCTGTCACAGCTGGGCACAATAGCGCCATTTCGCACAGTCCTGCCGCGGTAACTGGTGCCGTGGCGACAGATACCTCGATACCGAGTCGTCCAATTTAGAGACTGACTATCAATTCTGGTTCGTACAGGCATGAGCGGCGTCCGAGCCAGAGCAGCTGTAGCAGGGCGGCGAAGTTTTAGCAAAAAACCGGGCTTGTCCGGGGTAAACAGGGGATTAAAGAACGGCAGCGGGACTACAGAAAACTTATTAATGGTTTTATTTGAATTGTTGTGCAGGTTAATTTGTCTTATAGAGCATGTTAGATCGAAATTGCAATCAGCGGACTGGCAACTTAACCGCGGCATTTGAGGGAAGTTGATTATTCGTCTGGTTTGCGAGATAATTATCATAATAGTGGTTGTTATAGCTTTTGAACATTCTTATTTAAATCGTATGAGACCATCTGTTGCAGTTGAAGAATCTTTGTCAGTGCTCGGTAACAATATAAAAGTCGCCCGGCTCAAGCGCCGCCTCCCCCAGACCGAGCTCGCCGAGCGCTGCGGCATCAGTTTGTCGACTTTGGTGAAAATAGAAAACGGCAATTGCGGCGTTGCCATCGGAGCAGTGGCTTCCGTCCTCCTCGCCTTAGACTTGGGAACACCATTTTCTGAGATTGCCAAGAGCGATCCCCTGTCGGTGACGTTGGAACAGGAACTTTTGCCAAAAAGGATCCGCCGTTCGACAAAAGGAGTCTGACCGTCATGACGTCCGAAACCTCCGCCCGGGAAATTTGGCTTGCCGGAGAGACACCACGCCGTATCGGTTCGCTTCTCTGGAGCGCCGACAGCGAACGGATTACGACGGCGGCCTTCCGTTACGATGCGGCCTGGCTGAAATCCGGTTTTTCCCTTGGGTCTGATCTGCCGCTCACTGACAAAACCTTTTCGGTGAATCTCACGCCGGGTCCCGCCGGAGGCGACAATCCCCCTTTCCTCTTCATTCGGGATTTGCACCCGGGGAGCTGGATCAGGGACCTGACAGCAGCAGCGCATTTAAACGGCCTCAAACTGCCTCAATCTGCGTCAGCACTCACTGAAGACCATCTCTGGGCCTTCAGTGGCCACGAAAATGACCGTTTCTCCGGCCTTCGGCTTCCCCTAACCGGTTCAATTCAAAGGAATTTCACGGGCGACCCCTTTGAGAAAAAAACGCTGCAGAAAATTCTCACTTTATTGGATGATCTGAAGCACGATACGCGGCGCTTCAAGACGCCGGATCTACAGCTTGCACTTGACTTATGCACTGATATCGGGGGAAATTCACCCAAAGCTTTGATCAAAGCAGCCGGTAAAACCGATGGCGGCTGGGTTATGCGGCCCGCTGACACGTCAGAAGGCTTTAACACCGCCCGCTGGCACGCGGTGACGATGGAGCTTGCCCGCCAGTGCGGGCTCAAAACCCTTGCCTTTCAATATCTTCCGGGGCCTTTAAATGGAGCCTACCTCGAGGAGCGCTTTGACCGGTCTCACAACGGCACGCCCCTTATGGCCCTCTCCGCGGCAACGCTGGTGACCCCGCGCGTCAATATCAGGACCGGAAAACTCGTGCTGCCAACCTATCTTGATATCGCCGATATCCTCAACCGGGACGGTGCTGATACCAAAACGGATCTCCGGGAGCTCTTTGCGAGGCTCCTTTTTAACACCCTCACGGGAAACGGCCGCGACAAGCTCACCGACTTCTTTTTTATCCGCGCTCCGTATGGTTGGCGGCTTGCTCCGATCTCAGCGCCGCTTGTCAAACCGGCCTTTATGAGTGTCCGGCTTCTGCAGACGCCGATCCGGGGAAGCGACCCCGTGGCCGACCTCGAGACAGCGGTTTCCGTTGCCCGGTATTTCGGCGTTCCGACCGGCGATGCTAAAGAACTTCGCCTTACGTTTCAGAAGATATTAAGCAGCTGGTCTCATACTGCCCGAAGTCTTGGGGCAACCAACGCGGAGCTCGAACTGATGGAAAGATCGTTTGCCTGATAAAAAACAAGTATTTTCTGAAATGATTCCTGACCTTCTACTTGCAAATACAAAACCCGCTTCTTTCAGTCACTCAACGTCCTTTTAAAGTATTTTCTGATTTGTTTAGTTTCTTTATACTTTAACGTATGTCCGGTTCTGATTTTGGGCTACACCTACAGTCTTGTTTTCATCGCCCGTGCCGCGAACGACCTGGGAAACGTCAGCCGCGCGCGTATGAGAAAAAGCGAGACCGGTAACATTAAAACCGGGCCGCAGGCCTGAATTTCACCCGCAAATTCCGTTTCTACGGTGTTTTGCCTAAAAATTTCAGGGGACTTCAGGGCTCGCCTGGGCTATACTCGGTTCCTGATCTCACGGAAACCTGTTGTTACAAGCCAATCGGGTTTTCATTGTGAGCCGTCCTTTTCTCCGTGATCCGGACACCGGACGGCTGCGCCGGACGTTTCATACCCCTGACGGAAACGTCGATTTTCCTGACGTCGGGCTCACCTGTGCCCGGCGGATGTGCCTGCGCACCTCCAGGAAATGCTGCAAAAGAACAAAAATTTCGGGTGATTTCCCATGGAACATAGTAATAAAAACCGATTTATAACCATCGGTCTGATGCTCTTTGCCCTCTTTTTCGGAGCAGGCAACCTTATTTTTCCGGCCGCAATGGGCCAGGTCGCGGGTGAAAACCTCGGCTGGGCTTTGCTCGGCTTTTGTATCACGGGTGTAGGCCTGCCGCTTTTGGGCGTCATGGCCATCGGCTACTCCGGCTGCCACGACCTGCATCAGGTCGCCAACCGCGTGCACCCGATGTTCGGTATTTTCTACACCATCGTCTGCTACATGGCGATCGGCCCGTGCTTTGCCGTTCCCCGTACCGGCACCGTCTCCTTTGAAATCGCCGTGCGGCCGTTCCTCGCTGCGGAATTTGCCGACATTGCGCTCCCGATTTTCCTTGCGGTCTTTTTTGCCATTGCTTTCTGGCTTTCGGCTTCGCCCTCCAAAATCGTGGACCGCGTCGGTAAGTTCTTAACGCCCCTCCTGGTCCTTGCGCTTTTGATCCTCATCGTGAAGTCGATCATTACGCCCCTGGGAGCCCCGCAGGCTGCAAGCGCCAATTACGCCACTCCCGTGATCGCTGCGGTTCAGGGGGTACTCGACGGCTACAACACCCTGGACGCCATCGCCTCACTCGTGTTTGCAACGCTTGTTGTGACGGCCGTGAAAGAGGCCGGGTTTGAAAATTCCGGGCACGTGGCGCGTGAAGTCTATAAGTCCGGGCTTTTGGCGGGTGCGTTCCTTGCCGTCATCTACATCTTCATCGCCCGCATCGGCGCGGACAGCGTGGGTGTGATCGGCATGCAGGACACGGGTGCCCCGGTTCTCACCAAGAGCGCTCAGGTTCTTATGGGCGACACCGGTGCCATGGTGCTTGCGGCCATCGTGCTTTTAGCGTGCCTCACAACCGCAATCGGCCTGATCACCTGCTGCTCGATTTACTTCCGTGCGTTGACGGGCCGCTTCTCCTACGTCACCTGGTGCGCGCTCTTTACGGTGGTGAGTTACTTGATCGGCCTCTTCGGCCTGAAGACGATCATCGTTTCCACGATTCCTGTGCTGATGTTCATCTACCCGCTGTGCGTGGCGCTCATTGCGCTGGTGTTTTTGCACAAGTTCTTCGGCGGCCGTCAGTGCGTTTACGCCTGGACCGTGGGTCTCACCTTCATCATGGCCGCCATTAACGGTCTTGAAACCGCGAAGGTCCCCTTGGGCGGCATTGAAACGTTCCTGCAGACCTATGTGCCGCTGCACACGATCGGCCTCGGGTGGATTCCCTTTGCCGTGGTGGGCTTTGTGATCGGCTTTATTCAAAAGAGCATGACGCCTGCAAAGGCCTAAAAACCAAGTCTTAAACCAAAATCGGGAGCTTTCGGGCTCCCGATTTTTTTGTGCAGCGGCCGTGGTTCAATAAGTCAGACGCCGCGTCCAGTCTTCACACATCCCGGTTTCAAGACGCTCCCGCGTCTTTTCCTGCCAGCGCGCCGAAAGCCCTTTAAGAGCCAGAAGTTCCGTGAGAAGCTCTCTGTTCATGGGATCCTCCCACCAAAGCCGCAGCACCCGATCCACACTCCACGCAGGATTCGGGCGCTCGAGAAGTTCCGCTTCCTCGCCGGCATCCACCGTCCCTGTTTCCAATACCCGCCAGTACCAGCCGCAGCGGCGGGTTTGCTGCACTTCCTCGGCAAAATCCGCGATTCCGAACCACTTTGAGAGTGTCCCGCAGGGCTCTCGCGGCTGCGTCAGTTCCAAAACGACGCTCCCGACACGGACCACATCACCGATGCAGACGTCGCCTTCTACAACGCCCGTCGTTGAAAGGTTTTCGCCGAAGGCGCCCGGAACAAAGCGCTCCAGTGCCTCAGGATGCCGCTCGCGCCAGAAGCCGTAGCTTTCAGCCGGATACTGGTGCACCGCCTTATCGGGCCCGCCGTGCACGTGCGTGTGAAACTGCTCGTCACCCGTAAACCCGGTGGGCGTCAGCTCAACCGGCCCGGTGACAGCCTCTTTAGCAATCGCTGTGCGGCGCTCAGCGCCGTCATAGGTGCCGATCGACTGAGAACGCCCGACGCGGACACTCCCAATAACAAAAAACGGTTTTCCCATGGATTCTCCGAAAGAGTTAGCGGATTTGGCCTGAGTCTAACTCCAAAGGCAGAGGCGAAACGCGTTCGTGCCCCCTAAACTTAAAAGATCACCCCGACTCCGTGAGGAAAGACGATGTCCGGCGAACTCATTGACACTGCGGCCGCAGGCGGCGCAACCCGTGCTTCTCAAACACTTCCCGCCACACTGGCCATGAGTTTTCTTGCGGGTGCCTACATTGCCCTGGGCGGCTTTCTTGCCGTGCGCTGCGGCGCGATGCTGCCGTGGGAGATCTGGGGCTCGATGGGAAAACTCGTCTTTGCCATGGTCTTTCCCCTGGGACTGATGCTCACCGTCATCTGCGGGGCGGATCTTTTTACCGGCAACTGCTTAAGCCTCACGGCTGCCTGGGAGAGGAAAACCGTCAGTATCCTTGAGGCCACGCGCTCAGGCGTACTTTCCTGGATCGGTAACTTTGCGGGTGCCCTTTTTGTGGCGTGGGCAATGGCCGTTGCAAGCGGCCTTATTTTCGAGACGGCCGGAAACACCATGCCCTGGGCTGCGTCGCTTGTGAAACTTGCCAACGCCAAAACAGCCCTTCCCTTTGATGAAGCCTTCTGGCGGGCCGTAGGCTGTAACTGGCTTGTGTGTCTGGCGGTCTTTGCCGCCTACAGTGCCAAGGACACGGCGGGCAAAATCGTCGCGCTCTGGATTCCGACCATGGCTTTCGTGGCTCTCGGGATGGAACACTGTGTCGCCAATATGTTTTTCATTCCGGCGGCACTGATGACCGCGGCCGATCCTCGCTATGCGGCACTGGCTGCTGCCGGTCAGGTGCCGGAACTCACCGCCACCGTCAATACCTTTCTCATTGACAACCTCATTCCCGTGACGCTCGGCAATATCGTGGGCGGCGCGGTACTGGTTGCCGGGTTTTACTGCTTCATTAAACGGGCCCGCTGACAATGGCCGAAAAAGTATCTCCTGAAATTATCATTTTGTTTTGCATCACAACTTAAACACTGCGCAAAAACGCGTCATTGGCAGGCCGGCTCTGACGCACAACACCATCACGTAACGTCACGGAACCGTGTTTGCCCGCGCCCTGCACGACAAAGTACTCCTCGGCCTTCAGCACTTGAACGGCTTCACGCACGGCAATCGCATCCTCGGGGCTCACGCCGCCGCGGCGGATAAACCATTTCTGCAGCCCTTCACGCGCCCGGAAGGGATACCCCTCAAACGCACAAAGAAGAAAGACGCCGACCAAAAGGCTCTCACGGATGCCGTCGGGTTCATCGGCTACAAGGGCCGTCAGGGGCGCTAAGACGGCCTCCGGGACGCCCAGGCCCGCCAAGCCCGAAAACCGGGTCGGAAGCCGGATTCTTTCCGTTCTTGCCGCCTGAATCCTCAGAGTTTCCACGGGTGTGCGGCCCGTGAGCTGTTCCACAAAATAACGCGTCGCAAGCATTGCGCTGCCTCCTATGACCGTCTCTCGTTTCTTCGATCTTAGGAAGCAAAAAGGGCTTCTTTCAGTAATTCTCAAAAAACCTGAGGAACATTCGACGCGCGTCAAAGTGCTCATGAAATCATTGATCTTTGATACTCAAGTCCTGCCCGAAGGCGTCCGCAAAAAAGTCGGCTGCGCGTTGGGCGGGCTTTAAGACGCTCCTGACGGCGGCGTCCCAGAAAGCTTTGTCCCTAAACAACCCGCGCTTGAAAGCGCGGGGTTTCCTGACACGGTGCAGGCTTTCCCGTAACAGCCAAGGTTTTTGAGGCCTTGTCTGCCCGGGCGTCCCCTGCACCACAGGAACATTTAAAACGCAACCGCTCTACGGGTACGGGCTTCATCAGCTCGATCCGTCGGTTCCGGCGAACGACTGCTTCGTCTTGCCGATTCGCTGGTTTGTACTGCACTATCGATCCGGCGTTCCCTGAGACTTGTTTGAGCCTCGCAAGCGCTGATTGCTCAGCCTTCAGATCGTAGCTGTCAGTGGCGGGATCCGCGAAATACAGGTTCATGGCGGCCGCGACATCGCGGTCCATGTACCAGTCCGTGTCTCCCAACTGATGACTTCTCTCCCAAAGAGCCTTCTTACGGTACGTTCCCGTTTCGGGATCGTGCTGACTCGGGCGCAGTTTTGCGGGGACTGACTTTCACCACACAACAGCCGGCGCTTTCAGCCTTACTTGTCATCCGGGTTATCAATCCTGCAATACCGCTTTTGCCCAAACTCTTGCCGTATCCGGCTCTCTGAAATGCTTTGTATGAGTTCTTCTCCACAATGACGGTGCCGGCCCTGCCGAACACCTGGTTAATCACTTCGCCGTGCAGGCAACGGCGGGTTTGCGCCTGGCGGCGGTACAGATCCGCAAGTTTTGCCTTTGTTGCCTTAAAGGTCTTGGATTCCTTCCAGACAATCCTTTTTCCGGCGGCTTTAACGGTGCCGTCCGCGCTGCAGCACTCCCGATTCGTGTCTCTGCGGGAGCGGTCCATGGCACGTAAAAGACGCGCAATCTCCTTTTCCTGAGAGACAGTGCCCGCGCTCACCAAAATCTTCTGCTGCCACTCGGGTCTGTAAAAAGTCATGGTCCTCGGGCCCGGGTCAACAGCCACCTTGAGACCCTTGGGAGCATAAACGTGCTTGACGGGCGGTACGCCTTCGACAATGAGCTAAACAAAGTAGCGCATACGGCCGCGGATCATCCGCCGGACAAGACGGCAGTATTTGACACGCTTAAAACCGGACGGATCTGTTGCTGAAAGAAGAGCTTCTTTCTGCGGCATCCGGGGCTTCAGCCTTTATCACCAGATCCAGAACCTCGAGCGTCCACGTCTTGGCCTTCCAACGCAACCCTGTTTTGTTTGATTTTCCCTCAACGCTGTGCAAGCCCCGTTTAGCACTCTTAAACCGCGGCTGACCTCCCTGATGAAGCAGCCGGCGCTCAATGCCCTGCCAGAGACGTGTGGCAATTTTCTGCGCTTCGTTGATGCCGATGCGCTTTGTAAAGCCGCCCTTGGCACGGTGCTCTTTCACGACATCATGCAGGGCATACTCGGAAAGGCGGGCGGACTTCTGAATTTCCTTAAACCGGTTGTTACGGTCTTTGCCCTTGGGCATCGCGGCCGTGAGCTTCCATGCTTCAGTGCTTTTCATGGCGCGCACGCGTTTCTTTGCTGTTCCAAGAACAGCATTGAAGAGCTGGCGTGCATCGGAGAAGTAGGTCTCCAGTGCACTTTCCTGATCCTCTCCGGTTTTCAGGCCCAGCTCGATGACAAAGGACGGTGTGCGCGATTTCATAGCGGCTGAATATGCCTTAAGCGAAAACTATGTGCATGGTTTGGCTGCGTTTGGGCCAAGATTAAAAAATTTCGAAAGCCCGCATTCCTCCCGGGACTCAAGCCCCGGGAGGAATGCGGGAAATTCTGTGCATAATTGCCGCATCTTCGTTTCCGTCATGCAACAGGAATCACCATGTCTGAAAGCGTTTTGAACCGTTTTTTAAAGTACGTCCGCTATGACACCCAGTCCGTGCGGGAAAGCGACACGGAACCGTCTTCGGCCAAAGAACTTGTTCTCGCCGAAGAACTCGTCAGGGAACTTAAGGACCTCGGAATCACTGATGCCCGAATCGGCAAAGGCGGCGTTGTTTACGCAACGATTCCCGCAACAAAGGGCTGTGAAGAGTGCCCGGCCGTGGGGTTTATTGCGCATATGGATACGTCGCCTGACGCAAGCGGCACGGACGTAAAGCCCCAGATCCTGCGCTTTACAGGTGATGACGTTCTTCTTAACGCTGAAAAAAACATCGTCTTTCCCGTGAAAAACTGTCCGGAAATTGCGAAATACAAGGGCGAAGACATTGTCTTTACGGGCGGCATGAATTTCCACGGCATCTATGAATGCATCCCGGTGAAGTCACTTGAAAAAGCCGCGGACGTCGCCGTGAAGATTGCTGAGGTTTCAGCGACCGTAAAGTCACTCGCGTAAAAAATCCCCACACCAGGCAGCCGCAATAAAGGGCTACCGAGATCTCCTCATTGCCCGCGGTCCTGCAAATAAAGCCGCGGGCTTTTTTCATTTGAAGTGCTGCCGGTTTTACACGAGGACAAAGTCCCCCTTTCCGGCTTCCCGATGCCGCGCGGACGGTTAAAATTTCAAAAGTCCGCGGCGCATCCCCGCATCCGCCGCGGAGAGAATCACTCGAAGGAAATGTCTTATGAATAAAAAAGTCTCTGCCGTTTTGATCGCTGTTGCACTCACTGCAGCCGGCCACGTGAGCGCTGCCGAACTTAACGCCTATTCGATCATGCCGGAAAAGTATGCTTCCCGCATCTTTGCCGAATTCACCAAAGACACCGGCATCAAGGTTAATTTCCTGCGTTTTTCTTCCGGTGAAGCGCTTGCGCGACTCACGGCCGAACGCGGCAACCCCCAGGTTGACGTCATGCTCGGGGGACCGGCCGACACCTATGCCGCAGGCATGAAGGACGGTATTTTTGAAGCCTACCGCCCGAAGGATTCCGACGCGATTCCCGCAAACCTCCGCGACCCCGGAAACTACTGGACCGGTATCGGCGTCATTCCTCTGTGTTTCCTCACCAACACCAAGTTTCTTGCCAAAAACAACATGAAGGCCCCGTCCAAATGGGCGGACCTCCTCGATCCCCGCTATAAGAATAATCTTCAGATGGCTGATGCCCGTACCTCCGGCACCGCCACCGAACGCATCTATTCGCTCGTAAAGGTCATGGGTGAAGACGAAGCCTTTAAGTTCCAGAAAAAATTAAACGGCAACATTCAGATGTACACCAAGAGCGGTGCGGGCGGCGCCATGCCCATCGCAACGGGCCAGTGCGCTTCCGGCATTTTCTACATTGTGGATGCGCTCGATATCGCGCAGCAGGGCTACCCCGTGACGATCACCTACCCCGAAGACGGTGTGAGTTTCGGCATTGAAGCCACCGGCGTCATCAAGGGCGGGAAAAACAACGCCGAAGCCAAGCAGTTTGTGGACTGGGCCGCCAGCAAAAAGTTTGCCGAATTTATTGTCGCCAACAAGATTAACTACGTTCCCACGCGCACGGACGTCAAGACCAGCAACCCGATTCTGGACCTCTCAAAGATTCACACCGTGCAGGTTGACACCGCCTGGAAGGGTGAAAAGCGCAAGGAGTACACGCAGCGCTGGATCAACGAAGTCATCAAGTAAGGCCTGACTGCGTTGTGTTTCGCCCGGGGATGCGTGTTTCAGAGCCGCCCCCGGGTTTTCGCCGTACGCTTTTTCTGAGTTTCCCGTATGACCAACCTCACACTCAAGGGACGCGACAAAACCACACAGCTCACGGTCCTCATGCTGTGGCTTTTGCTGGGCGTGTTTGTCGTCTATCCTTTGGCGCGCCTTCTCGCGATGACCTTCTGGGCTGACGGCGGCTTTACGCTGGCCAACTTAAAGCCCTTTATTTCGAGCTGGTACGACCGGCAGGCTGCGGTCAACAGCATTTTGCTGGGCTGCGCCGTCGGTGCCGCGGGCACCGTCCTCGGCTTTATCTTTGCCTTTGCCGTCACGCGCCTTGCGATGCCGGGATGGCTCAAACTAGTGATCGGGGGCGTCACGATTCTCCCTCTTATCTCTCCGCCCTTTACAAGCAGCATTGCGCTGACGCTTTCTTTGGGCCCCAACGGGATCCTGCTGCAGTTTTTTGGGCTCGACAACTTCAATTTCTACGGCTTCTGGGGAACGTTTATTTCCGAGACGCTCACGTACTTTCCCGTGGCGTTTATGACGCTTTCGACAATCCTTGCGCGCATTGATCCGAACCTTGAGGACGCCGCCTACTCGCTCGGCGCCTCAAGCTTTACGGTGTTTCGCTCGGTAACGCTGCCCCTCGCGGCCCCCGGTATCGCCAATGCCTTTTTGCTCGTGTTCTCCTGCTCACTTGCGGACTTTGCAACGCCGCAGGTTCTGGGAGGCCACTCCTTCCCGGTGCTTCCCACGCAGGCCTATCTGCAGATCACGGGGATGTATGACTTTAAGGGGGGCGCAGCGCTCTCCTTTATGCTCCTCATTCCGGCTCTGGTGGTCTACGGCCTGCAGCACTACTGGATCAGCCGCAAGAGCTACGTGACGGTGAGCGGCAAAGCGGGCGGCAGAAGTTCGATTAAGGGACCGGGCCCGCTTTTATCGTCCGTCATCATCGGTACGGTCGTTGCGGTGATTGCGTTCATCTGCTTTATCTACGCGATTATTTTCCTGGGTTCCGTCATCAAGGTCTGGGGCGTCAACAACACCCTCACCTTTGAAAACTACGAATACGTCTTTACCCACGGCATGAAGGCGATCAAGGATACGCTCATCATCGCCTGCATCGGCACGCCCTTAGGGGGGCTTCTCGCGGTTCTCATCGGCTACGCCGCCACGCGCCTTAAAGTGCGGGGCCACAAGACCCTGGAAACCGTGTCGCTTTTAAATTACACGCTGCCGGGCACCGTTGTGGGTATTGCCTACATCATCGCCTTTAACGATAAGCCGCTTGTTCTCACCGGTACCGTGTGGATTTTGGTGGCGGCCTACCTTTTCCGCTATTCCTCCGCCGGGATCCGCAACGTCATTGCCGCATTAACGCAGATTGATCCTTCAATTGAAGAAGCAAGCCGCAGTCTCGGAGCGTCGTCCTTTAAGACCTTCACAAGCATTACGATTCCGATGGTGCTTCCGGCGGTTTTGGCCGGCATGCGCTACCTCTTCATCCATTCGATGACCGCGATCAGTGCCACGATCTTTCTGGTGTCCGTGCACTGGACGCTCATCACCACCCGCATTCTGGAATGCATGACGGAACTGCAGTTTGCGCAGGCCTGCGCCTTCTCGGTTGTCCTCATTCTTCTCGTCTTTACTGCTTCGGGCCTGATGGCCCTCATTGCCCGCACGCTCTGCCGCACGGGTGACAACATCGGAGCCCGCTGATCATGACCGTATCACTCACACTGAAAAATATCCGCCGCCTCTACGTCAAGGATAACGAGGAGTTTGCGGCCGTCGATAACGTCAACCTTGAGGTGAAACCCGGTGAGTTTCTCACCTTCCTTGGGCCCTCGGGCTGCGGCAAAACGACAACGCTCAGGATGGTGGCGGGCTTTGAAACACCCACGTCCGGCCAGATTCTGGTGGACGGCGCCGACATCACGCATGTGCCCGCCAACGAGCGCGGTCTGGGGTTTGTGTTTCAGAACTACGCGCTTTTCCCGCACATGAAGATTTTTGATAACGTCGCCTACGGCCTCAGAATCCGCGGGGATTCGGCTTCCGTCATCAAAGACAAGGTCCGGGAGGCGCTTGCAATGGTGGGCCTGGCCAAAGCCGAAGAGCGGTATCCGAACCAGCTCTCCGGGGGCGAACAGCAGCGCGTGGCGTTGGCGCGCGTCCTGGTCTTGCGACCAAAACTGCTTTTGATGGATGAGCCGCTTTCAAACCTCGATGCCAAACTGAGACTGCACATGCGCACCGAAATCCGGCGCATTCAGCAAAGTCTCGGAATCACGTGCCTGTACGTGACGCACGATCAGAAAGAGGCGCTCACGATGTCAGACCGCATCATGGTCATGAACCGCGGACACATCGAGCAGATCGGTACACCGATGAACCTCTACGAAGATCCGGCCACGGCCTTTGTGGCGGACTTTATCGGACAGGCAAACCTCATCCGCGGCAAACTCACCGGCATTGATGCCGCTGGGTTTGCGCAGTTTGAGACCGCCGGGCGCACGCTCTCGGCGCGCATGGGCAAACAAAATCCACCGTCAGTGGGCGAAGAGGCGCTTCTTGTGGTGCGCCCCGAAAACCTGCGGCTTGCCGGCAACACCAACACGTTCCCGGTGAAAATCGTAAACCGTCTCTTTGAAGGCGACCGCATTGACTATCAGGTCGTGCAGACCGGGGTTAACGAGGACAAGCCCTACAGCATGTCGGTGCCCTTTTTGCCCGGCACACGACTTCTTGAGACGGAAACGATGGTGGAAGCGGGATTTGTACCCACCGCAGGCGTTGTGATCCGGGGTTAACGGAACACACGACAGTCAAACGCCACCGGAGCCTTCGGAGCTCGGCGGCGTTTGTTAAAAAACTCCTGTGAGGAAAAAAGCTCCGCAATTTCTGCACAGGAATTCCCATCGGCCCGCGGAGCGTTGACACGGGTCACTTACCTCAGGCGACCCCCGATATCAGGAAAGCGTTTCTTTCCTCTGCGTTTCTGCAGGGCGTTTTTCCCCCTTCTCCTCAGCCTTAACGCCCGCATCCGACTTTTTCTGCAGCACAGCCGCAAAAAAGCCGTCGGTGTCGTGCAGGTTCGGAAGCATCACGAAGTAATTGCCGAAGCGCCCGGTCTGCCAGGAGGGCAGTTCAATCCCCAGCTTGGCAAGGACTTCCGCGGCGTTTAAAAGCTCAAACTCAGGGTGCGACGCAAGGAAAGCTTCCACGACGTCCTGGTCTTCGACTTTAAGCATCGAGCAGGTGGCGTACACCACGCGCCCTCCGGCCTTCACAAGTTTTGCCGCTTCTTCAAGAATCGAGTGCTGCAGACCGTTGATGCGTGCAAGTTCTTCAGGTGACAGACGCCACTTAAGATCCGGATTGCGCCGCAATGTCCCCGTGCCCGTGCAGGGGGCGTCAATGAGCACCTTGTCAAACTTTCCGCGCAGCCGCTTAATGCGGTTGTCCTTTTCGTCGCGGATTGCCATCGGGTAGACGTTGGAGAGGCCCGCACGCCTCATGCGGGGTGTGAGCCCGGCCAGGCGCTTTTCATTCACGTCAAACGCGTAGAGGCGTCCGGTTGAGCGCATCAGCGCTCCGAGAGCCAGGGTCTTGCCGCCCGCGCCGGCGCAAAAGTCGCAGACCATGTCGCCGCGCTTGGCACCCACAAGGCGCGCAATGAGTTGACTCCCCTCATCCTGCACGTCAATGCGCCCTTCCTGATACATGGGAGAGCGGATAAGCGCCGGTTTGTCTGCAAGACGGATGCCGTCCGGAGCAAAACGCATCGGAGAACCAACGATTCCGTGTTCAGCAAGTTCCGCGAGCACATCCTCACGCTTGGCTTTAAGGGTGTTCACGCGCAGATCCAGAGGGGCCGAACCGCTTGAAGCCGTGCAGACCGCGTGCGCTTCCTCCGGGCCGAACTGCTCGACCAGGCGGTCATAAATCCACTGCGGCATCTCGTCCTGAATGTGCTTGGGAGCCTTGGTGATGTCGGTCTTGTAGAGGCGCTCCACGACTTCGGCGTCTCCCTTTAACACGGCCTTATTCATGCAGTCGGGCCCGTACTGCAGCATGAGCGTTAAAAGCGCGGACACTCGCGGCACACGCGCCGGTTTCATGGGCTTCATGCGCCAGGCAATGCCGCCTAAGTGTCTGAGGCCAAAGAAAATGGCTTCGGCCAAAATCTGACGGTCGCGGGCCCCGAGCTTGGGATTGGACTTAAAGAAAGCCTTCATCAGCTGATCGGCCGGGCCGTCAAGCTTCAGAATCACAGCAAAGGCGCGCGTGAGTTCATCGGCAATAAGCCCAGTGATGCGGACCTCGCCGGGAACAAGTTTTGCGCCGCGGTGCAGGCCCTCTTTTCTTGAGCGGTTTTCACTGCGGTTTTGCTGATTGGCGATGTTCTGGCGCTTTCTCGCGGCCCTCTGACGCTCGGTCATCCGGGGCGAGTCTTCCGTCTTTGTACGGCGGGGGCGTACCGGCGCAAAAGGCATCTTCTTTGCGGGTTTCTTCTTGGTTTCCGTCATGGCTTTGTCCTTTTTGCTGGTGATTTAGGCCGCAGAGGCGTTGTCCTTATCAAAGATTGCGAGGTACTTTGCAGTCTCATCGTCCGTTACGGTCCTGCCGTTTTCGATTCTGACGCGGCCGCTTGCCACCGCATAAACGGCGCGGGGGTAAAGAATGTGTTCAAGGCGTAAGACGCGCGCAGCCAAAGTTTCAGCGGTGTCGCTTGCTAGCACCGGCACCGCGGCCTGCCCGATGATGCTGCCCCCGTCAAGCTCCGCGGACACAAAGTGCACAGTGCAGCCGTGAAGCCGCACACCGGCGTCCAATGCCCTCTGATGGGTGTCAAGGCCTTTAAACAAGGGCAGAAGCGCCGGATGAATGTTGAGGATCCGGCCGCCGAAATGATTCACAAAGTTGGGCGTCAGAACGCGCATAAAGCCCGCCAGAACCACCACGGCCGGATCATAGCGGTCAAGAATGTCGATCACGGCATTTTCAAAAGCCTCACGGGTTTCATAGGTCTTATGGTCCACGCAGAAAGCGTCGATGCCGAACTCTTTGGCGCGCTCAAGGCCCGCTGCGCCCGGACGGTTACTCACCACACAGGCGATTTTGAGCCCCTCTTTTGCCCAGCCGGCACGCTCCGCTTCCTTGACGATGGAGACAAAATTCGAGCCTCTTCCGGACAGAAGAATGACAATGTTTTTCATGGTTTTGGAAAAAATAGAAAGCCGACTGACGCCGCGATGCCGGGAATTTTAGCCGCTCAAGACGCTGAAAACGAGGTCAACGGCCTTTTTTTCAGCGCATGACGGAACGGATATCGGCTTCCTGCGCTGCGTACCAGGGATTAAAGGTGAGGCGCGCCCTCACCGTTCCCGCGCTTTTATCACCCTAGGCGCCGTAAAAGACGGCGTCCTCGGGAGCCTCAAGGCAAAGCCTGCCGGAAGCTTTTTCGCCTTCTTTGCGGCAGATGCGGTCGGAGCCCGCCGCGCCGTACTTCGGGTTTTCGGGGCGGTAGAGCATCCCCATGTGCGAAAAGCTCGTAACGCGGTACTCGGGCACGACGTCCGTGCGCACGATGACGCGCGTGTCGCTCGCGGCAAGCTTTTGAACGGTCTTCTCATTTCCGTACCATAGGATGCGGCTTTGGGGATTGACCATCTGACGGGAAACAAGAGGAAGAAGCTCTTCGGTATCCACGATCGAGTCGTGCTCGGCCATCATCACGACAACGGGCTTTCTAAACAACCCGCGCTTGAAATTTGGCGCGCGACGCGCGGATTGCGTCACCCAGCGCTTCGCTCGGCGGCTCTCCCGTTTCGGCTGCTAAGACTGTGAAAACAGAGGCCGCCAGGAAGGCTGCGGCAAGGCTGGCTAAATTATTACGGATGGTCACGGTTCGTCTCCCTGAAGAAAGGTTATGTCAGGAGCATTTCAGCACAGGCGCCGCCGGAGCCGTCTTTTAATTGACTCAGAAATCCGCCTGTTTCCTGCAACTGAAGTAAAAAACCGCAGCCGGGGAAAAATCCCGAACTGCGGTTTTCTGTGTCCGGCCTTTAACGGCCAAGACTCACGCTTACCAGATCACCGGTTCAAAGTACCCGGCAAAAAGCACCGCCGCACGCAGCGCGAGAGCGCCCAAAATAGCGCAGACGCCCGAAGCAAAAGCCATCATGCGGCACCCCTTGGCGATCCAGGCAATCGCCATCGGCAGGATCAGCCCCAGCACAACCGCACCGCCCCAGAAAAGCCAGGCGGCGTCGCCCGAAACCAGGCTTTGGGCTCCGGCCACAGCCGCGGTCGACCCGTTAAAAGCGGTCATCACAAAGGCAAAGAGCACAAAGGCTTCGCCGATATGTACGCCCCAAGAGACGTTGTAAAGCCAGGCGGGTTCTCCGCGCTCAAGCTTTTGACCGGCGTTGAGAATTTCCGCGAGTCCCACGGCGCACGCAAGGCCCGAGAAAATCCAAAGCACCGGAATGATTGCGGTGTTCCAGAGCGGCACGCCCACAGCCTGCGTCAACAGAAAGCCAGAATAGGCCGTTGCCGCTACGCCCAAGACCGCATCAAACCAGGCCATTCCCGAGGACGTTGCCCATGGGCAGTCTTTACCGGCTTTCGCGCCGCGCCAGAGCGCAGCCGACTGCAGTATCGTCACGATGCAGAGCACCGAGAGAATGCAGATACCGATAAACATCCAGCTTGAGAAGTTAAGGCTCCAGTTGGTGAGCGCGTGCCATGCGGCCGCCGGTAGGTTAAGCAGACGCCCCAGGTGCGAGAGCACAAGAAGCGTCCCCAGAACCGCTGCCGCGGTTGCCGTATAAAACACGCGCCGGGATTTAAGCCAGAGGTTTAAAAAGAGCGCCATGCCCGAAAGACCGACCAGCCACAGGAAAAGCGCAATAGTCCAGGCCCAGTGGCTTGCCGCAGCCTGATTGGTAAGAATGTCTGCTGTCATTTTGCGACCACCACGATGAAGTTGGGATTGGTGCCCTTCTGAGGCAAAAGCCGTTCGGTGCGGCCCTTGGCGGCACGAAGGGAGATTTCGCTTGCCGGGTCATTGATGTCGCCCCAGCTGCGCGCGCCGGCAGGGCACGCCGACACACAGGCCGGCAGTTGCCCCGCCGCGGTGAGCTTTTCACAGCCCTCGCCCATGCATTTCACCGGGAGCCCGGTCTTGGGGTGCAGCCACCGCACATCGTACGGGCAGGCCGTCACGCAGTAGCCGCAGCCGATGCAGCGGTTGGGATCGGTTTTGACGTTGCCGGTGGCGGGATCGTGAAAGTTCGCGCCGAAGGGGCACACGGTGACGCAGGGCGCGTTATCGCACTGCTGGCACTGAACGAGAAGCTGCACGGGACGCCGGGCTTTTTCCAGCGTCATCACGCGGATGTTGGCGGGAAGCCCGTCCCAGGCGGAATTCTCCTCATTTAACATATCCGGGTAATTCGTTTCTGCGCAGGCAACGATGCAGGCCTTGCAGCCCACGCACTGGGTGACATCAAAGAGATGCACCAGTTTCTTTTTTGCGTTTGTCATGGTGTCCTCTCTTTAGATTTTGCGGATGCGCACGGAACTGTTGTTGGAAAGCACCCCGGTGACGGGTTCGCGGTAACCGGTACAGAACCAGTGCGAATTGATGCCTTCCTTCACCCAGGCGTACTTGGCATCAATGAGATGCTTCGTTCGCACACCCCCGGAGAAGGAATGTGAAAAGAGAGAACCCGCCATCACGCGGTTGGTGACCTTCACGGTCACGCTGCCCTTAACCCCCGTGTCAATGCCGGTAACTTCCACCGTATCGCCCGAGGTGATCCCGAGGCGCTCGGCATCCGTCGGATTCATCCAGAGACTTCTGTCTCCGAGGAACTTCTGAGGCCACGTAAAGATGCAGGTCCCGGAACTTGAGGCACTGTCTTTGCCGCTTACGAGATAAAACTCGTCAGAAAGCGGCTTGGGCTGCGTGTAGCCCGGAGCCTGCACCCAGTCAGCCAGACCCGAAGCGCCTTTCTTCCCGTACTTCGCCTCAAACATAAAGGAGATGATTTCAGGCTTACCCGTGAAGGTGCCGAAGGGCTTTTTGTACGGATAGACCCCGAACTTTTTGACGGCCGTCTGACTCCACCCCTGTTTGGCGACGTCAGCGGCAATTCTGTCGCCTTCGCCGGGTTTGGCCTCGTTTTTAGCCGCGATGAATTTCGCCCAGGCCTTGTCCTGGAAGGCGTTGTACCACTGTTTAAATTCCGCGCGGGTCTTCATTTCATGGTCGTAACCTAGGCGTTCGCGGGCGCGTTCCGGGAAGGCGCGGCGCAAAATCTCGGCAAACTGCCAGACTTCTTCGCGGGCATCACACCCTTCGGGGGGATTGATACCGGCGTCATTAATCTGGACGTTCCCGTTTAACGCCCACTTCACGCCGCCGTACTCATGCCACTCAAGGAAGTACGTGCAGGGAAGCACGTAGTCAGCCCAGTCACAGATCTCATGCGGCAGGATATCCTGCACGACCACGAGGTCCAGTGCCTTCAACGCTTTTTCCATGCGCGCGGAATTGGCCTCACGGTGAAACATCGTGGTGCCCGTGATAAAGGCCGCGCGGATGGGGTAGGGTTTGCCTGTTTCAATCGCTTCAAAAATAGCGGAGTAGGTTCCGGAGCCTTCGGGATAAAGCACCTTATCAAGCGCCTTTTCCTTGGTCCCGGTCCAGGTTTGTCCCGCGGGGCCCTTGCCTTTGCCGCCTGAGAAACTCACGCCCGGCGCCTTAAAGCCCCCGCCCTGCGTGACAACGAATCCGCCTTCTTTGTCGAGGTTACCCGCAAAGACATTCATAATGGAAAGAAGCGCAAAGTCGCGGGTGTCGTTGCCGTTTCGGGACGCGTACCAGCCGTCGTCGGCCACACCGCCCCTGGTGAAGAACTCACGCGCAATGCGGGTGATGACGGCGGCGGGAATCCCTGTGACTTTCGCGGCTTCCGCGGGCGTCCACTTGTCCGACACCCGCTTAAAGGCCGTGAGCACCGTTTCGGCATTAAGGGTCTTGCCGTCGGTGGTGGTGACGGTGCCCTTCCAGTTAACGTCCGGCATCACGCCTTCAGGTTCGGCAAAGCCCTTCACCGTCCCCTTTTCGTCTTTGACAACGCCCATCGGCGCAAAAGCGGCTTTAGCCGTGTCCGTCACAACCCACGCGTCAGCCGGGGCTCCCTGGATTAGTTCGGAAGCTGCCAGCGGACGCAGTGTGCCTTCTTCAACAAGGTACGGGGCATTGGTGTGGTGCGCGAGAAATCCGGTATCAACGAGGCCCTCTTTCAGGCCCACGTGAATAAGCGACAACAGAAAAGCCGAGTCCGTGCCCGGGCGCGTGCGACAACGGCAGAAACGCCCATCGCGCAGTTAAGGGTGCGGCCCACACAGAGAAGATATTTGCAGCGCGCGTAGTCGGGTTCGACTTTACCCGCGCCGTCAAAGCCCTTGCCGAAAACCATGCGGCGGCCGGCAATGGAAGCTGAATTGCAGGTAGAAGAGTGGCTGATGATGTTGGGAGTGCCCAAAGCACACCCGAACCACTTCTGAAGGCCCGTGTAGTTGTGGCTTGTCATCGAAACGGCGCGCTCGCCGTCGGTTTCGACGATCTTTTTAACGCGCGCGGCGATGTCGTCCAACGCTTCGTCCCAGGTGACTTCCTTAAATTTTCCTTCACCGCGCTCGCCCACGCGCTTTAAGGGTTTCTTTAAGCGCAGCGGATGATTCCACACCCACATGGCAGAGGCCCCGCGGGCGCAGCAGCCGCGCTGCGGATGCGTGGGATTGGGCATGATGCGGACCGTTTCCTGCGATACCGGCGCGCCCTTTTTATGCATGGCCAAAAGCCCGCAGTAGCCGCCGCACATCATGCAGGCGCAGGGATGCGCTTCCCAGCCTTCGGCTTTGAGAGCCTCCACTTCACGGGCCGTTGCGGCGTCTGCGGCTGTCCAGCCCAAAACGCCCGACGCGCCTCCGGCTACGGCTGCTGCCGCACCCAAAAGCGTACGGCGTGAGACCGTCGGCGTTTGAGGACGGTGTGTCACCTTTTCCATAATTTTCTCCAACAGGGTCTTTGTCGGGAACGCGCGTTCGGGAGCTTCAGCTCCTCTTTTGGCAGCATTCCTTTTTCTGAATGCATTTCAGCAATGCTTTCTCTGCAGATTATTGACCGCCGGAGGAGCTAAACCAATCGGATTGTTCCAGGTAATTGACCTGAGTCAACTCTGAGGGATTTCCGAACAAGTTTGCCGATGCACCGGCCCCAGCGGAAAACACTGTTTCCGAGGAACAGTTAACAATCAAAATCAATGGATTGACCAAGGCAGCAAGACCTGCCGCGCAAGCGTTTTACCATATTGGTTATAGGGATATCCTTTGGGCTTTTACGGCAAAGCACAGCAGGTCTTTTGTGTGTGGAATGTCAAGGTTGTGATGCAGCTGTCAGCTTTTATATCGTTATATAATTATTGTACGTAATAATTATATTTAAAGATAATTATGTTCATCGGCCGCCACCGCGAACTCGCGCTGCTTAACAACGCCTGGCAGTCAGGCAAACCGGAGCTTGTCATTGTCTCCGGACGCCGCCGTATCGGAAAAACAAGCCTTCTCACGGAATTCTGCCGCGGCAAAAACGCCCTCTTTTACAGTGCGTTGCAGACTAACGACACGAGTCAGCGCTGCCGCTTTACCGCGGCACTGAAGACGGCGGGCGTTCCGTCGACCCGTTTTACGGAGTGTTACGAGGACTGGGATACGGCTTTATCGGAAACGGCCTATCTGCCAGGAGCCGGTAAAAAACTCGTTGTGATTGATGAGTTTCCCTACATGGCAGAACAAAACGGAGCGCTTGCCTCAATTCTGCAGCACGTCTGGGACCACGCGCTTTCAAAGGGTAACGTCATGCTCGTTCTCTGCGGCAGTGCCGTTTCCTTTATGGAGGGGCTTTTAGGAGCAGAAAGTCCGCTTTTCGGGCGGCACACGGCGTTATTAAAACTCGGCCCCCTTGCCTTTCACGACGCCTGCGCGTTTTTCCCGAATTACAGCCTCACCGACAAGACCGCCGCCTGGGCAATCCTCGGGGGTTCTCCGCAGTGCCTCACGGCCTTTGATCCGGCAAAGTCACTTAAGGACAACATCATTGATGCCGTCCTCACGCCGGGATTTACCTTGAGGGACGCGCCGATGACACTTCTGCGGCAGGAGTGCCGGGAACCCGCGCGCTACAACGACATCATGCGCGCGGTCGCCCTTGGGTCAACCAATCTCTCGGAAATTGCCTCCAAAAGCGATATTGCGCCTCCCAATGCGCTTAAATTCCTGGAGACACTCGCTGAACTCGGTTTCATCAGGCGGGAAATCAATGCCGGCACCACAAATAAAGGCACGGCCAAAGTCCGCGGCGGCTTGTGGGTACCCGCGGACAACTTCGTGAAATTTTGGTTTGAGTACATCTGGCCAAACCAGGCGCAGCTTGAACTCGGCGGCGCCGAAACCTTCTGGACGGAAACGATTGCCCCTGAACTCAACCGCATTGTCTCCGGCCCGTTTGAAGAACTCTGCCGGCAGTTCATACGGGTTTTAAGTGTCTGCGGGCAACTGCCCTTTAAAGCGCAGAGCGTGCGGCGCTGGGAAAATCCCGCGGGTGAAGTCGATATTGTTGCCGAAAGCGCGCCCGGCAAAGCCGTGCTTTTCGGTGAATGCAAATACCGTAACGCCCCCATGGGTCTCGGAGACTTCCTGCGGCTTAAAGCCAAAGCCGAAAAGTATCCGGCCGGGAAACGCTTCTACGCGCTTTTTTCAAAAGAAGGCTTTGAATCCCCGGTCATTGAGCTCGCGGCCACCCCCGAAGAACACCTGCAGCTTTTTACGCTCTCTGAGCTCTGTGCTCCGTGGCCTGAAGTGCGATGAACGATGTACTGATTCGGCCTCATGCCTGTCGGTGAATTCACCTTGTAAGGAACACCATCACTGCGCCCGGCGCAGAACTATTGACTTGACCATGTAGTACTTCGACTTTGAAATCTGCGGCTTAAAGCGCAAACTCCCCTACGTGGAAGTGGCTGAAAACCTGGCTCTTGCGAGTTTTGCGTGTCTGTCTGACACCGAACTCGTGCAGACCGTGGCGCCGGAACTTGTGAAGCGCCTACCGCCCGTGGACTACCTGATGACAGCAGAAGCTAAGGGCATTTGCCTTACCTATGAGATGAGCCGCATCATGGGCATGAAGGAATTCATTGTGGCGCGTAAAAGCCGCAAGCCCTATATGGTGAACCCGGTCTCTCACAGCGTGCACTCGGTGACAACGCAGAAAGAACAGACCCTCTGGCTTGACGGGTGCGATGCGGACACAATCAGAGGTAAGCGTGTTGCTTTGATCGATGACGTGATCGCCACCGGTGAGTCGCTTGCCGCCATTGAAAACCTCGCCGTAACGACGGGCGCTCAGGTTGTGGCCCGTGCTGCAATTCTGGCTGAACTCGGGGCCGTGGACCGCAAGGACATTATTTACCTCCAGGAACACTACGTCTTCCGCCCGAATGCGGACGGGACGTTTACGCCGATTCACAGCATCGATGAGGCGTAAACGCTTCAATCTCAAAAATTCAACAGCTCTCGAAACGGGTTGAGTTCTTTTCGGACTCAGCCCGTTTTTTCTTGCCGGCTTTGAAAAAAATGACACTAAGGCATTCTCGCTCAAGCCTGGTGTTTATTGACATCAGACTGTCCGCTTGACTTCGGTCAAGCGCGTAAACACATCGTCTCTGTATAGTCTCTAGGTTCTTTAGATTAGGATATTTTCCCTAAACCTGATCGCCTGAGAACGCAACATCTCACCTGGAGTTATACATGAATAAGATTTACAAGACCGTGTGAAGTCTCTGACCGTATGGGCTGGGGCGTGCCTGATCTTGAAAAGGGTATGTACGGTCCCGCTCAGTTCTTTAACGGCAACTTCAACTACACCCTCAACAGCAAGGACATCTGGACCAATGATATCTCCCAGGTAGCGCTGGATCAGCGTCATGCCGACGATATCGCGTGGCTGAAGTCTGTCACGAAAGACGGTACAACCGATGGTGAAATCGTTGTTTCCAACGATCCCAAAGACTACAAGCTCACCAATACCAGCAACGGTTCCGCCAATCTCGACGGCAAGAAACACAACTATGACCTCGCCGGCATTGCCAATAAGGATGTGACGCTTGAGGAAGCTAAAGCGTGGCGTCTTGAGTACTATCAGAGACGCGCCGAAGCAATCCGCGCGAAGATTGCCAGCGGTGATTACAACGGCTCTCTCACAAAGAGCGGCACCGGTACTTTGGTGATGACCGGCAATAACTCCTATAAGGGAGCTACAACCGTCAAGGAAGGTACTCTGCTGGCTTTCAGCGAGTCCATTGGTACCGACAATAGGGTAACGGTTGAAAAGAACGGTACATTCGGTGTTTTGAGTACGTACAACGACACCTTCACCCAAAAGGGCCAGCTTACCTCCAAGGGCCAGGAAAAAATTGCCATCGATATCAAAGAAGGCGGCAGTCTTTACATTGACGCCGGCTCCCAGGTCTCCGTCGGTGCAGTCACCGGCCTGAAGAACATCGTTGTGGGTATGGCTGGTGTCGATAAGTCTGATCTCACAAGCCTTTACTACGGAGATAAGGCCAAGGCTGGAACTGCCAATGTAACCGGTACTTTCACCGCTGACAGCGGCTTGGACGGCATTACCGTCAAAAACATTGTCGGCAGCGATTCAGCTTTCTTCGGTGTCAGCGAATCCGGTTTCAGCAACGCGTCCAACACGTTGACTGTCACGATGAGCAAGAAAGAAGGCGTGACATTTGCGGATTTCGGTACTAATGCCAACACTCGTTCCATCGGCCGGGCCTTGGAAGGCAGCCGCAATGATCTTGTGAAACAAATCCTCGGCATGTCCGAATCCGAAGTTCAGGCGACATACAACAAGCTCGACGACGACTTCTACGCCTCTGCCCGTAACGGCCTCGTGATGAATTCGCTCGCAGTGTCCCGCACGGTGATCGATCAGGCGCGCGGTATGGGTGAAGGCCGTGCTGTTGAGATGGAAAACGGCATGGGTCGCATCTGGGCGACCGGTATCGGCCACTGGGGTACCTCCGACGGCAACAAGTTCGATACGGACGTTGATTTCCGTGCTGGTTTCATCGGCGGTGAATTCGTGGCTCACGAAACCACCAAGGTCGGTGCCTACTTCGGCTACGGCTCAAGCGACTACAAGGCCAATGCCAACAAGATTGACGCCGACAACGTCCACTTCGGTGTGTACGGTATGAGCGACGTCGGTCCTGCGAGCATCACCTACGGCTTTGCCTACACCACGGAAGACCGTGACACGGAACGCAGCCTCGGCGGCTTTATGTCCGCTCACAGCGAAGACGCGAGCGTCATGCAGCTCTTTGCTGAAGCGGCCTACACGGGCTTTGACCTCGGCGAAAACAAGATCCAGCCCTACTTCGGCGTGTCTTGGGCCAAGGTTAAGACCGACAGCGTTGCCGATCAGTATGACCAGAGCACCATGACCACCGACGAAATCGATGACAACATCGGTATCGCGAGCGTGGGCGTGCGTGCGGCACTGCCCTTCATGATGGGCACGATGCCGGTGGCTGTGAAGGCTGATGCGGGCTACTCTCACTTCTTCGGCGACACCGAAGGCGTGACGCGCCTGCAGTTGGGCAAGAACGGCGGCTGGGCCGAAATTGAAGGCTCGGAACTGAAGGGCCTCTTTAACGTCGGCTTGGGTGTTACCGCTCAGGTGGCCAAATCCGCCACAGTGGGCATTAACTACGGTGCCTCTCTGGGCTCTGACCAGAAGACGCACGGCATTAATGCCACGCTGAGAATCGCTTTCTAAGACTCAGGTCTTACGAAAGCCTCCGGAAGCGCTTCCCCGTGAAGCGTTTCCGGGATTCTTAATCCCCAAAAAATCCTCCGAGGAAACCTTGTCTCCCGGAGGATTTTTGTTGGGCGAAAGAAAAACGCTGCGTCAGTTCTTCTTTAAGTCGTAGAACTTCGCAAGCCGCCCTTCAATGGGCTTACCCATGCGGTCAAGAAGTCGGATGCCGCCCGGAATTGCCACCGCGTACCAGGGATCTTCGTTGTCTGCGGCCGGATAAAACGTAATCGCGCCGTCTTCCTTCATTTCCCAGTTGCCGCCGTCCGTAAAGGTGTTGGTGTAACCCTCATAGCGCATCACGCGGGTGTAGCTGCCCGCGGCACGCACGTAAAGCGACATACGGATCCCCGGGCAGTCAGCGCAGGGTAAAAGCGCCTCATAGACACCTGCCACATCGCTTGTCTTCACTTCGTTACTCAAATGACTGCAGCCGGCAACCAAAAGCGCGGCGGCAGCACAGGCGCCGCCCAAAAAAGCCCGGCGCACAAAAGAAATCGGCATGGGAGTTCTCCTTGGTGGTTAAGGCGGTCAGGACCTGTCGCTCTTGTCGTTTTTCATGCGCTTTTCAAGATTAAACGCATAAAAAAGCAGAGCGCACCCGGCAAAGCCGTGAACCATCGCCCAGTTTTCCTGACTCATCAGGTCCTGCGGCAGAAAGGGATTGAAAACAAGCACGCAGAGCGCAAAAAGCCAGGGAAGGATTGATTTGGGAAAGACCTTCCAGGCCGCGTACGTAAGGATAATGAAGCCGAAGGCAACGCCTGCGGCAAGCGGAAGATACAGACTCTCAACACGTGCGGGCAACGACATCATGATGAGGCCGATCCCGACGATGTACATGACTTTAACGGGCATGACAGCAAATCCACTAAACAACCCGCGCTTGAAAGCGCGGGGTTTCCTGACACGGTGCAGGCTTTCCCGTAACAGGCAAGGTTTTTGAGGCCTTGTCTGCCCGGGCGTCCCCTGCACCACAGGAACATTTTAAACGCAACCGCTCTACGGGCACGGGCTTCATCAGCTCGATCCGTCGGTTCCGGCGAAGGACTGCTTCGTCTTGCCGATTCGCTGGTTTGTACTGCACTATCGATCCGGCGTTCCCTGAGACTTGTTTGAGCCTCGCAAGCGCTGATTGCTCAGCCTTCAGATCGTAGCTGTCAGTGGCGGGATCCGCAAAATACAGGTTCATGGCGGCCGCGACATCGCGGTCCATGTACCAGCCCGTATCTCCCAACTGATGACTTCTCTCCCAAAGAGCCTTCTTACGGTACGTTCCCGTTTCGGGATCGTGCTGACTCGGGCGCAGTTTTGCGGGGACTGACTTCCACCACACAACAGCCGGCGCTTTCAGCCTTACTTGTCATCCGGGTTATCAATCCTGCAATACCGCTTTTGCCCAAACTCTTGCCTTATCCGGCTCTCTGAAATGCTTTGTATGAGTTCTTCTCCACAATGACGGTGCCTGCCCTGCCGAACACCTGGTTAATCACTTCGCCGTGCAGGCAACGGCGGGTTTGCGCCTGGCGGCGGTACAGATCCGCAAGTTTTGCCTTTGTTGCCTTATAGGTCTTGGATTCCTTCCAGACAATCTTTTTTCCAGCGGCTTTAACGGTGCCGTCCGCGTTGTAGCACTCCCGATTCGTGTCTCTGCGGGAGCGGTCCATGGCACGTAAAAGACGCGCCATCTCCTTTTCCTGAGAGACAGTGCCCGCGCTCACCAAAATCTTCTGCTGCCACTCGGGGCTGTAAAAAGTCATGGTCCTCGGGCCCGGGTCAACAGCCACCTTGAGATCCTTGGGAGCATAAACGTGCTTGACGGGCGGTACGCCTTCGACAATGAGCTGAACAAAGTAGCGCATACGGCCGCGGATCATCCGCCGGACAAGACGGCAGTATTTGACACGCTTAAAACCGGACGGATCTGTTGCTGAAAGAAGAGCTTCTTTCTGCCAGGCATCCGGCGCTTCAGCCTTTATCACCAGATCCAGAACCTCGAGCGTCCACGTCTTGGCCTTCCAGCGCAACCCTGTTTTGTTTGATTTTCCCTCAACGCTGTGCAAGCCCCGTTTAGCACTCTTAAACCGCGGCTGACCGCCCTGATGAAGCAGCCAGCGCTCAATGCCCTGCCAGACACGTGTGGCAATTTTCTGCGCTTCGTTGATGCCGATGCGCTTTGTAAAGCCGCCCTTGGCACGGTGCTCTTTCACGACATCATGCAGGGCATACTCGGAAAGGAGGGCGGACTTCTGAATTTCCTTAAACCGCTTGTTACGGTCTTTGCCCTTGGGCATCGCGGCCGTCAGCTTCCATGCTTCAGTGCTTTTCATGGCGCGCACGCGTTTCTTTGCTGTTCCAAGAACAGCATTGAAGAGCTGGCGTGCATCGGAGAAGTAGGTCTCCAGTGCACTTTCCTGATCCTCTCCGGTTTTCAGGCCCAGCTCGATGACAAAGGACGGTGTGCGCGATTTCATAGCGGCTGAATATACCTTAAGCGAAAACTATGTGCATGGTTTGGCTGCGTTTGGGCCAAGATTAAAAAATTTCGAAAGCCCGCATTCCTCCCGGGGCTGTTATGGAGCGTGAGGAATTGACACAGTTGGTGCGTTAACTGTGTCAGTTCTGACGGTAAATGGGCGTTAAAAGCTGATACGCACGTGCGCTTAAAAATGATGCAAAAGTGCGTCAATAGCAGATACAGAAGTGCGTTAAAAAATGATGCCGTCTGTCTGATAAAAAGAGACACAGCAGGTGCAGTAAAAACTAACGCTGTGGTGCGTCAGAAATTAACACTCTTGAGCGTGGGCAGACCGCCGCACCGGCTACAGCCGAGGCGGCGGCAAATTCGCTATTCAGTTGTCATTTTCTTGGCAAATGCGGCTTTGTCAGGATTGGCGGACAATCGCTCTTGCCTCATATGCCTCTGCCGGTAACTTTGGCCCTTAAAACATACGCGTATTGAGTGGTGCAAGAAGCGGTCAAGAATTGCGCCGCAGCAATCTTTGTCATTGCCCAAATACCTAGTATAACGTTTGCTAAATAAGGCTATTAATTAACTCATGGACCTCGTCAAGCTTCCATCGCCAACGGAAAGGTACGGGGTCTACGTTGGTTTCATCGATCCATTTCGCAATGTGATCTCTCAGCTCCTCCTTCGAATTGACACGAAGACCGCGCAAGCTTTGGCGTGCCATCTTACTGAAGAAAGCCTCGATGAGATTGAGCCACGATGCATTCTTCGGTGTGAAGATGAACTGAAAGCGGCCTTTCCTCGTGTCAAGGTAAGCGCGCGTCTCTTTCGACGTGTGGATCGAATGATTGTCCAACACAATGAAGATCTTGCATTCTTTGGCATACGTTTCATCAATCATTTTGAGGAAGTCGACAAAGTCTGAGCTCTTGTGACGTTCGCGGATCAGACTGTGTACTTTGCCTGTAATCAGATCGATGCCGGCAAGCAGAGAAAGCATTCCGTGGCGGCGATATTCGTAGTCACGCCGCGTGAAGCCCTTCCCGGGTTGCGGCGACCGATCGGGATGAATGTTCCCAATAGCTTGAATTCCCGGCTTCTCGTCATAAGAAATATATGACGGTGCCGTTCGGTTGCGATGCCCCCTCGAGCGTATCGATGAAGCGAAGGTCAATCTCTACTCGCTTGTAGAGAAGAAGGACTTCCTGCGCTTTAGCTTCAAAATCAGGTTCCTTTTTCTCCAGGTAATAGCGGATACGGTGCGGCTTGATCTCACCTTCTTCGAGAATTGTCCAGATCGTAGACTTGGAGGCTTTCCCAAGAGAGTCCCCAAAGTGGTGTTCCTCCGCATGCTTGCGTACGTAGACCGCAAGAGTTTCCATTGACCAAAGCGCTTGCGTCGGCCCATCCGGCAAATCCTTCGGCGGCGTGCAGGCCAGAGAACGTACCCAAGTACGCGCATCATCACTGATCGTTGCAGGGCGTCCGCTGCGCTTGAGATCCTCCAGAGCCATCATTGGACCGATCTGTAATGCCTTCCGCAGAAAACGGGCGACCGCGCTCACTGAAAGCTCCTTTTGTGGCTTTCCGCTGGCCGCGCCTAGCAGAACTCGGGCGCGTTGCACTTGGCGATGCTCTGCCGTGCGTGAATTGGCGATCTGAGTCAATGAGGTAACTTGTTCTGGAGTGAGAGTTAGAGGGGTAACGATGGGGCGGCCGCGAGGCATGAGGAGGCTCCAGTAGATGAGGAGCCTCCAATTATACCAGAACCAGCTATTTAATGGCTTTATTTGCAGAACGTTATACTAGCGCGCCTCGTTGCCGCAAGCCTCATTCAGATTAAGCGCTCCGTAGCGGAACTTAAAACCGCAGGAATTTTGGTGACCGAAGACGGCCTCGTGCGCGTACGCTCCGCAAGTCTTGACGGTGTCTGGCAGTGGCTTTGCTCCTGCGAAGAACCCGTCTCGGACTTTGCCCGGCCCAAAGACTGGCGCCTTACGTCACTGACCACTGACGGAGCCGCTCAGACAGAAAGCGGCTCCTCTCAGGACTTACGCCCAGGCTTTGACCGCTGCCGCGGCGCGTCCGGCTTCGCGGCCGTTCACAAGGCAATCGAGCACGGCGCAGGCGCCGATTCTCACCGCACCATGAATGCCGCCCACAAATTCCCCGGCCGCAAAAAGCCCGGGGATGGGCTTGTCGTTCGTCACATCAAGCACAGCCGTATGAATGTCGGTTACAACGCCGCCCATGCAGTGGTGCACCTTGGGACTCATGCGGGAGACGTAATAGGGCCCCTCTCCGATCGGTTTGGCGGCCTTATCAAAGGGGCGGCCGAAGTCGGTATCCTGCTTTTTCGCGAGCAGCGCGTTATAACGGGCAATCGTAGCCCTGAGTTCCCGCTCATTCATTTTGTAGGCGCGGGCCAAAGCGCGGGCGTCGGCAAACTTTTCCACGGTTCCTGCGGCGAGCATCTTTGCAAAAAGTCCGGGCCGGAGGACTTCCAGGTGCCGCACACCGTCGTCATCGGCAAAAGCCAAAGCTTCGCCTCCGGCATTGATGACGTTCAGAATCGCATCGGTGCAGAGCTTGCGGTCACCGAATTCGTTCACAAAACGCTTACTTGTGAGGCTTGAAACCCAGAAGCCGAAAAGCGTTGCGGAAATCGAGGCAAAGTGCGTGGCAATGCCCATCCCCTGCTCCTTGGGAGAACACGAGGGCAGACACTGAATCCAGTCGGCCTGAATCACACGGGCGCCGATGCGGCTTACTTCACGCCAGGCTTCTGCGGTCGCACCGGGCTGGTTTGTAGTGAGGAACTTCTCGCCGAGCTTGGGATCAAGGCGCTTGCGGTAGGTGACGTCCGCACCGAACCCACCGCAGGCAAGAATCACGGCTTTGCGAGCGCCGATGCGCTTCACCCTGCCGCTTTTGGCGTCCCCGAACTCATAGTCCTCACGGACCTCAATGCCTGTGACGCGGCCGGTGTCAGACCGAAGGATTTTTTCCATGAAAACACCCGTACGGATTTCGGTGCCGAGCTTTTCGAGTTTAGCAACAGCCGGAACGATGATCCCCTGGCCAGTCCCCTGCTTGGTGATCATGCAGCGCGAGGCCGAGTGGCCGCCCTTGCCGGTTAAGTGTTCGTTCCATTCAACGCCGATGTAGCGCCGCGTCCACTCAAAGGTGTCTGAAGCCTTTTCGCAGACAAAACGGATGTGGTCGGGATCACCTAAGCCCAGCCCGATGCGGGTCATATCGGCCATGAGTTGCGCGGGCGAATCCTCGATGCCCTGCTCTTTCTGTACGCTTGAACCCGGCACGGCCATCATGCCGCCTGAAAGCGAGGAATTGCCGCCTACAAAGGCCATCTTGTCGATGACAAGGACATCGGCGCCGGCCTCACGGGCCGCAAGTGCTGCGGCAAGCCCGGCAAACCCGGAACCCACGACAACGACGTCGTGCATTTCGTCAAACTTGGGTTTACCGGCAGCGTTTGCTGCGGGGACGGCCGCAACAGCTGCCGTCAGGGCAGCTCCCTGAATCAGACGGCGGCGGGAGAGTTCTGTCATGGTTGACTCCTTCTGTATTGTCTTTGCGTGTCCACGCGGGGTGCGGACGATGTAGCCCGGGTTTTACGCGCTTTCACGGTAAATGTCACCTGAAATCTTTGCCGTAAAGCTCACTTGACACAAGTGCGCCATGGTCGGCACGATGATGGAAAACGTACCCACAGGAGAAAAGACCCTGCAGTATCAATGCAAAGTTACGGTCCTCGAGACGAAGTGTTTTCCGGACCTGCAGAAGAAGTTTCTCGCCGATTCCGAAAGCGGCCCCTGTCCCTGCTTTAAAGCCGGACAGGAGTTTCTGTTTGAGCGCACGCCGGAAAACGACAGCTTCTATCATCTCGGTCAGGCTACGCGCGTGGGCGGCGGCAACTGGCCGTGCGCGGAAGCCTGGTACGCGGTGAGCCGCTACATCTACGCGGCGCTTCAGGGTGGGACCATCATGCGCAAGTGGACCAACGACGACCGCATGATGATCGCCTGCTGCAACGACGGCACGCGTCCGGTGATTTTCAAAATTGAGCGCATTGATATTCCGGAAACGGAAGAAGAGCGTGAGTGGCTCGCAAAGCAAAACTGCCGCAACACAAAAGACAACGCCTACACGGGCTGATGCTCCGATGCACCCCGGGAAACAAAGCGTTCCGTCTCCTCGCACCAAATGAGAGGAAAGACCGGATCGCCTTTCTCCTCCGGCCGCTGCGCAATCCGGCGTTCAAGGGCGGATAAAGCTGTCTCAACGTCTTCCTCCAAGACCGCCCAGGCAAAAAGAAACACGGCAGGGCGCTTTTGGGAAGCAAGTCTCAGTTCCATGGGATCCGTGTCCGTTGAAACCTCAACGGCAAAACCGTGATCGGCAAGCAGGACCGCGAGATACCGCAGACAGTAAAAAGCGTCAGTCACCGAAAAACCTCTGCCGGGAAATTCCGTTCATGAGCATTGAAAAGTAGTCGGCGGCAGCCAGGGGATCGGACGGTACGTCTTCAGCCCGAGCCCAGCCCGCAAACATGGTCCGGCCGAGCAGACGGTGGGCGCGGCTTGCCAGCATCGCCCGGCGCCCTTCGGCGTTGGGCCATCTGAGCGTCACCATGCGCTCCCGGTCCACGCTTTTAATTGTGTAAAACCCGGCCTGCGCCATCAGAAGTTCGATGCGGAAGTCGCGGTCTGTCTCGTGCTCGGTGAGTTCCTTTTTCGTGAGCCTTATGGTGTCCGTGAGCGTCAGGATATTGCGCTCAAGCCAGGCATCCCGAAATTTCAGAACGACCGTGCGCTGCCGCCCGTAGCACTGCCAGTCAACCTCTACCCGTTCGTGGGGATCACGAAGATAGGAGTTAACCATCCAGGGACACAGCACCGGCGGCTTTTCCTCAAAAGAAAAGCGCCAGCCTCCGTACCAGGCTTCAAGGCGATCCATGACGTCTACCGGCGTTAAGCCTGTCGTTTGCTCCGCCCGTTGAACCCACGGCAAAAAAGTGGTTTCAAGATCTTTGCGCGTAAAGCCGACGATGTCACTTGTGTCCGCGTCAAACGTGATGTCGGTAAGCCACCGGAACACCCAGTCAAAACCCGTCGTAATGTACCGGGTGGTTCCGGTCATCAGCAAAAACCGCAGGCGGTCTTCGTTCTCTCGGAGGCATTCGAAAAACGCCGTGTATTCCGACGCTATTTCGCTTCGAAACCCATGGCTGTCAGCCGTGTCAATAAACGGGAACGCGAAATCATCGATAAGAAGCACGATGCTTTGGGGCGGTTGTCTCTCGAGCCACTGTCCAAAGGCATACCAAAAGGAGCGGCTGCCGACGTCATCCTACCGGTTAAAACCGTACGGCTCAAAGGTCCGAAGGATGTAGGACTGCAGTCTTTTCCGGAAGTCTTCGTCTGATGAGAAATGAGCACACAGACTCATATGCTGGATTTCCACGACTTCGCAGGGCTTCTCGTGCCAGAGGCCTTCGCCGGCAAGCCCTTCAAACACCGCGGCACCCTCCTTAAAAAGCGCCTTCAGTGTGGTCAAAAGAAACGTGCGCCCGAACATTCTCGGGCGGCCGAGATAAAAGAGTCCAGGTTTACGGGCAGCAAGCTCCGCAATTTGCACGGAGCAGTCGCAGTAGAGTTCACCGACCTTACGCAGGGTCGGAAAATCGGAAAACGTGGGAAGTAGCGGAAGATGGAATTTCACACACATTGGGACGGT
Organism: Duodenibacillus massiliensis; assembly: GCF_928721995.1. NCBI lineage: Bacteria > Pseudomonadati > Pseudomonadota > Betaproteobacteria > Burkholderiales > Sutterellaceae > Duodenibacillus > Duodenibacillus massiliensis. Next base: position 313,765 of record NZ_OV788642.1, read on the forward strand.
GTATATCGAACATTGGGACCCCCCCTTTCTCAAACATTGGGACAGTCCGTTACGGCGCCGAGCGAGTTAAGCTTCGGCGCTTTTTTATTGGAGGAACGCAGGACGACGGCGTACGGACAGCGCAGACTTTTCCACGGCTCTCCCGGCCGCTCACCCTACTAAGTGGGCCGTAGGCCGGGAGAGCGGTGGGAAAGTCGTGTTATCGGTTCAATCAGTCGCGTTTAATTCTTGGAATTGCTCCGTACTGTGCTTTATCTCTCATGGAAGGACCGTCCATTTCCAGTCTATGGCTGGATTTAACGAGTCGGTCCAAAATTGAATCGGCCAGTGTCGCATCGTTAAGAAATTCAGCCCAATGCCTTACCGGCAGCACACTGACAACCAGCGTGCTTTTACAGTGACACCTTTTGTCTATGATGTCATACAGGCCGGCCAGAGCTGATCGGTCAGCGGTTCCGATTCCCCAATCATCGAGAACCAAGAGGTCTACTTGTTCCAACTCTTTACTGAGCTTCCTGTATTCCAAAAGAGCAGTTTCTCCGGCCTTAATTGCAGCCAGCAGGTGAGCAAGTCGGTATGTTCTGGCAGTGAAACCGGCTAAACAAGCCGCCCTTGTCACGGCTGATGCCATCCATGTCTTACCGCAGCCGGTTTTCCCGGTGATGATGAGGTTTTGGTGGTGCCGGATCCAGTCACAACTGGCCAGCTGGGCAATGAATGCCTTATCCAGACACCTGGCGGGGTCATAGTCAACGTCACTGAAGCAGGCATCGACGTAGCGAATTTGGGCATCCTGAATGCGACGCTTGAGCGCTTTATCTTCACGGCGGACGATTTCAGCTCTCAAGAGGGTTTCGATCCATTGAGCGTGTGTCAGGGCGGCTGTTGCGGGATCCTTGTCCAGTTCCCAGGCATGCTCACAGACACTGCTCATGCGCAACCGCTTAAACAGCGGCTTCAAATCAATAAATGACGTAGTCATTTCTGTTCCTTATTCATAGTTATTGCGGATGTTTTCGTGCCGGATGTCAACCGGCTCTGCTTCTTTGACAAAGAGACTGCGGTTAGTAGCCGCAGCAACGCTGTACTTTTCACTGAGCAGCTTTATGTAGCGGTAGCTCACGACATCGTCTTCCAGAGCTTGCGCTACGGCTTTGCGCAGAATGGCCGGCGTATAGGTTTTGGTAAGCCTCAGAAGTGCGCAACAAGTGCGGCTGCCGGGAAATTTGCCCTGTTTGTCCTGCAGCACAGATACCAGCCGATCTGCCAAGGCTTCGGAGAATCCTTTTTGGATGAAAATCTTTATCCAGTCAGCCGGAGTCTTTCGATAACTCTTTTCTGCCGCAGTCAGGTGTTCTTCAAGAATGTGTGTTTTCTCACCATGCTGATTCGTGCAGCGAATGTGCCGCCCCAGCATTTGATTGCTGTCCGGATCGTAAATCTCGACAGTGTCACTGCAGATGCGCACAGCAACTTTTTTATGCGCATAGGCGGCAGGAACACTGTAGCGGTGCCCGGCATCAGAAGAGATACGAATGCAGTGTGCCTTGTCAGCAACGAGCAAGCGCCATTGCCCCAGTTCGTAGCGCAACGGCGGCAGAGCCCGCATACAGGATCGTTCTTCTTCCTCATATTTCTGGAGGCGTGATCCGGTTGAGCCTTTGGATCTGAACGGCTGGGCATTGATTTCATCAATGCGCCTGCGAATCAGGCTGTTAAGCGTATCGATATCCGGAGCCAGAATATGCGGCTGGTGCAGAGTCAGTTGAGCGATGATCCATCGCTCAACATCCCCGGCAGCGGCTTCTACCCGATTCTTCTGTTTGGGGCTTGCCGGCCGGCAAGCCCATGGTTGCATTGAGTAGTAAGCGCAGACTGAGCGCACTGCCGGCTGGATGTCAGGCTCATGCCAGTGAGCTCTTTGAACCAGGGCTCGGGCATTGTCCATGACCAGGACCTGGGGAGAGCCTCCGAAGTATTCCAAGGCTGAGATGACGCCGTCGAGCTAACTGGCTTGTGTTTCATCCTGGTAAGCCTTGCAGAAAATCAAGCAACTGAAGGGCAATGTCGCGACAAAGAGCCTCGATTTGTGGATCTCTCCATAGGAGTCAACCCAGGGAATGTCATCACCGACAAAGTCGATTTCCATTCTCTCGCCGGGCAAGCGTTGTGTGTTGCCTTCGATACGGAAAATGCCGTTGGCCTGCTTCCACTCGTTGTAGCGTCTGCAATATGACGCGTAAGTGTAGGTTTCCCCTTCAGCCTGCTTTTCGTACTCGGCGAAAAGCATTTGAAGTGTGACCTTTTTTCGTTTGAGAAGGCTGTGAACCTGTTCCCAGTCCGGATCAACACGTACTTTGCCTGTCGGCGGATAAAAGATCTTTTGAAGTTCTTCATCATCCAGCCCGCAAAGTTCTTGAGTAGACAAACCGGAATTGACTGCCGCCGTCCTGATGCGGCCTGCTGCGGTTTTGGAGATATGAAGCCATGCTTCAATCTCACGATAGGACATGTTTTCATCAAGGGCCTGCAAGACAGCCCTGATGTGCTCAATTTGATGCTTTTGCATAAAGCCTCCTGTAGGTTAACAAGAGCACTTTTTGTTTAGCATCAATCATTAGCGGACGGAATGTGTGTACCTGTGTCCCAATGGTTAAGAATCAGTGTCCCAGTAGATAAGAATCAAAAATTTAGGCTTCTGTCCCAATCTTTAAGAAACCCCCGTCCCAGTGTTTGAGAAGCGCCGTGCCAATAAATAAGAAAAGCCAGAAGATCAGTGTGATTAAACGGCATGCTTTTGAACCTTGATTATTTGTTCAGGAAACAAACAGGCTAAACGGCCGTTTACCGCCATGCATGCTTGAGCATTAGAAAAAGCTGAACCGTTCTTCAAATAAAGCACGGTCTGTTTATAAGGTTAGTTCCTTATTAACTTCTATTAAGCCTTTCGCACTATGTCCCCGTTTTTTCTCAGGGTTATCCCACCCTAATCCCTTTGCATGTGTACATTTTGTTGTCTCCTCATGTTCTGCTGTTAATAATGAGGGGCCTGATGAAAAAGGGCCCGCTGGCTTTTTCAGGAAAGGCTTTTGTGCTTATCCTGCACCGGCGGATAGCAAAGAATTCATATTTTGGAGATCTCCTCAAATGAAAAAGACTCTTGCTGCAGCTGCAGTTCTCGGCGCCTTCGCCGGTTCCGCTCTCGCTGCCGATGTCACGCTCTACGGCGTTGTTGACCTTGGTCTGCAGTACACCCACTCCGATCCGGACACGGCTGCCGGCGCTACCGACAAGCTGCAGATGGCTTCCGGTTCTGAAGCAGGTCCCCGTTTCGGCCTGAAGGGTGTTGAACAGCTCGGTAACGGCGTGGAAGTCGGTTTCGTTCTCGAAAACGGCTTCAGCGCTGATACCGGTGCTCTCGGCAACAACAACCGCCTCTTCGGCCGTCAGTCCACGCTCTTTGTTCGCGGTTCCTTCGGTGAAATTGCTTTCGGCCGCATGGGCCAGCTCACGAGCGGCAACGGCTCCTACGGTCTGACCGGTAACCTCTCTCCGTTCGGCACCAGCTGGGGTGGTTCTGTTGAAGGCTCCACCTACATGGTCGGCTACAACCGCATGGACAACACCGTTGTCTATAAGACCCCGACTTTCGGCGGCTTCACCGTTTATGCTCAGTACTCCTCTGACATGAACACGAAGGTGGCTGGTACCGAAAACAAGGGTGATTCGAACCGTTACTACGCTTTGGGCGCTACGTTTAATGCCGGTGCTCTCAAGCTCGTCGGTACAGTGGATTCCTACAACTGGAATTCCAGCAACGGCAAGATGGAAAAGCTTGATGACGGCCTGACCGTCACCCTCGGCGGTTCCTATGACTTCGGTGTTGCCAAGGCCTACCTCGGTGCCCAGTACTTCGACAATATGTTCGATAAGACCGGTGCCACGAAGAATGTTGATAAGGACGGCTACACGTTCTTCGGTGATGCCAACTTCACCCAGGCCAAGGGTTACGGCGTGATGGCCGGTGTTGACGCTCCGGTTGCCGGAGGCAAGGCTATGTTCGCTGTTGGTTACGGCAATGCAGAAGAAGCCTCGGATGAGGTTGCCAAGAAGGATCTTGAGTTCACCCGCTGGGGTATCTCTGCCGGCTACGACTATAATCTGAGCAAGCGTACCGACGTTTACGCCGTTGCAGCTTACTATCAGGACAAGATCGACACCGGCACGACTTCCACCAAGCCGACTTCCACCAACGTCTTTGTTGGTCTGCGTCACTCGTTCTAATTAACTGCGTCAGCTGACGCTATTAATTGAACATCAATCCCCTCAGAACAACGTCTGAGGGGATTTTTTAATACCCGAAAACCGCGCCCTGCCTGCATTTCATAGAAAAGTGCAATTTGTGTCTCAGGGTTAATACTGTAGGCGTTTTAACAAATCTGCGAATATTTGTAGGCAGTAATGATTAAACACATAATGGTGATGCCTAGAAAGGCCCGCTGGCGGCCGCTTTTACTGCAAGAGTTTGAAGCGGCATGACTACACCGGCGGCTAGCTAAGAATTTTGGAGATCTCCTAAAATGAAAAAGACACTTGCTGCAGTTGCTGTTCTCGGCGCTTTTGCCGGTTCCGCTGTCGCTGCTGACGTGACCCTTTACGGTTTGGTCGATTATTCGTTGAACTATCAGCACCTTGACAGTGACGTTCCTACTCAGGATGCTACTGATTCAACACAGCTTAGAAGCGGTGCGAACAGCGGCTCCCGCTTCGGCCTGAAGGGTACGGAAGACCTCGGTAACGGCGTTAAGGTTGGCTTCGTCCTTGAAAACGGTTTCGCCGCCGATAGCGGTGCTCTCGGCAACAGTAGCCGTCTCTTCGACCGTGAATCCCAGCTCTTTGTTGAAGGCTCCTTTGGTCGCGTTGCATTCGGTCGTTTCGGCCAGCTCGCCAGCTCCCTTGGCTCCTACGGTCTTCTCGGTGTGACAGGCCCCTTCTCTACTGGTTGGGGTGATGCCACCGGCGGCCTTAAGTTTGTCTCTGCCAACGGTTTTGGCCGTTATGACAATGCCGTCACTTATGTGACTCCGTCGTTTGGTGGTCTGACGGTTTATGCCCAGTACACTACGAAGAAAGACGACAAGGCTGCCGGTGTTGAAAACGAATCCAGCGCCGACCGTGCCTACGGCATTGGTGCCAAGTTCGTTGGCGCCGGCCTCACCCTCGTCGGCGTCGTTGACAGCACCAACTACGCCACTTGGCCGTCCACTGCTGCCAACCAGGCTATGGACGATGGTCTGACGGTTACCATCGGCGGTAACTACGACTTCCAGGTTGCTAAGGTCTACTTCGGCGGCCAGTATTTCAAGAACGCCAAAAAGGTGGGGGCGAAGTATGCCGGTGTTGGTAAGTTCGAAGACGGCTATGACGCTACCGCCTACAATGGTGCTGATGGCTTCGGTCTCGGCCTCGGTGTCGGTGTTCCCGCCTTCGGTGGTACGGCTGCCGCCTACCTCGGCTACATGGACGCTGACTCCGTTGACAATGATGCCGCCGGCAACGATGCCAGCGTTAAGCGTTACACAGCTACTGTTGGCTACAGCTACAGCTTCAGCAAGCGTACCAGCATGTATACCTCCCTCGGCTATACCAAGGATAAAGTGGAACGCAAGACCCTGCAGGATGTTGAACCCTCTTCTGTTGAATTCCTGCTCGGCATGATCCACAAGTTCTAATCCGACTTGCGTGATTGCTGATAAGCCCTGCCCCTCGTGACAGAGCTTAAAAAGGAAAGCTCCCAAGCCGCAAGGTTCGGGAGCTTTTTCGTTGCCCGTCAGTTTCTGAGTCTGACGGTTCCCACGCCCTCTTCATCCACCGTGATCTCCGTGCCGTAAGGTTTGGAGAGATCAGCCAAATAGAGCATCGGTTCCCTCGCCTTGGTTAACCGCGGCAGCCCCCGCTGCGATCGAGGCAACTTCTGCCCCAAATCCACGGGATAGAGCTTCACTTCCGTCACGCGCCCATTGTCCACCGTAAAGCCCGGCAGCACCGCGCGCCAAATGTTTTCCTGCACAACGTAACCACGCGTGCCGTTAAGGCTTCGCTGATCCATGTATTCGCCGACCTTCGTCTCCGGCGTAAAGCCCTTGTTTAAGAAGGCGTCCGCCGGCTGCACCGCCACGGTCTCGGTCTCAAAGATGAAGTTCCCGATACTGTAGAAAATGACGCCGCCCCTATAGAGTTCAATGCCGCGCATCTCATGGGGCCCGTGCCCGATAACGGCGTTTGCCCCGGCATCGATCACGGCGTGTGCAAAGGTTTCGAGAAACTCTGCGGGTTCGTTGCTTTTTCTCGCCCGCATCTCATGCGCATGCAGGCTAACGAGTACAACATCGGCCTGGCGCCTTGCTTCCCGCACTTCTGCCGTAATGCGTGCGAGGTCCCGGGCGTTTGGCACCGTCTCCACGTGTTCGGCGCCGTCGGTCAGTCGAAACTCAATGTTTCCGAGCGTAAAGGAACCTTCCGGGAAGGGATTGGTGTAGCCGTTGGCAATCGAAAGTTCTTTGGCGGCATTAATGAGCGTCACGTCCGCCAATTCTTTGGCCATTGCAAAGTGTTGCGCATTGACGTGGTGGATGCGCTTAAAGCGTAAAGGATTCAAACCGGGACGCCCCTTCACATCGGGCCCCTGGGTGCCAGCGGCAGCTTCCGGCGCAAAGGTCGCGGTAACACCAATCATTGCAACGCGGGCCCGGGGCGTTTCAAGCATGGCTGCGCGCGTAGCGTCAGTGAGGTTGCGGCCGGTGCCCGCATAGACCATTTGGCGCTCTTCAAGGTGCCGCAGCGTCGCCAAGACCCCGTCCTGGCTGTAGTCACCGGTGTGGTTGTTCGCGGTATTAAAGAGGTTAAACCCAAAGCGCCGGATGTCATCCAAGGTTTCCGGCGGCGACATCGCCCAGGTGCCGCCGCTTGTGGCCGCAGGCGTTCCCTCGTGCCACTGAAAGGTGGACTCGAGGTTGACAAAGGCCGCGTCAAAGGTACGGATGAGCCCCGCGAGTTCCTCAAACCCTTCGTAACCCTTTTCGGGCAGCCGGCGCGTGATAAAACTGTCACCCGCCGCAATGATCCGGACAGCCATAACCTCTTCTCCTTTGTGTTGCTACAGAGAAGAGATTAGCAAAAGCGGTTAACGCGTGCCGCCCGTCATTTTGAGGAAGTTTGCGAGCATCTCGTGCCCGTATTCACTCGCAACCGACTCGGGATGAAACTGCACGCCTTCAACCATGAGTTCCTTATGCCGCACGCCCTGAATCTCGCCATCGTCACTGACCGCCGATATTTCAAGGCACGCCGGGCACGTTGCGCGGTCAATCACGAGTGAGTGGTAGCGCGCAACCGTGATTTTTTCCGGTAACCCCGCAAAAACGCCCTTGCCGTCGGCGGTAATCACGTCGGTCTTTCCGTGCATGAGGCGCTTGGCGCGCACAATCTTGCCCCCGAATGCCTCGCCGATTGCCTGATGCCCCAGACACACTCCGAGAACCGGGACCTTCCCGGCAAAATATTTGATCGCCTCAAGGCTTACGCCGGCTTCTTTCGGAGAACAGGGCCCCGGGGAAACGCAGACGCGCTCCGGCTTCATGGCAGCCAGGGCCGCCACGTCTGCCGCATCGTTACGGACCACCCGCACGTCTTCGCCGAGCTCCCCGAAGTACTGCACGAGGTTATAGGTAAAGCTGTCGTAGTTATCGATCATCAAAAGCATTTTCTAGTTCCCCTGCAGGCCGAATTCGGCTTCTTCCGCAGCGCGCAGCACGGCGCGCGCCTTCATCTCGGTTTCCTTCCACTCAAATTCCGGGACGGAGTCCGCCACAATACCGGCGGCCGCCTGCGCGTAAAGCACCTTGTTTTTAATCACCGCGGTGCGAATCGCAATTGCCATATCCATTTCGCCCGCGTAAGAGAAGTACCCCACGGCGCCGCCGTAGATGCCGCGCTTCACCGGTTCCAATTCATCGATGATTTCCATCGCGCGGATTTTCGGAGCGCCCGTGAGTGTCCCCGCCGGGAATGTCGCCTTTAAAACGTCCATCGGGGTCATGCCGTCCTTCATTTCGCCTTCAACGTGGCTCACCAAATGCTGCACCTGGGAGTACCGTTCAATGGCGTACTGTTCCGTCACATGCACGGTCCCCGTCTTGGCGATGCGCCCGATGTCGTTTCTCGCCAAATCAATAAGCATTAAGTGTTCGGCACGCTCTTTGGGATCATTTTTGAGTTCTTGAGCCAACGCCGCGTCTTTTTCAGGCGTCGCTCCCCGGGCACGGGTGCCCGCAATCGGACGGATGGCGGCAATGAAGCGGCCGTCCCGCTTTTCCTCCCGCACGAGAATTTCGGGCGAGGCCCCCACCACGTAGAAGTCCCCGAAGTTGTAGTAGTACATGTAAGGGGACGGGTTCAACGTTCTCAGAGCCCGGTAAAGCGTGATCGGGTTTTCGGTAAAAGGCCGCTCAATACGCTGCCCGATCTGCACCTGCATCAGATCCCCGGCGGCAATGTAGTCCTTGGCGCGGATGACGGCCTTTAAGTAGTCGTCCTTTTTAAAGGGGCGCTCGGCTTCGTGCGCGGTGCCTGCGCCGCTATAAGGGGCCTGCACACTCTTAGCGAGCTCTTCCTTTAAAAAGCGCAGACGGCGGCGGGCTTTCAAAAATGCGTCCGGTTCACGGGGATCCACGTTCAAAATGAAGTAGAGGCGCCCTGCGAGGTTATCTACCGCCACGAGTTCATCGCACAACAAAAGCTCGATGTCGGGGACGCCCAAGTCGTCTGCCTTCGGTTTACCGAGTTTCCCCGGTTCAATAAGCCGCACCGTGTCGTAGCCGAAGTACCCCACAAGCCCCCCGGTAAAGCGCGGCAATCCGGCCGGCGTATGAATTTTGAAGCGCTTCTGAAAGGCCTCAATAAAATCGAGCGGATCGGTGTCCGTCACGCGTTCCGTTACTTTGCCGTCCGTTATGACTTCGGTGACGGGCCCGGTTTCGGTGAGTTTCACCGTGATCTTCGTGCGTGCAGGCAGTCCAATGAAGGAGTACCGGGCAAAGCGCGTGCCGCCTTCCACGCTTTCGAGTAAGAAGCTCTCTGCGCGGTTGGCAAGTTTCAGGTAAATCGAAAGCGGGGTGTCAAGGTCCGCGAGGCACTGCTCCACCACCGCAATACGGTTGTAACCTTCGTCGGCAAGCGCTTTCAGTTCATTTTCTGTGAGCATCGGGTTTCTCCGATTCAGCCGCCTCGGTCACCCGCCGTCCGCCCCTCTGTGGATCACGGGGCAGACATAACGGCACAAAGCGGCCTGGGAAAAAAAATGGGTTTTCAAAGGAGGAAAACGGGGCCGGCAGCGAAGGGACAAAAACCCCTGAAGGCCGGCAGGCACTGCGGCTGGTACGACACGCAACGCGCAGGAAGATGTCAGGACAAGCGGCGCCATGACCAAGCCCCCCGTGCATACCAGCCTTCAGGCTTAGCGGCACGGATTGCCCGGGTAAAACTCTCAGCAAAGGAAAGTTTGGTCATGACAGTCCGAAATGTTGATAAATGAAGCGCGAGTAAGCCTCACGCAGTCAGCAGATTGTGCCAAAGAAAAGGGCCCGCGCGGAGCCCTTTTTCCGCCTTACACCGGCTTTAAAGCCGGTTTATGCATTTCGTCAAGCAGGCTAAGGCGTTTTAGTTGGATGCAGGAATGCACATCAGAAGGCCGGCACCACCGCACCCTTGTATTTTTCCTCAAGGAACTTCTTCACGTCCGGCGAACGCAGGGCGTCCGCAAGTTTCTTCAATTCCGGACGGTTGTCCCCGGTGCGGATGGCGACAACGTTCGCGTAAGGCGAGTCCTTGGCTTCAATCGCAAGCGAGTCCTTGGCGGGATTTAAGCCCACGCCCATGGCGAAGTTGGAATTGATGACCGCGGCGTCAACGTCGTCGAGTGTTCTCGGCAGCGTTGCGGCTTCCAGTTCCACGAGCTGAAAGTTCTTTGTGTTGTTGATGACGTCAGCCGGCGTCCCCTTCACGCCCACGCCATCCTTGAGCCCGAAAAGCCCGGCGTCAGCAAGAACTTTGAGCGCACGGCCGCCGTTGGTGGGATCATTCGGGATCGCAATCTTGGCACCTTCGGGGAGATCCTTGAGGCTTTTCACCTTACGGGAATAAACGCCCATCGGTTCAATGTGCACCGAGCAGAGAACGGAGAGCTTCAGACCCCGCTCCGCCGAGAACGTATCAAGGTAGGGCTTGTGCTGGAAGAAGTTCGCATCGAGTTCCTTATCGGACAACGCGAGGTTCGGCTTCACGTAGTCGGAAAATTCCACGACCTTCAGATTGACGCCCTCTTTTTTGAGTGTGGGCTCAATGAATTTGAGAATATCTGCGTGGGGCACCGGTGTTGCGCCCACCGTGAGCGTGACGGCCTTGGGGGCTTCAGGGGCCTTCTCCCCGCAACCGGTGAGTCCGAAAGCCAGAACGGCTGCACCGCAAAGGGCGGCCGTGAGAGTGCGTCGCTGCATTGTCTTTTTCTCCGAATGTTGGTTTACCGGGAAGCATCCCCCGGTTTTCAATTGTGTGCGGCTGAGTTTAAGGCAAAGTGCGTTACTGTGCCGTGGTAATACCGCATGCGCCTTTTTGGTGCAGTCCTCTCCCCAAATCCATGCACGTTTCCGGTGCATCCGCACGCTTCTTCAGAAACCGCGCGTTTTCGCGTTTTGGCACGCTTTTTGCATTAATTCCCGCAGAAGAAGAACAACCGTTCTTCAGAGAAAAACAACCAACAGGGAATTTGCCATGAAGTACATCATTGCCGTCGTCAAGCCTTTCAAACTCGACGAAGTCCGTGAAGCCCTCTCCGACCTCGGGGTTTCCGGCATGACCGTCACCGAAGTCAAGGGCTTCGGGCGCCAGAAGGGCCACACCGAGCTCTACCGCGGTGCCGAATACGTTGTGGACTTTCTGCCCAAGGTGAAGGTCGAAGTGGCCGTTGACGACGCGGTCGCCGAAAGCGCCGTCGAAGCAATCGTCAAAAGCGCCTACACCGGAAAGATCGGTGACGGCAAGGTCTTTGTAATGGATCTTGCCTCAGCCGTGCGGATCCGCACCGGTGAAACCGATGCCGCTGCTGTTTAAGAAACAAACCACTGGGAGACAATGAAAATGATGATGCGGGGAAAATACGCTGCGGCCGCGGCAGTGCTTGCAGGGACGTGCGAAGGCGCCTTTGCGGCATCTCCGGCACTTGATAAGGCCGACGTCGCCTGGATGCTCGTTGCGACGATTCTCGTTCTTTTTATGACGATTCCGGGGATTGCCCTTTTTTACGGCGGCATGGCCCGTAAAAAGAACATTCTTTCGATTCTGGCGCAGTCCTCCGTCATCTGCTGCGCCCTGTCGGTGGTCTGGGTGGTGGTCGGATACTCACTGGCATTTACCGAAGGCAACCCCTGGATCGGCAACTTCTCTCAGGCCTTTTTGAGGGGCATTGACATTAAGAGCATGACAGGGTCCATTCCGACGCTTCTTTTTGTCTTTTTCCAGATGACCTTTGCGGTGCTCACCGGGGCGCTTATTACCGGCGCCTTTGCGGGCCGCATGAAGTTTTCCGCGATGCTTATCTTCATGGTCGTGTGGTCCGTTCTCGTTTACGCGCCGATCTGCCACTGGGTGTGGTGCGCCGGGGGCTTTTTCTTTGATATGGGAGCGCTCGATTACGCAGGCGGCACCGTGGTGCACATCAACGCCGGTATTGCGGGGCTTGTGGCCTGCATCATGATCGGTAAGCGCCTGGGATACGGTCGTGAAGCGATGAGCCCCTATAACCTGACGCTTACGATGATCGGCGCCTCGGTTCTGTGGGTGGGCTGGATGGGCTTTAACGGCGGCTCAGGCCTTGCTGCCAACGAACGCGCCGTGATGGCGATGATTGTGACGCAGATTGCCGCAGCCGCTGCGGGCTGCGCCTGGATGGCCTGCGAATGGATTGCGCGCGGCAAGCCCTCACTTTTGGGGATGCTCTCGGGCGCCGTGGGCGGCCTCGTTGTGATTACGCCGGCTTCCGGCTTTGTGGAGCCGATGCCTGCGCTTGTGATGGGCTTGATCGGCGGGTGCGTGTGCTTCTGGGGTGCGACGAGCTTAAAGCGGGCGCTTGGTTACGATGATTCGCTCGACGCGTTCGGCGTGCACGGCGTGGGCGGTATTGTGGGTGCGCTTTTAACCGGCGTCTTTGCGACGAGCGCCGTCACCGGTTCTGAACTTCCCCCGATGATGACGCAGGTCGGCATCCAGGCCGCAAGCGTGGTGGCGACGCTGCTTTACGGTGGCATCGTGAGCGCCGTGATTCTCAAGATTATCGACAAGACGATCGGCCTCAGAGTGACGCCAGAGGAAGAACTCACGGGTCTTGACCTCACGCAGCAGGGCGAACGTCTCGGTTAATCCGGTTTTCAACCGTCTGCTTGCTTTTACTCCCCTTTCCCGTTGCCGCGGGGGTGCGTTCTGAAGAACGCACTGGCGGCGGGAAAGGTTTTTTATGCCCGAAGGAGACAGACGCAAAAGCGGCAGGCACAAAAATGGCGGGGCACTTCCCCGCCGACAGGTGGACCCGGGGCTTTCGACCAGCCCAAAACGATCAGACGTCTCTGACCGCCCTTACTCTGGATATTAACAGACCGCAACATGCCCGCGGTAAGACTTTTCGGCACGTCAAATATTTTGAAGCCGGAAACCGCGTTGCCACGATTTGTAAGAGCCTACAAATCCGATCTTGCCGTCGTCTTTTCCAATCGAACCAGCAAAGCGGAAAAAACGGCTGCCGCAGGGATTTACTCCAACGCGACAGCCGTCTCAGAACACCGGGCGTCAGCTCTTTAAGCGAGCTTTTCTGTGAGTTCCTTCACAACGGTGTTGGCGTCCGCGACAAGGCCGTAGTCGCACATTTCAAAAATGGGCGCTTCCGCGTCGTTATTCACAGCCACGATGACCTTGGAGTCCTTCATGCCGGCGATGTGCTGAATGGCGCCGGAAATCCCGAAGGCAAAGTAAAGCTCGGGCGCCACGATCTTACCGGTCTGGCCGACCTGGGTTTCGCTCGGCGCAATCTGCTGGTCAACGAGTGCACGGGTGGAACCCACGGCAGCACCGATAACGTCGGCAAGTTTTTCAACCGCCGCAAAACCGGCTTCGTCCAGAACGCCGCGGCCCGCGGCCACAATGCGCTTGGCGCTCACCAAATCCGGTCGGTCGCTCTTAGTCTGCGTGAGGTTCACAAAGTCAAACTGACGAATACCGTCAAAGGTTACGGCAAAAGATTGAACCGCAGCCGACCCGCCTTCAGACGCAACGGGTTCAAAGGCGGTCGGGCGCACGGTCATCAGAACCGGGCTTCCCGTCACTTTCACGGTGGCGAGCACTCCGCCCGCGTAGATAAAGCGCCTGAAGGTGTCGGCCGAGACCACGTCGGTTACTTCCGAAACGGCGGGAGCCGCAAGTTCCACCGCCGCGCGGGGCATGGCGGCTTTGCCGCTGCTCCCGGCCGCAAACAAAACGTGCGTATAGCCGCCCGCTTTCACCGCTGCGGCAACGGCGTGCCCGAGGGCTTCGGCTTCAAAGTGCGCGAGTTTGGCGTCATCGGTCACGAGCACCTTGGTTACGCCAGCAACTTTCGCTGCGGCTTCGCCCGCAGCGCCGCAGCCCGTACCGGCAACGAGGATGTCCACGGTGCCCGAGAGCTTTTTGGCGGCCGCCACCAAAGAAAGCGTCGCGCCCTTAAGACCGGCGTTATCGTGTTCGGCAATCACAAGTACTGTCATTTTCGTTTCCCGTCCGTCTTAAAGAACCTTGGCTTTGTTTTTGAGAACGTCGATCAGTTCATCAACGCTTGCGAGCATCTGACCGGCAGCGCGGGCGGCCGGGTCTTCGGCCTCAATGACCGTCACAGAGGGCGTGAGATCAACGCCGAGGCTTGCCGCATCAAGCGTTTCCACGGGCTTTTTGCGGGCCTTCATCATGTTGGGGAGCGTCACGTAGCGGGGTTCGGCAAGCCTCAAGTCCGCGGAGACCACACAGGGAAGCGCCGATGAGACTTCCATGAGTCCCTCGTCGGTTTCCCGGCGCACAAAGGCCGTACCGTTTTCAACGCGCAGGGCGTCGGCACAGGCCGCAAACGGGAGATTAAGGATGGCGGACACCATGGCCGGGGCCTGGGCGCTGTCGTCGTCAATGGCCTGCTTACCCATGAGAATCAGGTCCGGCGCTTCTTTCTTTGCGACCGCCGCAATGATGCGGGCTGCGGCAGCCGGGTCCGCTGCGGCTTCAAGCGTTACGTGGATTGCGCGGTCTGCGCCCATTGCCATGGCGGTGCGCAGCTGATCAACGGCTTTGGCGGGCCCCACGGTAAGCGCCACCACTTCGTCGGCAGCCCCCGTTTCCTTCAGACGCACCGCGGCTTCCACGGCGATTTCGTCAAAGGGGTTCATCGACATCTTGGCCGCTTCAATATCGGGCCCGCTTTTATCGGCCTTGGCATGGACCTTGACGTTGTAGTCCACGACGCGCTTGACGGTCACTAATACTTTCACAGAGAACTCCGCTGCAAAAAAGAGGTTCGGGTGTGTCGGGCGCGGCACTTCGGCCGGCAGGACGCACCGGAAAAAAGAAAACACACTTTCTTTTTTCCAAACTGTCCGCGATTATACGAAGCCGACGCCCGCCCCGCCTCGGCAAAACGCACGATTTCGGGCGCAAAACTGCGTCACAAAACGCACTGTACCCCGAAAGTTCTACAGACAAACGGCGCAGTCTATGGCACACTTAGAAAATTAACTCTGACCCCGCACGCGTGCCTGTCTGCAAAGCGCCCCCCTGCCCGCGTCCGGTTGCGTCCAAAAAGATTTCGGTTTTTTCGTTATTTTGTTATTAAAGGAGCAGCACATGCTGTCTGACATTGAAATTGCCCAGGCCGCCAAACTCAAACGCATCGATGATCTTGCGCACGAATGGGGCCTTGAAGATGCCGAATTCGAACCCTACGGGCGCGACAAGGCCAAGGTAACCCTCAAGCCCTGCCGTAAGGCAGCGGGCAAACTCATTCTCGTGACGGCAACGTCCGGGATGCCCGCCGGGTCCGGTAAGACCACGACTTCGATTGCTCTCGCGCAGGGCATGAACCGTCTCGGCAAAAAAGCGGTTTTGGCGCTCAGAGAACCGTCACTTGGGCCCGTCTTCGGCATGAAGGGCGGCGCCGCAGGCGGCGGCTACTCGCAGGTGCTGCCGATGGAATCAATCAACCTGCATTTCACCGGAGACTTTCACGCGATCACGGCCGCAAACAATCTTTTGGCCGCTTTGATTGACAACGCCCGTCACCAGGGTCAGGTAGACCTCAAGGAAGTGATCTGGAAGCGCGTTTTGGACGTCAACGACCGTCAGCTCCGTAACATTGTTGACGGCTTGGGCGGTCCCGCCAACGGCATCCCCACCGAAACCGGTTTTGACATCACGGCGGCTAGCGAACTGATGGCTGTGATTTGCCTTGCTGCGGGCGAAGAAGACCTGCGCGCACGCATTGACCGGCTCGTTGTGGGCATCAAGCGTGACGGCACGGCCTATACCTGTAAGGAACTCGGTGCCACGGGCGCGCTGATGGCCTTGCTGCTTGAAGCCGTCAAACCAAACCTCGTGCAGACCCTGGAAGGCACACCCGCCTTCGTGCACGGCGGCCCCTTTGCCAACATCGCCCACGGCTGCAACTCGGTCGCGGCCACGAAAGCCGCACTCACGCTGGGGGAATTTGCGATTACGGAAGCGGGCTTCGGGTCAGACCTCGGTGCCGAGAAGTTCTACGACATCAAGTGCCGGGCTGCGGGCCTGACGCCTTCTGCTGCTGTGCTTGTCACCAGCCTTCGCGCGCTGCACTGGCACGGAGGTGTGGCGCTGCCTGAAATCGGCAAACCCAATATGGAGGCCTTAAAGCAGGGGCTCTGCAACCTTGAAGCCCACATCGACAACCTCAAGGCTTTCGGGCCCGCCGTTGTGGTGTCCGTGAATCACTTTGCCGGGGACGACGAAGCCGAACTCAAGGTGCTCTTTGACTGCGCCAAGGCGAAGGGCGTGCGGATTGCGCTTTCCGACGGTTTTGCTTTGGGCGGCAAGGGTGCCGAGGACCTCGCCCGCGAGGTGCTTGCAGCCTGTGAGGGAGATCCGAAACCCCTTAACTACGTCTACCCCGAAGACGCCGACGTCGTCACCAAGACGAAGATGGTGGCCGAGCGCGTTTACGGCGCGGCAGGCATCTCGCTGTCAGATGCCGCCAAGAAGGACTTAAAGCGCATCACGGATCTTGGTTTTGACAAGCTCCCCGTCTGTATCGCCAAAACCCCCTTCTCCCTTACCGCGGACCCCAAAAAGCTCGGTGCCCCGAAGGGCTTTACGCTGCCGGTGGCGCGCCTCATTCTTAATGCCGGTGCGGGCTTTGTGGTTGTGACGACGGGTTCCATCATGCGCATGCCGGGTTTGCCCAAGGTCCCGGCCGCGCTTCAGATTGATGTGAAGGACGGCAAAATCACGGGCCTTGCCTAACATTAATTCCTGACGCACAAACGGCGAAAGCGCAGTATCTTTGCACTTTCGCCGTTTGATCTTTTAAGGGCACTGCCCTTGGTGCCCTCATAAAAAAACGAATAAAAATACAGCGGAGAATTTTGTTGTGACTGAGTTTGCCAATCAGGTTTACGAGATTGTCTGGAGTCCCTTTCTCGTTTATATCCTTCTAGGAACCGGGCTCTACTTTTCCCTGAGATCGCGGTTTGTGCAGCTGAGAATGGTGGGCGAAATGCTGCGCCTCATGTTTCAGCGCAAAAACGACAATTCCGGCGTCTCCTCCTTTCAGGCGCTTTCGATGACGCTTGCCGGGCGCGTCGGTACCGGCAACATCGCGGGCGTTGCCACCGCCATCTGTTTCGGCGGCCCCGGTGCCCTTTTCTGGATGTGGGTGGTGGCGTTTTTAGGCGCCTCCAGTGCCTTTGTGGAATCAACGCTCGGCCAGATCTACAAGGAGCGCATCAACGGCGAATGCACGGGCGGCCCCGCCTTTTATATTGAGCACGGTGCACGAAGCAAATTCTTTGCCTGGGTGTTTGCAATCATTACGCTTTTAGCCTCCGCCGTCCTCTGCCCCGGCGTTCAGAGTAACGCCATCGGCGCAGCAATGGAAAGTGCCTTCGGGATTGAAACCCCGATTTCGGCGGCGGTGATCTGCTCACTGCTGTGCTTCATCGTGTTTGGCGGCTTAAAGCGTATCGCGAGCTTTACGACGGTGGTGGTGCCCTTTATGGCGCTTTCCTACATCGTTGTGGCTCTGATCACGGTCTTTTATAACGTCGACAAGATCCCCGCGGTCTTTCATCTGATTTTCACGTCCGCCTTCGGCATGGATTCGATTTTCGGCGGTATCGTGGGTACCGCTGTGAGCTGGGGCGTAAAGCGCGGGCTTTACTCCAATGAAGCGGGCCAGGGTTCCGGTCCCCACGCGTCTTCGGCGGCGAGCGTCTCGCACCCGGCAAAGCAGGGCCTAGTTCAGGCGTTTTCCGTCTACATCGACACGTGGTTTGTGTGCACTGCCACGGGCCTCATGATTCTTTCCTCCGGCTGCTACAACGTCATAAACCCCGACGGCAAGCCCTTGTTTTCAGGCCTCACCGGTATCGAAGCAGGCCCGGTTTACGCACAGAAAGCCATTGACTCGGTGATGCCCGATTTCGGCTCTCCCTTTGTCGCGTGCGCGCTCTTTTTCTTTGCGTTTACGACGATTCTTGCCTACGCCTACATGGCTGAAACCAACATCAAGTACATCAACCGCACGCTTAAAAAACCGTGGCTCCTTTATATCGAACGCGCAATTCTCATCTTCTCGGTGGGCGTATGCACGATCAAGCCCTCAAGCATCGTGTGGCTTTGTGCCGATATCGGCATCGGGCTCATGGCCTGGGTGAACATCCTTGCAATTCTGCGTCTGCACAACACCGCGTTTTTAACGCTCAAAGACTACGAAACGCAGCTTAAAAACGGAATCACGGAACCCGTTTTCCACCCCGAGAAACTCGGCATTGCCCACGCCGATTACTGGCAGGGCACTACCGCGGAAGAAAACCTTGCGGTCGAACAGGCCGAAGGCGTGGAAAACCAGCCCGCCTCCCGGGGCGTGCGAGCCTTTATTCAGAGGTTCTACAACAAGGATTAACCGCACGGGTTTTGCGCTTTTCACGGCCGGATACATTTCCGGCCGTTTTTTCTGATGCATTAAGGTGGCGTCAAAAGAACCAGAAGATCCCGGCCGGCCTGCTGAAGCATGAGACGAATCGTCACACCTCCGACTTCATGAAGGAATTCAACCGTTTCCGAGATCTTCATTTGCACCTCCCGTTAGGCAATCAATGCCTCAAAATCGGCATTCAGCTTCTTCTGAGCAGCAGAGATCTTGCCCTTGAACATCATTACGTTCGATTCGCGCTCCTTAAGTTCGCTCTCTACAGCCTTGAACAGTTTTTCGAGCTCCACCGGCTGCGGACCGCCGGCAACGGCGCGCTCAAGAATGATGTGAGCCGGATCGAGCACCGCACGAAGCCCGGCTTCGTCAAGCGGGAAGTCCGCCGGGAGTTCAGGAACGTCCTGCTTGAGCTCTGCGTAAAGCTCGGCATAGATGGCCCTGGCCTTCTCGATCGGGAAGGTCTTCGGCGTGTAGCCTTCGGAACGGCCGACCGTCACCATGCGACTCGCGAAGCCGTGACCCACGCGGAACGGAATCCCGTAGCGGCGCATCAGAACGTCGGCGAGTTCCTGAGTGGCCGTCCAGTCGAGGTTGAGCTCTTCCAGCGCGCGCTTCTTGTCGATGCGAAGCATGCCGAGCACGGTAGCGAACCGTTCGACGACAGAGGAGGCATCACCCACGATTTCGCGGTTGAGCTTTTCATCCTTCGCGTCATACATGCCGGTGGGAAGATTGTGCGTGCGCATCACGACAGAATTGAGCTCGGAGAGCACCACCGCGGCATCGCGGCGAATGTCGATCAGGGGACCGGGATTGCGCTTCTGCGGCATGGCGCTGGAGGCATAGGTGGCGGAAACGAGAATCCACGGACGCGGCTGCGCATACTGCTGCATCAGTTCAGCAATGAACTGGCCGACATGGAGCATCGGATGCACAAGCTCAAGCGCTGCATCCACGCACACGTCGGTGCCGGCAACCTGGCCGGCATCAAATGTATTGGCCACGGGCTTGTCAAAGCCCAGATACGCAGCCATTCCGTCGCGGTCAAGCGGCCAGCCCGTGCCGTTCAGAACGCACGCGCCCATCGGAGATTCATTCAGGCGGCGATAGCAGGCAAGCGAACGTTCCATGTCGCGCAGGAAGGCCTGGGCATGAGCCAGCAGAACATGCGCCATATTGGAAGGCTGTGCGGCGACCCCGTTCGTATAGCAAGGAATCAACGTATCGCGGTTTTCTTCTGCCATCTTCAGAAGTCCCGTCACAACGGACGCCAGGGCAGTGAGTAGCTTCAGCGTCTCGTCGCGCAGAATGGCGCGCTGGAAGGTTGCATGAATGTCCTGCGAGCTGCGGCCGGCATGCATCAGAGTGGCCTCAAGCCCCGCCTTGGCGACAACCAGCGGCTCGTAGCGAATGTACATCTTGGGGCGAGCGCTTCCGACTGCAGCACATTCTTCAGCTACCGCCTTCACGGCACGACCGAATTGCGCGGCCTGGTCTTCTGTGAGAAGGCCCTTGGCCAAATTCGTAAGCAAGGTCGCCTTGTTGACTTCCGTAATCCAAAAGAACTCGTCCCGTCCGGGAATTCCGGGCCATGGCAGCAGATCTTCAGCCTTACCTGCGGCGCCGGTGGACATCAAACCCAACGTCATCACAAACTCCTTACATCATCAAAATCGTTGCAGCAAGGGAGACGATCAAGCCGCCCGTGCAGGGAATCCAGGTACGGCGAACAATCGCCAGAGGACTTGTCTTGGCAAAACCCGCCATGATGATCACGATGCCCGCTACAGGCGACACGGGACGCATCATTTCGCTTGCGAGCTGCATCATCATGGCGAGGTCGACCGGATCGCCGCCAAGACCGGCGGCCACGGACGGCGCAATCGGAACCAGCCCGGTAAAGGACGCAACACCGGAACCCGTCAGAAGCGTCACCAGGGCAATCACGGCGGAAACAACCAAGCCCGTGCCAGACATGCCCAAGCCCAGAGACTTCGCTCCTTCAATCAGAAGCGCAACGAGCCCCGTGTTCTTGAGACCGTCGGCAAACAGAGCCGCTACAAAGATCAGGCCGACGACGTTCGTCAGCATGCTGCCCATGCCCTTGAACATCGCATGACCGTCGGTAAACACCTTGGCAAGATCGCGGCGCGTTGCTAGATCAACCAGAATTGCGAAGACCCAACCAATGAACATGGCAGTGCCAACATCAAGAACGATGGTCTTGTAAACCATCTTGTTGAAAACGAAAAGCAGAACCAGCGGCACGAGCGGAAGCAGAGCATAGAACCAGGGCGTATCGGCGGAAGCCGTCTTCTTGGCTTCGATTTCAGCCATATCAAAAGCCTCGATTTTGCCTTCAGCCATGTCCTTCTTGTCCAAATACCTTTGAACAAGAATATGCAGAACAAGCACCGTCAGAACAGCCGGGATAGCCACAGGAATCTGGTACTGCATGAGATAAGTCATCGGCTCGGCGCCTGCCGTCTTGGCTGCCAGCACGGCAATGGCACTCGACGGAGCATAGGAAAAGACGAGCGCCGATGCGATTGCCGCCGACGCTGCGACGGCACTTACGCCCACGCCCAAAAGGAGCGGAAAAACGGAAACCGCAAGCAGCGTGCCGAGGCCGGCGGCGGACGTCACCACCAAGCCAAGGAAATGTCCCAGAAGGAACACCGCACCGAGAATCACATACGGTGCGGAAAGCTTGGACAAGGGCTTCGTGCAGAGAGCAACAAGCTTGTTCGTAGCACCGATCTTGTCCATGTAGGTGGCAAAGCCGCCCGCCACCAGGATGATGAAGCCGGTGGAGGCGATCTGCGAGCGAGAGAGCGCACGCAAGAGTTCAAAAAGATCGAAGCCGATCCAGCCCGTGGTCTTTGCGCCGCGCGGAAGAATGTTGTCAACGCCGGCCAAAATGGCCAGCAGATTCAGAGCAAGCCCGGCGAAAAGTAGAAGCGTCGTAACCTGAAGCTTTTTGGCAATACCCCACCCCGTGAGAATCACGACGAGTATTGCCAGATAAGGAAGAAGTGTCTGCATAGCAGCATCCATTGCGAAATGGTCACCACCGGGACTTGTCGTCTCCGGTGGTCAGCCGAAGCGATAAGAAGATCAGAAGTAGTGAACCATGCCGGCCGTGAATTCCATGCCGCGGTTGCGCTTCACCGTATCATCGGAGGTCTTCTCCTGATTCTGCTGCGCGAAACCGTAGTTCGCATAAAGCTGAGTGCGCTTTGAAAGCACGTAGTCATAGCCCACGCTCACGCCGAAACGAGTCACGTCATAGTCTTTGTCCGCAGGCGTTCCGTCAACCGTAGAAGCCTTAAGGAAGCCGCCGCCCACCTTCATCTTGCCGTTGCCGACCGGCCACTGTGCTACAAGAGTTGCTCCCGCGCCGTCATAGAGCTGGCCGTCGCCGCTGAGATGCTGGCCTATCGTATTCAGGGCGCTGTCCTTGAAGCCTTCGACCATGCCGAAGACCTTCACAAACTGAAAGTCATATGCCGCCTGAACGCCAAGAGACATGGCATCGCGATACTTGTCGCCGCTGAACTGAGCCTCCTGATGACCGCGCATCGTCGTATCAGCAATCATCTGCAAAAGCAGCGGACCACTCATATAGCGCACGGCCGCGGCCGCATAGCGATCCTTGTCGTGGTATTTTTCACCTTCGCTCGACACGCCGTTCGAATACTGAAGGTATCCCTTCAGCCCGGCCATGTTCGGCGTTTCATAGACGATGCCGTTGTTGCAGTACCAGGACGTACCGGTCGTGTACGCCTTGAAGCCGGTCACGAAATTGCTCATCTGCGAGCCGAAGGGATTCACTCGGTAGGAATTCAAAAGGGCCGTCGAGCCCACCACGCCCTTGAGATAGCCGACTCGGCCGGCGGTCACCTTGCCGAAATCGCCCGAGACCCAAAGCGACGACTCGCGCTCCCAAAGAATGCCTGACGTCTGAAGCGCACCCGAGTCGCCCTGGAACTGGCTTTCAAGAATAAAACCAACTTTGTAGTTGTTGCCAAGGTCCTCAACCCCCTTCAGACCGAAGCGGGAAGAGTTGCGCATGCCGGACTTCATCTGCAGGTTCCAGCGATTGTCGCCCGTAGCGCCGCTCTTCTTGGAAACCGAAACGCCCATGTCCATGACGCCGTAGACGGAAACGGTCGTTGCTGATGCCGAGGTCACCGCAGCGAAAAGCGCCGCAGCCATCAATGCCTTTTTCATAAAGATTCTCCTTTTCCGCCTCAGATAATTACTGAGGCTCAGCCATTATGTCGGCGGAAGAACTTGATGAAAATAGCAGAACGAACAATACGATCTTGTCGTTTTTTACAGGATGGCTTCGTCAGAGTTCACTGGAACCGGACGTAGAATGTCCTTGGATGCATCCGTCACCCAAGGATCAAGCACTTCGGCACACTGATGATGGAAGTCAAACATCACCTCCCTGAAACGGCGAACAAAAAGCCGTACACGCGCAAGTTTCACGCATTCCGGTCGCGAATATATATAGAGAGGAAGACTCGGCTGCTCCCACCCCCTCAAGAGCGGCACGAGCGTGCCGTCCCTGACATCGCGGTAGCAATGAAGCGAAGGCAGATTGACGTGAATCCCCGATCCGAGCAAAACGGCAGTCTTTGCTGCGGACGCTGAGTTGAAGCGAATGAGACGCTTGAAGTGAATGGGAACCGACTGTCCGTCCTTCACAAGCGCAGGCGCTGCCTGCCTCAAGCCGTTCGCCACTACGATTCCGACATGATCCGCGAGATCCTCCGGCGTCTTCGGGATTCCAAAGCGGCGAAGATAAGACGGCGACGCGCAAGAGAGGAACAAACCCTGGCCATAGCGAATCTGAACGGCATTGTGATTCGACGGACTCGGCCCGTAGGACACGACGAGATCAAAAAGATCGCCCCGCCAGTTTTCGAAATTTATCGGCAGGCCTGCCGTATATTCGTCCACGCGCAGATCGATGTCGGGATAGGCTTCAGAAAATGACACCAAAAAAGGTGTCAGCAGATCTCGAAGCACCATCGGAGGCAGCCCCACGCGCACGACTCCTGACAGGGCATTCGGATCACATTTGAGATTCTGCGTCAGTTCGTCGCGCAGCTGAAGAATTTTCAAGGCGCACTCGAAGGCCGCCTTTCCATTTTCCGTGAGTACCAGAGGCCGCACGGAACGATCAAGCAAGGGCCCCGCTCCAAGCGACTTCTCAAACTGCGCCAACTGTCGGCTAAGATTTGCCGCATCGGTCTGAAAAATGGTGCATGCGGAAGAAATGCTTCCCGTCTTTGCAACCGTTGCAAAGAGCCGCCATCTTCTGAGATCGTCGCTTTGTTCCATAATATCCTGACCCTTGTCATGATGCTTCGCTCGGCAGTGCTCACAGGCACTCCTGCATCACTCAAGCCAAGTCAAAGCCAACCGAATGCCTGAATGGTATCCGTTTCTGCGACCTCGTCATTCGTTGTGCACGACGAACAATGAGATTTTCTGATGAGAATCGATTCTCCTCCTCTGTTTTACCAACAGCGGCGTAAAGCCCCGTCGTTCAGGGCGGGGATATAAGCCGCGCAAGCCAGACGCAGACTTCATTAGTTGCCAAAATTTCTTTCCATGATAAATCAATTTACCTGTGCCACTCACGGCTAATCCTGCTATTGTGATCCGCGTGGTAGGTTCGACACAATGAAAACAAACATGTGAGGAGATTGCAATCATGGCTGAGATTTCACGCAGAACGCTTGCCCTCGGGACAGCTGCAGCCGCCGCGGCCGCGGTTTTCCCCGGCGCTGTCGCCGCAAAACCCGCCAATGTCCCGGTGATCTGGGACGGCAAAAAGATGTGGGAGACCTTTGAAAAAGACGGCACGGGCTTTTCTTTCCCGCATAAACCGGGCAGCCCCAAGGCCTATGTAACCTTTGACACGCAGTGCCCGGACTGCATCCGCTTTTATGACAACATCGCGCCGCTTCTTGACAACATCAACCTCGTCTGGTGCCCGATTGCGTTTTTAAACATCCATTCGGACCCCCAGGGCGCAGCGATTCTGATTGCGAAGAACCCGGCTGAAAAGTTCATGGAGCAGCACCTGCACTTCCGGGACGCCGGTTTCCGGGGTTTCCGCTATGACCTCGCCAAGATCCCCGAGGACGTGAGAAACAAGGTGTGGACGAACACGAAGCTTGCCCGCCGCTCCGGGTGCCGCGCGGTGCCCTTCGGGGTTTATAAGAACCCCGAGGGTGAGTACATTGCGCTTGATGAAAACCTCAAGACCGAGGAACTCAAGGCGATCTTCGGACTGAAGTAACACTTTTGCCCGAAATGCGAAGCCCCGGATTTCGCGGTCCGGGGCTTTTTGTTGCGCGTTGCTGCGCGTTCTTACATCACTTTGAAAGTTTTTCGACTTCCGCTTCCAGCGTCTGAATGCGTTTACGCATGTCCCCGAGACGCATCATGAGAACGGCCGTACGCTCAAAGGCGCGACGCTCCTGCGCGGGGAAAATGCCGATCAACTGCTTTGCGCCTTCCTGCCAGTGCATGATGGAGGTGGCAGGACCCACTTCGCTGCCGTCAGGGATGGCGATGTGGCCGTTGATGTTAGCGGCGCCCCCGATCATGCAGTGGCTGCCGATTGTGGTGGAACCGGCAACACCCGTGCAGGCCGCCATCACGGTGTATTCTCCCACGCGCCCGTTGTGGCCGATCTGAATCTGATTGTCTAGCTTACTGCCCTTGGCAATCACCGTATTTTCAAGGGCCCCGCGGTCAACCGTGGTATTGGCGCCGATTTCGACGTCGTCTTCAATCGTTACGCCCCCGATCTGCGGGATTTTGACCCATTCGCCCGCAAACGGCGCAAACCCGAAGCCGTCGGCGCCGATCACGCTGCCTGAATGCAAAATCACGCGGTTACCGATTGTGCAGCCGTGGTAAACAACGGCGTTGGGGTACAGGATGGCGTCCTCGCCCACCGTGGTGCCGGCGCCCACGTAACTCCCGGGAAAAAGCCGCGTGCGCGCGCCGATCACGGCGCCCGCGCCCACGTAGGCGCCCGCTTCGATGACAGCCTCGGGAGAGACCTTTGCGCCTTCTTCCACCACGGCCTTCGGGTGAATAAAGCCTGTGGGGCGCTTGGGTTCTGTCATCACCTGTAGAGCCCA
The DNA here is from genome assembly GCF_928721995.1 of Duodenibacillus massiliensis. Taxonomy (NCBI): domain Bacteria; kingdom Pseudomonadati; phylum Pseudomonadota; class Betaproteobacteria; order Burkholderiales; family Sutterellaceae; genus Duodenibacillus; species Duodenibacillus massiliensis. The sequence continues at coordinate 339,238 of NZ_OV788642.1, forward strand.
GGCAAACCAGGCGTAGGGGTTTGTGCAGACAATAAGCGGCCGGTCGGCGGGCGCCCCTTCGGGCCACATGGCCTTGACGTCGGCTTCCGTTAAAACAATGACGCCCGCATGACTTGCCTTCGCCGCATCCCTCAGACGCGGCTGCGCAAGAAACGCGACGTGCTCGGGACCCGCGTGATCCAGGGGGGCAAGACGCTCAACGCACACTTTTTCGGCGCCGCCCAAAAAACGGCAGCCGAGACGGTTGGCGGAGCGCTTTTCAATTTCAGCCGTCAGTGCGGCAACGGGAAACGACATATGTACCCCCTTTTCGGGCAGATAAAAACAAACCGCGGCGCGTTCAGAGGATCTCCCCTGAAACTCACCGCGGGAACAAACGCTCGAGAATTACTTCGCCGGTTTGTTGAGGCGCTTGATGACTTCGTCGGTGAGGTCAACCTTGGGGCTCGCCCAGACAGCTTCCTGAAGAATCAGGTCGTACTTCTGGCTCTTGGCGAGATCCTGAATGATGCGGTTGGCGCGCGAGAGAATAATCTGGCTTTCTTCCTGAGCGCGCTGGTTGCGCTCTTCAAGAAGCGCGCGCTGCATGCGGGTGATTTCGCGTTCTTCTTCGGCGAGGTCACGGCGCTTGCTTAAGCGTTCGCTCTCAGTCATCACGGCGCTGTCTTTTTCAAACTTGCCCGCCTTATCCTTAAAGGCGCGCACGCGACGGTTTAATTCGTCTTCACGGCTCTTGAAGTAGCTCTTGAGCTTATTCTGCGCGGCAACGGCGGGCGCCGATTCCGCAAGGATCTTTCCGGGATTCACCACCCCCACCTTGAAGTCAGCGGCCATGGCGCCGGTTGCGAGAAACGCGGCGGCTGCCGCTGCGATCAAACCCTTTTTAAACATGAGTCAAACCTGTGTAATGCGTGTCAGAAAACCGATAGGCCGGATTGTAACCCGTCTGAGACTGGGTCAAACCAGGCCGGTTGTTTAAGAATTTGTCCGGACGCAGGTTGTGCGCCCGGACGGAAGAAACTCTTAGAAGCCCGTACCGATCTGGAACTGGAAGCGCTGCGTTTTGTCGCCGTCCTTCTTGTTGATCGGGAAGGCAAGCGAGAACTTCAGGGGCCCCAGGGGCGAAATCCAGGCAATACCAAAGCCCCAGGAGTAACGGAGGTCATCCAGAGCAAAGTTCGTTTCGCCGCTTCCGCTGTAGCCCCAGACGTTGCCGCCGTCCAGGAACATCAATCCGCGCAGGGTCTTGTCGGCCCCCGGCAGCGGCATCAGAAGTTCCGCGGAGAAAACAAGCTGCTGGTTGCCGCCCAGGTTGTCGCCGTTCGTGTCCTTCGGACCCAGGCTTGAGCTTTCGTAGCCTCGCACCGAGCCGATGCCGCCCGCGTAGAAGTTCTTAAAGAACGGATAGCGCTTGCTGCCGTAGCTGTCGCCGTAACCGGCCTGCATGTTCAGACCCAGCGTCCAGAAGTTCGTGATCGGCAGGTACTGCGTGATCTGATAGGTCGCGCGGTAGTACTGCGTATCGAGGGCCGGCAAGGACACTTCCGCGTTAAAGCGCTGATAGCGCCCGCGCGTGGGGGCCAATACATTGTCTCGGCTGTCGCGCGACCAACCTAAAGTCAGAAGCAGTGACTGCGGCTTATCGCCGTACTGATCCACATAGTCCCAGTAGCGCTTAGGCGACGGGTCCGTGCCGCCTCTTAAATCAACCTTCGTCATTTCCCAGCGGGTACCGACGAAGATGCGGTCAAGTTCGGTCACAGGAACACCAAAGCTGATGCCCGCGCCGATCGTTTCGTAGGCAACGTTGGAGACATCGAGCTCATCGAGGTCAACACGCCGGTCGTAGATATCCCAGTTGCGGCTGATCCCTTCGGGCGTGATGTAGGGTTCCGTGAGGCTGAAGGCGTACGTTCTCTGGCTCTTTGAAGTATTCACCTCAATGGAGGTCGACTTACCGGAACCGAAGACGTTGTCCTGGGCAAAGCCCGCGGACAAGATGATGCCGTCGCTGGTGGAATAACCGGCACCGAGAGAAATCGAACCCGTGGGACGTTCTTTCACGGCAATGTCAAGATCCACCTGATCGCGCGTGCCCTGCACGGGCTTGGGTTCGGCGGTCACCGAATCGAAGTAGCCGAGACGGTCGATGCGGTCGCGGGAGAGCTTTACTTTGTCGCTGTCAAACCAGGCCGATTCGTACTGACGCACTTCACGGCGGATCACGTCGTCACGCGTGCGGGTGTTGCCGGTGATGTTGACGTGGCGCACGTAGGCACGGCGCCCCGGGTCGATCGTATAGACGATTTCGACGGTGTCTTTTTCAGCGTTTGCCACCGGGTTGGGTGTGGCCGTACAGAAGGCGTAGCCGAGCGTCGAGAACTTGTCCACAATCGCCTGGCTGATGTTGTTGACCTTCTCGGCGTTGTAGGTCTCACCCGTTTCAAAAGTCAAAAGCGGCTCAATTTCTTTTTCCAGGCCCAGCATATCGCCCGCAAGCTTCACGCCGCTCACGGTGTACTTCTCACCCTCGGTCATGTTGATGGTGATAAAGACGTCAGCCTTGTTGGGCGCGACCGACACCTGCACGCTGTCGATCTTAAAGTCGAGGTAACCCTGGTTCAGATAAAAGCTTCTCAGGGTTTCAAGGTCGGCTGCGAGCTTTTCGCGGGAATAAAGGTCGCGCCGCGTGTACCAGCTCGACCACTTGTGCTCACTGAGCTGCATCAGGTCCATGAGTTCATCGGCATCAAACAAGTTGTTCCCGACGAAACGGATCTGCTTAATGGAACTTGCGCTTCCCTCGTCCACATTCATCGTGACGCGCACGCGGTTGCGGGGCAACGGTGTCGTGGTGGTGTTCACCTGCACGCCGTAGTAGCCCTTGGAGAGGTACTGACGGCGCATTTCCTGATCGGCCCGGTCAAGCACGGACTGGTCAAAGATGCGGCCTTCAGCCAGGCCCACGTCACGGAGGCTTTTTTCCACGCCGTCCTTATCAAAGGCCTTGATGCCGCTTGTTTCAATGGAGGCGACAGCCGGGCGCTCGGTGATGCGGATCACGATCACGTCGCCGTCGGCACCCACCGAGACGTCACGGAAAAGCCCGGAGCCGTAAAGCGAATGAATGGCTTCGGTACCGCGTTCCGGCGTGTATTCATCGCCCACCCGAAACGGCAGATGCGAAAACACCGTACCCGGTTCGGTTCGCTGAATCCCTTCAACGCGGATGTCGCGGATGGTAAACACCTGTGCGGCCGCAGACACGGCAAATGCCGCGAGCACGGCAGCGGCGGCACTGCGCAAGAAAAACTTTTCCGTCATTTATGTTCTTTATTCAATGGAACAAGGCCCGGCGTTGTCGTGAAAAAACGCCGGGAGAAGCGCCCGCAAACCGTGTGGCACGGCTTATCGGGCACAGAAACTTCGTCAGTTTAGCCCGAAGAGGCGCGTTATGTCATTACCCACGGCCAAAACCATCAGCAAAAGAAGCAGAAAAACACCGATTTTCTGCCCCCACTCGGCAACCTGCGGCGCGGGTTTGCGGCCCGTCACCATTTCATACAAATAAAACATGAGGTGTCCGCCGTCGAGAACCGGCACCGGCAGGAGATTTAAAACACCGATGCTGATTGAGATGAGCGCCAGGAAAAGCACATACGGCACAAACCCGTATTGAAGGGTTTGCCCGGCCATATCCCCGATTGCAACGGGTCCGGAAATGCTTTTGACGCTGACGTTGCCGGAAAGCATCCCGGCGACGGAATTCACGGTAAGCCGGATCGTGTCCCAGACCTTCACGACCCCGATGCCCAAAGCGTCAACCGGCCCCGCGTGTTCAAAGACAAAGTCCCCGACGGAGCCGAGGCTCGCGCCGATGCGGCCGATCGTCTGACCGTTTACATTCTCGGGGCGCACTTCGGTGACGACGGTGCGCTCAACACCTTCGGGGTTTTTAACCCGCATCTCCAGCGTTTTTCCGGTCTTTGCGCGGATGGCCGTAATCATTGACTGCACGCCCGTGACCGGTTTTCCGTCAAGCGTGAGAACCGTATCGCCGCGGGCTAGGCCCGCAGCCTCCGCTGCCCCGCCCTTTATGACTTCAGCCACTACGACGGCCTGCGCATAGGGCATAAGGCCCAGGTACTCCAAAGGATCGGTCTGGCCGTCACCGTGAAAGGCGGAGAGGTCAAAACGCACGGTGCGCGGCACGCCCCCTTCGGTTGTCACCGTCGCGGGAACGTCGGCTTCGCCCATGTGGTTTAAAAATTCCATCCGCACGGCGTTGCGGGTCTTAACCGAAACGTCTGCGACCCGGGTAACCGAATCACCGGCGTCAATCCGCAATTCATACGCCTGGGTTCCGGCAGGGGGCACGCCCATCTTCCCGGACGGTTCATACGTCCCGAGCATTGCCAAAGCGGCATAAATCAACGCCGCCAGGATGAGGTTCATCGCAGGGCCCGCAAACACCACGGCAAAGCGGCGCCAGACGGACTTGCGGTCAAAGGCATTGGCCCAGTCGGCTTCCGAAAAAGTCTTCCCTTCTTTTAAAAGGTCCTCTTTTTCGGCCGTATCAAGCATCTTGACGTAGCCCCCCAGGGGCCACATCGAAAGCCGCCATTCGCAGCCGCGCTTATCGGTTCTCTTTAAAAGAACCTTACCGAAGCCAAATGAAAACGCGAGGATTTTTACGCCCGCCATGCGGGCGACAATGTAGTGTCCCCATTCGTGAATGACGACAATGATCCCTACCGTGAGGACAAAACCAATGATTCCGAGCATGTTCCCGTCTTAATAGATGGCGGTTGCAGATTGTTGGGTATCAGCGTGACTTCTGAGTGACCCAGCGCTGAGCTCTCTGCCGGGCTTCTTTGTCGGCAGCCAAAATTTCTTCGAGCGACGCGGGCGCCTCACCCTGGAACTTGCTCATCATCACCGAGCAGAGTTTGGCAATGTCGGTGAAACGGATTCTGCCGTCCAGAAACGCCCTTACCCCCACTTCGTTGGCGGCATTTAACACGATCGAGGAAATCCCGCCCATGTTAAGTGCCTCATAGGCGTAGGAAAGCTGCGGGAAGCGCTCGGTGTCGGGCTCTTCAAACGTCAGGGCACTCACTTTTGTGAAGTCGAGGCGGTCCACGCCGCCGTCCAAACGCTCCGGATACCCCAGACACCAGGCAATGGGCATACACATGTCCGCGGGCCCCATCTGCGCGAGGACCGCGCCGTCCCCGTACTGCACCATCGAGTGAATCACCGACTGCGGATGGATGACGGTGCGGATACGCTCCGCGGGGACCCCGAACAAGTGATGCGCTTCAATGACTTCAAGCCCCTTATTCATGAGGGTTGCCGAGTCAATGGAAATTTTGGCGCCCATGTGCCATGTGGGGTGAGCCAAGGCCATATCCGGGGTCACCTCCGAGAGCTCCAGGGACTTCTGATGGTGAAAGGGGCCCCCTGAGCAGGTAAGCCAAATGACGGCGTCACGTTTGGCCTCGTCGTCAGCCGATGCCAGGCACTGCGCTACCGCATTGTGTTCACTGTCAACAGGCAAAAGGAGCGCCTTATTCTCACGCACGGTCTGCATGAGAAGCTCCCCTCCGCACACCACGCTTTCTTTGTTGGCAAGTAAAAGGCGCTTCCCTGCCTTGGCCGCCGCAAAGCTCGGCGCAACGCCCGCGGCCCCCACCACGGCCTGCACCACGACGTCCACATCCTGCATCGCGGCAATATCGCTGATCGCGTCAGCGCCCGCCGCCACGCTCACGCCGGTGATGCCGAGTTTGCGCATCTCCTCAACAAGGGCCTTATAGCGTGATTCATCGGCAATTGCGACGATATAGGGACGCCAGACGCTTGCAAGCTGCGCGAGCTTTTCCACGTTGGACCCTGCAGTAAGCGCAAACACACGATAGCGCTCCTGATAGCGGGAGATAACTTCAAGCGCGCTGCGGCCGATCGAACCGGTAGCGCCCAAAATGGCGATGTTTGTCAGTGACGTCATAGATGGGAGGAGCCTTCAGACCTCTTGGTCCTGCCGGCCCCTGAGACAACCGCAGTGAAAGTTGCGGAGCGGGTACATTGTAGACGATGCGGCCGAGCGATAATTTCCTTAAAAATCAAAGGCAGTTTCCAGCAAAGCATTGAAAGTTAGAATTTCAAAGGCGCTCTGACTTCTCCGGAAGGAAGCCTTTTGGGAATACCGCAAGCAAAGCCGGCACCGGGCGGATTTCCGTTCTCGCTACCTGCCCTCGTCTTATGCTTTAAGCCTCAGATACTCCGGCACCGAAAGCACAATCCGCCCGTCGATGCGCTCGACAAAGTCCGTGCGCTTTTCACCGTAGTCCGAGTCATTTAACACCACGCGGATGGCGTTAAGCCGCGCCCGGCGCTTATCATCACTGCGGATAATGGTCCAGGGTGCGTAAGGGGCTTCCGTCGTGCGGAACATCCGTTCAATTGCGGCGGTGTATTCGTCCCACTTGTCAAGCGACGCCAAATCCACGGGCGAAAGCTTCCAGCGGCGCAGCGGATCGATCTTGCGCTGCTTAAACCGGCGCTTCTGTTCCTTACGGCCCACATCAAGCCAAAACTTAAAAAGCTGGATGCCGTTATCGACGAGGCTCTTTTCAAAGTTCAGAACTTCCCGTAAAAAGAGCTCGGTCTGCTCCTTGGTGCAAAAGCCCATGACGGGTTCCACCACGGCCCGGTTGTACCAGGAGCGGTCAAAAAAGACGATTTCCCCGGGGCTCGGGAGTTGATTGACGTACCGCTGAAAGAACCACTGTCCCTTTTCGGCGTCCGTGGGTTTAGCCAGAGCCACGATGCGCGCGCCGCGCGGATTCATGTTTTCCACGAAGCGCTGAATGGTGCCTCCCTTACCTGCGGCGTCACGGCCCTCAAAAAGGATGATTACCTTCTTGCCCTTTTCCTTCACGTCCTTCTGCAGTTTCAGAAGCTCAATCTGGAGCCCGTAGAGCTCTTCTTCGTAAAGGTCGTTGTCGTAGCCGTTCGCATAGGGATAAGCGCCTTCAGCGGCTTGAGGGACCAGATCGTTCATGTGCTCGAGAACTTTGCCCGTTTCTTCAAACCGTTCGGCAGCCTCCCGCGCAATGAGGTCACGCAGGACCTTATCGCGCGTCTCAGGCGGAAAGCGCGCGGTGATTGTCTCTGCGAGTGTCGCGGGCTCAGCGGCGAACCCCGCCCCCGCGAGGCTCTTTAAGAGGCGTTTAACGGCTTTGGCGCCGTCGTCTTTGGCATCAATCACGGCCACGCGGTCGATTTCCTCAGTGAGGTGCTTTTCTTTGTCTTCCGTCTTTTTGGCCATGGTCTGTCTCCGGATATAAGTCCTCAGGACGATTTCTTGAGTGTAATTAAAGTCACCTCACCCGTGGTGCCGATTCGCAAAGGAAAACCGTTCCAGAGGTAGGTGCCCTGATTAATGTAGAGCCTGAGATTTCCGGCACCCGTTTCGGCTGCCGGGATGTTGTAGAGGCCTTTCAAAAGCCCCGCGTTAAGGCGCTCCGTCACAAACGCAATGCCGGGCGCCTGCCCGCCGTGCGTGTGGCCGCTAAGCTGCAGGTCAACGCCACGGCCCGCGACCTTAAAGGCGAGCTTGGGCTGGTGCGCAAGCAGCAAAACCGTTGCGTCGGGCGAACCGAAAAGCGCTTTCTCAAGGTTCGGCAGTTCCCGGCCGAAACGCGCGGCCATGGGGTCTGTGAGCCCTGCGACCACCAAAGGCGTCCCCTTTACATCTATAACGCCGTGAGCATTCCAAAGCATCCTTACGCCGAGTTTGGGCAAAAGTTCCCGCCACCCCGCGTAATCCGTGTAGTGCTCATGATTGCCGTCAACGCCCCACACACCGTAGGGAGCCCGAAGATCCTTTAAAGCCTGCATCACAGGCGCCAGGTGCGCGGCCGTGCCGTCGGCAAAGTCTCCGGTGAGCGCAATAAGGTCGGGCTTAAGAGCATTCACCGCCGCCACAGCCTTTTCAAGGCGCTTTCCGGAAATCAGCGAACTCACGTGAAGGTCAGAAACCTGTGCAACCGAGAAGCCGTCCAACGCTCCCGGCAGCCCGTCAACGGCAATCTCCACCCGCACGACTTCGGGCGCGGCAAGCGCCCGCCATTCGCCCCAGGCCGTGGCAAAAACAGCCACGACGGCAATCACGGCCGCAAGGGACTTATTTTTTGCCAGCCGATTAAAGGGAAGCCCCGGCGCAATGCGAAGAAAAAGCGAGACGACTTCGCGCAAAGCGGTCAACGCCGCCGCGCAGACCACCGTGAGTTCGAGGTAGTCCCCGATGACCATCACAGCTTCCGGCAGCACCGGCGCCACCATGGAGCCCCCGACTACAACCACAACACTCGGGAAAAGGGCACCCGCTGCCAAAAGAACGGCCCAGAACACGCGCCACCTGAGGCTTACCGTCACGGGCCACACCGCCCGAAAAAAGACAAAGAGCGCCAATAGCGGCAGGATCACAGCAAAGCGCATAACTTAATGCACCTCGCGGAAAAGGGCTGCGGGAATCGAAAGCCGTACGGCCGTGCCGTGCGGGAAGACCGACGCGTCCACCGGGCCGATTGCCACGCTCGCACCGATCTTTTCCGCGCGCTCGCGCATGATGTTCATGCCGACGTGGCGTTTGCCGCGCTGCTTTAAGAGTTCCATATCAATGCCGCAGCCATTATCCATGACGGTCAGCGTAAAGTCAGAGCGGCTGTCGATGACGATTCTCACGTCCGTGGCGTGCGAGTGCTTGCGCACGTTGGCCAAAGCTTCCTGCATGATGAAAATCACCTGCAGCTGCTGCTTGTCGGTGAGGTTCGGTTCCTTGCCTTCCGAGATAATCTGGGCCTTGAGTTTGGTCTGAATCTCAAAGCGTTCAATCGCGGTCGCAATTGCTGCGGCAAAGCTTTCCTTATGAAGCCGCTCGCGGAAGTTCAGCAACAGCTCACGGACGTCTTCGTAGCACTCCTGCACGCCGGTGCGGATCTGTGCGACGGTGTCGTTCACAAGCGCCTTATCGTCGTTTTTAAGGCCGCTTTCAAGTAACTGCACCTGAATGTTTAAAAACGACAAAGACTGAGCGATCGAATCGTGCAGCCCCTGCGCCATGAGCGTGCGCTCCTGCACGACCGCGTACTGCTGGTCGCGGGCAATGAGGCGGATATTGTCAATGGCAACCCCAAGGTGCGAACCGAAACTCTCATAGAGCCGGTAGTTTTGTGCTGCCAGCTGCTTCGTTTCGTCGTAGCACAAGAGGAAAATCCCGAGGTTTTTGGTGCCGCTTCGGATATGGAAAACGTAGGTCGTGCGGATTCGCGGACTCGTGCCTTCGGTCTCCCGCAGAGACGTCAGAAAATCAGCCGGCGTCTCGGGCGTCACCCGAAGCGGCAGGTCCGCCTCCATCGCGTTTTTAAGCTGCACGAGAGGCAGAGGCTTCGCCGCCCACCGGGAAAAAAGCGCTTCCGGCAGGCCGCTGCCGGCCGCAAGTTCCAGGGTCTTTGTCTTTTCGTTCAGCAAAAAGACCGCGCAGCCCGAGGCATTCGTGAAGTGCATTAGCCGCGCCGTAAAGCCTTCACAGATCTCATCCACGCTGTGCTGACGCCCGAGGTAAGAAGACAACTCATAAAGCTGCGCAAGATTGCGGTTTTTTTCTTCAACAGCCTGCGTTTTTTCGGTGACCTTGCCTTCAAGGTTTTCCACGAGGTCTTCAAGGCGCCCGGCCATCGCGTTAAAGCCCTGGCCGATACGCTCAAACTCTTCGCTTGTGGGTTCCGGGTTCACCCGCGTGGAAAGATTTCCCCTCGTGACGCTTTCAATCCCGCGCCGCAGGGCTTCCGTGGGACGGATCACCCAGCGCAGCAGCAGGGCCATGATCACAAAGAGACTTCCCACCGCAAGCACAATGATCGCAAGCTGAATCCACCGCTGGTAGCTCATCAGTACCGTGCGGCTTTTTTCCAGATACTGCTGCAGCTGCGTGAGCTCCGTGAGAATCGTCGTGAGGCGCTTGGGGTCAACTGCCGTTCCGTTTAAATGCGCATCGGTAAAAAGCGGGAGTACCGTGCCGATCCATTCGCGGTTAATGCGCACCACACGGCCGGTGACGGCCTCATCGCGCCAAATCGCGGAATTAAGCCACTCCTCGCCCTGCTCCATTTTCTCGAGATCCTCGGCAAAACGGCGCACGGCGCTCTGATAAAGGGCATCAGACGCGGTGTCGTTGACGGCAGCGTTCACCTGATACACCCCGGTCTTCATGCTTTCCACCCGGTTGATGACGGTGGAACTCGCTTCCATCTGCCAGCCCAGCACCACGGTGTATCCGAGGCACATACTGATAAAGGACACCCAAAGCATGGTGAGCGCCAGAAGGCGCAGCGAAAGCGACCGAAACAGCCCTTTGACGCGCTTGGGATAAAGTGACGCCATCTCTTATACCGTTTAGAAAAGTGTGGGTTCAGGCTCTTCTTCCTGCGCGGCGGCCTCCCCGCCGCCGGCGGCTTGGGTCGGGATGGCAGAGAGCATCTGCGCGGCAAAGCGGATCGGAAGCGGCCGGCCCTTACGCGCCCTGTGCCCGAACTGCTGCTGCCAGTCGGCCTTCACCAGTGTCTTCTGACGCACCGTGCTGCGGCCCTTGCCGCTTACGATGCAGCCTGTGTCGCCTGCGGTCAGCACGGCGAGCAGCTGTTCACCGGGGTTAAGGTCCATGAGGATCACACCCTTGCCGCCGCCACGGAGTTCCCTTAATTCCGAGAGGTCAAACACGAGAAGCCGGCCTTCACCGGAAAGGCACGCGAGGTACGGCGTCTCTTTACCGATCACCTGCGGCGCAAGCAGCTTGGCGCCTTCATCGGGCCTCATAAAGGCTTTGCCGCTTCTCACGCGTGCAAAGAGATCTGACAGACGGCACTTCAGCCCAAAACCGTTGTCGGCCGCAAAGACAACACCCTCTTCGCCTTTACCGGCAAGGTACCCAACAATCTCGGTCTTTGCGTCAATATCAAAGAAACTTGTGAGCGGCAGGCCGTCACCGCGGGCTCCGGGCAATTGCGCCACAGGCGTCGAATACGTGCGGCCGTCGGAAGCAACCGCAACAAGCGTATCGGTCGTCATGCATTCCAAGGAGACCAAGAGGTCGTCGCCCACCTTGAAGTTCATGAGGGACGCATCATGCCCGTGGCCGGTGCGCGAGCGCACAAAGCCCTTCTGGGAAATCACCACCGTCACAGGGTCGTTGGTGACCACCTGCTCGACCACCGCTTTTTTGGCGGCTTCAACAAGCGTTCTGCGCTCGTCCCCGAAGGCCTTCACGGCTTCCTTGGTTTCCTTGGCAATCAGGCGTTTCAGAACCTTTTCGTCGCCCAGAATTTTCTCGAGTTCGGCCTTCTCGGCTTCAAGCGTCTTGATTTCTTTGTGGATGCGCTCGTACTCGAGGTTTGCGATCTGTCTTAAGCGCAGGTCAAGGATGTCGGCGACCTGTTCCTCAGAAAGATTAAATTCCTTCGCAAGCACCTCAGCCGGCTTTTCTTCAAACCGGATGATTTCAATCACGCGCTCGATGTTGTCGCAGCAGATGACGCGGCCCTGAAGGATGTGAAGCCGCGCAAGCACCTTTTTAAGCCTTGCGTCCGTGCGGGCGCGCACAATCCCCATGCGGGCGTTCACCCATTCCGAGAGCACTGTTCTCAGGCCCTTTTGCGCGGGACGCCCATCGGTTCCGATCATCACGAGGTTAATCGGGGCGTTGGATTCAAGCGACGTCTGCGCAAGCAAGGTATTCACAAAGAGATCACGGTCAATGCGCGAGGTCTTCGGTTCAAACACGAGCCGCACGGGCTCGTCTTTGCTGCATTCGTTTCTGACGCGCTCCAGAACCGCGAGCATCGCGCTCTTTGTCTGCTGCTGATCGGCTGTGAGCGCTTTTTTGCCGGCTTTGGGTTTGGGATTGGTGATTTCCTCGATTTCCGAGAGCACGCCTTCGGCGCTTGCCGCCGGCGGCAGTTCATCAATCACAAGCTGCCACTGCCCGCGCTGCAGGTCTTCAAAGTGGTAGCGCGCCCGCACGCGAAAGCTCCCTCGACCCGACGCATAAGCTGCCCGGATTTCCGCGGGCGACGTGATGATCTGCCCGCCCCCCGGGAAGTCCGGCGCCGGAATCTTTTCCAAAATGTCGTCTAACGTCGCATCGGGGTGCGCTAAAAGAAGCAATACGGCGTCTGCGACCTCCGTGAGGTTGTGCGGCGGAATTTCCGTTGCCATACCCACGGCGATGCCGCTTGCGCCGTTTAACAGCAGCAGCGGAAGCTTTGCCGGCAGCACCGCCGGTTCCTTCAAGGTGCCGTCGTAGTTGGAAAGAAACTCCACGTCCTCGCTGTCGATTTCGTCCAAAAGCAGCGACGCCGCTTTCTGAAGCCTCACTTCGGTGTAACGCATGGCAGCCGGCCCGTCCCCGTCGCGGCTGCCGAAATTGCCCTTACCGTCAACGAGGGGATAGCGCATCGAGAAAGGCTGCGCCATTCGCACCATCGCGTCATAGGCCGCCTGATCGCCGTGGGGATGGTATTTACCGATCACGTCGCCCACCACGCGGGCGCTTTTTGAAAAGCGGTCCGAGGCGGTTAAGTGCAGCCGCTGCATCGCGTAAAGAATACGGCGCTGCACGGGCTTCATGCCGTCAACAACGTCGGGCAGAGCACGGCTTTTCACAACCGACAGGGCGTACTCGAGATAGGCGCGTGCCGCGTAGTGCGCAAGCGTCAATTCATCTGCATCGGTTTCTTTAGGCGGCAGGTCGCCTGCAAGCGCCGCAGGCAGCAGATTCTTTTTCTCAGCGGGAGCCTCGCTTTCGTCGCCTTCACCATCCTGAGACGCTGCATCAGAAGTTTCGGAAGCCTGATCAGCCTCCGGCGTTTCCTTGCCCTCCTCGGTCGCTTCAGGAGCCGCGTCCTTCACCTTTTCTTCCGGGAAAAGTTTTGTCGTCACGTGTTTGCCGTCTGTTGCCTTGGCCATAAAAATTACCGTCTGTCCGTCAAGAAAAAGATTGCGCCCGTGCGGTCCCGGCCGTCTTCTTCAGAGGACAACCGGAAAGAATCGCAAACATTTGATTTTAACTCAGGAAAGTACTGCTTTTTCGGGCAAAAACTTTGACAAAGCCCGCACGAAAAGCACCTAATAGTTGTCCCTGCCGTCGAGATCATCGTCATGAACCGTGTCGGACACGTCCTTTGCCTTACTTTCCGGCAAAGCGGCCGCATCAGCCTCTCCCGCGTTTAAATCCCTGAGCCGGCGGTTCATGACGTTGGTGCGGGTTCTGAGTTTGGTAAGGTCGCCCGTGACGCCTTCAATGCGTTTTTCCACTTTGGCAACCGCCTCATTAAAGCGCTCAAATTCGGTTTTAACGACTGCCAGAAGCCGCCAGACTTCCGCACTTTTTTCTTCGACGGCCAAGGTCCTGAAACCCATCTGCAAGCTGTTGATAAGTGCCGCCAAAACCGTGGGGCCTGCGACCGTCACCCGCACTTCCCGCTGAATCCGCTCCATGAGCCCCGGGCACTTCAAAACCTCAGCCCAGAGACTCTCAGCCGGGAGGTAAAGCACCGCAAATTCCGTCGTATACGGGACCTCCACGTACTTCTCATGAATCTTTCGGGCTTCAAGCAGTATCCGGTTATAAAGCGCCTTGCGGGCCGCTTCCGCCGCGGCTGCGTCCCCGGCTTCCGTTGCCTGCGTGAGCCGCTCATAGTCTTCCAGAGGAAACTTCGCGTCAATCGGCAGCCACACGGTTTCACCGGTTGTTCTTCCGGGAAGCTTCACGGCAAATTCCACGCGCTCAGAACTTTTCGGGCGCGTTGCGACGTTGACCGCATACTGCTCGGGCGTTAAGAGTTCCTCAAGAATCATTCCGAGCTGCACTTCACCGAACGTGCCCCGGGTTTTGACGTTGGTGAGTACCCGCCTTAACCCCTCAACGTTACTTGCCATCTCGCGCATTTCGCCCAAACCACGGTGTACGGCGGAGAGCTGATCTTCCACGGTCTTAAAGCTTGCGGTAAGGCGCGTTGCGAGCGTCTCCTGCAGTTTCTCCTCGACCGTCGCGCGCATCGCTTCAAGCGCACGGGCGTTGGTGTCGTTAAGCGTCCGCGCCTCGCGTCTTGCTTCTTCCTGAAAGGTGCTCATGGACCGGGCCACTGCCGAGAGCCCCTCGTTTTGGGTGCGCGTGAGGCCCTCAAGGGTTTGCCTCAGTTCCGTCTGCAGACTTCTGTCACGCTCAGCGGCAAAGGCCTGGCTTCTTGCGAGGGTATCGGACAAAAACTGTGCCGTGCGGTTTTGGGTGTCATTCATGCGCTCGCAGGACGCAAGCACATCACTTCTCACGCCGTTAACCTGCACGGCAAGCCCTGCCGCCGTCTCGTGCGTGCGGCGCTCAAGCGCGGCGATAAAAGTCTCTTCAAAGGCTTCGCGCCCGCGCTTTTCCCGCGCCTGCCCCGCGAGAATAAAGCCCGCAAGGACAATGACGAGCACCAGCAGCGCCGCAAGAATCCCGACGAGAAAAACCGCATTGGTGTTTAAAAAAGCCGCTACCCCTGTCATAGTGCCTGATCTTTGAAAAAGTACGGCACGAAGCTTAACAGGCAGAAACGAAACGGGCCCGGTTTCGTTTATCGAAAGTCCGGGCCCGCGCGTTGGGTTAAAGCGTACTGCCGTTAAGAGGCAAGCAGCGCATTCATTTCACGGATAAAGCCGTTGGGATCAGCAAGCGTCCCCTGCTCGGCCAAAACCGCCTGATCAAGGATCACCTTGGCCCAGCGCTCAAACGCCGCGTCATCACCGGCCGCCGCCTTCTGCACCAAAGGATGATTGACGTTCACTTCCAAAATGTAGCGGGCCTGCGGCACGGGCTGGCCCGCCGCCTCAAACATGCGGCGCATCTGAGCCGAAATAAACGCCCCGTTTTCAGCCACCACGCAGCTCGGGGAGTCTGTGAGGCGCGTTGCGGCGCGCACGTCAACGACCTTGTCCCCGAGGGCCTTCTTAAAGCGTTCAACCAGGGGTTTGGCTTTTTCAGCCGCTTCTTTTTCCTTGGCCTCGTCCTTTTTGTCAGCGAGTTCCCCGAGTTCGAGGTCTGAGCTTGTCACCGAGACAAAGGCCTTGCCCTCGTACTCAAAGAGGTTCCCCATGAGCCACTCGTCGATCCGCTCCCACATGAGAAGCACTTCGATGCCTTTTTTCTTAAGCTCTTCAAGGTAGGGCGACGTCTCCGCCGTCTGCCGGCTGGTGGCCACGAGGTAATAAATCTTGTCCTGACCCTTGGGCATACGGGCAACGTAGTCGGCCAAACTCACGTCCTCACTGCCCGTGCCCGCCTTCGTTGAGGCAAAGCGCATGAGCTTCATGAGAGTGCCGCGGTTGGCGGGATCCTCTACGGGGCCTTCCTTCAGAACGCGCCCGAACGTCTTCCAGAAGGCGGCGTACTTCGCGGGATCGTCCTTGGCAAGCTTTTCAAGCATTGTGAGCACGCGGTGCGTGAGCGCTTTCTTCAATTTCTGCGTCACGGCCGTTTCCTGCAGCATTTCACGCGAAACGTTGAGGGGCAGGTCGTTCGTGTCCACAAGCCCGCGCACAAAGCGCAGGTAGTGCGGCAGGAACTGCTCGGCTTCATCCATGATGAAGACGCGCTGCACAAAAAGCTTGAGCCCGTGCTCGGCATCACGGTTAAAGAGGTCCCACGGGGCCTCGGTCGGGATGTAAAGAAGCGACGTGTACTCAAGCTCCCCTTCGACCTTGTTGTGGCTCCAGACCAAAGGATCGTCGTAGGCGTGGGTTAAATGTTTATAGAACTCCTTGTACTGCTCGTCCTTTACGTCGCGCGGGGCGATCGTCCAGAGGGCCTTGGCGTCGTTAACCTGCACCCACTCAAATACCGGTACCGCAGGCTTTTCCCCTTCTTTCGGGGTTTCAGCCGTCTTTTCCTTCCAGAGATAAACAGGTACGGCGATGTGATCCGAATACTTCGTGATCGCTGTTTCCAGAACCCAGGCATCCAAAAACTTCTGTGCATCCGCCTTCAGATGCAGCACGATGTCTGTGCCGCGCTCCTTGCGGTCAATTCTTTCAGCCGTATAGGTGCCCAAGCCTTCGCTTTCCCAGCAGACGCCTTCGTTTTGAGCAGCCTTTGCCGAGCGCGAGTAAACCGTTACTTTATCCGCGACAATAAAGGACGAATAAAAGCCGACGCCAAAGCGCCCGATCAACTGCGAGTCCTTGGCGGCGTCACCGGAGAGCGACTTAAAGAATTCATCGGTACCGGACTTGGCGATGGTGCCCAAGTGTTCCTGCGCCTCTTCCACCGTCATGCCGATGCCGTTATCGGAAATCGTCAGCGTTCCCGCATCCTTATCGGTCTTCACGCGGATTCTGAGGATCGGATCGTCGCCCAGAAGCTTTTGGTCGGTAAGCGACAGAAAGTGCAGCTTATCCAAGGCGTCCGAGGCGTTGGAAATGAGCTCCCTCAGAAAGACTTCTTTATTGGAGTAAAGCGAGTTGGCGAGAAGATCAAGTAGTTTTGCGACTTCGGTCTGAAAACCGTGCACCTGTGCTGCCATGGTGAATGTGTCTCCGAAAAACAAACGGGCGCAAACGCGTTGCGCCGATCAATGATTGCTCGTATTTGGGGACGGTCCCGGTGAGTTTCAAGATACAAAAACGCCGCAAAACACAACGGGGGCTCTTAAGAAACCCACAGGTTTTGCGGCGTCTGCGGCCGGATACGTGATTGTCCGGCCCTTGATGCGAAATTACTTCGCGGCAGCCTTCGCGGCCTTCGTCGCCTTGGCGGGGGCTTCCTCCTTGCGGATGAGGCTCACAACGTCACAGGCGGAGACGTCCTTGAGACGAATCAGCACAACGCGGGCACCCTGGAAGAGGAAGTTGCCGTCCTTCTTATCCTTTTCGCTCAGAGCCTTCAGAAAGGTTTCGATCTGGGGATTGAGGATTTCAGGTTTTTCCGCGTTAAACGGAATCACGATGTTCTGACCGCCTTCCAGAAAAACGGTGAGCTGCTGAATAACCTGCGTCATTTTCTTATAGTCCTTTTTAAGAGTCAGTCCCTCTCGCCCGAATGCTTCACATCGCCGGCCGTGATCTAGGGGGTGCGGCTTTTTTGCTGAGCCTCTTGCCCGTCTTCAATCGAGCCCGGAACATAAAGGTCCGAACGCTTGGGGGAAAAAATCTGTTGTTTTCCGGTCGGCTTCTCGGGAATTTCGGGCACGGGAGCCGCGTTTTTTCCCTTCGGAACCAGCCGGAAAAGTATTTCATCGCTGCGAATCATACCCAAACGCATGCGGGCGCGCTCGCTTACGGCGCCGCTGCCGCTTTCGAGTGACTCGATTTCGGCGGCAGCTGCATCGTTTTCGGCACGCAACCGGTCGTTGGCGGCGCGCACACTTGCGAGCTCCGCCTCCAGAGCCTGCATTCTTAATACGCCCCCCTTGCCGAACCAGAGCGGCCACTGAATCGCGACCGCGAGGATAAAGACAAGAAGGTAAATCAAATGCCGCAGCGACACGGTGAAAGTTTCAGTCCGTCAGTTACTTCTTAACGCAGTAAAAAGCGCTTTTACCCGGGTAGACCGCGCAGTCGCCCAAGCGCTCTTCGATACGAAGGAGCTGATTGTACTTGGCCATACGGTCAGAGCGCGACATACTGCCCGTCTTGATCTGACCGGCATTAAGCCCCACGGCGATGTCGGCAATCGTGCTGTCTTCGGTTTCGCCCGAACGGTGCGAGACGACGGCGGTGTAGCCCGCGCGCTTTGCCATTTCAATCGCTTCAAAGGTTTCGGTGAGCGTACCGATCTGGTTCACCTTAATGAGGATCGAATTGGCAACACCCTTTTCGATTCCTTCCTTCAGAATCTTGGGGTTGGTGACAAAAAGATCATCACCCACAAGCTGCACGCGGTCGCCAAGCTTCTCGGTGAGCATCTTCCAGCCTTCCCAGTCGCCTTCGGCCATACCGTCTTCGATGCTGATGATCGGGTACTTATTGACCCAGCCTTCGAGCACGCCGGCCCATTCTTCGGCGGACATTGCCTTGCCGCCGCTCTTTTTCATCACATACTTACCGTTATCGAAGAATTCGCTTGAGGCGCAGTCAAGGCCGATCATGATGTCCTTGCCCGGCTCAAAGCCGGCTTGCTTCACCGCTTCAAGGATGAGTTCGATCGCTTCCTCGTGGCTTTCGCACTTCGGGGCAAAGCCGCCTTCATCGCCCACGGCCGTACTCATGCCGCGGCTGTTGATGATTTTCTTTAAGGTGTGGAAGGTTTCCGCGCCGTAGCGGAGCGCCTCCTTAAAGCTCGGAGCCCCCACCGGAATGATCATGAATTCCTGCAGGTCGAGGTTGTTGTTGGCGTGCGCGCCGCCGTTAATGACGTTCATCATCGGTACCGGCATCTGAACGGCACCCATGCCGCCGAAGTAGCGGAAAAGCGGAAGCCCCGACTCCTCGGCTGCGGCCCGCGCCACGGCCATCGAAACCGCGAGAATGGCGTTGGCGCCGAGACGGCCCTTGTTTTCCGTACCGTCAAGTTCAATCATCGTGCGGTCGATAAAGGCCTGATCGCTAGCTTCACTGCCGAGAATGGCGTCGGCGATTTCGCCGTTCACGTTCTCAACGGCCTTTAACACACCCTTGCCGCCGTAGCGCTTCTTGTCGCCGTCGCGCAGTTCAATCGCTTCGCGGATGCCGGTGGAGGCTCCGGACGGAACCGCCGCGCGGGCCATCGTGCCGCTTTCAAGGTACACATCACACTCAACGGTGGGATTGCCGCGGCTGTCAAGAATTTCGCGGGCAACGATATCGATAATAGAACTCATAAAGACGAATCCTTACTAGATCAGGTTAAAAGTTTTCTTCGAGGAAGGGCTTGGCCTTCACTATTTTGTCAATGGCCGTGAGGCTTTCCAAAAGGGCCGGCATTTTCGCGAGCGGCACGGCGTTGGGGCCGTCGCTTTTGGCGCACGCCGGATCCGGATGCGTTTCCATAAACAGGCCGTCCACGCCCACCGCAACCGCGGCGCGCGCAAGCACCGGCACAAAGCGACGGTCACCGCCCGAACACGTGCCGTTGCCGCCCGGAAGCTGCACCGAGTGCGTGGCGTCAAAAACGACGGGGGCCTTGGTTTCGCGCATGATCGCAAGGCTTCGCATGTCGCTTACGAGATTACCGTAACCGAAACTCGCACCGCGCTCGCACACGCAGAAGCGGTCGGGATCCAGGCCCGCTTCCTCAGCCGCATGACGGGCCTTGGCGACAACGTTTACCATATCGTGGGGCGCGAGAAACTGCCCCTTTTTGATGTTTACGGGTTTTCCGCTTTTGGCGCAGGCGCGGATAAAGTCCGTCTGCCGGCAAAGAAAGGCCGGCGTCTGCAGGACGTCAACGACGGCGGCCACTTCCGGAACTTCGGCTTCGGTGTGAACGTCGGTTAAAACCGGCACACCGATTTTTTCGCGCACTTCGGCAAGAATCCTCAGCCCCTCGGCCATCCCCAGACCGCGGAAACTCGTGTCGGAGGTACGGTTAGCCTTGTCAAAACTGGCCTTAAAGATGTAGGGAATACCGAGCCTGCCGGTGACTTCCTTCATAAACCCGGCGATTTCCATCACCATCGCTTCGCTTTCAATCACGCAGGGACCGGCAATGAGGAAAAAGGGGCGCCGGCCGCCCGTTTCAAATCCGCAGAGCTTCACGGGGTAACCTCTTCAAGTATCAAAAGCGGCCGCGGCACCATGCGTACCGTGACCGCTTCGGGTTAAAACTTACTTGTCGCCAAAGCCTTCGTGAGAAGCCTTGTAGTCAATCGCCGCCTTCACAAACGCTTCAAAAAGCGGGTGACCGGTGCGGGGGTTTGACGTAAATTCCGGATGGAACTGCACCCCGAAGAAGAACGGATGGTCCTTTAATTCCATCATTTCAGGCAGGTGCTCGGTCGGGGTCCTCGCCGAAATCGTCATGCCGTGCGCCTCAAACTGCGAAACGTAGGCGTTGTTGACTTCGTAGCGGTGGCGGTGACGTTCGCAGACCGTGTCGCCGTAAATCTTCTGCGCAAGCGTCCCGGGTTGAACGGGCACGCGCTGGCTCCCGAGGCGCAGCGTCCCGCCCAGGTCGCTTTTTTCATCGCGGTGCTCGATGCGGCCGGACTGATCGCGCCACTCAGTGATAAGCGCCACCACCGGGTGCGGCGTATCGACATCAAATTCGGTGGAATTGGCGCCGCCCAAACCGCAGACGTGACGGGCAAATTCAATGACCGCTGTCTGCATGCCGAGACAGATACCCAAAAACGGAATCTTGTTGACGCGGGCGTATTCGATCGCCTTAATCATGCCCTCGGTGCCGCGCTTACCGAAGCCCCCGGGAACGAGCACGGCGTCAACGCCCTTCAGGGAGTCCGTACCTTCCTTTTCAAGCTGTTCGGCGTCCACCCACCGGGTCTTCACGCGGGTTTCGGTGCGGATACCGGCGTGCGTGAGCGCTTCGTTGAGGCTCTTATAGCTGTCGGCGTAATCGACGTACTTGCCCACCATGCCGATCACGACTTCGCGCTTGGGCTCCTTAATGCGGCGCACGATTTCCTGCCAGACGGAGAGGTTCGCGGGCGGCGTATTAAGACCGAGCTTTTCACAGACGATGTCGTCCATGCGCTGCGCGTGCAGCATGAGGGGCACTTCGTAAATGGTCTTGGCGTCGGTGACGCTGATCACGCAGTCCATCGGGACGTTGCAGAAGAGAGCGATCTTGGCGCGTTCGCTTTCGGGAATGTCGCGTTCGGCGCGGCAAAGCAGGAGATCGGGGTACACACCCTCTTCTCTGAGCTTTTGCACGGAGTGCTGCGTGGGCTTGGTTTTGAGTTCCCCGGCAGCGGCCACATACGGGCACAGCGTCAGATGCACAAAGCAGGCGTTGCCGCGGCCCACACGGAAACTCATCTGGCGCACCGCTTCAACGAAAGGCAGCGACTCAATGTCGCCCACCGTGCCGCCGATTTCCACAACGGCGACGTCACACTGTCCGCCGCAGGAATTTTTGGCTCCGCGCTGGATGAATTCCTGGATTTCGTTGGTGATGTGGGGAATCACCTGAACGGTCTTGCCGAGGTATTCGCCGCGGCGTTCCTTCTCAAGAACGCTCTTATAGATCTGACCGGTCGTGAAGTTGTTATAGCGGTGCATCTTCGAGGAGATGAAACGCTCATAGTGGCCGAGGTCAAGGTCGGTTTCCGCCCCGTCTTCGGTCACAAACACTTCACCGTGCTGAAACGGGCTCATCGTGCCCGGATCCACGTTGATGTACGGATCAAGCTTGATCATCGTCACCTTGAGTCCGCGGGACTCCAGAAGTGCCGCCAAAGAAGCGGCGGCGATGCCTTTACCCAAACTGGAGACAACGCCGCCGGTCACGAATACATATTTAGTCATTCTCTTTTCGCTCGCCAGGTACAAAAACTGCACGCACAAAAAGCGGCCGCATGCCCGCCTATTCGTCCGCACGGTCCTTGAGAAGTGTTATTGGGCGAATTATATAGACAGAGAGGTTCAGTTTCAGTGTTCTTTTTGCGGATGCCAGGAAGAATCAGTTCCTGCTACCGGCGTTGTATCAAAGTTTGCCGTGCTTTTTGAGCCAGAAGCCGTACAAAGCTCGTCCTATGCCGATAGCGCCGACGAACAAAACGGCGATCAGACAACCCACGATCGGAGGCATAACCGAACCTCAAAAATTTGTCGCTGCCAGCGTCCATTGTTCACGGGATTCACAGAATTTCCCGCAGGAAGCCCGGGGCTTGAGCCCCGGGAGGACTGCGGGCTTTCGAAATTTTTTAATCTTGGACCAAACGCAACCAAACCATGCACATAGTTTTCGCTTAAGGTATATTCAGCCGCTATGAAATCGCGCACACCGTCCTTTGTCATCGAGCTGGGCCTGAAAACCGGAGAGGATCAGGAAAGTGCGCTGGAGACCTACTTCTCCGATGCACGCCAGCTCTTCAATGCTGTTCTCGGAACGGCAAAGAAACGCGTGCGCGCCATGAAAAGCACTGAAGCATGGAAGCTCACGGCCGCGATGCCCAAGGGCAAAGACCGCAACAAGCGGTTTAAGGAAATTCAGAAGTCCGCCCACCTTTCCGAGTATGCCCTGCATGATGTCGTGAAAGAGCACCGTGCCAAGGGCGGCTTTACAAAGCGCATCGGCATCAACGAAGCGCAGAAAATTGCCACACGTGTCTGGCAGGGCATTGAGCGCTGGCTGCTTCATCAGGGCGGTCAGCCGCGGTTTAAGAGTGCTAAACGGGGCTTGCACAGCGTTGAGGGAAAATCAAACAAAACAGGGTTGCGTTGGAAGGCTAAGACGTGGACGCTCGAGGTTCTGGATCTGGTGATAAAGGCTGAAGCCCCGGATGCCTGGCAGAAAGAAGCTCTTCTTTCAGCAACAGATCCGTCCGGCTTTAAGCGTGTCAAATACTGCCGTCTTGTCCGGCGGATGATCCGCAGCCGTATGCGCTACTTTGTTCAGCTCATTGTCGAAGGCGTACCGCCCGTCAAGCACGTTTATGCTCCCAAGGATCTCAAGGTGGCTGTTGACCCGGGCCCGATGACCATGACTTTTTACAGCCCCGAGTGGCAGCAGAAGATTTTGGTGAGCGCGGGCACTGTCTCTCAGGAAAAGGAGATTGCGCGTCTTTTACGTGCCATGGACCGCTCCCGCAGAGACACGAATCGGGAGTGCTACAACGCGGACGGCACCGTTAAAGCCGCCGGAAAAAAGATTGTCTGGAAGGAATCCAAGACCTATAAGGCAACAAAGGCAAAACTTGCGGATCTGTACCGCCGCCAGGCGCAAACCCGCCGTTGCCTGCACGGCGAAGTGATTAACCAGGTGTTCGGCAGGGCCGGCACCGTCATTGTGGAGAAGAACTCATACAAAGCATTTCAGAGAGCCGGATACGGCAAGAGTTTGGGCAAAAGCGGTATTGCAGGATTGATAACCCGGATGACAAGTAAGGCTGAAAGCGCCGGCTGTTGTGAGGTGGAAGTCAGTCCCCGGAAACTGCGCCCGAGTCAGCACGATCCCGAAACGGGAACGTACCGGAAGAAAGCTCTTTGGGAGAGAAGTCATCAGTTGGGAGATACGGGCTGGTACATGGACCGCGATGTCGCGGCCGCCATGAACCTGTATTTTGCGGATCCCGCCACTGACAGCTACGATCTGAAGGCTGAGCAATCAGCGCTTGCGAGGCTCAAACAAGTCTCAGGGAACGCCGGATCGATAGTGCAGTACAAACCAGCGAATCGGCAAGACGAAGCAGTCCTTCGCCGGAACCGACGGATCGAGCTGATGAAGCCCGTACCCGTAGAGCGGTTGCGTTTTAAATGTTCCTGTGGTGCAGGGGATGCCCGGGCAGACAAGGCCTCAAAAACCTTGCCTGTTACGGGAAAGCCTGCACCGTGTCAGGAAACCCCGCGCTTTCAAGCGCGGGTTGTTTAGTTTGACTCGCGCTACCGGCTTGGGCTTTTCTACGGGGTGCTAAGCGCCGCGGGTGCAGCTCTGATCGCCATCTTCATGAAGTCCTTCCGGCGCACGCACAATCCGGAAACGGTGCTTACCTGGCAGTTTGCCGGAGCCGTTCTTTCCTTTGCGGCGGCTGCGCCTTTTGTGTTCCTGGCCAACCCCGAAACGCGCTTTTGGCCGGTGCTTTGGCCCGATACGCTTTACCTCGTGATCTTTGCCACGGTGATCACGCTCGGGATGTACCTGCTGCAGATGATGGCGTTAAAGCACATCTCGGCCTTTACGCTTAACCTCTCCTACAACCTTGAGCCCGTCTACTCCATTCTCATTGCGATGGTTCTTTTTGACGAAGCCCGGGAACTCAACTTCAGCTTCTGGGCGGGGCTTGCTCTGATTGCGCTTTCGGTCGTTCTTCAGACCGCTTCCGTTTTGCGGCAGAAAAAAGCGGCCGAAGGCCGGCCGCTCGCGTAACTTGCGCGTTTTACACTCAGAGTGTAAGAACCGCAAGAAGTGCCGCTGCCGTCGGAAAAACGGCCAGCGAGGAATCAAAGCGATCAAAAAAGCCGCCGTGCCCGGGGAGTAAATTACTCGAATCCTTGACGCCCGCCTGGCGCTTGACGGCTGACTCAAAAAGGTCTCCGGCAATGGAAACCGCCACCAACAGAAGAACCGCTGCGAACCCAGCGGCGTAGCCCATCTTGTCCAAAACGACACTTGTGAAAATCATGTCGTGCGGCAGGGTCTCGGCGGCAATGATCGCAAAGGCAAACACAAAGACAACGGCTCCGACAGCCCCCGCCCAGGTCTTCCCCGGGCTGATTGCGGGCGCCATCTTGCGCTTGCCAAAGAGCCTGCCGCAGAAATAGGCGCAGATGTCCGCAAGCCAAATAACCGCGAAAACCGAAAGCATGAATACGAGGCCCGTTGCGGTCATCCGTTCAAAAGCAAACCAGGCGGAAACCGGAAAGAGAACGGCAAAGACAAGCGACACCGTGCGCTTTATGCGGAAACCCAGGTTGCGCGCAGCAAACAAAACAGCGGTGAGCGCAAGCCACAGGCAGCTCACAACGAGCATGAGGCCCGTATAGACCGTGTCGGTTAACCGAATATCGTAAAAGGCGCAGGCTGCAAGCACCACGGTACCGATGACGGCAGCGGCACCTGCCGCACCCGGCGTGACTTTAAGCATCAAGAGCCACTCGCCCATCGCAATCATGAAGGCCGCGGCAATAAGCGCCTTAAAGGCAGCGGGCGAAAAGAACCAGGCAGCGGCAAAAACGGCCACCAAAACGAGAGCTGTGATAACGCGGGTTTTTAACATGCATCCACCTTTAAGCGTTGTCGTTGCGGTTTACTAGCCGCCGTTTTTAACCTGATCCCCGGTCCGGCCGAAGCGCCGCTCGCGTCCGGCAAACCAGGTCAGCGCCTCATTGAAGTCGGCTTCGCTGAAGTCGGGCCACAGGACTTCGGTAAACCACAGTTCGGCGTACGCGAGCTGCCAGAGAAGAAAGTTTGAAATCCGCTGCTCTCCCCCGGTACGGATCATCAGATCAACAGGCCCGGCCCACTGCATGGAAACAGCGTCCGTCACCGTTTCCACCGTCACGGGTTTGCCGTCACGCACCAAGCGGTTCACGGCATCCACCACATCCCAGCGGCCGCCGTAGTTGGCACAGATATTAAGGGTCATGGCTTGCGCGCCCTCAGTCATCTGTTCCGCGGTGCGGATCGCTGCCTGCAGCTCCGGCGAAAAGACCTTGGTATCCCCCACCACATGAAGCCTGATGCCGGCCTCTCTTAAAGGCTCTGCCTCACGCGTTAAGCCGTCCACGAAAAAGCGCATGAGGGCGTTGACTTCATCGGCGGGACGCTTCCAGTTTTCGCTTGAAAACGCAAAGACCGTGAGATGCCGGATACCGGCTTTGCGGGCGGCTTCGGTGAGGCGCTTTAAGGCTGCCATTCCGCGCCTGTGACCTTCCACGCGCGGCAGAAAACGGGCCTTCGCCCAGCGGCCGTTACCGTCCATCACCACCGCAACATGTGCCGGAATATGTGAGCTCATCGCCCGAAACAATCCTTAACAAAAACAGAGGATTAAGAACATGACCGCCCCGAAAACACACCGGCTTTCAGGGCGGAAATACTGTAGGGATACCGCAGACGGCATTAAACCGTCATCACTTCCTTTTCCTTCTCGGCAACGACTTTATCGATCGCTTCGATGTACTTGTCGGTGATCTTCTGGATGTCCTTTTCGGCGCCGCGGGAGTCGTCTTCGCTCACTTCCTTGGCTTTTTCGAGTTTCTTCACCTGTTCGTTGGCGTCACGGCGCAGATTACGCACGGCCACCTTGGCGTCTTCGCCTTCGCTTCTCACCACCTTCGTGATTTCACGGCGGCGCTCTTCGGTAAGCGGAGGCAGCGGCACGCGGATGATGTCACCGGAGGTCGCCGGGTTCAGGCCCAGGTCGCTCGTGAGAATCGCCTTTTCAATCACAGGGATCATCTTGCGGTCCCAGGGCTGCACGGTCAGCGTGCGGGCGTCGCCGACGCCCAAGTTCGCGACCTGAGAAAGCGGCGTCATCGAGCCGTAGTATTCAACCGAGATGTGGTCGAGCAACCCCACCGAGGCACGGCCCGTACGCAGTTTCGTGAATTCCTCACGCAGCGTTTCCACCGTACGGTTCATTTTGTGTTCAGCGGTCTGCTGAATTTCTGCAATCGTTGTCATGGCCTTGTTTTAATGTGTATGGCAAAAAACAATTGAATTATTTTAGCAGTGAACGAGCGTCCCCTCGTCTTCCCCCAAAACCACACGGCGCATCGCGCCCTTCTTGTGGATGGAGAAAACCTTGATCGGAAGCTTCTGATCACGGCAAAGAGCAAAGGCCGTTGCGTCCATCACCTTGAGGTCACGCTTCATGCATTCATCAAACGTGATGTCGTGGTAAAGCGTGGCATTGGGATTTTTCTTCGGGTCTTCAGAATAGATGCCGTCAACCTTGGTGGCCTTTAAAACGACTTCCGCGCCGATCTCGGCGCCGCGCAGTGCGGCCGTCGTGTCGGTCGTAAAGAAGGGATTGCCCGTGCCCGCCGCGAAAATCACGACGCGGCCTTTCTGCAGATAGCGAAGCGCTCTGCCGCGGATATAGGGTTCAGCCACCTGCTCCATCGCCAGAGCACTCTGCACGCGTGCTTCAACGCCCGCGTTTCTGAGCGCATCCTGCAGCGCCATACCGTTCATGACGGTCGCAAGCATCCCCATGTAGTCGCCGGTTGCGCGGTCCATACCGGTCGCGCCCAGAGCCACACCGCGGAAGATGTTGCCGCCCCCGACAACAATACCGAGTTCCACCCCGAGTGACAGAACGTCCTTGATGTCTTCAACGATCGAAGCAAGCGTTGCGCGGTTGATGCCGAAGGCGTCATCCCCCATCAGCGCCTCACCGGAAAGCTTCAGGAGAATTCGTTTGAATTTAGGCGCAGGCGTCTGCCCGTTCGTTTCTGTCATGTCGTGGCTCCAATTATGTCTTTCAAACCCGTTTTTTATCCGGCCCAAAGCATCAGGAAAAGGACCTAATAAAAAATCCGTAAAAATCCAGCGTCATGATACCGCCAAATCTGACCTTCTTAAGACGCGGATCAGAAAAAATTTTGCGTGCGTCCGGACTTCGCTGGCGAAAGTGACGGCCGCAAAAAACGCGCTCCGGCAACACGGCCGAAACGCGTTTTTCCTGCCGGGTGCCGAAAAATTTCCGGCACCGTCAGAAAGCGGAATTAAGCCTTCTGAGCAGCAGCCGTCTGGGCAGCCACTTCAGCGGCGAAGTCATCGTTACGCTTTTCAAGGCCTTCACCCACCACGAAGAGGGCAAAGTCAGCGACGTTGGCGTTCTTGCTCTTAAGAAGCTGAGCAATCGTCACCTTGTCGTCCTTGACGAAGGGCTGGTCAAGAAGCGTCACTTCCTTGAGGAACTTCTTCACCGTACCGTCGGCGATACGTTCAAGCATCGCTTCGGGCTTGCCGGCTTCCTTGGCCTTTTCGATCGCAACACGGCGTTCGGTTTCGATCAGAGCCGGGTCGATCCCTTCAGCGTTAAGAGCCTTGGGCTTGGAAGCAGCGATGTGCATGGCGATGTCGTGCGCGACTTCGTCGTCACCGCCCTCAACGTCAACGAGCGTAGCAATCTTGCTGCCGCCGTGCACGTACTTGTGAAGCTTACCCTTGGCTTCAAGGCGCTTGAAGCGGCGGAAGGTCATGTTTTCGCCGATCTTACCGACGAGAGCCGTACGGATCGCGTCCAGGGTCTTGCCTTCGAGTTCGAGAGCGGAAAGCGCCGCGACGTCAGCCGGAGCCTTTTCAGCGATGAGCTTGGCGGCGTCGGCAGCCATCTTGAGGAACTCGGGGTTCTTCGCAACGAAGTCGGTTTCAGAGTTGACTTCGACGATGGCGCCCGTCTTGCCGTCGGGCGAAACATAGGTGCCGATCACGCCTTCGGCGGTCACGCGGCTCGCGGCCTTGCTCGCCTTGTTGCCGAGCTTGACGCGCAGAATCTCTTCGGCCTTGGCGGCGTCACCGTCAGCTTCCGTGAGCGCCTTCTTGCATTCCATCATCGGAGCATCGGTCTTTTCGCGCAGGGCCTTGACCATTGCAGCAGTAATAGCAGCCATTATTTTCAACTCCTTTCGGGTTTTGACGTAAGCGGTCCGAGACTTGCGGACTGCCTACGGGAAAAATCAAATGTATTTACGAAAAAGGCGCAGCGGCGGGCTCGCATCGGGCTCGGCGTGCGCCTTTTTCAGTTCAAAGAGACGCCGTCTTAGGAAGCAGGCGTTTCGGCCTTTTCGTCGACTTCTTCAACGAATTCTTCAGCCGGTTCTTCTTCTGCGCCCGTGGCACGGTCAGCCTTGCCGGCCAAAACCGCATCGGCGATGCCGGAAGCGTAGATGGCGACAGCCTTGCTGGAGTCGTCGTTGCCGGGGATCACGTAGTCGATGCCTTCGGGGCTGCAGTTCGTATCGACAACGCCCACGACCGGGATGCCGAGCTTGTTGGCTTCAGCGATGGCGATCTTGTGGTAGCCAACGTCAACGATGAAGAGGGCGTCGGGCAGGCTCGTCATTTCCTTGATGCCGCCGATCGACTTGTTGAGCTTTTCAATTTCGCGGGTGAAGTCGAGGGCTTCCTTCTTGCTCATCTTCTCAAGGCCGCCGTCGGCGATGGTCTGTTCCATTTCCTTGAGGTGCTTGATCGTCTGCTTGACGGTCTTGAAGTTGGTGAGCGTGCCGCCCAGCCAGCGCTGGTCAACCCAGCAGCTGCCGCAGCGCTGAGCCTGTTCGACGATGATGTCGCGGCCGCCGCGCTTGCTGTCCACGAAGAGGATCTTGCCGCCGCGGGCAGAGAGTTCACGCACGAACTTCGTGGCTTCTTCGAACTTTTCAACCGTCTTTTCGAGGTTGATGATATGAATCTTGTTGCGGGCACCAAAGATGTACTGAGCCATCTTCGGGTTCCAGAAACGGGTCTGATGGCCGAAGTGGCAGCCCGCTTCGAGCATTTCACGCATGCTGGTCATTTTGAATTTACTCCAAGGTTTTCTGTCTTACGCCGCCCCGGTGTGCCCAAAGCCTGGGCCAACCCGGATGGGTGCGGACGCGCTATTTACAAAGACCGGACCTACAAAAGCCCGAGTCTCTTCCTTTCTCCGTCCGAGTAAGCCTCAGCCGGAAAGCGCGGGATTATAGAAGAAACGCCGGTCAAACACAATATTTTTTGACTTTTCAGACCGAAGCGTCGGATTCCCGCTTGCACGCGGTTACAGTTTTTCGGGCCTCGGATACGCAATACCTCTCAATTCGAACCATGCACGCTGTATTAGACTCAGTCGGAAACTAAAGGCGGCAAAGAAAGCCTCTGTAGGTTTTGCCGCCCGTAAACCAACAATACCAACTTGGGTGAGATTCAAATGACGACTTCGCTTTTTGCCGGTCTTAAGGCCGCTCCCGCCGACCCGATTCTGGGTGTATCTGAAAAGTTCCGCGCCGATCCGCGCGCCGAAAAGGTAAACCTCGGTGTGGGCGCCTACCTCACCGAAGAAGGCAAGACCCCGATTCTGGAAGTCGTGCAGGAAGCCGAAGAAGCGATCGTTGCCGCCCGTATTCCGCATACCTATATTCCGATCAGCGGTCTCGCCGGTTACGGTGAACTCGTGCAGAAGATGGTTTTCGGCGCCGCCAGCGAAATCGTTCTTTCCGGACGCGCCGCAACGGTGCAGACCTTGGGCGGCACCGGGGCTCTGAAAGTCGGCATGGACTTCATGCATCACCTCTGCGGCCTTACGGTGGGCGCCACGAGCAAACCCACCTGGGGCAACCACAATGCGATTCTTGCGATGGCCGGTTACGAAGTAAAGGGCTACCGCTACTATGACGCCGCGCGTGACGGCATCGACTTTGCCGCGATGATGGAAGACCTTAAGGCGCTGCCCGCAAAGACCCTTGTGATTCTTCACGCCTGCTGCCACAACCCCACGGGCTACGATCTCACGCACGATGAATGGGATCAGGTGATTGCGGTCTGCCAGGAAAAGGGCCTCGTTCCCTTCCTTGATATGGCCTATCAGGGTTTCGGCAAGGGTCTTGACGAAGACGCGTGGTCCATCCGCCGTTTTGCCGAAAGCGGCATGAATTTCCTCGTCTCCACCTCCTACTCCAAGAGCTTTAACCTCTACGGCGAACGCATCGGTGCGCTCACCGTTGTCACTCCGAACGCGACCGAAGCCCAGGTCGTGATGACGCAGCTTAAGGCCGTGATCCGCGCCAACTACTCCAACCCGCCCGCTCACGGCGCCCGCATCGTCTCGCACGTACTTTCCGAGGCCAAGAACTACGCGCACTGGGAACAGGAACTCGCCGGCATGCGCGACCGCATCCGCACGATGCGCGCGGCACTTGCCGAAGAAATGGCAAGAATCGGTGCCAAGCGCGACTTCAGCTTTGTAACGCGTCAGGCCGGCATGTTCTCCTTCACGGGTCTTACCCCCGAACAGGTTGACCGCCTTGCGACCGAATTCGGCGTCTACGCCGTACGTAACGGCCGCATCTGTATCTGCGGGCTCAACAAGAAGAACGTCGCCTACGTTGCAAAGGCCATTGCCACGGTCCTTTAAAACGCGCGCACGTTTTAATAGACAAAGCCGCCTTCGGGCGGTTTTGTTTTATGCAGTTCTATTGCGTTACCCAATAGAACTGATCATGATTATCACTAAATAACTATATAAACTGCCGCTCAACAGTGAGGAACACCACTGCGTTTTTTTGATTAACGATCCCACTTCCCAGCTATGTCAGATCAGAACCTCTGCGAACGCTTCACCGAGACCATGGCCCGGTTCACCGAACTCACGGCCAAGCGTCTTCCGGACGATGTTGTCACAAAGCTCGAAGAACTCCGCAAGGAGCAGAAAAGCGAACTCGCCAACATCATCTACGATACGATGTTTGCCAATCAGGACGCCGCGCTGCGCCGCAACGTCCCGAGTTGCCAGGACACCGGCGTCATTCAGTACTTCATTCAGTGCGGCTCAAAGTTTCCGCTTTTAGGAGACATTCCGCAGTGCCTGCCTGAAGCCGCCAAGCGCGCAACCAAGAAAGCTCCGCTGCGCCACAACGCCGTGCAGATTTTCGACGAGAAAAACACCGGCAACAACACCGGTGTGCGCATTCCCTACACCGACTGGGAAATTATTCCTGACAGTGACGAATGCACGATCTACTGCTATCTCGCGGGCGGCGGCTGCTCGCTTCCCGGAACCGCCAAAGTCTTCATGCCTGTTGAAGGCTACGAAGGCGTCGTGAAGTTCATTTTTGACCTGATCTGCGAGCGCGGCATCAATGCCTGCCCGCCGCTTTTGGTCGGCATCGGCATCGCAGGCTCGGCTGAAGTCGCGGCTGTGCTTTCCAAAAAGGCGCTCATGCGTCCGGTGGGATCACACAACAGCAACACCCGCGGCGCCGAATTCGAGCAAATCATCGCCGAGGGACTCGATAAGCTCAACATCGGCCCCAACGGCCTCGGGGGCACCAAGACCGTGATGGGTGTGAACGTCGAACAGGCCGCGCGCCATCCCTCCTGCCTTGCCGCTGCCGTCAACGTCGGCTGCTGGGCACACCGCCGCGCCGGCATCCGCTTTAAGGCCGATCTGAGCTACGAAGTCTTCACGCATAAAGGAGTCACGCTGTGAGCAAGAAAATCCTGACGACGCCGATTAAAGAAGAAGACGTCAAAGACCTCAAAATCGGGGATATCGTTTATCTCACCGGGACGCTCGTGACGGCGCGCGACTGCGCCCACACCCGTGTCGTCAAGCACGGCCGCAAGCTCCCCGTGAACATCCGTGACCGCGCCATTTTCCACGGCGGTCCCATCATGACGCAGGATCCGACGAGCCCGAGCGGCTGGCGTGTGGTCGCAATCGGCCCCACGACTTCCATGCGCATGGAACTTTTTGAAAAGGAATTTATCGATGAAACGGGCGTGCGCCTCATCATCGGTAAGGGCGGCATGGGCCCCAACACCGAAGCCGGCTGCAAAGCGCATAAGGCCATTCACTGCATCTTCCCCGCGGGCTGCGCCGTGATCGGTGCCGAACACGTTGAAGTCGTCGAGGACGTGAAGTGGCCCGAACTCGGGATGCCGGAATCGCTCTGGTGCATGAAGGTCAAGGAATTCGGACCTTTGATTGTCAGTATCGACACCGAAGGCCGCAACCTCATTGCGCAGAACAAAGCGCTCTTTAACGAAAAGAAGGGCGGGATCGTCAAAGACATCCTTCCGAAGATCGGTTACACCGACTAAAAAATCCTCCCCCAAAAGCCGTCCGGCAGACTTTATTTACCGGACGGCTTTTTTTCGCGCTGCGCTAAAATCCTGCACTCTTATAAAAAGGACAAACAGGGATAGAGAAATGACAGACACTGTCCGCGAAACGCGCCGCGTGAGGCTCCCCGAGGGCAAGATGCCGGCTTTACGAGTGGAACCGCTTCCCAAAGACACCAACCAGCACGGTGACGTCTTCGGCGGCTGGGTGATGAGCCAGGTGGACTTAGCAGGCGGCATCACCGCCATGCGCTACTGCCTCTCGCGCAAAGTAGTGACGCGCGCCGTCTCCTCCTTTACGTTTGAAAACCCGATCCGGGTGGGTGACGTGGTCTCGGTTTACACCGGCATCGTGAAGGTAGGAACCTCAAGCATCACAATTAAGGTTGAGGTCTATGCCGAGCGCCTTACCAAAGCTCACAACACCATCGATCTAGTGACGCAGGCAACGCTCGTTTATGTGTGCCTGGGCCCGGACGGCCGCCCCATTCCCATTGAAGAAAGCCGAAAGCGCTACTTTGAAGCGCACCCCGAGGAAACGGATGATCAGGGCGTCGCACCCCTGGGATCCTCAAATTAAATCCTGACGGCTGATTTAAAAAGGCTCTCCTTCGTTTTCGAAAGAGAGCCTTTTTGTTTATCGGCCCCGGCCGCCCAAAAGCGCTGCCACGGGCGCTTTTTTCTTGGTGCTTCTCAGAGGCTGCACCGGTGTTGCGGCAATAGGCCGCGGCGGCGTGTTGCTCGGCTCGTAGGGCTTATCAAAGATCGGATCGTAAACGGCCTTACGGTAGGTGCCGTACTCCGGACGCGCACGCCCTTCGTGATCATTGTCGCGGCAGTGCTCGCGCCGCGGACGATCCGAATACCCGTTACGGTCCCCGTCACGCCGCGGACGGAACCGTTCCACGGGCCGGTAGTCGACCGGCTTAAAGGTCTGCTTGGTGAGCTTTTCAATGGCGGCCACAGAACGGTCGTCCGTTGCCGTAATGAGCATGATGGCAAGCCCCTGCGCTCCCGCGCGGCCCGTGCGGCCGATGCGGTGCACATAGTCTTCCGCCACGTAGGGCACGTCGTAATTGATGACGACGGGAAGCTCTTCAATATCAAGACCGCGCGCGGCAACGTCGGTTGCCACGAGAACTTCGCACTCGCCCTTTTTGAAGGCTTCAAGCGCGGCCGTGCGTTCTTCCTGCGTTTTGTCCCCGTGAATGGAGTCGGCCTTGATGCCCGCCTGCGTGAGGGTCCGCGTGAGACGCCGGCATGTGATCTTGGCGTTCACGAACACCAGGACCTGCTTTAAGGCGGTCGCCCCCTCACCCTGGGTTTTGAGAATTTCAATAAGGCACGCCGTCTTCTGACGGTCTTCGACGCGGTAAAAGACCTGGCGGACGGTGTCTGCGGTCGCATTGCGGCGCGCGACCTCAATCAAGACGGGGTCATTGAGAAAGTTTGCGGCAAGCTTTTTGATTTCCGGCGAAAAGGTTGCCGAAAACATCAGGCTCTGCCGGTTTTTCGGCAGGTGATTGAGAATGCGGCTGATATCGGGTAAAAACCCCATGTCGAGCATCCGGTCGGCTTCGTCAAGAATGACGATCTGCACCTGCGAGAGATTGACAGCCTTGCCCTCAATATGATCCAGAAGGCGCCCGGGCGTTGCGGTGAGCACTTCAATGCCGCGGCGCAGCTGGTCTGACTGCGGCTTAATGTCAACGCCGCCGTAGACAACGCCGACCCGCAGGGGGGTGTTCGCGGCGTAAAGCTTCAGATTGTCGTTAACCTGATCGGCAAGTTCCCGCGTGGGCGCCAAAACGAGCATACGCACGGGGTGGCGCGCCGGAGAAGCGGAGGTGTTTGCCGTCGGCAGAATCCGCTGCAGCGAGGGCAACCCGTAACCCGCCGTCTTTCCGGTACCGGTCTGCGCAGCACCCATCACGTCCCTGCCCTCCAAAACGGCGGGAATGGCTTTCTGCTGAATCGGTGTCGGATTCACATAACCCATCGCCGCAATCGCGGTCTGGATACGGGAATCGAGATTGAAATCGGAAAATGAAGTAATGGCAGGCTGCTGTTGTGGCATTCCGGCTTGCGCCTTTCAGGGGCGCGTCTTAACAAATCAGAAAAAGGATAATCCGCTCGTTTTCTTAACGCGGACACGTAAACTGAAATTATATCAGGGGCGTTTTCCGCATTTTGTTCAGATTCCGTTACATTCGGGCAAACCTCGCATTTGATTTGAAGCACTGTTCAGCAAATTCTTTGCACTGCTCTGAGACAAACACCTTAGAACACAGTTTTCTGCACGGCGTAAAGTTGCCGCCGAAGCAGTCGTAAGTACTGTGTTTTTGCCGTTGCCGGCAGACAAAACCCGGCATCGGAACAGCATTACAGAGAAGGAAAAGAAAATGACAATGGAATCTCGTCGCGACTTCTTTAAGACGGCCACCGTCGGTGCTCTCGGAACCGCCGGTGTTCTGGCCGGTGTCTCCGCCACGGCTGAAGCCCGTCCCGCCCGCGCCAAGTACGATCTGATCATTGTGGGCGCCGGCTGCGGCGGCCTCGTGTGCGCCGTCCGTGCCGCGCAGCTGGGCTTAAAGCCCCTGCTGCTGGAAAAGATGGATATGCCTTTCGGCAACACCATTTACGCGGCTGGGTTCCTCTTGGGCCTCAACACGTCATTCCAGAAGGCCGCCGGTACCGCCAACGACACCAATGAAGCGTTCTTCAACGACATGATGAAGGTGTCTCAGGGCAAGGCTGATCCGGCTCTGACGCACAAGGTTGTCGATAACTGCACCCGTTTGCTTGAGTGGCTGCACAGCGACTGCGGCATTAACTTTAAGACCGGTGCCCGCCTTGTGTGGCCGCAGCTCACCCGCTCTCACCTCGTGACCGGTGACGTTCAGCCGGGCGGCGCTTATCTTGCGATGACGCTCATGAAGAAGGCTGAGTCCCTGGGCGTGGAAGTCCGCACCGGCAACAAGGTTGTCGCGCTTTTGAGCGATCCGAAGAAAGGCAACGTCAACGGCGTGCGCGTGAAGAACGAAAACGGCCTTTCTGAAGTCTATGCGAAGTACGGTGTGGTTCTTTCCACCGGCGGCTACTCTGCCAACCAGGAATTGGTCACGCAGTTTATCGGCAGCGCCGGCGCCAAGATGCCGATCCGCGGTTCCCGCATCATTGCTGGTGAAAACATTGTTTTGACGGCCCCCTTCATGCCCAAGGTTGTGAACGTTGACCAGTTCCACTGCGGCCCGATTTACGGCCCGACCGGCGCCAACCCCTTGAACATTGTCAACAACGGTGTGTGCGTGAACCGCCAGGGCAAGCGCTTCATCGATGAAGGCAAGACCTACGTTCAGATGTCCCGCGAAGTGGCAGCCAATACGCCTGACAACTGGGCCTTCATGGTGTGCGACCAGACAGCGCACGACATTCCGATTTTGAAGAACGACTGGGCAAGCTACGCCCGCACCAAGGCCCCGGTTTACACCGGCAACACCCTTGAAGAAGCCGCTAAGGCTGCGGGCATTGATCCGAAGGCTCTGAAGGAAACGATCGAAGACTACAACGAAGCGATCGAAGACGGCGAAGCCATGAAGATGAGCCCGGTCAATACCCTTCCGAAGCCCCCGGTCGTGAAGAAGGCTCCCTTCTACATCGTTCCGTTCCAGGGCGGTATGACAGCCACGTTCGGTGGTCCGCTCATCAACACCAACGGCCAGGTGCTTGACACCGAATACCAGGTGATCCCGGGGCTCTTCTGCATCGGCAACGCTGCGGGCGGCCTCTTCTACGACAACTACGTGGGCGGCGCTCAGCTCACGAGCGCCGGCGTCTTCGGTATGACGGTTGCTGAGTACGTAAAGGGCCTTAAGGGCGGCAAGAAGGCTTAATTGCCCATTGACGTCCGCGTCAGAAGTTCTTCTTTGAGCTTCTGACGCAAAGGGAGCGGAAACCCACACGAGCCGCTCCCTTTTTTGTACCCCCTCAGACCCCTCTTATGAATGTCAGGATCTGAAGCTTCGGACTACGGCTTCTAAAGCCGCATCCGCCGCAGCCAGCATCACCGTCCCCGCAGCCGTGTCATTGACTTCACCCGTGTCCGTCGTAAGAGCCAAGGACGTCACCGCAAAGGGCATTGCCCCCGTGCGGAAAAGCCCCGCAACGGAAGCTCTGGCAAGTCGCGTCAGAGCCATCACCGAAAGCGGAGCATCCGTTACAGTCAGAAGCAGGACTGATCCGCCCGCGCCCTGCGGCGCCTCGGTCTTTCCCGTTTCAACCGCCTGAAGCATCCCTTCGCACGCCGCAAGCGCCATGACGGCAACCTTGTAGCCCCTCACAGCGGTGCGCGAAGACGATCCGACGCCGCCAGCAAATCCGAAGGCCTCTAAACCGACACCGGCTCCGAGCGCGCCGTCTTTCACAGTGAACCGCGCACCGGACAAATCAGCCGGCAACATCTCCAGGTTGACGCCTTCCACGGGCTGCGCAAGAAGCACATCCTTTTCAGTGTCCGGCAAAAGCGCGAGCACCTTCTGAAAGGCCGTCTGGCTTGTCATCACCACCGAACCTTTAATACGGTGCGATTCCGCAAGCGCCTCAAGCCCCCAGGCACGGACTTCACCGAAGCGCACGAAGGCGGCTTTGACTTCCCTTCCCTCAAACCCGACCATCGTCAGACCGCACCCGGTCTTACCCTTGTCAGCCTCAAACGTGTAGTGCTTTACCGTGACGCCCGAGACGTCCGTGAGATCGTTTTTCTCGCCCGGCGTAAAGCGCCCGAAGGCACGCGGCCGGGCTTGAGCAGCGTCTGAAGCCGCTGCCGCGGACTTACGCCCCTTTTTCAGGGCCGGTGCCTTCTTGGGTTCCTCGTCCGCAACACCGTCGCCGAGCGTCCCGTCAAAGTCCTCAAGAACACCCGCGATGTCCGCAAGGAGCTTTTGGTTCTGATCCGCCTTTTTACGTACAGCCTCTTCTGCCGCAGGCGTTAACCCCTGAGGCAGCACCGCGCCCGACTGCCGGGGTTCACCGGTGCGGGTAAAGCGCTCCTTAAATTCGTCCATCGTGTAGTAGACGCCGTCGACGATACGGCCCGAATAAACCTTCTGCTCGTGCTGCTTGTGCGTAATCGGGTCACGCTTACGGATACGGTAGCCCCCGTAAAGCGTGCCGTTGGATTCAAACACCTTCATCGCCGGATCATCCGGAAAATTCTTGATTTCCGAGGGCTGCGGCAGACGGGGTTTACGGGACGAAGCTGAAGGCATGATGTCGTTCGTTGTGCGTTAAAAACGAAAACCGCCTGCAACCTTTCACCCTACGGGAAAAAGACAGGCGGTCTTAACAAAAAAAGGCTGCGGTCTTTTACAGAGCGCCCGGCGCCAAAATTTCAAACCCGCCGTCAACGTAGACGGTCTGGCCCGTTGTCATGCGGGCGAGGTCTGAAAGGAGAAACGCCGCGGCGTTACCCGCATCCGTCGTGGTGATGTTTTCGCGCATGGGGCTTAACGTTTCGCTTGCCGCAAGCATCCGGCTGAAGTCCTTGATGCCTGAGGCCGCAAGCGTTCTCACCGGTCCGCAGGAAAGGGCGTTGACGCGCATTCCCCTGGGGCCCAGGTCCGCTGCCATGTAGCGCGTCATGGATTCAAGCGCCGCCTTAGCAACACCCATGGTGTTGTAGTTCGGAAGCACCTTTTCTGCCCCCAAATAGGAAACCGTGAGCATTGAGGCGCGCCGCCCTTCCATCTGAGGCAAAAAGGCTTTGGCAAGCGCCGCAAAGGAATAAACCGAAATACTCATTGCCGCAAGAAACCCGTCGCGGCTGATACCTTCCAAAAAGGACCCCTGAATGGCCTCCCGGGGCGCCCAGGCAATGGAATGAACAAAACCGTCCATGCCGTCGGGCCAAACGGCTTTCACGCTTTCAGCACAGGCCGCCACGGAAGCATCGTCCGAGGCATCAAGCCGGATCACCTTGGCATTGAGTTCCTCAGCAAGGGCTCTCACACGGCATTCAAAGCGCGCGTTGTTGTAGGTGAGGATCAGTTCGGCACCTTCGGCGTGCGCCACGCAGGCAATGCCGTGCGCAATGGAGCGCTCGGAGGAAACGCCCGTGATGACAAACCGTTTGTTGTTAAGCATCGGCATTTTCAAAGTGCTCCTTCCTTCGGGGTTTCTTTTTCGCGGCGCTCTTTAGCGCGTTCAAGCGAGAGTTTCTGCAAAACCGCAGAGAGTTCCGCAAGAAGCTCCAGATGAGTCTTGGCGAGTTTCTGGTAGTCCTCAACCGTCACGGCTTTCTTTAAAGCCTGCTCGTAAAACTGCGCAATAACGGTCGTGAGACTGGCCGCCGTATCCGCAATGCGGATGTCGTTATCCTTCTGGATTTCGGTCACCGCCGCCAAAAAGAGCTTGTGCTCATTTTCCTCGGGCGTTAAGTCCGGATCGTCCTTGACGGTCCGGCCGTTGGCGGTGAGAACATTGCAGTAATCGTCAATGAAACGCCCACGCGTCAGAAGATCGATCGAACGCTCGGCAACATCGAGCACAAAAACAGGACGCACTGACGGCTCCCCCAAAAACAAAATGACCGCAGGAACGTACCCGAGGTCTGAAACGCGGCGATTATATCGGGATGCGGAGCGCGAAACTACCCGGTAATGCCGAAAAGTGCGCCCGATCATCCGAACGGCCGGATTAGAATCTCAGAATATGCGCCGCCAAAGCGGCACCGACCACATTTTCAGAGGTTTTTATGACAGCCGTTCTCATTAAAAACGCGGACGTTTACGCGCCCGAACATCTGGGCACCACCGACGTCTTTATCGTCAACGACAAGATTGTTGCCGTCGGCAAAGACCTCACGGTGAACGTCCCCGGCATGGAAACCGTGGACGCCAAGGGGCGCGTGATGATGCCCGGCGTCATTGACCAGCACATCCACGTCACCGGTGGCGGCGGCGAAGCCGGCCCGGTCTCCCGCTGCCCGGAAGCAAGCCTTCTCGAATTCATTGAAGCCGGTATCACCACCGTAGTGGGCGTCTCCGGCACCGACAGCGAAACCCGCAGCATCGAAAACCTCCTGGCGAAAGTCCGGGCACTGAAAACCGAAGGTCTCACAACCTACATGTGGACCTCAAACTACGCGTTTCCCGTGACGACCATCACCGGCACCGTGCGCCGTGAACTGCTGACGATTCCCGAAGTGATCGGCGTAAAGATTGCGCTCGGTGACCACCGCTCGAGTTTCCCCACCGAGCAGGACATCCTGCACCTTCTCTCCGACATCCGCGTGGGAGGCATGATTTCCGGTAAGACCGGGTTCCTGCACGTGCACCTCGGAGACCTCGGCAACACCGCCTACGACATCATCGATGCCTGCTGCGACGCCGGCATGCCCATCAAACACATCCGCCCGACACACTGTGCCCGTAAAGACCTCACCTGGGAGCGGTCGCTTGCGTTTGCCCGCCGCGGCGGCATGATCGACCTCACGGCCGGCCCCTGTATCTGCGGTACGGCCGCTGACGCCGTTCTCTGTGCACTCGAAGACGGCGTCACGGCCGACAAGCTCACGCTCTCCACGGATGCGCACGGCTCCTTTCCGCGCTTTGACGATAAGGGCGAGATGATCGGACTTGACGTCTGCCCCATTAACGGCGCGTGGCCCGAATTTCAGAAGCTCGTGGAAAAACTGGGCTTTGAAAAGGCAATCGGCTTTGTTTCCACGAACCTCGCGAAGGGCCTCAACCTCGCGGGCAAGGGTCAAATCAAGGCCGGCATGGACGCCGACCTGCTGCTTGTTAACGACGCCTGTGAAATCACCGATATGTTTGCCCGCGGTCGCAGCATGATGCGTGCGGGCACCGTCGTTGCCAAGGGGATGTACGAAAAGTAATCCTCTCCGGCAGGAATGATTGAGGCGCCGAAGGATTATCTCCTCACGGCGCCTTTTTTGGTCCTCGAAACCTCAGAATCCCGACTCACGCATCAGTACCGCCCACGCGCAGCGCAGCCACCGGCCCGCGAGAGACTCACGCTCCCCGTCAATCACGACGTGCCCGCGGATCACTTCCGTGCCGGCGGTGTCATAGTCACCCGAAGCCGTTTTTGTGAGACTCAGTACCTCTTTCCCCGTCAAACGCACCCGGTAGACCGCATCCTTTAAGGCGTAGGCGCGCCCGGCGTCACCCCCCAGAGAGCGGGCAGCGGCGTCCGATGTCACACTTGCCGCCGGGGGCCCGCCGAAGGTACTTGCCAATTCCGGCGCCGCACCGATCTGGCGCGTGGCCGCACGGTCGACTGAGGATGTCCTCTGCCGTACGGTACTGCGACCGGCGTCTTCCGGCACAAAGACCGCGGAACTTCCCTGCGCCACACGCAGCAGATTGCTTTCCGCCATAAACCCCCAGACTTCGGGCATCAGCCCCGAGGCGCTCCCGTCTTTTCTCTCTGGCGCAACAGACGCAAGTTTTTCGCTGGCGCGCACCCATTCCCCAGGTGCAAGATCCGGTTCGGTTTCCAAAATCACCCCGTCAAAGGGACTTGTGACGGTGAGAGCCGCAAGCTGGCGCTTTACTTCCGTAAGGCGCTTGGCAATTTCCGCGCGCTCGCGCTCAGCCAAGGGGGCTTCCGCCGCCGTTTCACGGTTCACCCGCAGAAAGTTGATGCGCCAGTCGGCGGCCGCAAGGTCTGCCGTAAGCTTCCTGGCCTCATTTTCCAGCTTAGGAGAGGTCAGTTCATAAAGCACATCCCCCTGACGGACCGAAAGCCCCGCGCGGGCATGCACGGCTTTGATGACAGCGGGTGTTGTCGCATAAAAGATTGTCTCACCGTAAGCGCGCAGCACGGCGAGCGCCGTCACCTGAGCGTTCCAGGGGAAAAAGAGCCAGGCAAAGATGAGAAGGATTACTCCGCCGATCAAAGGCCACCGGGGCCTGGACTTTTCCTTCCCCAAACACACACCAGTCTTTCATTTCCTTCACCACGGGCCCCGCAATAAAGACCGTCATCTCAACGGCAAACAAAATGATCCCGAGAACCTTGAAAAACGCGTAGTAGACCAACAGGGCAATGCCCATAAAAAGCACAAAGCGGTAGATCCGCGTCCCTCTCTGTCAAAATACTTCCTAATCGCTAATCAGGAGGGCACGGAGAAGATAAATGGGCACCCCATATCCGCCCGAAATGTCCCGGCACAGACGGACAAGCGCAGAAAAAACCCCCTCAGTTTTAGCGCCGAGGGGGAAATGGTCACCGGCCCCTGTGCCGGCTGTCGGAGAGAAAACAGCAGATTGCTCTTTCAGGGAATGCTGTATAAGTTCATGCCTTCACTACCTTAACCGGAATCCCGGTACGGCAGTTACAGGCAGCCCAATAGTCATTGAGCATGCCGTAGCGGCCCGGACGGGTCGGATCGCGCGGGATCATCTGATTGACGGCAGTGCCGCCCGCTCTTGCCGCAATGCCGGGCACAGTCTTACCGTCCACTACGCGGTTCTCGGCACCGTAGGCCGTATGCCCGTAGGCATGCGCGACACAAACCGCCCCCGGCGTCACCGCCTCGTCAACCATCAGCACCCCCTTTACATCAACGCCGTTGGGGCTTGCAATCCGGACCTTGTCGCCGTTTTTAAGTCCGAACTTCTGTGCCGTCACGCGGTGCATATGCACAAAGTTTTCAGGCGAAATCTCCGTGCAGTGCTCAAAGGCGACCGAGTAGTTGGAGCGCAGAATCGGCTTAAAGCTCGAAAACAGCAGCGGATAGTCCTTTCTGCTCCAGCGCTGACGCCAGGCTTCACCGT
Source organism: Duodenibacillus massiliensis (assembly GCF_928721995.1). NCBI lineage: Bacteria > Pseudomonadati > Pseudomonadota > Betaproteobacteria > Burkholderiales > Sutterellaceae > Duodenibacillus > Duodenibacillus massiliensis. Next base: position 381,502 of record NZ_OV788642.1, read on the forward strand.
TAAAGAAGCGGGCTTCTTCGGCAACCGGCACCCCCGGATAGGGCTTGCCGCTGAAGCAGTGGCGCACGGCGGGCATGGCGGGATTAAAAAACTGCAGGAATTTGCCGCCGCCGTTTTTCATAAACTCACCTGCATAGCGGCTGTCGGCCTCGTAGTAACCGCCGCGGGAAAGCAGTGCTTCCACGCGGGCCGCTTCGGCGGGCTTCAAAAGCGGCCTCACCATCTTCATGGCCCGCTCAAGCCCCGCAAAACGCCGGTCCTCGTCCGTCACCTCGGGCAGCCCCTTAAACTGTTCGGCCGCATTTGAAAGATAGCGCACGGCCCAGTCGTCGTAGGTAAAGAGGTCCGCGGGTTTGCCCCCCTTTACGGGAATAGCGCCCTTACCAAACCCAGGCAGCTTCATGGCAAGCGCACAGTCGACAAGGAACGTTTCCATCGAGACGTGCGCACCCTTGGCGTTTTTCACCGTGCGCGGCGTAACGACCGGAACCCCTGCCGTGACACACTGGTTGTAGTTGCCCCAGGTACGGTCGCAGGCGTATTCCTCATACATCACACGGTCCGGGATGATGTAGTCGGCGTACATATTCGTCTCGTTGATAAAGGCGTCAATACCGACAAACAGCGGGAGCTGTTTGGGATCGGCAAGCACGTCTTTAATCCGGTGATCAATGGAAGAAGCACTGAAAAGAACGTTGCTGCGCCAATTAAAGAGCGCTTTCGCGGGATACGGATCTTTATTTGCCATCGCCACCATCATTTCCGCGGCGTTTCCGGCCGTGTAGCCCGGAAAGAGCGGATGGAAGATGTGCTTGGCCGGATAGGGATTCTCACCCTTTTTCACGTGTTCCTTGTATTCGGTCGAGTCTTCGTAGGGTGCGTTGCGGCAGGCATTCATCTGGCCGTCCTGATCGGGAGCCCCCTTAACAGTTGCCAGATCATACGTGCCTTCAAAGCCCGTAAAGAACCCGTTACCGTAAAGGGCACCGCCCTTACAGTCGTGACTGCCCGCAAGACTGTTGAGAATACAGATAAGCCAGCCGCACATCACGGCATCGGCACTGTTGTTGCCGGTATTGGAAACGGCGACAACACGGCGCCCGTGGTGCGTGAATTCGCGGGCAATTTCCGTCATCCGTTCAACGGGAACACCGCATTTTTGAGCGTACTCTGCAAGCGTGTACTTCACTGCCTGCTGCCGGAGCAGCTCCAGGCTGGAGACCAGGCGCACGTTTTTGCCGTCCTGACGGCGGAAGGTACGGTCCACAAAGAGTTCACCCTTAACGGCAGTTGCGGCCGAGACGGGCTTACCGCCCGTAAACACGACCCCCTCGCCCTTTTTGCCGCAGCCGAAATCGGCGGCATCAGCCATGGTCTGTGTTTTGATGTCAACAAGCCATGCGGCATTGGTCCAGTTGATTTCACCGGCCTTTTTCGCCGCCGCTTCATTCGGGCTCACCAAAAACTTCGAATTCATCCATTTGTTTTCAAGGATGATCCGGATCACACCGTAAAGAAACGCCGTGTCCGTGCCCGGCAGAATCGGCTGCCACTGCCCCTGCGTATTGTTGGCAACAACTGTTCTGAGAATCGGATCGACTGCCACGTATTTAGCCTTACGCTCAACGCGGGCATCGGCAACAGCCCGGCCCAGACGGTTAATGCTGGCGCCGGAGGCTCCGGGAGCCGTGCCGATAAAGACTGCATACTCAAAGGCATCCCAGTCAACGTCACACATACCGGCAGCGATTTCAGGCCCGAGACCCACGGAGTAACCGACGCCGACCGCAGCACCGCAGTAGGCGTGCTTGGTTGTGAGGTTCACTGTACCGAAGGCCTTTGTCATAAAGCGTGAATAAAAACTACCCCGGATGGTGTCTTCTTCGTTAAAGGTCGCCATGAGCTGGTTAACCTTGGGCCCGAACTCAGGCTGCCCCGGCACCGCCGGGGTCTTCAGATTGCGGATCGCCCGCAACCCTTCAACATGGCCCTCGCCGAACAGATTACCGCCTTCCACGATTTCGCGCACTGCCTGCTCGTAAGGGATGGTCTTCCACTTATTTTCACCGCGTTTTCCGGCGCGTTTTAACACGGTCAGGACCCGGCGCGGATCAGTGACCGCGTCAATACCGGAAGCACCTTTGCCGCAGCAGGTTGCGCGGTTTTGCTGACCGGCGTCACCGGTCAGAAGCGCCCAGGCTTTGGCAACCGGGGTATCCAGTACCAGGGGTTTGCCGCCCGTGACCACCTCACAGTAAGGATTGCCCGCCACACGCGTGAGCGTATCTGTGGCTTCATCCACACGGTAGCGCAGACCGCACATGTTGTTGCAGGTAAAACAACGCGTAAAACCGATGCGCACGCCCGGTCTCACATCGAGTTTTCCGTTGCGGCGGATCAGTTCCGGTTTTTCCGCAAAACCGAAGCGTTCCGTAGATTTTTCATTTGCCATGACGTTTTTCCTCAGCGCTGCCAGTTGGTCTGCTTCACGGACAACATTGCCTTGTCGTCACATCCTTCGGGCAGTCCGATATAGAAAATGTTGGGTTTTGTGCCGTAACCGGAGAGCAGTGCATAGACCTTGCTGGCTTTCACAAGCTTGTAGATCTCGCTGGTCTCATCGTTGAGATCTCCGAAAACACGGGCTTTGCCGATACAGCTTTCCACGCAGGCGGGCAATAGCCCCTCGCTGATGCGGTGGATGCAGAAATTGCACTTTTCCGGCGGGTTTTTGTGTGTCGGATCAGCCTTGCGGGCGCCGTACGGACAGGCCGGCACGCAGGCCATGCAGTGAATGCACTTGTTGTAGTCAATCACCACAATGCCGTCTTCGGAGCGCTTATAAGTGGCCTTAACAGGGCAGACACGCACACAGGGCGGGTTGTCGCAGTGATTACACTGGTTGGGAAACGCGATGACCGCTTCGGCCGCAGCCGTTTTGACGGCCATCTGATTGACCTGGGTGCGGGCGCGTCCCGCCTCAACATGGTTTTCCACCGAGCAGGACACCGTGCAGGAGAGGCACCCCGTGCAGCGCCGCACATCAAACACCATGGCGTAGCGCTTGCCCGGCGTCTTTGCAAGCAGCTGCGCCGTCGGGATACACGTAAATACCGCACTCCCGGCCGCGAGCTTAAATAACGAACGTCGTTCCATTGTGATTCTCACAGTTAGTCGATGATCAGGCAAAGTCGCTGAAAAAACCGCTTTGCCTGCATCCGGTCCGACGGATCAGCCGATCCGTCACTTGCTGATTTTGGCGTACCAGAGGTTGTGATTCTGTTTAGCCCAGTTTTCGTCGCACTTGCCCGAGAGCATGTTCTCAATGCCGCCCTCGCTCATCACGGCACCCATATAGATGTGAACCACCGAGAAGGCACCGAGGATGACGGCACTGATGATGTGAATAATGAGGGCGAGATTGGCGCCGTCCTTACTCATGCCGCCGAAAAGTTCCGGGTAGAGCATCATCAGCCCCGTGACGATCATCGCAAGGCCAAACACCACGAAGCACCAGAAGAACGCCTTTTCACCGGCATTGGCAAACCCGGCATCAGGATGGTGCGGCTTACCGGTATTGATGTAACCGCCCAGGCAGGCAAACCACTTAAGGTCACAGGATTCCGGCATCTGACGCGCCGCCCACTTCACCATCATGATCACAGCTGCCGCGATAAACGGGAAGGCCACAAAGTTGTGCACCATCACCGAACCGTTCACAAAAGAGGTGAAATGTTCCGGCGTCATCAACGGTTCAAGCCAGAAACGCCCGGCACCGATCACCAGCCCCGTGAGGATCAGGAGAACGCAGGGCACGGCGGCAATCCAGTGCAGCGCCACGTCAAGCGGACTCCAGCGGCTGATGAGCCGGCCGGAAAAGCCGTCAGCGAGCCGTGCTCTGCCGTTAATAAGCACAAAGACGGCAAAGAGCAGTGCCACCAGCACCACCGAAGCGAAGATAAAGTTGGCCGTCACTTCCGCCGAATGCAGAAAGCTCAGATAGCCTGCGCTGACGGCATCCGGATTGTAGGTTTTGATGAGCGCCGGATCCGAGGCGTAGCCCAGCAGCTGCGGAATATCGTTGTTGACGACATGTTCCTGCACCGGCATCCAGAATTCCGGCATGTGCTCCGCCGTTTCTTCGGCCTGAGCCGCGAAGGCGGTCCCGAACAGGGAAACAGTAATTAACTTTTTCATAGTCATTCCTTCAGATTCTGTGAAGAGGAGATGTCCGCAATGGGGATTTCCAGGCCGGCCATGATCTCCGTGAGCTCAATACCCGCGAAAAACTGCGCGAGCTCACGCTTGAGCGTTTTCGCCCACACCCGCCAGAAAGACGATCGGGTGTCCTCCGCCACGGCGTCAAGAAACGTATCCGCCCAATGGCCGAGGTGCTGGGACCAGAACCGCCGGAAAATGGCTTCCAGTTCATCGGCGGCAGCGGCATCCCCTTTTTGTCTGTATTGAAAGGACATGGAAGCCACACAGCTCAGAAACTCGAGTTCGTTGCCGAAAAAATCCGGCATTTCGTTGAGTTTGCCATGGCTCGTGAGCCCAACTTCGCTGAAGGCGTACTCCACCGCCGCGCTGTAGCGGTTGTTGAGCACTCGCCCGTGCGAACGCCAGACGCTTTCGTAGGGAGGCACCGTCAGGCGGTACGGCCCGATGCACATCCGGTTGAACTCGGCTTCGGCGGCATCCGTGTCACGCGCGGCCATTTCGGCTTCGGCGGCAAGCATCGGGTGTCCGGCCGATCGGGCCCAGCGGCTTAAAGACTCAAGCGCTGCGGGACTGCCCGGCTGAAAGAACGTTTCTTTAAAAGCGTGCAGGCTCTGTGCCGCTTCAAGCATGTCCGTTCCGCTCATATCAGCGCCGCTCCCGGATGATGATCATGTTGGGAGCGTTCACGCCGTCGCGGTAACCGATGCCGGTCTTGGAGGCACTCTTTTTCTGCGCGAGCACCTGCGTCACATTGCCGGCCGTGAGGCACTTCACCGGGCAGCCGTCCACGCAGGCGGGATTAAGCCCCGCGTCAAGCAGTTCCACGCAGAGGTTGCATTTGGCGGCCTTGCCGTCAATGCGGCTGATGACGATCGCATCGTACGGGCAGGCGTTTTTGCAAAGCCCGCAGCCCGTGCAGCGTTTGCGGTCAAGCACCACAATGCCGTCGGGGCGCTGTTTGAAGGCGTTGGCGGGACAGACCGCCATGCAGGACGGATTGGTGCAGTGCATGCAGCTGTGGGTAAGCCACACGTCGCGCACGCGGCCTTCCTTGTCCTTGACCTCGTAGAGGTCAACCTTGCGGAAGCGTACGTCTTCGGGCAGTTCATTGTGAATCTGGCAGGCCACGGCACAGCCGCCGCAGCCCACGCAGTTTTCCTGACGGAAAATAAAACCTTTCTGCAACTTGTTTGTCATGTCAGAGTCTCCCCGTTACGCCTTGCGGACATCCACGCGCGTGGAGTGATAAGCGGAACAGCCGCCCATATCCGTCAGTTTCGATGTGGTCAGTGTGTTGGTGTTGGTGCCCTTGCCGTAAGGATTGGTGCTGCGCCAGTTACATTTGGCGGTACGCACCACCCCGGGAGTGACGCGGGTTGAGAGACGCGCCACGAAGAACGCTTCTCCGCGCTGGTTGGAAAGGCGGATGCGGTCGCCCATGGCAATACCGAGGCGCTTGGCGTCAACCGGATTGATCTCACATTCGTAGGCGTTGTACCCGCGGATGTACTTGACGTTGTAGAAGGAGGAATTGACGCGTTGCGGAATTCCGGGCGACAAAAGCCGGAACGGCAACCCTCTTTCTTCCTTGGGCATTTCCTCTTCGCAGAGCGCGAAGTCAATCGTGGGATTAAACCCGGCCTTCTTCATGATTTCGGAATAAAGCTCGATCTTGCCGGACGGGGTGTCGCACTTGCCGCCCGAACGGACCGGAACGCTTGAAGGCATGACAAGGTGAATGAACTTTTCTTTTTGCAAACGCTCGAGCGTGATGCCCTTGTACCACGGGGCCTTCGTGTCGAGGAACTGCGCAATGATGTCAAGCGGCGTATCCTTGAATTCCTGTTCGGTAAAGCCCATGCGGCGGCCGTATTCGGCAAAGAAATCCCAGTTGGGCTTGGATTCGCCCACAGGTTCAATGACCTTTTCGCAGATCTGCACGTACCAGCTGTGGTAGTCGCCGATCACGTCGTCGGTTTCAAACTGCGTCGAGGCCGGCAGTATCAGGTCACAGTACTCGAGCGTATCGGTCATGATCATGTCAAAGCCGACAACGTAGAGGTCGTCGCGCTTGAGGTTTTTCACAAGCTCATTGACGTTCGGGGAAACCGCCACGGGATTACCGTTGTAGCAGACGAGCATGTGGATGGGCTTGATCGGACGGCCTTCAGTCGTGGGCTTATCCTTACGGAGCGCCTGATCAAGGTCGGTCATGTTGATGTGCTGAATATCCTTGCGAATAAAGCGGTTGCCGCGGCCGGCGAAGACATTCATGCCGGTGATGGGACGGACGTTGTCGTAAATAATGCCGCAGGCCGGTTTGTCAAACATACCGCGCAGGGCATGCATAATTGCAATGGCACGGGTCATGCGGGCGCCGTTGTAGTTACGCTGCATGCCGTAGCCGCCGCGGATGATGCAGCGCTTGGACTTACCGTAGATATCGGCAAATTTCTCGATTTCACGGCGCTCAAGTCCCGTCACCTTCACAATGTCATCCCAGGAAACGGAGTTGACGCGGGCGATCGCCTCATCGGCACCGATACAGCAGGTATTGAGAAACTCTCGGTCGATCATCTCTTCGTGCGCAAGCAGATACTTCATCACGCCTACTGCGACCCAGGCGTCGGTTGCGGGCTTGGGCTGCAGATAAACATCGGCCTGCGAGCAGATCGGCGTACGGTTGGGGTTCACGGCCAAAACCTTCGCCCCCCTGTCGCGGGCCATGTTGATGAGTTTGATGCCGTGCACGTTGGATACGGTTTCGTTAAAGCCCCAGGAGACGTAGCAGTCGCTGTTGGGGATCTCTTCAGGGTCGGGGCCGTCAGTTGTGCCCTGAACACTGCCGTAACCCCAGACACCGGCTTCCGTGCAGACCACACGGTCAAGGTAGGAAGCGCCGACGCGGTTGAAGAAACGGTCAGCTGCGCGCATACCGATGGCGCCGTAGTTGCCGGAGTACGAGTACGGGAGGATCGCTTCCGAACCGTACTTATCGATCACTTCGTGCGTCTTTTTGATGAGTTTGTCCCAGGCTTCTTCCCAGGAGATGCGGCGCCACTTGTGCGAACCCTTTTCGCCGATTCTTTCCATCGGGTGAAGAATGCGGTCCGGTGCGTAGGTGTACTCCACATAGGTCAGCCCCTTCACGCACGGGCAGGACCCGGTCTTAAACTGCTCTTCGGCACCGCTCACGTAGGTCATGCGGCCGTCCTGCACACGGAACTTCATCAGACAGCGGTCGGCGCAGTTACGCAGGCAGCTGTGGTACTTGACCACGCCGGCGCGTTTGTTGAGCAAAACGGGGTTTGCACCGTAAGAGTGCATAGCGGATGCCGAACGCGGCACCAGTCCGGTCAGACTTCCCGCCAGGGCCGTTGCTCCGAGTCCCTGAAGGAAGTTTCTGCGTTTGATTCCCGGCATACTTTTCTCCTTAACGTTTTTTAAACGCCGCCCGCCGGGGTAATGCGGACAGCCTCTTTTTTAAACACAGCTGCCTCTTTACGCGGCAGCTGTGTTTAAATTCTTTTCTGGCAGGCTTTTGGCCGCCTTGATCCAGGCCTGCTGCAGGCCCTCGAACAATTCCTGCTTCACCCACTCAAAAGCGGGCGACAGATTCGTGCTGCCGAAAGCGAGATAATTTCCGATCGGCTTTACGGCACTGCGCATCTGCTTGATGCGGCGCAGAATGGGCTCCGGCAACACGACATAAGCGAGGTCAGGCATCTGATCGGCAAAAGCCCGCGTAAACTGATTGCACACCACGGTCACGCAGTCAGAGGCCGCCAGTTTCTGAAATGCAGTGGCAACGCTTTCGGTGTAAACCGCCACCTTCATCGAGCAGTTTTTCTCCTGACAGATATCCACCAGCAGCGGACGGGCGAGATCCCGGTAGTTGTCGATCTCAAGCAGCGGATAGCGGCCAAGATCACGGGCCGTGAAATCACTCTTGCCGAACAACGGATGACCCTTGCGGCCGAGCAGATAGATGTCGCCCGTGTAGGCAAAACACTTGAAGTTGAGACTCGGATCGTCAAAACCCTCGTACACAACCGCAAAATCCACGCTGCCGTTGGCGAGTCCGTGCACGCAGTTTTCCGTAAGAATCCGGACGTTGAAGCGCAGGTTCGGCGCTTTTTTCAAAATCCGGTTGTCGATCACCTCCTGCACCGCAAAACTGAATTCGTCGTAGACGCGGATCTCGAAACAACCTTCCGACTCCGACGGAATGAAGCTCAAATACTGCTTTTCAATGCTACGCAGACCGCCGACAACGGTTTCAAGTGTTTCCGCCAGTCCCTTGGCCCGCTCCGTCGGAACAAAACCGGCGGCCGTACGGATAAACAAATCGTCGTCAAACATCGCTCTCAGATTGCTCAGAGCTCTGCTGATGGCGGAGTTTGTGAGCCCCAGCTCACAGCCCGCAACGGATGCGCTCCTGTGCCGGTAGACCGCCAGAAAAACCTTGATGTGGTGGTAACTGAGTTGATTGATGTTCATGGCTTTCTGCCTCTTTTGAATCGATTCTATTGGCGGGAGCCGAGCCGCCTTTCTGTTTCTCTTGACTCAGATCAATTTGAAAAAAATTGCAATTAACAAAAAACTGAATTTTCTGAAATCGAAAATAGCGGTCACAGTTGAGAATTATTCTCAACAATCGGGCATACCCTACCGGTTGAAACGTCTCTGTATCGACCCACAAACTCAGAAAAACCGCTAATTATTCACAAAATGAATAGCGAAAATTGCGCTAGTTCTTTCATTTTTCGGGGAAAAATATGAAAGCCTGTATTTGAGCCGAAATTCCACTTTATGTGAGGGAAAATACTTAGGACAGTATCTGTTTAAAAATCTGCCGGTTTGACAAAAACGAGCACTACTGTCCAAAACGGATTTGTGCATCAAAAAATAGTTTGTTGACTTAAAAGAGAAAACGCGAATTTTCGGTTTTAGGGGCCTACTATTCTGAATGGAAGCTCCATCTGCGGAGATTCCTCACAGGAAGCCTCTGGCTCATCTCGGCCGAGGATTGACGGATTCAGGATTTGTTCCAAGCGGATGTATTTCCAAAGACTCTGCCTCACAACCCAGTTAAAAGTGCTGAAATACCTGTGGTCACGGCTACGCTGAAACAAGATTTGCAGCAACAATGTCGCAATCAAAGCAATCCACACTTGACTGCGGACAGCGTTTTCCGTTGTTCCGAAGTATGCCTTGACCACCGTGTTTTGCTTGAGCTTTTTGAAGAAGAGGAGATGTAAGGTTTTTTGTGTCCTGACGATAATAGCGCTCCCGTAGGGCGCGAAAGGAATCACCGTGGCACACCGTACACCCAAAATAAACGACACCGTAAAATTTACCGACCAGCAGCAGGCCATTCTGAACGGTGCCGTAGAGCAACTGATGGAAGCCGGCGGCTTAACGGCCTTAACGCAGGCTCATTTCAACGAAGCGATGAAGATCGTAGCCCAACGCTTCATCAACGCCGCCCTGCAAGGGGAACTGGAGCACCATTTGACACAGGAAGACGATAATCTCAACGAAGAGGAATCGTCGGCTGAGCGCGTTGAAAACAAACGCAATGGGTACAGCAAGAAAACGCTTCACGGCAATAAAGGCGATTTAGAAATCCAGGTTCCCCGCGATCGCAAGGGGACTTATGTTCCTCGCCCGGTACCCAAGCACTCACGGCATTTCAATGACTTCGATGACGCCATCATCGATTTATATGGACGCGGATTGTCTACCCGTGAAATCGCTGAGTTCATCAGAAGTCAGTACCACGTTGAAGTGAGTGCCGAATTCATCAGCACCGTGACGGAAAAGGTAAATGCCGACGTACGGCAATGGCAAGGCCGTCCGTTGAATTCGGTCTACCCGGTGGTGTTCTTTAACGCTTTGCGCATCAATATCCGTAAGGACGGCGTCATCAAGAAGATGGCGGTTCATTTTGCTCTCGGCGTACGTTGTGACGGCCGACGCGATGTGCTCGGCATGTGGGTTCATGAAAACGAAGGCGCGGCTTTCTGGACGTCGGTATTTACGGAATTGAAAAACCATGGCGTAGAGGACATCCTGATCGCCGTCACAGACGGCCTCAAGGGTATGACGCAAGCCATTGAAGCCGTATTTCCCCAGGCGCAACATCAAACCTGCATTGTCCATCTCATCCGTACCTCTACAGCCTTCGTCAGCCACAAGGATCGAAAGGCTGTAATGGCCGGCTTAAAGCCCATTTACCAGGCCAATACCCCCGAAGAAGCGTTGGCGGCCTTGGCGGCCTTTGAAAATAGCCCTATGGGCAAACGTTACCCGTATGTAGCGCAGAGTTGGCGCTCTGCCTGGGCACAGGTGATACCCTTCTTCAACTTTCCCCGGTCGATTCGGAAGTTGTTGTATACGACCAACAGTATTGAGGCTCTCAACCGTGGCGTTCGGAAGGTAATCAAAACTCGAACCATGTTTCCGCATGAAGAATCCGCCAAGAAGCTGATTTACTTGGCACTTCAGCGCATTATGGAAAAATGGAAGCTGCCTGTTCGTGCTTGGAGTGAAGCCATGCCGGTGTTTGCAGCCATGTACGGTGAGCGATTTGCCGCTGGGCAGGCTTAATTGCCGCGGAGTACTGAAACAGTGTTTCAGCATAGCAGTTGCAGTGTTACAACTTAAGGAGACGAAACTGCGTTTTTTCCGGTAGCGGCGCGCCGCTGCATAGCCGCCCCCATGGGGGCGGCTATGCAGCCCTCCCATGCCGCCGTCGTACCCTGAATCATCGCATTACCACTGATGGAAAAATTGGGGCTTGACAGCCCCGAAGTACCAGGGGTTAAATACCCCTGTTAGCGAGCCAACAAGCTCAACCGTAAACCCGCGCTAGACACAAAAATCTACACACACCCCAAGATTTGGAAAATTTTTATGAAAGAAGTTATGCAAGATTGTTTAAATGGCATGTTTTGGGATGTCGGGACTCTCTCTTTTGACATTCCATACATCGGAGACAGTAAAAAGGCGGTCTTCATCTATCAGCAAAATCGTGCAGCCATTACATGGAATGCCATGAGCACGTTGGAAAATAATCCAACGACATTGCCTCAGACGGTCACGATCTTGAACGGTTACACCGTTGGCGGTCTCGATCAATATGAAATGATGCAGGTTGTCAACTACGGTAAGGCCGGTAAGGAGCTTGTTCGCTTGATTCGTGCTGATGAGTTTGAGTTGAGCGAAGCGTGTGCGTCACATCTTCACAATTTTGCAGGGAAAGAAGACGCTTTGGTTTGGGGAAGTTTTCGCACTGGAGACGTCGGCATTCAAGCCTGTCAGTACACGCCACCCGATGCGAATAATCTGCCTGAGCTTGCTGCCAAAGGTTTTGAGTTCTTGGAGACGCAGATTAAGGATCCGAAGGAACGAGCCATTGCCGTCTTTCTGTTCATGTCCAGAAGTCAATTTTTCTATGACGCAAACAAGCGGACAGCTTCTATTATGATGAACGGTTGCCTGATGAGAGATGGCTATTACCCAATCACCGTGATGAATCGTGATGCGGAAGAGTTTCATGAGAAGCTGGGACAGTTCTATGAAACTGGCGATGCAAATGACATGATGAAGTTTTTCCAAAAGCAAGTCAGCACCATGTATCCTCCAAAAGAAAAGCTTCCAAAGGTTGAGTAACACATAATGTCGTAGAACGGATCGGTAGATGTCAAGTCTTCTTTCCGCTAATTTACAAATTTTTATATGTGTGAGTTCTGAGGGGCTCTGCCCCCTCCGCCTTCGGCGGTTTCCCCCGAGTTTTTTTGGGACCACAAAGATGTGGGCTACAACACCGCGTATGACGTCTCTACAATGCGCTGGCACGGATAGGAGAGGTCCGACTCCGTATGACCGCGAAGATGTTCGCTACGGCGCGCGGTGGACTTGCTGCAGTGCGCCGTTTACGCATGCGCGACCGGCTGAGCCTCACGCAACTGCCCGTTCTCGGGGTTTAGCCACACCTTGCCTACGGGCTCACAGTTGAGCTGCGCCTCAGGCTTAATCCACCGCTCCGGGGCCTGTTGGCGAGCACGCAACATCGTCTCCCTGCGGCGGCGCAGGATCTCAACGTCCTCACCTCGAAAGCGCGCCCCCGGCGTCACCATACGGATGCCGCAGTGGCGGTGCTTTTCGTTGTAATGCTCTATGAAGTCATCAAGCCACTTCATCGCATTACCTCTGATAGAAAAATTGGGGCTTGACAGTCCCGAAGTACCTGGGGTTAAATACCCCTGTTAGCGAGCCAACAAGCTCAACCGTAAACCCGCGCTAGACACAAAAATCCACACACACCGATCCCGCCTCGCGGCAGACACCCTTGCTCTTGGCTATGTGCTTGGTGCTACCCCCTGCACTCGGGACTTTCACCCGTTAGAACGCGCTCATGCCGAGCGCACCCAACGCAAAGGCCGCAGGCAAATGACTGTCTGCGGCCTTTTTTACTTCAATCTGCGTTCTGATCAGAGAATGAGAAGTGAAGCGATAAAGGTAGCGACAAGGCCTCCCGCCATCACCGGAATCGTGCGCCGCACAAGTTCAAAGGGCGAGACTTCCGCAATACCAGAGACCGCCATCACAACGCCCGCAATCGGCGACATCGAGCGTGCGATGCCGCTTGCAAGCTGCACGGGCACGGCCATCGTGACAGTGGCCCAGCCCACAGAGCCCGCGGCCTGCGGCAGAAGCGGAGAAAACGCAAAGAACGCGGCGTTACCCGACCCCGTCACAAAGGCTGCAAGCGCCATGATGAGGAACATCACGAGAAGCATCGTGACGCCGCCCGCACCCTGCATCTGCGCCACGCTCTGCAAAATTGTGTCGATGCCGCCCGAGCGCTTGAGGCCCTCGGCAAAAACTTCGGCGCAGACAATCAAAAGCACGGTCGAGGAAAAGATCTTGCCCATGCCGTTAAACATGGCTTTCGTGCGGTCCGTGCAGGCTCTGAGGCTTCTTACCGTCAGAAGATCCACGATGAAGGCAATGAAGGCGCAGGAGAGAATTGCCGTCACCACTTCAAGGCGCACTCCCGCATAAACAAGCTTACTGAACACAAAAAGGAGCACCACCGGCAAAATTGGCAGAATCGCGTAATAGACCGGCGCATCGGGCTGCGCCGCGGCGCCTTCCTGCTTCACTTCCGTTCTGAGCTTAAAGTCATCTACCGTCAGACGGCCGCTTGCGAGGTCCCGTTTATCGAAGAACTTTCCGAGAAGCACGTGGCCGGCGGCAATCACAACTGCCGCCATAACGCCCACAGGAAGCTGGCTCTGGATAAAGAATTCCATCACGTGCAAGTTGGAGATTTCTGCCGCGAGAAGCGAGTTACCTGAAGCCGGCCCCAGATCCAGGCAGCTTGCCGTTGCGACAACCGCTGCAGCCGAAAGACGCGAAACACCCACGGCAACCAAAAGCGGATAGATCGTCACCATCAGCAGCATCCCCAGGCCCACAGCCGAGGGAATAAAGACGTTGAGCAGCTGCCCGACCAGGTAGGCGAACCCCAGGAGCAGATACGGTGCATGCACATAGGAAAGGGGCTTGATGCAGATTCTCACCAGCGCTTTCGTTGCGCCGATTTTGTCCATGTAGTAGGCAAAGCCGCCCACGCAGATGATGTTCATGCCGATGCCGGCGGCACGGCTCTGCAGCAGGTTTGTGAAGACCTGAACGACGTCAAAGACTGCGCTGTGCGTGGCTTTTTTGCCGGTCACAAGCGGATCGCCTGAAATGAGCGTCACGCAGATAAGCAGCAGAATACCCACCATGAGCAGCGCCCACGGTGCGTAATAGCGTTTGATGACAAGGTAGGCCGCGAGCACAACGCCCGCGATGACAAGAAAGATCCCCAGCATTTGTAATGTTCCCTTTGTTTGTCGGACAAGACGAAATCCGCGTCTTCTTCTTTTTTCGGAATTCGTCCGCAGTCTACCGACAGAGTCGCGGTTTACAAAGAGATACAATCGAACTGAAAGGCAAAAATCGTTAAGCGGGCCTGACAAAAATCAAAGAGCACAAAAAAGCCGGTGACGCACTTTAGGCGGACACCGGCTCTTTTCTGACAGAAAAGCCTACACGTCAACTTCCACATCGTCGCCGTGCAGTTCCATCCAACTGCGTCGCCCCGCGGCTTCGCCCTTGGCCATGAGTAACCCCATGACGGCATCGGTTTCCGCCTTGTTGACGTCTCCCATCGTAACGGGAAGCAGTCTGCGGGTGTCCGGCGCAAAAGCCGTTTCGTGCAGCTGTTCCGACATCATTTCGCCCAGGCCCTTAAAACGGGAGACAACGAGCTTATCTTCGGCAAAACCGTCTTTTTTGAGTTTGGCAAGGGTTCTGGCGAGTTCCTTGTCGTCAAGGCAGTAAATGTTCTTGGCGGGCTTATTTCTGAGTTTGGGGACATCCACGCGGAAAAGCGGCGGCTGCACGATGTAGACGTGGCCTTTTTCCACAAGCGTCGGGAAATGCCGGTAAAAAAGCGTGAGAAGGAGCACCTGAATATGGCTGCCGTCCACGTCAGCGTCCGCGAGAATGCAGATCTTGCCGTATCTGAGGCCCTTTAAATCTGCGTCTTCCCCGGGCTTATGGGGATCCACCCCCACCGCCACCGCGATGTCGTGGATGATCTGGGAGGCAAAAATGCGATCGCTGTCCACTTCCCAGGTGTTCAGTACCTTGCCGCGCAGGGGCAGAATCGCCTGGCATTCCTTGTCACGGCCTTGCTTCGCGGTGCCGCCTGCACTGTCACCTTCCACGAGAAAGAGTTCGTTGCGGGTGATGTCGTCGGTTTCGCAGTCGGTGAGTTTACCGGGGAGCACCGCAACGGCCGAGCCCTTTTTCTTTTCCACCTTCTGCGCCTGCCGCTGGCGCTTCTGGGCCTGGCGGATCACGAGGTCGGCGAGTTTCTTACCCTCTTCAATATGGTCGTTCAGCCAAAACTCAAACTGCGGGCGCACAAAACCCGCGACAAGCCGCAGGGCATCGCGGCTTGTGAGCTTTTCCTTGGTCTGCCCCTGAAACTGGGGATCGAGGGCCTTACAGGAAAGGACGAAACTCGCGCGTGCAAAAACGTCTTCCGCGAGAAGTTTCACGCCCTTGGTCATCAGGCCGTGGGCTTCCATAAAGGCCTTCATGGCGCCGTAAAGGCCGTCTCTGAGTCCCGCTTCATGCGTACCGCCCGCAGGCGTCGGAATGAGGTTTACGAAACTTTCGCGCGTCAAAAGCCCGTCCTCGGTCCAGACCACAACCCAGGCGGCGCCTTCGCCTGCGGCAAAGCCTTCCGTCGTTTCATCAGCCCAGCCTTCGGCTTCAAAAGCGGGTACCGCCAAGGGGTCGGTGACTTCGGCGAGAAGATACTCTTTAAGGCCCCCTTCGTACTTCCAGTGCTGCTCCGTCCCCTTCACTTCGTTAATGTAGGTAACGGACGCCCCGGGCAGAAGCACGGCTTTACTTTTTAAAAGCCGCACGAGCGACGCTTCAGGGATTTCCGCGCTGTCAAAGTACTTGGGATCGGGAAGGCACGTGACGCGCGTGCCGGTGGCGCTTTTGGGGCGCGGGCTTTTTTTGCTTGTCAGCGGCCGCACGACGTTTCCGCCCTCAAAGCCGATGTCAAATTCCTGCCCGTCACGCCAGACGGTGACGTCCATCCTGAGGCTCAGGGCGTTTGTGACCGACACACCCACACCGTGAAGGCCCCCGGAGAAGGTGTAGGCGCCGCCTGCCGTCTTATCGAACTTACCGCCCGCATGCAGCTGCGTAAACACAAGTTCCACCGTGGGCACCCCTTCGGTGGGGTGAATGCCGGTGGGAATACCGCGTCCGTCGTCTTCAACCGTGATCGAGCCGTCCGTGTGACGCGTAAGGGTGATCTTCGTTCCGTAGCCCGCAAGGATTTCGTCGCTTGCGTTATCGAGCACTTCCTGAATGATGTGCAGGGGGTTATCGGTGAGGGTGTACATACCAGGCCTCTGCCGGACGGGTTCAAGCCCCTTTAAGACACGGATGGAAGAGTCGTTGTATTCGGAACTGCGCTTGCGGACTGCCATAAAAACAAACGAAAAAACGGTAAAAATCAAAGCGGCGTCATTTTAGCTGACGCCGCCCGCACCAACCCCGGTCAATCGGATTCCTACATATTGAGAACGGTCTTACGGTAATGCTTCAGTTCATCAATACTTTCCTGAATGTCGCTTAAAGCCTCGTGGCGCGTGGATTTCTGAAAGGATGTCACCGCCTCGGGCTTCCAGCGCCTGGCCAACTCTTTGATGCTTGAGACGTCAATCGTGCGGTAGTGGAAAAAGCTTTCAAGCCTCGGCATCCAGCGCGCCATGAAGCGCCGGTCCTGCCCCACGGTGTTGCCGCACAAAGGCGACTTCTGAGGGCCCACAAAGCGACGGAAGACTTCCAGGCACATGTCGGTCGCCTCCTCTTCGTCCACGGTACTTGCCAAGACCCGATCCACGAGCCCTGACTTCGTGTGCGTCTGCGTGTTCCAGCTGTCCATGTGGCTCATCACGCAGGGGCTCTGATGCACGGCAATCACCGGGCCCTCATGCAGGATATTTAACTGAGCGTCGGTGATGATCGCCGCGATTTCAATCACGCGGTTCACCTCCGGCTGCAGCCCCGTCATTTCCATATCGATCCAGATGAGGTTGGAGTCGCTGAAAGACGGATCGCGCAAAATGTTGGTCATTTAAAATATTCCGGTTCACGCCGCCCGAGCTCACACAAACCGGGCTGAAGCGGCTAAGCTTAAAGGTTGAGCCGATTGTACTCTAACCCGATTTATGTCCGATACCGCAGCACTGCTTAACACCCTCTTTGTCGCGGCAGCCGCGTTTTACGTGTGCATGCAGACGGCGCTTGCCATTTTGCAGGTCAAAGCCGCCGAGCACGCTGCGGTAGGGCTTCCGCCGGCCTTCCGCAGCGCCGTAGACCTCAGAGTGCACCGTAAGGCCGCAGACTACACGGGCGAAATCGTGCAGGCCGATCTCGTAAACGCCATTCTGGGGGCGCTCGTGTGCCTCACGCTCACCTTCGGTAACGGCTTTAACCTCATCACGGCCGGTTTCAGTGCGCTTTGGGGCACCGGTATCATCTCCCAGTTTTTCATCGTCTTTACGGTGTCTCTCATTCTCACCGTCATCGACATTCCGGTTGCCTGGTGGAAACAATTCCGCATCAACGAGCGCTACGGGTACGAAAAAACGGTGCGGGGCCTCTGGTTTAAGCGCCTCATCACCGACATTGCGACGGGCTTGGCCGTTGAAGTGCCGCTTATTTTCATTGTTCTTGCGTTTTTAAACGCGCTTTCTTATGCCTGGTGGTTTGCCGCGGCCGTGGTGACGGTCGCGTGGTTTGCCTGGCGCATCTTTATTAAGCCGCCCCTTACCGCTGCCTTTAACGGCGGCGTGCGCGAGATGCCGTTTGGCCCCATGCGCTCAAGAATTGAAGCGTTTCTGCCGGAAGTGGGCCTTGCGGGCGCCGAAATCCTTGTGGGTGAGCGGCCCCGCGACCGCTTAATCGGCAGCGCCTTTGTGTTTCGCCGCCCTTGGGGCCGCGCGCGTCTTGTGGTTTTCAGCAGCAGCCTCGAAAAACTCACCCCGGAAGAGATCACGGCCGTTGTCGCGTGCGCCGCAGGGCGCTCGGGCCGCTGGCACAACACCGCGCTTTTTGTCTTTTTTGCCGGGCTCTCGACTGCCTTCTGGTACCTTTTTTCGCTTGCGGCCGTCACGCCCTCCTTTTATGAGGCGTTAAATGTTGAGCCGACCCTCGCGCTCGTTAAGGGGGCTGTGAACCCCGGGCTTTTAATCGTTATTGCGCTCACGGTCGTCCCCATTGTTCTTTACCCCTTTGTCTTTCTCATCCACGGCTTTACGCGCCTCATGGACTTTGACGCCGACGCCTACGGCGTGGATAAGGCGGGTGTTAAGCCCGTCATCCGGTCTTTGGTGAAGATGCACGAGGACTACCGCAACACGCTTACGCCGAGCCTTTTGTTTTTGCTTGCCAACCACCGCCATCCGCACGTGACGCAGCGCATCGAGCACGCGATTTTGGCCGACATCCGCATTCATAACGACCTCACCAATTCCCACCGGGCCGTTGAAGGCGACCTTGCCGACCGCTTCAGCACCGTGCTTGAAGCAAGACGCCGCGCCCGCGCAAGGCTCCTCGCGCAAAAACTCCTTCTGCGCAAAGAAGTGCTTCTTGAAAGACAGGCCCTTGCCGCAAGGCGCCTGTGTCTTGCGCCCGTAACCGGCACCGCCCAGCGCGAAAGGCCCCCTTATGACTGATTCTCTTTTTAAAGCGCGCGTCACGGCCGGACACGGCCGGCATCACTACGTGGAAGATGACGCGGGGCATCTTTTTGAAGCCCGCCGGCGCGGTAAGAAAAACGACGTGACGGTCGGAGACTACGTCGAGTGCCGTCAGGCCGATTCTGAGACCGTGGCGGTGGAAGCGGTCCTCCCCCGTAAAACCCTTCTTTTCCGAAGCGATGAGTGGCGCGTGAAAGAATTGGCTGCGAACGTCGACCTCGTTGCCGTCGTCTTTGCCTCCCGCCCCACGTTTAACCCGTGGTTTGTGTGGAAAGCAGTAGTTGCCGCCAAAACCGCCGGGATCGACGTTGTCGCGATCCGCAATAAGGCCGATCTCACTGAGGGGCGCGAAGCCTGTGACGCCTTTGCGGCGTCGCTTCCCGCGGCGGGCTGCCCGTGCCTCACGCTTTCCGCTTACGATGCGGACGACGTGCTCACCAAACTCACGCCGCTTTTAGAAAACAAAACCACCCTTTTAATCGGTCAGTCGGGGATGGGCAAAAGCACGCTCATTAACGTCCTCTGCCCTGAAGCGCAGGCGAAAACCCGCGAGTTTTCCGAGGCCCTGGACCTCGGAAAACAAACCACGACGGCTACGCGCCTATACCGCACGCAGTTTGCCGGCAGTAAAGCGTCGCTTATTGACTCCCCGGGCTTTCAGGAGTTCGGCCTCGCGCACATCACGCGGCGCAATATTCTCGAAGCCATGCCCGATATTGCGCAATACGCCCAGGGCTGCCGCTTTTACAACTGCACCCACACCCATGAACCGGGCTGCTCGGTGCGTGCGGCGGCTGAGGCCGGGAAAGTGAGTCCCGAGCGCTACGCCTTTTTCCGTGCCGTCACCGAGGAAGCCAAAGACGATGTTTTCTAAGAAGGACACGACGCGAAAACTCGGTACCTGGCCCGATCCGGTCACAGCTGACATTGCCGCAGGAACGCTTAAGGCAAGCGGCATTGACTGCGAGGTGAGAAACACGCTTCTCTGGTCGGCGGCAGGCGAACTGCCGCCTGATATCTGCGCGCCGGAAATCTGGCTTACCGACGCGCGCGACACGGCGCGCGCCCGGGCAATTCTCAAAGAAATTGCCGAAAACGCCGAGGCCCCCGCCTGGGTGTGCCCGAACTGCGGCGAAACCATTGAAGCGCAGTTCGGTCAGTGCTGGAAGTGCGCATCCGTGAAGCCCGCAAAGCCCTAATGCTGCGTCTGTGCCGCAAGAGGCCTCAGTTCCGCGAGGTTAAAAAGGAGTTTCACCGCGCTTTCCGGCGCATAAAGCCTGGAGCTTGACCGGTTCATCACATCAACGGTTAAAACCGTGTCAGCCGCGGCAATGCGGTAGCGGATGACGTTACCCAAGAGCTGATGGCTCACCACGCGCCCGTCCACGGGCTCTGAGCAAGTCTCGGGGTACTTGCCGCCCTCTTCCCGCACAAACACCGATTCCGGGCGCACGGCCACCAAGTCCTCGGGCGAGTCAAACTCCAAAAGCACTTTGGCTTCGGCCTTGGTAAGAAGGTTGTAGGACCCGATAAAGCGCGCGGCAAATTCGTCCGCGGGATTGAGGTACACCTCTTCAGGAGTTCCCTGCTGCACAATCGCGCCGCGGTTCATAAGGAAAATCCGGTCGCTTACCGTCATCGCCTCTTCCTGATCGTGCGTCACAAAGACGGTGGTCAGATGCAGGTCCTTCTGAATCGAGCGGATCTGCTCCCTGAGGTTGCGGCGGATTCGGGCGTCCAAAGCAGAGAGCGGTTCATCAAGCAGGAGAATCCGGGGTTCAATCACGAGGGCGCGCGCCAGGGCCACGCGCTGCTTTTGGCCGCCCGAGAGCTGATGGGGGTACTTCTTTTCGTTCCCCGTCAATTCCACCAAAGCGACGGCGTCAGTGACCTTTTTCGCGGTTTCCGCGGCCGGCACCCCGTTCATTTTGAGGCCGAAAGCGATGTTTTCCGCGGCCGTCATGTTGGGAAAAAGCGCATAGCTCTGAAACACCATGCCGATGCCGCGCTTCTGGGCCTTGACGTTGGTGATGTCGGCACCGCCGACATAAATCGTCCCGGCGTCCGGCGTTTCAAGGCCCGCGAGGCACCGCAGAAGCGTTGACTTCCCGCAGCCCGAGGGCCCCAGAAGCGTGATGAACTCCCCGCGGTCAATGCCGAAACTCAGGTCATCAAAAACCCGTGTGGCACCAAAGTGCTTGGCAAGTTTTTCAACCCGGACAAAAGATTCAGTTTCTGACATCGTGTTTTCCTATTCTTCTTCGGCCACGGCTTCTTCACGGCGGCTTCTGGAAAAGCGCATCGCAGCCCATGTCATGATGAGCGTCAGGAAGAAGTACGTGCTCACAATCGCGGCATTCAAGTGCCCGCTTGTCATGCGTTTGGTGTAAAGGTAAACCTGCAGCGTTTCGTAGCGCGTTCCGACGAGCATGTTGGCAAAAACGAATTCGCCCATCAGAAATGAAAAGCTGATGAAAAGCGACGCCAACAGCGCGCGGTTCAGGTTCGGCAGAATAATGCGCATAAACGCGGAAAATGTTCCCACGCCCAAAAGGTGCGCGGCATCGATCAAGTCCCTCAGGTTGATGCCCGCAAGGCCGTTTGCAAGCGCCCGGTACATAAAGGGCACCGTAATCGTGAAGTACGTCCCGATCAGAATCCAGGGCGTACCCACGATCGGAAGGGGGTCACCGGCAAACATCTGAAGAAGCCCGACGCTCGAGACCACCGAGGGCACGGCAAACGGAAGGATGATGAGCACTTCCATGATGCCCTTAAGTTTCGGGAAGTAATAAAAGACCGCAAAGATCATCGGCAGCACGAGTAACGTCGAGACGATGAGCGTTGCAAAGCAAATGAGAAGGCTTCTTCCCAACGCTGCAAGAAACCGGGGGTCGGTCAGAAGTTGCGCAAACCACCTGAAGGTCAGGCCGTCCGGGAGAATCGTTGCGCCCCAGGACGAGGAAAAGGCATATAAAACGGTCGCCGCAATCGGAAGCGCCAAAACAAAGGCCACAACCCCGATCACCGCCTTATGGTAGGTCATCAGCCCCGCAGCGTTACGCGACATGGTAAGACCTCCTCAAAAGCCACCGGTAGACGGCAACGACAAACGCAAGAATCACAATGAGAAGCACGGAAAGGGCTGCTGCAAGATTGGGCTGAAAGAAAATATCCCCCACCACCAGCTGCCCGATGCGGATCGTCACAAGGTTGTAGTTACCGACCGTGAGCGCATAGGCGCTTGCGTACGCACCCATGGCGTTGGCGTACTGAATCGTAAAGGTGCCGAGAAGTGCGGGCGCCAAAACCGGCACGGCCACACGCCGCCAGTAGTCAAAGCGCGAGGCGCCCATCGTGCGCGCGGCCTCTTCCCATTCGGGCTTAAGCGCTGTAAAGGCCGGAAAAAGAAGAAGGATCCCCAGGGGAATCTGAAAGTACGTGTAGATGAGAAAAAGGCCTTCGATGCCGTAGACATTAAATTTTTCAATGAGCCCGAGGTCCTTTAATAGCAGCGTAATCGCGCCGTTAAAGCCCAGGATGATGATGAAGGCAAACGCAAGCGGCACGCCCGAGAAGTTACTCGTCATGTTGGTGAAACTCACCATCCAGTCTCTGACGCGCCCGGGCACCTTATTGAGGCTTGCCGCGGCAAAGGATGCGATCACGAGGCCCACCAGAGAACTCCAGAACGACAGCCACAGGGAGTTCGAAAAGGACTGCATGAAGAAGGGATCAGCAAAAATCTCGAGGTAGTTGTCGAACCCCCAGACTTCCTCTTCCTCAACGTAAAGGGAATTGATGATGACCCAGATCATCGGAAGGATCTGGAACAATAAAAACACAACGGCAAAGGGCAGAACGAGCAGGCCGTGCCGTACAAGGCCGCCTTGGTTTTGTGCCTGCGTGGAATGCATTTACTTATCGGCTCCTTTGTCTGTCCGTTGTTTCTTGTGTCGGTTCACGGGATTTTACCCGTACACGGGCGCAAACTTAATGTGCTCTGCACCGTCGGCCATGGTCAACGCGGGCGTAAGCCCCAGGGTGCGCGCGAAAAAGGCCGCGAGGTACCGTTGCTTTACGGGTTCTTCGGTAACGGCAAGTCCTTTCATCCCCTCCCCGAAACAAAAACAGGGCACGCGCCGTTCAGCGGCGTCCGTTCCGCCGTGAGAGCGGTCTTCACCCATCCCATGATCCGCCGTCACGATGACGCGGTAACCGGCCGCAAGCCAAGCGGGGATCCTTTCCGCAAGAAGCCAGTCAACGTTGCGTGCGGCTCGGTCGTAGTCGGCGTCTGCCCCGCCCATGTCCGAAACGTGCCCTGCTTCGTCAACACCCATCGGATGAATCACGCAGAAGTCCGGACTGTAATTGGCAATCAACCAGTCTCCCTCGGCAAAAAGCTCGGTGTCGGGCAAATCGTCGCGCGTATAAAACCACCCGGCGTCCACCGCGGAACCGTTGCCGGGGGCAAGGTGCTTATGTTTGGCGGCACAGTAGGGAGTGTGAGCAAAAAGTTCACACATCCAGCCGTAACCGGCGAGCGCCGTGACGCCGCCCGCGGCCTTCACAAGATCGAAGACGGATGCGGCTCCGGCTTTTCTTTGGCTGCTGTTTGTGACAAAGCCGCCCGTGACCGGGACGCGCCCGGTGAAAAGCGCTTCATAGAGGGGCCTTGAGAGGCTCGGCAGTTCTGAGACGACGGAAAAGAGTGTTCCCCTCTTTTCTTCAACAAGCCCCATAAGAAATCCACAGCACTTGCGGGCTGTGGATTCCTTCAGGCCGTCGACCAAAACCACGATGAGTTTGGACGAAAAAGCCATGCGTCTTACTTCATGTAGATCGAGACTTTGCTCTGCCAGTGACGCGAAATGCGGCTGCTCGTCTTTGCCCAGGCGTCAAAGTCAGAGATCGGACGGGCCTTGGCGTACTGCGATTCCGGCAGCATCTTCGCGGCCGTTTCCGCAGGCATCTTCACGTAGGCCGCGCGGATCGGGCGGGCGTAGCCGTTGGCAAGATTAATCTGGCCCCGATCCGACAAAATGAACTCGCGGGCGTACTTAGCGGCATTGGGGTGCTTGGCCCACTTATTCAAAATCGTCGTGTAGCCGCTCGTGACCGACCCTTCGGCGGGGATCAACACCTCAAAGCGGTTGCGGTCGATCTGATCGCGGTAGTTCAGAGCATTAAAGTCCCAAAGCATACCGACTTCGACTTCACCCTTTTCGAGGTTGGCGACCACCGGGTCAACCATCGAGAGACGGCCTTGCTTGGCGATCTTCGCAAAGAACTCATAGGCAGGGTTCAGATTCTTTTCGTTGCCGCCCATGGCGATTGCTGCAGCGAGCACCGCGTAATTGGCCTGCGCAGCCGACCCCACGGCGCCCACGGACACACGGTAGGTGCCGGTCAGAAGATCATTCCAGCTCTTCGGGGGATTTTTGACGAGTTCCTTATTGATGATGAAGGCCACGGTACCGGTGTAGCCGAGACACCAGTGACCGTCCTTATCCTTGGCCCAGGCGGGAATCTGATCCCAGGTCGAGGGCTTGTAGGGCATCGTGATACCCTTTTTGCGGGAGAACTCACCGAATTCAAAACCGACGTCACCGATGTCCGCCGTGGCGTTTTCACCTTCGGCCATGATTTTGGAGATCTGCTCGGCCGAACTCATATCCGAGTCCTGGGTCTTGATGCCGAGTTTCTGCAGATCCTTCCAGGTACCGACCCAGTTGGCCCAGGTGTCGGGCATACCGACGGAATTTACCTGACCTTCTTTCTGCGCGGCCTTTAAAAGCGCATCAACATTGGCGTCAGCGGCCCAGACGGCGGCAGAAAGTCCCGTGGCGGCAACGGCACACGCGGCAACAGCGTACTTGGAAATCGTATTCAATTCGCAGCTCCTAGGTTGGTTGGGCCGGCTGTGAGCCGGCCTCGGCACCGCCCGGAAGTCTCCTTCCGGACGGCCGGATAAAACGCAGTTTATCGAAAATGCGCAAAAGTCTGTATTTCCGCGCACCGGCGCTCTCCTTAATTTCCGTGATTTTGCGCTGCGTCGATGACACACCGATGACAAATTACGGCAGCGTCGCCTCTTTAAGCCGCGCTCCCAGCCCGCTCATACGCCGCACGGGCGAAGCGACCGCTTTTTTGAGTACCTCAATATTGGCAAAGACCGCCGCCTTTTTCACGGCACGGGTAATCCCCGTGTAGACAAGCTCACGGGTGATGAGTTCAGAGTCCCCTGAAACCGGAAGCACCACCGCCACACACTCAAACTGCGAGCCCTGGGACTGATGGATTGTGAGCGCATAGGCTGTTTCGTGCCCCGGTAAAAGCGCCGCAGGCACGTACTTACCCTCACCGAAATACACCCAGAAGGTCCCGTCCGTACAGTCTTGCGGGTTCGGCACGACAATGCCGACGTCACCGTTGTAAAGCTCCGTCTGCTGATCGTTCACGCGCACGATGATGACGCGCCCGGGGTAAAAGACGGCGTCCGTTTCTGCCCCCGCCGTGTTTTTGACATGCTCCTCAACAAGGCGGTTTACGGCACTCACGCTGTCCGGGCCCCGGCGCTGGGCACACAAAACACGAAACGCGTTAAAGGCCGCAAGCATTTCATCATTGAGTTTGTCGGATTCTTCCCTCCCGGCAATTTTTTTCGTGCGTTTTTTAACGAGCTCCAAATAGGGCTTCATTTCAAGCCGTATCCACTGTCTCAAGTCCTCATTCACCCCGAACTTAAATCGCTTAGGCAACGAGAACGAAATTTCTTCGTTCTGATCGTCCGTGTAAGAAGCGTCAAACTTTTTATCGTGCGCAAGAAGCGTGCGTACGGTTGCTTCATCCCCGGTATTCACCGCCCGAGAAAGGTTTCCCACCGGAGAGTCCGCGCCAAAGCGGAAACTGTAGGTAAGTTCTGTCACGGCCTCAGAAAGCGCTCCACCCGAAGCCGTCATATCGGCAAAGACCGAGCCCGGACCAACGGCTGCCAACTGGTATTTGTCGCCTAAGAAAATCAGCCGCGTCTTTGCAGGATCCACGGACCGCATGAGTTTTAAGGCAAGCGATACATCAATCATGGAGGCTTCGTCAGCAATGAGGACATCGGCTTCCACGGGGGCCTGAGGGCCGGGCCGCACGCCCGAGGTGTTGGGGGTGCTCAAGAGCCGGTGAATGGTCTGCGCCGTGATGCGCTTTTCCTTTACGCCCTTATCCACGAGGGCATAGAGCCCGGGCTCACGCAGGCATTCCTTCTGCAGCGACTCCTTAAGGCGCCCTGCGGCCTTACCCGTGGGTGCTACGAGCGCCACCGTAAGCGCTCCGTTTCGTGCCAGAAGCGCGGTTAAAAGACGCACCACCGTTGAGGTTTTCCCCGTGCCCGGTCCCCCGGTGATGACGGAAAGGCGCCGCTTCAAAGCATTTTCCACGGCCTCATACTGGTGTCCCGCGCCTTCGCGCCAAAGAGCCGTGCGCTCAGCCGTTGCGCAGGCGTTGTGTTTTTGCCAGAGCGTTGTGTCCGTTGCCTGAAACGCTGTTTTGAGTGCCGGCGCGAGCTTGGCTTCAGGCGTCACGTACTGCGCGGCCCGCGCGAGCAGCCGTCCGAGTTCGGCTTCTTCCTCAAAGCGCCTTAACTGATAAATAAAGCCCCCGCGCACGGTGTCCGCAACAAGCGGCGCGTCCGCAAGTTTCAGGGGATCCTCGGCGCCCGTGTAGGAAACGAGGAGCCCTGCGGCCTCCCAGGCGTCAAGCATCTCTGAAGTCACCGACGCAGGAAGCTCCGCGCAACTGCTTTTTTGCGCGTCCGCAGCCGCGAGCGCTTCAATCACAGCGGCAAATGCCGTGCTGTCCGTCTCTGCAAGCGTCCTTTTGGAGCGCTCCGCAACCGCCAGCAACCGTTCGCCGTAGGCCTTCCAGGCCGCTTCAATCGTCACGTCCGTCATTTGCGGGCCTCCTTCACGGGACGCTCACCCGTTTTAAAAAATGTATCGAGCGCGCGGATCAATTCCGCGGGCGGCCTGTCGCGGAAAATCCCCTGCGTGGGAGAGCCCTCGCCCGCGCCGCGCAAAAAGACGTAAAAAACGCCGCCGATCAGATCGCAGCCGTCGGCAACACCCGTTTTGACTTCCAGGAAGCGCTTCATGGCGGTGAGGTAAATCAGGTACTGCAGTCTGTAGTTATGCCGCCGCATTTCGTCGTGAACGGCTTTTTCCGTGTAGTCCGCGGGCGTGCCCGACCCGATGAAATTACTCTTCCAGTCAACGAGCCAGTATTTGCCCTGCGCCTTAAAAACGAGGTCGGCGGTACCGGTGAGGTAACCGGTGAGCGCCGTATCGTCGAGCTCATCAATCGCGTACTCGGGTCCGAACGCTTTTAAAAGCGCCGCAAGAGTCTTTGCCCTCGGAGCCTTCTTTCCCCCGGCGCCCCGGGCAACGCTCATCGTGAAGGGCCACTCGGAGTAACGGGCCGCAAAAGGCACATCAGAAAGCTTTAAAGGCGCATCACCATCCGTCAGATGCGCTGAGAGCACCGCTTTCATCATCCTTTCAATGTAGGCCGCCCACTGCGTCTGGGCTTCTTCGCGGTTTTCTTCCGGGAAAAGATAGGCGTACTTGCGGATCATCGCGTCAATCAGACGCGGGCGGCCCGTGTCGTCCGTGAAGTCCGCGCGCTGCATGATTTCGTGCAGAAACGTGCCGACATCGGGTCCCCTCATCGTGCAGGCGTTAAATAAGGCAAGACCCGCCTGGGGCGCTTCTTGCGTGTCGGCATCAAAGTCTATCACGTCGTCAGCGGCATCAAAAACCGGGGTTTCTTCGCAGGCCAATACGGGCATGCGTGCGGGCGTGAGGCTTCTTCTTACGATGGAAGTAAAACTTGAAACCCGACTTGTGAGAGGATAGGCAGCTGACTTATCCGCCGTCATCACGCCGGCCGCTTCTTTTGTGATTTCTGCCGGCAGGGTCAGGTTTTCCGCTTCGCCCTTCGTTTTGGTGACGACCCGGCACAAGGGCCCGGCTTCGTCTTCAAAACGATGCTCAAGTTCTGCAAGCAGATCGCAGGCCTTTTCATTAAAGGCACCCTTCGTGGCCTCTTCAGGACAACGCGTAAGACCTGCCAGAGCCCGCAAATAGAGGTTGTTGGTACGGTAATGGTTAATTTTTCCCTTGCTTTGGCAGTAAATTTGCGGCAGTACCACGCGGCTTGAAGCGCGGGTCAAAGCCACATAAGCCTTTCTGACGCCTTCCTCCTGCTCATCAGCAAAGCACTCTTTCACAGTGGAGCGGCTTACGCGGCAGGGCGAAAAAAGCCGCACGCTCCCTGAAGAGCCTCTTACGCGGAAAACGGCATAGCCGTCGGTGTTGCCGCTCGACGAGATCTGCATCTTCGCCGCGCCGGGGAGATAAACAACAGGATACTCAAGCCCTTTACTCGAGTGAATCGTCTGCACGATGACGAGATCCTCGTCGCTCTCAACACGGCACTTACGGTCCGTATTGTCTTCGCTCATCGTGCGGCTTTTGAGCGTTTCAAAGCGCCTTACGAGCCCCGAGAGCGTTCGGTAGCGGCGGGATTCTTTGTGAAGCAGCTCCACCACCTGTCGGGCGTCCGAGAGATAACGTTCACCCCCCGCCTGCGGCAGGAGGCGGTTTTCAACATTTCGCTCAGTAAAAAGGTGCGCAAAGGCCGCGGCAAGCGCCCCCTTCTCCCAGCGCTCCGTCATGGTTTTCATTAAAAGCGTGTCGGCGATGCGCTCGTCAAACCCCTCCCGGATCACCTTGAGCGTGCGTCCGAAAAGTTTCGTTGCCTGAGCCGCCGCAAAAAGCGCACGGTTCTGCGGCATTTCAAGGGCCTTTAACACCGAGAGAACTTCGCTTGCGGCTTCGGTCTGAAAGACGTCCGTGTCCTCGCCTGTTTTAAGCACGCGGATGCCGCGCGCCGCAAGCGCTGCCACCGTTGCGTCGGCGTCCGTCTTTTTTGACACCAAAAGCGCGATATCGCGGGGCTTTAAGGATTTACCCTTGAGTGTCGTTTTGCCGTCCAGAAGCCGTGCAATATCTTCGGCGATAAAGGCGGCTTCCGCACCGTCAGCCGACCCCGTATCCGGGTACACATTGTCTTTAGCCATCGTCCAGACTTCAAACACGGGCACTTCTTTTCCGTCACGCATAAGGGGCTCGGCGCGCCCTGCGGCTCCCACGCGGCTGTAGGCGATTGTGTCGGTGAGAAACGTCCGGCGGCGGTCGTCCTCACCGTCAGACTGATTGCCCGAGAAAAAGGCGTTGACGCCTGCGACAAGCGCCTGAGAGGAACGAAAGTTGGTGGCAAGCCTCAGCGTCCGTCCGATATCCTTTACCGCCTGCTGGTAAGTCTGCAGATCAGCGTTTCGGAAGGCATAAATACTCTGCTTGGGGTCTCCCACAAAAACGAGTGATGCGGGGTCGCCCGTTCCACTCATAAAAAGTGTTTTAAAGACCGCGTACTGCAGGGGGTCGGTGTCCTGAAACTCGTCAATTAAAACGGCGTTAAAGCGGCTTCGTACAGCCCGGGCAAAATCAGGATCCGTGAGCGCTGAATCCATATCAACCAAGAGGTCGTCAAACGTACGGATACCGGCGCGGTGCTTGAGTTCGGCCAGGCGCGCAGGCGCCCAGTCGATAAAGCGCCGCAAAAGGGCCTCCTCTTCGGGCGAACATTGTGAGCGTTCTGCATCCAGAAGCTCCCACTGCGTCCGCTTGCTCCGGCGCGAGAGCGTGACGACGGTCTTTAAAACCGCGTCAAAGTCCGACTTTTCAAGGATGCGTGTTTTAAACGCCGGATCAAAATCCGGGTTTAAGAGTTCCCGGCGCATGAATTCATCGACGACCTGTGCGCGTAGTTCATCATCCGCCCCAAACTCACAGTCAAACTGACCGCCCTGCGAGAAAAGGCATTTATCGAGCATCTCACGGCAGAAACCGTGAATGGTGTAAACCGATGCATCATCAAAATTGTCCACTGCGGCCGTGAGGCGCTTGGCACAGTCACTTACCGTGAGGCCCGCGGCTTTCCAGCGTTTCATAAAGGGCGCAAGATCCGAAGCGTCATTATCGGGCCAGTCGTCAAGCCCCGCCAACGCGTCGGAGGCTTCGGCAAGCAGTTCCTTCACGCGGCTTTTCAGTTCCTCGGTGGCAGCCTTGGTGAAGGTCACCAAAAGGATGCTCCCGATCGGGAAACCTTCTTCTGCGACGAGCCGCATCACGATGCGCGAAAGCGACCAGGTTTTGCCGGTACCGGCACTCGCCTCAATCACAAGGCGCCCTCTGAGGTCGGTGGACGCAGCGTCAAAAATCGTTTCAGTTGCCATGGCTTTCTCCGCTTACGTCACCAGCCTCATTTTTAACCGCTGCAACGAGCGCGTCAGCGTAGGTTTTCAATGCTGTTACGAGAATAGGAATGTCCCCCTTCCTCTTTTTCTTGTCTTTTTTACCAACGTACGGATCCGGGGCAAACAGATAATCCAAGGGCTTACTGAAGCGCTCGGCGGCAGCAAGCCTCTCACTGCCTTCATACCCCCGCCACAAAATGGCATCGCCTCCGGAAAAACCGTTTTCATTGTTGTCGGCAACGACTGTCACCGACGTAAAGAGGCACTCGTAAAGGGATAAAAGACTTCTCGCAATCGTGTCGCAAACCGGTGTCTCCATCCCCGGAATCGTCCCGAAGTAACCCGGCGCTATCGCGTCATGCGGGGCATTACCCTTCATCACGTACATCACCCGAAGCGAAAAAGTCCGCCCGAACGCATTCATCATCGCCGACTCAATAAGCTTACGACGGACTTCAGAGCCGCTCACAGCAACAAGGACCGCCAAGGGTTCCCCTCCGTCCGGGTTTTCGTACAGCGTGAGAGCCGGCAACACCAGTTTTTTAAGATACGTCAGCCCCCAGTCCGCCGGAATCTCCACGGTTTCTTCCGGGAATTCCTGCACGATCCTCATATCCCGGATCTGTGCGTAAAAAGCGGCCGTCTGCTCAATCATCCCGCGCCGGATCCACTCCCGCACGCCCGGCGCCCCGTTTAAGGGATCAAGGGCCTCGGCTGCGGCGAGCCTCACGGGCGAGACGCCTTGAGCAATGGGCCCGCGCACGGCGTTTAACGCCTGATAGCGCCCCAGCCCGTCGTCAGAAGGACTTAAGGGCACGGTTTCGGCTTCACCGGCATCAGGCAGCACCACCC
This sequence comes from Duodenibacillus massiliensis, assembly GCF_928721995.1. Classification (NCBI taxonomy): domain Bacteria; kingdom Pseudomonadati; phylum Pseudomonadota; class Betaproteobacteria; order Burkholderiales; family Sutterellaceae; genus Duodenibacillus; species Duodenibacillus massiliensis. The sequence continues at coordinate 412,303 of NZ_OV788642.1, forward strand.
CGAACTTTCTTAAAACAAAATCTGAGGGCTTGGTGAAGTACTGCGCAATATCGTTGACGGTCACCGTGTTCTGCTCAGGAGTAAGCACCGACCGGGCATCGGCAAAACGGGGGATCTCCCCCCGGAAATTCACGGCGCAGGCAGCGTTTAAGGCGTCACCCGCTGCCGTATTCACGGTCTTCCAGCGTTTAAGTTTGCCCGTTACAAAGTTCGCGCGCCCCGTGGGCGTTAAAGCCGCAGGCACCGTCACCTGCCCGGCCACATCCCTGATCCCGCTTGCGGCCGCCGCAAACCTGAGGAAATCCTCCAGCACCACGGAGGGCGGCTTTAACTGCGTACGTTCAAACCCCTCGGCATAGGAGACGTAAAAGAAGCGCCGTGCCGCAAGAAAGAGGTCGAGGAAAATATTGCGGTTGTCGCTGCGGCTGTCGCGGTCACCGCGCCGCGCGCGCATACCCGCGCTCGTACCGGGCGCCATGAGGTCAAACTCTTCAGCGGTATTGGTACCCGGAAAAGCGCTGTCACGGTTAAGCCCCACGACCGCAATGACTTTATAAGGCAGCCCCCGGAATTCCTTCATGCCGGCAAAGGTAAGGCCGTTACCGGTTCTGTGAAAAAGCGCGTCCGCCACGTGCGTTGTTGCGGCCTTGGCAAACACGCGGGGGTTCACCGGCCGCCCCTTCATGGTTGCCTCAAGCGCCCTCGCGGCCGTTTCAAGGCTTCCCCGGATCGCCTGGGCGGCTTCTTCGTCTTCCGTAAAGTCCGTGAGTTCCGTTGTAAGCGACACAAAGAAATTCTTAAGTACCTCCGGGTCGGCTGCCTCACCCATTGCCGCGAGTTCCGCGCGTTTGGTTTCAAGCAGTGCAGCAACTTCGGTGAGCCGCGCAAAGAGTTCTTCGTTCTCGAGCACCGACTCCCAGCGGCGCTCCGCGCCCGGCGCGGGCCGCACGTCTCCGAAGACGCGCTCCCGGCTTTCGCCGAAAAAAAGCCCCGCGGTGAGGCGCTCCAGAGCCCGCGTGAGCGACCCGTCTGTGTCCGCCGCATCGGCTTCACCCTCAGACACCAACCGCTCAATATGTGCTTCAGAGAATCCAAAGCGGTAGCCCCCGGCAACAAGCCACGCGTGAATGAGCGCGAGGTCGTCTGCGGTCATCTGCCAGCGCTTCTGCGCCTGCGGCATCTCAAGCCACGCTTCCAGGTCTGAGGCATCCGCTCTGGAAAAGAGAAGTTCGACCAAGGCCTTCCACGTCTCAAGCGCCATCGCGCGGTCGCTCACCCGGTCGTCGGCTATCGTCCAGGCAATTTTCCGGCTCTCGGGCTGCGCATTCATCACGGCTTCAATCACGCCTGCCGCCCCTTCAATGTCCGGGGTGACGACAAGAACGTCTGCGGGTGTTACGTCCTTTTGCGTGCGGAAAATGTACTGCAGCCAGTCAACGAGAGTCTCAACCTCACGAATGAGCGACGGCGCCCGCCCCACGATCACCGAGCCGTCCGCGGGATCGGGCATCTCCCCTTGCGCGGTCTTAAGCGTCAAGACCGAGCGCTGCAGTGCCTTTAAAAAAGTGTCTTTTCCGGGATCCACAAAGTAAGCGTCCGCGTCCTGGGGGCTCTCAAGCTTTAAGTCCTGCAGGCGCTCCGTGACCGGATCAAAAAAGTGTCTGGTGTGGGTTACCGCGACCGGATCGTCCGGTTTGGTTTCCGGTTCCATCCCCACAAAGTCCGCTCCCCCTTCCAGATTTAAAAAGGTCCAGACACGCTCAATCATCGCGCGGCTTGAGGTGGCGTTGCGCCTTAAGTACTGATACACCGCGTTGTCTTCTGAGCCGTAATCCCAGTCAAAGGCCGCCTGCGGCAGTGCCTCATACCAGTATTCCGACGACGGATTTAAGACGTAGAGATAAATGTCGCTTTCGGCGTCTTCTGCCATCTGCTTAATAAGGGGCAGCACGAGGGGCGGCACCGTAAAGGGCATGAAGATATGCACGCTCTCCTCACGCTTTTCGTGCCACGCGCGCACCATGCGGTCTTCTATCTCAAAAAGGTCATTTAACTCACGGGCCTCGGGCATGTCGGTGACGCGCCGCGCAAGCTCCCGCCACATATCCTTCTGCCAGGCATAGTCGGGATGCCGGTTTAAAGCCGCTTCCTCCGCGGCATAGCGGGGATCATTTTCAGCATGCGCCCGGGGTGGTTTCCCCATCCAGCGCAATACCCAGTCAAGGCGGTATGTTGCATAGCGCGAAAACACGGCCGCGCAGTGCATCGCAAACTCAAAGCGCTCCGCCGGGGTTTTGCCGTCCAGAAATTTTTTAAGCCGCGGATGCCTTTCGGGGAGATCCGAATGACAGATATCCCAGATCAGAAACTCAAGTTCCGTTCCCGCTTCCCCGAGGCCGATCAAGGGTCTGCCGAACTTAATAAACCACTGGCCGAGCGTTTTAAAGGAAAGCCCCGCGCACACGCCCGTGCGGTCGGCGAAAAACCGCCGCAGCATGTCGCCCGCGGCCTGCGAGGGGACCACGACCGTTGTGTCCTTAAAGACAAATCCGGTGTCTTTTTTATTGTCTGCCGCGAAGTTCACGGCCAGGCTTTCCCTGAGGACCTCAAAAGAATTACTGAAAACGGTATAAAGCATGTCGGCGGCCAGAAGCAAAAACAAAAGCGGGAAACATCCGATTCTACGAAGGTTTCCCGCGCTTTGAATGGTTTAAGGTTGCTGTTCACGGATCATAATGATTCGGCGCGGAAACCTCTTCCTTTAGGAAGGGGAGGAAGCGCCGACCTCCTTTCTAAGTTGAGTTAAAAAAGTGGTTTGCTTTTCGAGAAGCATCAGTTTTTTGGAGCTGATGCCGGCGGAAAGCCGGACTCCGTCCAGAGTTCTGACGTCGAAGTACCCGGAAGAACGCCGACCGAAAATGATCCCGATTCGTCCCTTGCATTTAACCTTGTCGAAAAGGCGGAAGCCCTTGACAAGGAACGGCGCCTGGTGGAGTTTTCGCACTCCACCCTTGAGAATCGAACACTTGTGGATCTGACGGTTGTGCTTGCGCGTCTGCCGCTGGTAGAGGAATTCTCCTCGTCGCAGCGCACTCAGATTTCCCGCAATGCAGAAGGCGTCGGCGCAATGCGTCTTGGGCAAGCCAAGAACAATGTGCTTGTGCTTTGTCAGATACCCGTAAGTGTTCTCGACAGGCAGTTCGAGATGCGCCTTGCGGACGCGCTCAAGCAACGTCCAACGCATGATTCCCATGAAGGCTTCTGCTCTGAACGGCGTGCCGCGTCGTGCCTTCAACTTGATCTTTCCTGCGTGATATGCCTTGTGGCAGGTCTCGCAGAGCGTTATCAGGTTGTTGGGCGCGTCACCGCCCGTCTTGCGGCTCTCAAGATGATGCACATTGAGGAACGGATCCTTGGATCGACCTCGACAGTGCCGGCAGACATGACCGTCTCGGAAAAGAACGTACTCGCGCACGTTCCAGAATCCGAGCTGGTCGCCCTGCAGATAGTCCGTGCCTTCGACTTCGGGATTCTTGATCTTCTGAATGTCGAAGGATGCGGTTTCACTCACGATTTTGGTGATCGGAAGCACTCGGCAAATCGCTTCAATGCGCGATATGTGCGCCTGAATGCGGTTCTCCACGGACGGCGCAAGCCAGCCCTTGTGCTTGGATCGAACGCGGTTGTCGAAGCGTGGTGCGCGGTAGCGCGTCTTGCGATTGCGCCTTGCACGTCGGAATTCCAGACGATCAGCCAGAAGTCCCTTGATGTCCTGTCGAAGCTCGACTTCGGACGCGAAGACTTCCTCCTTTTCCGTCGTGGCGGAAATGCCAACGTGTTCGGCGCCTGCATCGACGCCAAGCGTCACTTCCTGCTTCGTCTCGCCCGTGGCGACGGTCAGACTGATCGTGAACGGCGTGCGTCGCAAGACGACGGCCTTGCCCGCTTTCAGCATGTGTCTCGCCTTTGCAGGCGAACACGGCATCAGCGGCTTGCCGCGCATGTTCAAAACAAATACTTTCAAAGTGTCTCCTTTGCGGATACCCGCAGGCTCCGCTTGCTCGGCCCGAAGGCCGGTTGACATCCTTCGTCAATGTTGGAAAGGGTTTCTTGCCAGCAGCACCGCTCCTACCTCTCAGAGCTTTTAACCACTGGCCGCAGAGCGTGGAGCTAGGATGAACATCCCACGGTGCCTGTACATTCCCAACCAACGTAGCTCCCCTCCCGGAGGAGGTTTGCTGAGACTAGTCAATAAAGGCTTTTTCAAGCCTCCGCCTTCAGGCGGGGGTTATTGACCCAATGTACCGCCGTCACTTTTTTCCTTTCTATGGACAATCATTATCTGAAGGACTGCGACACAAAATGTCGCGTGAAAACGCGGAAAATTTTGAAGCGGGCTCAAGGACTCTGTAACGCCTGCACCGGGCTTTGGCTACACTGCAGCCGTCCCGGTTTTTCCCGCACTAACAGCCCGTCATGCGCCTTCTGAAATTTCTTTTCATTGCTTCTCCGGCCGCAGCCCTCGCGGCCGTCGGCGCGCATTACGTGCTTTTTGACCGCTATGACTATTTGGCGGAGGCTGCCGTGCGTGATCCGGAAAACTACTGTCAGACTCTTTTTGCGGAAAAGAATTACAGGGATCTCGCTGACTACGTGGCGTTTTACGCCTCGGTGCCGGGCCTCACCCCGACACCCGCAATGGAAAAACTCGCGGAAGAAGCCCAAGCGATCCGCAGTGATCCGTCCTATATTGCCAAAGAAACAGCGGCCGGCTTTTTCCTGGGAGAAAGTCATGAGGACTACGGGAGAGCGGCTCAGGCCGCCGGCGAATTTTTCCTTGTGGGCGACATCCGCGACATTTACACGGCCGGTACTAAACTCGCCGGCAACCAAAGCCTTACGGAACCTGAGACCTTTACGGCCGCGCTTTCAGCAGTCAGCCTTGCCGTTGCCGCAGCCAGTATCGGCCCACAGGCAACTGCAGGAGCCGCCGCCAAAGGCGGGATTGCGGTTTTAAAGGTCGCCAACCGCGCCCGCAAACTCTCGGCGGGCTTTATCCGGGAGCTTTCCGCTGCCGCAGCCAAACCGGCTGTTCTCAAAACACTGGCAGGGCCTTTAGCGGAAATCGCGGACTTTGCCCGAAAGTACGGCATTGCGCCGGCACTGGAAGTTCTCGCCCGTACGCCGAGGCTTGAAGACGCGCCGCGCGCGATCCGCTCGGCGCTGAGCTTGGGCGAAGATATGCCGGGCCTTCTTAAATTCGGCGGTCCCGACGTTTTTGCGGCCGTCAACCGCTGCGGAAAGACGGCCGTCAAAGAGGCGGCGGTCTACGGCGACGGCGCCGTGAGGCTTCTTGACAAAGTGCCCGCCGCTCGGCTTATGAAAGACGCCGCGCACTACACGAAAATCACCACGAAGGCCGCCTGGAAAACGCTCGGACTCATTTTGTCCGTGGCCTCCTGGCTTTTCTCAGCGCTCACAGGGATTCTCTGGATAACAAAAGCCGCCTTCCGATTGATAAGAAGGCGGCCCGAAAAAGCAACCGAAAAAAGCAGTTAGCCGATCGACTTGATGACGTGCTTCACAACCCCGAAGCAGACCCATTCGTCACCGTCACCGGGGAAGATGTCGTCGTACAGACCGGAGCTGTTTTCCGGGTGCAGGTAAATCTTTCCTCTTTTCTTCATGAAGCGCTTCACGGTGAATTCGTTGTTGACCTGCATGATCACGATGTCACCGGGCTTTTCCGTGACGCTGCGGTCCACGACAAGCAGATCCCCTTCATCGATTCCCGCTTCAATCATCGATTCGCCCTTGGCCTTCAGTACAAAGGTCGAGGCGGCATTGGTGATCAGAAGATCGTTAAAGTCGATACTCTCGCCCTGATACTGTTCGGCCGGCGACGGGAAACCGGCCTGCACCGCGGAGTACCCCGAAGGCACCTTCACATGAGTCTTCACCTTCACCGGAATCAGACCGTCAGGCTTAGAGACGCCTGAGGCGAGCTTGGGATCAGCTGCCATTGCCTGATTAAGCACATCACGGAACCAGATGGCGCCGCCCAGTGCCCTGAAACTCGTAACCTGCTCAACACTTAAACGCACCGTCGCGGTTTCGGTCATGGCCTTGTCGCACATGGGCTTGCGGCCTGCGCCGGGACGGCGTCCGCCCCAGGTCCCCTTCACGCGTCCGGTTGTCTTGCTGATCGTTTTGGCCTGCGCCTTTGCGGTTGTCTGTTTCATAGAAATTCCGCGAGGAAACCCGCATCTTCAGACGCGGGAGGAATCGCGGCCCTCCTTTCTCAGTTCAGTTAAAAACATCTTTCGCTTCTCAAGAAGCGAAAGTTTCTTGTAGGAAATACCGGCAGAAATCTTTGTACCGTTCAGACGGCGCACATCGAATGCACCCGAGGAGCGTCTGCCAAAAATAAAGCCGACTTCCCCTTTGCACGGCACCTTGTCAAAGAGCCTGAAGCCGTGCACTAGGTACGGAGCCTGATGGCGCTTGCGCACACCGCCTTTGAGAATCGTCAGCTTGTGGATCTGGCGATTGTGGCGGCGCGTCTGTTTCTGAAACAGGTATTCGCCCCGACGTTTTGCGTCGAGGACGCCGGCAATGCAGAAAGCATCCGCGCAATGCGTCTTCGGCAAGCCCGCGACGATGCGCTTGTGTTTAGTCAGATACCCGTAGGTATTCGTGACAGGCAATTCGGGATGGCGCTCGCGCAGGCGGTTGAGCACCGTCCAACGCATGATGCCCATGAAAGTCTCTGCCCTGAAAGAAGCGCCGCGCCGGGGACTGAACTGCTTCAACTTGCCTGCGTGATACGCCTTGTGGCACGCCTCGCACAGCGTGATGAGGTTGCCCGGCGCGCCGCCTCCCGTTTTCCGACTCTCAATGTGATGCACGTTGAGAATCAGATCTTTCGATCTGCCTTTGCAGGCTTGGCAAACGTGACCGTCACGGAAAAGAACGTACTCGCGCACGTTCCAAAAGCCAAGCTGGTCGCCCTGCAGATAGTCCGTGCCTTCGACTTCGGGATTCTTGATCTTCTGAATGTCGAAGGATGCGGTTTCAATCACGATTTTGGTGATCGGAAGCACTCGGCAAACCGCTTCAATGCGCGATATGTGCGCCTGAATGCGGTTCTCCACGGACGGCGCAAGCCAGCCCTTGTGCTCCGATCGAACGCGGTTGGCAAAGCGTGGTGCGCGGCAGCGGGTCTTGCGGTTGCGTCGGGCGCGGCGAAGTGCCAAGCGATCCGAGAGCAAGCCCGTCACGTCCTGCCGCAGTTCGACCTCGGAAGCCAACAACTCTTCCTTGGCGGTCGTTGCGCTCAGGCCGACGTGCTTGTAGCCCGCATCCACACCCAAGGTGATCGGCTGCTTGGTTTCGCCCGTCGGCACCGTCAGTTGAATCACAAAGGGCGTTCGGCGCACAGGCACGGCCTTCCCGGCCCGAAGGAGCTTACGCGCCTTGGGCGGGGAGCACGGCATGAGCGGTTGCCCGCGCATATTCAACACAAAAACTTTCAAAGTGTTCTCCATTGACGGATACCTCACGGGCTCCGTCTGCTCGACCTTGCGGTCGGTGGTGATCCTTCGCCAATGTTGGAAGGGGTTTGTTGTCTGAAGCACCGCTCCTACCTCTCAGAGCTTTTAACCGCAGACCGCAGAGCGCGGGACTAGGATCGACATCCCGCGGTGCCTGTTTGCGTCCCGTCTTGCGACGGAACGGATTCCCAACCAGCGGAGTCCGTCCGAAAACGGACTGAGGCTAGTCAACCAAGACTTGTTGCCAAGCCTCTGACTTCAGTCAGGGGTAGTTGACAGTGATCTGCCCGTTGATTTTTGAATAAGCCCTTAACTTTCAAATAATATCCGAATTTTCAGTCCTTTGCATCCATGCACTACCTTTTCAAAACAACCTTCCGGAGGTAAACTTGAAAAAGATTAACCGTAAGGACAGAAGCAACCGTGTACGCGCTCATTGACGGCAACACCTTCTACGCCTCCTGCGAGCGCGTCTTTAACCCGGCGCTCAGAGGCCGGCCCGTCGTGGTTTTAAGCAACAACGACGGCTGCATCGTGACGCTCACCGCAGAAGCGAAGGCCCTGGGGCTCAAACGCGGCACACCGCTTTTTAAGGTCAGAGACGTCATCGAGAAAAATGCGGTCGAAGTCTTTTCGAGTAACTACGAGCTTTACGGCGACATGTCCTCGCGCATGATGCGCACGATCGCATCGCTTGTGCCCTCCATTGAGGTCTACTCTATTGACGAATGTTTTGCCGACGTCACCGGCATTGAATCCGTGACCGAACTCGGGCGGATGATCCGCAGCCGCGTTTTAAAGTGGGTGGGCATTCCCACCTGCGTGGGGATTGCCCCCACCAAGACGCTCGCCAAACTCAGTAACCACATCGCCAAACGTTACCGCATCTTTGAGGGTGTTTTTAACTGGACGGAACTCACGCCCGAGCGGCAGGAAAAAGCGCTCTCCACGATCCCCGCGGGCGACGTCTGGGGCGTGGGCCGTCAGATTTCCGCAGCACTTGAAACGATGGGCATCACCACCGCCCTTGATCTTAAAAACGCCGATGAAGCCCTCATCCGCAGGCGCTTCGGGGTGACGCTTATAAGAACCCAAAAGGAACTTGCGGGCACGCCCTGCATCGGCGCTTGCGGTTCACGCCGCTCAGGCCGCAAGGCGCTTAAGGCAGCAGCACTGCCGGGCTTTGGCCGTCAGTGTGTTTGTCCTTTCCAACACCTTTAACCCCCGCCAGAAGCAGCACGTGATTCACGAAACGACGGTGTTTAAGTACGCCACCGCCGACACCGCGCGCATCACGCACGCCGCGTGCGAGATGATGCGCGCGCGTTTTGTGCGCAGCGTGGGGTACAAAAAGGCAGGGATTATTCTCTCCGAACTTGTGCCCGAGGGCACACCTGAGCCCCTCGATCTCTTTGACACACCGTCCCCGGAGCAGGAGCGGCGGGAAAAACTCATGCAGGTATTAGACAGCCTGACGTCGCGCTACGGCGTAAGTCCCCTTACAACCGCCGTCAGCACCCTCTCCTCGGGCGCCGCCATGCGCCGTGAGCGGCTCTCACGCTGCTACACGACGCGTATTGCCGACGTGCTCACGGCAAATTAAGCACACCGGCACGTTGCCCGCTTTTGTCTTACTTCAGCTTAGCAGCCTGCTCTCCCGCCACCATGCCGGTAACACCCGCGTAGACATAGGCTTCGCCCGAGCGGCATCCGGTGCCGAAATGTTCACCGAAGGCAACGGCACCCGCCGCAAAAAGGCCCTTGGCAATAGGTCGGCCAAGCAGCGTCGTCACTTCGCTCTTTTCGTTAATCGTAATGCCGCCCACGGTTTCGATCATCACGGGCTTAACCTGCAGAGCGTAAAACGGCGCCTTGAGTTCTTTCTGATAGACCGTGCGGCCGAAGCGGTCGCGGCGCTTCTCTGCCGGCAGCCGCGTAACGGCGTTGTGCTCTTCGATATCGGCCTTAAGCCCATCTACCGGGCAGCCGATGTGTTTGGCAAGCGCCTCGTAGGAATCGCACTTTGCGGCTACGCCCGCTTCGATCATCTTCGCGACCACAGGGTGCAGCTCGGGCGTCACAATTTCCCAGACCGTCTTTTGCTTGAGCATATCGATGTTGGTCTGGGTGTAGATGACATTTTCATAGAATTTCCGCGAGGAAACCTGCGGCTTGAGCCGCAGGAGGAATCGCGGCTGTTTTTATTTTAAAAAAATTACTGCTGTCCAAAACGAAAACAAGTTAAAAGCGCGCGCGAGGCCTCAGCTAACAACTGGGGCCAATTTTTTAGGGTAAGAAAAAATCGGATCTCAATGGGAAAGGTGCGCTGAAAAGAATCATGGTGGTCGCGTATATTTGAAGCTTCCACACTACAAATTAGCGCGCCACCATGAATTCGGTCGGACTGCATGTCTTTGCGCAACTACTGAAGGTGTTGCCCATGGACACATTTGAAGCCATTGCGGCAAAGTATCCGCTCAAGCCTTGTAACTCGCGGAAGTTTACGCCACGGGATTATTTCACGGCCATGTTGTTTGGACAACTGTCAGGAGCCAGTCCCTTGCGGGAAGTGGTGCTCGGCATGGCAATAGCCGGTGAAAAAATTGTTCACACCGGGGCTAAGTTCATGAAAAGAACCACCTTGGCTTATAACAACAATCACTCCAATCCCCTGATCTTCAAGGACTTCTATTTTGCTGTTCTGGAGCAGTTTCGCTGCGAACTTGGCCATAAAAAACAAGCTCAATTTGATAAGGCGCTCTTCTCGATTGACTCCTCAACAATCAGCCTCGACTGCAAGCTTTATGGCTGGGCGAACTTTCGGCGGCACAAGAAGGGAATCAAAGTCCATACCGGACTGTCCAATGAGCTGGGACTACCCGAAGTCGTTGTTATTACGGTGGCCAAGAAAGCGGACGTCAGGTGCGCCAAAGCCGTCATCGAGCAACTGCCTCAGGAGGCCATTATCGTAATGGATCGGGGATATAACGATTACCGCCTGTTCAACTGGATTGACAAAAGAAATACGGTGTTTGTTACCCGGCTAAAAAAGAACGCTGCTCATACACCGCTCGATGAAAGCACCCTGGTCGGAGAAGGCAACAACTGGTCCGACTATCACATTACCTTTACCGGCGAGACCGCCAAGGAAGTCTGCGGCGAAAAGAAGTGGCGGGTGGTTCGGTACTTCGATACGATCGAAGATCGTTGGTTTGAATTCATTACGAATGATTTCGACAGCCCTGCTGAAACGATTGCAGAGCTTTACCGCGAGAGATGGAAGGTGGAGCTCTTCTTCAAAAAGCTCAAGCAAAACACGGTGGTCAAGGCATACTTCGGAACAACGGAAAACGCTGTCCGCAGTCAGGTGTGGATTGCTTTGATTGCGACATTGTTGCTGCAAATCTTGTTTCAGCGTAGCCGTAACCACAGGCATTTCAGCACTTTTAACTGGGTTGTGAGGCAGAGTCTTTGGAAATACATCCGCTTGGAACAAATCCTGAATCCGTCAATCCTCGGCCGAGATGAGCCAGAGGCTTCCTGTGAGGAATCTCCGCAGATGGAGCTTCCATTCGGAAAAGTAGGCCCCTAAAACCGAAAATTCGCGTTTTCTCTTTTAAATCAACAAACTATTTTTTTGATGCACAAATCCGTTTTGGACAGTAGTGAAAGAATTTACTTCTTCCCGTCGGATTTATTGCCTTGCCCTTGTTAAGGAAGGCGGGTTAAAAAGCTTTGCAGGGTTTTATGAAATCCCGGATACGGCACATTTATTCAGCGGCTGCGACCGCTTTGGTTGAAGTGTTGCGGCATCGCGCCGGGTACTTCAGTCCCGCCTGAACTTAACGTTGGTTACAGGCTTATCAACGTGCACTCACAAAGGAGCACAGGAAAGAACTTCAGTTGGCGGAAAGTATAAACCATGGCTGAACCGGCCCCGGACAGCCAATCAATAAGCATTCCTTTTCAAAACCGCAAACCAGCGAAAACCACGCGCAGACACCCGCAAAGTCATGAACGGCGGGCGTTCCGGACCTCTTCTGGCACCTTGGTTTTCCGGTCTTGTTCCTTTTTATTCTCAGGGATAACCCCCCCACAGGCTATTGACTTTTGCGGTTTTCTTGTTAAGGCAAATTAACTAAACCGATAATGAGGTTGCCTGAGTTGAAAGGCCCGCCGGCGGTTCCTTTTTCATTCCGCAAGAGTTTTAAGAAACATGACTACACCGGCGGCACAAAAGAATTTAGTTTGGAGATCTCCTCATTATGAAAAAGACAGTTGCTGCAGTCGCTGTTCTCGGCGCTTTCGCCGGTTCTGCTCTCGCTGCTGATGTCACGCTCTATGGTGTGGTCGATGCCGGTTTGGTCTACACGCATCTTGACCAGGACGTTCAGGGTGTTGACGCCACCGATAAGTTTGAAATGAAGTCCGGCAACCAGGCCGGTTCCCGCTGGGGCCTCAAGGGCGTTGAAGATCTGGGTAACGGCGTCCAGGTCGGCTTCATCCTTGAAAGCGGCTTCAACGTTGACGACGGTTCTTTCCGTACCCCCAACACGCTCTTTGATCGTGAAGCTTCTCTGTTCGTTCAGGGCGGCTTCGGTAAGGTTGCTTTCGGTAAGCTCGGCTCGATCGTCCAGGGTGCGTCTTCCTGGGGTAAGGTTGGTTCTGTTTCCGCCTTCGGCACGTCCTTCGGCAACTACGCCGCTCAGGCCGGTGCGATCTTCGCAACGTCGACCGTTTACGACAACATGATCGCTTACTCGACCCCGTCCTTCGGCGGCGTCACGGTTTACGCTCAGTACAGCATGGGTAAGTCTCAGTCTCAGCCCACGACGATGGTTGAAAACGAATCCTCCACGGATCGTTACTACGCTATCGGCGCTGAATACGCTAACGGCCCTGCCAAGCTCTTCTTCGCTGTTGACTCCACGAACTACGCTTCCTGGACGCCCGTTGGTAACTCCACCACTGAGTACAGCGCCAAGGATACCGATGACAGCCTGACCGTTACCCTCGGCGGTAACTACGACTTCAACGTCGCCAAGCTCTACGCCGGTGTTCAGTACTTCGACGAAGTGGCCGGCAAGTGGATCGGCGCTTCCGCCAACAAGCCGGGCAAGGTTAAGGGCTGGGCCGCCACGGTTTCCGCCAGCGCTCCTGTTGCCGGCGGCAATGCAATGCTCGGTGTCGGCTACACGGACGCCAGCGCTGCTGACAGCGTGACCGACAACGGCAATTCCGCTCATGACTTCGACCTCTCCCGCTGGGTTGTTTCTGCCGGTTACACCTACAACCTGAGCAAGCGCACCAACCTCTACGGTGTGGCTTCCTACATGCAGGACAAGCTTGAACCTTCCGCCGCAGGCGATAAAGACGTCAAGCCCACGGCCACCACGGTCATGGTTGGTCTGCGTCACCGCTTCTAAAAGTCGAGTTCTCTCCAAAAGCTTGACTTAGCTAGAAGGCAGCGCCCTCGGTTCGAAAGAACCGGGGGCGTTGTCTATCTGCAGGCAACGCAGACCGGAGAGACAGTCTGCCACAAAAAAGCGATCGGCACGAACGAGCGGAGACGACCGCATGGGCTCGGACTTTACGCTTTCCAAAACAACGGCGCGTGCGTTTCGCGTCGGAGCACGCCTCACGGGCACCACGCGCAAGGTCTTTATCTGGCGTGCGGGCCTGGCCTGGGAACACGTTGCGGGCGGCAAAGCCGAATCGCGTGTGAACGGACTGTCCCTTGACGTCCCCGCACTTCAGGGCAACACCGGCATTGCCGAACTCACGGTGTCCGTCAAACCTACGGCGCAGTCAAACTGGTCCTTTGAGGTGGGCATCAAGGGCTATGCCGGCGACCGTGAGGGCGCCTCGGGAAACCTGATGGTGCGAAAAGCCTTCTGAAGAAGTCTGAATCTCAGGCATTGCCAACGCCTTACTTCACGGGTTTGGTTCAGAAGGCAAGGCGAACCAGACACGGATGAATCAGATGCTCCGTCAATTCCTGCGGAACGGGCTCAGGCACCGGCCCGCATAACAGGTATTGTCCGGATGGCGGAAGATTCCCACCTTGCGGCTCAGCGACAACAGGGTTCTTTCGCAAACCACAAGCCGGTCCTAAAATGTAAGAACTTGTTTTTCTTTTGAGCTGCTGCTCCCCACGAAAACACTTTCTTCAAGAATCGGGCTTTTCTGCCTGCCGGTTCTGATCCTTTCCGGCTGCGCCTCCGTTCCGGATGCAACGCAATACGATGATCCCGTGGATTACGTCAACCACTACTACGAACGGGACCGTGTTCCTCCGCGCGGTCAGATCTCTGTCATTGCTCTGGATAACCGGCTTTTGAGTTGTTATGGAGCGTGAGGAATTGACACAGTTGGTGCGTTAACTGTGTCAGTTCTGACGGTAAATGGGCGTTAAAAGCTGATACGCACGTGCGCTTAAAAAAGATGCAAAAGGGCGTCAATAGCAGATACAGAAATGCGTTAAAAAATGATGCCGTCTGTCTGATAAAAAGAGACACAGCAGGTGCAGTAAAAACTAACGCCGTGGTGCGTCAGAAATTAACACTCTTGAGCGTGGGCAGGCCGCCGCACCGGCCTCAGCCGAGGCGGCGGCAAATTCGCTATTCAGTTGTCATTTTCTTGGCAAATGTGGCTTTGTCAGGACCTGAACTTCCCAAAAAATTTGCACTCAAACACCGGCCACGGGGGGGGGGGTGTGTAGATTTTTGTGTCTAGCGCGGGTTTACGGTTGAGCTTGTTGGCTCGCTAACAGGGGTATTTAACCCCGGGTACTTCGGGGCTGTCAAGCCCCAATTTTTCTATCAGTGGTAATGCGATGATTCAGGGTACGACGGCGGCATGGGAGGGCTGCATAGCCGGCGGCTATGCAGCGGCGCGCCGCTACCGGAAAAATCGCAGTTTCGTCTCCTTAAGTTGTAACACTGCAACTGCTATGCTGAAACACTGTTTCAGTACTCCGCGGCAATTAAGCCTGCCCAGCGGCAAATCGCTCACCGTACATGGCTGCAAACACCGGCATGGCTTCACTCCAAGCACGAACAGGCAACTTCCATTTTTCCATAATGCGCTGAAGTGCCAAGTAAATCAGCTTCTTGGCGGATTCTTCATGCGGAAACATGGTTCGAGTTTTGATTACCTTCCGAACGCCACGGTTGAGAGCCTCAATACTGTTGGTCGTATACAACAACTTCCGAATCGACCGGGGAAAGTTGAAGAAGGGTATCACCTGTGCCCAGGCAGAGCGCCAACTCTGCGCTACATACGGGTAACGTTTGCCCATAGGGCTATTTTCAAAGGCCGCCAACGCTTCTTCGGGGGTATTGGCCTGGTAAATGGGCTTTAAGCCGGCCATTACAGCCTTTCGATCCTTGTGGCTGACGAAGGCTGTAGAGGCGCGGATGAGATGGACAATGCAGGTTTGATGTTGCGCCTGGGGAAATACGGCTTCAATGGCTTGCGTCATACCCTTGAGGCCGTCTGTGACGGCGATCAGGATGTCCTCTACGCCACGGTTTTTCAATTCCGTAAATACCGACGTCCAGAAAGCCGCGCCTTCGTTTTCATGAACCCACATGCCGAGCACATCGCGTCGGCCGTCACAACGTACGCCGAGAGCCAAATGAACCGCCATCTTCTTGATGACGCCGTCCTTACGGATATTGATGCGCAAAGCGTCAAAGAACACCACCGGGTAGACCGAATCCAACGGACGGCCTTGCCATTGCCGTACGTCGTCATTTACCTTTTCCGTCACGGTGCTGATGAATTCGGCACTCACTTCAACGTGGTACTGACTTCTGATGAACTCAGTGATTTCACGGGTAGACAATCCGCGTCCATATAAATCGATGATGGCGTCATCGAAGTCATTGAAATGCCGTGAGTGCTTGGGTACCAGGCGGGGAACATAAGTCCCCTTGCGATCCCGGGGAACCAGGATTTCTAAATCGCCTTTATTGCCGTGAAGCGTTTTCTTGCTGTACCCATTGCGTTTGTTTTCAACGCGCTCAGCCGACGATTCCTCTTCGTTGAGATTTTCGTCTTCCTGTGTCAAATGGTGCTTCAGTTCCCCTTGCAGGGCGGCGTTGATGAAGCGTTGGGCTACGATCTTCATCGCTTCGTTGAAATGAGCCTGCGTTAAGGCCGTTAAGCCGCCGGCTTCCATCAGTTGCTCTACGGCATCGTTCAGAATGGCCTGCTGCTGGTCGGTAAATTTTACGGTCTCGTTTATTTTGGGTGTACGGTGTGCCACGGTGATTCCTTTCGCGCCCTACGGGAGCGCTATTATCGCCTGGACACAAAAAACCTTACATCCTCGGCACGGGTGATTATTTCCCCAAAAAGGTCATCAGCTCCTGATAGGTCTTCCGGCTG
Organism: Duodenibacillus massiliensis; assembly: GCF_928721995.1. Taxonomy (NCBI): domain Bacteria; kingdom Pseudomonadati; phylum Pseudomonadota; class Betaproteobacteria; order Burkholderiales; family Sutterellaceae; genus Duodenibacillus; species Duodenibacillus massiliensis. The sequence continues at coordinate 428,250 of NZ_OV788642.1, forward strand.
GTTCTGAGAGCCGCGGCGATGTTGGCTGCCTGCACCTCTTCCTTTTCTTTCTGCAGGGCAAGCAACTTTTCAGCCCATGCGTTGTATCGAGCTTCCGCCGCCAGGAGCTTCTCCTGCGCCAACGCAATTTTCGCTTCAATCGACGTCACAGATTTCATTCTCGGCATCATCGTCCTCTTCGGGTTCATTGTTGTCTTTTTGATTGGCGGTCGCTGCGGCCAGTGACGCTGCTATCGATGCTGCACCCCTGCGGACATCATCTTCATTCATGCCAAAGCAACTGAGGATGATTTTCTGTGTTCTTGTTACGGCGTGGTCCAGCCCATAAAGTCCGCTTTGCCGTCTCGCGAGTTCAATTTTTTCCAGCTCTTTCAGGGCCGCAGGCTCTGTCAGAAAATTCTTTCTTTTCTCGGTTAAGTCTTGCGGCAGGGTGCTCTCCGCAAAACCGGGGACACCTGCAGCACTGGGCCGCCTGGGCGTTCAGCGATCTTGTTTAGCGTATCGGCTGCTCCGGCGTCTTTTTCTCCAACCGGCAGAAACGGAACATCTTCCCCCGAGGATTCCTTTTTAACCCGAAGAAAAAGGCACAGGAGAGCCAACCTGCGAAAGGTTTGACGGTCACGGTGTCTGAGGTTTTCCCTTAGACACCCGCAGCCGTTTTCCTTCCCTCTTCTTCCCCTTCTCTTTTTTTCTTTCCCGATCCATGCCGCAGGGCCGCTGGCTTACTTCACTCACAATTGACGGCCTTACCGTAGGGCGGCGTCTGGCGCTCGCCGCAACGATTTCCGAAGCCGTGCGTGAAAAGCTCGGGACTTTGACGGTTGCCGCGCACGCTTGCCGCAGCACGCTTTTGAAAATCATCACGCTTTTTGCCCGGCACGGGGACGCGGCAGAAATGACCGCAGTCCTTCTTCTGACGCTTGCCGGCATCACACCCCTCAGGGTATCGGCCCGGATTTTTGCGGGCAATGAGCGCCGCACGTTTTTTACGCTGTTACGCATGATCACGGGGTCTGCCCGGACGATTACGGCCGAAGACGTCGGTCAACTTCTTTCCCACCGCTCTACCCTCACGGACGCCTTCTCGGGCACCCCGGCGGCTGACACCGTGCGCCTTCTCTTTTCGCTTGCCGCGGGATTGACCGAGGGTTCTTCCCTTTTGCTCTCGAGCCTTTCCTCGGCCGGTGGCGTCATTTACATCACCCCCACGGGACTCACGGTCATTGCGGCGCTGACGGTCGAGACGCGCATCACGCCCGCGCGCGTACAAAGGCTTCTCACCGCAGGCCGCGCCGTCACCGCCGCGGGCGGTACGGTCTCAGTTCTCACCGGTCCCGCCGCAACCATCGCGCGCGCCTTTCGTGACGCAATGTCTGATACCCCCGCCGCACCCCGGGCGCTTTTTACTTCAGACACGGACGGCAAACCCCTCACGGGTTTTCGCCTCGGGCAGGAAACCGTGACGCTTCCGGGGACAGCGGCCCCGGCGCTTCTTGCGGCCTTCGGGCGGGCTTTGACGCGCGTGCGGGAGATGCTCCTCTCGGCCCCTGAAACCGCGCCCTTTTTTCTCCTCGGTACAACGGACGTCCGCTTTACGGAACGGACGCGCTTTACGGCGGTCTTTGTGCCGCTTGCCTTCATTGCGCTTCCATACGGTCTGTGGCTCTCCGAGCTTACGGCCTCAGGGCTCATCCGTCCCGTGCCGCCCGAGATCCGCAGAAAAAACCTTCCCCGCGGCGTTGCCCTGCGGCGCGACGCGTCAGCCGACCGCCTCACGGCCGGCGTGCTTCTTAACACCGCGCGCTTCATGAGCTTGCCGGTGACGAAACAGCGCACTGCGCTTTTAACCGACGAAAAAACACTCGTAAACGACGCCATGAAGCCCCTCACGTCCGCGGCCCTCAAAGCCAAAGAAGAACCGCAGATCCCTCCCCGGCTCCTACAGCCCGCCGTGACAGAGCGGGATGAAGCGGTTTTGGCCGACGCGTTTCCGGAGAAACTTCCCGCAAAACTCAAGACCATGACGCTCGTTGATCTTATCGAACACTTTGTGCGCACTGAGCGCTCAAAGTAAGACTGATGACTCACCAGGAAAGAAACCATGTCACGACTGAGGACACTTAATACCGGGGCCGACGAAAGCACCGCGGCCGACACCTGGCGCGATGCGCTCGAAATGAAAGCGGCTCTTGCCTGGAGCGCCGCGGGGACCCTGACGGCCGCAGCCGGCATGATGACTGATCCCGCCGCCCTGATTCCGGCCGCCGAGGCCTTTTGGATGGCGGCCGTGCGCGGGCACCAGGCTTACAGCGTTCTCAGAGCCCGGGCGTCTCTGGCGGGCCGCGGGATGCTCCTTGAAAACCGCAAGGCGTTTGCCGGACGCATGCGGCCGGTGCTGGAACAAGGCCGGATCTGGTTCGGGCGCGGCTTTCTCTGGCAGCCCGAGCACAGCCAGAAGCTCTATGAACTATCAAAGATTGACGCCGCGCGCCTGATTCCGCCCCTCTGGATCACCAGGCGCCTTCTGGGCCGCTCGATCAAAGACCCCGACACGATCGGCCAGGGATTTATTCACGGGGTGAGCCTCACGGAATCCGACCTCACCGTGGCCGAAAAAAACGCTCGAAGGCGGAACGCTCATCGTGGGGACGACGCAGGCCGGAAAAGGCGTGCTGCTCACGTCACTCATTACCGAGTCGGTCCTGCGGGGAGACACGGTGATTGTGCTTGATCCCAAAAACAGCGGCAGGCTTAAAGACGCGCTTTTTAAAGCCGCCGCGCTTGCGGGGCGCGAAGCGCCGCTTGTTCTTGATCCGGCCCTCAAACACGAAGGTGTTCTTTTAAATCCCCTCACAAGCTATGCGAGGCCCTCGGAACTCGCGGGGCGTCTCACCGCCGTCATGACCGAAGAAGGCCCCTTTAAGGCCTTTGCCTGGTCGGCGGTGCACACGGTCGCCTCGCTTTTTGACTTTCTCGGAGAAAAACCCACGATAGCGTCTCTGAAAGCCGCGCTCACCGACGGCCCGGGCGCGCTTTTACTGCGCGCTCTCACGCGCGTTTTGGGCACGGAATCCGTCGCGCGGGTCACGGAAGCCGCCACGCTTTCCATGAAGTCAAAGGAAACCGTGATCACGGAACTTCTGGCGCTTTATGAAAAAGAAGGCAGGCGCCATCCCGTGATTGACGCGGCCGCGGCCGTCATGCGCCACGATCCGGACCACTACGCCAAGATTACCGCAAGCCTCATGCCGGTTCTTGAAATGCTCACCTCCGGGCCCCTGCGGCGCATTTTGTCGCCGCAGGACACGCCTGAAGAAGACACGCAGTCCCTGCGCATCGATACCCGGCCCGTGGTGTCGCTTGCCGCCATTGCACGCACCAAAGGCATCCTCTACGCAGCGCTCGATTCGCTCCCCGACCCGACGCTCGCGTCAGCCCTGGGCTCCATTCTCACTGCGGACCTCGCGTCTTTGGCCGGTGAACGCTACCGCACGGGTAAGACCGGCGAGCGCATCGCGCTTTTTGTGGATGAGTGCTCCAACGTCATTGCCCGGCCTCTCATTGAACTTTTAAACAAAGGCGCGGAAGCGGGCGTGAGGACCACCTGCGCCATGCAGACCGTAAGCGACCTCGCGGCGCGCCTGGGAAGCGAGGCCGCCGCACGCATGGCGCTTGGGAACTTCAATAATCTGATCGCCCTTCGCACCAAAGACCGCTTCACCCAGGAATTTGCCGCGGAAACGTTCGGGCGGACTTATATCGCCAACGCCGAAAGCAGCGTGAGTTCCACCGCGGACGGCAACGCCCTCACCTTTACCGCGGCCGTCACGCGCCGCCGCACGTCCTCGCGCGAGGAACTTGTGCCCGCGGACGTGCTGGGGAAACTTCCCAACTGCGAGTTCTTCGCGGCGCTTGCGGGCGGAAAGCTCGTCAAAGGCCGCATTCCGATTCTAATTGACTAAGCCATGCGCACGTTTTGTCTTTTGTTTTCAGCCGTTACGGCCGCCTGGGCGGCGCTTATTCTCAGTGTGTCCCCGGAGACTGCCGGGCTGCTTGCCCGTGATCTCGGCGCGGAAAATGCTCTGCCGGTTTTCACAGAACTGAAGCTCCGGGTGATTGCCTTCACGGAAAATGCCTCAGAAACCGGCTTTTCCCTTGAGCCCGTGCGCGGGTTTCTTCTGGAAAGGCTTACCGCGGCCGAACGGCTGCTCGCCGCGGGACTAATGCGGCTTAAAGCCTCGCTTGCGCTTTTAGCCTGTTCCGCCGTCATCATGCTTGCGTCCGTCTACGACGGGCTGGTCGTGCGACGCATCCGGTCAATCACGCAGCGCGCGCCGCGCCCGATGTTAAGTCTCAAGGCCGCGCATGCGGCGCTTATCCTTGGCTTTACCGCCCTCAACGTCTTTTTCCTGCCGCTGGTGGGGGCTGAGTTTTGGGCGTTTGCAGTGCTTTTGGCCGCAGCGGTTTTGATGAATGTGTGGGTGCGGGAGTTTCACCGCTTTAAATAACGGGCTGCGGGAGATGTTGCGAAGCAGGAGCGGATCGGCGGGCAAAAAGAAAGCGCCGTCATCCGCCTCATTTTCTCCTGGAAGTCAGAGGTTTCAAAACGGCGCTCTGCGGCCCGGAGGGATCTACCCCTTTAAGCCAATCAACTATTAACGGCTCACATTTGACGCAGTCTTACCGTACTGTTTTCAGCAGCTTACACAACTAGACATACATATTCAAGATTCCTCTGCTATTTTGAATTTGTACCCGCAGTTCTGTAAAACGCATCCCGTGCGCTTCGGGGACTCGCATTGTCAAAAGACATTCCCCCGTTGACAGAGGCAAGCCCTGCGCGAAATCGTGGGGTTTTGTATTTCCGGGGCGTTTATTTCTCTGTCACTTCCGCAGATACATCCGCTCTTTCTATCCAGCCTTTCAGTCCCGCCCTTCCACTCAAACCGGCAAAAAGCCTCAGCTCCCGATAGACCCCGTCTCCACAATCCTTTTTCCCTGCTCCATATAATAAAAACGCCATTAGGGCCGCCGATCATCGCGTCGGCAAATTCTCAAAATTCAAAGTAACAAAGGGAGAAAGAATGAGAAAAGCAGCTTTGTCCGCCTGCGTCTTATCCGCAATCGTTTTAGCCGGCTGCGGCAGCATTCCGCGCGGAGCCGACCGCCTCAATATGATCACCGAACAGGAAGCCAAAGCCAACAACTGCGTGCTTCTTGACAAGGCCGGCTCGATATCTCTGATTCTTATCAACGGCTCCAAGCGCAACACCCAGGCAGCCGTCCGTAAGGCGCTCACCGTCAAGGGCGCTACGCACGTGGGCTACACCAAGGGCGTTCCCGGCACAACCAATGTGCGTATGTTCGTCTGGTCCTGTCCGAACCCGAACCTGAAGACAAGCGACCCGAAGGTTGCCGCCTGGCAGAAGGATTATCTCGGCCACGAGTAGCCTCCGGACAGTCTCTCTGCTGCCGGTTAAAGTGGCGGTTGTGTTGTCAAAACCCGACACTTCAGGTAAAACCCCAAAAAAAACAGCACCCGAACGCTTCGCCGTCAAACAGCTTCCCCGCATCATTCGGGTGCATACTTCGGGGACTCGTTTTGGCTCGCGCCATTCCCCCCCCCCAAAAAAAAACTCCCGAACGACTAGATACTAAATTCGGGAGTGTTTTTTGGTCAAATCCAAGCAATGCCAGGAGATCCCTAAAGCGCTTGGGGATTGTTCCGAGGACAAAGGCGTTGGTGGTGCGGTGCTTACGGGCTTGAATGCTTTGCAGTTGCAGCAGAAGCTTTCTCAGAGAGTCCCGCGGCATTTTCAGATTCTTATTGGCAGCGCTGACGGAGCGAGCCGTCATCAGCATGTTCATCCGCAAAGCCTGCGCCAGCGAGTACACGAAAAGTTTTCCTCTGTAGCATGCATCGGCGGCTTCAAAACGTGAGCCGCCGACTTCGTTTTTGAGCTGTTGGAAACCCTTCTCAATAATGTCGCGCTCCTGGTGGATTTTGAGAGTTTTGACCGCGTCGAATGTTGTGTTGCTGCGGATGGCGCGGCAACCGGCAAACTTCACTTGTTAAGTTGCCTCGGGACCAAAAAATCACTGACTGCTGCCTCGGGCCTCATCACCAGTGTCAAAACCAACACCGCGCTGATGCCCACGGCGAGCGTCACACCGAAAAGATGCAGCGCAGGCGTCGCGGAAAAGGCCAAAAGTCCGAACGAAAGGATTGTACTGACTGCCGCGAGAAAGACGGAAAATACGCCGGTTCTGTTGCCGGGATTTCCGTAAAGCATCACGGCGTAGTCAACACCCAGGGCAAGCACCAACACCAAGGGCATCACGGTAAATAGTGTCAGAGGCAGCCCCGCCCACCCCATCACGCCCAAGACCGTCACCACAGAAAAGGCAACGGGCAAAACCATCCGCACGGCACGCGCCCGGTAAATCACCGCAAGAATCACGGCCATCAGCGCAAAGGACAACACCAGCACCACTGAAAGCGTCTCGCGCCAGAGGGCAAGCGACGCGCTGATTTCGCCGGTGGTGTTGACAAAGGAAACCCCGTCGCCCAGGCGCTCTGCTGTCGCAGCCAAACTAGGCAGCGCCGCGGGCGTGACGCCAGAGAGCATCACAAGGGTTTCGGTGTCGCTGAGCCAAAAGCGCGCAAGTTCCCGGGCAAGCGGCATCGCAAGCCACGCTTTCACCCCTAAAACGTCCGGGGCTTCGGGCGTTTGAGGCTTTAACAGAGCACCGAGTGTTTTACCTGTGAGCGCCAGAGCCCGGGCATCGGCCTCTGACACCAAAGCGCGGTTTTTTGCCTGAACGGAAGCCGGCGTCAGAATCCCCAGCCCCGTCTGAAAGTCTGAAATCACGCCCTTGACGCGTAAGGCTTTGAGCTGCTTCGTAAGCGTCAGAGCACGTGTGACGGTTTCATCGGAGGTTGCCCCCTTAACCACAAAAAATTGCGCAACCGAAGGCATCGGAAGGATGCTTTCCATGCGTTTAAGTTCATGCGCGGTCTCAGGCGTCAGTGCCGTTAAAAGCCGCAGCTCATCCGTGGTCTGAAGCCGCGGGATGCCCGCAGCAAGCGCCAAAAGAACCGCCAGGCCCGTGAGTTTCACCCAGCGCTTTTGTCCGGGACGCGCAAGGCCCGCCAAACATTCAGAGAGGCCCGCCGCCACCGCAGGCATTCTCCCGGCCTTGGATATGAGCGGCAGCACCAGAAGAACCGTGAGCCAGGCGCACACAAGGCCCGTGATGCAGAAAAGCGCCATTTCCCTGAGGCTTGGCATCGGAACCATGAGCATCGCGCCGTACCCCGCAACCGAGGTTGCGAGCGAAACGGTGAGGCCCCGCGCCAGTTTGTCGCGCGCCGCCTTGGGGTCGGGTTCAGCCAAAAGTTCCGCGCGGTAATGAAACACGTAGTCTGCGGCAATGCCCAAAAGCGTCATGCCGAACACCAGCGTTATCACGTGAATGCCGCCGAAGGTAAGCCACACCACGGCAAAGGCCGCCGTAAAACTCACGGCCAGCGTTGCAAGGATCTGAAAGACCGCCCGCACGCTGCGCAAAAAAACAAGGATCAAAAGCGTGAGCGCCACAGCGGACACCGTCCCCATGAGGCTCGACTCCCTTGAGGCCCGGCCGACCGCGTGTTCCGCAATGAGCGCGGGCCCGAAGGCAAGCACTTCGCTCCCCTCACTCACCTTCTCTGCGGCAGCCCTCGCCTGACGCAGGGCCTCAGTGACGGGCGTACCGTCCGCGGCCGTCAGCGCCCCGGTTTTAACCGTCAGAACCGCCCAAGGCGCTTTTCCGTCAGGGTCCGCCGCCAACATAAACCCGTCTTTTTCCGTAAAGCGCCTGAGGGCAGCGGCTTCGGTGAGGACCCCCGCAAAAAGCCCCAGGGGATCGTCGGCCCAGGCTACAGGCGACACCGCCACCGGCCGGTAGAGTTCTCTGAGCGCACGCTGAGTGAGCGCCGCATCATCGGCCGCGGCAAGCCACGCACGGTCCTCGTCCCTTATAAAGCCCGTACGGTAGGGTGTGAGCGCCTTCACAAGGGCCCGCGCGTCGCGCGCAGGGTTCACGTCAACCGTGAGCCCTGCTTTCCCCAACACCCCAGTCACGGTGCGCGCTGCGGCCGCTGTGTCCTTTTCATCCCCGGCTCTCACAAGCACCACAAGCTTCTGCGCGGCGGCGTCCGAAATCCCGGCAAAAACGGCACTTGAGGACTGTGTGACGTCGTCAGCGGGCAGCATCGCCCGAAAGTCCGTGCGGATCTTCGCGGGGGTAAAGGAAAGGGCAAGCGCCAAAACCAGACACACAAAGACCGCGACCCAGATGAGTGCCGCGCACCTTGCCGCACGGGTGCTTGCGCTCATTTGAGACTCTCAAGCCGCGCTTTATCGGCGGCAGACAGTGCGGGCGGAACCTGAGGGGCTCCGAATCGGATGTCGGTAATCGTCCCCGACGTGAGGGCAAACTGAACGCGCGTGACCGACGCTGCGCCCTCGGTGAGCACTTCCGTCACCCATTGGCTGACGGTGGTGTCCTTGGGCGAGGCAATCATCGTCCACTTGGTTTTGGTGCCCGTGACCGTCACGAAAAAGCGGTCTTTAAGAAGCGAAAAGTCCCCGGCCATCAGTTGCGCTGCGACCGCGTAAAAGCGCTCAGCCCCGGGCAGCGCCTTCACCTGCCACGCGCCCTTTTCGTTCAGCGCCCCGGACTTTGTTTTGGAAAAGCCGATCACGTCCTCAAAAGGCGTCACGGTGTGCCAGAGAAGCCCTGTGTTTTCCACAACCGTCACGCGTCCGGTGCTCGTTAAAGGCACCGGCACCGAGGGCGTTTTTTTCACCATTTTGAAGTCCGCGGCAAAAGAGGGCGTCTTTGCCGCAACGGCTGCGATCTCATCGAGCGTTACAGCCCGGGCCTCTCCCCAAAACGACGTCAGCAGGGTAAGCGCCGCCAAAACCAACCGCCGTTTCATGGATTTTCCTCCGCACGTTTAGCGTGCACGCCATGTGCATCGTTTGCCGCCTGATGCCAGAAGTCAAAGAAATTAAACCAATCAAGGGGCTCCCTGGCGAGTTGCTGCGTGAGAAACGCGGCGTAAGCCCCGGCCGCGCGCGCAAAGTACGCGTTGCGCTCCCTGCGGCCCACATTTTCGGGGGCCGCGAGTTTTTTAAACGTGAGGTGATACTTTGCCCCGACACCCCCGCTGTTGCGGGTACAGACCATCGCCCACAGCGGGCACTTTAAAAGCAGTGACAGTAAGGCCGGGCCGCTTGGAAAAGGCGCTGCCGTGCCCAAAAACGCGGCGTGCGTTACGGCCTGGGACGCGACCGGAATCCGGTCCCCCGCAATCACGAGCAAGGCCCCGGAGGCCACCTTGTCCGCGAGTTCAATTGCGACAGCGGGCGTTAATTCCGTCACCTCGATGTGATTTACAGCAAACGCCGGATTGATGCGCGCAAGCATCCGGTTAAATTCCTGAGCGTGCCGCGTGTGGGTTAAAACATAAAGGCGTGAGGGATCGGTCGTTAACGCCTGACACAGTTCCAGGCACCCGGTGTGCGCGGTCACGAGAACCGCCCCCTTTCCTAAGGCAAGTAAGGGTTCCCGTCCCTGCACCTTCAGGCTTTCCTTACCGAAATAACCCGCCACCGCGAGCAACTTATCCAAGACCGTATCGGCAAAATGAAAGACGTGCGTGAGCGTCGTAAAAACCGTGGGGCGGCGCTTCAGAAGCCCCGCCGCAAAAGCACGCTTTAAATAGTCAAGGCTAGCGGCCCTCACACGGGGGAGCATCAGCCAGTAGACCGCGACGACGGGCCAGAGGCTGAGCCAAAAAAGGGGCCTTCCTCCGAGCCTGAAAAACCCGTACAGAATCCGGATTCCCCAGACAAAGGTGGTTTCGCGGATCCCCGCCCAGTGCACTGTCTTATCCGTCATACGTTTTTCCGGCGGAGAAGCTCGGGGAGCCTTACGAGCATCCCGAAAAAAAGCCGCGTGTGCACGCAGCTGATCCGCACGTTGTCGGCAAAGGCATGAAAGTGCGAGATGCCGTCAGCCGGATAGGTCACCCCCACAGGGCGGTTGATGACCGGCGTATCAAGCCAGAGAAGCCTCACCAGCACTTCGACGTCAAAGTCCATCCTGAGACCCATGCGGGCGTCAAAGAGTTTCACCATCGCTGACAAAGGATAGACCCGAAACCCGCAGAGCGAATCTTTGACGGCGCCCGAGAGGCCGTTGATTTTCACCCAGAGGTTACTCACCTCCCGCCCCTTTTTCCGCGCCAAGGGGGCTGAGGCGTCATAAACGGGATATCCGCAGATGAGGGCCTCGGGCTTTTTTTGCGCCGCATCGAGAAACCCCGCAGCGGCCGTGAGGTCATGCTGGCCGTCGGCGTCCACCTGCAGCACGTGCGTGTAACCGTCAGTGCGTGCCCGGCGCATGCCCGCCATCACCGCGGCGCCCTTGCCGCCGTTTGCCTGCCTCATTAGCACAACCGGAAACGGATACGTCTTTGCGGCAACGGCGTCCAAAACCGCCGCACACTTTGCGTGCGAGCCGTCGTCCACGAGAATCACGGGCCAGTGTCGGGCAAGCCTCTCCGTGATCTCCGCAATGCACAGATCGTGGTCATAGACCGGAATCACGATGACGGGACGAAAATCAGGCATCGGCTTTCCCTTCAAACATAAGCCTGCCTTTGCCAAAAAGCGCACCTTGGGTACCCGCCCAAACGAAGTCAACGGCGGCTTTTCCGGCAACGCGCGTCATCGTCACCACGACCGTTGTGTTGGGCCGCACGGGCTGCATGAACTTGAGGTTTCGGATCCCGGAAAAAAGCCCGATACGCCCGAAAACCGCCTCACTCATTCTCACGGACCACTCGGCCTGACAGACACCGGGCAAGAGGGAAAACTCCGGAAAGTGCCCTTCAAAATAGGGGCTCTTCGCGGGCACCGTCAAAAGAATTTCCGCCGCATCGCCCTCTCTTTTGGCCACCGCAAACTGCACCGTGCGGGGGGCAAAAAGGCGCGTTAACGCCTCCATCGTGATTTTGCCCATGAAGTTTTGCGGGAGTTCCGTCACAAACCGCCAGCGCCGCGGCAGACACACCGCTTCAAAGGATTGCGCCAGAACGTGCCGCAGGCGCTTTACGAGTGCGGCCTTCCCTTCACTGCGCAATGCCTCAAGCCCCGCCTGCGTTAACTCCGCAGCGACCGCAAGCGTACGGTGGGCGTCGGGTAACTGAAACGCGCGGGCCGCACTCACAATCCCTGAGTCGGTCAACGCCTTTTCCATGGCTGTCAGCGACACCCGCTTTTCCTCGACCTTCGCGATACGGTCCGCGCGCCCCAGGTGTTCAAAGGAAAGGCCGTCGGGTAACGGCGCAATTTTGTCGTTTGTGACTTCCCAGTCTGCGTGATAAAGCTGCTCGCTTTTTAGTGCCAAAAGGCCGTCAACGCACTTCCAGACAACGCCCGGCAGCGCCCGCCAGGCCGTGCCCGTCATCGTTCCGTCAGAGGCAACGCCGCGGCTTCGCCAGGCAATGCCCCCGGACTCCGAGCTCCCTAAGAGCTCCACGGGCGAGAGGCCGGTGAGCCGCAGACAATCCCTTACCCCGTTTTCCGCGAGGGGTCCTCCTGAAGACATCACAATCTGCAGCCGCCCCTTCGTTTTTTCCCAGTCGGGGGTTTCAGGAAGGCGCGTCAGATGCGCGGGACTCGCGATCCACGCCGACTTTTCAAAGCGGCCTGCAAGGTCAATGACGCCTTCAGGCGTCGTCACCCGCCTGTGCCAGACGGGCCGGGCGGAAGCAATCGGCCAGAGAAGGAAAAAAAGGAGCCCGTAGATGTGCTGCTGGCTTACGGTTGAAAGAATGACGGCATCGGGATCAACGCCCGCGTCAGACTGGCGCTTTTCAATGCTCTCAACTTCACAAAAAAGCTGCCGCAGGCGCTTAATCACCGCCGTGGGGGTGCCCGTTGAGCCGGAAGTGAAAAGTTCGAGTAGTTCCGCGTTTTCCTCAAGCACGCCGAACTCGCACTCCGCGGCGGCGACCGGTTCGATCACTGTGAGCCCGCTGTCCCCGGGGAAGTCCCCGGCTGCGGCGTCGGCAACACCGGCTCTGAGCCTTGCGCACGTCGCGGGCGTCGTGTCCGCGGGAAGCACCGCGGTAACGCCTGCCGCCCAGGCGCCAAAGAGTGCCGCCGAGGAGGTAAAGATTTCCGGCGAAAAGACCGCGGCGCGCTTTACGCCTGCCGCTTCAAAAGCCGCCTTGTAGCCCGCAGCGGCGCGCCGCAGATCCCCGAAGGTTTTCACGCCCGCGCTGCTCACGCACCAGGGCCGCGTATCGGTCTCTGTCCGCTTTAAGACGTCCCTCACCGGGACAAAGCTCTCCGTTGTCATCTTTGATTCCTTCTAACCCAAAGCCTCACGGCATATTCGCCCGCAAACATGAGGCCCATTGCAATGTAGGAAATAAGCCCGTTATAAAGCGCCCACCACGCGTCGCTGCGGTTTAGCGCACTGTCCAGAGCCACCGTGCCGTTTGCGAGAAAAAAGACGCACCAGGCGACGGTAACCCTGCGGCAGTAACGTACGGCTGAGGGCGGCAGATCCGGCGTCTTCATCCGGGCAAAGCGCTCGACCGCCGGTGTTCCCGCGAGTGACCCCGCGAAAAACGCGAGCCACGCGGCAGAAACCACCACCGGATAGAACTTCGCAGGCAAAGCCTCTCCGGTCGCAAGCACCGCAGCCGCCAACACCGCCGCACCCCCGGCAATAATCCACACGACGGCTGACTTCCGGTTTTTAAGCTGCAGCAAAACCGCTGCCGCGAGAATCACCGCCGTCCACTCCCCGTACCCGCGCGTTACCGTCCACCACACAAGCGGCGGATAACACAGCGTGAGCAGCGCAAAGACAACGGTGCGGGCCTTCATAGCCGGTTTTATGCCTGCGGGGCGTTGATGAGTTTCACGAGCGTCTCGGTGAGGTCCCCGATCGTTCTGACGGACTTAAAGTCCGCGGGGGAAATGCGGCGGTTTCCGATAAAGGGCTGGAGCTTCACCATCAGATCCACGGCATCAATCGAGTCGATGTCGAGATCGTCGTAGATTTTTGCATCCTTGGTGACCTCCTCGGGCTTCACTTCAAACGTTTCGACGAGAATTTTCTTGAGTTCGTCAAAGACCTGCTGTTCAGTAACCATGGTGTGTCCGTTTCTTGTGATGAGTCTTTCCGTCAGGCGCGGTTGGTGCGCACGAAGTCAGCCAGGGCGGCAAGGCTTGCGAAATACCTCTTGTTGTCCTTGTCGTCCGCGGTCAGCGTAATGCCGTACTTCTTTTTGAGCGCGAGCCCGAGTTCGAGGGCGTCAATGGAGTCAAGCCCCAGCCCCTCGTTAAAAAGCGGCGCATCCCGCTCAATATCTTCAGGGGCGACGTCCTCAAGGTTTAAGGTCGTGATGATGAGCTCCCGGAGTTCATTCTCAAGATTGTCGTTTGTCATTTTGCTGTTGTGAGTTGTGGAAACAAAGAAGAAAAAAGGGTCCGTGTGAGTGAGCGCACGGCTTTGGGGCGCCCCTCGTTCATTTCGGCTGCCAAAAAGGGCGCCGGGTCAATCGCCTCGAGCACCGTCACCGTAATATGCATCGGCCGCTCAGGGATTCGATACCAGGGAATGCCCTTCATGAGGGACGGCGGCTCACAGGTGATTCTGACAGGCGTCACAGGGCTTTTGGCTGCCAGGGCGGCCGCGGCCGCCCCGTGCTGCAGATGGGGTATTTTTCCCGGCACCGAACGTGTTCCTTCCGGAAAGATAATGAGGGTGTCCCCTAAAGCCAGCGTCTCGGCGCACGCGTCAACAAGAGCGGGGCCGTTGTCGTTTGTGATGTACCCCGCTGTTTTCAGGGGCCCCTTCATCGCGGCTTTCTGCGCAAGCGCCGCCTTCACAATGCAGTTGGCGTTCGGAATGAGACTCATCAGAATCACGACGTCAATTAACGTCGGATGTGACGGGCAGATCAAAAGACCCGGGGCGGCGAGTTTTTCGCGCCCGTTGATCGTGAGCTTTAAAACGCCCAGGCCCTGCATGAGAGCGGTGAAAAACGCAAAACTTTTCTGCACCACGCGCCGCGCCGTGAGCACTTTTTGCCGCGCATCGTGCCGGTAAATCAGCGCCAGAAGCGGACAGACAAACACGCGAAAACTCACGCCCATCACGAAAAAGACGCAGAAGCAAAAGCCCGTGGCAAGCGTTCTGTAAAGGTGCTCAAGGCGCTTCATTGATTCACCCGTTTTGTCCAGCGCCAGCCGCGCCCGCTGGCGTCGGTGTGTTCGCGCCCGCTTTTTTCGCCCAGCAAAAAGGCGATGTCTGCCGGACAAGCCCCCGTCACCGCCGTGTCGCGGCGGGCATCATCGGGTTTGCGCGCAAGTTGGGTGAGTTCCACCGTCAGTGTCCCTGCGGGGGCGGCGTCCGGGCGCACAAATCGCGCGGCCCAGGCATAGGGGACGGCAGGCGTTGCGATACGGCGGCACGGCGTATTCCAGTCGGCGGGCAAGGGCTCTTCGTAGCGCACCAAAATCACGCTGTCAGCGCTGTCAGCAAGCGCCAGAACGCATTCCGAGAGACCCGCTTCGGTCGTAAGGTCTCCGCCCGACACGGCGCTCGCCACATGATGGTTTTTAAGCCAGATGGCAGCCACGGCCGCCACGCCGTTATGAACGCTCGAGGAAAACCCCGCAGGGCTCACGCCCGTTGCGTCTGCGGTCATGTCGGCAAGCAACGCGTGCGTGCGGCCGTTGTCACCCCAGGAGGAGGCAAAGACAACCGCCTCCTCTTGGCGGGGTTTGACGTCCGCCAGGGCCGTGAGCGCAAGACGCCCCAGGGGCGTCATGCGGCGCTTCATCATTGCCGGCACCGGGCACGCAGGCACCGCTTCTTCGGCGGGCTTAACGCCCGTTGCCGCCCAGCTTTTCCACCCGTCAGGGGAGACAACGCCCGGCGTTACCGCGGCAAAGTCCGTGAGCGCAAGATGAATCATGCCGCGACCTTGAGAATGTAGAGCGTGTGGGCAACGCCCAGACCGTCCTGCACGCTTTCCACCGTGAGTCCTGCGCGCTTAAAGATTTTGAGAAGCTTAGCTTCGGAGAAAAAGCGGGAGTTGCCGTTCGCAAGCGCCGTGAAATAAAGCGACGAGGCGACCAGAGACAGTTTTGCCGCCTCAAAGGGCTGCCGGTCCCAGAGGCACTCCAAGACTGCAAGGCGTCCGTGCGTAGGGAGAAACCGCTTCATGCGCGTCAAAATACTCACGGCCTGATCTTCCGTGAAGCAGTCCAGAAACTGGCTCATCCAGATGATGTCGGGCGCGCCCGTGACCTCAGGCACCGCCTTTTCATCGAGCCAGTCAACCGAAGCCGTCGCCAGGCGCGAGCGCACAGCATCCAGGGCCGGGTTTTGGGCAATGAGTTCACACTGCGACGGAAGATCAATGATCGTACAGTGTAGTTTCGGCATTTCCGTGAGGCACAGGCCCGCAAACTTACCGGTGTTGCCGCCCACGTCAAAGACAACCGCAGGATTCATTTCCTTATGAATCCACGCGGCGCACGCCTCAAAGGCGCGGTCGGAATAGAAGTGATCAAACTCAAACCAGCTCGACTTTGCGGGTTCGGGCAATTGTGAAAGCGCCGGATAAATCGTGGACCAGTTTCCGAGCTCCTTTAAGCCTTCGGGGTGTCCGGACTTGAGTGACTCCCCTAAGTGCGCCAGGCCCTTGTAGCAGACGTCTGCCGTGAAGTCGAGATTGGCAACGGTCATCGGGTCGTACAAGAGGCAGTCGCCGGTTTTCGTGATGACGTAGCCTTCTGCCTTTGGCGTGAGAACTCCGACGGCCGTCAGAACGTCGCCGGTGACTTCCACGGCGTACTCGGAAAGGCCGCACTTTTGGGCAACCGCCTTAAAGGTCAAAGGGTCCGTACTTTCTGAAAATGCCTTCAAAATCCCCAGGCGCCTGGCGGCCACCACGGCCTGAAAGATAAAGGGCCCGAAAACAAGCTTTTGCGCTTCGCTTAATGCGGCGGCGATGCCGCCCTTTTCGTTTCTCACTCTGCGCATTCTCTACTCTCCCGTCCAGCGCTTGAAAATAAGGGACGTGTTGATCCCCCCGAAGGCAAAGTTGTTGCTCATCACATAATCCGTCGTGATCTTTCGCGGCTCACCGCGGATGTAATCGAGCGCAGCACAGTCTTCGGCCACGGAGTCCAGATTGATGTTGGGCGAAAACCACCCTTCGTTCATCATCTGAATCGTGTACCAGGCCTCCAGCGCCCCGCAGGCCCCGAGCGTGTGGCCCATGTAGCTTTTTAACGTCGAGACCGGCACCTTGTCCCCGAACACCTCAAAGGTCGCTTTACTTTCGGCGGCGTCTCCGCGGTCCGTGGCGGTGCCGTGGGCGTTCACGTACCCGATATCCTCAGGCGTCACGCCCGCGTCCTTCATCGCAAGACGCATGCACTCGGCCATCATTTCGCTCTGGGGGCTTGTGATGTGCGCGCCGTCAGAGTTGTTCGCAAAGCCCGCGACCTCAGCGTAAATCGTCGCGCCCCGGGCTTTGGCGTGTTCGAGCTCCTCAAGAATGAGTGTTCCGGCCCCTTCGCCGATCACAAGGCCGTCGCGCTTTGCGTCAAAGGGGCGCGGCGTGAGTTCGGGGCGGTCGTTAAAGTTTGTGCTCGTTGCAAAGAGGGTGTCGAAAATCGCGGCGTCGCTTGCGTCCAGTTCTTCGCTGCCGCCTGCGACCATACAGGTGGCGCGCCCGAAGCGGATCGCTTCGTAGGCAAAGCCCACGCCCTGAGAGCCCGAGGTGCACGCGGAACTCGTCGGAATAATGCGGCCGCGGATCTTAAAGAAGATCCCGATATTCACAGGTGCCGTATGCGACATCATTCGCACGTAGGTGTTGGCGTTCATCCCGAGCGTGGTGCGTTTGAGAATCAGGCTTGCGACGTCCCCGATTGCCGAGGGCGTCCCCGCGCTTGACCCATAGGCGATGCCGACTTCGCCGGACGACAAAAAGTCCTGTCGATCAATAAGTCCTGCGTCGGTTAACGCCACTTCCGCGCTTCTCACCGCCATGATCCCGACGCGCCCCATGGAGCGCGTGGCTTTGCGTCCGTATTTCACGGGATCAAGCGCAAAGGGAACCGCGGGACAGGCCGCCCGCGTCTTAAGCCCCGTGATGTCGGCCCAGTCGTCAATCACTTTGACGGCATTGGTCTGCGAGAGGATCTTTGCCTTCACGCTTTCCCAGTCGGTTCCCAGCGGCGAGATGCCGCCCGCGCCCGTAATCACCACTCGGCGCTCTTTCATGAAAGGCCTCCGGAAATTTCAATCACCTGGCGGGTTATGTAGCCCGCGTCTTCACTCATTAAAAAGGCGACGGCCCCGGCAACTTCTTCGGGCTTTCCGGCGCGGCGCATCGGAATGAACGGTTTGACGCGCTCCAGAATTTCTTCGGTCACCATCTCGGTTTCAATCAGGCCCGGCGCGACGGCGTTCACCGTAATCGCGCGGCTCGCGAGTTCGAGAGCCAACGCCTTCACGGCGCCGATGAGGCCGGCCTTCGCGGCCGAATAATTGACCTGCCCGCGGTTGCCGATGACGCCCGCCACCGAACTCATCACCACAATGCGTCCGGGCTTACGCCGATGCACCATGGGCATCACCAGAGGCTGCACGACGTTATAGAAACTTCCGAGATCGACCGCAATCACGCGGTCCCAGTCTTCCGCGGGCATCGCCGCAAACGTGCCGTCCGCGTTGATGCCGGCATTTAACACAAGCCCGTAGTAGGCGCCGTGTGCTTCAACGTCCTCCGATACGGCGGCTCTGGCGGCCTCCCGGTCGCTCACGTCAAAGGTGAGCGACCGCGACGCGGGGGAAAGCGCCTGCACTTCGGAAAGCGTCGCTTTTAAAGCGTCGCTCATCGTGCGGCCGTGCACCACGACCGTGTAGCCCTCGCGCGCGAGCCTTATGGCGGCCGCGCGCCCGATGCCGCGGCTTGAGCCCGTCACCAATACCGTCAATTCGTCCATGCTTTCAGATCCTCGGGTTCATAAACTGTGAGGCTGGCGGTGCCGATGACTTTCCCTCCGGTCATCGCCGTGCATTCAAACTGGCTCGGAAGGGTCTTGTCCGCAAAGTACACGCACTTGGCGCGGATTGTGACTTCGGTGCCCTTTGTGAGTTCGGCAACCGCTGCCTCAAACTTTCGGGTGCCCAGTAAAAATCCGATTTTTGGGCTCTCCCCGCTCTGCCGCTTGGTAAGCCCCGCATAAAGTCCCACGGCCTGCGCCATCAGTTCCAGAAGTATCCAGCTGCCGTACCTGCCCTCTTCTGTTTCAAAAAGCGCGCAGTTCCCGGACAAGACCGTGCGGCCTTCAACCGTCTCACCGTCAAACGCGGTGCAGTCATCAAGCAGCAGCATCGGGGGCTTGTGCGGGAGAAGTTCAGCCGCCTTCATGGGAAAAGTCAGTGTCATCGTTTTACTCACCCGTAAAAACCAGCGAAGCATTGGCGCCGCCGAAGGCAAAGGCGTTTCCGGCCACGGCTTTGATCTTTCGGCCGATCACCCGGGGTTCGGTCACAAGGTCGATGGCAGCCAGTGCCGGGTCCTTCACGGGACTTAAGGTGTTCACGGGGAGCCGGCCTTCCGGGTTCATCGTGAGAAGAATCCAGGCGAAGGCCGCCTGAAGCGCCCCGGCCCCTGCAAGCGTGTGGCCCGTAAGTCCCTTTAAGGACGCCACCGGCGTTTGGGCGCCGAACACGCGGTTCACGGCTTTGGCTTCCATCGCGTCATTTAAGGGTGTTGCGGTGCCGTGAGCACTCACAAAGTCAACGGCAGTGGGCGCAAGGCCCGCGGCCGCAAGGGCCATTTGCATGGCTTTGGACGCTTCTATTCCTTCCGGGTCGGGCGCCGAAGGGTGGTACGCGTCACAGGTGTGCGCAAAGCCTGCAAGCCGCACGGGGCTTTCTTCTTTAGTAAGAAGCATCAGTGCGCCGCCTTCGCCCAAGTTAATGCCGCTTCTGTCGGCCGCAAACGGACGGCACTGCACGAGACTTAAGGCCCCCAGCGCATAAAAGCCGCTCGTTGTAAAGCGCGAAAACCCGTCGATGCCGCCCGCGACCACGGCGTCTGCCGCACCGGCCTTAATAAGCGACGCTGCAGAGGCCAACGCCAAAGCCCCGGACGCGCAGGCGTTACTTACCGTATAAACGGGGCCTGCGGCGCCCACGCGCTCGGCTAAGTGCAGCGCAGGACCGGAGAGATTCAGGACGTCAGGCGTAAAGCCCCCGGGGGTTTGTCCGGTCTGCAAGAGAACCCGCACGCCCTCTTCGAGTTCGCGCATTCCCGAGGTTGTGGCGCCCACGACCACGGCAATCCGCTCGGGCGCGTAACGGGCAAGCGCGTCGGTGAGACCCGTCATGCCTTTAAGGCACAGGTCAATGAGGCGGTTGGTACGGGTGAGATCAAAAGCGAAATTGCCGGTCACAGGTCCCGCTTCCTTCACGAGCCCGTAGGCAAGCGCGATCTCCCCGAGCAGTCCCGGGTACACCATTAGTGCCTTGGGCTTATCCGAAAAAAGCGCCTCTTTGGTCGCTTCCAGCGTCACGCCTGCGGCACTGACGCAGTTCACGCAATGCAAATAAATGTGCGGCTGATCCTGCACCGTTTAACTCCGCCCTGCAAAATTCTGATGGTCTTAAATTATGCCCTCTGCATCATTTTGTTACAACGGCTGCGGAGCGGGAAAATCCTGCTCCGGTTAGCTCTTTTCTATGGTTGGGGCGTTCTCAGAGTAAGTCACCTTCGGCAAAGACCGCAGCCAAAACGGGATCGGCAACGGCGTAGACCGCTTTTTTGCCCTTCGCCTCGCGCTTTTCAATGAACTCAAGCATTACGAGCCGGGAGTGTGTAGGTAAGCGCCGCACCTGACCTGATACCCGTTGCCGCGAGGATCTGAGAAAAGTGCAGCGGCCCCGGCCGCAAGTGCCGTGAGGATCAGGTTGACGTTGTTTACCCTCTGAAACTCCCGGCAGAGGTAAATCTCAAGAAGCGTTCTGAGATGAGCAGTGTTTCCGCCTGCTAGCTCTCTGAAATTTTCCTCTGCCGTAACAGCAAGATCAACCGCCGCGGCATAGGCCGGGATGCCGCCGCAGAGGGCGTAAAGACGCCGCTGATCGGCCTCAGAAAACCCGGGGCAGAAGGCTTTGACTTCACAAAAGCCATAGGCTGCAGATGAATCAGAGCGAAGACGGTCGAAAAGAAAAACCGCCGAAAGCCGTTATTTCAGGCTTTAAGCGGTTTTCGCCCATCTGCAGAAGGCTGGTGGTCGCCGAGACGGGAATCGAACCCGTACGCCAAAGGCTGCGGATTTTAAGTCCGCTACGTCTACCAATTTCGTCACTCGGCGACTCTGTCCATAATTACGGCAGAGGTCCGCATTTTAGCGAAAAACTCTCTGCCGCGGGCAAGCCCTGTCGCTTGGGCAGCATAATCGGGGATCGTACTGCCTGCTTCTGAGTCCGTATTGCCGGAAGGGCCCTTGAGAATTCTTTCCAGGAGGGGCAGTTTTACAAACAGGCAGCCGGTCGGTGAATGTAGAGATTCACTGGGGCCTTCCGGGTCAGCTTCGTTTCGTCGGCAAGCACCAAATGCCAGGTTAAGTCGTTCTTGGTCTTAATGCGCCAGCCCATTCCGTCCGGTGTAATGACCACATCTTCCTCTGAAAGGTCTTTTTTATTCGTGTAAAAGACGCCCAAAGTAACAAACGACGAGGAACTGGAACCAATATTCTTCTTAACAGCAACTTTGCCGATGCTGTTGAGCGCGTCGGCAGCCCTTTTCTCCGGCGTATCGCTCGTCGCAGTTTTCGGAAAAGCTTCGGTGAATATCATTCCGTAAGCCTCGAATCCGGAAGAAAGCAGCAAATCCGCTTCGACGGCATACTCGGCATCCCGGCTTTCGATGAAGACCTGAGAATCCAGCATCGTCTTAAGAAAGACGGCCATACCGGAAAAGAAAAACAGCACGGTAAGCGCGAAGATCAGAATGCTTCCTCTTTCACGCCCGGGGCAACGATGTCTGACAGCATCCGTCATAACGGCGTTTTTCATTTGTCAGCCTCCCAAAGCGGATGGAATTCATAAACAATCTCGCCGCTGTTGGAACCCTGCAAGGCTACTGCAAGCTTGACAACCTTGCGTGAATCACTCCCTACAGATACGGGGACAGGGGTAATCGTCCACGTGGTAACGCCCTCCAGAAAAACAACCTTTTTCCCGGTAATGTTCCAGTAAACCGTGCCGTTCTCAAAGGGAAATTTATCTTTCACTACGTTGAGGTTTTCCAGCTTCGTCTTCTCCACCTCCCGCTTCACCACAGCTGCGGCAACGTGGACCTGGCTCGTGCCAACGCTTTGAATGCGAAGCCCCTGATAAATTCTGACGCCGTAAGCCATGGTTGCCGTAATGACTGCACCGATGAAGCCGGCAATCACAAGCGTTACCACGCACTCAAGAAGCGTAAAGCCTCTCTTAGGGTAAGCGGTATTTGAATATGCCTTCATCACTCGCCCTCCTGCGTTTCCTTAGAAGACGAGAGGACCGGAAGGCCAGAAGTTGCGTTGAGCGTAGGATATGAAAAGAGGCGGCGATAAGTATGGCCGTCGGCCTTGACGGTAACAAGCCTAAGAGAACTGTCGTTGCTGGTATAGAATTTGGCGGCGTAATTCTTTCGTTCGTCAGAATCCTTTCCGTCGTCATGCATTGACATCAACGTGACGTTTACAGTGACGCCAGACTTGCAGACGGAGGCCGCACCACTATCAAGTTCGTCAAGTTCGGCAACAGGACGTCCTCGAAAAACCGCTTCGATTCTCGCCATGCAGTTTTCAGCCGCAAGGCTGCGGTTGTCTAGAGCCGTGCGCATCTGAACGACCTTGACCGCAGTGCCTAGAACCATGGCGGCCGTACCCATGGCAAGACCCACAATGATGATCGTCATGACGACTTCAAGGAGCGCAAAGCCTGCCTTCGAGCGAAGACCGTTTCTTTGATCAGTTCTCATGGCCTTCCTCTTCCGGCAGCGTTCTTCCGATATAACCCGATTCATAGATCGTGAGCGAAAGCGTGTTCGAACTTTCCTTCTTGGATGCCAGATCAATCTTTACGCGCTGGCATGTCGAGCCAGAGCATGGACGGCCATATTCGTCAAACTTGATTTCACCCGAAGGTTGGAGAGACTTCACGTCAGCATCGGACCACGTGAAGGTGCGAGTTGTTGATCCGTGCTTGCAGGTCGCACCATTCTTGGAAATCGTGAGCGCGGTCTTGCCATCTTGATACATGAGCTGCTGATTGCGAGCGAAGACAACCGCTTCGCGAAGCCTGCTTTCACACTCCATGAATTCGCTCTCAAAGGTGAAGTTCAGCTTTGGAAAGTGAGCGGCAAAAATCGCGGAGAGCGTGCCCAAGAGCACCAGCACCAGCACGAGCTCAAGAAGCGTGAAGCCTGCATTCTTTCTCATCCCGCACCTCAAATCGAAAGGATGAATTGAATCCACAGACGCCAGAGATCATGCCCCCAGAGGAGCGTCACCCAGGCCGCGAGGCAGAGATAGGGACCGAATGGCATCTCCATGGAGCCGAGTCCTTCAGCAGACTTTCTCAAAAGCGCCGCAACGGCAAAGCCCAGCACGGCGGCAAGACCCGCCATGATGACGATGAGCGGCAGGAGCTCCGCCGTCACAAGAAAGCCGATCATCAGCATGAGCTTCACGTCGCCAAAGCCCAGGCCTTCAACGCCTCGACGACGAAGATAAAGCACGCCCACGAGCCAGAAGACGACGGCGCCCAGCACGCCGCCCAGCAATACATTCAGCCAGTCGTTGCCGAGCACGAAAATGGAAACGGGAAGCGCAATGACGGCGCCTCCCAGCGTGAAGCGGTCCGGAAGAATGGTTGACTGCGCATCAATGAGCGACATCACGATGAAGATCGCCGTCACCCCCCAGACCCAGAGGCATGCGGCCGTCGGACCGTAAACCCAGCCGACGGCGGCCATGGCCGCGCAGGTCATGAGTTCGGCGAGAGGATAGCGAATGCCGATCTTTGCCCCGCAGGAGAAGCACTTTCCACGCAAACAGACCCAGCTGACAACAGGAATAAGCTCCCAGATGCGAAGCTTGTTCCCGCATTCGGTGCAGTGCGACGGCGGCCAGACAATCGACTCATTGCTCAGATATCGATCCGAAACAACGTTGAGAAAGCTGCCAATAAAAAGCCCCAGAATAGCGCTGAAGATCGTCCAGTCGCTCCGCGGCACATAGTCGAGAATGGAGAGGAAGTCGCTCATCATGAATCAATGGTCAGATGCGCCTGACATCCTTGAGAAAGTCGGAATCGCGGGCATAGTGCGCAGCCGTCTCGCGGGAAATAATGCCTCGATCAAGCAGATCCTTGAGCGCATCGTTCATCGTGCACATGCCCTGGCCTCGACTCGTCTGGATGACGCTGTTGATCTGCGGGGTCTTGCCTTCGCGGATGAGATTGCGAATGGCGCCGTTCACCAGCATGATCTCCATGGCCTGAACGCGACCCTTGATGTCGCAGCGCTTCATAAGCGAAACGGAGAGGACGGCCTTGAGCGTATCGGCGAGCACCATGCGCATCTGCGCCTGCTCGGCCTCTGGGAAGATCGAAATGATGCGGTCAACGGACTGAGCCGCAGTACGGGTATGCAGCGTGGCAAAAACCAGATGACCGGTTTCGGCTGCTTGCAAGGCAAGACGGACCGTTTCGCGGTCGCGCATTTCGCCCACCACCACAATGTCCGCGTCCTCGCGAAGCGCAACACGAAGAGCGGCCTGGAAACTGGTTGTATGAAGGCCTACTTCGCGCTGGCAAACCATGCAGCCGAGGCTTTCATAACGAAATTCAATAGGGTCCTCAATCGTGAGGATGTGTTCGCGGCGATGCTCGTTCGCATAGTTGACGAGAGCAGCCGTAGCAGTGGACTTGCCGCTGCCGGTCGGGCCCACGAGGAGCACAAGACCGCTGTTGAGCATGGAAAGCTCAGTGAGCGAATTGGGAAGTCCGAGCTCTTCGAGCGTCGGAATGGTATTTGGAATTTCTCGGAAAGCGGCAGCCGCTCCGGCGAGCGTCTGGAATACGTTCACACGATAGCCCGCAAGTCCGGGAACTTCATAACGTAGATCGGCCTCACCCTTCTCTTCTAAGATCTTCTTATGACGTTCGTCGAGGATCTTGTCAAAGACAGCCTCCATGTCCGCAACCGTAAGCTCCGCATTGCCAACCGGTTCAAGCTCGCCGACGACGCGAGCCATGGGTGGTTCGCCTACGCTGAGATGGAGGTCAGAACCATTGCTTTGGTGAACAATGCGAAGAGCGGAATCTAGGTCGAACATGACAATATTTCGAATAATACCATTAATAGAATCTGATTGAACAGCGCTACCTCATTAAGTTAATAGCGACAAATAACAAACAACCTAATCAATATTAATAACTTATTAGCGGGATACAAAATTTTGCACCCCGCCAAACAAGTTAAGTCCAATATATATTAAGTATACCGATTGCTTTACTTAACACAAACAGGAAGAGCAATTTCAGCCTTATAAGTAGTTCCACTCTTCGTCAACGAGAGAGGAACCGTTGCTTTGGTTACCTTACCAGCATCAACAGTTGGCTTGCTCGTCGTTTCAAGACCAGAAGAGGTAAAGCCATGGATATCCGTATCCGCCTTATCCGTAAACAGACCGTTTGCCGTTTCAATACCCTTTTTCAAAGCATCGGAACAGCTACCATTCTGAAGCAACTCGCTCGCGAAGCCAGCGTTCAAACGCGCCTGATATTCAGCAGCAACAGCCTTGGCAGTCTGAGCTTCGGCTTGAGTCTTCAGATCGTAGTACTTAGGAAGCGCCACTGCCGCCAAAATACCAAGCAAAACAAGGACCATGACGATTTCAATCAATGTGAAACCACGCTTGTTGTTTTTCATTCTAAATTGGTACGGGCACGTACGTAGGGGCGTCAGCCCCCTACGTCAGTTGAATCAAGGTACCCATTCAGGGATCGTTTCGTAGAGATCAGGAAATCCGAGCCGACTTGCAATTTCATGCTGCTTGCCGGTAACTTCCAGCCAGCGCTTCTCGCCGGAACCGGTGTAAAGCATGCGGATAGAGCTGAGTCTGTTCTTCAATTCATTCACAGTCATTTCCTTGGACAGCGGCTGGATGTCTTTCACAGGTCCCTTTTTCTGCTCAAGTTTTGTCGGCTGACGCATTAATCTGCGCAGTTCACACAGAATCGACATGGCCACAAATCCAACCAGGAAACGGCCTTCCAGCGTATTGTCCTTGTGGGCTCTCGCAACATCGATCTCAATATCCGTCTTGCCGCCCTTAAAGGTCTTCTCAATCACGTCACGTGTCTGGTAGATGTCCAGGGCTTCAGCCGCCGTGCACTTCATTGTGGAGACATTGCAAAAGAAACCGAAATACCGCGTAGCGTCATCAATTGCGGCGCTGTCGGTCTCCAGCCGACACTTTCCGGGCTCTCTCTTTGGCGCTTTGAAATACTTCAGCAGAGGGCTGTGCAGCAGCGGGCAGACGGTATCTTTTTTATGTTCCTCTTGCCGCCAGTTGGCCCAATCACTTTCGAAAGCCTCCAGCACGCGGTAAAAGGCAGCGTTTTCAGTATGTGACTTGGCATCGCTACGATAAACATGGACCCACACTTTGTGCTTTTGTCCGTCAGGAAAAGTCTGCTCGTTCTCGACAGTTGCTCCCCAGCAATCCTGGCCGGGAATACGTGATGAGTGTTGCCACATCCGCGGCATGACTTCTTCGATCGACTCGTTGATCCACTTGACATCGGTCTTTGCAGCCACGATGACATTGCTCTTGGCAGCGATAAAGCGGCCGAGGTTTTCAAGGGAGAAGTATCCTCTGTCAAGCACAGCAGCAAACACGCGCTTTTTGTCAGTGATTTCATCGAAGCGAAACAACATGTCCTGCACTGTTGTAACGTCGGTAATCTGACCTGGTAAGAGACGAAACAGGACCGGCATTCCAGATTTGTGGCCGACCAAAAGAATCATGCCTACCTGCTTTTGGTACCCGCCTTCCTTACCAAGACCGAACTGAGCATACGAGATATTTGCTGCCTCTGTTGCAATTTCAGTCGCATCAAAGGCAAGCACTTCATCTTCCGGCAGCCGTGCAATGCGCGCATTGAAGAAGGTCTTTCTCCACTCCGGCTGCGTGGCCAGAGCTTCAAAAAAGTCACTCATCTCCCTGGAGCACGGAATGTTAGTGCTCGGCAGGAGTTTGCCGGGTGCCCATGTCTTATACAGGTAAGCCGCATTAGCAGAGGTGTTGAGCCAATGATAGGCAACCGACAGAGTCATATCGGCCAACGCTTTTCCAAAGGTCTCCCGCAGATCATGTATCAGACCGATTTTGGCCGCGATCGCGTGATAAACAGGAAGTTCTGCGGCCAACGACGAGGACAAGCTGTCGCACGTCTTTTCATCGGCCTTTGTCTTGGTCTTCTTGGTGTCTTTTGTTACCAGGCGCGGGACTCCGTTTCTCTTGAAGTACTTTCGGTAATCGGCCGTTGCATAGTAGACATCATCGACGATGTACCCAAGGTAAACACGCTTTTCCTTGCCGCGGTCAGCTTGAGGATCCCAATAGTAATTCCGTTCTACGACGCGCAACACATCATTGACCCTGTCGTAGATGATCTTTGCCTTCTTATTGTCATGCGGGAAATTCTTAACTGCCGCCGGATTCGGGATGACTTTTTTCGCTGCAGGCATCATGGTCTCATACGTATTTATTGTTGGCATCTAATTATACAAAATAAATACGCATGAGTCAAATAAAAATGCATTGTTTTTCAATGCATTTTTAACAAAATTTGTCTGTTATCCGTACGCGTCTGTACCAATTTAGATTTCATAACAATAACTCCTATAGAAACAACACAGGGAAGAAATTAAATTTTTAAGGGACTGTCGTAACGGGCTTGCCACATACCACAAAATGTGCCGGAATCTCAAAAACTTCACCCGTCTCCTGATCCCAAACTGGAATCTTAGTGGAATTTTGATCCATCTGTTGTGTATATACTGCCATGCCATTAATAAGATAATTCGTATATTCAACAAGGACGGATTGTTTATTTTTCTGAGAAAACTCTGAGCTTTTAGCATCATCACACTTTTCACCAGCAATAATCCGTTTAGCAATCTTATTGTTTACATCAGCCACAAATTGATTAGCGACAGCAACCGCAATAGACTTTTTCGATTCCGCCTTAAGACTATAATATTTCGGCAAGGCAACAGCTGCCAAAATACCCAACAAAACTAGAACAAGGACAATCTCAATTAGAGTAAAGCCCTTTTGATGACTTGATGAAAACATTTATAAACTCCATTAAACAAAGATAGCAAGCAACTGGAAAATTATTGAACCAACTTTACCAAATCCCACATTGGCAGGAAGATCGCCAATGCAAAGAAAAGCACTACAACACCAAGAGCCATGATCAGTATGGGACCAATCCACTCGGTAAGCTCCTCTACCGCCAACTCAACTTCATTGTCATAGTGCCTTGCAAGGTCGTTGAGCATCTCATCCAACTTGCCGGAATGCTCACCCACCAAAATAAGATTCACCGCCAGCGGTGTAAACCCTTTCACAGATTCAACAGCAGCCGCAATCCCGCTGCCCGCCTGAATTTTTGTCTTGATTCCCTCGAACTTCGTCTGAAAGAACGCATTGTCAACCGTATCCCGGATGATGTCCAGGCTGTTCAAAACCGAAAGACCGCTTCGCTGCAGAATGCTGAAAATTGCAGCAAAACGCGCAATGGCCGCCTTCTGAACAACCTTGCCGATCAGGGGAATCTTGAGCGCCATACTGTCACGCCAAAAAACGCCCTTTTCAGTCTTCATATATGCCTTCCAAGCATAAATGAATCCAAAAAACAAAGCTAGGATAATAAACCAATAATCTTGGAAGAACTGATTGAGCCACAAAGCAAACTGTGTAGGCAACGGCAATTCGACCTTGGCTGACCGAAATATCGAGGCAAACTGCGGCACCACGAAATTGAGAAGTACAAGGAAAGCAATCACCATCGCAAATACCACCATCTTCGGATAGCGTAGAGCGGACGTTATTTGCTGCTTCGTCTTCGCGTCATGTTCGAGCAGATACACCAGACGTTCAAGCACTTCCGGAAGCGCACCCGAGCTTTCGCCCGCCGCGATCATGGCACAGTAAAGCGATGAGAACACCTTTCGGTTGGCCGAAAACGCCTGATGCAGGCTCTCGCCCTCCAACACGCGACGCTGCATGTCGCCCACGACCCACTTGAACTGCTTGTTCTCCGCCTGGTCATGAAGGATGCGCAAAGCCTCGGGCAGCGAAATGCCGGCCATATAGAGCGTACGAAACTGCTGCGTAAAAAGAATCAGCTCCATCGTGCTCAACGGCTTATTGAAAAGGCGGCGCCAATCCCAGCTCGTCTTCGCCTTGGCTTCACCCTGAAGCTTCGAGACAACGAGCCCCTGCTCGAACAGTTTGCGACGAGCATCCTTTTCGGAATCCGCCGTCAACGTTCCGTTGAGACGGCGTCCAGCGGCATCGACGGCTTCGTAACGGTAGTCAAGAGGCATTTCTCAGTCCCCGTTACGCCATCGTGACGCGCAGCGCCTCTTCGCAGGTCGTAAGCCCCGCGCGAATCTTGTCCGCAGCGTCCCGACGCATCGTGTGAAGGCCGTTTTCAAGCGCATGACGGTAAACCGTCTGCATCGACTCGCCCTTCAGCACCATTTGATTGATTTCCTCCGACATGGGCATCACTTCGAAGATGGCCATGCGTCCCGAGTAACCTGTGCCGCCGCACTGCGGACAGCCGGCGCCGTGATAGAACGGACCATCCTCGGGCTTGAGGCCAAGATCGCGAAGCATGCCTTCGGCGGGCACATATTCCTGGCGGCAATTCGGGCAGATCGTGCGAACAAGACGCTGGGCAAACGTGCACAACAGCACCGACGTCACCAAGTAGGAAGGCACGCCCATGTCGACGAGACGATAGACGGCGGAAAGCGCATCGTTCGTATGAAGGGTCGACAGCACAAGGTGGCCCGTCATGGCGGCCTGAACGGCAATTTCGGCGGTTTCCTTGTCGCGGATTTCACCCACCATGATGATGTCCGGGTCCTGACGCAAAATGCTGCGAAGGCCCGACGAGAATGTCATGCCGGCTCTGACGTTCAACTGAACCTGGCGTACGCCGGGAAGACGGTATTCGACCGGGTCTTCAAGCGTGATGATGTTGACGTCCTCGCGATTGAGCATCTTCAGAATGGCGTAGAGGCTCGAGCTCTTGCCGGACCCCGTCGGACCGGTCGAAAGGATCATGCCGTAGGGCTTGCGGATGCAGCGGGTGATGGTCGCATAATCGGCCTGGTTCATGCCGAGCTTCGGAAGGTCGTAGATGATCCCCGAGCGGCTGTCCAAAAGACGAAGCACGATGTTTTCGCCGTACGTCGTCGGAAGGGTCGACACGCGAATGTTCACCTCGCGGCCCTCGGCCTTGACGGTAAAGCGACCATCCTGCGGAAGACGCGTTTCCGAAATGTCCATGTTGGACATGATCTTGATGCGGGACGCCACGGCGGAACCCATGGAGACCGGAATCGTGGAGGCTCGGCGAAGAAGCCCCTCGACACGATAGCGGACCTTGATCTCCGTCTTTTCCGGATTGATGTGAATGTCGCTCGCACCGGCCTTGAGGGCTTCGGCGATGATCATGTTGACGAGCTTAATGACGAAGGCTTCGCTCACGTCACCTTCGAGCTCCTGATCCTTTACGGCGCTCTGCACCGCAGTCTGCACGGGCGAAGTCTCAGCGGCGCCGGCGGCATTGTCAAGCATTTCGCCCACGGCGGAGTATTCGCCGTAGACAGCCGTAAAGAGACGCACGAAGTCCTTCTTGAGACAGAGCACGGGCTCCATCTGGCAATGCGCAATTTCCTCGATTTTGTCCAAAGTCTGGAAGTCGTGCGCATCGAGAAGACCCACGCAGAGCACGCCGCTTCGCATGCACAGAGGCACCACACGGTGACGGCGCGCGAACTCGGCCGGAATCACCGAGCGCAGCTTCTCGTCGATCGGAAACGCCTCGCGATTGTAGACGGGCACCTGAAGCTGACCGGCAACAGCCTGCAGCACCTGAGCTTCCGTCACAATGCCGGCGGAAACGAGATACTCGCCCAAACGCTGATCCTCTTCACGGGCGCGCTTAAGCGCATCCTCAAGCGCGTCGGCAGTCAGAAGGCCTGCAGCCACCAGCTGCTCGCCCAGACGCATCTTCACTCGACCGCTTTTATTGAATTCAGCCATGATCAGACTCCTTCACGACTCTCGGCTCAACGGCTGCCGGGCGTAAGCACGGCCGGAGACTGAGGCAGCGGAGCGGAACGGCGGCCGGATTCGGCGCGCGTCGGCAGAATGGTCGGGGTGATGAAGATCAGCACCTCTTCCATCGAGACATTGCGGTTCGTACTGCCGAAGGCATACTTGCCGCCCGGCAGATCGCGCATGCCGGGAACGCCGGCTTCCTGATTCGTGCCCTTTTCCTTCGTAAGACCGGAGATGACGATCGTCTCGCCGCTTCTCACGAGCACAGTGGTTTCCGTCTGCTTCTTGACGATGTAGGGATTGCCCTGCACGCTGCGGCTGGCATCCACTTCGTCCTTCTTGATCAGAACCTTGAGCTTGAGGTTCGCCGGGTCGATGACGTTCGGCGTCATTTCAAGTCGCAGAACCGCGTCCTCGAACTTGACGCTCGTATCGCCGTCGTCGTCCTTGCTTACATACGGCACCTTCTCACCGTTTTCGGTGTAGGCCATCTTGTTGTCAAGCGTCGTAATGGACGGAGACGACAGAATGTTGAGCACGCCTTCGCTTTCCATCAAGTTGAGTTGAGCTTCGAGAACGGAAGTTTTGCCAAAGGCCAGGCCAAGGGTGCCTGCACCGGAGGAATTGACAATGCTGCCGTAGCCAAGCCCAAGCGGGAAGCCGCTGATGGTATTGGTACTTCCATCCCCGCCCTTCTTAAGAGGCGTACTGCCGGAACCGCCGATCAGCTTCTGATGCTCGAAGCGTCCGCCCCACTGCATGCCGAGCTCGCGAGCCTTTTCCTTCGTAGTTTCGACAATGTAGGCCTTCAGCTGAACCTGCGGACGCGGACGGTCAAGGCTGTCGATCAAAGCAAGGATGCGGGCCTGTTCGGTCGGCGTTCCCTGAATGACGAGCGCATTGTTGTGCTGGTCGATTTCAATGACGGCATCCTTGTTGCGCGAAACAAAGCGCGTCAGGCTGTTCTTGAGCGAAGCAGCATCGGAATAGCGGACGTTCACGACCTGCACCATCATGTCGCCCGAATGAGCGGCCGTCTGGTACTGCTCGGAAAGCTGGTTGTTGAGCGTGAGAAGGCTCACTTCCTTCTGCTTGTCGGCGGCCGTCATCACCTGCAGGATCTTGCCCTGCCAGCGATAGTCGAGACCGTTGGAGCGAAGGATGGACTGGAAGACGTCGCTCCAGCGGGCGTTCTTCACGTTGAGGCTGATCTTGTCCGAAACGCCGCTGCTCATCATGAGGCTCACGTTGGCTGCGGAGGCCATGGCGCGCAGAACCGACTCGACGGCTGCATTCTGGAGCTTGAGCGTGATGGGCTGATCAGGCAGCGCGCGCGGCGTGCCGTGCAGATTTACAGACTGTTGCTTCATCAGAACGCGGGGTTCGGGCGCCAGATCCTCGAGCGCGGGCGAGAAGCCCTGTCGGTCGACGGACTGGTTCTGCCAGTGCTGCATGAACGCATCGTCCTTGCCGATGCCGTCCTTGTCGCGGGTTGCGCATCCGGAAAGCACGAGCACCGCAACGAACGCGGCTGCAAGAGGACGCATGAGGCAGGTGTTGAGGTTGATGTGGAGTGCTTTCATTCGATTACCGGACCGGCTTGGCGGTCACTTGTGTTATGAGGTTGGAGTCGCCGGCTTTCGGCTCCTCGTAATTGGTTTCAAGATCCTGCTCGACGAAGTTGAGCGTGCGGCGCATGCCGGTGTCCGGAAGCTCAAGCACCACGGAATCGGCGCCGATCGACTTCACCACTTCGCCCGTCTCGGGGATCATGTCGCCCCTGGCGAATTCAACGCCGCCGAGAATGACGAGGTGGGTGCGGCCCATGTGAATTAAGCCGTCGACCGAGATGAAGGGAAGTTTCTGGCCGTTACGCGCAAACTGCCGGCTTGCCGGCACCGCCTGAAGCGGATCGCGCTTGAGCGGCTCGTTGGCGGCGGCGAGACGCCTGCGCGCTTCGGCGTTGAGCGGCATCGACGCCATACGGGCGCTCATCTGAGCCACGGCGGAGCTTGCAGACTCGGCCTTCGAATCCGACGAAACGACGGCCCCGAACTTGTCAAGCGACGAATAGAAGAAGTTGCCGGCCGCCAAGATCAGGGCGACAATCACGAGCCCGAGCAGCTTTTTCTCACGAGAATTCATCACTTGCCTCCCTGCTCTTTAAGAAGGCCGAAACGAGCCCGGATCGTCACTTCATACTTGTTGCTGTCGGCATCGTTGCCGGCAGAAGCCTTGACGCGGCCAATGGACGAGATCCAGTCCTGGGAGCTCAGGCCCACAAGGAAGCGGCGGAAGCAGTCGGTCGAGCCTTGAGCCTTGCCCTTGAGGCGAATGTCGCTCTTGCCTACGACGGAGATGGCGTCCGGCAGGAACTGCGTGTTGTGAAGGCCCGCATCCTGCGCCACGACGCGAAGCGTCTTCAAAAGACCGCGCACATCCTTGGGCATGTCGTAAACAGCAGCAGGCGTAAGAAGCTTTTCCGTCTCGACGCGGCGCGCCTTGAGGCTTGCCACAACCGGCGCAATCGTGCGGTGAGCGGAGATCTCATCGTTGAGTTCGTTAAGCTCCATGCCGCGGGAAATCTTGGCAAAGTAGAGGCCGCCCGCGAGCACGACGGACACGGCAAAGACGACGGCCATCAGAAGCAGGCCGCCCAGACCCGCACCGCGCATATTCTTGAACACGTCCTTCATCAGAAGCCTCCGCTCATGCGAATGGCGTAGGCCACGCCGTTGTCCACGGAATCTTCCGTCACAACGGTCATCGTACCGCCGCGGTTGAGTCCTTCAAGACGATTGATGAATTCCGCAAAGGAAGCCTCGCGCTCCTGCGCGCTGCCGTAGAGGCTCACGTTCACGACGACCAGCGTCTGCCGTGCCTTTTCGTTCCGCTCATTGCGGGAAGACTTCTTCTTGTCTTCAGAAACAGCTTCACCGGCCGGCACGAGCTCGATGGATCGAATGTAGACATCATCGCCGCGCACGGCCGCAAGCTCGCCGAGCAGACCGGCGAAGCGGCGGCGCTCGAGAACGGCCACGCCTCGGCTTTCAAGCGCTTCAAGGCGCTGCATTTCGCTGTCGACGGCACGGGCGGTGAGCGGCGTGCCGATGGCCACGAGCTGGCGGCGGCTTTGATCAAGCGCTTGGCCGTCCTCAACCCAGGCAAGACCGCACCAGGCGGCAATGCCGAGCATGCAGACCGTGGCGGCGCCGAGCGCAACCATGCCGGCGCGCACGAGGCGGCGCATCCTGGCGCGCATGCGGCGCTCGGCCGGCAGATCCAGCAGGTTGGGCGTCGTCTCGTTGCTGCAGGCGAGGCCCAGCGCTTCAAAAGCCGCCACGCACTTGAAATTTTCCGGAATGCCGTGAACGCGATCTTCCGCGCCTTCAACGAGGTAGGCGTTGGGCAGGCGAACCTTGCACGGGATGCCGAGCTTGCTTTCCAGACTGCGGGCGAGCACCTGGGCAAAGCCGTGGTCGGCCGTGAGGCAAAGACCCATCGGAGCGGCGCCGTGCTCGACGCGCTCGTAGTAGCTGAAGGTGCGTTCAAGGTACTTGATGCAGCGGTCGACGCCTGCGTCGAGGCTCGATGCGAGCATGTCGCCGTGCGTCTTCAGAAGCTCTTCGTCGGCGAAGATCTGCTTGACGCGAAGCATCAGGCGCGCGCGGCGATCGTCGGGCGATTCGTTCGGATCGTATTCTTCCGTGACGGACAGGCGCTCGACGGCGTCGGCAAGCAACTGGTCCATGCCGAAGTTGAAGTTGCGCTGAAGCGCGACGCGGCCGTTTTCGATGATGGTGAGCACGCTCTCGCCCGCGTCGACCGTCATGTAGGCGTAGGTCGTCCAGCTTTCGTCGACGGGCGTGCGGCAGGCGAGAAGCGCCGGCACGAGCTCCTGAGAGCTCAAGCCCGCAAGCTTGATGCCGGCCTTTTCAAAGGCGGAACGCCAGACTTCGCAGCCTTCCTGAGATGCGCTCACGGCGATCGCGCGCAACGAGGGCACGTCCGTGCCTGCCGTGCGGCCGAGAAGGCGGTAGTCGAAATTGGTTTCGTCGGGATTGATCGGAGAGACGCGGCTCGCGTTCAAAAGCGCAACGGCGTCAAGATCGGCATCCTTGACGACGGGAAGCGTCAGGACGTAAACGACGGATTCGGAGAGGTTCGCCCAGACATCGCAGTCGTTGGGCTTGTCGACAACGCTGCGGATCACCCTGGCAGCGAATCCGGCCCTGTCTTCGGGGGCATTGCCGCAATCGGCGGGATAGGCCACATAGGCCGCCCTTTCAATTGCGTCGATTCCCTCGCGGCTCTGAACAACAGTCACGCCGTCTCGGTCAAGCACAACGCCAGCCTTTACCCGGCCGCTTCTCGGAGCGATTCGGATGGCGGCGGATGCGGCAGCCTTGTCAGTACTGTTAGTCATTGAGTGAGCTTGTGTTCTTTTTTTGTCGCCTGCGTGCTACACGGCTGGCTCGATTGAAATTGATGCTTCCGCAACAGCGTTCAGGAATTCATCCGGACAATTCTGTAACAAATTCTAACCTGAATTTTGCATGAGCGCTGAAAAAAAAAACAGCGCGCTTTTCATGGCTTAAATTCTGATTTTAATAAAGAAAAAATGTCTTTTTTGTTAATATTTTCCATCACCAAAAAACAAAAGACCATTCCATGAGTTTTACTCGAACAGCAACAACTGATGGGTTCGGCCGCAGCGTGCAGACAGGGCTGACGATTACTCATCCTTATCGTTTGACGTGCCGGTATAGTTTTGCAAAAAGCTCCATGGCAGAGGCAGGCGTTGAAAGCCTGACTTTCCATGACGGTTTGTGTGCGGCCTGGCGTCCGGTTTCTGCTTCTTGCACGGACTGAGCCTTACTGATCAGGTTGAAGATAATTTTGCGGATTCCGGTTACTCCGGCCAAGAAATCGGCGTTTCTGCACTGGGTTCTGTCCTGGTTAAAAGTCACATCCAGCACCCAGTGCAACCCGTTTTCAATCATCCAGTGTCTGCGGATCACGCGCGCCAGCGTGGCAGCAATGTAGAGCTTGTCGAAATGCAGGCTCGTAATGAAGTAGCGCACTTCATCAGAGTTTTTCTCCGGTGCGTCTGCGAATTCGCGTTTGGTTCTGGCCATGACGATGCACCCGTCTTCCAGTCCGGCCCATTTATCCAAAACATCCTGGGCAAATTCTTTCATGAGAGAGGCCGGCAACACGCTGATTTCCCGTGTTTCAGTGCGGCCGTGCCCCAGCTCAATACGGGCAAATTCTTTTGCAGCGCTCCGGCCTTGTTTGGTTTTAAACCAACCGCAAACCTGGCTGTGAAGTTCTTTGTGGTTGCCTTTGACGGCAAAGCAGTAGTCGCAGTGTTTTTCGTAAAGAAGAAACTCCGCCAGCTTTTTCTGCGTATTCATCGCATCGCAGGTGAAGATCGCACCGCTGAGATCCATGGACGTCACGATGTTGACGGCCTGAGTGATCTCGTTCTCTTTTTCCTCGATAAGTACCTGCTGAAGGCACATTTCATTGTCAGTATCGAAAAGGTTCAGCACATAGCGGCTGTGAGCCTTGTGCTCCAGGCTTGATGCGGCACATACGGCCTGACCGTCCAAGGCAACAATCCGCGTCTGGTACTTGGCCGGCAGAGGGATCGTGTACTGCTCAATGAGCTTGTTGACGTCACCTTTGCCAAGGATTCGGATGACATTGCGGACCGTATCGTGAGAAATATCCTGTTCAGGGAAATCGGCAAACCATGCCTTAAATACAGGACGATGCAGTTTCCAGTACTCAGCAATCTGCCGGCAGGAAAGGAAGCCGCCAAGCCCGGCCAGGACGATAACCAGCAGAACAATATCGAGAGGATATTGAACAAGCGGTCCCTGACGGGAGTCTGTGATGACAGGAATTTCCCGGGCCAACGCGGCCTTTTTCTTCGGACCTCTTTTCCCGTCGCTGGGAATGAGCTTGCTGAGATCAGTTTCCCCAGGCGGAAGGATTCCTTTGGTCGTAGAGCTGATGACCTTGCTGTTTTTCGTCTTGGGGTCGTAGATGCTTCTGACCTCCTGCACATAGCGGGATCCGTCAGGACGCTTGCGCTTAACGATAGAGATGTGAATTTTTCCGTCGCTTCCGAGCTTTGGCATGACTGCCTCTTATCCGTGGTGTGTTATTAAAATTATATAACACACCACGATAGAATCAAGAAAAAAGCTGGAAATCAATCGACTTCCAGCAATATTTATGAATTAGTATGCGTCAGCCCTGATTTGGACGAAGGCTCAGTTCTTGAAGTATGCGTAGCCGTTCTTGCCGCCGCGCTTGACGCGGTAGAGGGCTTCGTCGGCCTTTTCGTAAAGCTCCTCGAACGAACCGCCGTCGTCGGGCGAAACGGCCACGCCTATGGAGGCGTCGACGTCGAGGTCATCATTCGCGCCGTAATGCTCGGTCATGATGCGCTTGACGATCTTCTTGACGCAGTTCGTCACGTTTTCTCGCGAGCCGGCGTCCTTGAGAAAGACGATGAACTCGTCGCCGCCGATGCGCACGACAAGATCCGACGTACGTACGCTCTTTTTGAGCGTTTCAGCGAAGTGCTTGAGCACTTCGTCGCCCATCATGTGGCCGAACGTGTCGTTGATGTCCTTGAAGTTGTCAAGGTCAAGAAGCAAAAGAGCGTCAGTCCCGCTCGAAGCAATCAGATGCTCGTCGATGCGCTTGATGCCCGCACTGCGGTTGAAGCATGACGTGAGTCCGTCCATGGAAGCCTCATGCTCCATGACTGCGAGCCGGAGCTCCTGGCGACGAGCCGCCTCGTATGCTTCCGTAACGTCATTGCGCTGAATCATCGCAATGCAGTGCTTTCTGTCGGCGTAGCGAACGATGATCTCCTTCCTGCGGAATTCGCGGTTGTCGTAAACCATTCCGAAGCTGAAGACGTATTCGCCGTTTGCCTCAAGCTCTGCCTTGACCACGTTCCCCGACAGCATGCGAAGAACCATTTCTCGATCCTCCGGCACGATATAGCGTTCGGCCATCTTAAGAAGGTTCATCCAATAGCCATCGCCCTCGAACCCGGCCACCACCTCATCCTTCGCGAAGATGCAGCGGAAGTACCCCGTCGTCAAATCAACATAGTAGAGGCAGTCGCAGGTCTGGCTCGCCAGGTTGTCGGCAACCTCGTTGGACCTCGGATCGAACTTTTCGCGAGTAGTGACGATATAGAGCTTGTCCAGGCGGTTCTCAATGTAGAGACGGCTGATGCGTACAGTGGCGTACTCCGCATCCTTCAGAAAGCTGCGCATGCGAATCGTGCAGTCTCCGTGATCGTGACAAGCGGCGGCACGCCTCAAATTATCAAGATCCAAGTATGACTGAAAATTATCGCGTTCCGAAGCAAGCACGATTCTCGGAACAACCTTGCCGATAAGCCGATCAATCGGAAGGCTTTCAGGCATATCCTGGGGATCCCGATCCATGCTCTTGAGGAACTTCGCCATGCCGGCCGTCAAGTCCACCTCCATCACGGACGAATAAATGTTGAACATTGCCTCGACCAGATCACGCTTCTCGAGCTCAAGCGTCCGTACACGGCGCCTGGCTTCGACATCAACCGTTTTGACGAGAATCTTCGGGGTGGCCCAGTACTCTACGGCGAAATACTTCGCCTCAACCCAGCGCCACCCCAGCAGCTTGTCGGCAACACGAAACTGCAGAGTCAGCTCCTTCCCGTCACGGATGATCCCTTCGAGCGTCTTCTTGTCCAAAGCAGCTTTTACGCGTCCGAAATCCTCCGGATGAAGATCAAGCCTGTGAAGCTCGTAAAGGTCTGCATCCTTCGGTCTGGGGTCATAGTGATCTTGACGATAGCTCAGAGGGGTCACACGAAGAGTCACAGGGTCGATTTCGTGAATCTCTTCATACGTCTCCAGGAAATACGGCGCGTATATCTGAAGCTTTCTTGCCTCAAGAACCTTGAAGGGCTTTCCTTCCGGCATGCGAAACTGAAATTCAGTCTCGGCTACCTCTACCAACCCCTTGAGCCACGTATTCCCGTTCTCGGATACGCCTCTGGCTCCGCGCGCACGGATAAAAACGCAGCCTTTCGAGGGGTGCTGCCAGGCATAGCAGGAATTTCGACCGACCTGCCCTTTGGCAAGCGCCTGCCGAATCATCTCGCGCGACTCCCTGAAGGTCAAAATGATCCGATCAAACCAGAAGTCAAAGAGCGCCTCCGGAGAAAGATCCTCCGGCGCCTCGAATATCGCATGCATCTGACGATTGCCGTACAAGCGGGGATGCGAGCCGTCCTTCGGCATTTCAATCATCCAGCCGCCCACCGCCAGCAAATCACCGGCCTCCTTGTAGATTGAGTCGTCAAGCATGTCTTTTTGATTGAAATTGGTCATTTAGAGGTTCTAGGCCGGGTTGTACGTGTCCGGCAGTCGAGTGTTCACACGCAGACAAGCATCGGGGAGCTCAAGGATCCCCAATGTATTTTCACTGGCAAATAAGTATCTGTCAATCCTTCGCAACTTTCACCGCATCGGATTCTGACTCAGCCTGATGTTCGAAATCCTCAACAGGCATCGGGCGGAAGAAATAGAAGCCTTGGACGGCATTGCAGCTCGTCTGCTTGAGATCCGTCAGCTGCTCCTCTGTTTCAATCCCCTCGGCAACCGTCTGGTATCCGAGCATTGCAGCCAGATCCGCGACCGCATTGACGATGATCCCGGCCTTGTTGCGGTCATGATTGACAAAGAAGCTTCTGTCGAGCTTCACCGAATCGACCTTCAATTCGCTCAGGCAGCCAAGCGACGAATAGCCGGAGCCGAAGTCGTCGATGGAGCACTTGAAGCCGAAATTCTTGAGCTGGCCGATGAATTCTCGAACCCTGTCGTAGCTCTTGATTGCAGAGGTTTCCGTGATCTCAAGCTCGATGAGGCCGGGATCCACGTCGAGGGACTTGCAGACGCTCTGAAAGTGCGGCAGCAGATTCGGAATCTCAATCGTCTGGCGCGACAGGTTGAGCGAAATCGGAAGATTCGGCATATTCCGGTGCTTCCACTCTGCCAGAATCCTGCAGACCTCTTCAAAGACGAATACGTCGATATGGTGCACCAGACGATAGCGCTCAAGAAGCGGAATGAATTCGCCCGGCGAAACAATCCCGACGCCCGGACGATTCCAGCGAATAAGAGCCTCGGCGCCGATGATTTTTTGCGTCTTCAGAGAAACCTTGGGCTGAAGGTAAACAACAAACTGACGCTTTTCAAGCGCCTCGAAGAGGTGCGAAATGCGCTCCTTTTCCTGAAGCTTTTCAAAAGCGCGATCGGGATTGTAGAAGCAGGCCTCGCTCAAAAGAAGCTCGCGGTCGGAATACTTGCGGGCCATATTGGCGCACTCAAGCATCTGCTGGACGGACTCTTCATCGCCGGTGGGCAGATAAACGCCGAAGCGCGCTTCCAGATACGGCGCATATGCCTTGTCGACCAGCACGAGTGCATCGAGGTTGCGGCGAATCTTAGCAAGACGATCAAGAATCTCCTGCTTGTCGTTTGAATGAAAGAGCGCGTAGAAAACGTCGGCCGTATCGCGCACGACGACTTCATCATCACCGAGGCAAGCCAGAATGGCGTTGTAGATGCAACCGAGCATTCGGTCGCCGGCATCGTGCCCGAAAATCAAATTGACGACTTTGAAATCGCAAACGTCGATTGAAACGATGGCGAAGTCATACGCTCCTTCGGCGAGACGAGCTTCAGTCTTCTCGACAAACCAAGATCTTCGGCCGCTGAACTGGCCGGAATTGAGCGTCGTATTGTTTGCGTACATCTTGTGTTGTCCGGCGCCTGTGCGTTGAAGGCGGCGGCGCTAGTCCCTGATAAAGGTTGTCAGTGGTTCGAATCCCGGCATCTCCACCAAACACAAAGATCGGGAGCTTATCCCACTAACGTTGGCATTCTAACAAGATGACTAAGATCCGGCAGTACAAAAATTAAAAAAACATCAACTCCCGCACAAATCAATTTCGGTTTTTTGTCAACAATTTCCAACCGAACGGCACGACAGGTTCGAATCGCTCTTCGCCTTGCGGCAGTAGCACAGTCAACCAGGGACGCCGCGCATTTAAAACCGTCACCACACGCAAATGCGCGATGCCATCCCCCCATGCCCATCCGTAGACATTACCTGAGAGAAGTTATACCCCTTCTAAACAACCCGCGCTTTCAAGCGCGGGTTGTTTAGCTTGCCCGTCGAGTCCTTCCATTGATAACGGAAGTACCGTTAAAATT
Source organism: Duodenibacillus massiliensis (assembly GCF_928721995.1). NCBI lineage: Bacteria > Pseudomonadati > Pseudomonadota > Betaproteobacteria > Burkholderiales > Sutterellaceae > Duodenibacillus > Duodenibacillus massiliensis. The sequence continues at coordinate 469,084 of NZ_OV788642.1, forward strand.
TAAGTGCTGTTCTTTTCAAAGAGACTCCCGCCATGCTGAAAAAATTGGCCGTCGGCAATGAAAATTTTCCGGACATGATCCGGAACAATTGTTATTACGTTGATAAGACGGATTTCATCAAGACGCTGATGGAGTCGGAAAGCCGCGTGTTGCTGATCACTCGGCCGCGCCGTTTCGGCAAGACGCTTTTCATGGACACGCTCAAGAGCTTTCTGCAGATTGATTTTGATCAGCCGGGGGCCACAGCCCAACACGAAAAACTGTTTGCCGGTCTGAACATCCTGAAGCATTCCGACTTCTGCCACGATTTCATGGGCCAGTACCCTGTCCTTTTTCTATCGTTTAAGGACACATTCGGCGGTACCTTTGAACGCGCTTACATTGAATTTGCCAAGACCGCCAGCAATCTGGCCCAAAGTTGCTCATTTTTGTCGGACAGTCCTAATCTCCTTCCAGAGGAGAAAGCAGCCTTTAATCGGTATCGCTCTTTCGATTACTTGAAAGACATTGTGCACCAAACCGAGGCACAGTCTTTTTTAGCGGACATGGTGCAATTCCTGTCCAAGCATTTCGGCCGCCAGGTTGTTTTGTTGATTGACGAGTACGACGTTCCGCTTGCGAAGTCCTCGCACAAGGACCATTATGATCAAATGTTGGAGTTCATCCGACAATTGTTGGGCAAAGTACTCAAGCCTCAACCCAACCTTAAATTTGATGCCGCTCCTTATCTTAAGAAATCAGTACTAACCGGATGTTTGCGCGTCAGTAAAGAAAGCATCTTTACCGGTGTTAATAATTTCGACGTCAACACGGTGTGTTCTCAAGACCAAGAGTTGAGTGATGTTATTGGTTTCACACCAAAAGAGGTCGAAACACTGCTGAATTACTATGGGATGGAGTCCCGTTTTGAGGACGTCCGTTATTGGTATGACGGCTATCGCTTTTACCGCAGTGAAATTTACTGTCCGTGGGATGTGATCAATTTTGCCTCCAAAGCCCTCGCAAGCGGTGATATTGCCGGCTATGCGCCGGAAAATTTCTGGGACAAAACGAGCGGAAATGAAGTCATTGATGAATTCCTCGGTTTTATCGCAAGCGATGATGCCGATCGGATGCAGGATCTTATCGACGGCAAGTCAATCGATCTGACGCTCAATGAAAAGCTCACTTACGGTGACTTCGTTCAGCACAAGTCCCAGGACTTCTGGACTTTGCTGCTCTATTGCGGATACCTGACCGTCGAAGGGCAGTTGAGCGCTCCCAATGCGTACCGCGTCCGCATCCCAAACGCAGAGATTCGAGACTCCTTTGTCAACAACATCAAGACGCGTTTCTCGGATGCGAATAATGAATTCGTGACGTACGGGCAGGACTTTGCAAAAGCGGCCTTAGCCGGTGATCTCGATAAGATGGCCGAGGTTCTGGTTCCCTTGTTGAACAACTATATTTCCATTCGAGACACCGCGACGAAAGCACCCGCGGAAAACTATTACCACGGTTTTCTGACAGCTCTGCTCAGTTGCGCCGGCTCCTGTGCCAATGATCTGCGATCCAACGTTGAGGCCGGCGACGGTTTCGCCGACATCATTTTTAACCACGGCGTGGGATCCAAGCGCGCAGGGGTCATCATCGAAATCAAACGGTGTGAAAAACCGGAAGATATGTATGACCTTGCCGATGCTGCGCTTGAGCAGATTAAAGACAAGCGCTATACCGCCTATTTGGATCGGCTTCGCTGCAGCAAGCAGTACACCTACGGCATTGCCTTCTGCCGCAAAGATTGCGCGATCTCCGGAGGCGTAATAAAACCGTGAGGACTCGGGTGCGATGGATTTCGCTTCTCTGGGATGCAAGTTTTTTTGTGTCCAGGCGACAACAGCGCTCCCGTAGGGCGCGAAAGGAATCACCGTGGCACACCGTACACTCAACTGACAAGCAAGGCTGAAAGCGCCGGTTTGCAGGTAACGGTTGTATCGCCAAGGAAGCTCAAGCCCACTCAGCACAATCTGCTGACGGACAAATTTGTCAGACATGAACTTTGGGAGCGCCGCGTCCGATTGGGCGACAGTGCCGACGATCGCTGGATTGATCGCGATGCGGCAGCCTGTCTGAACCTGTTGTACGCAGACATCAAAAAGCACAAGTACGACCCGGAGCGGATCCGTGAGGCCGTTCTAGCCGGAGTAGCAGCCTGGCTTGACGCCGGTGTCGTCCTCCAATATCAAGTCCGAGAAGGGACCACTGAGCGCGAGTTCAGGAGATTCCGACGGCATGGGATTCCATCCCTAACCGTACAAGGACTGCGTCAGCAAGGATTTCGTGGCGAGACTGACAGTTCCGGGGCAACCTGAATCAAAGGACTCGCCCGATTTGTTTTCAAATCGGACGGGGAGCAGTCACGATAGCTTCTCCCACTTTGAGAAGTTCGACCACAGAGCAGACATGGGAAGGGCGAAGAGTCCATTTCCACCGGATCGCACTTCGTTGCCGGCGTAGAGAATGATCCCGTTGAAGTTGTCTTTGCCGACGAGATCCTGGAACCATTTCAAATGCCTGAAGTCATCGGAGCTGACGCTTTCGCTAGCCTTCACCTCAATACCGACAATATGCCCTGTCTCGTTGGTGATTAGAAAATCGATTTCATGGCTGCGAGAACGGAAGTAATTCAGCTGCCAGGTTGGGTTGAGGTCAACTTCCGGCATAAGTTGGTTGTAGACCCATGTTTCAACAAGCTTTCCACCTTCATTTTGAGATTTTTCACTACTTTCTAGAATCATTGCTGGATTGAGAATGTGTAGGTAGTGAGCCATTAGGCCGCTATCCGTCATAAAGCCTTTGGGGCTTGATCCAGGGCGGTCGTAATCTTTTTTAGTCCAACCGTCGACCATGTCAACGAGAAACATGGCTTCAATTGCGGACCAATATTTGTCTAGCGTCTGCCAGGAAATGGCAAATTGATTGGCCAAGGCGGATTTCTTTAACTCACGGCCGGAGAAGATGGCGGCACATTCCATGACCTTCTCGCAGATGGGCATTTTGCGCGTATCCCATTGTGCCCTCATGTCCAGAAGAACCTGGTTTTGCAAATAGGACGCGTACCATCGGCTTCTTCCTGCCTGGGTCTTGATCGAGAGTATTTCGGGATATCCGCCACGGATGACGGTTTCTAGCACCATTTCTTTGCTGCAATCAAACCTGAGGGAGAGCGGAAGGAGCCCGTCGAACAATGCTTGTAAAAAACCAGGCTGCATGCTGCGTTGTTCGGCTTCGGAAAATGTTCGAACACGAACCAGGCCGGCACGACCGGCCAATGACTCATTGGCTTGAGGAAGCTTTCGGTAGTCCGACAACCCGGAGATGATGTATTGCCCTTTTTCCGGATTCCGGTCGACCTGGAACTTGATTTCTCCGATCAGCTGGGGAACCTTCTGAATTTCATCGATGACCAAAATATCAGGAGCCCTGCGCCGAACGAAATAACTGGGATCGGCTACGGCTGCGGAAAAGTTTGCCTGCACGTCAAGAGATTGAAACTTGACGTGGGGCAGCGGAGTTTTTAGGAGTATCGTGGTTTTGCCGGATTGGCGACACCCAACCACGGAAACCACACGATGCGTTTCCAATTGGGCCAGAAGTTCGTGCGTTGCCCAACGCGGGATGATCCTAGGAGAGCCTGCCATGGAGAAACTCTAAAGTTTGAGATGGATAAATACTAAACTATCACTTGGTTTTTTTCTAAACTAGGATATGGCAAAACTATAAACTATCTTATGGAGAAAGTCTAAACTAGAGATAGAAAAGCACTGTACGACAGTAACATTGGTTGATTGGCTTTTTGTGGCTAAAGAAGTGGGAAAATACCTTCTGGAACCGTGTGTTCTACCGCCTAAACAACCCGCGCTTGAAAGCGCGGGGTTTCCTGACACGGTGCAGGCTTTCCCGTAACAGCCAAGGTTTTTGAGGCCTTGTCTGCCCGGGCGTCCCCTGCACCACAGGAACATTTAAAACGCAACCGCTCTACGGGTACGGGCTTCATCAGCTCGATCCGTCGGTTCCGGCGAAGGACTGCTTCGTCTTGCCGATTCGCTGGTTTGTACTGCACTATCGATCCGGCGTTCCCTGAGACTTGTTTGTGCCTCGCAAGCGCTGATTGCTCAGCCTTCAGATCGTAGCTGTCAGTGGCGGGATCCGCAAAATACAGGTTCATGGCGGCCGCAAGGTCGCGGTCCATGTACCAGCCCGTATCTCCCAACTGATGACTTCTCTCCCAAAGAGCCTTCTTACGGTACGTTCCCGTTTCGGGATCGTGCTGACTCGGGCGCAGTTTCCGGGGACTGACTTTCACCACACAACAGCCGGCGCTTTCAGCCTTACTTGTCATCCGGGTTATCAATCCTGCAATACCGCTTTTGCCCAAACTCTTGCCGTATCCGGCTCTCTGAAATGCTTTGTATGAGTTCTTCTCCACAATGACGGTGCCGGCCCGGCCGAACACCTGGTTAATCACTTCGCCGTGCAGGCAACGGCGGGTTTGCGCCTGGCGGCGGTACAGATCCGCAAGTTTTGCCTTTGTTGCCTTATAGGTCTTGGATTTCTTCCAGACAATCTTTTTTCCGGCGGCTTTAACGGTGCCGTCCGCGTTGTAGCACTCCCGATTTGTGTCTCTGCGGGAGCGGTCCATGGCACGTAAAAGACGCGCAATCTCCTTTTCCTGAGAGACAGTGCCCGCGCTCACCAAAATCTTTTGCTGCCACTCGGGGCTGTAAAAAGTCATGGTCCTCGGGCCCGGGTCAACAGCCACCTTGAGATCCTTGGGAGCATAAACGTGCTTGACGGGCGGTACGCCTTCGACAATGAGCTGAACAAAGTAGCGCATACGGCCGCGGATCATCCGCCGGACAAGACGGCAGTATTTGACACGCTTAAAGCCGGACGGATCTGTTGCTGAAAGAAGAGCTTCTTTCTGCCAGGCATCCGGCGCTTCAGCCTTTATCACCAGATCCAGAACCTCGAGCGTCCACGTCTTGGCCTTCCAACGCAACCCTGTTTTGTTTGATTTTCCCTCAACGCTGTGCAAGCCCCGTTTAGCACTCTTAAACCGCGGCTGACCGCCCTGATGAAGCAGCCAGCGCTCAATGCCCTGCCAGACACGTGTGGCAATTTTCTGCGCTTCGTTGATGCCGATGCGCTTTGTAAAGCCGCCCTTGGCACGGTGCTCTTTCACGACATCATGCAGGGCATACTCGGAAAGGAGGGCGGACTTCTGAATTTCCTTAAACCGCTTGTTACGGTCTTTGCCCTTGGGCATCGCGGCCGTCAGCTTCCATGCTTCAGTGCTTTTCATGGCGCGCACGCGTTTCTTTGCTGTTCCAAGAACAGCATTGAAGAGCTGGCATGCATCGGAGAAGTAGGTCTCCAGTGCACTTTCCTGATCCTCTCCGGTTTTCAGGCCCAGCTCGATGACAAAGGACGGTGTGCGCGATTTCATAGCGGCTGAATATACCTTAAGCGAAAACTATGTGCATGGTTTGGCTGCGTTTGGGCCAAAATTAAAAAATTTCGAAAGCCCGCATTCCTCCCGGGGCTCAAGCCCCGGGAGGAATGCGGGAAATTCTGTGAGAATGGTGTTTTTTGCTCTCTTAGAGTACACCCAAAATAAACGACACCGTAAAATTTACCGACCAACAGCAGGCCATTCTGAACGATGCCGTAGAGCAACTGATGGAAGCCGGCGGCTTAACGGCCTTAACGCAGGCTCATTTCAACGAGGCGATGAAGATCGTAGCCCAACGCTTCATCAACGCCGCCCTGCAAGGGGAACTGGAGCACCATTTGACACAGGAAGACGAAAATCTCAACGAAGAGGAATCGTCGGCTGAGCGCGTTGAAAACAAACGCAATGGGTACAGCAAGAAAACGCTTCACGGCAATCAAGGCGATATAGAAATCCAGGTTCCCCGCGATCGCAAGGGGACTTATGTTCCCCGCCTGGTACCCAAGCACTCACGGCATTTCAATGACTTCGATGACGCCATCATCGATTTATATGGACGCGGATTGTCTACCCGTGAAATCGCTGAGTTCATCAGAACTCAGTGCCACGTTGAAGTGAGTGCCGAATTCATCAGCACCGTGACGGAAAAGGTAAATGACGACGTACGGCAATGGCAAGGCCGTCCGTTGGATTCGGTCTACCCGGTGGTGTTCTTTGACGCTTTGCGCATCAATATCCGTAAGGACGGCGTCATCAAGAAGATGGCGGTTCATTTGGCTCTCGGCGTACGTTGTGACGGCCGACGCGATGTGCTCGGCATGTGGGTTCATGAAAACGAAGGCGCGGCTTTCTGGACGTCGGTATTTACGGAATTGAAAAACCGTGGCGTAGAGGACATCCTGATCGCCGTCACAGACGGCCTCAAGGGTATGACGCAAGCCATTGAAGCCGTATTTCCCCAGGCGCAACATCAAACCTGCATTGTCCATCTCATCCGTGCCTCTACAGCCTTCGTCAGCCACAAGGATCGAAAGGCTGTAATGGCCGGCTTAAAGCCCATTTACCAGGCCAATACCCCCGAAGAAGCGTTGGCGGCCTTGGTTGCCTTTGAAAATAGCCCTATGGGCAAACGTTACCCATATGTAGCGCAGAGTTGGCGCTCTGCCTGGGCACAGGTGATACCCTTCTTCAACTTTCCCCGGTCGATTCGGAAGTTGTTGTATACGACCAACAGTATTGAGGCTCTCAACCGTGGCGTTCGGAAGGTAATCAAAACTCGAACCATGTTTCCGCATGAAGAATCCGCCAAGAAGCTGATTTACTTGGCACTTCAGCGCATTATGGAAAAATGGAAGCTGCCTGTTCGTGCTTGGAGTGAAGCCATGCCGGTGTTTGCAGCCATGTACGGTGAGCGATTTGCCGCTGGGCAGGCTTAATTGCCGCGGAGTACTGAAACAGTGTTTCAGCATAGCAGTTGCAGTGTTACAACTTAAGGAGACGAAACTGGGATATTCCGGTAGCGGCGCGCCGCTGCATGGCCGCCCCCATGGGGGCGGCCATGCAGCCCTCCCATGCCGCCGTCGTACCCTGAATCATCGCATTACCACTGATGGAAAAATTGGGGCTTGACAGCCCCGAAGTACCTGGGGTTAAATACCCCTGTTAGCGAGCCAACAAGCTCAACCGTAAACCCGCGCTAGACACAAAAATCTACACACACCCATGGAAGCCGGCGGCTTAACGGCCTTAACGCAGGCTCATTTCAACGAAGCGATGAAGATCGTAGCCCAACGCTTCATCAACGCCGCCCTGCAAGGGGAACTGCAGCACCATTTGACACAGGAAGACGAAAATCTCAACGAAGAGGAATCGTCGGCTGAGCGCGTTGAAAACAAACGCAATGGGTACAGCAAGAAAACGCTTCACGGCAATAAAGGCGATTTAGAAATCCAGGTTCCCCACGATCGCAAGGGGACTTATGTTCCACGCCTGGTACCCAAGCACTCACGGCATTTCAATGACTTCGATGACGCCATCATCGATTTATATGGACGCGGATTGTCCGCCCGTGAAATCACTGAGTACATCAGAAGTCAGTGTCCAAAATCTATTTTCTTTCTCGAGGCAAGCTCCCTTCCACCGTTTTCTGACGCGGAAGCAACGCCTTCGGCCGGCCAGGCGAAACTGGTCTGAGTTCTGCCACTTTGGTGGCCTTCCATCCCGAGGACGAAGGCGGCCGCAGCAGAACCATATCTGCTCCGAAAGGAAAATATCACCGAAAATCCATGGATTTTCAAAGCCCTGGCTTACGATTGCCCCGGTCCTTCTCCATTCTTGGCTGACACGTGCAAAATACGGTTTCTCTGTACTTCAAGCTCCGTTATGTCAGCTCTTCTCTCCCGCCGCTCCTTTTTAACGCAGACGGCCGCCCTCGCCGCTGCAGGCATCCCGTTCACAGTCCCCGCTGCCGCTTCGTGGTCAGCTGAGGCCTTCGCCCGCACGCGCTCCGTAACCGACGCCGTTCTCGCCCATCCTTTCCTGCAGGAACTCGCCTCAGGCACCATCGCCCGTGAAAAGGTCCTCTGGTATCTCGCACAAAACGTCATTTACCTCAAGGGTTACGGTGAGAGCCTCACGCGCGTTGAAAAGCGTCTCACCGACGCCGCCGACCACCGGCTTCTTACGCAATGGATTAAAGAAACGTCGCAGACCGAAGTCTGGATTCTTGAACTGATTGAAAAACTCAGAGACGGCCGCGACATCACAGCACTCACGCGCGTCAAACCCTCAACCCTTTTTTATGTAAGCTGGGAAGCCAAGGCCACGCTTGACAGCTCAGTCGGCGCCGCCTGGGCGGCACTTTTGCCCTGCTTTACGCTTTATAAAACCGTGGGAAAAATGATTGCCGCAAACGTGGCGCCCGGCAATCCCTACCAGGCGTGGCTCGGTGCCTACGGCGATCCGGCGTATTCAGAGACCGTTAAAAAAGCTGTGGGGCTCGCGGACCGGCTCGCAGCTAGAGAAACCGCAGAAAACCGCGCACGGATGACGGAAAACTACCTCACGTCCTGCCGGCTTGAATGGATTTTCTGGGACGCCGCCTGGCGGCTTAAAGGGTGGCCCTTTTAGTCTTCACCGAATTCCCGCGACATCCGGCGCAGCCGCCCGATGAGGTAACCGGCCTGGTAGGCCGTCTGCTGCAGGGCAGAGAGTGCCGAATCAATGTCGATTGCAGGGAGCCTGCCCGCAATGTACTTGGCGATTTCGTCCCGTAAAACATCTTCGGCGGGGCGCTTCTGAAGTTCAGAGAGCGCATCGAGGGCAATCCTCGCCTGAGGCGGCAACGCCTGCATCACCAAATCCACGTCCCGACGGTCAATATCACCCATGGCCGTTGACTTCCTATCTTAAGAAAAAAGAAAACCCGGCCCGACAATTCTCTCATGTCCGCGGCCGGGTGTGCGTTTCCGGTAGCAGTCGCTGTCCCGGAAACTGACCGGTTAAGCCTTACCGATCTTGGCGAGCTTACGCCACGTATCGACCACGGTGTCGGGGTTCAGAGAAATGGACTCAATCCCCTCTTCCATGAGCCAGGCCGCAAAGTCGGCGTGATCGGACGGCCCCTGACCGCAGATACCCACGTACTTGCCGCGTGCACGGCAGGTCTTAATCGCCATCGAAAGGAGCTTCTTCACAGCGGCGTTGCGCTCGTCAAAGCTCTTGGCGACCAGGCCCGAGTCACGGTCAAGGCCGAGCGTCAACTGCGTGAGGTCGTTGGAACCAATCGAGAAGCCGTCGACGTAGTCAAGGAATTCGTCTGCCAAAAGGGCGTTGGACGGAATTTCGCACATCATGTTGAGGCGCAGACCGTTTTCACCGCGCTTTAAGCCGTTCTTTTCAAGAACCGCCACGGTTTCCTTGATTTCATCGATGGTACGGACAAAGGGCACCATGAGTTCGACGTTGGTGAGCCCCATTTCGTCGCGCACGCGCTTCATGGCACGGCATTCGAGTTCGAAGCAGTCCGCAAAGCTGTGGGCGATGTAGCGGCTTGCACCGCGGAAACCCAGCATGGGGTTTTCTTCTTCCGGTTCGTACAGAGCGCCGCCCGTCAACTTACGGTACTCGTTGCTCTTAAAGTCCGACAGACGCACGATCACCTTCTTGGGCCAGAAGGCGCAGGCAATCGTTGCCACACCTTCGGCGAGCTTACTCACGAAGAAGTCCAGGGGCGACTTGTAGCCCGCGGAGATGCGTTCAAGCTTGTCGCGGAGTTCACTCGGAATATTCGGGTAATCAAGGCAGAGCTTGGGATGCACGCCGATATTGTTGTTGATGATGAATTCCAGACGCGCAAGGCCCACGCCCTTATTCGGAATCTGGCAGAAGTCAAAGGCAAGCTGCGGGTTGCCGATGTTCATCATGACCTTCACGGGGATCTCGGGAAGCGCCCCGCGGCGCACTTCTTCAACGGCAAAGTCCTGAATGCCGCCGTAGATGTAACCGGTGTCGCCTTCGGCGCAGCTCACCGTGACGGGTTCGTTTTCGGTGAGCGATTCGGTCGCGTCACCGCACCCCACAACCGCCGGAATACCGAGTTCGCGGGCAATGATGGCCGCGTGGCAGGTACGGCCGCCGCGGTTCGTGACAATGGCGCTCGCCTTCTTCATCACCGGTTCCCAGTTGGGGTCGGTCATGTCGGTGACAAGCACATCACCCTTTTGCACACGGTCCATTTCGCTGGCGTCAGCAACGATTCTCACCGGACCCGCACCGATCTTCTGACCGATGGCGCGGCCTTCGGCAAGGACCTTGCCGCGGCTCTTGAGAGTAAATTTCTGCTGCACGTCGGCGGTGTTCTGACGGCTCTTCACGGTCTCAGGCCGCGCCTGCAGAATGTAGATCTTGCCGTCGATGCCGTCTTTACCCCATTCAATATCCATGGGACGGCCGTAGTGCTTTTCAATGATGCAGGCAAATTTCGCAAGTTCAATGACGTCGTCGTCGGTGAGCGCAAAGCGGCGGCGGTCTTCGGGTTCCACGTCAACCGTGCGAACCGAGCGCCCGGAGGCTTTTTCCGGATCAAACTCCATCTTGATGAGCTTACTGCCCAAAGTGCGGCGCACGATCGGGTACTTGCCCGCGGCAAGGCTCGGCTTATGCACGAAGAATTCGTCGGGGTTCACGGCACCCTGAACGACGGTTTCACCCAGGCCGTAGCTCGCGGTCACAAAAACAACCTGATCAAAGCCGCTTTCGGTGTCAAGCGTAAACATGACGCCTGCGGCACCTTTATCCGAGCGGCACATTCTCTGCACGCCCGCGGAAAGCGCCACTTCCATGTGGGTAAAGCCCTTGTGGACGCGGTAGCTGATCGCGCGGTCGTTATAAAGCGACGCGAACACTTCCTTCATGCGGGAAAGGACCTGATCGATCCCGACGACGTTGAGGTACGTTTCCTGCTGGCCGGCAAAGGAGGCGTCCGGGAGGTCTTCAGCGGTTGCCGAAGAGCGCACCGCCACGGAAATTTCGTCCTGGCCGTCTTTGAGCCACTCGTAAAACGCGCGGATTTCCTTTTCGAGTTCCGCAGGAAACGGCGCCTCTTCAATCCAGCGGCGGATTTCGGCGCCGGCTTCGGCGAGCGCCTTCACATCCTCCACGTCAAGAGCCGCGAGGCGCTTAGCGATACGGTCCTCAAGGCCGCTTTCCTTAATAAAGAGTCGGAAGGCTTCGGCCGTGGTGGCAAAGCCGTCCGGAACACGGATGCCCGCATCGGTAAGCTGACTTAAAAGTTCGCCCAGGGAGGCATTTTTGCCGCCGACGCGGTCAACGTCGGTCATGCGAAGCTGGCTGAAAGGGAATACGTAACGGCCTTGAACCATTTGATCCTCGTTTAGAAAAACGCAAGGGGGTTTTAAAACGTGCCGCCATTGTAGCCGCTTCGCGGCCCAAACGCCGCGCGCAAAGCCCCTTTTGTAACGGGCCTGTCACAAAGGAGCACAGGATTAAGAAGAAGGTTGATCTAAGAGAAAGGATTCAGCCGGCGACGCCGCCGCCCGTCCTCCCCGCTCTGTCATGCGTCTGTCATACGGCTGATACAATGCCGCCACCTCCGACAACCAGCTTTCTTCACACAAAATGGCTGAGCAAAACAAAAATTGGCGTCCTGTTTTCATCGTGAGCGACGGCACCGCCATCACGGCCGAAACCCTCGCGCACTCCGTGATGACCCAGTTCCCGGATTTGGTCTACGAGCAGCACCGCATCCCGTTTGTGGATTCCGTGGAAAAAGCCCATCAGGTTGCTGAGCGCATCAGCCGCGTGCAGGCTGAAACCGGCGTGCGTCCCCTCGTTTTCTCCACGTTTGTGGACCCCACGATTTCGCAGGCCTTCCTAAAGCAAGCGCCGGGCTTTCAGGTCGAGCTCTTCCGTTCGTTTGTGGGCCCGATGGAGCGTGAGCTCGGCATGAAAAGCACCCACACCGTGGGCGCAACGCACAAGATTCAGAACGAAGAGCGCTACAACCAGCGTATTGCCGCGATCGACTACACGCTTACGCACGACGACGGTCAGACAAACCGGGGCCTGGATCAGGCCGACGTCATTTTGGTGGGCGTCTCGCGCTCAGGCAAAACGCCCACGAGCCTCTTTCTTGCGATGCAGTTCGGCATTAAGGTCGCCAACTACCCCTTAATTCCCGAGGACTTTGACCGCGGGACGCTCCCCGAAGCCCTTGAGCCGCTTCACAGCAAACTCTTCGGACTTTCCATTAAGCCCGAGCGCCTAAGCGAAATCCGCAACGAGCGCCGTCCGGGATCCCGGTACGCGAGCATTGAAAACTGCCGCTCCGAAATTGAAGCCGCCGAAAACCTGATGCACGCAAACGGTATCGAATGGCTCAATTCCACCACCAAGTCCATTGAAGAGATCGCTGCGACCATCATCGCGAAACTTCACCTCGAAAAAACGCGCAACGCGTAAGTCCCTGCGCTGCCGGGGGCACTCTAAAGCCCCGGCAGCGTCCTCCCCTTTCCGATTTCTGATAAATCTTCTTGCACTCTATAGTTTGCTTCCTATAGAGTCGTCCGAAAATATCGCTCTGAACATATTTCAGGAACGGCATCACGAAAAAACCCGTTCTTTGAAAATGTAGAATCACGAGACCTCAGCCGTCAGTGCCCTCCTATCAGACACGCGCGGCACTTCCAGTCAACTTTAGGATCACAAAAAATGAAGAAGCCTATTCGCGTTGCCGTGACCGGCCCTGCCGGCCAGATCGGTTATTCCCTGCTTTTCCGCATTGCCGCGGGCGACATGCTCGGCCCGGACCAGCCCGTGATCCTGCAGCTGCTTGAACGCGACACGCCGGAAAGCGCCCAGCGGTTAAAGGGCGTGATGATGGAACTCTCCGACTGCGCCTTCCCACTGGTAGCCGACATGATCGCCACGAGCGACCCGAAGGTCGCTTTCCGTGACGCGCAGGCTGCGCTCCTCGTTGGCGCCCGCCCGCGTACCAAGGGCATGGACAGAAGTGAACTCTTGTCCGCGAACGGCGCAATCTTCACCGTTCAGGGTAAGGCCCTTGACGAAGTCGCCGCCCGCGACGTGAAGGTTCTCGTTGTCGGCAACCCCTGCAACACGAACGCCTACATCGCCATGAAGTCGGCGCCCTCGTTGTCTGCAACCTGCTTTAATGCGATGCTGCGCCTTGACCACAATCGCTCCTTGGCTCAGCTTTCCGCCAAGACAGGGACGCCCGTAGCTGAAATCCGCCGCATGGCCGTCTGGGGCAATCACTCCAACACCATGTACCCGGATATCCGCAACTGCGAAATTGCAGGCAAGAAGGCCGCGGACCTCGTTGACGCCGAATGGTACGAAAAGGACTTCATCCCGACGGTGAGCACGCGCGGCGCGGCGATTATTGAAGCCCGCGGCGCAAGCTCTGCGGCTTCCGCAGCTGCTGCGGCGATTGATCACATGCACGACTGGTTCCTGGGCAGCAACGGCGGCTGGGTCACGATGGGTGTTCCGAGCGACGGCTCCTACGGCATCCCCGAAGGCCTCATCTGCGGTATGCCCTGCACCTGTGACGGCAAGGGTAACTATGAAATCGTGAAGGGCCTTAACTTTGAAGGTGAAGCCAAGGCGCGGTTGGACAAGACCGTCGCCGAACTCGCCCACGAAGCCGAGCTCGTCGCCCCTCTTTTCAAGTAATCTGACCGTTTAACGGCAAAGCCGGTTTCCTCACTCGGGGAACCGGCTTTTCTTTTAACAACAACGGATTAGCCGCCGATGTACTGCATTTCTACGCGCCTTAATCCCGCCGTTGCCTCCGTGCGGATTTCGGAATAGTGGTTGTCGCGGTTGGTCCAGATGCGCGCCACCGCCTCGAGAATTTCTTCGTCGGTGGCGCCGCCCCGAAGCATCGTGCGGATGTCATAGCCCCGGTCGGCAAAAAGGCACAGAAAAAGCCCGCCTTCGACCGAGAGCCTTGCCCGGGTGCAGTCCCGGCAGAAAGCCTGCGTCACCGAACTGATAAAGCCCACTTCGCCCGCGCCGTCGGCGTAGGCCCAGCGCGAGGCCACCTCCCCGCGGTAACAGGCATCAACCGGTTTTAAGGGCCACTTTGCGGAAATCTTCTGAACGAGCTCGCTTGAGGGCACCACCTCGTCCATGCGCCAGCCGTTGGCTGTCCCCGCATCCATGTATTCAATGAAGCGCAGCACAATGCCGGTGTTTCTGAAGTGCTCACACAAAGGGAGGACTTCACCTTCGTTCATGCCGCGCTTCACAACGGTATTAACCTTAACGCTTAAGCCCGCGGCGCGTGCCGCGTCAATGCCTTCCAGAACCTTGGCGGCCGGAAATCCCACGTCGTTAATCGACTGAAAAAGGGGTTCTGACAGAGCGTCCAGACTCACCGTGACGCGGTTTAGGCCCGCGGCCTTGAGTTTGCCTGCCATGCGCGCCAGAAGCGTTGCGTTCGTGGTCATCGCAACGTCAAGGGGCTGCCCCTGCCGCGTGCGGATGCCTTTTAGTTTATGAACGAGCACATCGACGTTCTTGCGCAACAGCGGCTCTCCCCCGGTCAGCCGCACCTTTTCGATTCCGAGCTTTACAAAGATTCTCACGAGCCGCTCGATTTCTTCAAAGGTGAGAAGCTCCGTGTGCGCGAGAAACTGATGGCGGCTCGGAAACTTTTCCTTGGGCATGCAGTAGCGGCAGCGGAAATTGCAGGCATCGGTGACCGAAATTCTGAGGTCTCTCAAAGGCCGCCCCCGCGTGTCGATGATGCGTCCGCCTTCTTCGCGCACGGCCCCCGTGACGGGCACCGGCAGCGACAAAACCGCAGCGCGTGCGTGCTCACGGTCAATGACGGGAATAACAGCAGCGGACATGAAACAGGCGGAAAGTTCGAAGGGGACGAAGCCCTCATTGTAGCGGCCCAGGGCACCCTCCCGTCAGTCTCCGAAGGAATTAGGCCGGCAGCACTTTAAACGGTTACGAATCTCTTAACGCCGTTAAGCTTAACCGCGTTAAGAAAAACAGATAACTGATATTAAAAAAC
Organism: Duodenibacillus massiliensis; assembly: GCF_928721995.1. NCBI lineage: Bacteria > Pseudomonadati > Pseudomonadota > Betaproteobacteria > Burkholderiales > Sutterellaceae > Duodenibacillus > Duodenibacillus massiliensis. Next base: position 484,149 of record NZ_OV788642.1, read on the forward strand.
ATATTAATTATCAGAAATTAAAACGCATCAGCGGCCCGCAGGCAGCCCCGTCGCGGTGTCCGCTTTGCGCTCTGCCTGCTACCGGAAAACCGACATAATCGCGTCGACAGCGAGATCCGCAGTCGGCCGAAGAAGCGACTCATGCAGCGCCGTAAAGCGCTCGGCGAGTTCCGCGGCGCGGGAGGGCCGCATCTCATGAATGAGGCCGCACGCGAGGGCGTCAGGCGTACAGAAGTACTGCAGAAACTCCGGCACCACCACGCTTTGCAGCAGGATGTTCGGCAGGCTCACGTACGGGATGAGCCCTTTTTTACGAAACATCATGGCCGTCAACCCCGGCATGACGTACCCCACGACCATCGGCTTTTTATAGAGCGCCGCTTCAAGGGCTGCGGTACCCGAAGCCGTCATCACGGCGTCACTGGCTTCAAGCACCCGGTGGCTTTTACCGGTAATGACGGTGGTTCTCTCCGCGATCCGCGGATACTTTTTCACCGCGTTTTCAATCTGCGCGCGGCGGGCGTCATCGACCGCCGGAATCACAAAGCATCCGGCCCCAAGCCTCTCAAGCAGCCGCTCGCACGCCTGAAAGAAAATGGGGGCGCACCCGGAGACTTCACTCACGCGCGACCCGGGCAGAACCGCAAAAAGGGGCTCCCCCTTTGTATCCAGACCGAGTTCCGCGCGCGCGGCCGCGGGGTCGGGCTTCATCGGAATGATGCCCGCCAAAGGGTGCCCCACGTAGGTTGCCGGAATCCCCGCCTGATCGTAGATCGTCTTTTCAAAGGGAAAGATGAGAAGCACGTGGTCCGCAGCCCGCCGGATCTTTTCAATGCGCTCGGGCCGCCACGCCCAAATCGAGGGCGAGACAAAATGCACCGTGGGGATCCCTTCACGCCTTAGGGCCGTTTCAATGCCGAGGTTGAAGTCAGGCGCATCCACGCCGATAAAGGCGCGGGGGTGCAGGGTCTTGATGCGGCTGATCATGCGGCTTCTGAGCCACAAAAGGGACGGGAGTTTCTTTAAAACCTCGACGTACCCCATCACCGAGAGGCGGTCACTCGTATACCAGGGAAAAAGCCCGGCTTCAAGCATCTTTTCGCCGCCGATACCGAACTGCAGGGCCCCTCCCATGCGGCGCTCAAGTTCCGGGAGAACGAGGCTGGCGAGAAAGTCGCCGCTTGCCTCACCCGCAAGCCAGGCAACGCCGCTTGAAGGGGAGCGCGACACCGCGGGCACCAGGGCCGTCACTGCACCCGTCATCGGATGATGCCGCGGGGGCTGTTTTGAACGAAGTCCTTCAGGTGCGTGAGTTCCGCACGGTATTCTTCCGGAGCCCCGTCAATAATCGTCTGCATTTCGGCGACGGCATCGGAAACAAGGTTTCCTTCCCGGTAAATCGCGTGATAGCAGTCTTTGAGAAGCTTTAAGAGTTCGGCCGAAAACCCGGCGCGGCGCAGACCCACGAGGTTGAGGCCGTGGGGCTGCGCAGGGTTACCCGAGCAGATCATAAAGGGGGGCACATCACGCAAAATGCCGGAGGCGCCCCCGACCATGGCCCGGCGCCCGACGCGCGTGAACTGATGCAGGCCCGTCTGGCCCCCGATCACGGCGTAGTCTTCGACGGTGACATGGCCGGCTAAAGCGCAGTTATTGGCAATAATCGTGTTGTCGCCCACCTTGCAGTCGTGCGCAACGTGGACGTTGGCCATCAGAAGGTTTCCGCTTCCCACCCGCGTAATCCCCTCGTCCTGGACGGTGCCGATGGAAAGCGTGCAGTTTTCGCGGATGACGTTATTGTCTCCGACAATGAGGACGGTGTCTTCACCGGCGTACTTTTTGTCCTGGGGTTCGCAGCCGATCGCAGCGCCCTGAAAGATGCGGTTACCCTTGCCGACGGTCGTAGAGCCCCTCACGGTCACGTGACTCATGAGAACAGTACCCGCTCCGATTTTCACCTTGCCTTCAACGATACAGAAGGGACCTACGACAACGCTCTCATCGAGCTCAGCCTTCGGATCCACAAGGCTTGACGGATGAATGACCGGCATAGTTTTATCTCCGCAGAAGTTTGTACGGTATTGTCCTCACAAAAACGAAACCGCGCAAGAGTTTGAGAAAAAATCTTGCGCGGCTCAACAGATTGGGGACAGATTTATCCGTGCGTTATTCCACCGGACGGCGGGCGCACATCATCTTGGCGGTGGCGGCAACGTGGCCGTCAACGGTTGCAACGGCTTCGTACCAGCCGATACCGGCACGGTCCTTGATGTACTTGCACTCAAAAATGAGCTGGTCTCCGGGGATCACCACGCGCTTAAAGCGCGCTTCATCAATACCGGCAAAGTAAAAGAGCGCCTTCTCTTTTTTCTGCTCTTCGGTCAAACGCGACATCGCAAGCACCGCACAGGCCTGCGCCATGGCTTCGATGATCAACACACCGGGCATCACCGGGAATTCCGGGAAGTGTCCCGTGAACTGCGGTTCGTTGGCGGTAACGTTTTTCAGAACCTTGCAGGTCGTCAGATCCTCGCTGATTTCGAGCACACGGTCAATCAGCAGAAACGGATAGCGGTGCGGAAGCATCCGCATGATGTCATTGATATTGGTGGTCATAGTGCTGAAATCAGCTTCAGGCTTTACGAAAGGAAATGAGGGGTGCGGAAAACTTTTCCGCAACGCCAGCGCATGATAAACCGTAGGGAGCCGCGCGGCATGAAAAAACCCCGCCGCAGTCGTAAAACCGTGACGGGGATTTTCCCTCTCATCCGAATTAATGAGGCGCTTTAGCGGCGGCTCTCATCGGCGCGGACAGCCACGGAATTGAGTTCATAAGCGCTTGCTTCACGCATACCGTGAATCTTGCGGCGGCCGCTGTAAACCTTGGCCATCGACATGGCGGTAAGAATGGAGAGCACCCCCACCGCAACGATGTAGAACCCGAGCCCCATCGCACCGAACGTATCGGGGTGCGTCTTACCGTAGGTGTGCAGTGCAAACGCAAGCTGCGGCGTCACGGCGCCCGAGATGGCGTAGGCGATGTTGTAAGCAAAGGAAATACCCGAGAAGCGGATGCGCGGTTCAAAGACGTCGCTCATGAAGATCGGGCAGAAATTCATGATGCCGCCAAAGAAACAGGTCGCCATGTAAAGAATCCAGGCCGTGGTGTTGTTCACCGCCCCGGAGTAAAGCTCCATGAGGAAGAGGAACCCGCAGAGAGCAAACCCGGCACTAAAGAGAATGCACACCGAGCTCGGACGGAAGTGATCCGACAATTTACCGGTGATCATGCAGCTCGCGACAATGCACACAAGCCCGGAGAGCTGGAAGTACACCGTGTCAAAGGGGTTGAGCTTCATGACGCCGCCCGCAAAGGTGGGCATCAGCAGAATGAAGATCACGATACAGGTTGTGAGCACCCAGGTAATAAACATCGAAATCCAGATGCCGTAGCGCGAGGTCTGAAGCACTTCCTTTAAGGGGAAGCGGGCAAGAACCTTGCTCGAGCGCATCTTCTGAAAGACCGGGGTTTCCTGCAGGAACCGGCGCAGGTAGATCGAAATCAGACCGAAGATACCGCCCAGGACAAAGGGAACACGCCAGGCCCAGTCATGGAGTTCCGGCTGCGTGTAGATAAAGTTCATCGCAAGGGTCACAACGCTGCCCAACAAAATGCCGGCCGTCACGGAGCCCGTCAGGATGCCGAGATACGTGTTCTTCTGGCCCGCGGGCGCGTGCTCATGAATAAAGACCCAGGCCCCCGGGAGTTCCCCGCCGATTGCAATACCCTGGCAGATACGCACAAGGATGAGCAGCAGGGGCGCCGCGTAGCCGATCGTTTCATAGGTCGGCACGATCGCCAGAGAAAAGGTCGGGATGACCATCAGCACAATCGAGAGCATGAACATGTTCTTGCGGCCGAAGCGATCACCGAAGTGCGCCATCACGACGCCCCCGAGAGGACGTGCGAGGTACCCTGCGGCAAAAGTGCCGTAGGTGTTGAGTAGTGCCCAGAACTCGCCGATGCCCGCCGGGAAGAAGTGTTCCGAAATAATCTTGGCGAAGAAGAAAACGATAATGAAGTCGTAAAACTCCAAAACCCCGCCCAACGAAGAAAGCCCGAGTGTTTTCCACTCCTGCTTATTGAGCGTTCCAGATGCATCGGTGCTCATAGTTGCACTGCTCCAACAAAAACAAGTGAAACAAAAGATGAGTAAGACACTTCCTTTCGTGCGTCTTCTTTTACCCCATCATCAGAATTCGGGTGAGTCTACGCGCGCGAACCTGTATTTCCGCAGGATTGTTAGGGCTTTGCCCCCTTTCTTTCGGACTTTCTTAATTAAAGACGAGGCGGTTAGCCAATGCCGCTTAAGGCGAGTTGCCTAATTTTCGATTTTCGTCCCGCTTCCCGTTTACACAAACCAAGCCGAAAACGTACGGCAAAAACAGCTTTTGCCGTGCCTAAAAATTAAGCACTGATAAAAGTTACTGATATTTCAGAGCGTTTCATTTTTGCGCGGCGGGTTGTTCACAGGTTTTGTGGAAAACTTCACCGTATCGATACCGTTGATTTTTCATTATTTCATTTGATTTCAATGGTTGCACATGGACGAAAGTTTGAAAATCAACGGCAAAACCGCACGGCTGCACGCTTGGCGCAGGCTGCGTCAACGATGCCGCAAGACGTTCCATAAAATTTTATCGGGAAATGTACGTAAAAACCCTTACTTAGACGTGAAACAAAGGGCAGAATCTTGAATCAGAGCGGACCAGAACCTAAAATTTCAATCATAAAAATTTCTACAAACCCAAAGGAGCATTTCCCATGCTGGGCGTCATCATTACGCTCGCTGCCGTTGCGGCGATTGCGTACTTCGTCATTAAAAACTACTACCCGCCGATCATCCTTCTGATCATCGGTCTCATTCTGCTCTTGATTGCCGGCCTCACAGGCACCCCGCCCGTGGGCGCCAAAACGAGCACCCACTTTTTCGGCTTTGACCTCGCGCAGGCCTTCACGGATCTGATGAAAAGCCGCCTGCCGGGGCTGGGCCTCAACATTATGGCGATTGCCGGTTTTTCGTTTTACATGAACAAAATCGGGGCTTCAAAAGCGCTGGTAAAGCTCTGCATCAAGCCGCTTGCGGCAATCCGCTCGCCCTACCTGCTCTTAGCCGTCACCTACATCGTGGGGCAGCTCATGGCGCTGTTTATTAACTCTGCCGTGGGTCTGGGGCTTCTGTTGATGGCCTCGATCTACCCCCTGCTCGTATCGCTCGGTGTGCGGCGTGCCGCAGCCGCTGCGGTGATTGCGTCCACGTGCTGCCTTGACCTGGGACCGGGTTCCTCAAACGCCATGCGTGCCGCCGACCTCATCAACACCGATGTCGTCACCTACTTTGTGCAGGGCCAGATTCCAGTGGCTATCTGCGTGATGATTGCCGTTGCCGCCGGACACTTCCTTGTGCAGCGCTGGTTTGACCGCCGCGAAGCCGCCAAAGGCATTGACGACACGCCCGCCGGTGACACGTCGGATAAAACGAAAGACGCCTTCGAGGGTGCCGGTCCCGTGCACTATGCGATTCTCCCGATCCTGCCGCTTTTCCTTCTGATCGTCTTTTCTCCGATGGTCTACAGCGCGGTAAAACTCTCCCTTGTGACCGCGATCATCGTCTCGGTTCTGATTGCCTTCGCGGTGGATCTCATCACGCGCCGGTCCTTTAAGACGAGCTGCAAGGACAGCCAGTCGATTTTCGAAGGCATGGGTAAGGTCTTCACGTCCACCGTGAGCCTTATCTGCTGCGCTGAACTCTTTGCCCTGGGGCTCACCAAGCTCGGCGGCATCAGCACGCTCATTCAGTTGGCGGCAAGCCAGGAAGGCTCGGGACTTTTCCTGATGCTCTTTATCATGCTCGCGATCATGATCATCGCGACCGTTGTAACGGGGTCAGGGAACTCCGCGTTCTTCGCGTTTTCGCCCTTGCTGCCTGAAGCTGCGGCAAGCGTTGGCTACAACACCATTGCCCTGGTCGTTCCCGTGCAGTTGGCGGCCGGGCTTTCCCGCGCCATGAGTCCGATTGCGGGTGTTGTGATTGCCGTGTCCGGCATTTCCGGCATCACGCCCATTGAACTCATACGGCGCACGATTCCGGTGATGATCATCGGCATCATCGTAAACGTCGCGGCTTCCCTTCTTTTCCTCTGATCCGTTTTGTAAGGTGAACACAAATGGCACTTCTCATTAAAAACGCTCATGTCTATACGCCGGCTGACGCCGGCATCAAGGATGTCCTCATCGTCAACGACCGCGTGGCGGCCGTTGAGGACAACCTCACCGTCACGATGCCGGATCTGGCAACACTCGACGCCAAAGGCCTCATCCTCACGCCGGGCTTTATTGATCAGCACATCCACGTCACCGGTGGTGGCGGCGAAGGCGGGCCCAAGACCCGCACGCCCGAACTTGTTCTCTCCGAACTCATCGCCTGCGGCACCACAAGCGTCGTGGGTGTTTCCGGTACTGACGGCACCTCCCGCTCCATTCCGAATCTTCTTGCGAAGATCCGGGCGCTTAAAGCCGAAGGGGTTTCTGCGTGGATGTACACGAGTAATTACGCCTATCCTCCGACAACCTTAACGACTTGCGTGCGCGACGACCTCTTTTTCGTGCCGGAAGTTGTGGGTGTGAAGATCGCGATGGGGGACCACCGCTCAAGCTTCCCGAGCGAAGACGAAGTCCTGCGGCTTCTCACGCAGATCCGCGTGGGCGCGATGGTGGCAGGAAAACTCGGGGTTCTGCACATTCACCTCGGGAACATCCCCGGGCCCTTTGAAATTTTCGGGGATATCGTGAAGCGCGGCTTTCCGATCCGCCACATCCGTCCGACGCACTGCGCGCGCGACAAGGCGGTCTTTGAGGGCGCTGTGAAGTTTGCGGTTGCGGGCGGCTACATGGACGTAACGACCGGCGGGTCCTGCGCTTTTGCCACTCCGGCGCACGCGGCATTTGAAGCGCTCAAAGCAGGCGTTCCGGCCGATCATCTCACGATGAGCTCGGACGGCCACGGCTCGGTCCCGCGCTTTAACGAAAAGGGCGAAATGGTGGGCTTGGGTGTGGGCGGCGTTGCAAGTAACCTGCGCGACTTTAAGCGCCTCATCGGAGAGCTCAACGTCCCGATGGAGACGGCGCTTGCGCTTTTGACGCGCAACGTTGCAAAGGCGCTGGAACTCAAAGGTAAGGGCGAAGTCGCCGCCGGGAGTTCCGCCGACCTCTGCCTCTTTGACGAGAACATGAACCTTCGCCACGTTTTTGCCCTGGGTCAGCAGATGATGCGTGATGGGGAAATCGTCGTGAAGGGTACGTTTGAAGAGTAACTGCGTATCTTCTGAGTCCAAACCCGCGTCAGGCCTGGTCCCGGCGCGGGTTTTGTTTTGGCGGGTCTCCAGACCTTCTTTTTCGTCCGCTTTTGTCTAGAGCAGCAGTTACGTACCATTAGATGTCATGCTACCTTTCGCCACCCCTTCAACCTTTCATGGAGTGGCAAAACATGCGATATTCGCAGGAGTTCAAAGACAACGTCGTAGCGTGCCTGCTGAGCAAGGAGCTCAGCATCTCTGAAGCCGTGGAGCAGTACTCGATCGGCAAATCAACGATCTCGTACGGGGTCACGGTGATTTCAGACGAAATCCACGGGGAATTTGTGTTTAAAGGCCGCCGCTACACGCCCTTTGCCGCAGCACACGGCAATTCCCTCAGAGAGGGCGTGATGCACACGAGCACATCCAAGAGCTTTAACACCGCCGGGCTTCAGATCGCCTCAATCATCACCGCCGACCCCGCGCTTCGCGCCAAAATCGAACGTGCCGTTAACGTGAACGAAGTCTGCGACGTCAATCCCTTCGGGCCCGCGGCCGCCGTTGCCGCCTATAACGAAGGAGAAGCCTGGCTTGACGCGCTCATTGCCTACATCGAGGAAAACGACAGGACGCTTCGGGCGTTTTTTGCCGGACACCTTCCTGACTTTCCCGTGATGTCTTTGGAAGGCACCTATCTTGAGTGGGTCGACATTTCAGCCCTCGGTGCAGACTCCCGCACGGTGCAGGCCTCACTTAAGGAGCACGAAAAGGTGTGGCTTAACACCGGCATGAATTACGGCGAGGATGCGGGGCGCCACTACCTCAGAATCAACATCGCCTGCCCGAGAAGCCGCCTCACGGAAGGATTAAAGCTCATTGAAGCGGGCCTTAAACGCCTTAAGACCGCCTGATCACTTTCCGGCCAAAAAGTCCGCTGTCGTTTTCCTAAAGTCCGCCAGCGTCACCGTGCGGCGGACAGTCTGCAGGGAATCGGGATCCATGGCGCGGGTTCGCCACGTAAAGTAAACCTCAAGGGGACCGGCCTTGGGGGTCTTTACCACCATTGCCGCGAGCGTCTGAAAGCCCTCGGGCTTTGTGCCCGTGCGCCAGATGCTGTTTACCGGCCCCGCGTTGCGGTCGCGGGTCATGGCGATAAAGGTGTCCGTTGTAAAAGGCTTCTCTTTTTCAGAAAGAAGCGAGCATATTCTCTCGAGCCTTATGCGGCTGCTCTGCCCCACCTTTTCGTTCAGAGCTTTGGATTCTGGTTCGATAAAGTGATTGGTGTGTGCGGCCGTGCCTTTTTCCGTCACCCTTACCGTGGTTTTGCCGCCCGGCATCACCTCAACCACCACGACTTTTGTTTTGTCGGCAAGGATGTAATTCACAGGCTCCTTAAAGATTTCCGGGTGAGCGAGCACCTCATCGACCGTGGCGTAATGCCGGGCGATCCACTCCGGGGCACGCAGCCCCTCCTTTTCAAAGCGCGCGTAGGTAAGGCGCTTCTCTTTGGGGATGCCGCCTGATGCGGAGCGTGCGACAACAAGGCCCTTTTCGTTGACACCCATATTGAAGTGCCCCTTGCGGCCCGTGAAAAGCCCCATGTAGGCATAACCGTCCGAGGGCCGCACGATGTCAAAGAACTGCCGTCCGGGATGCTCGTCACGTGTTTTCGCAAGGATCGTGCCGCCGCCTTCAACAACGCCCTCACCCGCAGCGCCGAAAAGCGTACAGGCGAAAGACGGTTGGGCTGTGAGAAGCATGAGGCCCGCAAAGGCGGTGAGGGAAAATTTGGCAAGGGACATGATTCAAAGGTACTCAAGGAAAGTTTTCTGCTGACGACGCAGGACGCGAGCAGAAAGACCGCACGGAACAGTTTCGGCAAACCAGTCACCTGCCGTGCATTTTCTCCCAAAGTGTATAGGCCGCCGCGAGCAGTCCGATGACGCACAAGGACAACATGATGACGGCATCCCCGAAAACACCCACCACAAACACACCTCATTTAAGAGTCCGGCCAATGCAACCTTAAACATGTCAAATCGCAACATTGACGGATTGCGCAAATGTTGAGAAACAAAGTAAACAATCCCCCGTCTGAAGACGGGGGCTTTATTGTAACCGCATCACACGGCCCAACATAAGGCTGGTTTACATCAGCCCCTGTGCTGACAGCTGTCGGCACAGACCCTGCAGGTTGCGGCTCGCATTCAAGTCGCTGTGCGCAAGGTGACCACATTGGCTGCAGCGGAACCCGTGCTTATGGCGTTTGCCCGGTGCCCCGCACTGTGAGCATGTCTGGCTTGTATAACGCGGATCCAGGAAAACACACCGGATTCCAGCGGCTGCCGCTTTGTAAACAATCATCTCCTGCAACTCACGGAAAGACCAGCGGTGCAGTCGGCTTCTGATGCGTTTCCCGGCCTTGATGTGATCCCGGATATGCGTCAGGTCTTCCAGGGCGATTAACTTGATACCCCGCTTTGCGGCTTCCTGCACAATCTCTTTGCTTACAACGTTATTGACATGCGTCACATGGCGTCTTTCTCGGCCTGAGGCTTTTTTCAGGTGCTGTCTGGCACTCTGAGAGCCGTTGCGCTGAAGACGCTTTCTCTGACTCATATATCGGTCTCTTTTATCCTTTAATGCTCCTGCTTTCCAAATACGGCCCGTGCTGACGGCCGCAATATTGTTCTCGCCGACATCAATACCCATGATCTCGTCGGCTTTCAGATTCTTTAAATGCTCTTCGCCCGAACAACCTTGGGACTCCACTGCGATGTGAAGCTCCCAAAACGCTTCTTTCCGGCCTCTCCGGGGATGCAGAACAAGGTTGCACTCCTTACGCTTTCCCGAAGCCAGCAACTCTTTTTGAAAAGGGCCGGGGCACAGACGTGCCCGAATCCGACCGCTGATGGTTGAAATTGAAACAGTGCCGTCAGGGAAAAATGTCAGCGTGTTCTTGTCGACGTGAACCGAGGGGTGCCTGAACACCAGCGTCTTGAGCTTCTTGTCCTCACTTTTGAGCGGTGCCAGATGCTTGGCAAGCTCCGTCTTGTAGGCTGCCGACACCGAGCGGATGACGTTACAGGCATACTGGCTGCCGAGATCCGGAAATTTTGCCTTGATCTTGTCATAAACTGCGTGATGCAGCGTGAAACGCTGCCAGAGCCTCTTCGTGCGGTCCGCCGCTACTGTCGGAACTACAAAGTTACACACCTGCGCATAGAGTCTCTGCGTCGCTGCGAGCTTTTCGTGTGCTGCCGGATCGAGTAGTTCCAGCCGAACGCAGGCTGTGCGGACACACTTGCCGCTCCCCTCAACGCGTCTAACGCCGTCTGCGGATGTGTTCAGTCCTTTCGATGTAGCTTTTGATCGTTTCCGCACTGACACTGCCTGCTGTTCCGACGTAGTAAGAAGGCGACCAAAGATGGCCTGCCCAAAGTTCATTTTTGAGTTCCGGATGCCGCATCAGCAGCATCCTTGCACTGGCACCCTTCAATACTCTCACCGCGTCGGCAATGCTGACGGACGGCGGAAAACTGACAAACAGGTGCAAGTGATCCGGCTGAATTTCCAAAGAAAGTATCTCATACTTTCTTTCAGCGCATATGCTTTCAAGCAACTCACGCAGAGACTGCGCAACACCACCCCTGAGAACGGATTTCCTGAGCTGGGGGCACCATACCATATGGTAAGCTATCTGATAGACGCAGTTTCTGCTGTGAACGATGTTTAGCATAGTGCGTATGGTACCAATTTTTTAAAATAAAAACAGCCGCGATTCCTCCCGCGTCTGAAGACGCGGGTTTCCTCGCGGAATTTCTATGAAATCAGCAGGTCCTTTTTGCAGTTGTTTACTGTAAGGAGAAGTTTTTCAGATGAATGTATGGCTGCTTACTTTGCTGATCGGTCGGTTGTCACCATCGCGACAATCTTCCTGATGTGGTACGAGTCAAAGCATTGATTCGTTACAAATGTCTTTGAAAAAACGGGAAAAGCCGCAAAGCCTTTCCCGTTTGTATTTTCGTCTGCCGTGCGCTTCGGAGTCAGTGCGCACGGCAGACGGGTTACCGCGTCAAGCCTCAGAAGAGGTACTTCACGCCCACCTTACCGCCCACGGCCTTCGCGCCTTCGCTGCCGGTACCGGCAAGGAAGTTCACGTTGACCATAAAGTTGCCCTTACGGGCTTCAACGCCGATATCGGCCTGCACCGGGCTCGTGTCGAGAACCTTCTGCTGGTACCCCAGGATATCGGTTTCATCGTCACCGAAGGTCGGCACATAGGCAAGCTTCACCGCAGGCGCAATGTTCCAGCCGGAAGCCTCCACGGGCTTCATGCCGACACGCACCGCAACCGGAACCTGGAAAACCGTCATCTCATCATCGGCAATCCGGATGGCGCCCACTTTGAGGGCATCGGTCTTCAGCTGCGAGAGGCGAATCCCAAGGCTCGGCGTGACCGTCACGGCACCGGCGTCAAACTGATAGTGCGCGCTCATGCCGGCCGAAAGCATTTCGGTGTCAACGCTTTGGCTCAGTTTCGAAGCAGCGGACGCTGAGATGTCGTTTTTGGCCTTCACATACGCGACTTCACCGACAAAACGGGCGTCACCTGTCTTATAAACGCTGTAGGCCGTCAGACCCCAGGTGTCAATTTCGTTTTTCATGCCGAAATTGCTGCTTCGCGCAGAGCCCGTGCCGTACTGCAGTGCCGCGCCCAGGGTGATGTCGTCAGAAACCGCCACATCGGCACCAAAGACACCGTAGCCCATGTCGCTCTTAAATCTTGCGTTGTTGTCAAAGCCATCGGCCTCGTAGCTTTCGCCGCCCACGTCAACCCAAAGGTTGGCGCCGGCTCCGAGCTCCTGATCAATCGACGTGCGGTCGGCAACCGTCGCAGCCAAAACACTGTCGGCACGGCGGATCATGGACTGCAGGCCCATCGAAGCGACGGCGCCCCCTAAAGCGTTCTTGTCCACCGTGGTGGAGACGTCGGAGCCATTGAGAGCCGTCGTCGTAAAGAGGTTGTCGGACACGAACGATGCGGATGTGAGGCCTGTGACGGTGTCAGCCAACTTAAACGTGCCTTCCGCGGCGTTGACCAGCGCTACCTTGGCGCCATCGGCCGCGCTGACGGTACCTGTCACTGTCTTCTCGCCGACAGCGGCCGCGTCAACCATCAGGAGGGAACCGGCAGCGAGAGTGACCGTTCCACTTTCGGCCGTTGCACCGGCATCAGTCAGACTGCCGTTAACGAGGATGCCGCCCTCAGGGTTCACCGATGTGCCAAGGTAAAGAGCTGCAGACACCGCTTCTTTACCCCAGTTCAGGCCGGCCTGATTAAAGGCTGCCTCTGCCTGCGCTGCCGTCGCGCCGATTGTGATCAGCGAGTTCTGACCGGCAATAAGGCTTCCCCGGAGGCTTTCCACCTGTGCGATTTCAAGGTGCGAGGCGTTCCCGATCGTATTGAGCGCCGCATCATTCTGCCAGGCAGGATCAACGAACACCTTGGAATCGGCACCAAGATCAAGCGTACCGATCTTGAGAACACCGCGCTTACGCTCGTTACCGACCGTCACGAGGTTATTGCCGGCAGCGACCAGTTTTTCCACCGCGGCAACGATATTCGCGACAGTCAGGCCTGCTGCCTTGACGGGCATGTCGGTCGTGCCGGTCGTGCCGGCTGAAAGCGTGAGATTAGAAAGCGTACCCGTGGTTTGCTCGGGAAGTTCCGTCTGGCCGAGGTTAAGCGTAAGGCCTGGCGCAACCTCCACGTCAACGGCTTTGCCGGCAGTGTTCTGAACGAGATGCCCGCCCGCAGCGGAACCCACAAGCGTCATTTCACCTGAGGGTTCAAGCGCAGTAAAGGTCACCTGATCGACCGCCTTGGCATCCTTTTGAGCACTGTCTTTCACCACAACGGTTTGCGCACCGGAATTCTTCACGGTCACCTGTGCGGTCGCCTTGCCGTCAGCATTCGTTTTCACTTCCGAAGAAGCCGTCACCTGTTCCGTGGACTGAATCACGGAGTCCACGAGTTCCGCTGTTTCTCCTGCCGCTTTATAAAGTTTGGAGTTAAGGAACGAGAGGGAGGCCGAGCCGGCTTTAAGCGCACCAGACATCGCCTTCAGAGACGCGGTCGTGTAGTAGCCCTTGTCGGTAAGGGCAAGCGTGCCGCTCGTGGCTGTAATACCGGCTTTAAGGGCAAGCCCGTTCAGATCGTTCTCTGAAGAAACCTTGGATGCATCAGCATTGATAACGCTCTTCGTGGCGAGGTCGTAAACCTGAGCTGAACCGGTTTCAAGGGTACCGCCGGCAAGCGTTACCGTTCCGGCATTGGCAGCCACATCGATCGTATCGGCCCTGAGCGTACCACCCTTTTCAATCTGGACCAAGGGAAGTCCGGATTCAGCATTAGCTGAATTTGCAAGCTTTAAAGACGTTACAGTAACCGTGCCTTCACCGGAAACTGTCAGCTTGCCGCTCTGGGTGAATGTCGAATTGGTACCGGCTGTCATCGTATCAAGGGTGATACCGTTGGAAGCCGACAAAACGCCGCCCGTCACTGTCGTGTTGCCGAGGCTCTTCCAAGCCTTACGGACATCAAAGGTACCGGCTTCAACAGTGAAGTCTCCGAAATACTTATCCATTGAGCCGTACATGACGACCGTACCAGCACCTTTCTTCACAAGAGTGGAGTACCCGGGTTTCTGAGCCGATGTGTCGGGCAGAGCGCTCGCAATCGAATCATCCTCTCCGGTTGCGGAGGCCGTTCCGATCGTAAGCGTTACCCCATCGGCAATATCAAAGGCCCCTTTAGAAGAACGGTCAAGGAAAAGGAACCCGCCGCTCGGGTAGGCGTACCAATCATAGGTGTCTGCTGTCCCCTCGAAAGGCGAGTCAATCCTATTACCGGTATAAGCCATATCCTTGGTGAGTTTAAATGTCACATCTCCGACCGAATCTTTACCGTTTTGTTTAATGCCGGTCGTGATGTCAACGTAGACAGCTCCGCCTGCCGCGTATGTTGTTTTGGATTCATTCTTTGCCACATTGTCCTGAAACAAAACATCTTCAAAGACGATGGTGCCGGACTTGATCATGGCGCCGCCGCCGATGTCTGTTGTCACGTTTTTGACAAACGCACCACCCTTCATATGAAGCTTGGTTTTGTCGTAGACAAAAAGACTGCCGTAAGAAACCGTGTTGTCCTTAAAGGTCACATTATTAAGTTCAACCTCGGTCGCCTTCTCGGTCGCCACATCAGTTTTGTATCCGTTGTGAGCATAAATCCAGAAGCTCCTCTTTGTTCCAGACACCAGCCCGGTAAAAACCGTATCGGACACAGAAATATTCTGCGACCCGCACAGCTCGAAAGGCGTGTTGGAGATCGTGCTGTTTTTAATTGTGATGGATTGAATTCCGTCTTTTTTGTCAAGACGCACGACTGAACCGGTACCCTCGACCGTCTTGTCGGCGACAACACAATTAACACCGTCCTTACAGTAGTCGTCGGCAAACTCCGCCGCCATCGCTGGCACTGAAAGTAATGCCGCACAGACACCAGCCACCGCTGTCTTCACCGAAGCCCTGGATGTGGTTTTTGCCGCTTCATTCACAGCAACAAGCGCCCCCCGGGTCTTGCTGAAAATGACCTTGAATGATTTGTTCATTTTTTCTGATCTCCTACTGGCTAAATAGCAGAATTTCTTTGGGACTCAATGAACATAATTGCAGAAAAATCCCCCCCCCGCAAGGAAAAAAATGACCTTTTTTTCGAGTTTTTTCTTTTTCTAAGAAAAACCCTCTCAGGGTTAACGCGACAGCAAAATCCTCCGGGAAATGCCAAGCCGCTGATCTTATTTATAATATTTAATTTTGCTGTATCAATACAGAGAAAAACCGCGTTGTACGTCTACAACAGGTTTGACAAACCAAACTCAGCCGATCCTGCTGAGTTTTTCCGTCAAGGGCTTTTGGTCATTACCCGACGTCTCCTGCACGATGCGTGCGCGCTCGGCGTCGGTGAGATCGGGTAAAAACGTCCCCTGCTGAAACCGCCGCTTCCACTCGCGCACGGTGTAGCCTGAGAGATTAAGAAACCCGGCCGTGGCTTTGTAACCCCAGCCGCGGGTAAAGAAGATGTAGGCCCTGATCTTGATCCCGCGCGAATAGCGAGTCGCCGTGGTACGCGCATCGTACTTGGTTTTGTCCGTTGCAGCACCCCGGGACGCATGTGCACCCGCAGGCGCCTCTTTGCTGACAGGGGTATCCTCGGGAGCCTCAGCTTCCGACTCAGAATCTTCAGCGGTCACCTCGCTCGTGGGCTTCGCGCCTTCAGCGGCAAGCGTTCTCAAAACCGCAGCAAGCCGCTCGTTTTTTGCCCGCCCGATTTCATCCATCCAGTCGGGATGGTAAGTGTTGACGTGCTGCGGGACGCCGTCAATGAGTTCATCGGCGGCAGAAACGTCTTCGGCCTCTGAAGCGGCTTTTGTCCGGCCCGGGGCCGCGGACTTCACGGGCTTATCCTTCTTTTTGGGATAAGGCTTACGCACGCGGCGACGGGCGCGGTCTTTTTCCGCGTCCGTAAGTCCGAAGAGATCCGGTTGTTCAATATCGTGCATGGCCAATTAATCCGCTTACAGCCCGCAAAGGCCTTCCTGCGGGATATTACCCGCGCGGCGCAAAAAGCGCGTGAGAGGGCTCAAAGTCCTCAATGTCGGCGTTCCAGATATTAAGGCTCCCCGCCTTCATGTCGTAGTAAAGCGCGTGCAGGGAAAGTTCCCCCGCATCGGCCTTGTCGTGAATCCAGTCATACGACAAAAGGTTTTCAAGCGATAAAAGCACCGCCCCCTCTTCACAGCGCCGGGTACGCAGGACCGCGTCCTCCATGGGGTTTTCAGCCTTAAGTTCCGCAAGCACCGGGTTTGCCAGCGACACCCAGCGGGAGATATAGGGTTCTCCCGCGATTTTTTCCGGAAACATGAGCCCGTGAATGCCGCCGCAGCCTGAGTGCCCCATCACGATGATGTGCTTCACTTCAAGGTGTTTGACCGCGTATTCCGCGGCGGCAATGACGGCGTCGGCGTGAGCGGCCTCGTCCTTGCTCGGGACAATCGCCGCTACGCTGCGGATCACAAACAGGTCACCGGGCTTACAGCCCATCAGAAGCGCGGGATCCGCGCGCGAATCACAGCAGGCAATGACCAGAGTCTTGGGACTCTGGCCGTGCGCGAGCGCGTCAAAGAATTCGCGCTCCTTCATAAAGTAGGATTCCTTGAAGCGGTGGAACCCGTGAATGAGATCGTGGAAATTAGCGGACATGCTTGCCGCTCCGAAAAACAAATGGTGGCAGGAGTTTAGTGGGCGCGCCGCGCCCGGACAATAAGCCGAAATGCTCACATGGATTAAGCAAAAGAAGGCTGCCGCCCGTTACGGTGTCCAGACGATGTCCTTGTGCGAAGGCACGCTTTTAACCATTTTGTGGTCGAGCATCCACGCTCCCACGCGCTTCACATCACTTTCCGTAGGTAAGGGCGGAAGGCCGTCGGCGGTCCCGAAAAGCGAAAAGCGCACCATCTTGTAACCCGCCGCGACGGGCGCCGGGATGAGTCTTTTCTTCACCATCACCGCGCGGTATTTTCCGGGATCGGCTTCGATCAAACGGGCGGCCTCTGCCACAGCCTTACGAAACCCGGTGACGGTTTTGGTGTCAAGCTTCTCTTTACGCAAAGCCACAACCGCAAGCGCTTCGTTTAGCCCCGCATCGTCCCAGATCACGCGGCCGCCCTTCTTTTCAACCACCGTCACGAGGGGCTCAGGCAAGAGCGCCGTCTCGACTTTGCCCGCCAGAAGCATCTGAAGCCGGATCGGAATCTGACGGATTTCGACGTTTTTGACGGCCCCCGCCGGGAGCTTTTCCTCCATCTTCATGCGGTCAAGGAGGTAATCAATGATCGTTGCCGCACTCATTGCGGTAGCTGTGCCCTTCAGGTCCGAAAGGCTCTGAATGCGGTCAGCGGCTTTGGGCGACACCACAAACCCGAACGCGCGCTGCGAGGCTGCTGTGTGCGTTGTCGTGAGAATGACTTTCTGGGCCGCACCCGTTGCGTTTTGGGTGATGACGTTCATGAGGTCCCCGAAGTGCCCCGCCAACTGCCCCGCGCGCATCGCGGCTCCGACTTCGAGCGCGCTCCTAAAGGGGACCGTGACCACGTCAAGCCCTTCCTTTTTAAAGAGCCCTTCATCGACGGCCGCCTCAAGGACAATGGAGTCCGCAGCGGGGAGCACCCCGATCCGGAGTGTTTCGGCGTGAAGGGCCGTTGTGAGGCACAGGGCGAGCGCCGCGGCCGCCAGTCGGAAGATTCTCATGGTTAAGTCCCGAAATTCTGAGTTTTCGGGACTATAACCGAAACTCAGCCTCTGAGTTCAAAGCGGATGGGAAACCTCAGACGCACGGTTTTGGCGGGGCTGCCCCATGCGCCTTGGGCTTCCTTCACGGCACGTAAGGCCGCCTTGTCGAGAATGCCGTGGGGACTTGTCTCAAAGAGTTCAAGTTCCGTGAGACTGCCGTCCGCGGCAATCACAAACTGCACGACGGTCACGCCCTGAAGCCTCATCACGCGGGCCTTGCGCGGATAATGCAGCACGCTTTCCACGGCGCGTTTGACGCGCGCAAGAAATGGATCGTCGGTTTTGCCGTACACCAGCGTTGAGATGCCGCCGGCGTCGGAGGCAGTCTGCGCTCCGGCCAGCGGTGCGGCCACCGCAGCTGTCTGTTTTTCCTCAGCGGGTTTTTCCGCTTTTTTCACGGTTTCAGCCGGTTTGGGCTGAACGGTTTTGACGGCTTTCGTTTTCTCGGGTCTGGGCTTGATCCTAGGCTTGGGTTTAGGCTTTTCAACAACCTTCTTTACGACGGGCTTGGGTTTGACCACCGGCACGGGCTCGGGGTCCGGCGTTTTCACTTCCGGTTCGGGTTCCGGTTGCTTCACGGGTTCGGGCTCAGGCTCCGGTTCCGGCGGCACGGGCTCGGCCCGGGCTTCAGAAACGGCACCCCCTGCGACCTGCGCAAAGGAAAGAGCCACGGACGCCTGGTTGCCCGCGGCTTTGTAGGTCAAAACCGGCGCGGCATAAAAGACAAAGGCAATCACCGGCAGATAGAGCGCCACCGCCGCCGCAAAAGACACCGCTGAGCGGCGTCTAGCCGTCTTTACGTTCTGTGGCGATTCGGAAGTTTTCATGCTGATGTTCTTTTAAAAGGTCGATCACGCGGATGAAGTGCTCAAACTTGGACTCCCGGTCCATTCTGAGAAGCACGGGTTTATCCCGCGGGATTCCGGCAATCGCCTCGGCGAGTTCTTCAAACGACACCCGTGTGCCGTCGCGGAAAAAGTCACCGGCTGCATCGACCTGCACGAGTAACGGGTCCTTCACGTTTTCAGCCTGAGACGCCGTTTTTGAAGCCGGGAGATTAATCTTGATCTCACCCTTGGCGATAAAGGTCGAAATTGAGAGCACCATCGCCAGCAGCACCAGCATGATGTCGATGAAAGGAACGATGTTTAACGGTTCCTTCTTGGGAATCTCAATCATGGCGCAACTCACTTGGCGGCGTCTTTCCATTGGGCGGAAAGCACGTTGATTCTGCGCTGCAGGCCGTTGTAAATCACAAGCGTGGGGATGGCGACCGCGAGCCCCAGCGCCGTGGCTTTAAGCGCAAGGGACAACCCCGTCATGATGTCGGAAGCATTGATGTTGCCGCTCTGCCCCATGTCGTAAAAGGTGATCATGATGCCGATCACGGTCCCCAAAAGTCCGACGTAGGGGGCGTTCGAATAAATGATGTAAAGGGTCGTGAGGTTGTCGGTGAGGGCCTTGTCGTAGCTGTCTTTATCCGCGTAGCCGGAGGGCTTCACAGACCGCAGAAACAAAAGGCGCTCAATCGTCAGCCACACGGTCACAAACCCCATGAGGCCGAGGATCGCGAAGATGATGTAGTCAACACTGTCTTTGATGAGTTCCATGGCAGAAAAATCCTGTCCGTTTAAACGGGTTAAACCCCGAAAGCCGCAGCGCAGTCAATGCCGCTGCGGCCCCCGGGGCTCTTGTCTTATGACGGACGTTTAGAAGTCATAGGTGTAGGAAACCCAGAAATTGCGGCCGTCCAGGTACTGGCGGTAGAGGTTGCCGTAGCGGCCCTGCGACGTTTCCGTCCACTCGACCGTGTCCTTATCAAGGACGTTGTTCACAGCCACGGAGAAGCGGTGGTTCTTCGCCACAACGTAGGTCGCACCCACGTCAACAATCGTGTAGTCCTTGTATTTGTTGTCCAGTCCGATGCCGGTCCTTCTGTTGTTGCAGATCATGTCCCACTTGGAGGTGGATTTGACGTAGGCCGAGAACGGTCCCTGCTGATAGTCGGCACGCAGCTGCAGGCTGTGACGCGGCAGTTCGTTTGGACGCTTGCCGCTGTCGGCGCCAGCGGTGATCTTGGCGTCAGTGAGCGTATAGCCGCCGGTAAAGGAGAAACCGGCAAACTTCGCGGTCTTAAAGAGCACTTCAATGCCCTTGGCACGGACCTTGCCGTAGTTGATGAGGCGCTTGTCGCAGGCGCTGCCGTCGGCGTTGCAGTAGCCCGCTTCCGTTCTTTCTTCCGAGGCAATCAGGTTTTTAAAGTCCGTGTAAAAGCCCCCGAGCGTCACCTGTGCGGCCCGCCCGAGATCCACGGTCGTGGACAGTTCATAGCTCCAGCTTTCTTCGGGCTTTAAGTTCGGGTTGCCCCAGGAGCGGTCGCCGGGCTCACTGCCGTCGTAATAGCCGTCCACAACCTGCTTGACGTTGGGCGTTTTGTAGCCCGCGGCCACGCCGCCCTTAAAGCTCAGCCACTGTGCAGGCTTATAAACGAGGTAAGCGCGGGGCGAAACATTTGCGTCAAACATGTCGCTCCACTGGTAGCGGGCACCGACCGTGGCGTTTAACTCGTCGTTGATGAAGTACTCGCCTTCGGCAAAGACGGCAAGCGTTGTCTGATCAAAGGGCCCCTTTTGCGAAGCCGTCGAAGTCGACGGATTTTCGTAGTCTTCGTAGTTGGCTTCCACGCCCGCCGTGAGACTCATGCTGCCGAAGCGGTCGAAGTCAAAGGGCATGATCGCCTTGGTGGCAAAGGTATAGGTATTCGTCTGCTTTAAGGGGTCCGAGAATGAACCGTGGTTTTCAGAAGCCCGCGCCTTGGCCGAGGAATGCGGCGTGAGCGTGGTCTTTGTCTTCATCTGCGAGAGGTTGTTCCACATCAGATAGCTTTCGGTGCGCCCGAACCCGTACTTGCCTTCGTGTCCGAGGGCGAGGTTGTATTTGTGGTACCACTGCTGGGCCTTGATGGAGCGGCTGCTCGTATTCATGGAGCCGCCGGAAAAGCGCGTGAAGTCAAAATCGGCAAAGGTGAAGTTTTGGGGATTGACGCTCCAGTTCAGACGTGCGCCCACATTGCTCGTGTAACTTTCGCTCGGCGAGTGTCCGGCGTAGGCGCCCTTCGGGTTCATGATGCCCGTGTCTTCGTGCCGGTAGTAGCGGCCGCGCAGCATCAGAGAAAGCGACTCGTCAACCAGAGGAATACCGAAGAAAAAGCTCCCCGCACCGCTGTTGCCGTAGCTCTTTCTGTGTTCCTGGAAAGTGCCTTCAGCGGTCACCGATCCCGTAAGTTCCTTCACGTGTTTTTTCGTAATGACGTTGACCACGCCTCCGACGGCATCGGTTCCCCAGACGGTGGAAGCCGGGCCGCGCAGCACTTCGATGCGTTCAATCATTCCCACGGGCGCAATAAAGGCGGTCGTCGGATCAAAGCCGTTGGCTTGAATCGCGGAGCTGAAATTCTGGCGCCGCCCGTCCTGCAGTATCAACGTATAGCCCGCGTCAAATCCGCGGATCGAAATCGTGGAATTACCCATCTTTGTGGAATCGAGATCCACACCCGGAATGTCCCCGATCGCGGTACCCAAGTCACGCACGGGTTTTGTCCGCAGTTCTTGGGCGGGGATCACCGAGACGCTCGCGGGCGCTTCGCGCACGTCCTGCGAGTAGCCCGAGGCTGAAACGACGGACGTATCCAGCGTGGTGTATTCATCCGAGGCAGCCTGAGCCCAGGCGGCGTTCACAGCGGCTGCCAGCGGCAGCACGACAAAGAGGGTTTTGTTGGTTGTTTTCATGGCAGTAGGAAAATTTCTCCCCGGTTCCCCGGTCGTGTCGTCAGGCCGCAATGCGTAGCGGCCCTTCGCGTTAAAGTCCGTGAATACTACTGAAATGCGTGCAAATGAGAATTGTTCTCAAGCATTTTCAACAACTTCGGACCAAATTCAGCCAGCCGGCGTAAAACACACCCCCGAAACCATACAAAACAAGGCTTTACCGTCGTTAACAGAGTGTTAACACATATTTTCTCTGCAATATGTCGGAAAACACCGACACCGCCCTCAGATACTGCACTATTTCATTTAACTTCAGATGGTTGCAACATTTACTGAACCAACCCCGATGAACTTCCGTTAACTTTTCTTCCAAATTTGTAACAATTATTGAATTGGAACGATTCTCATTTACTGGCTCGGTTAAAGTCCTTCCGTTTTTCACACAACCCGTCGATTTTTTTCCTGACAGGCATGACCAAATCCACCTGGATCCTTCTTGCACTCACGCTCGCTGCGGGCCTTGCGTCACTCACGGCGGGCGCGGCCGACATTTCGCTTGCGGCCGTCCTCACGGGCGACGCCGAAGCGCTGCACGTGCTCCTTGCCTCGCGCCTGCCGCGGCTGGCGGCAGTTCTGTGCACGGGCGTCGGAATGAGCATTGCCGGGCTCATCATGCAGCAGCTCTGCGCCAATAAATTCGTCTCCCCCACAACGGGCGCGACAATTTCTTCGGCGCAGTTGGGAATCCTCATAGCGCTGCTCTTTTTCCCGGACTCAAGCCTCTGGTCGCGCGCGGCGTTTGCGTTTCTCGCGGCGATTGCCGGTACCTGGGTTTTTGTGTGGTTTATTTTGCGGATCCCCATGAAGGACCCTGTGATGGTGCCCTTAATCGGCATCATGTTCGGCAACGTCATCGGCGGGATCACGAGTTTTCTCGCGTTTCGCTTTGACATGACGCAGGCCCTTTCCACGTGGCTTGTGGGGCACTTTTCGTTGGTTCTCCGCGGCAACTACGAGCTCGTTTATCTTGTGGTCCCCTTAATTGCCACGGCCTGGATCTACGCCAAGTGGTTCAACATCGTCGGGATGGGAAAGGAGTTTTCCAAAAACCTGGGCGTCAACTACTCCCTCGTTCTCTTTGCCGGGCTCTCGATCGCCGCGATGATTACGGCCTCCGTTGTGACGGTCGTGGGAAGCATCTCCTACATCGGGCTCATCGTCCCCAACCTCGTTGCGATCTTTAAGGGCGATGACTTACGGGCGACGCTGCCGGATACCGCCCTTTTCGGTGCGCTTTTTGTGCTCATCTGCGACGTGATCGGCCGCCTCATCATCATGCCGTATGAACTTCCGATTGAACTCATCATCGGTACCGTCGGTAGCCTCCTTTTCATCGTCCTTATCTTTTACCGGCTCAGATTCGGCCGCAGAAGTCTCACGAAAGACAGGCTCCTGGAACTTTTCGGCCTGACCCGCAGAGCGCGTCCGGGCTGCTGCAACCCCGCGGTGATCAAATGAATACTGTCAGACTTGCACAGCGGCGGCGCCTTAAGACCTCCATGGTGGTGCTGGCCGGGCTCGTCCTGTTGTTTATCGGGCTCTATCAGTTTGCGTTCGTGAACCCGAAGTTTTTCGCCTACGCGATGGGCTTAAGACTCCCGCGGCTTGCGGTCATTCTTATCGCCGGCTTTGCGATTTCAGCGGCCGCCATTGTCTTTCAGACGATCATCCGCAACACGATTGTGACACCGTGCCTCTTGGGCATGAATTCGCTTTACCTTCTCATTCACACGGCAGTCGTGTTTTTTCTGGGTTCCGGCAGCCTTTTTGCGGTGAACCCCGTCTACGCCTTTGCCGCGGACGTCATCGTCATGGGGTTCGTTGCGGGCTTTATTTACTACACGATCTTTCAGAAAACGGGCGGCAATGTCCTTTACGTGCTTTTGATCGGCACGGTGCTCTCGACCTTCTTTTCGAGCATGCAGAATTCGCTCACACGCATCATGGATCCCAACGAATACGATGCGCTTTTAAACACCCTGACGGCAAGCTTTACGAACGTCAACGCCGCCTGCATCATCCCGGGGGCGCTCCTTTTGGCCGCGATTGCCTGGTGGCTCAGAAAAGACCTCGCCATCCTTGACGTCATCAGCCTCGGCCGCGAACAGGCGGTGTCGCTCGGCGTTGACTACGAAAGGACCCTGAGGCGCCTGATGGTGGGCGTCGCGCTTTATATCGCCGTTGCCACGGCGCTTGTGGGACCGCTTTCCTTCCTTGGTCTCATTACCGCCAACGTCGCGCGCCAGCTTTTCACCACCTACCGCCACACGTGGCTCATTGCCGGGAGCGCCTGCGTCGGCATGCTCATTCTCACGGCAGGCCAGTTTGTGGTCGAACACGTCATGGTCTACGCCGTACCGGTGAGCGTCTTTGTGACGATCGGGGGCGGCATCTACTTTCTCTATCTCGTTTTAACGGCCGGCAAAAGGTAACGCCATGCTCAAAATCCAGAATCTCGTAAAGTCCTACGAGGACACGACCGTTGTGGACGACGTGACGCTTGACATTGCGCACGGCAAAGTTGTTTCCATGATCGGGCCCAACGGTGCGGGTAAGTCCACTGTGCTCGGGATGATTTCAAGGCTCATTGCCCGCTCCTCAGGCCTCGTGGAATTCAAAGGAAAGGACGTGCAGCAGTGGGAGAGCCGGGAACTTGCAAAGCACCTGGCGATTCTCACGCAGACCAACAACGTGCAGATGAAGCTCACAGTGCGCGAACTCGTTGCGTTCGGCCGTTTTCCGCACAGCGGTTCCGCTCTTACCGCAGAAGACGAAGCCGTCGTCGAAAAAAGCATCCGCTACATGGAGCTCGAAGACTTCGCCGACCGCTTTATCGATGAGATGTCAGGCGGCCAGCGGCAGCGCGCCTTTATTGCGATGGTCTTGGCGCAGGATACCGAGTACATCCTGTTGGACGAACCCACGAACAACCTCGACATCTACCACTCCGCGCAGATGATGAAGCTTGTGCGAAGGCTCTGCGATGAGCTCGGGAAAACAGTGATTCTCGTCTTGCACGAGATCAACCTCGCCGCGTTTTACTCCGACTTTATCTGCGCCTTTAAAAACGGGCGGATCGCTGCGGCAGGAAGCGTCGAAGACGTGATGACCCCTGCGACGCTCGAAAAAATTTACGGGGTGCCCTTTCAGATTCACCGCATTGACGGTAAGCCCCTTGCCATTTTTCACTGACACTTTAAAGGACAATCTCATGACGCTTTCGCGCCGACTTATGCTCTCTGCGGCCGCCGCTGCTGCCCTCACGGTTTCCCTTCCCGCTTTTGCGGCGGACAAAACCGTCACGGTGAAAACGCTTAACGGTAAAAACCAGCTCATTGACATCACGGTTCCCGCAAATCCCAAGCGCATTGCCGTCGCGGACTATGCGGTTTTGGATACGCTCGACCATTGGAAGCTCACCGACCGCATTGTGGCTCTGACCCAGACGACGCCTCTGGCATACCTCCCGCAGTACTTTAAAAAGAGCGCAAAGGTAAAGAACATCGGCACCTTGAAGGAAATCGACTTTGAGGGACTGATGGAATCCGAACCCGACGTGATCTTTATTTCCGGGCGTCTTGCGAAAAAGTACGACGAACTCACGAAAATCGCGCCGGTGGTTTACATGACCACCGACCGCACGAAGGGAAGTTTCGCAAGTTTCGCCGCGAACCACATGAACCTTGCCGCCATTTTCGGTAAAGAAAATGAGGCCAGGGCCGACATCTCTCACTTTGAAGGGCGCATTGAAAAACTCAAAGCCGCCTCTGAGGGCAAAACCGCGCTCGTGGGCCTGGTGACCGCAAGCCACGTGAACCTTCTCGGCAACGCCGCCCGCTGTTCGATCATCGGTAACGAATTCGGCTTTAAAAACGTGGCTCAGAAAGCCAACGCCAACCACGGCAACGAAGCCTCCTTTGAGCTTCTGCTGAAACTCAATCCCGACTACTTCTTCGTTCTTGACCGCGACTCCGCCATCGCTCGCCCCGGCGCCAAACTCGCGAAGGACATTTTGAACAACGAACTTGTGAACAAAACGAAGGCCGCGCAAAACGGACACATCGTCTACCTCACGCCCTCGGCCTGGTATCTCGCCGAAGGCGGCTACACGGCCATGAACATCATGTTCAGCGACGTTGAGAAAGCGGTCCTTGCAAAGTAGTCAACTACCCCTGACTAAAGTCAGAGGCTTGGCAACAAGCCTTGGTTGACTAGCCTCTGTCCGTTTTCGGACGGACTCCGTTGGTTGGGAATCCGTTCTGTCGCAAGACGGGACGCAAACAGGCACTGCGGGATGTCGATCCTAGTCCTGCGCTCTGCGGTCTGCGGTTAAAAGCTCTGAGAGGTAGGAGCGGTGCTTCAGACAACAAACCCCTTCCAACATTGGCGAAGGATCACCACCGACCGCAAGGTCGAGAAGACGGAACCTGTGAGGTATCAAGGTATCCGTCAAAGGAGAACACTTTGAAAGTATTTGTTTTGAACATGCGCGGGCAACCGCTCATGCCGTGCTCCCCGCCCAAGGCACGTAAGCTCCTTCGGGCCGGGAAGGCCGTGCCTGTGCGCCGAACGCCCTTTGTGATTCAACTGACGGTGCCGACGGGCGAAACCAAGCAGCCGATCACCTTGGGTGTGGATGCGGGCTACAAGCACGTCGGTCTGAGCGCAACGACCGCCAAGGAAGAGTTGTTGGCTTCCGAGGTCGAACTGCGGCAGGACGTGACGGGCTTGCTCTCGGATCGCTTGGCACTTCGCCGCGCCCGACGCAACCGCAAGACCCGCTACCGTGCGCCGCGTTTTGATAATCGCATTCGATCAAAGCACAAGGGTTGGCTTGCGCCGTCCGTTGAAAACCGCATCCGTGCCCATCTTTCGCGCATCGAGGCTGTTTTGCGTCTTCTGCCCGTCACCTCCGTTACCGTAGAAACGGCGGCGTTCGATATGCAGAAGATCAAAAACCCGGAGATTGAAGGCGAAGGCTATCAGCAGGGCGAGCAGCTTGGCTTTTGGAACGTGCGCGAATATGTGCTGTTCCGCGATGGTCACGTTTGCCAAGCCTGCAAAGGCAGATCGAAAGATCTGATTCTCAACGTGCATCACATTGAGAGTCGGAAAACGGGAGGCGACGCGCCGGGCAACCTCATTACGCTCTGCGAGGCGTGCCACAAGGCGTATCACGCAGGCAAGTTGAAGCAGTTCAGTCCCCGGCGCGGCGCTTCTTTCAGGGCAGAGACTTTCATGGGCATCATGCGTTGGACGGTGCTCAACCGCCTGCGCGAGCGCCATCCCGAATTACCTGTCACGAATACCTACGGGTATCTGACCAAACACAAGCGCATCGTCGCGGGCTTGCCGAAGACGCATTGCGCGGACGCTTTCTGCATTGCTGGCGTCCTCGACGCAAAACGTCGGGGCGAATACCTGTTTCAGAAACAGACGCGCCGCCACAATCGCCAAATCCACAAGCTGACGATTCTCAAAGGCGGTGTGCGCAAGCGCCATCAGGCTCCGTACCTCGTGCACGGCTTCAGGCTCTTTGACAAGGTGCTGTGCAAAGGGGAAGTCGGCTTTATTTTTGGCAGACGCTCCTCGGGTGCATTCGATGTGCGCCGTCTGAACGGTACAAAGATTTCTGCCGGTATTTCGTACAAGAAACTTTCGCTTCTTGAGAAGCGAAAGACGTTTTTAACCGAACTGAGAAAGGAGGACCGCGATTCCTCCCGCGTCTGAAGACGCGGGTTTCCTCGCGGAATTTCTATGACTTTTTCCCGACGCTCGCTTCTGGCGGCCGGCACCTCCGCCCTCTTTCTTTCGGGGGTGACCCTGGGCTGCGCACGGCGCCCCGCAATGCTTGAAATTCAAAACACCGCCGCAGGAACCCTGCGCGATGTGACCGTCCCCTTTGATCCCAAGCGCCTCGCGGTTCTTGACTTTTCCGTGATGGAAAACCTTCAGGCCTGGGGGCTCACGGACAGGATGGTCGCGGCGGTGTCGCCCACGACGCTTACCTGGATCAAAAAGCCCGGTGACGGTGTGGCGCTCGTAAAAAGCCTTAAGTCGGCTGAAACCGCGCCCGTCAAGGCCGTCAATCCCGACCTCATCTTTATTTCGGGCCGTATTGCCCTCGCCTACGACGCCTTTAACAGCGTGGCGGCGACGCTCGTGCTCGTGCCTGACTACAAGAAGGGCGCCTGGGCAAGCTTTAAGGAAAACATCACAACGCTTGCCCGCATTTTCGGGAAAGAAAATGAAGCCGCCGCGGCTGTCGCAGGGTTTCAAAAGCGCATCGATGCAATCCGCGCGAAAGCCGCGGGCGAGCGCATCGCCGTCATGATGTGCGTCGGAGGCCGCGCGGGGCTTTTGCCGCCCGAGGGCCGCTGCTCGCTTCTCACTGAAGCCCTGGGATTCACCAACGTCATGCCTGCGAGAACGGGCGCTGCGCCGACAAAGGGTGCGGCTCCGCGTAAGGCGCCGACCGCGGCTGAAATTGCGGCAGGAAACGCCAAGACCTTTGCCAAACTCAAAGAGACCAACCCTGACCGTGTCTTTGTCTTAAACAAGGACCTTGCGGTGGGCGCAAAAGAACCGAAGCTTCTGGAAGCGATCACGGCAGGGCAGAAGGACTGGGCGGGCACCGCGGCCGTGAAGGCCGGACGCGTCACCGAGCTCACAGGCCCCGCGTGGTACTTGGGTGAAGGGGGCGTCTATTCGATGGACCGGATGCTCACCGACGTTGAAAAGGCGCTCGGACTGTAATTTCGGACGGTCCGAAGAATCTTCAGGCCCGTATCGGTCTTCCCCGGTACGGGCTTATTCTTTGCAACCGTTTCGCGTTTCGCCGTTTCTGTTACGATAAAGACCTCGGTTCCGCAAACGCTCGGAACTTCTTTACTCAGACAAGAACGTCAACTACCCCTGACTGAAGTCAGAGGCTTGGCAACAAGTCTTGGTTGACTAGCCTCAGTCCGTTTTCGGACGGACTCCGCTGGTTGGGAATCCGTTCCGTCGCAAGACGGGACGCAAACAGGCACCGCGGGATGTCGATCCTAGTCCCGCGCTCTGCGGTCTGCGGTTAAAAGCTCTGAGAGGTAGGAGCGGTGCTTCAGACAACAAACCCCTTCCAACATTGGCGAAGGATCACCACCGACCGCAGGGTCGAGCAGACGGAGCCCGTGAGGTATCCGTCAATGGAGAACACTTTGAAAGTTTTTGTGTTGAATATGCGCGGGCAAGTGCTCATGCCGTGCTCCCCGCCCAAGGCGCGTAAGCTCCTTCGGGCCGGGAAGGCCGTGCCTGTGCGCCGAACGCCCTTTGTGATTCAACTGACGGTGCCGACGGGCGAAACCAAGCAGCCGATCACCTTGGGTGTGGATGCGGGCTACAAGCACGTCGGCCTGAGCGCAACGACCGCCAAGGAAGAGTTGTTGGCTTCCGAGGTCGAACTGCGGCAGGACGTGACGGGCTTGCTCTCGAATCGCTTGGCACCTCGCCGCGCCCGACGCAACCGCAAGATGCGCTACCGTGCGCCGCGTTTTGATAATCGCGTTCGATCAAAGCACAAGGGCTGGCTTGCGCCGTCCGTGGAGAACCGCATTCAGGCGCACATATCGCGCATTGAAGCGGTTTGCCGAGTGCTTCCGATCACCAAAATCGTGATTGAAACCGCATCCTTCGACATTCAGAAGATCAAAAACCCAGAGATTGAAGGCGAAGGCTATCAGCAGGGCGAGCAGCTTGGCTTTTGGAACGTGCGCGAATATGTGCTGTTCCGCGACGGTCACGTTTGCCAAGCCTGCAAAGGCAGATCGAAAGATCTGATTCTCAACGTGCATCACATTGAGAGTCGGAAAACGGGAGGCGACGCGCCGGGCAACCTCATCACGCTGCGCGAGCGCCATCCCGAATTGCCTGTCACGAATACCTACGGGTATCTGACCAAACACAAGCGCCATCAGGCTCCGTACCTAGTGCACGGCTTCAGGCTCTTTGACAAGGTGCTGTGCAAAGGGGAAGTCGGCTTTATTTTTGGCAGACGCTCCTCGGGTGCATTCGATGTGCGCCGTCTGGACGGTACAAAGATTTCTGCCGGTATTTCCTACAAGAAACTTTCGCTTCTTGAGAAGCGAAAGATGTTTTTAACTGAACTGAGAAAGGAGGGCCGCGATTCCTCCCGCGTCTGAAGACGCGGGTTTCCTCGCGGAATTTCTATGATCAATCTGCGCGACCGCGTCGATCTGTTGCTGCGTGTTGCTTTCGGCGTGCTGATTCTGGTGGGATGCTACTTTGTCATCTCCCCCTTTATCACCTCCATTCTTCTCGCGGCGATTCTGGCTGTCGTCTCCTGGCCTTTCTTTGAGTGGTTAAACGACCGCTTTAACGGGCACTCAACCCTTGCTTCAAGCGTGATGGTGCTTCTCATCATCGTCACGATCCTGATTCCGTTGACGCTGGTGTGCATGGTCCTTGCGCGTCAGATTCCGGACGTCGTCTACTGGGTGCGCGACTGGATTCACGCGGGGATGCCGCTTCCAAACTGGCTTCTTTCCATCCCCTACCTCGGTCAGAGCATCTCGGACGCCTTTAAGTACGGCATTGACCCCGAACAGGTGAGAACCTTTATTGAAAAGGCCGCGGACCCCCTCACAAAATCCGTGATCTCCGTTTCCTGGGGTATCGGTAACGGCCTTTTCCAGCTCGCGCTCGTTGCCTTCATCGTCTTTTTCTTCTACCGCGACGGCCCGAGTCTTTCGAAAAAAACCGGGATGTTTATTAACCGTATTTCCGGGGGCCTTGCCACCGAATTCACGGCGATTCTCGTAAACACCACGCGCTCGGTTGTCTTCGGCGTGATCGGTACCGCAATCGGCCAGGGGCTGGTCGCTGCCGTGGGATTCATCATCGCCGGGGTTCCGGGCGTTGTGATTCTTTCCTTTACGGTATGCGTGCTCTCGATCGTGCCGGTGGGCCCCCCTCTCGTCTGGGGCCCGGTGGCGCTCTGGCTCTACGCTACGGGTAACGTCGGGATGGCCGTTTTTATGGTGCTCTGGGGCACTTTGGCCGTAAGTTCCGTCGATAACTTCATTAAGCCCATTCTCATCAGCCGCGGCACGTCGATGCCCTTGGCGCTTGTGTTCCTCGGGGTTTTCGGCGGCATTATGTCCTTCGGGTTCCTGGGATTGGTTTTGGGGCCGGTGCTTCTGGCCGCAACGCTTGCGCTTTTTAAGGAGTGGACAAAGAATCCGATCCGCATTGATAAGGCAATTGCCCGCGTGGGGCGTCTGAAGAAAGATCTCACGGAAACGACAGAGGATCCTGACGAAGCCGCCAAAGGCGGACATCACAAAGCGCTCAAAGACGAATCCTCACAACCTCAGAACTGATGTGGACTGCCGGCCCGTTTTCGGGCCGGTTTCGTTTTTAAAAGCCCGCGTCATCGCAGCGCCCGATGTAGCGGCCCTCGGCGTCATAGCAGCGCCCTGAACTGTCACGCCGCCCCGTGAAGCGGCCTTTTTCGTCGTAGTTGCGGCCCGTGGCGTCCGTGCGCCCCGTATAGCGCCCCTGCGCGTCATAACGCCTGCCGGCCGAATCCGTCCTGCCGGTGTAGCGCCCCTTCTCGTCGTAGCGGCGCCCTGCAGAATCCTCGCGTCCCGTGTAGCGGCCCTTGGCGTCATAGCGTCTGCCGCCCCGGTTCTGACCGGTATAGCGCCCCATTTCGTCATAAAAGCGGTCGGCGGCAAAAACGGCCGGCGTGAAGACCAGTGCCGACAGCATCAGGCGCCGTGTGAGTCTGAGGGAGTCCGTGGCCATTTTTTGCCTCCTTTTCACTCATTATGGAGAAGCTCTTTGGGTTTTGTACGGTTATGTAAGCAGTTTTCCGCAGACGACAGGAACACACCTCGGTTAGAGTGCCGCCAACATCAGTATTTTCAGGCCTCCGATTTTCCCGTCGGGCCTCTTAACTTCAAGGTTTCCCGCCGTGAAGCACCTCATTGCATTAAGTCTCGGGACACTCGCGCTCGGGATTGCCGAATTCGGCATGATGGCGATTCTTACGCCCCTGGCGCAGTCCCTGGGCGTCACCATCGCCGAAGCCGGTCACTTTATTTCCAGTTACGCCTCAGGCGTCTGCGCGGGCGTTGTTCTCATGGTCCTTTTCGGCCGGAAACTCCCGCTTAAGACCTTTCTTCTTGTTCTTGCGGGCCTTATCTTTGCGGGTAACTCGCTCACAATCTTTGCGGACAGCTACTTCACAATGCTTGCCGCCCGCTTTATCGCGGGTTTGCCGCACGGGGCGTACTTCGGGGTGGGTGCGATTGTGGCAACGCAGCTCGCCAAACCCGGCTGCGCCCAAAGAGACGTGTGCCTCATGGTCGCCGGAATGACGGTTGCCAATATGGCGGGTGTGCCGGGGGCGAGCTTTCTCACGTGGGCGCTCGGGTGGCAGTCAACCTACATTGTGATCAGCGCAACGGCGGCTCTCCTTTTTATCTCGCTCCTTGTTTTCGTGCCGAAGCTTCCCGCTTTGCCTGACAAGGGGTTTCTTGCACAGTTTCATTTCCTGGGGGAAATCAAACCGTGGCTTGTGATTGCCGCAATAGGCCTCGGTAACGGCGGCTTTTTTGCGTTCTTTTCCTACATCAATCCCGTGGCGCACGAAACGGCGCATGTGCCTGAGCACCTCATGAGTTTTGTCGTGGGTTTCTGCGGCTTTGCAATGGTGGCCGGGAACCTCATTTCCGCGCGGCTGTCGAAGCACTTTACGGACGCGGAACTTGCGTTTGCCGGGCAGGCGGTGCTCTGCCTCTCGCTTGTTATCGTGATGGCGGCTTCCGACTTTCCTCTGGCAGTGCTTGCCGCAGCCGTCGTTGCCGCGGGCTGCGTCTTTTTCATTTCGGGCCCGGAGCAGATTTTGATTTTGAAAGGGGCCGGTGACGGACAACTTTTGGCGGCCGCTCTGGGCCAGGTCGCCTTTAACTTCGGTAACGCCATGGGCGCGTGGGTGGGAGGCCTTCCTATTGAAGAAGGGATGCCTGCGTACATGAGCGCGTTTCCGGGGGCGCTTCTTGCGTGCGCGGGATTTATTCTCCTCTTTCTCGTCTGGCGGATCCAGGTGGCGGTTGCCGACGCTCACGAGGCGGCCCGCTCTTGAGTACGCGCAAAAGTGTAACGCTCATTTTTCTTAAGCCTGTTTGATCAAAACGGCCTTCTGTATAGTTGGAATTAAGGTGAAATCGTTATAGACTCGGCCGCACTTTCGGCGTCAGTTGCTTCTCACGAAAAAGAAGAAGAAAGAGAAGACAAAACGCCGTTTCCGGTTTTTTAACTCACAGCGCTTGTTGCGCTTAAATCACCATGTACGATCCCAAATCGCGTCAGGCCGATGACTTCATCAACCATCAGGAGATTGAGGACACGCTTGCGTACGCCGAAGAACATAAGTCCGACAGAGCGTTGATTGAATCGCTCATCAATAAGTCCCTCACCTTTAAGGGTCTCACCCACCGCGAAGCGGCGGTGCTTCTGGCCTGCGACCTTCCCGACTGCAATGAAAAAATCATGCAGGCCGCAATTAAGGTGAAGGAACACATCTACGGTAAGCGCATCGTTCTTTTCGCGCCCCTGTACCTCTCCAACTACTGCATCAACACCTGCACATACTGCCCGTACCACGCCAAAAACAAGAACATCATCCGCAAGAAGCTCACCCAGGACGATATCCGCCGTGAGGTGATTGCGCTGCAGGACTTGGGCCACAAGCGGCTTCTTTTGGAAGCCGGCGAGCACCCCAAGTACAACCCGATTGAGTACATCCTTGAGTCCATCAAGACGATTTACTCGATCAAGCACAAAAACGGTGCGATCCGGCGCGTGAACATCAACATCGCGGCGACGACCGTTGAAAACTACCGTAAACTGCACGAAGCGCAGATCGGCACCTACCAGCTCTTTCAGGAGACATACAACCGCAAAGCCTACGAGGAGATGCATCCGAAGGGACCGAAGGCCGACTACTGCTACCACACCGAAGCGCACGACCGCGCGATGGAAGGCGGTATTGACGACGTGGGTTTAGGGGTGCTCTTTGGGCTCAATCTCTACCGCTACGACTTCGTAGGGATTCTCATGCACGCCGAACACTTGGAAGCCGTTTTCGGCGTGGGGCCGCACACGATTTCGGTGCCGCGCATCTGCCCGGCTGACGACATTGATCCGAAGACCTTCAGTAACGCCGTTCCGGACGATGTGTTTTTAAAGATCGTGGCTTTGATTCGTCTCGCGGTCCCCTACACCGGCATGATCATGAGTACGCGGGAAAGCGCGCGCATCCGCACGGAAGCCTTAAAGCTCGGGATCTCGCAGATTTCCGGGGGCTCCAGAACGTCGGTCGGGGGCTACACGATCAAGATTGAAGCGCAGGACGATGAGCACACCGCGCAGTTTGAAACCAATGACCGCCGCTCGCTCGACGAAATCGTGCATTGGCTCATGGAAAACGGGTATCTGCCCTCATTTTGCACGGCCTGCTACCGCGCCGGCCGCACCGGTGACCGCTTCATGGAGTTTGCCAAGGACGGAAGCATCGCCGCTTACTGTCAGGCCAACGCCATCATGACGATCAAGGAGTACATGTGCGACTATGCGTGTCCGTCCACGAAGAAAGCGGGCGACATTCTCATTGCGTCGGAACTCCCCAAGATCGAAAACGAGAAGATTCACAAGGCCTGCGTGAAACGCCTTGAACGCATCGAAGAAGGCGAACGCGATTTCCGCTTCTGACGCGGGTTTGAGCGCTTGGTTGAAGCCCCGTGCGGTTGGCGCCTCACGGGGCTTTTCGCAGGCTCTTTAAAGCCGAGGCTTCAGAATTTTTCCTTCCCGAGGTGCGCGCCGAAACCGACACGGCCGTGCAGCGTCTCCGGGCGTATTGCCTGAATCTTTGCCTCAAGGCAGTTTTGTCTCGGGATCCGGTCGGCTTTGCACTAAACAACCCGCGCTTGAAGGCGCGGGGTTTCCTGACACGGTGCAGGCTTTCCCGCAAACAGCCAAGGTTTTTGAGACCTTGTCTGCCCGGGCGTCCCCTGCACCACAGGAACATTTAAAACGCAACCGCTCTACGGGTACGGGCTTCATCAGCTCGATCCGTCGGTTCCGGCGAAGGACTGCTTCGTCTTGCCGATTCGCTGGTTTGTACTGCACTATCGATCCGGCGTTCCCTGAGACTTGTTTGAGCCTCGCAAGCGCTGATTGCTCAGCCTTCAGATCGTAGCTGTCTTCCGTCGCTCTGAAGGCAGGGCCTTCTTCTGAGGTTTACTGTGAGCCGTGGCATTTGCGGCATACGGTTCTCCTGGGACGATTGCCGGCGAGTTTACCTGCCTTATCGACATTGCACGCGATTTTCGAAGGCGTGCAGCCGCAAAAAGCCCCGCAGAGCGAAACATACCCTACGGAGCCTTTTCAGAGAACCCGGCGCCACAGAAGAGCTGCACCGGTTCCGTCAGTGGCAGAACCCGATTACTTCTTCAGGTTCTTCACCGCACTGTCACCGGCCACAACACCCGAGATAATGGCCCAGGAGTTCATCATGGCCGTCAGGCTGTCAGAGCCGTTGGCGCCGCCCACAACGCAGCCCGCACCGAAGAGGTTGCCGATGGGCTGACCTTTCTTGTTGAGAATCTGCATGTCGGCGTTGGCCTTGAGGCCTCCGAGCGTTGTCTGGAAGCGCGGCTTCTGTTCAACGATGTAGTACGGGCCTTCACCAAAGGGCATCAGGACCTTACGGCCGAAGTCCTTGTCGGCACCGGCCTTCACAAAACCGTTCCAGCGGGCGATCGTTGCCTGCAGGCCCTTGGCGTTAATGCCCATAGTCTTGGCGGCATCGGCAAGTTTCGCCGAGGTTGCCATTACGGGGTAGCCGTTATTGACGATCTTGACCCACTTATCAAGGTCCGAGGGAGCCGCAACGAGCTTGTCTTCAAGGCTCTTGGCGACATACTGCTTCCAAGCGGCCTTATCCATCACAATGTACATGATGGAGTCTTTCTGGGCTTCGGTGATCTTGGTAAGCGTCCCCAAGCCCGCGAGTTCATCGACAATACGCTTACCGTCACGGTTCACGTAAATGGCGCCGGACTTCTTCATGGTGTCGGTTGAAGACGCGGTGGCAGCAAGCGCGTGATGCGGCAGCGTTTCAACGCCCTGCGGATACTGCTTCACAAGGTCGAGGTTAATGGTGCCCGCACCGATCTTCTTACCCATCGCGAGGCCGTCACCGGTTTCGCTGTCAAGGCCGTAAAAGAGGTAGGAAGTCACTTTCTTCGGCAGCATCGCGCGGTTGGCGCC
The DNA here is from genome assembly GCF_928721995.1 of Duodenibacillus massiliensis. Lineage (NCBI taxonomy): Bacteria > Pseudomonadati > Pseudomonadota > Betaproteobacteria > Burkholderiales > Sutterellaceae > Duodenibacillus > Duodenibacillus massiliensis. The sequence continues at coordinate 520,082 of NZ_OV788642.1, forward strand.
GTAGCCGCCCGAAGCCAGAACCACGGATTTGGCGGAGAAGTCGATCTTCTGGCCGTTGGTCATTGTGGCTTTGACGCCCACGACGTTACCCGCCTTATCGCGGATAAATTCCTGAGCGCGGGTATCGGTCATGATCTTGCCGCCGTTTTCGTTCAATTTCTGGCTCATAAGTTTGAGCCAATTGACAGAACGCCCGGTGACGCCCAGCTGGCGGTTGGCGGAATGATCCGGATACTGCGTGGCAGCGGGACCGTAGGGGATCTTGAGGTCATAAATGAGCCAGTCAACCACACCGCCCGCTTTTTCTCCGACCATCTTCACGAGAACCGGATCGTTCTTGTTTTCACCGGCGCGGAAGATGTCTTTGGCGAGAAGCTCAGGGCTGTCCTTGGTTTCCTTCATGACTTCACGCTGATAACGTGAGCCCGTGGCAACCAACGTACCGGCGTTAAGCTGTGTGGCGCCGCCGATGTTGGGACGCTTTTCAATAAGGATGACATGCGCGCCCTGCGTTGCGGCACGCACGGCGGCTGCAAGGCCGCCCGCACCGCCGCCCACAACGAGAACGTCGGTCGTAACCTTTTCAACGCCCTTGGGAGCAGCTGCCTTGGGTGCCCGCTTATTAAAGTCCGCAACCTTGCCGCCCGCGGCAACGATGGCGGCTGCAACACCTTCGAGAATCCCCTTGCGGGTCATCGTGGCGCCGCTTACCGCATCAACGTTGACGCTGTTGGCCTTAACAACGGCGGCGGGAACGCGCTTAAGCGCCGGGTCGGAAACACCCACGGTTTCGGTCTGCTTCACAACCTTCACATCGGCAATTCGGCCCTTTTCAAAGGTGACGGCCACTGTGACGGGGCCGCCGCGGCCGGCGCCGGTACCTTCAAACGTACCGTCTTTGACGGCAGCCTGAGCGCCCACAGACAGAACCATGGCTGCGGCAGCGGCCGCCGACAACATGAACATCCTTCTCATTTTGTACTTCTCCAACTTTTTTAAAACTTGGCGTATGTGTTGCCCGCCGTGCGGTGGGAGGCGCGGCGGGTAAACCCTCGGTGAATATACGGATGAAAAAGGCCGACCACGTTAAGGGATTTAAGGGAAATAACTTAGCCGTGTCGACGCAAGGCAGAAGGCGATGAAAGTCATGGAAGCCGAACATTTTTCGCGCCGCCCGCCGGGGGCACTGCGATCGACGGCGCAAAAGCAGTGTCTTTGTGTTTTTGTCAGATTACGCGCGTGCATATCTGCAGAAAATTCCGCTTGTCTGAAAAGCAGTTCATTTCAGTCAGCTTGCCTTCGGCAGCTCCCGTATGACTCACTTACTGCAGGCTTTCCGCCATGATGAAATTCTATGAACTCGGACAACCCTTAAATGCACTTGTCTGCTTTACGGAAAGTCTCACCAACAGCGTCCCGCAGCGCCCCGCACCCAAAGCCGTCACCGAGGCAGACCTCTGCGTCATTGCGCGCATTACCCGCCAGGCACAGTGTGCCAAGGACGTTTTAAACCGCGTACGCTCCTACGCCATAGGAAAATCCGACCGCAGTCAGTCGGTCAACCTTGCGTCCGTGATCGGCAAGGTGGTGTGGGACCTTCACCTGCGGACAGTGCCGGGGCTTTCTCTGCGCCTAAACAACCCGCGCTTGAAAGCGCGGGGTTTCCTGACACGGTGCAGGCTTTCCCGTAACAGCCAAGGTTTTTGGCTCTTCGTGCATAGTTGTGGGTAAAAAAATCAAGCAACTACACCGGAAGGCTGTTGTTTAGCGGGCTTTCCGGAGACAGCATGGTTTGGCAAAGGGATCACCAAATTTGAGCAGCATAAAAGCACCAGTGCCTTGAGATTTTCAACATTACGAAACCCGTAGACTTTCCGAATAATCAGCTGGGTGTGTGTAGATTTTTGTGTCTAGCGCGGGTTTACGGTTGAGCTTGTTGGCTCGCTAACAGGGGTATTTAACCCCTGGTACTTCGGGGCTGTCAAGCCCCATTTTTTCCATCAGTGGTAATGCGATGATTCAGGGTACGACGGCGGCATGGGAGGGCTGCATAGCCGCCCCCATGGGGGCGACTATGCAGCGGCGCGCCGCTACCGGAAAAATCGCAGTTTCGTCTCCTTAAGTTGTAACACTGCAACTGCTATGCTGAAACACTGTTTCAGTACTCCGCGGCAATTAAGCCTGCCCAGCGGCAAATCGCTCACCGTACATGGCTGCAAACACCGGCATGGCTTCATTCCAAGCACGAACAGGTAGCTTCCATTTTTCCATAATGCGCTGAAGTGCCAAGTAAATCAGCATCTTGGCGGATTCTTCATGCGGAAACATGGTTCGAGTTTTGATTACCTTCCGAACGCCACGGTTGAGAGCCTCAATACTGTTGGTCGTATACAACAACTTCCGAATCGACCGGGGAAAGTTGAAGAAGGGTATCACCTGTGCCCAGGCAGAGCGCCAACTCTGCGCTACATGCAGGTTTGATGTTACGCCTGGGGAAATACGGCTTCAATGGCTTGCGTCATACCCTTGAGGCCGTCTGTGACGGCGATCAGGATGTCCTCTACGCCTCGGTTTTTCAATTCCGTAAATACCGACGTCCAGAAAGCCGCGCCTTCGTTTTCATGAACCCACATGCCGAGCACATCGCGTCGGCCGTCACAACGTACGCCGAGAGCCAAATGAACCGCCATCTTCTTGATGACGCCGTCCTTACGGATATTGATGCGCAAAGCGTCAAAGAACACCACCGGGTAGACCGAATCCAACGGACGGCCTTGCCATTGCCGTACGTCGTCATTTACCTTTTCCGTCACGGTGCTGATGAATTCGGCACTCACTTCAACGTGGTACTGACTTCTGATGAACTCAGTGATTTCACGGGTAGACAATCCGCGTCCATATAAATCGATGATGGCGTCATCGAAGTCATTGAAATGCCGTGAGTGCTTGGGTACCAGGCGGGGAACATAAGTCCCCTTGCGATCCCGGGGAACCTGGATTTCTAAATCGCCTTTATTGCCGTGAAGCGTTTTCTTGCTGTACCCATTGCGTTTGTTTTCAACGCGCTCAGCCGATGATTCCTCTTCGTTGAGATTTTCCTCTTCCTGTGTCAAATGGTGCTTCAGTTCCCCTTGCAGGGCGGCGTTGATGAAGCGTTGGGCTACGATCTTCATCGCTTCGTTGAAATGAGCCTGCGTTAAGGCCGTTAAGCCGCCGGCTTCCATCAGTTGCTCTACGGCATCGTTCAGAATGGCCTGCTGCTGGTCGGTAAATTTTACGGTGTCGTTTATTTTGGGTGTACGGTGTGCCACGGTGATTCCTTTCGCGCCCTACGGGAGCGCTGTTATCGCCTGGACACAAAAAACATTACATCCCCCCGTCAAATGTCACGAAACCGTTATTGACAACCTGAGCTCCGGCAATATTCCATGTCTTAGCCTTCACCGTCAAGAATGCGCCCTTCGCAATGGAAAGCGTACCGCCCTGCTGGTCAAACGTACCACCGTACGTCTTGGTATCCGTTCCGGTCTCTTCCACGCCGATTACACCGACTCCGGTCACAGCGATGCTGCCGCCCTTCTGAGTAACCGAGGCTACTCCCGAAGTACCGCTTGTCGCAATAACCGCATTGTTGGTCTTATCGCCTTTGAGCGTTACGACGCCTCCGGCAATCTCAATACCTTCTGAGTCAGTATCGGTGATCTTCGCTCCGGCGTACAGCTTCCCGCCGTCAACGGTGACCTGTGCATTGTCTGCAACAGTCAGACGACCAAACGCGCCTACGCCGTCACCAGCCCCGATCGTCGTAACGGACGTACCGCCGAGCGTGAGATCGGTATTTGTCAGCCCCAATTTCGCCAAACTCTTTCCGCTGCAGTATGAAAGCTGGATTGCCTCCAAAGAGGAAAACGAAACCGCCGACTACATCGCCAAATATCCGTTTCTTGCCATTCTCCGTGCCGGTACGGGCGGCGAAGGCGGTCCGGTGCTGCTCGGCCTCCGAGGCCACTACTACGGGTGGCTTGACTTCATGACGCTGACCGACGCGGGCATTCCCGACGGCAGTGCCAATGAGAAAACCTCAGCCCGTTGTCTTGCCTGCCACAGCTCAGCGGCCCCTGAAATCATCCGCCGGTACGGGGAAAAAGAATTTTTGTCGAGCCCGGTCAGCAAATTTTCGGAACTCGGCGCCCACTCCGTGGGCTGCATGAACTGCCATGATCCGGAAACGATGCAGCTCAAGGTGTCGCTCTCCTGGTTTAACGATGAACTCAAAGCAGCCGGCAAGCCCGCCTTTGAAAAGTCTTCCGCCGCCGAACAAAAGTCACTCATTTGCGCGCAGTGCCACTACGAAGGCTTTACCGTCAAACAGAAATGGACCGACGCCTCCGGCAAAGAGCGCAGGATGACGGTTGCCAAAACAGCGTGGCCAGGCGGCTTTTCCATTGCCGCACAGGAAGCGTGGCTCAACGACGGGAAAAACTTCCCCGACGGCAAGCCCCGCACTGATCTGATCCATCCGATCTCAATAGCACCGCTCATCTGGAGCATTCACTCGGACTACGAACTATTTAAAACCGGCATTCACGGACAGATGGGGCTCTCATGCACGACCTGTCACATGCCCAAGGTGACGAAAAATGGTCAGACCTACACGAGTCACAACATCGGGCGACCGCTTAAAACATTTGAGGCGTCCTGCTCCGGGTGCCACGATGTTAAAAATAAGGACAAGATCCTTTCCTACGTCGCGCAGCGCAAAGCCCGTGTCGCAGAGCTGCGGATTGAATCGGGCACGTTGCTCGCGAAAGCCCATCTGGAAGCGGGCAAAGCCTGGGCGGCCGGTGCTTCTGAAGCCGAGATGCAGCCGGTGCTGCAGGCGATCCGCGCCTCTTACTGGCGCTTTAATTCCCTGCAGCGCGCCGCCTACTTTCATGCATCACAGGAAACCTTCACGGAGTTCGCAAACGCCATCCGTTACGCACAGCAGGCCCGCGTGGAATTGAGAAAAATTCTTGCCAGGCACGGTGCCGGCGACTGGGAAGCTCCCGCCTTTGACACCAAAGACAAGGTGCTCGCGCTCTTAAACCTCTCCGAACGTGAGGCCTACATCAAAGCCAAGTGCCTCTCCAACAAGAAGGATCTCGTCCGCTGGACGGAGCCCGCAGAGAAAAACGGCACGTACGACAAGAACTACGTGGCGCCCGATCAGATCGAGAACTGGCACACGCGCGAGTGCAGCCGCTATGAGTAAGCTTCTGCTGCAGCCTTACAGATACTGAGTACAAACGGCCGGATGCTCTTGAAACATCCAGCCAATTTAATCTCTGGCCTCAGTCCGACTGTTTCCAACTCTGAGAGGCACACGGGGACGGCAGCAGGCACGAGGATGTTTCCCACTGCCTGCGGTTCACCTGGAAAGTACCGCCGGCAGTCATCCCCGTGCCTGTAGTGCTGAAGGCGAAGCGGCATCCGGCTGCCTTTTTTCAAAAGGCAGATGCCCCCCTGCTCTTTCTTTAAAAAAACCCCGCAGGCCAAAGGTGTGCGGGGAAATTCTGTTCCGGAAAAGCGAACAAAACGGAGTCTGTCCTGCAGCCGGACCGCGTGAAAACAGTCCGGCTGCAGAGGTCCGGCCGCTTAGAAGCGGATGCGGATGTTGGCGCCGATGCCGTGCGACTTGATGTCGCTGCCGAACGCGCCGGTGTAGCTCACACCGAGCGTGACGTTCTGGCCGACAGCCGCGTCAATACCGAAACCCACCGTGGCAAGGCCCGAAAGCTTCTCGCCTGTGAGTTTGGCGGTACCCGCGTCGCCGATCGTCATCTTGGCTTCGGCTTCGTTGTCACCCACAAACTGCATGTAGCCGACATCGCCCTTCACCTTCATGGCGACCGTGCCTGCCGTAAAGGGCATCGCACCGCGCACACCGATATTGAAGAGACCGAGGTTCTGGTCCTCAAGTTCGGTCTTCACGGCGTGGCCGCCCACTTTTTCGGAGAGATCATCGGCCGAGGCGCGGATAAAGCTCACGCCGGCGTAGGGTTCAACCTGGAAGGTGTCGGTACTGAAGCCCTTGTAGCTCACTTCACCGAAGACCTGCAGTACATCAGCGTCGTAAGAGAGCGCGCTTCCGGCAACAGACTGACCGAGCACGAGCGTGCGCTTGGCATCACGGTCCTGCTGCGTGTAAGCGAGGCCGTAAGTCACACCGACGGCATTGAAGGTGTTTTCACCGTACACGCCGAAGTGCAGATCATCACTTTCGATCTTGCCGTCACTGCTCGCGTCAAAGTCCGTGGAGCCGTAACCGAAGAAGACACCGACCTTGTTGCCGTCACCGTAGGGCATTTCGCCGCCGATGAAGCCGGCATAGGTGTCAACATCCATATCAACGGAGGCACCGCCCGCATCAACAGAGCCCCAGGAACCCATACCGGTTGCCCAGAGAGTTGCGCCGTTTTCAAAGTCGGCACGGCGGGCTTCACCGTAGGCAGAGGCCTGATCCTTGATCGTACGGGCCACAAGCGCACTGTTAAGAAGCGTCGCGTTCTGAGCCGCGAGGTGCAGGTCGTTGCTCAACGAGGTAAGCGTCTGCGAGATTTCGCCCGCGGAAGCGGCAACGAGCTCGCTCATGACGGCACTGTCGGCAACCGATTCAATCGCGGCACCCACGGCGGCGCTGTTGGCGTCCGCGCCGAAGGAAGCAACGGTCTTATCGGACTTCGTGAGCTGTGCGGTCACGGAGTTTTGTTCAACCTTCACGTCTGTCGTCTCAAAGAGCGCGTAGTCGCTCGTACCGGCAGTGAGGTTTGTTGCAACATTCGGATCGATATTCACCACAGCGGCGGAAACAGCGAGTTGCTTGGTGGCACCGCTCCAGAGACCTGCGAGCTGATCCTTCGTAAAGCCGGAGGCCTTAACGGAAGCCTTGCCGTTGGTTGTCAGGGAGTTGATACTGATATTTTCCCCTGCAAGAGCCAGTGTTGAGCCGGCTTCAAGCACAATCTTGGCATCGTCCGTATTGTCAGCAGCCGTACCGGTCACGGTCGTTGTTTCCCAGTCAATCTTGCCGGCGTGAGTCACGTCAAAGGACTTGTGCAGTTCAACCGTCGCCCCCTTCTTCACGACAACATTACCGGAGCCGAAGGATTCGGTGAGACCCGCAACCGTGCCGCCGTAAATTTCCGTGCCGCCCGTGTAGGTATTGACACCGGTCATCGTGAGCAGACCGTTGCCGCGCTTGATGAGCTTACCCGTGTAGCCCTGGCGTTCACGTTCGGCGATAGCCGCGAGACGCTTCTGCTTATAGCCGAGTTCCCAACGCACTTCGTCTGTTTGCTTGGTGGGGGCCTTGAGTTGTGCGATCCGGGTTTCCAGCTCAGCCTTTTCAAGAGCGTCTTCCTTGCCCCGAAGCTGAATTGCCTGATCCGTGATGTCGTTATCCCACTGATCGGCAATGCCGTTCATCGTGACGTCAAACGTACCAAAGAACTGGCCGGGACCGTAGATAGCCTTACCGAGATCAACAATACCCCAGCCATAGTCATCTTCCGGTGCTCCTGCTTCCTCTTGGCTGATGCCGGGAAGAAGCTTCGTCGGATCATTGAGCTGATGCTGCCGTGCTGTCGTGAACATCACGTCACGCACTTGGGTCACGTCCATGTACGTTCCGAAACGCTGGAGAAGCACTGCCATGGCACCGGCAATATGAGGAGCGGCGTTCGAGGTACCGCCCGCCTGGCGGTTGGAAGCTTCGCCCGTCGTGGAATTCACGTTTGCGCCCAAAACATTTGTAGCAGAAGCAATACCCCACCACTTGGCGATACCGGAGCGGTTGTAGGCATTGGTCTTACCCTCTGCTTCAGAAACCGCACCTGTACCGGTCCATGTTTTGCCCCAGCCCATTACCTGTTCATTACCCTGCTCATCGACATCAACGCCGCCCGCGGCAATCCAGTACTTTTCCGCTTCCGGGTTGTAGTAGGCATAGGCCGCACGGTAGTACGGGTTCTGGAACTGACGGTTACCGTTCGTGAAGATCTGCACGAGGCCGTACTTCGCAGCGACTTCATAAGCCGCATCCATGAAATTCTTGCCGCCGTTGGCTTCGGCATCCTTCATGAAGAGGAAGTATTCCTTCTCGGACCCTTCTGGTCTAATGCGATTTCCAAGTGTCGGTTCTTGACTGCCGTCATAGCTGCCAAAGTGTTTACCCACATCATAGTGTTCACTTGTGCTGTCATTAATGCGGATGTTGGTACCCCAGGAGTTGTTGATCACCTTGGCACCGGTCGCTCCGACCGCATCCCACACGGCATAGAAGTAGCCGTAGTCCTGATAAGGACCGTAGTTCATGTTGTCGCTGCCGCCCGTGTTGCCGACAGCAATATCAGCATCAAACGCGACGCCGTGGGAATTCTGTCCGTCGCGGCTACCGGCCACAACGCTGGTGACGTGCGTGCCGTGCGCATCGTTCACACCGAGAATCCAGTCGCCGTTCACATTAAAAGCTTCACCCTTGGTGTAATCGCCCTTGGCCATCGTACCGTCAGGCAGCTTCGGACCGCCCTGTTTGAGGTCATAGAAGGGATAGCGCGTACCCGTGTGAGAGTACTCACCGGACGCCGTGACGCCGAAAATGCGGCCGCCCGAGAGTTCGGAGTGGGAAAGAAGGGCACCGGAGTCCACAACGCCGATCAGCACACCTTTACCGGTGTAGCCTTCCGCGTATGCCGTGGAAGCGTTCACGTGCACAAGCCCGTGCTGGTTCTTCTTCTGACTGATGTAGCCGTCGCTGCCGTATTCAGCCGATTCCCAGGACGAGGTGCTGCCCAAGCGGCCCTGTTCCACATAAGCAGCGGAAGCAGCCGTTGCTCCGAGAATAACCGCAGCAGCAGTCAGCGCCACAACAGTCTTGGAGGGCTTGCCGTGCGAATTCTGTGTTTCGTTCACTGCCACGAAAGAGCGGCGAACGTCATTCCACAACGTTTTGAATGTACGGTTCATTGCGAAAAATCCTTTGATGGGGTTGACGGACCGCGCCGGGGAAAAGGTACGGGCCTTGATGGGGCAATTTAAGGGATTACCCCCCCGATTGATTTATCTCAACGAAGTGTCATGGGTTAAGAGAAAACACTGAGGAAATTCGATTTCATATCATGCGCCGGAAGACTTTGTGTTGTATTAATACAACATTTACCTTAGTTGCACAGCTTCTCTGAGCTTGTCCCTCATCACCTTGTAAGACAAGACCTCAACCTCCTCAATCCCTTCAAAAATGAAATCCTCCGAATAAGCATACTTACTTACCCTTATCTTTCTAAATTTTTCAAAACTTATACTTGCTAACAGATAGAATGGGAATCATTCTCGTTCTCATTCTTATTTGTTGTGAGCGAAGACAGTTCAAGCTGTAAGAAAGCGCTTCGCTTGCCTCACACATACCATGACCACCTCCCTTTCCCGCAGCACCCGTCTCTCCCTTTTGTCCGTTGCTGTTGCAGGCGTTTTTGCGCCCGCCGTCTCCGCGCAGACAACCATTGTTCTTGAGGATCCGGTCGTCGTGACCGCCACGCGCGTTGCCGAACCCTTATCTGAAGCCGCAGCTTCGATCAGCGTAATTACGGCCAAAACCATTGAGGAAAACGTCCCGCAGACCTTTGCGGAAACGCTCCTTGATGTGCCGAACGTTGACGTCACGAGTTCGGAGAGCGTCATGTTTAACCGCGTGAGCATCCGCGGCTCTGACGCCAACCAAATCACCTACCTCATTGACGGCATGCGTCAGGAGGACACAACAATCGGCGGCAACCAGCCCGTGGGCCTTTTCATTGATCCGGAAATGGTGAAGCAGGTCGAAGTACGCCGCGGCGGCGGCAGCTCCCTTTACGGTAACGGCGGCATCGGCGGCACGGTCGCGGTCACCACCAAGGACGCCGCAGACTTTCTGGCGGGCACCGACAAGGACTGGGGCGTCAAGGTCAAAACCGGCTATGCGTCCGATACGGAAAACTGGCAGAAGAGCGCCTTCGTCTTCGGCCGTCACGGCATCTGGGACGCCGTGGTGGGCGTCAACCGCCAGGATGCCGGGGAGACAAAGAGCTCAACAGGCAAGCGCTCGGAGAACAACCGCGACTTTGACCAGACGGCGGTGCTCGCGAAAGTCTCCGCTTTTCCCAACGACGACATGCTCGTGAGCCTTGCCTACAACTACGACATTGCCCACGACGACTGGGACAGTTCAAGCTATGGCCGTCAGACGTACAAAAACGAACAGCACCGTCTCACCGGCAAGTGGGAGTATGAGGCAAGCAAACTCGTCAACATCCGCTCGGCCGTGCAGTACGTGAGCTCTGAATACGCCTTTGATACCGGCGCACGCGAATCCGAGATCAAGTTTGATTCGATTGGCGCCAATGTTCAGAACACCAGTGAATTTAAGATTCTCGGCGGCCATGAGCTCACGTTCGGGGGCGACATCTACAAAAAGAGCCAAAGCGGCAAAGACCTTGAAGGCAACCAGTGGGTTGACGCCACGGGACGTCCGGATTCGGACGCCCTGGATGCCGGCCTTTTCATTCAGGACATTTACGACATCACCGGATGGCTTTCCGTGAGCCCTGTTGTGCGCTGGAACTACTACAAGCGTGAATCCAACAGGGGCTACGCCTCAATGTCGGACAACAAGGTGACACCCGGGGTGACGGTGACCCTGAAACCGCACACCTCCACCGAAATCTGGGCATCCGTGAATACCGGCTACCGTCCGCCGATTTTGGATGAACTCTACTTTACGATGGTCTATCCGGGTGTGATCGATAACGCCGTTGTCGTTGCCAACCCCGACCTCAAACCCGAAAAGTCCACAAACTGGGAAACAGGCACCAACCTTAACTTCAAGGGACTGTTGGCTGAAGACGATAAGCTCAACGCCAAGTTCACGTTCTTCTACGACGACGTGAAGGACTTCATCGGCTCCACCTCCTGGAGGGATCCGAACGTTCCGGGCACCATGTACTTCTCCACGAAAAACCATGGTCACGTGGTCCGTAAGGGGATTGAAGTGTCCGCTGGCTACGCCATCGGTAACTTCAGCGTGCGCGCCAATTACGGCCTCGTGCACGCCACGGATAAGACGACCGACGAGCGCGTGCCTGGCGTGACACCGCAGTCCGCGAACCTCCGCCTCGGCTATACGTTCCCCGCGCAGGCCCTTGACGTCTGGTACCGCGCCCGGTGGAGTAAGGGCGGCAAGAGCGCTGAGGAAACCGACTACGGCAGCGGCGTCTACAAGCACTACGCACGCTTCATGACCCACGCCGTGGGTGTGGAGTGGTCCCCGAAGGTCGAGGGCTTTGTCACCCTCACGGCGGGTGCCGCACTCACGAACCTCTTTGACAAGGAGTACCGGATTCTTAACGGCAGCTACGGCTACGGCCGCGCCGCCCGCGTCTGGCTCTCCGCGCAGTTCTGAAGCCCGTAAGACTTAACCGGCAGGCGGTCGGGATTAAACCTCCGGCCGCCTTGCCGCACTCCGGAACATACGCATGACGCGAAGCGGTCTGGCCCGACTGTTGGGCGCTTATCTTTTCCACCGGAAACGCCTGTGGTTCTGGGCGCTTTTTGCCGTGCTCCTTGCGGCCTACACGGTCAACATCAAACTCGCGGTGGAATTAAACGACTGGAACGGGCGTTTTTACGACGCGCTGCAGCGGGTGGACAAAGACGCCATTTACCGGGAGCTCGTCTTTTTCATCGGCCTTGCGGCCGTCATCATTACGCTTCTCGTATCCGCGGGTTACCTCAAGGACCGGGTCATCATTGCCCTCAGACGCGATATCACCTACGTATTTTTTGACCGGTGGCTGTCGCCTGCGAGTGCCCACTACCTGCTGCGCGAAAGCGGCAAAGAACCCGACAATCCCGATCAGCGTATGAGTGAGGACGTCAAAAACCTCGTCTCCCTCTCGCTTAACCTCTCGGTGAGTCTTTTTGATTCGCTTCTCACGATCGGGAGTTTCTCGGTCATTCTCTGGACACTTTCGGGGAGCGCCGAAGTCTTCGGCATCACCGTGCCGGGCTACATGTTCTGGGTGTGCCTTATCTATACCGCCTTTTCCACGTGGCTCACGCACGTCATCGGCAGGAAACTTAAGACCTACAACATCGGGGTACAGCATAAGGAAGCGGATCTCAGAGCGGCGCTCATGGAAAAGCGCCGCCACGCCGATGCCATTGCCGGCGCCCGGGGTGAAGCTACGGAAGCCATGGGGCTGCACGAGAAGTTCGGCAGCCTCATGGATATGCTCATAAACCTCGTGAAAAAGCAGCGTGACCTCGATTTCTTCACGGTGGGCCTGGGGCAGTTCACGCACCTCGCACCCATTTTCTTTTCGCTTCCCGCGTTTTTGGCAGGCCATATTCAGCTCGGGGGCCTCATGCAAATCAGAGGCGCGTTCGGGGACGTCGCGCGGTCACTTTCCTGGATTATTTTCTGCTACGACGATCTCGCAAAACTTTCCGCCGCCTACGCCCGCCTAAAGCGCCTGGAAGCCGGGCTCACCGAAGCCGAAACCCTCAGAAAGCGGCTCTTACCTGTCCAATCCGGTGCAGGGCAAAACCTCACAGCCGACCTGCAGCTCACGGTTCCCGGGCACTCCTCAGACGCGGCCCGAAAGCTTTCCGTGAAACTGACGCTCAAACCCGGCACGCTTACGCTTCTCACAGGTACCTCGGGTATCGGCAAAAGCACGCTCATGAAGACGCTCGCAGGGTTTTATGCGGGCTTTGAAGGACTGCTCACGATCCCGGACGGCGTCTATTGGATTCCGCAGAGGGGTTACATCTTCACCGGTACCCTGCGCGCCAATCTCGCCTACCCCCGGCGCCCCGAGACGCTCACCGACCGTGAGGCCCAAGAGCGCCTCACCGCCGTGGGGCTCGAGAGCCTCCTGCCGGAACTTGATACGCAGCAGGACTGGTCCGTACGGCTTTCGGGCGGAGAACAGCAGCGCCTGTGTCTTATCCGGTGCCTTGCCGTCAAACCCAAGGTGTTGCTGTTGGACGAAAGCCTCTCGGGGCTGGACGACACGGCGGCAGAAGCCCTGCTCACGCTCGTACGGCGCGCACTGCCCGATACCGCCGTTTTGCTCATTACCCACCAGAGCGGACTCATCAGCAGGGCCGATACGGTGCTGACACTCACTTAAGGAAACCACCATGCTCAACAATTTCGTCCCTTATCCCCGCTACGAACGGGCGGTTTTTATCGGCGACACCGCAACCGAATACCTTGCGGCACTCAAGATTTACGCTTACGCCCTTGTGGGCGGCGAAGTGCCCTCAATGGAACTGCTGCACCCGCAGGAGAAGCCCCTTGAGTGTGTGGCCTGCGCCATGCACAACAAACCGCAGGTTTTAAAAAGCGCACTTACCAAAATCCCTGCGGACTATGTGCTCCTTGAAGACAACCACCGCGCGGAACTTAACCCCGCCTCAATGAAAGAGGGACTGGAAGCAGCTGGGGTGCCCGTGAAGGTTTTAGACGTAACCGGTACCGTCCCGGAAGTGCTGCGCCGCGCGGGCGCCATGTTTGATGCGGACAAGCAGGCCGAGCGCGTGATCCGCGATTACGAGGAGCGCTTCAGACTGCTGCGGGAAGCGCCGCAAGCAACAAAGCCACAGAAACTGCTGATTCTGCTGTCAATCCGGCAGCCCGTGACGCTCGAAACCTTTCTTTTTGCGGTGACGGACTCTCACGAACTGAGCCAGGCCGTGGCACGCGAATTTGGCTGCGCCAACGTGACGGTCTCTGATCCCGAAAAGGAACAGATCCCGGGCCTAACGGAACTCAACGCAGAAAGCCTCAGCGAGCTTCTCGCAAAACAGCCCGAAGCCGTTGCCCTCACCGGAGACGGCACAGCCGGAGCGGTGGCCATCGAGAAGGCCGTCAAAAAACAGCCGGCACTTAAAACCATACCGGCACTTGTGAATCACCGCGTCTGGCCCCTGCCCTTTTACTGCGGAGCACTTGCCTGGCGCGAACCGCTGATTCTGCAGGTGTGGAAAGAGGCTGTTATGGAGCGTGAGGAATTGACACAGTTGGTGCGTTAACTGTGTCAGTTCTGACGGTAAATGGGCGTTAAAAGCTGATACGCACGTGCGCTTAAAAATGATGCAAAAGGGCGTCAATAGCAGATACAGAAGTGCGTTAAAAAATGATGCCGTCTGTCTGATAAAAAGAGACACAGCAGGTGCAGTAAAAACTAATGTTAAAGGACGCGATCAGCGTTTACATTTCGGTCGCATAAAAGTAGTCATTTGCTAGAAGTACCCCCACGGTGATTTGGACACAGGTTTTTTGTACATATAAGTAGTAGGGATATTCAGGTTTTATCGTCCGGGCAGTACCGGGTCCACGGGATTTGAGCCGTGCGATCATTTTCGTGGCGTCACGAAGATGATCACGATAGGCAAAGGAGGCACGAGAGATGCCGTGCGCGCACAATTCCGCCGCAACGCGGCGCTTATCGTCACTGGGAAAGTCCGGGCGCTTTCTTTCGCCTTTTCCTTTGTCCATTTCTTAACCCGCGGTGTAGGTAAAAAAAGAGCCCGTTTCCACTGCAAAAAGAGAAACGGGCTTACAAAATGCCTGACATGGAGTTTTGCAGCCGCACTGACCGCATCAGCACTCAGCACGACCGAACCGGCTCAAGCAAAACCGGAAGGCTGCCCCGGAAGCCTTTGCTGAAACTTCTGAGGCAGCGGTAAAGCTTTTCGGCACCGCCGTGGCGTTACCGCTTTAGGCGATGCCGACTCAGCTGTTTTCACAACTGAGGTTTATTGCCCGTTCGGTTAGAACGCGTAGCGGACGTTGACGTTGAACGTGTTGTTCATACGGTCGTCGCTGCCCACGCCGAGCTTGTAGTTGAGACCAAAGCCCCAGGCGCCGTTGGTGGCGTTGACGCCCAACGTAGCCTGAACCGGGTTGGAGTCAATCACACGGACCGCGAGGTCGTCAGTGGCGTTCACACCGGTGATGCCGAGTTTGAGGTCAGCATCCTTGTCGCCGAAGGTCGGGACAAACGAGAGATCGAACTTCGGAGCAACCGTCCAGTCACCCGTCTGGAAGTCACCGGAGACGGTGACACCAACCGGCATCTGGAAGATGTTCTGATCGTCGATTTCGGTCTTGTAACCGGCTTCAAAGCCGTCGGTAGACAGAGCCGTGTAGCGGATGCCGATATGCGGCACCAACTTCACAGCGCCGACTTCCGCGAGGACTTCGGTACGCAGCCCGATCGTGAAGGCGTCGGTATCCTGGCTGAACTTCCAGCTCTGGCCGTAACCGTTGGCGGTCACGTCGTTGGAAGCGGTCAGATAACCGATGTCAGCAGACACACCGAGAACGTCTGCAAAGGTCTTGCTGGTGTAGACGGAGAAGCCGACCAAGTCGGAATCCGTGCTCGCCTTCACACCGGAGTTCTTGTTGTCCGTGTCGGCCGTACCGATCGTCAGAGCGGCGCCCAAAACGGCGTTGCAGGCGAACTGGTAGTCAACACCGAGAACACCGGAGTAGATGTCGCTTTCGTAGCCTGCGCCGTCAAAGAGCGACTTGGCTTCGAACATACCGCCGTTGGCGGCAGCCCAAACGTTCACACCGGCAGCACGCTGGGTGAGGAGCGACACACGGTCAGCAACCGTTTCGCCCATCTGGTTCACAGCGTCCATCGTCATCGTCTGAACACCGGTCGTGGCGCCGAGAGAGGCAACATCGGCAGCGATCTTGTTTAAGCGAACCGTATCGACCCGATCACCAGACGCAACACCGGCAGAGCTCGTGCTTGTGTACAGCCACTTATTGAACGCAGCAGACTTGGAGTTGTTGTTGAGGTTGGCACCTTCGTCAAACATACCCCAGGCCGCATCAATACCGGCCACGTCACCGAATTCGCTCTTGAGCGTCTTCAGATCAGCCGACTTAATGGTCACCGTCGAACCGGACATCTGTTCATTGAGAAGCAGATCACCTTCAAAGTACACATCACCGTTCAACTGCGCGTCTTCGTTTGCACTAAGCTTGATCGTGTTGCCGTTAACAACGTTGGCCAAGTAAACCTTGGCACCCTTCTCAACGTTCACAATGCCGCTGAACACTGCTGTATTGCCGTAGGTTGCATCAACTGTAGATGCATCAACGACGAGCAGAGAACCCTTATCGATCCGAACACCCTGTTCGTACTGAGTGGGGCTGGTTTCATTAGTCGCAGCGAACTTACCGGTAGCAGAGACATGGCCGCCGTTGGCATCCTTTGTCCCCTGAACATAGAGGACAGAGTTCACGGCATTGGCAGGCGCGTTTTCAGCTGTCGTGTCAGCAAGCACAAAGCCGGTCTTGGCAAACGCTGCATCAGCTGCTGCGGTGTCCTTAAAGCCGACAGCGACAACAGAGTTCTGACCTGCAACAACGGTGCTGTCAGCAGAAACCGTTTCAACAGCTACCGTGCTGTGCGACTGAGAAACACCCTTCACAAAGGCAGGATCCGCGAAGATCGTACCATTGCCGGAAACATTGTTAACGACCAGCTTACCTGCAGCAGTATTCGTGCCGACACTGACAGTTGCACCGGATTGGAGGCTCAGAGTCTTGACCGTAGAAGCAACATCACCCGTGAAGGTTGCGCCGGAAGTCACGGTCACCGTGCTGTTGGAAGCATCAAGCTTGCCGTCAACGTTCAGAGTACCAGCCTCAATATCACCATAGGTCGCCGGAGTTGCAGGCGTTTGACCGGAAGCAGCAACCGCAGCCTTCGTAATGCCGGCGGTAAGCTGAGCGCCCTTACCAATGGTCAGAGTGTCTACATTGACGAGTTTAATCCCCTGATCACTAGGAGCCCAATCCGTCTGGGAAACAGTCAGAACACCGTTATCAGCAACAGTGAGGGCGGTGCCGGTAGCCCCATCGCCCTTCAGAACTGCACCAATCTTTGCACCGCCGTTGGCAGAACCCGTGGTCGTGAGAGAACCGCTGGTGCCAAGAGTAATACCCTTAACAGTCGTCGTGGAACCGCTCACATACGTGAAGAGGTCGCCGGTACCGTTAAGTGTCAGAGCTGCGCCGGAAACCGTGGCGGCAGCGTCGGCCGTAGCAGCCTCCAGCTTGCCGTAGGAACCGGCTTTCGTGAAGCTACCGTTCACACCGGTAACAGTAGCCTGGCTGAGCGCATCGCTGGCAATACCTGCCAATGCGCCGGAACCAGTCACATCGGCGAACAGAGCTTTGCCGTCTGTAACTGCATCAGAAATGGTCAGCGCACCGAGATTCAGGAGACCGGTGCTGTCACCCTGAATGGTAGCCTTAATGCCACCAAGATAAGTCTTCGTCGTGGTAATACCGGTCAGATCCGAAAGAACCAATTCGCCGTTGTTGGTGATGGTCTTCTTATAGGTAGAACCCGAATCGACGGTCACACCCGTTGCACCGATCTTGAGCCCAAGAGCAGCCGCAGTAGTTTCAACCGTACCGCCCTGGCTGATCGTGAAGGCAGAACCACTATCCGTCGACAGTTTGGTATCGATGACGAGCTTACCAGTGCCTGCGACGTTGATCGCACCGCCATTGGCATTCAGCGTCTTGATGGTGTACTGACCGCCGGTAACGTTCAGAGTAGATTTATCAGTACTAATCTTGTTCTGCAGCGTAGTGAACGTATCAGCCGCATATTCGCCGGCCGAGATCGTCAGCGTAGCCTTACTATACGAAGTGGGGGTATTCTTCTCGTCTAAAATATTCACACCGAGCTGAACTTTACCCGTAAAGGCCTTGTCAGCAACCGTCACGGCACCGCCTGCAAGTTCCACCTCGCCACCCGCCAAAAGCAGCTGGTCAAACGCACCTTCAGCCGTACCGTCCAAGTGAGAATTGAGCTCGGTGAGATTGAAGGTACCGCCCTTCTCCACTGTAGTCTTACTAACGGCATACGCATCGGTAATCTTCGTGCTGACATAGCCGCCGTCTTTAACGGTGAGCGTTGCGGTCTGAATCAGACCTTTGCCGCCGTTAACGAGCTTACCGGCAACGGTGACGTCGCCGACAGAGGTGTAGGCACCGGCATTGTTCTTAGCACCAGCAATAGCACCGGTATTGGTCAGATCAGCACCGGCTTTCACTACAAACTTTGCGCCGGACTGCAGAGAAATATCACCGCTGTTGGTAGAACCGGTACCGGTCACGCTGAAGACAGCGCCCGAGGCGACAGTTGTCGTACCGGCGTTGGCAACCGTATTAACGGCAACGGAACCGCCGTTCACATTGAAGACACCGGCAGGAGAAACTTCCTTAGCACCTTCCTTAGCACCGTCCTTAACAGCCGCTTCGGTCTTGAGCTTGCCGAGAACCGTAAAGGCACCGGAATTGGTCTTGTCAAAGGTCGTGCCGGCAGCAACCGTCACATCCTTCTTCACTTCAGCAACGGCGCCCGAGGCCACATCCACCGCACCGTAACCGGTCGTGGTCAGAGAACCGCTTGCGAGCTTTTCATTAGGCGTAGTACCCAGCGCCTTATCCTTGTATTCTTTTGTCCCCAGCGTAATGGACTCAACATAAAGCTTGCCGCCATCTTCAACTTTCAGCTGAGTACCGGCCTGAGCAACGGTATCGGCCTTCGTGCTGCGGTTGATCGTGAGCGCCCCCATGTTGACAGTGGCGCCGCTCTTAACCGTCAGAACAGACTGAACATTGCCGGCTGTTGCACCGGAAGCATTGGCCGTCTGAGAATTAACACTAGCTTGGGTGTCGTTATCGATGGAACCAAAACCGGTGGCCATATTGACCGTACCGCTGGAAACAGTGATTCCACCGACAAAACCTTCCAGAGAGCCGTTCAGATTGACCGTGCCTGCACCGTCAATCACCAGTGTGTTACCGCCGTTGGACGTCGTAATGGAATCAAGACCTGCCGTCTGAGCAGCACCCGTTTCGCCGATCGTAAGGGTGGTGTTGGCAGCTGCAGTAAGCGTCAGCGTGGAGTTACCCTGCAGGTGGGCAAAACCGCCCATGTCTTCATAACGGGCACCGAGAGCCGTAGAGCCGTCCTTTTCGGCCGTCTTACCCTGGCCGGCCTTGTTGCCTGCGTAGGTCAGATCGCGATTTGTCTTCAGCGTCAGAGCAGAACTGCTACCGGACGGAGCCCATAGGCGAACCGCACCGCCCCAGCCGGCGGCCGAATTGTTCGAGAACTGAGCGTCCGTCAGCATGAGGCTGGCCTTATCCAAAGCCAGAGCACCAGCCTTACCCGAAGTCGTGTTGTTGGTAAAGCTTAAATTTGCTACATCTTTTACAGTTGTACCTGTGTTCCTGACAGACAGAGCACCGAAAGCACCGGCTCCGACGATCGTATAGCTGTCGTAAGCCGTACCAGCTGCCAGGTTTGCCACTTCCTTATCACCATTGACGATAACAGTCGTCGAAGTCGTCGCAGCCACAGCACCGCCGGCAATCATCGCAGCCGCTGCCGCAGCGATCACCGTCTTCGTGCCCTTGGCCTGAATGGAAGAAGTCGCTTCGTTAACCACCATCAGCGCAGAACGCGCCTTGGAGAAGACGACCTTAAAAGACTTATTCATTTATCAAAACTCCGAAAAATTTTTCGTTTTTGTCGTACCCGAAACTTCCGGGTACACACCTGCCTTTTACGCAGGTACAAACGCAGGATAAAAAATTCAACGGATTTGTGCCAGGGGGGGAGGGGTATACCCTAATGCTTTTCGGCCGTTTTCGGCTGTTTTAAATACTGTTTCTTTCTTCCAACACTTTTGAATTTTTCTCGCCCGAAAACTTTATGAAATTAGGTGTGCAGTGACAGCTCAGAATTTCAAATTACAGGTGACGGGTACACACCCACTAATTTCCGTAGTCCGTTTTTCAAAATAGCCCCCCTCTGCCGCCCCCAAAATTCACCTGCCGCATGATTCTTTCAAAAGAAAAGGCAAAAGGCCGCAGCGAAATTACGCATCCCCTCTCCCCGATTCGCCCCTACCGTGCTATAAATCCGCGGCTAAAGATCCATAAACCCAAGAATTCATTTTCTTATGTTCACGCGTTTCATTCCGGCTGCGGGCATTGCCGCCGCCGTTATCGGCACCCTGACTCTCACGGGCTGCGGCTCTGGCGAACAAACCGTCAAACCCGCGCCCATTTCTGAAAAGCTCTGCGTTGTGCGCAATTACGCCGAAGCCGCAGGCTGCACCAAGGGCGACTCCATCTACTTTGCACCCGAAGACTGGAAAAACGAACAGTTGACCGTCGACTTTGCCGCGGCCTGGTGTGATCTCCGATACACCGTCGCGATGAATCAGGCGGGTCTGACCTGCGTTTACTCCGGCCCGAAGCAGCAGATTTACCGCGGGCTTGAAGTGCTGCAGCAAAAGGCTGCGGAAGAAGATAAGTTCAACCGCGAGCTGGCAGCCAAACTCGATACCGACAAGACCTGGACCAAAAACGGCACCACCTACTGGAAGACACTCAAAGAAGGCACCGGCAAACCCTGTCCGGACAACGCCTGCCGCTACACGCTCACGGCATTAAAGACCTTTGACCATACGGGCAAAGCCACGGACGTGAAGACCGCCCAACCCCAGGCAAGCGACCTCAATAACGTGGGCTGGCAGGTGGGGGACGAAATCGAAATGCTCGAACTCAACACGGCCGAACCCCGTAAGTCCGCGCACTTTGTGATGCGTATTGACGGCATTGAAAAGCTTCCGGCCAAACCGGCAGCAGAAGCCAAGACCGACACAAAGAAGCCTGCGAAGAAGTAATTTCTGACTGAAATGCCCGAAGCCGCACGGAAAGACCGCTTTCCTGCGGCTTTATTTTTGCCTGAAGAGCAAACTTCCGGCAACTACCACTGCACAAAGAACCGGCACCGTCAGTAACGCCGCTTCAAGTCCTGCCTGCTCCGCAATGAGGCCGATCACGGGCGGCACCACCAACAGCCCTCCGTACGCAAGCACGGAAATCAGCGAGGCCGCCGCGGCGGAACTGACGCCGTCAAGACGTCCGGCGCGGCTTAAAAGAAGCGGTACAACAGGCGAAAGCCCGGCTCCCGGAAGCGCAAAAGCCGCCAGGCAGAAAACGGGATTTTCACAAAAACAGAGCATCAAGCCCGCGGCCGCCGCAGTGAGACTGCCGCCCGTCATCAGCCCCCCCTCTGTGAGGCGCCGCCGCAGGAGCTCGCCGACGAGACGGCAGACAACGCGGCAGCGGCCGCAAAGGCGGCAAAGGCCGGTGCCGCCGCATCCAACCCGGCACCTTTTGTCATCAGAAGTAAGGCGCCCCCACTCGGCCGATGCACCTTCCGCTGCATACGCGCAGGCCGCCATGAGCCCGAAAATCCAGACAACCGGCGCAAGCTTGAAACGTCTTTCGGCCCCCTCTTCTGCCGCATGCGCAGCTGCATCGTCAATGACCCCGGCGTAAGCACCAAAAGCACAAAGTCCGTAAAGTCCGGGCGGCACCGATCACACTTCCGGCACTTATAAAGCGCGTGCATGATGAGTATGACGCGCAGATTCCATCGCCTTTGACCGCTCATGGCCTGCACGTTCACCGCCACGTCGCAAAGCCCCTCACCGAGCCCAAAGAGCACGAAGGCCGCAGCAAGGCACCAAAAATCAGCGTCACCGGCTGCCGTCACCAGACCGGCTGCAGCAGAAAGAACACCCGCCGCAAGAATCCGGCGGCTGCCGAAACGCGCCACAAGCCGGGACGATGCCGCAATCATCAGAACGGCAGAGATGCCGGGCGCCAAAAGAAGCCCCCCGATCTCAGACTCTGAGAGAGCGGCCCGCGCCTTCAGTGCCGGCATCCGCGCCATCAGGGTCCCGTAAAAAAGCGCGGGGCCGATGAAAAGGAAGCCGCAGGCGGCGTTTGCTCTGATCCGTCCATCACCTACCGGATCCGAAGCACGAGGCTTCCCAAAGCAATGAGCCCGCACAAAAAGGGCACCAAAAGAAGCGCATTGTTAAGCCCATAATCTTCGGCAAGAATCCCCAAAGTCGGGGGCACCATCAGCATCCCGCCGTAGGCAAGCACCGAAATCAAAGCACTTGCGGCCGCCGGCGACACCGAAGACAAACTTCCCGCGCGGCTGAACAAAAGCGGCACAATCGGAGACAATCCGGCGCCT
The DNA here is from genome assembly GCF_928721995.1 of Duodenibacillus massiliensis. Classification (NCBI taxonomy): domain Bacteria; kingdom Pseudomonadati; phylum Pseudomonadota; class Betaproteobacteria; order Burkholderiales; family Sutterellaceae; genus Duodenibacillus; species Duodenibacillus massiliensis. The sequence continues at coordinate 542,269 of NZ_OV788642.1, forward strand.
AAAAGCGCATACGCCGCAAGGCACAAATAGGGGCTTTCCGTGAAATGCACGACGGCCGCGGCAAACGTGGCAATGAGCGCCCCGAAAAACGCCATCCGGAAGTCCCCCAGCTTCTGCCGCACTGGTTCCCCCGAAAGGCGGCAGGCAACCGTGGCACTGGAAAACGCGGCAAAGGCCAAGGCCGCGATGTCTTCGTCCGCGCCCTTGACGGAATGCAGCAGGAGACTTCCCCACTCCGCAGCCGACCCTTCAGAGGCGTAGGCGCACGCAGCCATCAGGCCAAACACGTAAACGATGAGCGGCAGCCCGAAAATCGAGCCGCTTTTCTTTGCGGCGCCGCCTGCGGGCTGATCCTCATAGAGCTTTGTTTTGGCCCAGGTCCGTACCGCAAGGTACACCACAAACACGGTGAGAAAATGAGGGACGACGGCAAGCTCCGCCGCCGCAAAAAAGGCGCCGGAGGCCGCACCGATCACGCTTCCCGTACTGTAGCTTGCGTGCAGTATCAGCATCGAGGATTTGCCGTAGCGCCGCTCAACGCCCATCCCCTGCACGTTCATCGAAACGTCCCAGAGGCCCATGCCGAACCCGAAGAGAATAAAAGCGCCCCACAGTACCCAAAAGTCCGCGGCAAACGCAGCAACCGGAATCCCCGCCATACAGACGAGGCTTCCCCAGCCCAGCACCCGGCGGCTGCCGAATTTCGTCACCAGCAGGCTGCTCATTAAAAGCATCACGAGGGCCGAAAGGCCGAGTGAGAGAAGGAGCAACCCGATCTCGCCCTCGCTAACACCGGCCTGCGCCTTTAAGGCGGGCATGCGGGAGGTGAGCATCCCGTAGAAAATCCCGGGACCGGCAAAAAAAGCGGCGCAGGCGGATAGCGCCGTGCGGTAAGGCATCTGCGGGGACTGCATCATGCGTATCGATTCATTAAAAAAGCGGGATCTCCCTTCACCGGAAACCCCGCTTCGTCAACCCGTAAACTCAGTTATTCATCGTCACCGGCCGCGGGCGCCTTGGGCTTCATGCGGTCGGCTTCGAGCTTATCGAGGTATTCCTTCGTAATATCGCCCGTGACGTACACGCCGTCAAAGCAGGAGCAGTCAAACTGCTCGACCCTGGGATTGAGGTCCGTCAACGCATCCTTTAAGCCCTCTACGGTCTGATACACGACGGCGTCGGCGCCGATCCGTTTGGCAACCTCTTCGGCGCTCTCCCCGTGGCCGCAGATCAATTCTGCGCGCGTGGGCATGTCAATCCCGTAGACGTTCGGGTACATCACGCGCGGCGCAGAAGACGCCACGTACACTTTCTTCGCGCCAGACTCACGGGCCATGCGGACAATCTGCTCCATCGTCGTGCCGCGCACGATGGAGTCGTCGACCAAAAGAATGTTCTTCCCTTCAAACTCCACGGGCATCGCGTTTAACTTCTGACGCACGCTCTTTTTGCGGGTGGTCTGCCCCGGCATGATGAAGGTGCGGCCGATGTAGCGGTTCTTGATGAACCCTTCGCGGTACGGGATGTTGAGCTTTTGCGCGAGCTGCTGCGCCGCCGGGCGACTTGAGTCCGGAATCGGCATCACGCAGTCGATTTCTGACAAGTTGATGTGGGAAGCCACTTCGTTGGCGAGGTACTCACCCAAACGCAGGCGCGCGCCGTAGACGCTGATCCCGTCAATCACGCTGTCGGGACGGGCAAAGTAAACGAACTCAAAGGCGCAGGGATTAAGCGTCGGGTGCTCCGCGCACTGCGCGCAGGAAAAATCGCCGTCCTGGCTGATAAAGACCGCTTCACCGGGGGCCACATCGCGTTCAAACTGAAATTCAAGGCCCACCATCGTCACGGACTCGGAGCTCACGAGGTAATCCTTGCTGCCGTCGGCGTTTACGTGCGTACCGAAGCAAAGCGGCCGGATGCCGTGCGGATCACGGAATGCCAAAAGGCCCTTGCCGGCAATCAAGGCGACGACCGCGTAAGAGCCCTTCACCCGGCGGTGCACGCCCTTGACGGCTTCAAAGGCGGCTTCAGGAGAAAACTTCTCACCGGGCTTGACGGCCTGCGAGAGTTCGTCAGCAAGGACGTTTAAAAGGACTTCGGAGTCGCTGGTGGTGTTGATGTGACGGCGGTCAACGTTCCAGAGGTTGTCCTTCACTTCTTCGGCGTTGGTGAGGTTGCCGTTATGGGCAAACATGATGCCGTAGGGAGCGTTTACATAAAAGGGCTGGCTTTCCTGGTTGGAACTGGCGCAGCCCTGCGTGGGATAACGGACGTGCCCGATACCGATGTTGCCGGTGAGATCCCTCATGTTGCGGGTGCGGAAGACGTCGCGCACCAGGCCCATCGCCTTATAGGAGTGAAACGTGAGGCCGTCCAACGTACCGATCCCCGCGGCATCCTGACCGCGGTGCTGCAAAAGCAGCAGCGCATCATAGAGACGCTGGTTAACAGGTTCCTTACTGACCAAGCCGACAACACCGCACATGTTGAGTTTTCCCGGGTTATATGAAGAAAAAAGAAGGAGGTGCCTCAGGGGCTCAGCCTCTCTGAAGCAAAAGTTTCGGAATTCTATGACGAAATGTTAACGCACACTGTAGCGCTTGCGCATCTCAACGATGGTTTCCGGCATATAGGGCATCGTAAAGTCGATGATGCGCTCGCAGGGAACGATCAGCACGGAATTGCGCCACTGGCCGGTTCTCACGGCCGAGGTCATCCCGAGAAGAAACACCGCAAGGCACACGACAACGACGCCCCTTGCAAAACCAAACACCGAACCGATCGCGCGGTCTTCAAAGGTGATTTCCGCAGCCTCCAGAAGCCTTGAGCAGATTTTTCCGAAAAGCCCGCAGGTAAAAAGCGTGAGCACCACGATGATGACCGCGGCGCAGGCCGTTCTCACAGCCATGCCGAGACTTTCCAGAGGAATCACGCGCGCCAATTCCGGCGAATAATTCAACGCTAGAAAAATCGCCACGGCCCAGCCGACGATGGCGAGAATCTCGCGCACCACGCCGCGGCTGACGCCCACCACGGTGGACACAAGGAGCACGGCACAGATCACAAAATCAGCTTCATTCATGGCGTTCGTTTACTTCTTAGCGGGCAGCTGACTGATGCCGCCGTGGGATTCACTGTTAAGAGCCAGAAGGTCGCGCGCGGCTTTGGCGTCATCCAATGTGGCAAAGCGCCCCACCCTCACGCGCCAGAGATCGGAATTGCGGCGCTTCACGGTTTCGGCGTAGGCAGGCAGCCCCAGGCGCTTGAGGTACTTCACCTTCTCAAGCGCAGACTTCTGGTTTGCGGTCGCGATAATCTGAATGTAGTAGCGGCCGGTCTCGGAGGCCGTAATCCCGTAGGGACCGGCAACCGTCTTTTTGCCGGCCGCGGGCTTTGCGTCGGCTGCCTTGGCGGTCTTTACGGGTTCCGTCTTTTTAGCAGCCGCCTCACGGGGCTTCTCCTCGCTCACAACCCCCGCCTTACGCACGGGCTTCTCGTCGTTTTTCGCCGCGGATGCAGGCGTTTCCGAGCCCGCCGCGAGGCTTGCGGAAGCCGTCACGGGGTTGGCGCGCGAAAGCGACTTCGCCGCGGAATCCACCGCGGACTGCGAAGCCGGAGGCTCCCGCAAATTCTTTGCGGCTTCTTCGGTCTGACTGATTTTCACAACCGCCGCGGGCTTCACGTCTTCCAGGGGCGGAATAAGCGTTTTGGCCGTACGGTCGGCGTAGGTATTGTCGGGCTCAAAAAAAGTGGGCGCGGCAATCAGAAAAGCAAGCACAAAAGCGGCAAACCCCAAAATGCGGCGTTTGTTTCTGATACGCTGCATACGCTTTTTCTGCGCTTCGTCTCCTAGCGCATCGGCAAACTGCAGCGGCTCCACGCCGGCGCTCTGAGGCTCGGCTTCAGAGCCGCGCGGCGGATTGGGGCCGAAAAGCTTTTGAAATTTGTCGATCATGGAAAAAGGTGCGCCGTCCCTGTTAAACGCTTACGGCCAGACCGCAAGCGTCTTTTTGTCACTGCGAAGCGCTTCAATCAGAGCCGATACCGTGACAAAAGAACCGAATCCGATGATTCTAACAGGATGACCGCAGGTCATGGCCGCTTTTTGGGCTTCAGACAACGCCGCAGCGGGGCTCGCGCACTCTGTGATGTCGGCGGCGGTCAGGCCCGCTTCCATGAGCGACTTCTTCAAAACCTCCAAAGACGCCCCACGTGCTGTCCCGAGGCCCGTCACAAACCAGTGATCGACCTCTGGGCTCACGGTGCGGATCACGCCCGTCATATCTTTGTCCGCAAGCATCCCCAAAACCGCAAAGGTTTTGCGCCCCGGCTCACGCGTGCGTTTCAGGTTTGCCGCGAGTGACGCCGCTGCCTGCGGGTTGTGCCCCACGTCAAAAATGATCTCTGGCTCAACCTCTCCGCCTTTTTGCACCGTCTCAAAGCGCCCGGTGATACGTACGGTCGTCAACCCCTTGCAGACCGCTTCTTCCGTTACAGGCAGTTTGTCGCGCATAAGGTACAAGGCCGCCAGAACGCCCGCGGCATTCATGATCTGGTTGTCACCGGCAAGCGCGGGATGCGGAAGCGTCTGCCAGAGCGTTTGCCCCTTTACCGAGAAGTCAAAGGTGCCGTCGGCATTGACCTTGGTTTCAAAGTCCCGCCCGTAGCAGTTAAGTTCCGCGCCGATCGCACGGGCATTGTCAATAAGGGTCGCCGGGACATCCCGGTCCGTCACAACGGCGGGCCGCCCCTGACGGTAAATGCAGGACTTTTCGTAGGCAATCTTTTCCCGGGTGTTGCCCAAAAACGCCACGTGGTCAATGCCGATCGCGCAGACAATGCCGCAGGACGTATCAATCGCGTTCATGGCATCAAGCCTGCCGCCCAAACCGATCTCAAGAATCACGGCATCCGGTTTTGCCTTCATGAACAGCAGGAGTACCGCGAGCCCCGTCATCTCGAAGTACGTGAGCGGCATGTCGCCTCTTGCGGCATCGACCGCGGAAAGCGCCTCAACAATCGCCGCGTCTTCGGCTTCTTTGCCGTCAATCAACGCGCGCTCGTTAAAGCGCAACAGGTGCGGCGACGTGTGCATGCAGACTTTGTTGCCGGCGTTACGCAGAATGCTTTCGAGCATCGCGCAGGTGCTGCCCTTGCCGTTTGTGCCCGCAACGGTAAAGACCGGACAGGTGAAGGCAATGCCCAGCCGCTCAATCATGGCCTTCATGCGTGTGAGCCCCATGTCAATGGGCTTTTCGTTTAAGTGTTCGGCGTAGGTAAGCCACGCATCAAGCCCGTCGTTTACTGCCGGGCGCATCACATTCGTTGTCATCGTGTTTAAAACAACCACTCAAATCAGAATTCGTTATCTCGGACAATATAGGCGGCTTTCCGGCATCTCACCCCTGCCCTTTCGCACCACGATGCGCGCAAGCGACATCGCGGCGTCCGTGAGCCCCTCTTCATAGGCCACCACTTCGCCGCGGGTGCGGCAGAGGTTTAAGAGTTCATTGGGCCCGAGGAGGTGTTCGGCGCTTCTCGGTTTTCCAACCCGCCTGAACTGATGCCCGGTAAAGGTCTCATAAATAAACAGACCGCCCTCGCTGAGGTTATTCCAAAGCGACGCCCAGTGCGCACGCCACAGGTAGTTAATCCCCACCACAGCGTCAAACGCAAGGCCCGTCAGGGGCCAGTCCTCCTGCTCAAGGTCGAGCTGCCGGAAGTCCACGCCCTCCGGAAAGTGCGCGGCGGGCACGTTCACATCCACTGCCGTGACGTGGAACCCACAGAGCTTTAAAAACCGTGTGTTGCGGCCGTTGCCGCAGGCAATCTCCAACACGCGGCCCTCGGGCTTTATGAGCCCGGCAAAGCGCATCAGCCAGGCGCTTGCAGGGTCCGAGGCGACCGAAATATCAACGGGCATCGTCACGGGCTCCTTAAAGCATCACGGTCCATTCGACGAACGTCTGCGCCAACTGCATAAAGGGCCTCAGAAAATAGTTAAGAATCCCGGTGGCAAGCAAAATGATCACAATGAGAAGCCCGTAGGGTTCAAGGCGTGAATAGGCGACGGCCTGCCGCCAGGGCAAAAGCCCCGCAAGTACCCGTCCGCCGTCCATCGGCAGAATCGGAAGGAGATTAAAGGCCGCCAAAATCATATTGACCGAAACACCGGCAAGACAGATATCAACGGCCGTCTGCCCGATCATGCCGGAAGGCTCACCCAGCACAATGATCTTTAAAACAATGAGCCAGCAGAACATCTGCGCAATGTTCATCCCGGGACCTGCAAGCGACACCCAGATCATGTCGCGCTTGGGGTTATACAGCCTGCTGAAATTCACGGGGACGGGTTTTGCCCACCCGAAGAGAAAACCGGCACCCCCGGCAATCATGGAGCCCACGAGCAAAAGCCCCGGCACAAGGATCGTTCCCACGGGATCAATGTGTTTGAGGGGATTCATCGTGACGCGGCCGAGAATCCAGGCCGTGTTGTCGCCCAAACGTTTGGCGACAAAGCCGTGCGCGGCCTCGTGCAGGGTAATTGCGAGAATCGCGGGCACCGCGTAAATCAGAATACTTTGAAGAATTTCCGTCATGAGGGGAGCCTGTCCTCGTCAAAAACGCAGAAAGCCGCAAACGGGCGGCATGCAAAACACGTGTCGGAATTGTAGCCGTGCAGAACACACGGACAAACAGGCGGAAGCGTCTCGATACAAACGCTCGGGGAATTTTTTCGGGTGCCGAAAATAAGAAAGGCAGAATCCGTGGACCCACAGATTCTGCCCGAGGCTTAGATTCCGTCACTGCCCGGCGTTAAACCAGGCAGATTCGAAACGATGTCTCAAACCTTAGAACATCTTCGCAGCCACAAAGCCCAGAGCCACGCTGAAGACGATGGCGAGGAGCCCCGGCATGAAGAAGGCGTGGTTGAACACCCACTTACCGATGCGGGTCGTACCGGTGTCGTCCATCTGCACGGCGCCCAGAAGCGTCGGGTAGGTCGGCAGAACAAAGAGGGCAGACACGGCGGCGAAGCAGGCAACGAGCATGTAGCTGTCACCGGGGTTGGCGGCGGTGATGCCGAGAGCCGCCACGATAGCCGGGGTGATGGCCTTAGCCGTAGCAGCCTGAGAGTACAGGAGCATAGCGGCGATGAAGAACACGACTGCAAGCAGAGCCGGGTAAGCGGTCACCGTGGAAGCAGCAAGCGTCTTGATCTCGTTGATGTGGCCGGAAACGAACGTGTCACCGAGCCAGGCAACGCCCAGCACGCACACGCAGGCAACCATACCGCTCTTGAAGACGGAGCAGTCAGCGATCTTACCGATTTCGATCTTGCACAGAACCGTGATCAGGGTGCCGACCAAGAGCATCAGGCTCATGATGGCTGCGTCACGCGGCACGACGACGGGCTTGATGAGGCCCACGGCCGGAGAAATCGCGGAGGCATACAGAACCACGCAGACAACGCCGATCAGGAAGATGAGAACGGAGCGCTTGGCGTAGGGCTTGAGTTGAGTCTTGGTTTCATCAGAAACAGCCTTCACGAGCCCCTTGGCGAGACGATCCTTGTAAACCGGGTCGCTGTCGAGGTCCATGTTGGAGCAAAGCGTCATCACGAAGGACGTGATCATGCAGCCGATGAAGGTCGTCACAATCCAGATCCCCAAGAGAGCCGGATAAGACCAGCCGAAGCCTTCGAGAACGCCGGACATGTAGATGACGGCTGCGGAAACCGGAGACGCCGTAATAGCGATCTGGGAAGAAACCACGGCGATCGAAAGCGGAACGACCGGGCGGATCTTCTGGCCCTTGGCGACTTCAACGATAACCGGAATCATCGAGAAGGCGGTGTGGCCGGTACCGGCGAAGATCGTCAGAACATAGGTGACGATCGGGGCGAGGTAGTTGATGTACTTAGGATTGCTGCGCAGGATCCGTTCGGCAATCTGAACGAGGTAGTCAAGGCCGCCCGCAAGCTGCATGGCGGAGATGGCTGCGATCACCGATGCGATGATCAGAATCACGTCCCAGGGAATGTTACCCGGCTTCATGCCGAGGCACAGACCGAGGACCAGGACGCCGGCGCCGCCGGCATAACCGATACCGATGCCGCCGAGGCGCACACCGATATAGATTGCGCCCAGAAGCACAATAATTTGAAGGATGACCATTAAGTCCATGATATCTCCTCAGGTGGAGGTTTGGTGCTTATCGGCTGCTCTGCTTCGGAAAGCTTTGACAGTACGGCAAAAGGAAAGGAACCATACTTGAGATTGTCTGAAGTCCTCACACCCGGGGAACGGGGCTTTAAACTTCAGCACGGAGGGTGACCCTACAGGCCCGCCCTCCGTTTCATCTCTGCCTTCAAAACAGAGCGCGCTTTTTATTCAGGCGTTTTCACGCCCTTTCAATTACTGCACAAACTTCGGTGCAATAAGGTTCTGCAGGTTGAACGTCTTGTCCCACTCTTCCTGAGTGAGCATCTTGCGTTCTTCCACCACAACCTGGTGCAGCGACTTGCCGGTTTCATAGCATTCGTGAGCCATGGCGGCGCAGGTCTTGTAGCCGAGGTGGGGTTTCAGAAGCGTGACGATACCGCAGGAGTTCATCACCATTGCTTCGGTGCGCTTGGCGTTGGCGGTCACCCCGTCAATGCACTTCGTGCGCAGCGTGTTGCAGGCGTTGGAGAGAACGCGCAGGCCGGTGAACAGAGCAAACGTGATCACGGGTTCCATAACGTTCAGTTCGAGCTGGCCGGCCGAAGCGGCAAGCATCACCGTCTGGTCAAGACCGATCGCGAGGAACGAAGCCTGGTTGGTGACTTCGGGGATCACGGGGTTGACCTTACCCGGCATGATGGAGGAACCGGGCTGCAGCTGCGGCAGATTGATTTCAGCAAGACCGCAGCGGGGGCCGGAGGCGAGAAGACGCAGGTCGTTGCAGACCTTCGTGAGCTTGATGGCGAGGCTCTTCATCGCGGAAGAAATCGCAACGTAGGCACCGCAGTCGCTCGTGGCGGCGATGAGGTCTTCGCTGTTCTTGAAGTCGATGCCGGTGAGCTGAGCGAGGTATTTCGAAGCCAGAGCCGGATAGTCCGGATGTGCCGTCACGGTCGTACCGATGGCGGTGGCGCCGAGGTTGATGACCTTCAGGTGTTCCTGCGCTTCGCGGATCGTCTTGATTTCATCGGCGATCGTGAAGCCCCAGCCGTGGAATTCCTGGCCGAGGGTCATCGGAACAGCGTCCTGCAGGTGGGTGCGGCCCATCTTCAGAACACCCTTGAATTCTTCGCTCTTCTTGTAGAAGGCGGCAACGAGGTCTTCAACAGACTTCAGAAGCACGTTGCTCCGGAGCATCAGCGCAAGGTGCAGAGCCGTCGGATACGTGTCGTTGGTGGACTGACCGAAGTTGGCGTGGTCGTTCGGGGAAACGCGCTTGTAGTCGCCCTTCACAGAACCCAGCTTTTCAGCAGCGAGGTTGCAGATCACTTCGTTGCAGTTCATGTTCGTGGACGTACCGGCACCGCCCTGGAGCCAGTCGGTCACAAACTGATCACGGTACTTGCCGGCGATCAGCTGATCGCACGCCCAGATGAGAGCGTCGGCGACATCAGCCGGAATCGTGCCGAGTTCCTTGTTGGCCATGGCGGCAGCCTTCTTGACATAGCCGAAGGCGATGACAAAGAAGGGTTCCTGGCTCATCGGCATTTCCGTGATGTGGAAGTTCTGCTTGCCGCGCAGCGTCTGCACGCCGTAGTAGCAATCATCAGGTACTTCCAGATCGCCCAGAAAATCGTTTTCAATACGAGACATCTTTTATAGCTCCTCTTTCGTTCAGGACAAAGCGCTTCAAAAACACGCCCTCTGCCCGTTAAAAATGCTTCAGTCCGTCTGCGTGCCGGGGTTTCGACCTCCCCTGCCCGTGGTCCGGACGGACCGTCACGCCGGAAGAATTGCTGTCTTACACCTAAGCAAAACAGCCTATCCCTTCCTTTCGAGCCACATACTACACCCTATTTTTGTATTGGTGCAAGTCGTTTTTACTCAAATTAGGTATTAGAACCTCGGTAAAACACCATAAGCATAATGGCTTATTTTTATAACTTTCAGTCTGCCCGTTTCAGTCGTCTGATTTCATGGATTTTTTTACTGGCTTTCACCGAGTCTTTACGGCTCAACCTCAAAAATGCAATGATTTTTACGGCTTTTGATTTTCGTCAAGACTCAGCGATTGTTTAAAACCCGCCGCCCAAAAAAGCTCCGGCGGTTTTCCGTCAGAGCCTTTCACAGAATTTCCCGCATTTCTCCCGGGGCTTGAGCCCCGGGAGAAATGCGGGCTTTCGAAATTATTTAATCTTGGAGCAAACGCAGCCAAACCATGTACATAGTTTTCGCTTAAGGTATATTCAGCCGCTATGAAATCGCGCACACCGTCCTTTGTCATCGAGCTGGGCCTGAAAACCGGAGAGGATCAGGAAAGTGCGCTGGAGACCTACTTCTCCGATGCACGCCAGCTCTTCAATGCTGTTCTTGGAACGGCAAAGAAACGCGTGCGCGCCAAGAAAAGCACTGAAGCATGAAAGCTCACGGCCGCGATGCCCAAGGGAAAAGACCGCAACAAGCGGCTTAAGGAAATTCAGAAGTCCTCCCGCCTTTCCGAGTATGCCCTGCATGATGTCGTGAAAGAGCATCGTGCCAAGGGCGGCTTTACAAAGCGCATCGGCATCAACGAAGCGCAGAAAATTGCCACACGTGCCTGGCAGAAAGAAGCTCTTCTTTCAGCAACAGATCCGTCCGGCTTTAAGCGTGTCAAATACTGCCGTCTTGTCCAGCGGATGATCCGCGGCCGTATTCGCTACTTTGTTCAGCTCATTGTCGAAGGCTTACCGCCCGTCAAGCACGTTTATGCTCCCAAGGATCTCAAGGTGGCTGTTGACCCGGGCCCGAGGACCATGACTTTTTACAGCCCCGAGTGGCAGCAGAAGATTTTGGTGAGCGCGGACACTGTCTCTCAGGAAAAGGAGATTGCGCGTCTTTTACGTGCCATGGACCGCTCCCACAGAGACACGAATCGGGAGTGCTACAACGCGGATGGCACCGTTAAAGCCGCCGGAAAAAAGCTTGTCTGGAAGGAATCCAAGACCTATAAGGCAACAAAGGCAAAACTTGCGGATCTGTACCGCCGCCAGGCGCAAACCCGCCGTTGCCTGCACGGCGAAGTGATTAACCAGGTGTTCGGCAGGGCCGGCACCGTCATTGTGGAGAAGAACGCATACAAAGCATTTCAGAGAGCCGGATACGGCAAGAGTTTGGGCAAAAGCGGTATTGCAGGATTGATAACCCGGATGACAAGTAAGGCTGAAAGCGCCGGCTGTTGTGTGGTGGAAGTCAGTCCCCGCAAAACTGCGCCCGAGTCAGCACGATCCCGAAACGGGAACGTACCGTAAGAAGGCTCTTTGGGAGAGAAGTCATCAGTTGGGAGACACGGACTGGTACATGGACCGCGACCTTGCGGCCGCCATGAACCTGTATTTTGCGGATCCCGCCACTGACAGCTACGATCTGAAGGCTGAGCAATCAGCGCTTGCGAGGCTCAAACAAGTCTCAGGGAACGCCGGACCGATAGTGCAGTACAAACCAGCGAATCGGCAAGACGAAGCAGTCCTTCGCCGGAACCGACGGATCGAGCTGATGAAGCCCGTACCCGTAGAGCGGTTGCGTTTTAAATGTTCCTGTGGTGCAGGGGACGCCCGGGCAGACAAGGCCTCAAAAACCTTGCCTGTTACGGGAAAGCCTGCACCGTGTCAGGAAACCCCGCGCATTCAAGCGCGGGGTGTTTAGTAAAAACGCTACCGGTTGTGGTTTAGTAGAGCTTGTTCACCACATCCTTGGCAAAGACTTCCTGGGCCTTGATGAGGTCACCGAGTTCCTTAGCGTCCTTGTAGTCAAGGTTAAGCCCCGCCTTCTTGTGGGCTTCAATGACTTCCGGATCCTTCATGGTCTTGGCAAACGCCTCAGCATAGAAGTCCATCACTTCCTTTGGGGTGCCCGCCGGGGCCACCACGGCGCGCGCAGAGCCGTACCATTCGGGATAGAGCCCCACTTCGCCCAACGTCGGAACATCCGGGAATTCAGCAAGACGCTTCTTATCGAAAACAGCCAGAACGCGCAGCTCGGGCTTGGCACCGGTCACGAGTTTTGCAACGTCAGCAACCTTCGCGCAGGTAAAGTGCACTTCGCCCTGGCGCAGTGCCAGAAGCTGATCGGCCGTGCCGCCGTAAGGGATGGCCTTATATTTGGCTCCGGCACTCTTCGCGAACAACTGCGCGGCCGTGTGGTTGGAGGCCTTCACGCCGTTCGTTGACGCGCGCAGATTTCCCTTTTCCTTCATCGCGGCCACAAGGCTCTTGATGTCCTTCCAGGGGCTGTCCGCCTTCACAACCACAACGCTCGTTTCGGTGAGGTGGTTCGCGATCGGCGTGATCTGGCTCACCTTAAAGGGCGCACCGGGCTGGGCCGCAAGCGTCGTAAAGGTCGGAAGGTTAATAAAGCCGATCGTACGGCCGTCGGGTTTGGCACGCACCAGTTCCGTCCAGCCGATCTTGCCGTCAGCGCCCGGCAGGTTATTGATGATGAGGGTCTTGCCGACATACTTTTCGGCTTCCATGGAAAGAAGCCGCGCACCGGTGTCGGTGCCCGAACCCGCCTTATAAGCCACAATCACCGTGACGTCACCGTCGGGCTGCCAGGCCCAGGCCGTTGTGCCCGCGGCCAGAGCGCCGAGAACTGCCGTTGCGATCAAAAACTTCTTCACGTTACTGTCTCCTTTGGTTGTTGCGGCACATGTTCGGTTCCTGTGACCGGCACCGCCGAAAATAAAAAACCGATGCCCCATTAACCAAGGCACCGGTTGATGAACACTACTGCTGCTCCGTCATCCGCTTTTCCCAGCGGTTCATGAAAAGGGGCGAGAGAATACCGATCACGCAAAGCGCAATCAGCATCCAGCACAAGGGTGTCGAAAAGAGCACCGACGGATCGCCGTCCGAGAGCATCAGCGACCGACGCAAGCCCCTCTCCCCGATCGGGCCGAGAATGAGCCCCAAGACCATCGCGGCGGCGTTGAAGTCAAACTTACGCATCAGATACCCCAGGACACCGAAGATCAACATGATCCCCACTTCCACGATGTTGTTGTGAATCGCGTAAGAACCCACAACACAGAGCACCACAATGCTCGGAATGAGAATGGCGTCAGAGACGCGCGAAATCTGGGCAAAACCTTTGCAGCCCAAAAGGCCGATCGCCAGCATCATGAACTGCACGATCACAAAACCGGCAAAGAAGGTGTAGGTCATGCCCGCGTATGTTGTAAAAAGTTCGGGCCCGGGCTGCAGGCCGTGAATCACAAGGCCCCCCATCAGCACCGCCGTCACCGACTCACCGGGAATACCGAGCGTCAAAGTCGGAATGAGCGAGCCCCCGGTGACCGCATTGTTGGCCGATTCGCTGCCGGCAACGCCTTCAATGCTCCCTTTACCGAATTCTTCCTTGTGTTTACTGAAGCGCTTGGCTTCGTTGTAACCCATAAAGCAGGCAATCGTGGCTCCCGCGCCGGGCAGAATCCCCACGATGTTGCCGATAATCCAGCTTCTCAGCACGGGCGGCGTGATGCGCTTCATCTCAGGGCGCGTCAGACGGAACTTATCGGTAATCGCTTTGGCTTTGGCGCGCTCGACGATCCGGCTTTCCGCAAGAATCAAAACCTGGGACATGGAGAAAAGCCCGATCAGAGCACAGGTGACGTTCACGCCGTTATAAAGCGTGCTCTGTCCGAACATGAAGCGCTCAACGCCTTCCATCGGGTCCATGCCGATTGTGGAAATCAAAAGCCCCATAAAGCCCGAGATGAGGCCCTTTAAGAGTGACTTCGAGGACACACCCGCAATCACCGTGAGCCCGAAAAGCGAAAGCCAGAAGTATTCCGGGCTCTTAAACTGCATCGCAAGCTGAGCGAGTGCCGGCGAAAAGAAGTAAAGCGAAATGCAGGACAAAAGCCCGCCGCAGAAACTCGCGACGCAAGCAACCGTCAACGCTTTTGCCGCCTGCCCCTTCAGTGTGAGCTGATAGCCCTCAATTGCGGTTGCGGCAGAAGCGGGCGTGCCCGGCGTATGAATCAAAATCGCTGAAATGGAGCCCCCGAAAATGGCGCCGCAGTAGATGCCCCCCAAAACAATGAGGCCCGTTGCCGGGGGCATGCCGAAGGTAATCGGGAGCAAAAGCGCCACGCCCATGGCGGCCGAAAGCCCTGGCAGGCAGCCGATCGTGACGCCCAGGGCCGTCGACAAAAACATGGCGGCGATATTGATCGGGGAAAGTGCGTTTACAAACCCCGCCCCCATCAGACTCAGTGTCTCAAGCATTTGTCATTTCCTCCGGCACGAATCAGGAAAAAAGCATGCCTTTGGGAAGAGGCACTTTGAGAAAGAGCGTAAAGACCGGGTAGATCACCGCGAGAAGCACCGCGATCACGAGCACAATCCACTGCTTTTTGACTTTGAGAAAAAGAAGAGCCCCCGCAAGATACGCAATCGTTGCGATGTAGTAGCCCGCAGTGACCAGAAGCACCACGTAGACGATGATGCCGATGATGACCCCGATGAACTGCTTCGGCAAAAAGCCTTTGAAGTGCTCGGCCAAATCGTCGTGCATCTTCCGCTCAACGCGCCACTTCAGATACGCTGAAAGAATGTAGAGGGTATTTAACACGTAGAGCGCTGTGAGTAGCGCCAGGGGATAGGTCTGCGCTTCCGGGGGAAGCTTAAGCGTCATGACCAAAAACAATGTGGTGATTGCGTAGACCACCAATGTGACTGCGGTATCGGATTTCTTCATCGCGGAGGCATGAATTTAAGCAATCGGACTGATCGGCTTGGTTTATGCCGAAAAGTTGTGTGAATTATCGCGCAACACACAGTTACACGACAATACGATGACAATGCTTTTGCTCAAAACTCATGCAAAAGCGCTTCGGTTTTTACATCAGGCAGGGCACGAAAAACCCGCTTCCGAACGAAATCAGAAGCGGGCTTATCCGTCAGATACGGATCACATCAGACAGTCTTAGTGCAGACGCTTGATGTAGATCTTCTTCTGCGGTGTGGGCGTGACCTTGTCGTAGTTCTTGATACCCTGTTCAGCCATCTTGCGGCGGATGAACGCGATCTGGGTCTTCAGCGGCAGATCCTTCGGGCAGAAGTCGTGGCAGGCCAAGAGCGACATGCAGCCGAACACACCGGAATCATCACCGATCACATCGTAGAAATCGGCGTCGTTACGGGTGTCGCGCGGATCCAGACGGAAGCGGGCGATCTTGTTGATCGCGACGCCGCCGGCGAAGTCCGGGCGGATGCGGACCGTACCGCAACCGGCGATACAGCAGCCGCATTCCACGCAGCGGTCCAGAAGGTAGATGTCTTCCGCCAGCTGCGGATCCATCGGTTCTTCCTTCTTGCAGAGATTGATCTCTTCGGTCTTCATGTGAACCCACGTTTCCATGCGTTCGCTCATGTTGCGCATCCACTTACCGGTATTGACCGAGAGGTCACCGATCAGTTCGAACGCAGGCAACGGAGCAAGCGTGAATTCCGTGGGAAGGTCACGGGTGAGCGTACGGCAGGCAAGGCCGGGCTTACCGTTGATCATCATGGCGCAGGAACCGCAGATACCGGCGCGGCAGACGAAGTCAAACTGCAGAGACGGATCCTGCGTGTCACGCAGTTCGTTCAGCAGAATGTAGAGCGTCATCGAGTCGCTTTCTTCGATCTCGTAGGTCTGCATGTGCGGGACGCTCTTGGGGTCAGCCGGGTTGTAGCGCAGGATGCTGACCTTGAGCATACGGTGCTGCTTTTTAACTTGAGTACTCATTTCAGTTCAGCTCCTCGGAATTACGGCAGGGGTTCATCGATGCGTTCATTGCGGCCCTGCAGACGCTTGGGCAGCAGATTGTGGTAGGGCATGATCGCATCCTGAATCTGGAAGCGGTCGGCACCTTCGGCCTGCATCTTGGCGCGGATGGCATCGACTTCGGCCTGACGCTTGGGCGTTTCGGGGTTGTCGATGTAGTTCTTGGCGCCGTAACCACGCCAGCCCGGCGGGAGTTCCATCTTGCTGATGTCGAGCGTTTCGTAGGTAAGCGTCGGCATCGTGTCGCCTTCCTTCCAGGAAGAGAGGGTGCGCTTCAACCACTTGGCGTCGTCGCGGACCGGGAAGTCTTCACGGAAGTGAGCACCGCGGCTTTCCTTACGGGCCGTAGCGCCGCAGGCAATCGCGAGAGCCACCTTGAGCATCTTGCGGGTGCGGTAGGCATAGGTGAGTTCGGCGTTGGCGCCCAGCTGATCCTTGCAGGAGACCTTGAAGGTCTTCTTGTAGAGCTCTTCGAGTTCTTCGACGGCGCTGTCCATCACGTCGCCGCGACGGAAAATACCGATCTTGCTCGTCATGAGTTCCTGCATGCGGGTACGGATCTTGGCCATGTCTTCCGTGCCGGAATTCTTCAGGAACCCGTCCAATTCAGCCTTGACCTTGGCGGCCGCGTCATAAATGAGGGAGGTCGGAATGTCAATGCCGTTTTCGGGACGGTCGCAGAAGTCGGCGATGAATTCACCGACGATCATGCCGCCCACAACGGTTTCAGCCACGGAGTTGCCGCCCAGGCGGTTAAAGCCGTGCATATCCCAGCAGGCTGCTTCGCCCGCGGCAAAGAGGCCCTTTAACTGACGGGATTCGCCCGTGTAGTTCGTGCGCACGCCGCCCATCGTGTAGTGCATGGCCGGACGCACCGGAATCCATTCCTTCGTGGGGTCAACGCCCAGGAAGTAGTGGCAGATTTCGTAAACTTCACGCAGGTTGTGCTTAATGTGGTGTTCGCCCAACAGCGTGATGTCGAGCCAGAGGTGTTCGCCGAAGCGGCTCTTCACGCCCTTGCCCTGAGCAATACGTTCTTCCATACGACGGCTCACGACGTCGCGGGAGGCGAGTTCCTTCTTTTCCGGTTCCACGTCCGGCATAAAGCGGTGGCCGTCAACGTCACGAAGCAGACCGCCGTCACCGCGGCAGCCTTCCGTCACGAGAATACCGGCCGGGAAAATACCGGTCGGGTGGAACTGAATGGCTTCCATGTTGCCGAGCGTGGCAACACCGGATTCCAGAGCCAGAGCGTGGCCCGTGCCTTCGCAGATCTGAGCGTTCGTCGTCACGCGGAAGAGCTTGCCGGCGCCGCCCGTGGCAATGGCCGTAGCCTTTGCAACGTAGGCAATCAGTTCGCCCGTCATCAGATCGCGGCAGACAGCGCCGTAGCAGCGCTTGCCGTCATGAATCAGAGAGAGAGCTTCGATACGTTCGACAACCGGAACGTGTTCGGCGATGACGCGGTCGCTCACGGCGTTAAGCATCGCGTGGCCCGTGCCGTCAGACACAAAGCACGTACGCCACTTCTTCGTGCCGCCGAAGTCACGCTGGCCGATCAGGCCCGCGGCCTCCTTGCGTTCGGTAATCGTGACCTTTTCACCGTTGATGATGACCTGGCGGTCACCCGGGGTGATACGGCTCCAGGGCACGCCCCAGGCCGCGAGTTCACGCACGGCCTTCGGGCTGGTGTTGACGAACATACGCACCACGTCCTGGTCGGCACCCCAGTCGGAACCGCGGACGGTATCGGCGAAGTGGACGTCTTCATTGTCCCCCAGGCCCTTAATCACGTTGCCGAGAGAGGCCTGCATGCCGCCCTGCGCCGCCTTGGAGTGCGAACGCTTCGGGGGCACCAGCGACAAGACGATGGAGTCGTGACCGCGACGCTTGGCAGCAACTGCCATGCGAAGACCGGCCAGGCCGCCACCGATCACCAGTACGTCGGTGTAGATAATCTTCATTTTTTATGGTCTCCTTGATCCGTGAGGATCCGCCTGGGTTCATCCGGTCCGTCAAGCACAACAAACCGCACCGCATGACCCGGCAGGGTCAGAAAAGCTCTTTTTTGTGGGAAGTCCCAGGGGACCTACCCATTCGGGATGATATTGTCAACCTCTTTGCCGGCAACGTCATTCCTGCAGTCGGCTCTCAATGATTTGGAGCAATACAGTGACCGGCGTTTACACTCCGCAACACTCTTGCCCGTGCCGCCGTGCCGTCCGAACCGCAACCGCTTCAGACACCCCGGACCCTTGAAAAAGAGCCGGAGAAGCCGCGCACAACAGCGTCCCGGCGCGCCCCTGCCGCAGTTTCCCGCAGCCGGCCCGCACCTCAGAAAAACAACACCGCAGGCGGCTTAAATTAAGCCGACCTTATGTGTCAGCGCGAGTTTACGAGCCATACTACCTAAGTACTATAGGTAATAACCCCAAATTTCTCCGCTTCTTTGACCTAAGCAAACCTTCTGAGAATTCCCGTTTTCGCCCTCGTATTTCAGGGCACTTATAAATCAGCCGGAATAAAACCCACGGACATTGTCTTAACCCGCTTTCAATACTCCTTCATGAGTATTCTTAGATAAAATACCTAGTAAAAAACACTCATGATTTATAATAAACGCTCCCTAAATTCATGAGAATTAATAATATAATTATTCAATGAGAGGGAAGACAGCGCCTGTGCCGTTTTTTCTCCGCTGATAAGGGAGATTTTGAAGCATATGACTGAGATTATTTCAACCAAGACGGCCCCTGCTGCGATCGGCCCGTACAACCAGGCCGTCAAAGCCGGAAACGTCGTCTTCTGCTCCGGTCAGATCGGTCTTGTGCCGGAAACCGGAGAGCTTACCGAGGGCCTTGAAGCCCAGGTGCGTCAGGCCTTCACCAACCTCACGGAAGTTGTTTCCGCTGCAGGCGGCACGTTTTCCGACGTGGTGAAGTTCACGCTTTTTGTGACCGACATGACGCAGTTCGGCCTTGTGAACGCCGTCATGAAGGAGTACGTGAAGGACCCCTACCCCGCACGCAGCTGCGTGGAAGTCTCCGCGCTCCCCAAGGGTGCGCTTTTTGAAGTGGAAGCCATTGCCGTTATTAAGGAAATGAGCTTCTGAGTGTGTTATGCCGATTGACAAAGTCCCGGTCAAAAAGCAGAAAGCCTTAAAGGCTGAAAAACCGAAAAAAGAAGACAAGCTCACGGTGTCTGAGCGCTTTGCGCGTCTTGGTCTCGTGCGCGACTGGGATTTTGTCTTTCATCTGCCGCTCCGTTACGAAGACGAAACGCAGATCACTGACTGCAGGGCGCTCACGCCCGGCACCTTTGCCCAGGTCCAGGGCCGCATTACTGAAGTCATTGCCAAACGCACCTCGGGTTTTGTTCCCTTTACCTTTATCAGAATCACGGACGCGAGCGGGTCAGCTGCCATGCGGCTTTTCCGGTTCGGTGACAAAAAGCTTCTCACGATGGGAAGTCTCATCCGTGCCTACGGTGAAGTAAGACTCGCCTACAGCGGTGAACCGGAACTCTGGCAGCCGCGCGTTAAAAAGGCCGTGGCGGACGTCTCGGACCTTCCGAAAACCCTTACGCCCGTTTATCCGGCTTCAGGCACACTCACCCAGCCCGTCATCCGCAAACGCATTGACAGAGCGCTCCTTGACGTCGATTTAAAGGACCTCGTTCCCGACAAGTACACGAAAGCCTTAAATCTTCCCGGGTTTGCCGAGGCTGTGCGCTTTATCCACCACCCGAGCCCCCTTACACCGGCTGAAGCGCTTTCCGAGCGCACGGCGCCCGAATTCAAGCGCCTCGTGTTTGACGAATTTCTTGCTCAGCAGATCTTTTTAAAGAAAAGCCGGGACGCCAAGGCCCTTGCCGCCGCGCCCGCGATGACGGACACGTCAGGGGCCCTTAAAACCCGGTTTTTGGATAGTCTTGCCTTTACGCTTACCGGAGCTCAACAACGCGTCATCTCTGAAATTGAAGCTGACATGGCAACGAAGCGCCCCATGCAGCGGCTTGTCGCGGGCGACGTCGGCTCGGGTAAAACCGTGATTGCGGCGCTGGCCGCCGTCCGCGCCGTTGAAAACGGCTTTCAGGCCGCGGTCATGGCCCCCACGGAAATTCTCGCGCAGCAGCATTACAAAAAGCTCTCGGCGTGGCTTACGCCCTTGGGCGTCAATATTGTGTTTCTTGCGGGAAGCCTCTCAGGGCCCGACAAAAAAGCAGCGCTAAAAAGCATTGCCGACGGTACCGCTCAGATTGCGGTGGGCACCCACGCCCTCATTCAGGAAGGCGTTCACTTTAAAAACCTCGGGCTTGCCGTGATTGACGAGCAGCACCGCTTCGGCGTTTCACAGCGCATGAAGCTGGCTTTGACTGAGGCAGGCGTTCAGCCGCATCAGCTCCTTTTAACCGCAACACCCATTCCTCGCACGCTTGCGATGAGTTACCTTGCCGACATCGACGTGAGTTTCTTAGACGAAATGCCGCCCGGACGGCAGCCCGTCACCACCAAGCTCATCAGTCTTTCTCGGGCAGCGGACGTTTTAAAGGCCGTCACAGGCGACATCCGCGAAGGGCGGCAGTGCTACTGGGTCTGTCCCCTCATTGAAGAAAGCGAAAAGGCGGACCTAACCGCCGCAACCGACCGCGAGCGCATGATCCGCGAAAGCGAACCGGACTTAAGAACAGCGCTACTGCACAGCAAACTCCCCGCAGAAGAAAAAGAAGCCGTAATGGCGCGCTTTGCCGCGGGAGAAATTGACATTCTCGTCTCCACCACCGTGATTGAGGTGGGTGTGGATGTTCCGAACGCCTCGGTGATGGTGATTGAACACGCCGAGCGGTTTGGCCTGTCGCAGCTGCATCAGTTGCGCGGCCGAGTGGGGCGCGGTACCGCCAAAAGTACCTGCCTCATGCTTTTTGACCCCGAATTAAGTGACGTCGGCAAGGAACGTCTGCGTGTGATCCGCGAGACGACCGACGGTTTTGCCGTGGCGCGCGAGGACCTAAGGCTTCGCGGCCCGGGTGAGTTTTTAGGTGCGCGCCAGTCCGGCAGCCCCGCCATGCGCTTTGCCGATCCCTTAAACGACAAGGATCTTTTGGAGTGGGCGCGGCGCTCGGCCGAAGACTGGATGCGTGAGGATGCGGCGGCAGCCGAAAAGTTTGCCAGCCGGTGGTTTGATCCCGCCCGAAATTTTTTACAAGCGTAAGCACACCCCAAATGAGTCCCTACTATGACACTGACTGAACTCAAATATGTCCTTGCCGTTGCGCAGGAACACCATTTCGGACGGGCGGCCGAAAGCTGCAGCGTCTCCCAGCCTTCTCTTTCCGTGGCCGTGCGTAAGCTCGAAGAGGAACTGGGCGTCAAGATTTTTGAGCGTAAGAGCTCAGACGTCACCGTCACGCCGATCGGCAAACTGATCGTTGAACGCGCCCAGCGGGTTTTGGAAGACGCCGCCCTGTTGCGCGTCTGCGCCCAGCAGGGTAAAGATCCCTTAAGCGGGGAGCTGCGCCTGGGAACGATTTGCACGATCGCCCCCTACCTCATTCCGGATCTCGTGAGCAGCATGCACAAAGTGGCTGCCAACATGCCGCTTATTCTCACGGAAGGCCTCACCGCGAACCTTCTTGAGCAGCTTAAAAGCGGTCAGCTTGACGCTGCGATCGTGTCGCTCCCGATTGATCAGCCGGGCATCATGATTCAGCCCCTCTACGACGAAGAATTTGTGGCTGTGGTGCCGGCAAACCACCCGCTCGCGCACCGGCCGGCGATTTCGCGCCAGGACGTCAAAAATGAACCGATGCTTCTGTTGGGGTCCGGCCACTGCTTCCGCGATCAGGTACTTGATTTCTGTGCCGATACGCTCCGAAGCGACCCCAACGCCAAAAAAAGCGTCGAAGGCAGCTCGCTGCAGACAATCTGCTACATGGTCGCGCAGGGCCTGGGCGTCACGATTCTCCCGTCAAGCGCGGTGCCCTTCTACGATCACAACCCCCTGATCCGCATCGTGCCTTTTGAGCGCCCGAGCGTCCCCAAGCGCCGCGTGGTGCTTGCCTGGCGCAAGACCTTCCCGCGTGTACCCGCCGTGCAGGCCGTGCAGCACGGCGTGGAACTCATCCGCAATCTTCACGGCTGCCGCATGCTCACAAGCCTCCCGGCGGTTCCGGCCTAAAGCTCTGACGGCCAGTTAAAAAAGCCTCCGGCGCTTTAAAAACGCACGGAGGCTTTTTACTGCCCGTTTAAAAATTAACGGCGCAGGAAAATACCCTCGTCAATACCGCGCGGATTGGGACGCGGGTATTCGATCATGCGAAGGGTGTTGTGATCGGTGTGCAGAAACTCCCCTTCAACACCGGGAACAATGAGCTTGGTGACCTGATCGTAACTCCAGGTACCGTCGTCGTTAAAGGTGATGCTCATCGTCCACTCAACGGTCTTAAAAGCTTCTTCGAGGAAGGGGCCGGAGATGATGCCGTTTGTGAGCGACCCCCGCTCGGCCTTCACCGTAATCGTCTTGTCGCCCGGTTTGGCAACGCCCGTTGCCATCGCCACCTGCGCGCGCGGAATCGCAAGCGTATGCGTGATCCGGCCGGTCGCGGGCTCCCAGAGCCAGTAGCCCACCTGATCGTGGAAACCGGCAAGTTCCCCGGGCTTAACGATATGCACGTGGTAGCGAAGGCCGTAGAGAACCTGCGGACCGTTATTCTGTGCGTCAATCGGCTCCATCACGATGCGCTCGATGTAAGGCTCGGTTTCCGGGCCGTCAGCCTGCGGG
Organism: Duodenibacillus massiliensis; assembly: GCF_928721995.1. Lineage (NCBI taxonomy): Bacteria > Pseudomonadati > Pseudomonadota > Betaproteobacteria > Burkholderiales > Sutterellaceae > Duodenibacillus > Duodenibacillus massiliensis. The sequence continues at coordinate 565,019 of NZ_OV788642.1, forward strand.
TGCGTGTCAACGCCCTGATCGCCGTACCAGGTGCCGGCAAGGCGCGCCAAAGGCCCGAGGTTGGCAAGCGTATCCGCGCTTGACGGGGCTTCCGTGTAAATGTCCTTATGCATGGCCATGGTGTAATTCCTTTTCGAAAACAATTTTTCTTGACCGCACTCTAAAAGGTTTCGCGCAAACCGTCGGGCACTTTCGGATAATTTCGCAACAATCTGTACAGGGAACAACACGGGCTTAATGGCGGCTCCCGGCAATATTACCAAACCCCGCGTCACTTTCGATCCATGCCCGGATTTTGCGGCCGAGGGCGTCCCGCTCGGCTTTGGTCCTTAAAGCACACTCCCAGACCCGGAGAACACGCCAGCCGCTCTCAAGCAGCTTATCGCGCACGGCCGCGTTGCGTGCTTTGTTGCGGGCAATCTTTTCAACCCAGAAAGCGTGGTGCGCAGACGGCACCGACGCTCTCGGGCAACCCGCGTGCGCGTGCCAGAAACAGCCGTGCACAAAGATCGCGATGCGGCGGCCGATCATGGCGATATCCGGTTTTCCGGGAATGTCGCTACGGTTTAACCGGTAGCGGCAGCCTGCGGCGGTGAGCGCCTTTCGGACAATGATTTCGGGCTTTGTGTTTTTCGAGCGGATCGCTGCCATATTGGCGCTTCGCTCAGAAGCCGACTTGATGTCCATGACGCAGGAGCCGCAAAAAATCAGGCATCCTTGCCGGAGAGAAGCTTTAAGAGCTCTCCTACATGCACGCGCGCCACGACGTTACGCAGCACGTGCGTGAGAACACCGTTTTCGTCGATCACGAAAGTCGAACGCTCGATACGGATGCGGGGCTTGCCGTCTTTAATCTGCTCGGTCATCACGCCGTAGAGGTTGCTCACCGTGCGGTCGGTGTCACACAAAAGCGGGAACGTGAGCTTATAGCGGTCACGAAAATCGCAGTGGCTTGCCTGATTGTCGTTGGAGACACCGTAGATGCTGTAGCCCAGGGCCTTAAACTCTTTGATCGTGTCGCGGAAATCCTGTGCCTGTGCGGTGCACCCCGGCGTATTGTCTTCCGGGTAAAAGTAAAGAATCACCTTGTGCCCGCGAAGCTCTGACAACCGCACGGACTCCCCGGCGTCCGTCATCAGTTCAAAATCCGGCGCCTTGTCGCCCGCCTTTAAGTCCCGCCCGTCAGTCATCTTTCTTTCCTTTCGTTTTTTTATTTTTTGCGGTTAAGACCGCTCGCTTGAGACTCTAATTGTTTTGTCTTACAGCCACTTTGACTCGCTTACGGGAAATTGCTCAGCCGATCCCGCAGGAAGTCATAGTCCGACGATTAAAATCAAAATTTTTGGCGCAAATCCGCACAGATCGGGCCTGCGCTTCTATAGACTCAGCCACTCGCGCTAACATTCTGCGCGGAATTCTTACAAAAGGATACGAAGGACGTATCCGCTCCTTGACCAATTTTCACAGGGTGATTTCCAAATGATGGACTGGCTAAACAGCCTTGTCGGCGACGTCAACAGCGTACTTTGGGGTGTTTTCTGTCTTATTCCCCTGCTGTGCGGTACCGGTATCTTCTACACGATCCGTCTGCGTTTCGTTCAAGTCAGAAAGTTCGGCCTCGCGCTTAAGATCCTTTTCGGCGGCGCATCGCTCTTCGGTAAGCGCGCCGACAAGACCGGTATGAGTTCGTTTCAGGCTCTCGCGACCGCCATTGCCGCTCAGGTCGGTACCGGTAACGTCGCTGGTACAGCCACAGCCATCGTTTCGGGCGGCCCCGGTGCCCTTTTCTGGCTTTGGGTAGCGGCCTTTTTCGGTATGGCGACGATCTTTGCGGAAGCCGTGCTCGCCCAGACCTACCGTGACAAGGACGCCAACGGCCACATCGTGGGCGGCCCCGCCTACTACATCACCAAGGGTATGGGCGAAAAATTCCGTCCGATGGCTGTCTTTTTCTCCATTGCCATCATCATTGCCCTGGGCTGCATCGGTAACGCCGTACAGTCCAACTCTATTTCAATGGCCATGAAGACGGCCTTTGACATGCCGCTTCTGATCACGGGCGTTGTGGTTGCCGTGCTTTCCGGTTTCGTCTTCTTCGGCGGTATCGGGCGGCTTGCGAGCGTCACGGAAAAGATCGTTCCCGCCATGGCTGCCATTTACATCGTGGGCGGCACGTGGGTGATCTGCATGCACGCCGCGCAGATTATTCCGGCCTTTGAACTCATCATCGAAGCGGCCTTTAATCCCCAGGCTGTCGCCGGCGGCGCTTTGGGTCTCACGGTTGCCAAAGCGATGCAGTTCGGTGTGGCCCGCGGGCTCTTTTCTAATGAAGCCGGTATGGGTTCGACGCCCCACGCGCACGCCGTAGCGAAGGTTGAGCACCCGGTGGAACAGGGCCTTGTCGCCATCTTCGGTGTGGCTGCAACCCTCATCATCGTGACCTTTACGGGTATTGTGATTCTTGTGACCGGCGTTCTTGACTACAAGACAACGGGCATCGAACTCACGCAGCATGCCTACAACGTGGGCTTAGGCAGCATCGGCATGAGCTTTGTGGCGGTGTGCCTCTTCTTCTTTGCCTTCTCCACGATCATCGGCTGGTACTTCTTCGGTGAACAGAATGTCCGCTTCCTCTTTAAGGGCCGCGGGCTTCTCCCCTACCGCCTTTTGGTGTGCGCCTTCATCATCCTGGGCGCAACACTCAAGGTTGACCTCGTCTGGTCTCTGGCCGACCTCTTTAACGGCCTGATGGTGATCCCTAACCTCATTGCCCTTCTGGCTCTCAACAAGGTCGTTGTGAATTCTCTGAACGACTTTGAAGCCAAACTCGCGATGGTGGAAAAGACGCAGAAGGAACTGGCAGGGAAGTAAGCCGACCTCTTTCTGAGGATTCTCTAAAACCCGGCAGGCTCATTCAACATGCCGGGTTTTTCATTGTCTCCGAAAAGTTTTCGGGCGTGATGCTGCGGATTTCTGATTCCGGCAGGGCTGCCGCAAAGGCTGGGCTTACCCGATGTCTGCCTGCACTAAACAACCCGCGCTTGAAAGCGCGGGGTTGTTTAGCTGGGCAGGATGTGGCGCTCAAACCTGCGATTTCGAGAACGTTTGCATGGTTGCAAACACCTAGACAGGCATTTTCGGTAAATTTTGGTACTATATTCCCAAAATTTCACGCTTTTTTAGGAACATAATCCCAAAAGGTTCCAATTCTGCAGGGCTGACGCATACTAATTCATAAATATTGCTGGAAGTCGATTGATTTCCAGCTTTTTTCTTGATTTCATCGTGGTGTGTTATATAATTTTAATAACACACCACGGATAAGAGGCAGTCATGCCAAAGCTCGGAAGCGACGGAAAAATTCACATCTCTATCGTTAAGCGCAAGCGTCCTGACGGATCCCGCTATGTGCAGGAGGTCAGAAGCATCTACGACCCCAAGACGAAAAACAGCAAGGTCATCAGCTCTACGACCAAAGGAATCCTTCCGCCTGGGGAAACTGATCTCAGCAAGCTCATTCCCAGCGACGGGAAAAGAGGTCCGAAGAAAAAGGCCGCGTTGGCCCGGGAAATTCCCGTCATCACAGACTCCCGTCAGGGACCGCTTGTTCAATATCCTCTCGATATTGTCCTGCTGGTTATCGTCCTGGCCGGGCTTGGCGGCTTCCTTTCCTGCCGGCAGATTGCTGAGTACTGGAAACTGCATCGTCCTGTATTTAAGGCATGGTTTGCCGATTTCCCTGATCAGGATATTTCTCACGATACGGTCCGCAATGTCATCCGAATCCTTGGCAAAGGTGACGTCAACAAGCTCATTGAGCAGTACACGATCCCTCTGCCGGCCAAGTACCAGACGCGGATTGTTGCCTTGGACGGCCAGGCCGTATGCGCCGCATCAAGCCTGGAGCACAAGGCTCACAGCCGCTATGTGCTGAACCTTTTCGATACTGACAATGAAATGTGCCTTCAGCAGGTACTTATCGAGGAAAAAGAGAACGAGATCACTCAGGCCGTCAACATCGTGACGTCCATGGATCTCAGCGGTGCGATCTTCACCTGCGATGCGATGAATACGCAGAAAAAGCTGGCGGAGTTTCTTCTTTACGAAAAACACTGCGACTACTGCTTTGCCGTCAAAGGCAACCACAAGGAACTTCACAGCCAGGTTTGCGGTTGGTTTAAAACCAAACAAGGCCGAAGCGCTGCAAAAGAATTTGCCCGTATTGAGCTGGGGCACGGCCGCACTGAAACACGGGAAATCAGCGTGTTGCCGGCCTCTCTCATGAAAGAATTTGCCCAGGATGTTTTGGATAAATGGGCCGGACTGGAAGACGGGTGCATCGTCATGGCCAGAATCAAACGCGAATTCGCAGACGCACCGGAGAAAAACTCTGATGAAGTGCGCTACTTCATTACGAGCCTGCATTTCGACAAGCTCTACATTGCTGCCACGCTGGCGCGCGTGATCCGCAGACACTGGATGATTGAAAACGGGTTGCACTGGGTGCTGGATGTGACTTTTAACCAGGACAGAACCCAGTGCAGAAACGCCGATTTCTTGGCCGGAGTAACCGGAATCCGCAAAATTATCTTCAACCTGATCAGTAAGGCTCAGTCCGGGCAAGAAGCAGAAACCGGACGCCAGGCCGCACACAAACCGTCCTGGAAAGTCAGGCTTTCAACGCCTGCCTCTGCCATGGAGCTTTTTGCAAAACTATACCGGCACGTCAAACGATAAGGATGAGTAATCGTCAGCCCTGGTCCTTCGCCGGAACCAACGGATCGAGCTGATGAAGCCCGAACCCGTAGAGTGGTTGCGTTTTAAATGTTCCTGTGGCGCAGGGGACGCCCGGGCAGACAAGGCCTCAAACACCTTGGCTGTTTGCGGGAAAGCCTGCACCGTGTCAGGAAACCCCGCGCTTTCAAGCGCGGGTTGTTTAGAAGAAGCGCTGCAAGTGCCGCAGCCCGTTTAAGCCTTGGGCGTTTCCGCCGATTTCCACCTACAATTCGCTCAACCTCAATTCAGGGCGTGCCGGCAAGCGCCGCCCTCAGACAACGAAATGCCTGAAACCATTCAGAACCCCTCTGTCCAAACGGCTGAAGAGCCGCTGCGCCTTTATAACCCCGTGGTGTGCATTATTCTCACACTCATCTTCACTCCGATGTTCGGGGCACTGCTGCAGGGCTTTAACTGGCGGACATTAAATGAACCGGTCCTCGCGGAAAAAAGCATGGCCTGGGTGCGCGTGAGCTTTTTCACGTTCGTTGCCTACACGATTGCCGAACCCTTTATCCGCGACATTCCCGTCTGCCGCTATCTCATGATTGCGCTTTTTATCGGTTTCTGGATTTCCTGGACGCTTTCCATGGGAATCCGCCAGGTGACCTACATCCGCCGCAACCGCATCGCCTACAAAGGGAAATTTTTCGGCCGCGCAATCATGATCGGCGCCTTCGGCTGGGTCGCTTACACCGCTTTTGCCCTGACACTTGTTCTTTTCCTGCATTTAACCGGGATTGATCCGCTGCCTGCGGACGCTCCGATTCTGCAGCAGTAAGCCATGCGCACCAACGTTGAGACGCGCTTTGAACTTCCCAAACGCACGGGGGCTGATACGGCTTCCGCCGGGGTTCTTGCGCTCTTACGGGGGGACGTAACGCAGGCACGGCCGGAAAAAACTCAGGTTGATCTCTGGACGCGCGAAGCCGCCCAGGGCTCCCCGCAGGCGCAGTACGAGCTTGCGAGGACGCTCGCGCAGACCGCCGTCATTTCCGCCGACAACCGTGCGGCCGTCAAGTGGCTCAGAAAAGCCGTGGAAAAAGAACATACGGCCTCGCAGTACCTGCTGGGACTACTGATTGCCCGCGGTCAGGGGGTGAGGCCCGATCCGGAAAAAGCCGTGGAACTTTTCCGCAAAGCCGCAGTCATGGGCAACAAAGACGCCCAGTACGATCTCGGACGAGCCCTCCTCTGGGGGTTCGGCTGCGAAGAAAATCCCTCCGAGGCCCTCACCTGGTTTCGGCTTGCCGCAGCCCAGGGGCACACCGAGGCTGAATACGAGTCCGGTATTGCCTACGCCACCGGCCGCGGCTGTCCGACGGACCTGCGGCAGGCCCAGCAGCGGCTTAAACGTGCGGCCTTAAAGGGCAGCGCCAAAGCGGCACTTGCCTTAAGTGAACTCAACCTCAGACCGGACAACCCGCAGGCCGACAGCGCTGAAGCCCTTCACTGGTGCGCGGAAGCCGCCCGCGGGGGGCTCGCTGCCGCACAGCTGCAGCTTGCGTTTTTCCACTGGCGGGGTGACGGCGTCAGAAAGTCCGCGGACACGGCCTGCGACTGGGCCCGGCGCAGTGCCCTGCAGAGCTACCTCCCGGCTTTTCTTTTTCTGGCAAAGCTTCTCACGGAGGGCGAAACACGCGCGGGGCGGCTGCCCGCTGAAGCCCTGGCGCTTCTGATGAAGGTGAGAAGCGTTCTGACCGACCGTGATGCCCGCGGCGACGGCAAAGACACGGCGGAGCTTCTCGCGCAGTGCCGCATCCGCTGTGATGAACTCACGGCCGAACTCTCAGCGACGGAAATTGAACGCGCCAAACGGATGGCGCAGGCGCACGCAACGCCCGAAATCCTCGCTGAGGCACTTTTTTCCTAGACGTTCTGCCTAGATTTCACATATTTTTACCCCGTGAAAGCCTTAGCCTGCGCGGTGCGCGGCTAAAATCAATTCCACTTTGCATAAGACCGGGCGGCTCCATTCTGGGAGACACACGCCCGCACATCCCGGGAGACAAAACCAGATGACCCAGAACGCCAAAGAGAGCCTGCGCGCCTCCACGCTTGCGACGCTCACCGCAGGCGGCAAGGACTACCGCTACTACAGCCTTCCCAAACTCGCCGCAGAGCTCGGCGTTGATCTCACCCGCGTCCCGGTGACGATCCGCATTGTGCTTGAAAGCATTCTCAGAAACTGCGACGAAGAAACGATTCACGCCGAGAGCGTGAAAAAGCTCGCGGGCTGGAAAGCCAACGCCCCGCGTGAAGAAACGCCGTTTGTGGTAAGCCGCGTGATTCTGCAGGACTTAACCGGTGTTCCGCTCTTGGCGGACTTGGCCGCCATGCGCAGCGAAGCCGCACGCCGGGGGCTTGATCCCGAACGTGTGGAGCCGCTCGTTCCCGTGGATATGGTCGTGGACCACTCGGTGATGATCGATAACTTCGGCAACCCCAAGGCCCTCACCGACAACATGTCGGTTGAATTCAAGCGTAACCGCGAGCGCTACAGCTTTCTCAAGTGGGGCATGCAGGCCTTTAAGAGTTTCGGCATTGTGCCGCCGGGATTCGGGATCGTGCATCAGGTCAACCTCGAGTACCTTGCCCGCGGTGTCTTCTGCGGCAAGGACAACACGCTCTGGCCCGACAGCGTTGTGGGCACCGACAGCCACACGGTGATGGTAAACGGGCTCGGTGTCATCGGCTGGGGCGTGGGCGGCATCGAAGCCGAAGCCGCGATGCTCGGGCGCCCCATTTACATGCTCACCCCCGACGTCGTGGGCGTGCACCTTAAGGGGAAACTCCCCGCCGACTGCACGACAACGGATCTCGCGCTTACCGTCACGCAGGTGCTGCGCGCCAAGAAAGTGGTCGGCAAGTTTGTGGAATTTTTCGGTGACGGCGCAAGGTCTCTGGCGGTGCCCGAGCGCGCCACGATTGCCAACATGGCCCCCGAATACGGCGCCACGATGGGCTACTTCGGCGTGGACGACAAAACGATTGCGTTCTTTAAGGAAACGGGGCGCACTGAAGAGGTCTGCAGCCGCATTGAAGCCTACTTTAAGGCGCAGGGGCTTTTCGGCATTGCCGAGGCCGGTGTGCACGACTACACCGACACGGTAGAAATCGATCTTGCCAAAGTCCGGCCGTCTTTGGCCGGCCCCCGCCGTCCGCAGGACAGAATTGAACTCACGGAGCTTACCCCCACCTTTGAAAAGCTTCTCACGACACCCGTTGCCGATGGCGGCTTTTCGCAGCCCGCAGACCGCACGCATGCCGCGGGCACTTTGGCTGACGGCAGGAAACTCAATCACGGCGACATCGTGATTGCGGCCATTACCTCCTGCACGAACACCTCCAACCCCTCGGTTCTGATTGCCGCAGGGCTTCTCGCGAAAAAGGCCGTGGAAGCGGGGCTTACGACCGCGCCGCGCGTCAAAACGAGCCTCGCGCCGGGAAGCCGCGTTGTAACGGCCTACCTTGAAAAGCTCGGGCTCCTGCCCTACCTTGATAAGCTCGGCTTTAATGTCGCTGCCTACGGCTGCACCACCTGTATCGGCAACGCCGGTGACCTCGCACCCGACATTTTGAAAGCCGTCAAAGACGAAAACCTCGTAACGGCCGCCGTTTTGTCCGGAAACCGCAACTTTGAAGCCCGTATTCACCCGGCGGTGAAGGCCAATTTCCTTGCCTCGCCCGCTTTGGTGGTCGCCTACGCGATTGCGGGCAGCGTGCGCCGTGATCTTGCGGAAGAACCGCTCGGAACCGGCAAGGACGGCAAGCCCGTTTATCTCAGGGACATCTGGCCCGCGCCGGAAGAAATCGAAGCGATGCTGCCCGCGGCTCAGCAGCCCGAAGCCTACCGCTCGACCTACCTCAAGATCCGCACGGAACCGGGTTCATTGTGGCAGGCCGTGACCGGCACCACCGGTCCCTGCTACAACTGGCCGGATTCGACCTACATTGCTGAGCCTCCCTTTATGGAAGCAACCGACACGATGGGCGACATCAAAGGCGCCCGCGCGCTCGGCATTTTCGGTGACTCCGTGACGACCGACCACATTTCGCCCGCAGGCCGCATCAGCGCGGACACGCCGGCAGCAAAGTGGTTAAGAAGCAAGGGCGTGGCGGAGGCCGACTTCAACAGTTACGGGTCGCGGCGCGGCCAGCACGAAGTGATGATGCGCGGCACATTTGCCAACGCCCGCATCAAGAACCTCATGGTTCCCGCAAACCCCGACGGCACACCCGTGGAAGGGGGCTTTACGCTTGAGATGCCCGAAGGCAAAAAGACCACGATCTTTGAAGCGGCCTGCGACTACAAGGCCAAGCACATCCCGGTCGTTGTGTTTGCCGGTGAAGAATACGGCACGGGCTCAAGCCGCGACTGGGCCGCCAAGGGTACGAAATTGTTGGGGGTCAAAGCCGTCATTGTGAAGAGCTTTGAGCGCATTCACCGCTCCAACCTCATCGGTATGGGAGTTCTGCCGCTGCAGTTTAAGCCGGGCACAAGCGCTCAGACGCTGGGGCTTACCGGCCGCGAAACCTTTGACATCACAGGGGTTGACGCCATTAAACCCTTGGGCGACGTGACGCTCACGATTCACTACCCGGACGGCACGGTTAAGAGCGTGCCGCTTACGGTGAGAATCGACACCCCCGTAGAACTCACCTACGTGAAGGCGGGAGGCATCATGCCCTACATGATCAGCCGCATCGAAAACGCGTGAGGCACCGGTGACACCCTTTGCCGCGACGCTTCCCACGGCGCAGTTTCTCCTGGATCTGCGCCAAAAACACCACCCGACACCGGAGCGCAGGGCGGCGCTTGAAGCCGACCTCGCTTTGGCACCTGGCCGGCGCACGCGGCCCGTGGCGGTGATTGACACGAATGTCCTTCTGGATTTTTGGTTTTGGGAAGACAAAACTGCCGCCCCCGTTAAAGACGCGCTCTATTACGACCGCTTCTGGGCGGTGCGAAGCGACGACACGGTGGACGAACTTGCCGACGTGATCCGACGCCCTCAGTTTGAACTGACGGTGGCGAATCAGTGTGAGATTCTGAGGCTCTGGCACAGCCTCTCTTTCGGAATCACCATCCCTGCTGATTTCGCCACAACACTCCGGTGCAAGGACCGCGATGACGTGAAGTTTCTGCGGCTTGCGGACTTTGTGAAGGCCGACTTTGTTGTCACCAAGGATAAGGCCGTTTTAAAGGCCGGCAAGCGCGCAAAACGCAACGGCACCGTCGTATTGACGCCCGCAGCGGCAGGCACTATTCTGTAGTCACTTCGAATTTTCGACTGAGCGGTTTGTTTTATTGAGAGGAGCAGCGGCCATGCGGGCACCTTCAGGACAGTGGTTTAAGGACATCGCCGATACGCGCGACGCCCCTTGGGACGGGTTATCCGGCCCCAAGTCCCCGGTGATGCCCTGGATTCACCCCGTGCTGCACCCGGAAATCAAGTCGCTTATCGAACGCTGGGGCGTTGAGCGGACGCTTGCGCCCAAAGCCCCGGTTTTGGGTACCTCTGAACGCGTCGATCAGCTTGTGATGGTCAAATCCGGCATCACTGCGCGCTGTGTGAGTTCACCCTTTGCACAAAGCCGTCTGTCGGTTGCGATAGGGCTCCCCGGGCGCCTGGCCTGCGGCAACCTCAATTTCTTCACGGGCCGCCCCTGCGTGGGCCGCTATTTTGCGCTGGTGCCGAGTGTTGTCGTGTCGGTTCCGCAGGAACTCGTGATGAGCCTTGCGAAGAAAAACACGGAGTTTCTCCTTTTGATTGCCGCACAGTTTGAGCTTGCGGCGCTCTCTGACCGCCTGGGCTTTGCCGCAGAGACCCTTCTCGACATTGATGAGCGCGTGCTCGCGTTTTTTATGTCCTGGGCATCCGTTTACGGTAAGCTCACCGAGATTGACGGCGAAACCTGGGTGGATATGCCGCTCATTTTGCGCGGCGAAGCGCTCAGATACGTGGTGAACTGTTCAAGCGCAGCGCTTGAGCGCAGCATGACAAGCCTCAAAAAGAAGGGGCTTGTGGTCTCGGAAGCCGACCGCTTCCGCGTAAAGCTCGAAATTCTGAAGCCCGTGCACCAGTGGTTAAGAAGCGCGGAAGAAGCAAGCGCCCTGCCGCGCCCGGAAGAAATCAGCCGCCTTTTTACGGGCAGCTGATTGAGCGTTTTCTTCTTTATTCGGAGCGGATGTCGGCAACTTCAAAGCCCGCATCCGTCACGGCCGCTTTAAGCGCCTCAGGGTTCACACCCTCGCCTTCGACCGTCGCCTTTTTGCTTTCAAGATCCACCGCGGCTTTGGTGACGCCCGCCACGGCCGAGAGCGCCTTCTGAACACTGCCGCTGCAGTGGGTACAGTGCATGCCGTTAACTGTGAGAACGTAGGTTGTCATTTTGATTTCCTTCTTTTTGGTTGTAGTTGAAGAAACAGTGTAACCCGCGGCAACAACAGCCGCTTTGAGCGTTTCAGCCGAAGCGCTCCCCCAGACCAAGGCGGTTTTCTTTGCGAGATCCACCTCGGCCTTTGTGACGCCGGCCGTGGCTGCGAGCGCCTTTTCGACGCGCCCCGAGCAGTGCGGGCAGTGCATGCCTTCCACAATGAGCTTCGCATCGCACGGTGTTTCGGGCTGTTGTTCTTTCTGCGGTTCGGGGCGCTCTTTTGTCTGCGCCTTGACGGTGACGGCGAGATCGGCTGCGCGCTTCCAGCCTCTGAGCCTTAAGGCGTTACTGACCACCGAAACCGAACTCATGCTCATCGCCGCCGCGGCAATCATCGGATTTAACGTCCAGCCGAGCCACAGGTAAAAGACGCCTGCGGCAACCGGAATCCCGACCGCGTTATAAAAGAACGCCCAAAAGAGGTTTTCCTTGATATTGCGCATGACGGCCGCAGAAAGGTCATAGGCCGCGGCAACGTCCGTGAGTCGGCTTCTCACGAGCACAATATCGGCCGACTCCACCGCAACGTCTGTGCCCGCGCCGATTGCCATCCCGATATCCGCGCGCGTCAGGGCCGGCGCATCGTTGATGCCGTCTCCGACCATGAGAACCGTTTCGCCGTCGGCCTGCAGCTCACGCACGATGCGCTCTTTGTCCGCAGGCAAAACCTGAGCGGTCACGTCCGCCGCAGTGAGCCCCACGGCGCGCGCCACCGCGGCTGCCGTACGGGCGTTGTCTCCGGTGACAATCCGCACCTTAAGGCCCCTGGCCTTCAGAGCCGCAATCGCCTGATGGCTCTCCGGTTTGACGGCGTCGGCCACCGCAAGCACCGCAAGCGGCTTTCCGTCAGCAACAACAACGAGCGCCGTCTTTCCCTCGTCGGCAAGCTTTTCAAGCGCGGGGCTGAGTTTTTGCGCTTCGGTGTCGTCCAGCACCGAAACGTTGCCCACCGCGATTTTGCGGCCGCTCACAAGTGCCTCAACACGGCCCGGCGCCTGCGTGAAGGCCTCTGCCTTCAGTAATGCCAAATTCTTTTCCTTGGCGGCCCCGGCAACGGTCTTTGCCAGCGGATGTTCGCTTAAGACTTCAACAGAAGCCGCAAGCGTGAGAACTTCGTCTGCGTTTTGGCCGGCAAGCGGCACGATGTCGGTGAGTGCCGGACGGCCCTCGGTCACGGTTCCCGTTTTATCGAGAATAACGGTTGTAACGGAGCGCGTCTTTTCAATCACTTCCGCCGACTTAAATAAAAGTCCCTCGGCAGCGCCTCTGCCCGTTCCCACCATGATGGCCGTTGGAGTGGCAAGGCCCAGGGCGCACGGGCAGGAAATCACGAGGACACTGACCGCACAGGTTGCGGCAAATTCCCAGCTGTAGCCGCACACGAGCCACACGGCGGCCGTCACAAAAGCAATGCCGATCACTGCGGGCACAAAGTAAGCACTCACTTTATCCGCAAGCCGCGCGACCGGTGCTTTTCCTGATGTTGCCTCATCCACGAGGCGAATGATCTGCGCAAGTGCCGTCTCATCCCCCACCCGCACGGCGCGCATCAAAAGACGGCCGCTTGTCATGAGCGTCGCACCCGACAAACTGTCACCCGCGGCTTTGGCAACCGGCAGGCTTTCACCGGTCATCGCCGACTCATCCACCGTTGCCGTCCCCTCAATAACCACGCCGTCCACGGGGATACGCTCCCCGGTTTTTAATACCACGGTGTCACCGGCAACGATCTCTGCGGCCTTTACGGTGACTTCAGTACCGTTTCTCATAACCACCGCGGTTTCCGGAACAAGCTTTAAAAGCGCTGAAACCGCGGCCGTGGTTTTGCCTTTGGCTCTTGCCTCAAAATATTTTCCGACGGTAATGAGCGTCAGAATCATCGCGGCCGAGTCAAAGTAGAGGTTATGCGCGTAGTGCATCGTCTGCGCTGCGTCGCCGGCCTCAAGGGCAAAAACCATGCGGTAAAGCGCAAAGATGCCGAAAAGAAGCGACGCACCGGCCCCGATCGCCACAAGCGTATCCATGTTGGGCGCTCCGTGGATAAGGCCCTTTGTGCCCTGCCGGAAAAACTTGAAGTTAAGCGCCACCACGGGAATCGTGAGCAGGAGCTGCGTCAACGCCGCCGACACGGGGCTTACCCTCGGATCCAAAAACGCGGGGACGGCGAGCCCGGCCATCGGACCCATGGCTGCCGCCATCAGAATCACGCACAAAACAACGGAGGTGTAAAGGCGGATTTTGAGCTGCCGGGTTTCGGCGTCTGCCGCTGCCTGCAGCTCGTTTTCAGAACCTTTGGCGGTCTTGCCCTCTTCGCGGCAAAGGGCTTCGTAACCCGCATCAGCCACGGCTTTCTCAACGGCCGCAATCACGGCATCGGCTTTCGTGTCGTCAACCGAGCAGACCATGCTGTTTTTGAGCAGATTGACGGCAACACCCTCTGTTCCCGCGACCGACTCAGCGGCTTTTTCCACGCGCGCAGAACAGGCTGCGCAGCTCATGCCGCGCACATCAAAATGAACTTCCTTCATCGAAAGTCCCCCTAAATCATGTTACAACTGATTTTAGGTATTAAACTTTCTTTTTGGAAGAACGGTTAAAAAATACAACTACTATCTTTTCTGATACCATGAAAACAGCAACAATACCCATGGGCGACATCCACTGCCCGGTGGAAGCAACGCTCGGGCTTATCGGCGGAAAGTACAAGGCGCTCATTCTCTGGCGTCTCACGGACGGGACACTGCGCTTTTCTGAGTTGCAAAGGATCGTGACGGCCGCCACGCCGAAAACGCTCACCACGCAGCTCAGGGAACTTGAACGCGACGGCCTTGTCGCACGGCGCGTTTATGCCGTAGTGCCGCCCAAAGTGGAGTATTCGCTCACCGAGCGCGGCCGCAGCATCCGCCCGGTTCTGGAAGCCATGTACGCCTGGGGCGCAGACTATCTGCGCGCATCAGGCGTTGAACCCAACTGCGCCATGCAGCCGCACGAAACGGCCTGCGGGTGCTGCCACGGGAAACACTAATCCTTGACCGGTGTCTCAACGGGCGTCTTCTTCACAAGCCGCATACCGGCAATGTCGTGCCAGGCGGCGATCCACCCTTGCAAAACGACCGTGTCGTCCATCACAGCTTCAAGCCGCCAGGCGCCGTCGGGGAGTTCCGTCAGAACCTGCGTGCTGTTAAAGGGCGTTTCGCTCATGTTGCGGGCGGTTTCGGGATTGGTAAATTCAATTTCGAGCCTGATGCGGCCGCCGTTACTGTAATTAAAGTGGCGGTCCCGGATATAGCGTTCCAGAGAAAAGTCTTTGGGGCGCTCGGCCGGAAAATCGAGCACCTCGGCGTACGTTATGCGGTGCAGTGCCAGGTGCCGGACGTTGTCGTAATTCTCAAAGCGGCAGACAAGGTAGAGCCTCTGCTCCTGCTGCACAAGTCCCAAGGGCGAAACTTCGGCCTTGGACTTCTCCCCTTTCCGGTTTTCAAATGAAATCTTTAACTTTGCATCGCGGTAGAGAGCTTCACTCACCGCATCAAAGACGCGCGGCAGTATCCTCGGCCGCATCATCGGTACCGTCCCCGACACAAAGGCCACTTTTCTGAGCCACTCATGCGTGCGGCCGTTTTTTGTTTCGTTGAGCGAACTTTTAGCGGCTGCAAAAAAAGGCGACAGCGACTTTAAAAGCGGCGCCGGCAGCTGATACTGCATGTGTTCTTCAAAAAGACGGAACAAAAGCGCCTCGGCGGGCTTCAACTGATCAACTGCGAGATCGGTCTCGGGGACCTGTCTTCGGTAGCCGAAGGGCTTACTTTTGTCGTTCACGTCCACATGGAGCTGTTCGCAGTCACGGATGCTTTTTAAAAGCCGCTGCATCCGGCGCGCCTCAATCTCGATGCCGAGTTCCGAAAGATTCTGCTGAATCTGCGGACCGCTGATCCAGCGACTCGTGGGAATCTGCTTGAGAATCGAAATAATGAGCAGGGCGTCCGTGACCCCGTTTTGGTCAATATGGCGCGGCATGGCGGCCTCCTTGGAATTTGTAATTTATTCTAAGGCAGGACGCGCGTAATTTTGGAATTACTGTGTTTTCAATGCGACATGAATTGTCGTGTTTGGATGTAGGGTCCGCTATTGGAAAATCCCGGCGCGGACGCAGCACAGAGAAAAACAGAATGCCTGACATGGAGCAAGGCATCACATCCGCCGCCGGGATTTTCTCTTTTTGGCCAAAAGGCGTGTTACCGGCGAACGCAGGCTTATCTGCCGAGTTGCCGGCTACTGCTCCCCGAAAGAGCATGTGTATTCTGAACAGACGAAGAGAAAAACAGCGCTCAGCCTGAACAAAAGACTGAGCGCTGCTCTTTTCTTCGAAAGAGGAGAAGTAAACAATCCCCCGTCTGAAGACGGGGGATTTATTGTAACCGCATCACACGGCCCAACATAAGGCTGGTTTACATCAGCCCCTGTGCTGACAGCTGTCGGCACAGACCCTGCAGGTTGCGGCTCGCATTCAAGTCGCTGTGCGCAAGGTGACCACATTGGTTGCAACGGAACCCGTGCTTATGGCGTTTGCCCGGTGCCCCGCACTGTGAGCATGTCTGGCTTGTATAGCGCGGATCCAAGAAAACACACCGGATTCCAGCGGTTGCCGCTTTGTAAACAATCATCTCCTGCAACTCACGGAAAGACCAGCGGTGCAGTCGGCTTCTGATGCGTTTCCCGGCCTTGATGTGATCCCGGATATGCGTCAGGTCTTCAAGGGCGATTAACTTGATCCCCCGCTTTACGGCTTCCTGCACAATCTCTTTGCTTACAACGTTATTGACATGCGTCACATGGCGTCTTTCTCGGCCTGAGGCTTTTTTCAGGTGCTGTCTGGCACTCTGAGAGCCGTTGCGCTGAAGACGCTTTCTCTGACTCATATATCGGTCTCTTTTATCCTTTAATGCTCCTGCTTTCCAAATACGGCCCGTGCTGACGGCCGCAACATTGTTCTCGCCGACATCAATACCCATGATCTCGTCGGCTTTCAGATTCTTTAAATGCTCTTCGCCCGAACAACCTTGGGACTCCACTGCGATGTGAAGCTCCCAAAACGCTTCTTTCCGGCCTCTCCGGGGATGCAGAACAAGGTTGCACTCCTTACGCTTTCCCGAAGCCAGCAACTCTTTTTGAAAAGGGCCGGGGCACAGACGTGCCCGAATCCGACCGCTGATGGTTGAAATTGAAACAGTGCCGTCAGGGAAAAATGTCAGCGTGTTCTTGTCGACGTGAATCGAGGGGTGCCTGAACACCAGCGTCTTGAGCTTCTTGTCCTCACTTTTGAGCTGTGCCGGATGCTTGGCAAGCTCCGTCTTGTAGGCTGCCGACACCGAGCGGATGACGTTACAGGCATACTGGCTGCCGAGATCCGGAAATTTTGCCTTGATCTTGTCATAAACTGCGTGATGCAGCGTGAAACGCTGCCAGAGCCTCTTCGTGCGGTCCGCCGCTACTGTCGGAACCACAAAGTTACACACCTGCGCATAGAGTCTCTGCGTCGTTGCGAGCTTTTCGTGTGCTGCCGGATCGAGTAGTTCCAGCCGAACGCGGGCTGTGCGGACACACTTGCCGCTCCCTTCAACGCGCCTAACGCCGTCCGCGGATGTGTTCAGTCCTTTCGATGTAGCTTTTGATCGTTTCTGCACTGACACTGCCTGCTGTTCCGACGTAGTAAGAAGGCGACCAAAGATGGCCTGCCCAAAGTTCATTTTTGAGTTCCGGATGCCGCATCAGCAGCATCCTTGCACTGCACCCTTCAATACTCTCACCGCGTCGGCAATGCTGACGGACGGCGGAAAACTGACAAACAGGTGCAGGTGATCCGGCTGAATCTCCAAAGAAAGTATCTCATACTTTCTTTCAGCGCATATGCTTTCAAGCAACTCACGCAGAGACTGCGCAACACCACCCCTGAGAACGGATTTCCTGTACTGGGGGCACCATACCATATGGTAAGCTGTCTGATAGACGCAGTTTCTGCTGTAAACGATGTTTAGCATAGTGCGTATGGTACCAATTTTTTAAAATAAAAACAGCCGCGATTCCTCCCGCGTCTGAAGACGCGGGTTTCCTCGCGGAATTTCTATGAAAATCAGCCGAAGAAAATCTGGTTAAAGACGAGTGTCGTCACCATACCTGCAATCATCGGAATCCAGGTACGCCGCACAATCGCCATCGGAGAAACGCCGGCAGCACCGGCAACGGCAATGATCACGCCGGCAACCGGGCTCATGGCCCGAAGCATCCCGGAAGCAAACTGCATGGGCGTCACAAGCGCTTCGACCGAGCCGCCGAGGCCCGCGGCAACATCCGGCGCCAAGGCCGCAAAGGACGAGTACGCACCGACGCCGGAACCAGTGAGGAACGTAACGATCGAGACGATCCCGGTCAGAAGTACGGTCATCGCGCCCATACCTGCGCCCACGCCCTGCGCGGAATTAATCAGGATATCGATGAGGCCCGAGGTCTTCAGGCCCGTTGCAAAGAACTCGGCGCAGATAATGAGCGCCACAATGCCGGCAAACATCTTGCCCATCGCCTGAAACATCGCCATGGCGTCTTTGAAGATCTTCTTCACGTCGCGGTAGCGGATGATTTCGATGATGACGACGCCCACCCAAACCATGAAAAGAGCGGCGATCGTATCAAGCTTCACAGATGTAACTACGAGCTTGGAAAAGATGATGAGCAGCGCAATCGGCAGCACCGGGAAAAGGGCATACCACTTGGGAACTGCCGGCACATCAGCGGCCTTGACGGCGGCCGCCTCCGCGTAAACGTCAGTGTTCTTGCGGTCGTAATAGCGCTGCACGAAGTAGTGCGCCACGCAGCAGACAATAAGCGTCGGAACCGCAAGCGGCAGCTGATACTGTACGAGATAAATAATGGGATCGAGCCCTGCGACCTTGGCGGCGAGACTCGCGGTACCCGCGGTCGGTGCAAAGGTCATGCCCGCGGAGGTCCCGATCACGGAAGCCGCGGCGGCCGGGGAAGTGCCCACGGCTTTTAAAATCGGGAAAAGCGCCACGAGAAGCAGCATCGCAAGACCGGCGGCAGACGGAATCACCGTAACGAGCAACTGACCCACGATGTAGCCGCCCGCAAGCACGAGGTACGGGGCCTTGAGTTTCGAAAGCGGTTTGACGGCCACGTCAACGAGCGCCCTTGCCGCGCCGATTTTGTCCATGTAAGCGGCAAAACCGCCCGCGGTCATGATGAGAAACCCAATCCCGGAACTCTGTTTCGTTGCAATCGATTTGAGGGTCGCAAAAATATCAAAGAGCCAGAAACCCGAGGGCTTAACGCCCTTCGGAAGAAATCCCGTGCCGCCCATGAGCGCCACGCAAATAAGGATGACAAGCCCGGCAAAAAGCAACACCATATGGGTCTGGTAGCGCTTAATGAGCGCCCAGCCCGCCAGCACCGTCACAATGACGGCTATCCAGGGTAAAAGTGCCGACATGATTAATCTCCTTCAGTCCTTTTTCAAAGATATTTTTGAAACTCAGCGGCAAGCTCACTGAGGGCCGAATCAACTTTCGCTTCAGCCGCCTGCGTCTTCTCTTTTTCTTTATTGAGAAGCCCCGTGAATTCCCGGAGCATTGCCTCGACTTCCGCCGGAGCGCAGCTTCCCGCCGTGCGGCGCCCGGCCACAATCTTGCGGGGATCCAGAGCGTCCAAAAATTCACTTTCCGTCATGGGGAGCACCGCCGGTCCCTGCGGGAACTCCTCGCGGATTTCTTCGGCGTAGATGCGCTGCATCTGGCTGTAGGGAAAGTCTTTGGGCAGGACGTTGTTGGCACGCGCCCAGCTCACCATGCGGCTTGCGACATGGTGTCCGATACGGAAAGGCAGTTTGTGGTCGCGCATCAGGCGGTCGGCAATTTCCTGCGAGGCCGTCCAGTCGTTGTTAAGCTCCTCAAGCGCTCTCTCCGGATTAATGCAAAGCGCATTTAAGACCTTGAGGAAGCGCTCGAGCATCGAGACCGCGGCCTTTGCCATACGGGAGTTCTTCGCGACGCTCTTACCGTCAACCATCCCCGGCACGAGGTTATGCACCCGTAAGAAGACGGCATTCATCTCGGAGACCACGTCCGAGGCATCCGCACGGCAGTTATTCATCAGACCCGGATTACGCTTCTGCGGCATCGCGGACGACACATACGTGTTGTCACCGCCCTCTTTCAGAATGATCCAGGGACGGGGCTGCGCGTACTGCACCATGATGTCATTAATCAGCGAACCCGCGTGAATACCGATGGAAGCCGCAACGGAGGCAATCTCCAGCGGAAAGTCCACCGGCGCTACGCAGGTGGAGTCAAACGCATTGCGGCGCGGCCGTTCAAACCCAAGGAGCTTCGCCATCGTTTCGCGGTCGAGCGGCCAGCCTGTGCCGTTAAGCACGGTGCTGCCCATCGGGCATTCGTTGTAACGGGCAAGACATTCATTGAGACGCGTGCGGTCCCGCAGAAACGCCGCTGTAAAGCCCAGAAGGTAATGCGCGTAGCTGTTGGGCTGAGCAGCAACGCCGTTTGTGTAGTTGGGAACAATCGTATCGCGGTGCGCGGCCGCAAGGCTCAGAAGTTTTTCGATCACGGCGTCAAGCGCCTTGGCGACAGCAAAGAGATCCTGCCGGTCAATGGCTACACGCACCGTAGACAAAATGTCCTGGCTTGAGCGCCCCGCATGAAGCATCGTCACCTCGGGCCCCGTTGCCGCAATGAGCATCGGCTCATAGTCGATGTAGCGCTTGACGCGCTTGGGGGGATCAGCTTCAGCGGCCGCATCAAGCGCCTTAATGCCGCCCGCGGCTTCTTTCGCAATTGTCGGCTCCAAAAGCCCGCTGCGGCTGTTTGCGACGACACTGGCCTTATTAATTTCTGAAATCCAGAAAAATTCATCACGCTGCACGATTTGCTCCCGGCAAAAACTGATGCATGCAGTATTCCTTCTTTCAGCATCTCAATCAATGTTTATTCGGCAAAGACATTTTGCTGATTTTGCAAAATAGAACGAAGTGTTCTTCTCTACAATCTTCTGTATCGAACCATAAACCCGGTCAAGGACGGACGGTCATGTCCAAGCTCGACGATCTCGGCGCCTGGCGCGCCTTTCTGATGTTTGCCAAAACCGGCAGTCTCACGGCTGCCGCGCAATCCCTTAACGTTGATGCGTCTGTTGTGTCGCGCGCCATCTCTGCACTTGAAAAGTCGCTTGGCTGCGAACTCATCCACCATTCCGTGCGGCCGCTGCAGCTCACGGAAACCGGAAAAATTGTTGTCAAACGCATGGGACAGATCGTCAAGGCACACGACAGCCTGATGCAGAAACTCATTGACGACAACAGTGCCTTAACCGGCAACATCCGGCTTTCTTCAGCGCCCGGTTTTGCCGCGCGGCGCCTTACACCGCTTCTTCAGGAGTTTCAGAAACTGCACCCGCAGATTACGGTGGAAATTCTGAGCGGCTTTAGTGCCGCAGACGTTCAGAAAGGCGCATGCGATGTTGCAACCATCACGGGAGAACCCACACTTCCTGGCCTTTGCTACATGAGCCGCGGCCGCAATGTCTACCTTCCTGTGGCAAGCCCCGACTACATCAGCCGGCACGGTATGCCGATTGAACCCGCCAACCTCCGGCAGCACACAGGCCTTGTCTACACCGGGCCCGTGCGCGAAGAAACCAAGGTGCTTGTCCGCGGCACACGCACAGAGCCCATTAACTTTGCCTCGGTCATCCGGTCAACGGACATTCTCGCCATCCGTTCGGCGCTTCTCGAAGGCATGGGCGTGGCGGTGGATATGCCGCTTGTGCAGATCCATGAGGATATTGTGGCCGGCAGGCTCGTGGCCATTTTGCCGGGATGGTTTCATCCGCCGGCCGAATGCTTTATCGTGGCAAGCCATGAAGCCTGGCACATGAAGCGCGTCCGGATTTTCCTTGAATGGTACGCCAAAGCCATGCAGTCGCTTTTTGCTTCCTACGAGGCCGAAGTCTCTGCGCTTGTGGGGCTGCCGCCGGATAAGGCGGCTGTTGACCGCAGCCAGATCTACCGGACCTGAGATCGGCTACGCCGTCGTGAAAGCAGGCGGGGTATGTGCGGTGTTTTCCATGTCCATCACGGCCGTTGCGCCCTCCTAAGTCCCTCTTCCCATTCCGTGGGTACCAAAACTCAGACAGGTTTCTTATGTTTTCTGCGCCATGCGACTTTGTGTCTACGGCACCGTACTCCTATAAATTTGGTCCTTCGTCAGGTACTGCCCTGCTTACTATGACCGTTGCTGACTACTCACGGCAAGCTTTACTCCGACCATGCTGTTGCATTGAAGTCCGTGAGTCCTCCTCGGGTAAGAACACGTTCTTTCCCACCATGCACCTGCTGCATCTACACCTCGGATTCCGTGTAGCTTCGGGCTTCATCTTGTTCAGCAGACTTACCCATCTTCGAATGCCTTATGCAGTTTCTGTACGTCAGGTCAGTGGTTTGCCTCCAGCTTCCTTCAGATCCCGCCTCGCGGCGGACACCCTTGCTCTTGGCTATGTGCTTGGTGCTACCCCCTGCACTCGGGACTTTCACCCGTTAGAACGCGCTCATGCCGAGCGCACGGACAAAAGAGCCGGCAACAGCGCCGGCTCCCGAGTTGCGTCAGGGTAGGACTTTACTGCTCCCAGCCGTTAAAGTCAGCCACCGTCTTCCAGGCAACTTCCCTCAAAAACTTCGCTGTTTCCGCAGACAACGGTTTTTCGCACTCACCGAGGTAATCGATGGCGGCCGGCGACCGGTGAAAAAGCGTTGCATAAAGTACAGCGCCGTAGAGGTAGCTACCGGCTGCAGACGGATGACTCTTGTCCGGCATATACATCACAAGTTCCGGCCGCAGCTTGCGGACTTCGGCAAAAGCCAAACCGACGGGCACGACACGCATACCGGCCTTATTGGCGATGGTAATTGTGTTGTCGGCAAGCTTACGGATATCCCCGGGCTTATCTTGTTTAGTCCAGGTCATCACGAGCATCGGCGTACTGCCCGCATTGCGGATCGTTTCAGCGTGAGCTGCCGCATACTTTTCAAAATACGGCAACCGTTTTTTGGACACGGCCGCCGCAGAGTACCCCTGCAGCAACACCACATCGAACATGGGCTTGGTGAGCTTTCCGTCTTTGACAACTGCATAAGGATCCTGCTCATGCGGGCTCAGATAAAAGCCCACATCATGAAATGACAGGGCGCCAGAGCTGATGGTGAGCAGCCGGGTCTTCATATTCTCCTTGGGCGTACCTGCCTTCATAAAACCGCGAAGATAGGTATGTACGCCGCAGTTGTAGAACGAATACGAATTACCGATCAGAAGCGATACCTTGGGAGAGACCGCAAGCGGCTCGGTGACCTCGGGCTTCACGGAGTTTTCCAGCGCCATGGCCGAAGTCATGACAAAACTTCCCAGGAAAACCGTAACAGCTGATTTGACAAAACCTTGCATAGAACAACTCCCCGGATCAGAACTTGTGCACCAAACCCACCGCGAACTGGTAACGCGTCAGATCGCCGTCAGCCGTAGTTACCTTGTACTTTTTATCCAGGGCGTCCGTCCCCTGCAGATAAGACACCGTTCCGTAAACGCTCGTACGCTTGCTGAAGGGATAGGTATAGCCGGCAGCGACCGCCCAGTATCCGGCTTTTGTTTCGTCATTGGAGACGGAGTTATTGGCAAGGCGCTGCGCATTTTCGCCGGTCATGTATAGCGCACTCAGCCGAACAAGCCCTTTACCGGCCGGGACAGTTGCACCAAGCATGTAAAAGTCCGCGTCAAAATAACGCACGATGCTGTTTTTCCCGCCGATCGTCAGTTTGCTGCCGCCCTGAAAAGCGCCGATTCTGTCAAGGTCCCAGCCCTTCTGATATGCCGCCATGAGTTTCATGAAGCCGAAGTCGTAGTACGCCCCCATCAGAAGCGTAGTCGGATTGTCCTTCGTCTCCTTATCGGCTCGCGCGACCACAATTTGCTCGGCGCCGACGATCAGACCGAGATTGCCGCCCTTCCAGTCAAGTGACCCGCCCCAGAAACGCGTATTGTCCGTCCACTCCGGTTCTTCCTGGTTGCTTGTCTGTGTTGAGGCCGCAAGAACTGCAGTTAATCCCGCAACCCTCGGTGACTGGTAGAAAACGCCGTTATCCACACGACCGCCCTTACCGTAAAAGAGCAGTCCCGCGTCTCCGTAAGTCACACCAAACGGTGTAAAAGAGCGGATTCGTGTGAATTCATCGGAGCCGGAAAGCGGTTTTCCGGACCGGCCGAAAGCGATTTTTCCGAAAGAATTGTTCTTCAGTGACAGTGTCATCTGTCGTCCGAATATGCGGCTGCCGCAGGAGCTGCAGAATTCACCGGTATCTGAACTGATGCCGGATTCAAGGTGGGCCACGACCTGCCAATCATTGCCTAAATCTTCGGTAGCTTCCAGCCCCCAGCGGCTGCCGGTAGAACGGCCGGTGGACATTTGTAAAGTGTCTTTGGCGTCCCCCTGATTGACGGTATAGAGCACACCGGTATCAAGCCGCCCGAACACTTCAACATCGGAAGCCTGGGCTGAAAGCGCTGCTGCGGCCATCGTTGCGGCCAATGCCGCGGTCTTAAGTCTGAACATGCTGTTCTCTCCTTGGTCTGGCATGATCAGAGAATAGGAAGAGTCACCGTCGGTCACAATGAGTTTGGCTCAAAGGGATTTTGCGTTTTCCGCAAAGCGTACGGATAACCGGAAAAAGTTAACCGGCCGGTCGATCCCCTTGCCGTTACGGTGTCAGGAAATTCTCAGACACAGGCATTCCTGAGGCTTAAGCGTCGCTGGATCTCTCAAGTACCCGGTCAGCATCACCGACATCTCAAAAGATTCCCCTGCCCTCGGTTCTTCTGCAAAGGCTGTTTCCGGTACATACACCGGCAGCACGAGGTAACGGACATCGTCTTCGGCAAAGCCTGCGAGCGCATACAAAACTTTATAAAACCCGTGCCCGGCGATCTCAATCTTTTCGACTGCAAGCAGGGGCTGGCGTACCGTCACGCAGGACGTCGTCTCGTAAGAGGGAGAGGCTAAAAAGCAGTCCGAGGGCTGAAGCACAAGCGAAAAGTCCGCGGGCTTTTTGTCCGGATTATCCCGGAGCCACTGCTTCTGAAGACTTTCAAACAGGGGCCCCGCGGTGACGGGCTCTTCGCCGTCAATGCGCCTCACATCAAAGCCGATACCGGCCAGCGACAGACAGAGCTTTCTGCCCGGCACGAGCTTTTCGTCTTCGGCAAGATAAAACGGCATAAAGCACTCAAAGTAACTTTCGGGTGCCGCACCGCAGGCAAAGCTGATTTCTCCCGTGACGTTATTGTCCGTGGGTGCCTTATCCCGCAGGATGATCTCGATTGCGGCACCGGGCAGCTGCTCGACAAACGCGCAGACCGTGATGTCCTTTGTTTTTTCGTCCACGACGGCAACAGCCGCAATCTGCGCGGCATCAGGATCGGTGGTGCTCCCTACAGCCATAATTTTGGTACCGCTGTCGGTTGTCACGACGCGGTCGGGCCAGGTGACGGAATTACTGCCGCAGGTAATGTCGGCCATCTCATCAAAAAGCTTGTCGCCTTCGATTCTGAGGTCGGGCAACAAGAGCGCCGTCACGTCCGCGGGCTTGGGGCGGCGCCGGCCGGGCGCATCAAGGCGGCACTCCGACAAAGCCAGGTACGACGAGGAAAATACGCGCATCTCGTTCATTCTTGACCTGCAACACGGTTCACTGCCGTGGAAACGTAGTTGTCGCCTGCTTCCCCCGTGAGAGACGCAATCGTGGAAAGGTAAAACCCGAACGCACGGCAGGTGTTTTCAGCAGAAGCCTTCATGGGATCCGTAAGCCCGGCCTTTAATGCCGTGCGCTCACCTTCAGGAAGCGCCGCCAGACGCGCCTCGAGCGCCGCATTCATCGCGTCGCGCCCCTCGCGCTCTTTCTCACCGCTGACCTTTGCCACCGCAGGAAACGCCCGGATTTCCGCGAGCACCGCGCGGCTTCTGGCGCTCAGAAAGTCCTGCAGCAGGTCTTTGTCCATCGCCGCATAAAGCCCCCGCATTACGCGGACATACTCCTGGTCTTCGCTTGCCTTGGGGTCACCCGCGGCCACCCGCTTACAAAGAACGGGCGACATCTGTGTAAGACGAAACGCGAGAAACTTAAAGTAGGTTTTCTTTTCCGCAGGCGTCAGGCGTCTTAATCCCTTCACAAAGAGGTCTTCCGTGAAACTCTGGGCAAAAAGCGCCATCACGTCGCGCCGCTCGGCGTTTTTGGGGTAGTTCGCGGTATCAAGAAGCCCTGCGGCGTCAAATTCCCCCACAAGGCGTTTGGCCACCGCATCCGAAGCAAAAAGCGCGGTGTAGCCGGTGAGAATCTCTTTTTTATCCGGCCCCGCACCGTAGGCAGCGGTGAGCGCTGCACCGAGTTCACCGGAAGCCGCCATCGCCTTAAACTGCGACTCAAACTGCGCTGGCGTGAGTTTTTCCGCGTAAGCGGCTCCCGAAAGCAACAATGCCGCGGTCACGGCTGCAGCCGCCGCCTTTCTGATAAATCCTCTGCCCAAACTGCTCATCTCACCCCCGCTTCTCCGGCGCATCCGGCCGGATAAAACAATTACTCAAAAAGCGCTTTCGGGGGCTCTTTGCCGAACCACTTCTTATAGATAACGGCAAATTCGCCGTTACGCTTGATGGTTCTTAAACCCCGGTTCACACGCGCCAAAAGATCAGTATTGCCTTTTTTGACGGCAATTGCCAAATCTTCGGCCGTAAGCGCCACCGCAAGGCTCTTCACACGCCCGCGGCCGGCGTTTGCCACATAGTAGTCGTTTGTGGGAATGTCATTGATGACAGCCTCAACCCCGCCGTTTCTGAGTTCAAGGAAGCATTCATTCAACTGGTTGAAAATCCGCACGTCGGCACCCTTGATTGCCTTAGCGGCAATTTCACCGGTAGAGCCGATTGAAGCCGCGAGTTTTCGGCCCTCGAGGTCTTTTGCGGTTTTAATCGTGTTGTTGCCGGCCGCAACGACCACACCGAGCCCGGCGATGTAGTAGCGGTCGCTGAAATCGACGCTCTTTTGTCGCTCAGGCGTTACGGTGATGTCGTTGATCGCGATATCGATGTTGCCGGTTTTCAGCGCCGGAATCAGTCCGTCAAAAGCCATATTGCGGATATCCACGGCAAAGCCCTCTGCCTTACCGATGGCGCGGATCACATCCACGTCAAAGCCCACATAAGTGCCGGCCTTGGAGTTCTGAAAACCAAAGGGCGGATAGGCGGCATCCATCCCGACAATGAGGGTTTTGCGTTCCCGGGCGAAGGCTTGAAAAGAAACATTGGCGGTCAGCGCGGCAGCTGCGGCGCCCGTTAAAAGCTTGCGTCTTAACATAATGACTCAGAAGATACTTAAAAAACTGTGGCGGGAGCTTACCGCGTCTGCCGCCGCGTCGGGCTTAATTTTCGCGGTCTTACGCTTTTTCGCAAGACGTCATTAACCGATTCCGCTATCGTGTCGGACATCCGAATTATTTGTAAGGGATCCCCGCCGTGACCGAATTCGTCCGAAATCATCCGCTCCGCGATCTCATTGCCGCCAAGGGCAGTGTCGTCATTGACGGCGCCATGTCCACGGCGCTCGAATCCTTGGGCTGCAACCTCAACGACAGCCTCTGGAGCGCAAAGATCCTTGCCGAAGACCCCGAAAAAATCTATGAAGTGCACCGCCGCTACTACGAAGCCGGTGCCGACGTCGCGATCACCGCAAGCTACCAGGCCAGTGAAGCCGGTTTTAAAGCCAAGGGAATCGGCGCGGAAAAAGCCGCTGAACTCATTGCGCTCTCGGTAACGCTTGCCCGGCGTGCGCGGGACACGGTCCTGGCCGCTCACCCTGAAAAGAGAAACTCACCTCTTTTGGTTGCGGGAAGCGTCGGCCCTTACGGTGCGTATCTTGCCGACGGCAGCGAATACACCGGCAACTACACTCTCACCCGCGACAAATACCGCGCGTTTCACGGTCTGAGGCTCAAGGCTTTGGCTGAGGCCGGCGCGGATCTTCTGGCAATTGAAACGCAGCCCAAACCCGAAGAAGCGGCGGTCGTTGCACAAATGGCCGAAGAAGACGGGCTTTCGGCCTGGGTGACGTTTTCACTGGCAGACGCCGAGCACACCGCTGACGGCACGCCCGTAACTGATGCCGTCAGACACCTTTCTGCATTTGACAACATTGATGCGCTGGGCTTTAACTGCATCCGCCAGGAGTGGGCTGCACGGGCGCTTGAACTCGCGCATTCCGTCACAGATAAGCCCCTCATTGTCTATCCGAATTCCGGCGAAACCTATGATCCGGCCACGAAGACCTGGCATCACCCGGTGAATCACCCCGGGTGGGACGATTTTGTAGGCCGCTGGAAGAGTCTCGGGGCGCGCTGTATCGGCGGCTGCTGCAGAACGTTGCCGGCTGACATCGTGCAGATTGCCGCGCTTCTTTCAAAGCACTGATGCAGGAGTGAGTGCCGGCTCCGTTTCGGTAAAAGCCGCGCTTTCCTTACTATGGGAAGGCACGGCTTTTCAGCGTCTTCGGAGGTTATATGCAGTCTGTTCTTTTGATCGAAGCCGTTTCGACCGGACGCTATTACGCAGCAAAGGCGGCGGTGGATAGCGAAGCTGCAACGCACAGGGCGGCCACAGACAACTGACGCAACATAGAAGATCTCCTCCTTCTTTGCGCGCGTGCTCTCCTGCCGGAAAAAGAAACACCGGTTACAGGCGTCTGTCGGGAAAGGGACAGCACGCGCAGACTAACCGGTGAGGACGGCGAACGTTAAAGGCAACCTAAGAACACCGGCTGCCTAGCCGCCGAACTGATTATTAACAACGCGCGCAATGTAGTACGCGGCAGGCTGACCGATAAAAAACGCTGTCCCGGAAAAACTCCCGAAACAGCGTTTTTGTCAAACTCTGCGGCTGGCTTTACAACCTGCCGCAAAAGTTGCGGCTACGTAAGGAAATACAGGCCGATCAGCATAATCACGGCTGCCGGGGCCGTACGCTTAATAAGTTCCATGGGGCTTACCATCGCAATGCCCGAAAGCACGATGATGCCGCCCGCCAGAGGCGAAGCCATACGGCCGAGACCGGCCGACATCATCGCGAGGTAGCCGAGCGAATCAATCGTCATGCCGAAGGACGGTGCGTGCGGCGTCACGGCTTCGTTAAAGGCAAAGGCCGCGGCGTCACCGGACCCGGTGAGAACACCGAGGATGAAGGGCCCGACGCTGCCGCCGATCTTGGCGACTTCGTTGGAGTTTTTCAGGAACTCAACAAAGAGGTCAATGACGCCTGCGGCACGCAGACCGGCCGCAAAAACGCCGGCGGCGATGATGATGCCGATGATGTTGGCGTAGCCTTTGCCCATGCCGTCAAAGAACTTCTTGATCGTGTCCTGGGGGTTGCTGCGGGTGATCGCAAGCGCGTAAATCATGCCCACGAGCATCGCGGTTGCGACCGAAATCTTCATCTGCGGCAGCCACAGCGACGTGCACACAAGGAGCACCACGGGAACGAGCGGCGCAACAGCGTAAAGGACGTTGGCGCGTTCCGGAAGTTCCGCGGCGGCCTCGGACTTGAGTTCGCCGAACCCTTCCTTACGGTAGTCGCCGTAAATCATGCAGATGACGGTCATCAGCACAATGGCGGCAATCGTAAGACCCAGTGTCATCATGCCGTGGTTGCCGATGAAGGTCATCACGTCGATACCCGCAAGCTTCGCAATGAAGGGGTTGTGCGAGACGCCCGGGTTAAAGTACGCGGGCATCAGGCACGCGCCCACGGCGGCAGCGGCCGTAGCCGGCCGAAAACCCGCGCGCACCATGATCGGGATGATCGTGGGACCCACGGACGCGCAAAGACCTGCCATTGAAGGAATGGCCGTTGCGATGACGCTCGTCACAGCCATACATGCGGGCAAAAGGAAAATCCCCATGCGCTTTAAGGGCTGCGTGAGAAGACGCACAAGGTGCGCATCGCACTTGGTGACCGAAATCACTGCGGCAAAACCCATGGCCGAGCAGATGGCGATGATGAGACTGCCGTTGGTCATGGACTTATCAAACTGCTTAAAAGCCATCATCGGGTCAAGGCTCAGAAGTGCCATCACCAGACCCGAAACCAAAAGCACCAGACGCGTTTCATAGCGCTTGATGAGGGCCCAGACCGTCACGCACACAACGACGACGGCCGCCCAAACTGTCCAACTCATAACTACCTCAAACTGAAAAAATTCAAATCAAACTCAGGCCTTGGCGGTGAGCTCAACGAGCTTTAACGTCACTTCAAGGCTCTTAACCCAGGAGCTCATCGGCATAAATTCGCACACGCTGTGGAAATTGTGCGCTCCGGTGAAGTAATTCGGGGTGGGAATACCCTGCGTGGAGATGTAAGAGCCGTCGGTGCCGCCGCGCATGGCAATCGTTTTCGCCTTCACACCCACTTCTTCGAGCGCCTTATACAAAAGGTCGATGCAGGAGCGGTTCTCAGGCGTCACGGCATCGGCGATGTTGCTGTAGACGTCTTCCTGGGTGTAGGAAATGACGGCGCGCGGGTGGCGCACTTTGAGAAATTCAACGGCCTGCTTGAGCAGCGCCTTTTTGGCTTCGTAACCGGCCTTACTGTGGTCGCGGATGTTGATGAGAAGCTTGGCCTGCGAGGGAGAAGCCGTGAGCGACTTCGGCAGAATAAAGCCTTCACGACCTTCCGTGAACTCAGGCATCGTGCCGCGGTCAAGCATATTGAGAAAATCGTGCACGACCATCACGGGGTTCACGAGAACGTTTTTCGAAGACATCGGGTGCGCGGACACACCTTCAACCGTGAGAAACGCACTTCCCGCATTAAACGTTTCCCAGACGACTTCGCCCAATTCGCAGCAGTCGATCGTGTAGGCAAAGTCCACGGGGAACTTCTTGAAATCAATCTTTTTGGAGCCCAAAAGGCCGATTTCTTCGTCCGGGACAAAACACACCCAGATGTCGCCGTGCGGACGGTTTTCACGGATCACGATATCCATGGCGGTCATAACGTTGGCAACCGCACTCTTGTCGTCCGCACCCAAAACGGTCGTACCGTCGGTGACCACCAGGTCGTCGCCCTTGTAGCGTTCGACTTCGGGGTGGTCCTTCACGCGCAGCCACACGTCTTTTTCTTTATTGAGGCAGATGTCGCCCCCTTTGTAGCCGCGGATCACCTGCGGATGAATGTCGCCGGACTTACCGATGTTGACGGTGTCCATGTGCGTGCACCAGCCCACTTTCGGGGCCTTCGTGCCCGCGGGCAGATTCGAAGGAAGCTTCCCGGTGACAACGGCGTACTCGGAAACCTCGACGTCAACAAAGCCCATGGTCTTCAATTCATCGGCCAGGAGCCGGGCAAGGTCAAACTCTTTGGGGTTACTCGGTACGGTGGCTGCCTTGGGGTCACTTTGCGTGGGGACCGCAACGTAACGCAGGAATCGTTCAAGCAGAGCTTCTTTCTGATCCATTTTTAATACCTTCTCAGATTTTTTCAGCTAAGCAAAAACCGCCGAAAGCACTTCTTCGGCGGCTTGGGGAATGAGTATTTTAGCCTAGTCAGAGTCTCGGGCTTTCATTAAAAACGCCGGAAAATCTGACCTGCATAGGCTCAGAGCGATTTAATGTTGAGGACACGCTGATTGGTGCTCCCGAACCACTGGCCCTGTTCCGTCACGCGCCGGCTCTCGATGTAGGGGCCGTCCACGAGCACGTCGCTCAGTGCAATGATCTGAGCGGCCTTTGTGTCCTTCATGAGTTTTTCGTAAGTTCTTCCCGACCAGATCCACACGGTCTTGGTGTCGCCGAACTTTGCGCGGAAGGCTTTTAAAAGCGCGAGCACCCCGTCCATGTTTTCCGCCTCAAAGGGATCGCCCCCCAGGACACTCAGACCGGACACAAAGGGATGCTCACAGTCTTTGAGCATCTTCGCAAGCATCGCCTCATCGAAAACCTTGCCCGCCTTAAAGTCCCAGGACTCGGGGTTAAAGCACCCCTTGCAGTGCAGCGTGCAGCCCGAAACAAAGACTGAGACACGCATGCCCGGGCCGTTGGCGGCGTCACAGTTTGTGTAACCGCAGTAATTCATATTGTTCTTTTCCAAAATGCGCGTGAGGCGCCGGCCAAACGTCCGGCGCCTCCCGTGTAACTCCCGTGTAAAACAGTAAGCTCAGTGCGCCTTACATACTCACGCGGTTCTGCCACTCGGCCTTCTTGCCGTCGTTAAAGCGGGTGTGGCCGTTCACATTACTGAAACCGAGGTAGCCGCACACACGCGAAATCACGGAAATATCCATGCTGCCGCAGTACGGACACTTCTGCTGCACGTTGGTGCTGTGGCGCCCGCAGGTGTTGCAGTAGGCGGAGTCAAAGTTCACACCCTGATAAAAGCCCATCTCCATGCCGCGGCGGACAATGGCTTGCACCGCCTGCGTGTTGTTGGGGTTATCGATGCGGCAGTAGATGATGTGGCCGCCCTCGCAGTCGTGGAAGTTCTTAAATTCCGCGTCCTGCTTTTCAAAGGGCGTGATGTCTTCGGTAACGTTCACATGGAAGCTGTTGGAGAAATACTCCGGCGAATAGTGCGGGGTATTCAAAAACACATTTTCCACGCCGCGTTCACGGCAGAAGCGGTCGTACTGCTTGGCCTGCGTGTAGCAGAGACTTTCGGCGGGCGTACCGTAGATGGCGTACAGATACCCGTCTTCCTTCTTAAACTGACCGATTTTCTCCTTCATGTGCTTTAAGACCTGATTGGAGAAGACGCCGCCCTCTTCAATGAGACGCTTGCCGGTCCAAAGGTACGTGGATTCGTCCAGAGCCGTAATGCCGAAACTTGCGGTCATGTAGCGCACCAGATCCCCCACTTCGTCATCGGGATCCTTGGTGCCCTCGTAAAAGCCGCCCTGCGTAAAGGCCAGGGGATTGGAGGAGCACTTCTGATGGCGCAGTGCGTCGTAGCGCTTCTTTAAGAATTCGCGGATCACCTCAAGCCGTTCATCGAGAACCTCCCAGAACTTCGTCTGCCAGGTCTTCGGATGCTCAAGCTGCACGAGTTTGATGATTAACGGGAGGTTCAGCGACACCGCACCGATGTTGCAGCGGCCCACCGAAACGTACTTGCCGTTTTCATCGTGCCACTCGGAAAGGTAGGCGCGGCAGCCCATGCCGCTTACCACAATCCCGTACTTTTGAAACTGCCGTGAGACGTCACCGTACTTGCTGCTTAACGACAGATAGTCCGGGTACATGCACTGACACGACGTCTTCACCGCCTCGTCAAAAAGTTTCTTGGACCAGGGGTCCGCGTCGATCTGCTTCTGATCGTAGAGGAAACTCAGCTTCGGAAAGACCACCGGCTGATGGTTTGGCCCGTGCCCTTCACGGCGCGTCACGAGAATGGAGCGGCCGATTTCAAAGAGCCAGTCGCGGTCTTCTTCGGAAAGTTTCGGATCCCACTGGCCGAACGTAATCGTCGTAAAGGCGAAGTCGCCGCGCGAGCAGGGAACGGTGTTGAGTTTGTGTTCAAGCGACTGAAAGCCCTGTTCGATCTCCCGCAGCGTGTCCTTGCGGGCAATGGCTTTGGCCTTTTCTTCCGGGAGCCCGCACTCTTCGGTGTACTTCTTCACAAACGCCGCGTAGGTCTTTTTGACGTAGGGAAGCAATACCTTATCGAGTTCAGGAAGTGAAAAGCCCCCGAACTGCTGCGCTGTTGCCACAAGCGTCACGTCACCGATCACCTGCAGGGCGCTTAAAACGGTCTTGGGTTCGGTGTAGCGGACATTACTCATTTCGAAACCGCCCTTGAGGAGGTTTCCGATGTCAAAAAGGCAGCAGTTGATCGACCCCAGGATCATGTCGCGCATGTCGTGGATATAGATGTCGCCGCGGTCGATGAGCGTTTTTTCGGTCTTGGAAAGATAAAACTGACGGTAAAGTTCCTTGGTAAGGTAACCCTTGATGAGGCTGCCCTTCGTACTCACCAGAGAACTGTCGAAGTTTGCGTTTTCGCGGTCCCCGAGGCGCAGCACATCATCGGCGTCCTGCCGCAGCTGCTCAAAGGTCTTTGCGTAATTGCTGCGGTAGTAGCGGTATTCGGCGTAGCTGTCGGCGACATCCTTAAAGCCGAAGCTGCTCAAAACGGCGATCACGAGTTCATGCAGCGTCGCAACACTGACTTTGTCTTCGTGTTCGGAGCGCTTGCGCACGGTCTCGGCCATCGATTCAAGGGTTTCCGCATCAAGCTTTCGGTCACAGCGGAAAGCCGCCTTCTGAATGGCGCTGATGATCTTGGCCGGGAAGAAATCCTCGAGGCTGCCGTCCTTCTTCAATACCTGCATTTTCATCCTTTGGCTTTTTAGTTCTGACACAAGATGTTGATGCTACACCACCTTCAACAAACTACCAATAGATTTACAATTCGAATTCTGAAACAAGTCTTAATCCGCGGAAAACGCCCCCTCATGCCTTGTTGCAGCAGGAAGTTTCGGCCGTCACGGGAATTTGACCGGACAGGCGAAGTGCAGTACTTTTAGGGCCCTGAAGGTTTAGCCTCACTCATAGAATTTTTTTCTTGACACGCCATGGAAGCGACAGAAATCCGCTCTGCACGACCGATGCCGGAGATGATTCTCCGGATCACCGAGACCGGTCGGGAAATCACTGATACACCGGAGGCGCCCGCCAACCGTGTGGATCTTGCCGACATCCGTGCCTGGCGGTTTTTCAGGGCGTCTCCCGCTGAATTTCTTGAGCAGTACGGGCGTGACTTCTGCATCGACCATATCCATGCGGCCTTTGAGGTGCTCACGGAAGCCGTAAAGCACCTTGATCTCTGGCATACCCGCAACCTCACGCTTTCAGGCCACATCGGAAGCCGCAGGCTGACGGCGCTCAGAAAGACCTGTGATCAGCGCGGCATCAGACTGACGGTGACTTATCTCACGGCGCCCCGGGCCCTTACGTTTGACGCGGCCGACGCGTCATTGCGACATGCGGGATCCTGCGGTACGGCGCTTCTGACGGCCGGCATCGGCTCAGACAGCCCCTTGCGCGCCACGCCCTCGGTGTACTGGAGCGCCTGGTTTCACCGCTTCTTTTATGACGAGGTGCTGCCGGTACTGCGGGTGCGGGATCCGGGGACGTTTTTCAGTTATCTCAAAGTCCTCTCGGACTACACCGCCCGCGGCATGAACTGGGCCGGAATCGGCACGCGCTGCGGGATTTCAGGGCCCTGCGCGCGCGACTGGTGCCGGTTTCTTGTGGACTGCGGTGTGGTGGAACTCGTCGAAGCTGCCTCCGCTCCGGCACCGCGCCGCGCCAAGATGCGCCCGAAACTTTTCTGGAATACGCCGGGCCTTGCGGTCTGGTTTTCCGATACGGCCGGGCACCTTACGCCGGAACTCAAAAATGCACTCATTGAAAACTGCGTGTACCTGGCACTGAAAGACGCCTTTCCCGGAGCAGCGTTTTCGCACTTTCTCGACACCAACGCCGTCACGTGCCCCCTGATGATGAAGAAGCCCGGCGAAAACTTCACGGCTTTTTACTTTCCGAAAGACGCACTTGAAGCTCAAACAGCCCTCAGGCACCACAAGTCAATTGTGAAGGCGGGCATTGCCGGCGGCACGCCGCGCTTTGTTTTTGAGGGAGATGCGGCCCCTGCGGACATCGCGCCGATTGCCGTACCCGGTGCCGTACAATGCCTGCATATCCTGCCTCTCCTGCAAGTTTCTCCAACCGTCAGTTCTTCGGTTCCTTCCAATGCTTAACAAGCAGGCGATGGGCTAATGTCAACTACCCCTGACTGAAGTCAAAGGCTTGGCAACAAGTCTTGGTTGACTAGCCTCAGTCCGTTTTCGGACGGACTCCGTTGGCTGGGAATCCGTTCCGTCGCAAGACGGGACGCAAACAGGCACCGCGGGATGTCGATCCTAGTCCCGCGCTCTGCGGTCTGCGGTTAAAAGCTCTGAGAGGTAGGAGCGGTGCTTCAGACAACAAACCCCTTCCAACATTGGCGAAGGATCAGCACCGACCGCAAGGTCGAGCAGACGGAGCCCGTGAGGTATCCGTCAATGGAGAACACTTTGAAAGTTTTTGTGTTGAATATGCGCGGGCAACCGCTCATGCCGTGCTCCCCGCCCAAGGCGCGTAAGCTGCTTCGGGCCGGGAAGGCCGTGCCTGTGCGCCGAACGCCCTTTGTGATTCAACTGACGGTGCCGACGGGCGAAACCAAGCAGCCGATCACCTTGGGTGTGGATGCGGGCTACAAGCACGTCGGCCTGAGCGCAACGACCGCCAAGGAAGAGTTGTTGGCTTCCGAGGTCGAACTGCGGCAGGACGTGACGGGCTTGCTCTCGGATCGCTTGGCACTTCGCCGCGCCCGACGCAACCGCAAGACGCGCTACCGTGCGCCGCGTTTTGACAATCGCGTTCGATCAAAGCACAAGGGTTGGCTTGCGCCGTCCGTGGAGAACCGCATTCAGGCGCACATATCGCGCATTGAAGCGGTTTGCCGAGTGCTTCCGATCACCAAAATCGTGATTGAACCCGCATCCTTCGACATTCAGAAGATCAAAAACCCAGAGATTGAAGGCGAAGGCTATCAGCAGGGCGAGCAGCTCGGATTCTGGAACGTGCGCGAGTACGTTCTTTTCCGCGACGGTCACGTTTGCCAAGCCTGCAAAGGCAGATCGAAAGATCTGATTCTCAACGTGCATCACATTGAGAGTCGGAAAACGGGAGGCGACGCGCCGGGCAACCTCATCACACTGTGCGAGGCGTGCCACAAGGCGTATCACGCAGGCAAGTTGAAGCAGTTCAGTCCCCGGCGCGGCGCTTCTTTCAGGGCAGAGACTTTCATGGGCCTCATGCGTTGGACGGTGCTCAACCGCCTGCGCGAGCGCCATCCCGAATTGCCTGTCACGAATGCCTACGGGTATCTGACCAAACACAAGCGCATCGTCGCGGGCTTGCCGAAGACGCATTGCGCGGACGCTTTCTGCATTGCCGGCGTCCTCGACGCAAAACGTCGGGGCGAATACCTGTTTCAGAAACAGACGCGCCGCCACAATCGCCAGATCCACAAGCTGACGATTCTCAAAGGCGGTGTGCGCAAGCGCCATCAGGCTCCGTACCTAGTGCACGGCTTCAGGCTCTTTGACAAGGTGCTGTGCAAAGGGAAAATCGGCTTTATTATTGGCAGACGCTCCTCGGGTGCATTCGATGTGCGCCGTCTGAACGGTACAAAGATTTCTGCCGGTATTTCCTACAAGAAACTTTCGCTTCTTGAGAAGCGAAAGATGTTTTTAACTGAACTGAGAAAGGAGGGCCGCGATTCCTCCCGCGTCTGAAGACGCGGGTTTCCTCGCGGAATTTCTATGACAAAAGCAGTTTTGGCTTTATGCCTTGCAGCAGCCGCACTTTCGGGTTGCGCCGATCTTTCCGGGCGCTCCGCTCTCTACGATCAGCGGGAAGAAAAACTCTCCAACGTGATGGGCGACACCTGGCAGTTTTATGCCGTCTGGCCCTGGGAAGACATGGCAATCCGCGTGCGTGAGTATGTAAACGACTATGCGCAGGATTACTGTCAGAAAAGCGACAAGAGTGCGCAGCCTCTTGATGCCGTAAGCCAAAAGCGTGACGGAAAACCGGGCTCGGAGGCTGTCATTGTTTTCCGCTGTGTTTCAACGCTTCCCAATCCGAACCCGGGTTTCTTTGAAGACAAGGATCCGAATCCGGACGCGAAGTAACGCCTCCTTATAATGAGCGGCGTACGGTTCAGAACCGTTTTTAAGAGCTAGAGCTTTACAGCCATACACTATGTCCGTTTCCGACTGGATCAATTTCGCGGCACTCGCAAACATCATCGTCTTTCTGTGGGTTTTCCGTCAGATGCTCACGCAGGAAGAACGCGTGACGGCACTGCGTGACGCCCTGCGCCTGCGCCCGGGGCACCTGCTGATGAAGCTTTGGTGGTGCTCTTTTCTGCTCTGTCTTTCCTACCGGCTCGGTGCCGGCAGTGAAGCGACCGTTCAGGCACTCGCCTACGGGATCTTCCCCACTCTGCTTGCCGCACTGCTTCTGATTGATCTCGCGGAAATGAAGGTGAAAAGCTACACCGAGAAGCTGCAGGGCGAATTTAAGCGGGCCCGCCGCAGAAGCCGGCAGGCCGTAAAGACTGCTGAAAAGGACAGCGATTAGCATCCTTCAGAAACCGCACAACCGTGCGGTTTTTTATTCCCCGGAAATATCGCATTGACAGTTTTCTGATGCCATGCTTAAAATCGCCGTTGTTTGAGTTATCATACATTGCGAATGATTCTTATTTAGGTTCTCATTTGCATACAATCACAGAAAACACAGAGGCAATTGAGTAATGCATCCCTCTTCCATTCCCAAAAGCGCCAATCAGGATACGTTTGAGTCCGGCGCCCGCGCCATGACAGAGGCCGTCAATGCGGGCGGCATTTCGGCTTACTTTGCCGACAGTGCCGATCCCCTGCACGCGGCGTTTAAGGCCAAAGCCGTGATTCATTCGGGACCGGGCGGCATGCCCCTGATGGGAGAAGCCGCACAAAAGCGCCTCTCTGAACTCTGGGAAGAGCCGCGAAGCGGCAAGGGGCTAGCCTACTTTCACGTCCCTTTCTGTGAAACCCGCTGCCTTTACTGCCTCTTTTATCAGAATCCCTTCAAGGAAGACGCAAGCCGCGAATACGCTCGGCGCCTGATTCGTGAGATTGAGCTCTGGAGCGACAGGGCCGCACAGAATTCGGGGCTGATTCACGCGGTTTACTTCGGAGGCGGCACGCCCACGGCGCTGCTCCCTGAGGATCTGAAGGCGGTGATTAAAGCCGTGCACGAACACCTGCCGCTTGCAAACGACTGCGAAATCACGCTTGAAGGCCGCATTCACCACTTTGAAGACGCCAAGATGGAAGCGGCGCTTGCGGGCGGCGTCAACCGCTTCAGTCTGGGCGTTCAGACTTTTAACAGTCAGGTGCGACAGTCCGTGCAGCGCATGGACGGCCGTGATGCCCTCATCAGCCGGCTTGAAAAGCTCTGCTCCTATGATAACGCCGCCGTTGTCATTGACCTCATTTACGGTTTTCCGGGCCAGACAATGGAAGTCTGGGAAGACGACCTTGCCACCGCGATGACGCTGCCCCTTGACGGCGTTGACTGCTATCAGTTAAATGTTTTTGAAAAGTCGCCTCTTGCGAAATACATCGCCAACGGCAAACTCCCGGCGGCAGCGGACACGGCGCAGAAAGCCGACATGTTTGCCAAATCCGTTGAAGTCCTCACGGCGCATCAGTGGCACCGGCTTTCCAACAACCACTGGCGGCAGACAAACCGCGAACGCAACATCTATAACGAACTCGGTAAAAGCGCCTGCGACTGCCTTGCGTTCGGCTGCGGTGCGGGCGGCCGTCTGAAGGGCTACGGCTTCATGATGAACCGAAGCCTTGCCGACTGGAGCGCAGGTGTTGACGCCGGGCTCAAACCCGTGATGGTGATGACGGCCCCGGGTCCGAACTGGGCACTGCTGAGAACCGTTTCTTCCGACATGGAGTCCGGTGCCATCAACCTCCCGCGCATCAGTGAGCGTTTCGGCGTTGACGTTGATGCGCTTACCCGGGAAGTGACGTCGCAGTGGGAAGAGGCAGGCCTTGTTACACGCACGGGCGACTGGCTTGTTCAGACCGTGGCCGGCCAGTTCTGGCACGTGACCCTTGCGCAGCTTCTCGTTGATCTGATCGGCAAAGCGCTCAGAAAAGAAGCAATGGCCGCATAAACCTTTTTTCAAAACGTCCGTCTTGGGCTTAAAGCCTCCCCAAGGTTTGAAGCCGACCTGAAGCCCGCCTGAGCAGGGTGACAAAACGCTCACAACCGTCAGTTTCCTGACCGCGAAAAAGGAGGCGGCCGGACTGACTCTGACTGAGTAACCAAGGAAACACCATGAAGTACAGCAACCTCACCCTCACGGCCGCTGCCGTCACCGCAGCGCTTGCCGTCGGCACAACGGCTCAGGCGCAGGACGCAGACACCGTCACCACGGAAAACGTGAAGGTGACCGCAAGCCGCGTCGAGCAGGAACTGATGGACGTCAATATGTCGGTCTCCGTCATCACGGCCGAAGATATTGCGAAGTCAGACGCACGAACCGTAGGCGACCTTTTAAAAGACGTCCCGGGCGTACGCATCAACAATGACGGCGGTCAAGGCATGAAGCGCATCAAGGTGCGCGGCGAAGACACCTTCCGCACCCTGGTGATGATTGACGGGCAAAAGATTGCCGAACACAAATCGATGTCGGGCTCTCCCATGCTCATCGACCCCGCAATGATCGAACGCATTGAAGTCATCAAGGGGCCGGCTTCCGTCCTGTACGGTTCTGACGCAATCGGCGGCGCCGTGAACATCATCACCAAAAAAGGCGGCTCAAAGCCCTTTGAAGCCGGAGTTTCCGCAGGACTCGATAATTCCTCCAACGGGGTTTCGGCCTCCGCCTATGTTGCCGGTAACATCGACGGCTGGAAATACCGATTGGGCGTTGCGCATGAAAAGGGCGATGACCTGAGAACACCCGCAGGCGACATGACCAGCACCGGGTTTAAATCCGCCGGCGTCAACGGTTTTCTTTCCTACGATATCGATGAAAACAAGACGGTGGGCCTCACGCTTGATCACTTTGACATGGAATTCATGTCGGGAAGCGCCATGCCCGGCTACGAAGATTTCTTAGTGGACGTTCCGGAATGGAAGCGTGACAAGGTCGGGCTTTTTGCCGATTTCAGAAACCTCGGTGAGTACCTCTCCCGCATAAGAGCCGACGTGTTCTACCAGAAGAGCACCAAAAACATGCTCAACCACGTTGCAGGCTCCGACATGCCGTTTACGGTTGACAACTATGCAGACAATGAAACCGATCAGTACGGCTTCTCCCTTCAGTCGGACTGGCAGCTCGGCGAATCCAATTATCTGGTGGCGGGTTACGAATACAACCGTGATGAGCTCAAGGCCACCAGCAACACCATCAGCACTCTCGGACGTATGGGCGCGCTGATGATGAAGCTCCCTGCCGGCTCGCTTTATTACAACAATGACGGCGTCTACAACGGCAGCATGCAGACGCATGCCCTCTTCGCCTCAATGGAAACGACGCTGCCCGCCGATTTCACACTCAACTATGGTGCCCGTTACACCTATGTCAAAACCGACATGGATGATGCCTACAGCGTGAAGAAATACGCTCTCGGAAAGAATGCCGGAAACCCGGGTACAAAAACGGACACAGCCGGCAATCAAAGTGATGACCGTGTGATTTTCAACGCCGGCATCACCTGGACGGGTATTGAAGACCTGACGCTGCGCGCTTTATGGAGTCAGGGCTTCCGCGCGCCGCTTCTGCAGGAACGCTATATCCCCACGTCGATGGGCTCTTCGATGGGGATGACCTACGGCAATCCGGATCTTGATCCCGAAACAAGCGACAACTTTGAAATCGGCGCCCGCTTTATCCGCGGCGGCCTGATGGTCGATACGGCAGCATTTCTCTCGCTTGCCGATGACTACATCGCCGCTGTCGCGGACGGTCCCGTCAACAAACGTTACGCCAACATTGCCAAAGCGAAAACCTTCGGCGTTGAGCTTTCTGCCGCCTACCGCATCGGCCTGACCGGTTTTGAACCGTATGCCAACGTCACGTGGATCCGCCGCCAGTACGACAACGGTGTGGGCTTTAAGACCTATGACACGGCAACACCCGAAATCGTGGCGCGCTACGGCGTGCGCTGGACGGGGTCCTACGATGCACTCGCACTGCGCACGGATCTTTACGCACACAGCCAGACTGCCACAAAGTATGACGACGGGGTCGCCGGGAGCTCTTCAGCTTACCGCCTGGGCGGCGCCACGACCTTAAACCTCACGGCAGGCGTCTGCTTCGGGCCTCAGAAGCAGTACTCGCTGGATGCAGGTCTCTACAACATCTTTGACAAGAAGTACCAGGACAATCAGTCGATTTATGAACCGGCCCGTTACTTCAGTCTGAAGATGAACGCCCGCTTCTGATGAAACATTCCCCCGGGCGGCACTCAGGGAGTCTGCCGCCCGGTGGATCACCCACAAAGAAACAAGGAACATGACAAGTCTTAAAAAACGCTACTGGGAGTCAAGGGAGCTCGTCTTAATCGGCGTCTTTGCCGCAGCCGCAAAGCTCTCAAGTCTTCTGATTGCGCTTGCGGGCGGCGGGATGAATCCCGTGTCGCTTGTGGCGAAAAACCTCGTCTTCACAACGCTTTTGATCGTGCTTCTCACAAAGATTCCGAAAGCAGGAACGCTGTTGCTTTTTACGGCCGTGAGCATGATCGTAAGCGTATGCCTCATGGGCGGAAGTCTCACGCTGCTGCCTGCAGCGCTCCTCGGTGCCTTAGTCGGCGAACTTTTTGTGAAACTCACCGGGGGCGCAGCCACTGCCTGGGCGCCCTGGGTCGCGGCGGGTATGTTTGACGTCACCGGAAAAGGCGCGTCACTGATCGTCTCGTACCTCTTTTTGCGGGAAAGCCCGCAGCTGATGTCAGTCATCATCCCGATTGTGCTTTTGGGCTACGCCGGAAGCCTCGCGGGTCTTTGGTTCGGTTGGAAAACGGTCGGAGAATTAAGACATGCGGGATTTGTTCGCTAAAGCGGCGGCTGATGAAACGAACCTGATGCGAAGGCTTGACGCACGCACAAAGCTCGCGGTGACCTTGGTGACCGCGGTTCTTACGGTTGCGGCTTCCGGCCTTATCGGGCAGCTCGCCATATTTGCCGCAACACTTGTCTACGCGCTTTTAATCCGCCGTCCGGGACTTCTGGCCGTTCTTTACGGCGTGATGGCCGTGACAATGGGTGTGGCCGTTTTGTGCGGCGCAGCCCTCGGGGAAATCTTTCCGGCAATGGGCGGCATTTCCGTAAAGTCACTCATCATCCCGTTTCTGCGCGGCCTCTCGATGATGAACGTGGTGATGGTTCTCGCGCTCACAACGCATATAGAGGATCTGATGGCAACGCTTGAGCGTATCCGTCTCCCCTTTTACATCTTTCTGCCGGTCACCGTGATGCTGCGCTTTATCCCGACCTTCACCAATGACATCAAGCAGGTCTGGGAAACGCTCAGGATCAAAGGCTGGCCCCTGGGGCCGGCGATGCTCACGGTGCAGCCCGTGCTTTCGGCGCGCCTCATTCTCGCGCCTGTGCTTTTCCGGGCGCTCAAGTCCTCTGAAACGCTCGGGGTAGCCTCAGAACTCAAGGGCCTCGGCACCCGCAGCCGCACGATGCGCAGTGACGGGCAGACAATGACCAGTCTTGACGCCCGGATTCTCGCGGCAACCGTCATTGCCGCAGCGGCCGTCATCCTCTGCGAAATCTTTTTGAGGCACGTGCTCGCGGGCACGGGCCCGGTGATCCGGTAAGGAGTGAAAGATGATCACCTTTGATAACGTCACCTACCGCTACGCCAACACCGATCACGATGCG
The DNA here is from genome assembly GCF_928721995.1 of Duodenibacillus massiliensis. Lineage (NCBI taxonomy): Bacteria > Pseudomonadati > Pseudomonadota > Betaproteobacteria > Burkholderiales > Sutterellaceae > Duodenibacillus > Duodenibacillus massiliensis. Next base: position 607,906 of record NZ_OV788642.1, read on the forward strand.
GTCCGAAACATTTCCTTTACCGTCAAACTCGGGGAACTCAAGATCGTCACGGGGGCTTCGGGGTGCGGAAAAACGACGCTCATGCGGCTGACCAACGGCCTTGCGCCTCAGGTTTACGGCGGCACGGTCACCGGGAGCGTGACAGTCGCCGGGAAAAACGTCTCGCAGACACCGGTTGCCGAACTCGCCGAAGACATCGGAACCCTTTTTCAGGATCCGGAAGAGCAGTTTTTCGCGTTAAACGTGGGAAATGAAATCGCGTTTGCTTTGCGCAGCCGCGGCGTTCCCGCCGACGCTATCACTGAGCGCGTTGACGCAGCCGCCCGCCGTGTGGGTATCGAAAGTCTTGTAAAGCAGGACATTCATGCGCTTTCCGAGGGCCAGAAGCAGAAGGTTGGCTTAGCCGACATTCTGGCTCTCGGCCCCAAGGTCCTCATTCTTGACGAACCGAGCGCCAACCTCGATCCGGAAGCAACCGCTGCGCTCGCGCAGACCCTCATTGAACTCAAGCACCAGGGTTGCGCAATTCTCGTGGTGGACCACCGCCTCTACTGGCTCAGGGATGCCGCCGATGCCGTTATCATCATGCAAAAGGGCGAAATCCGGGAAACGGGGCCCTACTCCATTCTCAGCGACCCCTTGCTCCGAAGCCGTCTCGGGTTACGTAAGGACGTGGTGGAAGACGCGCGCGTGACGCTGCCCCGGGTAGCGGTCACAAGGGAAGTTGCTCCCAAAACAGCGGACGCCGTCTTCAGTGCTGAAGACCTTGACTTTGCCTACGTGCCGGAAAAGCCGATTTTTAAAAACGTGAGCTTTGCCGTGAAGCCCGGCATCACGGCTTTAATCGGAAAAAACGGCGCTGGAAAAACGACGCTTGCCCGCATTCTCACGGGGCTTAACACCCCGCAGCACGGACGCTTTACGCTCTCAGGCCGTGACCTCTCAGGCGACAAAGGCGCTCTGATGCCTCACACTGGACTTGTGCTTCAGAACGCCGACCATCAGCTTCAGATGAGGACAGTCCTTGAAGAAATCGAAAGCGCGGTGGCCGCTCAGAAAACAAGCCTCATGCGCCGGAAAGGCGGGTGGCTTGCACGCTTTAAAAAGGCGCATCTTACGGAAGCTGACAAAGCCTTTGCCCGCGAAATTCTCGAAAGCCTCAACCTCACGCATTTGGCCCTCCGTCACCCTCAGAGCCTCTCCGGCGGCGAAAAGCAGCGCACCGTCATTGCCTGTGCGCTCGCGAAAAAACCGGGGATTCTCATTCTGGACGAACCGACGAGCGGCCTGGACGGCGCCAACATGCAGGCAATTGCCGGGCTTCTTAAAAAAGAAGCCGAAAAAGGCCGCGCCGTTTTTCTCATCACCCATGACCTGGAACTGCTTGCCTGCTGCGACAGAGCGCTAGACATGGCAATGCTTCAGGACCAACCCGTTCACTCTTAAAAACCAACAGGAGTCAGCCATGACTGAAAAAATTGCCGCAACCCACGAAGAAGCCGCAAAGATCGAAGAACTCATGAAGGCACCTTTTCCCGTGACGCTTGCCACGGTCGCAAAAGCCCTTAACACCACGGAACTTGCGTCGGCACAGAAAATGCCCGACGACGCCGTCGCCTTTGTCACGGGTAGCATCGCAGAGCGCTTTGAGGCGCTCTGGGCGGAACTTGCCTCCTGGCAGAAGGTGACGCTTTTTATTGTCCACGCCGGTCACGTCTTTGAGATTCAGACCAAACTTTCCACCGGCAAGTGCGCCCGCGGCTACTACAACATCCTGCAGAAAGACGCCGTTGCCGGAGGCCACATCAAGTACGAAGACATCGCGGCCGCCGCATTTGTCACAATGCCCTTTATGGGACGAGAATCGCATTCCGTGCAGTTCTTCTCCAATGACGGATCCGTGGCGTTTTCTGTCTATGTCGGACGCGAAAACCATCAGCTTATCGATAGTGTTGTCGAAGCCTTTCATAAGGCCAAGGCCGCTTTCTGCTTTGGTTCCTGACTGACAGGACACTCTGCGAAGTTACCAAAGGAATACGTAAGAATGACAAACGAAGCAAAAGCGCTTGTTGTGGTTTCAAGCGTCACGGGCAACACCCGCATCGTCGGGCATTGGCTCGCAGACGCCTATGCCGCGGGCGTTCTCTATACGCCGGAGACGGCCCCCTCTGATCTCACGGGCTTCAGCACCGTGCTTCTGGGTTTTTGGTGCGACAAGGGGGATGCGCCCGAAGACATGAAGGCCTTTGCCGCGCGTGTGACCGGTAAAACCATCGGGACCTTCATCACGATGGGCGCTGAACCCGAAGACCCGAGGGCGCTGGCCTGGGCCAAAAAAGTCTCCGGTGAAGTCGCCGCGCTGGGCAAAAGCAACACGCTCAAAGCAACGTTTCTGTGCCAGGGCCGCATCGACTCAGAGGTTTTTGACCGCATGACGCAGATGATGGGCGGCAAGGTGACGCCCGAGCGTGAGGCACGCCGCAAGGCCGCGGACACCCATCCGGACAGAAGTGATCTGGCGCGCGCCGCCGAAGCGATGGCACCCCTTTTTGCCTGACAGCGCCCACTGACGGCCAAGCGGAAAAGTTTCGCGTTTTCTGCCGGGCCGTCCCTTATTCCGTCATTTACCTTGAGAAGTACCATGGAAGTTTCCGTCGCGGGCTTTGATGCCCTCTACCGCCTGATCGGCCCTGCGGGCCTTGCGCTTTGCGTTGTGGCGCTTTTTGCGCTCTACGTGGGCCTGTGGCAGCTCTTTTACATGTCCGCCGTGTGGCGTAACTTCAAGCATGACTTTCTGGATCTGGAAAAAGGCCGCGACCGCTGTCTGCGTGACATTGATCCCAACCGCGCCAACCCCCTGATCCGCATCATCTACGACATCGTCTCCACCCACTCGCATCACTCCGATGACATCCGTGCCGAGGTGGGATATCTCTTTTACCGCAACTTTAAGCGTGTCAGTAACGGCCTTTGCTGGTTAAAACTCATCGCTGTCATCTCCCCGCTTCTGGGACTTCTCGGCACCGTCTGGGGGATGGTGGACGTTTTCCGCAGCATGAGTGACGTGACACAGGCGAACGCCTCGGTCCTGGCTTCCGGCATCTGGTCTGCGCTCATCACCACGATCATGGGACTGACGATCGCGATTCCCGTACTGATGTGCTACTACTACCTCATGCTCAAGTTCCGGGGCTTTCACATTGAGGCGATCGAACACAGCTACCGCGCGCTTGAAGTCTGCCGGCGCCTTCACCTCGGGCAGCACGCCGCAGGACAGGAAACGGCTGAGGGCACCTGTCCCGTCTGCCGTTCGTGAGGTGCGCCATGGGCCCGAACCTCTTTGACAACTTCGAGGAAGAGCCGCAGATCGATCTCACGCCCCTGATTGACTGTCTCTTCATGCTCATCATCTTTTTCGTTCTGACGATGAGCTTTTCCCGCCCGGTACTGGAAATCATTCTGCCGGAAGCCAAAAATGCCGAAGAGCACGCTGAGCGTAACGAACTCGTTCTTTCGGTGAAGGCTGACGGCAGCCTCTGGCTCGGCGATGAAAAAACCGATCTCAAGGGACTTGCCGCAGCACTTGACGCGGATCCTGAGAATCTTCTCAACATCTTTATGGACGAGAAGGCACCGTTTGCAAGTTTCGTGTCGGTTTTGGATCTTGCGAAGGTCAAGCGCTCCGGGCGCTTTGTGATCAGTACGCGCGAGCCCGGCGACATCACCGGAAGCTCCGACAAGGAGCTACAGTGACGATGGCAGGGGGCAGTAAGGAAATTCTCAGGGCAACGCGGCTCACACGCACCGTAGTGGGCGCGGTGGGGCTGTTATTCGTTGCCGCCGTGCTTTTACGGTTTGCGGAAAAAGCGATTGCCGTGCCGGAACTCACCAAGGGGATTTTCAAAGAGGAAACGACAGTCACCATAGAAATGGTCCCCGCGCCCGTCAAAGAAACAATCATTGAACATACGGCAGAGAAAAGCGACTTTACGATTGCCGCAAAGCCCACGCCCGTCAAACCCGTTGAAGCGGCTCCTGCGCCCGAGGTGAAACCCGTGGAGCCCGAACCCGCCGTTAAACCGAAGCCCGTACCCAAAAAGGCGGCCGAGGCCCGGAAACGAGTAAAGCCCGTCAGTCCCAAAGTTAAGCCTCAGGCCCCTGCTGCCGTCGAAAAAACGGTGCCGGCCGAAGCGCAAACCGGTGCCGGCAAAGGGGCATCAGCCGTTGCCGTGAACCCGGAAAAAGCCGGCAATTCCGCCCAGGAGCGCTCCAAGGCGCTTGCCGTCATTGTTGCGGTCATTAACGAACACAAACGCTATCCGCGGCGCGCCCGCCAGACGGGCACTGAAGGTGAGGTGCTTCTCACCGTCAACATCGACGCCGCCGGCACCGTGACGGCTGTCACGGTTAAAAAGCCGCATGCGTCGGTACTGCTTAACCGTGCGGCACGAAAAGCCGCGGACGCTTTAATCGGCATGAAACTCGCGGTCACGGAAGCGCTTAACGTTGACGTGCCGGTGGTCTTCACCCTTTCAGGCAGTTAGACTTTCGTAAAAAGAAAAAACACGGGAGAACACCATGGCGGAAAAACCACTCACCCCGGTGCAGGAAGACTATCTTGCGGTCATCTTTGAAGAGCAGTCGGCAAAGGGAACGGCGCGCGGCTGCTCGATCGTGCAGCAAAAGGGCGTCACGCGCGGCACGGTGGCCGCAACACTGCGCTCAATGAAGGAAGCGGGACTCGTCACCTACCAGCCCTACGGCCCCATTACGCTCACGGAGCCAGGGTTAAGGCACGCACGACGCATCTGTGCCCGGCGCCGCATCATTGAAGACTTTTTCACGCAGTCAATGATGCTTAATCCTGATGAAGCCCGGGAGCTAGCCCGCGAAATTGCACGCACGACCGACGATGAAGTCATTCACCGTTTTCAGAAACTCTCCGCCTTTCTCGCCGCAAAAGGCACGGATATCTTTAAGTAATGTCCAACGTTTTACCGAATGCCCTGAGCGTTCAGAACCTCACAAAAACCTATCACCGCAAAGGGCACGACACGCACGCCCTGGAGGGCGTCTCCTTTAAGGTGCAGCAGGGCGAACTCTTCGGCCTGCTGGGCCCGAACGGCGCCGGCAAGTCCACCCTGATCGGCATTCTCGGGGGCCTTGTCACGCCCGACGCAGGCACGATTGAGGCGCTCGGCATGAATGTCATCACCGATGCGCGGCGCGCCAAAATGGCGGTCGGGATCGTCCCGCAGGAAATCACCTTTGATCCCTTCTTTACCGTCCGCGAGATTTTGCGGCAGCAAAGCGGCTACTACGGCCTGAGAAACAACGACGCCTGGATTGAGGAACTCATTGAGAGCCTCGGACTCACGGAAAAAATCAACGACAAGGTCTCCCGCCTCTCGGGCGGCATGAAGCGGCGCGTTCTGATCGCGCAGGCGCTCGTGCATAAGCCGCCCGTGATTGTGCTTGATGAACCGACGGCGGGCGTTGACGTGGAATTACGGCACAAGCTCTGGGACCTCATGCGCCGCTTTAACGCCGAAGGCCACACCATTATTCTTACGACGCACTACCTTGAGGAAGCGCAGGCCCTCTGTGAACGGATTGCCCTTTTAAGTCACGGGAAACTTGCGGCCTTGGATACCACCCGAAATCTTCTCACCCGCTTTTCCGGTGACCGGGTGCGCTTCCGGCTGCTTGAGGGGACGCTTCCTGAGACCGAAGGCACGCCCTTTTCCGCCGCGGGCGAAAACGTCTTTACGGCCTCAGCGCCTGACGCTGACGCCCTGCGCCGGATTCTGAACCGGCTCCACGATGCCGGCTGCCGCATTACTGACATTGAGACGGGACCGGCAAGCCTTGAAGAAGTTTTCCTGCGCCTCACGCACGACTGACATGACACAAAAGACCTTTCCCAAGCCACAACCCTATCACGCAGGCGCCGCCTTTCTCACGCTGTTTGAAAAAGAAGTGCTGCGGTTCCGGAAAATCGCCCTGCAGACGGTGCTTGCACCCGTCATCATGGGCGTGATGTACCTCGCGGTTTTCGGGGAACTCCTTGACGACAAGATGGCCACGTTTGAGGGCGTTACCTACACGCAGTTTTTGGTGCCGGGCCTGGTCATGATGTCGCTTCTTCAAAACAGTTTCGCCAACAGCGCTTCGTCGCTGTTGCAGTCAAAGATCATGGGAAGCCTCGTTTTTATTGAGCTTCCGCCTTTTTCAGGTCTTCAGCTTGCCGCGGCATTTATCGGGGCCTCGGTTGTGCGCGGGCTCGTTGTGGGTATCGGCGTTTTTATCGCCACGTTCTTCTGGGGGCGTCCGATGATTTTGTCCCCGTTATGGGTTTTGGCCTTTGCGGTTTTAGGGGCCGTTCTCATGGCAAGCCTCGGCGTGATCTGCGGACTCTGGGCCGATAAGTACGACCAGCTCGGCGCCTTTCAGAGTTTCGTGCTGATGCCGCTAACCTTTCTATCGGGCGTTTTTTATTCCGTCAAGAGCCTGCCGCCCGTCTGGGAAACCGCTTCGCGCTTTAATCCCTTCTTTTATATGACGGACGGCTTTCGCTACGGCTTTTTCGGGCAAAGCGACTTTAATGCCTGGGTGAGCCTCACCGTGCTTGCTGCCGCGGCTGTCGTTGCGGCTGCAATTGCCGCTCGGCTTTTCGTGATCGGCTACAAGCTCAGGAAATAGTCTGACGCAGCGCAAAAAAAAAGCCCCTTTTCGGGCATAAGCACCGGCGATACAATCTAAAGATACTTTGGAGAAACGCATGCAGTCGCTTTGGATGGTTGTCGCCGCCGTTTTTTACGCGGTCTACGGTGTGTGCATTAAGTTTGCGAGCCTTGAAGGAATTGGCGCCTGGGAAGTGCTCTTTTACCGGTCGTTTTTCGGGCTCGTGGTCTTTTTCATCATGATGCACCGCGAAGGCACCTCAATGCGCACGCAGCACCCGTGGGCGCATGCCGTGCGGTCTCTGGCGGGCGTGGCCGCCATTGTGGCGGGGATTTATTCGCTCTCGCACCTCAACCTCGGCCTTGCGATGACGCTCAATTACACAGCTCCCCTCTTTTTGGGAACCTTTGTCGTCATCTGGTCGCTGCTGCATCACTCCCACATCAACTGGGGCTTGATGGCCAGCCTTGCCGCGGGCTTTGCGGGCGTTGTCATTCTGCTCGGGCCCACCATCCGGCCGGACGAATATTTTGCCGCGGGCGTCGGCATCGCCGCGGGCGGCTTCACGGCGCTGGCCACGGGCTTTGTGAAGCGCCTCGGAAGCTACCATGAGCCGCTTTCGCGCATCATCTTTTTCCTGATGCTTGCAGGAAGCGTCTGCGGCCTCTCGGCCATTCCCTTCACGGGCGGCTTTCACGCGTGGACTGCCACGGGTGCCGCAAGCATTCTCGCTTTCTGCGTCTGCGCGACCCTCGGACAGCTCACGCTCACGATGGCCTTTTCCCGCGGCAACATGGTGCTCTCAGGCGCCCTGCAGTACACCGTCATTCTCTTTTCCACGCTCATGGGTGTTCTTATCTTCGGAGATGACGTAAGCTTTACCAGCGCCGTCGGCATGGTGACGATTGTGGTCTCGGGCATTGCCGCAAGCCTTCTCACCAAGCGCACCGAAGGGCACATCAAGGCGATCAAAAAGCTTAAGGACATTGAGGCCAAAAGCGCTGGCGCGGCCTCAGTCCCGGATGCGAGCGGCAAGCGCTGACCAGGCTCTGCTGCCGCCGTCACGGCTATCAGCGGCAGCACAAAGATAAGAGCCTTTGCCAGACCAAAGTGCTGTGCGAGAAACCCGAAGACCGGGGCAGCAAAAACCCGCCTGAGAGCTTTCCTCCCGGCGGGCTTTTTTTCGGCTTAAAGCCGAGCGGTTATTTCAGCTTTTTGAAGATTACCGTGGCGTTTGTGCCGCCGAAACCGAAGTTATTCTTCATGGCGGCGTTGATCACCGCCTTTTCCGGTTTACCGGCGCACACCCGGACCTTACATTCCGGATCCTGGTTTTCGAGGTTAATGGTCGGCGGCACCGTGTCGGTTTCAATGGCCTTCACGGTAAAGACCGATTCAAGGCCGCCTGCGCCCCCGAGAAGGTGCCCCGTGGCGCCCTTGGTGGAACTCACCCACATGTGCTCGGTGTGCTCGCCGAAGACCTCACGGATCGCCTTACATTCGTTGATGTCGCCGATCGGGGTGGACGTACCGTGTGCGTTCACGTACATAACGTCTTCGGGCTTCATCTCAGCGTGCCCCAAAGCCATCTTCATGCTGCGCACGGGGCCGTCGGTGGACGGGGTCGTGATGTGGCCTGCGTCACCGGAAAGTCCGTAACCCGCGATTTCACAGTAGATCTTTGCTCCGCGGGCCTTGGCGTGTTCGTACTCTTCAAGCACGAGAACACCGGCACCCTCGCCCATCACAAAGCCGTCGCGGCCCGTGTCAAAGGGGCGCGAGGCATGCTTGGGATCGTCGTTGCGGCGCGACAGCGCATGCATGACGTCAAAGCCGGCAATACCGTCAGGGCAGATCGAGCCTTCGCAGCCGCCCGCGACCATCACGTCTGCGTCGCCGCGGCGGATGATCCAGGAAGCTTCACCGATCGCGTGCAGGCCGGAAGCACAGGCCGTCACCGTTGTGAGGTTCGGGCCCTTGAGGTTTCTTAAAATCGAGAGTTCACCGCCCGCGAGGTTGATGATGGAGCCCGGAATCATAAAGGGCGACACACGGCGCGGACCACGCTCAAGAAGCGTGCCGTAGTTCTTGCAGAGCATGTCAAGCCCGCCGATACCGGCGCTCAGAATGACGCCTGCGCGTTCAGCGGCGGGATCGCCCTGCTCGAACTTAAGCCCCGCATCGTCCAACGCTTCCATGCCGGCCGCGCACCCGAAAGCGATAAAGCGGTCAAAGCGGCGGGCTTCTTTGGCGGGCAAATACTGTGCCGCATCAAAGTTTTTGACTTCACCGCCAATCTGGCAGCCGTAATTTTCCACGTCAAAAAGCGTGATGCGGTCAATGCCGCAGGCCCCTTCAAGGAGCGCATTCCAGGAGGTGTCCACATCATTGCCCAGGGGGCTGACCAGTCCCAGACCGGTCACTACAACACGACGCATAACGGATTAATCCTTATGTTTTAAGGCGCCCGCGGTAGGAACACACGCTTTCAGCGGGCACAAAAAAGGGCCTGAAATCTGAGGCCCTTCGGAGAACTTTTCACGGGTCGCGGCTCAGTCTGAGGCTGCGGACCCGTGACGCTCAGACATCAGGCCTTGACGTTGGCCTTGATGAAGTCGATCGCCTGCTGAACAGTGCGCAGGTTTTCCTGCTGTTCGTCGGGGATCTGAACCTTAAAGGCATCTTCAAGAGCCATCACCAGTTCGACCGTGTCGAGGCTGTCAGCGCCGAGGTCTTCGATGAAGGAAGCCTCGTTCTTGATGTCGGCTTCGTTCTTGCCGAGCTGTTCAGCGATGATCTTCTTGACCTTTTGTTCCAAATCGTCCATTTAAAGTCTCCGGGGAGGTAATTCTGGTAATACTGAAAAAATTCGGTACGAGGGCGAATGTCTGCCGCCCCGTAAGCGCGTTATTTTATCAGGGATGAGCGCGCGAAGCACTACCCCATGAAGAGTCCGCCGTTGACCGGCAAAACCGCGCCGGTTACATAGCCCGCAAGATCTGAGGCCAAAAAGAGGACCGCTCCCGCGATATCATCCGTTTGCCCTAAGCGCTTTGCAGGGATACGGTCTGAGAGCGCTTTTCGGGTCTCTTCGGGCAGGGCTTTGGTCATATCCGTTTCGATAAAGCCCGGGGTGATGCAGTTGACGGTAATGCCGCGGGAAGCGACTTCCTGCGCAACCGACTTACTCATGCCGATGATGCCGGCTTTGGCGGCAGCGTAATTGGCCTGCCCTGCATTACCCATCTGAGCCACCACCGAACTCATGTTGATGATGCGGCCGTAACGGGCCTTAATCATGGGGCGCAGGCACGCGCGCGTCATTGTAAAGACCGAGGTAAGGTTGGTGGCAATCACCGTGTCCCAGTCCTCGTCGCTTAAACGCATCGCGAGCATGTCGCGGGTGATGCCCGCGTTGTTGACAAGAATATCGATGCGGCCGAATTCGGTCACAACAGCGTTGACGGCTTCGGCGCAGGCTGCGCGGTCCGTGACATTTAAGACAATGCCGCGGCCCTTTTCTCCCAAAGCCGCCGAGACAGCCTCTGCCCCCTTTTCAGAGGTTGCGGTGCCCACCACAAAAGCACCGGCTTCGGTGAGTTTTTTTGCCACTGCGGCACCGATGCCGCGGCTTGCGCCCGTTACGAGCGCCACGCGCCCGGCAAAAGCATCTGCATTGATAAGCATTCTTCGTGTTCCTTACAAAAAAATCTGTGTCTTAAGCTCGGAAACCGTCTTTTTCCAGAAGCGCGGCAATGGCGTCAACCGAGGAAATATTGGCCGTTTCAATCGTTGGATCAACGCGGCGGATAAGGCCCGTCAGAACCTTGCCCGGGCCGCACTCAACGACATGCGTCACACCCATTGCCTTCATCGCGTGCACGGTCTTTACCCACTGCACGGGGCTGGCGGCCTGGCGTGCGAGCACCGTACGGATATCATCGGGCGCCGTATGTACGGCCGCGTCCACGTTGGCAATCACGTCAAAGGCCGGGGTCTTCACTTCAACCTCAGAAAGACGAACGCCCAGCTTTTCGGCAGCACCCGCCAAAAGCTTTGAATGGAAGGGCCCGGAGACGGCCAAAGGCAAAGCACGCTTGGCGCCCGCCGCCTTACATTTTTCACAGGCGCGCGCCACCGCCGCGGTGTTGCCGGCAATCACGACCTGCCCCGGGGAATTGAAGTTCACGGGTTCAACCACTTCACCTTCGGCAGCTTCGGCGCAGGCCTTTTCCACGGCTTCATCCGTAAGACCAATGATCGCGGCCATGCCGCCCACCCCGACGGGCACCGCCGACTGCATGGCTTCGGCTCGGAAACGCACGAGTTTTACGGCTTCTTCAAGCGTAAAGGTGCCCGCGGCCAAAAGCGCCGTGTATTCACCGAGACTGTGCCCCGCGGCAACAGCGGGCTTAACGCCGCCCGCGGCAAGCCACGCGCTGTAAAGCGCGTAAGAAACGGACAGCACGGCGGGCTGGGTGTTTACGGTGAGGTTCAGTTTCTCCGCAGGGCCTTCTGCAATGAGCCCCGAGAGGCTCTCGCCGAGAGCGGCGTCGGCGGTTTTCATCACGGCCGCAGCCGCTGCGTTGTCGGCAAAGCCTGCGGCCATCCCCACGGCCTGACTTCCCTGTCCGGGAAAAACAAAAGCGATTTTCATGTTGACTCCCAAATTTTTTTGTTCTTTACCAGCGCACGAGGACGCTGCCCCAGGTCATGCCGGCACCGACCCCCTGCAGCAGGACCGTGTCACCGGATTTCACGCGGCCTGCTTTAACGGCTTCATCAAGCGCCAAGGGCACGGACGCCGCCGACGTATTGCCGTGATGCGCCACGGTAAGCACTGTTTTTTCGAGCGGAATTCCGAGCTTTTCCCCCACCATCGAAATGATGCGGCTGTTGGCCTGATGCGGCACCCAGACAGTGATATCAGCTGATTTAAGACCGGCCATCGCGCAGACTTCTTGAGCAGACGCCGCAAGCGAACTCACCGCAAGCTTAAAAACCTGCTGTCCGTTCATGCGGATATAGGGGTTGCCGGTCACAGCACCCCCCGCGATGTGTGCATCAAGCCCGAGTGTGTCGGCTCCGAACGTTCCGTCGGCGTGCATGCGGTGCGCGAGGATCCCGGGCGCGTCAGAGGCTTCAAGCACCACCGCAGCCGCCCCGTCACCGAAAAGCACACAGGTTGAACGGTCTTCCCAATTCACAACGCGCGAAAGGGTTTCGGCGCCGATCACCAGGGCCCGCTTATAGCTTCCTGCGCGGATCAAACCGTCAGCGGTTCCAAGCGCATACACAAAACCGGAACAGACCGCCTGCACGTCAAAAGCAGCCGAGCCGCGGCAACCCAAAGCAGCCTGCACGCGGCAGGCCGTGGAAGGAAAGACCGCGTCGGGCGTCGTTGTTGCGACGATGATGAGGTCCACCGTATCCGCTGCAGCGCCCGCGGCAGTCAAAGCATTTTTTGCCGCTGCCACAGCAAGCGTTGTGGTGGTTTCCGTCCCGGACGCAATGCGCCGAGCGCAGATCCCCGTGCGGGTGCGGATCCATTCGTCGTTTGTCTCAATACCCTTGAGGGCGAGTTCACGCGCCAGTTCGTCATTGGTGACGCTTTTTACGGGCAGCGCACTCCCGGTGCCCGTAATGCGTGAGTAAACAGTCAAAGCCATGGATAGTTTGTTCTCAGATTCCGTTTGTCCGCCGTGGCCAATTTCAGCCCGCGGACGTGAATCTGATGATCTTAACAAAGAGCGGGATCGTTGTGAGCCGTCCGAAAGGACGACAAAAGCGCGGATGTCCGACGGCCAAAAGAAATATCTGCCTCTTCGCGCCTGTGTGCGTTTACACAAAAATCAGGCTTTGCGCATCAGGGTGAATCCCCTCATCCGTGAAGCTGAAAAACGGATTTTTCTGAAAGTAAGTTCAAGCCTCAGAACCCCCCTGAGGCCGTGAGCGGTGCGGCCCCGCGGGAATCGTCCCGACGGCTGATTCGTATTAACCCCAAAGTCAGGCAGGACATTTTGTCCCCCGTGCGTTGCAAAACTGCGGTAAACGAAAACGTATTCCCCCGGAGGAACCAAGACTATGCCGCTTAATTCGGCCCGTATGAATGACTACCGCCTTGTGCTCGGAGACAAAGAACTCAAACCGATCATGGTGGGAGGCATGGGCGTGAATATCTCCACCCGCGAGCTTGCGCTTGAAGCCGCACGCCTGGGAGGCGTGGGCCATATTTCAGACGCTCTCACCGCCGACGTGAGCGACCGCCTTTTCGGCACGCACTTCGTAAAGGATAAAGCAAAGCGCTGCGCGCCCTTTTCTGGTCTGGCTCCGAAAACAGACATGGAATTTGTGCCGGAAGAAATCGAGCGCGCGACGCACCTGTGCGTTGAAGACGTGATGAACCGCAAAACCGGTGACGGTCTTGTCTTCATCAACTGCATGGAAAAGCTCACGATGAACGACAGCTTTAAAACGCTGCCGCACCGTTTAAACGCAGCGCTTGACGCGGGCATTGACGGCATCAGCCTCTCGGCGGGCCTGCATATTTCTTCCTTTGCCATGATGGCTGAGAATAAGCGCTTTAGGCACGCCAAACTCGGGATTGTGGTTTCAAGCGTCCGTGCCCTCAACATTTTCCTGAAAAAATCCTCCCGTACCGGACGGCTTCCCGACTTTGTGGTGGTGGAAGGCCCCTTGGCGGGCGGCCACCTCGGTTTCGGCTTTGACTGGGAGGCGTACAGTCTGCAGAAAATCACGGCTGAAGTGATCGCCTTTCTCAAGGAAAACCTCCTTGAAATCCCGGTGATTGCCGGAGGCGGCGTTTTCACCGGCACCGACGGCGTGGAACTCATGCAGCTCGGTGCCTCAGGCATTCAGGTTGCAACGCGCTTTGCAGTCACGCGGGAAGCGGGACTTCCTCACAAGGTGAAGCAGGCCTACTTTAATTCCGAAAAAGACGGCATTGAGGTTAACGGCATTTCGCCTACGGGCTACCCGATGCGGATGCTTAAGATTTCACCTGCCATCGCCTCCAACGTCAAACCGCAGTGTGAAGCCTACGGCTACCTGCTCGATAAGGGCGACTGTGCCTACCTTGCCGCCTACCGTGAAGCGGTAGAGTCAGGCATCAAAAACCCCGTGATTGAGGGCAAGACCTGCCTTTGCTACCAAATGAAGCAGTACCGCGTCTACACGTGCGGAGCGCTTGCCTGGAGGCTCAGGGAAACCACCGTGAAACTGCCCGACGGCACGTGGTACGAGCCCCCGGCCGCTCACGTCTTTAACGACTATCTGATGAGCACAAACGGCGAAATTGCACTGCCCGTGCCGCCCGCACCGGAGGCTGCGCCCGCGGAAACCTGCGCACTGGCCGCATAAGGTTTCTCTCTCCCGGGCCTGTGGCGCCCGGGATTATTTCAGGGCAAAGAAAAAGGCAGATTCTCCTGCAGGAACACACCTCCTGCGCGAGAAATCTGCCTTTTTGCTGACCGTCCGACAGCGAATGCGGTCGAGACCGGCAAATTCAGTTTTTTCTGCTGAAACCTGCAGCAGAGTGTCTGTCCTTTCCCGCTCTCTCCCGCGACCGGGCCGTGGGATCCCTCGGTACATGAGCCGCTCTGAAGTGCTTCACCTCAGAGCGCTGCTGCACTCTGTATCGGACGGACGTAAAACCTTACTCAGCGTCGCCCTTGGTGGCGATCACTTTCTTGCCGCGGTAGAAACCGGTCGGGCTGATGTGGTGACGACGATGGACTTCACCGGTCGTCGCTTCAACAGCGGTCGGCGGGTTGGTCAGAAAGTCGTGTGCACGATGATTGCCGCGCTTGGCGACGGACTTCTTATTTTGCTGAACAGCCATTTTTATACCCCACGAGGGAAAACTTGAAAGCGCGCCATTATACGCAAAATGACGCGGCTTTGCTACGGTCCGGAAACAATTTTTTGTGTTTTCTCAGAGCCATAACCCGTATGCGTTGTGCTTTAAGGCAAAGCCCGCCGCAGCTTTCCGCATCTTAACCCAAGGCAAGAAAAGTCCGGACATCCGAAAAAAATCAGTCCGTCGACTACAATCCCAAGTTACTGCAGAACTGTTTGAAGACGGGCTCAGAATAATGACAACGCTTCTTGAGTACAACTCAATAAAGCTCACGGACAAGGGACTCACGCTCTCGGTAAGCCGCCCGTCCGGACAGGAAACCTGGGAGCTTGACAACGTCAACAAGGTCGCTCAGGCCATACGTCTTTACGGCGTGATCGGTTCGGGCGCCATCGCGGGAACCGCTCTAGCGGGGCTTGCTCTTGAAGCCAACAACCAGAGACGCGCCCCGAGCGCCGACTTTTTCAGTTACGCGCTTGAAGAAGCCTTTCTGATCCTTCAGGCCACGTGCCCGGCCTCAGCCTCGCTTGCAGCGGCACTCTCTTATATGCGTCTTGCGAGCAAACGCTTAAAGGAAGAGCACCTTACGATTGATGAGCAGGCTCAGGGGCTTCTTGCGGCCGCCAAAACGTACTGCGACCATATTGTGGCCTCTGAAGAGAAGGTTGCAGGAAATCTCCTGCCCTTGATCGGCGAAGATGCCGTCATTTTGCTTACCGCGGGCTGCAGCTCAAAAAGCGCGCTCGGCAAAAGCCCGATTCTCATGGCCGTGGAAAAAGCCCGCAGACAGGGCGCAAACGCCGAAGTCGTGATTCTTGAGTCACAGTACGTTCCGGGCCGCATCCGCATGGCCGTGCAGGAACTGCAGATCCGCAATATTCCTTTTTCGGTGATTGCCGATACGGCAGTGAACTACACCATCAAAACGCGCCGCATAACGGCCGCCATGCTCCCGGTTTTGCGGATTACGCGGCGCGGTGACGCCGTGGGCTACACCGGAAGCTCGTTCTGCGCGCTTGCCGCAAGCCACGCCGGTATCCCCGTCTACACCGTCGGGACCAACAACGTCTGTGATCCGGACTCCCCGGAAGTCGACAAGCTCCCTTTGCAGGAAGCCGAGATGATGGACGCGCCGCAAAAAGGCGAAATCCGCGTCTTTCGTCCGGTCTTTGATCTCATTGACGCGGGGACCGTCACCGCTTATGCGACGGAATGCCCCACCTACCGCGCAAAAAGCGCAGCCTCCACGGCCGAATGGGTGGAAGCGGTCAAACTCAAGGCCGCCCGCTTTTAAGCGTTTTCCCATACATTCCGGCAATCGGGCCCGCAGTCTTTGCGGACTCTTTTGTCTGCCTTCAGTTTTTTCGCGGGCATTTTGTTTTAAAGTCTGCTTCCTTTTGAAAGATTTGTCTGCTCCCGATGTTTGAAACCTCCTTTTCGCCCGTCACGGCTGAAAGCGCCGAAACGCTTTTGTCCGCCTACCCGGCCTTCGGCAGCGGCGACTGCAATCTCACCGCCGTATCACTGATTTCCCGCGCTGCCGCGCGCAAAGCAAGTTTTGCCGTGATTGAGGGAATTCCCGTCGTGCGCTGGCATCCGACGGGAGAAGAAGCGGCCTATGCCGTTCCTGCCTGCGCAGAAAAAATGAAGCCTGTTCTGGAGCATCTCTCGGAAGAAGCGCGGCTTCGGTGTGAGGCGCTTTACATCACGGGTGTGGTCGATGACCTTGTCGCCAACCTCACGACTCATCTGCCCGCGGTGAGCTTTCGCCTGGAATCATCCAACGACTACTGGGATTACATCTACGACCGGGAGGCCTTCGTAACGCTTGCCGGCAGAAAATTAAACGGCAAACGCAACTTTGCCCGGCGTTTCCGTGCCGCGCATCCGCAGGCAACACTTGAGCCGCTCACCCCCGCCCATGTTCCCGCCGTAAGAGACTTTCTCACTGGCTGGTACGCCGAACACGACAGTAATGCGGGTCTGACCGAAGAATGCGAAGCGATTTCGATTGTTCTGGCGAACCTCACGGCACTTAACGTCACGGGCAGGGTCTTAACCGATGCGGGGCGCGTGCTCGGGTTTACCTACGGCGCCGAATGCGCGCCCGGACTATTTGCTGTTCACATTGAAAAAGCCGCGCGAGATGTTGCGGGCGCTTATCCGGTGCTCGCCCAGGAGTTCGCAAAGAGCCTTCCCGAGCACATCACGGAACTTAACCGCGAAGAGGATCTCGGGATTCCGGGCTTACGCAAAGCCAAGACCGACTGGGCGGTGAAGCGCTTCATCCGCAAATGCCGCATCTGTGTGGATCTCTGAGCGGCATTCTCGTGATTATTTCTGTCATCAATTTGTAGCCGAGACTTCGTAATTTTTTCTCAACGAAAACCTTCAGGACGTTCTCAGCGCCTTTTCAGCGAGGCAAGCACGGCAAAGGGATTGGTTTTCTGCTGCGTTTCCCCGGTCTCTTTGGTCTGCAGCTTTTCGCGGTCGGGTTCACAGGCCGGATGCTGCGGAAATGCAGGCAGCGACAAAATGAGTTCTTCCTCAACCCAGCCCACCGGATCAAAGTGCGTGCTTCCGACGACAATGTCGTAGTCACCATCCTCTTCAATCGGAAGCGCATCGGCTTCTGCTTCTGTCTTTGTAAAAAGAAAGGGCAGCTCCTTTTCAATCTCAATCTCACAGGCTTTGCCGCAGCGCACGCACTGCGTGACAAGCACGGCCTTAATAAAAAGGCGCGCGGCCGCAAGCCCCCTGACGCCGGCTTCCCCGACAGCCTTCCAGTGCACGGAAGCCTCCCGGGTTTCTCCTTCCAATGCACTTTCAAGCTGCGGCATATCCGTTAGCGTTGCCTCCCCCTCGATCGTGCGGCGTGTGCGGGAGAGTTCAAAAATATCGACGGTACGGGACATAGTTCTTCTCAGGAAATCTCGCAGTGCCTGCCTTTAAAATAGCGGGCACTATGGCAAACATTCCTCTGATTTTAGCGAGCTCATCGCGCTACCGCCGTGAGCTTTTGGACCGTCTCGGGCTCGCCTATACCTGTGTGAGCCCCGAGGTTGATGAAACCCCTTTGGCCGGTGAATCCCCGGTACAGCTTTGCGCGCGGCTTGCGCGGCTTAAAGCCGAGGCCGTGGCAAAAACCAATCCTCACGCCGTTGTGATAGGGTCCGACCAGGTCTGTGACTTGGACGGCCAGGCCCTCGGCAAACCCCACACGTTTGAAAAAGCCGTGGCGCAGTTAATGAGTATGCAGGGTAAGCGCGTCGTGTTTCACACGGCCGTATGTGTGCTCTCCCCAGTCTTGCCGCCGCAGGAAACGATCAGCGACACGGTGATCACGATGCGGGCTCTCACCGAAGAGACCGTGCGCGACTATGTTGAACGGGAAAAACCCTTTGACTGCGCCGGAAGCGCCAAGATTGAGCGTCTCGGCATCGCGCTCATGGAATCGGTCTCAAGTGATGATCCCACGTCGCTTATTGGGCTCCCTCTGATGCGCGTCACCACAATGCTCACCCTCGCGGGCATTCCCCCGGTCAAGGGACTCACCGTCAATTAAGGACACGGGCATCATGGCTGCGACTCTTTATCTTCTGCCCAACCGGATTGCGGAAACCGAACCCGAAGCCGTACTCCCGGCGCAGACGCTCTCGGTACTCAGAAACTGCCGGCGGTTTCTTGCGGAAAACGCGCGTTCCGCGCGCCGGTTTCTGAAGGCTGCGGGCCACCCCGGTCCCATTGATACGCTTGAAATCATTGAAATCGGGCATGAGCCCGATGCCGGGCAGTTTGATGCGTGGCTTGCCCCCATGACAAAAGTTGGCGCCTCAGATACCGCTGTTGTAAGTGAATCCGGGTGCCCCGCGGTTGCCGACCCCGGTGCCGGGATCGTTCGCCGCGCTTCGCTGCTCGGCATTCCCGTCAAGCCCCTCGTGGGCCCCTGCTCCATGCTTTTGACGCTCATGGCAAGCGGCATGAACGGGCAGCGCTTCCGGTTTCTCGGGTATCTGCCGATTGAACGCGAAGAGCGCGATGCGGCGATCCGCAGTATCGAAGCCGAAAGCCGCAGGCTCGGTGAAACCGAACTTTTCATCGAGACGCCCTACCGCAACACGAAGATGCTCAAAGCCCTTGCGGAATCGCTCTGTCCCGAAACGCTCATTACGGCGGCAACCGACGTGACCGGAAGCGGTGAATCGATTGTCACAAAGACCGCTCTTGAGTGGAAAAAAGCGCTTCCCGAACTGCCGAAGCTGCCCACGGTCTTTGCCGTGATGGTGCAGATGAAAACCGGCGGGCGCAGACACCGTTAATTTTTGCGTGCAAAGAAAAAGCGGCGCCGGACTTTTTACGTTCCTCCGCCGCTTTTTTGTTGTTTCGGTCAGTCGTTACTTAATCTTTGCGCTTTTCACCACGTCTTCCACAAACTGATTGAGCTTTTGCTGCATCAGCACCTGCTCAATTTCAGCCTTCTTTTCCTCAAACTTCGGGAAAAGCTCAGCCTTACGCGTGCCTTCAACACGGATGATGTGCCAGCCGCCCGCCGACTTCAGGGGCTTATCGGCCGTTTCACCTTTCTTCAGTTTTGTGATCACGCTGCGGAAGTCTTCGGTAAAGACCGACGGAGACTGCCAGCCGAGGTCACCCCCGATCGCCGCCGTGTCTTCGTCAATCGAATACTTATCGGCAAGCGCCTTAAAGTCACCGCCCTTTTTAAGCTGCGCAAGAATGTCCTGCGCTTCTTTTTCCGTCTTCACCATGATGTGACGGATGTTGTATTCGGTATTGCCCCAGAAGGCCTTGTCCTTTTCGTAGACCGCACGCATTTCCTTTTCGGTGACCGGGTTTTTCTTCATCCAGTCAGCCATCGCGGCGTTGTAAAGGACGTAGTCGGCCGTGGTCCGCAGATCGGCCTTTACGTCCTTATCCTTGTCAAGACCGTTTTTCTTTGCGTACTGCGCGACGGCCGTCACGCGGATCAGCCAATCCCGCACCTGGCCCTCGAGATGCTCATTGGGCTTTACGTCAGGGGTGTGGCTGCCGGCAATCACCTGCTGCGCCTGGCGCTCCTGGATATCTTTGGAGATCACCTGACCGTTGACGGTAAAGTCCTTGAATTCGGCGTGGGCACCGGCCGCAGCAACGGCGGCAGCGGCAGCAATGACGGCAGCTTGAATAAAACGCATGAAGACCTCTCGGTAAATTGTTGTTTTGGGCGGAGACCGGCCCCGCCGTCGGGTTTTCGCAGTGTATCGCAGGTCGTACACAAATTTCGACGGTAGTTACAAAAGTGTTTTACAAGCTGTAGCCCACAGGCAAAAATGCAGTAAAATTATCCAAAAGATAATAGCAACTCTATAATATTATCTAAAGAATAATTATTTAAATAATTATTATCTCGAAAATGATTATCTCACCACATCTTCGTTTTATCGGGCGAAAAAATGAACTTCAGGCATTAGAAACAGCCTACCAATCCGAACATTCTGAGCTGGTAGTCATCTATGGCCGCCGAAGATTGGGAAAAACTTGGTTGCTTCGAAAATTTGCCTCTGACAAAAAAGGAATTTTATTTTTTAGCTCTACAGAGAGAGACGAAGTACAACTGAGGGACTTCAGCCGCGCCGTGATAAATGCCGGAGCCCCGGGAGGAGACGTTGTCGACACTTTTGCTTCCTGGAAAGTCGCTTTTGAGCAATTTTCCCGCATACCGGAAAAGGGCAAAAAGCTACTGATCATTGACGAATTTCCATACATACTCCAGCAAAATCCAGCGCTTGCCTCAATCCTGCAGCACACATGGGATCACGTGCTGCAAAACAGCAATGTCATGATCATTCTGTGCGGCAGCGCCGTGTCCTTTATTGAAAAGGAGATTCTCGCTGAAAAAAGTCCTCTGTTTGGCAGGGCGACAAGAGTACTGCGCGTAGATCCGATGCCCTTTGCGGATGCCCAGAAGTTCGTTCACGGATACTCGCCCGCAGACAAAGTTGCAACATATGCAATAGCCGGAGGATCTCCTCTGTCTCTGAGCTACTTCAATGATGCCGTCCCTTTGGGCGATAACGTCATAGCCAATACATTGACGTCCTATGCACCGCTTTCTGAGTTGCCTCTGCAGACACTTCAGCAGGAATGCAGGGAACCCTTTAACTACCTTCAGATCCTTAAAGTCGTGGCCTTAGGCGCCTCCAAACCCAATGAGATCGCCGCTAAAGCCGGTATCGCTCCGACGTCAATCAACAGGTATCTGGAAATTCTGACGGACATGGGATTCATCCAAAAAGAGTACAGCATTAATACCGGCATCAAAGAAACAGCCAATATCCAGCGTGGTCTGATCCGTCTGACGGACAATTTCACTGGCTTTTGGTTCAGCTGCGTTCTCCCGAATGAAGAGCTAATCAACTACGGTGCAGGTACCCAGGTTTGGCAGGAACATATCGTCGATCACCTGAATGAAATTTGCTCGTTTCCCTTTGAGGCAATTTGCCGTGAACTGTTGATGCGGCTCAACGCCAAAGGGAAGCTTCCTTTTTTATGTAACCGCGTTGGTCGCTTATTCACAAAAGACAACACGGTAATTGATATCGCCGCTGCAGAAATCAACGGCAATGGAATGCTGCTGGGCGAATGCAAATACCGCAATTCACCAATGACGACAGGAGACTTCTACAAGTTGGTACAAAAAGCCGAACACCTCGGCATCCGACCCTCTGCGTATTACCTCTTTTCAAAATCCGGCTTCGCGCCTGCACTGGTGCTTGACGCCAAGAACCAGGACGTGCCCGTCGAGGTTTGGACACTTGAAGATATTGTTCAGGCGTTAAGCTGAGCCGCACCCGGGTTAAGCGCCGTAAACGGTCTTAAGATGCGCCTTAAAGCGTTCCATATCCGCTTCGATCGTGGGATGCTTGAAGACGTCGTTCACCATAAAGGACGGGTGTTTCTGCATCCCGATGAAAGCCATCGTTTTGTGGAAAGGCATAAAGAGCCCGTCAAGGCCCCGGCCTTCAAAGAACTGCTTCGGATCCTCAAAGGCTTCAAGCGGCGCGTTCCATGTCGTGCTCAGCAGATAGGTCTTCTCTTTTAAGAAGCCGCCCGTACCGTACTTCGCCTCAGGATCGTCGCGATGCCGCCCGTCTCCGCCGCAAAGCTTGGGATTCACGAAGACGAGGTCCTGATACTTCTTAAGCTGCCACGGAATGTACATCCACCAGCCCGGCACCTGAAAGATCACCGAGTCAGCGGCGGCGATCTTTTCAGCCTCCGCCTGCGGGTCAAACTCCCGGTCCACCGTGGTCACATCCACCGTGTGCCCCAGACCCTCAAGCGTTTCTTTGGCAAGTGCCGCAAAGGCGTGCGAGAGCGTGCCGCCCTTACCATAGTTGGTGCAGCCGGCGTCCACAATCAGAATTTTCTTTCCCATATCAATCTCCGTCTGTCTTCTGTTTTTTCGTCAGAAGACTTGTTTTTTCGTCTCAGTTATCCGACTTTTGATGCTTTTTAAGGAGCTTTTCCGTCAAAATGTCGTCAACCCCAAGAATCTTGGCGAGTTCATCGACATTGTCGGCCAATCCCAGCGACGGCACCTGCATCAGGTCCTTCCGGCTTCCGGCGCCGTAGGTGACGCCCACCGCATCACAGTGCGCCTTTTTCGCCATCAGCAGATCAAAGCCGGTATCACCGATCATGACCATCCGTTCACAGGGAACGCCCGTCTCGATTGAGAGTTCCTCGAGCATATCAGGAGCAGGTTTGGAGGCGCACTCATCGGCCGTGCGTGTGGCTTCAAAAAGGCTGCCGATCCCGGTCTTTTTAAAGACCCGGTCGAGTCCCGCGCGGCTTTTGCCGGTTGCCACGGCCATTCTGAGGCCGTTTTCGTGCATTCCGGTCAGAAGTTCAGAAAGATGAGGAAACAGTAGGACATCGGCTTCGCGCACAAGGTACCAGTCCTTATAAGCCTGCTGAAAGCGTCCCCAGTCTTTTTCGGGCAACTCCGGGCAGATCACCTGCATCGTTTCGGAAAATCCGAGACCGATGGTGGACTTTGCCTTTTCAAAGGTCACCGGTGTGAGGCCGAGCTTTTCAACAGCCTGCTGCAGCCCCAGGGCAATAAGCCCCGTCGTATCCATGATCGTGCCGTCCCAGTCCCAGACAAAGAGGTCCCAGCGGCGTTCTTTTGCTGTCATTTTGCGTCCTTTACGCGGCCGCGGGCTCTCAACGCAGCCAAAAGTGCTTCACATTCCGCAGGAAGCGGTGCGGTGATTGTTACCGGGCTTCCGGTGACGGGATGGATAAACTGCAGGCGCAAGGCGTGCAGGAAAAGCCTCGCAAACCGTACGCCGAGACTTCCCTTTTTCACGGCGTCATTAAATGCATAATCGCCGTACTTATCGTCGCCCACGAGCGGATGACCGGTACTTAACGCATGAACGCGAATCTGGTGCGTGCGTCCGGTTTTCAGTTCCGCATCGAGAAACGACACGTCCCCGAAGCGTTCAATCAGCGTGAAAATCGTGTGGGCAGAAAGCCCCTCGACCTCATCAACCTTCACGCGCCGCTCGCCGCTCGGCAGAACGTAACGCGCGAGCGGTGCCTTTACATGCTGCCGGTCGTTGACCCAGTCGCCCTGCACGAGAAGCCGGTAATGTTTTTCAACCTTCCCTTCGCGCTGCATTTCATGAAGCCGCACCAGTGCTTTGCGGGTCTTGCAGACGATCAGAGCCCCCGAGGTGTCGCGGTCGAGCCGGTGCGCGAGTTCCAAAAAAGGCGCCGCCGGGCGGCTTGCCCTCAGCCGCTCAATGAGACCGAAGGCCACGCCCGAGCCCCCGTGGGCGGCAAGCCCCGAGGGTTTGTTGACGACAAGAAGATGTTCGTCCTCAAAAAGTACCGGAAGCTCGGCCTCCCGGATAACGGGCGCGGTTTTGACGTCACCGGTTCTCTGCGCGGTTTTAAGGGGCGGCACCCGAACGATGTCGCCTAAGGCAAGACGCGCTTTTTCATCGGTACGGCCTTTGTTGAGCCGTACTTCACCCGAGCGGATCACACGGTAAATATGGCTTTTGGGAACGCCCTTGGCGATTTTGAGCAGAAAATTGTCGAGCCTTTGGCCTTCGGCGGACGCATCAATCTCAATAAAGCGCACGGCGTCGCAGGAAAGCGACTGCGCGGCCGCAGCCTTTACGGTCTCGCGCTGCGCGGTCTTTTTTGCCGTCAAAACCTCAGCATCTTGTCGGGAAATCATCGGTTGAACTCTATATACTGTCGCCTGCGTCCGTTGGCGACGCCGTGAAAAATCGGTCAGCACACTGTCTGACGGATTTATTGCGACGCGTCCGGAAGCGGATTTTCGAAGGTGTCCGGCCATTTTAGCCGAGCCACCGGAGCCGAAAAAGCCGATTTTTTGCGTTTTCGGCAACTCCGCACGGGGACCGATACTGCCGCACGGCGTTGCGGCAAGTCGCAGTTTCTGCGGAGCCTGTAACAGTTTTTTTGACCGTTCGGCGGCCCGTTGTCCGGCCGCTGCGCGTTACTGCCGGCACCCTGTACCGGCCCGATTCCGGCTCTGTTCGGCTCGCCTGATGAAGAATCAGGCTTGAGCTGACGCGTCCGGAAGAAGGGATCCTCAGGCGTCTGCCCGGAAACGCACAGCGCGGCAGCGGAACCCGTCCGGACTCCTTGCGGCGGTTTGTGCGCATCTCACGCACGCTCTGCCGGGTTTTGTTTTGAGTAAGAACGTGTCGGCCAAAGAGTGGATTCTTTTCGCGCTTGCTGCTCTCGGACTTCTTCCAAGGGAAGAACGCCCGGGCTTTGCGCGCACCCCGTCCGACACAGAAATGATCACCGTTTTAGCCTCTGTTCCTGTGAGGGATCGAGCTGCCGCAGCCGGGGTTTTCAGGCCCCTTGCGCGCCTTTGGCCGCAGCTGCGGATGTACTTTGACAGCGTGCTCTCCCCAAGGAGCTGCCTCGGTTTAACGAGGGGCTCGACACAGACAGACTCACTGCGGCTAATGCGTCCGGACGGAAGGCCTGCGCCTTCATCCCCTCATTTCCCTGACTGTCGTCTGCAGCCTCTCTGAAGCGAGAGCTGCCGCACGGCGTGCGTTCTTACCCGATTCAAAATTCCCCGGCAGCGTGTGAGTACCCGGTCAGACATTTATCGTCTGACGGGCTCTGAGTTGCTGCGCTTTCGTGCGCAAGGCGACAACACGCCGCCCGCGTCAGTGGCGGCCCGGGAGAATGAAATTGAAGCGCATGCTATTTAACGCAACCCACGCCGAGGAAACCCGCGTCGGGATTGTGGACGGCCAGAAGTTAATCGACATCGACATCGAAAGCGCAGGCCGCGAACAGCGTAAATCCAACATCTACAAAGGCATCATTACCCGCATCGAGCCCTCGCTTGAAGCCTGCTTCGTTGACTACGGCGAAGAACGCCACGGGTTCCTCCCCTTTAAGGAAGTTTCCCGCAGCTACTTTAAGGAAGGCGTGGATGTTCGCACGGCCACGATCCGTGAAGCCCTCAGCGAAGGGCAGGAGCTCATCGTTCAGGTCGAAAAAGAAGAGCGCGGCAACAAGGGCGCGGCTCTTACGACCTTTATCAGCCTTGCGGGCCGCTATCTGGTCCTGATGCCCAACAACCCGCGCGGAGGCGGTGTGAGCCGCCGCATTGAGGGCGAAGAGCGTCAGGAACTTCGTGCTGCCATGGAGCAGCTTGATCTGCCCGCAGGCATGAGCACGATCGCCCGCACGGCAGGCATCGGCCGCACTGTGGAAGAACTGCAGTGGGACCTCAATTACCTTCTGAAACTCTGGAGCGCGATCAGCGAAGCCGCCACGCCCCAGTACGAATGGGTGACCACGGAAAAAGGCCGCACGGTGACGCACTACATCACCGAAAGCGTCAAGGACGGCAAGCCCTTAAAGCGCGCCAACCCCGCCCCCTTCCTCATCGTTGAGGAAAGCAACCTCGTCATCCGCGCAATCCGCGACTACTTCCAGCCCGATATCGGCGAAATCCTCGTTGATACCGACGAAATCTACGATCAGGCGCGCCAGTTCATGGCGCACGTGATGCCCGACATGGTGGGGCGCGTGAAGCGCTACCGTGAAGAAACGCCCCTTTTCTCGCGTTTCCAGATTGAGCATCAGATCGAAACGGCTTACTCCCGTACGGTGCCCCTGCCCTCGGGCGGCGCCATCGTGATCGACCACACCGAAGCTCTCGTTGCCGTGGACGTCAACTCCGCCCGCGCCACACGCGGTTCCGACATTGAAGAAACAGCTCTGAAGACGAACCTGGAAGCGGCTGAAGAAGTCGCCCGCCAGATGCGCCTCAGAGACTTAGGCGGCCTTATCGTGATCGACTTCATCGACATGGAAGACCCCAAGAACCAGCGCGAAATCGAGCAGTGCCTGCGTGACGCGATCCGTCCGGACCGTGCCCGCGTGCAGATCGGCCGCATCAGCCGGTTCGGTCTGATGGAGCTTTCCCGCCAGAGACTGAGACCGTCTCTTTCCGAAGGCCACCACATCACCTGCCCGCGCTGCAACGGCGTGGGCGTCATCCGCGACACCGAAAGCTGCGCACTGCAGGTTCTCCGGATTCTGCAGGAGGAGGCCACGAAAGAAGGCACGGGGGCGCTGCACGCTCAGGTGCCCGTTGATGTCGCCACCTACCTCTTAAACGAAAAACGTGCAGAGGTGAGCAAGCTTGAAGCCCGCTACCGTGTGCCCGTGGTGCTCATCCCCAACACGATGCTTGAAACGCCGCACTACCACATTGAGCGCCTGAGAACCGACGACGAACGACTTGAAGATTCGGTGGCAAGCTACAACCGCGCCGAAGACCTCACGACCGTTGCCGACGACCCGTATGCCCTGAAGTCTGATGAGGACAAGCCCGCACGTCCGCGTCAGGTGCCGGTTATCAAGAACATCCTTCCCACGGATGTGGCGCCTGTGCACGAAAAGGCGCCGGAGGCGGCAAAGACCGAAGAAAAGGGGTTCTTTGCCTCCATCGTTTCCGCAATTTCCTCCATTTTCGGCGGCAAGTCCGAAGAAAAGAAGGAAGAAGAAAAGAAACCGGCTGAAAAGAAGGGGCGCCGTGACGACCGCAACCGCCGCGGCCGCACGCAGGAGCGCCGTCAGGGACGCGGGGAACGTGCTGAACGTACCGACCGCCGTCAGGACAAGGACGAACGCTCTGAAAAGAGTGACGAGGCCCGCACCAACCGCGGCCGCCGCAACGACCGCCGCCGTGACGATCAGGCCCGTCAGGCCCTGCAGAGCCGTGAGGCGCAAAAGCCCGCGGAAACCACGCAGGGTGCCGCGGACGATGCCGCCCGTGACGCCGTGACGGAAGAACGCCGCAGCCGCCGCACGCGCCGTCCGCGCCGTGAGGAACCGACGGATACCGCAGAACAGACGCCGGCCGTGGCGCCCGCAGCTGCTGCTTCTGAGGCTGCACCGGCAGCTGTTACGCCCGAAACACCGGCTGCTTCTGCTGAAGCTGCCGCCGCGGAAGAAAAACCGGCCCGTACGCCGCGTCCGCGCCGCCAGAGCCGCAAGGTGCAGGCAGCTGCCGAAGACACGCCGTTTCAGGCACCGGAAGCGCTTTCTGAAACGCCTGCCGCAGAGCCCGTGGCCGATGTTGACGACATCAATGCCGCCTTCACCGAGGCGCGTCACGCTGACCGTCACGGTCCTTCGCCCGTGCTCCCCGCTGACGTCATGAATGCGCTTGACGCGGAAGTGGGTCTCAAACCCGCTGACGCCGAAGACAGTGAGACGGCCGCCACGGATGCGCCGGAAGGTGACAGTGAGCAGATGATCGAAAGCGACAGCCGCCGCCGTCGTCCCCGCCGTCGCCGCCGTCCCACCAAGACCTCCGAAGGCGTACAGGTGATGTCGGACGCGCCCGCTACTGAAGCGCCTGCTGCCGCCGAAGCCCGGGAAACCGTCAAGACCGAAATGCTGAACCAGGTTGAAACGCAGGCTCCCGCCGCCGAAACAAAGGCTGAGGAAGTGAAGACCGAATCCGCTGAGGCTGCTGCACCCGCGGCAGGCGAACCCGCGCCCGCCGCGCACGACATCAGCGAAGGGCTCGAGGAAAACCTCGCCAAGGCCGGCCTTACCCAGGTCCAGACCGATGCAAGCCTTGCCGAGCCCTACTCCTACGTTGCGGTGAAGTACCCGGGCCGTCCTCGCCCCGTGGTTGAAGCCGTGGTTGAGGAGCACCTCGAGCAGGTTCACACCGATCCGAAGTACATGGCCTAAAGCCCGCTTGCAATAACGGCAAAAGCCGGCAGACTGTTTAAGCAATCTGCCGGCTTTTTCTTAACCGGAAAAAGTGATGCGGACCCGCAGCCGCAAGGCGCCTTAAGCCTTTTCGCCGTAGGTCATCCCGAAGTTTCCAACCTGTGCGCGCTGCAAAAGTGCTGCGTCCATGAGTACCAACGCAACAACTGCTTCCAGAACCGGTGCGGCTCTCAACCCCACACAAGGGTCATGACGGCCTTTTGTCACGACTTCGACTTCGTTACCGGCTTCATCAAGGCTTTTTAACGGGAGCCGCACGCTCGGCGTCGGTTTAATCGCCACGCGTGCCGTAATGGGCGCCGAAGTGGAAATGCCGCCCAAAATGCCGCCCGCATGGTTGGAGGTAAAGCCCTCACGCGTCATGCAGTCGGCGTTTGTGGTACCGGTAAGGCCCGCGGCCGCGAACCCCTCACCGATCTCCACGCCCTTAACGGCATTCACACCCATTAGTGCCGCAGCAAGCTTTGCGTCAAGCCGGCCGTAAACGGGATTGCCGAAACCGGCAGGCACCCCCGTAGCTTCCACCATAAGCTCTGCGCCGATACTGTCTCCGGACTTACGCACGGCGTCCATCTGCGCTTCAAGCGCCTCAATCTGAGACGCGTTGGCAGCAAAAAAGGGATTGGCATCAATCAGCGACCAGTCTTCAAAAAGAACGTCGGTGGCACCGAGCTTTGTAAGTCTGGCCCGCACCGTAATGCCGAGATTATCCTTGAGCCACTTCTTGGCAACGGCACCTGCGGCAACCGTGGGCGCCGTCAGACGCGCCGAAGCCCTGCCGCCGCCTCTGGGGTCGCGGATGCCGAACTTGGCCCAGTACCCCCAGTCGGCGTGCGCCGGCCGGAACTGATGCGCAATGTCGCCGTAATCGCGGCTTCTCTGATCTTCGTTGCGGATTAAAAGGGCAATCGGCGTACCCGTGGTTTTACCTTCGTAGACACCGGAGAGAATTTCCACCGTGTCGCTTTCCTTACGCTGCGTCACGTGGCGGCTCTGTCCTGGCTTGCGCCGGTCAAGTTCCTTCTGAATGTCTTCAGCGGTAAGTTCCATGGCCGGAGGACAGCCGTCAATCACACAGCCGATTGCAGGTCCATGGCTTTCGCCGAAATTGGTCACGACAAAAAGTTCGCCGGTACTGGAAGATGACATGGCTCGGGCGTCCGAAAATAAGGAGGAATCCGGCGATTGTAGCAATCAGCCGGCTTCCTGAAGCGACTGGTTATGCACCGGCGCCTTCAGAACGGCCGGCCCTTTACGGATGCCGCAAGGGCCGTAAGCCTCGTGACAGTCTGCGCCCGGCAGGCGCTCGAAGAAAGGCTGCCGGCACACGGACTTAAACCTGCGCCTGCTCTTTTTGCGGCGCGTCACCGTAGAGGTCGTGGTTCACGAGCGTTGCGACGTTACTGTCGCTCCAGACGTTCAGAGTCGTTTCAATCGCGTCAATCACGGCGTAAAAAGGCAAAATCACGCCCATTAGGAGAATCGGCACATTCATGCTTGCCAGCAGGCTTGCCGAGAGGAAAAAGCAACCCATCGGCACGCCCGCGTTACCCACAGCCGCAATCGTTGAAATCACGATCCAGGCAGCAAGCATCCCGAAACTCACCTCGGCGCCCGCGTTTTGCATGAGGTAAACCACCGTGATGAGGATAAAGGCCGCGCAGCCGTTCATGTTGATCGTGGTGCAGATCGGCAGCACAAAGCGTGAGACTGAAGTGTGCACGCCGAGATTATTTTCGGCGCACGCCATTGTGACGGGCAGCGTCCCCGCAGAGGACTTCGAAAAGAAAGCGACCGTGAGCGCCGGGAACATACCTTTGGCGACCCGAAGGGGATTGATGCCGCGGATTAAAAGCAAAAGCGGCAGCACCACAAGCATCTGAATGAAGTTGGCGGCAAGGACCGTCACAAAGTACGTGCCGAGACCGCCCAAGGCAACGCCCGAGGCCAGCTGCATCGCCAGCACCGTAAAGAACCCGAAGATCCCGATCGGCAACACCGTGATGATCCATCCCACAAGCGTAAAGAGAACCGACTGAAGCCCCGAGAAAAAGCTCATCAGCACTTCCTGCTGTCGGCTGTCCTTGGGCAATTTTGCAATCGCAATACCGACCGCAGCGGAAATCAGCAGTACCGAGAGAACATTGGCGGAAAGAAAGGGCGCGAGGAAGTTATCCGGAATCACCGACTGCACGTACTGCAGGTAACTTTGCGTCTTGACGCTGTCTAAGGCTGCCGCCTGACCGACATTGGCGTCAAGCGTGACGTTGGCGGGTGAAAAAAGTACGTACAAAACCGCCGCAAGGCCCGCAGCGAGAATCGTCGTCAGAAGCGTGTAGAAAATCGTGTGCCGGAAGATCCGTCCCGATTCGCTGGAGCGACTGATCATCGCCAGCGTCGAAATAATCGACACGGCAATGATGGGCACCGCGATGAAGCGGAAAAGCCGGATGAAAACGGTGGAAATAAAGTCGCCTGCGGCCTGCCAGAAGGCCGAGCCGTAAAGGCCGTTGACGATACCCAAAACGATTGCGATGAGATAGCAGACAGCCAAAATCAGCTGCCGGCGCTTTTTCCTGGGCGTCATCACAGGACGCTGCGGGTGGGGAGTTGTCATTTTTCTCTCTGGAATCTTCAGAAACGGCCCGAGGGCGGCCGCTTGCGGATGATGACTGCATTTTGCACCAATTTCCCGCCAATTAGTGCGATCTGAGCAAAAAAACTTTCAATCAGAGAGAATCCGCCGACAAAGGCGCTTCCCGGCACCCTGCCGAAAAAGCCCCTCTTCCCTTTAAGAACAAATCTCAGGTTTACTTTTTGCGGCCCACGACGATGTGATCGTTTGTGGCTTCCTTGATTTCAAAGGCTGTGCCCTTCAGAGCCTGCGCGACCGCGTCACGGATACTCATGCGGCCTTCAACCGGGGAAATCTTCTGGGCATAGACCTCACGGTCTTCAATGGAAATAAAGCAGCCCGAGGCGTGAGCCAGTGCCTGTGCGGTTTCGTCAAACCGCCAGTCCTTAAAACTGTAAGGATGATCCGCCACGATTA
The DNA here is from genome assembly GCF_928721995.1 of Duodenibacillus massiliensis. Lineage (NCBI taxonomy): Bacteria > Pseudomonadati > Pseudomonadota > Betaproteobacteria > Burkholderiales > Sutterellaceae > Duodenibacillus > Duodenibacillus massiliensis. The sequence goes on from NZ_OV788642.1 coordinate 638,850, forward strand.
TGAGACACCCGCGGCCGTTGTCTGCAACGACCTCTGATTCCTCTGCCGTCTGCGTCTGTGTGCTGCAACCGGCAGTTACGGCGAGAGCCGACACGGCAACCGCCAATGCCCAAAGTTTTTTCTGCATGACCCACTCCTGTGGCAATGTACGGTCATTTTGCCCGAGTCGAAACCAACGGCAGCTTCGGCAGCAACGATTGCACACAAAGAGCCTCAGTCCGTTAACCGAAAGGCCGGAAAAGCAACATTTCGAAAGCGAAAAAACGGGCACTGCGCTACATTACGGCCTTCAGTTATCTTCGAGCATTTCGGGAGGCACCTGTGAGCAGGGCTTTTACCATCCGCACGGCCACGGAAGCCGATGTGGAACAGATCACGGCTATTTACGGTTATCACGTGCTGCACGGCACGGGAAGCTTTGAACTTGAAGCCCCGACCGTTGAGGAAATGAAGCGGCGCTTTCACCACATTGCCGAGCGGCACTCCCCTTACATCGTGGCGGTGCGCGAGGATAAGCCTTCCGTCGTTCTGGGCTACGCCTATGCGGGACCTTTCCGTGAAAGAAAGGCCTATGACACCACGGTCGAGGATTCCATCTATGTGGCACAGGCCGCACGGGACCTCGGAGTCGGATCCGCGCTTCTCGCTGAACTCATCAACCGCTGCCGCGACCTCGGATACAAACAGATGGTCAGCGTCATCGGTGACAGCGAAAACAAGCCTTCGATCGGGCTGCACACCAAGCTCGGCTTTTCCATGATCGGCACGATGCATAACTGCGGCATTAAGTTCGGCCGGCCCCTTGATTGCGTCTTTATGGAACTTACGCTTAATCCGTTTGAAAAGGATGCCGCCAAATGACGCAGAACGGAAAAATTGATGCCGAATGGCTGCTTCTGACGTTAAACGATGCGGCCGAAGAGCTCGCGCACGCCATCAACCTCATTGAAGAGGATCCTCGCAAAGCCGAAGGCGTGATGGAGCACGAGATCACGGCGCTTTACGCCAAACTCAACTACGCCGTGAATTCCGCCCGCGTGGGTCCGCAGGCAGCCGAAATCATGGATCATGATGACCTGGTGGCCTGGCCCGCCTCAATGCCCTTTAAGTCTCAGCCGTAGCGCTTAACAAAGGCATAAGAGACGAAGTTCGGCCCGTATTCGCTTTCGGGCCAGACTTCGGTTTCTTCCTGCACCCAGCCTTTTTTCAGATAAGGCCTGCGCTCACAGTGGTTGTCCGTAAAAAGAACCGCGCGCTTAACGCGGCGCCTCACACATTCTTCATCAAACGCCGCAAGCGCCTCGCTTGCCAGGCCCTGCCCGCGCCCCTCCGGGTGCGCAATGAGAAAAACGAGCTCAGCCTGAGCGGCAAGCCCTCTTTCCTCAAGCCGCGTCTTAAAGCGGTCGTTCGTTGCGTTAAGCCGTTCGTCAAACACCAGTTCCGCGCGGCCTTCCCGGGACTTTGAAAGCGCCTCCTCCCCGGTCTGAATGACGCAAGCCAAAGCCTGCGCCTGAGCCGTGAGGCTTGCGGGCGGCAGAGGAAAGTCTGAAAACGCGGCGCACAAAAGTACGCCCGGTTTTCCGTCTTCAGTCTCTGCGACTTTGATGAAGTCCGAGCGCATCAGAGCGCCCGCGACATAGACTTCCGCCGTGATGCGGCGCGACGGATTTTCGGGATCATTGCTGACCTCGTAACCCCAGACACTGTCAAAGGCTTCAGTAAAAACCGCGTAGTCCGAAGCCCGCCAATCCCGCATCATCGGTTACGCCGCTCCTGTATCGAGTACCCCCGGAATGACGTACAGCAGAACGGAGAAAAACTGCAGGGCCGTGCCCAAAAACACGAAGACGTGCCAGATCGCATGCCCGTAGGGGAGTTTTTCCCAGATGTAGAAAATGACGCCCACGCTGTAGGCAATGCCGCCAGCGACCAAAAGCCACAGGCCGCCTTCGGGGAGCGCCGTCACGAGCGGATCAAACGCAAGCACCACGAGCCACCCCATTGCGAGGTAAAGCACGCAGTTAATCCAGTCGCTGCGCTTTAAAAGGATTTTCTGCAGGCTCACCCCCACCACCGCAATCGTCCAGACGGCGATACAAAGGGCAATGCCCACCCAACCTTTGAGCGTAATGAGGCAAAAGGGCGTATAAGAACCGGCAATGAGCACATAGATCATCGAATGATCGAGGATCTGCAGCACCCGTTTGGCGTTGATGTTGGGAATGGCGTGATAAAGCGTTGAAGCCGTGTAAAGAAGCACCATGCTCGCGCCGAAGATACTCACGGCCGTCACGACTTTGGCCGAACCCGAGTAGTTGGCGGCAAACGCCACCAGCACACAGAGTCCGGCAATGGATAAAAGCGCCGCCACGCCGTGCGTGACCGCGTTAGCAATCTCTTCCCCGAGACTGTAGCAGGCGTCCGAGGCGGTGCGCCCCGGCTTTTTTGCTGTCTCTGCCGTCGAAACTGTCATAACAAAGAAACCTCCCGACAAAACCCGGTGGGAGACACAGTTTGTGCCTCCCGCGTTGAGAATGATTCTCACAGGTCCATGTGGGGTCGGCGTTCTCAATTTTCTAGGGACAAACCCGAACTTTTGCAAACAGCCGTTACAGGTCCGCGGCCGGCAAAAAGACGGGTTCCGGCGTGAGTTCCACCCCGTAGCGGCGCTTAACCGCCTGACGGACCTTGCGGGCAAGTTCCAGGATGTCGGCTCCTGATGCGCCGCCGTAATTCACAAGCACCAGGGAATGGTTTTCAGAAACACCGGCATCCCCGACGCGCTTACCCTTCATCCCGCAGGCATCAATCAAACGCCCTGCGGCGAGCTTTGCGCGGCCGCCTGCCAGGGGGTAAGCCACCAGCGTCGGGTCGTCCTCCAGAAGATGCACCATCTTGACCTTGGTGACAACCGGGTTTTTAAAAAAGCTCCCCGCGTTACCGAGCACCTTGGGATCCGGCAGTTTTTTGCGGCGCACGGACTTTACGGCTTCGGCAAGTTCGTTGGCATCCACAGGCACCCGCTCGCCAAAGACTGCCGCCAGTTCCTTATAAGCCGTCCGCGGCTCGAAGGTTTTAGGAAGCGCCAATGTCACCGAAAGAACGATGAGATCCGGCCGCTTCGTTTTAAAGACACTCGTGCGGTAGCCGTAGTCACAATCGTCAGCCGTGAGCGTAAGGGGCTCCCCGGTTGCCGGGTCAAAGCACTCAACGTCACTCACGCACTCAGCGATCTCAAGACCGTAGGCGCCGATATTCTGCACAACGGCGCCCCCTGCAGTCCCCGGAATGAGCGCGAGGTTTTCCAGCCCCTGCATGCCCGCTTCAAGCGTCATATCCACAAACCGCGTCCAGTCGGCGCCGGCCCCCACGCGGACAAACCAGTAGCCGTCGTTTTCGTCGACGACTTCAGCGCTCCCGTCGACACTTTGCAGCATGAGGCCCGGATAGTTGTCGGTCAGCAAAAGGTTGGAGCCGCCCCCGAGCACAAATTTCGGCACGTCCTTAAACCGCGTGTCCGCAAAAAGGGCTTTCAGGTCTTCGGCCGTCTTAAAAAAGCCGAACCAACGGGACTGCGCCTTCACGTGAAAGGTGTTTTTGTCCTGTAACGGAGCGTTTTCAATCACACCCGCGGGCCCCGTCACGGCCCCGGCGGCCGACACTGTCACTGTATCCGTCAGCATTGCTTCCTCTCTTTGCTTATCCGTTCCTTCAGAGTGCCGCAAGACGCGCCCGTACGTCGCATTCAATCGTTTCGGCATCAATACCGGCTTCCTTCATGATGTGCGCCATGTCGCCGTGATCGATAAAGCGGTCGGCGATGCCCTTAACTAGCACCGGCACCGTGCGGCCCTCTCCGCTCAGGCACTCAAGTACGGCGCTTCCTGCGCCGCCCGCGGCCACACCCTCTTCGGCTGTCACAAGAAGATCATGGATGTCCGCTGCCTTTAAAACCGCTTCGGTGTCCAAGGGCTTTACAAAACGCATGTCAATCAAGGTTGCGTCAAGCTTTTCAGCTATCGGCCGCACAACGTTTACCATCGAACCAAACGCCAGAAACGCCACGCGCTTACCTTTTTCTGCACCAGACTCACGCAGTGTGCGGCTCTTACCGATCTCTATCGTTTCAAGCCCCCCGCTCTGGGCAACGCCCGGGCCCTTGCCTCTGGGGTAGCGCACCGCGGCCGGTGTTTTCATCCGGAAGGCCGTTGTGAGCATGAGCCGCGTCTCGTTTTCGTCGCTCGGCACCATCACCGTGAGGTTCGGAATCGACCGGAAGTACGCCAGGTCAAACACACCGTGGTGCGTCGGACCGTCAGCACCCACGAGGCCCCCCCTGTCCACGGCAAACATCACCGGCAGGTTCTGAATCGCCACATCGTGCACGATCTGATCGTAGGCGCGCTGCGCAAAGGTGGAATAAATCGCCACAACCGGGTGCATGCCCGCGCAGGCAAGGCCCGCGGCAAACGTCACCGCATGCTGCTCGGCAATCGCGACGTCTCTGTAGCGGTCCGGAAACTTCTTTTCAAATTCAACAAGACCGCTGCCTTCCCGCATGGCGGGGGTAATCGCGTAAAGCGTCTTGTCGGCGGCAGCCATATCGCACACCCAGCGGCTGAAGACCTGCGTATAGGTGGGATGCGCGGGGTCAGCGGGTTTCGGAAGGATCCCCACCTTCGGGTCAAAGGGCGAGACACCGTGATAAAGCGTCGGATCGGCTTCAGCCGGGGCGTAGCCGTGCCCTTTCTGCGTTTTGACGTGCAGCACCACCGGACCCGTGAGATTTCTGAGGTTTTTCAGAATATGCACGAGTTCGGCAAGGTTATGACCGTCAATGGGGCCGAAGTAATTGAGGTCAAAGGTGGAAAAGATGGAAGAAGGCGGACTTAAAAAATTCACCGTCTGCTTTTCCAGGCGCTTGGCAAGTTCCCAAAGCGACGGGCACCCTTTCAGGGCCTTTTTACTGATGCTTCTCATCTTCCAGACGGGCGCGGAACTCACGAGCTTTCCGAGGTTGCCGGAAAGAGCGCCCACCGCAGGCGAAATCGAGCAGTTGTTGTCGTTCAAAATAATCAGAAGCTTCACGCCGTCCTTATAGACCCCGGCGTGATTTAACGCTTCCACGGCCATGCCGCCCGTCAACGCTCCGTCACCGATCACGGCAATGTGCCAGCGGTCCGTTTTTCCGGCAAGGCTGTCAGCCACGGCCATACCGAGTGCGGCTGAAATCGAGGTGGAGGAATGCGCGGTGCCGAAACTGTCGTACGGGCTTTCGCTTCGCTTGGGAAAGCCCGAAATGCCGCCCCAGTGACGCAAACCCGCCATTGCCTCACGGCGCCCGGTGAGAATCTTGTGTGCGTAGGCCTGATGCCCCACGTCCCAGACGACGGCGTCTTCCGGCGTATTAAAGACATAATGAATCGCCACCGCGAGTTCCACGGCACCCAGGGAACTGGAGAGATGCCCCCCGGTTTTGGAGACGCTTTCGATCATGAACTCGCGGATTTCATGCGCAAGAATCGGCAGCGACTCCTCCGGAAGGGTTCTCAGATCCTCCGGATAATTCACGCTTTCCAGGAGCTTGAAACGGGTCTCAGGCGTTTTATCCGTCATCAGAACGTCCTTCCGACGATGTAGTCGGCGGTCTCTGCCAGGCGCCTTGTAAGCCGCGGCGGAATAAGCCCCTCTTCGTCCGTTTCAATACCGCGAAGCGCATCAAGCGCATCATTACGGCAGGACTTTGCCAGAGCCGTTGCTTCTTCTAGCCCCAGAAGCGTCACATAGGTGGGCTTATTTTCCGCCGCATCCTTGCCGGCGGTTTTCCCGAGCGTTGCGGTGTCGGCCGTGACGTCCAGAATGTCGTCAATCACCTGGAACGCCAGCCCCAGGGACTTACTGTAGGTTTTAAGCGCCGGCAGTGCGGCCGCGATCCTCTCAGCCGTCCCGCAGTGCGCGCCGATCACGACGCTCCCGGCAATAAGGGCCCCGGTCTTCATCTCGTGCATTCTCCGCAGCGTCTCAGCCGATACCCTCTTTCCGACGCTCTCGAGGTCAATCATCTGCCCACCGCACATCCCGACGGCGCCGCTTGCCCTCGCAAGTTCGGCCATCACCGCAACGCGCGAAGCGTCCGAAACAGGAAGCGACGCCAAAAGCGAAAACGCAAAAGGCTGCAGCGCGTCACCGGCGAGCATCGCCTGCGCCTCACCAAACTTCACGTGGCAGGTGGGTTTGCCGCGCCGAAGGGTATCGTTATCCATGGCCGGCAGATCATCGTGCACGAGCGAATACGCGTGCACCGACTCAACCGCAAGAGCCGCGGCGTCAAGGGCCGCGGAAGAGGCCTGCGTGAGGTGCCCTGCGGCGTAGACAAGAAGCGCACGCACGCGTTTACCGCCGCCCAAGACCGCGTAGCGCATGGCCTCCCAAAGTTTTAAGAGCGCGGGATCGGTCACACGCGCCGTGACGCCCTTAAAGACGCCCTCGGCATACGTTTCAAAATGCGCACGGCGGGCATCGGCCCAGGCTTCAAAAGTAAGATCATCATCACGCATCGCGGCTTACCCCCAGCGCCTCGGGACTTACTTCCCGCAGGGTTTCATCGTTTTGCAGCACCTGAATTTTGGCCTGAGCGGCGTCAAGCCTGCGGCGGCAGAGTTTGGAAAGTTCAACACCCCGTGTATAAGCCTCAAGGCTTTCTTCAAGCGTAAGGCCCCCGGCTTCCATTTTCTGCACAATCGCTTCAAGTTCGCTCATGGCGGCTTCAAACGAGATATTGTCTTTTGCTGTTTTGGTCATGACGTTGTTTAAGCCCCAAAGCGCAGAGGGTTTACCCGAGCACGTGCCAGGAGGCTGATGACATGAATGATCATGCTTCGATTTTAGCGCAGCACGCCCGCGAAAACCTTAGGCAGACGGCCTGTTTTCAGGCGTTTTGCAAAAGTTGCGGACAGCAAAACTCCACCGCATGGACGGTGTCATCGAAAGTATTGGGAGGAAAGAAACTGGAGCGGGAGACGAGTCTCGAACTCGCGACCTCAACCTTGGCAAGGTTGCGCTCTACCAACTGAGCTACTCCCGCATCATCTGATGCGCCGGGTTCCTTCAGAAGAACCCATCACGGACTGACCGTGAATTTGTGGAGCGGGAGACGAGTCTCGAACTCGCGACCTCAACCTTGGCAAGGTTGCGCTCTACCAACTGAGCTACTCCCGCACAAAATCACGTTTTTCTTCACCGCAAAAAGCTGCTGGAGGCGCGAAGCGGAATCGAACCGCTGTGAACGGATTTGCAATCCGGTGCATAACCACTTTGCTATCGCGCCGCCGTTCTTTTCCAAAACACGCGCTTTGGAGCGGGAGACGAGTCTCGAACTCGCGACCTCAACCTTGGCAAGGTTGCGCTCTACCAACTGAGCTACTCCCGCGGCGAAGAATGCGCATTTTACACAGACCCCGTACGCTGTCAAGTCCGAAAATTAAACAGAACACCGCAAGGAGCTCCCGCCCGTTGAAACTTCGGCAAAAATTGCCGTCCGCTTTTCTCTTTTGGTCTCAGCCGATTTCGTCGCTTCGCTCTTTTAAAGCCGCGCGGTGCTTTGACCGCAGATAAAGCTGAGTGCTTGCGGCCCAGAAAAGCATCGTGAGAAGCGAAAACACGATGATCGCAGCCGAATATTTTGCACCGTCACCGTAAAGAAACGGCACGATAAAGGCCGAGCAAAGCGCAAAAAAGAGTGTCTGCAGGAAATTCAAAACGGAACTTGCCATTCCGCGCGAGTGCGGATAAAAGTCCATCAGCAGAAGCGACATCGCCGGGCGCATCATGCCGATGCCGGTTGTGTAAACCGCAAGCGGCAGCACCGCCCAGGGCATCTCGGGTTGATCCACGAAAACAATCTCAAAAAGCGCCGCGAGTGCCCCGAGCGCCATGATGGCAAAGGACACGCGGATCGTCATGGGCGTGCCGATTTTCTGCGCCGTGCGCGCGGAAATCCAGCTCCCGATGACCGTTCCCGCAATCATCGGCAAAAACATGTGCCAGAACTCATCAGGCTTCATGCCCATGACGTTGACGCACCAGTCGGCGGCACCCGCAATAAAAACGCCCTGCCCGAGAAACGCGAGACCCAGTGCGCTGCAGCCCGTCATGAAGGCGGGGTTGGCGGCGGCCTTGGCGTAATTCACGGCCAAAAGCTTAAAGTTCACCGGCGTACGGGCGCTTTTGGGAAGGCTCTCCGGCAGAAAGAAAACACAGGCAAGGCACAAAAACGCACTGATGACGGCGAGCGTATAGAAGTGACTCTGCCAGCCGAAGTGCGTTGCGGCGTAACCCCCGATCACGGGCGCCAAAGCCGGTCCGAAACCGAAAACCATCGCCACGTAGGCCATCAGTTTCTGTGCCTGCGGTCCGCCGAAAAGATCGCGGATCACGGCCATGCCGATCACCATGCCGCAGCCCGCAAAAAGGCCCTGCACGAAACGGAAAAACGTGACTTCGGCCAAAGTCGTTGAAAAAGCGGCGCCGACACTGGCGAGCATAAAAAAGAAAAAGCCCGCAACCATCGTTGTTTTACGGCCGAGAATGTCGCTGATGGTCCCGTAAAAAAGCGTCATCGCGGCAAAGCCGATGAGGTAGGCCGACAGCGTCTGCTGCACGGCTTGCATCGGCACGCCAAAGACCTGCGTCATCTCGTGAAAGCTCGGCAGGTACATGTCGGTCGCAAAAGGCCCGATCATGGAACAGGCCGCCAAAAGCCAGGTGAGGATAAAGGTATTGACCTTGGGCTTAACGTAATCTGTGCCGCCCGGGTGTTTCTTAGCTTCAGTCATGAATTAAATTCCGGCAAATATGCCGGCATTCTAAGGCCCGTGCGGTCTGACTCAAGACAATCGGATGACCTCCATACAGGTGTTTATCCGAAGAAAAACGCGCCCGGCGGGCGCCTTCTCCTCTGATGCGTGCCAAAATGCAGGTCATGTCTGAGACAACACCCGTTTACCGGGGACGCTTTGCCCCCTCGCCCACCGGCCCCCTGCACCTGGGGAGCCTTTTTTGTGCCGCCGCGACCTGGCTTGATGCCCGTTCGCACGGCGGCGTCTGGCTTGTGCGCATCGAGGACATTGATCCCCCGCGGGATATGCCCGGAGCCGACCGGCTGATTCTTGACACACTCGCTGCGTTCGGCTTGGCCTCTGACGAGCCCGTTGTATGGCAGTCAAAACGCTGCGACCTGTATGAGGCGGCACTTGCGCGGCTTTATGCTCTTCACCGTGCCTACGGGTGCGCGTGCACCAACACCGATATCGCTCACGCCTGCGGACTGCTTCATCTTCCAAAAGGCGTGTACCCCGGCACCTGCCGACGAGGCACTCACGGCAGACCCGTGCGGTCCGTTCGTTTTCTCACCGAAGACCGGGAAGTAGCCTTCACCGACCGCCTCTGCGGGCCCGTTAAGCAAAATGTTGAAAAAGAAGTGGGCGACTTCATCATCCGCCGCGCCGACCACCTCTGGGCCTATCAGCTCTGCGTGGTTGTTGATGACGCGGATCAGGGGATCACCGACGTTGTGAGAGGCAGCGACCTGTTAGCGAGCACTGCGCGGCAGATTGAGTTGCAGCAGGCGCTCGGATACCGCACGCCCCGCTATCTTCATACGCCCCTTATTCTCGGGCCCGACGGCGAAAAACTCTCCAAACAGCGAAAAGCCCCGGCAGTCACTGCCGAGGCTCCGCTCGCAACACTCACGGCCTTGTGGCCGCACTTCGGACTGCCCGCATTTAAAGCCGATACGCTTACGGGCTTTTGGAAAACTGCCGTTGAAATCTGGCGGGACAATATCCCGGCTTAGTTTGCGCTCCAGGGCTGCGGTTCCGGAAACATCCGGTCAACGAGCACGCGGATCGTGAGGTTGTAGTCGTCTTCCGGCAGGTTAAGACTTGCGTCACCGGCGCTGAAGCCTGAAACCGAAGCGCTGTAAGCGGGCCGCGCCTCACCCTTATTTCTGAGCTCAAGCCGCGCGGACTCAAGCCGTGCGCCGGACCAGCCGCCCATCACCGCGGTAAAACGCAGGTACTTGGTACAGCGGGCATCTTCCCCGTCAGTTTCAAGTGCCTTAAAGCCCTTTTCCCTCAGTGCCTGTCTTAAGGTGAGCTTTAACACTTCACTGGTTTCTTCCGGCGAAGCAACGCACACCGTCTCCTCCCCGCCGGAGGCGTAGCGCCAGCTGTAGGGGTTGTGGGTCGTTGTCTGGCAGCCGGCGAGAACCGCCGCAAGCACACTCAAAAGAAAAGCACGGTGAATCATGTGGGTCAACACATATCAAAACAACTGATTCTTCAATCCTATCAGGTTGAGTCCCGTTTTTGTATAGCCCGAAAGTGCCTTTTTTACCGGTATTTCAGCCGTTTTTGGCGTATTGCGGTTAAGATTGTCCACACCACACACACTTGGCGCGCTTTTAACGATGTCCGTTCCCCTTCACACCTGCCCCGGGCCCGATGCCCTGCGCCGCCGGCTTTTGGCCGCCGCGGTGTGCGCGTGTGTGCCTGCGGCTTTTGCGCAGACAAAGGGGTTCGTTAATTACGCCACGCGCGCAGACGTTCGCTTTTGGGCGGCCGGCATCTCCGAATCGCGCGGCATTCCCTTTGCGTGGATTACCAATGCGCTTTCGCGCGCCCGCTACAGCGCGGTGAGCGAACGCATCATGAGCCGCCCCAGACTCACCGCAGGGGCAACCCCCAAAAACTGGCCCGCGCACCGCAAAAACTTTGTGAACAGTCAGCGCATCACGCTGGGCCTGAACTTCATGAAAGCCAACGCCGCAAGCCTGGCTTCTGCCTTTGAACGCTGGCAGGTTCCGCCTGAAATCATCACCGCCGTGATCGGTGTGGAAACGATTTACGGCAAGAGCACCGGAAACGTCAAAACGCTTGACGCGCTTGCCACGCTTTCCTTTGACTACACGCGGCGCGCGGCCTTTTTCCAGAATGAACTCGCGAGCTTTCTTGCGATCTGTCACAAAAACAAGACGGATCCGACAACGATGAGAGGGAGTTTTGCGGGGGCCCTGGGCATCTGCCAGTTTATGCCGAGCAACATTGAAAAGCTCGGCATTGACATGGACGGCGACGGCAAGGTCGACCTGACCGCAAGTACCGCGGACGCCGTTGCTTCAGCGGCCAACTACCTTAAAAGCGTGGGATGGGACAACCGGCTGCCCGTGACCTGGCCCTGCCGGGTCTCAGAAGCCGCCGCCAGGGAACTCGATACCGGTGAGGCACGTCTGACGACAACCCTGCAAAACGCTCTGGACGCAGGGGTTGAACCGCAGGGGTACGTGCCGTTTTCTCCTGCCACACCCGTTCTTTTGGTGAGCCTTCCCACGCCCTCCAAAGAGGACCCAAAAGCCAAAGTCTACCTTTTGGGAAGCGTCAACTTTGCTGCGCTTCTCGACTACAACCGCTCTTTTTTCTATGCGCAGAGCGTTACCGAATTAGCCGCTGCACTCACGGCGGCAAAAACGACGGCAGCTTAAGAAAACCAAAGCCCGGCAAGGAGCTTAATCCCGCCGGACTTTCGGTGTCACTCACAAAAGACGACTACTCTTCCACAATCTGCTTCACATCCACGCCGTAAGCGTCCTTGATGTGGCTGTCCATCTTCAGAAGCACGGACCAGCGGCGCAGCGTCCCCACGATCACCACGGCCATCAGAACCATCACAAGGCACGAGAGGAACGCAAGGAGATACTTCTCGGCGGGCAGGTACTGATAGACGACAAGCCACACGCCGGCCCACATCGTGATGATGGTCATCAGCACACCGGGAATGCCGGTCATCCAGGCGTAGCGCGTTTTATTGAGACGCAGCAGCACCGTGGTGCCGATCAGCAGTGTCACGGAAGCGAGCAACTGGTTGCAGATACCGAAAAGCGGCCAGATGGTGGAGATATCGCCCGAGTAAACGAGGTAACCCCAGAGGCCCGTAAAGATGGCAGACGTTATCGCAATCCCCGGCACCCACACATGATCGGCAAACTTCGGAATGACCTTACCCACCATTTCCTGCAGGAAGAAGCGCCCCACGCGGGTACCGGCATCCACGGCCGAGAGAATAAAGACCGCTTCAAACATGATGGCGAAGTGATACCAGTAGGCCATCAGATCTTCCATCCAGGGGATACGGCTGAAGATATAGGCCATACCGACGGCAAGACTCACGGAGCCGCCCGGACGGGCCGCGAGGTTTTCCTGCACTTCAGCTTCAAGCATCGGCAGGTTCTGCACGGTCATGCCGAGTTCGGCAAACTTGTCCGCGGCTGAATTAATCGCAAAGTAGTCGGCAGGCACCAGAACGCAGGCCGCAATCAAAGCCATCACGGCGACAAAACCCTCGGTGAGCATCGCGCCGTAACCCACGAAAAGCACGTCCTTTTCGTTGGCAATCATCTTGGGCGTTGTGCCCGTGCCGATGGTTGCGTGAAAGCCCGAAAGGGCACCGCAGGCAATCGTAATGAAGATAAAGGGAATCACCGGGCCGCCCACGATCGGGCCGCCGCCGTTAACGAATTCGGTAAGAGGCGGCATCTGGAAGTCAGGCATCACAAAGATGATGCCTGCGGCAAGCGCCACAATCGTACCGACCTTAAGAAACGTCGACAGATAGTCGCGCGGCAGAAGAAGCAGCCACACCGGCAGCACTGAAGCGATAAAGCCGTAGACGGGAATCGCAAGCGACATCGTCTTTTTGTCGAGGTTAAGCCACCCGAAATATTCCGGATGCGAGGCAACCCAGGGGCCTGAAAGGATGCACAGGAAAAGAAGCACAACGCCCAGAAGGCTTGCGCCGAGCACATCGTTTTTACGCCAGATATGCATGTAAAGGCCCATGATGACGGCAATCGGAATCGTAGCCGCCACCGTGTAGGTGGACCAGAGCGAATCATGCATGGCGTTGACGCAGGCAATCGAAAGCCCCGCAAGCGTGAGAATCAGAATGGCAATCACGGCCCAGCTTGTCACCACACCGGTTTTCGGATCGACTTCCTTCATCGCGATGTACGCGAGCGACCGTCCGCCGTGACGCACCGAGCAGAAAAGCACGACCATGTCGTGCACGCCGCCTGCAAGCACGCAGCCGATCAGAATCCAGAGAAGCCCGGGCAGGTACCCGAACTGCGCGGCAAGCACAGGTCCGAGCAGGGGACCGGCCGCTGCAATCGCGGCAAAGTGGTGACCGAACAGAACGAATTTGTCGGTTTTGACGTAGTCGCGGTCATCGGCATACTTCACAGCCGGTGTTTCGCGGTTGGGGTTGAGGTTGAGAACCTTTTGGGCGATGTAAAGGCCGTAGAAGCGGTAACCGATCGCAAAGACGCAGAGCGCCGCGAAAATCACCGTGACGGCATTGATGCCCTCAAGCCACTGCATGATGTATTTCCTTTCAGAGGGGTCTTTAACGACCGCAGCCGGTACTTTCTGCGGTACCGTGGGCGCAGGAATTGCAGTGTAGTCAGGGGAAAATGAAAAACTGTTCCAAAATTAGGGAATAACCCTGAGAGATCTCCTCTTCTTGCGAAAATAAGGCTCTTCCTATGCACTCTACCGTGTTTTTCGAACGGACAAACGAAAACCGCCGCAGGGCACTGAAACCCAACGGCGGCTTGACCGATCAGTCAGACTGCTGCGAAAAAGCCGCAGTCAGAAGCACTGATTAGTAGTTCGTGGCGCGAACTTCGAAGAAGCTCTGCGAGTGGTGGCAGACCGGGCAGACTTCCGGAGCTTCGGTACCGACAACAATGTGACCGCAGACGCGGCATTCCCACATCGTCATTTCGCCCTTGAAGAAGACGCGCTTCATCTGAACGTTGTTCAGCAGCTTACGATAACGTTCTTCGTGGGTCTTTTCGATGGCGCCGACCATACGGAACTTGGCAGCGATTTCAGAGAAGCCTTCTTCTTCGGCTTCCTTGGCAAACGTTGCATACATGTCGGTCCATTCGTAGTTTTCGCCGTCGGCTGCAGCCTTCAGGTTAGCGGCCGTGTCGCCGATGCCGCCCAGGTATTCAAACCAAAGCTTGGCATGTTCCTGTTCATTGCGGGCCGTGGTCAGGAAGATTTCCGCGAGCTGTTCATAGCCTTCGTGACGGGCAACGGAAGCGAAGTACGTGTACTTGTTGCGGGCCTGAGATTCACCGGCGAAGGCAGACCACAGGTTCTTTTCAGTCTTGGTGCCGGCGAGCTTGGCCGTGCAGCCGCAGCTCTTCTTTTCTTCAACGACGGGTTCGAAGTAGGAGGCGTCCTTGTGGCAGACGGGGCAGATGTAGTCAGCGGGGAGGCTGTCGCCTTCATAGATGTAGCCGCAAACCTTGCAACGGAATTTCATGTTTTTCTCCTGAAATGTTGATGAACCACCGCAGACATTTTTTCTGCAGCGAAGCAGGAAAGCCGCAAAACCCCCCGTGCCTCAGGGCCAGTACTAATTTTAATGATGGGGCCGACCCGGCTCTTATTAAATTCGGATTGAATTCTATGCCTCACCCTCTTTTAAATGATAGTTAATTGCCATATGGCGCTTATAGCTTTTTGTCATGCTGACAAGGCTCAAATCTGCGGTCGATGCCTGCAGTTTCTGGCCCGGTCACTGCGCTGCCGGCCGTTGCCGCAACTGTACGGTCAACGGGAAGATTTTCGAGAACCCGGGCCGCCTCCTCTCCTCCGACAGCGCCCTGCGCGGCATTAACCGCCAGAGACGAAAGTCTTTGCACCGCATCGGTTGTTGCACTCACGTCGTGTCCGCTGCGCAACAGAAAAAGTAACGCCGAGAGAACGGCCGTGCGTTTGTTGCCGTCAGAGAAAAGATGCGCCCGGGCAAGCGCTGAGAGCAGTTCTCCTGCCGTCCGGAAAACCACCGCATCCGTTGCCGTGCTGCAGTCAAGCTTCAGTTCCACGCCGCCCAAAAGGCCGTTAATGCGCTCTTTCAGGAATCCGGGCGCCTGCGCTGAAGCCAGCCCCCGGAAGCGCATCAAAACGGCGTCGTGCATGAGGCGGATTTCCCGCCCGGTCAGAACTGTCCGTATGCCGCTCATTTGTCCTCCAGGTTTTTCAACAGGACCTTCCACTTTTCGATCAGGGCGGCAATATCATCGGGCAGTGTTTCTCCGCCCGGCTTTCCTGCTGCAGCCGGAAACTTTCCCGAGCCTGCGGCGCGGAGCCGGCCTTTGTCTTCAAGCGCTTTAATGGGCTTCTGATGCAGACACATCGCTTTCTTTCTTCGTGTTGATCACGAAGAAATTGTCGGCAGATATACGTCGTTTTATGTCGTAGAAGAAATCCCGAATATCCGGCAAAAAAGAAAAAGCAGCCCGCGGCCGCTGCCGCAAGACTGCTTCATCTGACACGGAAAAAACGCTACCCGCGCCTTAATGTGAAGTGCTCAAACTGTGCTTTGAGACGGGCAAGAAGTTCTTCGCCCGGGTAGTCGCTTCCTACTTTCGCGAGTTTCAGGTCAATGTGCGGCGCCGGACGGAAAATCTGCAGAGCGTATGTTTTGCAGCCGCGCTCTGCGAGCCAGTCGGCAATTTCACCGATTGCTTCCGCCGAGAGAAAATCCGGATGCGCCGTCGTGCGCGCTTCATAAGAAACGCCGCTTGCGCGCACCACCTCAAAACTTTCGCGAAACGCTGCGGCGCTCCCCTTACGCTGCGTGACGACTTCAAAAAGCGCGGCGTTTTCCGGCGGCGACTTCACATCAAGCCCCACCCAGTCAACAAGTCCGATCACTTCTTTTAAGTGCCGCGGATAGGAGCCTGAGGTGTGCAGTCCCACGGCCATCCCAAGCGACTTCACCTCCTCTATCGCACTTTTGAGCGCGGGGTCGGTGAGCGGCTCGCCGCCTGAAAACACCACGCCGTCCAAAAGACCCTTGCGGCGGGACAGGAGCTTTTCAAGTTCCTCCCACGAGCTGTGTTCCAGATCCGGCGCAAACGCGCGGCTCTGCATCCAGGGGTTCTGACAGTAGATGCACTGCCAGGGACAGCCCTGCAGAAACGCCACCGCCGCGAGCTTTCCGGGAAAGTCGATGCTCGTAAAGGGGGTGATGCCCGCCACCTTCAGGTGCCGTGCCTCAAGACAAAAATCCGCGCCGGGAGTCTGTGCCTCAGCGCGGATCGGAATCGCTTCGTGATTCACGCCGCAGTTACTTGCTGCAGCCGCACTTCGATTCAACGAAGTACTTGCGTTCCTCGAATTCGCCCTTCTTGCCGATGTTGAAGGACTGAACCGGGCGGTGGTATCCCATCACACGGGTCCAGACTTCGCAGGGCTGACGTTCGCTGTCCTTTAATTCAACTTCCTGAGTTTTTGTTGTGTTCTGGTCCATTTCATGACCTCCCTTTTTGGTTAACGAAACTTTAATACCGGCGGCCGCGGCCGCACAGAGATAAAACACTTACGCGGCCGCCTTTTCCTTGGCCGCAAGCGCCGCACGCTTTTTGGCAATAAGCTCAGCGTCGCAGATCGGGCAGAAATCGTGCCGTCCCGGGATGTAGCCGTGCTTGGGGCAGATCGAGAACGTGGGCGTGATCGTGATATAAGGCAGACGAAACCGCGTGAGCGTTCTTCTCACGAGATCCCGGCAGGCCTCAGCCGAACTGATCGCCTCGTTCATGTACAGGTGCAGAACCGTGCCGCCCGTGTACTTCTTCTGCAGATCTTCCTGCATCTCAAGCGCCTGGAAGGGGTCGTCGGTGAAGCCCACCGGCAGCTGCGAAGAGTTGGTGTAGTAGGGATTCTTGGGCGTTCCCGCCTGCAGAATATTGGGGAAACGCTTTTTGTCTTCCTTCGCGAAGCGGTACGTTGTGCCTTCCGCGGGCGTTGCCTCAAGGTTATACATGTGGTCGGTTTCGGCCTGAAACTGCACGAGCCTTTCACGCACGTGATCCAGGAACCGCACCGCAAAGGCGTGGCCCCAGTCGGTTGTGATGTCGTCGGTGTCGCCGGTGAAATTGCGGATCATCTCGTTGATGCCGTTCACACCGATCGTGGAGAAGTGGTTTCTGAGTGTGCCGAGATAGCGCTTCGTGTACGGGAAAAGCCCCTGATCGATGTGGCGCTGAATGACCTTACGCTTGATTTCCAGGGACTGCTTGGCAAGATCGAGGAGATGATCAAGACGCTTGTAGAGCTCTTCTTCGTTGCCCTTATAGAGGTACCCGAGGCGCGCGCAATTGACTGTCACCACACCCAAAGAGCCCGTCTGCTCGGCCGAGCCAAAGAGGCCGTTGCCGCGCTTTAAGAGTTCCCGCAGATCGAGCTGCAGACGGCAGCACATCGAGCGGATCATGTTGGGCTTAAGTTCCGAATTGATGAAGTTCTGGAAGTACGGCAGCCCGTAGCGCGCCGTCATGTCAAAGAGGCGCAGGGCATTGGGGCTGTCCCAGTCAAAGTCCGGCGTCATGTTGTAGGTCGGAATCGGGAACGTAAAGACACGGCCCTTCGCGTCGCCCTTCATCATGACTTCGATGTAGGCGCGGTTGATCATGTCCATTTCAGCCTGCAGTTCCCCGTAGGTAAAGGGCTGCTCTTCGCCGCCGATCACCGGGTGCTGATGCTTTAAGTCCTCAGGACACGTCCAGTCAAAGGTGAGGTTTGTAAAGGGCGTCTGCGTACCCCAGCGGCTCGGGACATTGAGGTTGTAGATCAACTCCTGAATGCACTGCAGCACTTCATGGTACGGCAGATGATCCTTCCGGATGTAAGGCGCCATGTAGGTGTCAAAGGACGAGAAGGCCTGAGCGCCCGCCCATTCGTTCTGCATCGTGCCCAAAAAATTCACGATCTGACCGGTGGCTGAGGAAAGGTGCTTGGGTGCCCCGGCTTCAACCTTGCCCGGCACACCGTTAAAGCCTTCGGTGAGCACCGTGCGCAGCGACCAGCCCGCGCAGTAACCCGAGAGCATGTCAAGGTCATGAATGTGAATGTCGGCATTGCGGTGCGCGGCACCGATTTCGGGCGTGTAGATGTAGTTGAGCCAGTAGTTGGCGACGACCTTGCCGGACACGTTGAGAATGAGTCCGCCCAGACTGTAGCCCTGGTTGGCGTTGGCGTTGACGCGCCAGTCGAGCTGATCGAGGTACTCGTTGATGGAACTTTCCACATTGACCCAGCTTTTTTTGGCGTCACGGCTCTTGGCGCGCTGTTCGCGGTAAACGATGTAGGCCCTGAGTGTGGCGAAGTACCCTGAGTCAAAAAGGGCGTGTTCAACCGCGTCCTGCACCTGCTCAATGTCGGGCGTCACAAGGTTTAAGGACTTGATCTTGGGAATCACGAGCGTTTCGCACATTTCCTGCGCACGCTTTTCCCCGAACTCACCGGTCGCCTTGCCGGCTTTGGCAATAGCCGCCGTAATTTTGGCGGCGTCAAAAGGTTTGACGCTGCCGTCGCGTTTGACCAGATGTTCAGGCATGACGGACATAAGTGAACTCCTCTTTATTCTTTCAGTGTTTCCCCGGCAATAAAGATCCGCAACGGACGCCACGGGCATTACCCGCGCCCCGGTCATAAGGCTCTGTCGGGAAAAAACGGACCGCAGGCCGGTAAGTCCTGCGGCATCACTTTGGTTCTCAGGACAATAACGGCCAGTGCTTGTGGTGTCAATCTTAAAGCCCCACTACCAATAGTAGAGTTTAAATTAAAAACTATCCGTAAAATCAGGCGTTTGAGGTGGAGCATGAGGTTTTCCGCCGGTACCCTAAACGCCACAGGGGTTTTCCCTTTGAGCCCTCAAATGCCCTCTCAGAGCGGGTTTCAGTGCCTGACCCGGCGCCTAGGTGAATACACCTATTTAATATTACCTAGGCAGTTGATATAGTTCGTAGCGGATCGAGCGGTAGCCGATCCGAATCTCCCTGTGCGGAACGCTCCCGAGGGGCCGTTTTCGAAGTTCTCCCTCTTCCAAAGCGCGCATTGAAGCGTTTCGCATTTTCAGCCCGATTGCACGTGTGTGCCGTCGGGCGTTTTTTTGCCCCGGTTTTTCTAAAATTGCGGCCTTGCCCGATTTTCCGGATGGTTTGAATCATGACTGAACTTCTTTCCTTTGCAGAACTTTTCGGCGTCGGTATCGGCGTGGGGCTTGTGGGGGCGCTTCTGGGCATCGGCGGCGGCCTCATCATGGTGCCGCTTTTCATGCTCACGATGATGACCCCGAACGGCACGACCTTTCAGACCGTGCAGCAGGTGATCGGCACGAGCCTTTTTGGCGTATTTCTCAATTCGGTCTCAGGCACCATCGCCTACATCCGCCAAAAACGCGTGATGTTTCGTGCGGCCCTGCCCTTTGCAGCGGCCACGATCCCGGGCGCCTTTTTGGGGAGCTATGTCACCGAATACTTCTCGGGCCCCGGCTTTTCAATAACTTTCGGCGTGTCGCTTGCCGCGCTCGGCATCTTCATGTTTTTAAAAAGCCGCAGCAGGCGCGCCACGGCCCGCGTGGAAGACTTTGACGTCGCGCATGCCGAGTTTTCCTACACTATCGGCATCACGCTTTCCTTCTTTGTGGGCTTTATCTCGTCGATTTTGGGTATCGGCGGGGGCGTCGTGCACGTACCGATGATGGTCTTTATCCTCGGATTCCCGGCGCAGATTGCCGTGGCAACCTCCACCTTTGTGCTGATGGTGAGTTCCGTGATCGGTGTTGCCGGCCATGCAATGCTCGGTCACATTGTCTGGACCGCAGCCGTTGCGGTGGGGTGCGGCGCTTTTGTCGGCGCACAGTTCGGCGCCAAGATTGCAAAGAAAATCCGCCCGTCCTGGATTGTGATCCTTCTGTCGGCCATTATGGTTCTTTTAGGATGTGAGCTCTTCTGGAGAGGCGTCAGCGCTTAAGTGCACAGCGCTTGCGAAACGAAAGACCGGCTGTTTTTATTCAGGCCGGCCTCTTTTTTAGCTCAGAGCAGGATCACGTCGTACTCTTCCTGGCTGTAGCAGCCCTCCACCTCAAGCGTCACGGGCTTACCCATAAAGTCCTGCAGAAGGTCCAAGGCGGGCGCCTCGTCTTCCAAAAACATATCAATCACGCTTTGCGAAGCAAGGATCTTAAATTCCCTGGCATCGCGGTACTGCTTGAATTCCCGCACGATCTCCCGGAGGATGTCGTAGCAGACGGTGCGCGCGGTCTTAATCTGCCCCCGCCCCCCGCAGACCGGGCACGGTTCGCACAACACGTGCGCAAGCGACTCACGGGTGCGCTTGCGGGTCATCTCAACGAGCCCCAGTTCGGTGAATTCGGAAATGGTGTGCTTGGTGCGGTCAGAAGCCGCGGCGCGCCTTAATTCAGACAACACCGCCTGGCGGTGCTCCTCGCAGACCATATCGATGAAGTCGATGATGATGATTCCGCCCAGGTTTCTCAGACGCAGCTGCCGGGCAATGACCTGAGCGGCTTCAAGATTCGTTTTAAAGACGGTTTCAGAGAAGTCCCGGCGGCCCACAAAGGCCCCGGTATTGACGTCAATCGTTGTCATCGCTTCAGTCTGGTCAACGACCAGATAGCCGCCGCTTTTCAATTCCACACGGCGCCCGAGGGCTTTTTCAATCTCCTCGTCCACCCCGTACATTTCAAAAAGAGGCCGGTCACCGCTGTAGTGCTCGATCTTATCGAGAGCCGCCGGCACAAACCGGCGGGCAAAGGCTCTGAGGTTTTCACAGGTGCGGCGGCTGTCAACCAAAATCCTTCGGGTTGTAGCCTGCACCATGTCCCTTAACACCCGCTGCGAAAGCGACAGATCCTCATACAAAAGCGAGGGCGCGGGCTGACGCGAGCGCTTTTCCTCAATCTCGCTCCAGAGGCGCTTAAGGTAAGTCATGTCCTCGAGAAACTCGCTGTCTTGAGCCCCCTCTTCGGCGCAGGTTCTGACGATGTAACCGCCTTTTTCCGTTTCAGGCCTGAGGGCCGTCACGCGGCTTCTGAGTTCCTCTCTGAGCGCCTCATCTTCAATGCGCTGGCTCACGCCGATATGGTTGTCGTGGGGCAGATAAACGAGCTTGCGGCCTGCAAGCGAAATCGTGGTCGTAAGCCGCGCACCCTTGGTGCCGATAGGATCCTTGGCGACCTGCACCATCAGGCACACGCCCTCGCAGAGAATCTTTTCGATGGGCTTCATGATGCCGTCGGGACCGTGCGCGCTTTCGATGTCCATCACATGGAGAAACCCGGTGCGCTCAAGTCCGATGTCGATAAAGGCGGACTGCATGCCGGGCAGCACCCGGATCACCTTCCCCTTATAGACGTTACCCACAAGCCCGCGGCTTTGCGTGCGCTCAATATGCACGTCTTCAAGGATATCGTCGACGATCACCGCCACGCGGTTTTCCCGCGGCGTGCAGTTAATGAGAATGTCTTCCATAGAAAGCGCTTCCGGCATGGTTGTCTTTGCTTGGCCGACATAATAGCCAATAGCCCGGCAACGGTTTGGCTTATGGCCCGGGCCTATACTCACAAAAAACATGAACCACTAGGAGACAACCCGTGCCCAAGACGCTCTACGAAAAAATCGTCGCTGCGCACACCGTCAAACGTATCGACGCCGCCACCGTGCTTCTTTACTGCGATGTGCACTTTGCCAATGAATACACGTCGCCCCAGGCTTTTGCCGGGCTCGTTGACAGGGGACTCACTGTCCCGGTACCTGACGCGCATCTGTGTGTGGTCGACCACATCCTTCCGAGCATCGATGAGTCACCGCGCCGCATTTACGATGAGAAAAGCCGCATTCAGGCCGAGACGCTTCAAGCCAACTGCCGCCGTTTCGGTATTGACGCCTTTTACGGCCCCGACGATCCGGATCAGGGTGTTGAGCACGTCGTAATGGATGAGCAGGGGCTCGTGCGCCCGGGGATGGTCGTGATCTGCGGCGACAGCCACACCACAACGCACGGTGCCTTAGGTGCCCTGGGTTTCGGGATCGGAACATCGGAAATCGAACATATTCTCGCAACGCAAACGCTTGTCTACCGCACGGCGGGCACGATGCGCATCACGCTTACCGGAAAACTGCCCGAGGGGTCAACCGCCAAAGATCTCGTGCTCACGGTTTTGCGCAAAATCTCCGCGCGCGGCGCCCTGGGGATGATCGTTGAATACTGCGGCAGTGCCGTTGAGGCGCTCACCGTTGAAGAGCGCATGACGCTTTGTAACCTCACGGTGGAAGCCGGTGCCCGCGGGGCACTGATTGCACCGGACACGAAAGCGCTGGCCTGGGTCAAAGACCATGCAGTCGGCATGACCGAAGATGAGTTCAACGCCATGTCAGACTACGCTGCAACGCTCACAACGGACGCCGGCGCGCACTTTGATAAAGAAGTCACGCTTGATGCCTCAGAAGTTGCTCCCATGGTGACCTGGGGCACGAGCCCCGATCAGGCCGTGCGCTTTGACGAAGCGATTCCCGCACCCGAGAGCTTCACCGATCCCGTGGCGCAGGCGGCTGCCCGCCGCGGACTTACCTATCAGGGACTTACAGCCGGACAGGCTCCTGCCGGCACCCCCGTGCAGCATGTTTTTATCGGCTCCTGCACCAACGGCCGCATTTCGGACCTTCGGGAAGCCGCTGCCGTTCTTAGGGGCCGTCACGTGGCGCCGGGCGTACGCGCCCAGGTGATGCCCGGTTCCATGCGCGTGCGCCGTCAGGCCGAACGCGAGGGTTTAGCCGACATCTTTAAGGCCGCCGGCTTTGAATGGCGCAAGAGCGGCTGCACGCTGTGCCTTGCGATGAACGGCAACATACTGAAGGCCGGCGTGCGCTGCGCCTCCACCACCAACCGGAACTTTGAGGGCCGCCAGGGGCGGGGCGCCCGCACGCACCTTGTGAGTCCCGCGGCCGCGGCTGCCGCAGCCGTGACCGGTGTGCTTACCGATCCGAGAACGTTAAAACGCCTGTGAGGATTAACGCCATGGAAAAATTTACAACGCTCACGGCCGTAGCCGCACCGCTTCCCGCCGACAATATCGACACCGATCAGCTCATGCCCAAGCAGTTTCTGCACGGAATCGACAAATCGGGCCTTGCGCAGGGGTTGCTCTATAACCTGCGCTTTGACGGCAACGGTCGGCCTAATCCGGATTGTGTCTTTAATAAGCCGGGCTTTGAAAAAACCGAAATTCTTGTCGCCGGTCCGAACTTCGGCTGCGGCTCAAGCCGCGAGCATGCGGTCTGGGGGCTGATGCAGTTCGGAATCCGCGCGGTCGTAGCCGCCGGATTCGGTGAAATCTTCTATTCCAACTGCTTTAATAACGGACTGCTTGCGGCCAAAGTAACGCCTGAGGATGCGGCGCAACTTTTAAGCGTCCTCTCGGACGCCGTGCCGGTTTCACTCATAATTGATCTGCCCGCGCAGACCATTTCCGCGGCTGGCGGCCTGACGGTCCCCTTTACGGTTGCGGAACGCCACAAGACGATGCTGCTTGAGGGCCTTGACATGCTCGAAGCGACGATAAAAGACAAGGCAGCCATTGAAGCCTTCCGGCGTGAACATGAAGCCGCCTACCCCTGGATGGCGGGGCTGCCCGGCAAAGCCCGGCGGCTGCGCGGATAAATTCTGCTGACCTCAGTTCTAAAAAACAGACGGCCCGAAAGGAAAACGCTTCCGGGCCGTCCGTTTTTATATATCTTTCCGATGACTACGCAGCGCGCTGATGCGGGCAGTCGCTGTTTTCCGGCCGGCTGCAGCAGAAGCGGCAGCCGTCTTTGGGCCGCCAGCGGCACTGCCGTTCCATATCGGCGTTTTCCGGCTGCAGCGTGATGTGGTCAATCGCAAAACGTTCGCGGATGAGCGCCCGGGCTTCGGTTAACGCCA
Source organism: Duodenibacillus massiliensis (assembly GCF_928721995.1). Taxonomy (NCBI): domain Bacteria; kingdom Pseudomonadati; phylum Pseudomonadota; class Betaproteobacteria; order Burkholderiales; family Sutterellaceae; genus Duodenibacillus; species Duodenibacillus massiliensis. The sequence goes on from NZ_OV788642.1 coordinate 662,705, forward strand.
GAGGCCAGTCACAGTTGGGTTCCAGATGCAGATGCGCCATCACGGCGGAATGTTCCGGAGCCATCGTCCAGACGTGCAGATCGTGCACTTCCACGACACCCTTAACGCTCATGAGCGCGTCGCCCACGTCCTGATAATTCACCCCTTCGGGAACGGCATCCGTCAACACGCGCGTCGTGTCCTTAAAGACGCCCCAGGTCGCATGCAGCACGAGGAAACAAACGACAAAGGAGAGAATCGGGTCAGCCAGTGCAAATCTGTCGCCCCCGAAATAAATCAGAGCGCCCGACGTGATTGCCGCCACAGACCCCAAAAGGTCACCCAACACATGCACGAAGGCCGCGCGCGTATTAACGTTTTTCTGATCGCGCGACAAGGACCAGGCCACCGCAATATTGATCAGCAGACCGATCACGGCAACGATCATGACCGAACCCCCGGCAATGGGCGGCGGATTCTGGATGCGGTCAAGGGCCTCCACAAAAATCCAGACGACCACGGCAAGCATCGCGATGCCGTTCACAAAGGCCGCAAGCACCTCAATGCGCCCGTGACCGAAACTGTGGTTGTAGTCCACGCCCTTGCGGGAAATGATGTTTGCAACGAGGGCAAACAAGAGGCTTGCGGAATCGGTGACCATGTGCCCTGCGTCACCCACGAGGGCCAGTGAATTCGCCCAGAGGCCGCCGATTAACTCAACCACGGAAAAACCGAGCGTCAAAACAACCGCGAGGCCCAGCACACTGAAGCGCACCCCCTGCGAGGCGTGGTTGTAGTCTGCGTCACCGTTGTCGTGACCAGAGTATTCCTGAAGTGTTTCCTTCCCCTTGAGATTCAGATCTCCCGTTGATTCGGAATTCGGGGCTGCAGTCAAAACCTGCGTCTCCTGCCCGGCCGGATTCTTGATATCAGTCATTCCCTACGAAGGCGCCTTCGAGCGTTGCCTCCGCCGTTAAAACAAACAATAAAAAACTCCTCCGTCACGCGGAGCGTTCTGACTGAACAGAAACACCCGCCGTCAACGAAGGAGCGTTTTGGTGACCGAGAATTGTTTACATTTACTGCCGGACACTGCAGAGTTTCCCGATCGCGGCTCTGCAGCATCCTTACCATGCGTTACTTCTCCTTACGGCCCGTCAACATCGGAACCACAGAGCCTTCACCGCCCGTGAGCAACCCGGTCTTGGCATAGGTCTGCAGCTTGGCGCGCGTATCGGTGATGTCGAGGTTACGCATCGTGAGCTGACCGATACGGTCCACGGCCGTAAACATCGAGTCACCCTTTTCCATCGTCAGACGCGACGGTTCATAGGTGAGGTTCGGAGAACGCGTATCAAGGATCGTGAAGTCATTGCCGCGGCGCAGTTCAAGGTCGACTTCGCCCGTAATCGGACGCGCAACCCAGCGCATTGCGCTTTCACGCAGCATGATGGCCTGGCTGTCAAACCAGCGGCCCTGATACAGGAGACGCCCGAGCTTGCGGCCGTTGATGTGGTACTGCTCGAGGGTGTCTTCGTTATGAATGCCCGACAAGAGACGCTCGTAGGCAATGTAAAGAAGCGCCATCCCCGGGGCTTCGTAGATGCCGCGGCTCTTGGCTTCAATAATGCGGTTTTCGATCTGATCGCTCATGCCGAGGCCGTGACGGCCGCCGATACGGTTGGCTTCCATCATGAGTTCGACGGCATTCTTGAATTCCTTGCCGTTTAACGCAACGGGCATGCCCTCTTCAAAGCGCACCGTCACTGTTTCCGGATCGATCTTCACGGACTCATCCCAGAAGCGCACGCCCATGATGGGGTCAACGATCTTCATGGACTTGTTGAGGTGCTCAAGGTCCTTGGCTTCGTGCGTGGCACCGAGCATATTGCAGTCGGTGGAATAGGCCTTCTCAGCCTTCATGCGGTAGTTGAAACCTTCAGCATTCAAAAAGGCCGACATTTCGGCGCGGCCGCCGAGTTCCTTAATGAACTGAACGTCAAGCCAAGGCTTGTAGATCTTCAGATTCGGGTTGACGAGAAGACCGTAGCGGTAGAAGCGTTCGATGTCGTTGCCCTTATAGGTCGAGCCGTCGCCCCAGATGTTCACGCCGTCGTCGCGCATGGCTGCAACCAGCATCGTGCCGGTGACGGCACGGCCGATCGGCGTGGTGTTGAAGTACGGAATCCCGGCCGTGGCGATATGGAAAGCCCCGGACTGAATGGCCGCAATGCCTTCAGCGACGAGCTGCGGACGGCAGTCGATCAGGCGCGCCTTCTCGGCACCGTACTCGAGCGCGCGGCGCGGAATCGATTCGTAGTCGTCCTCATCGGGCTGGCCGAGGTTCGCCGTGTAGGCGTACGGGAACGCGCCCTTGTTCTTCATCCAGCGCAGGGCTGCCGAAGTATCGAGACCGCCCGAAAAAGCGATGCCGACCTTCTCGCCGACGGGAACACTTTGCAGAATCGTTTGAGACATTGTGTGTGCACTCTTAAAAAAACCGACGAGAATCTGACGATCGCCGGCAAACAGACACCCCGGAAAAAGCGTGAGACGCACGTGCGCTGCCGCTCACCCGGGAATTCAAAACTTGACAGTATGAAATTATAGATCCTGCGCCCTCCCGTCAATACGGCGTTTATCTCAAATGGTTGCGCAGGAACAAAAGAAAGTCCCGAAAAGCCGCCCGCCGCGCGTACGGACAGCCTTTTCGGAACTGATGACTTTTGAGCTCAGCCTATCAGCGGCGTGCAGCCTTCACAATAAGCGCTCCGAGCACACTCTTTAAGAGTCCGCCCACGACAAAGGGCGCAGCACCCACGGCAACGGCCTTGGCTACGGGCATTGCCAGCACGGCGGCAAGCCAGGCAGTACCCAGCGCGAGGCACAGGGCGTTACCCGCAACCATCGCGGCAAGCGTACGGAGAAATCCGCCTTTACCGGCCAAAAATCCCGTCACAAAAGCTACGACTGGGAAGGTGTAAAGGTATCCGGCCGTGGGCCCCACCATGGCTGCAAGCCCGCCGTTACCCATCGCAAAAAGCGGGAGCCCGGAAAAGCCGCAGGCAACCCAGGCTGCGGTCACAGCGGCCCCGAGACGCGGCCCCAGAAAGACGCCCGTGAGCGTCACGGCAAGCGTCTGCATCGTCATCGGCACCGGCCCCACGGGCACGGCGATATGTGAAGATGCCGTCAGAAAAGCAAAGGCAATGACGGCGCCCAAAACCTGCTGAAGGCGGCGCTTCTCACCGGACTTTGCCGGTGCGGTAAGGATTGTTGACATGGTTTCTCCCTGTTTCAATAGGATAGGTTTCTGAGCCCGCAGAAGAGCTCGGTAACGCGGCATCGTAGGCAAAAGAAAAGTGCGCTTCAAGCCGTGCAGCAACTTGCGTGAAGCACCTGCAAAAACCCCGCTTTTCAACTTGTTTTGATGTTACTCACACAAAATACCCGCTCTTTTACGCTAACGCGTAATTTCCTGCGCAATTTTGCGGGCTTACGGGTAGCATCGGAAGACGACTATGTGCCGCGCATCACGCTTTTAATCGGACTGTTTGTGGTGCTCGTCTGGGCCGTGCATGTGCTCTACAGCTACACGGCCGCCTTTGCCGGACGGCGTATGAAGGGAAAGATCTTTTACATGATTCTGAACCGCACAAGCGCCGTGCTCTTCTGGCTGCTCGCAGCCGGCGTTTTCTGGAATATCGCCGGCCGCTAGCAGTTACATCGCGGTATGTTCGGGCATCTCCGCGCGCGGAATGTCCAGGGCAAAGGTCATGCCGCCCTTGGGGTTGGGCGTGGCAACAAGGCGCCCGTGATGGCGCTCGGCGATGCTGCCGATGATCGAAAGCCCCAGGCCGAGCCCTGTTGATTTACTCGTAACGAGCGGCTGCATGAACTTATCGACATCATGCTGCGTTATTAAGGCCCCGTTATCCTTCACCTCAATGCGCCAGTACTTGTCTTCGGCGTAGACGCGCACCGTGATTTCAGCGTCGGGCCGCCCCTCGAGCGCATCAGCTGCGTTTTTAAGAAGGTTTAAGAGCGCGAGCTCAATCTCCCAGTTGTCGATCTCAGCCCAGAGATAGGGATGCACGGCCTTTCGGATCAGGGCGTCTGTGCGTTTACTTCTGCGGAACGTTTCAATCGCGCGCTCAATGCAGATACTCATGTCCGAAACCTTGAGTTCCGGATTCTGGTGCTTGGCGTAAGCGCGCACGCGGTTGACGATTTCGCTTGCACGTGTGCCCTGTTCCACGATTTCCTCGAGCACTTCGGTAAGCATCTGCGGATCAAGCGCCCCGCGCTTGGCACGGCGCAAAAGGCCGTTCGCAAAGTTCGTGATCGCGCCCAGGGGTTGCTTCAATTCGTGGGCAATCATTGTGGACATCTGCCCGACGATACCGGTGCGCTCAAGGTTGGCGATATGGTCGCGGCTGGCCGCGGCCTGCTTTTCGATGCGGCTTCTGTCAGCCATCGCTTCCCTGAGCTGGCGCGTCCTGAGGCGCACCATTACGGAAACGAGAAACGCGTAGCAGAGAATAAAGACAACCCCCAAAACCAGAGCGAAGAAAAAGCTCGTCTGCTCCCGCACAAAGCGCTCAAAGCTCCAGCGCGCCAGGTGCTCGTAGGGGCCGATCTTGAGATCGAAAAAGAGATCGTGCACGGCGCGGTTGGAAACGGGAAAGCCCCAGTCGCTTCCCTTACCGAACCCCGGCATCACGTAAAGCGACGCGCTCACGGCCTTGGTGAGCTGCGGGTCGGTTCCGGGCGTCACGGCAAAGTACCAGCTCGGGTAAAGCTCGGTGCTGCGTGCGCACATCAGGGGCCCGCCTTTTCTCAGTCCAAGATAGCGCAGATTGTCCGGATGAATGCCGCGCTCGGAGGCCAGATGTTCCAGCGCGCACGCGGGCAGTATCCCCACATCCGCGGTCTTGCGCTCAAGCACCGCTTCCACCACGTTTAAGGGATTGATGCCGTAATAAACCACGCCCTTTAAAAGGACGTTGGGCACAAGGCCTCTTTGCAGCAGATCGCGCCGCGGCACGAGGTTGCCTTCAAAACTCACCGGAGATGTCGCCGCCACGGGGCGCCCCTTCATCTGTTCCACGGTGAGAATATCGGTGTCGGTGCGGGTGAAATAGACCGCGCCGATACTTTCCTTGGGATCACTCGTTTCAGTGGACCAGAGACTTGCCAGGCCCTTTAATCCCGCAAGCGCTTCCATTTCGCTGTAAAACGCGGAATCGGCAAGCACAAAATCCAGACGCCCGGACTGCAGTTCTTCCTGCAGATCTTTTTTACCGTAACTCAGAACCTCCACATTGTCGCGCCCGAAGGTGTGATAAAGCTGCTCAAGGGTGGAACGCACCATTTCGCCGCGGTCCACGAGCTGCGCTTCGGTAATGATGCCCACGCGCATCGGTGCGGAAAAGGCATAAGTGGGCATGCCTTCGCGCTCACCGTCTCCGTTTTCTCCGGACACGATTTTGACGGTGGCGCGCTCAATGCTTTTGGTGAGCGCCGGATCCAGAAACGGAGCGATGTTTTCCACGGCGTCGGGCGCCTGCGCGGGCGCGGTGCTGCGGCTGATGGCAAAGTCAGCTTTAACGGCGCCGTAAACACCGATAAAAAGCAGAACAACAACGACAGCCAGTACGCGGATACGGTTTTTCACGTGATTTCCCGGATTTAAAGCAGACTAGATGCCGGGCATCGGCAGGTGACGGCCGGGCTTGCGGTGATCGACCACACGCACGATGTCATACGTACTCTTAAGGCCCTCGGGAGTCTGCACGGTCGTGACATGCATGTTGACGACCAGAATTTCACCGGGCTTCAGAGCAAACACGCCGTTATCGATGATGTTTAAGAAGGCCTTGTCGCACATACGGGCCCTGATTGTCTGAGCACCGTCCACGAACGTCCAGAAGCGGTCATTGCAGAAAACGGGCGCGGCAAGCGCAAGAGCCATCGTGCGGGTTTCATCGACCAAAAGCACGTCACGCGGCTCAGGCATGGCAAGGGCCGAGACCGCGCGGGCATCAAGCCTGCAGAGTTCGGCGTTCTCATTGCGGTCCGTAATGATCATGCGGGAGACTTCCGCGGAAGCCAGAGCCTTGGCGATCTCGGCAAGGCCCCTGCGCACTTCAATGTGACGCCAGAGGCGGTAGGCGTCGTTCGTGATATGCCAGAGCTGATCGCCCGCTTCAATGTCAACTTTGTCACCCACGAGGTCAATGCGGTCGGGTTCGCGCCCATCCATGGCCAGTAAAAGCGGCACAAGCCCGGTCTGCGTACCCTCTTCCACTTCGGCTTCACCGGGTTCTGCCAGATCCTTCTGATACCACCCCAAAGCCCGCATCACGGCCGCGGGCTGCGGATTTTCGTACCGGCTCTGACCGGAGAGCCACGCACGGCGGGCCATGCCGAAGTTACTCCTGAACCCGAGATCGATCTCATAGGCCCCCGCCTTATCCTTGCGGCGCACATCCACTTCCGGATCCACAAGGTAGCCGTAGAGCGCACGGGTTGCATTGGTGAGCAGCCGGTCCATGCCGATAATGGTTCTGGAGACGGCACTGTCTTCTGAGGTCGTACCCTGATGCAGTGCGCCTTCAAGCGTCAGATCAAATGCAGCAAGCGACACGTTCTTCTCCCACCTACAATTAGACTTGTTTGTTGTTTGGATACGGACCGTTGCGGTCCGTGATGCAAAGGTTTCAATTTTAACGCGCGCGGGCTTTGATTTTTCATCAGTCCGCGGGCCAAAGACATGCAGATCATGGCCGGTATTGAGGTTTTGGACGATGACATCGAAACGGCAGCCCTGGCTGACGTGTTGCCCGCGGATCTCGCGCATCGTGTGGCGGCGCCACTGACCGAATTTGGGCTGCTCACCCCGGAAGATCTCTACGAGTGTGCCGCCAACGTGGGCGGCAACTGGTACCGGCAGCTGCAGGGACTCTCACGCGAAGACGCCGTGGCGCTCATTGACTGGATGAAGAGCGCTGTTCCGGGCCTCGGAGAAATCACCGCGCGCTTTTATCCGCCGGGCGAAGCACCTGAATCGCTTAAAACCCGGGAACCGGCTTCAGACTGTGCTCTTGCTGTCCGGCCGATGGAAGAAATGCAGCTTGCGGGCGACCTCTCGGGCCGCCTCGGCACCAACCGCGTCGGTCGCGGCGGGATGCTTGAGGCCGGCAACGACCTTGAGGCCGTGAACCAATGGCTCGCGGCACGCGCCGTCAATCCCAACACCCGCGCGCAGTACCGCAAGGAAGCCGAGCGCTTTATTCTCTGGTGCACGCTTGAGCGGGGACTTGCCTTAAGTTCCATCACCGCCAAAGACGCCGCCCTTTTTCCCCGGTGGCTTGAAGGCCTCGGGCGCACGGATCCGGCCGTCTGGCAGCAACTCTGGAAAGAACCTCAGGCACTTTGGATCGGCCCGAAAAATGCCGCAAGAACGTCGCCGGCATGGCGGCCCTATAACGGCCCCTTAACCGCCACAAGCCGCAAAACAAGCCTGACCGTGATCCGGCTTCTCTTCAGTTTTCTCGTCAAAACCGGCTATCTGCAATACAACCCCTTTGATCAGGTCTCAGGCAAAGTGAGGCTTCTGCCGGGCGAAGGTGCCCCGCGCGATTTTGCCGACAGGTCGCTGTCTGAATCCCAGTGGGAAGACGTGCTCGAATACCTCGACAGCCTTCCGGAAAACCTCGCTTCCGCCCGCATCCGCGTGGTGCTCTGTCTCGGTAAGGGCCTCGGGATGCGCGCCTCTGAAATCATTCACGCCCAAGCCGGGTGGCTCGTGACGCGGCGAATCGGCGACGATGATCTTCTCGTGATCGAAATCGTCGGCAAGGGCGACAAGGTAAGGCGGCTGCCCGTAAGCAGCGAAGCGCTTGACGCCATCAATCTCTACTTCAGCCTCAGAGACCTCCCCCCGGTTTTAAAAGCCGATCCAAAAACAGCGCTTGTCGCCAGTCTCGGGATCGGGCGAAAAAAGGACCCCGCAAGCCTTACCGCGATTTCGCGCTCGGGGCTGTACAGGACACTGGAAAATTTCTTTGAGGGCGCTGCGCTTGCCGCTGAAGACAAAAGTCCCGCAGACGCCGCCAAACTCCGGGCCGCCTCGACCCACTGGCTGCGTCACACCTTTGCCTCCTGTGCCTTGCGCACCATGGACATCAACGTCGTGCAAAACGCGATGGGCCACGCCTCAATCGGCACCACAAGCCGTTATCTGACGCCCGAAGACGCGCAGATTGCAAAGGCCATGAAAAACATGTCACCGATCTGACGGACGTTTTCCTCAGATCAACGCCGCCGGACTTTCGCTGCCGCCCTTCGTATTATCATCCGCCCGTTTTCGTTAAGGCAGACGGTGCAGGAATGCAGTTATCCAATTCCACCAAAGGTATTTTGCTGGCGTTACTCGGTGCAAGCGCCTGGGGCGCGATGGGTGTTGCGGGTCAAAACGTCCTGCAGCACTTTTCTTTTACACCCTGGGACCTTGTGAGTCTCAGGCTTCTTTGTGCCGGAAGCATTCTTCTGATTCTGCTGTTTCTGCAGCGCGGAAAAGCTGCTCTTGCTCCCATGCAAAATAAGCGCGACGCCTTTGACATCACGCTTTGCGGCATCATGATCGGAGTGTCGCAACTCACGTTTTTCCTCGCGATTTTTTACCTTAACGCCGGCACCGCGACCATTTTCCAGTCGATGACGCCCTTATTCATGGTGCTCTACCTCGCGCTTTTTGCCCACAGACGTGTGCGGGTCTTTGAGATGGGCTGCATGCTCTGCGCCGTGGTGGGCGTAACGCTTCTTGTCACCAAGGGGGACTTAAGCTCGGTTCATCTCTCCCTCACCGGGTGCCTGTGGTCGCTTGCCGCGATCATCACCTTCATAGAAATTCCGCGAGGAAACCCGCGTCTTCAGACGCGGGAGGAATCTCGGCTGTTTTTATTTTAAAAAATTGGTACCATACGCACTATGCTAAACATCGTTTACAGCAGAAACTGCGTCTATCAGACAGCTTACCATATGGTATGGTGCCCCCAGTACAGGAAATCCGTTCTCAGGGGTGGTGTTGCGCAGTCTCTGCGTGAGTTGCTTGAAAGTATATGCGCTGAAAGAAAGTATGAGATACTTTCTTTGGAGATTCAGCCGGATCACCTGCACCTGTTTGTCAGTTTTCCGCCGTCCGTCAGCATTGCCGACGCGGTGAGAGTATTGAAGGGTGCCAGTGCAAGGATGCTGCTGATGCGGCATCCGGAACTCAAAAATGAACTTTGGGCAGGCCATCTTTGGTCGCCTTCTTACTACGTCGGAACAGCAGGCAGTGTCAGTGCGGAAACGATCAAAAGCTACATCGAAAGGACTGAACACATCCGCGGACGGCGTTAGACGCGTTGAGGGGAGCGGCAAGTGTGTCCGCACAGCCTGCGTTCGGCTGGAACTACTCGATCCGGCAGCACACGAAAAGCTCGCAGCAACGCAGAGACTCTATGCGCAGGTGTGTAACTTTGTAGTTCCGACAGTAGCGGCGGACCGCACGAAGAGGCTCTGGCAGCGTTTCGCGCTGCATCACGCAGTTTATGACAAGATCAAGGCAAAATTTCCGGATCTCGGCAGCCAGTATGCCTGTAACGTCATCCGCTCGGTGTCGGCAGCCTACAAGACGGAGCTTGCCAAGCATCCGGCACAGCTCAAAAGTGAGGACAAGAAGCTCAAGACGCTGGTGTTCAGGCACCCCTCGGTTCACGTCGACAAGAACACGCTGACATTTTTCCCTGACGGCACTGTTTCAATTTCAACCATCAGCGGTCGGATTCGGGCACGTCTGTGCCCCGGCCCTTTTCAAAAAGAGTTGCTGGCTTCGGGAAAGCGTAAGGAGTGCAACCTTGTTCTGCATCCCCGGAGAGGCCGGAAAGAAGCGTTTTGGGAGCTTCACATCGCAGTGGAGTCCCAAGGTTGTTCGGGCGAAGAGCATTTAAAGAATCTGAAAGCCGACGAGATCATGGGTATTGATGTCGGCGAGAACAATATTGCGGCCGTCAGCACGGGCCGTATTTGGAAAGCAGGAGCATTAAAGGATAAAAGAGACCGATATATGAGTCAGAGAAAGCGTCTTCAGCGCAACGGCTCTCAGAGTGCCAGACAGCACCTGAAAAAAGCCTCAGGCCGAGAAAGACGCCATGTGACTCATGTCAATAACGTTGTAAGCAAAGAGATTGTGCAGGAAGCCGCAAAGCGGGGTATCAAGTTAATCGCCCTGGAAGACCTGACGCATATCCGGGATCACATCAAGGCCGGGAAACGCATCAGAAGCCGACTGCACCGCTGGTCTTTCCGTGAGTTGCAGGAGATGATTGTTTACAAAGCGGCAACCGCTGGAATCCGGTGTGTTTTCCTGGATCCGCGCTATACAAGCCAGACATGCTCACAGTGCGGGGCACCGGGCAAACGCCATAAGCACGGGTTTTGCTGCAGCCAATGTGGTCACCTTGCGCACAGCGACTTGAATGCGAGCCGCAACCTGCAGGGTCTGTGCCGACAGCTGTCAGCACAGGGGCTGATGTAAACCAGCCTTATGTTGGGCCGTGTGATGCGGTTACAATAAAGCCCCCGTCTTCAGACGGGGGATTGTTTACCATCTATACGCTGCAACCCAAACGCGTCATGGCGCGCGTCGGAGGCACAACACCCGTTGTGAGCTGGGGGATTTTTATCGGCGGCGTTATTGCCTGCTTTATCAATCCGCCCTGGGCCTCTCACGCACAGTGGACCTGGGAGTCCTCGCTTTGCTTTGCCTTTATTGTGATCGTGGGGACCGTCATTGCGCTTACGGCGTTTCTTGCAAGCACCCGCTACATTTCGCCTGCGATTGCCTCGATGCTCACAAGTGCCGAACCGCTCGTAGCCGTGGTTTTGTCGGTCATGCTGCTCGGAGTCACCATGACGTGGATTGAAATTTTTGGCGGCGTCATCATTGTGGTAGCGGTGACAGCACAGTCACTCAACGCCCGGCGCCTTGAAAAAGAACAGGCGCAGGTCGAGGCCGTTTTGTCAGCCCGTCGCCGCGCCCGCGCGAATGTGGAAAAACAGTGATTAACGGATAACGGCCTTTGCCTGCACCGTCATCGTCACCGACGTATCACCGGCTTCAAAAACCGGGAGTGCAGCGCTTGCCTTACCGGCTGCGGCGTCCATCACGGCACTGGCCCTGAGCATCCGGGGCGCATAGTAGTTGCCGCTACCGTTAAAGGAGAGACTTTCAATCCTCACGTCAGAGGCGGTCTTGCCGAGCGCTTTGGCCGCTTCCACAGCTTTTTTGGCGGCGTTTTCAATCGCCATACGGGTGAGCGTCCCCTGCATAGCTTCCTGCGCTTCGCGGCTCAGGGAGAAATTCACACTTTCAAAGGCAAAGTACTTCTGTGCTGCCTGAGCGATCTTGGCGGCGCTTTCCGCGTCCTTGACGGTGATCTGCACGTTCTGACGGACCTGCCAGCCGGTGATCTTCGGGGCAGCAGTCTTTGTGCGCGCCGTCTTTACGGTGTCGCTGTAGTGCGGCCAGCTTGAGAGCTGCGTCGTTTCATAACGGGCATCGAGGCCAAGTTTTTTGAGTTCGGTGAGCCCCGTGTTCGTAGCTTCAATCACCTTGCGCGCAACGTCAGCCGCATCAGCACCGATTTCCGTGCAGTAGAGATTCACGACGGCTTCGTTGTTTGTCTGTGTGAGCGTTGCCTGACCGGTAAGCATCACTTCCGTACCGTTACGGCCCGTCTGCACGCCTTCAGGAAGCTGAGCAAGCGCGGCAGAGCCGGCCGCGGCAAGCGTTACAAAAGCCAGAATCTTCAGAGAATGCGTTGCTCTCATTTTTTATGTCCTTTTTGTTGTTAAGTACTGCTCAGAGCCTATTGTGCCCGCCTTTTTCCTTTAAAAACTCATTCTGCAACACCCCGAAACAGAGCTTTGCAAAGGCTCGCGCTCCGTAACGGCTGCGGCCCGGGAAGTTACAAAAAACCGCCGGACTCTCTGACAGAGACGGCGGTTTTTTGCTGCAAAAGAGCAGAACGACATTACGGCGCCACGCAGTCGATGACGTTCTTCTGCACCCGCAGTCCGTTAACCTGCCGTAAACGGGTCGTCCGCCGGATCCGCGCTTCGGCGATACTCGGTAAATGCCGCAATACGGCGAGCTTCGTTTTCTCCATACCGGTCAGCAATAAACCCGAGCGCCATATCCATGCCGGCCGTAATACCCGAGGACGTGTAGAACTTACCGTCTGCTACCCGGCGGGCTTTCTTCTGCCAATTTACATCCGGCACGCGCTTCATCACCATGGGCAGTGCCTTTTTGTTGCTCGTCGCTTTGCGTCCCTTCAGAAGTCCTGTCTGCGCCACGAGAAATGAGCCTGTACAAACCGTGAGCACATATTCTGCTTTTTGTGCCGCGGCTTTACCTGCCTCAAAAAACGCTTTCTCTTTGGGCAGAACCTGAGGCGCTGCGCCCGGCACAAGAAGAATTCTCACAGGATCCTCAGACACGAACTTTTCCGTCATCACCGGCACGCCCTGCGCGCTTTTGACAATGCCGCCGTCAAGCGACACAAACCGCATGGAGTCTGCAAGATTTCCGAGCATCTCCACCGGTCCCATAGCATCGATTGTTTCAAAACCGGGAAAAAACACGACGGTAAGATTGGCTTTTGCCGCGGTCGCGGTCGTTTGTCCGGCAACCGCAGGCAAAGCCGATGCCGGCATCATGAGCACCGCGGCTGCACTGCAGAGAGCCCGACGGCTCAGACGGGGTTTCAGACATCACTCATCTCCATCAAAAAGCACTTCAGACAACATAACGAAAAAAGCAGCGGGATCTGATTCCAGCTGCTTTTTCCGCTTAGCTTAAGGCGATACCGGAAGGCAAACCTTAAGGTACCACACGGTCAATCACAATCTTCACGCCTTCAGCCCCGACCTTAACGGTTCCGGCGGAACCCTCAAGATCGCCGGGACCGGGCATAAAGTTGCCGGAGCGGGAAACGCGCGCTTCAACAATGGCTTCCGTGACGTCAGCCAGGGTCTTCACGCCCATTCCCATCTGGCTCATGCCGTCAAGGCGGAAACTCGCGGGAAGGTTTGCCGCATCCAGGCGGATAAAGGCAACCGGCATTTTGCTGCCCGTCACACTGCGTGCAAACACAAAGACCGTTTCCTTACCGGTGAGTTTTCCCTTCATCGCGGGGGCCACATCCACCGTTCCGGTAATAAAGACCTTACCGGGCGCCGCGGCCTTTTCCTTCACGGGCGCTTTTTCCCCGGCAGGTGCCGGCTGCAGGGCGCTTGTCTCGGCAGGAAGTCCCCCCATGCGGCGGGCCTGCTCAATGTTTTCCGTGATCTGACGCCACTCTTCGCTGCCCTGCTCAGTGCCCGAACGCATGCGCTCCCAGTAAGTCACGGCACCCTTGAAGTCACGCTTGTCGTAGCAGAGCGTTCCCATCAGAGCCAGTGCCTTCCAGTGCATCGGATCGATTTTCAGAGCCTCTTCAATGAGTTCCTGAGGCTTACCTTCAATGGAACCTGTGGTCGCTGCCAGAACGTCCGCCCAGTCCGCGAGAACGTCCGGGTTGTGCGGCACAAGGCGGTTTACCTCAGCAAACGCGCGCGAACTTTCCTTCCAGTTTTTAAAAGACGCGTAGGTCTTGGCGAGCATCATCCAGCCGTCGGCGTTGTCGGGATTTTCCTTCAGACGGTCTTCCAGCAGTTTGATGGAATCCATCAGATCGGCTTCGGAGTGTCCCTGCATGCCGGTCATGTTCTGCTGCTGTTGCTGCATAAAGACCGGGTCCAGTGCCTGCGGAGACCCCAGGTACTCATACCCCACAAACGCAAGAACGGGGACAGCAACGACAATCACGAAGGCGGCGTAAAGCCCCTGACGGCCGTCGCGCCGCACGCTCTCCTCACCTTCAGCGGTCTCCTCGATCACACGGTGTTCGATTTCCGTCTTGGTCTCGGTGTACTCGTCCTCGGGAATTTTGCCTGCCTTGTAGTCGGCTTCAAGCTCGGCGTACTGAGCGCGCAAAAGCGCGAGGTTTTGCTCGGCTCTCACCTTTCCGGCATCCGCGCGGTGCTTTTTCACAAGCCCACAGACGATGAGGGCAAGCCCCGCCGCCGTCAGAATCAGGGCACAGATAATGAATGTAATGAGCATCGGTTACTCTCCGCGCAAGAGGGCGTCAGCCTTTTTACGCTCTTCGGGCGTTAAGGCCGTTTCCGTCTTCTGAACCGTCTGCTTGCGGCGGCGCAGGTTGATGTAAAAGCCAAGAAGCGCCGCAATGAAGAGCACGACGGGCCCGAGCCACAAAATAGCCGTTGACGCCTTAAAGGGCGGCTTGTAGAGCACAAAGTCGCCGTAGCGGTCCACCATGTAGTCGATGATTTCCTTATCGCTGCGGCCGGCCTTGATCTGCTCAATCACCTGATTTCTCAGGTCCACCGCAAGTTCCGCATTACTTTCAGCAATCGACTGGTTCTGGCACACGAGGCAACGGAGCTGCTCGGAAATGCCCAGAACGCGCTTGTGCGCCACCGGATCAAACTGCGTGGGCGCTGCTTCATGCGGGGCGGCCGCGGCCGGCGCTTCAGCCGCCGCGTACGAAGCAGAGAACGCGCACAGGCCCGCTAATACACAGATGAGCTTTTTCATTGCGCCTCCAGCTTGTCAATCAGCGGTTTGAGTTCGTTTTTCCAGATTTCAGGCGTCACCGGCCCCACCACTTTGTGGCGGATCACACCTTTTTTGTCCACAAGGAACGTCTCGGGCGCACCGTAGACACCGAAGTCAATGGCGGTGCGGCCGTCAGCGTCCATCACGGACACGTCATAGGGATCTCCGAGGTTATCGAGCCACTGCAGTGCTGCAAAGCGCTTGTCACGGTAGTTGTAGCCCACGATGAAGATCTTTTCACCGGCGCGCTTTAACTGCACGTAAAAGGGATGCTCGTACTGGCAGGACTCACACCAGCTCGCCCAGACGTTTAAGAGGTAGACCTTCCCGAGAAGATCCTTCTTGGTTACGGTCTTTTGCGGGTCATGAAGCTGAGGCAGAGAAAACTCCGGCGCCGGCTTGTCAATCAGAGCAGACGGAACCTTTCTCGGATCCATGTAAAGGCCCTTTAAGAGGAACCCGGCAAGAAACAGAAATATCGCAAGAGGAATCAGAAACTTCCAACGCATATTTAAGCCTCCTTCACTGCGGCGTCCGCACCCTTGTCTTCACGGCGGCGCAGACGGTAGCGTCTGTCGGTCATCGCCAAAAGGCCGCCCAAGGCCATGATGATCGTGCCCCACCAGATCCATGTCACAAAGGGCTTGGAGTAAGCGCGCACAATCCAGCCGCCGTCAGGCGTCGGCTCACCGAGACTTACATAGATGTCGCCGGTGATCGAGTGGCGGATCGCGGCTTCGGTCATGGGCATGGAGCGGGACGAGAAGTAATTGCGCTTTTCAGGATAAAGCCGCGTGATTTCCTTGCCTTCACGCGTCACGGTGAAGTCACCGCGCACAGCCGTGTAGTTCTGACCGCGCACTTCCTTCGTGCCGTTAAAGACAAAGCTGTAACCGGCAACCGTCACCTGTTCGCCCACGTACATGCGCACATCGCGTTCGGCCGGGTAGCCCTTCACAAGAGCCACACCGATCACAAAAACGGCCACGCCCAGGTGCGCGAGCTGCATGCCCCAGAAAGCACGCGGATGACGGAAAAGTTTCGCAAAGAAACTGCCCTGCATGTTGCGGCCGCGGTCGATGATGTTGTAGACCACGGTAATGGCAACCCAAACCGCAAGCGTCACGCCGATAAAGACCCAGTGGCTCCAGCGTCCCATGAGGAAAGGCACCACGGCGGCAATCACAATGGCCGCGGCAAAGCACCACCAGAGCTTCTTGGTAAGCGTAAGCGGATCGGCTTCCTTCCAGCGGGCAAACGGAGCCACGCCCAAAAGGAAGAGCATCGGCAGCATGATCGGCCCGAAGACCGAGTCAAAGTACGGGGGCCCGACCGAGATCTTGCCGGCGTTTAAAGCGTCAAGGAACAAGGGATAGAGTGTTCCCAGAAGAACCGCGCCCATCGCGACAACAAGAAGCACGTTGTTCACAAGAAGCATCGACTCGCGACTTACCATCGAGAAGTTGCCTCCGAGGCCCACCGTGGGAGCACGCCAGGCAAACAGAAGGAACGACAGGCCGATCACGATGATGAGGAAGGCGAGAATAAACACGCCGCGTTCCGGATCAGTCGCAAACGCGTGAACGGACGTGAGAACCCCCGAGCGCACGAGGAAGGTCCCAAGAAGCGAGAGCGAAAAGGTGATGATCGCAAGGAGCACCGTCCAGATCTTGAAGCACCCGCGCTTTTCCGTCACGGCAAGGCTGTGCATCAGCGCAGTACCGGTCAACCACGGCATAAAGGAGCTGTTTTCCACCGGATCCCAGAACCACCAGCCGCCCCAGCCGAGTTCGTAGTAGGCCCAGTAGGAACCCAAACTGATGCCGAGCGTGAGAAGAATCCACGCCGCCGTCGTCCACGGACGCATCCAGCGCGCCCAGGCCACATCGAGCTTACCGCTGATCAGGGCTGCGAGCGCGAAGGCAAAGGGCACGGAAAAGCCCACGTAGCCCAGATACAGAAGCGGCGGATGAAAGACCATCCCCGGGTCCTGCAGCAGGGGATTTAAGTCAGCCCCTTCGGGAGCGGCCGGGAAAAGGCGCTGGAAGGGGTTGGAGGTAAAGAGCATGAACGCCAGAAAGCCCATGAGCACAAGGCCCATGATGCCTAAAACACGCGCCATCATTTCTTCGGAAAGCCGGCGGCTTGCGAAGGAAACAGCCAAAGCCCACCAGGAAAGCGTCACTGACCAGAACAGAATCGAGCCCTCGTGGCTGCCCCAGGTTGCCGCCACCTTGTAGTACCAGGGCAAAAGCGAATTGGAGTTGTTCGCCACGTTGAGCACAGTGAAGTCACTGATATAGAAGCAGTACGCGAGCGAGGCGAAGGCCACCGTCAGAAAAAGCGCGTTGGCGCTGGCGCACATGCGTCCGGCCGCCATCCAGGACGAGATTCCGCGGGCGGCGCCGACAAGCGGCAGCACCCCCTGAATCACGGCCACGATGAGCGCCAGAATCAGTGCAAAATGACCGATTTCCGCTATCACGGGATATCTCCCTTATCCGAGAAGTTTGTTGATTGAATTACTGCTTGGAGTGCGCCATCGACACACCCTCTTCGGCATTTTTATAGTCAGCCGTACGCATGGCGGCATGAGCCTTGTCCACAGCGTCCTGCGCCTCAGGCGGCATGTAGTTTTCGTCGTGTTTGGCAAGCACTTCGCTGCAGACGAAAACGCCCTGATCGTTTAACTTACCCTGAGCCACAACGCCCTTACCTTCCTTAAAGAGGTCGGGGAGAATCCCCTTAAACTGCGCGGGGATCACGGCTCCGGTATCGGTGATGCCGAAACTCACCGTAACGCCGTCTTCAAGGCGCTTGACGGAGCCGGGCATCACCATCCCGCCCATACGGAAGGTACGGCCCTTGGGGGCTTCCTGCGCCTGCACCTGCATGGGGGAATAGAAAAACACCAGGTTTTCGTTAAAAGCGGAAAGCATCAGGTAGGCCCCGACGCCCACAACGGCAACCGCGCCGGCAATCAAAGCCAGTCGTTTGGCAGCTCGATTCTCCATAGTTCTCTGCTCCTTGGGATCAATAAAGCGGTTAAAAACTGTGTTCTTTTAATGGGGCTTACGCCTCAATCTCGGCGCGCGCCGCTTCTTTTTTCACGCGCCCGAGGGCCGCCTTGCGGCGTCTTACATGCATAAAACTTTCAGCGATCACAAGAAACGTGGCCATTCCGTAGGCACTCCAGACATAAAAGCCGTGGCCGTCCATGTCGAGAAAATGCGTAATTGAAGTCCAGTCCATGTTACTTACCCTCCTTCACAAGCGCCTGTACCCACGTCTGCCGGCGTTCACGTTCCAGAATCATCGAGCGCGCACGCACAAAAGTTGAGGCAAAACTGTAGATCCAGAAGGCCACAACCATCAAAAGCAGCGTGTAGAGCATGATCGGAGCGATAGAAGAACCTTTGCTCGTGATCGAAGCGCCCTGATGCAGCGTGTTCCACCACTTCACCGAGAAATAAATGATCGGGACGTTCACAACGCCCACAATCGCGATCACGGCACAGGCCTTGTCGGCACGGCGGTGATCGGCAATCGCGCTCTGAAGCGCCAGAAAACCGAGGTAAAGAAAGAGAAGGATGAGTTCACTTGTCAGACGCGCGTCCCACACCCAGTGGGTTCCCCATGTGGGGCGTCCCCAGAAAGATCCCGAAAAAAGCGCAAGAAACGCCATCAGGGCCCCGGTGGGCGCCATCGCGGCCGAGAAAATCGAGCACATCTTGTTGTTGGTCACAAGCGCCGCAGCGGAAAAGACCGCCATCACAACATAGATGAGCATGCTCATCCAGGCACTTGCCACGTGAATAAAGATGATGCGGTAGGAGTTACCCTGCGTGGCGTCAATGGGGCAGACAAAAAAGCCGAGGTAAAACGCGACGGCGGCGCAGACGGCCGCAAGGCCGTAGAGCCACTTCACCGAATAACCCGCGGTACGGTAAAAACCTTCCGGGGTAAAAAATGCGTTCTTCATGCTTCTCCTTGATGGGGTGTAGTTTTACTGCAGTGAAATCCGAAGGGCGGCCGCCACCGCAAAGGGCGCTGCGGCAAGCGCAAAAAAGCTCAGTCCGGCGGTGACCATGAGGTAGGCCGCAGGGCTCACGCTGATGGCGACCTGCACGGTTGCGCCTGCGCCGAAAATCAAAACCGGAATGTAAAGCGGCAGCACCAGAAGGCTCGTTAAGACGGAACCAGCTCTGAGTCCCAGGGTGAGCGCCGCACCGATTGCCCCCACAAGACTTAAGACCGGTGTGCCGAGCAAAAGGGAAAACATCAGCACCGCCGTCTGATCAACCGGGAGGTCAAACAAAATACCGAAAACGGCCGCAAAAACCGTGATCGGAATCCCGGTGACGAGCCAGTGCGCAACGACTTTGCCGACCACGATGACGCTTAAGGGTTCGGCGGAAATGAGCATCTGCTCGAGCGTTCCGTCGGCGTAGTCCAGGGCAAAAATGCGCGGCAGCGACAAAAGAGCCGCCAAAAGAGCCGCCACCCACACCACGCCCGGGGCCATCGTTCTTAAGACGTTTTGTTCGGCTCCGACCCCGAGCGGCACCAGCGTCACGACGACCGCGAAAAAGAAGATCGTTTGAACAAGGTCGCTTTTTTGCCGCAGTGCAAGCATCAGGTCGCGGCGGACCACCGAGAGAAAGAGATTAAACATGATCACCTCCCCCGAGGCACGCCTGTGCCTTCTTTTTGCGTTTTGGGGCAAAGGCGGAGACGTCCACCGTGAGTTTCTTTTCCTCAGGGACGTCCACGGCACACTCCTGGTGGGTGGTGTAAATGACGATGCCGCCCGCCCTGACATGCCGGGCAACGGCGTCCGAAAGGTTCGCCACGCTCTGAACGTCAAGCGCCGTAAAGGGTTCATCCAGAATCCAGACGGGCTTCATTTCGCTCACAAAAAGGCGCGCAAGCGCCACGCGCCGCCTCTGCCCCTGGCTTAATTCCCCGGTTGTATGTTCGGTGAAGTCTGTAAGTCCGACGGCGCCGAGCGCCTCGTTAATCTGACTGTCGGTGACAATGAGGTTTCCGAGCCGTGCGGCAATGCGCACATTTTCCCGGGCGCTCAGATCGTCCTTGACGCCGTTCATGTGGCCGATATAGACGAGATCGCGGTGAAAGTCTTCCCTGAGCTTTGTGATGGACTCGCCCTTATAGAGAATTTCGCCGGCGTCGGGAACCATAAGCCCCGTCAAAAGCCTCAGAAGGCTTGTTTTACCGGTGCCGTTTGCGCCGGCAAGGCGCACAAGCGTGCCCGGAGGCGCTTCAAACGCGAGCCCCCTGAAAAGCAGTCTCTCACCGCGCTCGAGCTCAAGACCGCAGACACTGAGCCCGTTGCGCGCAACAGCAGAATTTGACATAAATCCCGGGATCCTTCTTTTAGCGGCAGACAACCCCTTTTTGCAGGGGCTTTGCTGAACGCTTATATCCGCCCGAAGGCAGACTTTCTGACTAGTCCGCTGAGTCTAGTCAAAACCGATTAACCAAATCTTACAAAAAACCCGGCCGAGGCCGGGTTTTTCGAATTTCGCATTTCCGCATCATCAAGACGCTGGTGTTCAGGCACCCCTGCGTTCACGTCGACAAGAACACGCTGACATTTTTCCCTGACGGCACTGTTTCAATTTCAACCATCAGCGGTTGGATTCGGGCACGTCTGTGCCCCGGCCCTTTTCAAAAAGAGTTGCCGGCTTCGGGAAAGCGTAAGGAGTGCAACCTTGTTCTGCATCCCCGGAGAGGCCGGAAAGAAGCGTTTTGGGAGCTTCACATCGCTGTGGAGTCCCAAGGTTGTTCGGGCGAAGAGCATTTAAAGAATCTGAAAGCCGACGAGATCATGGGTATTGATGTCGGCGAGAACAATATTGCGGCCGTCAGCACGGGCCGTATTTGGAAAGCAGGAGCATTAAAGAATAAAAGAGACCGATATATGAGTCAGAGAAAGCGTCTTCAGCGCAACGGCTCTCAGAGTGCCAGACAGCACCTGAAAAAAGCCTCAGGCCGAGAAAGACGCCATGTGACGCATGTCAATAACGTTGTAAGCAAAGAGATTGTGCAGGAAGCCGCAAAGCGGGGTATCAAGTTAATCGCCCTGGAAGACCTGACGCATATCCGGGATCACATCAAGGCCGGGAAACGCATCAGAAGCCGACTGCACCGCTGGTCTTTCCGTGAGTTGCAGGAGATGATTGTTTACAAAGCGGCAGCCGCTGGAATCCGGTGTGTTTTCCTGGATCCGCGCTATACAAGCCAGACATGCTCACAGTGCGGGGCACCGGGCAAACGCCATAAGCACGGGTTCCGCTGCAGCCAATGTGGTCACCTTGCGCACAGCGACTTGAATGCGAGCCGCAACCTGCAGGGTCTGTGCCGACAGCTGTCAGCACAGGGGCTGATGTAAACCAGCCTTATGTTGGGCCGTGTGATGCGGTTACAATAAACCCCCCGTCATCAGACGGGGGTTGTTTACGTGTGTCTCCTCCCGGATGGGAAAGTCGTACTTCTTGTTGTCAGAGATTTTTTATTGGGGTTTTACTGCGTCTGCGGGGCTCTCCGACACCGCCTTAAGCGCTGATTTCATGCCGAATTGTGTCTGCGCCCCGAAACGCCTGCCAAAGGACGATACCTTAAAGCGGGCTGAAAATTAAGCTTGTCTATTAATTATAAAGGATTAGTCGACCGTAAAACCTGTTTCGACCCAATAAATATGCACATTCGTACTTTTTTCCTGCCTGAAAAAAGAATCCTGCCTTAAGAATCGGTTGCCGCCCGTCCGAAGCTTAAAATCGGCCGAAAAAGCGCTTCATCCGACGGTTTTCACGATACACGCACCATGTCACAGGCCAAGGAACTCAACCTTCTCGAGGGCTCCCTCTGGGACAAAATGATCATCATTGCGCTGCCGCTTGCCTTCACGGGCGTGCTGCAGCAGCTCTTTAATGCCGCCGACGTCGCTGTCCTCGGACACTACGTCTCAAGCGACGCAATGGCTGCCGTGGGAAACAACGTCCCGGTGATCGGTCTCATAGTGAGTCTGTGTATGGGGCTTGCGCTCGGCGTTAACGTCGTGACGGCCCGCTACCTCGGAATGCGGCAGAAAGAACTCGCTTCTGAAAGCGTACACACGGCTTTTGCACTGTCGGTCGCCTTTGGCGTTGCCATTGCCCTTTTGGGGGAAATCTTCTGCGGCTTCATCATGGATGTGCTTGACGTCCCTGAGAGCGTTCTCGGGCACGCCGAAGACTACCTGCGCGTCTACCTTGCGGGCATCCCTTTTATTGCGGTTTATAACTTCCTTGCTTCCGTCTTCAGAAGCAAGGGCGACACGAAAACCCCTTTGTGGGCGCTTTGCGCCGCAACGGTTTTTAATATTGCCGGAAACCTCTTTTTTGTTTTGGTCTGCGGCATGCAGGCCGGGGGCGTGGCGCTTGCGACGGCGCTTGCCAACGCTCTGGCCGCCGCCATTCTTGTGGTCTGCCTCATGCGGCGCGATGATGAATTAAGGCTCATCCCCGCCAGGCTTTTCACCGTCAACCGCACGGCACTGAAAAACATGGTGAGAATCGGGTGGCCCGCGGGACTGCAGAGTATGGTCTTTTCGCTTTCCAACCTCATCATTCAGGCGGCAATCAACAGTCTCGGACCTGCCGCGATGGCAGGAAGCGTCGCAGCCTTTACGATTGAAATCAACGTTTACTGCTTTATCAATGCCTTTGGCCTCACGGCCACCACGTTCGTGAGCCAGAACTGGGGCGCGGGAAACCTCGCGCGCTGCCGGCGCGCCACCCTCATTTCCATGGGGCTTAACTTTGCGGCGACCTTCGTTCTCGTAGCCTTTATCTGGATTTTCGCAAGAGAACTTCTCGCCTGCTTTACGACCGATGAGTCCGTTATTGCGCTGGGGCTTACCCGCATCTTCTGGGTGGTGCTGCCCGAACCGGTTAACGTCATCATGGAAACCTTGTCTGACGCCATGCGCGGTTTCGGTTATTCACTGCCTCCGGCAGTGGTGACATTGGTGTGCATCTGCTCGATCCGCGTACTCTGGGTTGCAACACTTTTTGCCGCCGACCCCACCTACAACATGCTCATGGCCGTCTACCCCGCAAGCTGGGTGGTGACGACGCTGATGCTCTGGTGGCTTTACCGGCGTCACCAAAAAACACTTGAGACAAAAACCGCAGGCAGTTTCGATTAAGTCTAGAAACGTATCTGTTTTCGCGCCTTTCGTCAGGTCTGTTTCAGCGTGAGCAATACAATATGCAGACACCGTTATTTCGGACAATTCTGAATAACACCACAAATACAACCCCGCGTATTCATGGGAGAAAATAAGTTTATGCGCAGTGATCCGTTAACCAAGGGCATCAATGCCGCCCCGCAGCGTTCGCTTTTAAAGGCCCTGGGCCTGTGTGATGCCGAAATCGGCAAGCCTCTGATCGGCGTTGTGAGCTCCAAGAACGACATCGTTCCGGGCCACATGAATCTTGACAAGATTGTCGATGCCGTCAAGCAGGGCGTGGCTTTGGCGGGCGGCGTTCCGATTGTGTTCCCGGCAATTGCCGTCTGCGACGGCCTTGCGATGGGCCACGTCGGCATGAAGTACTCCCTGGTTTCGCGCGAACTCATTGCCGACTCCACCGAATCGATGGCAATGGCTCACCCCTTTGACGGCCTGGTGATGGTCGCTGCCTGCGACAAAAACGTCCCCGGGCTTCTGATGGCCGCCGCGCGCCTTAACATTCCTTCAATTGTGATCAGCGGCGGCGCAATGCTTGCCGGTCACTTTGAAGGCCACAAGGTCTCCTACTCCAACATCAGCGAAGCGGTGAGTCAGTTCCGAACCGGCAAGATCACGCCGATTCAGTTTGAAGACCTCGAAAACAAGGCATGCCCGTCCTGCGGTTCCTGCTCGGGCATGTTTACCGCGAACTCCATGAACTGCCTCTCGGAAGTGCTCGGTATGGCGCTGCCCGGCAACGGCACGATTCCGGCCGTTTACTCCGCCCGCCTGCGCCTTGCCAAGGAAAGCGGCATGAAGATCATGGATCTCGTCCGTGACGACCTTAAGCCCCGCGACATCATGACGCGCGACGCGTTTATGAACGCGCTTGCCATTGACATGGCACTCGGCTGCTCAACGAACTCCATGCTGCACCTGCCCGCCATCGCGCACGAATGCGGCATTGATCTTGATCTCTCGGTCGCAAACGAAATCAGCAAGCACACCCCGAACCTCTGCCACCTCGCTCCGGCCGGCAACCACTACATCGAGGAACTCGACGAAGCGGGCGGCATCCGCGCGGTGATGGCTGAAATCGCCAAGCTCGGGTTCTTAAAGACCGATCTGATGACTGTCACCGGCAAGACCGTTGCCGAAAACATCAAGGGCGCGAAGATTCTCAACACCGAGATCATTCACACCGTTGATAACCCCATCAGCAAGGAAGGCGGCATTGCTGTTTTGAAGGGCAACCTCGCTCCCGAAGGGTCTGTGGTGAAGCGCTCGGCCGTGGCTCCTGAAATGATGCATCACAAGGGCAAGGCCCGCGTCTTTGACTGCGAAGAAGATGCGCTTAACGCCATCTACGGCGGCAAGATCAACGCCGGCGAAGTCGTCGTGATCCGCTACGAAGGACCCAAGGGCGGCCCCGGCATGCGCGAAATGCTCAACCCCACCTCCGCCATTATGGGTTCGGGCCTCGGCAACTGCGTGGCTCTCATCACCGACGGACGCTTCTCCGGCGCCACCCGCGGTGCCGCCATCGGTCACGTCTCGCCGGAAGCTGCTGTGGGCGGCCCCATTGCGCTCATCAAGGAAGGCGACATGATCGAAATCGACATTCCCGCCAACACGATCAGCGTGGATGTGTCGGACGAAGAAATGACGAAGCGCCGTGCCGAATGGAAGCCGAGAACGCCGCGCGTGAACACGGGCTACCTCGCCCGCTACGCCAAGCTTGTGAGTTCGGGCTGCAAGGGTGCCGTGCTGAGTTAATTTCAGAGGGCTTCTTGGAAAAAGAGGACGTCTTTACGGGCGTCCTCTTTTTTTGCGTCAGGCTTTGGCCGGATAGTGTCTGGCGCCGAAAATCGCGCTGCCGACGCGAACCTCGGTGCTTCCGGCCTCAACAGCCTCCGTCATATCCGCGCTCATTCCCATGGAAAGCGTGTCAAAGCCGTAACGGTCTTTGAGCCCGTCAAAAAGCGCACGCATGGCAATAAGGGGCTTCATCTTTTCTTCCCGGGTGTCAGCGGGCGCCGGAATCGTCATGAGCCCTCTGAGTTTGAGCCGTGGAAGCGCTCTCACGGATTCAATCAGAGCGGGAAGATCGTCGGGCACAACACCGCTTTTACTGGATTCGCCGTCAATATTGACTTCAATGAGCACATTTAAGGGCGGCAGATTTTCGGGCCTCTGGTCATTTAAACGCTGCGCGATTTTTAAGCGGTCAACACTTTCCACCCAGTCAAAATGCTCGGCCACAGGGCGCGTTTTGTTGGACTGCAGCGGCCCGATAAAGTGCCAGACAATCCCTGAGTCAGGCCTCTTTTCCTTAAACCACTCTATCTTTTCCACACCTTCCTGCACATAGTTTTCGCCGAACGCTTTCTGGCCCACAGCAAGCGCTGCATCCACGGCTTCAGCGGGAAACGTTTTTGAAACCGCGAGCAATACGACACTTCTGCCGCAGGTATTCGCGGCCGCTTCGAGCCTTTCACGGACACGGGCAAGGTTTTCGGGAATTCGGGAAAAATCAGACATAACAGTTACTCAAGAATCAGCCTGGGGCGCGGCATCGGTCCAAGGCGCCGCCACGCGGGCATTGTAGTAAGACTCAAGCCCGAGAGACTGCAGTATGCGGTTCATTTTTGTGTCGGCGGGCGCCGTAATGTCCAGGAGTTCACCGGTGACAGGATGCGTGAGCGCCAGGCGCGCGCAGTGCAGAAACATCCTCTGCTCTCCCCAATACGCCGCAAGCGTGCGGTTTAAGGCGCCTTTACCGTAGGTGGAGTCGCCGATCACCGGGTGGGCGATATGCTTTAAATGCCGGCGGATCTGATGCCTGCGGCCGGTTTCGGGTTCGGCCCCCAAAAGCGTCACCCGCACCGAGGCAAAATCCCCGAACGCAACCGGCACCTCAGTGCGCGCCCAGGGCTCAATATCCGTTACCGCAGGCTGCGCTTCGGTTTTCTGGGTCCTCAGATACGGATCACGCACGGGCTTTAAGGCGTAATCAATGCGGCAGGGTTCATTGATCCAGCCGCGCACCAGCACCGCGTAGCGCTTTCTCACGACCCCGGTCTCAAACTGACGGGCAACGGTTGCCGCCGTTTCCGGATCAAAGGAAAAAATGAGAACGCCGGAAGTCCCTCTGTCCAGGCGGTGCGCAGCATAAACGCGGCGCCCGAAAAGATCCCGGGCCTGCTGCAGCGCAAAGGCCTCCGCGTTGGGTGCCACCTCGCTGCGGTGCACGAGAAGTCCCGCCGGTTTCATGACGATCCCGAGCACTTCATCGGTGTAAAGCCGCACCACCCGCGGTGCCGACGGTTTTTCTTCCGGCGGTAACGACAAAACTGACTCCGTCACAAAACAAAGAAAATGCTGTCTGCCTTTTAGCCGCACACGAAAAAACTGTCAAGCCCGTCGGGGCGAAAATGAAATTTCCAGCGATATCAGCCCCCTGCGTTTTCCACCCTTTTCCACTGTTTGTGTGGAGATCTCAGAGGAGCTGAAAAAATTTCACACAAATTCAGCCGGTTTCTGTTATGCCTATTTTTTAAGCACGCAGCAATATCTTGTTTCCGTTGTGCAGGTTATGCCATCTAGGTATTTTCCCTGAAATTCTGACGTGATTTTTTCCTGCCGCAAAATAACCATCTCCTTTATCGGGAACACTTACTCCCGATGGCTGAGGGAAGAAACCAAAAACGGCACCAACGGAGTATTTACACCCCTTTCTCACTGCATCAGAATGATTGGTACTACATCCGAAACAAACGGGTCATTCATGGCAGTCAAACTTAACGTCCCGACCGCGGAACTCGTGCGCATCAACGTCGATGAGCACCCGCTTTTTAAGCGCATCTGGGACGACAAAACGATTACGCGCATCACGGACGCAAACGCTGAAACCGTCACAAAAGCTCAGGGACTTTCCGCGCTTTGTATTGTCGACGACCCCGTGATGTACAAGGAAACACTCGATATGGCCGTGATCGGCCCGGAGCTCTTTAATCTTTTCGGCGGCACTCTCACGGCGCAGGGCTTTACCGATCCGGCCTTCGGGCGCCGCATCGCCAACACGCTCGGCATCCGCAGGCTGCCGGCGCTTGCGGTCTTTCGCTTCGGCGAAATGATGGGTGCAATTGAAGGCCTTCAGGACTGGGACGTCTATGAGGCAAAACTTGTTGAGATTCTGACCGGTGAGACGGCGCAGCCCAAGCGTAAGATTGTGATCGGCAACGCCTGAACGAAAGCCCTCCGGGAAATCGATTTTTAAAACAGTCATTAAAAGGAAGCGCATGCCGCACAACATCACGGATTCGGCCTGGACCGGTCCCGATCTGAAACCTGAAGAGGAAAAACGCGCCGCTCAAAAGACGCTGGCAGTTCTGGAAGAAATGGCGGACGTCTTTAAAAAGGCGGGAGAGGACACGAAAAACGAACTGCACTGGATCACGGATCTGGGGCGGCTTGACGCCGGCACCAACCGCTTCTTAAAGCAGACGCTCGGCAGGGGGGAAGTCAAAATTTCTCTGTGCGGGGGTGAAGCCGTCGCGGAAGAAACCGAGATCCCCGCGGTCTGGCGGCTCACGATCGGCGAGCAGACGAGTCTTGTGGCCGCACTGCTGCCGCGCTGCGTGACAACGCTGCTTGAGACCGGCAACACCGACATTAAGGAACCGGAAAAAAAGCCCGACGGCCTTTTTGCCGCGGGCCCCGTGCTCTCCGAACTCAGACAGGCCTTAAAAGACGCCGATCTCACAAAGATTCCGGAGTTGCCCGACCATCAGATTGATCTGTCACGCCAGCCCTTAAACCCCGCGGACATGAATTACATTCTCACCACGCTCGGGGAAGGCAAGGTCGACATCGAACTTTCCGGCTTTGCCAAAAGCCGTATTCAGGCTTCCCGCGTCAAAGGCATCTGGCGCAGCCGCATTCTCAACAATGCCGGCAAAACCCTGATGGACAGCCTGGTGGTGGCGCTTATTCCGCCTGAAGTCCCCGCGGGCCGCGAAGATATTCCGACCTCAGAAGCCAAACTGCGGGAACTTGCCGACTGGATCCGCCGCGACATGGCGCGCGGCGCGATCGGTTAAGGAGGTAAGCCGTGACGGAATTTGTGAGTTCTGAAGAGGTCCAGAAGCGCCTGGATGCGCAACGCGCCAAACGCATTGCCGCAAGCGGACGCATGCAGTGCAAGGTCTGCTGGTACATCTATGATCCGGCCGAAGGGTGCCCCGAGACGCAGACGCCCCCGGGCACCCCCTTTTCGGAACTGCCCGAATGGTGGAGCTGCCCGCACTGCGACACACCTGCGGCGCTTTTTCTCCCGGTCCCCGAGGACGAAACCGACAGTGCGGCAGACACCTCCAGCGAGGCAACCGATGGAAATCAAACCCGTTGAACTCGTCCGCAAGCCCAAGCCCTTTGACAGGGATGAGGCCGCGCGCGCCTACGATCGGTCTCATACCGGGCAGACACCCCGTCCGGTCTTTATCCGTGAGGAAGGACGCCTCAGGGTCTTTCAGCAGGATCCGGCCCCCTTTTACGAGGCCGGTTTCCGGGAAATTCTCGCAACGCGAATGCGGGGGCTGCCGATTCTCAATCCCCGCATGAATGTGAAGGTTCTGCCTTTTAAGCGGATCGGTCCGCACTGGTTCGGTGTGGCGGTGACCCCGTGGTCGGTGCAGGCGGTGCTTGCCTGCGGCGACAAGGCCCGCTGGAAACCGGTCGCGGCCGGTGCGGAAATCGATATTCCGCTCCCCTCGGGCCCCTTTACGTTTCTGGGCGTTGCCGACAGTGTGCTCGGGCAGTACTTAATGTGTTCACTGAAAAGCCCGGTCACTGATTTTGCCGATCAGGCCGCGGCCGAAGCCTTTGCCGGTGTGTGCCTGCAATTGATGCTTTCCAAAAAGAAAGAGGACGTGCCCGAAGACGAGCCCGGGGAAAAGCTCACGCCCGCCAGACCGGTTAAACCGGCCAAAAGCCTCTCGGATCCGGTGACGCGCCGTGCGCTTTTTTCTGACTTTACCGACGGAGGAGCCGATGAGTCTCACTGATGCCACGGTGGATATCACCGTCACGGTCCGCGAGGACAACACCGTCGCGGTACGCACGGTTTCCGGGCGCGACGATACGGTAGCCAAAACGCTCACCGGTACGTCGCTTTCCTCGGCCGCACCCAAGCTTCTTCTCACCTCGGTCTACGCGCTCTGCCCTCAGGCTCATCTGGCGGCCTGGGAGGCGGCCTCTGCCCGGGCTGCCGCCAAGGCAATGCCTGAGAACGCCCAAAGGGTTGCCGCCGAAACGGCTGCCGAACATCTGCGGTTTCTCGCGTTTGACGCGCCGAGAGCCGTGGGGCTTAAACCCGCGCATGACGTGCGGCGTCTGGGGGCACTGCGCGCCCTGATGACGCAAGAATTTTCCGCAGTCAAACCGGATTTTGCGAAAATCCGCGCGGCACTGACCGCTGAAACCGAACACTTCATCACGGGTCCTGCCGCGGGCTTTAATGCGCTTGATTCAATTCCTGACTTTGAGTCCTGGATCACGCACGGGCAGACCCCGGCCGCGCAGCTTTTCTCCGCGCTTTGGGAGCAGGTCCCCTCCCGCGGGATTCTCACGACACCCGCACTGGATCCTCATTCGCCGGCGGACGCTGAAACGTGGTTTACGCCGCAGTTTTCCGCGCAAAACCCCACGGTCAGAGGCAAACCCCGCATGACCGGGGCTCTGACGCGCTGGAAATCGCACCCCCTCATTGCCGATCTGGATGAGCTCTACTGCTGCTCGGTGAGAACGCTTTTTGTGGCGCGCCTGATTGAAATCATCCGGGTGCTTACGGACTGGGCCAAAACCTTTGATTTTGTCCGGGCTGCCGCGGTTGCCGCCGACACGGGGGTGGCACTGGTGCAGTCCGCGAGGGGGCTTTTGACGCACCGCATCAGACTTGCCCGCGACTTAAACCGCGTAGAGTCCGTCGTGATCGCTGCGCCCACGGAATGGAACTTTGCCCGGCACGGCGCAGCTGAGGAGGCGCTCTCTAAAATCGAATTCTTCTCGGAAGAAGACTACCGGCGCCAGGCCGCCTGGATGCTCGCGGGGATCGATGCCTGCGTACCGTGCCGCCTGCACTTTGAGATGCCGCAAACCAACGGCACCACGGATGAGGTGAGCGCTCATGCATGAACTTTCCATTGCTGAAGGCATTGTTGAAGCCGTGGAAAAAACGGCGGCCGCTCAGGCTATTGACCGCGTGCTTTCCGTGCGGGTTGCCGTCGGGGAACTCGCGGGCGTGGATATTGAGGCCCTGAAATTTGCCTGGCTCTCAGTAACGCGCGAGGGCCTTTTAAAAGGCGCGGGCCTTACGATTGAAACACCCCCGGGGAAAGCCTGGTGCCTGGACTGCGGCAAAGAAGTTCCCCTGCACCGGCACGGCGAACCCTGCCCCGAATGCGGGGGTTACCATCTCACGGCAACGCAGGGGCATGAACTGCGCGTATTGGATTTTGAAGTTCCTGAATAGATTTTGGAGAAAAACGTTATGTGCACAACCTGCGGCTGCGGCGGCAGCCATACCCACACCCACGTGGATGAACACGGTAACGTCGTCACCCACACGCACGGACCGCATGACCACGATCACACGCATGAGCATCATGACCACGATCACGCGCATGAACACAGTCATGCCGCCTCCCGCACGGTGACCGTGGAGGAAGACATTCTCGCGCGCAACAACCGGGAAGCCGAAAAACTCCGGGAAGAATTCCGCCGCCACAAAATCCTCGCATTGAATTTTGTGAGCTCTCCGGGATCAGGAAAAACTGAACTTTTGTCCGCCACTGTCCGTGCACGCAAAGAAGGTGACCCCGTGATGAACGTCATCGAAGGGGATCTGCAGACCGACAACGACGCAAGCCGCATCCGTGAAGCGGGAGCCCGCGCCGTGCAGATTAATACCGGCAAAGGCTGTCACCTCGATGCCGAACAGGTGACGCTTGCCGTGAAGTCGCTGTCTCCGCAGGACAACTCCGTCCTTTTCATCGAAAACGTCGGCAACCTCGTGTGCCCTGCGGAGTTTGACCTCGGTGAGGCCCACAAGGTCGTGGTGATTTCCGTTACCGAAGGCGAAGATAAACCCCTTAAATACCCCGACATGTTTGCAGCGGCCGATCTGATGATCATCAATAAGATTGATCTTGCGCCCTACGTGAAATTTGATCTCGATAAATGCGAGGAGAACGCGCGCCGCGTCAACCCCCGCATTCAGTCACTGCGGGTTTCGGCCACTACCGGGGAGGGGCTTGAAAAGTGGCTTGCGTGGCTTAAGGCCCAATACACGCTCGCAACCCTTTAAGCCGGGCGGCAAAGGACGGTCAGTCAAAATGCGCGTGCGTGAATCGTTTCGGATCCGGGGCCTTGTGCAGGGGGTGGGTTTCAGGCCCACCGTCTGGAACACAGCCCGGCGTCTGAAACTTGCGGGCGACGTTTATAACGACAGCGAAGGTGTCGTTGTCAACGTTGAGGGCGAAGAGGCATCTGTCGCGTCCTTTGCCCGGGAACTGCGCCGCGATGTTGCGCGTGACGCACCGCTTGCGCGGATTGATGCCCTCGTCTCACTCGGGTTTTCCGCACCCACGGGTGCAACTGACTTTGAGATCACCACAAGCCGCGAGGGCGCTGCCCGAACAACCGTGACGCCGGATGCCGCAACCTGCGCCAAGTGCGCTTCAGAGATCTTTACCAAAACGAACCGCCGGTGGCGCTACGCCTTCACTAACTGCACGCACTGCGGTCCGCGCCACACGATTACGCGCCATATTCCCTATGACCGTGCACAGACCTCAATGGCGGTCTTTCCGATGTGTCCGGTCTGCCGCGCCGAATACGAAAATCCGGCCGACCGGCGCTTCCACGCGCAGCCTAATGCCTGTCCGGTCTGCGGCCCGAAACTCACGCTCACCGACAATAAGGGTAACGTCATTACGGGCGACGCGATTGCCGGGACACTTAAAGTGATTCTTACGGGCGGCATTGCCGCCGTAAAGGGCCTCGGGGGCTTTCACCTTGTGTGCGATGCCCGCAACAGCCGTGCCGTCACACGGCTGCGTGAGCGCAAGGGCCGAAGCGAAAAACCGCTTGCCGTCATGTGCGCCAACACCGAAAGCGCTTCAGAACTCGTGCGGCTGTCTGCGGCAGGCGTAAAGGCGCTTACTTCCGTTGCGCGACCGATTGTCCTTGCGCCCAAAACCGAGGCGGCCGACCGGCTTCTTGCGCCGGGCGTCGCCGGGGGTTTCAGCGAGGTGGGCGTGATGCTCCCCTATACGCCGGTGCACCTGCTTCTTTTTCACGAATACCTCGGGCAGCCTGAAACGGACCTCGCGTTTGAAAACCGCACCGTGGACCTCACGCTTGTGATGACAAGCGCCAATCCTGGGGGCGAACCTTTGGTGACCGGTAACGAGGAAGCCTACGGAAGGCTCATGGGCATTGCCGACGTCTTTTTGCTGCACAACCGCGACATCGTCGTACGCTGTGACGACTCCGTGGTGCGCGATACAAAAAACGGCATCCAGACGGTGCGCCGTGCCCGCGGCTACACGCCGCTTGCGCTCCCCTTTCCGGCTGATGCCGCCGACAGCATTCTCGCAACGGGACCGTTTCTGAAAAACACCGCCTGCATCACGCGCGGAAAAGAAGCCTTTGTCACCGAACACATCGGTGACACTGACAACGAATCAACCTGCAGAGCCTTGGCGGGCTCGGTAAAGCACTTTCTCAACATTTTGGAAGTCTCCCCCGGGGCCGTTGCCTGCGACCTGCATCCGGACTTTTATTCGACGCACCTTGCAGAAGACTATGCGCAGAGGCTCGGCATACCGCTTATCCCCGTGCAGCACCATCATGCGCACGCCGCTGCCGTCATGGGCGAGCACGGGGTGACTAATGACGCCTGGGCGCTCGTTGCCGACGGCGTTGGCTACGGCACGGACGGGACGGCCTGGGGCGGCGAACTCCTTCATGTGCATACGAACGGCACGTTTGACCGCATCGGGCACCTTGAAACGATGGCGCTGCCGGGTTTTGACAAAGCCGCACGGGAACCCCGGCGCATGGGTGCCGTGATGTGCCTTAAGGCGGGCCGCGGCGAGGTGATTGAAACACTGTGGCCCGCCTTTACCGGGCAGCCTGTTCGTGAACTTATCAAAAGCCCCCGGCTCTCGGGCCGCACGACCTCGCTCGGGCGTCTTTTTGATGCCGCGGCTGCCGTACTGGGCCTGGTGGAAGTAATGCACGATGAAGCCTATGCCGCCATGCGTCTTGAAAGCGAAGCCGTCAACGCCCAAGGGCGTGTTCAGCCTCATGGCTGGACGGTTTCAGACGATAACGTACTAAGCTTTACGCCGCTTTTTGCTGAACTTATCGACAGGCGCCTTGCCGGCGACAATACCGGGCAGTGCGCCGCGGACTTTGAAGCGACCGTGGCAGCCGGCCTTTCGGACTGGGTGAGCCGTGTCGTGCCCGCAGGGGAAACCGTGTGCCTTGCGGGGGGATCTTTTTTAAACCGTGTTTTAGCCGAATCCGTACCGCGGAGACTGCGTGAACACGGACTGACTGTTTATATGCCGCAGAGTCTGCCGCCCGGAGATGGGGCCGTCAGTTACGGTGAGGCGCTGGTTGCGGCGCAGATTTTGAAATATCGGGAGATGAATCATGTGTCTGGCAGTTCCTGCGCAGATTGAGTCGGTGAACGGGACATCCGCACTGTGCGTGATGTCGGGAGTCACCAAAGAAATTGACGTGTCGCTTACGCCTGAAGTCAGGCACGGCGACTGGGTGATCGTTCACGTAGGGTTTGCCCTGCAGACGATTGACGCCCAAAAAGCGCAGGAGACGCTTGCTCAGATGGCCGCTTTAAAGGATGCAGGCGATGCAGTACGTCACTGAGTTTCGCGACCGCGAAAAAGCGCAGGCCATTGCAGAAGAAATCCGGCGCGAGGCAAAACCCGACAGAAGTTACCGCTTTATGGAGTTTTGCGGCGGACACACGCATGTTCTGGCCCGCTGGGGACTGACGGAACTTCTGCCCGCCAACGTCAAAATGATTCACGGACCGGGTTGCCCCGTGTGCGTACTGCCCGCAGGCCGCATTGACATGGCGGTTGAGCTTTCCGCAAGGCCCGGCGTGATTCTCTGCACCTACGCCGACGTGATGCGTGTGCCGGCGGGAAAAGGCCAGACCCTTTTTAAAGCGAAGGCGCAGGGCGCGGATATCCGCATGGTGTATTCCCCCATGGACGCGGTGAAACTGGCGCGTGAAAACCCCGACAAGGAAGTTGTCTTCTTTGCAATCGGCTTTGAAACGACAACGCCGCCTACAGCGGTCGCAATCAAAGTTGCGGACAAAGAAAACCTCACGAACTTTTCGGTGATCTGCTCGCACGTGCTCACCCCGGCCGCCATGGAACATATCCTGCTGGGAAAAGTGCATCTTGACGGCCTGGTGGGCCCGGCGCACGTTTCCACCGTGATCGGCGAAAAGCCCTATCACTGGTTTGCCGAACACCACCATATGCCGGTTGTGATCTGCGGGTTTGAGCCGCTTGACATGCTCCTGAGCATCCTCATGCTCGTGCGGCAGGTAAACGACGGGCGCAGCGTTGTGGAAAACGAATTTACCCGGGCTGTAACGCCGGAAGGCAACACCGTTGCCATTACCCTCATGGACGAGGTCTTTGTACGGCGCAAGAGTTTCGGCTGGCGCGGTCTTGGCGAAGTCCCCGAAAGTGCGCTTGCCATTGCCCCTGCCTACGCCCGGTTTGATGCGGAAAAGAAATTCGGGCTTGTTGAAAAGCCTGTGCCCGACAACAAGGCCTGTGAGTGTGGCGCCATTTTGCGCGGTGAAAAAGAGCCCAAAGACTGCAAGGCCTTCGGCACGGTCTGCACCCCCATTCACCCGATCGGAGCTTGCATGGTGAGCAGCGAAGGCGCCTGTGCGGCGTTTTACTCTTACGAACGGCGAAGTCTTGCCGCCAAACAATGAGGATTCGCAATGTCTGTCAAACCCAATTACATCCGGCCGCTTGATATCCGTCACGGGGTCGTTGACATGACCTTCGGTGCCGGGGGCCGTGCCACCTCGCAGCTCATTGCCGAAGTGTTTGCACCGGCCTTCACCAACCCCTACCTTGATGAGGGCCACGACGGCGCAGTATTGCCGGCAATCAAGGGGCAGCCCGTCATGAGTTGCGACGGCCACGTGGTCAATCCCCTCATTTTCCCGGGAGGCGACATCGGGCGGCTCGCAGTTTCAGGGACCGTAAACGATGTTGCGGTCTGCGGCGCAAAGCCCCTGTATCTCACGGCTTCCTTCATTATGGAGGAGGGGCTGCCCCTGGCAACCCTCAAAACCATCGTTGACTCGATGGCCTCAACCGCAAAAGAAGCGGGTGTGCAGATTGTCACGGGTGACACCAAGGTCGTGGAAAAAGGGCACGGCGACGGCCTTTACATCGCCACCACCGGTTTCGGGGAAGCACACGCCGGCGTACACATCTCCGGACGCGCGGCCAAACCCGGCGATGCGGTGCTCGTCACCGGGACTATGGGTGACCACGGCATCACGATTCTCTCACACCGTGAGGGCTTAAGTTTCGGCACTGATCTTAAAAGTGACACGGCGCCCTTAAACGACATCACCGAAAGCCTCATTGCAGCATTAGGCGGCAAAGTTCACGTGCTGCGCGATCCGACGCGCGGAGGCCTTGCCACCACCTTAAACGAGATTGCAAGCCAGTCGGCCGTCGGCATTGAAATGGACGAGGAAGCGGTGCCCGTTTCCCCGGAAGTTCAGTCAGCCTGTGAGTTTCTAGGGCTTGATCCCCTCTACATTGCCAACGAAGGCAAACTCATCGTGATTGTGGAAGGGGGTGCGGCAGAAAAAGCCCTTGAAATCATCCGCCGAAACCCCCACGGCAAAAACGCCTCCGTCATCGGAACCGTGACCGAAGAAAATCCCGGAACGGTCCGGATGAAGACGCTTTTGGGCGGCCACCGCCTGGTGGACTGGTTGAATTCCGACCCCCTGCCGCGTATCTGTTAAGCCGCAGGCAACCAGAAAAAGAGGACAGGTTTTAATTTCCGTCCTTTTTTGTTACTGCCAGATTTCGGCGTCTTCAGCGCTCTTACCGAGAAGACCCTCGTAGATACCCCGGGTCTCATCATCAAAGACGCAGAAGATCACCTCGGTGTTGGGACACTCGGTCAGCAGAAACTGCCCTGCCACCACCACGGCGGTTTCGGCCGCTTCCTTTTTAGGGTAGCCGTAAACGCCGGTGGAAATACAGGAAAAGGCAAGCGTCCGGATTCCCTTTACGCGTGCAATCTCAAAGGAGCGCGCATAGGCACGGGCCAAAAGCGCCGACTCCCCTTCGCCGCCCCCGCACCAGACGGGCCCGACGGCATGAATGATGTAGCGGCACGGGAGATTAAACGCCTCCGTCATCTCGGCGCCTCCGGCAAAACAGCGCCCGAACTGATTGACAAAGTCGCGGCAGGCTTTTCTGAGCTCGGGCCCGGCCGCGCGGTGAATGGCGCCGTCCACACCGCCCCCGCCTCTGAAGTCAGCGTTGGCAGCGTTCACAATGGCATCGACCTTAAGCGTTGTGATGTCGGCCTGCACGATGTGCAGACGGCGTTTGACTTCAGGACTGAGCGTTGAAGCAGGCATGATGGAAAGCCTTTCGATTGTGGGGAAAAATTACCGGTTTGCGGACCTGCGGGCCTGTACTGCGCCGCGCAATTCCTGCGCCCGCCAGCCGAAAACCGCCAATACTGCAAAGTATGTCACACCTGCGGCAACGACTGCCCCCGCCGCAAGAACTAGTCTTCTGATCCACGCGGACTGCATCTGCGCCCAACTGACGGCAAATCCGGCTTCAATACCCCAAAGTACCGCACCAAGCACCGCCGCCGCCAAAAGCGTCCGGACAAAATAAAGAAGCCACCCCGCCTCGGGCTTATACCAGCCGCGCTTTAAAAGCACCGTCAGAAGGCAGAGAGCGTTAAAGCAGGCCCCGAGTGCCACCGAAAGCGCAAGCCCCGCGTGTGAAAATGCCGGAACCGTCACAAAATTACAGGCCTGAACGAACACAACCGAAGCAACCGCCGCCTTCACCGGCGTGCGGATGTCTTTTCTTGCGTAAAACGCGGGCGCAATGATTTTGATTCCGATAAGGCCGATTAACCCGGCCGCGTAGCCTTCAATGGCAACCGCCGTCTGCATGACGTCTGCGGCCGTAAAGTTTTTCCCCTGAAAAAGGACCGAAGCGAAGCACTCGGCCAAGAGCCAGAGCCCGACGGCAGCCGGCACGGCAAAAAGCACTACGAGTCTCAGTCCCCGGTCCAGAAGGCGGTTGTAGCGGTCAAGCTCCCCGCGGTTAAAGGCCGAGGCCAGACTCGGCAGCAGTACCGTTCCCAGGGCGACCCCGAGAAGCGCCGTCGGAAATTCCATCAGACGGTCGGCGTAATTAAGCCACGTCACGGCGCCGTGATTGAGGCGCGAAGCAATGTTGGTGTTGATGAGAATGGAAATCGGCGCGACCGACACCCCGACCACGGCCGGAACCATAAGACGCAGGGTCTGACGCACCGCACTGTCTTTAAGTGACTGAAAAGGAGAGCAAAACCGCGGCAGAAGCCCCAGGCGCTTCAAGGCCATCAGCTGCATCGCAAGCTGCAGAATGCCGCCCCCGATCACCGCAACCGCCAGGGCCCAGATAGGCGCCTGCATAAAAGGGGCCAGACAGAGAATCGCGGCGATAAACGAGAGATTTAAAAGAACCGGCGTAAAAGCGGGCACGGCAAAATGCTTCCACGTATTGAGTACGGCCGCCGCAAAGGCCACAAGACTCATAAAGATGATGTAGGGAAACATACAGCGCGTAAGGGCTGCCGCGAGGTCAAAGGTTTCCGGATTTTCGGCAAAGCCCGTGGCGATCACCCAAATAATGAGCGGCGCGCAGATAACACCCAGCACGCTCACGGCAAAAACCGCAACCGCCAAAAGGCTGAAAACATGCGAGATGAATTCTTTGCTCCTCTCTTCCCCTTCTTTTTCCCGCACATCGCTTAACATCGGCAGAAACGCTTGGGAAAACGCGCCTTCGGCAAAAAGACGTCTTAAAAGATTCGGAATTCTGAAAGCCACGTAAAACGCGTCGGTGGCGCCAGAAACGCCGAAATAGCGGGCAATCAGCATATCGCGGATAAGGCCCGTGACGCGCGACAGCAGGGTGAGCGCAGAGACCGTGGCGGCCGAACGCAGCAAAGACATAAGATTTCTTTTTCCGCAGCAAAAACAGAGTGGGCCCGCTGCCTTCTGCAACTTGTCTCACGGCATGAGTTTTGATAGAATGCGGGGCTTTTCAGGGGTCGGGTCAACCGACTCAGGTGCGACATTGTCGCATTGAAAAGTGATTCTAACCAAACCGGCCGAGCCCACGGCTGACAGATGCGAAGGGCATACCGGTTAATACTGTGTGTGCCTCACCATCAGGCAAACGTTTTTCAGGAAACATAAATGGCCAATACCAAACAAGCTCGCAAGCGCGCCCGTCAGGCGGTTGCCCGCAACCAGCACCTTTCGGCTCAGCGCAGCCAGTACCGCACCGCCATCAAGAAGGTGCGCAAGCTGATTCTCGCCGGCGACAAGACCGCCGCTGCTGAAGCCTTCAAGCAGGCTCAGTGCGTCATTGACGCGATGGCAGGCAAGGGTGTTCTGCACCACAATGCCGCTGCCCGTCATAAGAGCCGCCTGTCCGCCTCCATCAAGGCGATGGCTTAATCAGCCTGACCTGTCGAGCTTTGGCGCCGCACGCCTTCTGTCCCTCAGCCGGGGGCGTGCATAAGGCAAAAAAGTTCCTGAGAAACGCATCGACGATTGCTCCGCGATGCGTTTTTCTTTTGCCCGGAGTTTTTATTCGGCAAGCGCCTGACGAATGTCAGCGGTGAGTGCCGGAAGACCGGCGTAAAAGCCGTCCGCCTTTGTCCGGATCAGTTCTT
The DNA here is from genome assembly GCF_928721995.1 of Duodenibacillus massiliensis. Lineage (NCBI taxonomy): Bacteria > Pseudomonadati > Pseudomonadota > Betaproteobacteria > Burkholderiales > Sutterellaceae > Duodenibacillus > Duodenibacillus massiliensis. The sequence continues at coordinate 701,725 of NZ_OV788642.1, forward strand.
CATCAGCCGCCGAATGCGGCTCCTCAAGAGCAACCACCGTGAGTCCCGCGGCCTTGGCTGCCTCAACGCCCGGCAGACTGTCTTCGATCACGAGGCAGTCGTTAGCCGCAAGCCCCAATCCTGCGAGCGCCTTGAGGTAGACCTCAGGGTCCGGCTTTATCGCCGTAACGTCTTCGTGCGTGAGCATGAAGTCAAAGATGTCGCGCAGCAAAATTTCAGAACGGATCACGGGATTGATGTCGCAGTAGATGTCGACATTGGCGCGGCGCGTGGTCGTGGCAAGCACCAGGCGCTTGCCCGCAGACTTTAAGAGTTTCAGAAGGTCGGCAGCTCCGGGCTTCAGCCGCATCGTCTCCTTAAGAAGCCTGCGGCTGATGGCGTAACGCCGTGCGTGAACTTCAGCCGCGGAAAGGTCTGAGCCGAGACGCTTTCCGAGCTCTCCGCAGAAGGCCTCGTAGGGACTCGCTTTTTGGCTGTTTTGAGCCAGAGAAATCTCACGAAACCGGGGAAGATCAAGGTCGCTGTAATCAACCCGAGCGATTTCAGAGGCGAGGATTTCGTCCACCTTGTCCCAGACGCCCAGAGAATCAATGAGCGTGCCGTCAAGGTCGAAAATATAGGCTTTAGGGTCCAAGAATCCGGGCATCAGTGTTCCTTCGTGAAGCTGCGGCAGACAACAAAAGAGGCTTGTTGCAGACAAGCCTCGGGATTTTTCAGCGCAAGCTCGGCCTTCAAGTGAACTCGGCCCGGCTGCTCCGTTTTCTGCCACTCTGCAGGCCCGAACACCAAGGTGTCGGGCTCCCGCGGCAGAAACGTATCCGCGAGCCACATTATCGACTCTCAGCCTGCAGATTCCAAGAAAAACAACCAGGGAAGAGTTGAAAAATGATGAATCTTCGTCAACAATACAAGCTCAACCGTAAACCCGCGCTAGACACAAAAATCCACACACACCCCTAAACGCCTTCCCAAAAGAATCAGACCGCTGTGATGTTACATTCAGCCTACACGTGAATTCCCAAACCCTGCAGTATTTTCACAAGGTCCACAACACTTCGGGCGCGCAGTTTTTTCATGGCAACACCCCGATGGATCTGAACCGTGCGTTCACTGATTCCCATATGGTCTGCAACTACTTTATTCATCAGGCCTTGTCCGACAAGACCAACAACCTCTTTTTCGCGTGCGGTGAGGGTGTCGTAACGCTCTTCCAAAGTACGCACCTCTCTGACCTCTGCGCGATGCTGACGGTCTTTCTCTATCGCCGCATCCAAAGCATTGAGTAACCGCACTTCATCCACCGGCTTCTGAAGGAAATCGCAAGCTCCGTGCTTGAGAGCATGGACAACCATATCAATGTCCCCATGCCCGGAAACAAACACGATCGGCAGGTCAATTTCCTTCAATGACATCAGCTCCTGAAGCTCGAGTCCGGACATAGCCGGCATACGTACATCGAGCAGAAGACAACCGGGATCTTCCGGGTCGTCTTTCTCCAAAAATTCCAAAGCATTGGTATAAGCTCTGACAGTCCTGTGCTCTCCTTCGAGCAAAAAAACCCAAGAACTGAGCATCATTGCATCATCGTCGACAATACGGATGACGGGAACTCCGGGCGAGTCGTTGTTTTTATTGTCAGTCAAATTCATAATACAGCTTTTCGTTTTCGTTAATCAACGGCTTCCGGAAAGACCTGGTACAGCGGCAAGATCATTTCCATCGTCAACCCGGACCCGGTGTTTTGCCGCGCATTCAGTCGGCCGCCGTGGCTCTCGGCAACACTCTCGGCAATGGAAAGGCCCAAACCCATTCCTCCGGTTTTTGTAGAAAAAAGAGGCCGGAACATTTCATCGATGGGCACATCCTGACTTCCTTTCCCGTTATCTGTAATCCGCATAATGGCATGGTGTTCATCTTCGGTAAGCACGATTTCAATTTTTGGTTTTTTGACCTCATGTGTCGCTTCCGCAGCATTTTTGATAAGATTCAAAATAACGAGTTCGATCTCCCACCGGTTTATTTCCACCCATACCGGAACCAAAGGTAGGCTGAGAGAAACCTGGACTCGAAAATCTGCTGTTTTACCGAACGATTCAACAGCCTCCCGGATCACAGTTCTGAAGTCTTCCCGCAGTCTCTCAGTTTTACCGGCTTTGGCGTACTTGCGAACATGGTTAACAATGTTGGAGGCCTGTTCCGTGAGAAAAACCATTTTTTCTAAAATCGAATGCATGGTCTCCGCATCAAGTTCACCACGCTGGCTGCGTCTCAAAAGACCCAAGGAGAAATTGCGGATCGCTGCCAGAGGCTGTTTGAGCTCATGCGCAAAGAGCGTAGACATGTGGCTGACAGTCTGAACTTTTTCCATACTCTGCAGACGGGCTCTCGTTTGCAGTATCTCATCTGTCATTTTTTGCTGCTTTAGCAACGACAACCGCAAGTCCTTTGTTCTTGTGCGAACGAGCCAGGCAACGAAAACACCGTGCGCAAGGATCAAAAGCATGAACAGCGCTATTCCGGCAAACCACCAGCGGTACCGAAGAAATAACCCCTTCCAGAGCTTGCCCTCGTTTCCGGCGTACGGACCGATTCCCAGGTCAATCAGAATGTTGTGGACACGCCTGAAATCTGTTGGCGGAAAACTCCACTGAAGCATACCCGGAGACGTGGCGGCCAGAGCTGTGGCAGCCACCATTCTGACGAGACCCAGGTCACTTGAAGGAAGTGATGCCAAAACCCAGCCGGGATAGACCTTCGTAGAGTGTCGGCATGTCAGACCGCCACCGTTTTTGGCATTGATCACAGTAAGTCCCGCGGCGTCGATAAACCCGGCTGACTGTAGCCTCTCGAGTGTACAGGCCGGCAGAACGCCGACGGCTCCGGGCGTTTTCAATACTGTTTTGACAAGTTCTGCATCACTTTTCTGAAACTCAGAAACATCCGAAAAAAATTCCTCGGGATCGAATCCTTCGTCTTTAAGTTCTGCCGCAAAGGCCAAAAAGCCGCCGAATGAATGTTTGTCGGTGACGAATAATCGACGCCCCTTAATTTCAGCAAGACTGAGGGAGCCCGCTTCGTGCTGTGCAGTGAAAGCAACAGAAGCGGTCATGTGATCGGCATCAGCTGCCTCCGGATAGACAAGACCTGCCAAAGGGCGCAGCTCAACCGCTGACTGCAGGGAGGCATAGACCGCAGCATCAGTAATGACAAAATTCAACTCCCCGTTTTGAACCATGTGAATCAGGTCATTTTCACCGTAATACTGGAGCGTGACCTGCCGGGGCAAGAGTTCACGGCGCAAGCGGTCCAAAAAAATTGCTTCCTGAGATGAAATTTCTTCCAGATCGGAGCGCTGCAGTGCTCCGATCTGCACCGGGGGTTCACTTGTTTCTCCCCAAACTGTAGCCGACACAGCACAGGGCAGCAACGGAGCTACCCAAAGCAGTACCAGAAATAACGGTCGCAACATCGCAATCTCAGCCTACAGCAGATCTCTGCGGGTAAAGCGTCGATAGCCAAGATACAAAAAGAGAAGTCCCGCACCGGTTAAGTACAACAGCGCTGTCACAATCAGCAGTGTATTTCCGAACAGATCAAGGATAAAGTAAGAAGCCGGCCCCAGTACCGCGAGCACAGGATCAAAGAGTGAAAGCGCCGCGATCTTAAATACCTGCACTGGATTTAAAAGCGCTGCCGCATAAATAATATTTTCAGGAACCTGCAGTTTGATAAGAAAACCCAGCAATGCCACATCAAGCAAAGCAATGAGAGTGAGCCAAATCAGCAATGCGCAGGTGAGCCCGGCCTCCTGAGTACGGACAACGGATGAAATCAAGAAACTCAGGCCGATAAAAAAGAGGGACGAAGCCAGTAGCAAGGCTGTATAAAGGGCGATCAGCCCGACGGATGCCGTCTGTCCCATAAAACAGGACCAAAGAGCCGCCCCTGCAAGTGCTGCGGCGAGCGGGACCATTGTCGTGATAACCGCACAGGCTGCTTTTCCCCAGTAATAATCTCCCAGGGAGATCGGATAGCTCAGCAGATACTCAAAAACATTGGTTTCACGCTCCTTGACGAGTGTCCGGACAGTACTGACCAAAATGAATACCGGCAGGACGAGATTGCACGCCTGAATAAAAATAACAAGGAGTCTGGTGAGTCCTGTAAAGCCCATTACACGGCTGTCCGTCACGCCGGAAGAAAAAATCAGAGCAATAAACCCGAAAATAATGATCGTATAGCCCCAAAACCAACGAGAACGCAGGCTTGCCAATGTGCTGAGGCGAAAAATGATACCGAAATTCTGCATTTGTCTACCCCGTTCTCCGTCACCGGGCGTTGTGCTGCATCTTGCTGTGTTTAACCGACACGGCGCGCTCTATTGCCTGCTCGAACGTCAAAACCGTTTTATCCTCCGGCATTTTGGTATCTTTACTGAAAACTCCCATTCCGTAAGACATGGGCGTAACAAACTGAACCGCGATAATTCCCTGACGCACATCCACCCATTTTCCCGAACGAGCATCGTTGGCATAAATCAAAGCTTCATTTTTCCACACAGGCTTTGTTTCCTGCAGCCAATTAAGCGCACAGCCCAAATCATCAAAGAAGTAGTGCTCTCCCTTTGCGGGATTGATCACCTGTGCCGAATAGTTTCGGTCACTGATCATCATCTGACAGCGGTGACAAACATCGCGGTCCCAGGCAGGATCTTTCGGGGATAAAGATTCCCGGTCACTGCAGGCGGACAAACTAAGTGAACAAAGAACAGCGGTAATCAGCACAGACCATTTCATTGTCATAATTTTTCATCCTTAACAACTTTTCCCAAGTCAAGCCAAACCGCCCGATTGAGCACGGCATTGAGTTCTTCCAAACGATGACTGATAAAAACCATTGTGGTCTCACTAAACCGGGAATCGCGGATGATTTCTCCGAAAACACGCCGCCCTTCCGTATCAAGATTGGCCGTCGGTTCATCAAAGAGCATGACAGATGCATGCCGGGCAAAAGCCAGCGCCGCAAGCACCTTCTGCTTCATACCGCCGGAAAGCTTGCTGAATGCCTTGCCGTAGTGCTCCTTCACTGAAAGCCCGAAACAATCGCAATAGTGTTCCGCTTCGTGCACATCAAGACCACTCGTGCAAGACGCATAACGGAAAAGTTCGTGCACCGAAAACGGCAGAGGCGGAGGAAGTTGAGGGATAAAAGCCACATTGGCAAGTGCCGTCTGACGGTCAGTCACCGGATCTGCTCCGCAGAGTCTGACACTACCGGAATCAAGCCGATATTGACCTAAAAGGCAGCGCAGCAACGTGGTCTTACCGGCTCCGTTTTGCCCCAAGATGATCACTCGTTCGCCGTTATCAATGTTCAGTGACACATCGTTCAGAACATTCTGCGGACCAAATGATTTGCTGATGTGTCCCGCTTCAATAACCATAATCAAACCCACCTCTTCAAGCGATTGCTGAAATGAAACACATTTCTTGAGCAGGAATCCATGCATTTTGCACACATTGTGCAGTCAGTGGAATTCAAAAAAACAGTTCCGTCTTTTTTCTCAAAAACGTCAGCCAAAGCCTCGGGCACATGACAGTTCGGTGTACAAGCTCCGCATTTATCACACCGGCTGCGATCAGCTTCAATCCGGATAATACTCACGGGATTAAGTAAGCCGTATACAGCACCGCTCGGACAAACAGCCCGACACCAAAACCGCCGCGAGAAAAAGATTTCCACCACAAGAACAAAAATGATGATAAGTGCCGACTCCGTAAGTCCGTATATCATGAGCCGCGAGAGCAGACCCACCAGATTGATATGACTGAAAACCAGGTAACCGGAGAGAAAACTCGCGGCTAAAAAGGACACTGTAAATACGTATTTAATCCTTGTTGTGAGCAACCGTCTGTGGCGAATCCAGCCCTTCTTAACAAGATTTAGATGAATCAATTCCGCCCACTCGGACAAGAGACCATAAGGACAGGCCCATGCACAGAATGTTCTGCCTCCTAAAATCCAGTAGGCCAGCCCGATAAACGTCATTCCGAGCGCCAGATTTGTTGCAATAGAACCATGTGCAGCGATAACTTCCAGCCCGCTGTAGAGATCCGCCAAATGAAAGCCCATCAGCCGGCTCGCCACCATGGAACCTTCCAGTACCTGGATATCAAGAAAATAAGAAAGCAGAAAAGCCGCAGCCAGCAAAACCGCAGTCAGCCATCGCCATGGTCTGACTTTCAGATGCCGGCAACCACTGACATCGGTTCTGTAAAAGAAACTGTTGTCGGGAGGAACGGGAAGCTTTTGCATGATGCTACCTTACTTCTTAAATGAAGAGACTTCCCGGGCAAGCATTTCAAGCTCCTCATCACTTGTACGGGTCAGAAGGTCTGCCATCATGGTGTTGGCCACTTGTCCCGCCTTGTATTTTTTTAACTTGTCAAGGTTATAGGCGTAATCTTTTCCGGCAATCGGCAGACCGACAGGCCCCATACCATCCCTTCCGTGACAAGCCGAACAACGAACAATATAGAGTTTGGAAAGGTTTTCAGCCGGCACCACCATACGCGGCGTTTTTTCCCGGGCTGTTTCCGCAGGCATCCTCGCAAAGGCTGCTTTATCAGCCTCTGTCTGCAGTTTTCGTGCAAAGGCCGATTGATCACCCGCTTTGGCCGTTTCCGCTTGTCCGGCTGCAGCCGGTTTCTCCGCATTGGAATAGTTACTGATACGCCAGTCAGCCGATTCTTTCACAACAGGCACATCGTTAGCCTGCCAGAGCATCCAGCCGGCCGCGCCGGCTACCAGTACACAACCCGTGGCGGCAATTGCTTTATTAAAGCTCATCGGACGTTCTCCTCTGACTTGAGCAACTCTTTAAGCCAGTCGTTTTGCCTGCCCTTTTTCGCTTCCGCAGCAAGTTCTGCATTAAAACGGGCAATATCACCGGCTATGAACTGAATTTTTTCTTCGGAAAGACGGTGTACAAGATCCGTCATCAGCACGTTGGCATCGGGCTCACGGGAATATTTGTCAATCATCTCCCTGACTTCTTTAGCATTTTTTCCGAGAAGCGACGGCCCAATGACACCGTTACCGTAGTCGTCGTGGCAAGCCGAGCAATAGATAATGAAGTCCTTGGACAGACGTTTGGCCATCAGATCGGCTCCGATTGAAGCATACGGGCTGGATCTGGCTGCCACTACGACCTGAACATTTTTCACGGCATCGGTAACCTCCGCGCCTTCCGGGGCATAGCTGATCTGGCTCTCCCCCCGGACGTTATAGGTCCGAAATGCACTGCTGCTTTTTCTCTCCTGCGCGCTGTCTCCACCCGAAATAACAGTGATGGTTCCGGGTTTTTTAGCTGCCGGTGTTTCTGCTTTCTCTGTTTCTGAACCACCACAGGCTGCAAGTACAACCACCGCCGCAAGCGATAAAACCGTGTAAAAGCATTTGAAGCCTTTCTCAGCCATAGTCACTTTCCTTCGTACAAAGAGGCAAAGCTAATGCGGGCTTTGATCTCTATGATATGTTCCGGGCATACTTCAGCACATGCTCCGCACCCCACACACCCACGGCCGATAACCGGCACACCATCACGAATGACGATCGCCGTCCGCGGATTCGGCACAGGACAGACAACCTCACAAAGCCGGCAGGCCGCTCCCTCCTGCTGCTTCATTTTTGCATTGAGCTTCTGCTCAAGTTCTGTCAGATAATCACGCTGCGCAAGGTGCTTAAGCCACGATCCGGTAACAGTCTTTCCGGTCTTTGCCCAGCATTTCTGCTCAGATTTAACCCTTGCTGTCCCCATCTGTACGTCATCAATCGTCTGGACTTTCGGATCCAGCGCACCAGAAGGGCAACAGAGGATGCAGGGGAAGAGATCACACAAGTAACATCCTCTGTCCAGAGGGTCAATATAGGGTGTGCCCATATCGATACCAGCCGTCAGATCCAGCAGTTTGAGCGAATGGTAGGGGCACACCTGAATACATTGTCCGCACTTAATGCAGGCTGCCAGAAATTCTTTTTCGCCAAGCGCTCCCGGCGGTCGCAACAATCCCTTATCCTTGGACTTTTCCGCCAGCTGAAAGACTGTGATACCAGCTGCGGCGCTGCAGGAAACAGCCACGGCAGAGAGAACGACGGTACGGCGGTTAAGGTGTTTCATTTCTCCGTTCCCCTCTCGCGTATTTGCGGCCGGGCGTCTCTTGCCAACAGAACCGGCTCGGAAAAAGGCATCAGCCGCCAGAGAAAGTTCATAAAATCCAATACCGGGGAAGCGTAAAAGAATTTCGCTGCAGGCAGATAGCTCCAAATGCGGTCCGCATACATCCACTGCTCGTGCGGAATATCTCCGTATCCGTCGTCATTGCGGTCAAAACCCTCGTAGTTATCCCAATAATTGCTGCGCCAGGTATTAATTTCCAATTTACTCTCGGGGGTATCGTTGGCAACATCCTCAATATTGCCCTTAAAAACATTAGACTCAAAAAGACTGGGCAACAGTGTCCCATGGAGCAAAAATGCAGTAGTGTTGAAATTGATCTCATTACCGCGAAAGGTATTGAACGTACCAGGTTGATACGGAGAGCTGTCCAAATAAAAACCGCGGGCGTTATAGAGAATCTGATTCTCCTCCACCAGAATATCACTGCTCTCCTTCATACCTATGCCGATACCGAAGGGCCCGGTGGAATCTGCAACAAAATTTCTTTTTAGTGTGGAGCCCTGGCTGAACATCAGGAAAATACCCACGGAGTTGCGCCGATAGTCATTACTGAGAATTTCATTACGGTCTGCATACATGAAATGCAGTGAATATCTGGAATCAGCACCGCTGTTTTCGTAAATCTTGTTGGCACTTGAGTACCAAAACACATTGTCGCGGACATAGCGCGTGCGGTTCATCCGAATAAGATTGCCATGGCTGTACCAAAGACGGATACCGTCACCTTTAAGCCCCAGGCTTACTGGTAACGAAGTAATGTCGTTATCTTCAATAACTGACCTGTTTGTTTGCTCGAAATTAATACCGAAAAGGCAATCGCGGATGCGGTTACGGAGAATTTTGACATTGTCAGCCCCTCTAACCGTGATGCCGGCATCCACGGTCTGGTGCTTCGGTCCGCTGTTTTCAATCGTAAGCCCATCCACAGTAACGTAGGAAGCCGTCACGGTGATAACGCTGCCTGTACCATCACCGTGAATAACCACACCCTTGCCGGACGCACGCAAGGTAAGCGGTTTACTGATGGCAATGTTGCCTTCGTAGAATCCCGGCCCGAGCGCAATCACAGCCCCTGAAGGTGCCTTATCGATAGCCTGCTGCAATGGGGAAGCCCGAGAGACTCCGATACTTGCCAGTACAAAGACCAAACTCAACACAAAAAAGCGCATGCTCATCCCGGAGACTCCTGTCAGGCCTGGGGTTCTGATAGCTCCTTATGGCGGGCTAAAATGGCCAAGATACTCAGTACGGCAATCACGAGCAGCACCCAAAACCCTATGGAAGGAAAACTCTTCGTTGTAAAGTGAGCCACATGTCCGACACCCAGCGCTGTCGGTGTGAATGCCTTAATTTTGAAAGCCCCCCAGTCCTGCATGTTGTGCCCGAACCAGTACATCCACCCTGCATAGAAGGCGAAAAATCCGAGAGGGAAAAGCGCTGATGGCATCATCAACCATACACTCCATCGTGTTCTGCAGGCGATAAAAAGCACAATCAGCAACGCAATGCCCAACATAATGAATGGACCTGCGGCACGCTCATAGCGGGCCCCTGCCTCCAGCGGGTACATACCAACATAATGATTAATGGTGTTCATTTCATGAATGTCTCCGGAGAACCCATCGATGTGAAACCATACCGGGATACCTTCAGGAAACGCTGCCTTCGGATAGTTAGGCGCCTCAAGCGCAACATACCAAATAGGCAGAGACATCATGCCGATTTCGCCTTTTTTTTCAATCATTTTTCTAAGATTGTGTTCTGCTCCTTTGGGCGTATAAGGACTCACATAGCGCCCTGTCTGATAAAGATCCCAAAGCGGGTACACATAAGCCGGAATACTTTCAGTCTGCCCCGCCGCAATTTTCTGAGGCACCTTGTAAAACGCCACGGAAGGCAGGACGAACCCGATAACCAAAAGAATCAGGGCAATCAAAGCGTAAAAACCTGATTTTTTAAATGTTCTCATAAACCGGCCCCGAATTTGGAAAGTTCACTTGAAGAAACCCCAAAGTCAGCCGGATAACAAAGTTAACCGGCTGACTTCCTGCTTCATATCAGAAGAGATCGGCGTTGGCGTCAATCCACTTCATATATTCCACAATATCTTTGCTTTCAGCCTCCGTCATGTGCTGATTTGGCATTCTCAGGTTGAAGTATTCAATGAGCGCTTTCGTATAAGGTTCATTGAATTTTGATTCGGGTTTGAGCGTGAATTCATAAACCCACTGTTCACCCTTGCGGGCAATCGCCCCCGTAAGATCAGGACCGGAGGATACCTGGCCGATCACATGACAACCGTTACAGCCGCCGCGCAGATAAGCCTTTTCACCGCGCGAAGCAGCCTCAGTCATCGGAGTCGCAAGTTCACGCGCAAGACGCGCCTTGGCACGCAGGCCAACATCAGCTGTCTTCACCATGTACTGCCAGATCTGGTTTTCCCAAAGCACAGCCTGGTTAAGATCCCCTGCCTTCAGAGCCTTATCGGCCTTTGCTTTGACTTCAGGAATCTTGCCGTACTGGTCCAGTGCATCGGCAACCAGTGCCGCGATGGTCGGGTATTTCTCGTATCCCTTTTCCTTCAGATACTTCACCACTGCCTGAATCACTGTGTCGGTAGCCTTGTTGGTTTCAATGATTTTCTTGTACTGCGCCTCCAACTGTTCTTTGGTGAGCGAGATACTCTTAACCGCCGTGCTTTCGTATGACTTGTTCGGATCCTTCACCATCAGGTATCCCATCATCTCAAGATGCAGCGCAGAGCAGAACTCAGTGCAGTAATAGGGGAACACACCTTCATCGAGCGCATCAAATTCAACCGTAGCGGTCTTACCCGGTTCCAGAGACGCATGAACATTCAAGCCGTCTACAGCAAAGCCGTGCGTTTCATCCTGGGCACGTTCAAGACTGGAAAGATGAATCGTGACGTGATCGCCCTTGTTAACGGTGATACGTTCCGGATTAATGTGTGAGCGCACCATCGTGGCATACACAGTGACGTTCTTGCCGTCGCGCACAATACGCTCCTGGCCGGCCAAGGTGGCAAACGGGCTGGCTTGTTCCGTGCGGCTGTCGGTACCGATGTCATAAGTCGCTTTCGGATTGAGCTTTTTGGCTTCAATGGAAACGACATCATGCGGTTCACCGAGCGGGATGGGAAGATCATATGTGAGCTCCATCTTCGGCCCGCCGATATCAATGAGCTGATGGTTTTGCGGATGCAGCGGTCCGACCGGATTAAAGCGATCAATGGAAAGCTTGTCCAGTGCGAGAAGCCATTGTCCCTTCGGCTTGGAAGACTTACCTTCCATGGAATCCAAATGCCCGATGTTGTAGTGCACATTCGTGCGGTCGAGTACCTTCAGGTTCTTGTAGTCCCAGCGAACCACCTGACTGTCAACATAAAGCGACGTGTAGATGATGCCATCCTTGGAGTCAAAGGCGGAATGCAGAGGTCCTAACCCGAGTTCAACCTGTCCGTGCAGGCTCTTGTCGATATCAAGTATGGGGATACCGAAGGGGTCCTTACCGGCAAATTCCTTCTTTTCAATCTGCTTTTTGATTTTCTCGAAGTCATAAACGGAAGCGTGCGTGTCAAGCTTTCCACCCACCACGATGTACCGACCGTCAGGAGAAACATCAACGCCGTGCGGGCTCTTGGGTTCCGGAACCAGGAAAAGCGCATTGTTTTTGACAGCAACTTCCATCGGAACTACACGATGCCCGTTAATGATCCGGACATTTTTCTCATCCTTGGCGAGCTCAGCAATTTTCTTCCAGTTGAAAACATGCAGATAGTCATGGTCATTACGGCTCATGCCGGCTTCATTGGGCGGCATACCGACCTCGATGCCACCGGTATACATCTCCGTATTAAATGAGTTGATGAAGGCCCATCCGTCTGAAACACCCTTACCTGCATCCGAGAGATCCTGCATATACGGCGGAAGTTCAAGAGTCACGCTTTCCTTTTCATTGATGCGGCCCTTCTTCATATCAAACTTCCACATCGTGACAGCGCCGCGGTACCGACTTTCATAGGCTTCGATCGGCGCGTAGTTGTCATCAAGCGGTGCGGCATACTGGGAAGCTTCAATCACATATTCACTGTTTGGCGTGACAAACGCCCCGCCGTGCTCACTCTTGATGATCGGATTGGTGACAATCTGGACTGTTTCAAAGCTTTTCAGATCAATAACAGCTAGACGGGGATTGGCTTTGTCATTGATGAAGAGATAATCACCGGTGTATTCGCCGTTACGTTCCGTAAAAGCCGGATGATGCGAGTCACCCCAGGTGATGTCCCGGCCGCGGATCTTGCCGCCTGCAAGTACCTTTTTAGATTCCTGATCGTAGCCGTAACCTTGCCAGGGTTCCGGGGTAAAAACCGCGATGTACTTATAAATACGCATGGACGGAACACCATAGACGATCACTTGTCCTGACTGACCGCCGGAACTGAAAACCATGTATTCGTCGCGGCGCCCTGAAGGCTGATATGTCTTGGCTGCAGCCAAAATATCCTTTTCTGACAGATTACGCGCCTTCATAATCGCCTCAAGATCGCTTGAAGCATAAGCACACAGGCACAGGCTGCTGGCTACGACGCTTAAGGGAATGAGTTTGACCCACTGTTTGAGTTTCATAGGAAAAGCTCCTTTAGGTTAGGAACGTAGACGGCGGACCGGCACCGCGAACTTTTTTTCCTGATCAAGAGGTCAGACGATGTCCCGCCTGTACTCATTAAACCCTAAGACAATCAACCCTTCAATACGATATAAACGACATAGGGCTAACCCTTAATGTACAAAATTTTAAATTTCCCTGTTTCTTGCTGTTCTTCAACATAAACAACAGAAGGAGTGTCTATCCCATGCTCAACTCATCTTCATTACCGTGCGGCTTTCGGTTTTGGACTGTTGTCTCTGTTTTCCTGACTGTATGCAGGATAAGCTAAGCAATTGATTCAACGCTACCGCCTCACCCCCAAGAGAATTTCGCGTCGCAAACCGTTTCAGCGGCAATCCCAGTTTTTCAAGAATGGCGTTCTTCAGGCCGTCACGGCGTTTCTGCCCATCGGTGCCGTGCGCGCTGCCGTCCACTTCAATTGTTGCAACCGGATGCTTGTCAATTTTGTCGTAGACAAGAAAATCAAGCCGCGCGTTGTGCTCCATAAACTGCCTTTCGGCCTGCGTAAATCCGGAGAAGTCCTTCGGCAGCATCAGCAACGGATACTCCCGCACAAACGCCAGATGCCGGAAGTCTTCCCCTCCCAAAACTTTCGTGAGCATCTTCCGGAAAAGGGCTTAAGCGGGAAACACTGGGTTAAACCGCCGAAAACCCAATAAAAAAAGGACTTCGCAAAGAAGTCCTTTTTTCAGCAATTGGCGGAAGCGGTGAGATTTGAACTCACGGACGGCTATAAACCGTCGCCGGTTTTCAAGACCGGTGCATTAAACCACTCTGCCACACTTCCGTAAGGGACTCGGATTTTATCAGAAAGACACCGCGCTCAGGAGTTGAGCCACGTGTGCTGCACCACAATCACGTTCCACGCGATTTTGATGAGAAGCGCAGCTACGGCGATCTTCACAATCCAGAACCCGATCTCTTTAAGTTTTTCAATATCCATCGCTCTCTTCCGTCGGATAGAAATTTGCAACCCGGCACTCAGCCCCGGGCGCAGAACTCACGCAGCACGTCACCCACGCGGCGCACCAATTCATCAGCTTCCGCGCGCGAAATCGTGAGACTCGGCACGATGCGGATGACGTTGCCGGCGGTCACCGAGAAAAGTACGCCGTGCTTGAGACCGAGCTTTAAGCAATCGTGAGCCGGCCGGTCAAGCACGATGCCGATCATGAGACCCAAACCGCGCACTTCCGTAAAGCAGGGCAGATCCTTATAGGCTTCGCCGAAAGCCTTCTGCAGGTACTCACCCATCGTCGCCGCATTTTCAATGAGGTGATCCTTTTCCATCACGTCAATGGTGGTTGCCGCAGCGCGCATTGCCAGGGGATTACCGCCGAAGGTGGAACCGTGGTTGCCGGGGACAAAAACGCCGTAGGTCTTTTCATTACAGACAATAGCACCGACGGGAACGCCGGAACCGAGAGCTTTCGCAAGCGTCATCACGTCGGGCTTAATCCCCGCGTGCTGATGTGCAAACCACTTGCCCGTGCGTCCCATACCGCTCTGGACTTCATCAAGAATCATGAGCCAGTCGTTCTTGTCGCAAAGCGCACGGATGCGGCGCATCGTCTCAAAGGGAATCGGGCGGATACCGCCTTCGCCCTGCACGGGCTCAAACATCACGGCAGCAATACCGGGTTCGGACGCCGCAACCTTTTCAATCGCGGCAACATCACCGTCCGGCACAAAAATGAAGTCAGGCAGATACGGATCAAAATCGCGGCGCACACCGGGGTTACCTGTAGCGGACAACGAGGCAATCGAGCGGCCGTGGAAGGCGTGCTGGAAAACGATGATCTTAGGCTGGGCAAAGCCCTTCATGTGTCCGTACTTACGGGCGAGTTTGATCGCGGCCTCATTGGCTTCAAGGCCCGAATTGCAGAAGAAACAGCCGCGCAGACCGCTTTTTTCACAAAGTTTTGCGGCCACGGTTTCCTGTAGATCAATACGGAAATAGTTGGAGCAGTGAATCAGATGCTCAACCTGGTCCTTCAGGGCCTTCACAAGCACCGGATGGTTGTGCCCGAGGGAATTCACAGCAATACCGGCAAAGCCGTCAAGATAACGCTTACCTTCCGTATCGGTAAGCCAAAGACCTTCGCCCTTAACAAAAGACACCGGAAGCGGCGAAAAGATCGGCAGCAGATGTGTTGTGGTTTCCAAAATAATTCCCCTGCACTGAAATCCATGAAATCGGGCTGCGGGAGGATCCGCAGACGCCCTCAGAGAGACGCCCGCCGCGCAGCTTTTCAGAGTCCGACACCGCAAAATCCCAGCCGGACAATTTGTGTATTTTAAGGCAAAGGAAACCACGGACCGAAGGATTTTTTGAGCCGGCCCGGAAAATTCTCAGGACCACGTGTCCGGATGCTGCCAGAAATCGAGTACCCGCTCGAGTTTGAGCGTTCTGGAAAATGGCGGCAGGCTCTCGAGAAACCGCCGGCCGTAGGAAGAAATTGAAGGCAGCACGCGGCGGTCCCCGATAATCAGGATGCCGCGGTCGTGTTCGCTGCGGATTAAGCGCCCCGTACCCTGCTTTAACGCAATGGTTGCCAAGGGTACATGGTGCTCAACAAAGGGATTGCCGCCCTGCTCGGCAATCCAGCGGCTTCTTGCCAGCAATACCGGATCGTCCTTCGGGGCAAACGGGAGCTTATCGATCACAACAAGCGACAAAGCATCGCCTTTAATGTCGATTCCTTCCCAAAAGCTCATGCTGCCCACAAGAATGGCGCCCGCCTGAGTTTTTCTAAAGCGCTCAATAAGTTTTGTGCGGCTGTCTTCGCCCTGCACGAGCACCTCGTAGGCGCGGTTATTGGCGGAAATAAGCCCTCTGAGCAGTGCCGCCGCGTGGCGCATGGCCCGGTAACTCGTGCAGAGAATAAAAGTCTTGCCGCCGATCACGTCAATCACGGGCCAGCTCTCGCGGATCAAAGCCTCAATGTAGTCTTCCCGCTCACTGGTTTTCGGGTCCGGCATCGATTCAGGCACATAAAGCATCGCCTGATCAGCGTAGTTAAAGGGACTCGCATACACGTGGGTTTCAACCCCGGTAAGGCCCATTTCGCTGACAAAGTGAGAAAAGTCCCCGTGGCCGGAAGCAATCGTCGCGGACGTAAAAACCCAGGCCGACTGCGCCTGCATCTGCCTTAATTTGGCAAAGTCTTCGGCAAAGGATAGCGGCGTCGTATTAAGCCGCGCCTCCGTTTTACCGCGCTCAATCCAGCGAACCGCAGGCCGCCCGTCAGCAGTTTTGGCGGGCTCCTTGGGCGTTTTCAGTGCCTCAATCCACTCGTTCATCTGAACCGACAGGCCGTTTAACACCTCGCAGTACTTGGTGATTTCCGCGTCTTCCTCACACACGGGCATCACGGACTCAATGAGTGTGGCAAGCGCCGTGAAAGTCTTATCCAGGGGCTTAACCAGCGACTCCGCATCCGCGGTTTCGGAAATCATGCGGCTTACGCCCTCGCCCACTCCGATTTCATCGAGCCTCAGGACAAAGTCCATCATGGCGTGGATCACCGCATCGCAAGCCTGATCCCAGTTGTTCTTCTTGAGGTAACTCTTAAAGCGGCTCAAAAGCCCGGCCCGCATTTCCTTGACGGTGTTTTTGAGCTGATAGGTCGAAAATTCCGTTCCGAAAAAGGCCGAGGCAATGTCAGGAAGCTTGTGCGCTTCATCAAAAATCGTGAGATCAGCCTGCGGCAGCATCCGCGCATCGTCTCCGGCCCCGGCTGATTCGGGGTCGGCAAGCAAAGCCATCGCCGAAAGATAGAGATGGTGATTGACAACGACGATGTCGCTTGCTTTGGCTTTGGCGCGGGCCTTGTAGACAAAGCAGTCCTTGATGCGCGGGCAGTCGCTGCCGAGGCAGTTTTCCGCGGTGCTCGTCACATAGGGCCAGGCCGGCGAATCGTCCGGCACCCCGTGACAGCGGGCTCTGTCCCCGGTTTCATCCGTTTTGGCAAAAAAAGCGATCTTCTGAAAGTCCCGGACGGCTGCCGGTGACGGCAGTCTCGCTTCGGACTGTGCCGTTTCCATGCGGTAAAGGCAAATGTAGTTGGAGCGGCCCTTTAAAAGCGCGGTGGAGGCATTGACCCCGAGCGCCTTGCAGACAGCGGGCAGATCCTTTCCAAAGAGCTGATCCTGCAGGGGCTTACCCGCCGTGCTTACAATGACCTTGCAGCCCGCAAGAATGGCAGGCGTCAGATATGCAAAAGTTTTGCCGGTACCGGTACCGGCTTCAATGACTTCAGTGCCGTGATTCTCAATCGCACGCGCCACATCAAGAGCAAAACTTAACTGCCCGTCGCGGTGCATGAAGTGTTCGGTGGCGCCGGCCAAACGTCCGCCCGCGGAAAATGCGGATCGGATGCGCTTTTCAAAGTCAGCGGCTCCGTCATTTACCCCTTCATTAAAAGGATCGTGCGGCGCCTCACTTTTCTTTTTCTTTGTCATTTCCCGCGAGCAGCCTTCGCAGCTTCCTTAGCCCGGCGTTTTGCCAAGGCCTCTTCCCGGGCCTTGATGCGTTCAGCCTTTTCCTTTTGCTTTAATTCGTACTTGGCGCGGTTGGCGGCTTCCTTAGCCTTACGGGCCTCAGCAGCTTTCTGACGCGCTTTGCTCTCCTGAGCGCGTTTGCTGAGGGCCGTCCCGAGCTTCGCGTCGGGCTTTTGAGCGGTCTTTGCCTTTTTAGAGTCCGACCTCTGACGCTGGGCTGCCTTAGCCTTTGCCTTTTTGTCGCGCTCAGCCTGCCGTGCGGCTTCTTCCTTTGCATTAAAGGAACGGATCACGCCGCGCGCTTCCTTTTCAATCTGAAAGAGACGCCGCTCCTGACGGATGCGGGCCTCGCGCACATCATCGCGGCAGCTGTTGACGAAGAAATTCTCTTCGCAGCGGCGGTGGGCGTAGTCAGCCTGTTCCTTCAGGCGGCTCTGCGCTTTTTTGACTTCAGAAAGCGCGTGCTCGGCGCTTTCCCGCGAGACGAGCGACCCCTGCGGATAGCGCGTCACAAGCGTCATGTCTTCCAGGGCTTTGAGGTCCGGCGTAAACGCCGCAGCCGAAAGGCTCATGAGGCTCACGAGGAGGAAGACGGCGGGCTTGGTCCACATAGAAAGCGTTTCTCTGCAAAGAAAAAATTAAAATCAACCGGACAATGACGGCAGTTTAGCGGCCGGCGGCGACCTTTGCACGCCCACGGAAACACACGGAAAAAACCGGATACACCTCCTTTCGGCGGAGGTGACACACGGGCTTTGGGCGTAGACTGTCAAGGGTGTTGCAGCTCCCTGCCGCACGAGCTTTTCCCACGCCCCTCACCCCCGATTTTTCAGGCTGTAAGTATGACCGCCAACTGGAAAATTACGCTTGCCATTCTCACCGCCAACACGGTTTTAATGTCGGCAAGCTACACCATGCTGATCCCGTTTCTGCCGATGTACCTTATTCAGGAACTCGGGGTTGCGCAGGGCGACGTCAACTGGTGGAGCAGCGCAATCTTCTCGGTAACCTTCCTGATTTCAGGCATCATGGCCCCCATCTGGGGCGCGATTGCCGACAAGAAGTCACGCAAACTGATGGCTATCCGCGCGGCTGCGTGTCTTGCCATCACCTACACGCTCGGCGGGCTTGTGCAGGGGCCCTGGCAGCTATTCTGGGTACGTGTGCTTCAGGGACTTTCAGCAGGCCTCTGGCCTGCAACGCTTGCAATTATGAGTGCCCATGCGCCGCACAACCGCCTGGGCTTTTCCATGGGTGTGATGCAGGCAGGTCTTACCGCAGGCGGCGTTTTGGGTCCCTTGATCGGCGGGCTTTTGGCCGAATACATCGGCATGCGCTCGACGTTTCTTGCCTCGGGCGCCGCACTTTTTCTCATTACGCTTGTGTTGGCATTCTGTGTGACCGATTCTCCGGCCGGCAAAAAATCCGCGGCTGCCAAAGAGACGGCGGAAGCCGCAGCAACCCGCCCCAATCCCCTGCGGCTTGCGGTGGTTCAGCGCATGCTTTTTGCCGCAGGCGTTGTGCAGCTCACGATTCTCATGACGCAGCCCGTGCTTCCCCTTTACATTGCGGAACTGCAGGGCTCGATGGAAAGCATCGTGCTTATTTCCGGCATCGTCTTTTCGATTGTCGGTATTTCAGGCGTCCTCGCTTCGCCTCCCTGGGGCGTTCTGGGGCAAAGCTGGGGGTACCGTCCGGTGCTCTACCTCTCGCTTCTTTTCAGCGCGGTTTTCGGTATTGTCCAAGCCATTCCCCATAACCTCACGTGGTTTACCATGTTGCGCTTCATCGGGGGGCTTGCGTTTGCCGGGATCTTCCCTGCCATTAACGCAGTGCTGACCCAAAGCACGAATCCCGCGGACCGCGGCAAGGTTTTCGGCTACTCATACTCGGCTCAGCAGTTCGGCAGCGTCATCGGCCCGATCTTCGGCGCTTCGCTTGCCACGTGGTGGGGCAACCAGGTCGCCATTGCCGCTGCGGGCGCCGTTCTGATTCCCGTGGTTGCGGTCCTCTACTTCTTCCGTCCGAAAAACGCAGCGCCTGCAACCGGAGCGCCGCTCAACAAATAGACGCGAAAAAGGCCGTCAGCTCTGCTGCAGCGACGGCCTTTTTGTTGTTACCTGAAAACCGGTTACCAGGCAGCCTTTACGGCACCGTTAAAGGTCTTTTCAATGAATGCCTTCACTTCCGGCGACTGATAGGCCTTCACGAATTTCTGCACCTTTTCGTCCTTGGCGTTATCAGCCCGGCTTGCAATGATCATGATGGCAAAGGGCGCCTCGCGGGATTCGAAATAAAAGCCCTGCTTGGCGGGTGAAAGCCCTGCGCTGATGACGTAATTCATCGGAATCGCGGCGATTTCCACGTCGTCAAGGCTCCTCGGCAGCTGTGCTGCCTCAAGCTCCACAATCTTAATGCCGCGAGGATTTTCGACGATGTCAGCCGG
Organism: Duodenibacillus massiliensis; assembly: GCF_928721995.1. Lineage (NCBI taxonomy): Bacteria > Pseudomonadati > Pseudomonadota > Betaproteobacteria > Burkholderiales > Sutterellaceae > Duodenibacillus > Duodenibacillus massiliensis. The sequence goes on from NZ_OV788642.1 coordinate 721,602, forward strand.
CGTGGCGGTGTTTCCCGTAACACCGGCCTTCAGTTTAATCAGGCCCGCAGCCTGAATCAGAAGGAGCGCCCGTCCGCCGTTTGTCGGGTCGTTGGGAATACTGATTGTGATGCCTTCCTTAATGGCATCAAGGCTCTTAATCTTGTTGGAATAAAAGCCCATCGGCTGCACGACCGCATCGGCAATCTTCACAAGATTCGCATTTTGCTGTTTATTAAAGTTATTCAGGAACGGCTCATGCTGGAAAACATTGGCGTCAATTGACTTGTCCGCCAGAGCCCGGTTGGGCGAAATGTAGTCGGTGAATTCCACCACCTTAACGGTGAGACCATTTTTGGCTGCAACCTTGGCGGCTTCGTTGACAATTGCAGAATGCGGGCCGGCGGTTGCGCCCACCTTGATTTCTTCAGACTTCTGAGAGCCGCAACCGGTTAAAACCGACGTAACGGCAACAGCAGCCACAGCGGCAGCGATGATTTGACGACGTGCAAACATGTTGATCTTTCCCTGTATGTTGTTCTTTGAAGGGCCTCTCGGCCCGAGGTCCGTACATCTTACGGGAAAGAAAAGCGAAGAAAACAGAAATCGCGTAAAGCATTGAGGTATTACGGCGCCGGACAACAAAAAACCCTGCACAGGCAGGGCTTTCATCGGCGTACTTGGCAGGGGTAGTAGGATTCGAACCTACGAATGGCGGATTCAGAATCCGCTGCCTTAACCGGACTTGGCGATACCCCAGTACGTTTGGTGCGGTCGGAGAGACTCGAACTCTCATGCCTCTCGGCACAGCCACCTCAAGGCTGCGCGTCTACCAATTTCGCCACGACCGCAAAATTTTTATCTCTGAACAAGTGCCGCACCTTGGTACGTTTGGCAGGGGTAGTAGGATTCGAACCTACGAATGGCGGATTCAGAATCCGCTGCCTTAACCGGACTTGGCGATACCCCAGTACCTGGTGCGGTCGGAGAGACTCGAACTCTCATGCCTCTCGGCACAGCCACCTCAAGGCTGCGCGTCTACCAATTTCGCCACGACCGCATACGGCTTATTCAGATTGTCTTCACAGCTGAAGTTTTATCCTCAACTGCGAAGCTCGGCATTTTAGCGCGGAATCTGATTAGATTGCAAGTCCTTTCCGGAATTTTCTGCCGGAGCCGTCTGTTCCGTGGTCGTCATCGACCCCAAAACACCGCCCTTGTCGGCACGGGCCTGCTTCTGATAGGCGCCGGAACCGAGTGTCACGGCAATGGTGGCGCAGAAAAAGATCGTGGCGGCAACAGCGGTGGAACGGGACAGGAAGTTCGCGGACCCCGACGCACCGAAGAGTGACCCGGAGGCACCGGCACCGAAGGCCGCGCCCATATCGGCACCCTTACCGTGCTGCAGCAGCACGAGAATAATGACGGCAACGGCGGCAATGATCTGAATGATGACCGCCACGCTCATAAGCATCTGCATGTTTTCTTTTCCTGTTGGTTAGATCTGTGCCGCAGCACAAATCGCATAAAAATCTTCCGCCTTTAATGACGCGCCGCCCACAAGGGCTCCGTCAATGTCAGGCATGGCAAAAAGTTCTGCGGCATTCGCCGGTTTCACGCTGCCGCCGTAAAGGATGCGCATTGTTGCGGCAACTGCCCCGCCAAAGCGCCGGGCCAGTTCAGCCCTCAGTGCGGCATGCACCGCCTGCGCTGTCTCTGGCGTTGCCGTCTCACCGGTGCCGATCGCCCACACGGGTTCGTAAGCAAGCGTCACCTTCCAGAGGTCACCCTCTGTAAGTCCGTGAAGTGCACTAACCGTCTGCGCAATCACCACCGCGTCGGTCTTTCCTTCGCGGCGCTCGTGAAGGGTTTCTCCAACGCAGAGGATCACTTCAAGCCCGGCCGTAAGCGCTTTTTTCACTTTTTCGGCTACCACCTCATCGGTGTCGCCGAAAAGGCTTCTGCGTTCGCTGTGACCGACAAGCGTCACACCCGCACCGATGTCAGCGACCATAGCCGCAGAGACTTCGCCCGTGTAGGCGCCGGTGTCAAAGCGGCTCACGTCCTCAGCCGCGGTTTTCACGGGGCTGTCTTTGAAAAGTCCGGCGAGTTCCGGCAGATAAACAAAGGGCGCCGCCACCGTCACGTCACAGGTGAGCCCCGCCGCAAGGCGCAGGAAATCGCGAACCCAGGCGGCGTTTGCTGCTCTTGATCCGTTTAATTTCCAGTTGGCTGCTGCGTACTTGGTTCGTGCCATGTTTATCTGCCTTGTCTTTACTCATTTGAGGCCGCATTTTAACGGAAAGCCCGGGTACCGAAATACCCGGGTTTTTCGTGAAAGCGCCGCAAGGTGGGGGCTCTGGGCCCCATTCCCTGCATTTAACCTCGGCCAGCTGAGTTATTCAGCGCGGACGTTGTCCTTGCCTTCGTTTAAAAGAGCCTTCATGGAAAGACGCACACGGCCCTTTTCGTCGGCTTCGATCACCTTCACGCGGACAACCTGGCCTTCCTTGAGGTAGTCGGAAACCTGATTGACGCGTTCATTGGCGATCTGGCTGATGTGAAGCAGGCCGTCTTTGCCGGGCAGCAGGCTCACGATGGCGCCGAAGTCGAGCAGACGCTGCACGGTGCCTTCGTAGATCTGGCCCACTTCGATTTCAGCCGTGATGTCTTCAATACGCTTCTTGGCGATGGCGGCCTTTTCCGGATCGCTCGAAGCGATCGTGATCGTGCCGTCGTCTTCGACGTTGATCTGGCAGCCGGTTTCTTCGCAGAGACCACGGATCGTGGCGCCGCCCTTACCGATCACGTCACGGATCTTTTCCGGATTAATCTTCAGAGTCGTCAGACGCGGGGCAAAAGCGGAAAGCTCGTGCGCGCCGTCGCCGGCCATTTCGTGCATCTTGCCGAGGATGTGCATGCGGCCTTCGTGCGCCTGGGCGAGAGCTGCCTGCATGATTTCAGCCGTGATGCCTTCGATCTTGATGTCCATCTGCAGAGCCGTGACACCGTTTTCGGTACCCGCGACCTTGAAGTCCATGTCACCGAGGTGGTCTTCGTCACCAAGGATGTCGGTAAGAACGGCAAACTTGTTGCCTTCCTTGATAAGACCCATGGCAACACCGGCCACGTAGTCCTTCAGAGGCACACCGGCGTCAAGCATCGACAGGCACCCGCCGCAGACGCTTGCCATGGAGCTCGAACCGTTGGATTCGCAGATTTCGCTCACAACGCGGATCGAGTAAGCGAAGTCGTCAGCCGAGGGAAGCACCGCCTTCAGAGCGCGCTTGGCAAGACGCCCGTGGCCGATTTCACGGCGCTTGGGGCTGCCCACGCGGCCGGTTTCGCCGGTGGCAAACGGCGGCATGTTGTAGTGCATGATGAAGCGGTCACGGCTCTCGCCCATGATCGAATCAACAATCTGTTCGTCCTGCTTGGTGCCCAGGGTCGTGATGACAAGCGCCTGAGTTTCGCCGCGGGTAAAGAGGGCCGAACCGTGGGTGCGCGGAAGCACGCCCTGACGGATTTCGATCGGACGCACCGTGCGGGTGTCGCGGCCGTCGATACGGGGCTTGCCGGCGAGGATGTTGCCGCGGACGATCTGCGCTTCCATCTCAAAGAGAATGCCGTGCACTTCGTTCATGTCGGGCACTTCGGTGCCGGCAGCTTCGGCGTCCTTGGTAAGCGCCGCTTCCACGGCTTCGTAGACTTCACGCAGCTTATCGTTGCGGTCCTGCTTGCTGCGCAGCGTATACGCGGCGTGCAGGCCTTCTTCAGCGAGCTCACGGATGCGGGCAATAAGCGCATCGTTCTTGGGAGCAGGCTGCCAGTCCCAGGCGGGTTTGCCGGCTTCGGCAACGAGATCATGAATGGCGTTGATCGCGACCTGCATTTCGCGGTGACCGTACATGACGGCGTTAAGCATCGTTTCTTCGGGCAGGCGGTCGGCTTCGGATTCAACCATCAGAACAGCGCGTTCGGTGCCGGCCACGACGAGGTCGAGCTTACTTTCATGCATCTGCGAAACCTTTGGGTTGCAGACGAAACGGTCGTTGATGTAGCCCACGCGGCAGGCGCCGATCGGGCCCTTGAAGGGGATGCCGGAGACAGCCAAGGCGGCAGACGCCCCGATCATGGAAGGAATGTCGGGATCGACTTCCGGATCAACAGACAAAACGTGAATGATGACCTGCACTTCGTTAAAGAAGCCGTCCGGGAAAAGCGGACGGATCGGGCGGTCAATGAGGCGGCTCGTGAGCGTTTCCTTTTCGCTCGGGCGGCCTTCACGCTTGAAGAACCCGCCGGGGAACTTACCGGCGGCGTAGGTCTTTTCGATGTAGTCAACGGTGAGCGGGAAGAAGTCCTGGCCGGGCTTGGCTTCCTTCTTGGCGACAACGGTGGCAAGCACCACGGTGTCGTCCATGGCGCAGACCACAGCACCGGTGGCCTGACGGGCGATTTCACCCGTGGTAAGCGTCACATTGTGATCGCCGAACTGAAAGCTCTTCGTGACTTTATTAAACATCGTCATGATGAAATGAGATCCTTAAAAGTTCCTGTCTGAAGATCCCTGCGGAATTCCCGAAAACACGCCGGTTTCCTTAAGGCGACGGCACGCTGCGGCACGGAAGCTCTCTCAGAAGAGAAGTCTGACGACTGAAAGCGTCGGTGTCGCAACGCGCGGATCCGTCACAAACCGTCAGGGGCTCTTAAACAAGGAAAGGAAGAAAAAAGAGGTCCAGATAAACGCACAGCCTGTGTGCCGCTAAAGGACAGACAGGCTGTTTTTGAACCGGTTACTTACGTAGCTGCAGCGTATCGATGAGCTTGCGGTAGGCGGCGACGTCGGTGCGCTTGAGGTAGTCAAGGAGCTTACGGCGGCGGCTCACCATCTTCAGAAGACCGCGGCGGGAGTGATGATCCTTCATGTGTTCCTTGAAGTGACCGGTCAGACCGTTGATGCGGGCGGTGAGAAGAGCCACCTGGACTTCGGGAGAACCCGTGTCGCCGGCAGCGCGCTGGAACTTGGCAATAACGTCAGCCTTGTTGATCTGTGCAGACATTGATTTTTACCTGTAAAAAGTAGGTTAAAAAGGACGCAAACAGGCGGTCAGGGGTGTCTTGAGCCCGTGCCGTGATTTGCGAAAGGCGGTATTCTAGAAAAAAAGCGCAGGAAAAACAAACCTCCTGCGCTTTTTACGGGTCACACCCTGTATCAGACCGTATGCTGCGGGTTGCAGCTCGGTTCCGTATCAAGGCGGCTTAAGGCATTGAGATAGGCCTTGGCGGAAGCCGCGATGATGTCCGGATCGGCGCCCACGCCGTTCACAATGCGGCCCGAGCGCGCCAGACGCACCGTCACGTCGCCCTGGCTTTCCGTGCCGCCGGTGATGGCGTTCACACTGTACAGCTGCAGCTCGGCGCCCGACTTCACTTCCGCTTCAATCGCGCGGAAGGTGGCGTCCACCGGACCGTTACCTTCGGCTTCCGAACGTTTTTCAACGCCGTTATCCGTCCAGACAACCGTGGCCTTCGGTTTTTCACCGGTCTCAGACTGCTGCAGAAGGCTCACAAACTCATAGCGGTCCTGATGAGCCTTGGCGGGCGCTTCCTTAAAGAGCGCCTGAATGTCTTCGTCAAAGATTTCACTCTTGCGGTCGGCAAGATCCTTGAAGCGGACAAAGGCGGCGTTAAGTTCCGTTTCGGTTGCAACCGGAATGCCGAGCTCCTTAATGCGCTGACGGAAGGCGTTGCGGCCGGAGAGTTTTCCAAGAACGATCTTGTTGTGCGTCCAGCCCACATCCTCGGCACGCATGATTTCGTAGGTTTCACGGCTCTTAAGCACGCCATCCTGGTGAATACCGGAAGCGTGCGCAAAGGCGTTGGCGCCCACCACAGCCTTATTGGGCTGCACCGGGAAACCGGTGATGGAACTCACAAGCTTACTTGCCGCCACAATCTGCTCGGTATGAATGCCGGTCTCAAGGCCGAAGTAGTCGCGGCGGGTCTTCACGGCCATCACGACTTCTTCAAGCGAGCAGTTGCCCGCGCGTTCGCCCAGGCCGTTAATCGTGCATTCGATCTGACGCGCTCCGCCCTGCTTGACGCCGGCCAAGGAATTGGCCACCGCCATACCGAGGTCGTTGTGGCAGTGCACGGACCAGACGGCCTTATCGGAATTGGGAACGTGCTCACGGAGGTCAGCGATAAAGGCACCGTAAAGTTCGGGCACGGCGTAACCCACCGTATCGGGAATATTGACGGTCGTGGCACCGGCGTCAATCACGGCTTCGCAGATGCGGTAGAGAAATTCCGGATCCGAGCGGTAGCCGTCTTCAGCGGAAAATTCAATGTCGTCGGTGTACTTGGCGCAGGCCCGCACGGCGGCCACGGCGCGCTCAAACACTTCGTCAGGCGTCATGCGCAGTTTTGCCTGCATGTGCAGGGGCGACGTTGCAATAAAGGTGTGAATACGGCGGCGCGGCGCCGGGGCAATCGCTTCACCGGCGCGTTCAATGTCCTTGATTGAAGCACGGGACAAAGAGCAGACGGTGGAATCCTTCACATGACGGGCAATCTGATGAATCGCATCAAAGTCACCCTGAGAACTGGCGGCAAAACCGGCTTCCATCACGTCCACACCGAGACGCTCAAGCTGCAGCGCAATGCGCAGCTTTTCTTCCTGCGTCATCGAAGCACCGGGGCTCTGTTCCCCGTCGCGAAGCGTCGTGTCAAAAATAATGAGACGGTCTGTCATTGCGCTTTCCCTTACGAATGTTGTTATGTTAGATCTTCACTGCCGGAAACAGACATTGTCTGCTGAGTTTATAGCGGGACAAGCGCTTTGTCTAAGCGCGGTACGCCGCACGGATGCGGGGCTCTTTTCTACCGATAGAAAACCCGCAGTGACAAAAGCACCCCGAGAACAAGAAGCACCATACCCGCGGTCATCGACCAGACAGGCCACTCCAGCCGCAGAATATGCGCATAGACAACCGCAAAAAGCGTCTCAAAAACAATCATCTGTCCCGCAAGGGCCGTCGGAAGCCGCTGACTCATCTCGCTCCAAAACACGGTTCCCACCCAGGAGCACAGAAGCCCTGAGGCAATCATCACAAAGACAAACCAAACGGGCTGCGGCCCCAAAAGGGGGCCGCCCGCGTTAACCGTTGTCTGCACGAGAGCAAAACCCGCGCAGGCAACAGGCAGCGTTGCCAGGCCCTGCGCCGTGGTCCACGCGCGCGGCGTCCGCTTCGGATGGTCAATCAGCCAGTCGGCGTTACAGATCGGGTACCACGTCCAGACCGCCAGGGCGGCAATACCGAATAAAACACCGTACCAGAAGCGCTCGGGGTTACCCTGGCTCGCAGCGACCACCGCGTTAAATTCGGAGATGTTGGCAAGCACGAGGCCCGCAAAAATAAGAACCAGAGCCGGTATGAGGCTTCGCCAGCGGACAAACCGTCCGCGCTTTTTATCTCTGAGGTTTGCAATCACCGCAACAAGCACAGGGATAAGCGCCATGCACATGCCGGCAAAAGGCGCTCCCGCCATATTGATGCAGTTCACAAGAAGCCAGTAATAGACACAGTTACCGAGCACCCCGAGGGCGCAGGCCGTCCCCCAGTCTTTAAGGGTGTAGTGCGCAAATTCGTGCCGCTGCATCCACATCAAAGGAACCGCCACCAGGCCGAAACTGATGTAGCGGGCCGTCGCGATAATCACAGGATCGTAGTCCGGAAGCACCAGCGGAACCAAGTACACGAAGCCCCAGAGTACGCAGGCACCGAGACCGTAGAGCACACCGGAGAGCATGACCGAATCCTTGGAGATGATTAAGGCAACAACGGCAGATTCTCTCAGAAATCGCCCGGTTTTGCGCGGCGGGCTGCCTTAATTTCGGCGTGCCGCGCCTTGGCTTTAAGCCGGCGTTCGCGGGCGCCCTTGCCGGGGCGCGTGGCAATGCGGTGTTTGGGCTTAACCAAAGCCGCCGAAATCATGACCTCAAGCCGGCTTCGGGCGGCCCGGAGATTGGCCTGCTGGGTGCGCTCGGTCTGCGCTTTAATGAGAAGCACGCTGCCGTCCACAAGTTTTGCGGCAAAAAGCGTGCGGAAGCTCTCAACCGCGTTAGCAGGCAGCCCGCTCTCAGACAGAGAAAACCTCAGTTGCACGGCCGTAGCGACCTTGTTGACATTTTGCCCGCCCGGGCCGCTGCTTCGCACTGCGCTCCATGTAACGGAGGCTTCTTTGATCACAAATTTTTCTGACATCGTTTTCCTGCACTGCCGCCAAAACCGCGCTCCAGTTGGTAGTTTCGCGTCCGTAATGAGACAATTCCGGCAACAACAATTTTTTCAACAAACATCCTGCAATGCGTCAGTCCGACAACAATCCGGCCGTGAACGACACCGACACCCGCGTGCGCGAGAGTGTCCGGGTTAATTCGCCCCATCAGATTGAATTCAAGGAGCGCGTTGCTTTTCCGGAAAGCGCGGACTCGGTGCGCTACGAAACGGAAACCTATATTTTTCTGCCGCCCGCGCTGCAGGTAACGCCCGAACACTTCACAAGCGCCACACTGCTGCGGTCTCTGAAAAACTACATCCGTCTGCGGGCTCCGAAGCTGCCGCTTACCGCTTTTGAAGATAACGCCGGTCCTTTTGCCGATCTTGACAGTGCGTTAAAGGACATCAACGTGCGAACCGTCAACGCCGATGAAGACTATGAAAACGCCGTGAGACGCTTTGCACTTACCTACCGGCAGAGCGTGAAGTCGGCTCTGGAAACCCTTGCTCAGGATCCGGACAGCTGCACGACGGAAGATGTACGGCGCATTATCGGACAAATCACCGGAATTCTCGCGGCTTACCGTAGCCGCCAGACCTATCTTGTCACGCTCGGCCGCGAACTCGGCAACAACCACGCCTGGGCCTACTGTGATGAATTCATGAGCATCATCACGGCTTACTACCTCCGTAACGTCTATCTGGCGCTTGACTTTGAAAAGCAGGAAATCGTGCTTACGCTCTGGGAAAGTGAAAAGCAGTACCGGCTCAAGCACTACCCTTTGAGCGTCCCGGGCGCCGGCGCAGACAATGAAACGCTGCTTTTCCGCTGGTCGGTACTTAAAAAGTACGTGAGCAGCCTTTTGTTTCTTGAAGCCAAAGTCCAGGGCGGACAGCCCATGCTGCTGCATTCCCTTTACGGTGTTGCGGCCGCGGTCTCCATGCTCTTTGCCACCATCATCGCCTTTTCCTGGCAGGGAACCTACGGGTCACTCTCGATGAACCTCTTCTGGGCCATGGTGATTGCCTACATCTTCAAAGACCGCATCAAAGAGAGTTTAAGAGCGTGGCTTTACAAGCGCTTTCAGAAGTGGATTCCCGACAGGCGTCTGCAGCTTGAGCGCGGCTCCTACCGGCACGCCGGTCAGGTTGAGGAATCGTTTCGCTTCATCAATGCCGAGCAGGTCCCCGAAGCCGTCCGCAAGCTGCGGGAGTCCGCGCACACCATTGAACTTTTAAGCGGCAAACTCCCTGAGGACATTCTGCTTTACAAAAAGGAAGTAACGCTTGAGAAACTCAGGACCCTCACGCAGGACACCGGTAATTCCGTGCTTGACATCATGCGGCTTAACATCAGGGACTTTCTGCGCTACACCGAAACCCTTTTTGAAGAGCTTCCCGTGCTTGAAGAGGACGCTGCGGAAACCGCAGCCCGTCAAGCCTTCGGTGAAAAGATCTATCACATCTACGTGGCCCAGCGAATCAAAATCGGCGAAAAGCGTGCCGTAGCCATGCAGCGGCTCGTCATTAATGCCCAAGGCATCAAGCGCCTTGAGACCGTGCAGCCGTTGACCACCCAAAACGAAGACTGACGCCGCGGGCAACTCACCGTGCGATAATTGTCGATACCGCTTTTCGTTTTTTTTCAGAGGTTCCCCATGATTCAAAACACCGCTCTGACCGAATGGTTCCGTCACGTGCCCGAGGACAAGTGGCTCAGAGATCCTGCCGCTTCCCAAAATGACGCGCAAGCGATCTGGGACAAGCTGGGTCTTAAGCCCGGCATCCGGATTTTTGAATGTCCCTGCGGCAAAGCCGACATCGGTTTTCCCCTGGCGCGCATGGGCGCCATCATGAGCGGCATGGACTTTAACCCCCACTTTGTGGCAGCGGCCCGCAACAAGTTCTACCGCGCCGATCTTCCCGGGACCTTCACCAACGACGACATGCGCCACGCGGTGTTCCCGCACAATCAGGATCTCATCATCAACTGGGCGAGCTCCTTCGGTTATTTCAGCGATGAAGGCAACAAGGATCTGCTCGAGCGCTTTGCCGAAAGCCTCAAGTCCGGGGGTGAACTTTTAATCGAAGTCGCCAACCCCAAACTTGTAATGAGCGGCAGGGCCACGCGCCTTATCGCGTCCGGCGAAACGGTGCCTGAAACCTGGGACGAAGAAAGCCGCCGCGCCTCGGTTGTTTTCCCGTCCAATGAATACCGCGGTCCGGTGGTCGCAAGCATCCGCGTCTACACCACGGACGAATACAAGGAAATGCTCAAGGACGCGGGCCTTACGCTTCTTGCCTTCTACGGCCAGGGCTTTACCGAATACACCGATGAGAGCACCCGCCTCATTGTGCACGCCAAAAAACCGTAAACCGCATAAAGCACATACGGCGCTCAGAGCCGGCTGCAGGACTGCAGCCGGCTTTTTGTTTGGGCTTGTTTCGGAGTTACTCAAAACTACGCACCTGCGGTAGGATGATTACAAACAAAAATCCGAAAGAGGAAAACCGTATGGCCGTCAAGTTTCTTTTCAAAACCGCCGTTGCCGCTGCTGTTGTGGCGGGCGCCTATGCCGCCGCAGGTTACTGGGGTGTGCCGCAAGGCGTGCGCTGGGGGCTTGAGACGTATCTGAAGCCCGCACTCGGCGCAAAGTCCGTCACGGTGGAGTCCGTCACCTTTGATCCCTGGAACTGGACACTGGAAGTGCGCGGCGTCTCGGCGCTCTCCACGAAAAACAAATCCCTTCTTTCCTTAAGGCGTTTTTATGCCGATGTGAGCGGTGAATCGGTCACAAAGCTTGCCCCCGTTGTTTCGGCGCTTTACGTCGAGGGCCTTAAAGCGAGCATCACGACTGGCTCAAAGAAAGTGGAAAGCGCCAAAAAGGAAGCCTCGCAGACCTCAGCCTCTGATAGTCTCACTCTCCCCGCCTTCAGTATCGCCGACATCCGTGTAACGGACAGCGCCGTGACGCTCACCAATTCCAAAGCAGGCGTCTCCTGCGCGGTGACTGACGTCAACCTCACGCTGCCGCTTGTGTCAACGCTGGCGGCCGGGACCCTCGCTCCGGTAACGCCCGCGCTTTCACTGAAAATTGACGGACGCCCTGTCAAGGCTTCGGGCACGGCTGACATTAAGAGCGCCGCCTTAAAAATTTCCGCAGCCGATATTGATGCCGCCAAGCTTGTGAGAGCCGCTGACCTCGCGCTGCCCGTGCGTATCGACAAACTCTCCGTGAGCGCCGACACCGACATCACCTTTAAGATGGCGGGCAGCACCCCTCAAGTTACGGCCAAGGGGACGGTTGCCGCCAAGAGCGTTGACGTAAGGGATGAAGCCGGCAGAAACTTTGTGAAACTCGCTTCGGCAAGCGTCACGGTCGGACACTTTGATCTCGCAAAGCAATCCGTGAGCGTCACAAACGCCGAAGTTCACTCCCCGGACATCACGCTGCGGCTTGCGCCCGCAAAGAATTCCGGCACGAAGAACGCTCCCGCAGAAAAGAGCCCGGAGACCTCCTCCGCCTGGCAGTGGTCGCTTGCCAAAGCCTCGCTCACCTCGGGCACCGTCACCGTGATTGATCAGAGCGTCAAACCCACGGCACAGCTTAGGATCGCGCAGATTAAAGCAAGTGCTCAGGGACTCTCCTCACAGAAAAACAAAACCGGGACCGTGAGTCTCTCGGCCAGACTCGGCTCCGGCACGGTCTCAGCCTCAGGTCATTTGGGTGTAGCGCCCTTAAAAGCCGATCTCACGACCAAGATTGCCGCCTTAAATCTCGCGCAGTTTAACGGCTGGGTAAAGCCCCTGGCGGGCGCTCAGCTCACCTCCGGCACGGCGCAGCTTGCGGGCAACCTTTCCTACAAGGACGCAATGACGCCGCAGATTGCCTGGAAAGGTGACTTTTCGCTTGTCTCGCTTGCCGCAAAAAATGCCGCAGGTAAAACGCTCATGACCTGGAAAAAGGCTTCCGCGAACGGTGTTGACCTCAAGTCCGTGACACCGGTGAACCTCACGGTGGGCGAACTTGTCGTCGAGCAGCCCGCGCAGAAAGTGACAAAGACCGTTTCCACGATTGCCGATATTCTCGGAGCCGTGGCTGCCGCCACCGGACACGAAAACACCGCACGCCGCGCGGGTAAGGTGAGTCAAACGGTGCAGAAAGATATCCGCGTGAAAAACCTCGTCTACGCCGACGGCCGCTTCTCGGTTAACGGCATCGGCCGCGGAACACTCGAAGCACTTGCCGTGGAAACCTTAAACAGCATCTTTGCCAAGGCAGGCAAATAACCGTCAGAGAGCCTGAGTAAGCCCGGAAACCGCAAGGTACGCCCGGGCTTCTTTTAAAGGCTGTAATGGTCCTTGATTTTGGCCGTGAAAAAAGCCCAGGCTGACGCGAGCGTATAGACCGCACACACAAGAAGAATCACGCAGGCAAGCGTATAGGGGCGGCCTTCGGCCATCCGTTCGTTGACAAGCCTCAGTGCAGTGCGGACCCACTCCACCCCGAAAAAGACGAGAAACCCGACTTCAAGCCACTTCACCCAGCGGTAAGGCACCAAAAGAAAAAGCGCAAGCGCCGCAGGAAGCGGCAGCAGAGCCTCGTAGCCGTTAAAAAGAAAATGCGCCTCCATCAGAAGCAGGCTCACAATCGGGAAACACAGGCGCCACATGGTTTTACTTGTCCTTTGGGGTAACAGCAGCCGCGCGGGTATTGCGGGGTTTTTCGGGCGGCGTCACCGTCATGCTTTTATAAATATGTTTAATGCCCAGAATCGGGTGCTTAAACATAATACGCGGTCCGCCGAAGCGCATGACCCTTGCCGTCTCTTCGCGCATCTCGGGCTTATAGCAGTGGATTCTGCACTTGGCGCACACGGGCTTCTCCTCTCCGAAGGGGCAGCAGGCAAGGCGCTTTCGGGCGTACTCATAAAGCGCTTCACACTTTTCGCACAGCCCCTCTTTCGTGCCGTGATGCGCGTGGCAGTAGTCGGCTTCCTCTTTAAGCGCGCCTTTCTCAAGACGCTGCATACGGTCGTCGGTCATGTCTGAAGCAAACATATCAAAACAGTGTTACGCATGATAGGCAAAAAAGATGAGCGCTATCTGAGCAAAATCCGCACAGGCCAATCATTGTGCGGTATTTCGGAATCCTCGGTACGTCTTTAGAATTCCACGCGCCTTTCCGTGTCTGTGTAACCCAAGATTTTCTCTGTCCCCATGCTGCAGTCATTCTGGATGCTGGTGGCGGCTTTCTTTTTTGCCGTCATGAGCGCGTTTGTAAAGCTCTCCTCCGCCGAGACCGGTACCTTTGAGATCGTCTTTTGGCGCTCGCTCATCAGTTTTGCGGTGATCTGGGGCTTTATGCTCGCAAAAGGGTGTTCTCCGCGCACGAACTATCTCACGGGGCACTTAAAGCGCTCGATTCTGGGGACCGTTTCCTTCACGATGTGGTTTGCGACGATGGGGCACCTCCCTTTGGGAACCTCGACGACGCTTAACTACACGGCGCCCCTTTTTATTGCACTCACGGTGATCGTGATTGCACTCAAAAACCGGGAAAAGGCGCCCTGGCTTCTGGCGCTTGCCATCGTCACGGGTTTTATCGGGGTGTGTCTCGTACTGCAGCCGTCGGTAAACGGTGAACAATTTAAGTGGGCGCTTCTCGGGCTTTTTGCCGCTTCCATGGGACCGATTATCTTTTTCCAGATCAAGCAGCTCGGAAACCTCCATGAGCCCGCCTGGCGCATCGTCTTTTATTTTTCGCTTGTGGGCACCATCTGGGGGCTCGGCGGCAACCTCATCCTTGAGGGCGGTATCGGAGGCCACTCCCCTGAAACATGGGGTGCGCTTCTCGGCGTCGGAATCACCGCAGTTCTCGCGCAGGTGTGCCTCACCCGAGCCTACGCATACGGCAACATGATGCTCACGGCCTGCTTTCAGTTTGCAACGATTCCGATTGCTGAACTTATCGGCACGTTCTGTTTCGGCGAGTCGCTTCCGGCAACAGCGTTGACCGGCATGGCGCTGATTCTCGTTGCGGGCTGCGCGGCATCGGTCATCACCAAACAGATGGAAAAAAAACGGAAAAAGAAGGCTTCTTCCGGGCTTTAAGGCTCATAGCCCGGACGCCGGTCCGGGCTTATGCATCCGGTTACTTCGTGTTGTTTAAGAAATTTAGCGCCCTAAACAACCCGCGCTTGAAAGCGCGGGGTTTCCTGACACAGTGCAGGCTTTCCCGTAACAGCCAAGGTTTTTGAGGCCTTGTCTGCCCGGGCGTCCCCTGCACCACAGGAACATTTAAAACGCAACCGCTCTACGGGTACGGGCTTCATCAGCTCGATCCGTCGGTTCCGGCGAAGGACTGCTTCGTCTTGCCGATTCGCTGGTTTGTACTGCACTATCGATCCGGCGTTCCCTGAGACTTGTTTGAGCCTCGCAAGCGCTGATTGCTCAGCCTTCAGATCGTAGCTGTCAGTGGCGGGATCCGCAAAATACAGGTTCATGGCGGCCGCAAGGTCGCGGTCCATGTACCAGTCCGTGTCTCCCAACCGATGACTTCTCTCCCAAAGAGCTTTCTTCCGGTACGTTCCCGTTTCGGGATCGTGCTGACTCGGGCGCAGTTTCCGGGGACTGACTTGCACCACACAACAGCCGGCGCTTTCAGCCTTACTTGTCATCCGGGTTATCAATCCTGCAATACCGCTTTTGCCCAAACTCTTGCCGTATCCGGCTCTCTGAAATGCTTTGTATGAGTTCTTCTCCACAATGACGGTGCCGGCCCTGCCGAACACCTGGTTAATCACTTCGCCGTGCAGGCAACGGCGGGTTTGCGCCTGGCGGCGGTACAGATCCGCAAGTTTTGCCTTTGTTGCCTTATAGGTCTTGGATTCCTTCCAGACAATCTTTTTTCCGGCGGCTTTAACGGTGCCGTCCGCGTTGTAGCACTCCCGATTCGTGTCTCTGCGGGAGCGGTCCATGGCACGTAAAAGACGCGCAATCTCCTTTTCCTGAGAGACAGTGCCCGCGCTCACCAAAATCTTTTGCTGCCACTCGGGGCTGTAAAAAGTCATGGTCCTCGGGCCCGGGTCAACAGCCACCTTGAGATCTTTGGGAGCATAAACGTGCTTGACGGGCGGTACGCCTTCGACAATGAGCTGAACAAAGTAGCGCATACGGCCGCGGATCATCCGCCGGACAAGACGGCAGTATTTGACACGCTTAAAGCCGGACGGATCTGTTGCTGAAAGAAGAGCTTCTTTCTGCCAGGCATCCGGCGCTTCAGCCTTTATAGCCAGATCCAGAACCTCGAGCGTCCACGTCTTAGTCTTCCAACGAAGCCCCGCTTTGTTTGATTTTCCCTCAACGCTGTGCAAGCCCCGTTTAGCACTCTTAAACCGCGGCTGACCTCCCTGATGAAGCAGCCGGCGCTCAATGCCCTGCCAGACACGTGTGGCAATTTTCTGCGCTTCGTTGATGCCGATGCGCTTTGTAAAGCCGCCCTTGGCACGGTGCTCTTTCACGACATCATGCAGGGCATACTCGGAAAGGTGGGCGGACTTCTGAATTTCCTTAAACCGCTTGTTGCGGTCTTTGCCCTTGGGCATCGCGGCCGTGAGCTTCCATGCTTCAGTGCTTTTCATGGCGCGCACGCGTTTCTTTGCCGTTCCGAGAACAGCATTGAAGAGCTGGCGTGCATCGGAGAAGTAGGTCTCCAGTGCACTTTCCTGATCCTCTCCGGTTTTCAGGCCCAGCTCGATGACAAAGGACGGTGTGCGCGATTTCATAGCGGCTGAATATACCTTAAGCGAAAACTATGTGCATGGTTTGGCTGCGTTTGCTCCAAGATTAAAAAATTTCGAAAGCCCGCATTCCTCCCGGGGCTCAAGCCCCGGGCTTCCTGCGGGAAATTCTGTGACCGTTTTAACCTCAGCAAGCTCTTCGGGGTTAAGTTTGAGTTCGCCGCTGCGGTAAAGGGCCAAAAGCCTCAAGCCCTCTTTTTTAAGGCAGTAGGACGTAAGCGGATACCCAGCAAAACCCTGCACGCAGTATATGGAAATCGCAAAAACAGCAGCAACCGTAAGGCCCTGCTTCATGGCCGCGGTCTGCATCATCGTTGCCGCCGCAATGCCGCCTGTGAGCGGCGGAAGCCCCGTGATGACGAGTGCCCGGTCCATAAAGAAAGGCGCAATAAAGTACGCGGCAAGGCACATACCCAAAAGGCCCGCAAGGCACACCGTGACGGTGCGCCACTGCTGCATCAGCTGCTTGAGACTGATGATTGTGCCCAAGTGGGTAATCAGCAGATAAATGCAGAGCGTCGCGCCGAACGGAATCAGAAACGAGTCCTTCACAAGGTCGTGCGGCAGAATAGTCCAGTACCCCAACAGCAGCAGGACGGCTGACACAAAGACCGAAGGAACCCAGGCTTTGGTTAAGGTGGAAACCACCTCACCGATGATGATGACGCCTCCGCAGATCACAAAGGCGAGCAGAAAGTTGTACAGGCTCAAACTCCACGAGCCAATCAAGAAAAACACCCGCCTCCCTTTGGAAACGGACGCCTTTCGTCATTGTGGGCTTATGCCCGTGGGACGACTCAGAGAAGTTTGATGCGCTTTATTAACGGCACTCTCAGTAGCCTGTTTAAGTTAGCGGCCGTGCAACGTCAGCTGCCCGGTCGTTTCAAAAGACAGGAGATCAAAGAAAAGAGCCTACTTCTGCCGGCTTTCGCGCTCCATGCGCGCAGCCTGGCTCGCAGCTTCGGCAATGCTCTGATAGGCCGGGTCGTTTGGATCGGCCTTGGTAAGAATAAATTCGAGCGCAATACGCGCCGTTTTCCAGTCGTGCGCCTGAAACGCAGCCATCGCGAGAAACTCCTGCACCCGGAGGTTGTTTTCGTCAATCACGGCGGCCTGCGTGAGAATCTCAACAGCCTTTTTGTACGCGGCCTCTGTTCTGAGGTTCATGGTGGCCGCCCCGTACTCCATCAGTACGTCCGTGTCTTTGCCGGCAAAACGGCCGAGACTCACAGCCTTTTCATACGCATCAGCCGCTCCCTGCCAGTCAGAGCTCTGCGCAAGAGCGCGCCCGTAGAGCACCCAGGCACGTTCATCCTTGGGATGCGTTTCAAGAAAGGCCTTGAGTTCAGCCGCGCCCGGCGCGCGGTCGTTAAGCCCGAGCGTGCCGTCGGCACGCATGATGCCGCCCTTTTGCACCGAGTCAAACAAATCAATGGATCCTGCGGCTCCGAACCACTGATAAAGCCCCAATACCGACACCGTCATCAGCACGCACACGGTAAGCGCCGTCGCAACGGGAGCGCCTTTGCCCCCGAGCGTTCTGCCGCGGGCCTCAGAAATATCCTGCAGCGCACGGCGCCTGACGTCCTCGACGCTTGCCTCGTAGCCAGCCTTATCGAGAAGCCCCGCATCAAGATCGGCCTTGAGGCTCTCCATCTGCTGCGCCAAAAGGACGCGTGAGGTTTCCTCGGCGCTTGCGCCTTTGGTACGGAAGAAGCTGTGCCCGAGAAGCGCCGGCACGACAAAGGCGCAGGCAATGAGAATCAAAAGGGCTGCAACGCACCAGAAAATAATTTCGTGTGACATGGTCTTTTGGATCAAGAAAAAAGCGGACAACCGAATTTTCGATCATCCGCTTCTCGTTTCGGTCAGGCGAATCTTACGGGATCCGCCTTTTCCGAGTCTGACTTATTTGGCGCGCTTGGCGGCCATTGCGTCACGCAGAACCTTGGTGGCTTCCTGAGCTGCGGCGGCAGACTTCGCAAGCGAGGCCTGAGCCATTTCAGGATTGTGGAACCAGGCACCGTTCACAGCCGTCCAGTATTCCCAGTTGGTGTGAGCAACGCTGTGCAGTTCGCGGGCCTTCTTGAGAGCGGCCTCATCAACACCCATGGCGTTGGCAAGATCGAAGGCGTTGAACATATCCGTCATACGGCTTTCAGCTTCACGGAGCTTACCCATGTAGTAAGCGTGCATGCCGGAAATCGTGCGCTTCATTTGGGCTTCGGTCTTGTCCTTGTGGCAACGCAGGCAGGTTTCCTTCACGTAGTACTTGGAGCTCGTGGCCCAGTGGTTCGTGTAGGTCTTGCCGTCCTTGCCCTTAACCTTGGGCATATGGCAGTCCTTGCAGTCCACGCCGGCCTTGCCGTGCTTACTCGTCCAGTACGTCTCAACATCGGGGTGCTGCAGCTTGGTCAGCAGCGCACCGGTGGTGTTGTGCTTGAAGTCCTTGAAGTTGATGTGCTTGTAGAAGTCATCAATGCGGTCAACAGCGACGAACGGGAAGACATTGGTGCGCTGATCGGACATCTTCACAGGCTTACCAGTCTTGGTATCGATACCCGGGTTGCAGTTGTACTCAACGTGGCACTGAGCGCACATGAGCTTGGAGTCCGCCTTTTCAAGGATGGCGATCTTACGGGTAAAGCCGCGCACGCCCATATCCTTAACTTCGATCTTGGTGCGGTTCGGATCTTCGGAGTAGACCGTCGGGAAATCCGTACGGGTCAGAGCCTGAATCAGACCGTCACGCACGACACGGGGTTTGGCCGAGTGCGGATCGTGGCAGAAGTTGCAGTTAACCGAGTGGCTCGTCTTGCGGGCCATGTCAACGACATTGCTTTCACGCGAGAACGTGGCGCCTTCAACCTTGTCGCCCATGTAGGCCCAGTCAAGCATCAGGTCGGTGGACTTACAGCTGATGCATACGGGGTTGGCGGCAGCTGCCGTCCCCGGACGACGCGGTTTCTGCAGGTTATCCTTCGGATACAGGTCGTTCATGACCTTCCAAGCATCGATCGCACCGCTGCCCATGGAGAGATAGAGCCAGCCGTCCTTCGGAACAAAGCGGCCGCCGAAAGCACGGTCGCAGAGGAACTGATCAAGCACGGCGAAGGTGTGGCTGCGGAGTTCCGCATGTTCCTTCGTAAAGCCGTGGCCGCCCAAAGCGCGGTCAAAGAACGGATCGGGCGCAACGCCTTCAGCGGCCTTCTTGCTGGCACGCGGCGTACGCTGATCATTGACCTTATACATCGACTTGAACTGTGCGGGGTGGCAGCTGCCGCAGGTCTTCGGATCCATGCTCGTCACAGGGCGGGTGTCTTTGCCCGGCGCCTTCAGATGCTTTGCAAGACCCGTGTGGCAGGAGGTGCAGGAAACGCTCTTATGAGCGCCGCTCTTATGAAAATCACCGACATTACTGTGGCAGGCCACGCACATCGTGGTGTTGACCTTCTCAGCAGCTGACGCATTGGGGGCGATTGCCAAAGCAACCGCAGCGGCCAGGCAGGCCTGCATCACGTGTTTGATCATGTTGTGTCTCCTTTTATTTACCCGCCGCAAGACCACAAAATCAAGTCCCCACGGATTCCTTATATGAAGCTTATTTTCACACAATTTCGGGATAATCTGAAGAATGTCTTAAGAATCCGACATATTGAGCCGTCTCAGTGAGTTACTGCCCGTCATGATTTACGTTTGGGCCAAATGGCGCGCCACGACTGACTTAAGCGATGATTAAGAAAGCGGGGTTTGCTGCAGAAAAAATCTTTTCGATACGAAAGGCGTAAGGGTATATCCCTACAAAAATTTATAAAACTCAGAGGCAACACAGCAACAAAAAGCCCGGCCACCCACAACGGGAAACCGGGCCGAAACCGCTTCTTCTTTTGTGTTTCGTCAGAGGACTTCGCGGCCGATCAGATCGTAGTCACGGCTGTCGGTGACCTTTACGTCGACAAAGTCACCGGGATTGAGGTGTCTGTCGGTGGTCACATAAATCACGCCGTCAATATCGGGGGCGTCCGCCGTTGTGCGGCCCACGGCAACGCCGTCCTCATCTTCGCTCTCGTCAATCAAAACACGCTGCACGGTGCCGATCTTTTTGCGGAGGTTTTCCGCGGAAATCTCCGCCTGCACCTGCATGAAGCGCTCGCGGCGCTCTTCGCGCACTTCCTCGGGCAGCTGTCCGGGTAAAGCGTTTGCGGCAGCGCCTTCCACAGGGCTGTACGCAAAGCACCCCACCCGATCGAGCCGGGCTTCCCGCAGAAAATCCAGAAGGTACTCAAACTCTTCTTCCGTCTCCCCCGGGAATCCCGCAATAAAGGTCGAACGGATCGTGATGTCGGGGCACAGTGCCCGCCAGGCGGCAATACGCTCGAGATTCTTTTCAGCGCTTGCCGGCCGCTTCATCGCTTTTAAAACCCGCGGATGCGCGTGCTGAAACGGAACATCGAGGTACGGCAGAATCTTTCCTTCGGCCATAAGCGGAATAATGTTGTCAACCGACGGGTAAGGATAAACGTAATGCAGCCGCACCCAGGCGCCAAGATCACCCAAAGCCCGCGCGAGTTCCAAAAGCCGGGTTTTGACGGGCTTGCCGCCCACAAACCCCGTGCGGTAGCCCGTGTCAAGCCCGTAAGCGGCCGTATCCTGGCTGATCACGAGAAGCTCTTTGACGCCGCCTTCCACAAGATTTTCGGCTTCCCGCAAAACGTCTCCGATCGGGCGGCTCACAAGGTCACCTCTTAGGCTCGGAATAATGCAAAACGTGCAGTGATGCGAACAGCCCTCACTGATCTTAAGGTAGGCGTAGTGCGAGGGCGTGAGTTTGAGGCCCGCGTTGGGGACTAAGTCCGAAAACGGTTCGTGCGGCCGCGGCAGATGCTGATGCACGAGTTTTAAGGTCTCTGCTGTTGAATCGGGACCGGTCACCCCGAGAAGCTTCGGAATGCGCTGCATCACCCAGTTGTCGCCTTCAGGTGTTTTCTTGCCGCCCAAGCACCCCGTCACAATGACGCGTCCGTTTTCACGCATTGCTTCCGTGATCGCTTCAATACTTTCGGCGACCGCCGCGTCAATAAAGGCGCACGTGTTCACGATCACAATGTCGCTGTGACGGTAGTCGCGGGCAATGAGGTACCCTTCCGCTCTCAATTCCGTCACGATCCGTTCGGTGTCAACAAGCGCCTTGGGGCAGCCGAGGCTCACAAAACCCACGCTCGGCACTGTTTTTTGCGTTGTACCGGTCATTTCTGAGGTTCCTCAAGTGTCTTGTCTTCGGGTTCGATCCAGATTAAGGCCGCATGCCGCCCCGTTTTTTCGCCGTCACGGCGGTAGCTGTAAAAGTGTGCGGGATCTGCAACGGTGGAAAGCCCGCAGTCTTCGACATCCCTCACCCCTTCGCGCTTTAATGCTTCAGAAGCGTAGGCCGCCAGACTCAGAAAACATTTACCGGGTTCGCCCGCCGCTTTCACGGCGCCCTTAACATCCCCGAAGTGCGCCTTAAACGTTCGTGCGGTTTCTTCACTTGTTTCAAAATCGTCAAACCCGATTCGGGGGCCAAGCCAGGCTTTAAACTGAGCGTCCGGATTTCCGAGGCGCTCCCGCAGACGGCGCACGGTCTTTTCCACAATCCCGGCCGCAAGGCTTCGCCAGCCCGCATGCACGGCGGCAACGGCCTTCCCGTCTTTTTCAGCAATGAGTACCGGCAGGCAGTCGGCGACCTGCACCGCGCACACTACGCCCGGGGTGAGCGACGTCTGCGCGTCCGCTTCCACCTCATCCCTTTCCACAGTCTCAGCGTCAACGACATCCGTGCCGTGCACCTGCGTCATCCAGCGGGGCTCTCCCGGCGTCATCTGCGCAACAAGGCTGCGGTTCATGCGCACGCAGGAGGCGTTATCTGAAACGTGCACTCCGACATTAAGCCCCATGATGCCTTCCGGACCACCCCAGGGCCCCGATGAGACGCCCCCTACACGTTCGGTAAAAAGCGCCCCGACACGTTGACCAAGATCCGGACGGATCACGTCCGATTCCGTTTTCCAAGCTATTGCCATTTTTAATCCACAAAAGCACAAAGCGGCCGCAGTTTAACCGTCTGCAGCCCGCAATAATCAGTCAAATACATGGACCGGCTCATCCGTCGGTCCGAATCCGAGTTCATCCATGAGTCCTGCCATATCCTCAGGCGCCGGCGCAAACCATTCTGAGGCCGCGCCCGTCGCGGGATGCGTAAGCCGCAGACGGCTTGCGTGAAGGGCCTGACGGGGAAAGCCGTTGACCGCCTGCGCTTCTTTGGGAAAGACTGAAGCGCTTGTGCGGTAAACGGGGTCCCCGATTAACGGCAGCCCCACGGTCGAAAGATGCACACGAATCTGGTGCGTGCGCCCGGTTTCAAGGCGGCAGGCCACCCAGCTCACGGCACGTCCCTCAATGTAGGCAGTGTCCACGAGCCGACAGTGGGTTTTTGCGGGGCGGCTGCCGGCCCCGCCGCGGCAGACAAACTTCTGGGGATTACGCGGATCGCGCCCGATCGCGCGGTCGACAAAACCCGCCTCGGGTGCAATGCCCGCCACAATCGCCCAGTACTCACGGGCGACGGCGTGTTCCTGCAGCTGCCGCACGAGGTTAAGCTGCGCAGCTTCATTCCGCGCGACAACCATGAGGCCTGAGGTGAGCTTATCGAGCCGGTGCACGATCCCGGCTCTCGGGAGTTTTCTGAGTTCCGGATAACGGAAGAGAAGCCCGTTTAAAAGGGTACCCTGCCAGTTGCCGGCCGCCGGGTGCACCACCAGGCCCGCGGGTTTATTGATAACGATGATGTCGCGGTCTTCATAGACTGTTTCAAATTCGATGCCGTCTTGGGGCTCAAAGGCGCTTTCTTCAGGAAGCGGCATCGGCCGCACTTCGAGCACATCACAGGCCGCCGCCTTCTGACGCACGCTTTTAGCCGGTTCCCCGGACACCGTGACGCGCCCGGCCTCAATCCAGCTTTGGATGCGGGCGCGGCTTACCTCAGGGATTTTGCGTGCAAGGATCTTGTCGAGGCGTTCCTCGCCCTCGTCAAAACCAAGTTCGAAACGGTAACAGTCCGGGAGGCTCGCTGCCGAAGGCGGCATAATTGCGAAATCGTCATCGTCGCCCTCTTCTGCGGGCACGGCATCCCCGATATAATCGGAAAACTTTTCTTCTGTCGTTTTATTCATCATGAACCTGAAACATCCGATGCGTCTGCGTCTGGCCGGTCTTTTTGCTGCCGCAACAGCGGCCGTCTCCATGACCGGCTGCGGCTGGCTGCAGGATCTGGAAATCGATCCCACCCGCGACTGGAGCGCCAATCAGCTCTACACCGAAGGGCGTGCCGCCATGGCTGACAGCAACTGGACCCTGGCGAAGGATTACTATACCAAGCTTGAGGCCCGCTACCCGTTCGGCGCCTATGCGCAGCAGGCTCAGATCGACCTCGCGTATGTGTATTTTAAGGATGACGATGCGGCAAGTGCCGTGCAGACCCTGGACCGTTTCCTGCGCGCCTACCCGAACCACCCCAACAGCGACTACGCGCTTTACTTAAAGGCGCTTGCCACGCTTAACGAACGCGACGGGTGGCTCTCCTCCTTTACGCGTCAGGATCTCTCCGAGCGTGACGCCCAGGCCGCACGTGACGCGTTTGACCTCTTTAAGGAACTTGCAGGGCGCTTCCCGGATTCCCGCTATGCAGCCGAAGCCCGGCGCCGCATGCATGAACTTGTCATCGCCCAGGCCAATCATGAACTCTCCACGGCGCGCTTTTACTTTGTCCGCAAGGCCTATGTGGCGGCAATTAACCGCGCTAAGGTAGTGCTCACGGACTTTCAGCAGACATCCGCCTCGGATGAGGCCATGCAGATCATCGCCGACAGCTACCATGAGCTCGGGCTCACGGACCTTGAGGCCGACATGCGCCGCGTGATGGAAATGAACAAAAACCGCGCCCGCTGATATTTTTAAGCCGCCGGTAATGCGAAAGGATCCCGATTTTGGGATCCTTTCGTTTTTTCAGAGCTTGAGTTTTTCAATCAATCAGAAGAAACCGCGCTTCTTTTCGGACATCGAGATGTAGATGTTCTTCACCTGGCTGTAGTGAGAAAGCATCATTTTGTGCGTTT
This sequence comes from Duodenibacillus massiliensis, assembly GCF_928721995.1. Classification (NCBI taxonomy): domain Bacteria; kingdom Pseudomonadati; phylum Pseudomonadota; class Betaproteobacteria; order Burkholderiales; family Sutterellaceae; genus Duodenibacillus; species Duodenibacillus massiliensis. The sequence goes on from NZ_OV788642.1 coordinate 745,819, forward strand.
CGCGGCCGATACCGGACTTCTTGTAGCCGCCAAAGGGCGTGCCCGCGGGCAGTTCGTTGTAGGTGTTGACCCACATACGACCCGTTCTCACGCCGCGCGCCACACGAAGCGCACGGTTGATGTCGCGGGTCCAGACGGCGCCGCCGAGACCGTATTCGCTTTCGTTGGCAAGGCGCACCGCCTCTTCCTCGGTCTTAAATTTAATCACGCAGGCAACCGGCCCGAAGATTTCTTCCTGCGCAACACGCATCTTGTTGTCGACGTTGGCGAGCAGCGTGGGCTTCATAAAGGCGCCGGTCGGGCAGGCACGCTCGCCGCCGCAGACAACCTTCGCCCCCTCTTTTTCGCCGAGTTTGACGTAGTCGATGATCTTCTGAAGGTGACGTTCGTTAATCTGCGCACCGACCTGCGTGGACATATCCGTGGGATCGCCCACCTTCACCTTCTTAAAAGCTTCGGTAAGTGCCGCGACGAACTTGTCATAAATCCCTTCCTGCACGAAGATGCGGGAACCCGCGCAGCAAACCTGGCCCTGGTTAAAGAGAATGCCGATCTGAGCGCCTTCAATCGCCTTATCAAGCTGAGCGTCATCAAAGATGATGTTGGCGGACTTGCCGCCCAATTCAAGCGTAGCGGGAATGAGGCGCTTGGCGGCGGCTTCCGCAACCGTATAGCCCACTTCCGTGGAACCGGTGAAGGCAAGCTTGTCAAAGCCCGGGTTATCAAGCATTGCCTGACCGCTCACGGAACCGCGGCCCGTGATAATGTTGACGACACCGGCAGGCAGCACCTTGGCAAGGAGCTTGCCGAACTCGTTTAATGAGAGGGGCGTCGTGGAAGAAGACTTAATCACGACCGTGTCGCCAGCCGCCAGGGCCGGCGCAATCTTCCAGGCAGCCATCAGGAACGGGAAGTTCCAGGGAACAATCTGCCCCACCACGCCGATCGGCTCACGGATAATAAGGGAGAGCGTGTTTTCGTCAAAGACTGTTGCGGAACCTTCGTCGGCTCTCAGGCACCCGGCAAAGTAGCGGAAGTGATCCACGGCAAGCGGCACATCCACAAGCGTCGTTTCACGGATGGGCTTACCGTTATCGAGCGTTTCCACCATCGCGAGCTTTTCGGCGTTGGCTTCAATGAGGTCGGCGATTTTAAGGAGGATTTCGCTTCGCTCCTGCACGCTCGTTTTGGACCACGTTGCAAAAGCGGCGCGCGCAGCCTTAACGGCACGGTCGACGTCGGCGGCCGACGCGTCTGCGCACTCAGCGAGCTTTTCGCCGGTCGCAGGGTTTGTGGTCACAAAGGTCTTGCCGCCTTCGGCATCCACCCATTCACCGTTGATGAAAAGACCGTAACGGGCATCAATCAGATTCTTTGTCATTGCGGAACCTCCGGACAATTGCTTGTAATAACTGTTAGCTATTGAAAAACGACTTTCGATAAAGCCGTTTCGTTGATGTTCAGCATAGGCCGATTCCTGACGCCGTCAACGCCGCAAAAGTCGTAATCCGATACCCACCGAACGGCGTAGCAAGGAGAAATTTCCGCAGAAAATCAGCGGTGCAAAAGGACTAGGCAAAAAAATCGGACAGAGCTTGAAACAACCCTGTCCGAAAACTTAAGTTCGGTGAGCCTGAGCGACTGTTGCGCTCAGGCTTTTTTGCTTCGGCCGATTAGTTCTTGGCGGCGCAGATTTCGCAGCGGGGCTTAATCTGCTTGAAGAAGTCGTTGCCCTTGTCGTCCACAAGGATGAAGGCCGGGAAGTCTTCAACCTGGATCTTATAGACGGCTTCCATGCCGAGTTCCGGGAACTCGATGCATTCAATGCTCTTAATCGAAGACTGAGAGAGCACCGCAGCAACGCCGCCGATCGTACCGAGGTAGAAGCCGCCGTGCTTCTTGCAGGCATCGGTCACAACCTGAGTACGGTTACCCTTGGCAATCATCACCATCGAGCCGCCGTGGCTCTGGAAGAGATCAACATAGGGATCCATACGGTTGGCAGTGGTCGGGCCCATCGAGCCGCAGGGCATGCCCTTCGGGGTCTTGGCCGGGCCTGCGTAGAGAACCGGGTAATCCTTCATGTACTGCGGCAGATCCTCACCCTTGTCAAGGCGTTCCTTCAGGCGGGCGTGCGCAATATCGCGGGCCACAATAATGGTGCCCGTGAGCGAGACGCGCGTGGCAACCGGGTACTTGGAGAGTTCAGCGCAGATCGCCTTCATCGGCTGGTTGAGGTCGATCTTAACGGTCTTGCCTTCGCCGGCCTTGCGGTATTCCTCAGGAATGAGTTCACCCGGGTTGGTGTCGAGCTTTTCAATCCAGAAGCCGTCCTTGTTGATCTTGCACTTGATGTTGCGGTCCGCAGAGCAGCTCACGCCCATGCCGATCGGACAGCTAGCGCCGTGACGCGGCAGACGGATCACGCGGATGTCGTGGGCCATGTACTTGCCGCCGAACTGAGCACCCAGACCAATGTTCCAGGCTTCTTCGAGAAGCTTCTTTTCGAGTTCCACGTCGCGGAAGGCGCGGCCCGTTTCGTCACCGGTCGTCGGGAGGTTGTCGTAGTAGTGGGTGGAAGCAAGCTTCACGGTGAGAAGGTTCTTCTCAGCGGAGGTACCGCCCACGACGAAGGCGATGTGGTACGGCGGGCAGGCAGCCGTGCCGAGGGTCTTCATCTTTTCAACGAGGAAGGAAACGAGCTTGGCCGGATTCAAAACAGCCTTCGTTTCCTGATAGAGGTAGGTCTTGTTGGCAGAGCCGCCGCCCTTGCAGACGCACAGGAACTTGTATTCCATGCCTTCGGTGGCTTCGATGTCGATCTGAGCAGGAAGGTTGCACTTCGTGTTCACTTCGTCGTACATCGTGAGCGGGGCGTTCTGCGAATAACGCAGGTTTTCTTCCGTATAGGTCTTGTAGACGCCCTTGGAAATCGCTTCTTCATCGCAGAAACCGGTCCAGACGCTCTGGCCCTTTTCGCCGTGAACGATGGCGGTACCGGTGTCCTGGCAGTAGGGGAGCTGTCCCTTGGCGGCCACTTCAGCGTTACGAAGGAACGTGAGCGCAACAAACTTGTCGTTCTCGCTTGCTTCCGGATCCTTCAGAATCTTCGCAAGCTGCAGGTTGTGCGCGCGGCGCAGATGGAAGGACACATCGCGGAAAGCGGTGTTGATCATCTGGGTGAGACCTTCGGCCTCGACTTTCAGGATCGGATGACCTTCGAAATCACCGACGGAGACGTACTCCTTTGTGAGGAGGTAGTACTCCGTATCGTCCTTACCGAGCTGGAACATCGGCGCGTATTTGAATTCAGGTGCTTGTGCCATTTTTTATACCTATTACGGTTGGAGTCTTAGCACCCGTAAACATACTCCCCTTTTGGTATTTCGTCTGCTGTTAAAAGGTTAAAGTTACCCCGCCGTTTTGCGCTGAGAAGGATTTATTAAGCCCTTTTACCTACAACCTTCGGGGAATCCTTACTCACCTATAGAAGCTGCCGTACGGCCGGCGGCATTCTGCGGCCTCTCAAAGGCAAAAACAGTTGCCTCGGCGTCAGACCTCACCCAAACGCGCCCGCCGTGCACACGGGCAATGGACTCAACCATTGCAAGTCTGATGCCGGTGCCGCCGTCGGTACGGCTTCGTGCGGGATCAGCCCTGAAAAACCGCTCAAAGACGTGCGCGATCTTGTCCGCGGGAATCGGTGTTCCTTTGTTTTTAACGGTCACCCTCACCCATGGGGTAATTCCCAAACTAAACAACCCGCGCTTGAAAGCGCGGGGTTTCCTGACACAGTGCAGGCTTTCCCGCAACAGGCAAGGTTTTTGAGGCCTTGTCTGCCCGGGCGTCCCCTGCACCACAGGAACATTTAAAACGCAACCGCTCTACGGGTACGGCTTCATCAGCTCGATCCGTCGGTTCCGGCGAAGGACTGCTTCGTCTTGCCGATTCGCTGGTTTGTACTGCACTATCGATCCGGCGTTCCCTGAGACTTGTTTGAGCCTCGCAAGCGCTGATTGCTCAGCCTTCAGATCGTAGCTGTCAGTGGCGGGATCCGCAAAATACAGGTTCATGGCGGCCGCAAGGTCGCGGTCCATGTACCAGTCCGTGTCTCCCAACTGATGACTTCTCTCCCAAAGAGCTTTCTTCCGGTACGTTCCCGTTTCGGGATCGTGCTGACTCGGGCGCAGTTTTGCGGGGACTGACTTTCACCACACAACAGCCGGCGCTTTCAGCCTTACTTGTCATCCGGGTTATCAATCCTGCAATACCGCTTTTGCCCAAACTCTTGCCGTATCCGGCTCTCTAAAATGCTTTGTATGAGTTCTTCTCCACAATGACGGTGCCGGCCCTGCCGAACACCTGGTTAATCACTTCGCCGTGCAGGCAACGGCGGGTTTCCGCCTGGCGGCGGTACAGATCCGCAAGTTTTGCCTTCGTTACCTTATAGGTCTTGGATTCCTTCCAGACAATCTTTTTTCCGGCGGCTTTAACGGTGCCGTCCGCGCTGCAGCACTCCCGATTCGTGTCTCTGCGGGAGCGGTCCATGGCACGTAAAAGACGCGCAATCTCCTTTTCCTGAGAGACAGTCAGGGTTGACGATTACTCATCCTTATCGTTTGACGTGCCGGTATAGTTTTGCAAAAAGCTCCATGGCAGAGGCAGGCGTTGAAAGCCTGACTTTCCAGGACGGTTTGTGTGCGGCCTGGCGTCCGGTTTCTGCTTCTTGCACGGACTGAGCCTTACTGATCAGGTTGAAAACAATTTTGCGGATTCCGGTTACTCCGGCCAAGAAATCGGCGTTTCTGCACTGGGTTCTGTCCTGGTTAAAAGTCACATCCAGCACCCAGTGCAACCCGTTTTCAATCATCCAGTGTCTGCGGAGCACGCGCGCCAGCGTGGCAGCAATGTAGCGCTTGTCGAAATGCAGGCTCGTAATGAAGTAGCGCACTTCATCAGAGTTTTTCTCCGGTGCGTCTGCGAATTCGCGTTTGATTCTGGCCATGACGATGCACCCGTCTTCCAGTCCGGCCCATTTATCCAAAACATCTTGGGCAAATTCTTTCATGAGAGAGGCCGGCAACACGCTGATTTCCCGTGTTTCAGTGCGGCCGTGCCCCAGCTCAATACGGGCACATTCTTTTGCAGCGCTCCGGCCTTGTTTGGTTTTAAACCAACCGCAAACCTGGCTGTGAAGTTCTTTGTGGTTGCCTTTGACGGCAAAGCAGTAGTCGCAGTGTTTTTCGTAAAGAAGAAACTCCGCCAGCTTTTTCTGCGTATTCATCGCATCGCAGGTGAAGATCGCACCGCTGAGATCCATGGACGTCACGATGTTGACGGTCTGAGTGATCTCGTTCTCTTTTTCCTCGATAAGTACCTGCTGAAGGCACATTTCATTGTCAGTATCGAAAAGGTTCAGCACATAGCGGCTGTGAGCCTTGTGCTCCAGGCTTTATGCTGCGCATACGGCCTGACCGTCCAAGGCAACAATCCGCGTCTGGTACTTGGCCAGCAGAGGGATCGTGTACTGCTCAATGAGCTTGTTGACGTCACCTTTGCCAAGGATTCGGATGACATTGCGGACCGTATCGTGAGAAATATCCTGATCAGGGAAATCGGCAAACCATGCCTTAAATACAGGACGATGCAGTTTCCAGTACTCAGCAATCTGCCGGCAGGAAAGGAAGCCGCCAAGCCCGGCCAGGACGATAACCAGCAGAAAGCGTCCGCCCCAAGGCGATGACGGTTTCGGTGATTGTGGTGGGGCTTGTGCCGATTCTCATCGGAACCGGCGCTGGCAGCGAAATCATGAGCCGCATTGCCGCGCCCATGGTGGGCGGCATGATCACGGCGCCGCTTCTTTCAATGTTTCTGATTCCGGCCGCCTTCAAGCTCATGTGGTCTTACACGAACAGGAAAAGAAACAATGCCGCGCAGTAACAAGGCCTGACGGCTGATAACCTGATGTCAGGCCGGGTTATTCACCTTTTTCCGCAGGTTTTGTGGAAAAGGGTGAAAAACTCACGCAGCAATTTTTGCTAAGCGTTGATTTTTATGGCGTGCTTAATTTTTAAGCACACCATAAACCGTCAGACATCCGAAACCGCAAGCCGGTGGCGTCCGCCGTGGCGTCCGCGGCTCACGTCACGGAGTGCGGCTTTTTTCTGCGCCCTCAGGCGCCGCGCTTCCATAGGTGCAATCGTAAGCGGCGCCGCCACATCAAGACGGTCACCCTCATGCAGTTCGGTCTCAGGCGTTATTCTTTCTCCGAAAAGGGCGATCCCTGCGCCCGCATCAATGCCGCGGCGAGCAAGCACGTCAGCCGCAGTCGCCCCTTGCGCGACCTCGGTTTCCGTCAGGGTCACGTGCCCCGACGCATCAACATGAGCGATGGAAATTCTCACAATCTCACTTCCTTTTGAGCGTACGGACTCAAGGTGCGTCCTTTAGAATGCCCGCACAAAAAAGATTTTGCTCTCAGAAGGATACAAAACAAATTGGCCGGAGTAATTAAGAACAAACGCGCCACCTTTGACTATTTCATTGAAGAGCGCTTTGAGGCGGGGCTCGTCCTCAGAGGCTGGGAAGTCAAAAGTGTGCGTGCCGGACGCGCCACCATCAATCTTGCGCACGTCTATGCGCGGGAAGGGGAACTCTTTCTCTGTAACGCCCACTTCACCCCCGCCGATCAGGTCTGCACGCACGAAAAGACCGAGATGGCGCGCACCCGCAAGCTTTTGATGCACCGCAAGGAAATCATGCGTCTGATCGGTAAGGTCGAACGCTCGGGCTATGCGTTGATTCCCCTGGACCTTCACTTTGTGCGGGGCCGCGTGAAACTGAGCCTTGCGCTTGCGCGCGGCAAACGCGACTTTGAAAAACGCCAGGACGAAAGCAAGAAAGAATGGAAGCGCGATCAGGAGCGCCTGATGAAAAACGATATGACCAAAGGCCGCCCGAGACAGAATTACAAGGATTAAGTCATGGCTTCGTTTTCCGCTGATGTTGATAAGCTCGACAAACGTCTTGCCGAGACCGTTACCGCTGACGATACGGTCTTCACCGGGCGCCTCTTGAAGGTGCACCGGCTGACGGTGACGCTTCCCAACGGCAAAACAAGTACCCGCGAAATGATCCGGCATCCCGGAGCGGCTGCAATCGTTGTTTTGGATGACGAAAACCGCGTCGTGCTTGAGCGTCAGTGGCGCACCCCCGCAGGCGGCGCCTTCTGGGAAATCCCTGCCGGAAAAATTGATCCGGGTGAGAAGCACGCCGTCACGGCACGCCGCGAACTGAAGGAAGAAGCAGGGCTCACGGCGCGCGACTGGGTGTTTCTGGGCACGATCCGCAACGCAATCGGCTACAGCGACGAGCACATCGAGATTTATCTTGCCCGGGGGCTGACCCAGGGTGAGCAAAGGCTCGATGCAAACGAATTTCTGACGCTCACGCGCGTGCCGTTTGAAGAGGCTCTTGCGGCCTGCCGCGACGGCACAATTTCTGACGTCAAAACCATCATCGGTCTGATGTGGGCCGAAGACTACATCCGCGGGCGCCTGACGCAGGCCCGCAGCCTTTGAAATCGCCCCTGCTGGCACGGTATTTTTTCGTGCCAGCACACCTTGTCAAGACGGACACTCAGCCTTAAAATAATGGGTTAACCGCAGTTTCTGGGCGGGTTTGAAAGGCGCCTGACCGGCGCGATATAATTCATTTTTGCGTTTGAGGTAAAAAAATGCGGCTCCTTCAGAAGGCTCTTACCTTCGATGACGTCCTGCTCGTTCCGGCATACTCGGAAGTTCTTCCCAAGGACGTTCTCCTCTCCACCAAACTCACCCGTGAAATCAGCATCAACATCCCGATGATTTCGGCCGCCATGGATACGGTGACCGAAGCCAATCTCGCCATTGCGATGGCGCAGGAAGGCGGTGTTGGCATTATTCACAAGAATCTTTCCGCCAAACAGCAGGCCGCGGAAGTCGCCAAGGTTAAGCGCCATGAATCCGGCGTTGTGAGCGACCCCATCACCGTGGGCCCGGATATGCTCGTCGGCGACGTGATCCGCATGTGCCTTGAACACCGCATCAGCGGTGTGCCCGTTGTGGAAGGCCGCCGCGTTCTGGGCATGGTCACCAACCGCGACCTTCGCTTTGAAACCCGCATGCAGGCTCCGGTGCGTGAAATCATGACGCCGCGCGAACGTTTGGTCACCGTGCAGGAAGGGGCATCGCTTGATGAAGCCAAGCGCCTGATGCACGAAAACCGTCTCGAACGTGTTCTCGTCGTGGACAAGGACTTCAACCTCTCGGGCCTTATCACCGTCAAGGACATCATCAAAGCCACCGAACACCCCAACGCCGCCAAAGATAAGGACGGCAAGCTCCTTGCGGGCGCTTCCGTCGGCGTCGGTGCCGGCACCGAAGAGCGCCTCGAGCTTCTCGTTGAAGCCGGCGTTGACGTGATTGTCGTTGATACGGCGCACGGCCACTCCAAGGGTGTTTTGGACCGCGTGGCCTGGGTGAAGAAGAATTATCCGAAGCTGCAGGTGATCGGCGGCAACATCGCCACGGGTGCCGCAGCACGTGCGCTCGTTGATAACGGCGCCGACGCCGTCAAGGTCGGTATCGGCCCGGGCTCCATCTGCACGACGCGTATTGTTGCGGGCGTGGGCGTCCCCCAGATCACCGCAATCAGCAATGTCGCCGAAGCCCTCGAAGGCACGGGCGTGCCGCTGATCGCCGACGGCGGCATCCGCTTCTCCGGCGACATCGCCAAGGCAATCGCCGCGGGCGCCAACTGCGTCATGATGGGCGGAATGCTTGCCGGTACTGAAGAAGCGCCGGGCGAAGTCATTCTCTACCAGGGGCGCTCTTACAAAGCTTACCGCGGCATGGGCTCTTTGGGCGCCATGTTTAAGGGCTCTGCCGACCGCTACTTCCAGGACAACAACTCCGGCAACCTCGATAAGCTCGTTCCCGAAGGCATCGAAGGCATGGTTCCCTTTAAGGGCTCCGTCACCACGATCCTTTATCAGATGGCGGGCGGCCTGCGCTCCTCGATGGGCTACTGCGGCTGCCGCACGATCGACGAGATGCGTGCGCGTGCCGAGTTCGTTGAAATCACGGCGGCGGGCTGGCGTGAAAGCCACGTCCACGACGTGAAGATCACGAAGGAAGCCCCGAACTACCGTCAGGAAAACTAAGAGGATCCCGCATCCGGGAACCACGGCGCAGGCGTTCAAACCCACTGACACCTGCGCCTTTTCGTTAAGATTTTTGTTAATTCACTGAGAACGCCACACATGCAGCACGATCGAATTCTCATTCTCGACTTCGGCAGTCAGGTCACACAGCTCATCGCACGCCGCGTGCGCGAAGCCCACGTCTACTGCGAAGTCCACCCCAATGATGTTTCCGCCGAATTCATCGCTCAGTTTGCACCGAAGGGCATCATCCTTTCGGGCTCGCACATGAGCGCCTATGAAGAAAGCAACGACCAGGTCTCTGACGCCGTCTTTAAGGCCGGCGTCCCGGTTTTGGGTATCTGCTACGGCATGCAGACGATGGCGCAGCAGCTGGGGGGCCGCGTTGAAGGCGGCACCAAGCGCGAATTCGGCTACGCCGAAGTGCGTGCCCACAACCACACGAAGCTTCTGGAAGGCATTGAAGACTTTAAGGGCGCCAACGGCGAAGGGATGCTCAAGGTCTGGATGAGCCATGGCGACAAGGTCGCTCAGATGCCCGAAGGCTTTAAGGTGATGTGCTCGACGCCCTCGTGCCCCATTGCCGGCATGGCCGATGAAGCCCGCGGTTTTTACGCCGTGCAGTTTCACCCGGAAGTGACGCACACCGTCAAGGGCCGCGAAATTCTGAACCGCTTTGTTTTAAACATCTGCGGCTGCAAACCCGACTGGGTCATGGAAGACTACATCACCGAAGCCGTTGAAACGATCCGCCGTGAAGTGGGCACCGACGAAGTGATTCTGGGCCTTTCCGGGGGCGTCGACAGCTCGGTTGCCGCAGCGCTGATTCACCGCGCCATCGGCAAACAGCTCACCTGTGTGTTCGTTGATAACGGCCTGCTGCGCAAAAACGAGCGCGAACAGGTCCGCGAAACCTTCGAAAAGAACATGGGGTTAAAACTCATCGTCGTGGACGCTGTTGACCGCTTCATGAATGCTCTTGCGGGTGTCACCGATCCCGAAGCCAAACGCAAGATCATCGGCCGCGAGTTTGTAAACGTCTTTCAGGATGAAGCCGCCAAGCTCACTGCCGCGAAGTGGCTGGCGCAGGGGACGATCTACCCCGATGTGATTGAAAGCGCCGCCGCGAAAACGAAGAAAGCGAAGACCATTAAGAGCCACCACAATGTGGGGGGCCTGCCCGATACGCTGCACCTCAAACTTCTTGAACCGCTGCGTTCGCTTTTTAAGGACGAAGTGCGTGAGCTCGGCGTCAAGCTCGGGTTGCCTGCCGAGATGGTTTACCGTCATCCCTTCCCGGGGCCGGGCCTCGGTGTGCGAATCCTCGGGGAAGTCAAGCGCGAATACGCCGACATTCTGCGTGAAGCCGATGCGATCTTTATCGATGAGCTGCGCGCAAGCGGCTGGTACGACAAGGTGAGCCAGGCCTTCGTGGTGTTCCTGCCGGTTAAAAGCGTGGGCGTCATGGGCGACGGCCGCACCTATGAATGGGTGGTGAGCCTGCGCTCGGTGCAGACAAGCGACTTCATGACCGCGAAGTGGTCGGAACTCCCCTATGAGCTTTTGGGCCGCGTCTCCAACCGCATCATCAATGAAGTCAAGGGCATCAACCGCGTCGTCTATGACGTCTCCGGCAAACCCCCTGCCACCATTGAATGGGAGTGATCCCACGTCTGGCATAGCCAGGCAAGAAACGGCCTAAAAAGCCTCTAAGCCCGCGTAATTGCGGGCTTTTTTGTTTTTTGGTGTGGCACTGTCTGGCATCAGCAAGCAACACCAAGCATGTATTTTTCATGGCATCAAACTTGGTATCATGGGGGCTAGATACCATGAACCTCATGGATACCATGTCGAACGAATCAGGTTGTGCATGGTATTGAAAATATATAAGCAATTGTTTTTTCTGGTTATTTATTGATTTTTTCTGGGTTTTCAATCATGGTATTTCTATAGATCTGGAGCCCCCCTCTGATGCTGACCGATACCAAGTTGCGCTGTTGCACGACATACTAAAGTACCCACCAAACGACATTAATTTTGACCCACCTCGAGGGGGCGTCGTGAGGTACTTTTACAATGACGAGAAAGTCGAGGATCATGGGTTCCGTTGTTCATCACAACGGAGGTTCCAAAACCATGATTACCAAAGAATGCCGTCTTCTTGTGCGGCAACTTGTTCTTGAAGAACACAAACCCATCCGCCATGTCGCCCGGATCTTGGGCATGGCACGCAACACGGTTAAGCGGTGCCTGCAGGCGGATACCGACCAACCCCGCCGTGACACCCGCAGTCAGGCCGGCCGCTTTCTGGCCGAGCACTCCGACGAGGTGCGAAACAGCTTCTACACGTGCGAGAGCCGCTGTCCACCACTGCAGAGTTTGTTGCGTGAGACTTACGGCGTTGACATCCCCCTGAGAACGCTTGAGCGGTTTTGCAAGCCGTTTCGTGAGGCTGCCCGAGCTTGCCTGCAGCAGCAGGCTATTCACGGTCGCTACGAGACTGCTCCGGCACAGCAGTTGCAGATCGACTTCGGCGAGAAGGTTGTTCAGTTGGGCGGGCAGATGACACGCCTGCACTTTTTTGTTTGCAAGCTCGGTTACTCACGCCGATTGTTTGCCAAGGCCTATCCGTCTGAGACCCAGACTGCCTGGCTGGACGGGCTTGAGTCGGCCTTCCGCTACTTCGGCGGTCTGCCTTACTGCATCGTGTGCGACAACGCTTCCAGTCTGGTTCGCGACCACTATGCCAAGACGGCGGTCGAACGCTTTACCGAGCGCTTCTACCAGTTCTGCACCTACTACGGTCTCAAGCCGATTGCGACCGCCGTGTGTAAGCCTCGCAGCAAGGGAAAAGTGGAATCGGGGGTGAAGTATCTCAAAGGCAATCTGGCCGGCGTCAACAAACCCACCATCGAGGATTGGAACCTGTGGTTTGAGGCTTGGTGCCGATCTTCCGACGAGCGCAAGCTCTCGACGGTGTTTGACGGTCCTCGGACTCCTGCCCAGAGGTGGCAAATCGAGCTCCCCAAAATGCGTGCGCTCAGTAAGCCGCCGATGATCCACACCTACGTGGAGACTCGCAAGGTCGGCAACAACGACGGTCTTATCCGTGTTGACAACAAGTACTACCGAGTCCCCCAACATCTTGTCGGAATGAAGGTGCAGATTCAGATCGACGAGGCAACGATTTCTGTGTTGCAAGGGGGTGTTATGGTAGCCACACTCGATAAGACCGCCGATGTATTTAACCCTCAAGCTCAAGATCTGTCAAACGGTGAGATCGAGAAGGAGTCCTACGACAAGAGTCGGGACAAGCTTGCCGAGGATCCGCAGTGGCAAGCTTACAGTGAGCACCGCAGCGCGCGAGGATTCGCGAATAAATGCGAACAAACGCGATTTTTCGCAATTTGGGTACTGACAGGTAGTTGTTTGCACATGATCGCGTGTGATTAAACGGCAAGATGTGTGTTGTACCGGTACGGGCGTTGCCCGAACCAGTCCATCACCTGCCTTATTCGCGTCGCTCAACAGGCCTCTTGCTCTGCGAGGCCTACAGTCGCTACCGCGACGAAAAACTGTCGATAAAGGATGAACCTATGGATAAAAGTGATCTAGCAGGCACCCGAAGGCGTGACGGAAGGCAGCGCAGTCATCGGATAGAGGTGTGGGTGACGCCAGATGAAAAAGCAGCTATCGCGCAGTCAGCTGCCAATGCAGGGATGAAAGAGTCAGCCTTCTTACGAACCCTTGGCCTTAATGTGCCAGTGCGATCCGTGCTGGATCTAGAAGCTGCTACTGAACTGTCTAAAGTGAGTGGGAATTTAGGTCGGGTCGCAGGGTTGCTGAAACTATGGCTGACAGAAAAGCGAGGGGTGGGAGCTGCACCAACTGCGGTTGCGTCAATGATGGATGATTTTCGGATGCTGCAAAAACAGATGCGCGATTTGATTCACGTAGCGATACGCGGTCGGAAATAACGAGCAAAGCCAAGAAGTGGCTGTGGCAACGCAGGCTGCGAGTGATCCTTGGGTGGCGGAGTAAGAGTCGGTCTGTTCAGAAAACGGTGGTTTGCTGGACAAGTCAAAGTAGCGCGCTTTGTGTTCGTGAAAGCCGTCTATGAATGTTAATATCGGCGTCAAGTTTTCAATGTCCTGGATGCGTCCATGAATCAACGCATAGGATACGCCCGCGTATCGACTGACGATCAGCACCTAGACCTGCAGCGCGACGCGCTCCAGCAGGCTGGATGCTGTGTGATCTACGAAGAAGCGGCTAGCGGCAAGAACACGACTCGACCAGAACTTGAACAGTGCCGTAAGGCACTACGGGCAGGGGACACCCTGGTGGTGTGGCGCCTGGATCGGCTCGGGCGCAGCCTGCCAGACCTAGTGCAGATCGTGACCGATCTTGAGCAGCGAGGCATTGGCTTCGAAAGCCTGACAGAAAAAATCGAAACCGGCAGCGCGGCGGGCAAGCTTATTTTTCATGTGTTCGCAGCGCTGGCCGAATTTGAGCGCGGTTTGATCCGAGAACGGACGCAGGCTGGGCTGGCCGCAGCGCGTGCCCGTGGCCGCGCCGGTGGCCGCAAGCCGAAGCTGGATGAACAGCGGGTGAGAGAGATCAAAGCACTTTTGCGCGACCCTGACATTCAGGTTTCGGAAGTGGCGCGTCGGTACGGAATCTCTCGTACCACACTCTATAAGTACGTAGGGGTCATAAAGCCCCGTGAAAAGAATAGCCAGAAGTGATCGGGAGCCTATGAAGCTAATCCAAAACACCGGCACACAGCGCGTCATCGATTTGATGAAGCCCCACCTCAAGCACGGCAGCCAACTCGACTGTGTAACCCCTTCGCTCTCTCTTTACGCCTTCGCGGAAATCCGGGAGGCGTTGTCCGCTCTGGATCGAGTCCAATTGATCGTGCCTCCAGATAACGAGGCTCTTGAACTCTTGGGAACGGAGGGCGACCGTGCAGCGCGCAATCGTCTGCAGGCACGTTGGCTGGCCAATCAGTGCGCGAAATGGATCAGTGAAAAAGTAGCGCTCCGGCGGGCACCGAGGTCGGTGCCACAGGGGGCTGCTGTCATGCGCGGCCCGGACGGGGCGCCTGCACAAGTGGTTCTGGGCTCCTTTGCCTTCAACACATCTGGCCTTGGCCTGACGCCAGGCAATCCATTGAACCTGATTCAGGCGTCAGAAACGGCCGAGGAAGCCGCGCAGCTCGCCCAATGGTTCGAGCACCAGTGGGCAGCCTTGCGAACTGCTGCTTCAACCGACTCCGAGGGTCAGGGAGAAGAGCGCGAATCCGTTCTTGAGGCGTTGCGAGCCCTTGGCGAACACCGCGATCCATACACCGTCTACACGCTGATATTGCATCACCTGTTTCGTGACAGCGGTGACGAAATGGACGAGGACCGAATCGTCAAGTCCGCGACCGGTATCCGCAATACGGTGGTGTGGAAAAAACTGTTCAAGTTCCAGCGTGATGGCGTAGTGGGTGCCATCGACAAGCTGAACCGCTTTGGTGGTTGCATCATCGCGGACAGCGTCGGCCTCGGTAAAACCTTCGAAGCCCTAGCGATCATCAAATACCACGAGCTGCGCAACGATCGTGTACTGGTGCTGGCGCCCAAGCGTCTGCGCGACAACTGGACACTCTACAAGGCCAACGACAAGCGCAACATTCTCGCGGCGGACCGCTTCAACTACGATGTCCTGAACCACACCGATCTGTCACGGGACGGCGGCACCTCCGGCGACATCGATCTGTCGCACGTGAACTGGGGCAACTACGATCTGGTGGTGATCGACGAGTCGCACAACTTTCGCAACAAGGCGACACACAAGGGCAAGGAGTCGCGCTACGACCGCCTGATGCGTCGGATCATCAAGGAAGGGGTGAAGACCCGCGTCCTCATGCTGTCGGCCACGCCGGTCAACAACCGGCTTGCAGACTTGCGCAACCAGATCGCCTTTGTCACCGAAGGCGATGACACCGCGTTGCTGGAACACGGCATCGCCAGTATCGAGGCGACCACCCGCAAAGCCCAGGCCCAGTTCAACCGCTGGTTGGCGATGGACGAGTCCGAAAAAACGCCTTCGAAGCTGGTTGAAATGTTGGGGTTCGACTATTTCACTCTGCTGGATCACCTCACCATCGCCCGCTCGCGGCGGCACATCGAGAAATACTACGGCACCAGTGAGACTGGCCGTTTCCCAAATCGCCTTCCGCCAATCAACATCAAAGCGGATGTTGATCTCGCCGGCGAGTTCCGCGCAATCCGGGACATCAATCTGGAAATCCGCCGCCTCACACTGGCCAGTTATGCGCCGCTGCGCTATGTCCTGCCACACAAGCAGGCTGCTTATGACGCCAAGTACAGCACTCAGGTCCGCGGCGGCGAGGGCTTCTTCCGCCAGGTGGATCGCGAAGAGAGCCTGATTCACCTGCTTCGCGTCAATGTGCTCAAGCGTATGGAAAGCGCGGTGTCGTCCTTCACGCTGACGGTCCAAAGGCAGCTTAGGGATGTGGAAGCCACCTTGGCCCATATTGAATCGCACACGGACGAGCTTGAAGAAATCGACATCGCCGATGTCGACATAGACGACCCGGCTTTCGAGGCGCTGCTCGTCGGGCGCAAGATCAAGGTGCTGCTCGGCGATGTTGACCTGATTCGCTGGAAACAGGATTTGATCGAGGACCGCAACCGGCTGGCCACACTGCTGGCGGCGGCCAAACAAGTGGATGCCGCCCGTGACGCAAAACTGGCTACGCTGCGCCAGATGATCGAAGACAAGTGCCGCCACCCCATCAACACACTGGATGGCAAGAGCAACCAGAAAATCATCGTATTCACCGCCTACTCGGACACTGCGCATTACCTCTACGAGCAGCTCGCCCCCTGGGCCAAAAGCACGCTGGGTATTGACGCCGCACTGGTGACCGGCAGCGCCGGCATTCAGACCACCTTGCCCGGCTTGCGCAAGAGCATGAGCGGCGTGTTGTCGGCGTTCGCCCCTCGCGCCAAGGAGCGCCCCGAAGAGCTCGCCGGAGAAGGCGAGATCGACTTGCTGATCGCCACCGACTGCATTTCCGAAGGTCAGAACTTGCAAGACTGCGACTGGCTGATCAACTACGACATCCACTGGAACCCGGTTCGCATCATCCAGCGCTTTGGTCGTATCGACCGTATTGGCTCACCCAACCAGTGCATCCAGCTGGTCAATTTCTGGCCCAACATGGAGCTGGAGGAATACATCAATCTGGAGCAGCGGGTCAGCGGCCGCATGGTGCTGCTCGACATCTCCGCCACCGGCGAAGAAAACCTGATCGAGCAGCAATCCGGCAACCCGATGAACGATCTGGAGTACCGGCGCAAGCAACTGCTCAAATTGCAGGACACCGTCATTGACATGGAAGATCTGTCCACCGGGGTGTCGATCACCGATCTGACCCTGACCGACTTCCGCATCGATCTGGCGCAGTACCTGAAGGCGCACCCCGGTAAACTCGACACCCAGCCGCTCGGCACCTATGCCGTGACGACCACCCTGGATGCCGATATTCCGCCCGGAGTGATCTTTTGCCTGCAAGCCTGTGGTCCGGCGGCCGACAAAGCCAAAGAGTCTGACTACCCCTTGGCACCGCATTACCTCGTTCATGTCGGTGATGACGGCGCCGTATTGCTGCCTTACCCCCAGGCCAAGCGCATCCTCGACCGCCTCAAGCGTCTCGCGCTTGGGCGTGAACTCCCCGACGCCGGTGCCTGTGCGAAATTCGACAAAGCGACCAAACAGGGCGAAGACATGCGCCATGCCCAGAAGCTGCTCGCCGCAGCAGTCGCCTCGGTCGCTGGCAAGAACGAAGAGCGGGCGGTTGCCAGCCTGTTCACCCCGGGTGGCACCCACGCCATTAAAGGCGAGTTTGCCGGTAGCAACGACTTCGAGGTGGTGGCGTTTATGGTGATCCTGCCGGAGAGCGAAGCGCTATGACGGTCAGCCCCACATCAACCCTCTCGGTGCAAACCCTTATCGACGCCTTGCGCTTGCCCGAGAGTTGCCGGGTAGATCAGCGCGTCCCCAAGAAGTTGCTGCTGGAGAATGGTGCCCCCACGGCGGCAGACAAGCGCCTGATCACGGAGGCCATCGAAGAGATCCAATGGGTCGCTGCGCTCAAGCCCAACACCATCGGCGTGCCCGACTACAGGGATACGCTGCGTGAGTACCTGGAGATCGCTGTGCTGGCAGTGACTGTGCGGGGCGTCGTTAAACCTGCAAGTCACTCGCGGCTCGCCGAGCTGGTGCACCGAGCCGTGCCTTATCCGGTGCTGTTGCTGCTGGTAGCACCACAGATGGGAGGGCAATCGTTGACCCTGTCGCTGGCCCACAAACGCTGGGCACAGAACGAGGCCGACAAAGTCGTGCTCGACGGCAGCCCGATATCAGTAACGGTAGCGGTGCCGACATCAAACACAGCGTCGACCTCACTGACCGGGGTCAACGCGGCGGATTCCTTTCACCCTGATCCCGTAGCCGTTGCCGACGTGGAGAATGCGTTCATCCAGTCGCTGTCAGTCACGCGGCAACCACAGGCCACGCTGCACGCCCTCTATCAAGGCTGGGTGGATTGCATGCAGGCCTTGCTCGCCGCCCGGTTGACGGGAAGCTACCAAACCCCGGCAACCCCGGAGCAGGCCGCGTTGCGTCGGCAAGCCTTGGCTGATTGTGAGCGGCTTGAGACCGAAGTCAGCCGTCTGCGGGCGCAAGCAGCGAAAGAAAAACAAATAGCGCGTCAGGTGGAACTGAACCTGACGCTCAAGCGCGTGCAGGCCGAGCTGGCCACCGCGCGCCAACAACTTTGAAGATTGAAGAATGACGGAGAACATCATGGAAAAGATCACGGCAGCCAGCCCCGAGGCCCAGTCCGCCGACCTGGTGGCGGGCAACATCGAGCAGCTCAAGGCCCTGTTCCCGGAACTCATTACTGAAGGCCCGAACGGAACGGCGGTGAACGTGGATGTGCTCAAGGCGCTGGTGGGTGACCGGACCGTCACCGATGCCGACGAGAAATACGGCCTCAACTGGCACGGCAAGCGCCGCGCCCGGCAACTGGCGCTGACTCCGAGCACCGGCACGCTGCGCCCCTGTCCGGACGAGAGCGTGGATTGGGACACCACCCAGAACCTGATGATCGAGGGCGACAACCTCGAAGTGCTCAAGCTGCTGCAGAAGAGCTATGCCGGCAAGGTCAAGCTGATCTACATCGATCCGCCGTACAACACCGGCAAAGACTTTGTGTACCCGGACAATTTCCAGGACAACATCAGGAACTATCTGGAGCTGACCGGGCAGGTGGAAGGTGGGCAGAAGATCAGCAGCAATACCGAGGCCAGTGGGCGGTTTCATACCGACTGGCTGAATATGATGTATCCGAGGTTGAAGCTCGCGCAAAACCTCTTGATGCGAGATGGAGCAATATTCGTATCCTGCGATGAAGGCGAACAGGCTCGATTGCGGGTGGCGATGGACGAAATTTTCGGGCAGGAAAACTTTGTTGCCGATATGGTCTGGGCAGCGGGACGCAAGAACGACTCGCGCCTTATATCCGTTTCGCACGAGTACATCCTCTGCTACGCACGCGACAAGGGATATTTAACTGAGCTAAAGATCGAGTGGAGACAAAGAAAGAAAGGGCTTGAGGATATCTACGCACAGTATGAAAAACTCAAGCGCGAGCATGGATCTGACTATCCAGCAATAACTGCTGGGATGAAGGATTGGTATCGAGAGCTTGCCGACAGCCATCCGGCGAAAGCGCACAAGCACTATGCACACGTTGATGCGCGCGGGGTCTACTTTCCAGACAATATATCTTGGCCTGGGGGGGGCGGTCCGAAATATGAAGTCTTGCATCCACGAACTCAGAAACCTGTAGCCGTGCCCTCACGGGGCTGGATGACCAGTGATCCAGAAAAGATGAAGCAGTGGATAGCAGAAGACAGAGTGCATTTTGGTACTGACGAGACAGGGGTTCCTTGTATCAAGTCCTACTTGAAGGATCGCGAGTACCAAGCACCATATAGCGTTTTCTATCAGGATGGCCGAGCCGCAACAAAAAGGCTTCGCGAGCTAATGGGGGCCGACTGCTTCGATTTCCCCAAGGACGAAACCGTTCTTCAAGAGATCATCGGAATGATGGCATCCGGAGAAGACGTGATCGTTGATTTTTTCGCGGGTTCGGGAACTACTGGCCATGCTGTGATGGCTCAGAACGCTACCGATTCCAGCAACCGCCGCTACATCCTTGTTCAACTTCCAGAGCCGCTCGATGCGGAGAAAAAAGATCAGAAGGCTGCAGCAGATTACTGTGATGCACTAGGAAAGCCGCGCACTATAGCTGAACTAACCAAGGAGCGCCTACGCCGCGCTGCCGCCAAGATCAAAGCCGACAACCCATTGTTTGCCGGCGACACCGGCTTCCGCGTCTTCAAGCTCGACACTTCCAATATCCGCGCCTGGAACCCCAATCCGGCGGATCTGGAAGCCTCGTTGTTCGACCACCAGGATCATTTGCTCGAAGGTCGCTCCGAGGCGGACGTGCTTTACGAACTGCTGCTCAAGCTAGGCCTCGACTTGTGCGTGCCCATCGAAAAGCGCAGCATCGAAGGGCTGGATGTGCATGCCGTGGGCGGCGGCGTATTGCTGGCCTGCCTGGCTGAAACAATCACCCGTGAGCAGGTGGAACCACTGGCCCAGGGCATTGTCGCCTGGCACAAGGAGCTCGCACCCGCCGGCGATACCACCTGCGTGTTTCGCGACAGCGCCTTTCAAACCGTCGCAGGCGCTGCCGACGACGTAGCTAAAACGAACCTCGCCGCAATTCTGGAGCAGCACGGCATTCAGAATGTGCGCAGTTTGTGAGGAAGATCAATGAGTGCGACCAATTTCAATACTGAAAACCGTACATATCGGCAATTGCTTGGCAATGGATTGACATACCGTATTCCACGCTTCCAGCGCGATTACTCATGGGATGAAGAACATTGGGAAGATTTGTGGACAGACATTCTTGGCACTTTGCCCGAGGATGGCGAGCCCGCGCACTATATGGGCTATCTGGTGCTGCAAACTGGTGATAACAGGACCTTTGAGGTCATTGACGGGCAGCAGCGGCTCACCACATTGAGCTTGATCGTGTTGGCGGCCATGCGTCTGCTGGATCGGCAGGCGGTCGATGGAGAACAGAAAGAGGCCAGTCAGAAGCGACTGGAACAGTTGCGGGCCACCTATATCGGGTATCTGGATCCCGTCACGCTTACCACGCGCAACAAGCTTTCTCTCAATCGCAATAACGATCCTTATTATCGGGATTACCTTGTCACCTTGAACGATCATCTTCCGCAACGCGGTTTTCCCGCCTCCACCCATGCCATGCGCAAAGGGTTCGAGTGGTTCGAGCGTCGTTTGCGCGAGCAGGTGAAAGTCGAGCCCGATCAAGGCATGGCATTGGCGCGGTTCATCGATACGTTGAGCGACCGGCTGTTTTTTACGATCATCACCGTGGCCGATGAGTTGAATGCCTACAAGGTGTTCGAAACACTCAATGCCCGTGGCGTGAGGCTGTCCGCGACCGATCTGCTGAAGAACTATCTGTTCTCCGTGCTGGCGCGTGGACAAGGGGCGGAAGCGGAACTTGATGAACTGGAGCGGCGCTGGGAGTCGATGGTGGGTCGCCTGGGATCGGAAAGTTTTCCTGACTTTCTGCGCATGCATTGGAACAGTCGCCAGAACTTTGCGCGGCAGGCCGAGTTGTTCAAGACCATCCGTTTGCGTGTACAAAGCCGCGAAGCGGTGTTCGCCCTGTTGCGTGAAATGGACGAAGACATTGACAGTTATCTGGCGCTGACCCAACCAGAAGGCTCCCAATGGTCCGGAAACTGCAAACAGAGTGCGCTGGAACTGCGCATGTTCTCGGTGCGCCAGCCGTATCCGATGCTGATGGCTGCCCGCCGAAAGTTGGAAAGCGCGGATTTCGAGGCCTTGCTGCGCGCAACCGTGGTGATCGCTTTCCGCTACAACGTCATCGGTGCCCAACACACTGGCGAGCAGGAGCGCCACTACCACGCCGCTGCTCTGCGCTTGCATAGAGGTGAGGCGACGACGCTGGCGCAAGTGTTGGATGTACTCAAGCCCATATACCGTGGAGATGAAGCCTTCCGGACGGATTTCTCGGAAAAATCGATCAAAACCACGCAAACCCGCAACGCCAAGGTCGTGCGTTACATCCTGTACAAGTTGGAGCGGCAGGCAGACGGGTTGGACTTCGATCGTGATTCGCCAGCCTACAACATTGAGCATGTCTTGCCGCAATCACCGGGTGCGGGCTGGGAGGTGTTTTCTGACCGCGATCTGGATGCTTTTATCTATCGTTTGAGCAATATGGTCATGTTGGAATCGAGCGTTAATCGTGACATTGGCAATGGAGCCTATGCCGAAAAGCGTGACGCGTTGCGAGCAAGCGCCGTTTCGCTAACGCGCCGCTTGGCCGAGGAGAACGATGATTGGACACCGGAACGCCTGCAGGCCCGACAGAAGCAATTGGCGAACTTGGCGACGACCGTTTGGCGTGTGGCACAGCTGTCATGAATGGCTTGCTTGTGAAATGCGCGTCGTGTTTGCGGAGTCCGAAACCGGTTTCAGGCTCCACAAATGTGCTTGTGTCGGTTGCAGACTCCACAAAAATAAGGATGGCTTATGAAGCTGCACTTTGAACCCAACCTCGACTACCAGATGCAGGCCATTGAGGCCGTGTGCGACCTGTTCCGTGGTCAGGAGGTGTGCCGCACCGAGTTCACGGTGACGATGAAGGCGCCAATGCCGGTGGGGGGGGGGGCGACCTTTTTCCCGGAACCCAGCCCGAGCAAATGACCCTGGGCCTGGCCGAGTCGGATCTGGGTGTTGGTAACCGTCTGACCTTGCTGGACGATGAACTGCTGAAGAATTTGAATGACGTGCAGTTGCGCGGAGGCCTGCCGCCTTCCGGTTCACTGACTTCCGGTGACTTCACCGTGGAGATGGAAACCGGGACGGGCAAGACCTACGTCTACCTGCGCACGATCTTCGAGCTGAACAAGCGCTACGGCTTCACCAAGTTCGTGATTGTGGTGCCGTCGGTGGCGATCAAGGAGGGCGTCTACAAGACCCTGCAGATCACCGAGGATCACTTCAAGGGGCTCTACGCGGGCGTGCCCTTCGATTACTTCCTCTACGACTCCGGTAAGCTCGGGCAGGTGCGCAATTTTGCCACCAGCTCGAACATCCAGATCATGGTGGTGACCGTCGGTGCCATCAACAAGAAGGACGTCAACAACCTCTACAAGGACAGCGAGAAGACCGGCGGAGAAAAGCCCATCGATCTGATCAAGGCGACCCGGCCCATCGTCATTGTGGACGAACCCCAGAGTGTGGATGGAGGCCTCGAGGGGCGTGGCAAAGAGGCCCTGGATGCGATGAATCCACTCTGCACGCTGCGCTATTCCGCGACCCATGTGGACAAGCATCACATGGTGTTTCGCCTCGACGCCGTCGATGCCTACGAGCGCAAGCTGGTCAAGCAGATCGAGGTGGCCTCGGCGACAGTGGAGGACGCGCACAACAAGCCGTATGTGCGTCTGGTTAAGGTGGAAAATAAGCGTGGCCGCATCAGTGCCAAGGTCGAGCTGGACAAGCAGACGCCCAGTGGCGTTCAGCGGCTTGAAGTGACGGTCAGCGATGGCGATGATCTTCAGCAGAGTGCTGATGGCCGCGCGATTTACGCTGATTTTCGGGTGGGCGAAATTCACACGGCCAAGGGCGACGAGTTTATGGAGCTGCGTTACCCCGGTGGCGAAGTGTTCCTGAAGCCGGGTCAAGCCCACGGTGATGTGGATGCGCTGGCCGTACAGCGTGAGATGATCCGCCGCACGATTCGCGAGCATCTGGACAAGGAAAAGCGCCTGCGACCGTTGGGCATCAAGGTGCTGTCGCTATTTTTCATCGATTCGGTGGACAGGTACCGCCAGTACGATGCGGATGGCAAGCCAGTCAAGGGTGTTTATGCCCAGATATTCGAGGAGGAATATCGCCGTGCCGCCAAGCTTCTGGCCTACCAGAGCCTCTTCGCAGAGATCGACCTGGACTCCGCCGCAGAGGAAGTGCACAACGGCTATTTCTCCATCGACAAGAAAGGCGGGTGGACAGATACCGCAGAGAATAATGCTGGCACCCGTGAGAATGCCGAGCGTGCCTACAACCTGATCATGAAGGAGAAGGAAAAGCTGCTGTCCTTCGACACGCCGCTGAAGTTCATCTTCTCCCACTCCGCCCTGAAAGAAGGTTGGGACAACCCGAACGTGTTCCAGATCTGCACCCTGCGCGACATCCAGACCGAGCGCGAGCGACGTCAGACCATTGGCCGCGGACTACGGCTGTGCGTTAATCAATCTGGCGAGCGTGTGCGTGGCTTCGACGTCAATACGCTCACTGTGATTGCGACCGAGGACTACGAGCAGTTTGCCGAGAACCTGCAAAAGGAAATCGAGGCGGACACTGGCATACGCTTCGGCATCGTGGAGCAGCACCAATTCGCAGCCATCGCAGTACCGGGGGCTGACGGTCAGATTGTGCCTCTGGGCGTCGAAAAGTCGAAGGCGCTATGGGAACATCTGAAGGCTGCCGGCCACATTGATGCCAAGGGGAAGGTGCAGGATTCTCTGAAAAAGGCGCTCAAGGAAGGCACCCTGGTGCTGCCTGCCGAGTTTGAAGCGCAAAAGGGCCAGATTGCAGAGGTGCTGCGCAAGGTGTCCGGCCGGCTGGATATCAAGAATGCCGATGAGCGCAGGCAAGTGCCGCTGCGCAAGGGCAAGGATGGCAAGGCCGTCTATCTGAGCGACGATTTCAAGGCGCTGTGGGATCGTATCAAGCACCAGACAACGTACCGCGTGCAGTTCGACAACGCCAAGCTGGTGACGGATTGCATCGCAGCGTTGCAGAAGGCCCCGGTGATTGCCAAGGCACGGCTGCAATGGCGCAAGGCCGACATCTCTATCGGCAAGGCGGGTGTCGCCGCGACGGAGAAAGCGGGCGCGGCGACTGTGGTGCTCGACGAAGCGGATATCGAGCTGCCGGATTTGCTGACCGACCTGCAGGACCGCACCCAGCTCACCCGACGCACCATCGTCAGCATCCTGACGGGCAGCGGCCGCCTGGACGACTTCAAGCGCAATCCGCAGCAGTTCATCGAATTGACCGCCGAAACCATCAACCGTTGCAAGCGCTTGGCCTTGGTCGATGGCATCAAGTACCAGAAGCTCGGCGACCAGCATGTCTATGCGCAGGAGCTGTTCGAGAAGGAAGAGCTCACCGGCTATCTCAAGAACATGCTGCTGGATACCCAGAAGTCGATCTACGAGCACGTGGTGTACGACTCGACCACTGAGCGGGATTTCGCCGATGGGCTGGAGAAGAACAACGCCATCAAGCTCTACGCCAAGCTGCCAGGCTGGTTCAAGGTGCCCACCCCGCTGGGCACCTACAACCCCGACTGGGCCGTGCTGGTGGAAGAGGACGGCAGCCAGCACCTGTACTTTGTGGTGGAAACCAAAAGCAGCCTGTTCACCGACGACCTGCGCGACAAGGAGAGCGCCAAGATCGAATGCGGCAAGGCGCATTTCAAGGCGCTGGCAGTTGGTGAGAACCCTGCCCGATATGTGGTTGCACGCTCGGTTGGTGATCTTATGGTCGAGGTGGCGAAGGGGTAGATGGCTATCGTTGTCACGCCGAGATGAGACAGCTTGATCAGCAGGCGCCTCAAGCGCTCGGCAACGGATGCTTGAGGCGCAGATTTTCTAGCCACTAGACCGGAGAAATGAGCATGACGCACCTGATGAATCAAACTGGCTCGGCCGAGCCGTGTTTCATCACCGACGGCCCGCCGTCCAATGACCTGCCAATCCCTCCGCACCGGACGATGAACTTGCCGCAAATCCTGGCGAGCCTCACCGATGCCAAATTGGCGAGATGGCCCGGCGACCTGGCCGACGCCGAGCGGGAGAAACGGTGCAAGGCTGGAGGTTGAACGCTATCCGATGACTTCTCTTGGCGTCACATGGTATTTTTCATGGCATCAGGCTTAGCTATGAGCATTGTACGTTGATTTATAAAGAAATTTATTTGCAAATGACAATCGAGTGGGAATGATTTCATAGGTCGAAAAAGCCTGTAAACACTGGACTTTTTGAGCCTTGATACCCCGCGTGGCAACGATTTGGCAACAGAATTTCATTATTCACAAAAAAAGAGCTATCTGATTTCAAATGAAGTCAGGTAGCTCTTTTCTATATCTTCAATATCCTCTCAAAATGAACCGGACGGATTTGAAAGATGCCTCCGGTATCAGCTTTAACGTGCTTGCCAATCTAAATTGGTACAGACGCGTACGGATAACAGACAAATTTTGTTAAAAATGCATTGAAAAACAATGCATTTTTATTTGACTCATGCGTATTTATTTTGTATAATTAGATGCCAACAATAAATACGTATGAGACCATGATGCCTGCAGCGAAAAAAGTCATCCCGAATCCGGCGGCAGTTAAGAATTTCCCGCATGACAATAAGAAGGCAAAGATCATCTACGACAGGGTCAATGATGTGTTGCGCGTCGTAGAACGGAATTACTATTGGGATCCTCAAGCTGACCGCGGCAAGGAAAAGCGTGTTTACCTTGGGTACATCGTCGATGATGTCTACTATGCAACGGCCGATTACCGAAAGTACTTCAAGAGAAACGGAGTCCCGCGCCTGGTAACAAAAGACACCAAGAAGACCAAGACAAAGGCCGATGAAAAGACGTGCGACAGCTTGTCCTCGTCGTTGGCCGCAGAACTTCCTGTTTATCACGCGATCGCGGCCAAAATCGGTCTGATACATGATCTGCGGGAGACCTTTGGAAAAGCGTTGGCCGATATGACTCTGTCGGTTGCCTATCATTGGCTCAACACCTCTGCTAATGCGGCTTACCTGTATAAGACATGGGCACCCGGCAAACTCCTGCCGAGCACTAACATTCCGTGCTCCAGGGAGATGAGTGACTTTTTTGAAGCTCTGGCCACGCAGCCGGAGTGGAGAAAGACCTTCTTCAATGCGCGCATTGCACGGCTGCCGGAAGATGAAGTGCTTGCCTTTGATGCGACTGAAATTGCAACAGAGGCAGCAAATATCTCGTATGCTCAGTTCGGTCTTGGTAAGGAAGGCGGGTACCAAAAGCAGGTAGGCATGATTCTTTTGGTCGGCCACAAATCTGGAATGCCGGTCCTGTTTCGTCTCTTACCAGGTCAGATTACCGACGTTACAACAGTGCAGGACATGTTGTTTCGCTTCGATGAAATCACTGACAAAAAGCGCGTGTTTGCTGCTGTGCTTGACAGAGGATACTTCTCCCTTGAAAACCTCGGCCGCTTTATCGCTGCCAAGAGCAATGTCATCGTGGCTGCAAAGACCGATGTCAAGTGGATCAACGAGTCGATCGAAGAAGTCATGCCGCGGATGTGGCAACACTCATCACGTATTCCCGGCCAGGATTGCTGGGGAGCAACTGTCGAGAACGAGCAGACTTTTCCTGACGGACAAAAGCACAAAGTGTGGGTCCATGTTTATCGTAGCGATGCCAAGTCACATACTGAAAACGCTGCCTTTTACCGCGTGCTGGAGGCTTTCGAAAGTGATTGGGCCAACTGGCGGCAAGAGGAACATAAAAAAGATACCGTCTGCCCGCTGCTGCACAGCCCTCTGCTGAAGTATTTCAAAGCGCCAAAGAGAGAGCCCGGAAAGTGTCGGCTGGAGACCGACAGCGCCGCAATTGATGACGCTACGCGGTATTTCGGTTTCTTTTGCAATGTCTCCACAATGAAGTGCACGGCGGCTGAAGCCCTGGACATCTACCAGACACGTGACGTGATTGAGAAGACCTTTAAGGGCGGCAAGACGGATATTGAGATCGATGTTGCGAGAGCCCACAAGGACAATACGCTGGAAGGCCGTTTCCTGGTTGGATTTGTGGCCATGTCGATTCTGTGTGAACTGCGCAGATTAATGCGTCAGCCGACAAAACTTGAGCAGAAAAAGGGACCTGTGAAAGACATCCAGCCGCTGTCCAAGGAAATGACTGTGAATGAATTGAAGAACAGACTCAGCTCTATCCGCATGCTTTACACCGGTTCCGGCGAGAAGCGCTGGCTGGAAGTTACCGGCAAGCAGCATGAAATTGCAAGTCGGCTCGGATTTCCTGATCTCTACGAAACGATCCCTGAATGGGTACCTTGATTCAACTGACGTAGGGGGCTGACGCCCCTACGTACGTGCCCGTACCAATTTAGATTAAGTACTGCTCAAAGACTTCGATTTCGAGAATATCGTCGCACTCGACTGCCGCCCCCTTGGGGAAGAATCGTGAGATCAAGCGCCGCCGCGGGCTGTGCCGCTGCGGCAACTGCTGCCAAAACGAAGAAACGTAAGGATTGCATGAGTAGAAAAAAGTCCCGCCCAAAAAACTGACGGGACTTTAGCACCCGGAAAGGACGCTTCGTCAATTATTCAGCGTACCCGGGCACAACCACCGTGTCACCCGTGGCGTGGAAATGGCCGCCCGCAACGTAATGCAGAGGCCTCAGCTCTCTGGGCGTCCCTTCAAAGTTCCAGTGACCGCCGGCAAAGACTCTGGGGTCGGCCCAGGCGCCCACGCACGTGCCGATAAAGAGGTCATAGGCGGACTCGTTGTGAGGTTCCCTGATGACGTCAAAGACGGCCCAGCAGGCGCAGCCCTTCACAGAATTTCCCGCAGGAAGCCCGGGGCTTGAGCCCCGGGAGGAATGCGGGCTTTCGAAATTTTTTAATCTTGGAGCAAACGCAGCCAAACCATGCACATAGTTTTCGCTTAAGGTATATTCAGCCGCTATGAAATCGCGCACCCCGTCCTTTGTCATCGAGCTGGGCCTGAAAACCGGAGAGGATCAGGAAAGTGCACTGGAGACCTACTTCTCCGATGCACGCCAGCTCTTCAATGCTGTTCTCGGAACGGCAAAGAAACGCGTGCGCGCCATGAAAAGCACTGAAGCATGGAAGCTGACGGCCGCGATGCCCAAGGGCAAAGACCGCAACAAGCGGTTTAAGGAAATTCAGAAGTCCGCCTGCCTTTCCGAGTATGCCCTGCATGATGTCGTGAAAGAGCACCGTGCCAAGGGCGGCTTTACAAAGCGCATTGGCATCAACGAAGCGCAGAAAATTGCCACACGTGTCTGGCAGGGCATTGAGCGCTGGCTGCTTCATCAGGGAGGTCAGCCGCGGTTTAAGAGTGCTAAACGGGGCTTGCACAGCGTTGAGGGAAAATCAAACAAAACAGGGTTGCGTTGGAAGGCTAAGACGTGGACGCTCGAGGTTCTGGATCTGGTGATAAAGGCTGAAGCCCCGGATGCCTGGCAGAAAGAAGCTCTTCTTTCAGCAACAGATCCGTCCGGCTTTAAGCGTGTCAAATACTGCCGTCTTGTCCGGCGGATGATCCGCGGCCGTATGCGCTACTTTGTTCAGCTCATTGTCGAAGGCGTACCGCCCGTCAAGCACGTTTATGCTTCCAAGGATCTCAAGGTGGCTGTTGACCCGGGCCCGAGGACCATGACTTTTTACAGCCCCGAGTGGCAACAAAAGATTTTGGTGAGCGCGGGCACTGTCTCTCAGGAAAAGGAGATTGCGCGTCTTTTACGTGCCATGGACCGCTCCCGCAGAGACACGAATCGGGAGTGCTACAACGCGGACGGCACCGTTAAAGCCGCCGGAAAAAAGATTGTCTGGAAGGAATCCAAGACCTATAAGGCAACAAAGGCAAAACTTGCGGATCTGTACCGCCGCCAGGCGCAAACCCGCCGTTGCCTGCACGGCGAAGTGATTAACCAGGTGTTCGGCAGGGCCGGCACCGTCATTGTGGAGAAGAACTCATACAAAGCATTTCAGAGAGCCGGATACGGCAAGAGTTTGGGCAAAAGCGGTATTGCAGGATTGATAACCCGGATGACAAGTAAGGCTGAAAGCGCCGGCTGTTGTGTGGTGGAAGTCAGTCCCCGGAAACTGCGCCCGAGTCAGCACGATCCCGAAACGGGAACGTACCGTAAGAAGGCTCTTTGGGAGAGAAGTCATCAGTTGGGAGATACGGGCTGGTACATGGACCGCGATGTCGCGGCCGCCATGAACCTGTATTTTGCGGATCCCGCCACTGACAGCTACGATCTGAAGGCTGAGCAATCAGCGCTTGCGAGGCTCAAACAAGTCTCAGGGAACGCCGGATCGATAGTGCAGTACAAACCAGCGAATCGGCAAGACGAAGCAGTCCTTCGCCGGAACCGACGGATCGAGCTGATGAAGCCCGTACCCGTAGAGCGGTTGCGTTTTAAATGTTCCTGTGGTGCAGGGGACGCCCGGGCAGACAAGGCCTCAAAAACCTTGGCTGTTACGGGAAAGCCTGCACCGTGTCAGGAAACCCCGCGCTTTCAAGCGCGGGTTGTTTAGAAAGCCGAGCTTTAAGGTTTCTTCAACGATTGCCACGGTCGGCAGCTGCAGCGCAAAGCGCCCGCTTTTTTCAATCAGAGGCCGCGTGTAATGGGTATGGTCAATCACAGCCGTTGTCTTAAAGGGCACTAAATCCAGCGGGCACACCCAGGTTGCGGGCATCACGTCTTCATCGCCCTTGTACGCGGCGGACACCAGAGCAGTTGCACCGAGGTTAAAGAGGCGATAGGCTTTGTCGGCCGCAACGGGCACAAAATTTTCTGCTGACACAATTCGCTCCTCAAAACGATGATTGCGATTGTAGTGCCGGACATTTCAATTCCGATTGTCTTTTTCTGCGAAAAAACACGCTTTCCATGTCCCTCTTTTCCTCTACTTCAATTGCCGTACTCTCCTCCTGCGACACCGTCATGAACGAGGCGCGCCGGCGCTTTGAAGCCGGTAACTTTCCGGTAAATGCGTCGGTCATCAGCCGTACACAGAGCGTGGGCCGCGGCACGCACGGCCGCACGTGGGTGAGCACCGAAGGCAACCTCTACGCGGCACTCAGGCTTGATGCGGGGCTCATGCAGGCAGGACTTTTGGCGCCGCAATTGGTTTCCGCCTGTCTTTTGCGCGTCGTGAAAGACCTCGGAGTTGAGGCGAAACTTAAGTGGCCCAACGATCTCGTGATCAACGTTCCCGGGAAAGGCTGGTGTAAGGCCGCAGGGATTCTCCTGGAGTGTAAAGGGGAACTCCTCACGGCGGGCATTGGTCTTAATCTGGTGACAAGCCCCACTGCAGCCGCCATGCGCGAAGGCGCAGCTTTACCGGCCGCAAGTCTCGCGGAGATACTGCCGGCCTCCTCAGTTCCCGATCCCCTTTCCTTTTGGGAAAACTTTCTGCGCGTCTTTCTTGCCTTTCGCAGGCGTTTCCCCGGAAAACCGGCACCGGACCTTTGGGTGCATGAGCTTTTGTGGCTTAACGAACCGGTGACGCTCACAATCCGCGGTACCGCTATTGAAGGGGTGCTCACGGGGCTTAACGCCGCAGGCGAAATCCTTATCGCCACGCCGGAAGGCGAAAAAGCCTTCTTTGAAGGAAGCCTCGCTGCGCGCACAAAGACCGGAAATTAGGCAAAAGTCCTCATTTTTTCGCGTTTAGAATGTAACGCTCGCTGTTAAAAAGGCAGCAGAAGCCGCCTTCTTCAAGACGGGCCCACTGTTTCAGGGAATTTCCAGAGATGACTCCTACCGCCATCACCTTCTGCGGCTACATGCTGCTGATGATTCTGCTCGGGTTTGTTGCCTGGCACTACACACGTACGTTTAATGACTACATCCTCGGCGGAAGAAGCTTAGGCGGCCTTGTCACAGCCTTATCGGTCGGAGCAAGCGACATGAGCGGCTGGCTTTTAATGGGGCTGCCGGGCGCCGTATTTTTAGCCGGCATCAGCGAGAGCTGGCTCGCGATCGGCCTCATCATCGGGACGTTTTTTAACTGGAAACTCGTTGCCGCGCGCCTTCGCGTCTACACCGAGATTGAGCACAATTCTCTGACGCTTCCTGACTTCTTTACGCACCGCTTTAAGGACACAAGCCGGATTCTGAGAATTGCTGCGGCCGCCGTCATTCTGATTTTCTTTACGATTTACTGCGCCAGCGGCATGGTCGCCGGTGCCCGCCTTTTTGAAAACACCTTCAGCCTCGACTACTCGACGGCCCTTTGGATCGGTGCGGCAGCGACCATCCTCTACGTCTTTATCGGCGGTTTTTTGGCGGTAAGCTGGACGGACGCGATTCAGGCAACGCTGATGTGCATTGCGCTGATCGTCACCCCGATTGCCGTTGTGATGGATTTAGGGGGACTCTCTGCAACGGTGGCGCGCGTTGAGTCCATTAACCCCAACATGCTCAACATGATGACGAACCAGTCCTTTATCGGGATTGTGAGTCTTCTCGCGTGGGGCCTGGGTTACTTCGGACAGCCGCACATTCTCGTGCGCTTTATGGCCACAAAATCCATTAAGGTCATTCCGGGCGCCTGCCGCGTCTCCATTCTCTGGATGCTCTTTTGTTTGGGCGGCGCCGTGTGCGTGGGCTTTTTCGGCGCGGCCTACTTTGCTGAGCACGCCGATAAAGCGCAACTTGTCACCGAAAACCACGAACGCATCTTTATTGCGCTCTCGCAGATTCTCTTTAACCCCTGGATCGGCGGCATTCTGATGGCGGCGATTCTCGCGGCCGTGATGTCAACGCTTTCCTGCCAGCTCCTGGTGTGCTCTTCCACCCTCACCGAAGACTTCTACCGCGCCTTTATCCGCCCCAAGGCCAGTAACCGTGAACTCATCTGGTTCGGGCGCGTGATGGTGATTTCGGTGTCGCTTGTGGCAATTCTCATCGCGACCGACCCCCAGAGCCTTGTCCTTTCGCTGGTGAGCTACGCCTGGGCCGGGTTCGGCGCTTCCTTCGGCCCCGTGATTCTGTTGAGCCTCTGGTGGAAACGCATGAACCGTAACGGAGCGGTTGCCGGCATGATCACCGGCGCCGTCACCGTCATCGTCTGGCACGCGGGCGGCTGGTTCGGGCTCTATGAAATGATTCCGGGCTTTGCCTTCGGCCTCATTGCGATTGTGGTTGCGAGCCTGATGTCCGAAAAGCCCGACGAAGAAACCAAAAAGAATTTTGACCGCGTGATCGCCGAAGTGGCGGTCGAACGCTGATACAAAACGAAAAGAAGAAAAATATGACGCAGACCAATCTCCCCAAGCCGCATTTAAGCCGCCCCGCGGCAGGCGCCAAGGCAAGCCTCATCCGTGAGCTTCTGAAACTTGCAAGCCGCCCTGAAGTCATTTCCTTTGCAGGGGGCCTGCCCACGCCCCTCGGGTTTCCGGTGAAGGAACTCGAAGAGGCCGCACACAAGGTGCTCGCGGAAAATGCGGCGCACGCATTGCAGTACTCCTTCACCGAAGGCGAGCCGCGTCTCAGAGAATTCATCGCCGCACGCGAAACCGCGCAGGGCGTGCCGACAAAGCCGGAAGAAGTGCAGATTGTTTCGGGCTCGCAGCAGGCTCTGGACCTTGCCGCGCGCGTTTTCCTTGATGAAGGAAGCCGCGTTTTGGTTGAAAACCCCACGTACCTCGGAGCCCTGCAGGCGTTTCGCCTCGCAATGCCCGCGTTTGAAACGCTGCCCGCGGACGCCGCGGGCCTTAACCCCGCCGCAATTAACGCTTCGGTCGCTGGTGCTCGCTTTGCCTACGTGATGCCTACGTTTGCGAATCCCACGGGCCTTACGATGCCCGAAGAGCGCCGTGCGCTTTTGGCTGACAAAGCCCGTGAATACGACTTCTGGCTTGTGGAGGACGATCCCTACGGCGAACTCTGGTACGACAAGGCGCCGCCGAAGTCCCTGAGAGCCTGGGCTCCGGAAAGGACCCTCAGACTCGGGACCTTCTCCAAAATTCTTGCCCCGGGCCTGCGCCTCGGATACGTCTGCGGACGGCGCGACGTGCTCGATAACTTCACGCGCCTTAAGCAGTCCCTGGACCTTCATACGTCCACACTCACGCAGCAGATTGCGGCTGAGGTGCTCACTAGCGGCCTTTTGACCGAACACCTTCCCAAGGTGCGCGCGATCTACAAGAACCAGTGCTCTGTGATGCTTGAGGCACTCAAGGAATTTATGCCCGCGCGCGGGGACATATCCTGGACGCAGCCTTTGGGAGGCATGTTTATCTGGGGCAATCTCCCCGACACAATCGACACCACAGAATTCATGAAGACCGCGGTCGCACATAACGTAGCCTTTGTGCCCGGAGAGGCCTTTTATGCTCTCAAACCCCAGAAGAACAAGGCGCGGCTTTCCTTTGTGACGGTACCTCCGGAAAAAATCCGTGAGGGCGTGCGCATCTTTGCCGACCTCATCAAGAAAGAACTCGCTTAAAAGAAGCCCGGAAACAAGTTTTTTCCACTCATTGTTCTCAGACGGACTGCGGCGCGCGTATCCTTCGCCTGCAGTCCGTTATTTTTTGTCTGCACGTTCGTTTTGCGGAGTTTCAAAGATGCAGCACCCGTTTGAGCAGAATTTCATTAATGGTAAATGGTGCCGGCCGGCAAGCAACGCCTGGCTTGACGTCATCAATCCGGCCACGCTCGAACACTTTGCGCGAGTTCCCGACAGCAGTACCGAAGATGCCGATGCCGCGGTTCGTGCCGCGCACGCGGCACTGCCCGACTGGTCGGCAACGCCCCTGTCGCTTCGCATTGCGCTTATGAAAAAGATGCTCGCGGAATTTAAGAAGTTCCGCGATGAAAT
The DNA here is from genome assembly GCF_928721995.1 of Duodenibacillus massiliensis. NCBI lineage: Bacteria > Pseudomonadati > Pseudomonadota > Betaproteobacteria > Burkholderiales > Sutterellaceae > Duodenibacillus > Duodenibacillus massiliensis. The sequence goes on from NZ_OV788642.1 coordinate 779,906, forward strand.
TATTCTTCTTGAAGCCCGGGAGCTCGGTGCTCCGGTAAGTTTCGGGAAAATCTCACACTGCGAGTATCAGTTCACCCGCATTGAGTCCTACATTGCCGCAGCGGAAACGCTGAAATTCCAGACGCAGTTTGCCAAAAGCACCGTACTGCGTGAACCCGTGGGTGTCGTTGCCTGCATCACGCCATGGAACTATCCGCTCGGGCAGATTGTGCAGAAGGTGATTCCGGCGCTTTTGGCCGGAAACACCGTGGTGATGAAGCCGAGCCAGCATACGCCCTTGACTGCGGTTCTCATGACCGAAGCCTTTGAGCGCGCAGGCTTCCCTGCGGGCGTCGTGAACCTTGTGAGCGGCCGGGGCTCCAAGTTAGGCGACACACTCGGAACGCACCCGCTTGTGGATATGGTGAGCTTTACCGGTTCCACCCCGGTCGGGATTGCCCTTGCGCAAAAGGCGCTCACGAGCGTGAAGCGCATCAGTCTGGAATTGGGCGGAAAGTCCCCCTACATTTGGTTGCCGAGTGAGGACTACAGTAAGGCGCTTGCGAAACTTTTCAGTTCCATCTTTCTTAACAGCGGACAAACCTGCACGGCGCTCTCCCGGCTTCTTGTTCCCGCAAAGGACCTCGAAAAGGTAAAGCGCCTGATCCTTGAACATATCGGCGAACTCACGGTCGGCAACCCCGAAGATCCGTCGGTGAAAATCGGGCCGGTTGCCACAAAGCAGCAGTTTGAAAAGATCAGTGAGTACATCCGTCTGGGACTCAAGGAAGGCGCAAAGCTTCTCACGGGCGGCGTCCCCGAAGAGCCCAAGCACGGCTACTACATTGCCCCGACCGTCTTTTACGACGTCAAAAACACGATGCGCATTGCCCGCGAGGAAATCTTCGGGCCGGTTCTCTGCATCATCACCTATGAAACGGTCGATGAAGCGGTGGAGATCGCCAACGACACGATCTATGGTCTGAACGCCGCCGTATTCGGTAAGAAGGACGAAGCCTTTGCCGTTGCCCGCCGCATTAAGTCCGGCAACGTCTACATCAACGACGCCGGGCGCGACGTGACGGCGCCCTTCGGCGGCTACAAACAAAGCGGCATCGGGCGCGAGGGCGGCATCGAGGGCTTAAAGGAATTCACGCAATTAAAGGCCGTCTACGATCACAGCACCTTTTGATTTCTGACGAAAAGTTTTCAAAAACGCCGTCCGGACTTTCCGCACGGCGTTTTTTTGTGTTTATCAGTTTTCCGCACTCCTTACTACCGCCCGCGGGATGTATGGTCCTATCCCGCGGTATGGGTTGGTCTGCCGGCCGAATTCATATATCATAAGCATCAGTTAAGAAAAGCTCATCAGAGCCCTTACAAAGTCGCAGATCCGAGATCCCGGTTTCGGTCTGTGCCGTCAGAACAACATCCCAGGAGAACACCTATGTCCCTGAAGCAAACGCTTACGGCAATCGCTTTGGCCGCAGCTTTTGCGGCATGCCTTCCCGCTCACGCGGCCATGCCCGCCGCTGCCAAAGGCCCCCACGCCAAAGTCCCCTGCAGCATGTGCCATGCCAACGGTCAGATGACCGCGCCCAAAAAGGAAACGTGCTTTCAGTGCCACCAGAGCTATGACGCCGTAGCCAAGAAGACGCAGAAGATCAATCCCAACCCGCACTTCAATCACCGCGGCGAACAGGAATGCACCAACTGCCACAAGATGCACACGAAGTCGCGCGTGGAATGCAATGACTGCCACACGTTTAATAACCTCAAGATGAAGGGAGAGTGATGATGAGCACCAATGATCTGACCCGCCGCCGTTTCCTCGGTACCGCTGCCGCTGCTGCCGCGGGTGCTGCCGTTACGCTTCCTGCTCAGGCTGCTTCCGTTGCCAATCCCGCGCCCGCCAAATGGGACATTGAAACCGACGTCGTCGTTTTAGGCTGCGGCGGCGCAGGCCTCATGGCTGCCTGCCAGGCCTTTGACCGCGGCGCCAAGGTTGAGATTTTTGATAAGGGCATGAGCCCGTTTCACACGGGCACGAACCTCTGCGGCGGTCTTTTCACCGCCTACGGCTCCCGCATGCAGAAGGCCGATCCCAAAATCAAAGACAGCTGGAAGGCTTTTGCCGATGACATCATCGCCTACGGCGAACACATGAGCCTCAAAGAACCCGTCTACGCTTTCGCAAAGCACTCCGGCGAAGCCTTTGACTGGCTTGAAGACCATGGGCTCGCGAAACACCACCTCGAACCCTACGCAGGCCACACGCACGTGCGCGCTCACCGTCAGGATTCCTTTAAGGGCCGCGACTACATTGAAGTGCTTACCAAGGAAATTGCGGCCCGTAAGCTCGTGATTCACCACGGCTGCGGCCTTACCCGCTTTTTCTTTGATCCGAAGACAAACCGCGTGTTGGGTGTTGAATGCGGCACGGGCGCCAAAAAAGTCACCTGCCGTGCGCGTAAGGGCGTGATTATGGCTACGGGCGGCATCACGGGCTCTGCGGAGTCGCTGGACCGCTGGGTGCCGAGCGTTGCAGGCAAGGGCGTTGTGATCGGGGGCCCCAGCAACACCGGTGAGGCCCTCATGGTTGCCGTGCGCGACGTGGGTGTGCCGCTTTCGCACATGCAGTACATTGCGTCTTACCCCTGCGGTATTGTTGTTAACGGCCGCAACGGCCCCTACTGCCGCTGGTGGTTTATCACCGGTCAGGGCGGCATTCTCGTGAACAAAAACGGCAAGCGCTTTGTCACCGAGCTTGAAGGCATCTGCCACGTAACGCCGAAATTGGCCGCGAACCCCGACGGCTGCCACTACGTTCTGACGGATCAGGCCGGGTGGGAACGCACGTTAAAGAAGATCAAGCTTTCGGCACTGGTGGGTTTGCCATCCTGGTCTGAAGAACGCGTGCTTGCCGAGTTTGCCAAGCAGGAAAACCTCTGGAAGTGCGATACGCTTGAAGAACTCTGCAAAGAAAGCGGCGTGAATCTTGCGGGACTCAAAGATCAGATCGCCGTCTGGAACAAGGCCGTTGACACGAAGGTTGACAACCAGTTCGGGCGCACCGATCAGAAGTACAAGATCGGCAAGGGCCCCTACTACATGATCCGCATGTTCCCGTGGAACAACCTCTCCTGCGGCGGCGTGCGTGTCACTGAGCACTTTGAGGTTCTGGGCTGGGATATGAAGCCCGTCGGAGGCCTCTACGCTGCGGGTGAAACGGTTGCCGGCGTGCACGGCGCGTTTTACTGCGGCGGCAACGCCTGCGGTTTTGCCCACACCTCGGGCTTTATGGCCGGGCGTTACATCACGGGCTATAAAGAAGCCTGATCGGGGCTTTAAGACACTGCGGGCCGTGGTTTAGGCCTGAGGTGTCGCTTAAGTACAACAGTTGTCTCAAACGAAAAGGCGGCGGAGCGATCCATCGCCTTTTTTCGACCCTAAACAACCCGCGCTTGAAAGCGCGGGGTTTCCTGACACGGTGCAGGCTTTCCCGTAACAGCCAATGTTTTTGAGGCCTTGTCTGCCCGGGCGTCCCCTGCACCACAGGAACATTTAAAACGCAACCGCTCTACGGGTACGGAGACGCGTTTTGACGTCAAACAAAAAAGCCTGCGCCGGATCCGTTTTACCGGTCCCTGCCGCAGGCTTTTGCTGAGCCTTATAAAACTCAGGCTTGCTTTTCTTCAGCCTTTACCGTCTCTTTCTTGGCGGCTGTCTTTTTGGGAGCCGCTTCCTTTGCTGCCGTCTTACGAGCCGTTGTTTTGGCTTTGGCAGCGGTTTTCTTCGCTGCGGGCTTGGCGGCCGTTTTCGCAGCGGTCTTTGCTGCCGCGGCCGTAGCCTTTGCGGCGGTCTTTACCGCGCGGGTCTTACGGGCGGGTTTGCCTTCCACCTTGACTTCAGCAGGCGCGGCCAGCTTCACGCTTTCCGGTTTAAAGCCAACCTGCTTTGACATCGCTTCAATCACCGCCTGCTGCTCCTCAACCACACGCTTTAACCGTGCGATTTCAGCCGCATAGGGATCGCGTTCGCCGGGCGTTACTGCATAAGCCGCAAACCCTTCGTGATTGAGTTTTTTCTGTGCGGCGCCTTCCGCAACCTTGCGGCCCGGCACACCCACGATGGTTTCGTTGGCGGCAACGGGTTTCACCACAACGGCGTTGGAGCCGATGCGGGCGTTGTCGCCCACCTTAAAGCCCCCGAGAATCTGAGCACCGGCCCCGATCACGACGCCGTTACCGATCGTGGGATGGCGCTTTTCACCGCGCCCGAGGCTTGTTCCGCCCAGGGTCACGCCGTGATAAATCGTGCAGTCATCGCCCACCTCCGCAGTCTCCCCGATCACCACGCCCATACCGTGGTCGATAAAGACGCGGCGCCCGATTTTGGCAGCCGGATGAATTTCAACCCCCGTCAAAAACCGCGCAGCATGACTCACCCAGCGCGCAAACGTGGGCCAGCCCTGCAGATTGCACCAGTAGGCCCAGCGATGCATGATGAGCGCATGAAACCCGGGGTAGCACAGAGCCACTTCCAGTTTGCTGTGCGCGGCGGGGTCCCGCTCAAAAATGGTTTTCAGATCTTCGCGGATGCGTTCAAACATGGGAAAACTGTCCTTTGTGTGCAGTCTTTGAGGCCAATAGTCTGATTGTAGAGCGAACTGCCTTACTTTTTCGCGTCCGTCATGCTCTTTTTCGCGTCTTTGGTGCCGATTCTGTCTTTTTTCGAGCGGATGACGGCCGCACAGATCCCGCGAAGAAGATCAACCTCGCGCTGCGTGAGACCGCTGCGCGCAAAAAGCCGGCGGCTCATCGCCATGAGGTTTTTGGGTTCATCGGGATTCAGTGCACCGCAGGCTGTCATCGCCTGCTGCCAGTGTCCGTAAAACCCTTCAATGGCTTTGACGCTTGCCGCAGGCTCCTTTTCAAAGCGCTCCTGCCAGGTGTAGAGCTCATGATCATGGTGCGAGTCCGACAAAAGCGCGAGATGCATTTCATAGGCCGTAATCTGCACGGCCTGCGAGAGGTTCAGACTCGGGCTTTCCGGGTTTGCGGCAATCGCCGAGCACGTCTGACACAGATCCATCTGCTCGTTAGTAAGGCCGCTTCGCTCCGTCCCGAACACAAACGCGATGCAGGGCTTGTCGTCCCTCTCAAGCCACGCGGCGGCCCTTGCCGCACTCGTTCTTAAGTCTTCAATCGGAGGCCCGAACTCGCGGCTGTAGCCCGACAAAGCAAAGGCCTGCGTGACGCCTTCCAGTGCGTCGAGAAGCGTTTCATGCGTGCGGGCGTTTTCAAGGACGTCCACGGAGCTCGTCGCAAACGCCACAGCTTCCGGATTCGTTCTGAAATCCGGATCCTTGGGGTTCACAACCCTGAGGTCGGTAAACCCCATGGTTTTAACCGCCCGCGCGGCCGACCCGATGTTGCCCGGGTGGCTCGGTTCCACCAAAATAAAACGAACGCGTTCTGAGGCCTGAGGTACGTGATCCACAGCAATGTTCCCGCTTGAGAATAAAAAGGCACCGGGAACAGTCCCGATGCCCGCCGTGCGCTATTTTAACGGCCCGATTACCACCCGCGGACGTGATCAAGCGCCTCAGCGATGCGTCCTTCGCCGTTAACCAGAAGGAGCTTTTCGTAAGGCGCTGCCGTCGGACAGGCATGGTTCGGAAGAATCCGCAGGCGGGTGCCGACCGGAAAATCCGAGGGCTTTAAGAGCGTGTCCGCCGGCAGCGTGATGATGCCGTGCTCCTGGTTGGTGCCCGTGAGCAAAATCCGCCCGCCGTCCAAAGGTTTACCGGCGATGTCACACACCAGGCCGTAACCGTAGTCGTGCTTTTGGCGCTGCGTGCCGCGGTCGCGGCTCATCGCGAGGAACCCCGCATCACAAATCACCTGGTGCTTTTCGTCCTGGTGCCCGATCACGGTTGTGACAACAGCCCCAGCGATATCGTCAAGCGTACAAACCCCGAGGTTGGTCATAAAGAGATCAAAAAGCGCACAAACGCCCGCGCGGATTTCCGTGACGCCGGATTCGCTCTCACTGAACATCAACGTAGGAGAAGACCCCACGGAAACAATGCTGACTTCATACCCCGCGTTTCTTAAGCGGTCGGCGGCCGTCACAATCCCTGCGCGTTCGCCTTCAGCAGCCGCTTTAATTGCGGCAAGCGTTTTACATTCATAGCTGTCTCCGGCATGCGTTAAAACACCCGCGAGTGTTGCGCCGTCGGTGAGCGCCGCCGCTGTCTTTAAAAGCAGATCACTTTCGGGTTTAATCCCGGAGCGGTGGCCGTCCACATCGACTTCAAGAAGCACCGGAATTGCGGTCTTTTCCCTGCGGCAGAAATCTGATACTGCGACCGCTGCCGCCACATTATCGAGAATGATCTTGAGATCACACCCCGAGTCGCGGATCGCTTTGACTACGGAAAGCTTCTGCGGGGCAATACCCACCGCATAAAGAATGTCTTTGACGCCGTGAGAGGCAAAGTAGCGGGCTTCCGCAAGCGTTGAGACGGTTGCGGGGCCCTCGGGCGTCATCATCTGGCGCCGTGCGATACCGATTGACTTATGCGTTTTTAAGTGCGGACGGTAAGTGACGCCGAGCGCTGCGGCCCTCCCTTTGGCTCGCGCAATGTTGGCCGAGAGCTTCGCGTCATCAATGACAAAAGCCGGTGTCATCAGTTCCGGGCTCGTGAGCGTCAGCCCCACCGGATCCGCCGTTTCCGTAACCGTCATCTTTTCGTCCTTTTCAAGAAATTTTTCTGCACCCCGTCCTAATTCCGTTTTTCGCTGATTTCAAGCAAAAGCTGGAAAAACAGGGGCGAATGCGCTTAGAATTATATCTAGAAATTTTTATATGAAAGTACCGATGTCTGAAAAAAATTCTCCCGTGAGAGCGCCGCTCCTCCCCTACACCGCTGTCGCCGATCTGATCGTGCAGCTGATGGGAAAAGGCTGTGAAGTGGTCCTGCATGACCTCGACACCCCGCAGCACTCCGTTGTCTATGTTGCAGGAGAGAGCGTCACGGGCCGCAAACCCGGCCAGGGCTTCCGGCACTTGGTGAGCGAACTCATCCGCACCCCCAGAGAAACTCCCAACATCACCCCCAACTGGTTTTTCGAGCACGAGGGAAAACCGGTGCGAAGCACCACGCTTTTTATCCGCAACAGCCGGGGGGAACTCACGGGAGCGCTCTGCGTGAACCTTGACGTCACGGGGGCCGTGCGTGATTTTGAGCGTCTGGCGTCGCTCTTACCGGGCCTTGCCGGCATCAATCCGCTCTCAGAAAGCCCGGCCGCCCCCCTTACGGGCACCGCTTCCGTTACCGCTGAAACTGGCTCCGGCAACGCTGAAAGCGTCTTTACGTCGGTGTGCCGCCTCATTGACCGCATGACCGCGGCGGGCGCCAAAACCCGCGAAGAGCGCCTGCAGCTCATTGACTTCATGCAGGACAGAGGCGTTTTTCTTGTGAAGGGCGCCCTCGAATACGCTGCCGACAAACTCGGCATTTCCAAAGTCACCGTCTACAGTGACCTTGATGCTTTGAAGCGCCGCAAAACCGAACAACAAAACTAAACCGCATAAGAGGAAAATCCATGCAGATCGTCACACCGGACTTTAAAGGCAAAAACCCCGGTCACTACAGCGCAGGTGTTATCTCCAACGGCATGCTCTACGTCTCTGGACAGCTTTCGCTGGATCCCGACACCCGAGAGCCCTGCACCGGAGACATCAGGGCGCACGCGCTGCTGGCGTTAAATAACGTCGACCGGGTCCTGAAAGCCGCGGGCGTCACCCGCAACCAGGTCGTGCTCTGCCGCGTCTACACGCCGTCCTCGGAATACTGGGGCGCAATTAACGAGGTCTACGCCGAATTTTTCGGAGAACACAAGCCCGCACGCATTGTCGTTTCCACCACAAGCCTTCACTTCGGCTGCCTCGTTGAAATCGAAGCCATGGCTGAAATGCATTCCTAAATCACTGGGAGAAAGATCATGAACTACCGCTGCATACACTGCGGAGCACTCACCGACACCACGACACACGCGCCGTTTTGCACCTGCGGAGGCCTTTTTGAACTCGACTTCACGCCGCCCGACTGGGACGCGGCCAAAATCGACAAATCCGAATGGTCGCTTTTCCGTTACCGCGCCTTTATGGCGGTGGACGGGGACAGCTGGAGAGACGTGACATTGGGCGAAGGCATGACGCCGACCGTTCAACTTGAGCCCGGGATGTACGTCAAGGTCGACTACATGATGCCCACGCTCTCCTTTAAGGACCGCGGTGCCGCAGCGCTCGTGGCGCATATGAAGGCGATCGGCGTCAAAACCTGCGTGCAGGACTCAAGCGGCAACGCCGGCAACGCCGTTGCGGCCTACTGCGCCCGCGCGGGGATCGCGTGTGAAATTTACGTTCCCGAAGGCACAAGCCCCAAAAAGACCACGATGATTGAAGCGCACGGCGCCAAGGCCCACGTGATTCCGGGAACGCGAGACCACTGCGCCGACGTCTGCCGCGCTCGCGTCAGAGAGGACGGCGTCTACTACGCCAACCACGTCGCCAATCCCTATTTTTACGAAGGTACGAAAACCTACATCTACGAGATTTTCGAGCAGCTCGGCCGCATTCCCGACCACGTTGTCGTTCCCGTCGGTAACGGCACGCTCTTTATCGGAGCGGTAAAGGCTCTCGAACACCTCTATGACTCGGGTGCAATCAACACCTTCCCGCAGATCGTGGCGCTTCAGAGCGAACTGTGTCAGCCCCTGAAATCCGCGGTTGACAAGGGGCTTGGCCACGCCGACACCACGGTAACCGTGAGCCCCACGATTGCCGAAGGAATCGCGATCGGCAAGCCCCTGCGCGACCGCGAGATTCTCGCGATGGTGAAAAAACACAACATTCACGTGATCACGGCGCCTGAAGACAAAATCCTTGAAGCGCGTGCCGCGATGGCCAAAAAGGGCTACTACATCGAGCACACCACGGCCGCAAACTTTGCCGCCTGGGACGCCTACAAGAAGGCCTTTAACCCCAAGGGCGACGTCGTCATTACGCTCTGCGGCGCCGGGATTAAGTCCGACCACTGACCCGCCGACGTTTTGCCGCACTGGTAAGCCTTTTTTCCTTTGCCGCCTTCGGGCGGCAAATTTTTTCTCAGACGAGGTCTGACGCGCGCGCATCAAGCCGTTACAATTAAAAGATATTTTGCTTTTACGTTGAGCACAGTCTTTTCCCGTTTAACAACCAACGCGGAAAAGCCCTGCGGCACAACCCCCCCCCCGTTTCCGACATTCTTTGAGAGAAAATGGCCACTCCTCAGCTTCAGACAGCCATCAAGGCTGCTTTAAACGCCGGCAAGATCATCAGCCGGGAAAGTCTGCGCGTTGACACGCTCGAAGTGCATGAAAAGACACAGTTTGACTTCTTCAGCCGTGTGGACACCGACTGCCAGGAAGAAATCTGCCGCACCATCAGCCATTACTTCCCCAATGACGGCATCATCGCCGAGGAAGGTGACTTCAAGCAGCATTCCGACGCTGAGTCTGTCTGGTACATCGATCCCTTGGACGGCACCACGAATTTCCTGCACGGTTTTCCGCAGTACGCCGTCTCCATCGGCATGACCTACCGCGGCAAACTCGCCGTGGGCGTCGTGTACGACCCCACCCGCAACGAACTCTTTTACGCGGAAAAAAGCCAGGGCGCCTTTATGAACGACTCCCGCATCCGCGTCTCCGGCCGCAGTGAATTCAGTAAGAGCCTCATCGGCACGGGGTTCCCCTTCCGCCGCAATGACGACTACACGGGCTTTATGTCAAAGTTTGAGAAGGTCGCACGCGACGCCGCGGGGTTGCGCCGTGCGGGTTCGGCAGCGCTCGATCTCTGCTGGGTCGCAAGCGGTCGCTTGGACGCCTACTGGGAAGCCAACCTCAAAAGCTGGGACATCTGCGCCGGAGCCCTCATCGTTCTTGAAGCAGGCGGCCTCGTCACGGACCTTAAGGGCGGTGAGAACTTCCTCGCCGACGGCTGCATCTGCTGCGGAACGCCCAAGATCTTTGCGCCTTTGATTGCCAAGGTGGGTGACTTCGGTACACCCAAGGCTTAAGGCCAATTCAACAATTTTCCCGAAAAATGCCGCAGCAATTTTCACGAACCGCTGCGGCGTTTTTGCATGAATTCCGTCCCGATGCGGCAGATCCGGTCTTTCAGGGCCTTCTGCCGAACTTAAGAGTTGTTTACACCGATGACTGAAGCCACACGCCCTCAGGCTGAGACCGATTCCAAAGAGCCCTACAGCGAGCACACCCCCGCCATGCGGCAGTATCTGATTCTGAGGGACAAGCATCCGGGCGTGATGCTTCTCTACCGGATCGGTGACTTCTACGAAACGTTTTTTGACGATGCGGTGAAAATCAACCGCTTGATCGGCCTGACGCTCACAAAAAGGGGCACCTTTCAGGGCAAGCCCATTCCGATGGCCGGAATCCCCGCGGCAACGCTGGAGCAGTACCTCGCGCGCCTCGTAAAACTCGGCGTCTCGGTGGCAATCTGCGAGCAAATCGGCGACCCCAACGAACCCGGCAAAGCCACGATGGACCGCAAGATCGTGCGGATTGTCACGCCCGGGACGCTCACCGATAACGCGCTTTTGTCCGAAAAGTCTGATTCCGTACTGCTTGCGGTGGCAAGAATCGGCCGGTCGGCGACGGCTAACCTCGGACTTGTGTGGCTTACGCTCACCAACGGCCGCTTTTGCGCCGCAAGCATTGCGCCGCAGAATCTTGCGACGGAACTTGCGCGCATCACGCCCTCGGAAATTCTTGTGCCCGCAGAGCTCAGAGAAACCGTGCAGGGTGCGGCAGCAGAGACGGCCGTGAACGAAATGCCCACCTGGTACTTTGACGCCGAGCGCGGCAGGGAGCTTTTAAAGAAGCAGTTCGGGTTGAATAACCTCGAAGCCTGGGGCATTGAAAATGAGCCTGCCGTACTCTCAGCCTGCAACGCCCTTTTAAGTTACGTTGCCAACACCCAGTGCGAGAGCCTGCCCTACATTGCGCCGCTGGAACTGCAGAAGGAATCCAACTTCATCGTTTTGGATGCCGCAAGCCGCAGAAATCTCGAAATCACCGAGAGCCTCCGTAATGACAACGGTCCGACGCTTTTTTCCGTCATGGACAACTGTTTTTCGAGCATGGGAAGCCGTGAGTTAAAAAACTGGCTCACCACACCCTCGCGCGACACGACGACAGCGCAAAAGCGTCACGAGGCGGTAGCCGAACTCATGGTCAACCTCGATGCGCTCGAGCCTCTGAAGGCTCTGCTCTGCGCAATGCCCGACATTGAGCGGACCGCCGGACGCATTGCGCTTAAAAGCATCCGCCCGAAGGAAGCCGCGGCTCTGAGAGACTATCTGCCGTCCCTGAAAACCCTCAAAGCCGTCGTTTCAGCGCTTCAGGCCCCGATTTTTGCCGAACTTGCCAGGGCGCTTGAGGTGGACGATGCGCTTTACGAAAAACTCAAGGCGATGCTCCTTGATGAGCCGGCAACATTCTTAAGAGAAGGCGACGTCATCCGCTCGGAAGCCGATCCGGAACTCACGCAGTTAAGAAGCATGAGGGATCACGCCGGAGACCTGCTTCTGGCGATGGAAGCGCGCGAAAAAGAGCGTACCGGCATCGCGGCGCTTCGCATCGACTATAACCGCGTAAGCGGCTACTTCATCGAGGTCCCCAAGGGCCAGAGCGAAAATGTTCCCGCGGATTTCCGCAGGCGTCAGACGCTTAAAAACACCGAGCGCTACATCACGCCGGAGTTAAAGCAGTACGAGGATCAGCGGATTTCCGCCAAAGAGCGGGCTTCTCAGATTGAGCGCGCGCTTTGGGATGAGCTTGTCACCTACATGCACGGCTGGGTGGAGGTGCTGCTTGCCGCTGCGCACGCAGCCGCCGCCTTAGACGTTCTTCTGGGGTTTGCCCGTCATGCGTTTGAGATGCGCTGGACACGGCCGCAGTTGATGAGCGCTCCCGGGATTGACATCACCGGAGCGCGCCACCCGGTCGTTGAGAAGATGATTGACGGCTATATCCCGAACAACTGTTCACTCGTTCCGGGACGACGACTTCTCATCATTACCGGCCCCAACATGGGCGGAAAATCCACCTACATGCGCTCTGTGGCACTCATTGTGCTTCTTGCGTACGCGGGAAGCTTTGTGCCCGCAGCCGCCAGCCAGATCGGACCGGTCGACAAGATCCTCACCCGAATCGGCGCCTCAGACGACCTCGCCCGCGGCCGGTCCACCTTTATGGTGGAGATGACCGAAGCCGCTTCGATTCTCATGCAGGCAACCGAAGAGTCCCTCGTTCTGATGGATGAAATCGGCCGCGGCACGTCAACCTTTGACGGCTTAAGTCTTGCGGGCGCGATTGCCGAAGAACTTGCCGAAGGCACCAGGAGCTGGACACTCTTTGCCACGCACTACTTTGAGCTCACGCAGCTCGCGCAAAAGTGCCGCGAGGCCGTCAACGTTCACGTCTCTGCGGAAAACACATCAAAAGGGATCGTCTTTCTGCACGACGTCAAAGACGGCCCGGCAAGCCAGAGTTACGGCATTGCGGTCGCCTCGCTTGCGGGCATCCCCGCGCGCGTCATCCGGCGCGCCAAAGCGCTTCTTAAAAAACTTGAAGAACGTGCCAAGGAAGACACGGGTCCGCAGCTTGACCTTTTTGCCGCAGCAACTGAGGGCGCAGACACCGAGGAAGACTATGCCGAAGAGATGCCCGCCGTCGCCCCCGCCGTCACGGCGTTTGTGGATGAAGTCGCGGCAATCGACATCGACAGCCTCTCGCCGCGGGACGCGATGAACAAACTCTACGAACTCACGGAAAAAGCAAAGAGCCTCGGTTAATCAGAAGCGTCAAAAAACGGCTGAGTCCGAAAGGAACCAGCCGTTTTTTACCAACAGTCGCGGGACAAACTTACTTCGCGTCCCCGCCCTCGATATGCGGCCACGCAGCCGACATATAAACAAACATCGAGTAGACGGTGAGAACGGCGGCAACCCAGATAAGCACCGTCCCCACAAGGTAAATATCAATCCCGAAGAAGGGATCAAAGAAAAGGAGCATCGGAATCGCGGTCATCTGCGCGATGGTCTTGATCTTTCCGAACCAGTTGACCTTCACGGTCGCGGCCGCGCCGATCTTGGCCATCCATTCTCTTAAGGCCGTCACGGCAATTTCTCGCCCGACGATGATCAGAGCCACAATCATGTCAACGCGGTCAAAAGCAAGCAGCACAACAATCGCGGAACACACCACGAGCTTATCGGCAACCGAATCGAGAAACGCCCCCATCATCGTAGCCATGTTGTAGTTGCGGGCAATGTAGCCGTCCAGGGCGTCGGTGATCGCCGCAATGATGAACATGATGCAGGCGAGCACATTTTTCATGTGCGGACTCACCAGGGCGTCGGGGACATAAAACACGCCGACAATGAGCGGAATGAAAGCAATCCGGGCCCAGGTAAGGGCCATCGGAATGTTAAAAGGCTTAGGTTGAACTGACACCGTCAACACCGTGAAGTTGTGCGTAAATCTTTTGCGCGAGCACTCGCGAAATGCCGTCTATTTTAGCGATATCCTCCACGCTCGCATTACGTACACCTTTAAGGCCCCCAAAGTGCGTGAGGATTTTCTGCCGGCGCTTCACGCCGATCCCGTCGATGTCTTCAAGACGACTTGTCTGCCGGGTTTTGCTGCGCTTGGCGCGCATCCCGGTGATGGCAAAGCGGTGCGCTTCGTCGCGGATCATGGCAATGAGCATCAATGCCGGGCTTTCACTGCCCAAAACCAAGGGAGGACGGCCGTCGGCAAAAATAAGCGTCTCAAGCCCCGTCTTTCGGCCTTCGCCTTTGGCCACACCCACGATTACGGAAATGGGAAGCCCAAGCTCCGTGAAGACGTCCTTGGCCATATGCACCTGACCGCGGCCGCCGTCAACAAGCACCACAGTGGGAAGCGGCGCTTCGCCTCTGGCTGCCGGGAGATACCTTCGCGTCAACACCTGCTTCATCGCGGCGTAGTCGTCCCCGGGCGTAATCCCGGTGATGTTAAAGCGCCGGTAGCGGCTGCCGTCCATCGCAAGTCCCCGGAAAACGACGCAGGAGGCCTGCGTTGCTTCACCGGCGGTGTGCGAAATATCAAAGCACTCAATCTGAAGGTTGGCGCGCTGCTCTTCGTCAAGCGTAAGTCCGAGTGCCTCAATCATCGCGGCCACCCTCTTTTTCTCGCCGCCGGCTTCGGCCATGTGCCGCTCAAGCGCAAGCTTTGCGTTTTGCTGCGCCATCTCAAGCCAGCGGCGCCGCACGGACTGCGGCTCATGCACAAACTGAATGCGCCGGCCCGCAAGTTCCGTCAGCGTCTCCTGCAGCGCCCTCGGGTCCGCTGCATCCGAACTGATCACGGTCTCAGGAACCTGACCTCCGGCGTAGTGCTGTGCAACAAAGGCTTCGAGAACGTCTGAGGCTGCCAATTCCTTACCTGTGCCGCGTGAGATCTCGGGGTAAACGGCGTGATCCCCCAAATGCCGGCCGCCGCGGACCATGGCAAGGTTTACGCAGGCTTCGCCTTGCGTCACCGCCACCGCAATGATGTCGGCGTCAGTGTCCGCGCCCGTTGTTTCCACAGCCTGCTGATGCATCACGTCGTTAAGTGCCGCGATGCGGTCGCGGATCACAGCCGCTTCCTCGTAGTGCAGCCTATCGCTTGCGGCCATCATGCGGTCACGAAGTCCCTGCATGACGTCATCGGTCTCGCCCTTTAAGAAGCGGCAGGCGTTTTCGACGTCACCTTTGTATTCTTCAGGCGTGATTTCGCCCGTACAGGGGCAGGAGCACCGGTCCATCTGACCCATGAGGCACGGACGCGACCGGTTTTTAAAGACATTGTTTTCGCAGACTCTCAGACGAAAGACTTTTTGCAGCACGCCGATTGCTTCCCGCACGGCGCCGGAATTGGGGTACGGCCCGAAAAAGCGGCTTTTGCGGTCCACGCTCCCGCGGTAGTAACTCACCCGCGGGAAGGTGTCTGCGGAAATTCTCAGATACGGATAACTCTTGTCGTCCCGAAAGAGAATGTTGTACTTGGGATTGAGGGTTTTGATGAGGTTGTTTTCCAGCAGAAACGCTTCGGCTTCGCTTCGCACAACGGTTGTCTCAAAGGCTGCTATCTGCTGCACCATGATGGCGATGCGCGGGCTGAGGTCATTTTTCTGAAAGTACGAGGAGACGCGTCGCTTTAAGTCGCGGGCCTTGCCAACATAAAGGCAGTTGCCGTCCTTATCAAAATAACGGTAGACGCCGGGCAGCCCCGGCAGTCCCGCCAACTGTTCCTTATAGTCGTTTATGCTGATCTGCTGCATAATCCCGCACCAAAAATCCCAACTGCCGCTTTGGTCAACCAAACCATGGAAAACCTGACACAAAACCCTGTTACCGCCGGCATCTGGTGCCGCGTCATCGACAATTTCGGCGATGCGGGCGTAGCCTGGCGGCTTGCGCGCAGTTTAAAGCGTGAATACGGCTGGTGCGTGACGCTCATTATTGATAAGCCCGAGACGCTCGCGGCTTTTGTGCCCGAAGTCGATGCCGCGGGCGACGCGTGTACGGCCCTCGGTATCCGCGTCATGCGCTGGAATGCGGCTGCGGAACGCTTCTTTTCGAAGGCCACGACCCTCCCCGATGTCACGGTGGAAGCCTTCAGCTGCAGGCTGCCTGACGGCGTGGAAGAAGCGCTTTCGCATCGATTTGACATGAAGCCCACGGCGGTCTTTGCCCTGGACTATCTCACAGCGGAAACCTACGCCGAGGAGTCCAACGGCCTTGTGAGCCGCCACCCCCGTTTCGGTTATCCGAAGACCTTTGTTTTTCCGGGATTTACCGAAAAAACAGGCGGCATCGTGCGCGAAGCCGACATCAGTGAGGCCCGAAAGGCTTTTGAGGCCGCAGGCGGCAAGACGGCGTTTCTTGAATCGTCCGGAGCCGATCCCGCCGCGCCCTTCACGCTCTTTTTCTTTACCTACCCCACAGAGGCTGTTGACGCACTTGCCGGGGCCTTTGCTTCCGACAAGCGCCCCTTACAGATACTTCTTGCGCCGGGGGCTGCGTCCGAAAAGCTCGCTGCAGCTCTCGCCGCTGCCGGAAATCCGGCGCACGTGACCACTGTGCGCCTGCCTTTGCTCCCGCAGTGCGAATTTGATAAGCCGCTTTTGGCGTGCGACTGCGCGCTCGTAAGAGGCGAAGATTCCACCGTGCGTGTGCAGCTTGCGGGCACCCCTCTTTTATGGATGCTCTACCCGCAGACGCAAGACACGCACCTTGTGAAACTTGCGGCCTTCACGAAGCTCTACACCCGGGGCATGGCTGAGGACGACGCCCGGATCTGGTCCGGCCTTGAAGCGGGCTTAAACGGGAGGATTCTCACGCCCGCGGCCTGGAGCGCATACCGAGACCGTTTTCCGGCGATGCAGAAGGCCGCACAGGCCTGGCGCACGTACCTTTCATGCCTCACCACAGCGCCCGAGTATATTGCGCAAAAGGCCCTGAAACAGATAAAATGCTGAGTTAACGAAAAAATTTTGCCTCGGTCGGGCCGCTTCACGCGGATGCCGTTACACGTGCCCCGACTGCCGATTCAATCCAGTCCAATTCAAGGAAAGACTCAAAATGAAAACCGCGCAGGAACTGCGTGCCGGCAATGTGTTCATGGTCGGCAAGGATCCCATGGTTGTGCTCAAGGCCGAATATTCCAAGGGCGGCCGCGGAGCTTCCACCGTCAAGATGAAGATGAAGAACCTGTTGAACAGCGCCGTGACGGAAACCGTCTACCGTGCTGACGACAAGTTCGAAGACATCATCCTCGAACGCAAGCCCGTCACCTACTCCTACTTTGCTGATCCGCACTATGTCTGGATGGACGAAGAGTACAACCAGTACGAAGTCGACGCCGACACGATGGAAGAAGCCAAGAAGTACCTCGAAGACGGTCTCACCGCTGAAGCCGTGTTCTACGAAGGCCGCGTGATCGGTATCGAACTGCCGACGATGGTTGTGCGTGAAGTGGTTTACACCGAACCCGCCGTTAAGGGTGATACCTCCGGTAAGGTCATGAAGCCCGCCAAGCTCGCCACGGGTTATGTGCTCGATGTTCCGGCGTTCGTGAACACCGGCGACAAGATCGAAATCGATACCCGCACGGGCGAATACCGCAGCCGCATCAAGTAATCCGGCGTAACGGCATTCCCATGCCTGAGGCCTTGAGGCTTCAGGCATCAAAAAAGCCCTGCACGAAGTGCTTTCTTCTGAAGAAAACAGCTCGTGCAGGGCTTTTTGCTGCGCTTTGTTTTTCTCAGAGTTTCGTGAGATTGGCAAACGCAAGCAGCAGTTCCTTCGTGCCGTAGGCGGGATTGGTGAAATTAATCTGCGCACGGGTCTGATCGCGTTTGGCGACGTTGGCCATCGAAACGATCACACCGTCACCGAACTTGGTGTGATGCACCTTGTCTCCCACGGAGAGGCCCCACTCGTTGGAAGTGCTTTCCTTGCGGGCGGCAATTGAGGCGTCCGAAGAGAACCCGGCGCCCGAGGCGCGGCTTGCCGCGAGGTAGTCGCTCGCGCGACCGAGTTTTCCGCCCTGCCAGCCCGAGCTTCGCTCCGTCTTCTGACCGTAACCCGAAGAGCGGGCGCCGAAACTGTTGTCGCGGCCTGCGTAACCGCCGCGGGAATAGCCGCTGTTGCCGTAGCCGCGGCTGTAGCCTCCGTTACCGTAACTGCCGTAACGGCTGCCGCCGTAGCCTCCTCGATAGTCCCCCGCGTCATCGTCCTTTTTCGGGGCTTTGAGTTCCCGAACGTGTTCTTCGGGAATCTCATCAATAAACTGCGAGCGGTCCTGATACTTGATGTCGCCGTAGAGCATACGCTGCGCGCACCAGCTGATCCTCAAGCGCTTCCGCGCACGGGTCATCGCGACGTACATCAGCCGCCGCTCCTCGCTGATTGCCTTGTCTTCTTCAGCTTCGTCCCTGGCGTGGTGCGGGAAAAGGCCGTCCTCAAGGCCGCAGAGCCAGACGTTCGGAAACTCCAGGCCTTTGGATGCATGCACCGTCATCATCTGAACGGAGTCGCTCACACCCTCTTCGTTTTTATCATCGGCTTCCAGCGCAGCCTGCGCCAAAAATCCGTCCAGGGGCGTCATGCCGTTGTCAATCCCCGCTTCAAAGGCAGGCTGCTCCTCGTCAATGCCGTTTTCGCGGCAAAAACCGGTGGCAGCGTTCACCATTTCGCCCATGTTCTCAAGCCGGATATCGTGGTCGGGCTTTGATTCGTAATAGGTCTTAAGGCCCGACATTTCCATGACTTTCGCAATCACTTCGGGTAAGGGCAGCCCCTCGCAGGCTTCCTTCATATCGGCCACAAGCTTCATAAAGCCTGCGGCACGCTTCACGGTCGCCGTGTCCTTCGCCTGCCAGTCGTGCATTGCTTCCCAAAGCGTGACGCCGCGCTCGTTGGCGTGCGCCGTAATGCGCTCAATCGTCGTTGCACCGATCCCGCGCGGCGGCTGATTGATGACACGCAGAACGGACGTGTCTTCGGGGTTACTTAAAAGCCGCAGGTAAGCGGTGACGTCCTTGACTTCCTGACGGTCAAAAAAGCGCAGGCCCCCGTAGATGCGGTAGGGAATGGAGTTGGCGGTGAAATACTGTTCGATGATGCGGGACTGGGCGTTGTTGCGGTAAAGGACCGCGCAGTCACGCCAGGGGGTGCCCGAGCGGTGCAGCGTGAGAATGTCCTGCGTGAGGCTTCTGGCTTCCTCACGGTCATCGTCAGCGCCGTAAATGCCGATCAGTTCCCCTTTGCCGGCCTCAGTCCAGAGGTTTTTGCCCATGCGCTGGGCGTTGTTGGCAATGACGGCGTTGGCGGCATCGAGAATGTGCGAGGTCGAGCGGTAGTTCTGCTCGAGCTTCACAAGGTGCTTAACGTGGTAGTCGTTTACAAAGTCGGCCATATTGCCCACGCGCGCACCGCGGAAGGCGTAAATCGACTGATCATCGTCGCCCACGCAAAAAAGTGAATTTGTGGTGCTCGCGGGCGACACAATCGCCTTAATCCAGCGAAACTGCAGGGCATTGGTGTCCTGAAACTCATCGACGAGCACAAAGCGGAAGCGGTCGGCGTAGTGCTCGCGCAAAACGGTGTTGCGCTCCAGAAGCTCCGTACTTCTTAAAAGAAGTTCGGCAAAATCCACAAGCCCCTCTTTCTGGCAGCGGTTCTCGTAGAGGCGGTAAAAGCCCTGACCTCCCAAGGGTTCTTCTTCGGCGGCAACGTCCTTGGCACGCAGCCCCGCTTCCTTAAAGCGGTTGATGCGGGCCTGCCAGCTCTTGGCATCGTTTGTTTCCGTATCAACGCCCTGCTCCTTCATGAGGCGCTTCACAAGCGACAAC
The DNA here is from genome assembly GCF_928721995.1 of Duodenibacillus massiliensis. NCBI lineage: Bacteria > Pseudomonadati > Pseudomonadota > Betaproteobacteria > Burkholderiales > Sutterellaceae > Duodenibacillus > Duodenibacillus massiliensis. Next base: position 799,406 of record NZ_OV788642.1, read on the forward strand.
TGATCCGAGGAATCAATGATCTGAAAGGCTGAGGGCAGTCCCGCGTCTTCGCAGTGAAGCCGCAGAAGCTTGTGCGCAATCCCGTGAAAAGTCCCCACCCACATGCTGCGCATGTCGGCGTTGACCATCCCTGCCAGACGGTCGCGCATTTCGCGCGCGGCTTTATTGGTAAACGTGACCGCGAGAATCTGCGCTGGGCGAGCCATCCCTTTGGCGATAATCCAGGCAATGCGCGTTGTGAGAACCCGCGTTTTGCCGGACCCCGCCCCCGCCAGAATGAGCGCGTGCTCAGCAGGCAGTTCCACCGCGGAGCGCTGCATGGGATTGAGGCTGTTGACGAGGTCAAGAAGATTCTGCATGGTCGTAGGAAAAAAGCCGGCAAAGAAGATGAATTTTTGAGTCGGGCATTCTAACGGGTTACGCAGCGCCCTACCCGCTTAGTCCTAAGTCCGGAAGTTTCGGTTGGGCTATGCTCAAGCACTCCCGGATCCGGAAGGTTCTTTTGCTGGCCCTGAGACGCCCCCGATGGGGGTGTTGCCACCCCGCTCGGGCATAATCCCAGACGCAAAAGATTCGCGGTGCAGTGCTTGTCCGTGGAGTTGAGCCTGACGGCTTTCACAGAATATCCCGCAGGAAGCCTGGGGCTTGAGCCCCGGGAGGAATGCGGGAAATTCTGTGAAGCTCATCACAGACAAAACCGGTGCCGTGACCGGCGTACTCGTCAAAGGCAAACACTCAGGGCTTTATCAGATCAATGCCAAGGCCGTTGTGCTCGCAACGGGCGGCATCGGCGCTAACGCCAAACGCGTACAGAGTCTGCGCCCCGACATCAGTGCTGACGTGAAAACATCAAACCAGCCCGGCAGTCAGGGTGACGGCATGGTGCTTGCGAAGAAAATCGGCGCTTCGGTGACCGATGCCAAGGAAATCGAGCTTAACCTGACGCTGCTGGTGGGCTCTCCCGTGATTGTCTCCGAAACAGTGCGCGGCGCTCGTGCCGTGTTCGTCAATAAGGAAGACAAGCGCTTTATCAGCGAACTCACGACGCGCGACGTCACAAGTGCTGCGGTGAGCAAACAGACGGGCGGCGTTGCCTATGAGATTTTCGATCAGCGAACTTGCCGCGGCAGCCGGTATTGATCCGGACAACCTCGAAAAAACAATGACCGACTACAACCGTTATGCTGAAAACGGCAAAGAGCCGGAATTTCATCGTCCGGACGGCTTCCCGAAAGTGGACAAGCCCAAGTACTACGCCATTGAAATCACGCCGGCGATCCACTATTACATGGGCGGTTTAACGATTGACGGCAAAACCCGCGTCATCAACACGAAGGGACAGCCGATCAAGGGACTCTTTGCCGCCGGTGAAGTGACGGGCGGCGTGCACGGCAAGAACCGTTTTGGCGGCAACTCCATCTCCGAAACCATCACGTTCGGGCGGATTGCCGATACGGAAGCCGCTAAGGCCGTAAAACAGTAATCCTCTCCTCTTGAGGCAAGAGCCGCTGCAGTCTCGGGCTGCGGCGGTTTTTGCTCGTCCGAAAAAACGTTTTTTCCTTGCTTTATCCCTGCTTTAATTACGGTGCCGCAGCGCACTTTTCACTGGCTACTGCCTTTGCACACCACTTCCGGACAGTGGAAACAGGAACTCGGGTTAATTCGCTGATCTTGCGCCAGGAGACGCCCTCTGCGCGCATTTTCAGAACCTTCTCCCGCAACTCATCGGAATAACGCAGCTGGTTGTCTGCAATCTGAACTCTGAAGCGCCCCTTGCGGTACTCACGCTGCCAGTCCCGGACAGTGTTTTCCGAAAGTTCCAGAATCGACGCCACCTTGGTGTAGCCGTAGCCGTGCTCAAAAAGGTCACGGGCCCAGCGGCGCTTCTTTTCTGAGGCATAAAACGCGGGCTTCTGACGAACCGGCACGCTTTGCCCTGCACCATCACTGAGTGTCATGTTCATTTGTTTCGCCGAAAACGCTACTGGTAAAAAAGACCCCGCTTCCTGATTGAGGGAACGGGGCTTGAAAGTTGCCTGACATGGAGTTTTGATGCCGTTTTCTCCCGTCTTTTAAAGGAGAAACGACAGGTAACCGGCTCAAGCAAAACCGGGAGCTTTCTCTGAAGCGTTCGTGTGAACCCCTCAGAGAAAGCGGTAAAGCGTTTGCCCTTGCCGCCATGGCGTTATCCGCTTTAGGCGGCTCGGGCCTCAGTCCGGTTACCCGGACTGAGTTTTTTTCATACCCGTTCGATTAGAACGCGTAGCGGACGTTGACGTTGAACGTGTTGTTCATACGGTCGTCGCTGCCCACGCCGAGCTTGTAGTTGAGACCAAAGCCCCAGGCGCCGTTGGTGGCATTGACGCCCAACGTAGCCTGAACCGGGTTGGAGTCAATCACACGGACCGCGAGGTCGTCAGTGGCCTTCACACCGGTGATGCCGAGTTTGAGGTCAGCATCCTTGTCGCCGAAGGTCGGGACAACCGAGAGATCGAACTTCGGAGCAACCGTCCAGTCGCCCGTCTGGAAGTCACCGGAAACGGTGACACCGACCGGCATCTGGAAGATGTTCTGATCGTCGATTTCGGTCTTGTAACCGGCTTCAAAGCCGTCGGTCGAAAGAGCCGTGTAGCGGATGCCGATATGCGGCACCAACTTCACAGCGCCGACTTCCGCGAGGACTTCAGTGCGCAGGCCGATCGTGAAGGCATCGGTATCCTGGCTGAACTTCCAGCTCTGGCCGTAACCATTGGCGGTCACGTCGTTGGAAGCCGTGAGGTAACCGATGTCAGCGGACACACCAATCACGTCAGCAAAGGTCTTGCTGGCGTAGACGGAGAAGCCCACGAGGTCGGAGTCGGTGCTCGCCTTAACCGTGGAGTTCTTGTTGTCCGTGTCGGCCGTCCCGATCGTCAGAGCGGCGCCCAAAACAGCGTTGCAGGCGAACTGGTAGTCAACGCCGAGGACACCGGAGTAGATGTCGCTTTCGTAGCCCGCGCCGTCAAAGAGCGACTTGGCTTCGAACATACCACCGTTGGCGGCAGCCCAGACGTTCACACCGGCAGCACGCTGGGTGAGGAGCGACACACGATCAGCAACCGTTTCACCCATCTGGTTTACAGCGTCCATCGTCATCGTCTGAACACCTGTGGTGGCGCCGAGGCTTGCGACGTCCTTAGCGGCCGTCTGCAGAGCAACGAAGTTGCCTTCTTCCGTACCATCGTTCTTCGGAGACGTGGTCGAGGTGTAGAGCCACTTGTTGAACTGAGCAGAGCTCGAGTTGTTGTCAACGCCTTCAGCGAACATGCCATAGGCAGCGCCGAGGCCTGCAACAGCCCCCATCTTGGCGAGCTCTGCACGGTCAAGCATGCTCATCTGATAAACAGACGTTTCGTTACCCGCAGCATCCTTCACTGCTTCGAAGTTCATCAGCAGGTCACCAGCGAACACAATGTTAGCGTTACCAACGGACACAGCCGGGACATGCTGGTTGTCGAAGGGAAGGAGCGCAGTCGTCAGATTCAGCTTGTCACCATTCTTGAGGTTGCTCAGATAGACCGTGGCACCGTCATCAATGTTGATCGAGCCACTGAACACTGCGATTTCGCCGGACTTATCAAAACCGGAGGCATCGATGATAGCGAGCGTCCCCTTCTTGACATCAAGCCCGTGCGTAATCGACTGGGTAGCCTGCTTAGCACCGGAGACGAGCACATGACCGCCAACCGTCGTACCGTTGTAATCGGTCACACCGGCAGTCACGGTCGGTTCAGCCGTCACATAAGCCACTGCGTTCACAACACCAACAGAGCCCTTTGTGACTTCACCGAGCTTCAGACCGGTCTGAGCCAAAGCAGCCTGAGCCTTCGTGATGTCGGTCGTACCGACGGCCACGATGGAATTACGGCCGGCCTCGACCTTAGCCCCACTGTCCAGCGTCTTCACTGCAACCTGGGCAGCTTCCATACCGTTGTTCCAGGCAGGATCAGCAAAAACCGTTACATTCTTCAGCGTCCCGACAGTCAGAACACCAGTCGAATTGTCGCTGCCGACATTGATCGTGCGACCGGTACCGTTAGCAGACAACACGCCCTTCACATTCATCGTGCCATCGACAGCCAAAGCGCCGGAGCCAGAATTGAGGGTTACATCGTGCAGAACGTTGAGCACACCGCCCTGTTCAACCGTAAGGTTAGTAGCGGTCACCGTGTACTTTTGAGCAGGCTGAGCAGGCTGAGCAGCCGTCGAGCCAGAAGCAGGAACCGCAGCCTTTTCATTGACCGTAAGAGCTCCGGTCACCGTGAGATCGGCAACATTGACGTCACCCTTGGCTTCCAGAGATCCGCTCTCAACAACAAAGCTACCGGACGTGCCATTAACACCACCGACAACTGCATTCTGGCCTGTTGTCACAAAGGAAGAGCCATTACCGACAGCAACATTGGCAAGCTTACCGTCCTTGTCAACAATGAGGTTGCCGGAGTTGTTCAGATAAACCTGCTTGCCATCAGCCACACTAAACGAGGCGGGGGTACCGCCCGTAGCTGCGGCATCAGTCAGCTGAACCGCACCGAAACTGCCGTTCAGCCCATTGTTAGCGCCTGAAACACCGGTCACCGTCGTGTTCTTGAACTGATCAAGATGCATACCGTCAAGTTTCTCAGCACCGGAAGCCGTCAGCGTATTGGCTGTAGAGTTATACCCCGACACAGTCGTGGCATCGACTGCAAGCTTGCCGAAGTCAATGAAGCCGGTATTGGTCTTGACAATCGCATTCTTAATCGCGGCCAGCGTGTCAGCCTTCACCGTCATGCCGTCAAGTCCGGTCACCAGCACGCGGCCTTCGTTCTGTACGCCCTTAAAGGTATCAGCCACCGCGGCACTGTCACCGCTCGTTGCAACGGTCAGACCGATGGCGGTCTTGGTCAGAGCAAGCGTACCATCTTTGCCAACGTGAACATTGGCACCGGTACCTTCAGCCTTCGTCGTGAGCTTGGTGTCAACGTTCAGCGTACCGCCGTTCACATTCACGGAACCTGCACCAACAGCATCTAAAGTACCAACGGTGTAGGTGCCTTCGTAGCCATTTTCAAGTGTCAGAGTAGAGTCATTGCCCTGACTCTGTCCCTTCGGACGGAAGGTAATCTGAGAAGCCTTATAGTCACGTGCCCCCTTGACGGCAACTGTAGCGCCGGCAACAGTAGCATTGGTAGCATCAGGCTCGCCATCGGACAAACCAAGCTGCACGTTGCCCGTGAATTCCTGGCCGTTTAACGTCACAAGGCCGCCGTCCAGAGTCATCTCACCGGCGAGCACCAGCTGATCCTTCGGATCGGTTTTTTTACCCGAAACGCTGGAATTGAGTTCAGTCAGATTGAACGTACCCTTCACCGTAGTCTTGGCAACAGCATAGGAGTCCGTAATCTTGGTATTCAGAACACCGCCTTCTTCAACCGTCAGACTGTTGGCACCGATGTAACCGTTAACAGTCTTACCGTCAACCGTACCGTAGTTGGTGAACGTACCGGCAACGAAAACATCACCCTCACCAGTAGCCGTGTAGGTTGTCTTGTTATTTTCAGTCTTGGCACTTCCGGAAATAAATCCGGTGTTCACGAAATCAGCACCCTTGGCAACGGTCAGAGAGCCAGCAGTGGTGTTTGTGCCCGCAATCGAGATCGTGCCGCTGTTCACAGAACCGGTACCGGTCAGAGCAAGAGCAGCACCGCTCGCGACGTTGGTCGTACCCGCATTGGTGATCTTAGCTGCCGTCACATGACCAGCCTGGATATCGAAGAAACCACCAGAGGTCTTAACAGAACCGCCGGACATCTCAGCGGCCGCGGTCACTACAGCGCCGTTGACCTTCAGTTCACCATCACCAGTCTTAATCATGGTGCTCTTACCGTCAACAGTCACATCGTTTTTGACGATAGCTGAGCCGGAACCCACAACTTCAATCAGGCCTTTACCGACCGTCTTGACGCCAACACCCAGTTTTTCAGTGGCAGTTGCAGCAAACTTGTCGGCATACGTATGCGACGTTACCTTGATGCCGTCAACAACGAAAGCACCGCCGTTCGCCACCTTCACAACAGTACCTGCCTGCTGATAATTAGTGGTGTTGCCCTCCTGCGGTGTAGCGGCTGTCTGCCCCGTGATTTCAAGCACATCATTAATCGTGGCAGAAGCACCGGACTCTACCGAGAGAACAGATGCCAGCTTCAAGTTACTTTCAGCGGCTTCTGTCGCACTGTCAGAACCACTTGTTTTATTTGCTTCAATCTGCTGACGCGTGACGCGGGAACCAAACCCGGTAGCCATCGTCAGAGAAGAACCGCTTTCAACCGTGATTGTGCCGGCAAAGTTTTCCGTGGAACCATTGATGGTCACAGAACCGCCGCCCGTCACCTTGAGCTGCTCGCCGTCACCCACAGAAGCGATGGAGTCGAGGCCTGCCGTCTGAGCAGCACCTGCTTCACCGATCGTGAGGAAAGAACCCTGAGCAACGTCCAGCGTCAACGTTGAGGCGTCCCTGAGGTAGGCAAAACCGCCCATATCCTCATACTTCGTATAGCCAGAACCAGCCTTGTTACCGGCATAAACCGCCTTCTTGTTAGCAGTAACAGCAACTTCCACCGTGCATTTCTCTGAAGGAGATTGGGTGCCGGTTGCAATCAGAAGCGCACCACCATGACCCTGTGCAGTGTTACCCGTAAACTGGGCATCTACGAACTTAATATTGCTACGGTAAACAGCTGCTGCGCCGCCCTGACCGTAGAGTGCCTGGTTTTTACCTTCCGCAGCCTTGGTATAAGTGGTGTTATTAAGGAACTTCAGCCCGGAAACAGTAACAGCAGAATTGCTTGCACCGGAAACTCCGTTCACATACAGAGCGCCGTAATAACCCGTGGTGTTGGTAGGAGCTGCGATTGTAAGGTCTTGGAAAACCTGATCATTCTTCAGCTTCTGCTGACCTGTGATTTGATCCGCCTGGGTGATTACCAACGTAGCATCAGTCGTAGCAGCAACAGCACCGCCGGCGAGCATCGCGGTAGCGGCTGCTGCGATCACCGTCTTTGTGCCCTTGGCCTGAACGGAAGAAGTCGCTTCGTTCACAACCATCAGCGCGGAACGCGCCTTGGAGAAGACGACCTTAAAAGATTTGTTCATTTACAAAACTCCGAAAATTTTCGTTTTTCTGCACGCATCTTTCGGACGCAGTGCACCCCCGCCTATCGAGGCGGTACACCCGCAGAATAAGTATTTCCGAGTTTGACTACCGGGGGGGGGTATTCCCCTATAAAAAACAGCCGATTTCAGAGGAAATTTTCGGATTATGTTGTTTATTTGCAACAGAAGGCCGGTTTTCAACACCGTTTTCAGTAGGTGCCCGGTTGGAGTTTTATCGGGAGAAAAAGCTCAAAAACTGTCAACGGAAAGATAAACGTCAGTTTTATTGGACGTACGGGACAATGCAGAAAGAAAAACGACCGATCAAAACGGGCTTCTGCCGCAGCAAACAACTCTGGTTCAAAGCTTCCGCCTGCTGCTGCAAAGGCATGTCATCCGTTGCCTTTTTCCTGAATTGCAACTCCCTCCTGAGATTATCAAAATTTAATCTTCCGTCTTCTCAGCGCCCTGTCCCCTCACCCACTTCCGGCAGGTTGACACCGGCACCTGCGTCATCTCGCTGATCTTCCGCCAGGACAGGCCTTCAGTCCGCAGGTCAACAACCTTGCTGCGCAGTTCCTCGCAATAGCGCAGCTGATTGGCCGCAATCTGCACTCTGAAGCGCCCCGCCCGGTACTCCCGGTTCCAGTCCCGGACCGTATAGGGAGAAAGCTCCAGAATCGAAGCGACCTTCGTGTAGCCGTAGCCGTGCTTAAACAAATCCACCGCCCAGCGGCGTTTGTTCTCTGACGCGTAAAAATCCGGCTTATGACGGACCGGAGCGCCCTCTTCTTTGCCCGCAGTTTCTGTCATCGTCATTTTTCACCGCAAAAAGTGTCAGGTAAAAAAGACCCCGCTTCCTCTTTGAGGGAACGGGGCTTGAATGTGCCTGACATGGAGTTTTGATGTTCCCCTCTCCCGTCTTTTAAAGGAGTGGGAAGCAATAACCGGCTCAAGCAAAACCGGATGTTTCCGCCGGAGCGCCGGTGCAAGCCGGCCCCGGGGAAACACAACACAACTTATGACCGGCACGGCCATGGCAGAGACTGCTTTAGGCGGCGCCGGCTCAGCTGCTTTACGCAGCTGAGTTTCAAAGCACCCGTTCGGTTAGAACGCGTAGCGGACGTTGACGTTGAACGTGTTGTTCATACGGTCGTCGCTGCCGACACCGAGCTTGTAGTTGAGACCAAAGCCCCAGGCGCCGTTGGTGGCGTTAACACCGAGCGTGGCCTGAACCGGGTTGGAGTCAATCACACGGACGCCGTAGTCGCTCGTCACGGTACCGCCCGTGACACCGAGCTTCATCTCAGCATCCTTGTCGCCGAAGGTCGGAACAACAGAGAGGTCGAACTTCGGAGCAACCGTCCAGTCACCCGTCTGGAAGTCACCGGAGAAGGTGACACCGACCGGCATCTGGAAGATGGCCTGATCGTCGACATCCGTCACATAGGCGGCTTCAAAGCTGTCCGTAGAGAGAGCCGTGTAGCGCAGACCGATGTGCGGAACGATCTTCACGGGGCCGGCCTGGGTGAGAACTTCACCGCGGATACCAACCGTGAAGGCGTCCGTGTCTTCGGAGAACTTGTAGCCGAAACCGTAACCGTTGGCGGTCACATCGTTCGAAGCAGACAGGTAACCGATGTCAGCAGACACACCGATGATGTCGGCGAAGGTCTTGCTCGTGTAGACCGAGAAGCCCACGAGGTCGGAATCCGTCGAAGTACCGAAAGCGGTGTTCTTGGAATCCGTGTCAGCCGTACCGACCGTCAGAGCAGCACCGAGAACGGCGTTGCAGGCGAACTGGTAATCAACACCGAGCACGCCAGAGTAGATGTCGCTCTTGTAGCCGGCACCGTCGTAGAGGGTTTTGGCCTGGAAGTTACCGCCGTTAGCGGCAGCCCAGACGTTCACACCGGCAGCGCGCTGCGTGAGAACGGAGACGCGGTCCTGGACGGTTTCACCCATCTGGTTCACGGCGTCCATCGTCATCGTCTGCACGCCCGTCGTGGCACCGAGGGCACCGGCAGCATTGGCGATAGCGCGGATGGCTTCAACGTTCACGTGCTTGACGCCGTCAGAGTAAGCACCGTAGGCAGCAGAAGAGCTCTTCGTGTAGAGCCATTCAGCAAACTGAGCAGACGTCGTCGTGGCAGCGCCGCGGTTAGCGTTAGCAAAGTAGCTGTAAGACGCGTCAAAGCCGGCAACGCCCGAATCAAGACCGTAGGCCTTCTTCAGGTCAGCCTTGTCGTACATGGCAACGGAGAGGACCTTGTCCGTCACGTCCGCGTGCGACAGGATATCGCCCTTGAACTCAACGTTGTCTTCCCAGTTGCTACCAGCTGTCAGATTCCCTGCCGTCAGCAGGATCTTGTCGCCGATCTTGAGATTGTTGGCGGCAACAACAGCACCGTCAGCAATGCTCAGATCCTGAGCAAACAGAGCAGTCGTTCCGGTCGTATCAATCGTCGCCGTGTCAAAGGCCAAGGCGGTATTGGCAGCGATCTTCACACCTTCGCCACCATCGCGCGTTGTGCTATCAGTGGTATCGATGGAACCTCCGAAAGCCACGGCATTGGTCGTCGCAGTCTTACCACCGTCAACATAAACCACGGTATTAACCGTACGGGCATCGATCGAATTGACTTCAACCTTATCTGTCGTATCAGTGTCAACTGTCTTCGCAAGCGTATAGCCGGCAGCCGTCAGAGCCTTCTGAGCAGCTGTGGTATCTGTCGTACCAACAGCGATGTAGGCGTTTTCATCAGCCTTGATCAGGGCACCCGCAACAGCTGTCTTCACAGCCACTGAAGCAGCCGGAGCCGTCCAGGCGTCCTTATCGGTGTATGCACGGGTCGCGTCAATCGTGCCGGCGGTGGAGAAGTTAGCCACGGAGACCGTACCAGCAGCATCCTTATTGGTTGCGCTGTCAAAGCGACCGACCTTCATGGTCTTACCGGTATTGGCAGTCAGCGTATCAACTGTCAATGTGCCTTCGACAGCTGCATTAGTCGCAGCGGAAATATCAAGGGTCTTGATTGTTGCAGTGCCATCAACTTCGATAGAAGTACCGATCGTGACAGTGTTCTGTGCGGCGGCGAATGTACCGTCAACGGTCAGATTGGCCACATTGACTGTATAAGCCTTCGTTGCATCTGCAACAGTGCCCATCGTCAGCGTGCCGGTCGTACCGACAATCACATCCTTGGCGACAACATTGCCTTCAACCGTCAGGCCCTTGTCAGCGACTTCCAACACGCCCTTGGTAGTATCACCACCCTTAACTTCACCGATAACGCCGTTGCCCTTCGTAACGAGCTTCGAAGCAGCACCGTTAAATGTAACCGCAGCAACCTTGTCGTTCTTGTACTGAACAAGATTAACCGCTGTTTCACCCATGCCATTGAGCGTTAAAGTGACATTGTCGCTGATGGTGAGACCAGCGTTAGAGGCAAGGGTGTCTGCAGCGGTCGGAGCGTCTGTAGACAGTTCAACCGCACCGTAGCTCGAAGTATTAGTGATCGTATCCTTACCAAGAATACGGGATGCCTTCAGCGTATCGGTCGTGATGTGGTCAAAGCCCTCAAGTTCAGTAGCGGCAATTTCACCGTTCGTGACCTTAACAGCTTCGCTCGCGCTCTTATAGAGCTCAACAGCACCGAGGTCAATCAAACCAGCACGCGTTCCGGCAAGTCCAACGATCGTAGCAGCACCATCCTTGGAAACCTTCGTACCACCGACGTCGAGATCGAGAACTGCATCCTGGCTAAGGCTAAGGAAGCCAGCCGCAGCACTCTGAGTCTTGTCCTTGATTGCGGCTACATTACCAGTAGTGGCATCGGCTTCAAGATTCATCGCCTTAAGCGAAGTAGCCAGCGTACCAGAAGCAACCTGGACAGAGGCAGCAGTTGCTGCCGTCAGAGAATCGGTCACAGCGAGCGTGCCGTTCACGACAACAGAGTCAGCATCGGCCGCAGTCAGTGTCTTAACGGTCACATTGCCCGTCTTAGTGGCATCAGTCCCGACATTAAATTTGGCGCCAGCAGCTTCTTTGACCGTATCAAGCGTGTAATCACCGTTGAGGGTCAGAGTATCACCGGAAATTAAGTTGAATTTCGTGACAGGCGTATCAGCAGCCGTACCGAGGACGCCACCGTCCAAAGAGAATTCACCATGAAGGGTGAGCGAATCCTTTTCAGCCGTGATCTTGCTGTTCAAGGCCGTGATGAATGTACCGCCCTTATTGACAACGGTCTTGCCAACGACATACTCACCAGCGGCATCATCGGTCAGCGCGCTTTCAACCACGCCGCCTTCCTTAACAGTCACCGTACCGGCAGTGATCTTGCCCGTATAGCCTTCAGTCGCAGCAGTGTTCTTGAGATTAGAGAGCTTGCCGGACACCGTGATGTCCTTTGCTCCAACAGTGTTTTTATTGGTAAGCGTTCCAGTAACAACAATAGAACCACTCGTGGCATCCCCACCAATCACGCCAGTCTTTGTGTTATCAAGAGAGCCGGCGATGGTGAGCTTAGCATTAGTCCCAGTAAAGGCAATACCCCTGGCACCTGCATCGTTAGTCAAGTCACCCTTCAACGTAACAACACCGGTGTCAGCAATATTAAGCAGACCCTTGCCGATCTTGGATCCTGTTCCATTGATTTCGAGATCTCCGGAAGAAACCGTCAGCGTGCCGTCAAGAAGCAGCTTACCAACCGTCACAGCACCAGAGGTGTTGCTGTTCGCCAGAGTCAGTCCCTTATCTGCCTTGATCGTCAGATCACCTAAAGCCATCGTGCCGTACTGACCATTGGTAACTGTGCCATTGACTGCAGTCACTTCAGTGGCAGGAGCTTCAACCGTCGTCTTGTTGGTAAAGTCGCTGGCAATTTCCAGCGTATTGCCCACAATCAGAGAACCCGTCTTGGTGACAGAACCATTTGCAGCTGTAGCCTCACCAATGGTGATCGTCGCACCGGAAATACCGATCGTGTTCTTATCGGTGGTCGGCGTGACTTTACCATCAGTACCGAACTTAATCGAATCACCAATCTTGACGTAATCACCCGTGATGTTACCGGTGATATTCACGGTGTTAGCGCCGCTAATATTCAGAATACCGGTCTTGCCGTCGTAGTCAGCAGCAAAATCGACCTTGCCACTAGCGGCAGCCGAAGTAACAGTCAGAACACCCGTGTTCACGAAGGTGCTGTCCTTACCGACTACCACATCGCCTGTTGTAGCAGAAACCGTCAGCTTGCCGGCATTCTCAACCGCAACATTAACGAGATTCATTGAGGGGGCCGCAGACGTACCGGCTCCGGTAGCCGTAATCGTGGCATCCGTCCCTGCAACCGTTTTCACAACAACCTGCGAACCAACATTACCTACATTGTCGCTAGTTGCACCCAGTGTCACAGTACCTGCAGAAAGAGTAGCCGTGCCGGTCGTCACCTTAGCCGCAGCCGTATTATCGTTTGTTGCATCCTGAGCAACAATGCCGAAATCAATCGTGCCAGACTTCAGACCAATATTCTGAAGCGTCAGGCTAGCGTTCTGGGCAGCCCCCTGATAGGCGTTGACAGAAATATTGCCGGCAATCTGAGTTGCAGATGTGCCCATGTCAACCGTGCCCCGAGAGACAGCAGCCTGATTACCATGGCTGGCATTCACAACTACAGAACCACCGCTGAAGGCCAGCGTGGAGATTTTTCCGACTTCAGTCTTGTCTGCAATAGCTGCCGGCTTTGTCTTATCCGCAGCGTCGCTCGCCACTCCGGTAGCCGTCGTGCCGAGAATCTGAGTTGTAGTCGTGCTGCCAGTTGCACCCGTATACACGATTGACGAGCCTTCGTTAATCGTCACAGAGTCGTAGTTTGTGGCTGCAGCCATCGCACCGCCGGCAATCATCGCAGCCGCTGCCGCAGCGATCACCGTCTTTGTGCCCTTGGCCTGAACGGAAGAAGTCGCTTCGTTCACAACCATCAGCGCGGAACGCGCCTTGGAGAAGACGACCTTAAAAGATTTGTTCATTTACAAAACTCCGAAAATTTTCGTTTTTCTGCACGCATCTTTCGGACGCATGCACCCCCGCCTATCGAGGCGGTACATCCGCAGAATAAGAATTTCTGCATTTGTCTACAGTGGGGGGGTATTCCCTTATACTTTTCGGCGTTTTTTGCTAAAGAAATTTATTTTTTGTTGTTCTTTTACAACGTTTTGAGTTTTTCGGCCGGATTTTCACCCGGAAATGTGACCGGTTTTTCGTCAAAAATGAAATAAAGTTTTCTAAGAACGGAAACGGCGCGGTTTTACCCGCGCCGTCTTCGATAAACAGATGTCAGAGTGACGTGCTTTACGCCCGCTGCTACGTGTTACATCACCGATATTTAAAACACTCGGCCGCAGTGCCCGGCAAGCTTTGCCGCACCCTCTCCGGCCACGCGACCGAAAGCCAGGCACTGCGGCAAAATGCCGCCGCCGTGATAGTCCATATAGTAGAGGTTCACGGTTTCACCCGCCGCATACAGTCCGCGCATCACATCACCGTCCTGCGCGGTGACGCGGGCCTTGGTGTCGATGGTAAGTCCCCCGTAAACCATGGTGATGGAAGGAGTCAGCGGGTAAAAAGCGTAGAGCCTGCCCTTCATGTCGAGCTTGGCCGCCAGATGGGCTTTCGGAGGCACGGCTTCAGGCGCCGTACCGTCTGCCCTCACCTTGGCGTTAAAGGACTCCACTGTCTCCTTTAAAACCCCCGCAGGGACTCCGAGCTTATCGGCCAGATCGTCGATTCCGTCCGCGGTAATAAGACCGCCGCCCGCCTTATCAAAGAGCGTCATCGACATACCGATACGCTTTTCCGCCTGCCGCGTCTTTTCATCAAATATGAGCGCTACCTGCTGCTGAGAGTCGTCGATCTTGACCCGGTAAGGCTTTTTACGCCAGTACAAAGCCGATTCTTCGGGCTTCCAGATGAGTTCCCGATTATCTGTTCCGGAAATACCGTTGAGCCCACGCTTCCAGGACTTGAACCGCGGCTTTCCGCCTTTGCGGAAAATGTAGCCCTCCAGAGCCTGCCAGACCGTTTTCCCGATTTCCTGGGCTTCATGCGCTCCGATCAGGGGCGTCTTGGAGCCGATGCGGTGATTGTTGGCAATGGTTCTCAGACCGTTAAGAGTCAGACCGAACTTCTTGTGCAACCGGGATAATTCTCGCCTTCTTTTATCAGTTAACGACCACGGCGGCTGCCATCCGCGCCAATTCCAATCAGATGTTGACCGACAACGAGTGTCAGCTCTTTGCGGGGTTTTCTGACCGTGCCGAGCGCGTACACCGTCATGTTGAAGCCCTGAGGGAATACGTTATGCAGATCCGCGAAATGTATCAGCTGCAGATTCAGCTCAAACAAGCCGCCGCCATGCGGATCCCTGCGGTCGTCTCCGTCATCTTTCTGCCCCTGACGCTACTTGTCGGATGGTACGACATGAACTTTGAATTTATGCCGGAACTGCACTGGCCCTGGGCTTATCCGGCGATTTGCCTTACTGCCGCCGCCATCATCATCGGAGAGCTCCTTTATTTCCGTAAAAAGGACCTTTTGTAAGGCTTTTTGACCGCATCCGGCTTTTGGGCACCAAGGCTTAACGCGGTATACTTTTCAATTCGTTTATTCCCGCGGAAATTCCGCACATTTTCACGAAAAGGCAAGGCGCCCATGCGCGACACCTATTCTCCTCAGGAAATTGAAGCCGAAGTCCAGGCCCGCTGGGTCAAGGACGACGTCTACCGTGCAAAAGAGCACGCCAAAGACAAAAACGGCAAGGAAAAACCCAAGTACTACGTCTGCTCCATGCTACCCTATCCTTCAGGGAAGCTGCACATGGGCCACGTGCGCAACTACACCTTAAACGACGTCCTCTACCGTTACCGCCGCATGAAGGGCTTTAACGTGATGACCCCCATGGGCTGGGACTCGTTCGGGCTGCCGGCAGAAAACGCCGCTTTGAGCAAAAAGGTCGCGCCCGCGGAGTGGACCTACCGCAACATCGCCGACATGAAGGAACAGATGCGGCCCCTGGGGCTTGCGTTTGACTGGTCGCGCGAAGTGACGACCTGCCGTCCTGAGTACTACCGCTGGAACCAGTGGATGTTTCTCAAGATGCTCGAAAAGGGCATTGCCTACCGCAAGACCCAGATTGTGAACTGGGATCCGGTGGATAAGACGGTTCTCGCCAACGAACAGGTAATCGACGGCTGCGGCTGGCGCTCGGGCGCAAAGGTTGAAAAGCGTGAAATCCCGGGTTACTACTTGGGCATCACCCAATACGCCCAGGAACTTCTGGATGATCTCAAGCAGCTTGACGGCTGGCCCGAACAGGTGCGCCGCATGCAGGAGCACTGGATCGGCAAGAGTATCGGCGTGAACTTTGCCTTTCCCTACGAAATCGACGGGGAAAAGAAGGAACTTCGAGTGTACACGACCCGTGCCGACACGGTGATGGGTGTGACCTTTGTGGCGATCGCCGCTGAGCATCCCCTCGCGAAGCGCCTTGCACAGGGTAAGCCTGAGCTTGAGGCCTTCATCGCTGAATGCGCCAAGGGCTCGGTCTCTGAAGCCGACATGGCCACTATGGAAAAGAAGGGTGTCCCCACGGGCTTTTACGTCACGCATCCCTTAAACGGCCGCAAGGTTGAAGTCTGGATCGGCAACTACGTTCTCATGAGCTACGGCGAGGGCGCCGTCATGGGCGTGCCCGCACACGACGAACGCGACTTTGCGTTCGCAAAGAAGTTCGGCATTCCGATCATTCAGGTCTGCGCCGTTGAAGGTAAGGAATTCTCGACGGATGCCTGGCAGGACTGGTACGGCGACAAGACGCTTAACCCTTACTGCATCAACTCCGGCAAGTACGACGGGCTTCACATTCATGAAGCGATCGACGCGATTGCCGCGGATTTGAAAGCGATGGGGCTCGGCGACAAGCAGACACAGTTCCGTCTGCGCGACTGGGGTATTTCCCGTCAGCGCTACTGGGGTACGCCCATTCCCATCATCAACTGCCCGCACTGCGGCCCGGTTCCGGTGCCTGAAAAGGATCTGCCGGTGATTCTGCCGGAAAACCTGATTCCGGACGGCTCGGGCAATCCTTTGAATAAATGCGAAGCGTTTCTCAACGTCAAGTGCCCGAAGTGCGGCGCGGATGCCAAGCGTGAAACCGACACGATGGATACGTTCGTCGACAGCTCCTGGTACTACATGCGCTACTGCTCTCCGGACGCCGACAAGGCCATGGTCGATGAACGCAACGACTACTGGTCTCCGATGGATCAGTACATCGGCGGCATTGAGCACGCGGTGCTGCACCTGTTGTACGCGCGCTTCTGGACCAAGGTGATGCGCGATCTGGGGCTCGTTAAGTATGACGAACCCTTTAAGCGCCTCTTTACCCAGGGCATGCTTACCGCCGAATGCTTCTACCGTGAGCTTCCCGACGGTCACAAGCGCTGGTACTACCCCTATGAAATCAACGTCGAATACGACGAAAAGGGGCGTCCGAGCAAGGTGACGGCCAAAGACGACGGCCTGCCCGTTGTCTCCGGCGGCATCGAGAAGATGAGTAAGAGTAAGAACAACGTCGTGGAACCGCGCGACATCATCAAGCAGTTCGGCGCCGATACGGCCCGCACCTTCGTGATGTTTGCCGGTCCCCCCGATCAGTCCGCCGCGTGGTCCAATTCCGGCGCCGAAGGCACGTACCGCTTCCTGCGGCGTCTCTGGAACTGGGGTTATGCGCACCGCGCCGACCTGATCGGCAGGAAGGCTGCTCCCGACTACTCGGCTACCGCCAAGTCCGTCAAAGACTTCCGCCGTGATGTCTACACGACGCTCAAGCAGGCTGAGAGCGACTTTGACCGCATGCAGTACAACACCGTTGTTTCTGCCGCGATGAAGATGCTCAACAGCATTGACGCCTTTAAGCCCGAGGACGAGCTCGGCAAGGCCGCGCTTGAGGAATGCGCGTCGCTTCTGCTGCGTGTTCTTTATCCGCTTGCGCCCCACATCACCACCGCGATGTGGACGGAACTCGGATTTGACAAGGCCTTTGAGTGCGAACTGATCGACGCTCCGTGGCCCGTCATCGACGAAAAGGCGCTTGTGGCTGATGAGTTAAAACTCGTGGTGCAGGTGAACGGGAAACTGCGCGGCCAGATTCTGGTTCCGGCTGACGCCGACCGCGCCGCGATTGAAGCCGCGGCACTTGCCAACCCCGACGTCAAACGCTTCGTGGGTGAAGCCACGGTACGCAAGGTGATTGTGGTGCCCGGTAAGCTCGTCAACGTCGTCGCGAAATAACCCGGACTTTTACCGGTGAGCAAAACGGCCTTCGGGCCGTTTTGCTTTTTCAGGCCCGCTGCCGGCACAGTTGCCGTATTAACGCAACCGTCACACAACGCGTAGCCGTGCGTTTCAGCGGTGTTTATAGTTCGAAAAATTTCTCCGCCAACCGGAATTGTCAGCCATGCTCGAGTTCGGAATCGTTAACTTTTGGGTTTATGTGCTGGGCGCATTTGCCGTCATCATCGCGCCCGGCCCCAATTCGCTCTTTGTCCTTAAAACTGCCGTCACCGAAGGACGCCGCCCGGCGCTTGCCGGCGCGCTCGCAGTTCTCGTGGGAGATTCCGTCCTCATCACCTGTTCCTTTGTGGGTGTGGCGGCCATGCTTGCGGCGCACCCTGACCTCTTTATGTGGGTGAGAACGGCGGGCGGACTCTACCTTGCCTGGCTCGGCTTCAAGATTCTCTACAGTGTATACGGAAAAAAGAAGACGGCAGCCGGAGAAGACCGGGAAACTGTCAGAAACAGTGCGGAAAAACGCAGTGCCGGCGCCTTCAAGGCCTTCCGCACGGCGCTCATCCTGAGTCTCACCAACCCCAAGGCCATTCTCTTTTTTGTCGCGTTTTTCGTGCAGTTCATTGATCCGGCGTTTGAGGCCAAGTGGATCCCCTACCTGATTCTTGCGGCCGTGCTGCAGTTTTTCAGCATCTCGTGGCTTCTTTTTCTCACGACGCTCGGCGCGGATGCCTTAAGAGCGGTTGCCCGGTTTCCGGCCATGGCCAAGCTCGGCAACACCGCCATCGGAGGCCTCTTTCTTCTGTTTGCCGGGAAACTCGTTCTGGACTAAAGAAAAACCCGGCCATGGCTGTACCAAAACCGGGATCAGAGTATTCATCTTTCCAAAAAAGAATTACTGATTCTGAAGATACTCCGCCTGCAGCCTGCCCATCCGCAGGCGCATGAGATTGATGCGGCAGGCGGTTTCAGCGTGTCCGGCACCGGCCCCCGACCCGTAAGAAGCGGACGTCCAGTCGCATTCAGCCTTTAAGTAGGCGTTAAACGCTTTGTTGGCGACGTCAAAGGCTTTGGCTGCCGCCTTTTTCTTTTCGGCGCGGTCAACGCTGCGGGCAACGCCCATCACCTTGTCGACAACCGCCGTGTACTGCTTCGTAACAGACGCGAGTTCTTCTCTGAGGCACTCGCCGTAAGCAACCTGGGTGCCCGCCTTACTGTAGCAGGCCGCCACCGGATCATCGGGATCCGCGGCAAAAGCGCCTGCAGCGAGCGCGATGAGCATCACACCTGTTAAAAGGCTGCGCATTGGGTCAAACCTCCGCAAAAAATGTCTTGTACACAAAAAAGCCGGCTCCGGTCATGAGAACAGACCCGAAAAGGTGGGTTCCGGCGTGAAGAAATGCCCGCATCCAGTCACCCGCCATCAGCATCGAAACGTTTTCCATCGAAAACGTGGAAAACGTGGTGAGTCCGCCCAAAAGTCCCGTCACGACAAAAAGCCGCACGGCCGGATGCACCCCCGGGTGCTGCACAAAAAAGGCCGTGAGAAGCCCGATCACAAAGGCTCCGACGAGGTTACAGATGAGTGTCCCCGCGGGCATCACGTCCCAGACCTTGTTAAACCCATAGGAAAGTGCCCATCTGAGGCTTGCGCCCACAGCAGCGCCCGAAGCCACCGCCGCAAGTACCAAAAACAGATTACCGTCACGGGTTTCAAACATTTTTTATTTCTTCCAGCGGTCGCGGGCCGCATCGTCGCTTTCACGCGCATCCACCCAACGGGCCGTTCCGTCGGTGAGTGTTTCTTTCTTCCAGAAAGGTGCCTCGGTCTTGAGCCAGTCCATGATGAATTCCGCCGCCTCAAAAGCTTCACGGCGGTGAGCCGCACTCACGATCACAAGGACAATGTTGTCGCCGGGCAAAAGTTTTCCCACGCGGTGAATCACGGTGACCGCCTCAATCGCCGGCCACCGGCTTCGGGCATCATGAACAATGCCTCTGACGGCATTTTCGGTCATCGCCGGGTAATGCTCGAGTTCCATGGAGCGGATCCCCGCTCCGCGCACAATGCCGATGAAACTCACGAGCGCCCCGGCCCCAGGCGAAGCGGCCTTCACGGCCTCACTTTCTTTTTCCGCCGAAAAGTCTTCCGTGCGGACTTCGACTTTGACTGTCAACCTAACCTCCGGTCACAGGCGGGAAAAACGCAACTTCATCGTCCTCGGCCACCGCAGCATCGTCTCCGGCCATGGTGCCGTTTACGGCCGCGCGGATGCGCTTAACCGTGGCAAAAGCCTCGTTGTGTTCAGAATCTTTGGCCGCAAGCCAGGCACGCAGTTCCCCTGCCGTTTTCACGTCTGCAGGAACTTCAACGGTTTCTTCGTCACGGTTTAATGCTTCACGCAAAAGCGCGAAATACTTCACTTTAATCTGCACGGTTTTCTCTCTTAAATAAAAAGATCGCGGAACGGATAGTAGGACACAAAGTCCCCTTCGGCGACGCTCGTGCCAGCCGGAATATCGGCCAGTCCGTCAGCCCAGGCGCAACTCGTGAGAATCTGCGAATTCTGCGTGGGGTAAAGGTCAAGCCCCCCCTTGGCGTTACGGCGCACGCGCACAAATTCCTGCCGCTCGCCTTTCTTTGTCCAGGCAAAGTCAGCCCGCACCGAAAGGGGCTGCGCCTCGACGTGCTTCATACCCTGACAGCGCAGGATAAAGGGACGCGCAAGCATCAGAAACGTCACGAAGACCGAAACGGGGTTGCCCGGCAAACCGATAAAAGGCACGCCCTTTACTTCACCGAGCGCCACGGGCTTACCCGGCTTTAAGGACACCCGCCACATGTCAATGCGTCCGAGCGCCTTCACGGCCGGTTTGATGTGGTCTTCTTCGCCGACGCTCATCCCGCCCGAGGTGATGATGATATCGGCGGTGTCAGCGGCCTTACTTAAGGCTTCCTTGGTTTTTTCAAAGGAATCAGTGACGCCCGCAAGGTCGTAAACCTCGCAGTTAAGGCCCTTTAAGAGCGCCCTTAACGTGTAGCGGTTGGAGTTATAAATGCCGCCGGGAGGAAGCGCTTCACCGGGCATCGTAAGTTCGCTGCCGGAGAAAAAGACCGCGACTTTAAGGGGTTTATACACGGTCACGAAGGCCGCGCCCACGCTGGCAATCAACCCAAGAATGCCGGGTGTTAATTTCTCGCCCGCGTGAGCCACCGTCTGACCCTGATCCACGTCACCGGCTTTTTTGCGGACCCACGCGCCTGCCGGCGCGGGGCGCGTAAAGACGACGACCCCGGACTCAGCCGTGACGTCTTCCTGCGGCACCACGCAGTCTGCGCCCGCGGGCATCGGAGCCCCGGTGAAAATCCGTGCGCAGGTTCCGGGCGCGAGTTCCGTGCCGGTCGTGCCCGCGGCGATGCGCTGGGAGACGGAAAGACGCACGGGAGCACCTTCTGACGCAGCTGCAATGTCGGCGGCACGCAGCGCATAACCGTCCATCTGGGAGTTATCCCAGGGCGGCACGCAGATGGTGCTCACAACGTCCTCTGCGAGAATCCTGCCTTCACCGTAGAGCGTCGGAATGGTCTCAGTCTCTTTTTTGGGTTTTGCCGCCACAATAAATTCCTGCAGCGCTTCCTTATACGTGATCACTGTCGGCCTTTAAGGTAATGATGAAGTTGGCAACAGCGCCGGGGCTGTTGATGTCAAGCCGCGTGATGCCTTCGGGGAGCACCAGCGTTTCGTCGTCGGTTGCGACCGCGACCACCCCTTCTTCGAGCGCAAAAGGCTCAGCCTCCGGGCGGTTGCGCCAGACAAGAATCCGCGGGATCGAAGCGTCCGCCTTAAACCCCTCCACCATCACGATGTCGGCGGGCTCAAGGCGCTTTAACAGTTCTGAAAGCGGCACCTCAGCCTCGGGGGTCTCCTTCATCAGAGCCCAGCGGTCTTTGCCTGCGAGAATTACTTCGTTCGCACCGGCCTTGCGAAAGCGCCAGCTGTCTTTGCCCGGCTGGTCAATGTCGGTGTCGTGATGCGTGCTTTTAACGGCGGAGACGCGGCGCC
This sequence comes from Duodenibacillus massiliensis, assembly GCF_928721995.1. NCBI lineage: Bacteria > Pseudomonadati > Pseudomonadota > Betaproteobacteria > Burkholderiales > Sutterellaceae > Duodenibacillus > Duodenibacillus massiliensis. The sequence goes on from NZ_OV788642.1 coordinate 820,991, forward strand.
CGCGGCTTACGAGCCGCGCCACCACTTTTTCCATCAGTGTGGTCTTGCCGGTTCCTGACTGTCCGATAAATCCTACGGCAAACATAGTGTGGTTCCTCATGGAGGTTGGAGTGTGCTGCGGCGGTCCTCTTTTCATGCCGTCCGAAAACCCGTCCGAAAACACCCGATAGCCGCAACAGTTTACCGCAGAGGCGCGGTGCCTCCCCCTATAATAAAGGATTCGGATACCACTTCACCGGGCCCGTCCGTTGATGGGCCCTGACTCGCGTTATGACCGTTTCCCGCCGTACTCTTTTAGCAACCTTGATTGCCCTTCCTGCCGCGGGCTGCGGATTCCGGATGAAGGGGCGCTTTGATGTGCCCTTTGACACGCTTTACATTGCGCTTGAACGCAACACGCCGCTTTACGCGGAACTCGCCCGACAGCTTAAGGCGGGGAGCTCCGTAACCCTGACGGACTCAGCCCAAGGAGCCGATGCCGTCTTTACGCTTGTCAATAAAACACAGTCCCGCGACATTCTCTCGCTTAACTTTCGGGGTGACGTTGCCGAAAATGAGCTCACGCTCACGATGACCTTTAGGATCACCACACCCGACGGACGCGACTTTGTGCCGGAAACTACGCTGACGACCTCCCGGACCGTCACCTACAGTGAGCGCGAATACTTAAGCCGCCAGAACGAAGAAGCGCTCTTATTTGCCGAGATGCAGTCCGATCTCGTAAGCCTCATTCTGCGGCGCATTGAAGCCGCCAAACCTGCGGCCGCTCCCGAGGCCTCATAAACACCATGCGCTTTAAGGAACTGGCCGGAAAACTCACGGGGGAGCCCGCAAAACTGTGGCTTGTCACCGGAGAAGAGCCGCTTTTGATGATCGAGGCCGCGGACATGATCCGCGCGGCCGCCATAAAAGCGGGCTACGGCGAGCGGCAGATTTTGAACGGCCAGGCCAACTGGGACTGGTCTCAGGTGCGCGAAGCCTGCACCTCGATGAGCCTTTTTGCCGAAAAGCGCATTGTGGAGCTGAGGCTTGCCTCCTTCCGGGTGGGTACAAAAGGCGCTGAAGCGCTCACGGCCCTTGCGTCCGCCCCCCTTGAAGACACCATCGTCATCGTCTCGATGCCCTCGGACTGGACGGTGAAAAAACTCGCCTGGTACAAAAAGCTCTCAGCGGCCGCACAGGTTGTGGAATGCGCCGCGGTGACCGTGAAAGAGTTGCCCCTGTGGTTTCGTGAGCGCCTTGCGCGGCACGAATTAAGTGCCGACGGCGACGCCGTGAACCTTCTCACCGAGCGCTGTGAAGGAAACCTTCTTGCGGCGGCGCAGGAAGTTCTCAAACTCGCGTACCAATACCCCAAGGGCACGCGTATTACCGCCGAAATGATTGAACGTGCGGTGGGCGACGTGGCGCGTTTTGACATTGAAAATCTGATTTCCGCGACCTTCACGGGTGACGCCGCCAAGGCCTTGAGAATCGTCGAAAACCTCAAGGCCGAGGGAGAGGCCATGCCCGCCATTGTCTGGCAGTTTACGGATGAAACCCGCGCAGCGCTTTTAACCCGTACCTACATGGATCAGGGCGAAAACGTCCGTGACGCCATGATGCACGCAGGTGTCAGGGGATTTGACAAAACCGCGCGTATTCAAAGTGTCGTCAACCGCAACAATGCCCGGCGTCTTGAAGCCGCGCTCACGCTTTGCGCAGATCTTGACCGGCTTGGCAAGGGCCTTAAAGTCAAAGACCGCGACAGCGATGTGTGGCTCGAACTCGCGTCACTTGCCGCCTTTCTCGCACATTAATTTTTTTGAGGATCTGCCATGAGCGAACTTGATCCCCGTGAACTGATGGAAACGATCGGCCGCAAGGCGAGGGCCGCCTCGCGCGACATGGCGCGTGCCGCCACGGCGCAGAAAAACGAAGCTCTGAAGCTTCTTGCTCTGGCGCTCACGGAACACAAAGACCGCATTTTTGCCGCAAACGCCCTTGATGTGAAACGCGCCGGGGCTGCCGGCCTTCCCGCGCCTTTTGTTGACCGTCTCACGATCACGGAGAAAGTGCTTGAGACGATGGCGGACGGCTGCCGGCAGATTGCCTCCCTTGCCGATCCAGCAGGCACCATCGAAAGCGTGAAGCCTCAGGAAAGCGGCATCGGCGTGGGCCGCATGCGCGTTCCTTTGGGGGTTGTGGGAATCATTTATGAAGCGCGCCCCAATGTGACGGTGGACGCAGCGGCCCTTGCCTTAAAGGCCGGCAACGCCGTCATTTTGCGCGGGGGCTCGGAAGCCTTTGAAACCAACAAAGTCCTTGCCGGACTTATTGCTGAGGCGCTTTCCGCCGTGAAACTCAATCCCGACAGCGTGCAGGTTGCGCCCACCACGGACCGTGCCTTTGTGGGTGAACTCATCAAGGCGGTGAAGTACGTTGACGTCATTATTCCGAGGGGCGGCAAGTCTCTCATTGCCCGACTTGAAGCCGAAGCCCGTGTGCCGATGATCCGGCACCTGGACGGCATCTGCCACACCTATGTGGACGCAGAAGCCGATACTGACTTGGCGCTCACGGTGTGCGACAACGCCAAGACGCAGCGCTACTCGCCCTGTAACGCCATGGAAACGCTTTTAGTGCATGAAAAGCAGGCAGCGGTGTTTCTGCCGCGCATTGCCCGCATCTGGCAGGAAAAGGACGTTGAGATGCGCTGCGACAATCCGTCTTATGAAATTCTCACCCAGGCCGGTTTTACCGTTAAAAAAGCAACTGAAGACGACTGGGACACCGAATACAACGCCCCGATTATTTCAATTGCGGTCGTGCCTTCTTTTGAAGCGGCCGTGAGCCACATCGAAACGCACGGCTCACACCACACCGATGCGATCATCACCACAAACCACATGACCGCAGAGCGTTTTCTGCGGGAAGTCGATTCCGGCAGCGTCATGGTGAACTGCTCCACGCGCCTTGCGGACGGCTACGTTTACGGGCTTGGCGCCGAAATCGGAATCAGCACCGGAAAACTTCATGCCCGCGGCCCCGTGGGGCTTGAGGGCCTTACAAGTCTTAAATATGTTGTTTACGGGCACGGCGAGTGCCGCCGTTAAACGAAAGGTAATGTTATGGCAAAACCACTGTCTTTTTACGCCGTCTGTCCCCTGGGGCTTGAAGAGTATCTTGCAGAAGAACTCAAAGATGCCGGCGGCACGAACCTCAAACTCGAGCGCGGCGGCATTGTCTTTGAGGCTGATATGGTCTGCGCGATGCGCGCCTGCCTCACGTCCCGCATCGCAAGCCGCATTCTGATGCGTCTCGGTGTTTCCGACTACCGCGACGAAGAAGACATCTACAACTTCGCGTGCCGCACCAAGTGGGAAAACTGGTTTACGGCGGATCAGACCTTCCGCGTGGATGTGAACGCCCGCCGCAGTCCCCTCACGTCGCTCGACTTCACGCTTTTACGCATCAAGGACGGCATCTGCGACCGGTTTGTGCACTTCTTTAACCGCAGACCCGACGTGGAACGCGTCACGCCCGACATCCGCATCTTTGCCTACGTGAGCGAGCGCTACTGCATCTTTTATCTCGATTTGTGCGGCGAGGCGCTCTTTAAGCGCGGCTGGCGGCGTGATAAGGGCGAAGCCCCCTTAAAGGAAAACATGGCTGCGGGGCTGCTGAAAATCGCGGGCTGGACGCCTGAGATGCCGTTAACCGATCCCTTCTGCGGTTCGGGCACTGTTGCGATTGAAGCCGCTCTCACGGCAACCAACACGGCCCCAGGTCTGAACCGCCGTTTCCTTTTTGAAAACTGGGTGAACTTTGATAAGGACGCCTGGCAGGAACTCAAGGACGACGCCAAGGCGGCCGTCAACCGTCACGCGACTGTCAAAATTGCCGCCAGCGACATTTCAACGATTGTGGTCGGAAAGGCCCGTGAAAACGCAGAGCGCGCGGGCCTTGCCGCCATGCTCGAAGACGGGCGGCTTACCTTTACGCAGTGCGATGCCCGCGCCGTGACTCCGTGCGCGGATCACGGTCTGGTGATTGCCAATCCTCCGTACGGCGAACAGTCCAACCCCAAGAGCGCATCGGTTGCCGCCATGATGAAGGACGTCTCGGACAACTTAAAGCACAACTTTGCCGGGTGGACTGCGTGGCTTTTAACCAGCGACAGGCAGCTGCCGCGTCAGATGCGGCTTTCCGAATCCCGGAAAGTGCCGCTTTATAACGGCCCCTTGGAATGCCGCTTCTTCCGGTTTGATCTCGTCGCCGGCAGTTACCGCAAGGCCTGAAGCCTCTGTCAGCTTTGAAAAGCCCGGATCCGACCGCTCCGGGCTTTTTTCGCGACTTGCAGGAGTCAGCCCGGATTGATAGAATTGCGCCCTTCAAACGCCTCGATGTCCCCATCGTCTAGAGGCCTAGGACATGACCCTCTCACGGTTAGAACTGGGGTTCGAATCCCCATGGGGACGCCATTTCAGGCAAAAATTGCCGCGCATGAGCGGCTTTTTTGTTGCCTGTCATTTCGGGCTTTTTGCCGCCCGGATTTCCGACACTGCAAAGCACGCAACGGCCGCGAGGACCAGCGCAAGCGGCACGGCAAATGCGTCGTTAAAGGGCTCACCGAAAATCACCAGCCCCACGGTCATTGTCAGGATCGGGTTTAAGTACTGGCAAAACCCGAAGACCGTCATCGGAAGATTCTGCACGGCGTAAGCAAAGGCAATCATCGGGACCGACGTCACAAAACCCGTACCGATTAAGGCAAGCGCGAGAACCTCATTTCCCGCCAGAAAGTGGCCGGCGCCGGTTTGGTTCAGCCAAAGGACATAAATCACCGCCGCAGGCACCAGAAGGCAGGCTTCGAGCATGTTGCTGATCCAGGGATCCAAGGTGAGCACACGCTTAAAAACTCCGTAGACGGCCCAGGTTGAAGACACGCCCAAAGCTATCCACGGGAACGTGCCGTAGCCGGCGATGAGCACCGCAATGCCGATACCTGCTGCCGCAACGCCCCAGGCCTTGAGTTTTCCCAGTGTTTCCCGAAAAAGCACCACACCGAAACAGATTGACATCAGAGGCGTCAGAAACATCCCGATCCCGAGTTCAACAACACGGGCCTGCTGCACCGCCACGACGTTAATCCACCAATTGAGTGCCGCAAAACCTGCCGCGCAAAAAAGAAAGAAGAGTTGCCGGTGCTCCCGTGCCAGGAGCCGCACGGATGCCGCGATGCCGGAAAATTTTCCGCGCAGAAGGAGTAATGCAAGGATCACCAGCGGCGACCAAATGAGGCGGTGGGCAATCACTTCCCAGCTTGCGGCCTCTGAAAGAAGCCGCCAATACACGGGCATAAATCCCCAGCACAGATACGCCGTCAGTGCTCCGGTAAAACCAACAAGTCGAGAAGAAGTCTGCATACTGCCTGCCGCGAATACACGGCAGGAGCTTAGCGCAAATTAAGAAAAACGCACCGTGACGGAGAAAACTTCTCTCTCCCCGTCATCTGCAACAGACCGTCAGTTTATTTAATTAACTGATTTAAATAGAGAAAATAAGGCACCGGCGGACGATACAAAGGTATACGCAGAGCACCTTTAAGAATGCGTTTCGGGTGGAAAAGCGCCCAGCAGAAACAATTCGTTACCTTCACTTAGTAAAGACTTAGGCCGCATCTAGGTGTCGGCTAATTCCGGCTCCATAAACTGCGAAGCACAAAGAAAGACACAGCACCGCTGAGTCTTGAAACGAAACCGAAAAAACCAAGCCTTAATAAGGAAACACAAAAATGACCAACATGAAGACCCTTGCTTTCGCTGCCGCTGCTCTCTCCGTTTTCTCGATCGGCGCCGCCCAGGCTCAGTTTGTGGGCCAGAGCCAGCCCGTGACGACCGTCAAGCAGGTTTTGGACAACGGCCGCGACGACCAGATGGTGGTGCTTGAAGGCAACCTCATCAACCAGGTCCGCAACGACAAGTACACGCTGCGTGATGCAACCGGCACGATCGTCGTGGAAATTGATGACCGCATCTTTGCCGGCCAGCGCGTCGACAGCAACACAAAGGTGCGCGTTGAAGGCGAAATCGACACGGAAATCATGAAGCCCAACGAAGTCGAAGCCCACCGCCTCACCGTGATCCGCTAACCGGATACGCTTCTTAAAATCCTGCCGAAGTATTCCGGTCGCGAATACTTCGGCTTTGTCCGTATTTTGCAGCCACCCAACCTTCTGAGTCCGCCATGCACATACTCCTTGTTGAAGACGACCCGATGATCGGTGAAGCCGTCCGCGAAGCCCTCACGGACGAGGGTTACGATGTTCTCTGGGCCAAAAGCGGCTGGGAAGCGGGCGGCATGCTTGCGGCGGGAACCTTTGACGTTGTGTTTCTTGATCTGGGGCTGCCCGGCCGCGACGGGATGGCGCTTTTGCGGGACCTGCGGACCAAGGATACGGCAACGCCGGTTTTGGTGATGACCGCCCGCGACGCGCTTGAAGACCGGTTAGCCGGGCTTGACGCGGGCGCCGACGACTACGTTTTAAAACCCTTTCACATGAGTGAGCTTCTTGCGCGCATGCGGGCGGTGCTGCGCCGCAAAGCCCCGGCGCCCGCGGATACACAGGCTGCCGCAGAACTTACCAACGGCATCGTGACCCTGCGGCTTGACACCAAAACCGCGACCGTCACGGGCCCGGCCGGAAAAGAAGAAACCGCGCTTTCCAAAAAAGAGTTTGAGCTTCTGGAAGCGCTTTTGGCGCGCCCGGGGACCATTCTCTCGCGCCAGGCTCTTGAAGAGCGCCTCTACCCGGACGAAACCCCCGAAAGCAACGCCCTGGAATTTATTCTCTACGGCCTGAGAAAAAAGCTCGGCGCAGGCGTCATCCGCAATATCCGGGGCCTTGGCTGGATGGTGCAGAAAGAGAAAGCCGCATGAAAAGCACGCTTTTTGAAAAAAATTCGCTCATCCGGCGCTCTCTTTTGTGGTGCAGCGCCACGCTCGCGGTCTTTCTCGTCGTTGCCTGCACGGTGAGTTTTTTTGCCGCCTGGGAGCGTGCCGAAGACGAACAGGACCACACCCTCAAACAGGTTGTGGGGCTCATTTCCCGCGACGTCGTTGCAGGCCGCATGGATATGGGGGAAGTCCTTCCGCCCGAACCCGTCGGCGGCTTTTACGGCCCGGGCGCCCCGGGCTACGACCCGTCAAAGCCCTCCATTGCCGCACTCACGATGGATGACGATGACTTTGAAGACCGCTATGAAGCCGATGACGACAACGGTAACGCCGTGCTTGTGGCCGGGCAACCCGTAACGGTGCGGCTTCTACACGGCAGGGGCCGCGCCTTAACGACCACCTTTACCCGAACCTATGAAGACGGCGCGCACACCGCTGAACTTTTCGGTCAGCCCTACCGCATCTACTTCAGAACGCTTTCCGACGGCACGCACGTTGCCGCCGCGCAAAATCTTGAAGAGCGTAACGAAACGGTGCTTTTCACAGCCCTTGTCTCCACGGCGCCCCTTCTGATGCTTGCGCCCGTGATGCTTCTCATACTGGGTTTTGTGCTCTGGAAGAGCCTGAGACCCTTAAAAACCTTTGCACAGGGAATCAACGCCCGCAAGCCCGAAGACCTCTCTGAAATCAGGACGGAAGGCATTCCGCAGGAGATAAAACCCTCGGTTGAAGCCATGAACCGGCTTCTGGCCCGCGTGCAGGCGCTCCGGGAACGCGAAGCGCGCTTTACCGCGGACGCCGCGCACGAATTAAGAAGTCCGATGACGGCGCTCTCGCTGCAGGCCGAGCGCCTTGCCGCCTGCAAAATGAGTAAAGACGTCAGAGACCGCGTCACATCGCTGCAAAACGGCATTAGCCGCGCAACCGACCTCATTACGCAGCTTCTGGCCCTGAAACGCGCTCAGGCTGCAGACGGCACCCAGTCCGCTGCACCCGCGCGTGCCGGGTGCCTTACGGTGATTGCCTCGGTGATGGAGGAGCTTTACTGGGCAGCCGATGAAAAGTCAATTGACTTTGAGGCCGAAGGCCTTGACACACCGGGCGCGGACAAACTCACAGCGGCCGTCGGGGAGAGCGACCTCTTTACGATGGTGCGCAACCTCGTTCAGAACGCCGTCAAGTACACGCCTGAAAACGGCACGGTCAAAGTAAGCGTCACAGATGCTGCCGACTGCATCCGCATCTGCGTGGCCGACAGCGGCCCGGGGGTTGCGCCCGAAGAGCGCGGGCGGATTTTCGATCCTTTCTACCGGATTTTGGGCAGCAAAGAAACGGGCACCGGCCTCGGGCTTTCCATCGTGAAGACCATCGCTCAGAGAACCAGCACCGAAATCAGTCTTGACTGGACCGATGCTGTGAAAAAGACCGGCCTCACGGTAACGCTCACACTGAAAAAAGCGCTTTAGGCGGCGCGGGCAAAACGCGTGAGAAGCCTGCCCGCAATCCGGGTCACAAATCCCGCGGGAAGAAGCCTGATGAGCCCGACACAAAGGCGGTTGAGGGCACCGTCAATCACAACGGGTTTTTCGGAACGCAAAGCTTTCCAGCCGGTTAAAGCCGCCTCGCGGGCTGAACGCGCGATGATGTCTGAGCCCGCTGAGGGCGCCACACCCGCGGCATCGGCAAAGTGCGTGAGCGTATAGCCCGGGCAAAGCGCCGTCACAGTGACGCCCGTACTCTTGAGTTCTTCGGCAAGCGCCCGGGAAAAGGAAAGCACATAGGACTTTGTGGCCGCATAGGCCGCTAGTTTCGGGCACGCCGCAAAGGCTGCAACCGAAGCCACATTGAGAATCCGGCCGTTGCCGGCCTCACGCATCGCGTGCGCGGCCAGCATTGAAAGCACGGTAAGCGCTTCCACGTTAAGTCCCATCATACGGGTGACCCGCTCAAGGTTATCCGCGTCAGCCGCATCGGTGTAGACGCCAAAGCCTGCGTTGTTAACCAAAATCTCAGGCGTGATGCCTTTCTCCTGCGCATATGCCCAAAGCATTTGAGCAGCTTTTGCGCTACTCAAATCCATGGGGAAAAACAGAACCTCCGGGCTTCCTGCCCGCCTGAATTCATCGGCAGCCGACCTTAAGCGTTCGCCGCTGCGGGAAGCGACAATCAGAGAAAATCCGTCCGCTGCGGCCAGAAGCGCAAGCTCCCGGCCGATACCTGATGTCGCTCCCGTTACGATGCACCACTTCGCCACAATTAATCCTCAACAGCAAACTGAACCTTTGAAGCCACCGCCGTCATGCGGCGAAATTCAAGCACCTCACCCTTGGGGTTAGGTGCAACACGCTCAAGAATAACGACGCAGCTGCCTTCAAGAAAACCGTAACCCACGAGGTCTCCTTGGGCAAACGAGGCGCGCAGCACGTCACTGCAGGAGGCAATCTTCTGACAGAACTCCGATTCGAAGTAAGCGTACATCGACTGCCTGGGATCAAGTCTTTCAATCTTTTCGCGGACCTCCTCACCGAAGCAGCGGGGATTCAAAAACATCTCGTCGAGAATGATGAGTTCACCGTTGCTTTTAAGAAGCCGCTTAATCTTCCAGACATGATCAGTGCCAGGAGCGAGCTCGAGCACTTCGGCAATTTCAGGCTCTGCGGGCACTCTGACAACCGCAAGCACCTCATGATCAAACGCATAAAAGTTACCGTCACGGTCCTGGAAACGCTCAAAGCGGTTCACCAGACCGTGCAAGATGATTATTACTCGCGGCGCGCGTGTATTGTCCCAATTTGCATTTTTATCCTGCAAATTATTGTTTTAAAACAAGAAACACTCAAAAAACGCCCGAAAATTCTGATTTGCACCAGGCACGCGCGCACAAGCGCCAAAGCGCGTGCAAACCGCTAAGATTCGCGGCTTCGTTCTGTCTTTTCCTTTGTGTGTCTTCCCATGGCAGTCCCCGGCGAACGCAAGCCCATTGACTCCTCCGCAGTCCTTACCACCGTTGTTTTGTGCGCCCTCTGGGGGCTGCAGCAGACGGCGATCAAGGCCGCTGCCGGCGAAATCAGCCCCATGCTTCAGGTGGCGCTGAGATCCGGCATTGCGGCGCTTTTGGTGCTTCTTGCGGTGCGTTTCGTCATTAAGGATCCCTGGAACCCGGCAGTGCGCTTTGCCGACTGCCTTAAGGTCGGGATCGGCTTTACGCTCGAATTTTTCTTTGTCTCCGAGGGCCTGCGCTTTACGAGTGCCGCCCACATGTCTGTGCTTCTGTATACGGCGCCCCTTTTTGCCGCCGTGGGTCTTTCGCTGAAACTGCCGGAAGAGCGGTTAAGCCCGTTGCAGTGGCTGGGCGTACTCATTGCGTTTACCGGCATTGCCGTCGCGTTTCTGGTGCCGGCACTTACCGGTGACCAACCGCGCTCTTCCGGTGATCTTTGGTGGCTCGGAGACCTTCTGGGGTTGGGTTCCGGCATTTCCTGGGGACTGACCACCTACTTCATGCGCACCACGACGATGAACACGGCCGCGCCCTCACAGATGCTTTTCTGGCAGCTTCTTGCGGCGTTTGTTTTTCTCCTCACCACGGCGCTTTGCACCGGACAGACGACCTTTTCTCCGGCACTCACCGGCTGGTCGAGTTTTCTCTTTCAGACCTTCATCGTCTCATTTGCGAGTTACCTCGTCTGGTGCCGGCTGCTGAGAACCTACCTTGCGGCACGCTTGGGCGTCCTTGTTTTTGCAACACCGCTTTTCGGGGTTTTGTTCGGCGTCCTTATTCTCGGGGAAGAAGTCGGATGGCCCTTTGTCACGGGGTCGGTGTGCGTTCTTGCCGGGATCATCCTGGTGCAGGGGTCGCTTAAATTTTTCAGGCGCCGGCACTGAGCCGCAACAGCACCTGCGGCGACGGATTTCAAAGACTTTTTTGCATGATTGTTTGTGTCAACACAACACTCGGCGCAATAAAATCCAAACGAACCCGCTTTTTTATTTCCGTTTGGCCCTGAGTCAGGTATAACTTCATCAAGTGGGGAGCTTTCTCCCTGTTGCCCGGCTTATCGGCTTACTATCAGGCAACGCTTACAAAGGCCGAGAACCTGAGGCTGAAGATGATTCTTGTAAAGGATACAAGCCTATGAAAATCCTCGTTCCCATTGACGGCAGTTCCTACAGTGAGAACTCGCTCGCGTTTGTCGCTTCCCGTGCGACACTCTTGGGTACCGCGACTGAAATCGAACTTCTGGTCGTTTTGGATCCCCTGCCCGCCCGCGCCGCGCGTCTGGTGAGCAAGGACTCCCTGATGCGCTACTACGAAGACGAAGCCGAAAAGATCTTTAAGCCCGCCCGCAAATATCTGAAGGCCCAGGGTATCGAAGTCACCGAAGCCTTTATCGTGGGTGATCCCGCGGAAAAGATCGCCGAGGAAGCCTCGCGCCTTCCGGCTGACCTCATCATCATGGGTTCGCGCGGCCGCACGGCGCTTGCGGGCCTCTTCCTGGGCTCTGTCACCAACGGCGTTCTTGCCCGCACCAAGAATCCTCTGCTGATTCTTCGCAACAAACCCGCTCCGGAAGCCGACGCCATGCGTGTGGGTATCTGCGTGGACGGCTCCAAATTCGGTACCGCGGCCGTCAAATACGCGCTGCGTCACAAGGAACTCTTCGGTAAGGGCGCTTCCTTCTACCTCATCAACGTCACCAGCGACTACGCCGGTGCCGTGATGCCGGATATGGCCGGTATGGCTCTGCCCGCGCTTTCCGAATCTGAAGTCATTGAACTGCAGAAGAAGGAATTTGACGAAAGCATTGAACCCGTGCGTCCGCTTTTAGCCAAAGCCGGCGTTGCCCCGAAGGAAATCTGCCTTGTGGGCAACCCCGGTGACGAAATTGCGGCGTTTGCAAAGAAACGCAAGCTCGACGTTGTCGTGATGGGCAGCCACGGATACGGGCGCTTCAAGTCCGCCGTGATGGGCTCCACCGCCACGCGTGTGGCCGCTCAGGGTGATGTGCCGATCCTGCTGATCCGTCACTGATCTCACTTTAACAGGCGGACGTCTATCCTCACACCCGCCTGAAATTAACGCAGCCGACTGCATTGCGGGCCCCTCCCTTAGCCCGGTGCGGTCGGTTTTCTTTTTGCCGGTTTTGCCGCATGCTTGCCTGTGTTTTTCTCTACACACTGTCCCTGCATCTGAGTTTTTCGATGATGCGTCTGACGCTGAGCCTTGATGCGCTTAATCACGGTGCAGGCGGCACCGAGGTCGGCATCCTCATCGGGCTCATCTCGCTTTGCCCGATGCTTGCGGCACTCAAATACGGCCGCTGGGTCGATGCCGTGGGTCCGAGAAAACCGGTCTGTTTCGGCGCGCTCTGTATTTTCTGTGCGGCGCTCATTCCGTCTCTGGCCGCAGCCGACACTTTCGGTCTCATTCCCCTTTACTGCTGTGCGCTGGTGAGCGGCCTCGGATCCATGTCCGTGCAGCTTGTGGGGCAGGAATTGACCGGCTACACGGCCTCTCCCAAACAGCGTGCCGTTGCGTTTTCCTGGCTTGCGATGGTCTATTCAGCCTCTGGCCTCATGGCTCCGGTCGTTTCCGGAGAAGTCATCGACCGGCTCGGAGCGCACTACTCCTACATAACGAGCCTTGCGCTTGCCGTAGCCGGTATCGGTATCGTGCTTTTCACACTCAGAAAACTGCCGCGGCACTGGGAAGCAGATGCCCCGAAAAAAACAGCCAATCCCGTTCAGAAGAAGGTCAGTGAGTTACTCGCAATTTCCGACGTACGGGTCATTCTCATCATCAACGCACTCGTTTCGATGGCCTACGACCTGCAGAACTTCATGTTCCCCTTCTACGGGCATGCAATCGGCCTGTCGGCAGCCGAAATCGGATGGCTGATCGGAGTCTTTTATGCCGCCACCTTCATCGTGCGCTTTTTCATAGTCTTTATTGCCAAACACGTCTCGGAGTGGCAGTTTTTAACGGGCACAATGCTTTTGGGGGGCGCTGCCTACTTTGCCTTTCCCTTCTTTGAAACGCTCACTCCGCTTTTTGTCGTGGCCTTTGTGCTGGGGCTCGGGCTCGGAGCGAGTCAGCCCAATGTGATGAGTCTGCTCCACAGCGTTGTCCCCAAGGGCCGTGTGGGGGAGGCCCTCGGCGTTCGCGTCACGATTTTGATGGGCTGTCACGTGTTTCTGCCGCCTGCCTTCGGCGTGCTCTCAGCCGCCGTGGGTGTGTTTTCCATCTTTGCCTCAATGGCGGCTCTGATGGGCTGCGCAGGTCTCTGGCTCTCCGCGAAAAAATGCCGCACACAAAAACCCGAAAAACAGGCATAAGCATTTTGCTTAAGAGAGACAACCTGTACCGATTCGTCTACACCTTCAATGCGAAAAAAGTCCGTTTTCGGCAACAAAACCCCAAGACTTTTGTCTTAAACCAAACTTGAGACAAATATTTTTCAATTCTTGGGCTTTTTTTCAGGCCGTCGGGGGCTGAGTCAATACAATCAATTGCAAGCAGGTCCTGAAAGTTCTGCTTACAAATCCGACACACCCCGTCGGTCTTGCAGCTACGGCGCTCGGGCCTGTCCGATTCCAGTTTGACAGTTAAAAACAAAGGAGCTCTTTATGGCTTCCAAAAAGAAAATCGGCCTGGCATGGCAGATGTTTATCGGCCTGATTCTAGGTGTGATCGTCGGCGCTTTGGTCGACACACAGTTCGCCCAGACGTATCTGCAGCCCTTGGGTACGTTGTTCATCCGTCTGATCCGCATGGTGGTTGTGCCCTTGGTGATCGCAACGCTGATCGCCGGTGCCGCCAACATTTCTGACGTCAGCAAACTCGGCCGTGTTGCCGTGAAGATCCTGATCTGCTACGCGGGCTTTACCGCCGTCGCAGTGATGTGCGGTCTTCTGTTTGCACAGTGGATTGACCCGGGTGTCGGTCTGAGTCTGACGACCGAAGGTCTCAAGGCCAAGGCCGTGACGGCGCCTCCGCTTGTTGAAACGCTTTTGAACATCGTCCCGATCAACCCCATGGAAGCCTTCAGTAAGGGCGCCATGCTGCAGATCATCTTCTTTGCGATCATGTTCGGCTTCGGTCTTGCCGCCTTGGGCGAAAACGGCCGGCCGCTCATCACGGTCTTTGACCTCATCGGCCAGACGATGATTCGTGTGACCAACATGGTGATGACCTACGCCCCGATCGGTGTGTTCGGTTTGATCGCCTTTACGGTCTCGCGTCACGGGCTTGCGGTGCTGCTTCCGCTCGGAAAGCTCATCCTCGCCTCGTTCCTTGCAACGGTTGTGTTCGTCTTCGTGATCCTGATTCCCTGCGTGAGAATCTTCGCCGGCGTCAAGGTCATCCCGTTTCTCAAGGGTATTGCGGAACCCTGGCTCATCGCCTTTACGACCTGCTCGTCTGCGGCAGCACTGCCCGCAAACATCGTTGCAGCCCGCCGCCTGGGTACGACAAAAGCCATTTCGTACTTCTCGATTCCTCTGGGCAATACGATCAACATGGCCGGTACCGCCGTTTACATGGGCGTGTGCTCGATCTTTGCCGCGCAGGTCTTTGGTATTGACCTCTCGATGACCGACCAGGTCACCATCGTGCTGATGGGCGTTCTTGCCGCTGTCGGTACGGCCGGTGTGCCGGGCGCTGGCCTCATCATGACGACGGTTGTCTTCACGCAGGTCGGCATTCCGCTCGAAGCCGTGGCCCTTATCGCCGGTATTGACCGTATTCTCGATATGATCCGTACGTCCATTAACGTGGTGGGCGACGTGGGTTCGGCACTGATCGTCACGAACTGGGAACACCAGATGCATGCCGATAAGCTCGACCCGATGGAAGGCCAGGAAATCAAGACGGCCTGATATCCGATCCGCTTTAAACGCAAAGGGCTTTGCTCAAAAAGGGCAAAGCCCTTTTTCTTTGTCCTGACACCTCTCGTTTTTTCAATACCGGCAGGAAAAAAACATTTTCGGCTTGACGTCAGCCAGCGGTTCCGGCTGACGGAGATTAAAGGAGTATTATAACTTAAATACTATTTTTAAATAAAAGATTATTTTCGTAATCCTATGATAATTTTCCGCTTCGCAGGACGATTAAGCCGAAAGAAAAAGCGGACAAAATCGCCTCAACACATTTCAAAAACCAAAAAGAACCGGTAGGAGAATCATGGGAGTTGGTATTGATTTCTGGCTGCAGCTGGCTGTGCTGCTTGCCTGTTTGTTTTTTGCCGCGCCGCGCGGCGGTATGACGCTCGGCATGATGGGCGGCATCGGCCTGGTGGTCTTTGTCTTCGGCTTCGGATTAACGCCCGGAAAGCCACCGGTTGACGTCATTCTCACAATTATGGCCGTGGTGTGCGCGGGCAGCGCCCTGCAGGCTGCGGGCGGTCTTGACTGCCTGCTGCAGATTGCCGAAAAACTTCTGCGCCGTCATCCGAAATCGATCTGCTACGTTGCCCCCTACATCTGCTGGTTCCTGACGGTGCTGTGCGGAACAGGGCACGTCGTCTACACGATGCTTCCGATTATTTATGACGTTGCCATTAAGAACAACATTCGTCCTGAACGCCCGATGGCAGCCTCAACGATTGCCGCTCAGATGGGCATCATCTGCAGCCCGGCGGCCGTTGCCTCCGTCACGATCATTGCCTTGCTTGAAGGCCGCACGGTGGGCGGTGAGCTCTTCGGCTTCCCTCAGCTTTTTGCTATCGTAATTCCTGCCGCCATCGTCGGCATTTTCCTCATCGGCACCTTCTCGCTTTTCCGCGGCAAGGATCTCGACAAAGATGAAAAGTTCCAGAAACTGATTGCTGATCCTGAACAGAAGAAGTACGTCTACGGCGAATCGACCACGCTGATCGGCAAAAAATTCACCAAGCAGCAGTGGGCAAGCCTCTTTATCTTCATCGCGATCGTTGCTCTTGTGGCGGTTTTAGGCTCGGTTCCCGAACTGCGGCCCATGGTCGGCAAGAAGCGCCTCTCGATGACGCTCGTGATTCAGATGTTCATGCTTTTGGCCGGCATCCTGATGGTTCTGTTCTGCAATGCCCGTCAGATCAACAAAACCAATGTCTTTAATGCGGGCATGGTGGCCATTGTCTCCGTCTACGGCGTGGCCTGGATGGCCGAAACAATGTTCGGTGCTCACCTCAATGAGCTCAAAGGCAGTCTCACCGGCCTCATTCAGGAGCACCCCTGGACCTTCGGCATCGCCCTGCTTCTTGTTTCCAAACTGGTAAATTCGCAGGCTGCCGCCATCGTGACCCTGGTGCCCACCGCAATTGCCATCGGCACGCCTCCGGGCATCATCGTGGCGATGATTTCCGCCTGCTACGGCTACTACATTCTGCCGACATATCCGTCAGATCTGGCTGCCATCACGTTTGACCGTTCGGGTACAACCCACATCGGTAAGTTCGTGATCAACCACTCATTCATTGCGCCGGGGCTTATCGGTGTGATCTCGGCTGTGATCACCGGTTACTGTCTGGGTATGGTCTACGGCTACATCTGAGAACCTGAATTAATCTTTTCCTCTGGGTGGTGAGGCCTGTAATAAGGCGGATCCAACCGTTTCGGGACCGGCCTCAAAACCGGTCCCGCTTTTTTCCATAATGCTCAGAGGGGGGAAAAAATCCCGCCGGGCTCAGTGCCTTGGGCGGGACTTTTTCTTAACGGCCGATTCTGAACAACTAGCCGTAGACTTCCTTCTGCAGCTTTTTCAATGCTTCCGGATTTTCTTCCAGAAACTTTGCCATATCTTCGGTGTGTTCCACAGACAGAATTCCGGGCCAGCCGCCGCTGAGCAGTTCCTTAATGCGCTGCATGCCGAGATTGCGGCTGTCGGTGAGCTCTTCACCGAGAAGCGGTTTAATGCGGTCGTGAATAATGAGGCTTTTAGGGGAGTTTTCCGCCTTATCGCGCTCCACCATCGCCATGAGTTCCTTAATCCACTGCACTCCGTGCATCATGATCGGCCTCTCCCTTAAGAAGTTATTCTGCGGATGACACCATCGTACTCTCTGGCTTGAACACAGACTGTAAATAGTGCTTAGCCGACAAGTCTCACGGCAAAAGCACTGCAGATTAACGGAATTTCTGCGCAATCGCCCGACCAGTCACCATGGCACGGACAACAGCCTCTTGCGCATGTGGCCAGTCTGCGCACAGCAAACCGACGAACTCTTCTTCAGCGGTCCCGAGGTCAATTTCCCGCGCCGCTTCAATCGCCGCTTCGCCCGCGATGAATTCCGGGAGCGTAAAGCGCGCGAGCCCCCAGCCGTAAGGTTTCCCGCTTTTGGTACGTTTGTACTCAAAGTCGGCAATCACAACCCGGCAGTGCATCTGAAGGCGCGTCAGCGTTGTCTCAAGCCCGGAAACCGATCCGCATTCCTCCGCATAAAGTTCCTTGAGTTCAAGACTTAAGACCGGGTCACCCGGGGAGAGCTGCTCAAGCACCCAGGCTTCCCGGGCGGCCGCCTTGGGATTTGCTGTCTCCGGAATCAGCGCGCGCCTTAAAGCCGCGAACTTCGGGAATTCATCCCGGAATACAAAGCCCGCTTTTTTGTCGAAAAACTTTCCGTACAGACATTCGCCGGTGCGGATCACGGGTCCCTTCCACTCCCAGGGTCCCGGAATATCGGTAAACCAAAGCTCTGAGGGCGTCATGTCCTCAACGGACCAGCCTGCCACCGGATTTCTGAAAAAAGGCAGAAACCGGAAGTGTTCCACGGCTTCGATGAGCGCCTCGGAATCCGTGAGACTGCGGCTTATTTTCTTCGCGTTATGCTTAACCATCTTGCGTACCGTCCTTTTTTCGACGCGTATCGGTTATTTTATGTCTAGTCAACACTTAGAGCAGCCGGCAACATGGCGCGGCTTTCAAAGCCTCATCACAGACCTCTCGGACGCCAATATGGCCCGGGAACTCGCGCACCTCGCGCAGTCAGACTTCCGCGCCCGCTTCCGCTTAAACGCCAAAGACCGGGAAGCGGCGCAGACAAAAGGCGACGCCCTTTTGCGGCAGCACGCGCTTGAGATCATCACCAAGCGCCTTGCCCCCGCCCAAATCGCCAACGACGGACATCAGACGCCGATGAAGGGGCATCCCGTCTTTACCGCCCAGCACGCCACGGCCTGCTGCTGCCGCAACTGTCTCATGAAGTGGCACGGCATTACGCCCGGACACGCGCTCACGGATGCTGAAAAAGCTTTCGCAATCGAACTCATCATCGCCTGGATCAGAGCCGATCTTGCCAAACCCGCTAAGCCCGAGCGCTCCAAAAAGACGAAAAAGGATGTCTCGCCGCAGCCAGAGCTCTTCTGACCGGGCACAAAAAAAAGCCGGACTTTCTGCAAAGACCGGCTTTACCCGCACTTAACGCGTTACCTGCGGCAGCACCGGGGGCTTCACCTTCGGCTTGATTTTCGTGGGATCGGCGTACTTTTCACCCATACGGATCAGAAAGTTTTCAACGCCCGCGCCCGTCCAGTCGGCGTAACCCCGCAAAAAGCCCACGAGGTTACCCTTGCCGTCAAAGAAATAAGCCGTCGGGACCACATCACTCGGAATGATGCGGAAAATAGACTTTTCCGGATCAAGCCACGTCTCAAAACCACGGAACTTATTTTCTTCGAGGAAATCCTTCACGTCGGTCCCCGGTTCATCGATACTCACCGAATAAAAGCGCACCTTGCTCTTGGGGTCGTGATTAAACTTTTTCTGCAGTTCGGTAATCAAAGGAATCGAGCGCAGGCACGGATCGCACCAGCTCGCCCACATATCGAGAATCAAGAGTTTCCCCTTGTAGTCACTGATGGCGTGCTTTTTACCGTCCATGCCTTCAAATGACAGGTTTTCCGCCGGGTGCGCTCCCGCAAGTTCCTTAAAGTCGGTAAACGCAAGCGGCCGGTTTTTGAGCTGATTACCGGTGGAATAGACCGGCGCATCAAAGATAGAAGCCTGTGCCGCACCGATTGCCAAAACACCTGCCAGTGCAATCCAAAGTTTCTTCATAGTGTTCCTCAGGGTCTTTGTTTGTTATTCATTCGTCTGACGACGCCTTTTAAAGCGCCAGAAGGCAGCAGCGCCCGCGGCGGCAAAAAGTACCCAGGGTGCCGCCCATAAAAGAGCCGTGCCGCCCGTTAAAGCCGGGTCGTAGCGGATCTGTTCACCGTAGCGAGCCGTGAAAAACGCGAGGATTTCTTCCCGGGTTTTGCCTTCGGCAAGCTGCTTATAGATTTCGGCCTTCAGTTCCCCGGCAATCGAGCTTTCGCTTTCAAAAAGCGTGTAGTTGGCGCTTGCCGGATCTCTGAGTTCCTTGGAAATCGCAATGGCAAGGTTTCGCCTTTGTCTGCCGGTGTCTTCGGCCCGTGCCGTCATGCACGCGAAAATTCCAGCCGCAAGCACTGTCCGTCGTTTCACTTTTGAGTCTCCTTACGGCGCCGTCCGATATACGCCAGGGGCAGCGAGAGAAGCATCAGAAGCGCCCCCGCCCAAAGCCAGCTCACCAGGGGCTTGATGCTGATTCTCACCAGGTATTCGCCGTTACCGAGTTCGTTACCGAGCGACACATAAATGTCGCGCCAGAGGCCGTGCCGGATCCCTGCCGCCGTCATTTCCATGCCGTTAGTCGTGAAGGTCTGACGCTGGGGCCGCAAGGTAAACTGCACCTCTTCTTTCTCATTCATCACAAGTATCTGCGCTTCTTTTGCGCGGTAGCTGCGGGTGACGACGTCCTTTGTTTCATCGTAGACAAAGATAAGGTCGGCAATGGGTTTTCCGAGCCCCGGCCCCATTCTCAGAAGGTTTTCCGTTTCGTAGTTTGAGGTCCCGGTGGCCCCCGCCATGCTCACCGCAAGCCCTAGATGCGCAATAACGGCAGCAGCGCTGATGCTGCGTTTTGCTGCGGCCCCGAGGGCGGTAGATGCCACCCAGAAGGCCCCTGCAAACCCGAGCACCGTAAGAACCAGGTCTGAGGGCTTAAAAAGGGCGGCGATTGCCGCAGCTGCCGCCAGTGAAAGAACAGCCGCACAGACAGAGAACAGGCGCGGAAGTTTTGCCGCCTGCACCACGCCGATCAAAACGGCCGCGGCAATCGTCATCGGGGCAAAAAAGGCGTTGAAGTAAGGCGCCCCCACGGATATTTTTCCGAGCGCGAAGAGGTCATAAATCAGGGGATAAAGCGTGCCGATCAAGACGCTTGCGGCTGCCGCAATCGTAAGATAAATCCCGGCGGTCACCGTAAAGTAAAAGACGCCGCCCGGGCTGCCTTGAGCCTCTGCCTCATGTTTCGTGAGCCCTTCAATACGTGCGGCATACAGCACAAAAGCAGGCACCAGAAGCACCACGCTCAGAATCAGGAGTGCCGCACCGCGCGCGGGATCGGCGGCAAAGGCATGCACCGACTGAACGATGCCGGAACGGACCATAAAGGAGCCGAAAAGACAGAGCGCAAAGGAAATGAGCGCGAGGAAAACCGTAAGCCGGAATGTCCCGGTTTTCTGAAGAACAAAGGCGTGCAGCATCGCCGTGGTCACAAGCCACGGAATAAAGGACGCATTTTCAACGGGATCCCAGAACCACCAGCCGCCCCAGCCGAGTTCGGTGTAGGCCCACCAGCTGCCCAAAGCGTTGCCTGCGGTGAGAAACGCCCAGGTCACAAAGACAAGCCCTCTGAGGAAACGGCGTCTTGCCGCATCAGCCGAGCCCGTCATCAGAAGCGCCGCCACCACGGCAAACACAATCGTGAGGCCCGCGTATCCTGCAAACAGAAGCGGCGGATGCACGATCATCCCGACGTCCTGCAAAATGGGATTGAGGTCTCTGCCTTCTTTGGGAACGAGCGGCAGAAGCCGCGCAAAAGGGTTTGAAGTAAACAGCGAAAAAAGAGAAAAAGCCGCGAGCACCGCAGAGCTCACCGCCGCGGTTGCGGCTTTCAAAAGGGCGTCTTTGGGCGCGCAAAAAAGTGCCGTTGCCGCAGCCGCCGCAATCATGTCAATCCACAGCAGAAACGACCCTTCGTGACTGCCCCAGAAGGCGGCAAACTTATAGACAGGAGCAAGCGCACTGTTGGAATTCTGCGCAACGTAGGCAACCGAAAAATCATCGGTGAGAAAGCTCACCGTCAGGCAGATGCTTGCCGCAAAAAAAGAGATCACGGCCGAGGTGAGCCCTGCCCGCCAAAAGTCACGGGCAAAGACATTGCCTTTGGCAACACCGTAAAAACAAAAGACGGCCGTGACAAGCGCTGCCGCTGCCGCCGCCGTCAGAAAAAAGAGACCAAGCTCAGGAATCACCGTGTTTCTCCTGCTGCGGCAAGGCTTACGGCCTGCGCGCAAAACGAGCCTTCATTGTGCCCGAAAAGTCCTTCTGCGGCCTTAACACACGTCATTTCTCAGGCTCCTTGCGCGCCCCGGCCTCAGGCCTGACGGCCAGCGCCGCGTAGTCGGTAATCCCCTTGCCGCTGTCAATTGCCAGGCCTGCGGCGATTCTTCTGAGCAGAAACACCACGGGGCTGTCCATCAAAAAGCGCGCTTCCGGATAGAGCCAAAAGAGGCGGTCCAGGGAATCATTGGGCTGGTACGGGGCATCGGCCACACCGTCCCCGTCCAGATCCCAGACGCTGCCCGCACCCCAGTAGTTGCCGCGTCCGTTATCGCTCCAGGTAAGGGGTCTCTTCCCGATATAGCGCACCTGTGTGCGGTTGTCGTCGATGACGTTTCCGAGCACGGTGCTCCCCTCGCCCCCCAGGGCAATGTCAATACCGATGTCGCTTGTCTCAAAGCGGTTGCTGAGAATCCGGTTGACGCCCGCGCCGTAGATAAAAAGGCCCTTACCTTCCGTATTGAGGGCACTTTTGGCCCGCGGGTTGTGCGTGCGTGTCACGGTGTTGTTTTCAACGAGGCACCCGTTGCTTTCATTTAAAAGAATCCCGAACTCCACGGCACGGTCCGTGACGTTGCCGGTAACAACGGAATTTCTGGAACTCATCACCGCAACGCCCCCGATCACGGCTTCGCTTTTGTTTCCCAGCGCCCTGTCGTTTTTGGTGTACATAAAATGCACACCGTACTGCAGGCCCGCAAAGTCATTGTCATTGACCGTGCAGCCGTCGGTGCTTTCCAGGTAAACGCCGTCACGCGTGTAGCGCATGGTGTTGCCGCGGATCACGGCGCCCCCGGTGCTTTTTACGTACACCCCGTCGCCGCGGTCAAGGACGTGTTCGCTCTTTTCGCCCGTGATCACTGAATTCTGAACCGTAAGGCGTGAGACCCCTTCGGCATACACGCCGAACCCGGGGCCTGTGACCGTAACGCCCGTAATCGTGATGTCGTGAGCAAACTTACGGATATGAATACCCGCGTCCTGCGAGAGGATTTCGCGCCCGAACCCGGTGACCGTAAGCCCCGTGAGCTTCACGTCAGAGGCAAGAATCTTAATGGTGCTCCCGGTGCCGCGTCCTCGGATTTCAGCGCCCGTTTCCGCGCGGATATCGACGCTTTTGGCTATCACCCAGGGGCCTTTGTAAACGCCCTTACTAAGGTAGAGGCACCCCCCGCGGGGGACAGAGGAAAGCGCCCGGGAAAGCGCTGTTTCCGGTGTTATGACGGTGCAGACCGTGCCGTCTGCGGCGGTAATTACCGGCGCACTTTGAGCGGACGCCAAGACCGGCAGCATGAGTAACACCGCCGATGCCGCCGCCCGTTTGAGTTTTGCCGGAAAGACCACTGCCGCACCCGAAAAATGATTTGAAAAAGGTACAAAAAAGGCGCCTTTGCACAAACACACTGCACAACCGGCGCCTTACCCGCGTTTCCGCCGTACACCGGAATCTTCCGAGTGTACGGCAAAAACAGTTCTGACACGATGCTCTAGAGCACGAATGTCTGACCGGCGTAGAGGATGAACACACGCAGGCACATCATGCCGCAGATGCTCGCCAGAGCGCCCAGACAGAAGGCACCGGCCGATTTTCCGAAGCTCGCGATCAAGGGCAGGACAAAGCCCACACCGATCACGCCGCACCAGAAAAGCGTGGCCCACGTTCCGGTCGTGAAGGCCGCAGCCGCAAGCTGCTGACCTTCGTTGCCGAGCACCATCGCCATCGCGATCATGAAGATGCAGAAAAGTTCTGCGGCCATGATCGGATATTCGGCGCGGTGCAGCACGTGCATATCGCAGCCTTCATGCTTTTCACCGAAGCACACCACGGCAAACAAACGCGCCGCAGCAGCACCGGCAGAAAGCCCGGAAGCCACAAAAAGCCCCGGCAGCACGGCGGTGTTCATGAGCGGGAAGCGCACCAGTGCGGAAATGAGGAAACCCGTGTAGGCGCAGATCGTAAGCGCCAGGATCAGAACGATCCAGTACAGGGGCTTTCTCACGCCGTCAAAGGCAGCGATGAGGCCCGACAACGCCGGGCAGCACTTCGACCCGAACGCCATGAGCATCAGGATGAAGGTGAGCGGAATGTATGCAATGAGCGCAATCACGCCCAGACTCATCACTGAAGTCAGGTTGTAGTTGATGAGAATGCGCCAGAAGGCGAGAGGCTTGGTAAGGTCAGCCACAAGGCAGACCATGCCGAGCGCGATCGTCACGAAGGCCACCATCGAGGCGGACTTCAGAAGCGGCGTATTTTCATAGTTACCCTTAAACAGGTTCACCAGCAGCGCAATTGCCATTGCACCGCCCGAGATACCTGCCAGGAAGAGATACACGGCAATGGGCCAGGGCCATTGAATGCCGTGGCTTAAGCCGATGGTAAAGTTCAAGCTCGCTTCCATTTCTTACACTCCCAGTTTTACGATCGGGATGTAGCGCAGGACCGGATCAGTGCCCAGTTCAGGCTTGATGCGCACGCTGTCCTTCACCTTCAACAGACGACTCACGTACGATTTCTCGTCGCTTGCGTCGCCGAAAATCAGGGCATCGTACTTGCAGCTTTCCACGCAGCCCGGGGTCTGATTCTTCTTCAGACGGCTGTCGAGGCAGAAGTTGCAGTTGTCGGCTGCCTTGGTCTTTTCATTGATGAAGCGGACGTTGTACGGGCAGGCCACGATACAGTACTTGCAGCCGATGCACTTGTCCGGATTCATCGTCACGATGCCGGTTTCGGGATCGCGGTGCGCTGCGCCCGTCGGACAAACCTTCACGCACGGTGCATCCTGACACTGCTGGCAGGACACACGCACGTAACGGCGGTCGTAGGCGTAGCCGCGCGGTGCGTCTTCCTTCGGGCACTGTGCCGTGCCGTCGGTGCCGCAGGTAAACTGCAGCGCCAGGCGCGACTGGCCTTTCGGTAATTCATTTACTTTGGTGCAGGCGTCCTTGCAGTCGCCGCAGCCCACGCACTTGTTCTGGTCAAAGACCATCACGTACTTGGGCTTACCTTTGGCTGCCGCGCCCGAACCGTTGCTGCTGCACCCGCCTGTCTGAAGCAGGAGCAGTGCGCCGCCTAATCCGGCTCCGGCGAGAAGCTTTCTCCTGTCAATCTTTTCGCTCACGATATTCTCCAAGGGGTATGTATTTTTCTTCAGTTGTTCTTTCACCTGTAACCAGAAAGAAACGTCTGAAAAATACGTCTCCCGCTGATTCGTTTCGTCTTATCGGGTCATCCGGCTGCGGGCGTTGGCGACGGCGTTTTCAAGTGCCGCGCGCTGGCCTGCCGCCGCTCCCGAACGGATCAGAAACTCCCACTCATCGATTGCCATCTGATAGTTCCCGGTAAGAAACGCATCGTTGGCAATCAAAAGCCGGATTTCCACGTTGTAGGGGTTGGCGCGAAGCAGCCTTTCGGTGAGGGCTCTGACTTCCGGGCCGAACCTGCGTCCGTCCCTGTAGTAAAGCGCCTGCGCCTTCAATGACAAGAGTTCCTGCGTTTCGCCGCAGAGGGTGACGGCGGCATCCAGTGTGTCAACCGCATCCTTATAAAGTCCTGCCGCGTAATAAGACTGCGCAAGTTTCATCTGCGCGGCCTCATTTTCCGGATCAGCCTTCACGGCGCGGCGGGCTTCGGTGATGCGGGCAGCAAGCTGCCAGTCCGTAAACTCGTCGACTTCACGGGTGTCCCAGTCCGAAAAACGGCCCAGAACCCCGTAGCCTGCGGCTGAAAGCACAAGGATGGGAACCACCGCAAGTACCGTCAGAACTTTTGCGCGGGCCGCCCCGGGCGTATGTGAAAACCGTACGCCGTAGGCAGTGCACAGCCCCGCCGGCACCAAAGCCGCCAAAGCAAGCACCCACGCCAGTGTTGTCATTGATTCGGTTCCTTTTTGCTTACCCGGTGCGTCTTTTATGTACGCACCCAACGTTTTTCCGTCGGGGTGATGCAAAGCGAGGGAAAAAATCCGAGAGGCATTACATGCCGCTCATTCCCATGCCTTTCATCATGCCCTGATGTCCTTTGACTTTTTCAACCTTGAGCAGCTCAACTTCAAAAATCAGTGTGGATTCCGGAGGAATCTGCGCAATACCGTCTGAGCCGTACGCAAGTTTTGCCGGCATGACAAAACGGTACTTGCTGCCTTCCTTCATGAGCTTTAATCCCTCTTCAAAACCGGGGACCACGCTCATCACGACAAAGCGCTGCGGGCCTCTCTGGGCGGTCGAGTCAAAGACCGTCCCGTCAATGAGCCTGCCTTCGTAATTGACCGTCACAACGTCAGCCGTTGTGGGAAGCGCACCCTTACCCTGCTTGAGCACTTCATACTGAAGACCGGACTCAGTGGTCACGACGCCCTTTTTCTTGGCGTTTTTTTCAAGGTAGGCCTTGCCGTCAGCCGCGTTTTTCGCGCGCGCCTTTTCAACGGCCTTCTCTTCAAGCTTGTTTAAAACATCCTGGCGCTTGTTGAGTTCCTTGATGATGTCGTCGGCTGAAATCTTCGACTTATTCTGCAGCGCATCGTTAAAGCCCTGCAGAACGAGCTTTTTATCAGTCTTTACACCGAGCGCTTCCTGCTTCATGATCTGCGCGGCGATGTAGTTGGCGACAGAAGCCCCCATACTGTAAGACTCACGCTCTTCACTCGTTTTGAGCTCAGCCGCCGTAACGGAGTGAGCCGCAAACGCGAGAATCACGGCGAGTGCAGGCAGGGTTTTCTTAAGGGTCAGCATAATTCAGAGTGTTCCTGTGGTTACGGTGCCGTCCTCACGAGACATTCGTTTCGGACAGTCTTTTTGTTCCGGTTATCAAGAAAAATCACGCGTGTCTTACGGACGTTCCGTGGCGCGGCCCGAAAGTTTCCACCCGTAGATGCCGTCGGGCATCTGGCGGACCTGCGTGTAGCCGAGTCTGATCACCTGACGGGCTGCGTTCTCGCTGCTTTCGCACAGGCGGTTGGCGCAGTAAAAAACCATCGGGGTGTTCTTGTCGGCGGGCAGCAGTTTCTTCCAGTCCTGCACGTTGAAAAACGTTGCCCCCGGGATAAACCCGTCGGCCCAGATTTCCAGCGTGTTGACGTCGTAGAACTTCCAGCCTTTGCTTTTGAGAACTTCCGCCTCGGGGATCGAGATCTGGATGAGGTCTTCCTTATAAACAGGGGCCTCAACCATGGGACCGTCACCGCCGGCAAGCGCTGCTCCGGCAAGGAGCATTCCTGCGGCAAATCCGAGACAGACAAACGTTTTCTTCATGATGTTGTGATTCTTTTCAGTTTCGCCCTAAGCTGCCGCCGGGGGTGTCCCGGCGGCAGCAACCTCAGGGATTTCTTCGCAAGTTACTTCGAAGCAGTCGTCTTCGTCTTCACAAACTCACCCTTGTCGAGGATTGCCTGAGCCTGGTTGACATAGGCCTTGGCCGTTTCCACGCGCTTGGCGAGGTAGTGAGGAGCGTGAACACCCCAGGAACCGTCCTTCTTGATCTGCCGGGCGATTTCTTCAGCCTTGTCGATGAGCATGAGCACTTCGGTCTTGGCTTCGGGGGTGAGCTTCGTGATTTCAAGAAGCTTGTTCACACGGTCGAGGGACTGCGTCACAACCTTGTAGCCGTCCTTAACCGGGTTCTGCCACTTCATGACTTCACCGTAGATGACCTTCTGGTCGGAGTACTGCAGGCCCTTCTCGAGTTCAGACATGAACACGGAGTGGCAGCCCTTGCCTTCGACAACCTGAACTTCAGCGTTGGCGGTACGCGCGCAGCTCCACATCAGGTCGAGGTAGCCGTGGCCTTCTTCGTCCTTAGCCATTCTCCAGCCCTTGGAGTTCGAAGCACGGGACTGACCGGCAGCCGGGTTCATCATCTTGGCGGTCGGATCAACCTTGATGTTCCAGACGTGAGAACGACGCACGGCGTCAAAGCCCGCGAAGTCAGGACGCTGGATGGCCGTGAAGTTTTCGCAGCTCATCGTAAACGGCATATGGCAGCCGATGCAGTCGATCTTCTTGTGGGTGTCGGTCATCGCAACCACGTCAGCCTGATCCTTGTGGCAGTCCTGGCAGGTCTTGCGGATGGCAGGCTTGGTGTAGTAGGACTTCCAGTCGTTGGACGTGATTTCATGCGGATCGTGGCAGGTCACGCAGCGCATGCCCTTTTCGTAGTGCTTGGACATCATGAGCTGAGAGCCTTCCGTACCGCAGGAGGGGCAGGAGCTCTTTGTCTTGATGTTAAAGCCCGTTTCGATCTTCTTCACGCCTTCCTTGGTGGTGACAACGTCTTCTTCAATGAAGTTGGAGCGCTGGTGGCAGCGTTCGCAGTTCGTTTCAAAGCCGTTACTGGCAGCGCCCACCAGGTGGCCGCCCGCACCGTGGCATTCTTCGCAGGCAATACCCTTGGAAATCGTGTGCTTCTGAAGTTCCTTCGGATTGCCGAGAGCCTTGAAGAACTCTTCCTTGTTCTTAAAGTCGAACTTGAAGGAGTGGCAGACTTCGCAGTAGGAGGTTGCCGGCTGGAAGAGGAACTGCTTCTCGAAAGAAGCACCGTAGGAGGTCATACCCCACTGGTGAGAGGCCGAGCCGCCCATTTCCTTCATCGTGGTCGGGAAGTCAGGAATCACCTTCTTGATTTCCTTGGCGCGTTCGGGGCTTAACCAGGAAGCCCAGCCGCGGGAGAACTGGTTGCCGCCGGCAACGATCGTACCCGTGCCGTCACGGAGCAGCCCGCCGCGGACGTGGTAGGAGCCGCGGGCAAGCCAGGCGTCGATGTAGCCGTACTTCGTGCGCGGCGTACCGACCGTGGCGTAGATCACGTCAGGCGTGATGCCGTCGGCAAGAATCGAAGCGTCAGAACCGTAGAGCTTCTTTTTGAGGTCGTTGTTGACTTCGGGGTGTTCGCCCGGGAAGCGGATCGTCTGAGCATGACGGCTTCTCTTCCACTTTTCGTACTGAACCGCGTGGCAGGAGCCGCACTTTTCAGGACCCACGAACTTATTGGGGAAGTCAAGAATCGAGGTCTGAGGCAGACGGTACTGCGAGGCCGACGGACGGGCGCCGGGCTGCAGAGCCGAGTACTTCTTGGCGTTGCCTTCACCGAGGTATTCGGAACCGCGGGTGGAGACCTTGTACATACCGATCACACGGCCTTCTTCAGCGTACTTAAAGAGGGGGTGATGCTTAAAGAGGTAATCAAAAAGTTCTTTTTCCTGGACGATGTAGTCCTGCAGCGTACGCACACCCTTGGTGGGCTCGGTGAGATCAGGGTTGTCCCAGATCTTCTGAGTGGTCGCATTGACATGCGGATTGCCGTCGCCCGGGGCCGGTGCAGCCTGCACTGTACCGACAGCAGCTAAAGCAGCTGTGCAAAACAGAGCGCTGAGCGCTGTTCTGACGGTTGTTGTTTGCATTATGTTTCTCCTTGAGGTTTTCGACAGTTCACTTGTGGTGTACGTGCCAAAAATTGGTCGCACGAATGCCCTTACGGGCCGCACTCCCACAGCGCAGATTACGTGAAGCTGAAATTCCCGGAAAAACTCTTTGTCTTAATGTTGTCTTAATACAACCACTGCTTTTCACCCATTCGCATTTGACTTTTGTCAAAAAATTAAAGTCTCTCGACTCTATATATACGTATTAACCCGATACCATTTCATCTATTTTTCGTTATCCGAAAGAATTAAGCCTGGTTTAAGACAGATGAATGAGAAACATTCTCAACAACCCTTTCAGGCCGCCCCTTTTTGGTGCGGGAAGTACCGTTTCTTAAATATGTAACTAAATGTTAGATCAGGAAAATTTTTACAACACCTGTTATGTTTTTTAAATGCTCCGCCTTTTTCTGTTGCCTGGAAAAACGCGTGTAAAAAAGCCGCCCGATTGTTCGCCGGACGGCTTTTTTGTTTATGCAGGGCTCAAAATATTCAGAACTTACGCCCGCTTTTCAAGAACGGCCACGGCCGGAAGGACCTTGCCTTCCAGAAATTCGAGGAAGGCGCCGCCGCCGGTGGAAATGTAAGAAAGCTTATCGGCCATCTTGTACTTTTCAACGGCAGCGACCGTATCACCGCCCCCGGCAATTGAAAAAGCGCCCTTGGCGGTAGCCGCCGCGACGGCTTTGGCAAGTTCCTCCGTGCCGTGGGCAAAAGGTTCCATTTCAAAGACCCCCACAGGGCCGTTCCAGACCACGGTACCGGCATCTGCGATGAGCTTGGCAATCGCCTGAGCCGACTCAGGACCGACGTCCAGGATCATTTCATCTTCAGCAACGTCTTCGACGCGGCAGGTTCTTCTCGGCGCATCCTCGCTGAAAGCCTTTGCCACCACGACGTCCGTGGGAAGCGGCAGCACCGCGCCTTTTTCCGCGAGCGTTGAGAGCACCTTTTTGCATTCATCGACGAGCTCGGGTTCAGCCAGGGACTTGCCGATGGGTTTTCCGGCCGCAAGAAGGAACGTATTGGCAATACCCCCGCCCACAATGAGGCGATCCACCTTCTGCGCGAGGTTATTGAGAATGGTGAGTTTCGTGGAAACCTTGGAGCCCCCAACAACGGCCGCCAGCGGGTGCTTGGCGTCAGCCACGGCTTTTGTGAGCGCATCGATTTCAGCGGCCATCAGGGGACCGGCGCAGGCAACGGCCGCGAGTTCAGCAACACCCGCTGTGGAGGCCTGGGCGCGGTGCGCGGTACCGAAGGCGTCGTTCACAAACACATCACAGAGCGCCGCATACTTTTTCGCGAGTTCCAGATCGTTTTTCTTTTCACCCTTGTTGCAGCGGCAGTTTTCAAGCATCACCACTTCGCCCGGCTTCACATCAACGCCGTCAAGATAGTTTTTCACAAGGCGGATGGGCTGCCCCACGAGCTCACTCATACGCACAGCCACGCCGGCCAAGCTGTCTTCGGGCTTGAGTTCCCCTTCGGTGGGACGCCCGAGGTGGCTCATGACGAGCACGGCGGCGCCGGCGTCAAGCGCAAGGCGGATTGCCGGGACGCTCGCCACAAGGCGCGCTTCGTTGGTAATACGGCCTTCATCGTCTCTCGGCACATTAAGGTCACTGCGGATCAGAACACGTTTGCCGTTTAAGGCGCCGGCCTTGGCGAGGTTTTCCAAAGTCTTCACATGCATGGAGGATGCTCCCGAAATAAGCTAAAAAAACGGATATTGAAATACGTTGACAAAGAGAATCCGCACTGCCGGTTGTCTCGGTCAATGCGGATTCTTCATAGTGTGACTGCGGCGGTTACTTGGCTGCCATCATGGCAACGGCGTTATCGAGCATACGGCAGGAGAAAGCCCATTCGTTGTCGTACCAGCTCGAGACCTTCACGAGGCGCCCGCCCGAGACCTTCGTAAGCGTCGAATCAAAGACGGAAGAATGCGGGTCGTGATTAAAGTCGGTGGAGACAAGGGGAAGCTCGTTAAAGCCCAAAACACCCTTAAATTTCGGGTTCACCGCGGCATCACGCATGATCTGATTGACGGCTTCCACGCTCGTTTCGGTCTTGGCGATAAAGGTGAGGTCTACAAAACTCACATTGATCGTGGGCACGCGCACTGCGTAGCCGTCCAAAAGACCGTTTAATTCCGGCAGCACAAGACCCACGGCCTTCGCTGCCCCGGTCTTGGTGGGAATCATTGACATGGCGGCCGCACGGGCACGGCGCATGTCCTTGTGGTAGACGTCGGTGACGTTCTGATCGTTCGTGTAGGAGTGAATCGTGGTCATCAGACCGCGCTCGATTCCCACCGTGTCGTTTAACGCCTTTGCCAGGGGCGCAAGGCAGTTGGTGGTGCAGCTTGCGTTGGAGACAACCTGCATGGCAGAGGTGAGGATGCTGTCGTTCACACCGTACACAACCGTGGCGTCAACTTCCTTACCCGGTGCGGAGATGAGCACTTTCTTGGCGCCCTGTTCGATGTGCATCATGGCCTTGTCTTTGTGCGTAAAGGCCCCCGTGCATTCAAGCACCACGTCCACGTCAAGTTCGCCCCACGGAATTTCCTTCGGATCACGGGTAGAGAACATACGGATACGGTCGCCGTTGACGGTCATCCAGTCCGGGCCTTCGGTCTTCACTTCCGCGTCAAAGCGCCCGTGCACCGTGTCGTAGCGCAACAGGTGCGCATTGATTTCATCGTCACCCGGGGTATTCACCGCCACAATCTCAAGGTCACGGCTCTTTCCGTCCTCGTAGTGAGCACGCAGCACATTGCGGCCGATACGTCCGAAACCGTTGATCGCTACACGAATCGTCATTTGTCTTAGTCCTTAAGTGTTGGGGTGAAATGGGTTATTCCTTGCGGCCGGCGAGCGCACGGGCCTTCTTAACAGCGTTTTCAACCGTAAAGCCGAAGTGCGGCCAAAGCACCTTTGCCGGAGCCGACTCGCCGAACGTGTCGATGCCGATCACGTCGCCGTTACCGTGCATGTACTTGTACCAAAGGCCCGTCACACCGGCTTCGATTGCAAGAAGCGGAGTGCCGGCCGGGAAAATGCTTTCGCGGTAGGCCGCGTCCTGACGGTCAAAGACGTCGGCGCAGGGCACCGACACCACGCGCACCTGAATGTTCTGAGCCGTGAGAAGCTTGCGCGCTTCGACGGCAAGCGGAAGTTCAGAGCCCGTCGCCGCAATGATGACTTCGGCCTTACCCGCGCCTGCCGGAGCTTCAGCCGCCACATAGGCGCCGCGGGCAATCGCGTCCGCGTCCACCTCGTCACGCTCTTCGCAGAAGGCCACGGTCTGGCGCGAGAAAATGAGCGCGCTCGGGCCGTCACGGCGTTCAAGCGCCGCGTCCCAGGCCACAATCGATTCAACGGTATCGGCCGGACGCCACACGTCAAAGCCGGGGATGAGTCTTAAGCTCGCCACGTGTTCGATCGACTGATGCGTGGGACCGTCTTCACCGAGGCCGATCGAGTCGTGCGTAAAGACAAAGATCGAACGCAGCTTCATGAGAGACGCCATTCTCAGAGC
This sequence comes from Duodenibacillus massiliensis, assembly GCF_928721995.1. NCBI lineage: Bacteria > Pseudomonadati > Pseudomonadota > Betaproteobacteria > Burkholderiales > Sutterellaceae > Duodenibacillus > Duodenibacillus massiliensis. The sequence continues at coordinate 853,292 of NZ_OV788642.1, forward strand.
GTTTCTGGCGTAGTCCGAGAATGTCAGGAACGTTGCGCTGAACGGGATAAAGCCGCCGTAAAGAGCAATGCCGTTCTGAATACCGGCCATGCCGAACTCGCGCACACCGTAGCTGATGTGGCGGCCGAGCATGTTGTCGTGCGTGAGGCGCTCCACCCCCGTCCAGTTGGTGAGGTTCGAGCCCGTGAGGTCGGCGGAGCCGCCGAGGAGTTCCGGCAGCGACGGCGCCAGGGCGTTGAGTGCCTTCTGGCTTGCCTTACGGGTGGCAACGCTTTCCGCGGCGGCCTGAGCATTGCAAAGCGCTTCAAAAACAACGTCATCAAACCCGGCAGGAAGGTCGCCCGCCAGACGTCGCTTAAGTTCAGAGGCCAGTTCCGGATATGCCTTGGCGTAATCGGCAAACATCTTGTTCCAGGCGTCTTCCATCGCCTTACCCGCCGGACGCGCGTCCATTGCGGCGTAAACCGCCTCAGGCACTTCAAAGGGACCGTACTTCCAGCCGAGTTTGGCCTTGGTGGCCGCAATTTCTTCGTCACCCAGGGCTTCACCGTGGGCCTTTGCGGTACCGGCGCGGTTCGGGGACCCGAAGCCGATCACGGTCTTGGCGATAATCAGCGTGGGACGGTGTTCTTCAGCCTTGGCTTCGGCAATCGCCTTATCCATGGCATCGATGTCGTGGCCGTCCACCGGGCCGATCACGTTCCAGCCGTAGGCTTCAAAGCGCTTACGGGTGTCGTCGGCGAACCACCCCTTCACATTGCCGTCAATGGAAATACCGTTGTCATCGTAAATGGCGATGAGTTTGTTAAGCCCCCAGACACCCGCCAGAGAACAGACTTCGTGGCTGATGCCTTCCATCATGCAGCCGTCACCCAAAAACACATAGGTGCGGTTGTCAATCACCGGGAACCCTTCACGGTTAAATTCCGCGGCAAGCATTTTTTCCGCAAGCGCCATACCCACGGCGTTGGCGATACCCTGTCCGAGGGGGCCCGTCGTCGTTTCAACGCCCGGGGTCACGCCCACTTCGGGGTGGCCCGGCGTTTTACTTCCCATCTGACGGAAGTTTTTGATGTCATCCATCGAGAGGTCGTAACCGGTGAGATGCAGCAGCGAATACTGCAGCATCGAGCCGTGGCCGTTGGAAAGGATGAAACGATCGCGGCCGATCCAGTGCGGGTCGGCCGGGTTGTGACGCAGATGCCGCGTCCAGAGAGCTACAGCGATATCGGCCATACCCATGGGCATGCCGGGGTGGCCGCTTTTGGCCTTTTGAACAGCATCAATGGAGAGAGCACGGACGGCGTTGGCCATCATCTGCGCGGAGACGGAATCGGACATAAAGGTCGGATAATTCTGGAAAATTTGAGAAAACTGCATCCTCAACAGATTCCGCGCGCAAGAAGCCTTCCGCTTCTAAGCAGAAAGTCTCAGTCTGCGCGGCACCTGCCTATCTTTGGTATTGTAACAAAGGATGGCCGCGCGCCCGCTTCCGGGCAGGGACTTTTTACGTGCGGCCCGTGACTTTTTCCGGACGTCGTTTTATGGCCGTTGTCGCTCGTTTTTATTCACCTCAGGAAAAACCTTTTGCCGTCGGAGAGCGTGCGCTTTTAAGCGAAAAAGCGCGCCACCACGCAGGACGCGTCATCCGCGCGGTTGCCGGTGACACCGTGGCGCTTTTTGACGGTTCGGGAGAAGTTGCCGCCGGTCCCATTGCCTTTGAAGGCAAGGATGCCTGGATTACGGTTCATAGCATTGAAAGACCGCAGACAGAAAGCCCCGCACACATGACGCTTATCCAGGCGATGGTAAGCAACGAAAAAATCGACTTTATTGTCGAAAAGGCCGTTGAAGCCGGCATTTCGCGCATCATCCTTGTGCCTGCGGCGCGAAGCGTCACCAAACTCGCGGGCGAGCGCCTTGAAAAACGCCTTACCCGCTGGAATGACATTGCAGTCGCTGCCTGTGAGCAGTGCGGCCGCAACGTGGTGCCCGTGATTGAGGCCCTTCCCTCGCTTAATACGGCGCTCACGGACGTTAAGGCGGGCTGCCGCTGGTTTATGCATCCCGGGGAATCAGACGCACTGACGGTCAAGAAGGACTGCCGCAGCTTTGCCTTTGCCGTGGGCCCTGAAGGCGGCTTTTCGCCGGAAGAAATCAAAGCGGCTCAGGAAGCAGGCTGGCAGTGCGCTGTTCTGGGCCCCCGCGTCTTACGTACGGAAACCGCGGCCTTGGCTGCCGCCTGCGCCGTCAATACCCTTTTCGGGGACTACCGCATCAGCACGTCTTAACCTTTCGGACAAGTGCGAGGAAATCACTCCAGGTACCCGGTTTTCCGGCAAGAATCCGGTAGCTCGGGCCGGCTTTCTTTCTGAGCGTCAGAACCTTCGCCCGCTCAACCTCTCCCTCTGCGGCCAGAAGCAACCGGCTCTGTGCCACAAAGACGCGACGCGAATAGCTGCCGTCGCCGCGAAGGTTTGCCGCTCCGACGTAGTACTTGAGCGCTTTTTTCACGGTGCCCTGCTTTGTGAGGTAGTTTGCCAAAATTTCCGCTCCCACGGTCATATTGGCCCGCACGTCAAACAGGGCCTCTTTTCCGCCGTGGTCCTCAAACTTTTTGCCGTGCGCGGGAACGTGCACCTGCATGAGGCCTACGGCACCGGCTTTACTCACCGCGCGCTCGTTAAAGCCGGATTCGACCGAAATAACCGAAAGGATGAGCAGTGGATCAAGGTCAAACTGTTTACCAAGCCGCACGGCTTCGTCCACAATCGTGCGGGCTTCGAGTTTGGACTTATGCCACAGCCCGGCAATGCTATCGGTCAAGCGGATGCTGATGATGTTGATGCGCTCCTCTGTCGTGAGAAACCGCGATGGCGGCTCAACAAGGCGCTCTGCCGCCGAAACTTCTGTTTTTTGAGTCATGACAGGTGCCGGCATCAAAAGAAGTTCAACGCCTCTCATCAGGAGAAAAAGCCCGACGGAGAGCAAAAGGAGCGCCGCAGCGGCTGCAAGCACGGCCTTTTTGCCGAGCCGCTCAAAAAGGGGCAGCGCCTTTTCTTCGGTTTGTCTTAAGTCCGAAAACTGCATCAGACAGCCCGCTCACGGTGCGAGGGACGCCAAACCCAAATCAAAACGGCGATGCCGGTCAAAATGAGCGGCAGTGACAGCCACTGGCCGCGCGAAAGTCCGAGTAACCCCAAACCGAGATAGCTGTCCGGTTCCCGGAAGTACTCGACAAAAAAGCGGGCAACACCGTAGCCGATGCAAAAAAGCGCCGAAACAAACCCGCGGCCGTGGTTTTTGGCCGACGCCCACCAAAGCAGCGCAAAAAGACAGAGCCCCTCAAGCCCCGCTTCGTAAAGCTGCGAAGGATGGCGCGGGATATTGTCCCCGGTCTGCGGAAAGAGCATGGCCCAGGGCAGATCCGGCAAAGCCGCTCTCCCCCAGAGTTCTCCGTTAATAAAGTTACCGATACGGCCCGCAAAAAGTCCGAGCGGCACCAGGGGCGCCGTAAAGTCCGACACGGTCCAGAAACTTTTGCCGCGCGTGCGGGCAAACACAAGCATCGCGATGATGCAGCCGATCATGCCGCCGTGCGCGCTCATGCCGCCCTGCCAGACCTTAAAGACGTCCAGGGGATGCGAAGTAAACCAGGCCGGCTGATAAAAGAGGCAAAACCCCAGGCGCCCGCCCAGCACCACGCCGAGCACCCCGTAAAAGAGAAGATCCTCAAGGTCAGCCTTTGTCATGCCGCGCCAGGCGTCCTCTGCCCTTCTGCGCCCGAGAATGAGAAAAAGCGCAAATCCCACCAAATACATGATGCCGTACCAGTGCACGGCCACGGGCCCCAACTGAACGGCCACGGGATCAAACTGCGGATGAATAAGCATGGTGTCGGCAAAAAGCGGTGAAATATCAGATGCGGGCGCAACAATACAGCATCAGCCTGATATGAGGCTTTTGCGGCCGGTCAAAAAAAGCGCCGCCCGCAGACACAACGGCCGCAGACAGCGCTTCCTGATTCACAGAATTTCCCGCAGGAAGCCCGGGACTTGAGCCCCGGGAGGAATGCGGGCTTTCGATTTTTTTTAATCTTGTCCCAAACGCAGCCAAACCATGCACATAGTTTTCGCTTAAGGTACAGCGAGGCACTGCGCACACATACGTCTCTGCATTTTTTCTTCTCCTTTGATGTTGCCGATTCCGCCGGACACGACCGGCCGGAAACGACTATGTCCGATTTTCAGACCTTTTTCGAACTTTGTGCACAATTTCCTGCACCGGCTGAGAAAAAAGAGCCTTTCAGGAAAAAGACCCGGACGACCTTTTCTCACTGTCATCAGGCGCTTAACCGGGAACCTCCCCCGCAAAAAAAACACTTTTCCACTTCCCGCTCCCGCGCTAAAATCCCGTTTTCTTTCTGCCGAAGCTTCTGTTTCAGACAACAAAGTCCTCACGGACCACTACAAAGAGCCGGGCTTACGGCAGGCGTTTCAGGTTAATTACAAAAGGGTCGAACTCATGTCCGGTCATTCCAAATGGGCCAATATTCAGCATCGTAAAGGCCGTCAGGACGCCAAGCGCTCCAATCTCTGGACCAAACTGGTCCGTGAAATCATTGTTGCAGCCCGTGTGGGCGGCGGCGGAGACCCCGACATGAATTCCCGCCTGCGCCTTGCGGTCTTAAAGGCCCGTGAAGGCAATGTGCCCAAGGACACGATCAACAATGCCATTCTGAAGGGCACGGGTCAGCTTGAAGGCGTGAGCTACGAAGAAGTCCGCTACGAAGGCTACGGCATCGGCGGCGCGAGCCTTATCATCGACTGCACGACCGACAACCGCACCCGTACGGTGGCTGACGTCCGTCACATCCTTTCCAAGCACGGCGGAAACCTCGGCACCGAAGGCTCCGTTTCCTTCCAGTTCAAGCACTGCGGCGAATTCCTCTTTGCCCCGGGCACGGACGAAGACAAGGTTATGGAAACGGCTCTGGAAGCCGGTGCCGACGACGTGATGACCGCCGAAGACGGCTCGATTGAAGTGCTCTGCGACCCCGCGGCTTTTGATGCGGTTGCCAAGGCCTTTGAAACGGCCGGACTCACCCCGGTTGCCTCCGACGTCACGATGAAGCCCTTAAACGAAGTGGAATTAAAGGGCGAAGACGCCGAGAAGATGCGCCGCCTCATTGACGCACTCGAAGATCTCGACGACGTGAGCCACGTCTACACGAGCGCCGTTTTTGAAGACGAACCGGCCGAATAACCGGTTTGTTTTGCTGAAAAAGGCGACGCCTCAAAACTACGGAGCGCCGCCTTTTTTGTATCATCACTTATTGAGTTTCTTTTTTCCCTATCGGAGATAACCCATGAAAGTTCTCGTTGTCGGCAGCGGCGGCCGCGAACACGCCCTCGCCTGGCGTCTTTCTCTGGCTGACAGTGTGGATGCCGTTTTTGCCGCGCCCGGCAATCCCGGCACAGCCGCTGAAAAAGGCATCACCAATGTGGCGGTGACCGACATCGCGGAACTTGCGGCCTTTGCCAAAAAAGAAGGGATTGACCTCACGGTCGTGGGCCCGGAAGCGCCGCTCGCGAAGGGCCTCGTGAACGTTTTCCGCGCCGAAGGTCTTGCCGTTTTCGGCCCCACCAAGGAAGCCGCGCAGCTTGAAAGCAGCAAGGACTTTGCCAAGGCCTTCATGAAGCGCCACGGCATTCCCACAGCCGACTACGAAACGTTTTCCGACCCGGCCGCGGCCCACGACTACATCCGCCGCAAGGGCGCTCCGATTGTGATCAAGGCCGACGGCCTGGCGGCCGGCAAGGGCGTTGTGGTCGCGATGGACGAAGAAACCGCGCACGCTGCCGTTGACGACATGCTCGAAGGCCACAAGTTTGGTGCCGCTGGCGCGCGCGTCGTGATTGAAGACTACTTGGCCGGTGAAGAAGCCAGCTTCATCGTGATGAGTGACGGCGTGCACGTTCTGCCGCTTGCCACAAGCCAGGACCACAAGCGCCTTTTGGACGCAGACCAAGGCCCCAACACGGGCGGCATGGGCGCCTACAGCCCGGCTCCCGTCGTCACCCCTGAAATTCACGCCAAGGTGATGCGGGAAATCATCGAACCCACAATCCGCGGCATGGCCGCCGACGGCATTCCCTTTACAGGGTTTCTTTATGCCGGTCTCATGATCAGTAAGGCAGCTGACGGTACGCCCACCGTGAAGACCCTGGAATTTAACTGCCGTATGGGCGACCCCGAAACGCAGCCTATCATGAGCCGCATCACCGGGGACTTTGCCAAGGTTCTCAAGGCCGCCTGCGACGGGAAGTTAAACGAAGCCGAACTCACCTGGGACAACCGCAGTGCCCTGGGGGTGGTGATTGCCGCCCGCGGCTATCCGGAACATCCGGAAAAAGGCGCCGTGATCACGGACCTTCCCTGTAACGACGCCGATCATCACCTCTTTCATGCCGGTACGGCGAAAAACGCCAAGGGTGAGCTTGTCGTCGCGGGCGGCCGCGTTCTGTGCGCCGTGGGCTTGGGCGACACGCTTCAGAAAGCGCATGACGCCGCCTATGAAGCTGCGCGGGAAGTGCGCTTTGACGGCATGCAGATGCGCAGTGACATCGGCTTCCGGGCGCTCGGCAAGTAAGATAATCCGCGCGGGAGTGTTTAACCGAAATACTCCCGCGGCATACACCGGTTATGTCAGTCACCTATCCGCGCGGTATCGGCCTTTTGGGCGGTACCTTTGATCCGATCCACAACGGGCATCTGGCACTGGCCCGTGAGGCACTGCGCACATTAAGGCTGCAGCGCATTGAGCTGCTTGTGGCCTCTGCGCCCTGGCAGAAAAATGTGCTCACGCCCGTGGATCTGAGGGTTCGGATGGCCGAAGACGCCCTGGCGCACGAAGCCCATATGCGCATCAACCTCACCGAGGTTTTAAGGGACGGCGCCACCTACACGATCGACACGCTCAAGGTTCTCAGAGATGAGCTCGGCCCCTCTGAGCCCCTCGTGCTGATCATCGGGTGCGATCAGTGGGCGAACTTTCATACCTGGAAGCACTGGCGCGACTTCACTGACTACTGCTCTGTTGCCGTGTGCCGCAGAGGCGGCGAAAACGCGGAGGCTGTTGCGGAAGTCTTACGCTGGGCCGAACATAAAGCGGTTGCCCCGGAACTTATCCGCAATTACGCCTGCGGAAAAATCACCCGCTTTTCGATGGTGCCGCATCTGGCCAACTCCTCCGCTATCCGCGCGACCTTTGCCCGTTTTCCCCGCACCGAAGCCTTAAAGCGCCTGCAGCATTGGCTTCCCGCCCCTGTTGCCGTTACGATTGCGCAAAAGAAAATCTACTGATGCCGCCCGGTGAGGACGGCCTTTACACTCTTCTCATGGATAACAACGCTTTAGTTCAACTCATTGTCGATGCGCTTGACGACGTCAAGGGGCAGGACATCCGCGTCTACGACACCACTGACAAAACAAGCGCCTTTGAGCGCGTCATCGTGGTCTCGGGCACGAGTAACCGTCAGACCCGGGCGCTTGCAATTTCGGCTGCGCGCGCCGTGAAAACGGCGGGCCTTCCCGTTCACGGGATCGAGGGTCTGGAAACAGGCGAATGGGTGCTCGTGGACTGCGGCAGCGTCATTGTGCACTGCATGCAGCCTGCGGTCCGGGACTATTACAACCTTGCGGAACTCTGGGGCCCCACTCCCATGAAGCGTCCCGCTGAACCCGCTTAAACCGCCATGCACATCACTGTTGTTGCCGTGGGCTTAAGGCAACCTGAGTGGGCCGATGCCGCCGTCAAAGACTATCTCGGCCGTTTTCCCAAAGACTTTTCGGTGTCGGTTAAGGAAGTCAAAGCCGAGCCCCGCGCCGGACAGTCCGCCAAACGCCTTATGGAACTTGAGGCTGAACGCATCAGAAAAGCAATACCTTCGGGCGACATTGTCGTTGCCATGGATGAGCACGGCCGTGACTTCACCACCATGGACTTTGCCAAAAAGTTTGAAGGCTGGAAAAACGAAGGCTGCGGCGTGACCTTTTTAATCGGCGGCGCCGACGGACTTGATGCCGAACTCAAAAAAAGCGCCCGCTTGATGTTAAGGCTTTCTTCCATGACGCTGCCGCACGCCTTTGCGCGTGTGATGCTCGTTGAGCAGATCTACCGCGTCTGGTCCATTCTGAACAACCACCCCTATCACCGCGCATAACCATGCCCAGTCTTTATCTTGCGAGCAAAAGCCCCCGCCGCCGCGAAATTCTTACGACGATGGGGGTTAAAGACTTCGAAATTCTTCCTGTGGGGAAGGCTGAGGTTCTCACGTACTGTGCGGGTGACGAAGAGCAGCTCCCCGACGAGCGCCCCGCCGACTACGTGGTGAGAACGGCAAAGGAAAAGGCCGAAGCCTGTCTTGCCGTCATCAAAAACGCCGGCAAAGCGCCCGCCCCCGTGCTTTCCGCCGACACCGTGGTGATTGCGGGCGACACGATTCTCGGAAAACCAGACGGCCGCGATGAAGCCCGTGAATTTATGCGCATTCTCTCGGGCCGCACGCATGAAGTGCGGACCGCCGTTTGTCTGGCAATGCCCTCCGGGCTGATCCGCTCCGCGGTAAGCGTTTCCAAAGTGAACTTTGCGCCGCTCACGGATGAAATCATTGAAGCCTACATCGCCACCGAGGAACCTTACGACAAGGCAGGCGGCTACGGCATTCAGGGACTTGCGGGCCTTTTTATCCGCGAGATCACCGGTAGCTACAGCGGCATCATGGGGCTCCCGGTTTTTGAAACCGGAGCGCTTCTGCGGCCTCTGGGATTCACCGCTCTCTGACGCGGGCAAAGCCTAAAAACAAAGGCACGGACCCAAAGCGGTTGCCGTGCCTTTTTTGTTTTTGGGAAAATTCCCGCCGTTACTTCACTTCTACGAGTTCGACGTCAAAAATGAGCGTGGCGTAGGGAGGAATCACACCGGGATAGCCCTGCGCGCCGTAAGCGAGGTTATAGGGAATGGTGAGCTTACGCTTGCCGCCCGCCTTCAGGCCCACAAGGCCCTGCTCCCAGCCCTGAATCACCATGCCGGCGCCGAGCGGAAATTCAATAGGCTCACCGCGGCTGTAGCTTTCATCAAAAATCGTGCCGTCGGTGAGTTTGCCGATGTAGTGCACGCGCACGGTCTTGCCGAATTCTGCCGCTGCGCCCGAACCTTCGGCGACTTCTTCGATTTCAAGTTCCCCTTCGGGCGGCACTTCCACGATGTCGAGCAGTTCAATGTCAAAAACGAGCGTGGCATTCGGAGGAATCGGGCCGATGCCGCGTTCGCCGTAGCCCATCTCAGGAGGAACGGTGAGCGTGCGCTTGCCGCCCTTTTTCATGCCGATGAGGCCTTCGTCCCAGCCGCGGATCACCTGACCGGCACCGACTTTGAACTCAAACGGTTCATTGCGGTTGTGGCTTGAATCAAACACCGTGCCGTCGGTAAGGCGCCCCGTGTAGTGCACGCGCACCTGATCTCCGGCCTTGACGGCCTCACCTTCTCCGGCAACCGTATCGACAATTTTGAGTTCTGACATATTTTTTCCTGTTATGCGGCCGCTTTTGCGGCATAAGAGCGGGCATTTTAGCGGCTCGGTGCTTTCTGCGCCCGCTCGGGCGGCCTCCTTCTGAGCTCTTTGTGTTAGGCAAAGCGCCTTATTGACAGGACTTTTTCTCCTCGGTTACGATACACGTCACTGAAAAAAAGAAGCCCCGTGCTTTTTTACGGAACCACTAAAAAAGGTCTGCTTCCATGACAAACCGTCTTTTTTCTGCATATTGGCGCTGGCACCTCCCATAGGGCGGGGCCGCAATGTCGTACGCATAAAAAAGCAGACAACGAAACCCGCTGAGAACTTAGGTCCGGCGGGTTTTTCATCAGTACGTCTCGAAAACTGCCGAAAGCGAAAGATTTTTTAAAGGGCAGAAACGATGACAAACACCAGAATCCTCCCGCGAAAGACAACCCGGCCTTTCTTTCGATGGCGTCCCTGTGACTGATTGACAAACGCACGTTTCATCATTTACAGCCAAGGACACCATCATGGACTCCATCATCAAAAGCATTTACGAAGGCAAAACTCTCACCGAAGGCGAAGGCCGCACGCTCTTTGAAGCAATTTTTGAAGGCAAGGTTGCCCCCGTTGCGCTCGCAGGCATTCTCACCGCGCTCAAAATGCGGGGCGAAAAACCCGAAGAAATCGCGGGTGCCGCGGCAGCGATGCGGGGTGCCGCGCTCCCCGTCCCGCGTCCCGAGGGCCTCACGATCGGCGAAATCGTCGGTACCGGCGGGGACGGCACTCAGAGCATCAACATTTCCACGACGGCAGCCATTGCCGCCGCGGCCGCGGGTCTTTTTATCGCCAAGCACGGCAACAGCGGCGTTTCCTCGCGTTCCGGGGCTTCAGACGTTCTCACGTCCCTTGGCTTTGACATCAAGGCAACGCCTGAAGAAAGCGCAAAGCTTTTGAAGGACACGGGCTTTGCCTTCTGCTACGCCAAGCTCTATCACCCGGCGATGCGCTTTGCCGGCCCCGTGAGGGCGGAACTCAAAACCCGGACAATTATCAATATTCTGGGGCCGCTCACGAACCCCGCGCATCCCGACTACGCCGTGATCGGCGTCTACAGTCCGGCACTTCTTGAGACCGTTGCAAACGTTCTGAAACTGCAGGGTATGCGCCGCGCCTTTGTGGTGCACGGCGCCGGAGCCGATGAAGCGGCCGTACACGGCGAAACCGAGTACGCGGAACTCTGTGCTGACGGCACGATCCGCCGCGGCACCTTTACGCCGGCGGACTTCGGTGTTGAAACGCCCTACAGCCTGGACGACATTAAGGGCGGCAGCCCCGAAGAAAACGCGCAGAGCGTCCTCGATATTCTGGGCGGCAAGGGCAAACCCGCCCACCGCGCCGTCGTGGCCGCCAACCTTGCGCTGCTTCTGATTGCGGGCGGCAAGGCCGAAACCCTTCCCGAAGCAATGGAACTTGCGTACGCCGTTCTCGATTCCGGCAAGGGCCTTGAAGTCATTGCCGAGCACCGCGCTTTTGCCCGGTACAAAGCCGCTCCCGCCACCAACAACCGTTTTACCGCCAAAGAGACTCATCATGCTGCTTAACCCCTATTTCGGCAATTACGGCGGCCAGTACGTGGCCGAACTTCTGATCCCCGCTTTAAACCAGCTGGAAGCGGCTTTTGTCGACGCACAGAAGGATCCCGCGTTTCAGAAGGAGCTCACAGACCTCCTCGTCAATTACGCGGGGCGCCCCACACCCCTCACACTCTGCCGCAATCTCACCCGCGGCACCAAGGCAAAGATTTACCTAAAGCGCGAAGACCTCGTGCACGGAGGCGCGCACAAAACCAATCAGGTATTGGGACAGGCGCTTTTGGCCAAACGCATGGGCAAAACCCGCATCATCGCTGAAACCGGTGCCGGCCAGCACGGTGTGGCAACAGCGCTCGTGTGCGCCCTTTTGGGGCTGAAATGCCGCGTCTACATGGGGGCCAAGGACGTGGAGCGCCAAAAGCTCAATGTTTTCCGTATGGAACTCATGGGCGCGGAAGTCGTCCCCGTGCGCCACGGCAGAGGGACGCTTAAAGAAGCCTGCAATGAAGCTCTCAGAGACTGGTCCGAAAGTTTTGAAACGACGCACTACATGCTCGGCACCGCCGCCGGTCCCCACCCCTTCCCCACAATCGTGCGTGAGTTTCAGAAAATCATCGGAGAGGAAGCCAAAAAGCAGATTCTTGCCTTTGAGCACAAGCTCCCGGATGCCGTTCTTGCCTGTATCGGCGGCGGCAGCAACGCGATCGGCATGTTCACCAACTTTATCGGCGAAAAGGATGTGAAGCTTTACGGCGTGGAACCCGCGGGACTCGGCGCCGACACCCCGGAAAACGGCATGAAGCTTGAAAACGGCAAGGTCGGGATCTTTTTCGGCGCCCGCACCTTCAACATGCAAACCGATGAAGGCCAGATCAACGAGTCCTACTCGATTTCCGCGGGCCTGGACTTCCCGTCGGTGGGCCCGGAACACGCCTACCTCAAGGATATCGGGCGTGTCAGTTATGTGGCCGCAACCGACCTTGAGGCGCTTGAAGCCTTCATGACGCTTTCAATGGAAGAAGGCATTATTCCGGCTCTGGAAAGCTCACACGCCTTGGCCTACGCCTTAAAGCTTGTGCGCGAAAACCCCGAAAAAGAACAGACGCTTCTCGTGAACCTCTCCGGACGCGGCGACAAGGATATCTTCCAGGTCTCCGCCTACCTTGAAAAAGCGGGCTTCATGAAGGAGGGCCGCATCGTTCCGGGGATGCTTGAAGCACTGAGAACCCGTATTGCGGCGGCAAAGTAATACTTCAGAGATACAAAAAGGATACAAAAATATGACTGACCGTTTTGCCGATACCTTTGCCCGTCTTTCTCAGGAAAGAAACGGCGCTTTTGTCCCCTTTGTCAATCTCTGCGATCCCGATGAAGCAACGAGCCTTCGGATTCTGAAAACACTGGTGGCCGCAGGCGCAGATGCGCTTGAGCTCGGCATTCCCTTTTCGGATCCGAGTGCCGACGGCCCGGTGATTGTCGCAAGCGCCGACCGCGCGATCCGCAACGGCGCCACCACGGAAAAGTGCCTGAAAGTGATTGAAGCCTTCCGCGCCGAAAACAAAACAACACCGGTGAGCGTCATGCTTTACGCAAACCTCGTTTTAGCGCCGGGCGTGGCGGCCTTTTTTGAGCGTGCCGCCAAGGCGTGCGTTGACGCAGTACTGATTCCGGACCTTCCGCTTGTGATGCGCAAGGCCGACCCGGTGTTTGCCCAAGAAGCGGCGCGCCACGGCGTAAAACTCGTCAACCTCGTGCCCCCGAAGGCCGACACCGCCTTTTTAGAGGAAGCCGCTGAGGCAAGCGACGGCTACACGTATCTTCTCTCGCGCGTCGGGATCACAGGCACCGACCATGCTGCGGGCACCCCCGTTGAAGAGGTCGTTCGTGTGCTGAAAGAAAATCACGCGGCACCGCTGCTTTTGGGCTTTGGCATTTCCAAACCGTCTGACGTCACCCGTGCGATGGCCGCGGGTGTCGCAGGCGTCATCGTGGGTTCGGCGATTGTCCGCATCATTAACGAACATCTCGATAGAACCGAAGCGATGCTTGCTGCGCTCACCGACTACGTGCGTACCATGAAGGCCGCAACCGTCGGAGCGCTCCGGTAAGACCACCCGAGCTGCCGCGTGCCCGCCTCTGCCGGCTGTCTCAACACAGCCGGCATTCGCCGTTACCTTCCTTGTGCCGGGATCCTCTGCCGAGCTCACTTTGTATCGGTTTCAAAAATTCGGCGTTTTAGGACTTCCCCGCAGTCCTCTTTCCTATAGAATGCGCCCGAATTCACTGCGGCGTCGGTGCACTTTCTTCCGACCGAAAGGCACATTCTGTTCCTGCCGCTTTCTTTCATGCAGTCCCGCGCATCTTTGCGGCAGCCCTTGAAGTCTGCCGCCGACTAACAAACAAGCGGGAGTCTGACGGCTTTTCTTGCCTCAGCCTGCGTCTGCCGGTCGGACGGCGTACTTCAAACGTACGGCCTCTGAGTTGTTTTCAGGCCGGTTGCGCCAGCGCCCCGTGCAGTCACGCAGTTCTGTCTTTTTCAGGTTTTCTAAGTGACGAATACATTTGCCGCTTTGGGTCTGCCCGAAGCACTGACTGCTGCCGTAGCCGACATGGGCTACGAAACACCGACTCCGATTCAGACTCAGTCGATTCCGGAACTCTTAAGGGGCCGCGACATGCTCGCGGCCGCTCAGACCGGCACCGGCAAGACCGCCGCCTTTGCGCTGCCGATTCTGGCGCAGATGCTCGCGCGCCCGGAAAAACGGACACCTAAGTCCGTAAGAGCCCTGGTGCTTGCCCCGACCCGCGAGCTTGCCGCTCAGATTGACGAAAACATCCGTGCCTATGCGGCCCGTACGGATTTGAAGACGGCACTCGTTTTCGGGGGTGTGAACATTAAGCCGCAGACGGCGGCGCTTGCCAAGGGCGTCGATTTTCTGGTCGCCACGCCGGGGAGACTTCTCGACCACCTCGGGCAAAAAAACGTGACGCTTGAAAACGTCGGGTTTCTTGTGCTTGATGAAGCCGACCGCATGCTTGACATGGGCTTTATCCACGACATCCGCAAGATTCTGAAGTTTCTGCCCGTTAAGCGCCAGACGCTTCTGTTTTCCGCCACCTTCAGCGATGAGATCAAGGCGCTTGCCGACACCTTCCTCACCGATCCCCTCACAGTGGAAATCGCGCGCAACAAGGAGAGCACCCTCATTCATCAGGAGGCGCTTGCCATTGCCAAAAAGCGTAAGCGCGAGCTTTTGAGAGACCTCATCGTCGACAACGCCTGGGATCAGGTGCTCGTCTTCACCCGCATGAAGCACACCGCCAACCGTCTTGCCCAGCAGCTTGAAAAAGATGGCATCACGGCAGCGGCCATTCACGGCAACAAGAGCCAGTCGGCGCGCACCAAAGCGCTTGCGGGCTTTAAAAACCACTCGATCCGCGTGCTCGTTGCGACCGACATCGCCGCGAGGGGGCTCGATATCGAGGGGCTTCCCCACGTCGTGAATTTTGAACTTCCCGAAGTGGCCGAAGACTACGTACACCGCATCGGCCGCACGGGGCGCGCCGGCATGGAAGGCCATGCCGTAAGCCTTGTGGCCCCCGAAGAGCGCGATCTGTTAAGAGCCATTGAAAAGCTCTTAAAGCGCCGCATTGATCTTACAAAGGCAGAAGGTTACGACGGGGAGGTCCCCGAAGACATCGCCCGGGATAACGCCGAGCGCGACAAGGCCCGTGCCGAGGAACTCGCCCGTCTGCGCGAATCCCGCCGCAGGACCCGGGAACGTAACGGCGAGGCACCGCGCAATAAGGCCCGGGCCTCGGAAGCGCTTTTAAAGAAAGCCGCTCATGCCGAAACGACGGAAAATCCGGAAGAGCGCTTTGTAAAGAAAGTGGTCCGCAAGGCGCAGGCCGTGAAAGAAAACCGGGGGCAAGAAGCTCAGGCAACCCGCAACGCCCGCGCCGGAACTGCCGACGCAAACCGCCGCGGCCCCCGCAATGACCGGCGTGATCGCACTGAGCGCGACGACGACAATTTCGGCAACCGCAAAGACCGGCAGCCCGGCCGCCGGGGCAGCACCGCCCGCCGGGAGAGCGATCCTTTTGAGCAGCGCCGTCAGACGCTTTCACTGCCGCAGCGCATGCCCGAAGAGGATGTCCGCAGCACAGGGCGCTTCACCCGCAAAAATGACAACCGTTACGGCGAAGGAAACGTCAGGGGCCGCAAACCGGAAGGCGCCAACGGCAAGAGCCGTTACCGCAAGCCCGACATCGTTTCCACCGTCATGCGTGAAGACGATGACCGTCGCCGCCGCGGCAACGCGTCCTCAGCCCGCCGCAATGATTCGCGCTACGAGTCGGTGAGCTCGAACCTTCCCCCGGGGATGGTTCTCAAGTTCCGCCGCCGTTAAGCGCCCGATACAATCGGGACAAAACCGGAAGAAGCCGCCCTGTCCGGGGCGCTTCTCCGGGCGTAGCCATAAGGATGATGTTCATGCCTGTATTTTCGAGTCTCAAAAAAGCGGCCGGTGCCGCGGCCCTTGCGGCACTTTTAACCGCCGCCGGCTGCTCAACACCGCAAACGCCCGCGGAAGACGCCGCCGACGCCGCCGCAGGCGTCCGTCCCGATCTCTCCAAACTCTACGAAGCGCCCGAAAAATTACGCGCGAGCTGCGTCTCCGAGGCGCCGCTTTCGGTGCACAATACCTTTGAAGCAATTCGCTTTGACTGCCCGCAGCTTGCAGTCAAAGCCAATGTCATTGAGATGTACGACGCCGGCTGGCGCATTGAGGCCGTGGATGTGGGCGAAGACAGCACCGGCACTGACGGCGTAAAGGCAATGCCGCTCACGATCACGATCCGCAAGATTTTCTGATGCACGGTGCGTGCGCGCGGCATCCTGTTTAAGACAAAAGACAAATTTCTATGACCACAACGATTGAAAAACGCATCAGTGCCGTGCGTAAAGTACTGAAAAAAGCACGGCTTGAAGCGCTGCTTGTCCCCACGGGGGACCCGCACATGAGCGAGTACCTTCCGGAAAACTGGGCTTTCCGCCGCTGGCTCACCGGCTTTACGGGCTCAGCCGGAACGCTGGTTGTCACCGCAGAAAAAGCACTTCTGTGGACCGACAGCCGCTACTGGGAGCAGGCCACCAAAGAAACCGAAGCGACCGGCATCACCGTGATGAAAAGCGGTGTGGCTGATGTGCCGGACGTGCGCGTGTGGCTGGCAGAAAACCTGCCGGAGAATGCCTCTGTCGGACTTGACTGCAGCACGGTATCGGCTGAACGCCTCAGGCTTCTTGAAAACACGGTCTCTCACCGCGGCATCGGCGTCGTTGATACGGGCAATCTTATCGATAAGCTCTGGACGGACCGCCCCGGGCGTTCTGAAGCTCCCGTTCGGCCGTTTACAACAGCTCAGAAACCGGCTGCCGAAAAAATCGCGGACGTGCGCACGGAGCTTTCTGAGCGTAAGGCCGATGCGCTCTTTCTTTCCACGCTTGACGATATCGCCTGGATCACCAATCTCAGAGGCAGTGACGTCCTTCACACCCCTGTTTTCATCGCCTATTTCCTTTTGACGGCTGACAGAGCCGAACTCTTTATTGATACCTGCAAGGTGACAAAGGAAAGCGCCGAGCTGATCAAAGCCGCGGGCATCACCGTAAAGCCCTACGAAACGGCCGACGCGGCATTAAAGGCGCTCAGGGGCACCGTTCTCTGCGATTTAAAGCGCACCAACGCCAGAGCCGCGGCGCTGCTGACAACCGCTGACGACGTCGTTGTGCTTGACCGCATGCAGCCCACCACGGTCATGAAAAGCCGCAAGACGCAAGCGGAACTCACTTCGCTCAGAGAAACAATGACCGCCGACGGCGTGGCGCTGTGCGAACTCTTTGCGTGGGTGGCCGAGTGCGATGAAACGCACAAGGACATCACGGAAACAGATGTAAGCGACTTTCTGCACGAAGCGCGTGCGAAGATCCCGGGCTTTTTCGATGAGAGCTTTACGACGATTGCCGCTTACGGCGCCAACGCCGCGCAGCCGCACTACACCCCGAAGGCAGGCTCTGCGGCAAAACTCACCGGAGAGTCGCTGCTTTTAGTCGACAGCGGCGGACAGTTTGAAGGCGGCACCACCGACGTCACCCGTACCGTCATCTGGGGCAGGCCCACCGACGCGATGAAGCGCGACTTTACCGCGGTCTTAAGAGGCCATATTGCGCTGGCAACGGCCCGCTTTCCGCTGGGCGCCTACGGCAGCCAGCTCGACACGCTCGCGCGGGCCCCGATCTGGGAAATCGGCGCAGATTACGGTCACGGCACCGGTCACGGCGTGGGTTTTGTGCTTTCCGTTCACGAGGGGCCCGTTCACATCAGCCCCCGGGCACCGCAGTCACCGGAAGCCCGCGTGGTGCCGGGCCTGGTGCTTTCCAACGAACCGGGACTTTACCGTCCGGGACTCTGGGGGATCCGCACGGAAAACCTGGTGACCCCTGTGGCCGCCGACCCCGAAGCCGATGAAATGCAGGCCTTTCTTCACTTTGAAACCCTGACGCTTTGCCCCATTGACTACCGGCTCGTGAAAACGGCGATGATGACGCCCTACGAGATCTGGTGGGTGAATGACTATCACCGCCGTGTGCGTGAGGTTCTGGAAAACCGCGTCTCTCCGAGAGCCCACAAGTGGCTCATGCGGGCAACCGACATCATTTGAAAAAAGCTTCAGAAACCCAAGACGCCCGGCAACGGGCGTCTTTCGTTAACCGGCTTCAGACTTTCTCAATTTCGGAACCGGATTCAGCCGTCAAACGCGCGTTAAGAAACGTAAAGCTTTCCGCGGGTTAAAAGCAGGAAAACGCCCTACGCCTTAAACTCTTTCGTTATTGTGAATTTTTGAAACACCTTTCGTGCACGAGAACCTTACCCAAAGGATGCCGTGCGCCTTAAATCCGACAACGCCATGCCGTTAACTGTGTCTCTGCCCCTGCGTTCAACCCTTGTTGCCGTTGGTGCCGGTCTTCTTTTACTTGCCGGCTGTACGGATAAAAAACCGGCCGTCAAAACGGTGGCGCCGCTTGAGGTGACCGTGCTCTCAGCGCAGCCCTCGGAAGAATCGCTCTGGCTTGAGTCGCTCGGGCGCGCGGAAGGCGCCGAGGAAATCAGTATTCAGGCGCAGGTCACCGGGACTCTGGAAAAAATCGGCTACAGGGAAGGTGAATCCGTCAAAAAAGGACAGGTCCTTTTTGTGATTGACCAGGATCCCTACATCGCAGCCCTGGAGTCAGCCAAAGCCACCGTCCGGCAGCGCAGCTCTGAACTTAAGCAGGCCGACCGTGAAGCCCGGCGGTATGCGCAGCTTTGGGCCGCCAAGGCCGTAAGCCGCAAAGAGTACGATGATGCGGCAAGCGCCGCGGACATTGCCCGTGCGTCGTTGAGACAGGCCAAAGCCGCTCAGAAAGACGCCGAGATTAATCTTGCCTATACCACGGTGACGGCACCTTCAGACGGCACGGCAGGCCGCTCGCTCGTCAACCTCGGCGCGCTTGTCACGTCGGGCACCACGCAGCTTGCGACCCTTTCGCAGCCCGAAAGACTCAGGGTCACCTTTACGCTTTCAGAGCGCGACATCGAGCAAAGCCGCATTACGCTTAATAACCCCGTGCGTCTTTTTGATCCCTACGGAAAAGAAATCGAAGGAAATCTTGACTACGTGAGCCGTGAAATCAATTCTGAGACGGCAACCCGCACGCTGCGCGCGAGGATTCTTTCCAAAACCGATGTACTGCCCGGTCAGTACGTACATGTGCAGCTTGAGCGCGAGAAACTCAAAAACGTTTTTCGGATTCCGCAGCAGGCCGTGCTGCAGCGCCCCGACGGCACCTACCGCGTCTACGTGAACGTCAACGGCAAAGCCCTTTCCCGTGACGTCACGGTGGGCACCTGGAAGGAAACCGACTGGATTGTCCTCACGGGACTCAAAGCCGGAGACGAAGTGATTCTTGACAACCTGCAGCGCATCAAGGAAGGCAGTCCCGTCAAAGCGACCGTCACCCACCCCGTAAGGACCGAAGCGAAGATTCCTTACGGCATCCGGATCGACCATTCCGACATCGATAAGCTCTGATGAAGGAGTGATGCAATGCTGAGTCAGTTCTGCATCCGCCGCCCGATTTTTGCCGCGGTTTTATCCATCCTCATCGTGCTTGCCGGGCTCGTGTCCCTGCAGGTGCTGCCCGTGTCGCAGTACCCCAACATCACGCCGCCCTCGGTGATGGTTTCAACTTCCTACGAAGGCGCCAACGCCCAGGCCCTCGCCCGAACGGTTGCGGCACCCATCGAAAATCAGCTCTCCGGCATCGAAGGCCTCATCTACTACACGACCTCGATCCGCGCCAACGGCGACGTGCGCATTCAGTGCGTCTTTGACGTGGGCACCGACCCCAATGACGCGATGCTCGAAATCAACAACCGCGTGCGAAGTGCCGAACGCAGTCTTCCGGACGCCGTCCGACAAAACGGCGTAAACGTCAGAAAGCGCTCCAACGAGTCGCTGATGACAGTGGTCTTTACCTCGCCCGACGGTTCCATGACCCCGACTCAATTGGCTGACTACGCGCTTTTAAACGTAGTGGATTACCTTAAGCGTCTGCCCGGGATCGGTGACGTCTCCGTCTTCGGCAACACCCAGAGCGCCATGCGTATCTGGATGGACCCCTTAAGAATGGCCAAGATGAAGGTGACGCCGGAGGATATTGACAAAGCCGTCACCGACAAAAACCAGGAACGCGGCGCAGGCCGTATCGGTACGGCGCCCACGCCCGCCGACCAGAAACTCTTTTACACCACCCGCACCCACGGTCAGCTTTTAACGCCTGAGGAGTTCGGGGGCATTGTCTTAAGGGCGGACGAAAACGGCCATATCGTGCGTCTGCGCGATGTGGCGGTGACCGAGGTCGGCAAAAGAAGCTACGAATTCTTAAACGTCTTTCAGGGTAAGCCCTCCATCACCGTGGGCGTTTACCTGCAGTCCGGCGCCAACGCCATGGCAGCGGCCAAGGAAGTGAAGGCGGAACTTGCGCGTCTGGAAAAACAGTATCCGGCCGGTAAAGTCGAGCACCAGATCACCGATGACACGACGGTCTTTGTACAGGCTTCGCTCACCGAAGTTTTTAAGACCCTCATTGAAGCCGGTATTCTCGTGCTGCTTGTGGTCTTTCTCTTCCTGCAGAACTGGCGTGCCACCCTTATTCCCATGCTTGCGGTTCCGGTGTCTCTGATCGGCACCATGGCAGGTCTCTGGCTTTTCGGGTTTTCTCTGAATACGCTCACGCTTTTTGCCATGACGCTTTCCATCGGCATTGTGGTCGATGACGCCATTGTGGTGCTGGAAAACGTTGAGCGCCTGATGACGCACGAAGGACTCGGCCCCTTTGAAGCCGCACAGAAAGCCATGCGGGAAGTGGCCTCTGCTCTTGTTGCCATTGTGCTCGTACTGTGCGCGGTCTTTGTGCCGGTCGCCTTTTTGGGCGGCATGGCAGGGGAACTCTACAAGCAGTTTGCCGTGACGGTTGCGGTGTCGGTCGCGATTTCAGGCTTTGTGGCGCTCACCCTTACCCCCGCGCTTTGCGCCGTCATTCTCAAAAAAGAAGAACCGAAAAAAGGACGCTTTTTCACGGCTTTTAATAAGGGCCTCTCCAAGCTCACTTTCGGCTACCTGCAGTGCGTGAAGTGGGCTCTTCACTGGCGAAGCATCGCGGCCGTCGTTTTAATAGCGGTGACCGTTGCCTGCTGGCAGATGATCGAACGCACGCCCACGAGCTTTGTCCCGAGCGAAGACCAAGGGATTCTGCGCATGACGATGACGCTTCCGGAAGGTGCGTCCTTTGCCCGCACACGTGCCGAAAGTGACGCCATGCGGCAAAAGATTCAGGCAGAGCTCCCCGGCCTTGACACAGTGCTTGTGATGACCGGCTTTGACACGCAGGGCGGCGACATCCGCCCTAACGCAGCCACCTTCATCATTAAGCTCAAAAACTGGAACGACCGTACGATATCGGCCGACGAAGTACTCGCCAAACTCAGAATAATCGGTGCCACAAGCAAAGAATCGGTGACGGTGGCCTCGCTTCCAGCTCCGATCCGGGGCTTGGGTTCCTCAAGCGGCTTTTCAGGCTACATCCAGTCCCGCGGAAGCGACGACGCTCTGATGCTGCAGCGCGTCACCGAGGATTTCCTCGCGCGTCTTGCAGAACGCCCGGAACTCACCGACCTCAGGCACTTCGTGCGCGCAGAGTCGCCCCTTATTCAGGTCGATCTTGATGACGTGAAGGCCTCGCAGCTCGGGATTACCTCAGACAACGTCTATTCGACGCTCACGGCGTTTTTTGCCGGTTCCTACATCAACAATTACACCCGTAACGGCCGCATCTACCGCGTGATCATGCAGGGCGAAGACCGCTACCGCCTCACCCCCGAAGATCTCGGCAAGGTTTGGGTGCGCTCCGACACCACCGGTGAAATGGTGCCCCTGTCTGCCGTTCTCACGGTTAAGCGCACCTCGGGCCCCGAGAGCCTTGCGCGTATGAACGGGTATCTCGCAGCGCAGTTTGTGGGCTCGGCCGTTCAGGGGGTGAGTTCCGGCGAAGCCATCCGGATCGTTGAAGAAACCGCGCAGGAATACCTTCCCGAGGGCTACGCCGTTGAGTGGACGGGCCAGGCCTGGCAGGAAAAACGGATCGGCGCGTCTTCCACGACCGCGTTTATCTTCGGCATGATCATCGTGTTTCTGATTCTGGCGGCTCTCTACGAGCGCTGGTCGCTGCCGATTGCCGTGGTGCTTGCGGTTCCCTTTGCCGTGCTCGGGGCCCTCGTTTCGCTGTGGATCCGCGGTTTTTCCAACGACATCTACTTTCAGATCGGGCTGCTGGTGTTGATCGGACTTTCAGCCAAAAACGCCATTTTGATCGTGGAATTTGCCGCACAGAAAATGCACGAGGGGTTAAGCCCCTTTGATGCCGCAATTGAAGCGGCGGGCTTGAGACTGCGGCCGATTCTGATGACGTCGCTCGCGTTTGTGATGGGTATCGTCCCGCTTGTATTTGCCACGGGCGCAGGTGCCGGGGCCCGTCACTCCATGGGGACGGGTGTTTTCGGCGGCATGATTGCCGCGACCTTTATCGCGACTATCTTCGTGCCGGTCTTTTTCACCTGGTTTGTCAAGCGTAAGAAGGCTCCTGAAACGGTCTCGCACATGGAAAACGAGCCGAAGAAACCGCTTTTCTGAGGCCACGGTCCATGATCCCAGCGGCACGGACAAACCCATGCCGCCTTTTTTTGGTAAACCGCCAAGGCGCAGACTAAGACGCTGGCAAAGAGTGTTTCCGTACTTGTTTCGCGCACCGCATTTTTGGCATAGAATCATTGCGTCTTGAAATTACAAAAAACAGGGAACAGTTTTTATGTACAAGCGTCTCCTGGTGCCGACCGACGGCTCGGAACTTTCTCTTGATGCGGTCCGCGGTGCGGCTTCCTTTGCAGAGGCCATGCACTCTGAAGTGGTGCTCATCACCGTGATCGAACCCTACAGCTACACGTCTCTGAGCGAATACCGCCCGGAATCGATCGATGACTACGATGAACGCGTGCGCACGGTCGCTGAAGAGCGCCTTGCCGAAGCCCGCGCCATTCTTGAAGAAAAAGGCATCAAAGTGCAGACGCTTTCGGTGAAGTCTTTTTCGCCGGCGGAAGCCATTATGGACGCGTGTTCCGAAAAGGGCTGCGACTGCGTGTTTATGGCCAGCCACGGCCGCAAGGGCATTGCCGCAGTCCTTCTGGGCAGTGAAACCCAGAAGGTGCTCACGCATTCGAAAGTCCCTGTGATGGTCTACCGTTAACCGCGGTTTTCTGCGACAATCGCATACGCACTTAAAAAAGCGCCGGCGGAAGGAACTCTCTTTTCGCGCGGCGTTTTGTTTACCCGAATTTTTTAACGACAGGAATTCACAAAAATGGCATTCGGTGATGATCTGAAAGTCGAAATGGACGCAGCCAATCTTTACCGTGAGGAAATGATCACGGACCGCAAGATGGGCGTCATTCATGTGTTGACGCCGGTGACGGCTCAGGGAGAGAAGGACCCGGCCCGCGCCTGCATTTTCACCGGTGAAGTGCAGATCATGACGCAGATGGGACCGCTGCCGATTTCTTTTGAAATCAAGGCTGCAAACCTTGAAGAAGCCGTGAAGCTTTACGGGGAAGCCGCCAAAAAGGGTGTGCAGGAGACGATTGAAAAAATGCAGCAGCTTCGACGTGAGGCGGCAAGCAAGATCGTCACCCCCGGCACCCCCGGCTTCGGCGTCCCGCCGGCCGCCGGCACGGGCGGCATTCAGATGCCCTGATATTTTCCTTATGAGACTTTTCGGCTGTGACGATAAAGGACGCTTTTCCCGGTCAGCCCTTTACCCGGGCTGACTTTGAAAAAGCCGAAAAAGTTCTGCTGCGTGACGGACGGCTTTTTAACGCCGTCGTCACGCGGGTTACCCTCGCCGGGCGTACCTGGACGGTCAAAGACTTTTCAACGCGCCCCTTCTTCGTGCGTCCCTTCGGGCGCTTTCTTTTGGCACGCGAACTCAAGGCCGCGCATTATGTGGCCGACATCGACGGCTTTGCTGCAGAAGCCTTCAGACTCGATGAAAACGCCGTGGCGCTTGCCTTTATTCCTGGCAAAACCCTTGCCGAGCTTCCCCGTGAGGAAGTCACCCCGGCCTTTCTGATCTGCCTGGAAGAACTCATCAAAAACATGCACCGCGCCGGAATCGTGCATCTGGACATCCGCAGTAACGGCAACGTGCTGATGCGGCCTGATAAAACCCCTGCCGTCATTGACTTTCAGTCAGCGCTTGCCACTGCCGGCATGCCCGTGTGGCTCAAAAAATCGCTCGAAGCACTTGACATGAGCGGAGCCTACAAAAAGTGGAAGATTTTTCAGCCCGATGCGATGGGCGAAAAACGCGAAGCCGAACTCACCCGGATCAACCGCTGGCGGCGTCTTTGGCCGTTTAAGGGCTACTTCGGTCTTCCCCGCAGAAAATAATCCGACTAATACGGCCTTTGGGCCGCCGTTTTTTCCCGACAACGAAAAAACCGACTGCTGAGGCATCACTCAGCAGCCGGTTTTCGGGATCGTCAGCGCTCGCACAGCGCTGGGATACAGCAAGGATTAACGAAGCTTCGTTTCCTTGAAGAGGACGTGCTTGCGGGCAACCGGATCGAACATGTTGCGTTCGAGCTTACCCGTGGAGGTCTTCTTGTTCTTCGTCGTAGTGACGAAGTAACCCGTCCCTGCGGACGATTCCATCTTAATTTTTTCGCGTGCACCCTTTGCCATGGTTCAATCTCCTGTCAGGTTAGATTTCGCCGCGGGCGCGCAGATCCGCGAGAACCGCATCAATACCGATCTTGTCGACAGTGCGAAGACCAGCCGTCGTCAAACGCAGGCGGACCCAACGGTTTTCACTTTCGACCCAGAAACGACGATACTGCAGGTTCGGCATGAAACGACGCTTGGTCTTGTTGTTCGCGTGCGAGACTTGATGGCCGACCATCGGCGCCTTGCCGGTGACTTGACACACTCGTGCCATCGCTAACTCCCGTAAAAAGTTGATTAAAAACGCTTCACGCCTCGCCGATATCCGGGCGTGAGCGCGAAAACTGAAAGACGATGATTATACGACAAAAATCCTCCTCTGCCAAACCTCTGATTTCTCAGGCAGAAGAGAAGCCCGCCGCGGGCGCTCCATTTGCATAGTGCGCCCTCACCGCGAAGGGCGCATTCTACACTGTCGCGCGCCTGTGCGTTTGTGAGCCGCCGGCGTTTTTCTTCTACACTTTCGCCAACACTCAAATTTACAGAGCAGCCACTGCCATGCAGATCATTCTTGCCCAGCCCCGCGGTTTTTGTGCGGGCGTCACCCGCGCGATTGCGATTGTCGAACGTGCGCTTGCCGTCTACGGCCCTCCCATTTACGTGCGTCACGAGATCGTTCACAACAAAACCGTGGTGGAGCGGCTCCGGGAACAGGGTGCGGTCTTTGTGGAAGATTTAAGTGATGTGCCTGACGGCGCCACCCTTATTTTTTCCGCGCACGGCGTACCGGTTGCGGTGCAGCAGGAAGCGGAAAAACGGGGCTTCCGGATTTTTGACGCCACCTGCCCCCTTGTCACGAAGGTTCACCGCGAAGTGATCCGCATGAGGCAGCAAAACCGCCGCATCATCATGATCGGTCACGCCGGGCACCCGGAAGTCGAGGGCACGATGGGGCAGGTCAAGGACGGCATCACGCTCGTGCAAAGCCCGGCGGAAGTGAAAAACCTTCCGGCAACACTTGACCCCTCCACCCTTTCTTATGTCACGCAGACCACGATTTCCGTGGATGACGCCCGCGATGTGATTGATGCGCTCAAGCAAAAGTTCCCCGGCATCGCAGAACCCAAAAAAGCCGATGTCTGCTACGCCACGCAAAACCGTCAGGATGCGGTAAAGGCGCTTGCCGCCCGCGTGGACCTTGTGCTTGTGATCGGATCGACCACGAGTTCGAACTCCACACGCCTGCGTGAGGTGAGTGAACGGTGCGGCGTGAAGGCCTACCTCGTTGACAGTGCCGAACACATTGACCGCGCCTGGCTTACCGGCGTTGAAAAAGTCGGCATCACCGCCGGAGCCTCCGCGCCCGAAGCCCTGGTTCAGGGGGTTGTGGAAATGATTCAGAAAGAGTTCGGTGCCCAAAGCGTCACAACGCTTGCGGCGGCCGCGGACGAAAACGTCGCCTTTCCCATGCCCAAGGGCCTGTGGCAGAGCGACCTTGATGAAGCGCGCTCACAAAAGAATTAACCTTAGTTCCCGCCCAAATGTTGTTACTACACATTTGGGCGGTTTTTAATGGGGATGTAAGGTTTTCAGTGCTCAGTATCGCTTCAAGTGTGATCCCCGTGAAAGCAGGCGCGGTATGTGCGGTGTTTTCCATGTCCATCACGGCCGTTGCGCCCTCCTGAGTTCCTCTTCCCATTCCGTGGGTACCAAAACTCAGACAGGTTTCTTATGTTTTCTGCGCCATGCGACTTTGTGTCTACGGCACCGTACTCCTATAAATTTGGTCCTTCGTCAGGTACTGCCCTGCTTACTATGACCGTTGCTGACTACTCACGGCAAGCTTTACTCCGACAATGCTGTTGCATTGAAGTCCGTGAGTCCTCCTCGGGTAAGAACGCGTTCTTTCCCACCATGTACCTGCTGCATCTACACCTCGGATTCCGTGTAGCTTCGGACTTCATCTTGTTTTGCAGACTTACCCATCTTCGAATGCCTTATGCAGTTTCTGTACGTCAGGTCAGTGGTTTGCCTCCAGCTTCCTTCAGATCCCGCCTCGCGGAGGACACCCTTGCTCTTGGCTATGTGCTTGGTGCTACCCCCTGCACTCGGGACTTTCACCCATTAGAACGCGCTCATGCCGAGCGCACAAATAGAAACGCCGCACGGGAACGATAATCCCTGCGGCGTTTTTTTTATTTACAGAGAGACAAGCGTCACTTTGCCGGTTTCGTCCCTGCGTCGTTCTTCGACCTCAAAATCAGATGCTTCATCGCCTCATGGAAGACAGGCACGGCAATCGTCCCGTGTGTTTCGCGCGGATAGTCGTCGACGAGAACCGCGCTTTCGGTTCCCGAAAAGGACCTTAAAGCCTCTTCAAAGCGCTTTTCGGACGCAAGATTTTGGCTTGCCGTCGTGCCGCTCGCCTTTCTCAAAGCCGTGCCGAAGCCCGCATAAACGAATGCGCCGGGGCGTCCCGAGCCGGGCTTTGCCTCCAGGCTTCTCACGAGCACGCCGCCGTCCCACCAGAGGGACGGATCGGCCGCCACCCAGGCATCAAACAGCTCGGGGCGCTCCGCCATGGTGTGGAGCGCAAAGAGTCCGCCGAACGAGTGGCCCATGAGGACGTGCCTCAAGGTTTCTCCTTCAAAGCGTTTGGTAACTTCGGGCTTCACGGTCTTCTCAAGGCATTCCACGAGTTCCGAGGCGCGCCCGCCCTGAGCGGGCTTTCCGGTGTCTCGACCATTGCGGCCGATGCTCGAGCGCGTGGGCGTCAGGAAGGCGGTGCGGTCGGGCACGTCGACGGCCGCAACGGCACAGGTCGATGCGGCGCCCTTCGTGCCCGAAAGCAGGCTGCAGATACCGGAAACCGCAGGGCCCAGCCTTGCGCCGTCGGTCACGTAAAAGACTGTGACGGGCCTTCCGTTCTCCCCGGCATGCGGACCGGCCGTGAGCGTCATCGTGCAGACGGGCTCCGCAGCCTGCGAGATGCCGCCCATTGCTAAGACGGCGGCGGCCGCGAGGATTCTTTTGTCATTCATAGAAATTCCGCGAGGAAACCCGCGTCTTCAGACGCGGGAGGAATCGCGGCTGTTTTTATTTTAAAAATTGGTACCATACGCACTATGCTAAACATCGTTTACAGCAGAAACTGCGTCTATCAGACAGCTTACCATATGGTATGGTGCCCCCAGTACAGGAAATCCGTTCTCAGGGGTGGTGTTGCGCAGTCTCTGCGTGAGTTGCTTGAAAGCATATGCGCTGAAAGAAAGTATGAGATACTTTCTTTGGAAATTCAGCCGGATCACCTGCACCTGTTTGTCAGTTTTCCGCCGTCCGTCAGCATTGCCGACGCGGTGAGAGTATTGAAGGGTGCCAGTGCAAGGATGCTGCTGATGCGGCATCCGGAACTCAAAAATGAACTTTGGGCAGGCCATCTTTGGTCGCCTTCTTACTACGTCGGAACAGCAGGCAGTGTCAGTGCAGAAACGATCAAAAGCTACATCGAAAGGACTGAACACATCCGCGGACGGCGTTAGGCGCGTTGAAGGGAGCAGCAAGTGTGTCCGCACAGCCTGCGTTCGGCTGGAACTACTCGATCCGGCAGCACACGAAAAGCTCGCAGCGACGCAGAGACTCTATGCGCAGGTGTGTAACTTTGTAGTTCCGACAGTAGCGGCGGACCGCACGAAGAGGCTTTGGCAGCGTTTCACGCTGCATCACGCAGTTTATGACAAGATCAAGGCAAAATTTCCGGATCTCGGCAGCCAGTATGCCTGTAACGTCATCCGCTCGGTGTCGGCAGCCTACAAGACGGAGCTTGCCAAGCATCCGGCACAGCTCAAAAGTGAGGACAAGAAGCTCAAGACGCTGGTGTTCAGGCACCCCTCGGTTCACGTCGACAAGAACACGCTGACATTTTTCCCTGACGGCACTGTTTCAATTTCAACCATCAGCGGTCGGATTCGGGCACGTCTGTGCCCCGGACCTTTTCAAAAAGAGTTGCTGGCTTCTGGAAAGCGTAAGGAGTGCAACCTTGTTCTGCATCCCCGGAGAGGCCGGAAAGAAGCGTTTTGGGAGCTTCACATCGCTGTGGAGTCCCAAGGTTGTTCGGGCGAAGAGCATTTAAAGAATCTGAAAGCCGACGAGATCATGGGTATTGATGTCGGCGAGAACAATATTGCGGCCGTCAGCACGGGCCGTATTTGGAAAGCAGGAGCATTAAAGGATAAAAGAGACCGATATATGAGTCAGAGAAAGCGTCTTCAGCGCAACGGCTCTCAGAGTGCCAGACAGCACCTGAAAAAAGCCTCAGGCCGAGAAAGACGCCATGTGACGCATGTCAATAACGTTGTAAGCAAAGAGATTGTGCAGGAAGCCGCAAAGCGGGGTATCAAGTTAATCGCCCTGGAAGACCTGACGCATATCCGGGATCACATCAAGGCCGGGAAACGCATCAGAAGCCGACTGCACCGCTGGTCTTTCCGTGAGTTGCAGGAGATGATTGTTTACAAAGCGGCAGCCGCTGGAATCCGGTGTGTTTTCCTGGATCCGCGCTATACAAGCCAGACATGCTCACAGAATTTCCCGCAGGAAGCCCGGGGCTTGAGCCCCGGGAGGAATGCGGGCTTTCGAAATTTTTTAATTTTGGCCCAAACGCAGCCAAACCATGCACATAGTTTTCGCTTAAGGTATATTCAGCCGCTATGAAATCGCGCACACCGTCCTTTGTCATCGAGCTGGGCCTGAAAACCGGAGAGGATCAGGAAAGTGCACTGGAGACCTACTTCTCCGATGCATGCCAGCTCTTCAATGCTGTTCTTGGAACAGCAAAGAAACGCGTGCGCGCCATGAAAAGCACTGAAGCATGGAAGCTGACGGCCGCGATGCCCAAGGGCAAAGACCGTAACAAGCGGTTTAAGGAAATTCAGAAGTCCGCCCTCCTTTCCGAGTATGCCCTGCATGATGTCGTGAAAGAGCACCGTGCCAAGGGCGGCTTTACAAAGCGCATCGGCATCAACGAAGCGCAGAAAATTGCCACACGTGTCTGGCAGGGCATTGAGCGCTGGCTGCTTCATCAGGGCGGTCAGCCGCGGTTTAAGAGTGCTAAACGGGGCTTGCACAGCGTTGAGGGAAAATCAAACAAAACAGGGTTGCGTTGGAAGGCCAAGACGTGGACGCTCGAGGTTCTGGATCTGGTGATAAAGGCTGAAGCGCCGGATGCCTGGCAGAAAGAAGCTCTTCTTTCAGCAACAGATCCGTCCGGTTTTAAGCGTGTCAAATACTGCCGTCTTGTCCGGCGGATGATCCGCGGCCGTATGCGCTACTTTGTTCAGCTCATTGTCGAAGGCGTACCGCCCGTCAAGCACGTTTATGCTCCCAAGGATCTCAAGGTGGCTGTTGACCCGGGCCCGAGGACCATGACTTTTTACAGCCCCGAGTGGCAGCAGAAGATTTTGGTGAGCGCGGGCACTGTCTCTCAGGAAAAGGAGATTGCGCGTCTTTTACGTGCCATGGACCGCTCCCGCAGAGACACGAATCGGGAGTGCTACAACGCGGACGGCACCGTTAAAGCCGCCGGAAAAAAGATTGTCTGGAAGGAATCCAAGACCTATAAGGCAACAAAGGCAAAACTTGCGGATCTGTACCGCCGCCAGGCGCAAACCCGCCGTTGCCTGCACGGCGAAGTGATTAACCAGGTGTTCGGCCGGGCCGGCACCGTCATTGTGGAGAAGAACTCATACAAAGCATTTCAGAGAGCCGGATACGGCAAGAGTTTGGGCAAAAGCGGTATTGCAGGATTGATAACCCGGATGACAAGTAAGGCTGAAAGCGCCGGCTGTTGTGTGGTGGAAGTCAGTCCCCGGAAACTGCGCCCGAGTCAGCACGATCCCGAAACGGGAACGTACCGTAAGAAGGCTCTTTGGGAGAGAAGTCACCAGTTGGGAGATACGGGCTGGTACATGGACCGCGACCTTGCGGCCGCCATGAACCTGTATTTTGCGGATCCCGCCACTGACAGCTACGATCTGAAGGCTGAGCAATCAGCGCTTGCGAGGCACAAACAAGTCTCAGGGAACGCCGGATCGATAGTGCAGTACAAACCAGCGAATCGGCAAGACGAAGCAGTCCTTCGCCGGAACCGACGGATCGAGCTGATGAAGCCCGTACCCGTAGAGCGGTTGCGTTTTAAATGTTCCTGTGGTGCAGGGGACGCCCGGGCAGACAAGGCCTCAAAAACCTTGCCTGTTACGGGAAAGCCTGCACCGTGTCAGGAAACCCCGCGCTTTCAAGCGCGGGTTGTTTAGCCTCGACCGCATTCTCGCGCGCATGCGAACTCAGAAGGCCAAAGTCTTTGATCAGACTGTTATTCCAGCCGAGATGGTCAAAGAACACAACGACATCTACAAGCTTCTCGGGATCAAGCCTGCAAAGGAATACCCAATTAAAGACCGCCCAAATGTGTAGTAACAACTTTTGGGCGGGAACTAAGGATTAAGGAACACACATGTCTTTTACTGCGCTTTACGGCGAAGACCCGGAAAGGAGTCTCTGGCGCATGCCCGCCCCCTGGGGCAGCCTTATCCTCACCGAATGCTTCGGCACGCTCTGGCAGATTGAGCCTGACTTCACGCCCTGCGAAACACCGGACGCAGCGCCCGAGGTCATCGCCCGGGCTTTTGCCGTGCTGGAGGGCTATCTCACGGCACCCGCACCGGCCGCGGCGCACGATGTCGCCCGGCTTTTTGAGCTCCCCAGACTCACAAACCTCCCGGAATTTTCCCGCTCGGTGCTGCGTACGCTGTGTGAAACCGCTCCGGGCACCGTTCTTTCCTATGCCGAAATTGCCGCCAAATGCGGCAGACCGGGCGCCGTGGCCGCGGTGAGCCGGATATTGGCCTCAAACCCCTTTCCGCTTTTGATTCCCTGCCACCGTGCGGCCGCTGCCGGCGACATCAAACGGTTTGATGTGACCGACCCCGCAACTTTTGCCCCCAAAACCTGGCTCGGACAACAAGAATTCTCACAAATCGCCGCCTGGCTCAGACTGCACGAACTCGCCTTCGCGGCATAATCGCGGAAAACCGTTTTTCTGCGGCAGGAGAGAACACTGCCGCAGCACACTGATCATGAGTAAATCCAAACACGAAAGCGCATCGCCCGCCACCGAGTGGCTCAAAAAACACAATGTGGATTTTGTTGAAATGAGCTACAACTATGTGGAGCACGGCGGCACCGCGGAAGCCAGCCGCCAGCTGGGCGTTGACCACCACCAGGTTGTGAAAACCCTCATCATGGAGGATGAGCACGCCAAGCCCCTCGTGATTCTGATGCACGGTGACTGTGAAGTCTCCACCAAAAACCTCGCGCGTCAGACGGGCCGCAAAAGCATTGCGCCCTGCAAACCCGAGCAGGCGCAGCGCAATTCCGGCTATATGGTCGGAGGCACGAGTCCCTTCGGTACGCGCAAGGTGATGCCCGTGTATGTGGAATCCACCATCGTTGACATGCCCGAGATTTACATCAACGGCGGTCGGCGCGGTTTTCTTGTGAAAATAGCAGGGCGCGTTTTGGTTGACGCCTTAAAGGCCGTGCCCGTGCATGTGGCCATCGAAGAGGGACATAAATAGTCAACTACCCCTGACTGAAGTCAGAGGCTTGGCAACAAGTCTTGGTTGACTAGCCTCAGTCCGTTTTCGGACGGACTCCGTTGGTTGGGAATCCGTTCCGTCGCAAGACGGGACGCAAACAGGCACCGCGGGATGTCGATCCTAGTCCCGCGCTCTGCGGTCTGCGGTTAAAAGCTCTGAGAGGTAGGAGCGGTGCTTCAGACAACAAACCCCTTCCAACATTGGCGAAGGATCAGAACCGACCACAAGGTCGAGCAGACGGAGCCCGCGAGGTATCCGTCAATGGAGAACACTTTGAAAGTTTTTGTGTTGAATATGCGCGGGCAACCGC
Source organism: Duodenibacillus massiliensis (assembly GCF_928721995.1). NCBI lineage: Bacteria > Pseudomonadati > Pseudomonadota > Betaproteobacteria > Burkholderiales > Sutterellaceae > Duodenibacillus > Duodenibacillus massiliensis. Next base: position 885,780 of record NZ_OV788642.1, read on the forward strand.
TCATGCCGTGCTCCCCGCCCAAGGCGCGTAAGCTCCTTCGGGCCGGGAAGGCCGTGCCTGTGCGCCGAACGCCCTTTGTGATTCAACTGACGGTGCCGACGGGCGAAACCAAGCAGCCGATCACCTTGGGTGTGGATGCGGGCTACAAGTACGTCGGCCTGAGCGCAACGACCGCCAAGGAAGAGTTGTTGGCTTCCGAGGTCGAACTGCGGCAGGACGTGACGGGCTTGCTCTCAGATCGCTTGGCACTTCGCCGCGCCCGACGCAACCGCAAGACCCGCTACCGTGCGCCGCGTTTTGACAATCGCGTTCGATCAAAGCACAAGGGTTGGCTTGCGCCGTCCGTGGAGAACCGCATTCAGGCGCACATATCGCGCATTGAAGCGGTTTGCCGAGTGCTTCCGATCACCAAAATCGTGATTGAAACCGCATCCTTCGACATTCAGAAGATCAAAAACCCAGAGATTGAAGGCGAAGGCTATCAGCAGGGCGAGCAGCTTGGCTTTTGGAACGTGCGCGAATATGTGCTGTTCCGCGACGGTCACGTTTGCCAAGCCTGCAAAGGCAGATCGAAAGATCTGATTCTCAACGTGCATCACATTGAGAGTCGGAAAACGGGAGACGACGCGCCGGGCAACCTCATTACGCTGTGCGAGGCGTGCCACAAGGCGTATCACGCAGGCAAGTTGAAGCAGTTCAGTCCCCGGCGCGGCGCTTCTTTCAGGGCAGAGACTTTCATGGGCATCATGCGTTGGACGGTGTTCAACCGCCTGCGCGAGCGCCATCCCGAATTGCCTGTCACGAATACCTACGGGTATCTGACCAAACACAAGCGCATCGTCGCGGGCTTGCCGAAGACGCATTGCGCGGACGCTTTCTGCATTGCTGGCGTCCTCGACGCAAAACGTCGGGGCGAATACCTGTTTCAGAAACAGACGCGCCGCCGCAATCGCCAGATCCACAAGCTGACGATTCTCAAAGGCGGTGTGCGCAAGCGCCATCAGGCTCCATACCTAGTGCACGGCTTCAGGCTCTTTGACAAGGTGCTGTGCAAAGGGGAAGTCGGCTTTATTTTTGGCAGACGCTCCTCGGGTGCATTCGATGTGCGCCGTCTGAACGGTACAAAGATTTCTGCCAGCATTTCCTACAAGAAACTTTCGCTTCTTGAGAAGCGAAAGATGTTTTTAACTGAACTGAGAAAGGAGGGCCGCGATTCCTCCCACGTCTGAAGACGCGGGTTTCCTCGCGGCATTTCTATGAGCCTGCCGTTTGAGCTCATGATCGGCCTGCGCTACATGCGCGCGGGCCGCAGAGGGCGCCGCAAAGACGGCTTTATGAGTTTTATCTCCGGGATGTCGACCGCTTCCATCGCCGTGGGCGTGATGGCACTCATCATTGTGCTTTCCGTCATGAACGGCTTTCAGAAGGAAGTCCGTGACCGCATGCTCTCGGTGCTCTCGCACGTGGAGGTGGTTAGCCTCACCGGGGCCCTGCCCGACTGGAAGGCGGAAGCGGCGGAACTTACCGAAGTTGACGGGGTTGCCGCCGCCGCACCCTTTGTTTCCGGCCAGGGGCTTTTCTCGGGCGGCCGCACGGTCAGAGCGTCACTTGTGCGCGGCATTGATCCCGCGGAAGAACCCAAGGTGAGTGAACTCGCGCAGACCGTCGGAAAAGAAGGGCTTGCCACGCTTACCAAAGGCAGCTTTAACATCGTTCTCGGCAAAGACCTCGCGCGTCTTCTCGGCGTGACGGTCGGAGATACCGTCACGCTCATCGTCCCCAAGGGCAATGTTTCGCCTGCAGGCTTTGTGCCGCGCATGAAGCAGATGAAGGTCAGTGCCCTTTTTTCCTCCGGGCACTATGAGTACGACAGCACGATGAGCCTCATGCATATCGATGACGCCGCCGTTTTGTACCGTACCGGGGGCCCTGCAGGCCTTCGCATCCGCACGGACGACATGCAGAACGCCCCAGCAATTGCCCGCGCTGTGTCGGCCAAACTCCCCCGCGGCCAGTACGCCACAGACTGGACGCAGCAAAACCGCACCTGGTTTGCCGCCGTGCAGGTTGAAAAGCGCATGATGGCCGTGATTCTTTTCCTTATTGTGCTTGTGGGCGCTTTCGGTCTTGTCTCCGCCCTTGTGATGACCGTGACGGAAAAGCAGACCGACATTGCGGTGCTGCGCACGCTCGGCGCCTCAAAGCGCTCGATCATGATGATCTTCATCATCGAGGGTGCCATGGTTGCGGCCGTGGGTGTCGCTGCGGGCGTGGCTTCCGGCCTCGCGATAGCCATGAACCTTGATGTGATCGTTCCGGCGATTGAATCGCTTTTGGGCACGCAGTTTCTGCCCAGGGAAATCTACTTCATCAGTCAGATGCCCTCTGATCCGAGAGCCTCAGACATCGTGCCCATTGCCGTGCTGAGCTTTATTCTGAGTCTTGCGGCGACGCTTTACCCCTCGTGGCGCGCGTCACGCACCCATCCGGCCGAGGCCCTGCGCTATGAATAGTCCCGTCCTGGTTTTAGAGCATGTCCGTAAAAGCTACGCCGAAAACGGCCGCGTGGTGCCGGTTCTCAAAGACGTCACCTTTTCCGTGGAGCGCGGCGAAACCATCGCGGTAATCGGAGCCTCGGGTTCCGGGAAAAGTACGCTGCTTCATGCTGCGGGCGGCCTTGACGGGTTTGACGCGGGCTCCATCCGCTTAGACGGCGAGGAACTAGCCGGACTAAACGGCGCTGCGCTTGACACCCTCAGAAACCGAAAGCTCGGCTTTATCTATCAGTTTCACCATCTGCTGCCGGAATTTACGGCCCTGGAAAATGCGGCGATGCCGCTTCTGATTGCCCGCGTGCCGCGGGAAAAGGCGTTTGCCAAGGCCAAAGCACTTTTGGAAAAAGTGGGCTTGGGAGAAAGGCTCGAGCACCTTCCGTCGGAACTCTCGGGGGGCGAGCGTCAGCGAACGGCGGTGGCCCGCGCCCTGGCTGCTGATCCCGTCTGCATCCTCGCCGATGAGCCGACCGGGAACCTTGACGCCGAAACCGCCGTCGCCGTTTTTGACATTCTTGCCGAAAGCGCCCGCGAATGCGGGGCTGCGGCCGTAATCGTCACGCACGACAACACGATTGCAGCACGCTGCGACCGCGTCCTGCGCCTTGTAGACGGCACGATCCGGGAGGAATGACCGCCGATGCCCGCAGGCCTTATTGACACGCACAGTCACCTCGACTGTCCGGCCTTTGACAAAGACCGGGCCGAGCTCGTTCATGAAGCCCGCACCGCCGGTGTCACCGACATTCTTGTGTGCGCCGGGTTTCCTGCGGGCTTTGAGGCGGCGCGCTCCGCCGCGCACACCTACGGCCTGCACTACGCCGCGGGCATTCATCCCCTTTTTCTCCCTGAAGAAGAGGAAACTGAAGCGGCACTCACGGCCCTTAAAGACTTTCTGAGTGCGCACGCGGACGACCCCCGTCTTGCCGCCGTGGGCGAAATCGGACTGGACGGCTATATCGAGACACCGACAGTGGCTGAGCAGCTCCCCGTTTTTGCCGCTCAGCTTAAGCTTGCCGCCGAGTTTGATCTGCCTGTTTCCATACATGCCCGCCACGCCGTGGATGCCGTGAGCGCCGCAATCCGCAAAAGCGGTGTCAGACGCGGCGTCATTCACGCGTTTAACGGGTCATCTGAGCAGGCTAAGCGCCTCATTGATCTCGGCTTTAAGCTCGGTTTCGGCGGCGCACTCATGTACACCGGTTCCAAGCGCATCCGCCGCATTTTTGCTGAAATCGGCGACACGGACTTTGTGCTCGAAACCGACGCACCCGACATGCCCTCGCCCGGGCGCCGCGCCGACGCGGACAGCCGCACGCATCCCGCCGACATTGCCCTTTACTGTGAAGAAGCCGCCCGTATCCGCGGCGTGAGCCCGGAAAATCTGGCCCGTCTTGCCCGGGAGAGTGCCCTGGCCGTCTTTTCCCGCATGGCAGCCTGAAGCATCCGAAATATTTTCCGGCTCTAAGGCGCTTAACAGAGGGCGCGTCAGCGGGCTTGGGCTATGATGGAGAGATACATTCTCAAAATTTCCGTATTTCCTGCGGAAACCTGTCTTCGGAGGCATTACACATGCAGACAAACAACGTGATCGTTGCCGTCATCGGCCTGGATCAGCCCGGGGTTGTGGCCTGCGTTTCATCAGTGATGACGCGGCTTAACTGCAACATTGAACACATGACGCAGACGGCGCTGCACAATCAGTTTGCCGGCATCTACGTCGTGGACAAACCCGCGGACCTTTCCAACAATGCTCTGCAAGAGGCCCTCGAAAAAGAGACCGCAAAGAAGAAGATGAAGCTTTCCATCATCACGCGCGACATGGAAAACCCCGAGCACGAGGCCCCTGCCTCACAGCCTTTTGTGATCAGCGTTTACGGCAAGGACCGCAACGACATCGTGGGGACTTTTGCGCATATCTTCGGCGAGCAGGGCATCAATATTGAGGCACTGCGCGCTTTCCCGTTAGGGGACGGCTCCTCCATGCAGGTTTTTGAAGTGAGCATTCCCGATGACATTGACACCCGCAGCCTTCACCGCGTGATGCTTGAAAGAGCCAAAGCGATGAATCTCAACCTCACGATGCAGCACCGTGCGATCTTTGAAGCCGTGCACCGCATTGAAGCCATCTGACCCCATTAACGAGCCTTTTACCGGAAAAAGAACACCATGCTTAGTGAACGCGAGGTTTTATCCACCATCAATATGCTGCGGAGCGAACACCTTGATGTACGCACCGTCACGCTCGGCATCAACCTTTTTGACTGCGCCAGCCACGACTTTGACGTCTTTGAAGTCAAAGTCAGAAGCAAGATCCGCAAGTACGCCCGGCGCCTTGTGGAAACCTGCGACATGATCGGCGACCGCTACGGCATCCCCGTTGTCAACAAGCGCATTGCCGTGAGCCCCATCGGGACCGTGGGCGCGGGCTTCACCCGCGATCAGATGGTCCGTGCCTGTAAGGTTTTAGACGATGCCGCGGCCGACGTTGGCGTCAACTTTCTCGGCGGTTTCGGCGCTCTCGTTGAAAAGGGCATGACCCCGGGCGAGAAAAACCTCATTGAAGCGCTTCCTGAGGCGCTTGCCACAACCGAGCGCATCTGCTCGTCGATTAACGTGGGCAGCACCAAGGCCGGCATCAACATGGATGCCGTGGCTCTCATGGGTAAAACCGTGAAGGCCGTTGCCGAAGCCACTGCAGAGCGCGACGGCCTCGGCGCCGCCAAGCTCGTCGTGTTCTGCAACATTCCGCAGGACGTCCCCTTCATGGCGGGCGCCTATCTCGGCGTCGGTGAACCCGATGTGGTGATTGACGTCGGGGTCTCAGGCCCCGGCGTTGTCAACAAAGCCCTGCAGCGCGCCATTGAAGAAACCGGCCGGCGTCTGACGCTTTCTGAAATCGCTGAAGTCATCAAGCACACCGCCTACAAGGTAACGCGTGTGGGTGAATTGATCGGCCGCAACGTGGCCCGCGAAATGAATCTGCCGTTCGGTGTGGCGGATCTCTCGCTTGCACCCACGCCGGCCGTGGGCGACAGCGTGGGCGAAATCTTTCAGACGCTGGGGCTGTCTTCGATCGGAGCTCCGGGTTCAACCGCGATTCTTGCAATGCTCAATGACGCCGTGAAAAAGGGCGGCGTCTTTGCTTCCGGCAACGTGGGCGGCCTCTCCGGCGCCTTTATTCCGGTAAGCGAAGACAGCGCGATTGAAGCCGCTGCCCGCTCAGGCGCCCTCACGATGGAAAAACTCGAAGCGATGACGTGCGTGTGCTCCGTGGGCCTGGACATGATCGCCATTCCGGGCGACACGCCGGCCGACACCATCGCCGCCATGATTGCCGACGAAGCCGCAATCGGCATGATCAACAACAAAACGACGGCCGTGCGCGTGATTCCGGTCCCCGGCAAGAAAGTGGGCGACGTGGCGGTCTTCGGGGGACTCTTGGGTGAAGCAAGCATCATCCGCGTCCCGGGCGGCGACAGCTCAACTTTTGCAAACTTGGGCGGCCGCATCCCCGCTCCGATTCACAGCCTTAAAAACTAAAACCGCAAAAGGCATGCACCAAAACCGGCGGCGCGGGATAATGCGCCTGCCGGTTTTTCCAACGACAGAGTTTTTGTTTCATGCAGATCGATTTCGCCAGATTTCCCGAGATTCCGCAGGGCTCGTACAGTCAGTCCACAGCGGACCCGGATGTGCTGTACGTCTTTTTTGATGAAAAACAGACCGACGGCACCGTCAAGCGCCTGGACGTGGGGGAAATCCGGCAGGGGGTCTTTACGTTTGCCTCTTCCTGGAAGGCCCATGCCGCACAGGCTGAAATCAGCGGCCGCATCAAGGACCTGGCCCGGGTTGACAGCACCCCTGAGGATTCGGTCGGCATTGACATGTACGACCTCTTTTCTGAGCCCATGGCGGCGGTAAAACCCGCCGTCAGTGCGCCCGCACGGACAACTGAAAACAGCCTGCTTGACCTGCGTCCCGTTTTGGCCGCACTGTGGCTTACCGCCATGGCCGGCAAACCCGGCTGCGAAGACGCCGCCCGGTTTTTGTCCGAGCAGTCGGCGTTTCTCAGCAAACTCACGCAGACAACAAACGAATCGGCCGCAACGGCTGAAACCATCCGCGAAGTCCTGATGCTCTTTAAGCCGGCGGCCTTTCAGCAGACATTGCTTAAAGTCCTGATGGACTGCATCCGCCCGGCTGACGGCAGCACAGCCGCCCCCCTCACCTGGCACGCCCGTGAGGCGGTACTTGAGACAACGCTTTCTTTGGGCGGACTTTTCGCCTCGGGCGTGTCTCTGACCGGTACGCTTCTTGCACCGCACGTCTGCTGCAGCAAAAAGGAAGCCTCTGCGGCCCTCACCGAAGGCGCCGACTGGGTTGTTTCCGTCACGGATGCCGCCAAGCAAAAGACGCTTTCCCGCGCGTTTGAAAAAACGCCGCAAAACGCCCGGATCGCGCAGACAATTGCTGCCGGAGAGGAGCACTACAGTGCCGATCTCGTGCCCGGAAGGCTTTTCACCAAAACGCTGCAAAAAGCCTGGCCGGGGCTCTCAGAAGGCAGTCTCATTCGGCTCGTGCCGGAAGCCGATTCCAATAACGCCGTCTTCTTTTTAACGTCGCTGCCCCCGACGGCAACGACACTTTTGCGCCTCAAGGCACTTGTCAGCCGGACACCGGCTCCCGATACAACCGCTTCGGTCTTTTTCCTCTCCGAAGTTGTACGGGGTACAAACTCCGCAGCGGTATTAAACGGTGAAGCGGTTGAAAAGCTTGCCGCAGCCGTCACCCGCAACGACAACAGCCGGCGCAAAAATGCCGGCAATGCGGTCTCATCTGCGGCCGATCTTGCAAGGCTTTACCGCGATCCCGCGGAAGCCCTGCGTGCCGCGGCGCTCTATCTGAACCTTGCTTAACCAAGGAAAAAACAAGACGGCCTTCGGGCTGTTTTTCGATTTTTAGAGTGCGTCTATTTCCGCCATCAGACTGAGCATAAGCCTGCAGAACATAAGGTTTTTCAGCGCGTAAGATGCCCGGCAATCCGAGACAGCATCCGAAAAGACGAGGCCGCCCATGCGAATTCAGAAGCGCTCGGCGCTGATAAAATAAGCGGTTACGTTCTTTTTCTGTCTCACTATTGAGGAGTAACTCAGCACCATGGCCCACGTTGTCTGTGAAGCCTGCATCGGCTGCAAACGCACCGACTGCGTTGATGTCTGCCCGGTTGACTGCTTCCGGGAAGGTCCCAACTTTCTGGTGATCGATCCCGACGAATGCATCGACTGCGCCGTGTGCGTTCCGGAATGTCCGGAAGCCGCGATCTATGCCGAAGAGGATGTTCCCGCAGATCAGCAGGAATTCATTGAGCTCAACCGTGAACTCGCCCGCCAGTGGCCTTCCATCACGCACAAGAAGCCCTATCCGGACGATGCCGATCAGTGGCGCGGAGTGAAAAACAAGCTTCAGTATCTGAAGCGTTAACCGGCGTTGCCCCTTACGCGCATCCCGGCACTTTTTCTTTGGCAGAGGCTTTAGAAATGGCTGTAATGACTACCCGTGTTGCATCGGCAGAGCATGTTGCCGACAACGTCATCCAACTGCGTCTGGTGAACCCCGAAGGCTTTACCTGGAAGACCGGTGAATTTGCCCGGATGGGCCTGAAAATCGAAGGCGATGAGGTTTTCCGCGCTTATTCGATCGGCTCGGCTCCGGCAAGCGAAACCGTGGACTTTTATATTGCGAACGTCACGGGCGGTATTCTCTCGCCGAAACTCAATCAGATTAAAACCGGCGACTCCGTTTTAATCGACACGGAAGTGGGCGGCATGCTTCTTGCGGACCGCCTGGAAGCGGGCGGCAAAGACCTCTGGATGTTTGCTTCCGGTACCGGTGTTTCGCCGTTTCTCGCCGTTCTCTCCGATGAATCGATCACATCGCGCTTTGAACGCCTGATTCTCGTACACGGCGTGCGCACCTGGAATGAAACGGGCTACGTTTCGCGCTTGGTTAAGCGCAGTCCCAAACTTACCGTTGTTGCCTGCGTGACGCGCGAAAAAGGGGCGGCGGTAAACGAACGTATTCCCGACGCTTTGGCTGACGGCTCGCTTGAAAAGCTTGCCGGCATCACCATCGAAAAAGAACACTCCCGCGTCATGCTCTGCGGCAATCCGGGCATGGTCAAGAGTGTGCGCGAAGCCATGAAGGCCCGCGGCATTGTGAGCCCGAGAGGCGGCAAACCCGGCCAGCTTCTCGCGGAAAACTTTTGGCTTTAAGTCATAACCAACCCTCTGCGGCAGAGCTCGAAAGTCTTCTGCCGCAGACGCAGTGCCGACAGTGCGGATTTGCTGGTTGCCGCGAATACGCCGAGGCGATGCTTACGGGCACGGCCCCCGACCGTTGCCCTCCGGGCGGCGATGCCGGCGTCAAAATCCTGGCTGCCGCATTACACCGCGCTGAAACAAAACTCAATCCCGAATACGGGCACGAAGCCCCCTTTGCGTTTGCGCGCATCGATGCCGGTCGCTGCATCGGGTGCCGGCTCTGCGCCAAAATCTGCCCCGTTGACTGTATTGCGGGCGCTCCCAAGCACCTCTACGCCGTCATTGAAAGCGAATGCACGGGCTGTGCGCTTTGCCTCACGGCCTGCCCCATGGACTGCATAACACTCGTTGAGTGCGGCAAAGTCTGGAGCAAAGACGACGCCCGGGCCGCCAAAGGCCGTTATGAAGCCAAAAAAGCCAGGGCCGAGCGAAAACTGAAAAAACTCACGGAAACAGCTGAGCGCCTTGCCGTCAATAAAAAATCCCTGATGGCAGATGTTTTAAAACGCGCCGCACTGCTTCAGCAAAAATAAAAAAAATGAATAAAGAAAAACGCCGCCGGATATTTGAAATTCTCTCCGCCGAGCGGCCCGACCCCAAAAGCGAACTCAATTACACGACGCCCTTTGAATTACTGATTGCCGTGATGCTTTCAGCGCAGGCAACCGACAAGAGTGTCAATATCGCCACCGCCAAACTCTTTCCGGCGGCCAATACCGCGCATGCGATTGCCGCCTTGGGCGTCGAAGGCCTTGAGCCCTATATCCGCACGATCGGTCTGTGGCGCGCCAAGGCAAAACACATTATTGACACCTGCACGATTCTGGAAAAAGACTTTAACGGCGAAGTCCCTGCCGATTTTGATGCGCTCACGAAACTGCCCGGTGTCGGCACTAAAACCGCCAATGTAGTTTTAAATGTCGCTTTCGGTAAACCCACGATTGCCGTTGACACGCATATTTTCCGCGTCGCAAACCGTACCGGTATTGCTCCAGGAAAAACGCCGCAGGACGTGATGGAAAAACTGCTGAAAACCACGCCCAAAGAGTTTCTCACCAATGCGCACCACTGGCTTTTGCTGCACGGCCGCTACTGCTGCAAGGCAAGAAAACCCGAGTGCGGCGCCTGTCCGATTTTTGATTTGTGTGAATATCCGGAAAAAACGAAAGAGTAATTTAGTTTCGCAAAAAAGAAATTAAAAAAGTGTTTCTCCGTGATTATCTGCGTCCGTATTAATTACAATGCTGATATTCACTAAACAAACACAGGGATATTCAAATGTCCGTTGATATTCAGGAACTGCGCAAGCTGCAGCTGCAGGAAGATCAGGTCCGTGCCAAGAAGGAATCGTTCCGTAAGGACGCCATCGATACCATTAACTGTCTTATCGCCATGTTCGGCTTTAAGCCCTCTGACCTCGATTTCGAAGGCACCTGTACCCCGAAGATTCTCAAGGGTACGCGCGGCCGCAAGACAAAGACCGCTGTTGCCGACAAGCCCAAGCGCACCATTAAGCCGAAGTATGTGACCCCTGACGGCGCCTGTACCTGGACGGGCCGCGGCAAGATGCCCGTGAAGATGCGTGAACTCGTGGATGCGGGCACGCCGCTTGAATCCATGCTCATTGAAAAGACGCCCGCTGAACAGCTCTGAGCCGTCTCTCAATATTGAGTTCAAAAGCCGCCCGCGATAACCGTACTGCGGGCGGTTTTATTTTACAGGTTATCCGAAACTGCCCGTATTAAGGCAGATATCCGCAATCGTTGCTCATCCGGTCTGTTTTTTGAGAAACCTCTGTTACGCTTTACCAGAATTTGAAACGCACTGCTTCAAAACGCTGCGTTATCGTTAAGCTGAGTTTGTCTGACCGATTTTTCGTGAGAAATTTTCCGCACCATGTCCGGACTTGTTGACTTCAACCGACGCCGCCTGCTGAAACTCCCCTTTGCCGCTGCCATTGCCGGCTCGGGCACGGCTGTTGCGGCAGCAACAGGTGTGCATCATGTCTCGCTTGAGCTCGGCGGCAGCTTTCAGGGCGAGCGCCTTGCGCGCATGATGGCGGAGAAAAACTACCGGGACGGTGCGTTTCACAACCTCCCCGGCGGCACCCGAGGTCCGGCTGTCGCGGAATCCCGCTGGAAAAAGATCACCAAGGCCTTTGCCGAAAAACCCGAGGGCGTCAAGCCTTCGGCGCCGGTTGCGCACCAGAAAACCGACCTCAGCAGCGTCCGTAACGGCGAAATGGTCTGGCTCGGACACTCGGCGTTTTACCTCAGAGCCGAAGGTCTTTCGATTGCCGTGGATCCGGCCCTTGCGGCCGCCTGCCCGATTCCCGGCTTTTTTGAGCCCTTTAAGGGAGCAGATGTCTACCGGGCCGAAGACATTCCGCCCTTGGACGTCCTTCTCATCACGCACGACCATTACGACCACCTCGACTACCCGACGATTGCGGCGATCAGATCACGCGTTAAGCGTGTGGTCTGTCCGCTGGGGGTGGGTGCGCACTTTGAAGCCTGGGGCTACGATCCCGAGCGGATCACGGAAACCGTCTGGCATGAGTCCGTGCGTCTTGCCCCCAACCTTGAACTCACCTGCCTGCCCTCGCAGCACTTCTCCGGCCGCACGATGACGATGAACACGACGCTTTGGGCGGGCTTCATGTTCGATATCGCTGGCTACAAGCTCTACCTCTCCGGCGACGGCGGTTACGGCCCGCACTTTAAGGCCGTCAGAGACATGTTCGGGCGCATTGACTTTGCCGTACTCGAAGACGGCCAGTACAACAAGGAGTGGTCTGACATCCATCTGATGCCCGCGGACTGGAAACTGGCTCTCACGGATATCGCGCCCGCCGTTGTCATGCCCTGCCATAACGCCAAATACGCCTTAAGCCGGCACGTATGGACCGAACCCCTCACTGCAGCGCTTGACAATGCCCGCTCTGTGCGGATTCCGGTCACCACGCCTCTGATCGGCTCACGCATTGCGCTTGCTGATCCCGCGGCGGCAGGTAAAATCTGGTGGCCCGAAAAACCTTGATTTCCGTCTCCCCGTGAGTTCCGATTCTTTTAACGGCGTGCGCCTTACCGTTGCTCCGATGGAAGGCCTCACCGGTTATGTGTTCCGCCGCCTCCACCAATCTTTTTTCGGCGGCGCGGATGCCTACTACATTCCCTTTGTCACGCCCACACAGGAGCCGCGCTTTACCGAGCGGCAGTTAAAGGACCTTGCGCCTTCAGTCAACAGGGGAATTCATTGCGTTCCTCAGCTTCTGACGCGCCGCCCGGAGGACTTTGTCTGGGCCGTGAGGGCGCTGCTTGACATGGGCTACGATGAAGTGAACCTCAACCTGGGCTGTCCCGCCGGTACCGTCGTTGCCAAAGGGAAGGGTTCGGGATTTCTGCGAACTCCTGCGGAACTTGACACATTCTTCGGTACGGTTTTTGACACGCTCGGAGACGATATTCCCGTCACGGTCAAAACACGACTCGGCTGGAGCGAAGAGTATGAGTTTGCCGATCTTGCACGGATTTATTCGCATCACCCGATTAAACGGCTGATTGTGCATGCGCGGCTTAAAACCGATCTGTATAAGGGCGATGTGAGGCTTAACGTCTTACAGGACGCTCTGCCCCTTCTTGCGATGCCCCTGGGCGTAAACGGCGACATCGTGACGGTCGCCGACCTCAAAGCCCGTCTTGCCGCCTTTCCCCGTTCCGTCGAACTCATGGTCGGGCGCTCCCTGATGGCCGATCCTGCGCTTTTCAGAAAAGCCCGCGGCGGCGAAGCGGCAACGCACGATGAGATCTTTGCCTTTACCGATGCCCTCTTGAAGGACTACACGGCGGCGTTCTCAAGCCTCAAAAACGCCGTGATGCGGTTAAAGGAGTATTGGTTTTTCCAGCAGTTTCTCTTTGAAAACCCGGAAAAGCACATCAAGCGCCTCTTTAAAGCCAGGACGCCGGACGATTTCTTTGCCGCCCTTGACGCCATGAAAAACGAACTCGAGATACGGCCGGAACCCGTTTACGGCTGGCGCAAAGCGCTTGGCTGATACCCGAAAGCAACGCTGCGGAAAGACTTTTTCAAAAATAAGCAGAAATACTCATATTTGCGGATAGAATAAAAGAAAAGGACCCGCACGGGTTCGTCTCCGTTTCACTACTGCAAAAGAGGCAAACGTATGACGCTTATTATCGGATTGACCGGCGGTATCGCCAGCGGCAAAACCACAGCCACGGATGCCTTTCGTGCACTCGGCGTCCCTGTCATTGACGCCGATGAAATTTCGCATGTCCTCACTGCCGCTCAGGGTAAAGCCCTTCCGGAAATTGCGCTTGAATTCGGCGCGGACGTGATCGGCACCAACGGCCTTAAGCGTGAACTCATGCGCGAGATCGTCTTCAGCGACCCGAAGAAAAAAGAAAAGCTTGAAGCGATTCTGCACCCGATGATCAAAAAGGAAATCTTCGAGGAACTGAAAAAGGTCAGCGGCGCAGACTATGTGATTCTGAGCATTCCGCTTTTGGTGGAAAGCGGCCGCTGGAAGGACGCCGTCGCCCGCGTCGTGGTGGTCGACGTCCCCGAAGACGAACAGATCAGCCGCCTGCGCTTTAACCGCCATATGAGCGAAGAAGAAGCACGCGCCATCATTGAGTCGCAGGCAAGCCGCAAGGAACGCCTTGCCGCTGCCGATGACGTAATCAGCAACGTGGGCACGATCGACGACCTCACCGAGGCCGTTGCCGAGCTTGACGCCAAGTACCTCGCGATGGCCCGTGCCAAAAAAGCCTAAACTGTCGGGTTTCCCATGTCCTGAGCCGGTCTTTTTAGGAAAAGGGCCGGCCCGTTTTTATCCGGAAAAAAACCGATGCTTGTGAAATGTCCCACGTGCAAAAAGATGCACGAGTATGACGTTAAAAGCCCCTGGAGGCCTTTTTGCAGCGAGCGCTGCAAATTAATTGACCTCGGCAAGTGGGCCGCGGGTGAATACCGCATTGAAGGGGCTCCGGGAACCGCTGACCCCGAAGCCCTTGCGGCCGAAGTGATGCGTCAGGCCGCCGAAGAGAAAAAAGACAAAGATTAAAACCGGCAGTACACGCCGTGAGCACCGGCCCTGAGGGACTCCGTCAGGGTTTCGGGCGACCCTTCCACGTAAAGTGGCAGCCGGTTGCGGTGGTGGCTCACAAGGTCCGTGCCGGGATTGACGCAGAGAGCATAGGTAACGCCGTCGGCGGCCGCTTCATCGGCTTCGGCGTCGGTTGCCGCCCAGCAGCCCGTCTCACGCAGATCAACCACGGGAAGCCCCTTTTCAGCGGCAAATTGAAGGGCCGTGTCGTCCTCAGCCAAAAAGGCTGCGCCCTTGGTATGCCGGACAAAGTCCGCGGCCTTTGTAAGCCCCGCGGAGCTTTCCGGCACCGCCAGCACCGCGGGCAGCGCAATCCGGCTGATCACAAGCGCGTCCATCGGCAGCAGCTTCATTGCGGCAAGTGTCCCGGTGTCCTCTGCCGTACACCAGCAAAACGTCTGATTTTCCAGCGCCTTGGGCGTTCCGCTGAAGGCCCAGGAACGCCGGAAGTGAAGCCTCACATAGGCGTGGGGATAGTCGTGCTCCATGACAAACCAGGGGACCGAATCCGTAATCGTCAGATCCAGCTCCTCCCGGAGTTCACGCACGAGCGCCTCGTGCACGGACTCCCCCTTTTCGAGTTTTCCGCCCGGAAATTCCCAGTAACCCGCGTAGGGTTTCCCTTCCGGACGTGATCCGAGCAAAAACTTCCCGCTCTGAGGATCAATCACAACGGCAACAGCAACTTCGGTGACAGGACGATCGGGCACTTTCACTTCCTCATGGCTTTGAGTTTTTCACTGCCCGCACGGTTACGGGCGTACTGCAGCGCCACGCGGCCGCTTCGGCCGCCGCGCTGCAGGGCAAACTGCAGGGCTTCAAGACGCACAGCTTCGCTTGTGACGACCGCCTCTTCAACGCCGAAACGGCGCAGAGCGGCAAAAACGGCAGCAAGGTACTTGTCCTGGCTGAAGGGATAGAAACTGAGCCACAGGCCGAAGCGCTCGGCAAGCGAGAGCTTTTCTTCAAGCACTTCCCCGGGATGCAGCTCCCCTTCATCGTCTAAAACCGCCTGTGCGTTGTCTGACACGGGTTCGGGCAGCAGATGCCGGCGATTACTCGTGGCGTAAACGATGAGATTGTCGCCGCCCGCGGCAACCGAGCCGTCCAATGCGGCTTTAAGCGCCTTGTAGCCTCCCTCACCGAGTTCAAAGGAGAGATCATCGCAAAAGAGAATAAAGCGCTCGGGGCGGCGCGCCGTGATCCGCACGATATCGGCAAGATCTCTGAGATCATCCTTATCGATTTCAATGAGCCGCAGCCCCTCATCGTAAAAACGCGTCAGGCACCCGCGGATCAGCGAACTTTTACCCGTACCGCGTGCGCCTGTAAGTAGCACGTTGTTGGCGGGAAGCCCCTTTACAAACTGCTCGGTGTTGGCCAAAAGTTCCGCCTTCTGTCCCTCGATATAAAGCAGATCATCGAGCTCAACGCGGGCGAATTTCTCCACGGGTTCAAGCCGCCCCACCGTGGTGCCCAGGCACGTGCGG
This sequence comes from Duodenibacillus massiliensis, assembly GCF_928721995.1. Classification (NCBI taxonomy): domain Bacteria; kingdom Pseudomonadati; phylum Pseudomonadota; class Betaproteobacteria; order Burkholderiales; family Sutterellaceae; genus Duodenibacillus; species Duodenibacillus massiliensis. The sequence continues at coordinate 901,273 of NZ_OV788642.1, forward strand.
CGCACCCAGCGGAAAGCCGGTCGTGTCCAGTCGGTTTCATCTTCAGCCGCAGGGAGCACCGCCTTAAGGCGCGTGAGCACCTCGCCGAAGAGTTTTTCGTTTTCCGGCGTCATGCTTAACTGCGGTAATCGGCGTTGATCGTCACGTACTCGTGGGAGAGGTCCGTGGTCCAGACGGTTTCCGAAGCCACGCCTCTGCCCAAATCAATGCGCACCGTGATTTCAGGCTGCGCCATCACGCGCACACCGTCTTCTTCACGGTAGCCTGCAGCACGGCCCCCGTGCTCGGCAACGAGCACGTCATCGAGCCAAAGCGTCACTTTGGAGCTGTCAAGGTCCTCGACACGGCTGTTGCCCACAGCAGCAAGAATACGTCCGAGGTTGGGGTCCGAGGCAAAAAACGCGGTCTTCACCAGCGGCGAATGCGCCACGGCGTAGCAGACCTGGAGGGCTTCGGCTTCGCTTTTAGCACCCTGCACCTGCACCGTAATAAATTTCGTGGCCCCTTCACCATCACGGATCATGGACTGGGCAAGATGCCGCGCCACCACGCAGAGCGCTTCGGTAACGGCATCAATCCGGGGATCATCGGCACTCGTGATCGGTTCCATCTTGGCTTTGCCGGTGGCAATCACCACAAAGCTGTCGTTGGTGGAAGTGTCGCCATCCACCGTGATGCGGTTGTAGCTCTTGTCGGCGACGCGCTTGACGATCAGGGGAAGAACCTCCGCGCTGATTGCGGCGTCGGTGGCAATGAAGCCGAGCATTGTGGCCATACGCGGCTCAATCATGCCTGCGCCTTTACTGATGCCGGTTACCGTGATGCGGGCAAATTCGAGGAACGCTTTGGTGGAAAAAGCCTTGCAGACGGTATCCGTGGTCATGATGGCTTCCGCGGCCTCAAGCCAGTTGTCCGGTGCAAGATCCGCATACGCCTCGGGCAACCCCTTGATGAGGCGCTCCACGGGAAGCTGCTCCATGATGACGCCCGTGCTGAAGGGAAGCACTGCGTCTGTGCCGCAGCCCACAAGTTCCGCGGCCTTCTCACAGGTCTTTTCAGCGTTCATAAGGCCCGTCTCACCGGTACCGGCGTTGGCGATGCCGGTATTGACGACAATGGCGCGCACGGCATTGGTTTTCGCCAGATGCGCGCGGCAAACCTGCACCGGGGCTGCCGCAAAACGGTTCCGGGTAAAGACGCCGGCGACGGTCGAACCTTCAGCAAGACGCACAAGCAGCAGATCCCGGCGGCCGGGCTTACGGATGCCGGCGCGGGCGGTACCGAGTTCCACCCCTTCCACAGGGAAAATCATCCGGGGGTCCGGGCTCTTTAAATTAACTGCCATGACTGTCTCTCCGATTCTTTTTTAACTGGCAAAAATAACGGCGCCGAAAACACCGTTGCGCAAAGGGTCATCATAACCCGATGCACGGTGTTTTTCGGCGCCGCAGACTACCGCAACCGAAGTTTTTGGATTACTTAAGCCGCCCGTGGCAGTCCTTGTACTTCTTGCCCGAGCCGCAGGGGCACGGATCGTTGCGGCCCACGTGCGAGAAGTCGATCGCTTCTTCGTGTTTGGCCGTAGCGGCTTGCGCGCGCTGCGCACCCATCTCTTCACTGCGTTCGGTCGCAGCCTGTGCTTCCTCAGGCATCTGAATCTGCACGTTCATGAGCACGCGGCAGAGCTGCTCGCGCACGTTATCCAGAAGCGACTCAAACATCGAGAAGGCTTCGCGCTTGTATTCCTGCTTGGGCTGCTTCTGGGCGTAACCGCGCAGGTAAATCCCCTGTCGCAGGGCATCGAGCGCCGTGATGTGCTGACGCCAGGTGGCGTCCAGAACCTGCAGAAGCACGTTGCGGGCAAAACCGGCCCAGGCTTCGTGGCCGACCAGCTCTTCCTTACCCTTTTCAATGGCATCGGCCGTCTCAAGGAGTTTCTTCAGAAGGTCTTCATCGGTGACGCTGTTGTCTTTTTCCAGCATCTCCTGCATCGGGATGTCAATGCCCCAGTTGGTTTTAAGCTGAGAGGTGAGTCCCTTGAGGTCCCACTGCTCTTCAACGGTATCCGCGGGCACAAAGCTTCTGAAGAGATCCGTGAAGTAGCCTTCCCGCAGGCTGTTGATCATGTCGCTGACGTCCTTACTCTCAAGGATTTCGTTTCGCAGGCGGTAGATCTCCTTGCGCTGATCGTTCTGGACGTCGTCAAATTCGAGCAGCTGCTTGCGGATATCGTAGTTGCGGCCTTCAACCTTACGCTGCGCGCTTTCAATCATGCGCGAGAGCATCTTGGATTCAATCGCCACGCCGTGCTCGAGCTTTAAGCGGTCCGCGATTGCCTTCATGCGGTCGCCGCCGAAGATTCTGAGCAACTGATCTTCCATCGAAAGATAGAAGACAGAGCTGCCCGGGTCACCCTGACGGCCCGAACGGCCGCGCAGCTGGTTGTCGATACGGCGGGATTCATGGCGCTCGCTGCCGATGATGCGCAGCCCCCCGGCCGCCACCACAGCGTCATGAAGTTTCTGCCAGTCGGCCTTAAGAGCCTCGATGCGCTTTTCCTTTTCTTCAGGCGAGAGCGTTTCGTCGGCACGGATTTCATCGATGTGCTTGTTGATGCCGCCGCCCAGAACGATATCGGTACCGCGCCCTGCCATGTTGGTGGCAATCGTCACGGCGCCGGGACGTCCGGCTTCAAGCACAACCTGTGCTTCACGTTCGTGCTGCTTGGCGTTTAACACATTGTGCGCAATACCCTCTTTGGTGAGGCGGTTGCTTAAGAGTTCCGAAATTTCAATGGAAGTCGTACCGACCAGAACCGGCTGACCGCGCTTGACGCAGTCCTTGACGTCGTCAACGATGGCCTGGTACTTCTCTTCGGTGGTGCGGAAAACCTTGTCCTGCGCATCCTGACGGATCATCTTGCGGTGCGTGGGCACCACCACGGTTTCCAGACCGTAAATATCCTGGAATTCGTAGGCTTCCGTATCGGCCGTACCCGTCATACCCGCAAGTTTCTTGTACATGCGGAAGTAGTTCTGGAACGTGATGGAAGCCATCGTCTGGTTTTCCTGCTGGATCTTGACGCCTTCCTTGGCTTCCACGGCCTGATGCAGACCGTCGGACCAGCGGCGGCCGGGCATTAAGCGGCCGGTGAATTCGTCGACGATGATGACTTCGCCGTTTTGCACCACGTACTGCTGATCACGCTGGAAAAGCGTATGGGCTCTGAGCGACGCATTGAGGTGGTGCAGCAGAATAATGTTCTGGGGCGAATAAAGGCTCGTGCCGTCCTTGATGAGTCCCTTTTCGGTAAGGATCTTTTCAAGGTGCGCGTGGCCGGCTTCAGAGAGATAAACCTGATGGGCCTTTTCATCCACCCAATAGTCCCCTTCAGCCTTTTCATCAGCCTGACGCTTTAAAAGCGGCGGGATTTCGTTGATCTGACGATAGAGATCCGTGTTGTCGTCAGCTGCACCCGAAATGATAAGGGGCGTACGGGCCTCATCAATGAGAATCGAGTCGACTTCGTCGACGATCGCGTAATTGAGCCCTCTCTGACGGCGGTTGGCGACGTCATACTCCATGTTGTCGCGCAGGTAGTCAAAGCCGAACTCGTTGTTGGTGCCGTAGGTGATGTCGGCGGCGTAGGCGGCCTTTTTGTGTTCCGTATCCTGCTGCGAGAGAATCGTTCCGACGCTCATGCCGAGGAAGTTGTAAAGGCGTCCCATCCAGGCGGCGTCGCGGCTTGCGAGGTAGTCGTTCACGGTCACGACGTGAACGCCCAGCCCCGGCAGGGCGTTGAGGTACACCGCAAGCGTTGCGGTGAGAGTCTTCCCTTCACCGGTGCGCATTTCGGCAATCTTGCCGTCGTTTAACACCATGGCGCCGATCAACTGCACGTCAAAGTGGCGCATTCCGAGCACACGGGTACTTGCTTCACGCACCACGGCAAAGGCTTCAGGCAACAGTGCCTGCAGATCCTCACCCTTAGCCAAGCGTTCGCGGAATTCAACGGTCTTGTGCTTGAGCTCATCGTCCGTGAGCTTTTCCATCTCCGGCCCGAGCTTATTGATGGCAGCGCACTTCTTGCGGTACTGCCGGATCAACCGGTCGTTGCGGCTGCCGAAAATCTTGGTGAGAATCGAATCAAACATAGTTATCCAGTCAAAGAACCCGGCGGTGTTTTTTTGGGGGAAGCGCCGGTTCCTTAAAAATGCGGACGGCACAAAGCCCTCCGCCCAAAAGAAATAACGGCTATTATCGCACAGCAAACCCCTTATTTTCGGACAAAAATGTGCCCATTTCCTTCACGGAAAAGGGCTCACGAGCGCCTTATCCCCGCCATGTATTACAAAAAAGCACCGCGCCGCGGCAAATTCAGAACTTTTGCACAGATCACCTTTGCCGCCGGTGAAGAGCAAAGCGTGGCCGAACAGTTAAAAGACGCCCGCAAAGCCGCCCGCGCCGTGGCAGGTGAAACCGCCAAAATGCGGCTCGGCCTGGACTTTTCCGACATCGCCAACATCCGTGTGACGCCCGAAAAAATCACACTGCTTGTGAAAACCGCGATCCAGCAAAACCGCCTGCGGCAACTGCTGCCCCGCATTACGGCTGCTCTCGGTCGCGCGGGCTTTATTGCCCCCGTGGACATCAAAATCCGTCCGGTCACCGACCACATCCGCTTAAGAACCCGCACCGTTGAGACGAATCCCCGCACCATGTCGGAGACGGCGCTTTCGGCAGTTGAAGAAAAGGCCGGCTCGATGAACGAGTCGGCCTTAAAAGACGCCTTACTGTCGCTTGCCCGGGCCATGCGTAAAAAGCAGACCGGCCCGGCTGCATAACGGTCTACACCGCTGTCGCGGCAGGCTCAAACGCGGAAGTCGCCACCATAAAGGGGCGGTCTTTCTCTGGCACCGTCACAAATTCCCAGGCTTCGCTGTCGGCTAAAAGCTCCCGCAACAGCCTGTTGTTGATGGCGTGGCCGGACTTATAGGCACTGTACTTTGCAAGCAGCTGATGGCCGAGCACATAAAGGTCGCCCATCGCATCGAGAATCTTGTGCTTTACAAATTCGTCGGGAGAGCGCAGTCCGCCGACGTTGAGCACCCGGAACTCATCCATCACAATCGCGTTTTCCAGCGTGCCGCCCTGCGCAAGACCCATTGAGCGGAGCATTTCAACGTCAGAAACGAAACCGAAGGTACGCGCACGGCTCACGCTCTGCTCGTAGGTTTCCTTGGAAAAGTCCACCACCGCACGCTGCACGGTGTTGTCAATCGCGGGGTGGCCGAAATGGATGCTGAAGTCGAGGATAAAGCCGTTGTGGGGCTCGAGTTTGGCCCACTTGTCGCCGTCGTGCACTTCAACCGTCTTTTTCACGCGCACAAACTTCTTGGGCGCATTCTGTTCAATCACACCCGCCGAGCGGATGAGATAAACGAAGGTGGCGCCCGAGCCGTCCATCACAGGAATCTCAGGCGCGTCCACATCCACGTAGACGTTGTCGATTCCGAGGCCGTTTAACGCGCTCATCAGGTGTTCGATCGTCGAAATGATGATCTTGCCTTCGTTTAAGGTCGTCGCCATGCGCGTGTCGTTCACGCTTGTGGGGCGCGCAGGCAGTTCAACCGGCGGCGTCAGATCCACGCGGCGGAAGATGATACCCGTGTCAGGAGCGGCCGGCCGCATCTCGAGTTTGACACGACGCCCCGAATGCAGGCCGATGCCGACGGCCGTGACCGTGCGGCGCAGAGTGCATTGTTTGAGCATGTTTTTTAACGGTGACGGATAAATGTCGGAACACTCACAAAGGGCGTGGCGGAAACCTCACTTTGTTGCGGCTTATCCTGCGGCGCCGTGCGGGCCCAGTCGTCCGACAGATGCTGCTGCGGCTGCGGCGCCGGCTGATGCACGGTCTGCGGCTGCTGCAGAGCCGGATCATTTGTCTGCGGTGCAAACTGCGGCTGCGCGGCGGGCGCGCTCTGGGGCTCGCGCACGGGCTGCGTGTAGCCGTAACCGAACGTCTGCTGAATCGGCGCCTGAGGCACAGCCTGCTGCGCAGGGGCCTGGCCGAACGCAGGCTGCGAGAAGACCTGGGGACCTCTGCCGTAAATGCTGCTACCCAAACCGCCCTGACCGGCTTCGGGCGTATGACGTCCCGTATCGTCGTCAAGACCCGTTGCGACCACCGTCACACGCAGCTCATCGCCCATGTCGTTATCGAAGGCCGTGCCGATAATCTGGTTGGCGTCGCGGCTCACGAAGTTCTTCATGACGCTCATCACTTCGCGGATTTCGGGATTGGTCATCGTTTCAGCCGAAGCCGTCACATAAACGAGAAGGCCGCGGGCACCCTGAAGGTTTGCTCCTTCCAGAAGCGGGCAGGCAATCGCCTTTTCCGCTGCTTCACGGGCGCGGTCCGGACCGCTTGCGGTTGCCGTACCCATCATAGCCGTGCCGCGTTCACTCATCACGGTACGCAGGTCTTCGAAGTCAACATTGATGATGCCGGGCGTATGAATGATCTCGGCAATACCGTTACAGGCCTTGTAAAGCACATCGTCTGCGGCGGCAAAGCAGTCAACCATCGTGGCCTGACCGCCCACTTCGTCTTCGAGCTTGTCGTTGAGAATCACGATGAGGCTGTCGACCTTGTCCTTAAGGTTTTCAATGCCGGCCTGCGCCTGGCGCATACGGCGGGAACCTTCAAACTCAAAGGGCTTGGTGACGACCGCAACCGTGAGAATGCCGAGCTCTTTGGCAATCTCGGCAATCACGGGAGCCGCACCGGTTCCGGTGCCGCCGCCCATGCCGGCCGTGATAAAGAGAAGATGCGTACCCTCAAGCGCCTCACGGATCTTGTCGGCGGCTTCCTGTGCGGCCATGGCACCCACTTCGGGTTTGGCGCCCGCACCGAGCCCGGTCTTACCGAGCGGAATCACGATGTTGGCCCGGGAGCGGCTCAGCGCCTGCTTATCCGTGTTGGCAGCAATAAACGTAATTCCCTGAGCCTGATTGTCGATCATGTGCTCAACGGCATTGCCGCCGCCACCGCCGACACCGATGACTTTGATGCAGGCATCGAAATGATTGGGCTGTTCCGTAATGGCCTCAAACGACATGGCTATCCTTTTTACCGGCGGGCCGATATCTCGTCCCGCCCAAATATTTGACTACCGGTAGTCTGCCGCCCATTGCGCTAAAAAATCACGCATGCAGGCGGCAGTCAAAATTCGTGCGCATTATTGTAGAGCCTTTTTCCCGCTCTCCGAAAGGGTGCTCAGGCTCCCGTAGCAGAAATTTGCAATCTTTCCGGACGACTGCGTCAGAATTCAAAGCGCCAGAGCACGTCAAAGGACTGACCGGTGCCGGAAACAGCCTGAAGATAAAGTTTGGGCAGCAGCCTGTAGCGTAGCGTCAGAGTCGTTAAGGAATCAAAGATTCCCATGCCGTACTTCACCTGAAGGCCGGGCAGGACGTAACCTGAGAGCACCACCTGAGAGTCCGTGCCGCGGCCGGCGGTGTCCACGGTAAGACCTTCAATACCGGCAGCCTCCCCGATTTTGCCCACAACGCGTCCGGCCTGACTTGCGCCGAGTCCGATTAAGGCCGAGGTCATAGCGTTGCTGCCGGCTGCATCATTTTCATTATCAAGCCCGTGCCCGGTGAGAAGGTAGGAAAGTTTGTTTTCATCACTCATCTCCGGATCGGAAAAAAGTTCCACCTTGGGAGCCGATGCTGTTCCTGTCACCTGAACCCCCGCCGTGACGTCATCCTCCGTGGTTTCACTGTTTCTCACGGCCTCAATTTCAAGTGTCGGGTTGTCCGCCGGCCCGGCAAAAATGAGAAGCCCCTTGGTGATTCTCAAATCCTGACCGTAGGCGTGAAATGTCCCCTCATCAAAGCTCACGCGGCCGTCCAGAGAAAATATCCCTTGGTTCTGCCGGGCATGAAGGTCCCCTTTTAAACCGGCCTTGAGTTCAAAGACGTTGATGCGGACGTGTTCTCCGAAATGAAGGGCAATGTCAGCGGAAACTCGCGATGCGAGATCTGATTTTTCTTCTGCTTCATCCCGGTCAATCACAACCTCGTCGGATGACGTGCCTTCCGCGCCCTCCGGCAGGCTGTTGACCGCAATACGGGCCCGGGGGACAGCAACCCTTCCGGTAACGGCCAATGTTTCACCGCGGGCTCTGACGCGTAAGTCAGGCGCCACATCCACCGAAATATCCGGACTCACGTCAAGCCGAAGCCGCTCGCTTGTCATCGTGAGATCAGCCGCGGGACTGTCCATGTCGCTCCAGTCAAGGTGCGCGGCAGCCGAGGCCTTTCCCTGATTTGTCATGAGCTCAAGCGCTGCGTCAGACTGCGTCCCCGCAAAGCTGAGCGTCAGGCGGCTCGGCTGCATCTGAAAAGGCATCTGAGGCGACGCGACTGAAAGGTCCGTGACGGCCGCCTCCCCCGTGAGCTCCGGCCGACGGATGCTGCCCGACACACCCACGTCTGCCGTCAATAGCCCCGTGACTTCGGTTTCAGCGGGCAAAAGCGCTCTGAGATCTTTCAGTTCCAGCCCCTGAACGGAGAGTCTTCCTGAGAGTGTGTCATTGCGGCGCCGGTCAGCGGTTACGGCTAGCGTCACAGGACGGGAACTGCCCGCCGTGTGCGTCTGCGCACTGACGGTGAAGGCGGAGGCGTCTGCCTTAAGTACCAGGCGCGTATCCGTCAGTGTGAGCCCCTCGTTTCGGGCTTTGCCGGACGTTTTCTGCTGCAGCCGTGCGGTGATCCGCGGCGCCTCAAAAAGCGCTTCGGCCGTCTGTTCTCCGTTTTCGCCGAACATCTGCCGCAGGGAAGCCCTTCCTGAAAGGGTGCCCGTAATCTGCGGCTTTTGCTCGAAAAGCGCCGCGAAGTCAGAGGGTTCAATACGGATGCCGTCGGCCTTCACGGTAAGGGCTGTCTTGTCGGCTGTAAGTTCAGTAAGACAGAACCCTGTGCGTGCTGACGCGCCGCCCGCAAAACAGGCGTTTTTCAGCTGTTGGCTTGCTGCGGAGACAGTTAAAGGCGCAGCCTTGGTGAGCGCCCAGGCACCCAACGGCGTTTTAACCGAAAGGCTTTGTGCCGCGCCGCTCCAGAGAGCCGCCTCAGTCTTCCAGCTTCCTGTCAAACGCCCGTCAAGCGCGAGCCCGTGCGTCTTTTCACGCGCCGAAAACCGCAGCGTGTGTTTTTCCGGCGTGCCCGCAAGAACCAGCCGGGCTTCAGGGACCGCGTAGTCTCCCTGCCGCAGGCCGTTTACCGTAAGCGTCACGGCGTCTGCCGCACCCCCGGATCCGAAACGCCCGGCCAGACGCGCCCGGTCAATAGCCAGATCATTAAAGCGCATACCGGAGGCCGTGAGATCGGCTGAAAGCCTGGGCTCACCAAGAGTCCCCGAAACCGCCACCGTGCCTCTTGCCCCACCCTTTAACTGCGGCAAAACTTCGGAAAGATCCGGCGCCGCAATCCGGGCTTTGAGGTTTAATGCGCCTTTGCCGGCCACGGCAACGCTGCCGTCCGCGGTCATCGTGTTGCGTCCCGCCCGCAAAGTGACGTTTCGGGCCGAAACCGTGCCGTCAGAGGCAGCACGGAGTCCGCCCGCGGCCTCAAGGGCCCGACCGGAGACAAGCCCCGTGAAATTCATGGATTTGAGTGCTGCGTCCCAGTGCCCGTCACGGTAAAACACGGAAAAATCCGTCGCTCCCTCAAGGCGCAGTTCTGTGGGCAGGAGCGGTTTTGCGGCCTGAAGGTTTACTGCCGTCAATGAGCCGCTCACACGAAGGCCGTTTGAAGCATTTATCTGCGCCCGGGCCTTAATCCGGGCGTGCTGACCTTTTTCACCTGCCGCCGCATCAAGAAGCCTGACCGTGATCGCGCGAAGCCCCTTGGTATCAAGTATGGTTTCTCCGGAAAAGGGAACGTCTGAAAGAGCAGCGGAACCCGCTGAAGCTTTCCCCATCACAGAAGCCTTAATGCCGGCATTAAGAACCGTACCCTGCGCCTTTACCGTAAAGGCGGTCACTTTGACGGCGTCTTTGTCACTGATCTTTTGCTCAAAAGGCGCGGCCAAAAAAACTTCGGCTTCAAAAGGCAGTTCGGGCTTCATGAGAAAACCGGAAGCCTCGGCCCGGGCGTGAGCCATTCCTGCCGTCGATATCCGGGCCGTGAGTTTTTCCCGGAGGGCTCCCGTCACTCTGACATCGGTCTTTTGTTCGCGTCCGTCAGCCGAGAGCACCGCCGAAGCCCGCAGATCCACGGGCCAGACCCCCGCCGTCTGCGCGTTCCCGCTCACCGTCAGCTGCATCTGAGGAATGTCTGCCGTCAGCTGCCTCACGGAAAGTTCTGTCTGCGTGAGCGACAGATCCGCGGCAAATCGGGACGGTGCCAAAAGCGTTTCCTTTCCCTGCCGCACCGTCACGCCCTGAGCCGTGAAGTTCTGCAGGGTGACGTCAACCGGAAGCACGAGTTTCTCAGGAACCGCCAGCCAGGAAGCCGCACCGCTTGCGCGGATCGTGTTTTCAAGTGCTGCCCAGTCGGTGGCCTCCGGCGCTTTTTGCTGCGCAGGCAGCGTCACCGCAAGCCCCGAGAGTGCCGTCTCAGCGATCCGGATGGTTTTATCCGAAGCACTCACGGCCAAATCGGCTTTCTGAAGCTCCAGATCAAGACTGCCCGAGTGAAAAGCAATATCCCTTAATGCAATACCGGTGACTTCAACATCAACCGGCAGTCCCTCAAAGTGCGTTGTCTGCTCTGCCGGCGCCGCTTCCGGCGCACTTTCACCGGACTCAGCAACATTGACTGAGGCCTGCTCAAGCCTGACGTTGTGCAAAACGATGCGGTTTCCCTGCAAAAAAGCCATGAGGTCAAAGGCATAAGCGGCCTTTCCGACGCGCACCGCAACGCCCTCAGCGGCGTAGCTTAACCCCGTGATTTCAGGAGAAAGAAGTGTCCCTTGCGCCGATTCGAAAGAAAATCCCGGCACATGGTCGCTTGCCTCTCTGAGTACAAAGTGAAGGCCCGTTTCGGTCGCTGCCAGAAAGGCCACGGCACCGGTGGCGGCAGCGGAAAGCACGGCCGCACCCGCAACTGAATATTTAAGCCAGCGCCGCATCACCATTGCGCCCCCAGACCGATGTAAAAGTGCAGGCCGCGTTCGGACGCGTCATTAATGGGCCAGGCAAGGTCAAATTTCACCGGCCCCACGGGCGAATCCCAGCGAATACCGGCCCCTGCGCCTTTGTGCACCGTGAAATCATCCATACTGCGCACCGCATCACCGGCATCAAAAAAGGCAGCACCCCACCAGCGTCCCGTCACGTTGTACTGGTACTCAAGCGAGGCTGTCGCAAGCTTGGAGCCGCCGATAAGCCGCCCCCTGCCGTCTTCGGGCGAGACGCCCTTATAGTCAAAGCCGCGGATACTTTTGTCGCCGCCCGCAAAAAAGCGCAGATCCGGCGGCACCGCATCAATATCATCGGCAAAAACGGCGCCGAGCGAAATCCGGCCGATCACACGGTGGCGCACTTTAAACGTTCTGAGCCATGTGTTGTCAAGCCGCAGAATCACAAAGTCCACATCAGAAGCCCAGGCGCCGGACGAAACATCAATGCTGTACTTCTGGGAGTCACCCCACGAAGGACTCGTGTCTCCTCTCTGACGGATACGCGTGAGGCTTAATCCCGGATAAATGAGCTGCGTTGTCTGCGTAACGCCGCCCTGCGTGAAGTGATCCTGCGAGGCTTTCACCGATGCAACGCGCTGCCAGCCCGAAGCCGTCTGCCAATAGCGCGACAGACTTAACGTAAAGGCCGAAGACGCCGTGTCGTTGAGATCGGTGTGTTTGTAGCCCGCCGAAACAAGGTAGTACTGCTCAAGCGGATTTTCCTTTACGGGGATTTTTAGGCTCGCTTCAAAACTATGTTCGGCCGTTGAAACACTCGTCTCTGCCGTGAGGCTGTAGCCGCGGCGGTTGATCCAGGGGCGGGTCCAGGAAACCGTCCCCGTCACACCGGTGTCCGAACTCACGCCGAGCCCGGTCTCAACAACGTTTTTCTTGCGGGGCACGAGACTTACGACAACCGGCAGCGCATCAGGCGTTCCCTTTTCAAAGTCCGGTGCCGCCGACACCAATTCAAACCACCCGGTTTGTGAAAGCCTTCGGCTTAATTCGGCAACCGCCGTCGCGCTGAAGTAGTCTCCTGCCTTATAGGGTGCCAGCGTGGCGAGCCGCTCCGGATCAATCTGGCTGCCCGCAAACACGGTTTCACCCACCCTGTAGCGCTCTCCGCTTTCAAAACGGATCACCCAGCGGGCTTTAGCCCTTTTCTGCTCAACTTCCAGACGTGATACGGCAAAACGCGCGTCAAAGTAGCCTTTCTGCAGCGTCAGGGTATTGAGTGACTTCTTAAAGTTTTCATACGCGGCGTGCGAAAGCGGCGTCCCGGCCTTGGGGACCGCGGCCAGAAGCTTTACAAAGTCCGGATCATTCTTGGCTGCACCGGTGATTTCAACCGCGGAATCGGTGAGCACGGTGCGCTCTCCGGGATCGACCCTGAGACTGAGCTTTTTCCCGTCGCGCGTGACGTTAATTGAGGGACTGTAGTACCCGTAGGGGCGCAGAGCCCGCGAGGCCGTCTCTCGGATTGAGGAATTATCAAGCCGCCAGGGCTCAGCCTCTCCCGTCGGTTCGAGCATCAGCACAATATTTTTGGCTGCGGCTGCATCGACACCGGTGACGGCAACCGACCCGGCGGCTGCCGTACAAGCCGTCAGACAGACGGCTGTTCCGAAAAGAAGATGCTGCCAGGCCACTCTGAGCGCTCCCGAAGTCCGAAATCAGAAACAAAGGAGAGCCTGTGGCGGCACAGCATGCTCCCGATTGCGCCTCACGTAAGTCTAAAGCCTTGCGCAGACTCTGCACCCGCAGCGAACTCAAGCCAGCGAACGGGCTCGGCTCCCTGAGACTGAAGCCATTCATTGGCCTTGCGGAAGTGCCCGCAGCCGATAAAGGGCGCGGGACCGCGCAGGGCCGATAAAGGCGATGGGTGGTTGCTTGTGAGAATCAGTATGGGCCCCTTGGCATTGTGACGGATCCCGTCGGCCTTGGCCTGCGCCCAGTTCCCCCAGAGCATATAAACGCAGGGAGTTGCGGCAGAAGCGGTTTTTGCAAGCACCGCGTCGGTGAGTTTTTCCCAGCCCCAGCGGCCGTGCGAAGCGGCTTCTCCCTCTTCTACGGTGAGCACAGCGTTTAAAAGAAGCACGCCCTGCTCAGCCCACCCGGAAAGGTCACCGTTGGTGTGAATGCCCGTATCGTACTCAAGCGCAATTTCGCGGAAAATGTTTTTCAGACTCGGCGGGAGCTTTCGTAATTCGGGCGGAACCGAAAAACTCATTCCCACCGCCTGCCCCGGTCCGTGGTAGGGATCCTGTCCGAGAATTACCACCTTCACTTTTTCCGCGGGCGTCATCTCGAGCGCCTTAAAGGGATACGGCGGATAAATCACGGCACCGGCTTCAAGCCGCGCGTCAAGCCGTGCCAGAAGACTTTCTCCGGCCGGACTCTGAAGAAATTCCGTACAGAGAGGCTGCCAGCTGCCGGCCCCTTCCCAAAGATGCCGTTCCCGCGCAAAGTCACGCATGATTATTCCGAAAAGAAAAGTTGAGTAAGCGCCGCACCGGGGTTCCCCTGACGCATCAGGCTTTCGCCCACAAGATAGGCTCCGACACGAGCGCTTTTCAGCGCCGCCACGTCCTGCGGCGTCGCAATGCCGCTTTCCGAGACAATGATGCGGTCTCCGGGCACCAGATCGTGCAACGCAAGCGTCGTGTCGATGCTCGTCACAAAAGTGCGGAGATTGCGGTTATTGATGCCGATTAACGTCACCGGAAGCGCGAGAGCGCGCTTGAGTTCCCCCTCATCGTGACTTTCGGTGAGTACGTCCATTCCAAGACTGAGAGCCGTCTGCGCGAGTTTGAGCGCAAGCCCGTCGGTGAGCGCCCGCATGATCAGCAGTACCGCGTCCGCCCCCATCGCACGGGACTCGTAAATCTGCGCTTCATCAATCATGAAGTCTTTTCGCAGCGCCGGAATACCGACGGCAGCGCGCGCCGCACGAAACGCGGCTTCAGAGCCCTGAAAGTAGACGCTGTCGGTTAAGACAGAGAGGCAGGCAGCACCCGCGGCTTCATATTGCTGCGCCGTGCGCGCAGGATTGAAGTCCGGACAGATAAGGCCCTTACTCGGACTTGCCTTTTTTACTTCGGCGATGACGGCGGGCAGCCCCGCACTGATTTTTGTCTGCAGAGCGCGCACAAAGCCCCGCGGGGGATCTGCTTTCTCAGCCGCTGCCCTGAGCTCATTCATTGTCTTGCGGGCTTTCAGCTGAGCGACTTCCGCGCGCTTTGTTTCAAGTATCCGGTCCAGATAATCAGCCATTGTCTGCTCCCTGCGGCATTTCTTGTTTTCTGTGCGGGATTATGCGGCCGATTCACACTCACCGCCAACACACTTTCGAAACCAAAAGTACACAACCGGCACATCCGAATGCCGCAAGCCCGTGCGGCATGACATTTTCTGTTTCTTTTCAATGCCCTGACTCTTTTCCCCCGCACCGATTTGCAGGAAATAAAATCATCCGTATAATTTCGGTCTCTCGCGGGGTGTAGCGCAGCCCGGTAGCGCGCCTGCTTTGGGAGCAGGATGTCGGGAGTTCGAATCTCTTCACCCCGACCACGTTACTGGTTGTATGACTGCCCGTAGCTCAGTTGGATAGAGCATCGGCCTTCTAAGCCGAGGGTCGCTGGTTCGAATCCTGCCGGGCAGGCCACAACATGACGGCGAGACAAAAAATTAACGGTGGGTGTAGCTCAGTTGGTAGAGTCCCGGATTGTGATTCCGGTTGTCGTGGGTTCGAGTCCCATCTCCCACCCCAGGTCACTAAAGCCCTGCTGGTTCACAGCAGGGCTTTTTCGTATCTTTCCGTACCACCAAACCCGCGCCGTTATTGGCTTCGCGGTGTTCCGCGCCGTCTCTCTCCGCGTCTCTCTGAGTCTCTCCCGTTTCTTTCTATCCCATAATTCAAAAGCACCCAAAAAGGTCCCAAAAAACGTCTCCCGCCGGATTGGCTCTTTTTTCCTTGCTTTATCCCTGCTTTAATTACGGTGCCGCAGCGCACTTTTCACTGGTTACTGCCTTTGCACACCACTTTCGGACAGTGGAAACAGGAACACGGGTTAATTCGCTGATCTTGCGCCATGAGACCCCCTCTGCGCGCATTTTCAGAACCTTCTCCCGCAACTCATCGGAATAACGCAGCTGGTTGTCTGCAATCTGAACTCTGAACCGCCCCTTGCGGTACTCACGCTGCCAGTCCCGGACAGTGTTTTCCGAAAGTTCCAGAATTGACGCCACTTTGGTGTAGCCGTAGCCGTGCTCAAAAAGGTCACGGGCCCAGCGGCGCTTCTTTTCTGAGGCATAAAACGCGGGCTTCTGACGAACCGGCACGCTTTGCCCTGCACCATCACTGAGTGTCATGTTCATTTGTTTCGCCGAAAACGCTACTGGTAAAAAAGACCCCGCTTCCTGATTGAGGGAACGGGGCTTGAAAGTTGCCTGACATGGAGTTTTGATGCCGTTTTCTCCCGTCTTTTAAAGGAGAAACGACAGGTAACCGGCTCAAGCAAAACCGGGAGCTCCCTCTGAAGCGTTCGTGTGAACCCCTCAGAGAAAGCGGTAAAGCGCTTGCCCTTGCCGCCGTGGCGTTATCCGCTTTAGGCGGCTCGGGCCTCAGTCCGGTTACCCGGACTGAGTTTTTTTCATACCCGTTCGATTAGAACGCGTAGCGGACGTTGACGTTGAACGTGTTGTTCATACGGTCGTCGCTGCCCACGCCGAGCTTGTAGTTGAGACCAAAGCCCCAGGCGCCGTTGGTGGCATTGACGCCCAACGTTGCCTGAACCGGGTTGGAGTCAATCACACGGACCGCGAGGTCGTCAGTGGCGTTCACACCGGTGATGCCGAGTTTGAGGTCAGCATCCTTGTCGCCGAAGGTCGGGACAACCGAGAGATCGAACTTCGGAGCAACCGTCCAGTCGCCCGTCTGGAAGTCACCGGAGACGGTGACACCAACCGGCATCTGGAAGACGTTCTGATCGTCGATTTCGGTCTTGTAACCGGCTTCAAAGCCGTCGGTCGACAGAGCCGTGTAGCGGATGCCGATATGGGGCACGAGCTTCACAGCGCCGACTTCCGCGAGGACTTCAGTGCGCAGGCCGATCGTGAAGGCATCGGTATCCTGGCTGAACTTCCAAGCCTGGCCGTAACCGTTGGCGGTCACGTCGTTGGAAGCCGTGAGGTAACCGATGTCAGCGGACACACCGAGAACGTCAGCAAAGGTCTTGCTGGCGTAGACGGAGAAGCCCACGAGGTCAGAGTCGGTGCTCGCCTTAACCGTGGAGTTCTTGTTGTCCGTGTCGGCCGTCCCGATCGTCAGAGCGGCGCCCAAAACAGCGTTGCAGGCGAACTGGTAGTCAACACCGAGAACACCGGAGTAGATGTCGCTTTCGTAGCCTGCGCCGTCAAAGAGCGACTTGGCTTCGAACATACCGCCGTTGGCGGCAGCCCAAACGTTCACACCGGCAGCACGCTGGGTGAGGAGCGACACACGGTCAGCAACCGTTTCACCCATCTGGTTCACAGCGTCCATCGTCATCGTCTGAACACCGGTCGTGGCGCCGAGGCTTGCGACGTCCTTAGCGGCCGTCTGCATCTGCGTGAGAGACATATTGCCGTTGGCATCAGTCCAGCTCGTGGTGGAGTACAACCACTTGTTGAACTTCGCGGAAGACGAGGTGCCGTTGTCCATGTTCTGATCGAACATGGCGTAGGCAACACCGAAGCCTGCAGTAGCGGCGATATCAGCGTAGCCGTCGTCCTTCTCATTGATCATACGGAGTTCAACCGTGCCTTCGGTCGTCGTTGTATCCGTCGTCGTTGTACCCGTCGTCGTGAACTCAACTTCCGTCAGGAGATCACCCGCCCAAGTCATGTCATGCAGCGCATCACCGAAGTTAGCGGCCGAATCAGTGCCCTGTTTGAAAGCACCGATCTTGATCTTGTCGTGGACAGAGAAGTTGGCAATCGAAGCCACAGCATTCGAATCAAACGTAACAGGACCACCGAACACAGCCGTCGTACCCGTCACATCAACCTTATCAGCATCAATGATGAGCATCTGGTTGGCACCGACGTTCACTTCGTCAGCAGTAGCGCCGATACCGTTCACAGACACATACGTCGGAGCAGCGGCAGCCTTCGTGGTCGCGGCAACCTGGTTACCGACATAGATCACGGACGTAACAAGTTTCTTATCCTTGTTAATAACCGTCACACCATCGGTATCCAAAGGTTTCGAACCCAGGCCATATCCGGTTTCAGCAAAAGCCTTCTGGGCATCAGCCACAGCAGAGGTCTGACCGAAAGCAACGATAGCGCCAGCATCCACAGTCACTATAGCACCGCTTGCAACCGTACCGACAGAAGCCAGTGCGGCGTCGGCCACGTTGATCATGTAGCCGTTAGCCTTGTTGAAGAGCTCCGTCTGGGTATGGTCAGCGGGTTCTGCAACAACCGTGACAGAGCCTTCCTTCAGTTCACCCACAACCGCCTGACCCTTCACTGTCAGACCCAAGGTAGCACTGAGCTTTCCAAGGTTAGCGGTACCATAAACGGTACCAGCCTGGTTCAAAGACGTGAGATCTGCGTTATTGAACACGCCGGTATCCCCAACGTTGAGCGTGCCGATCGTGGCCTGAGCAGGAAGCTGCTGACCGTTGACCGTTGCGGTACCCATCGTGACAGTGCCGTCAACCTGGAACGTATCAGTGATTTTGACGTCACCGTTAATCGTCACATTGGAACCAGCCTGGGATGTCACAGAGCCGGACGTATTCACGTTACCTTCAATCGTGGCGTTGGCAGAAGCAACCGTGAGCTTGCTGTCTGCGGCACCCGAGGTCACTTCACCGAGAACAGCACCGTCACCCGTAACGGTGAGGTCGCCGGCAGCAGCGAGCATAACCTTTGCCAAATTATCCTTGGTTGCGGAAGCACCGGTCGTATCGTAGGTGATGACCTTTCCGGTGTTGTTGAGCACCAGCTTGCCCTTAACGTCGTACGTATCCGTATTGTCACTGAGCTTCAAGGCCTTGTATTCGCCGATCAGCGACTGATCGGTGACACCGGAAACCACGCCACCCTTCGTATCATCCGTCACAACGCCGGCCAAACTGGCAGCCGTGGCAGCTGTGATGGTTCCATCGGTTCCGAAAAGTTCCTTGATCTTCAGAGCACCCAGGTCAAGAAGAGCACCGGCGGAGTTGCTGCTGCCGACTGAAGTACCAAGCTTGGCGGCCAGGCCGGAGGAAGCGTCCGTCAGGGCAGTCTGTGTAATCTCACCCGTCAGACCGGTAACAACCACCTTACCGGCATTTGTACCAAGACCGTTAAACCACACGGCTTCATGGCCCGTCTCACCTTCCTTATCCCATACAGCGGCACCGTCCTTCACAGAAAGGCCGATGGCGGTATTTGTCACAGTGAGCGTGCCGCCGGCACCGACCGTGACAGCACCAGTGGCACCGGTGGTGAGCTTATCGGTCACGGCAAGCGTGCCGCCGTTAACGGCAACACTATTAGCGCCCTTAGCATCAAGCTTACCAACCGTGTAGGTGCCGGTATAAGTCGTATCAAGGACCAGCGTAGAACCGCTCGCACCAGTCCCACCCGGATAGAAGGTAATCTGCTGAGAAGCATAATTACGATCCCCCTTAACCGTCAGGGCAGCAGGAAGAATCGTCGTTCCCGGTTTAAAACCCAGCTGGACATTGCCCGTGAATTCCTGATCTCTCAAGGTCACGAGGCCGCCGTCAAGCGTCATATTGCCGGTGAGCAGCAGCTGATCAGCCGGAGCCGTATCAGCGGTCGTCGGATCAACGTGGGAGTTGAGTTCCGTCAGATTGAACGTACCCTGAATGGTCGTAGTTCCGACGCCATAAGACTTGGTGATCTTGGTAGTGAGCTTGCCGCCCTTGGCAACGGTGAGCGCTGTAGCGCCACCGGTCAGAGCACCATCAGTACCGATGTTGATCCGGCCAGTGTTGGTGAGATCGCCATTCACCCTGATATTGGTACCAATAATGGCGCCGGAGTTGGAAGCCGTGCCCTCAATCGTCAGAGCGCCGATTGCGTTCAGCGCATTGGTATTTGTCAGGTCTCCGACCGTGGTAGAACCGCTCAGCGTGACAGTGCCGGCATTGGTGAGAGAGCCGATCTGAGCAACCTGATCGGCGGCAGTTTCAACCGTACCATCCTTGGCTACGGTCATCGTGCCGGCCTTCAGTGAACCCTTGGTAAGCTTGAGCTGACCGAAGCTCTGAACATCAACCGTCTTCGCGTCAACCGTGTACTTCACGGGAGTGTGAGCAGCGTAGGCGGTGTCATTGATCTCAAACAAACCTTCCTTATTCAGGGCAATACCAGAAATCGTGAGCGTGTCAATGGCAGCCTGACCGCCCGCAACCGTCATTGTGGCGCCAGCCTTGGCAGAGCCCGCCACCGTCACGGCACCGAAGGTGTGACTACCGCTGCCTTCGACCGTCAGGCCAACGCTGTCAACCGTATCACCGGCCGTAACAGTCACTGTCTTGTAGTTCACAGAGCCGTTGTTGGTGATCTTGTTGCCGGTCTTAGCAGCAACGACCGTATCACCGGTCACTGTATTGTGAGCGTTGACGACCAAGCCGCCGGAAGCGCCCGTGAGATTAAGAGCGGTAATCGTGTGTGAAACAGCTGTCGTATCTGTCAGCTCGCCGAACGTCAGGGCTTCACTTCCAAGCAGATTAACCGTACCGACGGTGGCAACAGCCTGGCCGGATACGTTCGCTGCCTTGCCGTTAACCGTCAAAACGTCTGCCGTCAGGGTTTCGCCCACACCGGTAACCGTCAGGGTATCATTGAAGGCTTCTGTGTAGGTGAGCTTATCCTCGGCCGGCTTTGTACCGACCAAAACATTCGTACCGTTCAGACTTGCATCCGTGAAGGTGGCAGCACCGCTAACCTTCAGCGTACCCTTCTGAGCGGCGTAATCGGACTTGAAGTTAACTGCGGCACCGGAGAGAGTCAGTTCACCGTTATTGGTGAAGACAACATTTTCGAGGTCGATGTTCTTGTTCGATGCAGCAGCAACCCGCGCATTGGCACCGGCTTCAACGTCCAGCGTCACGACAGCCGAACCGTCACCGCGCACGGCGGAGTCAGCCTTATGGCCGAGGACAAAACTACCCGACTGGCCTGCCTCCTGAACCAACTGAGAAACAGCTTTTTCATCAGTCTTTGTTGCGGTGCCGGTATTCTTCTTGAAGCTGACCGTGACATCACCGTAGGTCTTTTTCTGAGTTGCATCAGTCACAACGCCGACGGCATCAGCACTGTTGTAGGTGACCTTTGCGTCCTGCTTCTTCTTGTCTGCGCCGTTGTTGGCCGTCAGTTCGATCGTACCGCTGCCGATGGCGGTCACAATCTGAGAGTAACCAGTCGATGCGCCACTGTTTTCAGTGGCCGTCACAACGAGCTTGCCGCCCATGAGCTTCACATTCTTACCCGTGAGAGCCGCATCAGCCGTATAGCCGGACTTGTTTTCATCAACGAGGCCGGTGTGCGTCGTCTTAATGGCACTATTTTGTGCATTAGTGCTGTCGACAACCCAACCCACTGTCAGCGAGGCATCTTTGCCGATAATTGCATCGTTGCCTGTCGGTTCGGCGGCCACAGCACCGCCGGCGAGCATCGCGGCAGCGGCTGCTGCGATCACCGTCTTTGTGCCCTTGGCCTGAACGGAAGAAGTCGCTTCATTGACGACCATCAGCGCGGAACGCGCCTTGGAGAAGACGACCTTAAAAGATTCGTTCATTTACAAAACTCCGAAAATTTTCGTTTTTCTGCACGCATCTTTCGGACGCATGCACCCCCGCCTATCGAGGCGGTACATTCGCAGAATAAGAATTTCTGCATTTGTCTACAGGGGGGGGGTATTCCCTTATACTTTTCGGCGTTTTTTGCTAAAAGAATTTATTTTTTGTTGTTCTTTTACAACGTTTTGAGTTTTTCGGCCGGATTGTCACCCGGAAATGTGATCGGTTTTTCGTCAAAAATGAAATAAAGTTTTCTAAGAACGGAAACGGCGCGGTTTTACCCGCGCCGTCTTCGATAAACAGATGTCAGAGTGACGCGCTTTACGCCCGCTGCTACGTGTTACATCACCGATATTTAAAACACTCGCCCTCCGTGCCCGGCAAGCTTTGCCGCACCCTCTCCGGCCACGCGACCGAAAGCCAGGCACTGCGACAAAATGCCGCCGCCGTGATAGTCCATATAGTAGAGGTTCACGGTTTCACCCGCCGCATACAGTCCGCGCATCACATCACCGTCCTGCGCGGTGACGCGGGCCTTCGTGTCGATGGTAAGTCCCCCGTAAACCATGGTGATGGAAGGAGTCAGCGGATAAAAAGCGTAGAGCCTGCCCTTCATGTCGAGTTTGGCCGCCAGATGGGATTTCGGAGGCACGGCTTCAGGCGCCGTACCGTCTGCCCTCACCTTGGCGTTAAAGGATTGCACCGTCTCCTTTAAAACCCCCGCCGGGACGCCGAGCTTAACAGCCAGATCGTCGATTCCGTCCGCGGTAATAAGACCGCCGCCCGCCTTTTCAAAGAGCGTCATCGACATACCGATACGCTTTTCCGCCTGACGCGTCTTTTCGTCAAAAATGAGCGCCACCTGCTGCTGAGGCTGCTTCAGGGTCGCTTTGCCGAAGGCAGCGTAACCGATCGATTCATCCACAAAGCGCCGCCCGGATGTGCCGCTTCCAGTAACGCACGGTTGGCGGAGTAGCCGCCGGTGGCAAGCACCACGCCCTTCGCCTCAATATCGACCAGACCCTTTCGGGTCTTTACACGGCAGCCGCAGACTGCGCCCTTACTGTTGACAAGCAGCCGCACTGCTTTTGTCTGATACAGTGCTTTTTCCCCCGCCTTTTCATAAGCCGTGTGCAGTGTCTCGAGCAGTTTGGGCATCCAGCGGTACTGGCCCGGCGAGGCATTCCGCACTCCGAGCCGCCAGGGAGACTGCTGCAGCCAGGGCTCAAACCGGGCGCCGTGCTTTTCAGCCTAGGCCACGGCATCGAGAATCTGATCGGCGAGCACTTCGTAGAGATCCGTACGTCCGCCGCCCATTGACTTTTTGGCGACATCTTCAATAAAGGCAGTCCGCGCTTCGGGGCTTTTGTCCTTTGGCATCAGAAAAGACCCAAGGCAGACGCGAGAATTACCGCCGCGCATATCTTTGCGGGCTTTATCAATCAGAAGAACCTGCGCACCGCGCTCCCGGGCTGCGAGCGCCGCGACAATTCCCGAGAGACCCGGTAGATGTCAAGTCTTCTTTCCTCTAATTTACAAATTTTTATATGTGTGAGTTCTGAGGGGCTCTGCCCACTCCGCCTCCGGCGGATTCACCTAGAGTTTTTTAGCCCGTAGAAAAACCTTTGATGCAGCTGTGCTGCACCGTTCACGAAAGTAAGAAACGGGGGTGTTCACGAGTTTGAGAACACCGTTCACGCGGTTAAGAAATCTCAGCAGGAGGAGTCCGAGCCTGAGGCCCGCGGGAAACCGTTGAACGCCCTGTTGCAGCAACAGCGGGGCGTTTGTTCAAGCTGCCTTGGCATGCTTTTCCTCCAACTGCCCATTTTCGGGGTTAAGCCACACCTCTTTGATCGGCGTACAGTTCAGCACTCTCCCGGTGATCCAGCGCTCCAGATGGCGTCTGCGAGCCTCCAGCATCGTCTCCCTGTGTCGGCGCAGCACCTCCGCGTCCTCGCCGCGATAGCGCTGCCCCGGCGTTACCATGCGGATGCCGCGGTGTCTGTGGTGCTCGTTGTAGTGGTCTACAAAGCCCTGCACCCATTGCTCAGCTTCCTCAGCATTGTCGAAGCCGTCACGGTGGTACAGGTAATCGCCGCTGTACTTGAGCGCACGGAAGAAGGACTCCGAATACGGATTGTCGTTGCTGACTCGCGGACAACTGTGCGAGAAGGTAATTCCGTTTTTCTCAAGCAAAGCCAAAGTGGGAGCGGCCTTCATGCTCGCACCATTGTCTGAGTGCACGACAAGCTGTCCGGGCTTGATTCCGTATCGCCTGAAGGCATCCCCGAGAAAGCGCACGGCGAAGTCGGCATTATCAGCCTCGAATACCCTGGCGCTCACAACCATGCGGCTGTAGACGTCGACAATGACATCTACCGGGCCTCTTCTTCCTGACCCTTCTTGATGTTCTTGCGGTCGCCGACTGTTTCAATAAGCCCCGCGTCTTCCATACGCTGTAAAACAGCCTTGGCAGTGGCGTCACCGTTGGACGCTCCGTTAATCACGATCTGAGCGGCCCGGGCAATCAGCGGCTCCATAGCTGCGCGGCCGGAACCGTCGGTCGCCATATGCACGCCGACCTCATGGAGAAACACACCTTTTGCCGTGTCCTTCGAGAGGTTCGAGGCGATGAGATAGGACTTTCCGGAAGCCGGGTCATACAACCCCTGGATGTCGCCGTTGTCGGAATGCTTGATCGTAAGCACACGATTCCCTAAAATAAGAACCGAGTCTGTTGCGACAGCTCCCTTCTGCGGACGACTGAGTGTAGGCCGCTGATGCGTAGCGCTAGCATTGCCATCACCCTTTCTAGTGGCACCTGTCGCAACAAGCCCATCAACATGGAATCCTGTCACCACCCAAGCGTCGCTACTTGGCGTCTTCGTGAGCGCAACGCGCGTTGTCTTTCCGTTCCGGAAGTTCTCAATCGTAACGTTTAAGTGACCCCACTCTTATTGAGACGGGAGGTTTCGTGGCCTTCGGCAATGGCGTAGACCACATCATCCAGCAAGTCACCGATCTGTTTTTCGTTGTAGCCGTCTTTACGGTAACGTGCCTCCATTATGTGGATAATGCCCTGTGCGCCCTTGCGAGAGCCGTTGCCCTTAATACGTTCCGAACCTTCAGAGCCGTACTCAAAATCAACCCACCCAAGCCCCTGTCGGAACATTGCACGGTACTGCGTCTTGTGATCCGCAATGAGACGAGCCATCGCATTGAGGCCGCGCTTAATGTCCGCACGCGGCGACTTCATCGGAGACCGGCTTTGTTCCGTGTCATCGATCTGACTGCGAATCTCCGCAGGCAAGTCGTCAACGGTTTCAACGACGTTCACCGCGCCCGCGTCTGTCAACGTGTGGAAAGATGCACCGATCTGCGGATCCGTGGAAAGCGTTTCCGTCACTTCAGACGTGCGGCTACCGGCGTTCGCCTTGCCACGGGACGCCCACGCACCTGCCACGCCACGATCAGCCTTTTCCTGCGCCTGCGCAAAGAAGTCTTCAATCAGCCGCGGCGAAGCGGAATCAAGCTCTGTGTCATCAACAATGCGCCCTTCCGGCGTATTGAGTGACAGGGCCAAATACCCGCCCTTCGAGCTACGCCCGAGTATGGTCAACTGCTGAGCCGTCGGCTTGCGAGCAACGGAGGCGATGCCGGCAATACGATCAAACCGCATAGCACCCGTGCGGCCCATGAATTCGTACATAGCCTCAGCGCTGTCACGAATTGTCATGGAGTTCTATGCGATGCGGCATCTGACAAGGGGAAAGGACGAGCGATACGCCTACACCGACGAACAACTGAAAAGAGCAATTGAACAAGAGAACGACAACAATGACTGGAGCAATCGCCATGGATAACACAACACTTCTGATGGACCAAGCAGCCGCAGCCGCCTTCATGGGAATTTCCGTCACGCCGTTCAAGCGCCGCCGGTACTCGGACAAGACCCGCTTCCCGAAACCGGTTGAAGGATTTTCCGCTAAGCTCTACTGGTAACGGGAAGACATCCGCAAGTATGTGGACGGACTCGGCTACCTGACGGAAGCCGCCGGTCAGCAGACAACGACCGAACCAAAAAGCGCATAGCGCTCATCACAAAAGCACCTCGAAAAGACCTCAGACAGGAGGAATCATCGAAATAGGTGCGCACACATTGAGTGTGCTGGGTGCATCTCCACCCCACAATTCCTGACCCGAGTCGGTTGCCGACTCGGGTTTATTTTTTTCCTCTAGCCGGAAAAGTCGCCGAAGATCATCCGCTTGAAACCGGCCATAAAGCCGCCGAGATGTCCGTCCGCCGCACGAGCCTTGCCGCTTAAGCGGCGGCGCCGCACGGTCTCAATAATCACGCCGATCGCGGTTGAATCCTCAACCCCGATGAGATCTTCGCTGCCGTTACCTTCCTTGTGTCCCGGAGAGGCTAAGCGGACCGGCAGCTGCATCACCTTCGCGACAAGCTCGGCAAAACCCGGCATCCGCGTACAGCCTCCTGTGATCACAATGCCCCCGGCCGCTCTCTGCAGCCAGTTTTCCGGTGCAAGAAACCGGTCGCGGATCACTTTGAGAATTTCTTCGGCGCGGCAGGTCACGACTTCCACGAGCTTACGGCAGGGGACAACCTTTTCTTCCCGGGTGGCTTCGCAGACATAACGGATTGTTTCATAGTCATCACCAGGCCTCACACCGATATGCGCATACGTGGGCTTAAGGTCATCGGCATCATCCAGGGAGCAGCCCAGAACCCCGGCAATATCGCGGGTAAAAAGATTGCCGCCCACGGGTATCACTTCTGTTTTTTCTATCCGGCTGCGCTCGTAGCAGGCCAGGTCCACCGAGCCCGCGCCGAAATCCATCATGATGACGCCGAGCTCTTTATCCGTGGGCGTCAGGCAGCTCGCTGCACTCGCCCAGGGCTGAAGAATAAGCGCCTCCACGTCAAGCCCCGCGCGGCGGATGCAGCGGATGAGATTTGCCACGATCGATTCCGAACCGACCGCGAGATGCACATGCGCGTGAATGACGTTACCGGACATGCCGACCGGATCGGCAATAAGCGTTGCCGTGTCGTTATCAAGCGTATATCCCTTCACCAGGTGCGAGACCACGCGGTCATCGTCACCCCGGCCCCTGCTGTCGTTTTTCGGGTCAAAAGCCATCGCCAGGCGCGTGACGCGCTGCACATCCTGCGCCGTCACTTCATTTTCACTCAGCACAAGACGCCCTTTGCGGTTCACGGAATGCAGATACTTTCCGGTCAATGCCGCCGACACGGCCGTAATCTTGCGCCCGCTCATTGCTTCGGCTTCGGCAACAGCCTTGCGGATTGAGTCAACGGCGAGCTCCACGTCCTGAATGCTGCCGTCATAAATCCCCAAGGCTTCCACCTTGCCGATGCCGACCACACGGATCTCGCCCGTGTCGTCAACGTCGGCCACCACCACGGAAATTTTGGCGGTACCGATATCAAGCGCTGCAATCTGCGAGGACTTTACTGCCGAATCCATCAACCTTCACCTTTTTTCTGTACCGCGGGGTGCTCCAGACGCCAAAGTCTGGCCGACTCGGCGTTCGGAAGCTGTGCAGCAAACGCATCGCGGTAACGGGCATCAATTTTCAAAGGATAACCCTGCATGATGCGGCACAGATCCGGATAGTGTTTTACCACACGCTCAAGCCGCTCCACGGGACTGTTTTCCGTCAGTGCCCGTCCGAGTTCTATGGTCACCACCGGCGTTGTTTTGAGTTCCACCGTCACGCTCCAGCTGCCGCGGTATGACGCATGCACCCCCTTCAGACGCCCGCCGAGCGCTTTGGCGGCCTTCATAAAAGCCGGCAGATACTGCACGGCCTGCACAGAATAGGCTGCATCGCCGGAAAACATGGGCATGTCGGCAAGCTTTTCGATGGACTCATCGTTTCCGGTGAAGAGAATACCCTCGGAAGACACAAGCCGGCCGTCTTCCCAAATCGCAACCGGATTGTGTTTGATCACGGTCACTTTCAGGCCGTCAGGCCAGACGCGCTCAACGGAAGCACTCTGAACCCAGCTTAATTCCTGCACCGCCTCTTTCACGGCCTTAAGGTTTACGGTGAAAAGCGTGCCCTGCACCGTGCGCTGCACGACCTGCTGCATTTCATTCACCGAAGGTCCCTTCACATCCCCGACAATGTAAAGCTCACGGACGGTGTTGGCCTCAGACGTGAGAAAACGGTAAGCGCCGCCCGCGGCGGCCAAAAGAGCCGCGGCAACAAAAACACAGCGCCAAACCCTCTTCTTCTGCATTGTCCGTCACGTCCGTTACTGCACCTTGGGGCGCACATGATCCAGCGCAGCCGAGGCAAGAACCTTCACCACAAGATCCTCATAGGAAAGTCCCACGGCACGCGCTGCCATCGGCACAAGCGAATGCGGCGTCATGCCGGGACTCGTATTGAGTTCGAGCAGCACAAAACTGCCGTCGGGCCTCATCATCAGGTCAATGCGGCCCCAGCCGCGGGCGCCCAAAACTGCAAAGGCTTTTTCGCACGCCGCCTGCACGGCCTCAGTAACGGCCTGAGGCAGTTCTGCCGGGCAGTCGTATTTGACGGCGTTGCCGAAATACTTGTTCTGATAGTCGTAGTCGCCCGCAGGCGCCTTGATTTCAATCACGGGCAGGGCCTTGCCTCCGAGAATTCCGACCGTAAGCTCACGCCCGAAGATGCGCTCTTCCACGAGAACCTCGCGATCAAGCTTCAGGGCCTTCTGAAGAGCATCACGAATCGCGTCAACCGTTGCGTCCTTGAGTTTCGTCACGCCGATCGAAGAGCCCTCGCAGTCAGGCTTTACGACGACGCTGCCGCCCAAACGTTCAAACACAGCCTGCGCCTGATCGGCTGATGTGACCGTCATGCCGCGCGCCAGGGGCAGTCCTGCGTCATCCCAAACAAGACGCGTTGCACTCTTATCCATCGCAACGGCACTTGCCTTCACGCCCGGTCCCGTATAGGGAATGCCGAGATACTCGAGCACCCCCTGCACCGTGCCGTCTTCGCCGAAGCGCCCGTGAAGCGCGATAAACACACGGTCAAAGCCGCCCGCGGCAAGCTCCGTGATGCTGCGGCGCGCCGGGTCAAAGCCTTCGGCATTGACGCCCTTGGATAAGAGCGCCTTTAAAACGCCTTCACCGCTTGAAAGCGAAACTTCGCGCTCGGAGCTGAAGCCCCCCATGAGAACGGCCACATGTCCCAGGGCCTTCACATCAACTGCTGCCTGCATTTATTCCTTTTCCTTATTTTTTCCGTTTCTTCAGAGCTCATGGTGCGCAAGAATCGGCGCGACGCGCCCGATGGAACCCGCCCCCATCGTCACCACGACATCGCCGTCACGCACCACCTGCATCACGGCCTGCGGCACCTCATCGACGCTGTCGCAGAAAATGAGATCCCCCTTACCGACAAGACGTACGGCACGCGCCAGAGCCCGGCCGTCTGCGCCCGCAATCGGCGTTTCCCCTGCGGGGTAAACGTCCGCGAGCACCACCACGTCAGCCTGAGAGAGAACCTTCACAAAGTCTTCAAAGCAGTCACGGGTGCGCGTGTAGCGGTGCGGCTGAAACACCACCACCAGGCGCTTGTCGGGCCATGCGCCGCGCACCGCGGCAATCGTTGCCGCCATCTCGTGCGGGTGGTGTCCGTAATCATCAACGAGCTTAAAGCTGCCGATGGTCTTACCCTCGGCGCCCGTCACGGGGAGATCCCCGTACTGGGCAAAGCGCCGGCCTACGCCCGTAAATTCGGCCAGCCCCTTCACAATCGCTTCGTCCGTGACGCCCACGAGCGTGGCGATTGCCACGGCCGCCAGGGCGTTACGCACGTTGTGCAGCCCCGGCAGATTCAGTACCACGGGCAGCGGCTGATGCTCGGGCCTTAAAATCGTAAAGCGCATCCGTGTGCCGTCGGTTCTCACGTCAATGGCCCGTACTTCGGCCTTGTCGTTTAAACCGTATTCCACCACGCGGCGCGGCACGCGCGGGATGATCGAGCGCACGTTCTCATCATCACTGCACAGAACCGCCACCCCGTAAAAGGGGAGCCGCGTCAGAAAATCCACAAAAGCCTGCTTGAGCCGCTCAAAGTCGTGCCCGTATGTGTCCATGTGGTCCTGATCGATGTTGGTGACGGCCGCAAGCACCGGCGTGAGATTCAAAAACGAGGCATCGGACTCATCGGCTTCGGCGACGATGTATTCGCCGGCACCGAGCCGGGCGTTGGTGCCGGAACTATTGAGTCTGCCGCCGATCACATAGGTGGGATCAAGCCCCCCGGCGGCCAAAAGCGCGGTCGTAAGCGACGTCGTCGTGGTCTTGCCGTGCGCCCCGGCAATCGCAATACCGCGGCGCAGACGCATGAGTTCTGCGAGCATCACCGCGCGCGGCACCACCGGAATATGGGCCGCCTTGGCGGCCACAACTTCCGGATTGTCGGCATGTACGGCGCTGGAAATCACGATGGCGTCGGCGCCTTCAATGTTTTTTGCGTCATGCCCGCGGTAAATCACGGCGCCGAGGCTTTTGAGCCTGCGTGTGGCGGCGTTTTCAGCCAGATCCGAGCCGCTTACGGTGTAACCGAGGTTCAGGAGCACCTCGGCGATGCCGCACATCCCGGTGCCGCCGATACCGACAAAATGCAGATGCTTGACAACGAACTTCATAACTCAAATCAACCTTTTTTCAGAAACCGCAGTCCAAAGCAGCTTTACCGACCTTGAGTGCCCCGTCAGACGGGCTTGGTCTTCATTGCCGCGATGTCTTCAATCATGTCGGCAACAGCCGCGGCTGCCTTCAGGCGGCAAAGCGCACGGG
Source organism: Duodenibacillus massiliensis (assembly GCF_928721995.1). Taxonomy (NCBI): domain Bacteria; kingdom Pseudomonadati; phylum Pseudomonadota; class Betaproteobacteria; order Burkholderiales; family Sutterellaceae; genus Duodenibacillus; species Duodenibacillus massiliensis. The sequence goes on from NZ_OV788642.1 coordinate 931,119, forward strand.
CGTTTACCGCAGTCTGCAGAATCTTTTCGCGCTTCATGCTCGCGAGAATTCCGAAGAGGTGTTCAGGCGTGAGGCTTTCCTGCGGAACACACAGACCGGCGTTGTTCATCGCCATATAGCGGGCGTTACCGAGCTGATGTTTGGTGGTCTTTGCCACGAAAGGTACCAGAACGGAAGCAGCGCCCGCCGCACAGAGTTCCGCCACGGTCGTCGCGCCCGCCCGGCAGATCACAAGGTCGCTTTCCGTATAGGCCTTGGCCATATCCTCGATAAAGGGAACAATCTCAGCTTCAACCCCGGCATCGGCATAGCATTTTTTGGCTTCTTCCACCGAGCCCGCACCGCACTGATGCAGTACCTGAGGACGGTTTTCCGGGTCAAAAAGCGCAAGCGCCTTAGGCACCGTCTCATTTAAGACACGTGCGCCGAGGCTGCCGCCGAAAACAAGGAGCTTCAGAGGGCCCGTGCGGCCTGCAAGGCGCGTTTCAGGCGCCTCAACCGCCTCGATTTCCGCGCGCACCGGGTTACCGGTGATGCGGCCCTTACTGGCTGCCCGCGAGCGCGCCGAACCGGCAAAACCGCAGGCCACGCCCCAGGCGTCCTTGAGAATCATCTCAGTGGACATCAGAAGGTCGGCATCGCAGTTCATCACCGCCACACGCACGCCGTTTTTGCGGCATCCGGAAGCAACCGGCACGGCCACGTAGCCGCCGGTGGTAAACATCACATCGGGTTTGAGTTCGCGCATGAGGCTTTTGCAGCGCGACATGGCTTTTAAAAGCTTGATGCCGCCGGAGATCATGCCAAAAAAACCCTTGCCTCTGACGCCGTTAAAGTCCAGGCCCGTGAAATCAATAGCGTCTTTGGCAATGAGTTTGGACTCCATCCCGGTCTGCGTTCCGATCCAGGAAATCTTCCAGCCGCGGTTTCTGAGCTCACGCGCCACCGCAAGCGCCGGAAACACGTGTCCGCCCGTTCCTGCGGCAGCTACCACCAAATGCTTTTTATTTTCTTCAGACATGACTAAACCCTTCCGCCCCGCATCAGGATGCGGTTTTCCGCGTCAATTCTCAGTAAAACAGCGACAGCCGCAATTGTAGCGAGCAGGCTTGAGCCGCCGTAGCTCATCAGCGGGAGCGTCAGACCCTTGGTCGGGAATAGCCCCGTGGCCACGCCACCGTTAATCACCACCTGCACGCCGATCCAAAGCCCCACGCCTTCGGCAACGAGTCCGGAAAACACCCTGTCAAGCTTGATGGCCTGCCGTCCGATCGAAAACGCGCGGCGCACCAGGAAGTAATAGGCAATAAAGACACAGATCACGCCCACGAACCCGAGCTCTTCACCCACCACCGCCAAAATAAAGTCGGTGTGCGCTTCAGGCAGATAGTTGAGTTTTTCCACCGACGCCCCGAGCCCGACGCCGAGCCATTCGCCGCGCCCGAAGGCAATAAGCGAGTGGCTTAACTGATAGGCTTTGTCGAGCGCATAGTCGCTGCTCCAGGGATCAAGGTAAGCCATCACGCGGCCCACGCGCCAGGGCGACATATAAACGGCCATAACGGCAGCGAAAATCACGGCAGCCAGAACCACCATGAAGATTCTGAGATTAAGTCCCCCGAGGAAAAGCACTCCGAGCGCGATGCAGACAATGACGAAGGTGGCCCCTAGGTCAGGCTGCATGTTGATGAGAAAGGCGACGACTGCCATCACCAGCGCCATCGGGGCAAAGCCCTTCGTAAAGGAATGCATGAATTCCTGCCGGTGCACAGTAAAGCCGGCTGCGCCGATCAAGGCCGCAAACTTTGCAATTTCCGTGACCTGAATCGTCAGAGAACCGAAGCCGATCCAGCGCCGGGCGCCGTTTACGCTGTGACCGACTCCCGGAATAAGAACGGCGATCAGAAGCAATACGGCGATGATGACGAGAATCCCCGAAACACGCTCCCAAAAGCGCATGGGGATACGGTAGACGATGCTGCCTGCGACCGCGGCAACCGCAATGGAAATCAGATGCCGCACGAAAAAGTGCGTGTAGCTCGTGTCAAACTTCGGGCTGTCGGCGAGCGAAATCGAGGCCGAATACACCATCAGGGAACCGAAAGCAAGCAAAAACCCCGTGATAAAAAGGATGCTCCAGTCGATACCCTCGGCACGGATACGCTTGGCACGGCCCCCTGTCTGCAACACCGTGGAGCCGCTTAAATCATCCTCAATCTGCCGGGCCGGAGCCCGTCCAGGGAAAAACCAGGCCATCGTCAGCGGCTTCCTTCCTCAGTGCGCGCGGCAATCTCTTGGGCGCGCGCAATAAAGCGGGCCGAGCGTTCGGCGTAATTGGCAAACATATCCCAGCTTGCGCACGCGGGACTTAAAAGCACGGCGTCTCCGCTCTGAGCCGAGGCGTAGGCTTTGTCCACCGCACCCTCAAAGTCGGTACCCGCATTTTCAAGGGGCACGCCCGTGTTTTTCAGTGCCTCCTGAATCCGGACGGCATCGCGACCGATCAAAACCACCGAGCGCGCAAACAGCTGCACGTATGAAGAGAGCGGCGCGAAGTCCTGGCCCTTGCCGTCGCCGCCCATGATGAGCGCACACTTTCGTCCCCCGACCGCCAGGCCCTCAAGCGCAGCGGCCACAGCGCCAACGTTGGTGCCTTTGCTGTCATCGATAAATTCAATACCGTTAACCGTGAGAACGTGCTGCACGCGGTGGGCTTCTCCGGTGTAACCTGCAAGCACCTCCAAGGCCGCAGCAAGCGAAAAACCTGCGGCGTCGGCAAGCGCAAGTGCCGCCAGAGCATTCTGCACATTGTGCCGGCCGCGGATTTTGAGCGCGGCCGAAGGCATCAGAAGACTCATTTCCGGAGCGTCCCAGGCCGAAAGCTGCGCTTTTTTGCTGCTTGCCGCGGGCGTTGTCTGCGGTGCGATAAAACTCATCCACTCCACACCCGCGTCCTCGGTCACGCCCCACTCACCCGGCTTTTCGGGTTTGGTGAGCGCAAAGGTGCGCACAGCCGCGCCTGCCGTATTTTCTGCCCAGCGCATGCTCACGGGATCGGCGCGGTTCAAAATCCTCGAGCGGGCATGAAGGAAAATCCGGCCCTTGGCCTGCGCGTAGTTTTCCAGCGACCCATGCCAGTCGATATGGTCTTCGGTGAGGTTTAAGTACGCGGCAGCGGTAAGCTCGAGCGATGACGTCGTCTCAAGCTGAAAGCTTGAAAGCTCAAGCACCCAGACTTCAGGCAGTTTTCCGGCTGCGAGCGCTTTGGTGAGCTCGGTGAGCGCATTGGGACCGATGTTACCGGCCACGCACACGGTTTTACCCGAAGCCTTGGCCATCAGACCCGTAATCGTTGTTGTGGTGGTTTTGCCGTTGGTGCCGGTGATTCCCACCACCACGGGCGAGTAGCCGCAGAAGGCCTTCAGACGCTTCATCTCCCGGGCAAAGAGTTCAATTTCGCCCACAACCTCAATGCCGAGTTCGTGTGCGAGGTTGACGGTTGCGGCTGCCGCAGAATGTGAGGGCGAGAGCCCCGGACTTATCACCAGAAGCGAAGCACCCCGCACAAGATCGGGATTAAAGCCCCCGAACGAAAATTCAATATGAGGCAGTTCTGCGGCAAGCGCATCGGCAGCCGCCGGATTGGTGCGGCTGTCAGCCATCGTCACATCCCAGCCGCGGGAATAAAGAAACCGCGCGCAGGCTGCACCCGAAGCACCGCACCCCAAAACCAGCGCTCTTTTACCTGTTGCCAGACGCACCGACTGATTTGACATGTCCTCTGCTCCCAGGAAAGCCCGACTCAACGGATCTTCAGTGTTGCAAGACCGATCAGCACCAGAATGAAGGTGATGATCCAGAAGCGCACCACTACCTGCGTCTCCTTCCAGCCCTTGAGTTCAAAGTGATGGTGAATCGGCGCCATCAGGAAAACGCGCTTACCGTGAGAGAGCCGGAAGTAGACCGTCTGAATCATCACCGAGAGCGTTTCCACCACAAAAATCCCGCCCATGATGGCGAGCACGATTTCCTGCCGCACAATAACGGCGATGGTGCCTAAGGCGCCGCCGAGAGCCAGCGCCCCGACGTCACCCATAAAGACCTGCGCAGGGTAGGCGTTAAACCAAAGGAAAGCAAGGCCCGCGCCCGCCATCGCGGCGCACACGACCACAAGCTCTCCGGCCCCGGGAATATAGGAAAAATAAAGGTAGGACGCGTAGTCAGGGCGGCCCACAACGTAGGCAAAGATTCCGAGGGCCGAGCCCACCATCACGCACGGGAGAATCGCCAGGCCGTCGAGGCCGTCGGTGAGATTGACGGCGTTGGAAGTACCCACAATCACGATGTAGGTGAGAAGCAGAAAGCCCCAGACACCGAAGGGAAAACTCACCTGCTTAAAGAAGGGAATGGTGAGTTCGAGCTTACCCGGTTCCGAGAGCGCAAACCCGTTTTCCACCCAGTGCATCACCGTTGCCCAGACATGCGTGTCGGTGGGCATGGAAACGGCAAAAGCAAGGTAGACCGCCGTCACAATACCGATGAGACTCTGCCAGCTGAACTTTTCGCGGGCACTCATCCCCTGCGGGTTGTGATGCACAACCTTTCTGTAGTCATCGACCCAGCCGATTGCGCCGTATCCGAGCGTCACAAAAAGAACGGCCCAGACAAAACGGTTGGAGAGGTCCATCCACAAAAGTGTCGAAAGCCCGATTGCCACCAAAATGAGAGAGCCCCCCATCGTGGGCGTTCCGTCCTTCACCAGATGCGTTTTGGGCCCGCAGTTTCTCACGGCCTGACCGATCTTGAGTTTTTTGAGTTCACGGATCACCCAGGGCCCGGCCGCAAAACCGATTGCCAGAGCCGTGAGCGCGGCAAGCACTGCTCTTAAGGAAAGATAGTTAAAGACGCTGAAGGCCGGAATATCTTCCGCAAGCCTTTGAAAAAGATAAAGAAGCATTGTTTTTCTTCTTGTTTATTTATCCGTAATGCCGAGTTCGGAGACGATGTCGCGCACCACGTGCTGCAGACCCATACTGTTGGAAGCCTTCACAAGCATCGTGCAGGGCGTCTTGGCCGTTTCCATGGCCGCTGCCGTCAGCTCATCGCGGCTTGCAAAGTGCCGCGCACCGGCGCCGAAAGCCTCAACGGCGCTTTTCATTGCCTCACCCACGGCGAGGAACCGGTCCACGCCGTGCTCACGGGCATACTGCCCGATTTCACGGTGATAGCTTTCGACGTTTTCGCCGCCGGTCTCGGCCATATCCCCCGCCACAAAGATGCGGGGCCCGGAGAGGCGGCTCAGCATATCAACGGCGGCGCGCATACTGTCGGGATTGGCGTTATACGCGTCATCGATGATGACCGTGCCGTTTCTGAGCACGTGGCGCCGCCCGCGGCCTTCCACGGGCTCAAAACTTCTTAAGCCCGCCTCCACCGCGAGGGAATTGACGCCCACAGCCACCGCAGCCGCAGCGGCCGCAGCCGCATCATGCACAGCATGGCGTCCGGCCATTTTGAGTTCGAGTCTGAGGGTTTCCGAGCCAAACGCCATCGTGACCGTGCCCATTGCTTCCGTGGCTCTGAGATCCACGGCAAAATCGGTGTCGCCGGCGGCATAGGTCGCAACCTTGCAGCCGCGGGCACGGGCAAACTCAAGCCACACGGGCAGACAGGCATCGTCGGCCGGAAGCACTGCCGTCCCCTTGGCAGAGAGGCTCACCAGCGCCATCGCGTTTTCACGGGCACTCGCTTCAACGCCCTTTAAAAATTCTTGGTGTTCGCGCTGGGCGTTTGTGATCACCACCACTGTCGGACGAATCCAGCTGATTAACTGCGCCATTTCACCCGGGTGGCTGATACCGGCCTCAATCACCGCCGCCTTCGTGCGCGGTGTGAGTTTCAAAAGCATGCGGGGTACGCCCACGGCGTTATTGAAGTTGCCTTCCGTGGCAAGCATCGCCTCTTCGCCGCAGGCCTGCCTCAGAATGGAGGCAATCATCTGCGTGGTGGTGGTCTTACCGTTGGACCCCACGACACAGATGAGCGGAATCGAAAACTGCGCGCGCCAGGCCCGCGCCAGTGCACCGTAGGCTTCCACGGTGTCGGTCACAATGATCTGCGGGCAGGACGCGCCGGTACCGACGTTACGCTCGACGATGAGCACGCCGGCACCGCGGTCTTTGGCGGCAACGGCGTAGTCGTGTCCGTCAAAATTGGGGCCCTTGAGGGCGACAAAAACCGAGCCCGATGTGATGGTGCGGCTGTCGGTGCTGATCTCACCGAGTTCAGCCCCCGTCTGTCCGTCCACATCCCTTACAAGCGGCCCCAGTGCGTTTAACAACGCGTGAAAAGTCCACCCCGTCTGCGCCTGTTTCATGCTGATTTTCCCCCGACGCGCGTACGGCGTTCGTTAAATGCTTCCCGCACCACCTCAACATCGCTGAAATGGTGTTTGACGCCCTGAATTTCCTGATAATCCTCATGGCCCTTGCCGGCAATGAGCACCACGTCGGCCGCAGCCGCCTCAGTAACAGCCGAGACTATCGCTTCGCGCCGGTCAAGCACGACCCGGCGCTCCCGGGCAGGCGCTGCGCCCTCGGCCACAGCCTGCGCAATCACGGCAGGCTCTTCGGTTCTCGGATTGTCGCTTGTGACCACCGCGACGTCGGCAAGCTCCGCCGCAACGCGCCCCATGATCGGGCGCTTGCCCGGATCACGGTCGCCGCCCGCGCCGAAAACACACCAAAGCCTGCCGCCTCTGTGCTCGGCCGTTTCACGCAAAGCCGTGAGAACCTTTTCGAGGGCATCCGGCGTATGTGCGTAGTCAACCACCGCAAGCGGCGCACCTTCGCTTGTCACAGTCTGAAGGCGTCCCGCAGGGGGTGTGAGTTCCGTAAGTTTTCCGAAAACGGCCCGGGCAGGAATGCCGAGGCTCAGAACAATACCCGCCGTCTCAAGAAGGTTCGCGACATTAAAGCGCCCGAGCACGGCTGCTTCAATTTCAAAGCGTTCACCCCGCCAGAGAGCGTCAAAAGCGGTACCGGCATGCGCCGCTCGGATGTTTCCGGCCGCCAACATTTCGCAGCCTTCAATCTGAAGTGCCGCGTCAAGCGTGCAGGCAATCGTGCGCACACCGTGCGCGAGCGTCTTTTCAATCAACCGGCGCCCTGCGGCATCGTCGGCATTGATGACCGCGCATTTCAGGCCCGGCCAGTCAAAAAGCAGAGCCTTGGCTTCTTCATAGGCCTGCATCGAGCCGTGATAATCGAGATGATCCCGCGTGAGGTTGGTGAAGGCCGCCGTATGAAAGGCCGTTCCGTCAAGACGGCCCTGCACAAGGCCGATGGAACTCGCTTCAATACAAAACGCCTGACAGCCCCTGCCGTAAAGGTTACTGAAGAGATCCTGGGTACTGGCTGCGTCCGGCGTCGTGAGCGCCGGCGACGGGATTTTCTCACCCATATAAAAGCACCCCATCGTGCCCACGGCTGCGCAGGGGTGATGCAGCGCTGATAAAAGCCGCGCCGTCCAGTGACTGATGCTTGTCTTACCGTTGGTACCCGTGACGGCGGTACCCATCATGTGCTCAGACGGCCTGCCGAAAAAGTCCGAGGCGATTTCTCCCAGCCGTTTTTTAAGCTCACGCACCGCCAGAACCGGCACCTGCAGCACCGGCCGTTTTTCCCCTTCCCGTTCTTCCGTGAGAACGGCAGCGGCCCCGCGGGCAACCGCCACCGGCGCCCATGAAAGGCCGTCGGTGTGTTCACCCTTCAGCGCCACAAAAACGTCCCCGGGCCGGATATTGCGGGAATCGATGCAAAGATGCGCGCCCGGTTTTGTTCTGGCCTTAAGCCAGGTCAGAACGGCATCGCGGGTCCGGTCTGCCTGCTCAGTCATTTCGCAATCCTTTCACAAAAATTCCGGAACCGCTCACCGCGGTCGGATCATCGGGGTGTACGCCGATCAGCCGCAGCGCGCCCGCGGCCACGTCGTTAAAGACGGGACCGGCGACCGTGCCGCCGAAGTAGCTGCCCTTGGTGGGCTCGTCAATCATGACGGCCACGATAATACGGGGCTGCCCTGCGGGCGCCATGCCCACAAAACTGGCCACGTATTTACTGACGTACTCACCGTTTTCAATCTTATTGGCGGTTCCGGTTTTACCCGCGACCGTATACCCTTCCACGCTCACGCGCCGGGCCGTGCCGCCCGCAGTGACCGTTCCCATCATCATGGAGCGCATCTGGCGGGCCACTTCCGGGCGAAACACCTGAATGCCCTGGGCTTCACGGTTGGTGCGCCGGAACGTGAGATCGATCACGTCGCCGTTTCGGGCGAGCGCCGTATAGGCGCGCACAAGCTGCATCAGCGACACCGAAATACCGTGTCCGTAGGAAATGGTGGCCTGCTCAATCGGACGCCACGAGGCCGCGGGCCTCAGACGCCCTGAGACGGCGCCGGGAAAACCGATTCTCGGAGAGCGCCCGAACCCGAGCTCCTCATAGGTCTGCCACAACGTCTGCGGCGTCATTTCAAGCGCGATTTTGCTCGTGCCGATGTTGCTTGACTTTGAGACCACCTGACTCACGGTGATCATGCCGTAGTTATGTGTGTCGCCGATCGTTCTGTCGCCGATCGTGAGCTTTCCGGGCGCAGTCTGCACCAGCGTATCGGGCCTCACTATCCCGAGGTCAAGCGCTTTGGCCACCGCAAACGGCTTCATCGTCGATCCCGGTTCAAACGTGTCGGTGAGCACCCGGTTGCGGACGTTTTCAAATCGAAGCGTGCGGCGCACGTTGGGGTCATAGGTGGGCCAGTTGCTCATTGCGAGAATTTCGCCCGTGTGCACGTCCACCACAACCACCGCACCGGCCTTTGCCTCATGCTTGGCAATTGCTTTTTTAAGTGCGTTATGCGCAATAAACTGCAGACGGGAATCGATGGAAAGAACCACGTCGGCTCCGGCCTTGGCTTCCTTCACCCAGACGTCTTCAACAATGCGCCCGAGGCGGTCACGGATCACGCGGCGCGAACCGGGTTTGCCCGCAAGCTGATCGTTGTCGGCAAGTTCCACCCCTTCACGGCCGTTATTATCGGAATCGGTAAAGCCCAACACATGCGCGGAGATTTCGCCGTCCGGGTAGTTGCGGCGCATTTCGTTACTGATGTAAATCCCCGGAATCTGCAGATCCCGTACCGCCTGCGCAGTTTCCACGTCAAGCTGACGCTTGATGTAGACGAAACTGCGGTTACGGCGCTCGTGGATTCTCTGCCAGACGGCTTTTTCATCCTCCCCCACGAGTTCAGCGAGTTTTCCGATCTGCGTGCGGCTTGCTTCAGCGGCTTCTTCCGGTACGGCCCAGATGCTTCTTGCCGGAATCGTGGAAGCAAGCACCACGCCGTTACGGTCCACAATCTGACCGCGCTGCGCGGGCACAGAAAGCGTGCGGGCGTAACGCGCCTCACCCTGCTTCTGCAAAAACTCCGTGTCAATGCCGCACTGCAGCCAGAAGGCCTTGCAGACAACAGCGGTGAGACCGCAGAAAAAGAGGAAAAACAGCAGTTTGCTTCGTCCCGGCGAAATCGGCACCAGAAGCATCGCCTCTTCGCCGCCGTTGGGGTGCTGCTTTTTGGGCGAATTGTCTTCCTTCCAGATGAGCTGCACCTTGCGGCAGAGCCCCTGCCAGAGGCCGATGAGAAAGACGGGCATTCTCATTTGCGCACCTCCAGGTGTCTCTGGGCGAGCTCTTCGGGAGAAACCTCAAGAAGCACCGTCGCCGCAAGATCGGCGGGGGCAAAGCCCATCTGACGGGCTTTTTCACTCACAGCCGCGGGCAGCGCGGCTTTGGAAAGGTCAAGCGCGAGCTGGCTTGAGTCATCCGACAAACGCCGCGCCATATCGTTGGCGCGTTCAATTTCCGTGAACAGCAGCCTCACCCGGTACTGTGTCCAGACGAGCGCACAGGCACTCGACCAGAGAACCACCACCGAAACGAGTGCCACCAAAAAGAGGAAAGGCTCGGAAAGACGGCCGACGTTAAAGCGCATCAGAGCCTCCCCTTGCCGCCGGGCACCCAAGGCGCCGCGGTACGTACGCCCGTGCGCATCACGGCGCTGCGGGCTCTGGGGTTGGCCTCACACTCGCCGGCATCAGGCTTAATCCGCGTGACATCGCGCCACAGGGGCGCGGGCAGCATGTCGCTTGTGAGCGCGATGCGGCTGTCCACGGCACGTTCAGGATGGGCACCTGCCTCAAAAAAGCGCTTCACGATACGGTCTTCAAGCGAATGAAAACTGATCACGCAGAGTTTTCCGTCGGGCTTTAACAGTCCGCCTGCCTCTTCGAGCGCCGCCGTAAGCTCATCGAGTTCACCGTTAATAAAAATACGGATCGCCTGAAAGCTCCGGGTGGCCGGATGCTGCTGCGGGTCCTGCCGTGAGCGGGGCACAGCCGAAGCAATAATGCGGGCAAGCTGCGCCGTCCGGTCGATGATCTCCGTTTTTCTCACTTCGCAGATCGTGCGGGCAATACGGCCTGCCATGCGCTCTTCGCCGTAGATTTTCAAAACCTTTTCGATATCCTCAGCCGGAGCTTTTGCAAGCCACTGAGCCGCAGTGATCCCGTGCTCGGTGTCCATGCGCATGTCAAGCGGCCCGTCAAAACGGAAGGAAAAGCCGCGCTCGGCATCATCAATCTGGGGACTGCTCACGCCGATGTCCATAAGAACGCCGGTTACCGAGGTAACATCCCGCGCACTGAGCTCAGCCTGCATCCTTGAAAACGGCGCCGGAATGATCGTAAAACGGGGATCAGTGATTGAAGCAGCAGCCCTCACCGCTTCAGGATCACGGTCAAAGGCGATGAGCCTGCCCTTCGGGCTTAAAGCCGCAAGAATCCGGCGGGAATGCCCGCCGCGGCCGAAGGTCGCATCCACGTAGATGCCGTCGGGATCGGTCAGAAGTGCCTGCGGCGCGGCTTCGGCCAAGACCGACAGATGCACAAAGGCTTTTTCTTTCTGAAGTGAAGCGGCTGTATCTGTCACAAGCGCCTCCGTCAGAAGTGAAAATCTGCCACGGCGGCAACAAGTTCCTGAGATGCCGCAGCTTCAAGCTCGGTGAGCTTGGGGGCATTCCAGACTTCGAAATGTTCCCCGAGACCGACGAGCGCCACATCTTTATCCAGCGAACAAAGCACCCTTAATTCCGACGGAATCAGAAGGCGCCCGGCACTGTCGATACTGAGGTCAACCGCGCTTCCGAGAACAAAGCGCTGCAGCATCCGCGCGCTTGAGGGAAGCGCTGCGAGTGCTTTCTTTTTTTCAAGCCAGACGGCACGGGGGTAAATCAGAACGCAACCGTCAGGGTGGCGCGTTAAGGTGACGTCAGGGCCGCAGGAATCCACTAGGGTCGTACGGTACCGTGTCGGCATCGTCATCCGTCCCTTGGCGTCGAGCGTTAATAAAGAAGTTCCCTGAAACACGTCTGTGCCCCTGATACACAAAGTTGGCCATGCCGCGGCCTGCGGCAGTGTCAGGCAGAGAAAACCAATCCCGCGGGCGGCCGTTTCCGGATCGGCAACCCACTTTTTCCCACCTTTTCACACCGCGCACTTTAGCACAACACCAAAAGCACACCTACGGTTAAAACCCGAATGAGCCGTTATTGCTGACGCTCTATAGCGGAAACATTCTGATGTTGAACTGCTTGAGAAAGGCCTCATGCGCTCTGTAGTCGGGGTCTAAGCTCTCCACCACAGTCCAAAAACGCGCCGAATGATTCATCTGCGCCAGATGCGCAAGCTCATGACAGATCACGTAGTCAATGACGGGATCAGGGAAAACAATGAGCCGCCAGGAAAGCCGGATCGTCCCGTCGCTTTTACAGCTTCCCCAGCTGGTTTTGGCGTCAGAAAGCCTCACGGCGGACGGAATTCGCCCGAACGCTTCGGCTTTGCTCATCACGCGCCCCGAAAAAAGGCGCGCTGCCTGTGCGGCAAGCCACCCCCACAGATGCCCGCGGATTGCCGCGGGACTTGCATCGCGGGCCGCGGACAAACAAAGAATCTGCTGCCCGCAGCGTTCAATGAGTGCGGTCCTCTCTGCCCCGAGCATGAGTCCGGTCATGCGACCTCGGTAGAAAAAGCGCCCGCCGTGCCGCAACTGAGCAAGAGAGGCCACGTCCTGCCGGGCTTTCTGCGCGGCAAGATGCTTACGTATCCAGCAGGTGTTTTTGATGAGAAACGCTTCGATGTCCGCAAGCGCCATTCTGAGCGGGCTTTTGACGACAAGTCCTTCTTCGGTGAGCTTCGCTGCCAGTGTGCGGCGGGCTTCCCGCATGAGGGTGTAGGAAACCGTAAAGGCCGGTTCCTTTTTCGTTTCCGGCAGCCGTATCTGCCGGTTTTCGGCTGTCATACGGATTGATTCCTGACCGGTGCGGCACCGGCCTCAGGCCCGGACATACGGGCGATCTCACCCTCAATCCAGTCTTCAAGCTCACGGTTGACTGTCTCAAAATCGGCCGCTCCCGCATCAATGACCGGTCCGAAGGTCACATGAATCGTGCCGCTTGTCTTACCGATGCTGTTTCGCGGCCAGAGGCGCCCGGCGTCGTGCGCCACCGGCAGGACCAGGGCTTTGGCGGCAACGGCAAAACGGGCGCCGCCCGTCTTGTAGCGCGCGCGGGCACCCCAGGCGACGCGCGTTCCTTCCGGGAAAAGCGTCACCCACCAGCCGTTTTTCACAAACCGAAGGCCCTTTTTAAGGAAAGACACATAAGCGCCCGCGCCGTTACTGCGGTTGATCGCAATCATGTTCATTGACTTTAAGGCCCAGCCCAGAAAAGGAATCCAGTGCAGCGACTCCTTGTAGACAAAGCCCATGCGGTGGTCAATGTAGTACGGCAGAAAAAGCGTTTCCCAAGCCGAAGAGTGCTTGCTCAGAACGACAACGGGACGGCCGGAAGTGAGCGGAATGTTTTCCGCTCCCCGGACTTCGTAGGTGACGCCGCAGAAAAACTTCAGCATCCCCATCACCAGGCCCAACCAGGGTCTGACGATTCTCTGATAGCGCCATGCCGCGCCTGCAAACGGCCACAAAAGGACGCAGGCCAGTGCGATGGGGACGAGCGTCACCGAAAAGGCGACGTAAAAGCACCAGCCCCTTAAGGCGCGCATGGCGTGACTTCCGTCAGAGTGCGAGGCGCGAGAGTTCGGCCACGCGGTTCATCAGGGTCGACAGACGGTTTAAAAGCGCCTGACGGTTGCGGCGCACCGCAAGATCCTCGGCGTTGACCATCACATCGGTAAAGAACGCATCAACCGGAGTCTTCAAGGGCGTAAGCGAGGCAAGCATCGCGCTGAACTCGCCCTTTTCATAAAGCGCCTGCGCAACCGGCTCATGGTCGCAGAGTGCTTCATAAAGCGCCTTTTCAGCCGGTTCTGCAAAAAGTGCCGGATCCACTTCGGTCGGAACATCGCCCTCAATCTTTTTGAGAATGTTGCCGATACGCTTATTGGCTGCAGTGAGGCTTTCGGCTTCAGGCAGTTCCAGGAAGCGGCGCACGGCGGCAAGACGCTGCGGAATATCGGCAAGATCGGCCGGGCGGCCGCACAGCACAGAATCGACTTCCTGAGCGCTGTAACCGGCATCGCGCATCATCACGCGCAGACGGTCGTGGAAGAAGTTCAGAAGCTCTGCGGACGCGTCCTTAACGCCTGCCACACCGGTTTCGACTTCAAACCCGTACTTCACAAGGGTCGTGAGGCTCACGGTGAGTTCTTTTTCAATGAGCATCCTAAGCACACCGAGCGCATGACGGCGCAGCGCGAAAGGATCCTTCTCACCCGTGGGCATCTGGCCGATACCGAACATGCCGCAAAGCGTTTCCATCTTGTCGGCCAGGGCAACGGCAAGCGCCACCTTGCTCTCGGGCAGTTTGTCGCCGGCAAAGCGCGGTTCGTAGTGCTCACGCACGGCAACAGCCACGTCTTCGGGCTCTCCGTCGTGGCGCGCATAGTATTCACCCATGATGCCCTGAAGCTCGGGGAATTCGCCCACCATAAGGGTGCGCAGATCCGCCTTGGCAAGCATGGCGGCGCGCTCTGCGTGCGTGACATCGGCTCCGATTGTCTTGGCAATCATGCCGGCAAGCGCCTTCACGCGCAGCATCCGTTCGGCCTGAGAGCCGAGCTTATTGTGGTAAACAACATGCTGCAGACCGGGCAGGCGGCTTTCGAGCGTTTCCTTGCAGTCCTGGTTGTAGAAGAACTCGGCGTCAGCCAGACGTGCACGCACCACACGGGCGTTACCGGAAACAATGGCTTTGCCGCCGTCCTTGGCTTCAATGTGCGACACCAGGGCGAACTTATTCATGAGTTTGCCGTCGGCACTGCGCATCGGGAAGTACTTCTGGTTGGTCTGCATCGTCAGAATGAGGCATTCTTCGGGCACGGCCAAAAACTTCTCTTCAAATTCAGAGACGTAAATCACAGGCCATTCGGTGAGCGAATTCGTCTCATCGATAAGGTCCTCAGGGGCAATGAGCGTGCCGCCTTCGCGCTTGGCGGCCTTACCGAGTTCTTCCACAAGGCGCGCACGGCGTTCGGCATAGTCGGCAATAACCTTGCCCCTTTCAAGAAGCTCAGCGGCGTAACTGTCGGCCGACGTGATTTCAATCGGCGCATGCGTATGAAAGCGGTGCCCCATCGTGACGCGGCCTGCCTTAAGGCCGAACATCGTGACGTTGACAACGTCGCTGCCGTAAAGAGCCGTGAGATGCTTCACCGGGCGCACGAACTGCACTGTGGTCACACCATCGGCCAACTGATAATTCATGACCTTCGGAATCGGCAGCGCCTTGACGCTGTCTTCGAGGGCCTGCTGCAGGCCGTGCGTAAGGCTCTGACCGGCGCGCACACCTTCGTAGTAGAGCTGTTCGGTCTTGCCGTCGCTCACGCGCTTAAGCTCCGAAACCGGGCAGGAAATGCCGAGCGCAGCCATTTTCTTCACCAGGGCCGGTGCGGCTTCACCGTCGGCACCGATACCGACCTTCACCGGCACAAGCTTCTGACGGAAGGCCTCGTCCGGGCTCTTTTCAAGAACGTTGGTGATGTGAACGGCCATGCGGCGCGGGGCACCGTAGGCGTGCACAACGGAATCGTCCGTCAGAAAATGCGCGGCCCTGAGGCTCTTGGCAATACCTTCGGCAAACGCGTCGGAAAGTTTCTTTAAAGCCTTCGGGGGCAGTTCTTCGGTCTGAAGTTCAACTAACAAACTGGTCATTTTGAATTCTTTATCCGCAAATTGTGTTTAATCCGGTCTTCGCCTTAGGCGTGATGTGCGTTCTTAAGCATGGGGAATCCCAGGCGTTCACGCGATTCGTAGTAGCTCTGCGCCACTTCACGGCTGAATTTGCGGATGCGCGAAATGTAGGCGGCTCGTTCGGTGACGCTGATGGCACCGCGGGCGTCAAGAAGGTTGAAGGTGTGGCCGGCCTTAAGAACCATTTCGTAGGCCGGCAGCGCGAGCCTGAGTTCCATCAGGCGCTTGGCTTCGCCTTCAAAGTAATCAAACTGCTTGAAGAGCTTTTCCGGGTCACTGGCTTCAAAGTTGTAGTGACTCTGCTCGACTTCGTTCTGATGGAAGACGTCGCCGTAGGTGAGCGTGTGCTCTTCGCCCAGTCCGTCGGTCCAGTTCGTGTAGACCAGGTCAAAGACGTTGTCGCAGTTCTGCAGATACATCGTCAGGCGTTCAAGCCCGTAGGTGATTTCACCGGTGATGGGCTTACACTCAAGGCCGCCCACCTGCTGGAAGTACGTAAACTGCGTGACTTCCATACCGTTCATCCACACTTCCCAGCCAAGGCCCCAGGCGCCGAGCGTCGGGTTTTCCCAGTTGTCTTCCACGAAACGGATGTCGTTGACCTCCGTATCGATGCCGAGCGCTCTGAGGGAATCCAGATAGAGATCAACGATATTGACGGGAGCGGGCTTTAACACCACCTGATACTGATGGTGCTGGTGCAGACGGTTGGGGTTTTCGCCGTAACGGGCGTCCTTGGGACGGCGCGACGGCTGCACATACGCGGCACGCCAGGGTTCAGGTCCGAGCGCTCTCAGAAATGTCGCTGTATGAGAGGTACCGGCACCGACTTCGATGTCGATCGGCTGAAGCAGAGCGCAGCCCTGCTTGTTCCAATACTGCTGCAGACGCAGAATTACTTCCTGAAAGGTAATCATTTTTTCTATCTAGAACCTGAATACAACCCGCCTCAGTTGCAGCGCAAAACACAACCGTGAGCCGCAATTAACGAAAACCGACGGCGGAAAGTGAGGAATTTTACCCCATCAAGATTAAGGGCTCTGCCTGCCCGCCGTGCCCGCAGAAAGCACCTAACGGAGAGCGCTTTCCCGGTGCTTCCTGCGCAGATGACAGAAAGCAATGACCGCGAGGATAAGCGTCAGAAGGACTGCAAGCGGCAGATCCCCGAACCGGGCATAAGGCGTGACGCTCCCGCGCGAAACCGTCACCAGTGCATCCAGACTCTGTGCGCCCGGCCCCGCCCGGCGTTCAAGCCTTCCCCGGAAATCAATCACCGCAGAGCTGCCGTTATTGACGACCTGCAGAAGGGGCGTGGCGAATTCCCTTGCCCGCATCGCAGAAATCTGCGTGAACTGCGCAGCCGCCCAATCACCGAACCACCCCAGATTTGCCGTGACGACAATAAGCTGAGGCACTTCGCGCTTCTGCCAGAAAGCCCGCAGTTCACCGCCGAAGTTATTTTCGTAGCAAACCGCCGGCGCGTAGACAATGCCTGAGGCCTTGAGCGCCTCTTCCGGCACAAGACCGTGCCGCTGATCGGCCATGGGGATGCCCATCGCATCCACGAACCAGCGAAATCCGAAGGGCACATATTCACCGAAAGGCACCAAATGGCGTTTAGCGTAAACCGGCGCCTCGCTTCCTGCCTCATCTGCCGCCCAGAGGCTGTTGAAATAAACGCCGCGGGCGGGCTCTTCAAACGCATTGAATAAAACCGTGGTTTTCTGCGCGCGGGCAACGCGAGCCGGCAGAAGCGCTTCTTCGGTCTTAAGCCGATTTAACAGCGCGGCATAAACGCTCTCAGGCCACAAAATAAGATCAAGTTTGCCGCCTAAGGGACTTGCAAGACTCATGGCCTTGACGCGCTCCAGACGGGAAGTCTGCTCGGAAGCCGTTACCCGCATCACAATCGGAAGATCGGGCTGCACAAGCCGCACATCAAGCGTTTTTCCCGGCGTGAACCAACTGATGCCCTCAAGTCCGAAACCGCCCGCGACGGCAGCGCCCGCCAAAAGCGCCCCCGCCGTTTTGACGGCAACCCCCTTCATGCCGAGCGTGGCTGCTGCAACAAGACCCGCGGCAAAAAGTGCCGCCAGCGCCGTGAGAAACACGCCGCCCGCCGGAGCCCAGCCCGCAAGCGGCGTGGGTAAAAACGCATAGCCCGCCGTAAGCCACCCGAATCCGAAGACATTCGTACGGATAATTTCAGACAGCACCCAACAGACCGGCAGATACAAAAGACTTCGTAACCCCTGCGGTGCCTTGAAAAACCTGGCTGCCGCACAAGGAACGGCAGCCGTAAGCGCGAGAACCGCGGCCATCAGAAAGACGCCTGCCGCGGCCAAAACATCGCCGAATCCGCCGAAAACGGCCATCGAACGGTGCGTCCAGCTTAACCCCAGCGTGAAAAATGCAAGCCCCCAGAGCCAGCCGTCCAGAAAAGCCTCTTTAACACCGGCCGATTTTTCAATACAGAAAAAAAGCGCCGCAAAGGCAACCAGCGTCGGAAGCCACCAGTTAAAGGGGGCAAACCCCAAAACCGCAACAGCGCCCGACAAAGCGCAGGCTGCGGCACGCACAAACGGCGCTGCCGCAGAAAATTTCCCGCCGGCTTTTAAAGCCTCCATCAGCTGTTACCTTCCCGGCTCTTGGCTTCAGCCTTCTCCGCGGCCACCACTTTTTCCGCAAGAAAGAGTGCGGCCTGACGCTCATCGCCCTTTAAGACACGGAAGCGGAACCCTTCAATTTCGATCACTTCCCCTCTGTGAGGCACATGCTCAAAGCGGTCGGTGATAAGCCCGCCCACCGTCTCACAGTAGTCATCCTGCAGGTTGCACTGGAAATAAGCGTTGAACTGTTCCAGATGGGTCCCCGCCTTAATGCGCCAGTGCTCGGCATCCACAACCGCGATGTTGTCGACGTCGGAACTCACGGAGTCAAATTCATCGTTAATCTGCCCCACGACCTGCTCGATCACGTCTTCAATCGTGATCAGCCCTGAGACGGAACCGAACTCATCGATCACCAAAGCCAGGTGATTGCGGCTGTCGCGGAAATCCCTGAGCAAAATATTGATGGGAAGCGTCTCCGGAATAAAGCGGGCCGGACGCAGATGGCTCGCGAGGTCGTAGTCCGGATCCAGTAGGAGCCTTAAAAGGTCCTTGGCATGCATGATGCCTTTGACGGTGTCGAGGTCACCGTCGACAACCGGAAAGCGTGAGTGTCCGCGGGCAATGAGTTTGGGCAGCCAGTTTTCCTTCTTCTCGGAAAGATCAACGGCCTCAATCTGAGCGCGCTGCACCATCAGGTCGGAGGCTCTGAGTTCGGAGACGTGCAGCGCCCCTTCCATCATCGCAAGTGCATCGGCGTCAAGAAGTCCTTTTCTCAGAGAGCTACGCAAAAGCGCCACGATTTCCTCGCGCGTCTGCGGTCCGTCCTCGAAACGGCTGCGGAACAGTTTGAAAAATCCGCGTTTGCTTTTTTTCGTCTGTTTTTGTGGTTGCTCGTCGGGCATACAACTTTTTCTTGATGGTAATAACTGATTTCACGGCGTTTTTACGCCGTCATATGTTGAGCATAGCAAAGAGCGTCCGCTTTTAGTGGCCGCGGGCCGGATCACTGTAGGGATCGGCAAACCCGAGGCCTGACAGAATCTTGGTTTCAAGCGCTTCCATCGCCTCGGCCTCTTCATCGGTTTCATGATCCCAGCCCTGTGCGTGAAGCACGGAGTGAATGAGCATGTGCGCCAGATGCTCGCGGAAACTTTTTTTCTGCTCGCGCGCTTCCCGTTCAATGACGTCCGTGGCGATCACAATATCGGCTTCGGCCGTCGGGCTGTGCGCATAGTCAAAGGTCAGTACGTTTGTGGTGTAGTCCTTGCCGCGGTAGGTTTTATTGAGAAGCCGCCCTTCTTCTGGCCCCACAAAGCGCACCGACCCGGCAAAAGGCACGAAGCTTGCGGCCTGCATCCAGCCGCGCATCTCGGCGCGTGTCGGAAGGCGCTTTTTGGCGCCGTCCGTGCGCTCAAAAGTGACGTCCACGGCCTTTCCGGCCTTTTTTGCTCTTGCCATCAGTTTTCCGCCTCCGCTTTTAACTGAGCGCGCCGCGCCTTTTCCTCTTCCTTTTCACGGGCTTCGTAGGCGTCATAGGCGCGCACAATCGCGCCCACGAGAGGATGGCGCACAACGTCAGCCGCCGAAAAATGCACCATGGCAATGCCGCGGACATTCTCAAGAACCCGCGAGGCATGCGCAAGCCCGCTTCTCACGCCGCGCGGCAGGTCCACCTGCGTGACGTCCCCGGTGATGACGGCACGCGTACCAAAACCGATACGCGTCAAAAACATCTTCATCTGCTCGACGGTCGTGTTCTGGGCTTCATCAAGAATCACAAACGCGTTATTGAGCGTTCTGCCGCGCATATACGCCAAAGGCGCAATTTCAATCACCTGTTTTTCAATGAGGCGCTGCGTCTTTTCAAATCCGAAGAGATCAAAAAGCGCGTCGTAAAGCGGTCTTAAATAGGGATCGACCTTCTGCGTGAGGTCTCCCGGGAGAAACCCGAGGCGCTCACCGGCTTCAATCGCAGGGCGCGTCAGAACAATGCGCTCCACGGCATCGCGCTCAAACGCGTCCACGGCAGCCGCAACCGCCAGGTACGTCTTACCGGTTCCGGCCGGGCCGATACCGAAGGTCACATCACTTTCGAGTAATGCTTTGAGATAGGCCTTTTGATTGGGAGTTCTCGGTCTCAAACCCGAGCGGCGCGTTCTGAGCGTAAAGCCCTCATCGTCTTCGGTTTCTCCGCCCCGCTGCTCGGCGATGATCATCATCTGAACGTCGTTAACCGTCAGATCTTCACCGGCCTGAATGCGCGCCGCGGCGCGTCTTAAGACCTGCGCGGCACCTGCGGCCTGCACTCCCGCAAACCGGAAGTTGTGCCCGCGGCGCAGCACCTGCACGCCGAAGGCGTTTTCAATCTGCCGCAGATTCTCGTCCAACGGCCCCACAAGGCGCGAGAGCTCAGCCGCGGTGAGTTCCGCAGAAAAAACCTGTTCCTGAAGTTCCTGCATGACGCCTCTTTACTTGACAAGACGTCCGCCCAGCGTATGCGGGAAGACATCCGTGATTTCAATGTTGACCATCTGGCCGATAAGCCTCGGACCGCCCTCGAAGGTGACGACGCGGTTGTTGTCGGTTCTCGCCGAAAGCATCCCCTCACCCTTTTTCGCCGGGCCCGTTACCAGACAGCGCTCAATGTTGCCGAGCATGGCCTTGGAAATTTCCGTGGCGCGGGCGTCGTTGACGGCCTGCAGATGCTGCAGACGCTTTAACTTCACCTCGTAAGGGGTGTCATCGGGCAGATCTGCCGCGGGCGTTCCTGGACGCTTGGAATACACAAAGGAGAAACTCGCGTCAAAGCCCACCTCATCAATCAGGCGCATCGTTTCGTTGAAGTCTTCCTCGGTTTCGCCGGGGAATCCCACAATGAAGTCCGTGGCAATGGAAATCCCCGGACGCACGGCCATGAGTTTGGCAATGCGGTTGAGATACCAGTCGTGCGTATAGCCGCGCTTCATGGCTTCCAGAATCCGGTCTGAGCCGCTCTGAACCGGCAGATGCACGTGGTTGGCGAGTTTGGGCAGCCGCCCGTAGGCTTCAATCAGACGGTCGGAAAATTCCGTCGGGTGGCTCGTGGTGTAGCGGATGCGTTCAATTCCGTCGATTTCGCTCACATATTCCAGAAGCAGCGCAAAGTCCACAATCGAGCCGTCGGCGCCGCGCCCGCGGTACGCGTTCACGTTTTGCCCGAGAAGCGTGATTTCCTTCACGCCCTGTGCGGCAAGAAGCGTGCATTCCACAAGCACGTCCATCAGAGGACGGCTGATTTCTTCGCCGCGCGTATAAGGCACCACGCAGTAAGAGCAGTACTTGCTGCAGCCTTCCATGATGGAAACAAAGGCCGCGGGCCCGTTGCTCTTGGGCGCAGGCAGACAATCAAACTTTTCAATTTCAGGAAACGTGATGTCCACTTGCGGGCGCCCGGTTTTCAGGCGCTCTTCAATCATTTTCGGCAGCCGGTGCAGTGTCTGCGGCCCGAACACAACGTCCACCCAGGGGGAGCGCTTCAGGATATTTTCACCTTCCTGGCTTGCCACACAGCCGCCCACGGCGATGAGAAGCTCCGGATTCTTTTTCTTGATTTCGCGGATGCGTCCGAGATCCGAGAAGGTCTTTTCCTGAGCCTTTTCACGAATCGAACAGGTCACGATCACAACGAGATCGGCTTCTTCGGGCGCTGCCACCCGCTCGTACCCGTTTTTGGCCATCAGGTCGACGATACGGGCGGAGTCATAGTCATTCATTTGGCAGCCGAAGCTGCGCAGATAGAGTTTTTTTGCGGTCACGGTTTACATCCGTCGGCGGAAAAATTTTTGAAGGCCGATATTTTACCCGTAAGCGCTAAAATGCTGAATTCTGTTGAAATCTCAGTCTGACGGCACCGATCGAAAAAATAAAGGCGCCTCACCTGCGTTCAGGATTACTTAGAGAATTGTGATGAAAGAAATCCGTACCCGTATTGCTCCCTCGCCCACCGGCATGATGCACCTGGGGACTGCCCGTACCGCCATTTACTGCTGGGCTGTGGCCCGGCACCTGGGCGGCAAGTTCCTGCTGCGCATCGAAGACACTGATCAGAAGCGCTCCACCGATGAGGCAACGCAGGTCATTCTCGATTCGATGAAGTGGCTCAACCTCGACTACGACGAGGGCCCCATCTATCAGATGGATCGTCTGGACCGCTACCGCGAAATCGTTGATCAGATGCTCGCCGACGGCCGCGCCTACAAGTGCTACGCCACCCCCGAAGAGCTCGATCAAATGCGCGAAGAGCAGCGTGCCAAGGGGCTTAAGCCCCGCTACGACGGCCGCTGGCGTCCTGAAAACTGCGTCGGCCGCCCGATTCCCGAAGGCGTCAAGCCCGTGATCCGTTTCCGCAATCCCGATGACGGCGACGTGTCCTGGGATGATGCCGTTTACGGCCCGATCACGATTTCCAACAAGGAACTCGATGACCTCATCATCATGCGTGACGGCATTCCCACCTACAACTTTGCCGTGGTGGTGGATGACTGGGACATGAAGGTCAGCCACGTGATCCGCGGTGCCGACCACATCAACAACACGCCGCGTCAGATTAATCTGTATAAGGCCCTCGGCGCCGAGATTCCGATTTTTGCGCACCTGCCGCTTATCAACGGGCCTGACGGACAGAAGCTTTCCAAGCGCCACGGTTCGGTGTCGGTGATGGAATACGAAGCCCGCGGGTTTCTGCCCGAAGCCGTCTTCAATTACCTCGCCCGCCTCGGCTGGGGCCACGGCAACATGGAAAAGTTCTCGCGCGAAGAGCTGGCCAAGGTCTTTGACCTTTCCGACTGCTCGCGTGCCGCAGCCCGCATCGACTTTAAGAAGTTCGAGTGGCTCAATGCCCAGTACATGAAGGAAGCCGATGACAAGCGTCTTGCAGACCTCACCCGTGCGCGCATTGAAAAGCGCGGCGGCAAGGTTGAAGGCGGCCCGTCGCTTGCGGGCGTCTGCGGCCTTTTAAAGACCCGTGCCGCCACGCTTGAAGCGCTGGCCGATGCCGCCCTCTTCTTCTATAAGCCCCTCGAGCGTGATCCGGAAGCGGTAAAGGCCGCTTTGGCTGACGGCAACAAGGAAGCGCTCCTTGCCTTCCGTGAAGAAGCTGCCAAGCTTGCAACGTTTGATGCGCCCTCCATTTACGGTGCCATCAAGGCCGTCATGGAAAAGCTCAACATCAAGATGGGCCCGATTGCCACACCGCTCAGAGTTTTGGTCTGCAACGTTGACCGTACGCCGCAGATTGACAAGACCCTGGAACTTTTCGGCAAAGACGAAGTGCTTGCCCGCATCGACAGCGGTCTGGCGATGGCAGCGTAAGACCTGAATTTCGGCTCACCGGCACGGCATGGAATTTCACACACATTGGGACGGTGTATATCGAACATTGGGACCCCCCCTTTCTCAAACATTGGGACAGTCCGTTACGGCGCCGAGCGAGTTAAGCTTCGGCGCTTTTTTATTGGAGGAACGCAGGACGACGGCGTACGGACAGCGCAGACTTTTCCACGGCTCTCCCGGCCGCTCACCCTACTAAGTGGGCCGTAGGCCGGGAGAGCGGTGGGAAAGTCGTGTTATCGGTTCAATCAGTCGCGTTTAATTCTTGGAATTGCTCCGTACTGTGCTTTATCTCTCATGGAAGGACCGTCCATTTCCAGTCTATGGCTGGATTTAACGAGTCGGTCCAAAATTGAATCGGCCAGTGTCGCATCGTTAAGAAATTCAGCCCAATGCCTTACCGGCAGCACACTGACAACCAGCGTGCTTTTACAGTGACACCTTTTGTCTATGATGTCATACAGGCCGGCCAGAGCTGATCGGTCAGCGGTTCCGATTCCCCAATCGTCAAGAACCAAGAGGTCTACTTGTTCCAACTCTTTACTGAGCTTCCTGTATTCCAAAAGAGCAGTTTCTCCGGCCTTAATTGCAGCCAGCAGGTGAGCAAGTCGGTAAGTTCTGGCAGTGAAACCAGCTAAACAAGCCGCCCTTGTCACGGCTGATGCCATCCATGTCTTACCGCAGCCGGTTTTCCCGGTGATGATGAGGTTTTGGTGGTGCCGGATCCAGTCACAACTGGCCAGCTGGGCAATGAATGCCTTATCCAGACACCTGACGGGGTCATAGTCAACGTCACTGAAGCAGGCATCGACGTAGCGAATTTGGGCATCCTGAATGCGACGCTTGAGCGCTTTATCTTCACGGCGGACGATTTCAGCTCTCAAGAGGGTTTCGATCCATTGAGCGTGTGTCAGGGCGGCTGTTGCGGGATCCTTGTCCAGTTCCCAGGCATGCTCACAGACACTGCTCATGCGCAACCGCTTAAACAGCGGCTTCAAATCAATAAATGACGTAGTCATCTCTGTTCCTTATTCATAGTTATTGCGGATGTTTTCGTGCCGGATGTCAACCGGCTCTGCTTCTTTGACAAAGAGACTGCGGTTAGTAGCCGCAGCAACGCTGTACTTTTCACTGAGCAGCTTTATGTAGCGGTAGCTCACGACATCGTCTTCCAGAGCTTGCGCTACGGCTTTGCGCAGAATGGCCGGCGTGTAGGTTTTGGTAAGCCTCAGAAGTGCGCAACAAGTGCGGCTGCCGGGAAATTTGCCCTGTTTGTCCTGCAGCACAGAGACAAGCCGATCTGCCAAGGCTTCGGATAATCCTTTTTGGATGAAAATCTTTATCCAGTCAGCCGGAGTCTTTCGATAACTCTTTTCTGCCGCAGTCAGGTGTTCTTCAAGAATGTGTGTTTTCTCACCGTGCTGATTCGTGCAGCGAATGTGCCGCCCCAGCATTTGATTGCTGTCCGGATCGTAAATCTCGACAGTGTTACTGCAGATGCGCACAGCAACTTTTTTATGCGCATAGGCGGCAGGAACGCTGTAGCGGTGCCCGGCATCAGAAGAGATACGAATGCAGTGTGCCTTGTCAGCAACGAGCAAGCGCCATTGCCCCAGTTCGTAGCGCAACGGCGGCAGAGCCCGCATACAGGATCGTTCTTCTTCCTCATATTTCTGGAGGCGTGATCCGGTTGAGCCTTTGGATCTGAACGGCTGGGCATTGATTTCATCAATGCGCCTGCGAATCAGGCTGTTAAGCGTATCGATATCCGGAGCCAGAATATGCGGCTGGTGCAGAGTCAGTTGAGCGATGATCCATCGCTCAACATCCCCGGCAGCGGCTTCTACCCGATTCTTCTGTTTGGGGCTTGCCGGCCGGCAAGCCCATGGTTGCATTGAGTAGTAAGCGCAGACTGAGCGCACTGCCGGCTGGATGTCAGGCTCATGCCAGTGAGCTCTTTGAACCAGGGCTCGGGCATTGTCCATGACCAGGACCTGGGGAGAGCCTCCGAAGTATTCCAAGGCTGAGATGACGCCGTCGAGCCAACTGGCTTGTGTTTCATCCTGGTAAGCCTTGCAGAAAATCAAACAACTGAATGGCAATGTCGCTACAAAGAGCCTCGATTTGTGGATCTCTCCATAGGAGTCAACCCAGGGAATGTCATCACCGACAAAGTCGATTTCCATTCTCTCGCCGGGCAAGCGTTGTGTGTTGCCTTCGATACGGAAAATGCCGTTGGCCTGCTTCCACTCGTTGTAGCGTCTGCAATATGACGCGTAAGTGTAGGTTTCCCCTTCAGCCTGCTTTTCGTACTCAGCGAAAAGCATTTGAAGTGTGACTTTTTTTCGTTTGAGAAGGCTGTGAACCTGTTCCCAGTCCGGATCAACACGTACTTTGCCTGTCGGCGGATAGAAGATCTTTTGAAGGTCTTCATCATCCAGCCCGCAAAGTTCTTGAGTAGACAAACCGGAATTGACTGCCGCCGTCCTGATGCGGCCTGCTGCGGTTTTGGAGATATGAAGCCATGCTTCAATCTCACGATAGGACATGTTTTCATCAAGGGCCTGCAAGACAGCCCTGATGTGCTCAGTTTGATGCTTTTGCATAAAGCCTCCTGTAGGTTAACAAGAGCACTTTTTGTTTAGCGTCAATCATTAGCGGACGGAAGGTGTGTACCTGTGTCCCAATGGTTAAGAATCAGTGTCCCAGTAGATAAGAATCAAAAATTTAGGCTTCTGTCCCAATCTTTAAGAAACCCCCGTCCCAGTGTTTGAGAAGCGCCGTGCCAATAAATAAGAAAAGCCACGGCAGTTGCACTTTTAAAAGTGTTTCTGTAAAATGCCGGTCTCTGCTTGAGAGGGCAGAAAAAAGTGTGCGCCGGTAGCTCAGTTGGATAGAGTACCTGGCTACGAACCAGGGGGTCGCGGGTTCGAATCCTACCCGGCGCACCAGAAATTCATTAAAAACCGTGAAGCAGCAATGCCTCACGGTTTTTTGTTATCCGCGCCCGGCGTTGCTCCGGCATCTATCGGCGCAATTGCCGACTGCCGCTTCCTGCTTTGTCTTTTCCCGTCCTACAATGAGCGGACGTTTTGGCAGCAATCCCTCGGTTGCGGTATTTGTCTTGACAAATACCGCTCCCGCCTCAATCATTTTTCCTCAGGACGGGGGACAGAGGCGCGCCAAACTTTGTCAGCTTTAAGCAGCTAAGTTTTGGACAAAATTTTCTTTTTTTGACCACTCGAACATCTGAAGCCCATATGACTCGAGTGCACTTTTCTCCTCTTCAAGTGCCTTGATGTTCTCATCATTCACAATCACAAAAGCGCTCGAATTTTGTTCTCGATTTTCTTTCGTATCGATCCATGAAAAAAGGGCACTCTTGATATTTGATTGTGTGGGATTATTCAGAAGTTTGATAAATCTTTCCCCGGCCTGCTTACTCTTAGGGATAATGAAATCAAATTGATGCGAATAATGGCTTTTGCCCATTACAATGATTCTTCTTGAGTTTCGTATGTCGTTATTGTCAAGCCAATCAGCAACATCTTCGAAGAAAAATCTTTCAATATTCGGCTTGGACAAATAAAACAAATCATTAACCGCCAGGATCGCCTGAAGCAGGAAATGCTTCTGACGGGCAAAATCCTGATCTGAAGCCCTGGCATAAATAGCGTTGTTCTCGTCAAGCGAGACACCGAACCCATTTAAAACCTGATCAAGAAGAAACTTTCTGCGGGAAGAGTTGACCTCACAACCCGACATAGCCAAATCATCCAGCGTAAAAGAGTCGTCGGTCAAATACCATCCTCGCTCATCATGCCTGACATAAATCTGAATATGGTCGTTATGTCTGTCAAGCATTGGCGTCGTAATTTCAACCCATTCTCCTGCCGCTACCGATTTAAATGTGGTTTCCTGCCTCAGCCACCGAAAGTACTCATCCGTCATGGCCTGAACTTGTTCGATAGTAGTCATTTCATTACTGCCCAAACAGATCAATTTCAATCACACAACTTTTGATATTGCAGAACCTCATGAAATCCTCAAGAACTGCGGATTTAGAAGCAGGATTGCTCAACAAGCCCTCCGGCACTGGGTATGCCACCTTATCCCCATATTTTTCCGAGTAAAGATGCAGATGGGGCACTCCGATCTTTGTTCCGTCAGGATTCGTATGCGGAGCATTGAAATCTAATCTGGCAAGAACATAGACCTGTCTGGCCCGGGTCTGATACGAGGTTGTCAAGGCTATACGCTTAGTTGTGATATCGAAAAGAAACTTTTCCCGACCATTCATTGCTTGCAATGGAACTTTTATCCGGCCGCCCAGCCCTGGAAAAGGCTCAGGTTTAATCCCCGGCTGGGGAACCTTTTCCATCTTCAGCAAAGCCTGTGCTTCCTCTTTCGTCAGTGCCTGTTCAGTCATTTTTTCTTTTGAATCAAAAGCCGTGTCGCCAATCATTGAACCATACTTCCAAGATCGGCTCCATCTGAGAGCTGAGAAAAAAGGACGAGAAATTTCAGCGCAGATATGAAAAAAGCCCGCCTTTTATGCGAGCTTACATCATCTGAAAACTTTTTATTTGGTGGAGATGAGGAGGATCGAACTCCTGACCTCTGCATTGCGAACGCAGCGCTCTCCCAGCTGAGCTACACCCCCAAATTTTTCTCACGAGAAAGACCAATGTCTCTTCGTAGGCGGTGCATTCTGCCTAAGTCGAAAGAAAAAATCAAATTTTTTCTGAAAAGCTCATAACCTGGCTCCAAGCAAACAACGACTTTTTCCTGCAAGCGCTGCTCTTCTCGCATCCGTTAAATCGTGCGAAAATTACGGGTCCTACAGATTTTCAGCCGGACGGAACGCGTTTTTGTCCCGCCCGTACCTATTGTTTTTTGAAAGTTCATCATGAGTCAGACCACCTCCAACGAACTCGCCAAAAGCTTTGAGCCGGCCGACATTGAAGCGCGCTGGTACCCCGTCTGGGAAAGCCGCGGCTACTTCAAGGCCGGCAGCGACCCCGCCAAGCCCGGGTTTGCCATTCAGCTGCCCCCGCCCAACATTACGGGCATCCTGCACATGGGCCATGCCTTCAACCAGACCGTGATGGATTCTCTGACGCGTTACTACCGCATGCAGGGCTACAACACGCTTTGGCTGCCCGGCACCGACCACGCCGGCATCGCCACGCAGATCGTGGTGGAACGCCAGCTGCAGGAAGAAGGCACAGACCGCCGCGCGATCGGCCGCGAAGCCTTTATCAGCAAAATCTGGGAGTGGCAGAAGTATTCCGGCGGCACGATTCTCAATCAGATGCGGCGCTTAGGCGACAGCCTTGACTGGTCGCGCCTTTACTTCACGATGGACGACAAGTTAAGCAAAGTCGTCAAAAAGACCTTCGTTCAGCTTTACCGTGAAGGTCTCATCTACCGCGGCAAGCGCCTCGTGAACTGGGATCCGAAGCTGCAGAGTGCGGTGAGCGACCTTGAAGTCGAAAGCGAGGAAGCTCCGGGCCACCTTTGGGAGATCCGCTATCCGGCCGCTGACGGCGGAGAAGGCGTCATCGTTGCAACGACCCGTCCTGAAACGCTTTTCGGTGACCAGGCCGTTGCCGTTCACCCCGAAGACGAGCGCTACAAGCACCTTGTCGGAAAGATGCTCAAGCTTCCGCTCACCGACCGCCTGATTCCGGTGATTGCCGACGAATACGTCGACCGTGAATTCGGTTCCGGCTGCGTGAAGATCACGCCTGCGCACGACTTCAACGACTTTGAAGTCGGCAAGCGCCACAACCTTGAGATGCTCAACATCCTCACCAAGACGGCGACGATGAACGACAACTGCCCGGAAAAGTACCGCGGCATGGACCGTTACGCCTGCCGCAAGGCCTGCGTCGAAGACTTAAAGGCGCAGGGCCTGCTGGTGGGCATCAAGGACATCAAGCACATGGTGCCGCGTGTGACGCGTACCGGTGAGGTGGTCGAACCCATGCTCTCCGAGCAGTGGTACATGGCGATGAGCAAACCCGCCCCCGAAGGCAGTCTCTTCCCGGGCAAGTCCATCGGAGAAGTGGGCCTTGAAGCCGTCACCTCGGGGGAAGTGAACATCTTCCCGAAGGAATGGCAGGGCGTTTACCGCCAGTGGCTCGAAAACATTCAGGACTGGTGCATCAGCCGTCAGCTCTGGTGGGGCCATCAGATTCCGGCCTGGTACGACGAAAAGGGCAACGTCTACGTTGCTGAAAACGAAGAAGAAGCTCAGGCTCAGGCCGGAGAAGGCGTCAAGCTCACCCGTGACGAGGACGTCCTTGACACGTGGTTCAGTTCCGCCATGGTGCCCTTCTCCACATTGGGCTGGCCTGAACCCCGGGGCGAAGACAAGGCCGCTTACGACCTCTACCTCCCCTCGACGGTTCTCGTTACCGGTTACGACATCATCTTCTTCTGGGTTGCGCGCATGGTCATGATGACCAAACACTTCACGGGCCGCGCTCCCTTTAAGAACGTCTACATCCACGGTCTCGTGCGTGATGCCGAAGGCAAGAAGATGAGTAAGAGCGAAGGCAACACGCTCGATCCGCTCGATCTTATTTCCGGCATTGACCTTGAGTCGCTCGTAAAGAAGAACACCCGCGGTCTGCGTCAGCCCGAAAAAGCCCCGCAGGTTGAAAAGCGCCTCAGAAAGCGCTACCCGGACGGCATTCCCTCGTTCGGCGCCGATGCCCTGCGCTTTACGATGGCTGCCTACGCCACGCTCGGCCGCAACGTGAACTTTGACATCAAGCGCTGCGAGGGCTACCGCAACTTCTGCAACAAGCTCTGGAACGCCACACGCTTTACGCTCATGAATATCGAAGGCAAGGACTGCGGCACCGGTGAAAACGCCAGCAAGCCCATGAGCTTCTCCTTCGTTGACAAGTGGATCATCTCCGAATTTGAGCGCACCGTGAAGGCCGTGAAGGACGCCTTTGCCGACTACCGTCTCGACAATGCCGCCAACGCCATCTACAGCTTTGTCTGGAACGAGTTCTGCGACTGGTACCTGGAACTTGCGAAAGTGCAGCTTTCTGACGCCGATGAAGCCGTGCAGCGCGCCACGCGCCACACGCTTGCTACGGTGCTTGAAGCAACACTGCGCCTGGCGCACCCCATCATCCCCTTCATCACCGAAGAGCTCTGGCAGAAGGTGAGCCTTGCGGCCGCAACACGCCGCCCGGACGAAGAAACGAGCATCATGATTGCCCGCTACCCCGAGTTCGATGAAAAGGCGCTCGACGCTTCGGCCGATGAAAAAATGGGCCTGATGAAGCAGATGATCGATGCTGTGCGTAACCTCAGAGGCGAAATGCAGCTGTCTCCCTCCGTGCGGGTTCCGCTTGCCGTTGAAGGGTGCGACGCCACGGTGAAGGCTTTTGCCGGGTACCTTTCGGCGCTTGCACGCCTTGCAGGCGTTGAACATGTCGAAGACATCAATGCGATTAACGAAGGTGCCGTTGCGCCGGTCGCGATCGTCGGCGACTTTAAGCTCATGCTCAAGGTTGAAATCGACATTGACGCCGAACGCGAACGTCTCACCAAGGAAGTCGCACGCCTTGAAAATGAGCTCAAGAAGTGTGAGGCCAAACTTTCCAACGCCTCCTTCGTGGAGCGCGCGCCCGCGGCGGTTGTTGACCAGGAAAAGAAGCGTCAGGCTGACTTCGCCGCCACCCTTGAAAAGGTGAAGGCGCAGCTTGCACGTCTGCCCAAAGCCTAAAGCAGGGTTTCCCTAAAAAAAGGCCGGGATGTTCCAACAGCATTCCGGCCTTTTTCTTTTTATGCGGCAAGCGCCGTTTCTTCTTCTCGACAGCCTTTACAGACGTCGCCCCAGCTTTCAGGCTGAGCAAGCGCTTCCAGTTCATAGAAATTCCGCGAGGAAACCCGCGTCTTCAGACGCGGGAGGAATCGCGGCTGTTTTTATTTTAAAAAATTGGTACCATACGCACTATGCTAAACATCGTTTACAGCAGAAACTGCGTCTATCAGACAGCTTACCATATGGTATGGTGCCCCCAGTACAGGAAATCCGTTCTCAGGGGTGGTGTTGCGCAGTCTCTGCGTGAGTTGCTTGAAAGCATATGCGCTGAAAGAAAGTATGAGATACTTTCTTTGGAAATTCAGCCGGATCACCTGCACCTGTTTGTCAGTTTTCCGCCGTCCGTCAGCATTGCCGACGCGGTGAGAGTATTGAAGGGTGCCAGTGCAAGGATGCTGCTGATGCGGCATCCGGAACTCAAAAATGAACTTTGGGCAGGCCATCTTTGGTCGCCTTCTTACTACGTCGGAACAGCTGGCAGTGTCAGTGCAGAAACGATCAAAAGCTACATCGAAAGGACTGAACACATCCGCGGACGGCGTTAGACGCGTTGAGGGGAGTGGCAAGTGTGTCCGCACAGCCTGCGTTCGGCTGGAACTACTCGATCCGGCAGCACACGAAAAGCTCGCAGCGACGCAGAGACTCTATGCGCAGGTGTGTAACTTTGTAGTTCCGACAGTAGCGGCGGACCGCACGAAGAGGCTCTGGCAGCGTTTCACGCTGCATCACGCAGTTTATGACAAAATCAAGGCAAAATTTCCTGATCTCGGCAGCCAGTATGCCTGTAACGTCATCCGCTCGGTGTCGGCAGCCTACAAGACGGAGCTTGCCAAGCATCCGGCACAGCTCAAAAGTGAGGACAAGAAGCTCAAGACGCTGGTGTTCAGGCACCCCTCGGTTCACGTCGACAAGAACACGCTGACATTTTTCCCTGACGGCACTGTTTCAATTTCAACCATCAGCGGTCGGATTCGGGCACGTCTGTGCCCCGGCCCTTTTCAAAAAGAGTTGCTGGCTTCTGGAAAGCGTAAGGAGTGCAACCTTGTTCTGCATCCCCGGAGAGGCCGGAAAGAAGCGTTTTGGGAGCTTCACATCGCAGTGGAGTCCCAAGGTTGTTCGGGCGAAGAGAATTTAAAGAATCTGAAAGCCGACGAGATCATGGGTATTGATGTCGGCGAGAACAATATTGCGGCCGTCAGCACGGGTCGTATTTGGAAAGCAGGAGTATTAAAGGATAAAAGAGACCGATATATGAGTCAGAGAAAGCGTCTTCAGCGCAACGGCTCTCAGAGTGCCAGACAGCACCTGAAAAAAGCCTCAGGCCGAGAAAGACGCCATGTGACGCATGTCAATAACGTTGTAAGCAAAGAGATTGTGCAGGAAGCCGCAAAGCGGGGTATCAAGTTAATCGCCCTGGAAGACCTGACGCATATCCGGGATCACATCAAGGCCGGGAAACGCATCAGAAGCCGACTGCACCGCTGGTCTTTCCGTGAGTTGCAGGAGATGATTGTTTACAAAGCGGCAGCCGCTGGAATCCGGTGTGTTTTCCTGGATCCGCGCTATACAAGCCAGACATGCTCACAGTGCGGGGCACCGGGCAAACGCCATAAGCACGGATTCCGCTGCAGCCAATGTGGTCACCTTGCGCACAGCGACTTGAATGCGAGCCGCAACCTGCAGGGTCTGTGCCGACAGCTGTCAGCACAGGGGCTGATGTAAACCAGCCTTATGTTGGGCCGTGTGATGCGGTTACAATAAAGCCCCCGTCTTCAGACGGGGGATTGTTTACTAAGTTTAAGAAAGACCGCCGTATGGTCGGCTCCGGCCGCAGGCCACACCGAGTCAAAACGCTTCAGTGACTCATCCAAAAACACCCGAACGCCCGGCTTTAAGGCAAAGGGGCAGACGCCGCCCGGCGCGTGCCCGGTGAGTGCCTCCACCTCATCAAAGGCAATGAGATGCGCCTTCTCACCGAAACGGTGCTTGTAGGTACGGTTGTCAATCTTGGCGTCGCCGGCGGTAACAATCACTATCGGACCGGTCTTAAGCCGCAGAGAAACCGTCTTGGCAATGCGCTCAGGCGCGCAGCCCAGGGTTTGTGCCGCCAGCTCCACCGTTGCGCTTGAGCCGTCCAAAATCCGCAGGCGGTCAGCAAAGCCGCGCGCCGTCATAAACGCTTTTACTTCTTCAAATGCCACTCTGTCTTCCTGAAAAAAAATCCCGCCGAGGTTTCGGACCAGGGCGGGCAGACAACCGGAAAAAGACGCATCAGTCCTTACGGATCCAGCGCCAGGCGCGCTGCGCAGGCATCACGTCGGTGCAGCCCGTGCACTGATCCTTGCCGCAGCAGTGTTCGCCCGTAGCGATCAGGCGCACGTCACCCTTGGCGGCAAGCCGCTCGCACATCATGGCGATAACGGGAGCCGTTGTCAGAAAACGCCGCGCAATCTGCTCTTCACCGATTGTTCCCTGTTCCTTAATAAAAGCCTTGAGTTCAGCCGTAGAAACCATATCCGTTTTGTCCTTTGTCGGGTATCAAAACGAACATACCCGGCAGTGTATTGATTGCACAGCCGGGTATGTTCTCACTCAGACGCTTGATTTAAGCAATGTCTGACGTATTACTGCGCAGCGATCGGAATCACCTTGGGGGCATTCAGACGGGCGCGCTTTACATAACTTCTCATCCAGAAGACCATACCGACGAGAAGCACCGCAGCGATCACGATGGAGAGAATGGCGTACATCGGATCCTGACTGAAGGTCCCCAGACGGTAGACGATCGTGGAAGTCGAAAAACCCATGATCGTGGTCCAGCAGGCGAGAAACACCGTCCAGACCGCGCCGGCTTCACGGAAGACCGCAGCCACCGCCGCGCCGCAGGGCATGTAAAGCAGAACCATCAGGAGGTAGCAGAAGGCGGCAAAACCGGTACCGAAGAGCTGATGCATGATGCTCACGGAGTCAACCGAGACTTCCTGCTCTTCAGCCGCAGCTGCCGTATCGCTTAAGTCACCGACTTCGATACCGAGCGGATCGAGCAGTGCGCCGCCCAGACCTGCGAGGTTTTCACCCACCACGCCCACGGCTTCCTTAGTGATGTCGACAAGGCTCCAGCCCGCGTCTTCTTCAGCTTCTTCAGCCGGAGCAGCACCGTCGGCGGCAGCCGCCTTCTTGTTGGCTTCAGCCGCCATCGTTTCATAGAGGGAGTTCATCGTACCGACGACGGCTTCCTTCGCGAGAATACCGGTGAAGATACCCACGGCAGCCGGCCAGTTTTCTTCCTGAACGCCCATCGGCTGGAAGACAGGAACAATCGTCTGACCGATCTTGGAGAGAACGGACTTATCGCTATCGGCGTTACCGAAGGAACCGTCGACACCCCAGCTGTTTAAGAACTGCAGGCAGGCAACGATCACAACGATCACCTTACCGGCACGCATCACAAAGCCCTTGAGGCGGTCCCACGTACGGATCATGACGCCCTTGAAGGTCGGCATATGGTACGGCGGAATTTCCATCACAAAGGCAGAAGTTTCACCCGTGAGAACGAACTTTTTGAGGATAAAGCCCGTAAAGACGGCAGCCACAATACCGATGAGGTAAAGAGCGAACACGAGGTTCTGGCCGTTGGTGGGGAAGAAGGCTGTTGCAAACAGAACGTACACCGGCAGACGGGCGCCGCAGCTCATAAACGGAGCCATCATGATCGTGGTGATACGGTCAGCCGGACGGTCAATGGTGCGCGTTGCCATAATGGCGGGAACGTTGCAGCCGAAACCGACAATGAGGGGCACGAAGGCCTTGCCGGGCAGACCCAGAGCGCGCATCAGGCGGTCCATCACGAAGGCCGCACGGGCCATGTAGCCGGAGTCTTCGAGGATGGCCAGGAAGAAATACAGGAAGAAGATCACCGGGATGAAGGTGGAGACGGTCTGAATACCGCCGCCGATACCATCAGCGAGGATCACCTTGAGCCATTCGGGGCAGCCGATGCTTTCAAGCAGCTGACCGAACCCGTCAACGGCCACGCCGCCCACGAAGATATCGAAGAAGTCAATGAAGGCAGCGCCGAAATTCTGCGTGAAGAGGAACATCACGTACATCACGAGCAGGAAGATCGGCAGACCGAGCCAGCGGTTCAGAACCACGTGGTCGATCTTATCGGTGACGGTTGCGGAAACTTCGCCTTCGCGCTTAATCGCCTTTTCAGCGATGCCGGCCACAAACTGGTAACGGGCATCGGCAATGGCGATATCAAGGTCACCGTCAAATTCCTTGTTCAGGGGTTCGACGATGGGCTTGACGGCATCCACAGCGCCCGCAGGGAGCTTATCGGCAATCCCGGGGGCGTTTTCCATGAGCTGCACGGCAAACCAGTTGGGGCGTTCAACACCGAGCTTGGCAAGCTGATCTTCAACGGCGTGAGCGCAGTGGGTGATCTTTTCGTCAAACTTCACGGTCATCGGCGGCACGAAGGGCTTCTTCAGGAAGTCGCTGATGGCGCCCTTGAGTTCCTCCACGCCCTTATTGCGGGCGGCGACCATACCGATCACCGGGCACTTCAGAAACTCCTGAAGCGCTTCCAGATTGATCTTAAGGTGGTGGGCTTCGGCAATATCGAGCATGTTCACAACGACAATCATCGGAACACGCATTTCGATTAACTGCGAGGTGAGGTAGAGGTTACGCTCGAGGTTGGATGCGTCAACGATGTTCACGACGCAGGACGATTCATTCGTGAGAATGTAATCGCGCGCGACGCGTTCGTCTTCACCGGCTGTGCTCGCAGGCGTAATGGAATAAATGCCGGGAAGGTCGACGATTTCGATGTCTTCGCCGTTGTAGCTGTAGTGGCCGACCTTCTTTTCAACGGTGACGCCCGGCCAGTTGCCGACTTCCTGATGCGCACCGGTGAGGGCGTTAAAAAGCGTTGTCTTGCCGCAGTTCGGGTTACCGACAACGCAGATTGTCTGCCTGGACATGTTGTGTGATTCCTCAGTTGGAATGTTCTTTGCCGGAAAACCCTCTTTATGAGAGGGCAACCTCCATGATGGCGGCCTCGTCCTTACGGACGCTGATGAAGCTGCCTCTTACCCGAATTTCAATCGGATCGCCCAGGGGGGCGATACGCACAACCTCAAAAGAGGTACCGGGCGTGGCGCCGAGCATCAGCAGACGACGGCGGTATTCCACCGCGTCCTTGCTGTAACTGACGATACGGCCCTTGTCACCGGGCTTGAGATCTTTCAGCAACATGATTCTTCCTTAGTGAACGTAAATCTTTTCTGCCGTGGCGTAGTTAACGCCGATACGGCCGTCACCGACAGCGACCAAAATGGTCTGATTTTCGCCGCCGCACAAGACGCGGACAGTGCTCCCGTGGCGCATGCCGAGGTCAGAGAGACGGTCAGCCTCCCCCTGCTCAAGCTTCATCTTCACGACCACTGCTTCAACTCCCTGCGGCAGTTCAGATAATTTTTTGAGCTGCGACACACCACTGACTGACATTTTGTTTACTGCCTTCCATAAAACAACTACTTGAAGCCAGCCTTCAATACGGGCCGACCTTCACAAAACGGGATACTAATGAGAGTTATTCTCATTTGCAAATTTTTACAACTGTTCATACTTTCCGAAAACCATAAAAAAACGCCCCGGACCAGTAAGCACGGGCTGTGCCGGGGTCTGAGGCGTTTTTTCAGCAGCTATTGGTTGTTTGCAGCTAATAGCCTGCAAATTACAAGGTTATTTTTTCTTCGGCAGGCGCTTAATGAGTGAAGACGTGTCAAAACGGTTGCCGCCCAGCGCCTGGACATCTCCATAGAAACTGTCAACCAAGGCCGTAACCGGAAGGCTTGAACCGTTGCGGCGGGCTTCGGCAAGCGCAATACCCAGATCTTTTCTCATCCAGTCAACAGCAAAACCGAAATCAAAGCGGTCTTCAAGCATGGTTGTGCCGCGCGCAGACATCTGCCAGGAGCCTGCCGCTCCCTTTTCAATGACCTTGAGCACCGTCTTCATGTCAAGCCCCGCGTTTTCGCCGAACCGGATGGCTTCGGAAAGCGCCTGAACAAGCCCTGCGATACAGATCTGATTGCACATCTTTGCAAGCTGCCCGCTGCCTGCCTCCCCGATACGCGTGACGGCGCAGGCGTAGGCGGCAATCACGTCCTTAACGCGCTCAAAATCCGACGTGTCGGCCCCGCACATCACGGTGAGAATCCCTTTTTCGGCACCGGCCTGACCTCCGGAGACGGGCGCATCGATAAAGTGCCGGCCGTTTGACTTGAAAAGCGTAGCCGTCTCGCGGGCAACACCGGCCGAATCCGTCGTGTTGTCCACGAAAACGGCGCCCGCCTTCATTCCAGCAAGCGCCCCGTTTTCGCCGAGAATCACACTTCTTAAATCATCGTCGTTTCCGACACAGGCAAAAACAACGTCAGCACCGGAGGCTGCCTCCTTGGGCGTGAGGGCACGGCTGCCCCCGAATTCCTTCACCCACTTGTCAGCCTTGGCCGTGGTCCGGTTATAAACGGTCACGCTGTGACCGGCTGCGAGAAGGTGACCTGCCATCGGATAACCCATAACACCCAGACCGATAAAGGCAACACGTCTGGGTTCGGTCACCGGATAAGCTGCTTTCTTTTCAAACATGATCTGCGTCCTCACTGAGGTGTGTCTTCGGTCTCATCGCCGGCTTCACAGTACTCACCCAAGGCTTCACCCCAGGCGTAAAGCGCATCTAAAACCGCCTGACGCGCCTCGTACTTGGCTTCATCGATCGTGCCTTCCGCAACGAGCGTATCGTTAATCTCGGCCTGACGGTCGATTTCGTTAAAGTAGTCTTCAAAGCCGCGCACCCCCGGAATTTCACCGGAAAGTCTTTGGGCACAAAACGCGCGGCGCGCTTTCTTTTCTTCCGGGGTGAGTGTCTCAGGCCAGTTGCGAAGCCGCATGCGCCAGAGCATTTCCGTAAGGCGCGGATCTTCAAACGAAAGCCTGCCTTCAGCCACGGCCTGCGTGAGATCAGCGGGCGAATAGCTCTGGGCCCGGATCATGAGCGTGCGGTCATTGGCGGGTATAAGTCCGCCGTAAAGCGCGGCATCCAGATCGGGCTGCGCCGCCTCTTCGGGCTTTTCTTCCGGCATCCGGCTTGAATAGACTGGGCTCACAAGTTCCTTCTGAATTTCCGCAAGATGCTGCATGTTTTCCAGGCAGCGCGCTTTATCAATACCGAAACGCGCACAGACAGCATCCGTCAGAACCCGCAGGTCATTACAAACAAAAGGCGACTGATTGACCTTGAGGGAGGCAAGCGAGAGGCGCTCTTCGCCGTTAAGTTCCTCGCGCGTACCGAAGGCGCGGCGGCGGATTTCTTCCGGGGGCATACCAACCAAAACCCGCGGATCCTCGCGGCAGTCCCAGACGAGGTATTCGTTTTTGTTGACGGGCGCAATCGTAATCGGCAGCACCACACGGATGTAGCCGCGCTTCTGCCCCGCTCTCGGATCCACCCACACACAGGGTTTTCCGCTTTCCAGAGCCGCCACAACCGATTTCTTGCTGCGGTTGGCAAGAGCCCACTGCCAGAGCTTGGGCTGCTTGCCGGCAATTAACTTTGCAAGATCAATCGTTGCTTCAACGTCGCTTGCGGCGTCGTGTGCGTGGGTGTGGGAGATGCCGTTGGCCTGAGTGAGTTTTTCAAGCCGGAAGGTCACGAGGTCTGCGCGGGCCGGATCAACGCCCCCCGTCAGAGGCCATTCAATACCTTCGGGCCTGAGGGCCCACACCGCAAGAACAAAGGGAAAGAGATCCCAGCGCGAGCAGCCGTTCGCCCACTCCCGCTCATAGGCATCGTAAAGGTTGCGCCAGAAGAGGTTTCGGGTCACCTCATCGTCAAAGCGCATGGAGTTGTAGCCCACGGAGAGTGTCTCGGGCTCGATCATCGCAGCCCGGATTTTTTCCGCAAAGTCGTGTTCGCAGCACCCCTTCGCTTCGGTGAGCTGCGGCGTGATTCCGGTCACCAGGCATGCCGTGGGCTCCGGCAGATAGTCCTGCGAAGGTTTGCAGTACCAGATGTCGGGCTCACCCAGACGGTTAAAGTTCATGTCGGTACGGATACCGGCAAACTGTGCCGGCCTGTCGAGTTTTCTGTCCAGGCCGAAGGTTTCATAGTCATGCCAGTAAATCGTGGGCCCGACGGCTTTTTCTGTTTCAGGGAGGTCCGGCATAGGTTGAACTTTCTAAATTAAAGGCTTGATCTTTTGACTCTAGCACGCCGCCCGGCGTTTGGCTTGCCGCGGCGGAAACAAAAAACCTGCAGTAGGCGCTTGTGACGGGCGCCCGGCCTGCAGGTTTTCTAATGCTGGGCAGTGTGCCCGCTTAAGCGATCTTGGAGTAGCCGCCCGCGCGGTCGGATTCACGCAGATAGCGGTCAAACTGCATCGCAACGGCGCGCACGAAGATCTTGCCCTTGGGGCTCACGATGATCTTTTCCGGCGTAAGAACCACGAGTTCGTGCTTGGCGTAGGCCTGCAGCTTCTTTAATTCATACGCGAAGGTTTCATCGAAGTTGATGCCGAATTCAGCCTCAATCGCGCGCTTGTCGATTTCAAAACGGCACATCACCGTCATGATGACCGCACGGCGCAGCTTGTCTTCTTCCGAGAGCCTAAAGCCGCGGCAGGTCGCAAGACGTCCGGCGCGGATTGCCTCAGCGTACGGCTCCACGTCGCGGGGATTGCAGGCGTAGCCGCCGCCCACAAAGGAAATGGAGCTTGCGCCCAAAGCGACCATATCGCATTCGGCTCGAGTGGAATAGCCCTGGAAGTTACGCTGAATGGTGCCGTTAATCTGGGCAATGGAAAGCTCATCAGTTTCCTTGGCGAAGTGATCCATCCCGATGTAGCGGTAGCCGTTGGCGGTCAGGCGACGGATCGCATCAAACATGATGTTGACCTTTTCCACCGTGGAGGGCAAGTCCGCGGGCAGAATCCGGCGCTGCGCCTTAAAGTGATTGGGCAGGTGCGCATAGTGGTAAAGCGCGATACGGTCGGGCGAGAGATCAATCACCTGATCAATCGTCTTTTTAAAGGTCTCCCGGGTCTGCTTGGGCAACCCGTAGATAAGATCCATGTTGATCGAGTGAAAGCCGTTGGCGCGGGCCTCCTGCATCAGATCGCGCGTCATCTCAAAGGGCTGGATGCGGTTAACCGCCTTCTGCACGTCCGGATTAAAGTCCTGAACACCGAGACTCATGCGGTTAAAGCCCGCACGCTTTAACGCCTGTACCTTATCGGCCGGGCACGTTCTCGGATCCACTTCGATCGAAAACTCGCCGTCCTTTGCGAAAGGAAAGCGCTTGGCGATTTCGCTCATCAGGTACTCGATCTCGTCGTTATCGAGAAAGGTCGGCGTGCCGCCGCCCCAATGGAGCTGCTCAAGTTCCGTTGAACCCGTGATAAAGCCCTTCACAAGATCAGCTTCCTTGAGAAGCACCTCAAGATAGTCCTTAGCGCGGCTGTGGTCGCGCGTCACGATCTTGTTGCAGCCGCAGTAGAAGCAGACGTCGTGGCAGAAGGGAATATGGGCGTAGAGCGAAAGGCCCGCGGGCTTTTTCGCGTCCTTGCGGCCCGCGAGTTCGGCTTCATAGTCTTTTGCGGTGAACCCGTCGTTGAAACGGTCAGCGGTCGGATACGATGTGTAGCGCGGCGCCGGCACATCAAATTTCTTCAGCAGTTCGGAATCAGGCAGTTCCACACCGCGCATTACAGGGTCAGACATCGGGGCACCTCAAAAAGTATGACCAAAAACAAAAGTTCGCCGAAGACAGCGCGCTATTCATGCCTTCATTGACAGACGTCAACACTGTTAATAGTATTGGTACTTTCTGTGGTGTAAGGCAAAAGCGCTTTCTGCGGGCACTTCCGGACCGCAACAATCCGGAACTGCGCATTGTATGCAGACATTCTCCCGACGGGAATGTCGCTAAGTCTAGGCGCAACAGATTATTTTTTTATTACCCGGCGCCGTTTTTTGCGTCACTGTGATGCAATTCATCTGCGGCCGGCCCGATAACCAGCGGACTCACTGAAAAAAGATGCTCAACAACCCCAACATCAACATGGCCACGCTCAGAGTCGCCTGTTCCAACTGCAATCTGCGCGAACTGTGCCTGCCCGTCGGGTTGAACCTCAAGGAAATCGAGCAGCTCGAAGAAATTGTGAGCACCCGACGCCGCGTCAAGCGCGGCGATGCGCTTTACCGTGCAGGCGACAAGTTTGAAGCGCTTTACGCAATCCGCCTGGGCTTTCTTAAAAGCGCGGTGATGTCCAGTGACGGTCGTGAGCAGGTCACAAGCTTTCATATGTCGGGCGACATCGTGGGCCTTGACGGCCTGGCAAGCATGGTCTACTCCAGTGACCTCATCGCCCTGGAAGACACGGAAGTCTGCATTCTGCCCTTTGCGCGGCTTGAAGAACTTTCCGAAGAAATGCCCACTTGGAGCTCGCACTTTCAAAGGCTTTTGGCGCGCGAAATCGTGCGTCAGAACGGCGTGATGCTGCTTTTGGGTTCCATGCACGCCGAAGAGCGGCTTGCCGCCTTCATTCTCAATCTTTCCCAGCGCTTTGAACAGCGCGGCTACTCCCGCAGCGAATTTGTGCTCCGCATGACGCGCGCCGAAATCGGCTCTTACCTGGGGCTGAAACTTGAGACCGTGAGCCGCGTGCTCTCACGCTTTTCGCACGACAACCTCATCATCGTCAACCAAAAGCACGTGCAGATTCTCGACTTTGACGGACTGCGCGCGATCGTAAGCGGCCAGACGTTCTTTGACAACCACAGTGCCCAAGTCAAAAACGACATGAAGATTCACAAGACCGCACGCGGCATTGATGACTTGGTGGCACCTTCGGAATAAGCCCGCCCCGCCTTTTTCCGCCCGACTGTTGCAGCGTGCAAAAGTTGCCGCGCAGCCGGGCCCTGTGCCGCTAAAATAGCGGCATCATTTTTTTCGGAGAGTCTCTGAAGAGGGGCGTCTGCGCGTTGTCTTCCGCGTGTTGCGCAGCGCCCGCTTCCGCG
Organism: Duodenibacillus massiliensis; assembly: GCF_928721995.1. Classification (NCBI taxonomy): domain Bacteria; kingdom Pseudomonadati; phylum Pseudomonadota; class Betaproteobacteria; order Burkholderiales; family Sutterellaceae; genus Duodenibacillus; species Duodenibacillus massiliensis. Next base: position 973,355 of record NZ_OV788642.1, read on the forward strand.
CATAAATCTCAAGCAGCGGAGGTTTCAGGGAGCATTCTCCTTCACCACTATTGGAGCATTGCGCAAATGGCACTTGTGAGCATGCGTGAGCTGCTGGATCATGCAGCCGAAAACGGTTACGGCGTACCGGCCTTCAACGTCAACAACATTGAGCAGGTTCAGGCCATCATGACCGCCGCCGCAGAAGTCGACGCCCCGGTCATCATGCAGGCTTCTGCGGGCGCCCGTAAGTACGCCGGTGAAGCCTTCCTCAAAAACATGATCGAAGCCGCGGTCGAAACCTGGCCCGATGTGCCGGTCTGTATGCACCAGGACCACGGTCAGAGCCCGGCGGTCTGCCAGATCGCCATGCGCATGGGCTTTACCTCGGTCATGATGGACGGGTCACTGATGAGCGACGGCAAAACGATCGCCCCCTATGACTACAACCTCGCCGTCACCAAGCGTGTGGTGGAAAACGCCCACTGCATCGGCGTTTCCGTTGAAGGCGAACTCGGCTGCCTCGGCTCCCTGGAAACCATGAAGGGCGACAAGGAAGACGGCCACGGCACCGACGCCACGATGACGCGCGATCAGCTTCTCACCGACCCGGATCAGGCCGCCGAATTTGTCCGCGAAACGCAACTTGATGCCCTTGCGATCGCAATCGGCACGAGCCACGGCGCCTACAAGTTCACCCGCAAACCCTCCGGCGACATTCTTTCCATTGACCGCGTCAAGGAAATTCACGCGCGCCTGCCGAACACTCACCTCGTGATGCACGGTTCGAGCTCCGTGCCGCAGGAGTACCTCGCTGAAATCCGCGAGTTCGGCGGACAGATGCGCGAAACCTACGGCGTGCCGGTCGAGGAAATTCAGGAAGCGATCAAGCACGGTGTGCGTAAGGTGAACATCGACACGGATATCCGTCTTGCGATGACCGCTGCAATCCGCCGCTATCTCGTTGAAAATCCCGACGGCTTTGATCCGCGCGCCTACCTCAAGAAGGCCCGCCAGGCTGCCTACGAACTCTGTAAGAGCCGCTACATCGCCTTCGGCTGTGAAGGTCAGGGCAGCAAGATTCACGCCACGCCCCTTTCCGTGATGGCCTCGCGCTACGCTGACGGCACGCTCGCTCAAAACGTCCGTTAAGAAAGCAGCACAAGACACAGACAAAGCCTGCCGAGAGCACCGAGCGCCGCGGCAGGCTTTTTTGATTTTTTTCGTGTTATGACTGAAAAAACCGCAGCCGACCTCAAAGGCAAAACCGGCATCCGCCGGCTCATCAACGCCACGCGCTACTCCTGGCAGGGCATCCGTACGACTTTCGGTAAGGAAGAAGCCTTCCGGCAGGAGTTCATCCTTGCCGTCATTCTGATTCCGGTTGCCTTCTTTCTGCCGGCGGCTTGGTCTCTGAAACTCTGGTGCATCTTTTCGCTGATCTTCCTTTTGGTGACGGAATTACTCAATTCCGGTATTGAAGCCGTCGTCGACAGAATCGGTCCGGAACTTCATCCCCTTTCCGGTTTTGCCAAAGACTGCGGCAGCGCCGCCGTACTTTTTGCACTGATCTTTGTGCTGATTGTGTGGCTTGTTGTACTTTTTACAATTATTTTTGGTTGAAATGCCTAGTGGCAGTGCGTTTAGAATTCCAAGCATCAATAATTCTCTGTTACGGGGAGAGACAATCCAATGTCCGGTTTAATGCAGACAAATCTCAAGAGCCTGCCGCTCGTTTACCGCGGCAAGGTCCGTGAGTGCTACGCCGTCGGTCAGGACAAGCTTCTGATGATCGCGAGCGACCGCATCAGTGCGTTTGACAGCATTCTGAGCGTTCCGATTCCCAATAAGGGTAAGGTTCTCACGCAGATCACCCAGTTCTGGTTCGACAAGCTCACGCAGGGCATGCCCAATCAGTTAACGGGCATTGATCCCGCAACGGTTGTTGCGCCCGACGAAGTCGACCAGGTCACGGGCCGCGCCATGGTTGTCAAGCGCCTCACCCCGATTCTGATTGAGTGCGTTGCCCGCGGCTACATCATCGGCGGCGGCTGGAAGGACTACCAGGCCACGGGCAGTGTCTGCGGCATTAAGCTCCCCGAGGGGCTCAAAATGGCCCAGAAGCTTCCGGAACCGATCTTTACGCCCGCAGCCAAAGCCGAAATCGGCACCCACGACGAAAACATTTCCTTTGAAAAGGTCGTGGAAATGTACGGCAGCGACGTTGCGCAGAAAATCCGCGACTACACGCTCGACCTGTACACCCGTGCCGCCGAATACGCGGCCACCCGCGGCATCATCATCGCCGACACGAAGTTTGAGTTCGGCCTTGATGAAAACGGCAACGTCTGCATCATGGATGAAATGCTCACGCCCGACAGCTCGCGCTTCTGGCCGGCTGACCAGTACACCCTCGGCATTTCGCCCCCGAGCTACGACAAGCAGTTTCTGCGTGACTGGCTCGAATCCACGGGCTGGAACAAGGTGCCGCCCGCTCCGGTGCCGCCCGAGGACATCATCGAGAAAACCTCGATGAAGTACCGTGAGGCACTTGTTAAACTCACAGGTAAAGACGTGCAGTAAGTCTCTGCCGCCCGAGATATGCCGGGAGCGACTCCCGGCAGCGCGCGCCGTCCGGTCTCATCCGTTTGTCAGAATGAGCCGCGGCGCGCCTTTGCTTTATTAAGAGAAAAAACTATGACTCAGTGCGATCAGAAGCCCGTTGTCGGCATTGTGATGGGTTCAAATTCCGACTGGCCCGTGATGCAGAAAGCCGCCGAAATTCTCAAGGCCTTCGGCGTGCCCTACGAAGCCCGTGTGGTAAGCGCGCACCGTATGCCCGATGAGATGTTTGAGTACGCCGCCACCGCGCGTGACCGGGGTCTTGCCTGCATCATCGCGGGTGCGGGCGGCGCCGCACACCTGCCCGGTATGCTCGCCGCCAAATGCGTGGTGCCGGTTTTGGGGGTTCCCGTGCCGTCAAAGTACCTCCGCGGCGAAGACAGCCTCTACTCGATCGTACAGATGCCCAAGGGCGTTCCGGTTGCCACCTTCGCCATCGGAGAAGCCGGTGCCGCCAACGCGGCGCTTTACGCCGTCACCATTCTCGCCGTTACCGATAAGGCGCTTTACGCCAAGCTGCAGGACTTCCGCAAGGAACAAAATGCCAAGGCCCGCGCCATGGAACTGCCGTCTCTTTAAAAAAAGATCAACTCGTCAATAACCCCTGCCTGAAGGCAGAGGCTTGAAAGAGCCTTTATTGACTAGTCTCAGCAAACCTCCTTGGGGAGGCGAGCTACGTTGGTTGGGAATGTACAGGCACCGTGGGATGTTCATCCTAGTTCCACGCTCTGCGGCCAGTGGTTAAAAGCTCTAAGAGGTAGGAGCGGTGCTGCTGGTTGGAAACCCCTTCCAACATTGACGAAGGATGTTAACCGGCCTTCTGGCCGAGCAAGTGGATCCTGCGGGTATCCGCAAAGGAGATACTTTGAAAGTATTTGTTTTGAACATGCGCGGCAAGCCGCTAATGCCGTGTTCGCCTGCAAAGGCGAGACACATGCTGAAGGCAGGCAAGGCCGTCGTAGCGCGACGGACGCCGTTCACGATCAAGCTGACCATCGCTACGGGCGAGACGAAGCAGGACGTGACGCTTGGCGTCGATGCAGGCGCCAAGCACGTAGGCATTTCCGCCACGACGGAAAAGGAGGAGGTCTTTGCGTCCGAAGTCGAGCTTCGACAGGACATCACGGGACTCCTGGCCGACCGTCTGGCTTTCCGACGTTCAAGGCGCAATCGCAAGACACGCTACCGCGTACCGCGCTTCAACAATCGCGTTCGATCCAAGCACAAGGGCTGGCTTGCGCCTTCCGTGGAGAATCGCATTCAGGCGCACATCTCGCGCATTGAAGCGGTTTGCCGAGTGCTTCCAATCACCAAAATCGTGATTGAAACAGCATCCTTTGACATTCAGAAGATCAAGAATCCCGAAGTCGAAGGAACGGACTATCAGCAGGGCGATCAACTTGGATTCTGGAACGTGCGCGAGTACGTTCTTTTCCGAGACGGTCATGTTTGCCAACACTGTCGAGGTCGATCCAAGGATCCGATCCTCAACGTGCATCATCTTGAGAGCCGCAAGACGGGCGGTGACGCGCCAAACAACCTGATCACGCTCTGCGAGACATGCCACAAGGCATATCACGCCGGGAAGATCAAGTTGAAGACACGACGCGGTACATCGTTCAGGGCTGAAGCCTTCATGGGCATCATGCGCCGGACGCTGCTTGATCGCGTCCGCAAGGCGCATCCTGAACTGTCTGTCGAGAACACCTACGGGTATCTGACGAAGCACAAGCGCATTGCCCTTGGCCTGCCCAAGACGCATTGCGCCGACGCCTTCTGCATTGCCGGAAATCTGAATGCGCTGCGACGAGGAGACTTCCTCTACCAGCGCCAGACGCGTAAGCACAACCGACAGATTCACAAGTGTTCGATTCTCAAGGGTGGAGTGCGAAAGCTCCACCAAGCGCCGTTCCTTGTCAAGGGCTTCCGCCTCTTCGACAAGGTGAAATGCACGGGACGAATCGGGATTATTTTCGGTCGCCGTTCAACGGGTTCCTTCGACGTCAGAACGCTTGATGGGACTCGGCTTTCCGCTGGCATCAGCTCTAAAAAACTGACGCTTCTCGAAAAGCGAACCACATTTTTGACTCAACTTAGAAAGTAGGTCGGCGCTTCCTCCCCTTCCTAAAGGAAGAGGTTTCCGCGCCGAATTATTATGAAAGCTTCTTTTCCTCTCAATCCCGGTGCGACGCTCGGGCTTATGGGCGGCGGTCAGTTGGGCCGCATGTTTGCGCAGGCCGCAGCAACGCTGGGCTACGAAGTCGAAGTGCTCGAAAAGGGCAGTTGCCCGGCAAGTGAAGTGTGCGCCTGCCATATTGACGCGCCCTACACCGATCCGGGGGCTTTGGACGCCATGCGCCGCACAACGGCTGCGGTGACAACCGAATTTGAAAACGTGCCGGCCGAAGCTCTTTCGGCCCTGGCCGACGGTCCCGACGGCTGCGTGACCGCGCCTTCGGCGCAGGCCGTCTCGGTTGCCCAGGACCGGCTGGATGAAAAGACGTTTCTTGAGATGGTGGCCGGTGTCCCCGTGGCACCGCACGCCCCGGTTCTCTCCGCAGAAGACGCCGATCTCCTTGATGAATCGCTTTTTCCGGGGATTCTTAAAACCACCCGTCTGGGTTACGACGGCAAGGGCCAGCGCACGGTCTTTAACCGTGACGACGTCAAACACGCGTTTGCCGAAATGGGCGGCAAATTCTGCATTCTGGAAAAGCGTCTGCCTTTAAAGACCGAGGTTTCCGTTATTGTGGCCCGCGGTCTTGACGGCTCCGCGGTCACCTTCCCCGTTTTTGAAAACCATCATAAAAACGGCATTTTGGCCGAAACCGTCGTGCCGGCACGCGTGCCGCAGGCCGTTGCCGACAAGGCCCGTGCGTATGCTGAAAAAATCGCACACGCCCTGGAATACCGCGGTGTCCTCTGCATTGAATTTTTTGTGCTCGCCGACGACACGCTTGTTGCCAACGAAATGGCGCCGCGTCCGCACAATTCCGGCCACGCCACGATTGAAGCGTGTGTGACCAGCCAGTTTGAGGAACAGGTGCGCGCGATGACCGGGATGCCCTTAGGTCCCACCGATCTTGTGCAACCCGCTGTCATGCTCAATATTCTCGGCGACGTCTGGTTTGATGCCGACGATAAAAAGCGCGAACCCGACTGGAAGAGCGTGCTTGCCGTGCCCGGCGCCAAACTGCATCTTTACGGTAAAAAAGACGCCCGTCACGCCCGCAAGATGGGACACGTCACGTGCGTCGGAAAAACGCTTGATGAGGCTCTTGTCTGTGCCAAGCGTGTAGCCGCGATTCTGGGCCTGCCCACCCCCATCTGACGGACAAAATCCATGTATCCCCCGATTGATACAGCCGCCGTCGAACGTGCCGCCCGGATTCTTTCCGAGGGCGGCCTCGTTGCGATTCCGACGGAAACGGTTTACGGGCTTGCCGCTGACGCCGATAACCGTGACGCAGTGCTTAAAACCTTTGCCGTCAAAGGCCGCCCCACCAACCATCCGCTCATTGTGCATATAGCGGGCCCTGAAGCCCTTTCTGCCTGGGCGTGCGTCGTCCCCGAGGAAGCCAGGCTACTTGCCAAGGCCTTTTGGCCCGGGCCCCTTACGATGGTTCTTCCCAAGAGTGAGCGCTGCGGCGGTTTTGTCACGGGCGGGCAGGCGAGTGTCGCCCTGCGCTGTCCCTCTCACCCCTGGATTCAAGCGCTTTTAAAGCGCTTTGCGGGGTCAACCTTCAAGGGCCTGACGGCGCCGAGCGCAAACACCTTCGGGAAAATCTCCCCGACCTGCGCCGCACACGTTGCCGAAGACCTCGGCGTCAAACCCGAGGGATCGCTTGACATGATTCTGGACGGCGGGCGCTGCGAAGTGGGCGTTGAGTCCACGATCATCAATCTCTCGGGCGAGCGCCCTGAAATTCTGCGGCACGGTGCAGTGACGCGCGCCATGCTCGAAGCCGTCCTCGGCCGCCCGGTACCTGATGCCGGAAGTGATGCACCGCGGGCCTCGGGGCGCCTAAAGAGCCACTATGCGCCCGGCACGCCCGTCACACTTTTCAGCGCAAAGGACATTGCGGCACTTGCCGCAGGCAACGATAAGGTCGCCGTCATGGCAACCGCAGACGTTCTTGATGCCTGCAAAAAGGCCTTCGGCAACCGCATTGTGCTCGAACTCGTGATGAGCCGTAAAGAAGCCGACTGGCAGCACAGTCTGTACGAGAACCTTCACAGGCTCGACAAATCCGGCGCCGCCAGACTTTTGATTGAACAGCCTCCGCAGACGCCTGAATGGGCCGCCGTCAACGACCGGCTCGGGCGCGCCGCAGCCGCCAAGGACGCTTAATGCTTTCCGCGCAGTGTCCGGTCGGGGTTCTTGATTCCGGGCTCGGAGGCCTTTCGGTGCTGAGAGCCCTGCGCCAGGAACTCCCGGCCGAAAACTTCATCTACTGCGCCGACAGCGGCAACGCCCCCTGGGGCGATAAAACCGGTCAGTGGGTGAGAAACCGGTGCGACACGATTGCACACTGGTTTCTTGACGTGCATCACGTCAAGATGTTGGTTCTTGCCTGCAACACCGCCACGGCCGCCGCAGCCGATCATTTAAGAGAATGGTCTCCCGTACCGGTCGTGGGCATTGAACCGGCGGTGAAACCGGCGGTGAAAATGAGCCGCACGCATGTGGTGGGCGTGCTTGCGACTGCGGGCACCATCCGCAGTGAACGCTATTCGCGGCTTCTGTCGCGTTTTTCCGCGGGCGCCCGCGTCATCAGTACGCCTGCGCCGGGCCTTATGGAATGCGTGGAAAAAGGTGAATTTGACACGCCGCGCACGAGAGCGCTTCTCACCAAATACCTCACCCCGATCACCGAGGCGAATGCCGACATCCTCGTTTTGGGCTGCACGCACTACCCGTTTTTAACCGCTGCTATCCGGACTATTGTCGGTGAGGCCGTGAAAATCATTGAGCCCGGTCCGGCGGTTGCGGCCGTCGCCCGTACGAGACTTACCGAACGGGAACTCCTTAAAAATGCCGATACCGGTGAGGCCGGAAGCGACATATTTTTTATCAATGGTGTGAATTCCGTGGCCGGCGTTCTCAATAAACTGTGGCCGCAGGCGGCAAGTGAAACCGTCACAGAACTTACTGTTTAAAAATCATGTCCGAAAATACCGCTGTTTTTGAATTCATTGCCTCAAGGCGCAGCCTCAAACCCAAGCTTCTTACTGAACCCTCGCCGACGGACGCGCAGTTTGCGCGTGCCGCACAGGCGGCGATGCGTGCACCCGATCACGGCTCGCTCGTTCCCTACCGTTTTGTGCGGGTGGAAAGCGAAGACCGCGGACGTCTTGCCGATGTTTTCGAAGCAGCCGCCAAACGTCAGGGAGCTGACGCGGACAAACAGGCACGCTCCCGCTCCAAGGCTCTCAAAGGTCCCTCGCTCGTGGGTTTTGTGTTTTCCCCTGCTACCGAATGCGGCATTTCACTTGATGAGCAGTTTCTCACCGCAGGCGCCGCTCTTGATCAGTTCATGCTCGCCTTAAGTGCGCTCGGTTTCGGCGGCATCGTGCTTTCGGGTTCGGTTCTCGCTGACGACGGCGTGCAGGCCTTTTTCTGCCGCAAGCCCGGCGAAAAACTCATTGCCTGGGTGATCTGCGGCACACCCGCCCCTGAAGCCAAACCCCAGGACGCGGAAACCCGAGAAGCTCCCTTTACGGTGTGGACTCCGGCGGCTTCTTAATTTTTGGGGCCTTGTCCTGTGAGACGGCGCACGGATGCGGCTTCAATCGCTGCGTCCCGCGCCGTTTTTTCCATCGCACAGATACTTTCGGCCACGGCCCGCATCGTCAGCGGCGCACAGCCTTCGGCCTTGTTGTTGGCGACCGTAAAGCCCCTTACGCCGCTTGCGTGCGCGCGCTGCATGAGCCCGGCCACGGCTTCCCGCGTCACGATATCGGGACTCTGAATCCGGTCAAAGGGCGCCCACTCGCGCTTAAGTTCCGCATAGGTGCCGCCCTGCGCCACCGACCAACGGACAACCGTATCGCCTTTAAGCCGCCAGTTGCCGGAATTATTCTCCGGGTCATCAAGGTATCTCAATGCGTTGATCTGCCGCATCACCGGAGGCAGTGACGGGTGAATGCCGACAACGGGCCTGGCGTGCGTCGGCCGCAACAGACGGATATAGCGGCGCGTCAGAAGCTGCGCCGTGCGCATTTCCACGCCGTAACTCAAGGGCATGCCTTCCGTTTCCCGGGGAAGCCTTGCAAAGAACGAAACGATTTCATCAATCGCGGCATGCGCATTTCTCAGGTTCAGAATCCGCTCACGGGGAAGCGCCGCAAGTTCAAAGACAAGCACTCCGAGCTTTCGTCCGAGTCCCTTAACAACCGGGTCGATAAAGGTTTCAAGGGTTTCATTCACATCAAGGTAATGTGTGTTGACGCCGGCCCCACGGCCTCTGACGTCGCGCACAAGGCTGTCGGTAACAGACTGAGGGGCCTTCACAAGAAACCGAAAATTATCCGGCACCTGCTCAGCGAAATGCCGGTAGGTCTCCTCGGCGAGCGGCTTATAGTAGGAGCGGTCAATCCCTGCGGTACGGAAAACGGGATAGGCGCTGTAGGCGGTCAGCCCCTTTTCCGCGAGTCCCTTCACCGAACTCATCTGCGACCAGACAACACCCCGCCAGCCCGGAAAGTTCCAGCTTGAACTTCCGAGATAAATGCCGGCAGGAAGCCGCTCGCCCAAAAGCCTCAGGTCCCGTTCGGGGGCCATCGGCGCGATCGGAGCGTTCACCGGCGGTTCATCATCAAAGAGTGCTTCTGTTCGGGTGTCGCGCATATAAAAAAGGCAGAGCCTCAAAACGAACTCTGCCTTCTACTTTAGCCGAAATTAATAGCGGTGCGGCATTTCCGGATGATGCATCCCGGCAGCCGGCCCACGCGGTGCGGGAGCTCCGTTGTAGCCCGGACACTGACGGGGAGACTGCTCCGCCATCGGGCAGGGTGTGCCGGCGTTACCCGGGCAGTTCCAGCCGTGACGCGGCCCCTGGTGAAAGCGCCCGTGACCGACAAAAGCGCGGCTTTCATAGTCTTCAAGCGCCATCTTCTGCTGGGGGTCAAGCAGTTTCCAGAGTGCGGCGCGCTTGGCGGCCACATCGGAGTGCACCTGACCGAGGAGCTTTTCGCGTTCGGCACTCAGTTCGAGGCGGCTTTGCCGGTCATAGGCCTGACCGCGGTTTTTGGCGCGGAAGTCGCGCATCGCGGCATAAGCCTTTTCCTGGGCAGCCGTGTAGTCTTTAAAAGCCTGCTTCTGATTGTCCCTGAGCGTGAGAATCGACTCAAGTGCGGCATTGCGGTTTGCCAGAGACTGCTGCACATCGGGACCCGTCCAGTGACCGCGCGGGCCGTAACCGGCGCCGTCTCCGCACCAGGCATAAGCGCCCGCGGCGGTGGCGGCAAGAGCGGCAGCGATAATCCAGCGTTTCATCATTTTTGACTCCTTATGAAAACGGTCCGCGCCCCGGCGCTGACTGTGTCATGCGGTTTCGGGCGTTACCGGCGGGAATTTCTTTTTCCCCTGACTGATGAAGCTCAGGTTAAAGCCTTCTGAAAGCCACTCGGTAAAGGGCCGGGAAGGACGTATTTCAAAATGTAAAAAACAAAAGTCCAACACCCGCAAAATCGGGTCCGCCCGCCGGCATAACGGCTTTGAGCAAGGTTCGTGTGCATTACAATTGCGGCACCTGTCTTTTCAAATATTAACCATCGGAAAATCTCCCCATGCAGGAACTTTCTGTTTTGACGGCTTTAAGTCCCCTGGACGGCCGTTATGCCCGTCAGTGCAATGAACTGCGCGACATCTTCTCTGAATCGGCCTTCATGAACGCCCGCGTGCGCGTGGAAATGGAATGGCTCATCGCCCTTTCCGAGGCGGGCTTTGAAGAGCTCAAGCCCATCAGCGAGCACGGCAAAGCCTTCCTGCGCGGTCTGGCGGAGAACTTTACGGTTGAAAACTGCGCGGAGATCAAAGCGATTGAAGCCACCACCAACCACGACGTCAAGGCCGTGGAATACTGGATCAAAGGCCAGGTCGCGCATGATGCGGAACTCGCCAAGGCAAGCGAATTCGTTCACTTTGCCTGCACAAGCGAAGACATCAACAACACGAGCCACGCGCTGATGCTCACCGCCGGCCGCAAGGCGCTGATTGCGCGTCTTACCGAGATCCGCGAAACGATTGCGAAGTATGCGCATCAGTGGGCCGATGTTCCGATGTTAAGCCGCACACACGGTCAGACCGCGTCTCCCACAACGGTCGGCAAGGAAATGGCCAACGTTGCCGTGCGCCTCGGACGCATCATTGAAGCGATCAGCGCCGTGAAGTTCTACGCCAAAATGAACGGCGCCGTCGGCAACTTCAACGCGCACCTCATCGCCTACCCCGACTACGACTGGGAAGCGCACAGTAAGCGCGTCGTTGAGGAGCGCCTGGGACTTACCTTCAACACGCACACCATTCAGATCGAGCCGCATGACTACATGGCCGAGCTCTTTCACGAAATTGCGCGCGCCAACACGGTTCTCATTGACTTTGACCGTGACGTCTGGGGCTACATCTCCCTCGGGTTCTTCAAGCAGAAACTCAAGGAAGGCGAAGTCGGCTCCTCCACGATGCCGCATAAAGTGAATCCCATTGACTTCGAAAACTCCGAAGGCAACCTCGGGGTAGCCAACGCGCTTTTAAACCACCTCGCGGGGAAACTCCCGATCTCACGCTGGCAGCGTGACCTCACCGACTCCACGGTGCTCCGCAACCTCGGCGTGGCCTTCGGCTACTGCTTCGTGGGCTATGCGGCGCTCGGCCGAGGCCTCGGAAAACTTGAACTTAACGCCGCACGCGTTGCTGAAGACCTCGATGCCGCCTGGGAAGTGCTTGCTGAAGCCATCCAGACCGTCATGCGTCGTTACGGCATTCCCAAGCCCTATGAAAAGCTCAAGGCGCTCACCCGCGGCAAGGGCCATATGACGCCCGAGGTGATCCACGAGTTTATCGAGACGCTTGAGCTGCCTGCCGACGCAAAGGAACGTCTGCAGAAGCTCACGCCCGCGACCTACATCGGTAAGGCCGTCGAACTCGCGCGCCGCGCCTGATTTCCGGCTCACCGGGAAGTGCTTCTGAAGCGGCTGAACACGTCTGTTCAGCCGCTTTTTTACAGGCCCCGGATCAGTTGCTTCAGCTTCTTTGTCTGCGCGTTGCTTTGTGAGCCTCCTGCGAAAAAAGGACGGCAGCACGCCGTCCTTTTGTCAGATTCAGAAGTCGGGACCGGCTCAGAACACCGGGACCACGCCGCCCTTATATTTATCCGTCATGAACTTGCGGACCTTTTCGGTCGTCAGAGCCTTCACAAGCGCCTGAACCTTCGCGTCCTTTTCATGTCCCTGACGGGCGGCCACCACCACGGCATAGGGGCTCGTCTTACTCTCAAGATAGATCGAGTCCGTCACAGGGTTTAAACCCACGCCGATAGCGTAGTTGGAGTTAACGACCGCGAGATCGACATCGTCCAAAGTACGCGGCACCTGCGCGGCTTCCACCTCACGGATTCTGAGGTGTTTGGGGTTACTGACGATATCAAGCACCGTGGCTTTGACGCCGATCCCGGGCTTTAACTTTAAAAGCCCTGCATCTTCGAGCAGAAGCAGCGCACGACCGCCGTTGGCGGGGTCATTGGGAATCGTCACGGAAGCGCCGTCGGCAAGATCCGTGATTTTCTTCACCTTCTTGGAGTAGGCCGCCATCGGAAGAATGTGAATCGGCGCGATGGAAGCGATTTTCAGACGGCGGTGCTCGACAGCGGCATCCAAAAAGGGCTTGTGCTGGTAGTAGTTGGCGTCCACTTCGCCTGCATCAAGCGCGAGGTTCGGGCTCACGTAGTCGGAAAACTCAACGATTTTGAGGTCGTAGCCGTCCTTTTTCAGATCAGGCTCGATGAGCTTCAGAATATCGGCGTGGGGCACCGGGGTTGCCGCCACGCGAAGTTCTTCAGCGCCCGCGGCTGCGGCACTCAAACCGACGATCACCGCCGCGGCTGCGGCAAAAAAGGTTCTGACTGTCATTTGCAATACTCCGGTGTTCTTTGTGTTCTGAAGGGACAGCGCGTCCCCGGGTGAAGGCACTATACGCAAAACCGGCTCCAAGTCCGTCATCAGAGGTATCTTTTCTGCGGTTCGGTTAAGGTATTACCGGCCCGGCACCTTAAAAAACCGGACGTCTAAGCAAAATCTCCTGCAGGTTTTCCTGACCGGCAATTCTTAGAAATTCCGAAGACAGGCGACTATATTGCATTCCGTTTGGGCTTTGACTCAGGCAGTGACGGTCAGTCTTACACGCGCTGTTTGCGGAGAGAAGCGGCACAGAAATACCGCCCGCTGCCAGTGACGAGGCTGACGCCCCTCTCTACTTTTCTTTCTTTGCGGAGACGCACACACATGTTTGCGAAGAAACTTCTCGTCGGCGCTTTGGCTGCCGCCGCGTTTATCAGTGCTCAGGCCGCGGACCAGAAGGTCCTGCGCATGGCCACCGAAAGCTCCTACCCGCCCTTTGAATTTGTGGAAACCAAGACGGGCGAAACCGTGGGCTTTGAAATTGACCTCCTGCGGGGCATTGCCGAACGCATCGGCCGCAAACTCGAAATCGTGCCGATGGGGTTTGACGCCATCATTCCGGCGCTTCTCACAAACACGGCCGATGTCGGCATGGCAGCGATCACCATTACGCCGGAACGCCAAAAGCGCCTCGCCTTTACCGATTCCTACTATGTCTCAGGCCTCTCGGTTCTGATCCGTGCCGCGGACAAAGCAACCATTACCAAAGTTGAGGATCTCAACAACCGCACGATCTGTGCTCAGATCGGCACCTCCGGCCACATGCGTGCCCAGCAGGTTCCCGGCGCCAAAGTGAAGGCTTTTAACAACGTCTCGGAAACCTTCCTTGAATTAAGCAACAAGGGGTGTGATGCCGTGATCGGCGACCGGCCGGTAAACAGCTACTTTCTGATGAGCCGCCCGCAGACCGCAAAAGACTTCTACCACATGCCCGTGATGCTTAACACAGAGCTTTTCGGCATTGCCGCCAAAAAGAGCAACAAAGCACTGGTCGAGGAGATGAATGCCGCCATGAAGGCGATGCGCGCCGACGGCAGCTACGGCAGGATGTACAAGAAGTGGTTCGGCGAAGAGCCGCCCAAGGAGTAACGTTTTCCGTCGAAAAAAATTTCCCGGCACGCGCCGGGAAATTTTTTTCGGGTCAGGCCATAAGCCTCAGCACTCAACGATGGTCACGGCAAGCCCCCCGCGGCTCGTTTCCTTGTATTTGGCCTTCATGTCCCGACCCGTTTCAAACATGGTGCGCATGACCTTGTCAAGGCTCACAACATGACGCCCGTCGCCTGCCATCGAAATGCGGACCGCCTCAATGGCTTTTACGGCGCCCACGGCATTACGTTCAATGCAGGGAATCTGCACCTGCCCCGCCACCGGATCACAGGTGAGCCCCAACTGGTGCTCCATGCCGATTTCCGCGGCGTTTTCCACCTGATCGAGAGTTGCGCCCTTGGCAGCCGCAAGGCCCGCCGCGGCCATCGAAGTTGCCACCCCCACTTCGCCCTGGCAGCCCACTTCAGCGCCCGAAATCGACGCGTTTTCCTTGTAGAGCATGCCCACGGCCCCCGCGGTGAGCAGAAAGTTTCTCACGCCCGTCTGATCCGCGCCCGGCACAAACTTCACGTAGTACTGAAGCACCGCAGGCAAAACGCCTGCCGCTCCGTTTGTGGGACAGGTGACAATGCGGCCGCCCGCGGCATTTTCTTCGCCCGTGGCAAAGCCCCAGGCGTTCACCCAGTCAATGGCAGCCAAAGGATCGTTTCCGTCAGAGGCTTTAAGCCGCGCAAGCAGCTGCGGTGCACGGCGCTTTACGCGTAAGGGCCCCGGAAGCACCCCTTCCGTTTTAAGGCCCCTTTGAATGCACTCACACATCACGTCCCAGACATGGTCAAGCGCCGCATCGATTTCTGCGTCGCTGCGGCGGGTGCGTTCATTGTCGCGGACGACTTCAGCAATCGTTTTGCCGCTTGCGCGCGCCATCGCCACAAGCTCCGAGGCATTGGTGTAATTAAAGGGCACCGTGACTTCCGCACGGCCCGGAAAAGCGTCCCGGCTTTGCGTGCGGGGCTTATCAAAGTCCGTGTTGTCCGCAGGCACCACAAAGCCCCCGCCCACGGAGTAATAACGCCGCTCAATGATCTTTTTGCCTGAGGCGTCAAACCCCGCAATCTGCAGCCCGTTGGTGTGAAAGGCCGCCGCCTTGTCGGGCGAAAACGTGATGTCGACGGCCGGATCAAACACAATCGTGTGGCCGCCCGCCAACGGAAGGCGCCTGGAGTCTCTCACCGAGGCCATCATCTCTGCGACGGCGGACGTGTCCACTGTCTCGGGAGATAACCCCATCAGCCCCAGCATCACGGCCGTGTCCGTGGCGTGGCCCTTACCGGTGGCGCCGAGGCTGCCCATCAGATCTGCGGAGAGGTGTTCGGTTTTGGAGAGCACACCTTCATCTGCCGCTTCCTTCACAAACATGGCTGCCGCCCGCATCGGACCCACGGTATGACTTGAACTCGGGCCAATACCGACCCGAAACATTTCAAAAATACTGATGGGCATGCTCTGCCTTTTTTCAAAAAAACTCAGACCTGCGCGTCAACCACAAGGGCCTTTTCGCAGTAGCTTCGCGGATCGGTTTTCACATCCGCGGCAACGTGCTCACCGACATTGACGGTATAGGGCAGACGCACAAGCCCTGCCGTCAGAGGAATATCCGGGATGCGCGCAATGGATGTGAGCTGATAACCCGTGTCTCCCATCACGATCATCGGCACGTCCACCAGAAGCGCCGGATCAAAAGCCGTTTCAAAAGCCACGAGATGCATACGGTCGTAACCGCCCGCCTTAAAACGCGCTTCCGTCAGTGCCCGCCCGATAAAGATGCGTTCCGGATCGGAAAAGTCGAGCACATCCTCAAAACCGCACTCCAGGGGACTCGTGTTTTCGTCAAACTCGAGCCCCTCGGCCGGTTCCTTAGCAAGAATTCTCAGGGCATCAAGCCCCTCCTGCGCTCCGGCCTGCGCGCCCGCCGCGGTGAGGTTTTCGTGCAGCGCCTTAATGTTCGCTTCCGGTCCCGTGACAAGCTGAATCCAGCGCAGGTTCAGAAACGAAATCTCGCTTTCTTCCTTAGCCGTGTTGGGCGTGGTTTTAGCCGCATCCACGGGCATCTCGCCCGCGTAAAGAAAACCGCAGAGGTGCCGCCCTTCAATCTCCGCGTCAAAGGCGGCGCTTACCTGACGGATCCACGCCTCACGTACGTCGGCCTTATCTCCGTAAAGGAAAAGCTCATAGGTGTCCGTTTCCGTGCGCACCGCGATCACCGTTCCGATGATGCCGCCTGAGGCGTTTAACATCACCGTCCGCTCAAGGCTTCCGACGGCGAGTTTGGATAAGTCGCTTGCCGTAAGGCGCGCCAGAAACTTCGGCGCCTTCTTAACGGTGAGAACCGTCACGGGCTGCGGTTGAAAAAGCACTAAATTCAAAGCCATTTCGTTACTTCTTTTTTCAAAAAATTCTTACTCACGCACGCAGTCGAGCATGTACTTCACAGTGCCGTCAGGCTGTTTTATCTTCACCAAACCGTGCACATCGCTTTCAAACCCCGGGAAGCGCTTCGTGAAATCACGGGCAAACCGCAGGTACTCGACGATCTTGCTGTTGACGCGTTCCCCGGGCACCAAAAGCGGAATTCCCGGCGGGTACGGCGTGAGAAGCACCGCGGAGACCCGGCCCTCAAGCTCATCAATCGGAACGCGGTCGACTTCGCTGTGCACGAACTTTGCGTAGGCATCCGTCGGACGCATCGCGGGCACCATCTCCGAGATGTACATCTGAGTGGTAAGACGTGCAACGTCATACTCCCGGTACACACTGTGAATGCTCTGGCAGAGGTCTTTGAGCCCCATATTTTCATAGGCCGGGAACGCCGCAATGAATTTGGGCATCACGCGCCAGAGTTCGGCGTTGGCGTCGTAGGCGTCCTTAAACTGCTGCAGTTCGGTCACCATCGTGTTCCAGCGGCCCTTGGTGATGCCGATCGTAAACATGATGAAGAAGGAGTAAAGGCCCGTTTTCTCAACGATGATGCCGTGCTCAGAAAGATACTTCGTGACGACGGCCGCAGGGATCCCGGTTTCGGCAAATTCACCGGTAAGCGACAACCCCGGCGTCACCACCGTCCCCTTGATGGGGTCAAGCATGTTAAAGCCCGGTGCCACATCCCCGAAGCCGTGCCAGGCATCATTGGCGTCAAGCATCCAGTCGGCCTGCGTGCCGCGTCCGGCCTGCGGCAGTTTCTCCGGCCCCCAGACCGTAAACCACCAGTCGGAGTAGCTCGTACCGACTTCGCGCATGGCACGCCTGAAATCCACGGCTTCCTGAATGGATTCTTCCACGAGCGCCGTACCGGCCCGTCCTTCCATCATGGCCGCAGCGACGTCGCAGCTTGCGATGATCGCGTACTGCGGCGAAGTGGACGTGTGCATCATGAAGGATTCATTAAATCCGGCGCGGTCAAGCTTCTCGGTTTCAGAGTCCTGGATACAGATCTGGCTTGCCTGCGAAATACCCGCAAGCAACTTATGCGTTGAGTGCGTCGCAAAAACCATGCTCTTTTTCGTGCGCGGTTTATTGCGGTCAATCGCGTGCATATTGTCGTAGAAGCTGTGAAAAGCCGCATGCGGCAGCCATGCTTCGTCAAAGTGCAGAATGTCGACCTTGCCGTCGAGCTTCGCCTTGATCACTTCGTCGTTATAGACAATGCCGTCATAGGTCGACTGCGTGATCGTCATGATCCGGGGCTTGGCCTTCTTGTCCTTGATAAGGGGATTGGCCGCAATCTTCTTTTCAATCGACTCCCAGTCAAATTCGGAAAGCGGAATCGGTCCGATGATGCCGTAATGGTTGCGCGTGGGCATCAGAAAGACGGGGATCGCACCGGTGAGCGTAATGGCGTGCAGGATCGACTTATGACAGTTGCGGTCCACGATCACGATGTCGCCCGGAGCCACGGTGTAGTTCCAGACGATCTTGTTGGAAGTTGACGTGCCGTTGGTGACGAAAAAGAGATTGTCACAGCCGAAGATGCGCGCGGCGTTTTGCTCTGACTTTGCCACCGGCCCGGTATGGTCCAGTAACTGTCCGAGCTCTTCCACGGCGTTGCAGACGTCGGCGCGGAGCATGTTTTCACCGAAAAACTGGTGAAACATCTGTCCCACGGGGCTCTTTAGGAAGGCAACGCCGCCGGAGTGCCCCGGGCAGTGCCAGGAGTAGGAAGAATCCGCGGCGTAGTGCGTCAGGGCCTTAAAAAACGGGGGCGGCAGACTCTTTAAATACTCACGGGCCTCACGCGCGATGTAGCGCGCCACAAAGTCCGGTGTATCTTCAAACATGTGAATAAAGCCGTGCAGTTCCCGCAGCACATCGTTGGGAATTGATGTGGCGGTCTTATTTTCCCCGTAAAGGAAAATCGGCACATCCGGGTTGGAGCGGCGGATCTGGCGCACAAATTCACGCAGTTCGTGAATCGCTTCGTTTTCTTCACCCGTCTCGGAAAAGTCATCGTCATCGAGACTCACGAGAAAGGCTGAGGTGCGGCTTGCCTGCTTGGCAAGACCCGTGAGGTCGGAAAAAGCCGTGACGGCTCTCACTTCAATCCCCTGCGCTTCAATCGCCTGCGCGAGGTCCCGGATACCGAGCCCCGAGACGTTTTCAGAGTGATAGTCCTCATCGATGATGACAACGGGAAAGTGGTATTGCATGGGTTACCTCTTTCTTGGGCAAGAAACGGAAACGGCGTGCGCACGGACCCGGCCAATCCCTGATGACCGGCACACACGGGAAAGCACGCAATTGTACTTAGACGGGGGTCTGCAGGGCGACTAAAATCCTCGCCCCCTTCTCTGCCCGTTGCGTAATTTTCTCATGACGCTCGAAAACGTGCTTCTTTACATTCCGGCTGCCGTTCTCATTGTGCTGATGCCCGGCCCGGATTTTGCCGTGATTACAAAAACGGCCCTGGTGCGCGGCCGCACCGCGGGCGTCATCTGCTCGGCAGGTGTTGCCTGCGGGTTGCTCGTCCACACAACGCTTGCCGCGCTCGGGATTTCTGCGGTCGTTGCACATTCCGTGACGCTTTTTTCAGTGCTTAAGTGGGTGGGCGCCGCCTATCTTTTCTGGCTCGGCATTCAGGCAATCCGCGCGTCTTTTTCCGGAAAAAACGCGCTTGCCTGTGAAAACCTTGATCTCGAGCCCGCACACGGCCGGGGACTCGCGAAAAGCTGGTTTCAGGGGTTTTTCTGTAATGTCTTAAACCCGAAGGCCGTGATCTTTTTCCTCACCTTTCTGCCGCAGTTCATGGATCCGAATGCGCCGCTCACGCCCCAGTTCCTTATCCTGGGGCTCATTCTCATGGGAATCAGCCTCGTGTGGTTTTCGCTTCTGGCGGTCATTCTCGGGCTTATCCGCGCGATTTTTCAGTCCCTGCGTTTCCAGCAGTGGCTTAACCGCGTTGCGGGCGGCATTTTTCTGATTTTCGGTCTGAAACTTGTGACGACTGAGACGCCTTAAGGACCGCACTTCCTTTTAAAATTAACAGATTGACTTCTTCTTTTTCAGGCTTGAGATGACTGACGAAAAACACAAAACGCAGCACGCCGGACGCCTTTTTATGGTGACCGCCCCCTCGGGCGCGGGAAAAAGTTCGCTTGTTAACGCGCTTTTAGCGGCCGACCCCGCCATCATGCTTTCCATTTCCCACACGACGCGTGATCCGCGTCCGGGGGAAGTCAACGGGCGCGAATACCACTTTGTGTCAGTCGCCGAATTTGAAGAGCGTAAGGCACACGGTGAATTTCTTGAGTCGGCCCTTGTGCACGGCAACTACTACGGCACAAGCCGCGTCTGGATTGAAGAGCAGATGGCCGCGGGGCGCGACGTGCTCCTTGAAATCGACTGGCAGGGCGCACGCCAGGTGAGAGAAAAAATCGCCGATATAGTCGGCATCTTCATTCTGCCGCCTTCCATTGAATCTTTAAACGCCCGTCTGCACAAGCGCGGCACCGACAGCGAAGCCGTCATCACGCGCCGTCTGATGGGCGCGGGCGCGGAAATTGCGCATGCTCCGGAGTTTGAGTTCGTTATAATCAACGACAGCTTTGAAACGGCTTTAAGTCAGCTTAAAGCCATTGTGACTGCGTCGCGTCTGACCTACCGGCACCAGGCCGTGCGTCACCGCGATCAGTTTGTGTCTCTGGGCGTACCCGTCTGAAAAACGCCGGAAACCCGAAATTACCGTTACTTTTGAACCGATACTTCCATGGCTCGTATTACTGTTGAAGACTGTCTGAAAAAGATTCCGAACCGCTTTGAGCTCGTGCTCGCGGCTGCTTACCGTGCCCGCCTGATTGCCCAGGGCCATCAGCCCCATGTGGACGCCAAGGATAAGCCCGCCGTGGTCGCGTTGCGCGAAATCGCCAACGGCGACGTCGGCCGCGATGAAATGCTCGAGCGCGTCGTCTAGTCTTTCCTGCTGACAGTCAGACGGTGCTCAACAGAAAAAAAAGAAAAGCACCGTAACGAAGAAAAAATACCTCGCCGCGCAACCCCATAAACCTCGGGACTGCGCGGCTTTGTTTTTCAGGGAAGAACGTGATGCCCCAGACAGTTGCCAGACAATCCGACGCCATTTTGCGGCAGGTACCTCCCCGGCCGGAGATTCCGACGCAAAACGTGCGCCATGAGGGTGATTACGACGAAGCGTATCTGGACCGCCGGGCCGATGAGATCGTCTCCGATGATGCGGACCTGCCGCTTTACACCCCGGTGGGCAAAGCCACAGCGATTGCAACGAGCGCACAGCTTCTGGCGCGCTGCCGTCAGTACCTCTCTGAAAGCGATGTGAGCCGCATTCAGGCGGCCTTCCGCTACGCCGATGATGCGCACCTCGGGCAATTCAGAAAGTCGGGCGAACCTTACATCACGCACCCTCTGGCGGTTGCAACGATTCTCGCGGAGTGGCATCTGGATGCCGCCACAATCTGCGCGGGCCTCATGCACGACGTGCTCGAAGACACGGGCGTGGCCAAAATCGAGATGGCCGAGCAGTTCGGCATCGAAGTGACGGAAATCGTCGACGGAGTGAGCAAACTCGATAAACTCCGTTTTTCCTCCAACGAAATTGCCCAGGCCGAAAGCTTTCGAAAGATGCTTCTGGCGATGAGCCGCGACGTGCGCGTGATTCTCGTCAAGCTTGCCGACCGGTTGCATAACCTCAGAACGCTCGGCGTGATGCGCCCGGAAAAGCGGCGCCGCATCGCCACGGAAACCTTGGAAATCTACGTTCCCATCGCGCACCGTCTAGGTTTAAACACGGTTTTCCGTGAACTGCAGGAGCTCTCCTTTTTCAACCAGCATCCGCTGCGCTACGAAGTACTCAGAAAAAACCTCATCGCCTCCCGCGGCAAACGCCGTGCGGTGCTTGAGCGGATTCTGCGGGAAACGCGCGAAGTGCTTCCCAAGCACCATATCGTTGCGCAGGTTCAGGGACGCGACAAAACAATCTACGGTATCTACAACCGCATGCGTGACACGCATGCGTCGTTTTCGGACGTTTTGGACATCTACGGCTTTCGCGTGATCGTGCGTACCCGGGAGGAGTGCTACCTCGCGCTCTGCGCCCTGCATGAACTCTACAAACCCGTGCACCGGCGCTTCAAGGACTTCATCGCCATTCCCAAAGCCAACGGCTACCAGAGCCTGCACACCACCGTGATCGGTCCGAGCGGCACGCCCATTGAGTACCAGATCCGCACCGAGCAGATGCACCGCATCGACGAGATGGGCATTCTCTCGCACTGGCTCTATAACGACGGGCTCGATACGAGCGAACTGCAGAAGATGGTGGCGGCGTGGCTTCAGAGCCTTCTTGAGATTCAGCGCACCAGCGCCGACAGCTCCGAATTCATCGAAAACATCAAGATCGACCTCTTTCCGGACCGCGTCTACGTCTTTACGCCGAAATCCAAGATCATCAGTCTTCCGCGGGGCTCCTGCCCGGTGGACTTTGCCTATCAGATCCACACCGATATCGGCAACAAAACAAGCGGCTGCCGCATTAACGGCGAGGAAAAACCGCTCACCACGGAACTCAAAAACGGCGACATGGTGGAAATTCTCACCGCGGACAAAGCACAGCCCGATCCGAACTGGCTCAATTACGTCCGCTCGGGCCGTGCCCGCGCCGAAATCCGTCAGTACCTGAGAACCCGCGACTTCAAGGACAGCGTGGCCCTCGGGGAAACCTTCCTGCGTAAGGCCGCTGCTGAAGCCGGCATCAACTTTGAGATGATTCCGGAAGAAGCCTGGAAGACGGTTGTGACCGAAAACGAAACCAAAAACCGCACGGCGCTTTTTGCCAATGTGGGACAGGGCAAACTCTTTGCCGCAGCCGTCGTGACGCGCCTCGTGAACTTCATGCGGGCGCGCGAAAAGACTGCGCAGTCCACCGCCGCCGTCAGTATCCGCGGCACCGAAGGCATGGCCGTGCAGCTTGCAACGTGCTGCCACCCGATTCCGGGCGACACGATCTGGGGCTTTATGCGCAAAGGCCACGGCCTCTCTGTACACCGCGCCGACTGCGAGCACACCGTTCGCGGCCGCAAGGTTGACTCTGAGCGCTGGATGGCCGCGGACTGGAAGGAAGACATTGCCTCTGATGCGCGCTTTCCGGTGCCCGTTGAACTGGAAGTCACCGACGAGCGCGCCGCGCTTGCGGGTGTGGCCGCCGAACTTGCCAAAGCGGGCTCCGCCATTGTGGGCGTCAACATGAACGACAACGGCAAAACGGACAACAAGCTCAGACTCATGATTCAGGTTAAGGACCGCGTGCACCTGCTGCATGTGCTCAGGATGGTGCGGCAGCTGCCCACCGTCACGTCTGCGGCCCGGTGCCTCGACGGCGACAAGGTGATCCGCGTCTGACGCAAAACCCAATTAAAAAGGCCGGTCTCCGCAAAGAAACCGGCCTCTTTTTTGAAGCGTATTGCGTGAATCAGTACGGCTGCTCGGCCGTATAGCGCACCTCAACGATCTCAAGCTCTTCAACACGCGCCGGATGATCGATTGTCGCAGGCGTCGGAAGCCGCACTTCATCACCCTCACGCTTTTTGAGAAACACGCGGGCAATCGGACTGATCCAGCTCACGTCCCCGTGATCGGGATCGGCTTCATCAATCCCCACAATGCGGATCGTGTGCTCTTCCCCGGTCGTGAGGTTTTCATACGTGACCGTAGCACCGAAAAAGACCTGATCGGTCGCGGGACGCGTTTCCGGATCCACGACTTCAGCAGACTCCACGCGCTTATTTAAAAAGCGGATGCGGCGGTCAATTTCGCGCAGACGGCGCTTACCGTACTGATAGTCGCCGTTTTCACTGCGGTCACCGTTACTGGCGGCCCAGCTCACAACGCTCACAACCTGAGGACGTTCGACGTTCACAAGGTGTTCACGCTCGTCCAAAAGCCTGCGGTAGCAGGCGGGCGTCATGTAGTTTTTGGTGTTTGCAGGCAGCCCGGGAAGCTTTACTTCCTCTTCGTCGCCGTCCTGCGCGCTCTGCATTGTCTGCTCAGTCATAGCTCATGTTCCACAACGGGCGGCACTCAATTGCCCGCCCGAAAAGCCGGAGGATTTTAAGCCGGCAGCGGGCGCCTAAAAGGCCTCGTTTTCGCCTAAGTAGCGCCACGCACCCAAAGGAAGGTCTCCCAACCGCACGCGGCCGATACGCACGCGTTTAAGCCGCAGCACTTTAAGCCCCACAGCCTCACACATACGGCGGATCTGACGCTTTTTACCTTCACGGAGCACAAACTGCAGCTCATCGGCATTAAGCCGCGTCACCTTTGCGGGCAAAAGCGCCACGCCGTCAAGCGACAGGCCGTGATTTAAAAGCGCAAGGTTTTTGTCCGAAAGCCGCAGCGGCACCGTGCCGTCGGCGTTACCCACACGCACGATGTACTCTTTGTCGACGTCACTCGTTTCACCGATGATGGTTTTGGCAACGCGCCCGTCCTGCGTGAGGACCAACAGCCCCATGGAGTCGATATCGAGGCGCCCTGCTGGCACCAGATGCGCGAGCTGCGCGCGCGACCAGCGCCTCGGACTCGTGTCTTTGGCCCAGTGATTTTCCGGCGTCACGAGAACTTTTGCGGGCTCATAGCCGTCTTCAGCCTGGCCGCTCACGTATCCCACAGGTTTATTGATGAGAATCGTGACGCGCTCACCCTGCTCGGCACTTGCCCGGCGGTCAATGGTGATCACGTCCTCACGCGTCACCTTTTGACCGAGCTCAGCGGTAACGCCGTTAACCTTCACCCAGCCCGCGGCAATCCAGGCATCGGCCTCCCGACGGCTTGAAAGGCCGAGTTCACTCATGCGCTTACTGAGCCGCTGCGGTGCGTCGGGATCAGCCGGCGCGGCCGCTGTCGGCGCCTTTACGGGGCGGCGCCCGGCAAAGGGCGCTCCTCCGAAAGCGGGCTTACCGTGGCTTTTCACGAAGCCCCGGTTCACCGGCCGCGGCCTGCGGCTTGTCTTGGGAAAACTGCGTTCTGCCACAGCTGTTTAGCCGACGCGGCCCAGAAGGCAGTATTCCATGATGCCTTTTTGCGCGTGCAGACGGTTTTCGGCCTCATCCCACACCACGGACTGGGGTCCGTCGATCACGTCAGCCGTGACTTCTTCACCGCGGTGCGCGGGCAGGCAGTGCATGAAAAGCGCGCCGGGGTTGGCGGCCTTCATCACACGGTCGTTGACCTGGAAGTCAGCAAAGTCCTTGCGGCGCTTGGCGTTTTCTTCTTCAAAGCCCATCGAGGTCCAGACGTCCGTGGTGACAAGATCGGCGCCCTGGGCGGCTTCAACCGGATCACGCGTCACCGTGTAGTAATCGGTCCCCGCGGGGATGAGTTTGGTGTCAATCGGATAGCCCTCGGGGATCGCAAGCGTCATATGAAATCCCAGGATTTTTGCCGCTTCAAGCCAGGAGTAGCTCATGTTGTTCGCGTCCCCGATCCAGGCAACCTTTTTACCCTGAATCGAACCGCGGTGCTCCATGAAGGTCATGATGTCGGTCATGATCTGCACAGGGTGATATTCATTGGTAAGGCCGTTAATCACCGGCACCTTGCTGTTTTTTGCAAACGCTTCCAGGCGGTCCTGCCCGAAAGTGCGGATCATCACCAGATCGACCATGCGGCTGATGACGCGCGCCGTGTCTTCGATGGATTCCGAGCGCCCGAGCTGCGAGCCCTGAGACGTCAGATTGATGACGTTGCCGCCGAACTGATAAAAACCCGCTTCAAAGGAAACACGCGTGCGGGTGCTTGCCTTTTCAAAGATCATCGCGAGCACTTTGCCGCGGAAAGGTTCGTAGGGGATGCCCGCTTTCTGCAGTGCCTTGATCGCAAGCGCGCGGTCAAGCATGTGGTTGAGTTCGTCAGCGGTAAAGTCGGAAAGCTTGAGAAAGTGTCGGATCGTCATGGCTGCAGTCGTTTAAAAAATTTCTGACGTCGGCGCCCGGCCGTAAGGCCGGTGCCGGCGCGTTTTTTCCGAGGTGAAAAAACTCAGATAATCCTGCTGATTTTAATGCGCGGGCCGGCCTGAGGAAAAGACTGTGGTCCTAACCGCCGGCGGCGGAGAGATCCAGACTCAGCACGTCGCCCGGTTTTGCTCCGGTGGCCGCTATCCAGATCTCCTTCTCACCCATTTCAGGAAGCCTTATCTTCATGCGTGAAGAATCCGGATCAACTTCAACGACAACGGCCGAAAGCGTTCCGACGGTACGGCGCGAGGCAAAGACGTCCTTTACCGGTCCTTCGGCCGTTTTTCTGCCCTGACTCAGCATCACCACACGGTCGGCCAGACGCTCAACCTCCTCTTCGGAGTGCGTCACGTAAAGAATCGGAATGCTGAGCTCCTTTCTGAGCTTTTCAAGCCACGGGAGAATTTCGCGGCGCCTGGCGTTGTCAAGACTCGCCAGAGGCTCATCCATCAGAAGAATCGTGGGTTTGACGGCAAGACTTCGGGCAATGGCGCAACGCTGACGCTCGCCGCCCGAAAGTTCGTTGGTCCGGCGGTCAAGCAGATGTCCGATTCCCAAAAGCTCCACGGCATGCGCCAGGCGCTCGGCCGCGTCCGCATCACGGATGCGCTTCATCCCGTACTCAAGGTTCTGCCGGACGTTTAAGTGATCAAAAAGGCTGGCTTCCTGAAAGACGTACCCGAGCCGCCGCGCATAGGTCGGCACAAAAATACCGGCCGCATCGTCCTGCCAGACGCGGCCTGCCACAACGACGCGCCCCCGGGCTTTCTCAAGGCCCGCGATGCAGCGCAGCACCGTCGTCTTGCCGCAGCCCGAGGGTCCGAAAAGGGCGGTGACGCCGTCCTCCGGAATGTCAAAGGCAACGTCAAGCGAAAACCCGGCCGTGCGGGTGAGTTTCAGTTGCGCGTGTCCCGTCATACGCTCACCGCCTTGGCACGCCGGTTAAGAAATGAAAGTGCCAGAAGCACCGCAAAGGAAAAGACGAGCATGCCGCCCGCAAGCCAGTGGGCCTTATCGTATTCCATCGCTTCGACAAAGGTGTAGATCTCGGTGGAAACAACCTGGGTTTTGCCGGGGATATTGCCGCCGATCATGAGCACCACGCCGAACTCACCGATCGTGTGGGCAAAGGTGAGCACCAGAGCCGTGAATATGCCGGGGCGCACCAGCGGAAGCACCACGGAAAAAAAGGCGTCAATCGGTTTGGCTCCAAGCGTTGCGGCCACTTCCGCGGGGCGCTCACCGAGCGCTTCAAACGCAGCCTGCAGGGGCTGCACCGCAAAAGGCAGCGAGTAAATGAGTGACCCGATCACCAGGCCCGGAAAGGTAAAGGTAAGAAGTCCCAACCCCATTGACTGCGTAAGCTGCCCCAGGGGGCCGTGCGGGCCAAGCGCCACCAGGATATAAAACCCGAGCACCGAAGGCGGCAGCACCAGCGGAAGCGTGACCACCGCCCCCACAGGCGCCCGCCACGCGCTTTTGGTGCGTGCCAGCCACCACGCCAGGGGCGCTGCGAGGATCAGGAGGACAACAGTCGTGACGGCGGCAAGCTCAAGGCTTAACCACACAGGTTCCAGAGAGATATCGTCCGGCACTTCCCGTCTCCTGTCTGTTGCTCACCGCCGTTAATGAATCAGTTTGTGCCGTAACCGTAGGCAGTCTTCACCTTGGCGGCTTCCCCGCCCTTTAAGAACTGCAGAAACTCTGCCGCAGCCTTCAGAGACTTGCCGTTTTTAAGAAGCACCGCATCCTGGCGGATCTTACCGTAGTAGTCAGCCGGAATCACCCAGCCCGAACCGGAAGTCATCTTGCCGTTCTTATAGACCTGACTTAAGGCCACAAAGCCCACATCGGCGTTGCCGGTCTTCACAAACTGGAAGGTCTTGCCGATGTTGTCGCCCTCGACAAACTTAGGCTGCACCTTCTCAAAAACCTTCATGTGCTTCAAAGTCTCATAAGCAGCGAGGCCGTACGGAGCAAGCTTTGGGTGGGCCACGGCACACTTATTGAAGTCAGCCGTTTCCAAAAGCTTCGCACCGTCCTTGATTTTGCCCGCGTCCGAAGACCAAAAGACGAGCTTACCCACGGCGTAGGTAAAGACGGAACTTGCGACACCGTAGCCTTCGGTCACAGCCTTTTTCGGCGTCTTGGCGTCAGCAGCCAGCAAAACGTCATAGGTCGCACCGTTTTTGATCTGGCCGTAGAACATGCCGGTCGAACCAAAACTCAGAATGACCTTGTGGCCGGTCTTCGCTTCAAAAACAGGCGCGAGTTCTTTGGCCGGCGCCGTGAAGTTGGCGGCCACCGCCACGTGAATTTCATCGGCAAAAGACGCCGCAGCCGCGGCACAAAAGACAGCGGCAACGGCTGCCTTCACAAAACGGTTCGTCATTTTTTTATTCCCCTGAAAAAAAAATCTGTTCTCGGGCCGCCTCCGGCACAAAAACAAGGCGCCGCGTCCGCCGGTTTCGGGAGAATAGCACGTTATTCATAAAATGAATCACGAATGCCTCTTCTGATGTCGCAAAACGTTTTATCCCGTGCAATACTTGCCGGACATTCGGCAGACACTTTTACCCGGGGCGATTCATGGCTGAGGAAAAAACGGTTCAGGAAAGCGCGGCTCAGACTCCGCTCAAGACGAGGCTTGCCGACCCCATTGCGCTCACGCGCCAGTTAAGCAGCATGGTCGATAAGCGCTACGACATCCTCAGACGCATCGGGGAGACGGGCTCAATTTCAGAGGCCGCCCGCACGGCCGGGGTCTCCTATAAAGCCGCCTGGCAGGCCATTGAAACGCTCTCAAACCTCGCGGGCAGCCCGCTTGTGGAAAAAGTGGTGGGCGGCAGCAAAGGCGGCGGCACACGGCTCACCCCCGTCGGAGAACAGGTTCTCAAACTCGCCTCGCGCCTTGCGGAAGCACGCGCCGCGGTGCTTGCGCAGTTTGAGTCCGAGTTTGTTCCGGAACTTGCCAACCTCTCGGCTTCCACGCTGCGCACCTCGATGCGCAACCACCTTCCCGCCGTCATCACCCGGATTTCGCGCGGGGCCGCGCAGGTGCGCGTGCATCTGAAAATTGACGAGGAAAACAGCCTCAAGGCAACGCTTACGCAGGAAAGCGCCCAGTTAATGGGGCTTGACGTCGGCACAAAAGTGCTCGCTCTGACGAAAGCCACGGCCGTTGAAATCGCGCAGCAGGCCGTGCAGCAGGATTACGGCAACATTCTCAGGGGGACTGTTGTGAGAACGTCGCGCGCCGACCGAGGCGGCGAAGTGACCCTGAGACTTGCGGGCGGTATGTCCCTTGTGGGGTTTTCTCGCCCCCGTCACGGCTTACGTGTCGGGGATACCGCTGAGGCCTATATCTCACCGCAGAGTGTTGTGATCGGGCTTTTCACTTAAGGCGCTTCTATCAGATCTGTAAACTTCGGATACAAAGATTCAAGCCGTTGATCAATGTCAAAACCCTGAACGGCCCTTCGTTTTCAGATCCACTTAATATTTGCCCCGTGGATGCCCGGGTGCACCGCAGACAAATTCAGGCGCAGTCCTCGGAACCAGCGCCGCGTGAAATTTTGCGTCCCGCCCCTCAGAGACGGCGTGCCGCACACACTGAAAAAACAAAAATAAGCCCCTCCGGTCTTGTACCGCGGATGGCTCAGGAGTTGAAAAATGAGCTTTAACAAAAACAGCAAATGGTTCGCCAGCGGCCTCGTCCTGGTCGGTATCGTTGTGGGCGTTGCCCTTGTTTCCGCCGGTACGGCTGTTGTTCACTGGTCCGGTTCCACGCAGTTCTGCGGCACGTTCTGCCACTCCATGGACCGCGTCTATGCCGCTTACCAGCACGGTCTGCACGGCAAGACCAACGTCGGCGTTGAAGTGGGCTGCGTTGACTGCCATCTGAAGTATGAATCCGAAAAGTCCATCTCTCAGGCTCAGGTAGTTGGTCTGCTCTGGCACAAGGCAATGAGCGGTTCTTCTTCCCTTTGGGGTGAAATCCGCGGCACGATGAGCACGCCGGAAAAGCAGAAGGCCATGCAGAATGAACTTTCCGAGAAGTATCTGAAGTGGGCCCGCTCCACGGGCTTCCAGAACTGCCGCGGCTGCCATGACCTCAATAACTTTAAGGTCAACCCCGCCAAGCCCATGGTTGCTCCGATGCACAAGATGATGGCCGATACGCCGGAAGCCGACTGCATCGAATGCCACAAGACCGCCGGCCACGACTACGAGGCGATCGACAAGGCTGAGGCCAAACCCGCAGCTGCCGCCAAGGAAGGCGTCAATTAATCGGCCTGTAATCAGCTGATCAGGCACAAAGCCCGGAGAGAATTCCCCGGGCTTTTTCTTTGTCTGAAAATTGTGTCCGCACACTGCGCCGAAAACCCCGATGCCGGCGCTAGAATGCCCGGCAACCTTTGTTTTTTAACGCTCAGACTTTGAGCTTCGGAATTTTTCAAAGTGACTGATTCCCCCCGTACCATTTTCCGCAAGAACTACAAGCCCTACACCCACTCGATTGACTCGGTGGAGCTTGACTTTGTTCTCGACCCGCAGAGCACGCTTGTCACAAGCCGCATGAAGGTCACACCCAAGCGCGATGCCGAAACCGATGACCTCGTCTTAAACGGGCACAACCTCACGTTTGAAAGCCTCAGAATCAATGACCGTGAGGCCAAGGACAACGAATACAGCCTCACCGAAGACTCGCTCACGGTCTACGGCGTAAGCCACCAGACCGACATCACGATCGTAAACCGCTTCAGCCCGGCCGAAAACACGGATCTCTCGGGCATCTACATGTCGGCGGGGTCCTTTATGAGCCAGTGCGAGGCCGAGGGGTTCCGGGCGATCACCTACTGGCCCGACCGCCCCGACGTGATGAGCCGCTTTACGGTGACAATGCACGCGGACAAGTCCGCCTACCCGGTGCTTCTTTCCAACGGCAACCTTGTGGCTAGCGGCGATGAAAGCGAAGGGCGCCACTGGGCGCGCTGGGAAGATCCCTTTAAAAAGCCCTGCTACCTCTTTGCCCTGGTGGCCGGCCGCTTTTCCGTGCGCGGCGACAAAATCACGCTTAAAAACGGGCACGAGTGCCTGCTGCAGGTCTGGACCGAAGAGAAGAATTTCGACAAGAGCGCCTGGGCGCTGCAGTGTCTGAAAAAGGCCATTTTCTGGGATGAGGAGCGCTGGGGTCTGGAACTTGACCTTGACCGCTTCATGATCGTGGCAACCGATGACTTTAACTTCGGCGCCATGGAAAATAAGGGCCTCAACATCTTTAACTCCCGCTACGTGATGGCAACGCCCGACATTGCAACGGACGCCGACTACGCCGCCGTTGAGTCCGTGGTGGGACACGAGTATTTCCATAACTGGACCGGTGACCGCGTCACGCTCAGAGACTGGTTCCAGCTCACCTTAAAGGAAGGCCTCACGGTATTCCGTGACCAGGAGTTCTCGATGGACATGGCCCCGGACAGCACGTCCCGTGCCATCAAGCGCATCAAAGACGTGAAGGCCTTAAGAACCGCGCAGTTCCCGGAAGACGCGGGCCCCATGTCGCATCCGATCCGTCCGGACAGCTACCGCGAGATCAACAATTTCTACACGATGACCGTGTATGAAAAGGGCGCGGAAGTAATCCGCATGCTGCAGACCATGCTCGGTAAAGACGGTTTCCGCAAGGGGCTTGACCGCTACATCATGCTCCATGACGGCAACGCCGTGACGTGCGATGACTTCATTGCCGCGATGGCGGAAGCCAACAACCGCGATCTCGGACACTTTGCGCTCTGGTGGTCGCAGTCAGGCACCCCCCGCGTGTCGGTGGAAACAAGCTACGACGAAGTTCATCAGACCTTAACGCTCAGAGCCTCGCAGGCAACGCCGGCGACGGCAGACCAGAAGGAAAAGGCGCCGCTCGTCATTCCGATTTCCGTGGGGCTGCTCGACACCGAAGGCCGCGACATGACGCTGAAGCTCGCCGATGACAACGAAGCAGCCGTACCGCAGACCACGCGCACCCTGATACTTGAAGACGAAAGCGACGAGTGGGTCTTTAAAAACGTGGAATGTAATCCCGTGCTTTCTCTGGCCCGCGGCTTTTCCGCGCCTGTGATCTTTGACTACCCCTACAGCCGCGAAGAACTCGCGTTTCTGGCCTGCCACGACAGCGATCCCTTCAACCGCTATGAAGCGATGCAGCGCCTGGCGGTTGACGGCTTAAACACCATGATCGACATGGTGGAGGCAGGCGAAGAGCCTGAAGTGAACGACGCCTGGTCAACGACCTTCCGCTCAGTGCTTAACGACGATGGTCTCTCGCCCGCCTTCAGGGCAGCAGCACTGCAGCTGCCCGACGAAATGACGGTTGCGATGACGCGCGCCATGATTAACCCGGACGCCGTGCGCACGGCCTGGCTTTCCGCGCAGGCCTTTTTCGGACGCCACTTAAGCCAGGACTTCTCTTCCACCGTTTTGAAGAACTTCTCCGCGGCGGACTATTCGCCCGACGCGGTTGAGGCCGGAAAGCGGGCACTTAAAAACACGGCGCTTGACTATTGGCTTGCGGGCGGCAGCGCCAAGGCGCTTTTAACCGCACGCGATCAGTTTGACAACAGCGACAACCTCACCGACCGGCTCGCAGCGCTGCAGATGGTTGTCAACAGCCAAAGCCCCGCAAAGGTCGACGTGCTCGATGCCGCCGCACGCCTCTGGGTAAGCGAACCGCTGCTGATGAACAAGTGGTTTACGGTGCAGGCAACGGCCGTTGCGCGCGCCAACGAATGCCCGGTCGTGGACCGCGTGCGGGCTCTGATGGCAAGCAAGGTCTTTTCCATTAAAAATCCGAACAACGTCTACGCCCTTGTAAACGCCTTCTTTACCCGCAATCCGGGCGAATTTCACCGTGCCGACGGCTCGGGCTACCGCTTCTGGGCGGAGACCGTGCAGGCCGTGGACAAAATTAATACCCATGTGGCCGCGCGCCTTGCAAGAGCTCTTGACAACTGGCGCCGGTTTGACCCGGCACGCGCCAAACTCATGCATGCGGCGCTTACTGAGGTCGCCCAAAACACCACGCTTTCTTCGGGCGTGCGTGAAGTCGTCGACAAGGCTTTGAACTGCCGTTAACCGTTTATCAGGAATTTTTAGTTATGACGCACACAACACTGAAGCATTACCTTGAAGCGGAAGTCACAAAAAACGGCCTGCCGCAGAAACTTGCCGACCTTATCACCGGTGTGGCTGAAACGAGTAAGGAAATCAGTTACGAAGTAAGCCGCGGCGCGCTTGCCGGCGTTCTCGGCATGGCCGGCACCGAAAACATTCAGGGTGAGGATCAGAAAAAGCTTGACGTCATCAGTAACCGCCTGATGGTGGAAGGCTGCATTGCCACGGGAGCCGTGAGCGCCATGGCTAGCGAAGAAATGGATCACGCCCTCTTGGTTCCGGCCGATAAGCCCGTTGGTCCCTACCTCATCTGCTTTGACCCC
This sequence comes from Duodenibacillus massiliensis, assembly GCF_928721995.1. Lineage (NCBI taxonomy): Bacteria > Pseudomonadati > Pseudomonadota > Betaproteobacteria > Burkholderiales > Sutterellaceae > Duodenibacillus > Duodenibacillus massiliensis. The sequence continues at coordinate 1,006,212 of NZ_OV788642.1, forward strand.
CTGGACGGCTCAAGCAACATCGACATCAATGTCTCGATCGGCACGATTTTCTCGGTGCTGCCGAGTCCTAAGGGTGCTTCCCGCGACATCACCGATGATGATTTTCTGCAGTCAGGCGACAATCAGCTGGCCGCCGGCTACGTGATCTACGGCCCGCAGACGCAGCTTGTCTTTACCGTTGGCCGGGGCGTGGCGATGTTTACGCTTGATCCCGACAGCGGCGACTTTATCCTCACGACCCCGGTTGTGACGCTCGCTGCCGACACCAAGGAATTTGCCATCAACATGTCCAACATGCGCCACTGGCAGGAACCGGTGAAGCGCTATGTCGCTGAACTGCTGCAGGGCACAACGGGCGTGCGCGGCAAGGACTTCAACATGCGCTGGGTGGCGGCGATGGTCGCCGAAGTGCACCGCATTCTTTCCCGCGGCGGTATCTTTATGTATCCGAGGGACGACCGCGATCCGGCCAAGCCCGGGAAACTGCGCCTGATGTACGAAGCCAATCCCATGAGCTGGCTCATTGAGCAGTCGGGCGGCGCCTCGACCGACGGACGGCAACGCATTCTTTCAATTGCCCCGGAAAAATTACACCAGCGTGTGGCAGTATTTCTCGGAGCGAAAAACGAGGTGGAACTCGTCACGTCCTACCACAAAAATTAAGGAACCTTCCTGTCAACTACCCCTGGCTGAAGTCAGAGGCTTGGCAACAAGTCTTGGTTGACTAGCCTCAGTCCGTTTTCGGACGGACTCCGTTGGTTGGGAATCCGTTCCGTCGCAAGACGGGACGCAAACAGGCACCGCGGGATGTCGATCCCAGTCCCGCGCTCTGCAGTCTGCGGTTAAAAGCTCTGAGAGGTAGGAGCGGTGCTTCAGACAACAAACCCCTTCCAACATTGGCGAAGGATCACCACCGACCGCAAGGTCGAGCAGACGGAGCCCGTGAGGTATCCGTCAATGGAGAACACTTTGAAAGTTTTTGTGTTGAATATGCGCGGGCAACCGCTCATGCCGTGCTCCCCGCCCAGGGCGCGTAAGCTCCTTCGGGCCGGGAAGGCCGTGCCTGTGCGCCGAACGCCCTTTGTGATTCAACTGACGGTGCCGACGGGCGAAACCAAGCAGCCGATCACCTTGGGTGTGGATGCGGGCTACAAGCACGTCGGCCTGAGCGCAACGACCGCCAAGGAAGAGTTGTTGGCTTCCGAGGTCGAACTGCGGCAGGACGTGACGGGCTTGCTCTCGGATCGCTTGGAACTTCGCCGCGCCCGACGCAACCGCAAGACCCGCTACCGTGCGCCGCGTTTTGATAATCGCGTTCGATCAAAGCACAAGGGTTGGCTTGCGCCGTCCGTGGAGAACCGCATTCAGGCGCACATATCGCGCATTGAAGCGGTTTGCCGAGTGCTTCCGATCACCAAAATCGTGATTGAAACCGCATCCTTCGACATTCAGAAGATCAAGAATCCCGAAGTCGAAGGCACGGACTATCAGCAGGGCGACCAGCTCGGATTCTGGAACGTGCGCGAGTACGTTCTTTTCCGCGACGGTCACGTTTGCCAAGCCTGCAAAGGCAGATCGAAAGATCTGATTCTCAACGTGCATCACATTGAGAGTCGGAAAACGGGAGGCGACGCGCCGGGCAACCTCATCACGCTCTGTGAGGCGTGCCACAAGGCGTATCATGCAGGCAAGTTGAAGCAGTTCAGTCCCCGGCGCGGCGCTTCTTTCAGGGCAGAGACTTTCATGGGCATCATGCGTTGGACGGTGCTCAACCGCCTGCGCGAGCGCCATCCCGAATTGCCTGTCACGAATACCTACGGGTATCTGACCAAACACAAGCGCATCGTCGCGGGCTTGCCGAAGACGCATTGCGCGGACGCTTTCTGCATTGCCGGCGTCCTCGACGCAAAACGTTGGGGCGAATACCTGTTTCAGAAACAGACGCGCCGCCACAATCGCCAGATCCACAAGCTGACGATTCTCAAAGGCGGTGTGCGCAAGCGCCATCAGGCTCCGTACCTAGTGCACGGCTTCAGGCTCTTTGACAAGGTGCTGTGCAAAGGGGAAGTCGGCTTTATTTTTGGCAGACGCTCCTCGGGTGCATTCGATGTGCGCCGTCTGGACGGTACAAAGATTTCTGCCGGTATTTCCTACAAGAAACTTTCGCTTCTTGAGAAGCGAAAGATGTTTTTAACTGAACTGAGAAAGGAGGGCCGCGATTCCTCCCGCGTCTGAAGACGCGGGAGGAATCGCGGAATTTCTATGAAAAAAACTGCAGCCGTTCTTACCGCCGTAACGGCCCTTTTGGCCGTCAGCTCCGTGAGCGCCCAGTCGTCGTTTACCGATGATCTGAAAAAGAGCTGGCAGGCTACCAAAGAAGCGGCTGCAGACACCTGGGAAAAGGCCAAGGACGCCACCGCTGAAACACGGGAGAAGTCCGCTGACAAAGCCTCTGACGCGTGGTCTGACGCAAAAAAGTCCGCGTCTGAAGGCTGGGACAAGGCCAAGGACATCACTTCCGACAGCTGGGATAAAACCAAAGAGTTGTCTGCCGAAGGGTGGGCCGCCGCCAAGGAAAAAACGAAGGAAGGCTACAAGGCCGGCAAAGAGAAACTCAGAAACTGGCTGGCTGAGTAACGGTTTACCCCAAGGATTAAAAAAACGGGCTACTTCAAAAAGGCAGCCCGTTTTGGCGTCATTACCGTTTATTTGGTGCCGAAGAGCCGGTCACCGGCGTCGCCCAGGCCCGGCACGATGTAGGCCTTTTCATTGAGTTTTTCATCAAGCGAAGCGACATACACATCAATATCGGGGTGGTTCTTCTGGAACACCTCAACGCCTTCGGGAGCTGCCACAAGCGCAAGGAAGCGGATGGAATTTCCCGCCACACCGCGTTTTTTCAGAACATCTGCGGCATGCACGGCCGAGTAGCCGGTCGCCATCATCGGATCACAGATGATAAAGAGGCGGTCGGTGACGTCAGGAAGCCGCACGAGGTACTCCACCGGCCGGTGGTTTTCATCGCGGTACATGCCGATATGCCCCACACGCGCCGAAGGCATGAGCTGCAGAAGGCCGTCACTCATTCCGAGCCCGGCACGCAGCACCGGCACGATCACCTGCTTTTTGCCGGCAAGAGTCGGCGCCTGCATCGGTCCGATCGGGGTTTCAATATGACGGTGCGAAAGCGGCAGATCACGCGTGAGTTCGTAGCCCATCAGCACGGTGATTTCATGCAGCAGCTGACGAAACACGTTGGTACTCGTCTCTTTCTGACGCATGATGGTGAGTTTGTGCTGAATCAGCGGATGATCAACGATATGAAGTCGCGGGAAACGGGCGTCGGTTTTCATATAAATTTATTCCCAAGATCGGTTGCAGACTGCTGGTAATGATACTCGTGTCAGGCAAATTCTTAAGCCTCATGAAATCTTGCAACCGCTTGCAAAAAAGACATGTGTTTCACGCCGTTTTCCCCTAAGATCGCACGACTTTTTCCGTTAAGTCCCACGGTTTTATTCAAACATGTCTGAATCCGACAAAACGCCCGAAAACCCCAACTCGCCTCACTTTCTTGAGGGTCCGGGCATCATTTTCAATAAGTGGCTCACCTATGCGCAGGCTGTGGCGCTCGTTGCGATCGCACTTGCGGCCGTCGCCGGCATCGCGCAGTCCATCTGGGAGATGAGTCTCTCGCGAAACATCAGTCTGGGCGACCTCTTGATGCTCTTTCTTTACATCGCCGTGATTTCGATGGTTAAAGGGGCCTGCTTCGGCACCCGCGAAATTCCGATTCACACGCCGATTGCTCTGGCAATCGTTGCGGTGTCGCGCTACATCGTGGTGGACTATAAGCACATTTCGCCCGAGTACATGCTCTTTACAGCCCTGGCGATTCTGATTCTCGTCGCAGCGCTCTGGATCGTGAAGAAAACCTCGAACTCCATGACCACTGAAGGTATCGGATAGGAGGCGGGGCTAGGCCCCGCCGTCCTTCCACACCACCGCCCGTACCGATCTGGTAGGCACTGCTCACGCAGTGTTTTACGGCGGTTTTCATGGTTTTACCTTCCCATACCGTTAACTCGGTATAGATACCCGTTTCACGGGAGAAGGGCGGTATTTACCCGTCAGAATCGCACTCCTAAGCTCGCCCGGATGCGCAAAGATATACGCTCGAATTTCTTCAGTCGTCATCCCGTCGACACCGGGAGCACCTCTGTTGCTCTCGACGCGTTTGAGCGCCGTGAGCAGGTTTTCAGTGCTCAGTATCGCTTCAAGTGTGATCCCCGTGAAAGCAGGCGGGGTATGTGCGGTGTTTTCCATGTCCATCACGGCCGTTGCGCCCTCCTGAGTTCCTCTTCCCATTCCGTGGGTACCAAAACTCAGACAGGTTTCTTATGTTTTCTGCGCCATGCGACTTTGTGTCTACGGCACCGTACTCCCATAAATTTGGTCCTTCGTCAGGTACTGCCCTGCTTACTATGACCGTTGCTGACTACTCACGGCAAGCTTTACTCCGACAATGCTGTTGCATTGAAGTCCGTGAGTCCTCCTCGGGTAAGAACGCGTTCTTTCCCACCATGTACCTGCTGCATTTACACCTCGGATTCCGTGTAGCTTCGGGCTTCATCTTGTTTAGCAGACTTACCCATCTTCAAATGCCTTATGCAGTTTCTGTACGTCAGGTCAGTGGTTTGCCTCCAGCTTCCTTCAGATCCCGCCTCGCGGCGGACACCCTTGCTCTTGGCTATGTGCTTGGTGCTACCCCCTGCACTCGGGACTTTCACCCGTTAGAACGCGCTCATGCCGAGCGCACATCGGATAGGAGGCGGGGCTAGGCCCCGCCGTCCTTCCACACCACCGCCCGTACCGATCTGGTAGGCACTGCTCACGCAGTGTTTTACGGCGGTTTTCATAGTTTTACCTTCCCATACCGTTAACTCGGTATAGATACCCGTTTCACGGGAGAAGGGCGGTATTTACCCGTCAGAATCGCACTCCTAAGCTCGCCCGGATACGCAAAGATATACGCTCGAATTTCTTCAGTCGTCATCCCGTCGACACCGGGAGCACCTCTGTTGCTCTCGACGCGTTTGAGCGCCGTGAGCAGGTTTTCAGTGCTCAGTATCGCTTCAAGTGTGATCCCCGTGAAAGCAGGCGGGGTATGTGCGGTGTTTTCCATGTCCATCACGGCCGTTGCGCCCTCCTGAGTTCCTCTTCCCATTCCGTGGGTACCAAAACTCAGACAGGTTTCTTATGTTTTCTGCGCCATGCGACTTTGTGTCTACGGCACCGTACTCCTATAAATTTGGTCCTTCGTCAGGTACTGCCCTGCTTACTATGACCGTTGCTGACTACTCACGGCAAGCTTTACTCCGACAATGCTGTTGCATTGAAGTCCGTGAGTCCTCCTCGGGTAAGAACGCGTTCTTTCCCACCATGTACCTGCTGCATTTACACCTCGGATTCCGTGTAGCTTCGGGCTTCATCTTGTTTAGCAGACTTACCCATCTTCAAATGCCTTATGCAGTTTCTGTACGTCAGGTCAGTGGTTTGCCTCCAGCTTCCTTCAGATCCCGCCTCGCGGCGGACACCCTTGCTCTTGGCTATGTGCTTTGTGCTACCCCCTGCACTCGGGACTTTCACCCGTTAGAACGCGCTCATGCCGAGCGCACTAAGAGGCACAGACGCCGGAAAACTTCCGGCGTCTGTAACGATTTCCTGCGGCAAGACAATTTTCCATAGCCCGCCACCTATAATGAACGGCAAACCAACCTTTCTGGCGCGGAGGTTTGCCGTCATGCCGATTCGAACCGTTGTTCTTGTTTTTCTCTGCATTGTTGCCGCTGTCTTTCTGATTCTCAACTGGCCGGGCATCACGGCGCCGGTCCCGGTGAATCTCCTGTACACCGACACGGAAGCGCCGCTCGGCCTCATTCTCCTGCTGGTTTTGGGCGTGCTTTGGATTGCGGGCATCATCTGGGCGCTGCTGCAGCAGGCAGCCACCCTGCTTGAAATCCGCAAGGCTTACAAAGAAGCCGATTCAAGCCGCGGGCTTGCCGACAGCGCCGAAAAGTCCCGCTTTGAAGAAAGTAAGAAAGCCTTTCACGAAGAACTTGCCGCACTGGAACAGAAGTTTGCGGACACTGAAGCGCAGAACATAAAGGACCGGGACGCCTTCCGCGAAAAGCTTCTCACGCAGATTGCAGCGCTGCAGTCAACGCTTGCCGCGCTTGACGTCAAAATCGACGCGGTCGCCGAGAAAAACGGCGTGGAATTTAAACCCGCGGCTCCCGCTGATAAAAAGGCTAAGAGCGGCTTCTTCGGTTTTCTCGGTCACCGCGAAAAGGAACCGGCCAAACCCATCATGGCCGTTGAAAAGACACCGGTAAAAGAGTTGCCGGGCAACACCGGAACGGCTGAAAAAGAGCAGGCACAAGAACAGAAACGCTGAGAATCCGGACGATGGCAGACCATACCTACCGCTACCTCTCAGCCCTGGTATCACAGGGGAGTTTTTCGCAGGCTGCGCGCTACCTCGATATTTCGCAGCCTTCGCTGTCACAGTTCATTCAGCGCCTGGAAGCCGAAGCCGGCACCGAACTCATTGACCGCACGAGCCGCCCTTTAAGGCTTACGGCCGCCGGAGACTGCTTTCTGCAGACTGAGCGGCGCATTGAGCAGCTCCGGGACCTCAGAACCAAAGAGATCGCCGATATCGGCGCCGGCATCCGCGGGCACGTGAGGCTCGGAGTCTCCCAGTACCGCTCAAGCTACTTTCTGCCGCTGGTGCTGCCTCGGTTCAGAAGCCTTTTCCCCGCCATTGACATTACGCTGGTGGAAGCCACCAACGACGCACTCGAGACCTGTGCCGCCGACGGCACAACCGACGTCTCCATTGTGCTTGCGCCGGTTCTCAACAACGAACTCACCTACACAGCGCTTTACGACGAGAAAATCCTCATCGCCACGGCAGCGGACAGTGCTCTGGCAAAGTCCGTCCCTGAAACCAAGGCCGAATTTGACAAGCTCGATTTCTCGCGGCTTGATGCGGAACCCTTCATCACCTTGCGGCGAGGCCAGAAATTTCACCGGCTTTTCTGGAACCTCTCCTCGCGCTGCTCGGTTTCCCCGCGCATTGTGCTTGAGAGTGAATCCCCGATTGCGGCGCTGATGCTTGCAAGCGCCGGACTCGGTGCCACCTTTGTCACCGAAACACTCGCCCGGCGCTGCCCCACCGCTCAGCCCGTGCGCTTTTTTGAAATTGCGCCGCTCGTTCCCCCGCGTCAGGTCGTCGCGGCCCGGCGCAAGGACACCTATCTCAGCAAAGCCGCCCAAAGTCTCATTGATGTGATGCACACCGTCGGCGAACGTGAATTCCGCCACGGTTAATTTTTTCAAAAATTACGGGTTAACCCTTTATTTAAGAGTGATACTTCATTCATTATTCAGGGTTAACACGTAATTTCTTCGGAAAATTCTTCGATTTCCTTTCGTTTTAAGTAACGAATATTGACAAAAGTCAATCCTTAAATTTCCTTAAGGGAGCATGATTCGCTCAACAAGAAAGACAACCGGTGCGCGGTGAGTTTTCAGTGCATCCGGGCCCCCAATCTCAAACAAAGGAAATCAGTCATGACGACTCCTGAACAAATCAAGTTCGCTCATACGCCGACTTCGGACGAAGTGATCGCCGGTGTTACGCTCAAGGACGCCAAGCGCGCAAGCAAGTGGACGGCCTACTTTGACGTGGCTCAGTCCGTTACGGGCCTGCTGCTCGGTCTGTTCCTCTTCTGCCACATGGCCTTTACGAGCTCCATTCAATTCGGCAAGGACCTCTTCTGGAACCTCATCCAGTGCTCCGGCCTTACCCCGATCTTCGGGCATGAACAGGTTTGGGCTCACTTCATCTTCGTGGCTGTGATCACGGTGCTCGTCATCATCCACGCTCTGTGCGCCTTGCGCCGCTTCCCGACCTCTTATAAGCAGCTGCGCGACATCTTCGCACACAACAAGTTTGTGCATCACACGGATACGCGTCTGTGGGTCATCCAGTTCGTGACCGCCATCATCCTCACCGCCACGGTCTTCCCGCACGTGATGGGCATGCTCACGGCTCCGTCTGAAATCGACCCCAACCTCTCCTCCGTTCACACCTATCACATGGGTCTCATTTGGACGTTCATCTTCCTCGTTGCCACGGAACTGCACGGCATGATCGGTCTGTACCGTCTCGGTGTTAAGTGGGACGTCATCAAGGGCCGCGCTCACGGCTTCCGTACGACGATGCTCGTGGTTGCCCTTCTCATGATCGTCTGCGGTGCCTTCACTGCCACGACCTTCTACATGAACGGCAAGCAGCTCGTTGAAAGCGACCAGGCCGCTGTCCGCTACGTGCCCCAGAACAACTGGTTTGCCAAGTAATCCTCTGCTGAAACTATCAGCTTAAGGTTACCCAAAGGCGTCGGTTAAGTCCGGCGCCTTTTTTGTATCTGCCTTTGATAAGATGCCGCCTCCTTTTCAGGGGAGTAGTTGGCTGAAAACTTCCGGGAACGCGTTTTGCGGCGCGGTTCCGAAGCAAACAGCGTCTGCATCAACAGACTCAGAGACCGGACGAACAAAAGCCCGGCCTTTGTGGTGCAGACTACGACAGGAAAGTCCCGAAACAAAACTCCGTCCGACAGCAAGACCTGCGAAAGACTGCCCGGCTTCTCTAACCCGAAGAAGTTGACATCCGGTCCGTCCTTCGTACGTGTTTTGTACCGTCAACTTCGCCTGAACCCATGTTTGAATCACTTCAGCTTATCGGCATCTCCACGGCTGTCGTCACGGCCGCTGAAATCGGGGATAAAACGCAGCTGCTTGCGTTTTTCCTTGCGGCGCGCTTTCGTGCGCCGATGCCCATCTGTCTGGGCATACTCGCCGCTACCGTCGCCAACCACGCCATAGCCGGACTTTTAGGCGCCTCCGTTGCCTCCTTCATCGATCCGGAGGTTCTGCGCTGGATTCTGGTGGCGGCCTTTCTCGCAATGGCCGTCTGGATTCTCATTCCCGACAAAATGGAAGAAGATTCCTGCGTCTTTGCACACAAACGCTTCGGCGTGTTCGGTACGACGTGCGTACTCTTTTTCCTTGCGGAAATGGGGGATAAAACGCAGATTGCCACAATGGCCCTGGGTGCGAGCTACGCCACGAGCGTGATTTCCGTCGTTACCGGCACCACGCTCGGCATACTGCTTGCGGACGTCCCCGCGGTCTTTATCGGCAACAAACTCTCCGAGAAACTCTCCATGAAGTGGATGCGCCGGATCGCTGCCGCCATCTTTGTGCTTCTTGCGGTTTTGGCGGCCGTTGCCGACGCTCCCGACGTCTGATCCCTCCCGTTTTGCCTACGGGAAATCCGCCGCTACTTCATTGAGATTGACTCTCAAACGAAAAGCGGCGGTTTATTTTTAAGGGTATCTACGGATATTCCGGGGTTGTCTCACTCTAAGAGTTTGACTAGCATCAAAAGCGAGAAGTCTCGTTTACAAAAATAAAAACCGGACGGGGCTGAACCGATAACCGCAGCAGGCAAACCCTTGCATCGCCTGCTCCACCACGGGGAGACAAATTAAATGTCCCAACACGAATCTAGCATTGAGATTGGTGCGTTAAGCAACAAGACCAAGCTCATACCCCTCATTCTGGGCCCGCTTCTGGCGCTCGCCTTTTACTTCATCCTGCCAGAAACGTACACGACGCCCGCGGGCGAGACCGCACAGTTTTCCCATGCGGGCCGCGCCTGTGCTTCCGTCGTGCTCTGGATGGGCATCTGGTGGTTTACCGAAGCCGTGCCGATTGCCGTCACGGCGCTTCTGCCCATCGTGATCTTTCCGCTTTTCGGGATCACCACGCCCGCTGAAGCGCTGAAGAACTACGCCAACAGCACGATCTACCTCTTTATGGGCGGCTTTCTGATTGCCGCAGGTATTGCCCGCTGGGGTCTTGACCGCCGCATTGCGCTTCTCACGATCCGCATCGTGGGCACGCGCCCGCAGCAGATCATTCTGGGCGTGATGCTGGCAACGGCGTTTCTGTCGGCTTGGGTGAGCAACACCGCCACCGCCGCCATGATGCTGCCGATTGCCATTGCCATCATGGGTGTGGTGCGCCGCAAAAGTAAGCTCGATGCGCCCGATGTGCGGGAACACAACTTTAATGTCTGCCTTTTGCTGTCCATTGCCTACGGCGCCAGCCTCGGCGGTATGATCACCCTGATCGGTACGCCTCCGAACGGCATCTTCGTGCGGTTTGTGGAACAGACCTACAACGAACAGGTGAGCTTTCTTGAGTGGCTCAAGATTTCGCTGCCCGTGGGCATCGGGCTTCTGGCTGCCACCTACATCATCATGACGAAGTTTCTCTTCCGTCAGCAGATTGATGCGATCGAAGGTGGACGCGAATGGGTGTCGGCGGAACTTGCTTCGCTCGGCAAACTCTCCCGCGGCGAAAAGATCGTCCTAACGGTCTTTGTCTGCGCGGCGCTTCTCTGGGTGTTCGGGCCCTTCCTGAGAGCCCTTGAAATCGGCGGCATGAAGCCTCTTAAGCCCATGAGCGACGCCGTGATTGCCATGGGCGCGGGCATCATCCTCTTCATTATTCCGGTTGACTACAAAAAAGGCATCCACGCGCTTGACTGGTCAAGCGCTTCGGAAGCGATCAGCTGGGACGTGCTGCTTCTCTTCGGGGGCGGTCTCTCGATGGCTGCGGCCATTCAGAGTACCGGTGCCGCACAGGTCGTAGGCTCTGCCGCCATGGGGCTTTCGGGCCTTCCGGACTGGGGGATCACGACGGGCGTGACAGCCATTGCCGTCATGGCTTCGGAATTTACCTCCAACACGGCGCTCGCCGCCACGATGATGCCGCTTGTGGCCGCGATTTCTGAGTCGCTAAAGATCAATCCTGAAACACTGCTTCTCTGCACCACGTTCGGCGCCTCCTGCGCGTTCATGATGCCGGTGGGTACGCCTCCGAACGCCATGGTCTTCGGTACCGGCAAAATCCGGATCGGCGAAATGATCCGCGCGGGTATCTGGCTTAACATCGTCGCAATCATCCTGATTCCGCTGCTTTGCATCCTCATTGCGCCGGGGATTCTGAGTAGCCTCCAGGCACCGCTCTAAAACACGCACCTGAGCAAACGGCCGGACTTTACGTTCGGCCGTTTTTTACCGCACGGAGATTTCTGAAAGGATTCTTCTCACGGTCTGCGAGAGCCCTGTCTGCCAGGGCCCTGCCTCAATGCCGAAGACGCGGTGAAGGCGATCTGTTGCGAGGACACAATTTAAGGGCCTGGCGGCCGCAAAAGCAATGTCCTTTGTTTTTACCTCAGTCAGTTTTCCCCGCACGGCCAAGCCTTCCTGCGTGAGGCAGTCCCGGATAAAGCAGGCTGCCTCAAAGCGCGTTGTAACGCCTGAGGACGCTGCGTGATAAAGGCCGCCTGCCGCCCGGTTCGGCCCGACGGCGGAAAGCACCTGCCAGGCAATTTCCGCTGCCGTGCGGGCTGCGGTGGGAGCCCCCTTCTGATCACCGGCGACACGCAGGTCACCTCTGGCCAAAAGGCCTTTCACAACCCAGGGGACAAAGCCCCTCACGGTACTTGCGTGCACCCAGCCCACGCGCAGTACGGCGCCGCCTTCACGGATGACGGCCGCTTCGCCTTCGGCTTTACTGCGGCCGTAGACGTTAACGGGCGAAACGGGATCGGCTTCCGTATAGGCCCCGTTTTTTGTGCCGTCAAAAACGTAGTCGGTGCCGAAATGAATGAAGGGCACGGCCCGCATGCGGCACCAGTGCGCAATGAGCTCCGGCGCCCGGGCATTGACGGCAAAGGCGGCCGCGGATTCTGTTTCCGCCCGATCCACCGCCGTGTATGCCGCGGCGTTAATGACTGCTTCAGGGCTGTACGACTCAAGTGCCGACCAAAGAGCACTTTCGTCCGTGAGATCAAGCGCCGCGTGCGTGAGACCCACGGCCTTCACGCCCGGCGGCACACGCTTCATGAGGCTTTTTCCGATCTGGCCTCCCGCGCCCAGGACCAGGACCATCATGCCGCCGCCTTTTTGCGGGACGCACTCTTTTTCGCGGGCTTTACAACGGTGCGTGCAAGTTCTTCCCTCAGATACTTTCCGGTAAGGCTTGCAGGGCACGCGGCAATCACGTCTGCCGGGCCTTCGGCAACGAGTTCCCCGCCCCTGGAGCCTCCGTCCGGGCCGATATCCACGATCCAGTCGGCAAGGCGGATCACGTCCAGATTGTGTTCAATGACAATCACCGTGTTGCCGAGCGCCGTGAGTTTGCGAAGCACCTTCATTAAGGCCGCCACGTCATCAAAATGCAGCCCCGTGGTGGGTTCGTCCAAAATGTAGAGCGTGCTTCCCGTATCGCGCCTTGAAAGTTCTTCGGCAATCTTGATGCGCTGGGCTTCACCGCCTGAGAAAGTCACCGCGCTTTGCCCCAGGCGGATGTAGCCGAGGCCCACTTCTTCAAGCGTTCTCAATTTTCTTGAAACCGCCGGAAAGGCCGAGAAAAAGTCCGCCGCCTCCGAAGCCGTCATATTGAGCACGTCGCAGATGTTTTTCCCCTTGTACTTTACTTCCAGCGTTTCGCGGTTGTAGCGCCGTCCCTGACAGGTGCTGCAGGTGACGTAAACGGGCGGCAGAAATCCCATCTCAATTTTGATGACGCCGTCGCCCTCACAGGCTTCGCAGCGCCCGCCCGGCGTATTAAAGGAAAAACGCCCTGAGTCGTAGCCGCGTTCAATCGCCGAGGGCGTCTGCGCAAAGATATCGCGGATACTCGTGAAAAGCCCCGTGTAGGTTGCGGGGTTGGAGCGCGGCGTCTTTCCGATCGGGCTCTGATCCACGTCGATCACCTTGTCAATGAGATCCAGCCCGTCGATGCGGTCGTATTCAAGCGGCCGCTCTTTCGTGTGGTTAAAGTGCCGTCTGAGCGCGGCGCCCAGCGTGTCGTTCACAAGCGTTGACTTCCCTGAACCCGACACCCCGGTCACCACCGTCACCGCCCCCACCGGGAAGTGACAGGTGAGGTTTTTGAGGTTGTGCCCACGCGCGCCTTCCAGTGTCAGAAACTGAGTCATTTCTTTCGGACGCCCCTTGCCGTCGTCTTCCACGCGGGCGCGCCCCGAGAGGTAGGCGCCGGTTTTGGAGGCGGGGTTTTGAGCCACCTCCGCGGGCGTCCCCTGCGCGATCACTTCGCCGCCGTGCTCGCCGGCGCCCGGCCCGATATCCACGATGTAGTCGGCGGCGCGGATCACATCGATGTCGTGTTCAACCGCAACCACGGTGTTGCCGGCTTCAGAGAGCCGCTTCATCATGGCAATCAGTTTTTCGTTGTCTCTCTGATGCAGCCCGATCGTGGGTTCATCCAGCACATACGTAACGCCTGTGAGGCCCGAACCGATCTGACCTGCAAGACGGATACGCTGCATTTCGCCCCCTGAAAGGGTGGAAGCCTCACGGTTTAACGTCAGATACCCCAGGCCCACGTCACAGAGAAACGCGAGGCGCTTTAAAAGTTCGGCAACGGGCCCCTCTGCGACGGCCTTGCGCTCGGGCGAAAAGGTGAGCTCTCTGAGTGTGTCGCGTGCGTCCGTTAGACTCATGGCCGTGAGTTCGGCAATATTGACGCGCGAGTCACCTTCACCGAGATAAACGTCCAGCACTTCTTTCCTGTAGCGGGCTCCCCCGCACTCCGGGCACACCGACACGGTGCGCATTTGTTTCAGCCCCACGCGGGCGGCTTCACTTCTTTTACGCTCCCAGTCGTGGTCCAACGCGCCGATCACGCCCGTAAAACCGCCTTCCCTGCCGTCACCGTACAAAATGAAGTGCTGCACCTCGGGCGAGAGTTTTTTCCAGGGCGCCGCGAGGTTAAAGCCCATTTTGTCGGCAAGGCGCTCCAGAATCTGCCAGTTGGCGCGGCTTTTCGGAGACCATCCGCACACGGCGCCTTCGCCCAAGGAGAGCTCCGGATCGCGGACCACAAGGTGCGGATCAAACTGATCCACGCGCCCCGTGCCCTCACACTTGGGGCAGGCCCCGAGCGCGTTATTAAAGGAAAACATCGGGGGCGTGGGTTCTGCGGCACTGTAGCCGCACACGGGGCAGCCGTAGCGGGTGGAAAAGCTTTGCTCCGGGAAGTTGCCTTCCATCGGCGCAAGAATGGCTTTGCCGTCACTTAACCGCACCGCCGCCTCAAAGCTTTCGGCAAGGCGCGAGCGTGACTGATCGCTGATTTTGAGGCGGTCGACGACGGCTTCAAGCGTGTGAACGCCGTCGGTTTTGTCGCCTAAAAGCTCTTCGGTCGCGCTCACTGCTCCGTCAAGCCTTACGCGCACAAAGCCCCGGCGGCTCATTTCCGCTGCCGCCTGCCCCACCACTAGGCGCGTGTCGCGGGAAACGGGCGCCAGAATCATGACTTTCGTCCCTTCGGGAAGCTTTAACGCGGCGTCCACCATATCATGAATGCCACAGCGCGACAACGGCACATGGTGCTCGGGGCAGTACGGGCGCCCTGCGCGGGCAAACAAAAGCCTCAGATAGTCGGCTGCTTCCGTAACGGTTGCGACCGTGGAGCGTGAACCGAGCGTTCCCGTGTGCTGTTCAATGGAAATCGAAGGGGAGAGCCCCTCGATGCTGTCAACGTCGGGCTTATCCAGAACGTCCATAAAGCGCCGTGCGTAGGAGCTCACGCTTTCGGCGTAGCGCCTCTGGCCTTCGGCGTAAAGGGTATCGAAGGCAAGCGAACTTTTGCCGGACCCCGAAAGCCCCGTGATTACCGTGAGCTTGTTGCGGGGAATATCGACGTTCACATTTTTCAGGTTGTGCGTGCGTGCGCCGCGGATACGGATCCAGTCGTTTGCCATAGCGTTTCACAGTGCCGGAACGAAAAAAGTGGTCAGAAGCTTTCTCTTAAGGCTCAGAAAGAAAGAACCTACTAATATAGCCCGCACAACGAAAAAACACACGTCAGACATTCAGACAGACGTGCCAGAAGAACCGTCTCAAGATGACCTCGCCCGCTGATCCCCGTCGCTTTACCCCCGTCGAACGCCGTTCCGCCCTGTCGCTGGGCTCAATTTTTGCCCTGAGGATGCTCGGGCTTTTCCTGATTCTTCCGGTCTTTGCCGTTTATGCACGGCACCTGCCCGGCGGGGAAAGCGCCTTTGCCGTTGGACTCACGCTCGGTATTTACGGGCTCACTCAGGGGATTCTGCAGATTCCCTTCGGGGCGGCAAGCGACCGCTGGGGGCGAAAACCCGTGATCGCCGCGGGGCTTCTGATTTTTGCCGCAGGCAGCATCCTTGCCGCCCTGGGCAGCGACATCTGGACCGTGATGGCCGGCCGGGCGCTGCAGGGAATGGGAGCGGTCTCAGCCGCCGTCACCGCCATGATTTCCGACTCGGTCCGTGACCGGGTGCTCACCAAGGCCATGGCAATTGTGGGCTCTTCGATCGGCCTTACCTTTGCGTTTTCGCTTGTAGCCTCTCCGGTTCTTGCGCACTACATCGGCGTGAGCGGCCTTTTCTGGCTTACGGCCGTCTTGTCGCTTGCCGCCGTCTGGGTCACGTACCGCGTGGTACCCGATGCGCCTCTCGTAAGAAAAGAAGCCGGCACTGGCTCTAACTGGAAAGCTACCGTCTTTAACCCGGATCTGCTGCGGTTAAATGCCGGAATTTTTATCCTTCACATGGCGATGATGGCCGTCTTTGTCGTGATTCCGGTGGAGATGAGCCGCCTGGGCCTTCCGGTGTCTGAGCACTGGCAGGTGTATCTGCCCGCCGTGATCCTGAGCTTTGGCGTGTTGATGCCGTCTATCTCAAGGGCTGAGCGGGCAGGTAAAATGAAAACGCTTTTTCTCGTAGCCGTTTTGCTGCTCGCGTGTGTTTTCGCGGGTTTTGCCGCTGCCGACGAAAGTCTTGCCGCCATCGGCGTGCTGTTGTTTGCGTTTTTCTGCGGCTTTAACATTCTGGAGGCAACACTGCCCTCCTTTGTGTCAAGAACCGCTGATACGTCTGCCAAGGGCCTGGCCCTGGGCGTTTACAACACCACGCAGAGCATCGGTCTTTTTGTCGGAGGCGCCTTGGGCGGATGGCTGTCGCAGACATTCGGCCGCACGGGTGTTTATGCATTTTGTCTGGTGATGATGCTTGTCTGGTTTTTCATCGCCCGAGGTATGACGCCCCCTGCGGCGAAGGCCCGCGAACGCGGTGAGGAAATCAAAATCTGACGATATTTTTTAGGAACGATTTACCATGGCATCAGTCAACAAAGTCATTCTGATCGGCAACCTCGGGCGTGATCCCGAGACCCGCTACACCGCCGAAGGGGGACTTGCGATCTGCTCGATCACAGTCGCCACATCTCGCCGCTACAAAGATGCCCAGGGTGCCCTGCAGGAAGAAACCGAATGGCACCGCGTCGTTCTTTTCGGGCGCCAGGCCGAAGTCGCCCAAACCTACCTTAAAAAGGGTAATCCCGTCTACATTGAAGGGCGTCTGAGAACCCGCAAATACACCGACAAGCAGGGTGTGGAGCGCTTCAGCACCGAAATCGTTGCCGAATCCCTGCAGTTTTTAGGCGCAAGAAACGCCGCAACGCCTCCGTCGCATACGGCATCTCAGCCGCACGCCGCACCTGCCGCGCAAAGCGCTCAGCCCGCGGCTTCGGCGCAATCGCTCTCTGAAGACGACGTGCCGTTTTAATCTTTGAATCTCGCAAAAACAGACCGGACGGCTCTCCCCTCATCTGAACTTTGTCCGGTTCTTTAATCCTGTACCAAAGACAAGAAGAAAACAGAGGTTTTTTATGTCTGCAACAGCATCCTGGGGGTCTCGCCTCGGATTTATTCTCGCCAGCGCCGGCTCCGCCGTGGGCCTCGGGGCCATCTGGAAGTTCCCGTATATGTCGGGCAGTAACGGCGGCGCCGCCTTCATGATTCCGTACATTCTCTTTACGCTCACTATCGGCGTGGCGATGCTTCTGGCCGAATACGCCGTGGGCCGCGCGGGCCGGGCAGGCGCCGTCGGGTCCTTAAAGAAGGTCGCGGGCCGCTGGTGGGGTATTTTCGGCTTTATCGGGATGCTCACGGGCTTTACAATCCTCTGCTTTTACTCGGCCGTGGGCGGCTGGTGCCTTAAGTATCTTGTGGACGCCGTGCTCGGTAACGGCCTCATTAAGGATGCCGCACTTTTAAATTCCCATTTCGGTGCCTTTGTGAGTAACGGCCCGGTGAGTTTTGCCTACCAGGCGGTCTTTCTGATTTTAAACGCCGTCGTTGTTTTGGGCGGCGTCAACACCGGGCTTGAGCGACTCTCCAAGGTCCTGATGCCGCTGCTCTTTATCCTGATGTTGATTCTCATCGTGAGGGGACTCACGCTTCCCGGTGCCGTCAAGGGGCTTGAATATCTCTTTTTGCCGCGCTGGGATCAGTTCACGTCGTCCTCGGCCTTTAACGCCATGGGGTTTGCGTTTTTTTCGCTGTCGCTTGGCGCGGGCACCATGGTGACCTACGCCTGCTACCTCTCGGAAAAATCCAACCTTGTGACTTCCACCGCGTGGGTCGCGGTGCTCGCGATCTTCTCAGCACTCTTGGGCGGCCTCATGGTAATGCCCACGGTCTTTGCGTTCGGGCTTGACCCCAACGCGGGCCCCGGTCTCACCTTCGTCACGATGCCCGCAATTTTTGCGCAGCTTCCGGCGGGTCAGTTCTTTGCCGTTGCCTTCTATCTGTGCCTGGTGTTTGCGGCTCTCACAAGCTCCGTTTCGATGCTTGAGGCCGTTGTGGGCACCGTGAGCAACGAACTGCACTTTACCCGCCGCAGCATTGTGGTGGGCGGCACGATCGTTGCAATGATTGTGGGCCTTTTCTGCGACTTAAGTTTCGGCGCCCTCGCTGACTTCAAGATCTTCGGCAAGACCGTCTTTGATCTGCTCGATTACCTCACGAGTAACGTGGGAATGCCCT
The DNA here is from genome assembly GCF_928721995.1 of Duodenibacillus massiliensis. Taxonomy (NCBI): domain Bacteria; kingdom Pseudomonadati; phylum Pseudomonadota; class Betaproteobacteria; order Burkholderiales; family Sutterellaceae; genus Duodenibacillus; species Duodenibacillus massiliensis. The sequence goes on from NZ_OV788642.1 coordinate 1,024,245, forward strand.
TGTCGGCCATGGGCTTTTTGATCGCTGCCGCCTGGGTTGCGTGGAAAAACTACACCGCGCATCAGCTGCAGACCGTTAAGCCCTTAAGCGCCCTGCAGCTCAACACGATCCGCTTCTTCATGGGCATTCTCGCTCCGTTCATGATCGTGATCGTGGTCGCGACAAACATCTGAGGCAGCTGAAACCTCACCGGACCGCAGAAAGACGTCTTCCGTTAGGTTTTTCTGCGGTCGTCAGTAACGCCATGGGTTTGCTCTCGCTCAGCGCCGGCGTCATGGTGACCTATGCGGGCTACCTCTCGGAAAAATCAAACCTCGTCACATCCACCGCGTGAGTTGCGGTGCTCGCGATTTTCTCAACTGTGCTGGGCGGCCTCATGGTGATGCCCACGGTCTTTGCCTTCGGCCTTGACCCCAACGCCGGTCCGGGCCTTACCTTCGTCACGATGCCCGCAATTTTTGCGCAGCTCCCGGCGGGCCAGTTCTTTGCCGTTGCCTTCTATCTGTGCCTTGTGTTTGCGGCGCTCACGAGTAACGTCGGGATGCCCTTGTCGGCCATGGGCTTTCTGATTGCCGTCGCGTGGGTTGCCTGGAAAAAGCACACCGTCAGACAGCTTCAGACCGTAAGGACGTTAACGCCTTTTGAGCTCGGTACAATTCGCTTCTTTATGGGTATCCTTGCTCCGCTGATGATTCTCATCGTCGTCGCAACGAACATTTGATTTTTGATTTTTCGAGATTTTTGCCGCTATGGCTTCTGTTAATAAAGTAATTCTGATCGGTAACCTGGGGCGCGACCCCGAAACCCGCATGACCGCCGACGGCCGTCCCATCTGCTCTTTGGCGCTTGCCACCACGCGCCGCTACAAGGACAGCCAGGGCGCACTGCAGGAAGAAACCGAATGGCACCGCGTGACGCTTTTCGGGCGCCAGGCTGAAGTGGCCCAGCAGTACCTCAAAAAGGGCAACCCCGTCTACATCGAAGGCCGCATCCGCACGAACCGCTACACCGACAAGGACGGAATCGAGCGCTGGAGCACGGGCATCATCGCCGAATCCATGCAGCTTTTAGGCAGCCGCAACACCGCCGCAGGCGGCCAGTCCCAGCCGGGCGGCTACGGCGCTCCCGCGGGCGACGACGGCTTTGAGTCGCCGCGCCGCGCGCCGGCTGCGCGTCCCGCCGCACCGGCCCGCAGCGCCGATGAAATCGCTGAAGACGATGTACCGTTCTAAAGCATCAGGCATCTCATCCTGATACGTCAAAAGCCGCCGGCACAGACTGCCCGGCGGCTTTTTCATACGGTTTAAAACGCGTTATTCGTGGCGCACGGCTTCAATGGGATCGAGCCTTGCGGCGTTTCTTGCCGGGAAGTACCCGAAGATAATGCCCGTTAATGCAGCAAAACCGAAGGACACGATATTGATCGTGAGGTCAAAGACGTAGGGCAGATCCATCACGGTCGTGAGAACAGCCGAAGCCCCGAAGGCCAGAATCACCCCGAGCACGCCTCCGAGACAGGCAAGCACCACTGCTTCAATCAGAAACTGCATTAGCACTTCGTCTGCGGTTGCGCCGATCGCAAGACGCACACCGATTTCGCGGGTGCGCTCGGTCACGGAGACAAGCATGATGTTCATGATGCCGATGCCGCCCACAAGAAGGCTTACCGCTGCGACCGCACCCAGAAGCATCGTCATGATCTGCGTCGTGGAAGCGACCTTTTCGGCAATTTCAGCGGTATCCAGAATCGAGAAATTGTCGATATCCCCGGCCGAGAGCGACCGGCGCTCCCGCATCAGATCCTTTAAAGAGGATTTGAGCGCCTCGCGGTCACTGTCCGGGCTGATGCTGATCAAAATCGTGCTCACGCGGGTACTACCCACCAGGCGCCGTGCGGCCGTATTAAAGGGAATCACCACGAGGTCGTCCTGGTCTCCCCCCATCGCGGCCGACCCTTTTTCCGTCAACAGGCCCATGACGCGGCAGCTGAAGTTACCGACTCTGAGCATCTCGCCCACCGGATCGCCCGCGCCCCAGAGCTCCTTACGCACGGTGTTGCCGATCACACAGACACTTGACCCCGCACGCTCTTCCGCGGGCTCAAAAAAGCGCCCCTGGGTTAACGTGCGGTTATCCGTCGTGAAGTAATCGTTGGTGGTGCCGATCACGCTTGTGGACCAGTTTTTACCCTGCGCCACAACCGTCGTCGAGCGCGAAGTCTGAGGGGCGGCGGAGACGACGCCTGCGACCTGACTTTCAATCGCCTCAATGTCGGCAAGCTTAAATGAGGGGGCTCCGGCTGCGCCCCCCGGGCCCATACGCTGCCCCGGCCGGAGCATGAGCTGATTGCTGCCGAAACTTTCGATTTCGGCGCGCACGGCCTGCGTGGCACCGTTACCGATCGTCACCATGGTGATCACGGCCGCCACACCGATGACGATGCCCAAAACCGTCAGAAGGGACCGCATCGGATTGCGGCGGATCTGCCGGAATGCCAGAAGAAATGCGTTACCAAGCATCGCCTACCTCCCGGGCTGCAGGTTGTCGCCTGCGACCATGCCGTCCAAAAAGTGAATGCAGCGCCGTGCGTACGCCGCCATCTCCGGCTCATGCGTCACCAAAAGCACGGTGATGTTTTCGCTTTTGTTGAGATCCGTGAGAAGCTCCATGATTTCGACGCTTCGGCGGCTGTCAAGGCTCCCCGTGGGTTCGTCGGCAAGTAAAAGGAGCGGGTGCGTGACGATTGCGCGGGCAATGGCCACACGCTGCTGCTGGCCGCCGGAGAGTTCCGCGGGCGTATGGTGTTCCCACTCGAGCAACCCCACACGATCCAGGGCCTTTCTTGCCGCCTCATGGCGCTCTTTGGCGGGGACCCCACGGTAAAGCAAAGGCAGTTCCACGTTTTCCAGCGCCGTGGTGCGCGCAAGGAGATTAAACCCCTGAAACACAAACCCCATGCAGCGGCGCCGCAAAAGAGCGCGCTCATCTTTGGTGAGCGTTTCCACATGCACGCCTTCAAAGAGGTACTCCCCGGAGGTGGGGCTGTCGAGGGCCCCGATGATATTCATCGTGGTGGACTTACCTGACCCCGAAGGGCCCATCACCGCAAGAAATTCCCCCTGATGCACGGTAAAGGAAACACCCTTTAAGGCATCAAACGCAGCGGCTCCGACGCCGTAGCGCTTCGTGATGTTTTTAAGTTCAATAAGCGGCGTTTCGGACATTGGCACTACCCCGCTTTAAGCGCCCGCAGCGCTTTTTAACTGCTGCGTAATGACTTTGTCACCGGCCTTGATGTCTCCCGAGAGAACTTCGGTCATCTTGCCGTCGGTAAGCCCCGTGCGGATCGTAACCGCCTGCGCGGCACCGTCTTTGAGCACGTAGACCGTGCGTTCGCGCTCGGCCTGCTGGATGCGTTCCTTTACCTGCTTTACGCGCGTTCTCGGCGGCGGCATCATGAAGGAGACGGAACTTGCGGCGGCCGCAGTCTGCGGACGAAAACGGAATGCCGTATTGGGTACGAGCAGCACATTGTCGCACCGTGCGGTTTCAATCGTTGCCGTTGCCGTCATCCCGGGCCTCAGAAGCAGTTCCTTGTTGGGAACGTTGAAGTACCCGGTGTAGGTGACAACCTTCGTGGTTTCGTTGGTAGTGGCGCCGTAGGCGACTTTCGAGAGCCGCGCCTCAAACTTACGGTCCGGGAAGGCTGCGACCGTAAAGTCGGACCCCTGACCCGGGGCCACCCGTCCGACGTCGGCTTCATCGATGTCGGCTTTAAGTTCGAGTTCCCTTAAGTCCGTTGCGACCGTAAGAAGTTCGACTGCCTGAAGGCTTGCCGCAACCGCGTAGCCCGGTTCCACCGAGCGCGTGAGCACTACGCCGTCAACGGGCGACTTAATTGAGGCCTTGGAGAGGTTTGTGAGCTGCGTCTCAAGCGTGGCGGTGGCGTCTTCAATGGAAGCTTTGGCTGAAGCGACCGAAGCCTCAGCCTTTAAAACAGTGGCCCGCTGCTCGTCAAGCTCCGTGCGCGAGGGGAGTTTTCCGCCCGACGTGCGGTTTAATTCCTCAAGACGCGCCATCTTGGCTTTGGCTTCAACGACGGTGGCGTTGGCTTCCCCGAGCTGCGCCTTGGCGCTGGAGAGCGCGGCGCGGGCCTGATTGACGGCACTTTCAAGTTTTGCCGTATCAAGTTCAATCAAAACGTCCCCGGCCTTGACGGTGCTGTTCACATCGACGTTGACTTTGGCGACGATGCCGGAAAGTTCACTGCCGATACTGACGCTTCGCACCGGATTGAGTGTCCCGGTTGCGGTCACCGTAACCGTGATGTTGCCGGTGGTGAGCGCCTGCGTTGCATAACTCGGTTTGGCGGCACCCGAACCGAAATGCCACCAGGCCGCACCGCCCGCCGCGGCCGCAATCACCACAGCGGCCGCCAAAATCCGGCGGCGGCTTTTGTTCGCGGGGTTTTCACCTAGAAGCGTCTGTTTGTCCATAGCTTTACTCATTTGTTAATCCCCGCTTTTTCCTGAATCCGTTTGTCGGCAGCGGCCTCTTCGGCCGCACGCTTTTCAATGTCAGTGAGCATTGCTCTCACCTCGTCGGCGGGTTCCCAGCCGCCCCCTAAAGCGCGGTAGAGCATCACCAGACCCGTGGCGAGATCCGCATCGTTTGTGGCCGTGCTTTCAAGCGCAGAAAGAAGCGTTCTCTGCGTCGTGAGCACATTCTGGTAATCCACAAGCCCCGCCTTGTACTGCTGCATGGTGAGGTCAGCGGCTGATTCCGCATAACTTAACGCGCGCTGCAGGGGCTTTTTACGGGTCTCGGCCGTGGAAATCATCGTGAGCGCGTTTTCGGTTTCTTCCAGTGCCGTCACAAGTGTCGCCGTATAGGAGGCGCGCGCCTGATCAAGCTGCGCCAAAGCCTGCTCAGAGGCCGTCACCTGCTTACCCCAATTCAATAGCGGCATGGAAAGCGCTCCGGCAAGCGCCACAATACCGGTGCCGGAAGCACCGAGCGTTGCGATCGTTGCGGCCTGCGTGCCGAGATTTCCGGAGATCGTGAGAGCCGGGAACCACTGGGAACGCGCCTCGTAGACGCGGTCGCTTGCCGCCGCGACCGTCAGTTCCGCGGCACGCATATCGGGCCGCTGCGAGAGAGTCTGCGCGGGCACGGCCACGGCAAACGCGGCGGGCGCCGAAGGCACTGCATCGGGTTCGGTGAGTTTTAACTGCATGACATTGGTGACCGTGAGCCGCGCGAGCGCATTTTTGTACTGCGTGATGCTCTGCCGCATCATCGCAAGCGACGCGCTTGAAGCCTCACGGTTACTCATCGCCTGATCAAGCTCTGCCTGATCCGCCAGCCCCGCGTTAAAGCGCCACTGCGCAATCTGAGCGGCCTCCGAGTAATTTTTGAGCATCTGTGCGGCAACGGCGTACTTCACGCACGCAAGCGCGTGTCCGATGTAGTTTTGGGCCACTTCGCCCGCCACGGTAATGCGCACGTCTTCAAGACTTAAAAGCGAAGCCGCTGCCTCGTAAACCGCCGCCCTGCGCGCGGCGATGTTGCCGCCCGCAAGCGACATCGACCAGGCGCCCTCCCCTTGCACGCCCCAGCGTGTCGTCGAAGCCTCTCCCATCACGCGGCTCGCGGACCCCGACCCCGAAAGATCAAGCGTCGGAAAAAGCGACGCGGTGGCGTCATCGGCCGACGCTGCGGCGCTTCTCAGATTCGCAAGCGCCGATTTGATATCGGTGTTTTTGGCCAAAGCCGCATCAATGAGGCCCGTGAGTTCCGGGTTCTGCCACTCGCGCCACCAGTTGCGGTTGACTTCAGCCGTCGGAACCATCCGCACGCCTTCAGGCAGCACCTGCTGCCAGGTCCAGCTCTCCCCGACGGCCGCCTGATCGGTCTGCGTCATCACTGCCTGCGAGGCGCAGCCTGTGAGCGCCAGAAGCGCGGAGCCCGCGGCCGCGGCAAGAAGCCTGCGCCTGACGGTTTTGGTTTTTCGTGTCTGCGTTCCCATTTTTTCTTATCCTTTTGCGGCAAACAGTCCTTTTTGTTCCCTGAATTGTTGCGGATTGACCCGTTAAAGTTCCTTAAGCCCGGGTAAAGAACTGCAAAGGAACTGCAAAGAGGCGAAACCAAACACAGGCGCATGAGGCGCGGCGCGTCAAAGTTGTGTACGATTCCCGGCAACAATTCCCATTGGCCCACCACAAACCCGCAGGCATGCCGCCTGCCAGCACTCAAAGGATCTGAGCCGACCATGTTCTCCCGTCCGCCGAAAATTCTGATTATCGATGATGACGTTGAGCTTGTCACACTGCTTGTGGATTACCTCACGCTCGAGGGTTTTGCGACCACTCCCTCGCACTCAGGGCCCGCGGGCCTGGCGGCACTTGCCAAAGACACGTTTGACCTCATTATTCTCGACGTCATGATGCCGGGGATGTCCGGGACCGAAGTGCTCGCAAAGATCCGCGAGACCAGTCAGACACCGGTGCTGATGCTCACCGCCAAGGGCGATCCCGTGGACAGGATTTTGGGACTTGAGCTCGGCGCGGACGACTACGTTCCTAAGCCCTGCCCGCCCCGGGAGCTTGTTGCCCGCATGCGCGCCATTCTGCGCCGCAGCAAAAACAGTGAATTCGGCCGCGGTCCCTTAACCGCGGGGCCCCTGTCAATCGATATGGCGCAGAGAACGGCAAGCCTTAACGGAAAGTCCGTGACGCTCACCGGGACTGAATTATTGCTGCTGGAAATGCTTGCGCGTCAGGCCGGAAAACCGGTTGCCAAGACGGAAATCTATCCGCGCGTTTTAGGCCGCCCCATGGGGCGCTATGACCGCGCAATCGACGTACACATCAGTTCCATCCGCCATAAACTCGCGGACATTTCGCCGACGGCGGTTTCCATTGAAAGCATCCGCGGCGTGGGCTATCAGCTCGTTGTGCACGCAACGCCTGAGGGCGCGGCGTAAAAGAGGGCGGCCCGTGGCCCCGACAAGGACAACCCATGCGTCTCAAACCGACTCAGTTTTTGCGGTCCGGCGGCATTTTTCTGCAGCTTTTCGCCGGGCTTTGGGCAGCGCTTTTCATTCTCGGGTTTCTTGTCTGGGTCGCCAGTGAAAACTACCAGCAGGTGCCGCGCAATTTCGGCGACATTGAAAGCGGACGGGCCGCACAGCGCGCCGTGAATAACGCAATCGGTATCTACCACTGGGGCGGCCGCGAAGTGCTCGTGAGCTGGCTTACCGACAAAACGAGCAACAACCGCCCGGAAGTCTTTGTCACCGACGCCGACGGCAATGAAATCAGCGGCCGCAAGGTGCCGGAAAAAGCCGCCGAAAGCCTCAGGCACCCCACCGCTGAACAGTACATTCTGCAGCCCTGCCGCATGATGCCCGGGATGGGTCCGGGAATGGGCATGGGCCGCGGCATGATGATGGGGCGGCATCATATGAGGGGCAACAACATCGACTGCCTCAACCTTAACTTCTTTGCCGTACGCACGGACCTGCCGCCGAGAAACCTCTTTTCGGCTTTTTGGCACACGCCCCTTTGGGTGCACATCCTTTTTGCGCTTTTGGCGACAAGCATTGCCGCAGGGCTTCTTGCCTGGCGCTTTGCACGCCCCATCAAAAAACTCGACTGGGCGATGCGGCGGGCTTCCGAAGGCGACCTGACCGTCCGTGTGGCGCCTGAAGTCGGGCACAGCTACGACGAAATCGGGGCTCTGGCGCAACGCTTTGACGCAACCACTGAAAAGATTAACGGCCTCATTGCCCGGCAAAAGCGCCTCTTTCATGACGTAAGCCACGAATTGAGAAGCCCCCTGGCGCGCATTGAAATTGCGGTTGCAATTGCCGAAAAAAATCCCGAGCGCCGCGGGGAACTTTTAACGCGCATTGAAAAAGACGTGCAGGCCTTAGACGCCCTCGTTGATGAACTTCTCACCTACGCGCGGCTTGACGACAACGCCCCGATGGATTTTGTGGAAACCGATGTTGTGCCGCTGCTTGAAGACATCGTTGAAAACGCGCGCTTTGAGGGAACGCCGCGGCACGTGGCGGTGACGCTTGACGCACCTGCCGCGCAGACACTGAAACTTCATGTGGACAGCTTCGGGCGCGCTGCGGAAAACATCATCCGCAATGCGCTGAGGTATTCGCCTGAGGGCGGCACGGTTACGGTGACCGCGAAAAAAGAAGCCGACAACTTTGTGATCCGCGTCTCTGACGAAGGTCCCGGGATGGACCCCGAGGACCTTGCCAAAATCTTTCAGCCCTTTGTGCGCGGTAAAAATGAAGCCACAGGGTCGGGCTTTGGGCTGGGTCTTGCGATTGCCAAGCGCGCCGCAGAGCGCCACGGCGGGAGCCTTGCGGCCGTCAACCGCAAGCCCCACGGCCTCATCATGACGCTCACGGTACCGGCCGCTTAAGTATCAGGCGTTAAGAAGGGCAATGACTTCACCGTGAATGTCGCCTGCCGTGCAGACCGCGTTGATTTCCTTTAAGGGGTTGCCGCCCGTCATCGACGTGATGACGCCGCCCGCGCCTTCCACCACAGGAAGAAGTGCGGCCACATCCCAGTAGCAGAGTTCCGGGTCGATCATGATGTCGGCCCCGGCACTTGCCACCGCAAAGTAGCCGAAGCAGTCTCCCATCGTGCGATACATCTTGACGCGGTCAATGAGTTTCTGGATGTTGGCTGAGCCGTGCTGCTCGGGCGTGGTCCAGTGACTTGTCGCCAGAAGCGTGGCGTCTTCAAGCCGCCTGCAGTGCCGCACATGCAGATCGCGGTCCACAACCGTGCCGCGGTTTTCCAGGTGCATGTGCGTGCCGTCCAGCGTCCCGATTGTCCGGACGTTGGCCGCCGCGTGGCTGATGGACGAGAGAATCGGCCTGAAGCCCGTGCCGTCATCACGCTCAAGAGCAATCAATGTGCCGAAAAGGAAAGAGTTAGTGATGAAGCTTTTTGTGCCGTCCACGGGATCCAGAATCCAGCGGTAACGGACACCCTCACTGTTGTGGCTTACCTCTTTTTCGCCCCACTCCTCACCGAAAATACCGTGCTCGGGGTACGTCTCTTCAATGAGAAGCCGCATCTTTTCCTCCGCGGTCTTATCGGCCTGCGTCACGGGCGTCCCGTTCGTTTTGTCCTCAACGGCAATACCCGTGAGAAACCGCGGCACGATCTCATCAAAAGCCGTGTCAATGAGGCGGTTCAGAAAAGGAACAAATTCCGCTTTTTCTTCCGCGGAAATCGGAGCGGTGTAAGTCGTGCGTGCCAAGATAAGCCTCCGGCTGTTTTTGAGTCTTTTCATTTTAAGCGGCTTCACAGGCCTCGCCTTCATAAGACACTTCCGGAGGTGGCGGAATTCGATTTTTGCTTTTGGCTATTGGCTGTTTTAAGCTCCACGAATCGGCAGATTTTTTTGCGCACTGAATTTAAAGCGAAATCGCGTTTTGAAACATTTGCTCAGCCTGCGCAGAAAAAAACGTAAGGCTTGAGGGCTAAGCCTCATGCTATCGTCACGGCCGTCCGTGAAGGAAAAAGCGATCGCCTTCGGGCGTCACTTTCCTTTGTTTTGTCCTTCACACCAATGATTAAATACTGGAGTTAACAATGTCTCTTCTTCGTACGACCGTGCTGCCTTTTAAGGCACAGGCCTACCTCAACAACGACTTCGTTCAGGTCACCGACAAGGAACTCAAAGGCAAGTGGTCCGTGGTGTTCTTCTACCCGGCCGACTTCACCTTCATCTGCCCGACCGAACTCGAAGACCTCGCTGACAACTACGACACCTTCAAGAAGCTCGGCTGCGAAATCTACGCGGTTTCCACCGACAGCCACTTCACGCACATGGCCTGGCATTCTTCGAGCCCGGCCGTGGGTAAGGTGAAGTTCCCGATGATCGGTGACCCGACGCTCACCATCTCCCGTAACTTCGGTGTTCTGATCGAAGCCGACGGTATGGCCGAACGCGGCACGTTCCTCATCAACCCCGAAGGCCAGATCGTTGTGATCGAACTTCATAACGGCAACATCGGCCGCGATGCCAAGGAACTTCTGCGTAAGCTCGAAGCCGCTCAGTACGTTGCCGCGCATCCGGGTGAGGTCTGCCCGGCCCGCTGGACCCCGGGTGCCAAGACGCTGAAACCCGGTGCCGATCTCGTCGGTAAGATCTAATCGGTCTGAATTGCTCTGACCTAAGGAGCAATTTCCGCTGAAAGCCCGTCCGCAAGGTCGGGCTTTTTTGCTGTCCGAAGGCCTGATATTCCGAAATTCTTTACCGGTGCGAAAAAACTTTGCCGTTTTCCTTTCTTTTTGAGTCGACACAGCGCACAATGGAGGAACCAATCGACAGATAAGGAGAAAGACCTATGTCCAATTACTCCACTGAGAACCTTCGTACCGTAGCGCTGGTCGGCCACGGCGGGGCCGGCAAAACGAGTCTGATTGAAGCCATGCTCATGCGCACGGGCGCGATCGCCGAGTGCGGCAGCATCGAAAAAGGGACAACGGTCTGTGACAACGACCCGCAGGAAAAAGCGGTCGGTCATTCTCTGAGAACAGCCGTGGTGCATCTTGACACCGCGATGCCTGACCTGACGCCCGTGCGCGTGCACGTGATCGACACCCCGGGATACCCGGACTATGTGGGTCAGGCTTTGTCAGCGCTTGATGCCGTTAAAAACGTCGTCGTGGTGATTGATGCCGCCAAGGGCATTGAACTCATGACCCGCCGCATGATGAAGTGGGCGGGCCGCGGCGGCCACTGCCGCATGATTGTGATCAATAAGATTGATGCCGAGGGCGTGGATCTGCCGAAGCTTCTTACCGAACTCAAAGAAGCGTTCGGTGACGGCGTGCTTCCCATTAACCTTCCCGCCAAGGGCATGACCCGCGTCATCGACTGCTTTGACCGCGACACAGGCGAAAGCGACATCATGACGGTCTCGGACGTGCACCGCGCCTTTATTGAGCGCGTGGTGGAAGTCGACGACGCCACGATGGAAAAGTACCTCGAAGAAGGCGACGCCGATCCGAGTACGCTGCACGCTCCGATCACCAAGGCCCTCCGCGAAGGCCACATCATCCCGGTGTGCTTCACAAGCGCCAAAAACCTGATCGGTATCCGCGACCTCATCAAGGTCATCATCCGCCATATGCCCGCACCTGTGGAAGCCAATGCCGCGCCCTTTGTGGACGCACAGGGTAACCCCGTGCATATTGCCCCCGATCCGGACCAGCCCGTGATTGCCCGTGTCTTTAAGGTGGTGAGCGACCCGTTTGTCGGCAAGATCGGCGTTTTCCGCGTGCACCGCGGCCGCATTAAGGCAGGGACCGAGCTCTACGCCGGAGACGCCAAGAAACCCTTTAAGATTGTGCATCCCCTCTTACTGCAGGGCAAAAACACAGCGGACACCGATGAACTGCACGCGGGCGACATCGGCGCCTTAAGTAAGGTGGACGACCTCTACTACGGCTGTGTGCTGCATTCAGACCCGGCCGACGCCGGCATTGTGCTGCCGCGCCCGCCCTATCCCCGTCCGATGTTCGGCCTTGCGATTGAACCCGCACGCCGCGGGGACGAAAGCCGCATGGGCGAAGTTCTGCAGAAGATGCTTGCCGAAGACCCCACGCTTGCGGTGGATCATGACGCGCAATTAAACGAAACGGTGCTGCGGGGACTTACCGAAATGCACGTGCGCACGGTGCTTGAGCGCATGAAGGATCAGTTCAAGCTTGAAGTGACGACAAGCGCGCCTTCTGTTCCCTACCGTGAAACGATCGGGGCAGCCGCCGAAGGCCACGCCCGCCACAAGAAGCAGACGGGCGGTGCCGGCCAGTTCGGGGAAGTGTTTCTTAAGGTGGAACCCCTGCCGCGCGGCGCCGGCTTTGAGTTTGTGGATAGGGTTAAGGGCGGCGTCATTCCCTTTAACCTCATTCCGGCCGTGGAAAAAGGCGTGAGGGAAGTGCTTGCCACGGGCTATATGGCCGGTTACCCCATCACCGATATCCGTGTGACGGTCTATGACGGCAAGTCCCATCCCGTGGACAGTAAGGAAGTGGCCTTTGTGGCCGCCGGCCGCAAAGCCATGCTCGATGCGCTTGCCAAAGCCCAGCCGCAGATTCTCGAACCCATTGTTGAGATTGCGGTATCGGCTCCGGAAAGCACCATGGGTGCGATCACGGGCGACATTGCCGCCCGCCGCGGTCAGGTGCAGGGCACCGACAACCTCGCGCCCGGCGTAATGGAAATCAAGGCTCTGGTCCCGCTTTCCGAACTCACCGGCTACGCCGCAAGGCTTCATGCCCTCACGCAGGGCGCCGGAGCCTTTACGATGGATCTCGCGGACTACCACACGGTGCCCGCGCAGAAGGCGCAGGAACTTGCGTCGCACTATCAGCGTAAGGACGAAGAGGACTGACGCAGGCAGTAAAAACGGGAGAAGGCTGCTTTTAAAGCTTTCTCCCGCTGAATAAGGCTTCCCGACCCGATTGTTTCAGCTCGGGCCGGAGGCCTTTTTAATTTCTGAGCGTAAAGGTGACGGGGCCGTCGTTGGTAAGCGACACCATCATGTGCGCACCGAAAATCCCGTGTTCGGTCTTTAAGCCCGAGGCTTGCACTTCCTTCAAAAATACTTCGTAGAGGTGACGTCCGACATCAGGCGCGGCTGCCGGCGTAAAGCTCGGGCGGTTGCCGGAATTGGTGTCGGCGGCAAGTGTGAACTGCGAGATGACAAGCACGTCGCCTGCGATGTTCTTCACGGACTTATTCATCTTCCCCGCATCGTCCGAAAAAACGCGGTAGCGCAAAAGCTTTTGCGCGAGTTTCACCGCTTTTTCTTCGGTGTCTTCGCGCTCGGCGCAGACGAGAACCATGAGGCCCCGGCCTATTTTTCCGACAACGGCGTCATCGACCGTCACCTGCGCTTCACGCACGCGCTGCAGAATGCAGATCATTTCACGACCACCGTGACCTTGGCCCACTTACGCTTACCGACCTGAAGCGTGTAGGTACCGGCCTTCAGCCGCAGGCCCTTGTCCGAGACCTTGTCGCCGTTCAAATGCACGCCGCCCTGCGCAACGTTGCGGCCGGCTTCAGTGTTGCTCGGCGCGAGCCCCGCTTCCTTAATCATCTGCAAAATGCCGATGCCGTCCGCGGTTTCAGCCTGCACCGTGACTTCGGGCATGTCCGAGGGCGCAGCGCCCCCTCTGAAGCGCGCATTAAATTCGGCTTCCGCGGCGTCAGCCTCTTTGGCGGAATGAAAGCGCGCGATGATTTCCTTGGCAAGCAGGACCTTCGCGTCACGGGGATTACGTCCCGCGGCGCATTCTTCCTTCAATTTTGCTATCTCGGCGTTGGGCCTGAGGCTTAAGAGGTCGTACCAGTTCCACATCAGCGTATCCGAAATACTCATCACCTTGCCGAACATATCGTTCGGGGTATCGGTGATGCCGATGTAGTTGTGCTTACTCTTACTCATCTTCTCGACGCCGTCCAAGCCCACTAGAAGCGGCATCGTCAGAATGCACTGCGGTTCCTGATCGTACTGGCGCTGCAGTTCACGGCCGACAAGAAGGTTAAAGCGCTGATCCGACCCGCCCAATTCAATGTCGCTTTTTAACGCCACCGAGTCATAACCCTGCATGAGGGGATAGATGAGCTCATGCATGGCAATGGGGAGTTCCGCGGCAAAGCGCTTTGCGAAATCATCGCGCTCCAGAAGACGCGCAAGCGTATAGCGCGACGCGAGGCGGATGAGCCCCGTTGCGCCCAAAGCGTTATTCCACTCGCTGTTGTAGCGCACTTCGGTCTTCGTGAGATCCAGCACAAGCCCTGCCTGATTAAGGTACGTCTCCGCATTAATCTTGATCTGCTCGGGAGAAAGCGGCGGACGCGTCACGTTGCGGCCCGAGGGGTCGCCGATGGCGGCCGTAAAGTCACCGATCAGAAAGATCACGGTGTGCCCGAGGTCCTGCAGCTGCCGCAGTTTATTTAAAACCACCGTGTGCCCCACGTGAATGTCGGGGGCCGTGGGGTCAAGACCCAGCTTACAGCGCAGCGGCTCACCGGTCACTTTGCTGCGGGCGAGTTTCTGCTCGAGTTCGCTTTCGATTAAAAGCGTATCCGTTCCGCGGCGGATGGTATTCATCGCCTCAACAATGTCGGGCGTTACTTCGTATTTTTTCGTTTCCGTGGTTTCCGAACCCGTGTCCGGACGCTTGTTTTCAGCCATGATGCACCGTCTGCGAATGTAAAGGAAGCGGCATGTAAACCGTAAATGAGAGATTGTAACGCCGCAGGGCCCGCAGATACCGCCCATCTATAATGGAGCCCGACACGGTTTTTCCACTGTTTCTCATTGCAATGACCTCTCCGAGACTCATGGGTTCCGCCCTGCGCAGCCTGGGCCGCGCCGTTTTAAAAACGGCGTCGGACTATGCACGCAACACGCCGCAGACGCGGCGCATGCTGCGCTCGCGCCTTGCGGCCGGTGCGGTCGTTGTGCTTCTTCCTGCGGCCGGCGCCTGGGCGCTCTGGAAAACGGTGCCGCAGGACTCAGCGCCCCTGGAAAGCTATCAGAGAACGGCCTATATCCCGATCCGCATGCCCGACCTGAGGCATCAGGTTGCCTCAATCACCATTGCCGATGAACCCGTTGTGCGAAGCGGCTTTACGCAGCACGCCGATACGCTTACCTCACTCATGGCCCGCCTCGGTATCCGCGATACTGAGGCCTTCCGCTTTATTGAAACCAATCCCGATGCCCGGGGCCTGGTGAGCCCGGCTGAAGGCAACTTCGTGATGGCCTCCATCCGCGCCGACGGCCGGCTTGAAACGCTTGACCTTTACACCGACGGGAGCGATGAGACAGCGGGCCGCGTTTTAAATATTGCGCGCAATCCGGCCGGCAAACTCACGGCCGAAATCAAGCCTTTCCGCTACGAAGTGCAGCAAAACCTCGCAAGCGGCCGCGTAGAGGATAATCCCCAGGCGAGCCTCACCCGCGCCGGCATTCCCAAAAATATTGTCAGTCAGATGCACGATGCGTTTGACTTTGACCGCGACATTGTCTCGGAACTCGTGCCCGGCGACACCTGGCGCCTCATCTACGAAACGAAGTACGCACAAGGCAATTTCGTGCGCTACGGCAAGCTCCTTGCGATGGCGCTTGATCACAAAGGCAAAACCACTGAACTTTTCTGGTTTGGTAACGACGGTAAGGGCGGACACTACTATGACGCCCGGGGCCATATCGCCAAGCGCGTCTTTATGCGCGTACCGCTTGACGTCAAGAGCGTGAGCTCGGAATTTGCGCCGTTGCGGCGCCATCCGATCACAGGCATCGTGCGCCCGCACCAGGGAACGGACTTTCGTGCACCCTGGGGTGCAACCGTGAGAGCCGCCGCCGACGGCGTGGTGGTGTTCGCGGGTGCGGGCACCGGTTACGGCAACTACATCCGTCTGCAGCACGGACCGGAATACCAGACCGTGTACGCACACCTTTCCTCCATCACAAAGGGCTTACGAAAGGGCGACACCGTGAAGTACGGTGAAATCATCGGCAAAGTAGGACAGACGGGGCTTGCCACAGGCCCGCACCTTCACTACGAACTCAAGGTGGACGGCGTGCAGATCAACCCCATGACCGCGAACCTCCCCGACCAGCCGGTGTTAACCCCCTATCAGATCGCACAGATGGAAGTGCGTTCGATCCCATTGCAGAAAAAACTCGCCATGCTCGAAGGCGTGCAGGCGGCTTCCGCCAAAGCATCTGCTCAGAAGTCCTCAGACGAAAAAGCGGCAGGGCACTAAAATGAGGCCGGTCGGGGTGCCCGATGGCGCCCTCTCTGATTTGTCCGCCCGAAACCGCTTTCATTATGAAAAAAACCATTACCCTCGGACTGATGTCCGGCACGAGTCTTGACGGCGTTGATGCCGTCGCCGTTGATTTTGCGGGTACGTCGCCCGTTTTTCTCGGACACCACTACCAGGCCTTCCCGAAGGAAGTCCGCGCCGAGCTCTTAAGCCTGTGCTCTCCGGGCGACAACGAAATTGACCGCGCGGGCCGCATGTCCGTGACGCTTGCGAAACTCTACGCGCAGGCCATTCATGAACTTTTGAACGAAGCCGACATTCCGCGCATGGAAGTGGCGGCGGCGGGCGTTCACGGCCAGACAATCCGCCACCGCCCCGAAGAAGGCTGGACGCTGCAGCTTAATAACCCCGCGTGGATCGCGGAACTTGCGGGCGTTGACGTGATCGCCGACTTCAGAAGCCGCGATGTGGCCGCGGGCGGCCAGGGTGCGCCCCTGGTGCCGGCTTTTCACAGCCAGGTCTTCACAAGCGACACCGCAAGAAGCATCGTCAATATCGGCGGCATCGCCAACATCACGTTCCTGCCCCCGAAAAAGAGCTACGGCAAGGTAACTGGCTTTGACTGCGGCCCGGGCAACATTCTGCTTGACGCCTGGTGCCAGAAAAACCTCAGCCGCGCCTTTGACGCCAACGGCGCCTGGGCCGACACGGGCACCGTGCGCCCGGAACTTTTGGAAAAGCTTCTCGCAGACCCCTACTTCACGAAGGAACCCCCGAAGAGCACGGGGCGGGAGTACTTTAATCTTGCGTGGCTTGAAGGAAAGCTCTCGGGCGAAGAACCCGCGGACGTCCAGGCAACGCTTACCGAACTCACGGCCCGCACGATTGTGGACGCCGTCAGAAAGTTTGCGGGCCGCACCCGGGAAATCTATGTCTGCGGCGGAGGCGCCTTAAACGGGGCGCTCATGAAGGCCCTGCGGCACGCCGCAGGCGACGATATCCTTGTGCGAAGCACCGAAACGCTCGGTGTTTCGCCCATGCATGTGGAAGCCATGGCCTTTGCCTGGCTTGCCTGGGCCTACATCAACCGTGATGCCGGCAACCTCCCCGATGTCACCAACGCCGCGGGCCCCCGCATCCTCGGCTGCCGTTATCCTCACTGAGAAACAGCCTTAAGCAACCCAAGGGCGGAAATAATCTCCGCCCTTTTTCATGTCCGCCGCGACGGAAACCACAGGCGAAATTTCTGTTGCAATCCTTTACAATCACGCTTTCTCCCCGTCAGTCTGTTTGTTCGAAAGAGTCCGCTCTCTTTCGCGGGGACACTCGTACATAAAAACCTCGTCGTGAGACGACTGTTGCCCGAAGACCACCATGTCTCTGTTTGCTTCGATCAAAGGGGCGTTAAGTCACCTGCCGATGGCGCCCTTTCACCCGGTAAGCCTTGATACGCTCAAAAACTACAACACGCGCATGCTCACGCGTGACATCAGCGCCGGTTTGACGGTCGGGATGGTGGCGCTCCCGTTAGCCATGGCTTTCGGTATCGCCAGCGGCGTGCCGCCAGAAGCGGGCATCTACACCGCGATCATTGCAGGGTTTCTCATTTCCGTTTTCGGCGGCTGCCGCGTGCAAATCGGCGGTCCCGCCGGCGCCTTTATCGTCATCATCTACGGCATCATTGCGCAGTACGGACTCGGAAACCTCCTCCTTGCGACCGTGGGTTCAGGAATTCTGCTTTTCCTCATGGGGCTTTTTAAGCTCGGAAGTTTCATCCGCTTTATTCCGGTCTCCATCGTCATCGGCTTTACCAACGGTATTGCGGTTCTGATCGGGTTAAGCCAGGTCAAGGACTTTCTGGGCCTTACGATCGACAAGATGCCCGCGGGCTTTTTCGGTCAGATTGAAGCACTTGCCTCTCACATTGCGACCTTTAACCCCTGGGCTTTTGCGGTGGCACTGGTGAGTTTTCTGGTGGTGAAGTTCTGGCCCAAGGGCTACGCCATGGGAGGCCCCGCGTGGAAGCGGTGGATCGCGCACCTGCCGGGAACCGTCATTGTGCTGGTGCTTTCCACCGTTGTGGTCTCCGTCTTTAATCTGCCCGTCGAAACCATCGGCACGAAGTTTGGGGGAATCCCGCAGAAGTTACCCGATCTGCAGCTTCCTGACTTCAGTCTCGAAGCCTTGCGCGGGCTGATCGGCCCGATGCTCACGATTGCGCTTTTGGGCGCCATCGAAAGCCTTTTGTGCGCCCGTGTTTCCGACGCGATGACCGATGACCGCCACGACCCCAACCAGGAACTGATGGGCCAGGGCATTGCCAACTTTGTAGTGCCCTTTTTCGGCGGCATTCCCGCAACCGGCACCATTGCCCGTACGGTCACCAACATCAAAAGCGGTGCGGCCAGCCCCGTGGCGGGCGTCGTGCACGCAATTACGCTTTTGGTGGTGATTCTCGCGGCGGCGCCCCTGGCAAGCGACATTCCGCTTGCGGCCCTGGCGGCCATTCTCATGTTTGTGGCCTGGAACATGGGTAACTGGAAGGAATTCTCGCGCTTAAGAGCGATGACCATGAGCTACAAGGTGACGCTTGTGGCAACGTTCCTTCTCACCGTCATCTTTGACCTCACGGTTGCCGTGGAAGTGGGGCTTGTGATTTCCTGTGTGTTCTTCATCTACCGCATGAACACGCTCACGCGCGTGGTACAGACAACGCTGCCCTTTGACATGCCCGCGAGCGTTGAAGCCTGGAAGGTGACGGGCGCCCTCTTTTTCGGTTCTGTAAGTAAACTGGAAGGCGTCACCGATCCCAAGCGCATCACGGCTGCGAACGCCGCCAAGGTCGTGATTCTGGACTTCACAGATCTTCTCAATATCGACAACTCCGCGATGGACATTCTCCAGGTGTACCTGAGAGCCCTGCATCGCAGGGGGCACGAGCTCATCATCGCTGGCGCTGCGGGCCACCCCCTGCGCCAGCTTAACCGCACGGGGATTGCGCAGACCTTGGGCGCAAATCTCGTGCCCGACATGCTCTTTGCGGAAAAGCGGGCGCGGGACCTGATTGTCGAAATGAAAAACAGAGACGATCACTCAAAACCCACGATCTGATGCACGATAAAAGCCGCCCCCAAGTCGGGCGGCTTTCGTTATCTGGCGCTTTAAATCTGTTTGCAATTGGTTTTCAGGCTTTTGATTGAAACCCGCTAAACTTGCGGCCTCTCTGACGGAGTAGCTCACTCATGCGTATTCGTACTTTTGCCGCCGCGGCCGCTGTTGCTGCCGCAGGACTTCTCACCACCGCCGCCGTGAATGCCGCCGATACCGGGGCTCAGGAAAAGGAAATTGCCGCCCGGATTTTCTCCACGACCGGCATGAAGGTCGACAAAGTGACGCCCGCTCCGATTGAAGGCCTCTGGGAAGTCTTCATGAACCGCCGCGTCTTTTACGTGGATAAGTCCGCGAAGTACCTCATTGTCGGCCGGATCTTTGATACGAAGACGGAAACCGACCTCACCGCCGAGCGCATGAAGGAACTCTCCCGTGTGGACTGGAAGACCCTGCCCTTAAACGACGCGATCAAAGTCACCTACGGTAACGGCGAGCGCAAGGTTGTGGTGTTCACGGACGCCCGCTGCACATACTGCTCGATGCTTGAGCGTAACCTTCAGGCCGCGGGTAACGTCACCGTCTACAACTTCATCTATTCGATCCTCAATTCCAAGGAAATGGCCCGCGACATCGTCTGCTCGAAAAACCCCGCTTCCGCTTGGCAGGCGCATATGCTGGACGGCACGGAACCAGCAAAAGCGGCTGATAAGTGCGATGCCTCGGTTCTTGACCGCAACCTCGCCTTAGGGGAAAAGTTCGGGTTTACGTCCACCCCCTCCATCATTTTTGCCGACGGCACCATCGTTCAGGGGGCGCTGCCCACGGAAGACTTAAACGTCAAACTCTCGGCCAAACGTCCGTAACCGGGTTGCCGGCATTTACCAAAAGCCGCCTTCGGGCGGCTTTTTTCGTCTGTCAGGACGATTTCCATGAGCTTCGGGCTGTGATATGCTCGAAAGATTATTTTTGCCTTTGAGCTGCCCTGCCTGCCGGCACCTTCTGCGTGCCCCGATGTTTCACAGGCTGCGCACTCACACCCGAATTGATTTTCTACCGGAGACCAACGCATCATGGCCAGTCTTGACTCCATCATGAAGCCGCGCTCGATTGCTGTGGTGGGCGCTTCCACCAAGCCCAACACGATCGGCTCAGACCTTTTAAAGCGCCTCATTGAGTACGGCTTTAACGGAAAGATTTACCCGGTCAACCCCAAGGGCGGCGTCATTGAGGGGCTTACGGCCTACCCGTCGGTTCTTGATATCCCGGGTGACGTGGATCTCGCGATCATCGTTGTGAAAAACACCTTTGTGCTTTCCACGATTGATCAGTGTCATGAAAAAGGCATCACGGGTCTTGTGGTGATCAGCGCGGGCTTTAAGGAAACCGATGAAGCGGGTGCGGCTCTGGAAAAAGAACTTGCTGCCAAGGTGAAGGCTTACGGCATGCGCTGTGTGGGCCCGAACTGCCTGGGTGTTGTCAATACCGACCCGGCCGTGCGCATGGACGGCTGTTTCGCAGAAAGCCTCCCACAGCGCGGCGACATCGGCTTTGTGTCGCAGTCGGGGGCCTTAGGTGGCGGCATTCTCAATATCCTTAAGGATCTCAACATCGGCTTTTCGCAGTTCATCTCCATCGGCAACCAGGCCGATGTGAACGCCGAGACCGCGATTGAATACTGGGAAAACGTGGACGACGTCCGGCAGATTCTCCTTTACATGGAATCGATCCAGAACCCGGCGAATTTCCGCAACCTCGCCGCACGCGTTTCCAAAAAGAAACCCATTCTGGCGCTTAAATCCGGGCGCTCCGCCGCGGGCGCAAGCGCCGCGAGCTCTCACACGGGAAGCCTTGCGGGGTCAGACCGTGCCGCCGACGCCCTTTTGCGTCAGAGCGGCGTGATCCGTGAATTTTCTCTGGAAAAACTCTTTGCGACTGCGAAGGTTTTTGCCAACTGCCCGATCCCCAAGGGTAACCGTGTGGCGATCATCACGAATTCCGGCGGTCCCGGGATCATGGCCACGGACGCCATCTGTGAGCACGGCATGGTGATGGCGCCGATCACGGACGCCACAAAAGAAGAACTCAGAACGTTCCTGCCCGCGGCGGCTTCCGTGAAAAACCCGGTCGACATGATCGCTTCCGCGCCCCTTGAACACTACCGCCGCACAACCGAAACGATTCTCAAAGATCCGAACGTCGATATGGTGATCGTCATCTATCTGCCGTTCCTGGGTCTTAAAGACATTGACGTTGCGAAGGAACTGATGCGCATCCGCGCTGATCACCCTGAAAAGCCGATCGTGGGCGTCTTCATGACGGAAAACCGGTTCTTTACGGAACTTTCCGACATGGACGTGACGGTGCCCTTCTTCATGTACGCCGAACAGGCCGTGGACGCATTGGCTCGGCTCGATCAGCAGCGGCGCTGGATTGCGCGCCCTGCCGGGGCCGTCAAGACCTTTACGGTCGACAAGTCTCGCGCCGAAGGCATTTTTGCCGCGGCCAAAGCCGACGGGCGCAGTGAACTCACCACGCGCGAAAGTATTGATGTGCTCGACGCCTACGGTATCCGCGTCTGCCGCGCACAGTTTGCACGCACCGAAGAAGAGGCCTGCAAGGCCGCTCAAGCTGTGGGCTTTCCCGTTGTCATGAAGATGACCTCCAAAACCACTTCGCACAAGACCGATGTGGGCGGCGTGCGTGTGAACATCCAGTCCGTGGAAGAACTTAAAGTCCAGTATCAGGACCTCATCGCGAAACTGAAGGCCAAGGGCATTCTCGAAGGGCTTGAAGGCGTCATCATCCAGGAGATGGTCAAGGGTAACCGCGAGATGGTCTGCGGCGTAGCCAAAGACCCCCAGTACGGGCCCATGATCATGTTTGGCTTGGGCGGCGTCTTTGTTGAGGTGTTAAAGGACGTGTCTTTTTCGCTCGCGCCCCTCACCGACATCGACGCGCACGACCTGGTGCGCTCCGTTAAGGCCTATAAGTTACTTGAAGGCGCCCGCGGCACAACACCCGCCGATATCGCCAAGGTCGAAGAAACCCTTCAGCGGATTTCGCAGCTTGTCACCGACTTCCCGGCGATTGAAGAACTTGACATCAATCCGCTGATGATCAGTGAAAAGAATGGTGAAGCGATTGCCGTGGACGGACGTATTCGTCTGGCGTAACCCACTGCCGCTTTGAAATGCTTGAGAAACCCGCGGGCTCACCGGCCGGCGGGTTTTTCGTTATGCGGGAAAATCGAGTTCTCTCAGGATGCGTCGCATCAGAAAGACGCAGAAAAGCGGAAATGAGAGGATCTTGCCGCTGCGGCTGATATTGGCCTCCGCCAAGCGCAGTCCCCAGGTGATGTCGGGATAGTCCGGGCTTTCAATCAGCGTTTTCAGCATCTTCGTGTGAGGCGAAGCCCCTGCCGCAATCTCCGCCGGCACAAGATTCTCGGGCGTGCTCTTTCATTGCTGCCGCCAAAAGACCGGTATCGTGGAAATAAAGATTCATCCGCTCGGGATCTCGGTTGCCGCGGATCGGCAGTTCCGGCGTCAGTAAGCCGTTCAACGACTCCCATGTAATCCCTTCGCCTTGCGTGCGGGCCGATTCCCGACACGGCAAACTGTTTGTTGCGGTTTTGAAGCTGCCGCGGCACTTCGTCAATCACGGCAAGAGACCGCCTTTGCTCTGCGCCCGCCGGAAACCACCGGACACCACCGGACACTGTCGCGGACCGCTTTAAGGCACACCCTCTGCTCTTTTGCGGCCGCCTCCAAGGAGCCTGTTTCCAGATACCGGCGCACGACGGCAGGTATTCCGCCCACGCGCACATACGTCCGGAAAAGCGTGTTCAGGCGGGAAAGCTCTTCCGGCGCGAAGGGTTTGAGTTCCAGCACATGCTGAAGCAAAGAAAGCTGTGACGGCCCCGCCCAAACCCTTCGTCCAAAGAAACTCTTCAATGTCGAAGGCATTAAGCTGCAGGCGCGTCTGATAACCAACGCTCACGCTCTCGACACGCCTAAACAACCCGCGCTTGAAAGCGCGGGGTTTCCTGACACGGTGCAGGCTTTCCCGTAACAGGCAAGGTTTTTGAGGCCTTGTCTGCCCGGGCGTCCCCTGCACCACAGGAACATTTAAAACGCAACCGCTCTACGGGTACGGGCTTCATCAGCTCGATCCGTCGGTTCCGGCGAAGGACTGCTTCGTCTTGCCGATTCGCTGGTTTGTACTGCACTATCGATCCGGCGTTCCCTGAGACTTGTTTGAGCCTCGCAAGCGCTGATTGCTCAGCCTTCAGATCGTAGCTGTCAGTGGCGGGATCCGCAAAATACAGGTTCATGGCGGCCGCAAGGTCGCGGTCCATGTACCAGCCCGTATCTCCCAACTGATGACTTCTCTCCCAAAGAGCCTTCTTACGGTGCGTTCCCGTTTCGGGATCGTGCTGACTCGGGCGCAGTTTCCGGGGACTGACCTCCACCACACAACAGCCGGCGCTTTCAGCCTTACTTGTCATCCGGGTTATCAATCCTGCAATACCGCTTTTGCCCAAACTCTTGCCGTATCCGGCTCTCTGAAATGCTTTGTATGAGTTCTTCTCCACAATGACGGTGCCGGCCCTGCCGAACACCTGGTTAATCACTTCGCCGTGCAGGCAACGGCGGGTTTGCGCCTGGCGGCGGTACAGATCCGCAAGTTTTGCCTTTGTTGCCTTATAGGTCTTGGATTCCTTCCAGACAATCTTTTTTCCGGCGGCTTTAACGGTGCCGTCCGCGTTGTAGCACTCCCGATTCGTGTCTCTACGGGAGCGGTCCATGGCACGTAAAAGACGCGCAATCTCCTTTTCCTGAGAGACAGTGCCCGCGCTCACCAAAATCTTTTGCTGCCACTCGGGACTGTAAAAAGTCATGGTCCTCGGGCCCGGGTCAACAGCCACCTTGAGATCTTTGGGAGCATAAACGTGCTTGACGGGCGGTACGCCTTCGACAATGAGCTGAACAAAGTAGCGCATACGGCCGCGGATCATCCGCCGGACAAGACGGCAGTATTTGACACGCTTAAAACCGGACGGATCTGTTGCTGAAAGAAGAGCTTCTTTCTGCCAGGCATCCGGCGCTTCAGCCTTTATCACCAGATCCAGAACCTCGAGCGTCCACGTCTTAGCCTTCCAACGCAACCCTGTTTTGTTTGATTTTCCCTCAACGCTGTGCAAGCCCCGTTTAGCACTCTTAAACCGCGGCTGACCGCCCTGATGAAGCAGCCAGCGCTCAATGCCCTGCCAGACGCGTGTGGCAATTTTCTGCGCTTCGTTGATGCCAATGCGCTTTGTAAAGCCGCCCTTGGC
This sequence comes from Duodenibacillus massiliensis, assembly GCF_928721995.1. NCBI lineage: Bacteria > Pseudomonadati > Pseudomonadota > Betaproteobacteria > Burkholderiales > Sutterellaceae > Duodenibacillus > Duodenibacillus massiliensis. The sequence goes on from NZ_OV788642.1 coordinate 1,048,528, forward strand.
ACGGTGCTCTTTCACGACATCATGCAGGGCATACTCGGAAAGGCAGGCGGACTTCTGAATTTCCTTAAACCGCTTGTTGCGGTCTTTGCCCTTGGGCATCGCGGCCGTCAGCTTCCATGCTTCAGTGCTTTTCATGGCGCGCACGCGTTTCTTTGCCGTTCCGAGAACAGCATTGAAGAGCTGGCGTGCATCGGAGAAGTAGGTCTCCAGTGCACTTTCCTGATCCTCTCCGGTTTTCAGGCCCAGCTCGATGACAAAGGACGGGGTGCGCGATTTCATAGCGGCTGAATATACCTTAAGCGAAAACTATGTGCATGGTTTGGCTGCGTTTGGGCCAAGGTTAAAAAAATTCGAAAGCCCGCATTCCTCCCGGGGCTCAAGCCCCGGGCTTCCTGCGGGAAATTCTGTGAAAGCGCGGCTCACGGAGGTTGACGGTGATGACGGATGCGTAATGCGATTCGGAAAAGCGCCGCACGGCGGTGGTTTTTCCGACGCCCGGCGCCCCGTTCAGAATGAGCGGCAGCCGGTCTGGATCCGCTTTCCAATCCTCAAGGCACCCGTCAATTTTTCGTTTGAGATACACAGCACACTCCGCGCAGGTTCAATCCTGCAGCAGCACGCATTGTGCCTGATGCATTCTCAAAGGATATGGTTGAGTTTGGAAGAGAAAAGCCGCAGCCGGACTGTAAGCCGGATTCAGTGACGCAGATCCCGAAGGAAGCGCGTTGCCGATCATTCATCTAGGACGCCGCTCACGCGGCGCCTCAAGCCATCTACCCGCAGTCTTCTTTCGGGCCGAAATCAAACGACTGCTTACTTGATGTTGCTCCCCGTAGAGATTGCCCGTTTCACCCGGACTGAACCGGCTCGTCTCTGTTGCTCTGATCCTCACCTTGCGGCGGGCAGGCGTTACCTGCTACGGTGCCCTGCGGAGTCCGGACTTTCCTCATGCAAAACAATCTTGCCCGCGATCAGCTGTCCGGCTGCAGCGCCCGGCATTGTACCGCAGCGACCGGTTGGGCTCCCAGTTTTGCATACTCCGGCTGCTTCTTTGACCTATATCCCTGTCAATCGCCGGATTTTTTACGCCCGTTTATGGGCAGGTCTTTGTTTCGACTGGTATATTTGCGGTCTCAAAAACAATAACAATGCCGGCCCGCCCCTTCTTGGCCGACTTTATCTATTCAGAATTTTGCGAAAAGTGGCTTTTCACCGTATTTCCGCTGCGGCTGCCTTGTGCGCTGCGGCCCTCGCTTTGCCTGCTCACGCGGGCTTTTGGTCTGCTGCCGTTGATACCCTTCCGGGCGGCTACAACACCTCCGAAGAACAGGGCTTTTTCCAAAAGCAGGTCGAGGGCTTTAAAAACGTCATAAGCGAAGGCAACACGGGCCTGATCCTGCCGCTTTACACGATTCACCCGGCCTGGGACTACGATAACCTCCATGAAGAAAACGCTTTTCCCTACGGGGGCGGCGTGGTGCGCTCCGTCATTGACGAGCGCGGCAACGAGCGCATGACCTATTTCCTCGCGTTTTCAGATTCGCACTACAAGCTTGAACCCTTCATGGGGTATGCGTGGCTCTCGCGCTGGAACCTCACGGAAAGTTTTCATGTGGGTGCGGGTTACCTTCTGGGGCTCACCTTCCGCGACGACTACAAGTGGCTGCCGGTTCCGGCGCCTCTGCCTTTGATCGGCGCGGGTGCCGGTCCCGTTGACGTCTACATGACGTACATCCCCTTTACGAACGTCTTTTTCTTCTTCTCCCGCATCAGCACGGACGATAAGGAAACGAGTCTCTTCCCGCTCACAAGCAGCGACCGCTTTGCGGCACGCACCGAAATTTACGGCGCGGGTCTCTGGGAAAAGACTGACTCTGCCTCGGAAAAGGGCTTTACGGTTACCTCGGACGCGGGCGGCCTTGTCGGTATCCGCCACTTTGTGTCGGAACGCTGGGCCGTTGACTTTGAAGCAAGCCGTGCGGATCACGACACCAAGCAAAGCGGCGTAAAGACCGGCTCCTGGAAGCAGACAAACTACACCGCAAGCCTCCAGTACCACTTCCGGATGGCTGAAAGCATCCGCCTGCATGCGGGTCTTGGTATCGGTTACTCGGAGCTCGAAAACAAGGATACGGACCAGTCTTCGGACTCTGTGTACCCGACGATTCAGAGCGGCATTACCTGGGCACCGACCCAGAACACCCGTATTTTGGGCGGCATCAACGTGCACTTCCCGCGCTTTCATGATGTGGCGCCGGCCAATGACAACACCTTCCGTCCGTCACCCGTTCAGTTTTACCTCGGCGCGGGCTTTGCGTTCTAACCTGAATTTAGCACCAGTCTGTTTTTTCAGAAAGGCAGGCTAATTCGAGGCAAAAAATCGAGAAAAAATTTTTTTTTTGGGGGGGGGGGACAGCATGGCCAAAATTCACGCGGGGCTCGATTTTGGGTGCAATGCCCCCATGGCACGCTCTGTGAGTCGGGGACGCTCAGGCATCAGAGTATCGATACCTTGAAAAGCGCTTCCAACTCTCTGGCTCCCGGCAATACTGAGGGCAGCGTCAGTCGGACGGAGTTCAGCGTTGAGCTACGATCTTCATCGCTTCGTTGAAATGAACCTGCGTTAAGGCCGTTAAGCCGCCGGCTTCCATCAGTTGCTCTACGGCATCGTTCAGAATGGCCTGCTACTGGTCGGTAATTTTTACGGTGTCGTTTATTTTGGGTGTGCGGTGTGCCACGGTGATTTCTTTCGCGCCCTACGGGAGCGCTATTATCGCCTGGACACAAAAAGCCTTACATCCCCTTTCCGCACCGTTTTCCTTAAGGCAAAACCCGCCCTCAGATTGCTAGACTGTTGCCGCCTGTCGGAGCGACCCCGAAAAGTCAGTCCGAAAGCAAACATTTTCCTGCCGAAGGCTTCTTAACAAGGCTTTGGCGCGGGCAGCCTGCCGCAAGGACAGTCTGCCGATCCCGTACAGAACAAAAAGGCAACAAAAATGGGCATTAATGAAGAACTGTTTGAACGCGCTCAGAAAACGATTCCGGGCGGCGTGAATTCCCCGGTGCGTGCTTTCAGAAGCGTGGGCGGCGCTCCCCGCTTTATCCGTAAGGCCAAGGGCGCCTATATGTGGGACGCTGAAGGCAAGCAGTTCATCGACTACATCGGCTCCTGGGGCCCGATGATTCTCGGGCACAATCACCCCGCGGTAATTAAGGCCGTTGAGGAAGCCGTTGAAAAAGGCCTTTCTTTCGGCGCCGTCACCGAAGGGGAAACGGAGCTCGCGGAAGAAATCGTCAAGATCATGCCCAACATCGAGCAGGTGCGTCTGGTGAGTTCCGGCACCGAAGCCGGCATGAGCGCGATTCGCCTTGCGCGCGGCTACACGGGCCGCAACAAGATCGTGAAGTTTGAGGGGTGCTACCACGGTCACTCCGACAGCCTGCTCGTGAAAGCGGGTTCGGGCATGCTCACGTTCGGAAACCCCTCTTCTGCCGGTGTGCCCGCCAGCTTTACCGAACACACGCTCGTTCTCGAATACAACAACCCGCAGGCGCTTGTTGACTGCTTTAAGGCTCACGGCAAAGACATTGCCTGCGTAATCGTTGAAGCCGTCGCGGGCAACATGAATATGGTCCCTGCCACGCAGGAATTCATCAACACGATGCGGGAACTCTGCACCCAGTACGGTGCGCTTTTGATTGTCGACGAAGTGATGACGGGGTTCCGCGTGGCGCTGCACGGTGCGCAGTCCATCTACAACGTCGTTCCCGACATCACGATGATGGGTAAGGTGATCGGCGGCGGCATGCCCGTTGCAGCCTTCGGCGCAAGCCGCGAAATCATGAGCAAAATCGCTCCCTTGGGCCCCGTTTATCAGGCAGGCACCCTCTCCGGCAACCCCGTCGCGGTCGCCTGCGGGTTGGCAACGCTTAAGGAAATCCAGAAGCCCGGGTGCTATGAAAGTCTCGGCGCCAAGACGAAGAAACTCACCGACGGGCTCACGGCAGCCGCCAAAGACGCGGGCGTTGACTTCTGCGCAAGAAGCATCGGCGGCATGATGGGGCTCTTTTTCCTCCCGGCGCTGCCGCAGGGCTTTAACGATGTGATGAAGGCCGACGCCAAGGTCTTCGGCACGTTCTTTCACGCGATGCTTGAAAGAGGCGTTTACCTCGCTCCGTCAATTTTCGAAGCCGGGTTCGTGTCGGCGGCGCATACTGATGCCGACATTGACGCCACGATTGCCGCGGCCCGTGAATCCTTCAAACTGCTGTAAACCTGCATGACGTTTTTATCCCGTCTTCAAAGTGCCGCCTGCGCCTTTGGCGCTGCGGCACTGGGCCTTACCGCTCTTCCGGCTCTGGCTCAGTCTTCGCCCTTCGGGCCCTCGGCCGCTCCCAAAACGATCACGGCGGAAATTGTTGCCGACCGCACGGCAGGCACCCCCAAGGCGGCCTACCATGTCGGCATCCGCTTAAAGCACGAACCGGGGTGGCACACCTACTGGAAGTTTCCTGGGGACACCGGCTACCCCACGGAAATAAAGTGGAAACTGCCGAGAAACTGGCAGATAACGCCCTTGGACTGGCCGCTGCCCTCAGTACAGAAGACAGGACACCTCACAAGTTTTGTGTATTCGGGCGAAGCGCTTCTGCCTTTTAATCTTGATATCCCCTGGGGCACGCCCTACGGCACCTCAGGCCGCATCAGCGCCAAGGTCGAGTGGCTTGCCTGCAAGGACGTCTGCATTCCGGGCGAAGCCGAGCTCAAATTCTCCGTGCCGGTGCGCGTTGCCTCTGAACCTTCTGACGCAGCGCCCCTTTTTGAGAAAACCAAACGCAACACCCCGGAAACGGTGCAGACAGACCGCATTAAGGCGGTGATGGAAGAAAACCGCATCCGCATTGACTTCACGCAGTTAGCCGGAAAGATCGATAAGACGGTCGCGTTTTATCCCGTTGAGCGTAACGTCATTGACCTCAAAGAGCCCACGCGCATTGAAAAGTCGGGCGGAAGCACGTCGCTTTACCTCACCGCCCACAAAAAGTTTGTGGAAAGTAAGGAAACGAAGGCTCTCACCGGTGTGATTGTCGCGGACGACGGGCCGTTAGCCGGCGGCTGGGCGATTCAGACGACGCTTCCGGTTGCGGCCGGTGAAGTCGCGGGCATTGCGCCCGCCGCTGTCTCAGGCACCTCTACGCCTGTTGCGGACACCCGCATCACGGTGCAGGCCGGGGCTGAGGGTAAGTCTTCGGTTTCGATGTCGGTGAAAGCCGCCGTTGCCTTTGCGTTTTTAGGCGGCCTCATTCTGAACCTCATGCCCTGCGTCTTTCCGGTCTTAAGCCTCAAGATTCTGCAGCTTGTGGACGGCAGCCGCCGCAAAGGATCTCTGGCGCTGCACGGAGCGATGTTTACCGCGGGCGTTTTGGTGTGCATGCTCCTTCTCTCCTGCGCCCTGATGGTGCTTCGGGGAGTGGGGAGCGCCGTGGGCTGGGGCTTTCAGCTGCAAAGCCCGTGGGTAGTTGCCGTTTTGGCGCTCCTTTTCACCTCAATTACGATGAACCTCATCGGCACCTTTGAATTTACGGCGGCAAGCCATCTCGCGGACAGCCGCGCGGCGCGGGAACTGCCTAAAACGGGGCCGGCCGGAAGTTTCTGGACCGGTGTGCTTGCCGTGGTTGTTGCGTCGCCCTGCACGGCGCCCTTTATGGGTGCGGCACTCGGGTACGCCGTGACGCAGAGCACGGTGACGGCCTCGGCCGTATTCCTTGCGCTGGGCCTTGGCATGGCTCTGCCCTGGCTCATCCTGACGCTTGTGCCCGTGTGGACGCGCTGGCTTCCGAAGCCCGGCCCCTGGATGGTGCGCTTTAAGCAGATCATGGCAATTCCCATGGCTGCGGCCGCCCTCTGGCTTGTGTGGGTTTTGTCGCGCCAGGTGAACGGCTACGGCCTGGTGGCCGTGCTTCTTGCGGCAGGGGCACTTGCCGCGTGCCTCTGGGCCGTGGGCCGTGAGCAGTACGGCCGGGGTGAAGCAACGGTTCTGAAGTACTTCGGCGGCATTCTCACGCTCGTGTGCGTGGGGCTGATTGCCGCGGGCCTTTTTGATGCCCGGTCAACAGCGTCAGGGGACGCAGAAGACGGCTGGCAGCCGTGGTCTCCGGAAGCGGTAAGCGAAGCGGTAAACAGCGGGGCACCCGTGATGGTTGACTTCACCGCCGCCTGGTGCGTGACCTGTCAGTACAACAAGGCAACCGCCATCCGGACCGACAAGAGCGAAGCCGTGATGTCGCGCTTGGGCTACAAACGGTTTTCCGCCGACTGGACAAGCCGCGATGAAACGATCACAAAGACCTTAAACAGCTTCGGCCGCACGGGCGTTCCCCTTTACCTTCTTTACAACACGAAGGGGAAGGCCACGATCCTGCCGGAACTCTTAACCGAAGACGCGTTCATTAAGGCGCTTGAAGAAAACGCGAACTAGTCGCGACAAGGCCCGGGAAAACAAACCGGGCCTTTTCTTTACACGCTGCTTAGCGGCGCCCGGCGCACCAAGCAAGAACGGCGTCAGAAAACGCCTTGGCGCCATCAGGGCGCTTACTGTTAACCATCATCACAACGGTGTAGCGGTCACCCGCGGGTGTTGTCACCCACCCCGCCACCGAGCGCGAGTCTTTCAGATAGCCCGTTTTGATGTGCGCTGAGCCCGTCTTTAGGCCCCGCTTTTTCATCGTGCCGTCAACGCCCGCGGCAGGAAGACTCGCCATCATCTCGGGCATCACGGGGCTCATCCATGCGCGGTTTAACACGCGCCCGAGTGTCTCAGCTGAAATCCGTGCGGTGCGCGAAAGGCCCGAGCCGTTATCGATCGTAACGCTCTTGGGGTTGATGCCCTTCGTTTGAAGCCACTGGGTAACGACCGCGCGGCTTCTTGCCAGAGTTGCGGGGCGCGTCATGCCGTCCGCGTCCGCAAAGGAAAGCGTCATAAAAAGCTGCCGCGCCATCGCGTTATTGGAAAACTTATTGATCCAGGTGACGGTCTGAGAAAGGGGCGCCGACTCAGCCGAAGCAACTGCTTTGGCTCTTGCGGGCACCTCCCCGTCGACGATACGGCCGCTCCAGGTGATCCCCGCGCGCGCCAAAGCGTCCCTCAAAATCCCCGTGAGATAGACGTTTTCGTCAAAAAGCGCATAGTGCACGGTCTTTACGCCGCAGGAAACCGGATACGGCCCGGAAAAACGGATCGTGCTGCCCTCTAGCGTCACACCCACCTTGGCTTTCACGTCCCCGCAGAAGCCTTTAACTCCCCGGATAGTTTCGGGAACCGTGATGCCGGAAAGGCGCGGCAGCGCCGAAACCCGCACGCGGCCCTGAGTTTGCGGCGTAAAGGTGAGCGACACCGTCTTAAAGTTGGCAGCCAATGGGTCGGGCCCCACGTTGTAGGGCCGCGAGGCTGCCCCGTCAAAACTCCCCTGGTCCTCCACACGGCTTGCCGCATCGAAGGCCGTGCGGTCGGCAGCGATGTTGCCGGCGATGCGCTTTACGCCCAGGCCCGCGAGGCGCTCGGCAAAAAGCCAGACGTCTTCAGCGACAAAATGCGCGTCCCCGGTCCCCTTTAAAAACGCTTCACGCAGAACGCCCTTTTCATCAATCCCGGCTGCGGAATAAAGCGTGGTGGTTTCGCGGTGCGCCGGGCCCAGAAGGTCAAGCGCCGCATACGTGGTCACGACCTTCATCACGCTTGCCGGATTCATCGGACGCCGGCTGTTGACGGACAATACCGGTTTATCCGCCCCGGCTTTCGACACCCAAAGCCCGAGAGAGGTCTCCGTAATCCCCGCTTTTTTGGCGGCGGCCGCAAGTTCCGGCGGAAGCTGCGATGCGCAGGCCGCGGCCGCTGCGGCAGACAGAACCAACGCACAGGTCTGATTTTTAATAAATTTCGAAGAAAACATCGGGACAAGACGAAGGCCGTTAGAGGATTTTTAACAGTTTAGCGGGTGCGCCCCTTGAAAAAAACAGGCCCAGTCCCCATATAGCCAAAAGCCTGAGCCGGGGGCCCTCACGGGTACCGGCTCCCAACCAATCAAAGTTGCGGGCGGAAATCAAAAACCCGTCCACATGAAGATTTCAATATCAGTTTGGAGTTCAAAAAATGCAGATTCGTCCGTTGCACGATCGCGTTATTGTCAAGCGCCTGGAAGTTGAGCGCACCACCGCCAGCGGCATCGTTATTCCCGACAACGCCGGTGAAAAGCCCGATCAGGGTGAAGTGGTCGCCGTGGGCCCGGGTAAGCGCGATGAAGCCGGCAAGCTTCTGCCGATGGATGTGAAGGTCGGTGACCGCGTGCTCTTCGGCAAGTATTCCGGCCAGACCGTGAAGGTCGGCGGCGAGGAATTCCTCGTGATGCGCGAAGAAGACATCATGGGTGTTGTGGAAGGCTGATTGCCTCTGACACCGCACGGAATTTTCTGAACACAAATCATTTTTTGGAGAAGTAGTCAAAATGGCTGCAAAACAGGTTCTTTTCGGTGATGACGCCCGCGTGCGCATGGTCCGCGGCATCAATACCCTTGCCAACGCCGTTAAGGTTACGTTGGGTCCCAAGGGCCGCAACGTGGTGCTTGAACGCGCCTTCGGCGGTCCGCTCGTTACCAAAGACGGTGTGACCGTTGCCAAGGAAATCGATCTCAAGGACAAGTACGAGAGCATGGGCGCTCAGATGGTCCGCGAAGTCGCGAGCAAAACCAACGACAACGCCGGTGACGGCACGACGACCGCCACGGTTCTCGCGCAGGCCATCGTTGACGAAGGCATGAAGTACGTTGCCGCCGGCATGAATCCGATGGATCTCAAGCGCGGCATCGACAAGGCCGTGGCCGCCGCGATTGCTGAACTCAAGAAGCTCTCCAAGCCCACCACGACCAACAAGGAAGTGGCTCAGGTCGGCGCCATCAGCGCGAACTCCGATACTGAAATCGGCGACATCATTGCCAAGGCCATGGAAAAGGTCGGCAAGGAAGGCGTCATCACGATCGAAGACGGCAAGAGCCTCAACAACGAACTCGAAGTCGTGGAAGGCATGCAGTTTGACCGCGGCTATCTCTCGCCCTACTTCATCAACACGCCGGAACGTCAGGCCGCCGTGCTCGAGAATCCCTTCGTGCTGCTGCACGACAAGAAGGTGAGCAACATCCGTGATCTGCTCCCGGTTCTTGAACAGGTCGCCAAGGCGAGCCGCCCGCTTCTCATCATCGCTGAAGACGTTGACGGTGAAGCCCTTGCCACGCTCGTTGTGAACTCCATCCGCGGCATTCTGAAGGTTGTGGCTGTGAAGGCCCCGGGCTTCGGCGACCGCCGCAAGGCCATGCTCGAAGATATCGCAGTGCTCACGGGCGCTACGGTCATCACCTCTGACCTCGGCCTGTCGCTCGATAAGACGACGCTTGAGCAGTTGGGTTCCGCCAAGCGCATCGAAGTCACGAAGGAAAACACCACGATCATCGACGGCGCCGGCAAGGCCGATGCCATCGCTGCCCGCGTTGCCAACATCCGTCAGCAGATTGAAGCAAGCACGAGCGATTACGACCGTGAAAAGCTTCAGGAACGCGTTGCCAAGCTCGCCGGCGGCGTGGCCCTTGTGAAGGTTGGTGCCGCGACCGAAGTCGAAATGAAGGAAAAGAAGGCCCGCGTTGAAGATGCTCTGCACGCCACCCGCGCTGCCGTTGAAGAAGGCATCGTCCCCGGGGGCGGCACGGCTCTCGTGCGCGCCAAGCTCGCCATCAAGGATATGAAGGGCGACAACGACGAACAGACCGCCGGCATCAAGATCGTGCTGCGCGCCATGGAAGAACCGATGCGCCAGATCGTTGCCAACGCCGGTGACGAACCCAGCGTTGTCGTGAACAACGTCAGCAAGGGCGAAGGCAACTACGGCTTCAATGCTCAGACCGGCGAATACGGTGACATGGTCGCCATGGGCGTGCTTGATCCCACGAAGGTGACCCGCACGGCGCTGCAGAACGCGGCTTCCGTCGCCGGCCTCATCCTCACCACCGACTGCATGGTCGCCGACTATCCGGAAGATAAGCCCGCTGCGGCTCCGGCCGGCATGGGCGGCATGGACGGCATGGGGATGATGTAATCACCCGTCGTCTCTGACGAATCCAAGTAGTTCCAAGCCGCGGATCTTTCGGGATCCGCGGCTTTTTTGTGCCACCAAAAATAACTGAGTCCAACGCCTCTCTGCTGTCTTACAGGCGCTGCCTTAAAGCGGCAATCATCCGTTCAGTCATGTCGGAGAGCGTCACCTTCGGCGCCCATCCCCACTCGCTGCGGGCCGCGGTGTCATCGAGCGAATCCGGCCAACTTTCGGCAATACCCTGTCTCATCGTATCGACTTCATAGCGCATCGAAAAGTCCGGTATGACGCGGCGGATTTCAGCCGCGATCCCCTCGGGATCAAAGGAATACGCGGTCACGTTAAAGCTGTTGCGGTGGATGAGGCCGGCGGGATCCGCGGTCATGAGGTTGACGGCCGCATCAACGGCGTCATCCATGTACATCATGGGCATGAAGGTCCCCGCCGCAATCGGGCACACATACGTTTCACCGCGCACGGCGCTGTAAAAAATGTCGACCGCGTAGTCCGTGGTGCCGCCCCCGGGCGGGGTCACGGAACTGATAAGCCCGGGATAACGCACCGAGCGCGTATCCACACCGTACTTCAGAAAATAGTAGTCAGAAAGAAGCTCTCCGGTGACTTTCGTGATGCCGTAGACGGTTTTGGGACGGCACACCGTGTCCTGGGGCGTTTTCGCGTGCGGGGTCGAGTCCCCGAAGACGCCGATTGAACTCGGCGTAAAGACCGCACAATGCTCGATACGGGCGGCTTCAAGGACGTTTAACAGGCCGTTTACACCCACGTTCCAGGCTGACAAAGGCTGGGCTTCGGCTTTTGCCGAGAGCATCGCCGCGAGGTTAAAGACCGTGTCGATGCGGTGACGGCGGATGACGTCAACGAGCCCCGTGCCGTCGAGAATATCGATTCTCTCCGAAGGGCCGCCAGCGGCCAGCTCTGGCGTCAATGGCGTTCTGGAAAAGCCTGCGACCGTCATAAAGCCGAGTTTTCTGAGGGCCGGCACGAGTTCGCTGCCGATCTGACCGGCTGCGCCGATGACGAGAATATTCTTCATAGAAATTCCGCGAGGAAACCCGCGTCTTCAGACGCGGGAGGAATCGCGGTCCTCCTTTCTCAGTTCGGTTAAAAACGTCTTTCGCTTCTCAAGAAGCGAAAGTTTCTTGTACGAAATACCGGCAGAAATCTTTGTACCGTTCAGACGGCGCACATCGAATGCACCCGAGGAGCGTCTGCCAAAAATAAAGCCGACTTCCCCTTTGCACAGCACCTTGTCAAAGAGCCTGAAGCCGTGCACGAGGTACGGAGCCTGATGGCGCTTGCGCACACCGCCTTTGAGAATCGTCAGCTTGTGGATTTGGCGATTGTGGCGGCGCGTCTGTTTCTGAAACAGGTATTCGCCCCGACGTTTTGCGTCGAGGACGCCAGCAATGCAGAAAGCGTCCGCGCAATGCGTCTTCGGCAAGCCCGCGACGATGCGCTTGTGTTTGGTCAGATACCCGTAGGTATTCGTGACAGGTAATTCGGGATGGCGCTCGCGCAGGCGGTTGAGCACCGTCCAACGCATGAGGCCCATGAAAGTCTCTGCCCTGAAAGAAGCGCCGCGCCGGGGACTGAACTGCTTCAACTTGCCTGCGTGATACGCCTTGTGGCACGCCTCGCACAGCGTGATGAGATTGCCCGGCGCGTCGCCTCCCGTTTTCCGGCTCTCAATGTGATGCACGTTGAGAATCAGATCTTTCGATCTGCCTTTGCAGGCTTGGCAAACGTGACCGTCGCGGAACAGCACATATTCGCGCACGTTCCAAAAGCCAAGCTGCTCGCCCTGCTGATAGTCCGTGCCTTCGACTTCGGGATTCTTGATCTTCTGAATGTCGAAGGATGTGGTTTCAATCACGATTTTGGTGATCGGAAGCACTCGGCAAACCGCTTCAATGCGCGATATGTGCGCCTGAATGCGGTTCTCCACGGACGGCGCAAGCCAGCCCTTGTGCTTTGATCGAACGCGATTATCAAAACGCGGCGCACGGTAGCGGGTCTTGCGGTTGCGTCGGGCGCGGCGAAGTGCCAAGCGATTCGAGAGCAAGCCCGTCACGTCCTGCCGCAGTTCGACCTCGGAAGCCAACAACTCTTCCTTGGCGGTCGTTGCGCTCAGGCCGACGTGCTTGTAGCCCGCATCCACACCCAAGGTGATCGGCTGCTTGGTTTCGCCCGTCGGCACCGTCAGTTGAATCACAAAGGGCGTTCGGCGCACAGGCACGGCCTTCCCGGCCCGAAGGAGCTTACGCGCCTTGGGCGGGGAGCACGGCATGAGCGGTTGCCCGCGCATATTCAACACAAAAACTTTCAAAGTGTTCTCCATTGACGGATACCTCACGGGCTCCGTCTGCTCGACCTTGCGGTCGGTGGTGATCCTTCGCCAATGTTGGAAGGGGTTTGTTGTCTGAAGCACTGCTCCTACCTCTCAGAGCTTTTAACCGCAGACCGCAGAGCGCGGGACTAGGATCGACATCCCACGGTGCCTGTTTGCGTCCCGTCTTGCGACGGAACGGATTCCCAACCAACGGAGTCCGTCCGAAAACGGACTGAGGCTAGTCAACCAAGACTTGTTGCCAAGCCTCTGACTTCAGTCAGGGGTAGTGGACTTACTGTTCCTTAGCCCGGTGCGGCGTCGCGTCAATCCGATAGAGCTTATCGTTAGCCCGCACGGTCTCAGGGACCGCAAACGTCACAGACACGCCCTTGCCGACTTCCTTCACTTCACCCGCATCATCCATGATGAGTGCGGGCGTTACATACACCGCGCCCGTCGTGGGACCGGTGACAAGGAGCTTATCGCCGGGGCGGATGCTGCCGGCTAAAAGCTCAAACTGCCCGATTGATTTCTTCGCAAAAAAGTTGATGCAGCGGCCGACAAAAACTTTCTTTTCCGTGGCGCATGACCCGTAGGAGGAAACAAGCTTTGCCGTTTCTTCACCCAGGTAGTAGCCAGACCAAAAGCCGCGGTTAAAAACGGTTGCAAGACGATCGTCCCAGGCCGTGCGTGACGCTTCCGTGTAAGTCCCGTCGGCAATGGCTTTAAGTGCCTCGTCATAGCACTCACAGGCCGTACGAACATAGTCGCCGCCCCTGGCGCGCCCCTCAATTTTGAAGACTCTGACGCCCGAGGCAACCATCTTGTCCAAAAAACCGATCGTCTTTAAGTCCTGCGGGCTCATCACGTAGCCGTTCTCAAGCCTTAACTGCGTGCCCCGTTCACGGTCAACGAGATCATAGGTTCGGCGGCAGTTTTGCAGACACTCCCCGCGGTTTGCGCTTTTGCCGCGTGTGTGAAGGCTCATGTAGCACTTGCCGCTCACGGCCATACAAAGCGCCCCGTGGCAGAACATCTCTAGCCGCACGGGCGCGCCCGAGGGCCCCGTAATGGGCTGCGTTTGAACAGCCCGGGCAATGGCCGCGGCCTGCGTGAGGGTGAGCTCTCGCGCGAGCACCGCCACGTCCGCCCACTGCGCGTAAAAGGCCAATGCTGCGGCGTTGGAGATATTGAGCTGCGTTGAAAGATGCACGGGCATGCCGCGTTTGCGGCACGCAAGCACGACGGCCATATCGGACGCTATGACCGCATCAACGCCCGCAGTGACGGCTGCGTCGACCAAGCTTTCCATCTCCCCGATTTCTTCATCGTAAATAACGGTGTTGACGGTGAGATACCCTTTTTTCCCCGCCCCGTGAACGATCCCCATGATTTCGGGGACTTCTTCGGCCATGAGGTTTCCTGCGGCGTGCGCCCGCATGTTAAGCCGCCCCACACCGAAATAGACGCTGTCGGCGCCTCCGGCGATGGCAGCGGCGAGGGACTCGCGGCTCCCTGCGGGCGCCATGAGTTCAAAGTCAGAACGTTTGTACTGAGCCATTGAAAAGAATCAAAGGTTTGATGAGTGCGGCGCTTACTTGCTCTCGCGAGCTTTTTCGCCGCCGAGTTTCAGTTTGAGCCAGTTTACAACACGGGCAATCGCCTGGAGCTGAAACCAGGGGTCATCTGCGTGACCGGCGCCTTTCACAGAATTTCCCGCAGGAAGCCCGGGGCTTGAGCCCCGGGAGGAATGCGGGCTTTCGAAATTTTTTAATCTTGGCCCAAACGCAGCCAAACCATGCACATAGTTTTCGCTTAAGGGATATTCAGCCGCTATGAAATCGCGCACACCGTCCTTTGTCATCGAGCTGGGCCTGAAAACCGGAGAGGATCAGGAAAGTGCGTTGGAGACCTACTTCTCCGATGCACGCCAGCTCTTCAATGCTGTTCTTGGAACGGCAAAGAAACGCGTGCGCGCCATGAAAAGCACTGATGTCGTGCAGGAGAAGGCTAACTTCTCCGTATTTTCCTCATGATTCGACCTTGAGCCCGGATACCTATTTCTGCAAAACAGCCCTCTAATTCAATGTTTTCAGACGAAAATTTTGTCGCAAAACTTACGTCGTTCTCCACGGCGTCATAAATAAAGCGACAATTTCCTTTTTTGTCGTAACTTTTACAACAATTTTTCCAGGCCATCTGTCACGCGTCTGCCTCTTCTCAGCTGAGGAAGGTAAAAAGACCGCCTGTCATATCAACCTCTTTAGAATTACAGTCACTTCAGGCGCTCTGACGCGCCCAACCTCACGGACTCAAGAGAATAATCATGACCTTTACCGAGTCGCTTTCCGCCCGCTCCCGTTCCGCCGAGACGTTGCTCTGCGTGGGACTTGACCCCGACATCAGCCGCTTTCCTGAACACATCAAAAACGGCCCCGATCCCGTCGGCACCTTCTGCCGCGCCGTGATTGATGCAACGGCTCAGTACGCCTGCGCCTTTAAGCCGCAGATTGCCTACTTTGCCGCGCTGCGCGCTGAGAGCGTTCTGGAAGCCCTCATCGATTACATCCACACCAACCATCCCGGCATTCCGGTGATTTTGGACGCGAAACGGGGCGACATCGGGTCAACCGCCAAACAGTACGCCCGGGAAGCGTTTGAGCGCTACAAGGCCGATGCCGTGACGCTTTCGCCCTACATGGGTTTTGACACGGTTGAGCCCTACATGGAGAACTTCCCGGAAAAAGGCATTTTCCTTTTGTGCCGCACCTCCAACCCCGGCGGGCGCGACATTGAGGAACTCAAGACCGCCGACGGTCGCACGGTGTTTGAAATCGTCGCGGAAAAAGCGCAGAAGGAATGGAACAAGAACGGTGAGCTCGGGCTCGTTGCGGGCGCCACACAGCCCTCGGAACTTGCCCGTATCCGAAGCCTTGCTCCGACACTGCCGCTTTTAATCCCTGGAATCGGCGCTCAGGGCGGTGACGTGAACGCCGCCGTGGCTGCAGGGCTTGATGCCGCAGGCTTTGGCATTGCCGTCAATTCAAGCCGCGCAATTCTTTACGCGGGCAAGGACGAAATGTTTGCCCAGGCTTCCGCTGCTGCCGCTAAGGCCACACGCGACGCCATTAACGCCGCAAAGGCCAAAGCCCTCGCGGCACGCGGTTAATACCTCAGAGTGCGAGCCGGCACCCCACGCCCACTTCGGTTAAAAGCCACTTCGGGCGTGCGGGGTCGTCCTCGAGCTTGGCGCGAAGCCGCGACATGTAAATTCTCAGATAGTGGGGGCGCTCGACGTAAGCAGGCCCCCAGACACGCTGCAACAGCTGCCGCTGCGTCAGAACCTTGCCGCGCGACTCAATGAGGGTCTGCAACAACCGGTATTCGAGCTTTGTGAGATGCACGGGCTCCCCGTTTTTCGTCACCGTACGGGCCCCGAGGTCCACATGCACATCCCCGATATCCACCGCCGGTTCCGGTGTCTCCGGATTAATGAGCGCGCGGCGCCGCAGCTGCGCCCGCACACACGCGAGCAACTCCCCCATCCCGAAGGGCTTTGCGATGTAATCGTCCGCCCCGAGGTCCAGGGCCTGAATCTTGTTTTTCTCATCGGTGCGGGCCGACAGAACAATCACCGGGGCCGTAGAAAAGGTGCGGAACGACCCGATGAGATCCAGGCCGTCGCCGTCCGGAAGCCCCAGATCCACCACCACGAGATCGGGCTGGCGCGTTGAGCAGGCGGTGAGGCCCTCCTTCAACGTCCCCTCGATAAAGACGGTAAAGCCCTCTTCCTTTAAGGCATCCGACACGAAACGCGCAATCGTCGTTTCGGCTTCCACAATGAGAATCCGGGCTGCCGGCATATCAGCGGTCATTTTCCACCTCCTGCCGGAAGTGCGGAACCACGGCCGCCGCCGGCTTCAGTTGCAGACACATCGTCTGCATCGTCAATTGCATCTTCGTCATCGAGTTCGGCCATCGGCACGTGAGGGAGCACCAGCGTAAAGGCCGCCCCGCCCCAGACCGAATCGGTCGCAAAAATTTCCGCGCCGTGCACACGCGCAATCGTGCGGCAGATCGCCAGCCCCAGCCCGGTCCCCGAAACCGCCGTTTCACGTTTGCCGCGCCGGAAGGGATCAAAAAGCCGCTGGGGATTTCCGTCAGGAAGCCCCGGACCGTTATCAGCCACTGTGACCGCAACTGAGTCACCGCGTCTTTTTGCGGGAAAGACAATTATGCTGCATGCGGGACAGTACTTCACGGCCTTCTGCAGGTCCGGATTACTCTGGGCCATGTTGGTACCGGTAGACGCCATCGGGTTATAGGGCTTTTCGCCGGTTGCCGACGGCCGCCCTTCAAAAAGGAGCGCGTTTTTCAGATTTCATCGGCAAGCCGACCAAACCGGAGCAAGTCGCTGAAGAAGTTACTCAATCTCAGATTGAGTCAATGTCCGATTAAGTCAATTCCAAATTGAGTTATTTCGGTTATGCCGCCTTAACAATGGTTAGCAGCCCTTTGAGCGCATGCGCAACCGTCTGCTGCCGCACCTCTGCCCTGTCACCGGTAAAGTGCATGGTTTCCGTGCGGCACGTGACTTTGCCGTTGCGGCGCTCTGCAAACCCGAAGCACACGGTTCCGACAGGCTTACCCGGCACGGCGCCCGTTGGTCCTGCAATGCCGGTCACGGAAACCGCGGCGGTAGCAAGCGAGCGCGTCAGCGCCCCCACCGCCATTTCATGCGCTGTTTCTTCGCTTACCGCGCCGTGCGCCTTCAGTGTTTCTTCCTTTACGCCGATCAAGGTCGTTTTGGCGGCATTACTGTAGGTGACAAACCCGCGGTCAAACCAGGCGCTTGACCCCGGAATGTCGGTAATCGCCGCCGCAATACCGCCCCCGGTGCAGCTTTCGGCCGTGGCAAAAACGGCGCCCGCTTTTTGCGCCGCGCGCCCGAGCTCCTCAGAAAGTCTGTCAATGGCCGTTAAATCCATCGTTGTCACCCGTCAGAAAATACCGAGATAGGAAATGCCGAGCGTTGTGCAGGCCCAGTCAAGCGCAAGCACCGCCGCAAGCGCCCAGACGGCCGCAAGCACATCGTCAATCATCACGCCCCAGCCGTTGTGAAGCCGCGCGTCAATGATTGAAGCGGGCGGCAGCTTCACGATATCGAAAATTCTGAACGCCACAAAGGCCGAAAGCCACCCGAGCCAGTTTTGCGGCAGAAAAAGGCACACGGCCCAGACGGCGATCACTTCATCAATCACAATGCAGCCCGCGTCCTCTACACCCAGGTCGTCACTTGTTTTTTGGCTTGCCCAGGCACCTAAGAAAAAGCCCGCGATGATGATGGGAAGCAGCGCCTTCCAGTCAAAAAACTGCACGAGAAACGCCCAGACAATGACGCCTGCGAGCGTTCCCCAGGTGCCGGGCCCGGGTCTCAGGCACCCCGCCCCGAAAAAAAGCGCGAGCATATGCGCCGGATGCTGGTAGGTAAAGACCCAGCCCGGGCGCACGCGGTTGGCGGGATTATCAGACGAATATTTTTCTCTCAGACCCATGGCAGCTACAGCAGATGGTTTGACTTATGCAAAGTGATCATAGCCGCCCGCGGGCAAAAGAACGGTGTTGCCCTTGTCGTCATGCATGAGGAGGCGCTCGGTCGCGTCGTCCGCCTCACGGATGCGGCCGATGCAGGTCACGGGTGTCAGCGCTGAGATGCTTGCCTGTTCAATGAGGCCCTTTTTCTCATGCGGCGCCGTAAAGACGAGTTCGTAGTCGTCGCCGCCGTTCATCGCCGCTTCAATGCGCCGGTCGGCGCTGAGGGCTTTTACTGCCGGATGCAGCGGCACCGCGTCCCAGAGGATGTCGGCTGCCACACCGCTTCTTTCCAGAATGTGCCCGAGGTCCTGCGCCAGGCCGTCGCTGACGTCCGCGCAGGCCGAAGCGGAACTCAAAAGCGCGCGGCCGAGCGCGAGACGCGCCTGCGGGCGGTCCATGCACTGTGCTGCAGCCGGATAAAGTTCCGCGGGCAGCGTCCACTCACCCCAGCGGTGCTTTAATGCGGCATAGGCCCCGCCCACACAGCCTGAAACCCAAATGTCGTCCCCCGGGTGCGCTCCGGCGCGCGTCAAACCCATCTGCGGCGGCAGATCTCCCATCGCGGTAATGGAAAAGGTGGCAGGGGCTCTGACGTCTCCCACGCTTGCCGTACGGGTTGTATCGCCTCCCAACAGCGGACACTGCGTTTCACGCGCAAGTTCCATCAGCCCCGCCGTAAAGCCCGCAAGCCACGCGTCGTCACGGTCAGGCAACGCAATCGAAAGGAAAAAGGCCCGCGGCAGAGCTCCCGCTGCCGCAAGGTCCGAGAGATTGACGGCGAGAGCCTTATAGCCGATGTCTTCCGGGCGCGTGTCGGGCAAAAAGTGCGTGCCCACCGCCATCATGTCGGCCGTGACCGCGATACGCCCTGCCGGCATATCGATGATGGCGCAGTCGTCTCCCACGCCCTTGCTTTTCCAGGCACCGAACGTGTTGTGCGTGAAGTACTGCGCAATAATGGAAAATTCACCGTTTTGAGCCATTTTCTTCACCTTTAACTTTTGCCTTGGCGCACGCACCAAAGCAAAAGAGCGCGATCCGGCCGAATTTTGAAGCCGAAACACGCCCTTTCGAATATTGCCTTTCGGACGGTCTGCGGGTGCGCTTTGCTGAGCACAATCCGCATCCGTCCGTTTTGCATTGCTTACTTCTTTGCTGCCGCCTCGTGCGGACGCACTTCGCCGGCAACCTTATCAAGAACACCGTTCACGAGCTTATAGCCCTTATCGGACCCAAACTGCTTGCAGAGTTCCACCGCTTCGTTAATCACCACGCGGTAGGGCGTCTCCGGGCAGTTCATGAGTTCCCACGTCCCGATCGTCAGGCACGCACGCTCGATCATGGAGAGCCTTGTGAGCTCACGGTCAACGTGGTGTGAGAGCACTTCTTCGAGCTTGGCACGGTTGTCGATCACGCCCGCCAGAATCTCGCGGCAGAAAGCCTGATCACAGTGATCAAAGTCTTCGGGCATGAGGTCACAGCCCGCAATCGGGCCATCGGCGTCGGTGATCACAGAAAGGAGCCCCGCATCGATTTCCGCAAAGTCCGCATCCTTATTGATCAGGGATTCATACACCCCAAGAAGGGCGAACTCACGGGCCTTGCGGCGCTGACCGGCAAGCGGCAGATGCTGTTTATCGATCATTGTCGTCATCTTCATCGTAGTCGGCGAAGTCGCTCGGGAACTTTTCCGCAAGCCGCGCCATTTCCACGGCGCACTGCGCGCAGTCTTTACCCTTCATCGCGGTACGGGCCTTGCACTGCTCGTCGTTTTCGCAGGTGAGAACACCGTTGGCAACGGGGATGTCAAAGTCGTAGCTCACGCGTTCAATGCCTTCGGAAGAACGGTCAGAGACGATTTCAAAGTGATACGTTTCACCACGGATCACGGCTCCGAGAGCAATCAGCGCATCGTAGTCACCGGTGTCGGCAAGGCGCGAGAGCGCAAACGGGATCTCGAGCGCCCCGGGCACCGTCACGTAGGTGATGTCTTCTTCCATGACGCCCAGGCGCTTCAATTCAGCCAGACAGGCGGCATAGAGCTCTTTGCCCGCATATTCATTAAAGCGGGACACAACGACACCGATCGAAAGGCCGGTACCGTCAAGATTGGTTTCAATAACGTCGACTGCCATAACTGACTGAGCTCCTAAAATAAATCCGCACCCATACGTGAGGGCACGGCGCCTTAAATTCAAGGCCTGCCGCCCACAGGTGCTCCATTTTCTCTGTTAGACCTATTTTAGCGGGCTGCCGACCGGTTTTGCGTTCGTCCGGCCTTCTTTTTTCGGTACGCGCTGACGGCGGTGGCACAATAGCGGGCAATCCCGGCAACGCATTTTCCTTTTTCCATGACCGATCAGACCGACACGCTCATCACCACCTTCTGCTTTGCGCTGGCGCTTTTTTACCTGCTGTTTCAGTGTCTGCGCCTTTTTTACCCCAAGTGGGCGCTGCGCTTTGAAGGAAAATACCGCGAAGTGCAGGAAAGAATGCGCGCCGCGGGCGTCTTTCTCTCCGAAAAAGAACTGATGCGGGCCGTGCCCGTGGACGCAGCCGTCAGAGGGCTTCTCAAAGGCAACATCACGGATGAGCCCGGGATTATCTGCCGCTCGGCCTTCCGCAGAGCGCTCGCGGTCACCGTCTTTGCCGTGATTTTTATGCTCGCGATGACCTTCGGTTACACCGACAAGCCTGAAGCCGCCTCGTACGCCAGCGACATGGTGCTTGTCGCAATCGGTCTCACTCTTTCTGCCGTGGCCCGCTACCGAATGCTCCTTGTCGTTACCTATATCGCAGAGCGCATCAGCGAAAAAACGAAGGCTTAAGCCGCCTGCGGCGCCTGACAGCACACGGGGCACTCCACAAGCCTGCGGCGCGCTTCAATGTCTCTGCCCGGGGCTTCCCCAAAGGCGTGCTTATATTCACGGGAAAACTGCGTGGGACTCGCGTAGCCCACTTCGTAGGCCGCAGTGGCAACGTCCTTGCCTTCGGTGAGCATGAGCCGCTGGGCTTCGCTCAAGCGCAGGCGCTTTTGAAACTGCAGGGGACTGACGCTTGTCACACTCTTAAAATGTCGGTGAAAGGACGACACCGACATATGCACGCGGTCTGCGAGCGCCTCCACGCTTAAGGGCTCGCGGTAGTTGTCTCTCAGCCAGCCCACTGCCTGCGAAATGCGGCTTGAGCGCGAGTTATTGGTGAAGATTCTGCGGATGCTCTCCCCGTGTTCCCCCAAAAGAAGCAGGGAATAGATGTCGCGGATAATAAGCAGCGCCCTGAACTTGCATTCCCGCGGGGAATCCAGAATCTGCACAAGACGCAGAAAGTCTTCTTCAAGCGCGGCTTCGGCGCGGCAAAGCGTAATCGCGCGCACGAAGGCGTCGTCAGCTGCATCGTCCTCCAACGGCAGCTGCCGGATGAGGTCCGTCATCACCACCGCGTCGATCCTGATGCCTATCCCGACAAAGGGCTTGTCGGGCGAGGCTTCCAAAACCTGATAGGTCGTGGGCACGTCCATGGAGGTGATGAGGAGGTCTCCGCGGCCGTAGGTATAAACGCGCGTGCCGGCCGTCGTCATCTTGCGGCCCTGCAGCATCAGTGCAACCGACGGCTCATACACCGAACACGTGCACGTTCCCGTGCTGCCGTAGCGCACGGAGAAAAAGAGCCCGTCAATCGGGGATTCAATCTGCAGACCGGTCTTGTCCGCCGCGTACTGCATCACAAGGCGCCTGATCTCATCGATGATCGGGGAAGCGCATTCCGTCATTTCTCTGCTCCGAAAAAACCTCTTTTGCTGCATATTGTCTTCAGTCGGAGAGATTCAGGCAAGTCACATTTTCTGACGAAAAATCAGCAGAACATTGTGTTTACAAACCACCTGGGCCCGTATTTATTGGCATACAAAGCTACTGTCCGATTCTGCAATTGATCCGCTCGTGAGAGAAAAAGGCAGGAAGTCGGCAGAAAAGGAAAAGGCTCCGAAAAGCCCGGGCAAAGCGTTGCTACCGCGCCCTTGCCGAAAGAATTCAAAATTTCGGCCCCGCCTTTAAAATAAGTAGTTTCTATCCCGACTCTTTGTTTTTGCCGCCGCCATGACAGCCCGTCCGTCACGTATTCTCTTTGCCTGCCCCCAGACCGTTTTCGATGTGAGTAACGGCGCCTCCATGCAGGTCTACTCGATGCTGCAGGAGTTTTCCCGCCGCGGCATCGAAGCCGCCAGTTTCTGCGGCGGTGTGTTTGACGATCCTGCGGGTGCCGCGCGCATTCCGAATTTGGCTGAGCAGATTAAGGAGAATCAGGGCAAGGCCGTGCTCATCAACAAGGACAGTTCCGCCAATCCCGAAAACCCCATCACGCACTGGTTCTTCACGGGCTTTCACTCGACTGTCTGGAACGAGATGACGCACGAAGAGGAAACGAACTTTCTCAACAAATACACCGAGGTGCTGCGCACCTTCAAGCCCGATCTGGTGATCGGCTACGGCTGTGATGCGCTCTGCCGCTCGATGTGGATGGAAGCACGCTCTTTCAGGATTCCGACTGCCTACATTATCTGTAACGGCAACCACCATCACTACCGCTTCCCGCTGCACGACATCGTGCTGTGTGATTCCAAAGCCACCGCCAAACTTTACAAGGATGAAGACGGCCTCACGGTTCATCCGTTCGGTAACTTCATCAACCCCGACCTCGTGGTTGCAAAACAGCGCAATCCCCAGACGGTGACCTTCATTAATCCCGCCTTTGCCAAGGGCGTGGCGGTTGTTGCACGTCTCATTCTCATGGCCAACAAAGAGCGCCCCGACATCTCCTTCATGGTCGTTGAAACCCGCAAGAAGTTTGCCGACGCCCTGCGGGCACTTAAAAAGCCGGGCAGCGAAGTGGGTTCGGCCTTTCAGAACCAGACGTTTAAGAACATTGCGCTGCGTGATGCCACCTACAACGTCTCCGAAATCTATGCGACAACAAAGGTGCTCCTTGCGCCGTCCCTTTGGTATGAAAGCTGGGGGCGCGTTGCAACCGAAGCCACGATGAACGGCATCCCTGTGCTTGCCAGTAAGAGCGGCGGCCTGCCGGAAGCCGTAGGCACCGGCGGCATTACGCTTGAAAAGCCCGCATCAAACCAGGGGCCCGATGAAAACTGGCTGGTGCTTCCGTCCGAAGAAGAGTGCCGCCCTTGGGCTGATGCCCTCTATGATCTTTACGACCACACCGAGAAGTGGACGCGAGGGGGGGGGCACAGCGGCTGCGCCAAAAACGCCGAGAAGAATTCGCTCAAAAAGACGGGAGACCGGTTGCTCAAGCTTCTCAAGCCGCTTCTCAAAAAGCAGGCCGGAGACAACGACTTTACGCGTCTGGGGTCCGTGCGTTACGACGGGGATCCGCTCGACTGGGAAAACTTCAGGCAGCCTGCCCGCAGGAAACGCACCATCAGCAAAAAGTCAGCCGAACAGTAACTTTCTGCCTTTCGCAGCGGACACTCTGCCCGATGCACTGCTTCTCACCCCATCACTTTCCAAAGCCGGTGAAGCACAACGCTTCGCCGGCTTTGTATCGTCTGTCGGTTCCTCCGGCTCTGCTGCCGTGACCATCTCCGCCGCCGGAACCTTTGCATTGGCAACCTAAAGTCCTGTACCCGTTTTATTTGTTTTTCTTTTTAGTCCATCATGGCCACAAAACGTCCTTACCGCATTCTTTTTGCCTGTCCGCAGACCGTTTTCGACGTCAGTAACGGCGCCTCCATGCAGATCTATTCGCTGCTGCAGGAGTTCTCCCGCCGCGGGATTGACACCGCCACCTTCTGCGGCGGTGTGTTTGATGATCCCGCGGGTGCCGCCCGCATCCCAAACCTTGCCGAACAGATCAAGCAAAACGAAGGTAAGGCCGTGCTGATCAACAAGGACAGTTCCGCCAATCCCGAAAATCCCATCACGCACTGGTTCTTTACGGGCTTTCATTCGACCGTCTGGAATGAGATGACGCACGAAGAGGAAACAAACTTCCTCAACAAGTACACCGAGGTGCTGAGAACCTTTAAGCCCGACCTCGTGATGGGCTACGGGTGTGATGCACTTTGCCGGTCCCTGTGGATGGAAGCGCGCACCTTCGGTATCCCGACCGTCTACCACGTCTTTAACGGCAACCATCATCATTACCGCTTCCCGCTGCACGACATGGTGCTCACGGACTCGGAAGCTACAGCCAAAATCTACAAAGAAACCGAAGGACTCACCATTCACCCGTACGGCATCTGTATCAATGCGGATCTCGTCACCGCTAAAACACGCAATCCTCAGACCGTCACATTCATTAACCCGGCCTTTGCCAAGGGCGTGGCGATTGTTGCACGCTTGATTCTCATGGCCAATAAAGAACGGCCCGACATCTCCTTTATGGTGGTAGAAAGCCGCAAGAAGTTTGCCGATGCCCTGCGGGCACTTAAAAAGCCGGGCGACGAAGTGGGTTCGGCCTTTCAGAATCAGACGTTTAAAAACATTGCGCTGCGCGATGCAACGTTTAACGTCTCCGAGATCTACGCAACCACCAAGGTGCTCGTTGCGCCCTCCCTTTGGTATGAGAGCTGGGGCCGCGTGACAACGGAGGCCACCATGAACGGTATTCCGGTGCTTGCTTCGCAAAGCGGCGGCATTCCGGAAGCGGTTGGTACGGGCGGCATTACGCTTCCCGTTCCTGAGTCAAATCAGGGCAAAGACGAAAACTGGCTTGTACTGCCGAGCGAAGAAGAGTGTCGCCCCTGGGCCGATGCGCTCTATGAGCTTTACGACAACACGGAAAAGTGGCAGGAGGGCTGCAGGAAAAATGCCGAGCAGCATTCACTGAAAGTTACGGGCGACAGAATCCTGAAGCTTTTGCAGCCGCTTCTTCGCAAAAAAGCCGGCGACAATGACTTCACGCGCCTGGGGTCGGTTCGTTATGACGGGGATCCGCTCGATTGGGAAGAATTTAAAAAGACCGGCAAAAAACGCGCGAAACCGGCCTCTGAGTAATTCACGCCCTTTAACGCATTGAGGCAGCTGACGGCTCCGACCGTCAGCTTCTTTTTCCAAGAATCCCTTCACTCGCTTTCCTCTCCTGACACAAGCCTTTTTCGAAATCCCCCTAACACTTCCTTTCCTCTACAATGCCCCGAATCTAAGGCTTTTTGCCTATTCTCAAAATCCACTTTTAAACAGAGGAAATTTCACCCATGTGTACTTCTGTTGTTGTCGGAGAGAAAGCCACCGCCGACGGCTCCTTCATGATTGCCCGCAGCGCGGACAGCTCCGCCATGAAGGCCCAGCACTTCATCATTCACGAATCCTGCGATAACCCCGTAGGCAGCGTCTACAGCTGCGCCGCACACCACGGGCTCAACAACTTCACGTATCCGCTGCCTGCGCACAGCCTGCGCTTTACGACGGTTGCAAACTGGAAAACGCAGCTGCACGGCGCCGTGGGCTTTAATGAATTAGGCGTCGGTCTCACCGGCACCGAATCCATCTTTGCCCGCGATGACGCCCTTTTGGTTGATCCCTGGAACAAAGAAACCGGCATCAGCGAAGACGATATTCCGGACGTGATTCTGCCGCGCGCGTCGTCTGCGAAAGAAGCCTGCGCACTTTTGGGGAGCATCATCGAAGAGATCGGTGCCGCTGAAGGCTTTGGTGTGGGCTTTATCGATGATAAGGACGTCTGGTACCTTGAAACCGGCACGGCGCATCAGTGGCTTGCCCACCGCTGCCCGCCGGAAAAGTACATGGCAACCGGCAACCAGGGCCGTTTGAGGAAGTACTCTCCGGAATGCCCGGGGATGATGGCGAGCAAAAACGTCGTGAAGTTTGCCGCCGAACACGGCTTTTACGATCCGGCAAAGGGCGACTTTGACTTTGCCGCGGCCTACACCCGTGACGACAGCCGCGACCGTGTCTACAACGATCCGCGCGTCTGGGTGATGCAGAAGCACTTTAACCCCTCGATCGAGCAGCCCGTGGACGACGGCCGCAACTTCGCGGTTTACCTCAAGCCCGAAGCGAAGATCACGGTGGATGATCTGAAGTTCTGCCTCAGAAACCACTACGAAGGCACCGATCACGATCCGTATTCCAACGGCTTAAACGGCAACGAACCTTGGCGTCCGATCAGCGTTTTCAGAACGTATGAAGCGCACATCCTGCAGGTCCGTCCCAACATGCCCAAGGAAATCGGCTGCGTTATTTACATCGCCTTCGGTATGGCCGATCTCTCCTGCTTCATGCCCTTCTATCAGGGCCTCAAGTCCGTGCCGCTTCACTTCGGCATGGGGACCGATCACGCCGACTCGGTGTCGCTTTACTGGAAGTTCCGCAAGCTTCAGACGCTTGCGATGACGGACTACCCGAAGCTTGCGCCGATCGTCAAAAAGGCCTTTGCCGATCATGAAACCCAGATTGTCGCACGCATGCAGGTTTTTGAAACGGCTTACACGGAACTTGCCGCCACGGACAAGAAGGCTGCCGACGACCTTCTGCAGAACTTCAGCGTGCGGATTTTTGCCGAAACCGAAGAGCTCGTGGAACGCCTCATGAACGATCTCTTTACGGTGCGCACCAACGACATCGAAAAAGCGAACTTCTTCAGAAACCGCAAGAACAAGGACTGATTTAAGCCTTTCTCACAATCCGGAAAATGCCTTCGGGCGTTTTTCCGGATTTTGCTTCTGTTACGGCATTTCACGCGGCTTTAACGCGACTTTGACGCGTTTTTGACGCACCAAAGAGAAGACTTTCACTCACCATGAAAGCCTTCTCTTTTTCTTTACCCCGCATTGCGCGCCCTGCTGACTTTCTTCAGTTTTGCGTGTGGCTTGCGCTGCTTTTTTCGCTGTCATCGCGCTTGTGCCGCCCGAGGGCGTCGACATGAGTCTTGCGCGCCTTTTCTACAAGGTGACCGACGGCGCCTGAGTGCACAATGCTGAAGCGTTTTCTTGCTGTACCCATTGCGTTTGTTTTCAACGCGCTCAGCCGCCGATTCCTCTTCGTTGAGATTTTCGTCTTCCTGTGTCAAATGGTGCTTCAGTTCCCCTTACAGGGCGGCGTTGATGAAGCGTTGGGCTACGATCTTCATCGCTTCGTTGAAATGAGCCTGCGTTAAGGCCGTTAAGCCGCCGGCTTCCATCAGTTGCTCTGCGGCATCGTTCAGAATGGCCTGCTGCTGGTCGGTAAATTTTACGGTGTCGTTTATTTTGGGTGTACGGTGTGCCACCGTGATTCCTTTCGCGCCCTACGGGAGCGCTATTATCGCCCGGACACAAAAAACCTTACATCCTCCATTGTGGCCATCCGTATCCCACTCGCACTTCACCGCCTCGCGCCAGTCAAAAACCGCATCAATGCCGTCCAGAACCAAAACGAGTTCCGGCGCCCTCTGTGCCGCCATCATCTGCCGGGCCATCTGCCAAACCTCACTCACACCGGACTTCGTCGCGCGTCCTGCGGACAAGACGCAAAGAGCACGGGCACCTGAAGTCCCTCGGTTGCCTGCTGCACGGCTGTTGTCTTACCGACACCGTGCGGACCGGAAACGATCTGGATGCGGCGGCGCGGCTCAGCCAGACGGCTTCTTAAAACAGCAACTTCTTCGCGTTCAAACATCCTTTCTGCCGTTTACTCAGTCGATTGAGTAAATTTACTCAGCCGACTGAGTAAATTACCCGTGCGCATTGAGCAAATTGAAAAATTACTGTATTTACAAAGCATTGCGGCGCACCGCAAACAGCCGCCAAAAGAGAATTGTGAGGTAAAGCGCCGTCAGAAGCACCAGTTGCAGGCACGCGGGCAGAATATCCGCCGTCGCCGCACCGTCCTGCGCGGCAGCGGCAGAAGCCACAATCCCGGGCGTCGTGGGAATAAGCTGCGCAAAGCCCTGCACGAAGGGGTTGAGGTTTTCCAGGGGCCACACGGCCCCCGAAATAAAGAACACCGGCGCCGACATGATGACCACCGCGGGCGCCGTCCACCCGTTTCCGGTCAGCGTGGCCGCTGCCATGGCAAAGGCGGTCACGGCCGCCGTAAAGCAAAAGGCGACCAAAAACACCGCAAACGGATTTTGCATGGCCCCGTACTCCCCGAACGAGAAGTCAAAGCCCTGCATGTACAAAAACCACCCGAGCGCCACCGACCAAAACGCAAGAAACACCGCCACGGCCCCGTAAAAAGGGTTTCTGACCGCATCACGGATAAAGCGCTGGCGCGGCTTTTCATTGAGCCACCCTCCGAAAGACAGCCCCACGCCGAAAAACAGCACCGCCTGAATAATGAGCGGCCCCACCATCGGCACGGTGTAGTTGCCGTAACCGGAAATCTCGTTGAAGCGGTACTTCACGATGATGTCGGGTGCCTGGCGGGACGCCGCCGCAAGAAGTTCCGGAGAAACCCCCGCCGTCATCCAGGAGGCATGATTCATGCGCTCTTCCGTGTCCCCGACAATGCGGGCAATCGTTGCCTGCACGGCACGGGTTTTAACGGGGTACGCGCCGTTACCCAAAACGTTTACGGTGACGTTTCTGCCGCGCGCAAGTTCCTCGGCGTAATTGTGCGGAATCGTGATGAGGGTATCGGCATTCATGCGCTTAAAGGCGTCAAGCCCTTCGGCTTCATCGTGCACCACAAACACAATTTTGGAGGTGCTTGCCGCGTCAAGCTCAGAAATGAGCGACCTTGAAGCCGGGCTTCTGTCCAAGTCCACCACCCCCACCGGCACGTTTTCAATCTGCTGCGTGC
Organism: Duodenibacillus massiliensis; assembly: GCF_928721995.1. Classification (NCBI taxonomy): domain Bacteria; kingdom Pseudomonadati; phylum Pseudomonadota; class Betaproteobacteria; order Burkholderiales; family Sutterellaceae; genus Duodenibacillus; species Duodenibacillus massiliensis. Next base: position 1,077,373 of record NZ_OV788642.1, read on the forward strand.
TGTAGGGCCAGCCGTAAAAGAGAAGGTAAAAGGCAACGGCCGCACCGAATACCGCAATGGTGTCGCGGGAAATGAATATCTTTTTTAAGGTAAGCGCAAAGGTGCGCCAAAACCCCGTGAGTTCCTCCCGGTACTTTGCCGTTACTGCCGGCACATCACGTGCGGCGAGTTCGTTGGCCTTCCAGGACTTCATCCGCACCGAAAGAATCAAAAGGCCCGCGGTGAAAAAGACCGCAGGGAAAAGGCACATCAAAAGTTCCTTTTTCGCTATGGCGTCCAGCGGAGACCCCAGCACCCAAATCTGGCCCTGCGCTTCCAGAAAGTGCGTGAGAGGCAAAAGCATCCCGAAGACACGCGCGCCCGCCGTCATTGAGTCGAGCGGAAACGAAAACCCGGTAAAGGGAAAGGTCGGGGCAATGAGGCAGATCGAGCAGGAAAGCGCAATCACCCAGGTGGGCGACACGGCAACCGCAAGAACAGCAAGCGCGGCCATCGAAAGTATGAGAAGCCACGCGGCCGTAAACCAGAGAATCACGGGGCCGGCCGTTCCCCAGCCGCCCCAGCCCGCAAAGCCCGCGACCCAGATGCAGGACATCAAAAGCCAGAAGGCAAGCCACGGCGCAAGTTTCCCCGCAACCGCCGCGGTCACCGATCCCCCGGCGGTTTTCAGAAGTCCTCTCACGCGCCCCGTGCGCCACTCACGCACGAGCGTACTGACAAACGCCAAAAGGGCAGCCAATGCCATCACGCCCGGAATGAGTGTGGGGAGCAGATAGGCCACGAAGTTAAAACCGGTGTTCCCGAGAAAATAGACTTCGGGCATCGTCACGCGCAGATTTTTGGCGTTTTCCGTGAAGTTTCCGCCTTTTTGCGTCATGCGCACGGCCAAATTGGCGACCTTCTGTGCGGCAAGCGCTGTTTTGACGTCAAGTTCCAGAATCGTGCCGATCGCGTAATAGGTCTTGTTGATTTCAAGCACCACAGGGGCACCCACCCCGCGGCGGCGTTCCCGCTCAAAGTCAGGAGGGATGGTAAGCGCTGCGTAGATTTTGGCGCCGCGCAGCGCCCTATCGGCTTCCAGTGTGGACTCAAAGGACTTAAACTGCACCGAGGGAATGGCGGACAGGGTCTCAACGACTTCGCGCGAGGCAGCCGACTTATCGGCGTCAACGAGCCCCACGGGCAACTGCGTCATCAGCCCTGGCCCGAACGCAAGCGTTAACACCGCAAGCCAGATGAGCGGCACAACGACGGCCGTAAGCCACTCCACTCGGTGCGCGAGAACCTGCCGCACTTCAGCGGCTGCCACACGCGCAACACGGTTAAACCAACAGAGCATCGTGCCCCCGGGTTACTTGCGTTCAATCACAACCGTCATGCCGGGCCTCAGGTTTGCGACGGGCTCAACCGGGCGGGCCCGCACTTCAAAAGTGCGGATATCGTAGCCGGAAGACTGTCGCGTCGCGCGCCACACGGCGTATTCGCCTCTGGGATTGATCCAGTAGACCTTAAAGGCGACGGTCTTTTTAAGGGCCGGCAGGTAAGCGTTTAAAACCGTTCCCTTTTCCATGCCGGGGAGTTCATCTTCACGGACGTTAAAAACAGCCCAGCTGTCGGTGAGGTCCGTGACAAGCACCAACGGAAAACCCGCAGGAACCACTTCGCCTTCATGCATCACGATGCGCGTGACTTCGCCCGCGGTCACGGCGTGCACCGTAGCTTCACCGGCCAAAGACTCAGCTTCAGCCACACCCCCGGCAGCCTGCGCCGCAAGCGCCTTTGCGGCCGCCTTTTCCTGCGTGCGGGCGCCTTCCTTTAAGGCAGACAATTTTTCAAACGCGGCTTTCCTGACCTTCTCGGCCCCCGAAAGCTGGGTCCTGACTTCATCCCACTTCTGTTCGCTCACAAGGCCTTCCTTGTAAAGCGCATCAATACGGGCAAAGGTGTTTTTGGCAAGAGCCGCCGCTGCGGCCGCCCGCTGAAGGTCTGCCTTCGCCGCTTCAATCTGCTGCGTGCGCGCGCCCTCCTGTGCAAGATCGGACTTCGCAAGCGCCGCAGCCTCCACGGCTTTGGCCTGCGCCACACGGGCATTGATTTCAGGTAACGCCAGTTCCGCAACGGGCATCCCCGCCGTCACCGTGTCTCCTTCTTTGACAAGGACCTTGGCAAGGCGCCCCGGGACCTTTGCGGCCACTGAAACCGTACGGGCATCAATCATCCCCTGAAGAGGAACCGCCACCGGCGCCATCGCCTGCCAGATTCCCCAGCCGATAAAGGCGGCCGCGCCCAAAAGAACAGCGCCCCCGATAACGGCCGGAATCTTGGAAAATTTCTGATTGGCTGACTGCAATTTTTGTTTTTAATCCGTTTACTTAACAGGCACAAGGTCCGCACGCGTGAGCGTCTGCATGAATTCCGGCATCACGCCGCTGGCGGCATGAAGCCGCACCCAGGCAACGACAAACTTAAAGGCGGCGGCACGCTGCGCGATCTGCGCGCCGATTAACTGCGTGCGGGCTTCCCGTACGTCCAGGGCCGTGGAAAGCCCCTCGTTAAAACTTATCTGCCGCAATTTCAGGTTTTCCGCGGCGAGCGCCACGGTCGAGGCCGTTAGGTCATATTCCTCACGGGCCTGCGTGGTCTGCAGAAACGCCACTTCAACCGCGGTCATCAGGGCATTATCGGCCTCAGCGCGCGCGGCTTCAGCTTTGGTGACGAGCTGCCTTGCCGCCGCAATGTCGGACATGCGGTCGCTGTTACTGAAAAGCGTGAACTTCACGCCGATTCCGGCCATCCAGTCCGGCTCCACCGGCGTGAGGTAGTGTTTCACCAAGTTTTTCATGCCGAAGGCAAAGACCTGGGGATGAAAATTCCCTTCCGCGGCCTTCACTCCCTCTTCGGCCTGATTTCGCTGCGCATCGATTTTTCTGAGAAGCGGCGCGTTAAGCCGCGCCTTTTTCTGCCATTCGGACAGTACGCCCAAGTTCCCGGTGAGAACGAAAAGGGGCGTTGAAAGTTCCGGGAGCGTTTTTTCTCTGAGCGCACTCATGAGTTCAGCTTCCGCGACCCTCGCGCCCGTCTGCGCTGAGGCCAGTTCCCGGCGGGCCGTATCGCGCGAAACTTCCACGCTCATGCGCTCAATTTTGGAAATCATCCCTTTCTTTTCAAAGCGCTCGGCACGCAAGAGCTGCGCCTCTTCATCGGCGAGCATGTCGCTTCGGAGCTTTTCCACGGAACGCGCAAGCTGCACGCCCCAGTAGCGGCCCGCAAGTTCCGCGTCCTTCATCTCAAAGCGTTCACTCCTGGCGGCATCGGCTTCCCGGACTTTTTGCTCCAGCGCGTTTTGCTTGGCGGAAATCCGCCCGCCCGTATAAAGCGGCCAATACGCCTGAATGGTTGCGCGCGGCCCACCCAAGTCAAGCTCCTGGCCGACGTTAATCGTTGAAGGGATGGAAATGGGACCAACGCCCAAAGCAGCACCCAGCATCGGCCCCATCGCCTGCAGGTTCGCGGGCACGTCAATATCAAGGTCGAGCTCTTTGCGGCCTTCCATATGCATGGCCATCATGTCGATCTTGGGACCGGAGAGCCATTTGGCGCTTTCGGCCGTTAACCGGGCGCGCTCCACTTCCGCGGCGTCTGCGCGGAAGATATCGGAGCGTTCGTGAAAAAGCGCACGGGCTTCGTCAAAGGAAAGCGCGTCAGCGGCGGCTGCCGTCTGAAAAACCAGGGCCCCGAGACAGAGCGCGGCTACGCAGGAAAAATGTCGTACCATCAGACTTTTCCGCGGACCAAGGCCGCGGTTTAATTCATACATTCGGATGAGGCGGAATCTTACCCGTGCCACGGGCACTGCGCCTTGGCCGAAATACTAAGAAACCGCAGAAAAATCAGAAGGCCCGAAGGTAAGGCGGCGGAAAGGCCACCATGGCGTGCAGGGCCTGTGCGGCGGTCCACCCCCAGTTGGGGTTTCTGAGCATCTCGCGGCCGACGCAGATCCCGTCGGCGTCCCCCGCGGCAAGGATGGCTTCAGCCTGCAGGGGCTCCTTAATAAGTCCCACGGCAAAGGTCACCAGCCCCGTTTCTTTTTTCACAACGCGCGCGTATTCGACCTGATAGCCGGGTTTGAGTTCCGGCATCTGCTGCGCCTTATCAAGCCCTCCGGCACTCACATCCGCCGCGTCGCACCCAAGCGCCTTTGCGGCCTTGAGAAACGCCACGGTATCTTCCACCGTCCAGCCGCCCTCGATCCAATCGGTGGCGGAAACGCGTACCGCAAGCGCCATATCGGGCACGGCTTCGCGCACGGCCTTAATGACGGCAAGCCCAAAGCGCATCCGGTTTTCGAGGCTTCCGCCCCAGCCGTCCGTTCTGCGGTTTGTCACCGGCGACAAAAATTCATGAATGAGGTAGCCGTGCGCCGCGTGAATCTGAATACCGTCAAAACCTGCAGCCTGAGCGCGCTTTGCGGCCGCCGCAAAGGCTTCAATCACGCGGTGAATATCATCTTCTGTCATTTCCCGCGGCAGGCTTTCGGATTCTCCGCACGTGACGGCGGACGGCGCTTCAATCGCAAAGCCGCCCTCTTGAAGCGTCAGAAAGCGGCTTTCTTCCCAGGGAACCGTACGGCTTCCCTTGCGGCCCGAGTGCGAGAGCTGAATCATGAGTTTGGTCTCGGGGCTTACGGCGCGGCATTCCGAGGTGAGCGCCTTAAAGGCCTCGGTCTGCTCATCGTTCCAGAGCCCGAGACACGCAGGCGTGATGCGGCCCTCAGGCGTCACAGCCGTTGCTTCCACAACGACGAGCCCGGCACCCGACCCCGCCAATTTTCCATAATGCACCCGGTGCCAGGCCTGAAGCACCCCGTCTTTGGCGCGGTACTGGCACATCGGCGGCACACAGAGGCGGTTCACAAGCTTCAGTTTTCCCAGTGTGAGCGGTGAAAATAAGAGCGTCATGAAGGCCTCCGCTGCAAAATGCTCGTTTAGAAAAGATCGTCCGTGTTGTCGCGCAGGCTGATCATGCGCTCAACGTAACGGGCAATCGTGTCGATCTCAAGATTCACGCCGTCCTGAGGTTTCAGACTCTTTAAGGTCGTCACTTCCACGGTGTGCGGGATGAGATTGATGGAAATACGGGCGCCCACCGGCGTGTCTTCCACGGAGTTAATCGTAAGCGACACACCGTTAACCGTCACAGAGCCCTTGTAGGCAAGGTACGGAGAGAGCTTTTTGGGCGCAAGAATCACCAGGTGCCAGCTCTCGGCCTTGGGTTCCATCACTTCGACCTGACCGACGCCGTCGACGTGTCCGCTCACCAGATGGCCGTCCACACGGTCACCGAGCCGCATGGCTTTTTCAAGGTTCACAAACCCGAAGGTGTTAAGGCCAACGGTCTTGGAGAGGCTCTCGGCACTTACGTCAATCGTAAAGGAGTCGCCTTCAATGCCGGTCACGGTCATGCAGGCGCCGTTAACTGCAATCGAGTCCCCGACATGCACCTCTTCGAGGTGAAATTCCGCAGGAGTCTTAATCGTGAGGCGCACGCCGTCACCGAGCTTTTCCGGTTCGCGCACCTTACCCACAGCCTGAATAATCCCGGTAAACATTCAAGAAACTCCTTTCTGATGTCTGAAAATCTGTTTTCGTTACGCACCAGCAGTCTTACGACTGCGGGCGAAGCACGATTTTAAGGTCACTGCCGGCCGTTGCCACGGCGTGATACCGCCAGCGGTAGATATCCTGCATGCGCTCAAAGTGAGGAAGGCTCGCGAGAACCTTGCCGCTGCCCATAAAGCAGGGCGCCACATAAAGAACAATTTCGTCCACAAGGCCCGCGGTCATCAGCGACCCCGAAAGCCTCGCTCCGGCTTCCACATGAAGCACATTGACTTCTCTTTTCCCGATTTCGTGAAGCACTTCCCCCAAATCGAGCTTACCGAGCTCGGTTTCGGCAACGCGCACGGTCTGAGCGCCCGCGGCCGTGATCCGCTCCACGGCTTCTTCTGACGCGCTTTCGGCGACAAAGACCGTGCAGGGGGCGCCTTCCAGAATCCGGCTTTCCGAGGGTATCGAGCCCCGGGCGTCGCACACAAATTTCGGCGGATCCTTCCAGTTGCCGGGCAGCCGCACGTTCATTTGGGGATTGTCCGCCCGTACGGTTCCCACACCCGTCAAAATCCCCTGAGAGTGCGCGCGCATGAGCCGCCCGTCTTCGCGGGAATCTTCTGACGTAATCCACCGGCTCATCCCGTTTTCAAGCGCCGTGCGCCCGTCAAGACTGGCCGCAAGCTTCATCCGTACCCAGGGGGTGCCCCGCTTCATGCGGGTGATAAAGCCGATGTTGGATTCAATCGCTTCGGTTTCACAAACGCCCGTTGTGACGGCAATACCAGCGTCTTTGAGCATCGCGATGCCGCGGCCGGCCACGAGGGGATTGGGATCAGTGGTTCCCACCACCACGCGCGCCGCCTTTTCCTTAATCAGGCGCAGTGCGCAGGGAGGGGTTCTTCCGTAGTGCGAGCAGGGTTCAAGCGTCACATAAAACGTGGCACCTTCAGGCGTCATGCCCTTGGCGTATACGTCGTTAATCGCACTGATTTCAGCGTGCGCTGAGCCCGGCGCCTGCGTTGAGCCCCTTCCGAGCTCAACGCCGTCTTTCACAATCACACAGCCCACCGCCGGGTTCGGAGGAGCAATGAGTTCGGCGTTTTTCGCGGTTTCAAGCGCCTGCCGCATCCAGAATTCATCGGCCGGATCAGCCTTAATGTCTTTAACGTCCGTCATTTGTTGTGCTGCGTGGCTTCGAGGTCGCGCATCAGATTGCGGAAACCCTCGGGTTTGTCGACATTAAAGTAAACGCTTGCAAAGCGGATGTAAGCAACGCTGTCGAGCTTTTTGAGCTCTTTTAAAACGAGTTCGCCTATTTTGGCGCTCGGAACTTCCTTTTCGCCCATGGTCATGAGCGCCAGTTCAATCGCGTCAATCGAGGCTTCAATCGCCTCCATCGTTACCGGACGCTTTCTTAACGCAAGGCGCATCGAGCCCTTGAGTTTTTCGCGGTCAAACTCGCAACGCCCGCCGTCACGCTTAACGACCGTCGGGAGGTTCAGCTCAGCACGCTCAAAGGTTGTAAAGCGTTTACCGCAGGATTCGCACTGCCGTCGGCGGCGGATCGAGAATCCGTCCTCACTCGCACGTGAATCAATAACAGCCGAATCCTTGGCCTTACAGTAGGGGCAGCGCATGCCTTCTCTCCCAAAACAAACGGCGCAATCTGTGCCGAAGCACGCCGCAGGCAACCACTGGATATGGTGTCTTTCGGGTGTGCATCCTTTAATTGTATGCGGGATGAGACCGTAAACCGCAAAAAAAACACCCGAAGCGCACCGATTTTGCAAGCGGATGCTTCGGACGGTCCGTGTCAGGCGGGCTTATAAGCCCGCTGACAGACTGATTACATGCGATAGACCGGGAACTTCGCGGTGAGCCGGTCCACGGCTTCACGCACGCGGGCGAGCACCGCGGGATCTTCGGGGGCGTCCAAAAGATCCGCAATGAGGTTCGCGGTTTCGCGCGTTTCTTCTTCCTTAAAGCCGCGCGTGGTCATCGCAGGGGTCCCGAGGCGCAGGCCCGAGGTGACAAAGGGCTTTTCCGGATCGTTATGGATGGCGTTTTTGTTCACCGTGATGTGGGCTTCTCCGAGAAGCGCTTCAGCGGCCTTGCCGGTTAAGTGCTTGGCTCTGAGGTCCACGAGCATCACGTGGCTTTCGGTACCGCCGGAAACGATCCGCAGACCGCGCTTGGTGAGTTCTTCCGCCAGGACCTTCGCGTTTTTGGCAACCTGCTCGCCGTAGGCCTTAAATTCCGGTGTAAGCGCTTCACCGAGCGCCACGGCCTTGGCGGCAATCACGTGCATCAGGGGACCGCCCTGCATGCCCGGGAACACCGCGGAATTGATCTTCTTTTCAAGATCCGGACGGCAGAAAATGATGCCGCCGCGCGGACCTCTCAAGCTCTTGTGCGTCGTGGTCGTCACAATGTCGGCGTAGCCGAAGGGGCTCGGGTAGACTCCTGCGGCGATAAGCCCGGCGTAGTGCGCCATATCAACCATCAAAAGGGCGTCGACGCTATGCGCAATCTCGGCAAAGCGCTTGAAATCAATCTTGAGGGAATAAGCCGAAGCCCCGGCCACGATGAGCTTGGGCTTGGCTTCCTTGGCAAGGCGCTCGACTTCATCGTAGTCGATCTTTTCGTCTTCTCCGAGGCCGTAGGGCACGCAGTGGAAGAACTTGCCGGAGAAATTAAGGTGCATGCCGTGAGAGAGATGGCCGCCGTCGGCAAGACTCATGCCCATGAAGGTGTCGCCCTCATTGAGAACCGCCATAAAGACCGCGGCATTGGCCTGAGCGCCCGAATGAGGCTGCACGTTTACGGCCATCTCAACGCCCGCGGGTTCGCAGAAGAGTTTCTTTGCGCGGGCAATGGCAATGCGCTCGACTTCGTCGACGAACTGGCAGCCGCCGTAGTAACGCTTGCCGGGATAGCCTTCGGCGTACTTATTGGTGAGCTGACTGCCCTGGGCAGACATCACGGCAGGCGAAGCATAGTTTTCGCTTGCAATCATTTCGATGTGCTGTTCCTGACGCTGCATTTCGTCTTCGATGTACTTCCAGACTTCGGCGTCGGTGACGGCGGCAGTTTTGCTGTATTCAAACATGGGAAAGTCTTCCTGAGAGTGTCGTAGTCAGTAATGAGAGCACACCAAGGCGTGCCCGAAAAAGCGGAAAGATTATAAAAGCGCGTTGCATAGGCCATGTAGCCGGGTAACGGCTGCATACAAAGAAAAACAGCACCGCTGCAGTCTTTGCCTGCATCCCGGATCTCTGAAGCCGTCCGATTCAGACCGGAAAACAGAAAGTATCTTTTTTCTACACTTTTTGTTTTGGACACGATAAAAGTATCCTTTACTACACTATTTCGCTGACAGCCAACAAAAAAGCACAACCCCCGTGCTTTTTACCGAAGACACGGCGGCCGCTACTTTGGGCGAAGCGGTATACAAAAGGCGCAGAGCCTTGAAACTCACGCTCGATGCGGTTTCCGACATGACCGGCATTACCAAAAAGACACTCATTGCGCTGGAAAAAGGCCGCGATGTGCGGGTGTCCACAGTGCTTGCCGTTTGCGGTCTTCTGGGTTGCACGCTCAATATCACTGCTCCGGAGCCGGAAAAGGCGGATGAGATTGTCTGGTTCTGAGTCCGCCGGCATTTGGGTGGGCAACCGGCTCGCCGCCCGTGTACAACTCACGCCCGAAGATCCGGTCCTTACCTACACGGATGACTGGAAAGCCTCGGGCTTTGCCTTAAGCCCGGCGCTTCCTCTCACCGGGCCCGCCGACTCCCGCGCCGTCACTGCCTTTTTTGAAAACATGCTGCCTGAAAGCCGGGCCTTTGAAAACCTGGTTTTGGCAACACAGATCTCGGCAGGCAACAAAATCGGCCTGGTGCTTAAGTTAGGCTACGATCTTCCAGGTGCCATGAGGCTCACGGCCGGTACCTCTGGCGAAGTCAGGGAGACAATCCGCCCGGTCACGGCCGCTGAAATTACAAGCCGCATCGAAGCGCCTGACACGCATCCCATGGATCTCTGGGACAACCGGCCGCGCGTGACGGTTGCCGGCGCCCAGCCCAAACTCAACCTCCTGATGACTGACGGCCGCTATGTGCTTGCGGAAGGCTCAACAATTGCCTCCGACCGGATTCTGAAGTTTGAGCCGAAGGGCTCTCCGTTTCTCGCCATCAACGAATTTCTGTCACTGGAGCTCGCCCGTGCACTCGGCCATCCTGTTGCTCAAGCCCGGCTTTTCCGCATGGGAGAACACCGTGTTCTAGAAGTTTTTCGCTTTGACAGAAAAACGGAGTTGCGTGCCGGCAAGAAACGCGTGTGGCGCCGGCACGTCATTGACGCCTGTCAGGCCTTGGGCCTTACCTCTGCCTACAAGTACGAGCGGCCGTTCGGAGACAGCCGCGATGTTGCCGCCATCCGTACCGGCGTGAGTCTTGTGCGGCTTTTTTCTCTCGTGCGGTTTGCTGATCCCGCACTTCGGGCACGGACGGCTGCGTCCCTTCTGGACTGGCTGCTTTTTAACACCGTCATCGGCAACACCGATGCGCACGGTAAGACTTTCAGTTTCTTTGTCGGTAAAGACGGCTTATCGGACGCACCTTGGTATGACCTCGTCTCCGTGCTGCAGGTTGACGGCGTCAGCCACAGTCTTGCGATGGCCGCAGGGGATGATTGTGAGCAGGCAGCGTCGGGCACGCCGCCCTGCTCACAGACGAAACAACAGAGATCAGTAGAGCCCTGCTTTACGGCAGGCTTCCGCAACAAACTTGTTTTCATTACCCTGAAGCCGCGCAATACGCTTGGCGCGGGTGCACTCCCAAGCGTCAGGCGCATACTGTTTGGCCCAGGCTTCGGCGAGCTTTCGCTGCTGATCTGAAAGCCGCATCTTGGGGTAACTGTCCGCCATATAAAGCATCGTGCGGCCGATCGTGCCGCGGGTGTATTCCGGGGGCTCAGCGCGGCGGTCTTCGATCTTCATTGGACACGTGCCGAATGTCACCTTGGCTGCGGGCAGCATCGCGTAGTTATAGTTGCTGCGCAACGCATTGACGGCGCCGATTGCCGGATAAAGGTTATACATGTCGCTTTGCATGTAGCGGTACTCTTCGTTCACCTTTTCCACGCACTTGCGGCCCTTAAAGTTCCTGCCACGGTTATCCACGCACTTGGCATCGCCCTCACGCCACTCTTTAAAAAAGCGCCCGAAGTTTTCCGCCGGCACGACGTGCTCCCACTCAATGCGCCGCGCCCGCTTTTCGTGTTTGGGCGTCGTAAAACCGTCCGGCAGCGTAATGTTTTTGCGCGAGTCAAAGACCGCACGGCAGTAGAAAGTCACACGGTGATCCATGTAGACCTTTCGCTCCAGCGTTTTCTTGGCTTCGTTAAAGGAGTCAATCGTGGTGTTGCCGGCAGCGTAAGCCGTACCGACCGAAAGAAAGGCCGCTGCGGCAGCCGTTGTAAGAGCTGATAAGAAAACCTTCTTCATTTTTCAAACTTTTCCCAAAAACGAAAAGGCCGTCCGGAGAGGATTCTTCCCGCCGTCGGCCTTTTACTGTTTAATTCAACATTACCTTACTTCGCGGCCTTGCCCCAGCTGTCACGCAGGCCGACGGCAAGGTTTAACACCGGATGGTCGCTCGTGTGATCGACGCGGTCAGTGACAAAGTACCCCGTACGTTCAAACTGGAAGCGCTCGTCCTTGGCAGCCTCTGCAACCGCCGGTTCCACATAGCCCGTGACGGTACGCTTGCTGTCGCGGTTCATGACGGTCGTGAAGTCGTCCGCGGAATCGGGATGAGCTTCGGTAAAGAGCCGGTCATAGAGCCGGATTTCAGCGGCACGCGCGGTCTTGGCGTCAAGCCAGTGAATGGCAGCCTTCGTCTTCACCGAATCGGCGCCCGCTGTCCCGGTCTTCGTTTCAGGGAGATAGTTGGCATGCACGCAGGTGACCTTGCCGTTTTCATCCTTTTCAAAGGACACGGGCACGATCACATAGCCGTAGCGCAGGCGCACGGGCTTGGCGGGCGTACCGTCCGCGGGAATCGTCAGACGCCGGTAGCCCTTCGGCGGCACTTCCGCAAAGTCATCGGCCTCAATCCAGAGGGTCTTGCTCATCGTGAGCTTGCGGCTTCCCATCTCGGGCTTTTGCGGATGGTTCGGGGCTTCAAGTTCCTCGGTGAGATCGTCCGGATAGTTGTCGATCACAAGTTTGAGGGGATTTACCACACCGATGCGGCGCACGGCCGTGGCTTCAAGATCTTCTCTGAGGCTCTGCTCAAGCACGCTGTAATCAATCCAGCCGCCCGCGGCACGGCTCACACCGCACTTTTCCGCAAAGTTCTGCAGTGCCTGCGGCGTATAGCCGCGGCGGCGCAGGCCGACGATCGTGGGCATGCGGGGATCATCCCAGCCGTCCACGAGCTTTTCGGTGACCATGCGGATGAGCTTACGTTTGCTCAAAACGACATAGGTGAGGTTGAGGCGGTTAAATTCGTACTGATGCGACAAAAGGAAGAAGTTCTTCCGGACCACCGAGAGCGCGGCTTGTAAGAGCGGCGTGAAGTTTTCCGCGTGCTGCGTCAAAAGCGCAAAGAAGGTCTTTCCTTCGGTGCTTGTAAGAGTCTCCGGGCCGCCCGTCGCGCTCCAGTGGTCAAAGAGTTCGGCCATAGCGGCTTCCGGTGCACTCTGCCCGAGCTTTTCGCGGGCATTAAAGGCAGCTCGCGCAAAGGCAAGCGCCCGCTCGTCGCGCCCGGCTTCCATGTCAGCCAAAATTTTCTTTGCTTCAGCAAACTGCGGTGCGCGCAGTGCCGGCACCACACGCTCCAGCGCCCAGTCATAGAAGGCGCGCTGGTCTTCAAATTCGAGCGTGCAGATCGAGTGCGTGATGTTTTCAAGCGTATCTTCAATCGGATGCGCAAAGGTGTACATCGGGTAGATGCACCACTTGTTGCCGGTTGCTTGGTGTTCGGCAAAGCGGATACGGTAGATCGCGGGATCGCGCAGATTGATGTTGGGCGAAGCCATATCAATCTTGGCTCTCAGAACCATGGAGCCTTCGGCGTGCTTGCCGTCGCGCATTTCGCGGAAGATTCTGAGGTTTTCCTCGGGCGTTCTATCACGGAAGGGGGAATTCTTGCCGGGCTCGGTGAGCGTGCCGCGGTTTTCGCGCATCTCGTCGGCGCTTTGTTCGTCAACGTAGGCGTAGCCGGTCTTAATGAGGTGCTCGGCAAACTCATACATCCAGTCAAAGTAGTTGGATGCGTAGTAGAGGTCGACCTCTTTGCCGTGCTTCCAGTCAAAGCCGAGCCAGTTGACGCTTTCCTTGATCGCGTCAACGTACTCCTGGTCTTCCTTCACCGGATTGGTGTCGTCAAAGCGCATGTGGCAGTAGCCGCCGTAGTCACGCGCCAGCCCAAAGTTCAGGCAGATACTCTTGGCGTGACCGATGTGGAGGTAGCCGTTGGGTTCCGGCGGGAAACGCGTGCGGATTTTTGCAACGTCAGGCGCCCCCTTTTCCTGTTGCTCCGTGTAGGGCGCGGGATGTCCGCACCAGAAACGCGGCAGATTGTTGCCCTCGGCAAGATCGGCCTCGATGATGTTGCGCAGGAAATTGGTCGTTTTCACGGCGCCTTCGGCACCTTCGGTTTTCTTTTCCGTATCGGTCATGGTCATGATTGCGTGTTGTTTCCGGCAAAAGGACTGCAGCGCCTTTTGCGCGGCGTAATTTTTCCATTTTAATGGAAAAGGCGCGGCTTCAAAACAGCAAAACAGCGGTTTTCCCGGCAAAAATGCCTTGAGTTTCGTCCTTTGACGCCAACCCGCTTCAGAACCGGGAATCTTTAACGCCGCAGACCGGCTGCGGCTTGCACAGCGTTGAGGGAAAATCAAACAAAACAGGGTTCGTTGGAAGGCCAAGACGTGGACGCTCGAGGCTCTGGATCTGGTGATAAAGACTGAAGCCCCGGATGCCTGGCAGAAAGAAGCTCATCTTTCAGCAACAGTACAAACCAGCGAATCGGCAAGACGAAGCAGTCCTTCGCCGGAACCGACGGATCGAGCTGATGAAGCCCGTACCCGTAGAGCGGTTGCGTTTTAAATGTTCCTGTGGTGCAGGGGACGCCCGGGCAGACAAGGCCTCAAAAACCTTGGCTGTTACGGGAAAGCCTGCACCGTGTCAGCAAACCCCGCGCTTTCAAGCGCGGGTTGTTTAGCATCGCAGACTCCGTACTCAGAAAATTCCCGCAAGCAGATTATTGCGCAACACCACGTAAAGCGCCGTTCCGGCGAAGATACTCACAAGTGAACTTCTGAAAAACCACTGCACAAGAACCGTGAGAAGCACACTCACGGTTTCCTGCCACGGCAGCCCCGTGTGTCCCGCGGCAAAGCCGGCACCGGAGCTTAAAACCAAAAGCACCATGACGGCAAGCGGCAGGAAACTGCCGACATCTCTTACCCAGGCCTGGTTTTTAAGCCAGCGGCTTGCGACGAAGGGAAGCGCTCTTTCGGCAAAAGTCACGGCGCCCATCGCGAGAAACACCGTGATGACGTAAAGCGTATCGTTCATTGTGCGCCTCCCGCGGCATCACCTCTCACACAGGCGTCTTTGCGGCGCTTGACGGCCCAGACAAAGCCCGCTGCCACGCAAAAGGCCATGGAAACGGCAAGCGCATAATCAGGCCAGAGCCAGCGCGCCAAAGCAAAGGAAACGAGCGCCGCCACAAGGGGCCAGGCCGAAACGCGCGCCCGCCACTGCTCGGCAGCAAGCATTGCAAAAAGCGCGGTGAGCACGAAGTCAATGCCGACGAGGTCAGTCTGGGCCTGAGCGCCGATTGCGGCACCGATCACAGTGCCCAAAAGCCACCACATATGGTTTAAAAACGCGAGCCACACCACCCGAGCCGCATGCGTACCTTCCGGCAGAATCGTCAAAAGCGAAAAGGTTTCGTCCGTGAGAGCAAAAACGATGTACCAGCGCTTCCAGCCGTGCTGCGGGATTTTCGTGAGAAGCGAAATCCCGTAAAAGACGTGCCGCAGGTTGATGACGAGTGTCGCAAGGGCAATCGCCGCCACGGGCATTGAGGCCACAAGCATCGGAATCATCATGTACTGCGAGGCACCGCCGTAAACGATGAGGCTTGCCAAGGCCGCCATCTCCCAGCTGCCGCCCGCCTGCACAAAAAGAAAACCGAAAACGATCCCCAGGGGCACGTACCCCATAAAAACGGGGATGGAATCCTTAAAGGCAGCGGCAAATGCGCTGCCTTCTCTCACTTCCGGCATGACGCGCTCAGTCCTCAAACGTTGCCTTGGTGTCGGCAGCCACCCAGTGGCCGGACTTGCCGCCCGCCTTTTCTTCGAGGTGAATGCCGCCGATTTCCATAAAGCGGTCCACGGCTTTCAACATATCGTAGACCGTGAGAAGTCCCACTTCCACCGCCGTGAGCGCTTCCATCTCAACGCCCGTCTGCCCCTTGGTTTCGCAGACGGCGGTGCAGAGGACTTCACTTGTTTCGGGGCAAAGCTCAAAGTCAACCGTGACGTGCGTAAGCGCAATCGGATGGCACAAGGGGATGAGTTCAGAGGTCTTTTTACTTGCCATGATCGCGGCAATCCGCGCCACGCCGATCACGTCACCTTTTTTTGCAGTACCGGAAGCAACGAGCGCAAAGGTCTCGGGCTTCATGCGGATTTTTCCCACGGCGCGCGCAAGGCGCTTTGTTTCGTCCTTTGCACCCACATCCACCATATGCGCGTTGCCCGCGGCATCAAAATGCGTCAGTTCTGCCATTTCTGTAACCACACGAAAAGAGTTCGTACAAATTTGTTGCCTGCCTGAAAAGGGCCTGCATCGGGCCGCTATGATAGCGGGAACACTGTCAGCGGACTTTATGGAAAAGCCCGTCTTCTGCAGTATTACCAACTCATACCGGCCGCATTGTGAAAACCGCTTTTTTCAAACACTCCGTCATCGCCGCTGTCTGCGCCTCTTTGGCGCTCACGCCCGCGGCAGGCGCCTTTGCCGCCGGGCAGCCTCTCCCCGACTTAAACCTCCCGAGCCTCGGCACGGTGGCAGGGGCCGATCTGTCGCTTGCGGACGAACGGGCCTTGGGTGAAACCCTCATGCGCCAGGTGCGCGCCGACAAAACGTATCTTCCCGACGAAGAAATTGCGGACTACTTAAACCGCCTCGGCTGGCGGCTTGTTGCGGCCGGCCGCTCGCAGCCCTTCAGTTTCGTCTTTTTCCCGCTGCGTGACGCAAGCCTCAACGCCTTTGCCATGCCCGGGGGCTTTGTTGCGGTGCACACAGGGCTCATCGTCGCCGCCAAAAACGAGAGTGAACTCGCGGGCGTCATCGGGCACGAAGTCGGGCACGTCACGCAGCGCCACATTGCCCGCATGATTGCGGGCGGAAAAGACTCGCTTGCGATCACCCTCGGTTCAATTCTTCTCGCGCTTTTGGCCGCCAAGGCGGGCGGCTCCTCCGGGGGTGACGCCGCCATGGCGATTGCCCTCGGAACACAAGGGGCTCTGATTCAGAATCAGCTTAAATTTTCCCGGGACGCCGAACGCGAAGCCGACCGCATCGGCTTTCAGACGCTCGTCAACGCCGGATTTGACCCCCACGGCATGGAAAACTTCTTTGCCCGGCTGCAAAAAAGCAACCGCTACTACGAAAACAACGCCACGGCCTTTTTGTCCACCCATCCGCTTACCAATGAACGCTTAAGCGACATGGAAAACCGCACCAAGGGAATCAAGCATGCGGTTTACCCGAGCAGTCTTGACTTTTACCTCATTCAGGCGCGCTGCCGCGTGCTGCAGGAAACAGGCTACGACGGGTGGCTCAAGGTAAGCCGCTACTTCCGGGACGCCCTGGCAAAGGCTAAGGGGAAGGAACTCGCGGCGGCGCACTACGGGTTGAGTATCGCCCTTTCGCGCATGAATAAGAAAGCCGAGGCCCTCTCGGAAGCCCGGCTTGCCGCGCAAAGTGTGAGGGACGACAGCATTATTCTTGACAAAAACCTTGCCGAGATGAGCTATGCGCTTGCAAAAACCGCATCCGAAAAAGATGCCGCCTTAAAGCTCTCCCGAAAGACCTACGAGCGCTATCCGGACTCAGCGATGGCCGCGCAAAGTTATGCCGAACTTCTCTGGCAGGCCGGCAAAAACACGGAAGTGCTGAAGTTTCTCCGAAACCAGACGGCACTTTCGCACGAAGACCCGGATTACTTTGCGATGCTTGCCAGAAGCTATGAGGCCACAGGGCAGCGCTCTCTTGCGTTTGCCGCCACCGGGGACATGTACGCCCTCATGGGTAACGCCCGCGCCGCGGTCTATCAGTTTGACAAGGCGCAGCAGGCCAACGACGGCGACTTCTACACGATGAGCGAAATCGACGCGAAATTACGTGAGCAGCGCCGTATTGTGCTCGATGAAGAAAAAGACCGGCAGAAGTAAGCCGTGCGCCTTTTTTGCATGCAAAAAAGCCCACGAACGGATGATTTCACGCGCCCTGAAATATGCGAAAATGCCCTTAACTGTCACCCGACGAAGTTTTGCGACTCCGAGCGGGCGTTGCGGCGTGCTTGAACAAGCAGGATCCCGCGCCCGCCTTCGGGCTTTACTCAATTCGATCAGAAAGGCCTTTTCAGGCCTACCGTTACCATGGCAATTGAAGATTATCTGACCATTGCACCGCACACCGACGATGTGATTGAAACCGATGCCGTTATTGTGGGCGCCGGTCCCGTCGGGCTTTTCCAGGTCTTTGAGCTGGGACTTCTTGAAATCAAGGCCCACGTTGTCGACTCGCTGAAAAATGTCGGCGGCCAGTGCATGGAGCTCTACCCCACCAAGCCCATTTACGACATCCCCGCGGTGCCGGTGTATTCCTCGTACGAACTCACCGAAAACCTCTTAAAGCAGATTCACCCCTTCGGCGCTCAGTTTCACCTCGGCGAAGAAGTGACGGTCGTTAAAAAACGCGAAGACGGGCGTTTTGACGTTGAAACCGACAAGGGGACACGGTTCCTCTGCAAGGTCGTCATTATCGCCGCGGGCGTGGGTTCCTTCCAGGCCCGGCCCTTGCGCGTTCCCGGCATTGAAAAGTTTGAAGGCACGCAGCTTCACTACCGTGTGCGCGACCCCGAACTCTTTAAGGGCAAAAATATCGTGATCTGCGGCGGGGGCGACTCTGCCCTTGACTGGACCCTCAACCTCGTGGGCAAGGCCGAGAGCGTCGTTCTCATTCACCGCCGCGACGGGTTCCGCGCGCAGACTGCGTCCGTTGCCAAGATGAAGGAACTCTGCGAAAACTGGGAAATGCAGTTTGAAGTGGGCCAGGTCACCGGTTTTGAAGAAAAAGACGGCCGCATGACTGAAATCCGCGTCACCGGCGCCGACGGCGTCACGCGCCGCATGCCGCTTGACCACCTCCTGGTCTTTTTCGGTCTTCAGCCCAAGATCGGCCCGATTGCCGATTGGGGACTTCAGCTTGAGCGCAAGCAGATCGTCGTTGACACCGAGAAGTTTGAAAGCTCAATTCCGGGCATTTTCGCCGTGGGTGACATCAACACCTATCCCGGCAAGAAAAAGCTCATTCTTTCGGGCTTTCATGAGTGTGCTTTGGCCGCCTTCGGCGCCTCGCACTACGTCTTCCCGGAAAAGAAGGTTTTCCTGCAGTACACGACCACAAGCCCGAAACTGCATAAGGTGCTGGGCGTGGAAACGCCGGATCTCGATGATTAATCCGGGACTCTGACACCGGCATCATCCGACGGACGCGAAACAGCCCATTTGTGTTGTTTCGCGTCTTTTTGGGTTTTGGCCACTGGAATTTTCCTCTATGCCTCACTTTTCACGCGCCGCCGTTTTCTCCAAGCCCGCAGGGCCCATGAGGCCCTATATTGAAGCGTTGATCAAGCTCATTTTGAAATCGGGCCTGGAGCCGCTTCTGGATAAGCAGACGGGGTCGTACTTTGCTGAGGGCGAGGCGCCTTGGCCGGTACTCTCTGACGAGGAGCTCGCCTCACGCGCTGACGTTGCCGTGGTTTTGGGCGGCGACGGCACAATGTTAAGCGCGGCGCGGCGCCTCTGGCCCCACGACATTCCCATCATCGGGATTAATGCCGGGCGCCTCGGCTTTATCACGGACATTGTGCTTGAGGACATGCCCCGGATTCTTCCGATGATGCTCGCAGGCCACTGTCAGACCGACCGGCGGCACCTTCTTTTCGGACGCATTTTCCGTGGCGGCGAAGAAATCTTTTCAAGCGTTGCCGTCAACGACATCGGCATCAGCCACGGCCGCGCCCTCGGCATGGTCGAATACACGGTTTACGTTGACGGCCAGCAGATGGCCGTGCAGCGCGCCGACGGCGTTTTGGTGAGTTCTTCCACGGGCAGCACCGCCTACGCGATGGCCGCGGGCGGCCCCATCATGCACCCGCATGTGCTTTCCATGCTTCTCGTGCCGATTGCCCCGCATACGCTTTCCAACCGCCCCGTGGTGCTTTCCTCCACCTCCGTCGTGGATATCGAAATCAACGAAACCCGCAGTGCGGTCGCCAGTTTCGATGCCCAGGTGCTCTTTGACGTCGCCGTGGGCGACATCGTGCGCGTGTCGGTGTCTCCGAACACCTTTACGATGCTGCATCCCATCGGCTACAACCACTTTGACCTTCTGCGCCGCAAACTCAAATGGAACTACCTGCCGCAGGCGGAAAAACCGATTCACGTGAAGGAAATCACCGGCCGGGAGCCTGACGCCGAGAACGATGACACTCCAAAAGCCGATCCGTTTCTGCCGTAACGCCGCCCGACGAGACACACACCATGCTCACACTCCTGTCACTGAAAGACTTTGTGATCGTCCGCACGCTCACGATTGAAGCCAAGGCGGGACTTACCTGCCTGACCGGTGAAACGGGCGCGGGCAAATCGATTCTCATTGATGCCCTGGAACTCGTTCTCGGGGCGCGAAGCGACACGGGCGTGATCCGTGAAGGAGCCGAGCGCACGGAGGTGACCGCGGAATTCAGCGCAACGCCCCGAGCCTCTGCCTGGCTTGAAGCCGCGGAACTCACAAGCGAAGACGGCGTACTACTTCTGCGCCGCACGGTGGACGTCAAGGGGCGTTCGCGCTGCTGGATCAACGGCACTCCGGTCACTGTGGCGCAGATGAAGGAACTGGGCGAGCGGCTCGTGGACATCCACGGGCAGCACGCGCATCAGTCGCTTTTAAAGCCCTCGCATCAGCTGCAGCTCGTGGACGGCTTTTCCAACGTCAAACCGCAGCTTCTGGCCGTCAAGGCCGCGTGGGACGCCTGGCAGAAGACGGCGCTCCTACTCAAACAAGCCACCGAAGACCGCGAGCGGCTGCAGGCCGAAAGCGAAAAACTGTCCTGGATGAATGAGATCCTCGCGGAACTCAATCCCCGGGAAGGCGAGTGGGATAAGGTAAGCGACGAACACTCGATGCTCTCCAACGCCGCCGACATTCTCACCAATGTCCGGGGAGCGCTTGAAAACCTCACGGACGGCTCGGACAGCGCTTGCGACCTTCTGACACGCGCCCACAATGAGCTTGTGAGTGCTTCAAAGTACGATGAAACCTATGCTGAATATGCCGAAAGCATTCAGCAGGCCTGCACCATCATTGATGACTGCTCGCGCGATATCGGCCGGCATCTGGATCACTGTGACTTAGACGAAGGCCGCTTTGAAGAAGTGGACGAACGGCTTAACGCCTACTGGCGGATCTCCCGAAAATTTCACCGGGCACCCGACGAACTCTTTACTCTCTGGGAAGAAACCAAAAAAAGGCTCTCGGAAATCGAAGAAAGCGCGGACCTGGACGGCCTGCGGCTTAAGGAAGCCGCCGACAAAAAGGTATTTCTCGCCAAGGCCGCGGAATTGACGGCTCTGAGAAAAGCCGGCGCCGCCAAACTTTCCAAGGCGGTCACCGCGGAAATGCAGACGCTTTCGATGGCGGGCGGCCGGCTTGAGGTCGCGCTGCCTGCGTGCGAACCCTGGGCCGGGGGCGTTGAGCGCTGTGAGTTTTTGGTAAGCGGCCACGCGGGCGCCACACCCCGCGCGCTCACCAAGGTCGCTTCGGGTGGCGAACTTGCCCGCATCTCGCTTGCGATTGCCGTCATTACCGCACAGATTACGCCCGTGCCGACCCTGATTTTTGACGAAGTCGACAGCGGTATCGGCGGGGCCGTTGCCGAAGTGGTAGGACGCCTTTTAAGACGCCTCGGAACCTCAAGGCAGGTGCTCTGCGTCACGCATCTGCCGCAGGTCGCTGCCTGCGGCAACAATCAGTGGAAGGTGATGAAGAAAACTGAGCACGGGGAGACCGTCTCGCACCTTACCGACCTCACGCCCGCAGAGCGCGTCGACGAGATCGCCCGTATGGCAGGCGGCACCGTCATCACCGAGGCCACCCGCAGTGCCGCAGCAGAAATGCTTGCGGCGGCTGAAAAGTAAGCTCTTTTCTATCCGACAAACTTCCGATTTTTGAAAATTTGTCGGATACAACCGACAAAAAGCGCTTTTCGAAAAGTTTGTCGGTTTTTTAAACCATACACCGCCCGCAACTGACTGCCAGAGTCCTGGGAATCTAAAAGAGATTTTTCCGTCCGTTTTCTGCGAAAAAAGCGGACCGCAAGGCCCGCCTTTTTCTTAACCGACAGAAACGCTTAGTCGTTTACGACCTTCACGCCCGGCATGATGCGGCTCGTGTCGCGGGCCGCCAGCGCCACATAGGCAGCGGCCTTCAGCGCAATCTCGCGGTAAATTTCCGCGGTCTTACTGTCGGGCTTGGCGACCACCGTGGGCATACCGCGGTCAGCGTCCTCTCGGATATCGGCTTCAAGCGGCAGCTGCCCTAAAACCGGCACGTTGTACTGCTTACTCATGCGTTCGGCGCCGCCCTTACCGAAGATGTGTTCCATGTGGCCGCATTCCGGGCAGACGTAAAGCGCCATGTTTTCAACAATCCCCAACACCGGGACGTTGACCTTCTCAAACATGCGCAGGCCCTTTTTGGCGTCAAGAAGCGCAATGTCCTGAGGCGTCGTAACGACGACGGCACCGGTCACAGGAACCGACTGGGAGAGCGTCAGCTGAATGTCACCGGTTCCCGGGGGCATGTCAATCACAAGGTAATCGAGGTCATGCCAGGCCGTCTGGTTCAAAAGCTGCGTGAGCGCCTGGGCAACCAAGGGACCGCGCCAGATCATGGGTTCGCCCGGATCGATCATGAAGCCCACGGAATTGATTTCAATACCGTAACTCACAATGGGTTCCATATTGACGCCGTCAAGGCTTTCAGGTTGCCCGCTTGCGGCAAGCATCGTGGGCTGGGAGGGCCCGTAAATGTCGGCGTCCAGCATGCCGACCTTAGCGCCTTCGGCTTTAAGCGCAAGGGCGAGGTTTGCGGCAACCGTGGACTTACCCACACCGCCCTTGCCGGAACTCACGGCAATGATGTTTTTGACGTTGGCGAGCGTCTTTAACGTGCGCTGCACGCGGTGCGCGATGATGTTGCCGGTCACCGTGACGCGGATTTTGTCTTCGGCAACGCCTGCGGCGGCCAAATTGTCCTTCACGAGCTTTTCAATCTTGGCGGCCGTTGACTTCACGGGGTAGCCCGGATTGACGGTCACACAGAGAAGGCCGTCTTTTTCTTCCACAGCCTTTACGGCCTTAAGTTCAGAAAAGGGCCGGCCGCACACGGGGTCGGCGACCGCCTCAAGAATCTTACGGAGTTCGTCGGGATGCATACCAAAAACCAGATCAGAAGAAACCGCGCCGCAAGGCACGGCTTCAGAGAAAACAATAGGAGCAGACGCTACAGCGCCTGCGGCATTAAAATGCATAGTTTAACGGCTTACGCCTGCACCCGCTTATACAGCGGCGGGCTACCAGCCGTACTTTCGTCTCATTAGCTTAAGTGATCATGACTGACAAGAAACGCCATCTTTTTGTGACGACCGCTCTGCCCTACGCAAACGGCCCCTTCCACATCGGCCACATCATGGAGTACATCCAGGCCGACATCTGGGTGCGTCATGAGCGAATGTGCGGCAATACGGTGCACTTTGTGGGGGCGGACGACGCCCACGGAGCTCCGATCATGATCGCCGCGCAGAAAAAAGGCGTGACGCCGCAGCAGTTCGTTGCGGAAATTGCCGCGGGCCGCAAAGAGTACCTCGACAACTTCTTCATTAAGTTTGATCACTGGCACTGCACCGACAGCCCCGAAAACACGGAATTAAGCCAGGACATCTACCGCAGACTCAAGGCCGCCGGCCTTATCTACACCAAGGACATCGAACAGTTCTACGACACCGAAAAAGGGATGTTCCTCGCCGACCGCTACATCAAGGGCACGTGTCCGAAGTGCGGCGCCAAGGACCAGTACGGTGACAGCTGCGAAGTCTGCGGATCGGTTTATTCGCCCACGGACCTTGTGGATCCGAAAAGTGCGCTTTCCGGCACCACCCCTGTGATCAAGTCCTCCACGCACTACTTCTTTAAGCTCTCCGACCCCCGTGCCGTTGAATTCCTGCGCGAGTGGACAACCGGCAACGGCGCTGACGGCAAGCCCCGTGTGCAGGCTGAGGTTCTTGCCAAGGACGAAGAGTGGCTCGGTACCGAATCAGGCCTTGCCGACTGGGATATTTCCCGCGACGCGCCTTACTTCGGCATTGAAATTCCGGACGCTCCGGGCAAGTACTTCTACGTCTGGCTTGACGCTCCGGTGGGGTATCTTGCAAGCTTTAAGGCCTACTGCAAGAAAGCCGGCCTTGACTTCACGCAGGAACTTGAGAACCCTGCGACCGAACAGATTCACTTCATCGGCAAGGACATCATTTACTTTCACACGCTCTTTTGGCCGGCGATGCTGCACTTTGCCGGCAAACCCTACCGTGTGCCGGACCACATCAACGTGCACGGCTTTGTGACCGTGGATGGCCGCAAGATGAGTAAGTCCCGCGGTACGGGGATCAGCCCCCTTGAATACATTCGTCTCGGCATGAACGCCGAGTGGCTGCGCTACTACCTCGCCGCCAAACTCACAAGCCGCGTCGAAGACGTGGACTTTACGAAGGCTGACTTTGCAACGCGCGTTAATTCCGAGCTGATCGGCAAGTACGTCAATATCGCAAGCCGCGCCGCTGGCTTTATCTTCTCGCGCTTTGAAGGCAAAGTCTCCGACGCCGCGATGGCAGACGACTTGCTTGTCAAAATCCGCGCCGCCGCCCCTGAAATCCTCGAAGACTTTGAAAACCGCGAATACGCCGCTGCGGTGCGCCGCGTGATGGAACTTGCCGACCGCGTCAACGAATTTGTGGACAGCGAAAAGCCCTGGGAACAGGCCAAGGATCCCGCCCAAGCCCCGGCCCTGCAGCGCACCGCCTCCATTGCCCTGGAAGCCTTCCGGCTGCTCACGCTCTACCTCAAGCCCATTCTTCCCGCGACCGCTGAGCGCGTGGAGAAGTTCCTTAACTGCGGGGAACTCACCTGGGCCGCAGTCGATACGCCGCTCACATCCGCGCATCCCATCTCGAAGTTTGAGCACCTCATGGGCCGCGTTGACATGAAAAAGCACCTCGATGCCCTCGTTCCGGGGGAAGCCAAAGTTGAAGAAAAGGCCGAAGCCGTGCTCCCGGGCGGTGAAGCCATTGCCGCTACCTGCTCGATTGATGACTTTGTGAAGACCGATCTGCGTGTTGCCAAGGTTGTCGAATGCACAACGGTTGAAGGCAGCGACAAGCTTTTGTGTCTGAAACTTGACGTGGGCGAAGGACGTCTGCGCCAGGTCTTTTCCGGCATTAAGGCCTTTTATAAGCCCGAAGACCTCGTGGGTAAGCTTGTTGTGATGATTGCCAACCTCGCACCCCGCAAGATGCGTTTCGGCGTGAGCGAAGGCATGGTGCTTGCAGCAAGCGACGCTTCTGACAAAAAGAGCGGCGTCTACCTCATTGAGCCCTTCCCCGGCGCCAAGCCCGGTATGCGGCTTCATTAAGACACAGATCCGTTAAGGACTTAAGCCCGAAGGTTTCAAAAAGCCTTCGGGCTTTTTTGCGGGCACTAAAAAACCGGACGTCCCGCAAAGAGAGCGTCCGGCGTTTTGATGCCGGGCCCGTGAAGGCCCGGTTATGTCTTTTGCGTTTAGACCATCAGGATGGCGCACGCGAGCACTGCAATCGTGCAGGGGATCGCCGTACGTTTGATGACTTCAACGGGGCTTACCATGGCGATACCGGAAACCAGAATCGTCACACCGGCAAGCGGAGACATCGTGCGGCCGAGAGCACCGGTCAGGAACGCCAGGGCGCCCAGACCGTGAATGCTCATACCGAATTCAGGCGCATGCGGCGTCACGGCTTCGTTAAAGGCAAGCGTTGCAGCGTCGCCGGAACCGGTGAGAACGCCCATGATCCACGGACCGAGAGCGCCGCCCCAGCGGGCGAATTCGTTGGAATGCTTCAGAGCGTCAACGCACACGTCGATAAGACCGGAAGCTCGCAGACCGGCGGCAAACACGCCTGCCGCGATGATGATGCCCATCACGTCGGCGTAGCCCTTACCCATACCGTTGAAGAACTCCTTGGAGAACTGCTGCGGATTGGACAGGGAAACCACAAGCGCGGCGATCGCGCCGATCAACATAGCCTGTGCCACACCCATCTTGATGGCGGGAACCCACATGTTGCCGACAACGAGGATCGTGATCGGAACAAGCATGACGAGAGCCTTGAGGGGGTTCGGTTTGAAGTCGCCCTTCTGAAGTTTGGATTCGTCAACCTGAGCGTTGGTGTCGCCCTTGTTGTCACGCAGCACGAGGCAGACAATCAGGACACCCACGGTGACGATCACACCGCACATCAGAGAATAGTAGGAATGGAAACCGATGAAGTCCATCACGTCCATGTTGGCCATCTTCGCCACGTACGGGTTGTGCGACGTACCGGGCGAGAGGTAGGAGCCGATGGTACCGGCCAAAACAGCGGCAGCGGCGGCAGCCGGTTTAATGCCGGCGCGCAACATCACGGGGATGAGCGTGGAACCGACGGCAGCGGCGCAGCCTGCGGCCGAGGGAATGGCAATGTTTACGAAGAACGTGATCACGGTGCAGACCGGAATCAGGAAGATACCGAGGCCGCGCACGGGGGCGGAGAGGTAATGCACGAGCGAGCGGTCGCACTGAGCGTAACTGGCGGTAAACGCAAAGCCCATCGAGCCGCAGATTGCCATCACGAGGGAATTATTCGTCATGGACTTTGCGAACTGATTCAGACCCATCATCGGGTCAAGGCTGATCACGCACAGAAACAGGCCGGCGGCAATCAGCGTAAGTCGCGTTTCAAAGCGCTTAATGAGCGCCCAAACCGTCACCAGAATGACTGCTATGGCAATCCAAGCGGTTAAGGTCATAGTTCCTCCGATAGTGTTTTCATTTTTTGCGTCAGAAACAAGCGAGGAAAACACCTGCTTCTGCCGGCCGAAAATCGTACGGAAGCTTATCCACGCGGGTCCCGGCCTGTTGTTTACCCTAAGTCGACACAGAAAATGTTGGGATAAGACCTAAGGTAAACATCCAACGCGAACCATTCTACACGGATTGAAACTTTTTATTACAGAGCCGATCCGAAAAAGAAAAACCCGTGTTGCTTTCTTGCGCCGACGCAGGAAAACCGCACGGGTTTGCACTGGGTCGGGACAAAACCCGCCCGAAAAAGGCTCTTTAGGCCGAGAAAGACGAGCCGCAGGAGCAGGTCGTCACGGCATTGGGATTGCGGATCACAAACTGAGAACCTTCAAGGTCGTCCTTGTAGTCGATTTCAGCGCCCACGAGGTACTGGAAAGACAGGGAATCAACGAGGAACGTCACACCGTCACGCACGATCTCGGTGTCGTCTTCACCGGGCTTTTCCTCAAACTGAAAACCGTACTGAAAGCCCTGACAGCCGCCGCCCTGCACAAAGACGCGCAGCATCATGCCGGCATTGCCGTCTTCAGCGAGGAGTTCCTTTACCTTGGCGACGCAGGCGTCGGTGAACTTGATGGGATCAGGCGCCGCTTCGGGGGCTGCGGGGGCCGTCTGCGCCCGGGTCTGGGTTGCGTTTTCAGACATAGTGTTTTGTCTCCACGGAGCCCGCGGACTTCAATGCCGGCAGGCCGAAAAATTTCAGGTGCGCAGATTATAAAGAGCCATAACCCTCATTTCCTTCGGGTTATTCCGCCTTAACGGGCCATCATAATGTCAGAAGGCTTCATGCCGCGGGGCACGAGCACCCAGGCATGCGCCCGGCTCTTTTGCCGCCCGGCCTGAGCGCCCGCAATATCCCCGAAGCCCCAGAAGTAGTCAAAGCGGATCACGCCGCGGATCGCGCCCCCGGTATCCTGCGCAATCACGGGGCGCGCAAAAGCCATCGCGGGATTGTCCTGCGTCACTTCCGTCACAAAGGGCACCCCCAGCTTCCAGTAGCGGCGGTCCACCGCCACAGACGCCCCGGGCGTGAGCGGCACGGCCTGAGCCCCCAGGGGGCCGTCCGCCTCGCCCATGCCGACACGTTCCTCAAAAAACACAAAGTTCGGATTGGTGTTTAAGAGTTCGCGCATGCGCTTTGGGTTTTCCCGCACCCAGCGGCGGATACGCTGCATGCTCATCTCGTCGCGGGTGAGCCCTGCGTTTTCGATAAGCCACCCTCCGATTGCGCGGTAAGGATGCCCGTTTTGATCGGCGTAGCCCACACGCATCCAGGTGCCGTCATCTAGAAGCACACGGCCTGACCCCTGAATCTGCAGAAAAAACGCATCCACCGGATCGTCCACCCAGCAAAGCACCGGGGCCTTCACGTCCTTTTTGGCAGTGATTTCTCTTCGCGTGTCGTAGGGTACAAGCCGGTTACCGACCACCTTCCCTTTAAGCCGCAGGCCCTTTAACTGCGGGTGCAGTGATGTGAGATCCACGGTGATGAGATCTTCGGGTACCCCGTAGAGCGGATAGCGGTAGGGGCCGTGCGCACGGCGGCTGCCCCGGAGCATCGGTTCGTAGTAGCCGGTCATAAGACCCGTGTCCGTGGGCGAAGCCGCCTTTTCGCGGGAAATCACCTCATAGGCCTCAAAATAGGTACTGAAAAAGCTCTCGGCCGTTTCGTCCGTTGCAAACTGTGCGTTTGCGCACGCTTTCGTCCAAAGACTCTCCTGCCCCATCACCGTGCAGGAGGCGCGGAAGGCCGTGAGCGCATTGGTCCAGTCCGCAGGCCGCACCGCAGGAAGCGCATTAAAGTCCGCCGGCATAAAGTACGCGGCTGCCGTTGTCACGACGTTTTCAGGCAACGCATTGCCGTCGGGCCCCAGAGGGCCCTTGGGCGCCGTGGAACACCCGGCAATGAAAAGCGCGGCGCACGCTGCGGCCGCAAAACCGATACGCTGTAGAAGAGCCTGCATAAACCTATTCTTCCAAAAACCGTTCCTGTACGTCACTTAAAAAACGCCGTCCGAGCTCGGTCGCAGCAATCCGGCCGATATCGTCCGTGAGAACCATTTCCTTTCGAAGTGCCGTAAGCGTCGCAGCAATGTCCGTCAAAGGTCGCCCCGTTGTCTGCGTCCACCGCAGCGCGGGGACGCCGTCGGTGAGCCTGAGCGCATTTAACATAAATTCGAAAGGCAGGTCTTCTCGTGCCACCGTACGACGCTCTTTTTCGGACCTCCCCTCAAGGACGCTTTGAATGTACAAAAGGGGATTACTTTCTCTGACGGTGCGGATCACTGCGCCCTCCCGCGTCACTTTGCCGTGTGCGCCCGCGCCTATGCCGAGATAGTCCCCGAACGTCCAGTACGTGAGATTGTGCCGGCATCGGCGCCCTGGTCTGGCGTACCCCGAAATCTCATAGTGCGAAAAGCCGGCGCCCGTGAGCGTCTCGTGCACGAGCTGCCCCATATCGGCGGCACGGTCTCCGTCGGGCAGCCCCGCGGGAGGTCTCTTTCCGAAAGCGGTTCCCTCTTCGATCGTGAGTTCGTAAAAACTCAGGTGCGTGGTGTTTTGCGAGAGCGCTGTCTCAAGATCCGCCTTGAGTTCATCGACGGTCTGCCCAGGCAGGGCAAACATCACGTCAAGATTGATATTTTCCACCACATCGCGCGCCGCTTTGACGGCGTGAAGAGCCTCTGCCCCCGTGTGAATGCGCCCGAGCTTTGCAAGATACGTGTCGTTAAAGCTCTGAATACCGATGGAGAAGCGGTTCACGCCCGCCTTGGCGTAGGCCTCAAAGCGCGCGGCTTCCACCGTACCGGGATTGGCTTCAAGCGTCACTTCCGCATCTGGCAGGAGCGTGACGCGGTTTCTGATTCCATCCATGAGAAGCGTAAAGCCCGCGGCCGACATCAGGCTTGGCGTGCCGCCCCCGAAAAAAACGGTGGCTACGGGCCGGCCGGCAAGGTCTTTTACCGCATGCGTGAGGTCCTTTAAAAGCGCATCAATGTACGCCCCTTCGGGGATCTTCCCCGCACAGGCAAAGGAATTAAAGTCACAGTACGGGCATTTGCGCACGCACCAGGGCCAGTGCACGTAAAGTGCCGCAGGCTCCTTTTCAACACCCGCGGCTACCATCCCCACCTGTCCGACAATTCTTCAAGCATGAGCCGCATGGCGCGCCCGCGGTGGCTTACGTCGTTTTTCTCCTCGGCCGTAAGTTCCGCAGCCGTGCGCCCGAAGTCAGGAAGGTAAAAATACGGGTCGTAGCCGAAGCCCCCGGTGCCTTTCGGCGTATCAATAATTTCCCCGTCCCAGCGTGCGTCAACGATCACCGGTTCCGGGTCATCCGCGTTTTTAACCGCCACAAGCACGCAGGTGTAGTGCGCGCGGCGGTCGGTCTTTCCTGCCAGCGCGGCAACAAGCTTACGGTTGTTGGCGGTGTCGTCCGCAGCATCCCCGGCATAACGGGCACTGTGTACGCCCGGCGCACCGTTAAGTGCCTCCGCGGTGATGCCGGAGTCGTCCGCCATGGCCGGAAGACCCGTCTGGCGCGCCGCATTGCGGGCCTTGGCAAGCGCATTTTCCACAAACGTATTAAAGGGCTCTTCGGCTGCCTTGACGCCAAGCTCGGCCTGAGAGAGCACCTTAATGCTTCTGTGACCGAAAAGGGCGTTAAATTCACGCAGTTTTCCTTTGTTGCCGGACGCAAGTACAAGTTCATTCATCGCTGCTGCTCCTTACGCTTTGGCAAGCGCCTCAGTCTGTTTGGCCATAATCTCGCGGCAGCCTTTTTCCGCGAGGTCCAGAAGACTATTTAATTCCGTGCGGGTAAAGGGCATGCCTTCAGCCGTGCCCTGGATTTCCACGAATCCGCCGCCTGAGGTCATGATCACATTCATGTCGGTGCCGCTGGTGCTGTCTTCAACATAGTCAAAGTCAAGCACAGGCATGCCGTTACTGATTCCGACACTGACCGCCGCAACCTGCTCGCGGATGGGATTTTCCTTGATAAGGCCCGCCTTCAGCATGCCGTTAACGGCATCAGCCAACGCCACGTAGGCTCCTGAAATCGAGGCGCAGCGCGTGCCGCCGTCGGCCTGAATCACGTCGCAGTCCACGGTGACCGTGAAGTCGCCCAACTTTTTACGGTCAACGATGCCTCTGAGGCTGCGGCCGATTAAGCGCTGAATCTCCATCGTGCGGCCGCTTTGCTTACCCTTGGCAGCCTCGCGGTCCGTACGGGTGGCGGTCGATCGCGGCAGAAGCGAATATTCCGCCGTCACCCAGCCTTCGCCGCTGTCCTTCATAAAGCGCGGCACGCCCGGCGTTACCGTGGCGTTACAAAGCACTTTGGTGCGGCCTACACTCACCAGCACACTCCCCTCGGCGTAACAGGTGTAATGACGTTCAAAGGAAAGCGGGCGCATTTCATCGGCGCGCCGACCGTCATGACGAGACGACATTGATTTCTCCGGTTGGAAGTGCCGCTCATGCTAACACGCCCGCAAAACGATGCCTTCACCCGTGCCGCCGGCCTTACAATTCGCGGCAATTTCCAATACTTTTCCGAAAGGACAACCATGCCCGGCATTCGTTCCATGACCGGTTACGCCATCGCGCAGGGACCCTGCGCGCTCGGACACGTAACCGTTGAACTCAGAAGCGTTAATTCCCGCTTTCTCGATCTGCAGGTGCGCTTTCCCGATGAACTGCGCCCGGCGGAACAGGCCGTAAGAACGCTTGTAACGCAGTCTGTCGCCCGCGGCAAGTTTGAGGTACGCGCAAACCTCACCGCAGAACTCACCGAAAACGGCAGTTCTGTGTCGGCCGAGGCCCTGACTCTCATTAAAAAGCTGCAGCAGTCGGTTGTTGAGATTCTGCCTGAAGCGCGCCCCATGTCAGTGGCGGAAATCCTTGCCTACCCCGGCGTGGTGAAAACCGAAGCCGTTGATAACGAGGCGTTAAGTAAAGCCGTTGCGGGGCTTGTGGCCGAGGCGCTGAAAGCCTTCAGTGCAACCTGCGAGCGCGAAGGTGCGGCCCTGTCCGTGGTCCTCACGGGCTACTGCGACAAGATTGATGCAATCGCCGAGGGCGTGCGCGTCAAAATGCCTGAGATTGTCGCGGCTCTGAAAACGAAGCTCACCGAGCGCCTCGAGGAAGCCCTTGCCGGGCCCGTAGCCGCCAAGTCTGCGCTTACCCGCGAAGAAGCCGGTGAGCGTATCCGCCAGGAAGTGACGCTTTACGCGCTTAAAGTCGACGTGGACGAAGAAATCAACCGGTTAAAGACCCATACCGCCGAAGTGCGCCGGGTCCTTCAGGCGGGGGGCGCCGTCGGCAAACGCCTGGATTTTCTGATGCAGGAAATGAACCGCGAAGCCAATACCCTGGGCTCAAAGGCCGCCACGATTGAAATGACCGACGCCAGCGTCAACCTCAAGCTTTTGATTGAACAGATGCGCGAGCAGATTCAGAATCTGCAGTAACTCGGCCAAAGGCCCGGCAGGCGCGAGCACTTACCCCTTGATGCGGAACTGCTCGAGAAACGCTGCCCGGGCTTTTTCATGCTCTTTGATTTTGGCGTCGATATGCGCCTGCAGGTCGGCTGCCGCCTTTTCATCGGCCTCTTTGCGCTTTTGCCGTTCAATGACGAGCTTGTCTTCCCAGAAGTCAAGCGTCATCCAGTAAAAGTTAAGCGCGGTGCGCGCCACCATCAGGAAGGTCTTTTCATCAGTCACGAAAGGAAACCGTCTTGCCAGGCGGATCGTGCCGAACTGCCCGATCATCACCATGGCGCGGACAATGGCCTCCCAGTCACTCTGCTTATGGGGATCGAGCCTCAAGGCCTCACAAGCCTTTTCAAAATTCTCAACGTCCTTTAGACCCCGGGCAATATAGTCAGCACAGTACTTACAGGCCATTTCCTTCTCCTTGCGGCGTGGTACGGCCCATGGGTGCCGTGAGTTCAAAGGCAGGGCGCACGGTTTCCAGAAGGTGACTCTTCGCCTCGGTAAGTGCCCCCGTGACATAAATGGGTGCAAAGGGCGCAGCCTGCGTGATGCGCACCAGACCTTCTTTCGCAAGTTCCAGAAGCGCGAGGTAATTGACGATGGCCACATCCATCCCCGCGTCTTCTTCAAAGAGCTCATGAAATTCCATGAAGGCGTGCGCGGCTAGTTTTTTGAGAATGGCGCTCATGAACTCCCGCACCGAAAGTTCCTGCCGCTGCACGGTGTGGCTTACCTTAAGTTTGGCCCGCGCCAGAACCCCGGCCCAGGCTGCGGCAAGATCGTCGGGCGAAACCTGCGGCAGGAGCTGAAACTGCTCCTGCTCGATTTTCACAAAAGCCCGCAGAAAGTCGCGACCGCACCGCGGCATTGCCTCCAGGTCCTGCGCCGCAAGTTTCATCTTTTCGTATTCGATGATCCGCCGGGCAAGCTCGGCCTGCGGGTCCTCCACCTCTTCGCCCGTGTCAATGCGCGTCACAGGCAGCAGCAGCTGGCTTTTGATGTGCATGAGGTTGGCGGCCATCACAAGGTAGTCGGCGGCCAGTTCCAGGTTACTCTTGCGGATGAGTTCAACGTAGGCCATGTACTGCTCGGTCAAAAGCGCCATGGGAATGTCCATCACGTCAAACTTCTGCTTGCGGATCAAGTAAAGCAGGAGGTCAAGCGGCCCTTCAAAGCTTTCCAAAAACACTTCGAGCGCGTCGGGCGGGATGTAAAGCCCCTCGGGCACGGAAAAAAGCGGCTCACCGTACAGATGCGCCAACGCCCCGTCCATCCCTTCGCCGGGCGTGCGGAACATCTGATCAATTGTGTCGGGCGCGAGTGTTTTCACGGTTGAGAAACGATTTTTTGAGAAAGGCGCGTAAAGCACTCGGGATTTTAGCGGCAGGCAATCCCGCTGTCCTTCCCTTAACCTCGAGCGTCCACGTCTTAGCCTTCCAACGCAACCCTGTTTTGTTTGATTTTCCCTCAACGCTGTGCAAGCCCCGTTTAGCACTCTTAAACCGCGGCTGACCGCCCTGATGAAACAGCCAGCGCTCAATGCCCTGCCAGACACGTGTGGCAATTTTCTGCGCTTCGTTGATGCCGATGCGCTTTGTAAAGCCGCCCTTGGCACGGTGCTCTTTCACGACATCATGCAGGGCATACTCGGAAAGGCGGGCGGACTTCTGAATTTCCTTAAACCGCTTGTTGCGGTCTTTGCCCTTGGGCATCGCGGCCGTGAGCTTTCATGCTTCAGTGCTTTTCATGGCGCGCACGCGTTTCTTTGCCGTTCCAAGAACAGCATTGAAGCGCTGGCATGCATCGGAGAAGTAGGTCTCCAGCGCACTTTCCTGATCCTCTCCGGTTTTCAGGCCCAGCTCGATGACAAAGGACCGTGTGCGCGATTTCATAGCGGCTGAATATACCTTAAGCGAAAACTATGTGCATGGGTTGGCTGCGTTTGCTCCAAGATTAAAAAATTTCGAAAGCCCGCATTCCTCCCGGGGCTCAAGCCCCGGGAGGAATGCGAGAAATTCTGTGACGGCCGACGGGTATGCCGAAATCGACTGTCCCAACCGGGAAAGAGCAGCAGCAATGGCCTGGCTTTGCGCCTCTGAAACTGCCGCAAAAGAAACACACCCGGACGGCGGGTACCGTACGGCAGGCAGTTGACTGAGGCACAACAACTCCCGCAAAAGAAAAACGGCAGAGCCGCCGTCCTTTTGCAAGGGGCGTACTCTGCCGCTTTCCGTCTCTGCGCCCGCAGGCGCAAGGACGGTCCGGTTTTTATTCAAACACGAACTTCGGATCCGTGGGCTGCCACATGGCTTCGCGCACAGCCTTATCAAGGTCAGCGGGACGCTCAACCTGGGCAAGACCGTTCTTGAAGCAGTAGTCAGCCACCGCCACGGCAATATGTGCCGAGAGCTCACGCACCTGCGAGAGCGGCGGATAGAGGCTGCCGTTGGCGAGATCGCTTTCGCTCACGAGGTTTGCAAGGGTCTTTGCGGCCGTGAGGAAGATCTGGTTCGGAATGGTCTTTGCGCGCACAAAGATGCAGCCGAAGCCGATGCCCGGGAACACGTAGCTGTTGTTGCCCTGACGCGGCACGAAGGTCTTGTTGCCGACGGCAACCGGCGCAAAGGGCGAGCCGCAGGCAAAGAGGCACTTGCCCTCAGACCACGTGTAGGCCTGCTTGGCGGTACATTCGGCCTTGGAGGTGGGGTTGGAAAGCGCAAAGATCATGGGCCGAGCGTTCACTTCACACATCGCCTTCACAACGTCTTCGGTGAAGGCGCCGCCCTGGGCGCTCACGCCGATGATGCAGGTGGGCTTAAGCTGGCGGATAGCCTGGGCAAAGTCCGTCGTGTTTTCGTAGGCCTGAGCAAACGGCACCTTGTTCGGGGCAAGCTTGTCGCCGCGCGTGCTGGAAACAAGGCCCTTGGAATCAAAGAGCGCAATACGCTTTAAGGCCTCATTGCGGTCAATGCCGTCTTCGGCCATGGCGTCGGCGATCAGATGCGCGATACCGGTGGCGGCAGCGCCTGCGCCGAGGAAGAGAATGCGCTGATCGGAAAGCTTCTGCTTTAAGGCACGAACGGCGGTGTAAAGACCGGTCACCACAACGGCGGCCGTACCCTGAATATCGTCGTTAAAGCACGTCACGCGGTCGCGCCAGGCATCAAGCAGCGCAAAGGCGTTGGTGTTCTGGAAGTCTTCAAACTGAATCAGCACGTTGGGCCAGCGTTCGCGCACGGCGGTGATGAATTCCTCAACGAGCGCCATGTATTCGGGACCGGTAACACGGTGCTGACGCAGCCCCATGTACAGCGGATCCTTCAAAAACTCTTCGTTGTTGGTGCCGACGTCGAGGGTCACCGGAAGCGCACGCTGCGGATTGACGCCCGCGCAGGCCGTGTAAAGGGCGAGCTTACCGACGGGGATCCCCATGCCGTTCACACCGAGGTCTCCCAAGCCCAGAATACGCTGGCCGTCGGTCACGACGATGATGTCAACGTCATGGTTGGGGACGTTGGCGACGAGTTCGCGCACGCGGCCGCGGTCTTCGCTTGAAATGTAGAGGCCGCGGGCATAACGGAAGATGTGGCTGAACTTCTGGCACGCTTCACCGACCGTGGGGGTGTAAATGAGCGGCATGTACTCTTCAACGTTTTCCATCACAAGCTGGAAGTACAGGGCTTCGTCGCTTGCGTGCACGCTCTCAAGCGTGAGGTACTTGTTGAT
The DNA here is from genome assembly GCF_928721995.1 of Duodenibacillus massiliensis. Lineage (NCBI taxonomy): Bacteria > Pseudomonadati > Pseudomonadota > Betaproteobacteria > Burkholderiales > Sutterellaceae > Duodenibacillus > Duodenibacillus massiliensis. Next base: position 1,112,732 of record NZ_OV788642.1, read on the forward strand.
GGGCGCAGCTTCGCTGTCGATCACTTCCTTTAAGCGGCTCACCTGATCGGCAAAGGTTGAAACGCGCGGAGGCAGAAGGCCTCTGAGTCCCAGACGGTCACGTTCTTCTTCGGTAAACACCGAACCGCGGTTAAGCCACGGGTTGCGCAAAACGGCAACACCGCGGGGCTGATTTCCCTGATTTGTCGTCATAAAAAGTTCTTTTCAAACAGTGGGGAGTATCCGAGGTCTGAGCCCGCGCCCACTCCCTGCGGACATGGGGCTCAGCAAAAAAGTAAGGGGATTTTATCGCCCGGAGCTTGCTGTACTCTGAGCGATAACTGCGGACTAACCCGTCCTATAGCACTTCTAATTTCATTTCCGCCCGGATCTGGGCTTTGCGGTGAGCGCCTTTAAGCGTTCACCGGCAAGCTTTGCCGCTTCCGTATCCGGATAGTCCTTCTGCACGCCCTTGAGCGTTTCGGTGGCTTCCTTTTTCTTGCCGAGGTTCACAAGTGCCGCGGCAAGCGAGAGTTTCGCCTCAGGAATGCGCGCGTCCTGCGGGAAAGCGGCGATCAGGCGCTTCTGTACTTCAACGGCATCCGTAAACTGTCCCTGCGCAAACATGGCGTTACCGAGCCAGTAAAGGGCGGCGGGCATGTAACCGGTCTTGGGGTAGTCGTCAATGAGCCCTTCAAGAATCTTATGACTCTGCGCGTAGGAGCCGTCGGAAAAAAGCTGCAGCGCCAGGTCATAACGGCGGCGCTCTTCCGGGGTTACCGTGATACTTTTGCCGTCGACGCTTTCCAGCTGCGACTCAAAGGCGGCGGTGCGCTTATCGAGGTTGCCGAAAAGGTCCCTCACGGACTTTTGCTGCTGCGCGAGGTCATTGGTGAGCTTTTCAACGCGCCCGGTGAGTTCCGCATTCTGGCTTCTGAGCATCTCAATCTCACGCACGAGCTGCATCTGGGCGTTTTGCATGGTCTGCGCCTTTTCCCGCAGCTCCAGAATCGCCTTACGGGCTTCATCGTCGCCAAAAAGAGCAAATGACGGGGTTGAGAGGCCGGTCAAAACCGCGCCCAGGAAAGCGGCGGTGAGAAATTTCTGCTTTATCTGCATGACAAATGTCCGGTTAACGGTAGATCACGTCGGCGCGGCGGTTCTTGGCCCACGCTTCTTCGTTTTCACCGAGATCCACGGGCTTTTCGCGGCCGAAACTCACGGCTTCAATCCGCGAAGACGGAACGCCCAGAAGCTGCAGGCGCTGTTTGACCGCCTCACTGCGCTTCTGGCCCAACGCGAGGTTGTACTCGCGGCTGCCGCGGCTGTCGGTGTTGCCCTCAATCGTGACGTTCTGGCTCGGGTTGGCGATAAGACGCCGGGCATTGCGTTCAATCACGGGGAGGTACTTGTCTTCGACGCTGTAGCTGTCAAAGGCAAAGTAAACGGAGTGCTCGGATGTGGCGCGGGTGCTTTCGGCATCGGCTGCATTGGCCTTGGCGTTGGCTTCGGCCTGAGTCGTGCCTTCCTTCAGAGACTCGTCGAGCTCAACGGTGGAGCAGCCGGTGAGCAGTAAAAGCGCGGCAGCCGCTGCGGCTGAAATTGTCTTAGCGATACGATTCACGATAATGCGTCCTTTTGCGGTTGGTTTGATGCGGGCTAAGCCGCCTGCTCAATTTTCTGATTTTACAAAATTCTTATTAATCAACGATCAGAGGGCCCCAGGTGGGCTCACGGATGTCGCCCGCGGGGCCCGTAAGCCACGCGTGCACGGCGCCGTCGGTGCTCACCGTTGCCAAAACGCCGCGTTTGGCGCGCTCCGTGGCGTAAACGATCATCTGACCGTTGGGCGAAAAACACGGGCTTTCATCGGCTGCGTTATTGGTGAGGATCATTTCCTGGCCGCTTGCCAGATCCATGGCGGTCACGCGGAACCGGCCCGCCACACGGGTGACGTAAGTAAGCACCGTCCCATCGGGATTTAAGGCGGGGCTTACCGCGTAATCAGCACCGAACGTGACCCGCTCAGCCGGCGTGCCGCCCTCCAAGGCCTGGCGGTAGATCTGCGCCGAGCCACCGCGGTCACTCGTAAAGTAAATGTACTTGCCGTCCGGAGAAAACACCGGTTCCGTGTCAATCGCGTAGGAGTGCGAGAAACGGCTCACGCCGGTGCCGTCGGTGTTGATCATGAAAATCTGCGTAAAGCCGTCGCGCGAAAGCGCAAGCGCCACCTTCTTGCCGTCGGGGCTGAAGGCCGGGGCCGAATTGTTGCCCCGGAAGTTCGCAAGCACCCTTCTGCGGCCGGTGGCAACCGTATGGATGTAGACAACGGGCTTTTGCGCTTCAAAGGAGACGTACGCGAGCTGCTTGCCGTCAGGGCTCCACGCCGGAGAAATGATGGGCTCGCGGCTTTTCAGCGCCGGCAGGGCGTTGGCGCCGTCGCTGTCGGCGACAATGAGTTCAAAACTCTTTTTACTGTACTCAGCCACGTACGCCAGGCGCGAGGCAAAAAGGGCCCCGAGCCCGGTGAGCTTTGTGTAGATCCGGTCGGCAATGCGGTGCGCGGTCATTCTGAGCTGCCGGTTGTCGGTAATCCACTGCCCGCGGTCGACTTCGGCGTTTTGCACCGTGTCAAAAAGCCGGTAACGGATGTCCCAGGTGCCGTCAGCAAGTCGGATGATGCTGCCCGTGGCGAGCATGGCGGCTTCCTTACCCCGCCAGAACTCCAGGTTCGGGCGCACGCTTTCTTCAAGCGTGGCTTCTGCTTCACCCACAATAATCCGGAAGGCGCCCGTGCGGCTTAAGTCAGCCGCCACCACGCGCATCGGATCGATTCCGGTTTCCGCCGCCCCGTTCATGGGTGCATAAGCCAGAGGAATCTGATTGGCGCCGACGCCCGTGATTTCAATGCGCAGCTGGGCGTTTACCGCGGCAGCGGGCCCTAAAAGTGCGGCCGATGCGGCTGCCGAAAGAAGACTGCGGCGCTCCAAGCGAAAAGTCATATCCGTCCTTTTTTGCTACAAAAACGAATCCGTTCTTACGTTTGTGTGCCGAAGCCCGCCAAAAAAGGCGCGCTCCGGCACAAGGTTGCCTGCGTAACGGGCTTATTAGTGACGGAAGTGACGTTCACCGGTAAAGACCATCACGATGCCGCGCTCATCGGCGGCGGCAATGACTTCGTCGTCACGGATCGAGCCGCCCGGCTGGATCACGCAGGTTGCGCCCTGATCAACGATCACATCGAGTCCGTCGCGGAACGGGAAGAAGGCGTCGCTCGCGGCGGCGCTCCCCGCCAGAGAAAGGCCTGACTCCTGCGCCTTAATGGCCGCAATGCGTGCGGAGTCCACGCGGCTCATCTGCCCCGCGCCCACACCGAGCGTCATGCCGTTATGCGCATAAACAATGGTGTTGGACTTCACAAAGCGCGCGATATTCCAGGCAAACATCATGTCGGCGATCTGCGCGGACGTGGGCTGCTTCTTTGTCACAACCTTGAGGTCAGACTCGCTGCAGAGCTGATTGTCCGGGGTCTGCACCAAGAGGCCCCCGCCCACACGCTTAAATTCGTAGTCGTTGTGCGCCGTCCCCGGGGCGACCGTGAGAAGCCGGAGGTTCTTTTTCACGGCGAAGGTGTCGCGGGCTTCAACAGTAAAGCTCGGGGCAATCACGACTTCGGCAAACTGCTTTACGACTTCAGAGGCCGTGGCGCCGTCCACTTCACGGTTAAAGGCGATGATGCCGCCGAACGCACTCTTGGGGTCGGTCTTAAAGGCCTTGAGATAGGCTTCATGGGCATCCACGCCGATCGCGGCGCCGCAGGGGTTGGCGTGCTTGATGATCACGCACGCGGGCGTCGTGAAGCTTCGCACCGCTTCCCAGGCCGCATCGCTGTCGGCGATGTTGTTGTAGGAGAGTTCCTTGCCCTGGAGCTGGCTGTAACCGGCCAAAAGCCCCGGAGCAATGAAATATTCGCGGTAAAACGCCGCCATCTGATGCGGATTTTCGCCGTAGCGCATATCCTGCACCTTCACCCACTGACGCGTGAAGACGTCCGGGAACTGCTTCGTCTTTTCGCGCTTTTCATCGAGGCTTGTGAGGTAGTTGGTGATTGCTGCATCGTACCGGGCGGTATGGGCAAAGACTTTCTTCGCAAGCGCCAGACGCATGTCGGCGTCGACCTCACCCTTCGTTTTAATGGCGTTTAAAACCTTGTCGTAATCCGTGGGATCAACGATCACGGTGACGGATTCGTGGTTCTTGGCGGCAGCGCGGATCATCGTGGGGCCGCCGATATCGATGTTTTCAACAGCAAGCTCAAACGTGCAGTCCGGACGCGCAATCGTCTGCTCAAAGGGATAGAGGTTCACGCAGACGATGTCGATCGTACCGATGTTGTGGTCTGCGAGAGCCTTCATGTGCTCGGGCACGCAGCGGCGTGCAAGAATCCCGGCGTGAATGTGCGGATCAAGCGTCTTCACGCGCCCGTCAAGCATCTCGGGAAACCCCGTGTAGTCGGCAACCTCACGGCAGGGGATGCCTTCTTTCTGCAAAAGCTTTGCGGTTCCGCCCGTGGAGAGAATCGAATACCCGAGCTCAACGAGCCCGCGGGCAAAGTCGGCGACACCGGCCTTATCCGAAACACTGATCAGTGCCTGTTTGGTCATGCTTTCATTTCCTTATAAAAAGCGTCAAATGACAAAAAACTAAAACGAAGAATCTTTTAAAAATCCGTGGAAAACCAGTTTTTTATGCAGCGTATTGCGGTTGATGCCGAGTAAAACCGCGGCTTTTTTCTGGTTTCCCTCACACTTATCCATTGCCCACTTCAAAAGCGGCCTCTCCGCAGCCGTCACAATCATTTCGTGCAGCGGCAGCCCCTTGTTGCCTTCCAGATCCCGAACGTAGGCTTCCACGCGCGCCACCACCATGCGGGCAAATTCCTCGGCGAGTTCCCGGGAATTAAGCCGCGCACGCAGCTGCGCAAGGCGCCGGGCTTCCGCCTCTTCTGCCGTCAGCCCCGTATTGTCGTTGATTTTTTCGTTTGTCAGGCTCTGCATATCGAAAAATTTGTTTCAAACCAAGTTTTAACGGCGCGCGTCAGTTCCGCGGCATCATCGATTCTTACAAAGGCACGGGCGGCCTCAGCTCCGCCCGCCAGCCGCTTTAAGTACTGCGGGATGTGCTTGCGGAAGCTCCTTAAAACAAAAAGGGCGTTGTCTTCTGCTGCTCCCGCCGTGTGAAGCGCAAGGTGCTGCAAAAGGACGTCCTCCACAGCCTTTGCATCGGGCTCGCCGGGGTCGGAACCGCCCGCCAGAAGCGCTTTCGTGCGGGCAAAAATCCAGGGGTTACCCAAGGCCGCCCGACCGATCATGACGCCTGCAACAGGCAGGGTTTTGAGTAAATGAAGGACTTTTTGCGGTGTGTCGGCGTCGCCGTTGACGATCACGGGAATACGCACGCTTTGGACAACACGCCGCACGGTCTCATATTCGGCCGTGCCGGTGAAGCGCTGCGCGCGGGTTCTGCCGTGCACGGTGAGCATCCGGGCGCCTTCTGCCTCAAAGGCCGCAGCCAGTTCCACAGCGTTTTTGTGCGCCTCGTCCCAGCCGGTGCGCATTTTGACGGTCACGGGAATGTCAACTGCCTGCACCACCGCGCGGACAATGGCGGTTGCTGTTTCCGGATACTGCATAAGGGCCGATCCGCAGGCCTTGCCGCAGACCATGCGCGCGGGACACCCGAAATTGATGTCAACGGCTTTCGCGCCCGCCGCTTCGGCGTACTGCGCGGCGTCAGCCATTTCTGAGGGATCAGCCCCGAGAATCTGAATGACGGGAAAGGGATCGTCGGGATCAACCCGCCAGCGCCCGGCGCTTTTGCGGGTGTCTCTGAGCCGCTCTTCACTGGCGACCATTTCCCCCACCGTAAGCCCCGCGCCCATCTCCCGGCAGATACGGCGAAACGCCGCATCGGTGACACCCGCCATCGGAGCGAGAACCACCGGAACATCAGCAACAAAAGTACCGATCTGCATGGGAAAACGAAAACCGTCAGCGTCTGTCAGAGAAGATTGTTCATTGTAAAGGATAGTGCTTGGCCGTGCCTAAAAATCAGGCACGAAATTTCGGGCGGGCACATGTTAAGAAAGCGCTTTTGTCACAACGGCTGCCGTCGTACGCAAAACGCCCGCCTTGCTGAGTGCCGTGTAAGCCGCCGCAAGGCTCCCGTTTGTGTCAATCGCGCGCGAAGCGTCTTCAATAAGCGCCGTCTTAAAGCCTGCCGCGGCCGCGTCAAGCGCCGTCCACGTGACACAGAAGTCGGTGGCAAGCCCGCAGACAAAAACGTCGGTCACGCAGCGCTCCCGCAAGTAGCCCGCAAGGCCCGTAACGGTTTTACGGTCGGCAGCCAAAAACCCTGAATAGCTGTCGCAGTCTTTTTCGCGGCCCTTGCGGATCACGGCGTCCGCAAGGGCCGTCTTAAGCCCCGCGGCAAAGGCGGCACCTTCGCTTCCCGCCACACAATGCTGCGGCCACAGTACCTGCGTGCCGTAAGGCATTTCAATTGTTTCAAAGGGGGCTTTTCCGGGGTGCTCAGAAGCAAAACTCGCGTGATCTGCCGGATGCCAGTCGGCAGTTAAAACCACAGTGTCAAAAAGGGGCATCAGGGCGTTTACGGGTGCCACAACCGCGTCGCCCTCTGCAACCGCCAAGGCTCCGCCCGGCAGAAAGTCGTTCTGAATATCGACCACAATGAGTGCGTTTGCCATTCTTTCCACCTTTTGTTCAGCTGTCTCAGAGATCAAACCCTGCTTCGGCGCATTCCCGGATGAGTTTTTCGGCAATCTTCGCCGCAGGCAGCGCCCGCGCTTCACACGCTCCCTGTCCGCAGGCAAATTCCATCAGATCATCCCGATTCTCCCGCCGTGCCGCAACTTCCACGGGCCGCATGACAGAGAGCTGCGCGGGATAAGCCGCACGGTCAGCCCGGGCCTCCTCGGCTGCTTCGATAAGGCCGTTTGCGATCACACGGGTCAGTCTCCCCGACGTGACGCGCGTGAGCCTCGTTGTGCTGTCGGAAGCAAACTGAAGCGCCCGCTTGTGTGCGGGATGTGCGCCGCTTTCGGGAGCCGCAAGAAACACCGTGCCCGCCTGCACGGCCCCGGCCCCGAGCATGAGCGCCGCCGCAGCCTGCCGGCCCGTCATGATGCCGCCGGAAGCCGCAACGGGAACATTACTCACGCGTGCCGCCGGGCCTATGAGGCTCATGAGCCCCACCTGCGCTTCGGTGTCGGCCACTTCAAAATTGAGCCTTGGTCCGCCCGCTTCAATGCCCTGCACCACGATGCAGTGAGCCTGAGCCGAGCGCATCACCTTCACTTCCCTTAAGGTTGTCGCGGCCGCAATCATGCGGATGCCGGCAGCTGTGAGCTTTTCAGCATAGACCTCGCGTAAGCCCCCGAAGGTAACCGACACCGCAGGAACCTTCAGTGCAATCAAAACGTCAAGCTGCTTTTCAAAGTCAGGAAGCGAAAACCGAACCCCTGCGCAGCCGAGATCAGCTTTTAAAGCCTCAAGCGCTTCTTCGGTTTCCGCTACTCCTTTTTCGTCAAACGCGCCGCGCGCGGGCGAGCGGACATTGACGGCAAAGGGCCGGTCCGTAAGGCCCCGCAGTTCTTTAACGGCCGCCGCCGTTTCCTCAGGCGTCATAAAGTCAGCCGCCAGGATCCCGAGCCCCCCGGCGTTACTCACCGCCGCCGCGAGCGCTGGCCCGGCAATATCAGCCATCGGCGCATTCATCAGGGCGTGCGCCACCCCGAAGGTTTCACGAAACTGTGCCGTCTCAGGCGTCAAAAGCAATGTCATTCGTCAAAAAGATGAAAAGGAGTTGTGCGGTTTTCTTCACAAAGCGCTTCGTACTGCGCGGCCGACCCGATATTGCCCCAGAATCCGTCCCAAACCTCGGCGCGCACGCGCGCCTTCTGCCAGATCCAGGGGAAAAGTTTGGCGGCAACGGGTCTGACGTTAACGAAAATTTTGGGCGACACCACCATGATGCAGCCGTAGGTATGAGGCCCCGCGCCCGGACGCACCGTGCCGTCAGCGGCGACCGTCATGTCACCCCTGACATGAAACCCGGGATTGGGAACCGCCACCATAAAGGCGTCGTAGTCGCCCGCCTCAATCTCAACGGCTTTTGCATTGAGCCTTTCCATCGGGTAGTCGTGCACGACGTCACCCGCGACCGCGACAAAAGGCGTCACGCCGTCGGTTAACAGGGGAAGCGCTTTGGCAATCCCCCCGCGGGTTTCAAGCGCGTCCGTTTCCTTATCGCCCTCGCGGCTGATTTTCATCGTGATGCCGCGCGCGGCATACGCTTCGGGCATCGGCTCAAAGGCGTCGGCAAGGTATGCGGTATTCACGACGAGATCGGTGATGCCCGCCTTTTTCAGCCCCGAAATCTGCCAGTCCCAGAGCCGGTACTTTCCGACGGGCAACAAGGGCTTCGGTACCCAGTCGGTGTGCGGCCTTAGGCGGCTGCCGCGTCCCGCGGCAAAAATCAGTGCCCGCATCTCAGTATGTGTACCCCTGAATAAGTTTTTCTTCTTCAAAGCAGTCCAAGAGCCAGTTAAGGGGCTTTAATTCATCGTAGCGGTTCGCAGTCTGCCGCACATAGCGCACAAACCGCGGCGTATCGGCGATGTACTTTTCCCGTCCGTCCCGGTACTTGGTGCGCGCGAAAATCCCGAGAACCTTTAAGTGACGCTGAATCCCGGCCCACTCCACGTCGTGCCAGAAGCTGCCGAAATCCTTCGGAACAGGGATTCCTGCCTTACGGGCCTTTTCCCAGTAGCGGATCGTGATATCGAGCACAAACTCTTCGTCCCAGCTTACAAAGGCGTCACGCATCAGACTTGCGATGTCGTAACTTACGTGCCCGTAAAGCGCATCCTGAAAGTCAAGTACGCCGGGAAGCGGGTCACTTACCATGAGGTTGCGCGGCATGAAGTCGCGGTGCACGAAGACGCGGGCTTCCGCAAGGTTGTTGGCAATGATTTTGTCAAAGACCGCCTCAATCACCGCCGTCTGCTTTTCGCTCATCGTGAACTTGCGGTGTTTGGCAACGTACCACTCGTTAAAGAGATGGATTTCGCGGGAAAGAACAGCCTTATCGTATTCCGGCAGCACACCCGGGCGGCTTGCCGCCTGCCACTGCACCAGAGCGTCGGTTGCGGCATCAAAAAGCGCCGGCGCGTTTTTCTCATCAAGCACATTTAAAAACGTCTCGCGCCCGAGGTCATTCATGAGAATAAAGCCCTGCGCTTCATCCGTTTCAAAGAGCTGCGGGACGTTGAGGCCCGCGGCCTGCATCAGGCCTTCAATCCGGACAAAGGGGGCAATGGGTTCTTTAGCGGGCGGCGCGTCCATCACAATGAACGTTTTGCCGTCTTTGCCGCTCACTCGGAAGTAGCGCCTGAAACTCGCGTCAACGCTTGCCGGGGCAATCGATTCCGTATCAATGCCGTAGGCCGCATCAAGGCCCCTGAGCCACTTAACCGCGCACGCCAGACGCGCATCACCCTTTGCCGTATCGCTCATAAACCCAACTTTGTCAGATAGAAAGAAGACCGACCCCCCTATAATCACAGGATCGGTTTTGGAATCCAACACTATAAAGCCTCATGCCCCGGAATACTTCGCATCCGCGTTTTCTGACGCTTGCCGCCGCCGTTTCGTGCGCACTTGCCGCACCCTGCCTTTACGCACAGGACGTCTCCGGCGAGAAACTCGCGCTTGAGTCTGAAAGCCGTCTCAATGACGACGCCGCGCTTTTAGAAAAAGGCGCAAGCATTGTCTCGGCCGAAGTGATTGAAGGGTCGCCTCAGACCGAGCTCGTTTTGTCCGGCAACGCCGAGGTGCGCCACGCCGGCAGTGTCGTCAAAGCCGACCGCATCACCTACACGCAGGCTACCGGTGAAGTCGCGGCCGAAGGTAACGCGCTCGTTGCCCGCAAGGGTTCGAGCGTCAAAGCCCCGAAACTCACCTATCAGCTCGACAACGAAACCGGGGAAGCCCAAAACGCCGAGTACGAATATGCCCCGAGGCGCTTAAGAGCCGAAGCCGGCTGCATCCGGCTTAAGACCGACGACATCACCGAACTCACGGACGTGCTTCTTACCACCTGTCCCAAGGGCGACGACAGCTGGTGGATCACGATGAACGAGGTGAGTCTGGATGAATATGCCCAGCAGGGTACCGGCACGGGCGCCGTGCTCCACCTGGGGGGCATTCCGGTTCTGGGCACCCCCTGGTTTTCCTTTCCCATGACGCAGGAGCGCAAAAGCGGACTTTTGACGCCCACGCTCGGCATGAGTTCCTCCCGCGGGCTTGACCTCTCACTGCCCTACTACTTTAATATCGCGCCCAATTACGACCTCACGCTCACGCCGCGGGTGATGAGTAAGCGCGGCGTGGGGCTGGGTTCTGAGGTGCGGTTTAAACAGCGCTTTGTCGAAGGAACCCTCGCGGGCGAATACATGCCGCAGGACCGTGAGCGCGATGAAAAGCGCTGGGGCATCACCGCCGACGTGCGCGGCGCCTGGCAGGGCTTTACCTACGGCGTGAACTACAACCGTGTGAGCGACAAGGACTATCCCGATGACTTCGCGGGCGGCATCCGCTCCGCAACCGAAGATCTTCTCGCGCAGGACTATTGGCTCACCTATTCGGGGAGCTGGTGGAACGCCGCACTCAGAGTCAATCAGCATCAGGCCCTTGAGATTCTCGCCTACGACCGCCCCTACGAGCGCGTCCCGCAGCTCACATGGAACGCCTACCTTTCTGACGCCGCCGGGTTTGAACTCACGACAACCCTTGACGCCACGCGTTTTAAGCATGTTCTAGGCAACCGCTGGTACAACAACAACGATGTGGAGCACTTCTCCGACGGTGACCGCCTTGTGGTAAGCCAGAAGATTGCCTATCCGCTGCATGGAGCCGGCTGGTTCATTAAGCCGCAGGCCGAACTCATCGGCACCTGGTATTCGCTTGACACGCCCTACAGCCGCGAGTTCGGCGAAACCAGCATCTCGCGCACGGTTCCGGTGTTTTCGGTGGATTCGGGCCTTATTTTTGAAAAGAACATGTCGCTTTTCGGACGCGACACGGTGCAGACCCTGGAGCCCCGGCTCTTTTACGCCTACATTCCCGAGCGCGACCAAAGCGAGATTCCGCTTTTTGACACGGACGTGATTGACGCCGGCTTTGCCCAGCTTTTTAACGCCAACGAATATGCGGGCTGGGACCGTGTGGGCGAAACCAATCAGGTCTCCGCCGCCGTCACAACGCGCTTTATTGATTCGGAAACAGGTCTCGAGTGGTTTAAGGCGGGCCTCGGGCAGCGCTACTACTTTAACGATCAGCGCACCGCAATTGACGGCACGCGCATCCGAATGGACGACAGTAAGGGCGACCTTCTCGCAACCGTTGGAGCGCGCCTTACGCGCAACATCAATGCAAGTGCCTACGCGCAGTACTCCTACGACAGAAGTAAGCTTGAACGCGCCAACGCGGGCGTGCGCTGGCAGCCCAAACCCATGTCGGTGATGGGGCTTTACTACCGCTACAACCGCGCAAGCTACAACGACCTTCTCGCAGGCCGCTACAACCGCATTCAGTACAACCATGACGGGTACGACGAGGACAAGTACATCCGCCAGGTCGATTTCTCGATGCAGTGGCCCTTATCGGAGCGCTGGTATATTCTCACGCGCCAGAACTACTCCTTTGATCACGGCAAGTTCATCGAAAGCCTTGTGGGCTTTGAACACCGCGCCGACTGCTGGACGGTGCGCGCGGTGGCACAGCGCTACACCTCGAGCAACGACTCCCGTGAAACGAATTTTTACTTACAGCTCGAACTGACTGGTTTAGGCTCCATCGGCAGCAGCCCGCTTGAAGCGCTCACGCGCGGCATCCGCGGCTACCAGACGCAGAGTCCTATTCCTTCAACCGTCGGAACCTATGACTATTACCAGTAAACTGATCCTTGCGGCCGTGGCCGCAGCCCTCACGGGCACCTTTGCCCTGCAGGCTCAGACCATTACCGAAACGACCGAACCTGTGACCGCAGGGGAAGTGACGATCGATCCGGACGCCAATTACCGGCCGCTTGACCGCATCGTTGCGGTGGTCAACAACGACGTCATCACCGAGTTTGAACTGCAAAACCGCGTGCGTCAGGTTGCCGTCAACCTGCGCCGCCAAAATATTGAGCTCCCGCCGATGCCGCAGCTCAGAGCGCAGGTGTTGGACCGCCTCATCACGGAAAAGGCCATGCAGCAGAGAGCGCGCGAAATCGGCGTGCGTGTGGACGAGCAGATGGTGACGGCTTCGATTGAACAGATCGCCCGCAACAACAAGCTCACCACGGACGAACTCAGAAGCCGCCTGCGCGACGAAGGTGTGTCCTGGTCTGCTTTCCGCAGCCAGATCCGCGATGAAATCACGCAGCAGCGGCTGCGCGAGCGGGAAGTTGACTCCAAGATCAACATTCCGGAAAGCGAAGTGGACGCGTATCTCGCCGAACAGGCGGGCTTTACGGGCAGCGACACGATGGAATACCGCGTGGAGCATATCCTGCTGCCCCTGCCCGCCGACGGCATTGAAAGCGAGGAAGGGCGCAAAGTAAAGGCGCTTGCTGAAGACATCCTTGAGCGCGTGCAAAAGGGCGAGGACTTTGCAAAGCTTGCTGCCGCCTATTCCAAGGCGTCCGATGCGATGGAAGGCGGGGACCTCGGCTGGCGCGACTCCACCCGTCTGCCCTCCGTTTTCTGGCAGGCCATCAAAAATAATGCAAAAACCGGCTACAGCACACTGATTGAAGGCGACAGCTCCATTCACATCATCAAGCTTGCCGGCGAACGCGACGGCGTGAAGGCAAAACTGGCGGGTGCTCCGGTTGAGCAGACCCACGTGCGTCACATCCTGATGTTTGCTTCGGACCTGATGCCCGAAGCTCAGGTGGTGCGCCGCTTAAACGACATCAAGCAGCGCGTGCAAAAGGGTGAAGCTGACTTCGCCACCTTTGCCCGCTTAAATTCCGCGGATGCTTCCGCCACGCGCGGCGGTGACCTCGGGTGGCTCCTGCCCGGCGACACCGTCCCGGAATTTGAAGCGGCGATGAAAAACCTCAAGCCCGGTGAGATTTCCGATCCGGTTCGCTCGCCCTTCGGCTACCACCTCATCCAGGTGGTGGAACGCCGCACGCAGGTTGCTGACGCAACGCGCTCACGTCTGGCTGCCCGTCAGGCCCTGCGCGAAAAGAAACTCGCCGAAGCCGTTGCCACCTGGCAGCGCGAGCTGCACGACAAGGCTTACGTTGACATCCGCCGCGACAACCTTTAAGCCGTAAGGAGGGCTGACCTATGGTTTCACCCGTTGCGGTTACCACCGGAGAGCCCGCCGGCATCGGGCCGGAAGTGTCGGTAAAGGCGGCTTTTGCCGCCGACTTTCCCGTCACCCTGATCGGCGACGAACGGTTTCTGAGGGAAACGGCCGAAAAAGCCGGCCTTCCCTCAGCATTTCCCGCCAACGTCCGTTTTCACAATATCCCGCTTGCCGCCCCCGTGGTCCCGGGCAGGCTTGATGTGCGCAATGCCCCCTACGTTGTGGAGACACTGAAATGCGCCTGCGACGGCGCGTTAGCGGGGACCTTCAGCGCGGTCACCACCGGCCCCGTGCAAAAAAGCATCATTTCCGATTCCGGTCTTGAATTTACCGGGCACACCGAGTTTTTTGCCGGCAGAAGCCGCGTCAAGCGCGTTGTGATGATGCTCACGTCAAGCGAAAAGGCGGACGCCCTGCGCGTAGCGCTTGCGACAACGCACCTGCCGCTCGCAAAAGTTCCTGCCGCCATCACCGGGGAACTTTTAGACGACGTGATCGGCATTCTCGTGCGCGACCTCAGAGAGCGCTTCGGGATTTCCAGCCCCAAAATTGCGGTGACGGGATTAAACCCCCACGCAGGCGAATCCGGGCACATGGGCCGCGAAGAGATTGACGTCATCTCCCCGGCCATCGGCCGCGCGCAGCAAAAAGGTTTTTCCGTCACCGGGCCCTGGCCCGCGGACACCATTTTCGTACGCGAGCACGAAAGACACTACGACGCAATTCTCTGTATGTACCATGATCAGGGGCTGCCTGTACTGAAACGCGAAGGCTTCGGTCACGGCATTAACGTGACGCTGGGGCTGCCGTGGATCCGCACTTCGGTCGATCACGGAACGGCCCTTGATATCGCCGGGAAAAACATCGCCGACACCGGCAGCATGACCGCGGCCCTCGATTTGGCGCGTCAGATGGTGCGCCACGCCACAGGCGACTATTCGTTTTGATTTTTTAAAAGGTTACACGCCATGCAGATGCTGGAAGGACACCGCGCCCGCAAACGTTTCGGGCAGAATTTTCTGCACGACGAATACTGGATTTCAAGAATTGCGCGCGCTGTTGACGCGCAGCCCGGGGAATTCATCGTGGAAATCGGCCCGGGGCAGGCAGCGCTCACCCGTGAACTCGTGGGCGGCGCCGGACATGTGAACGCCGTGGAAATCGACCGCGACCTTGCTGCCTGGCTTAAAACCCAGTTTGCCGAAAGTGAACTCACGCTCATTGAGGCCGATGCGCTCACGCTTGACTGGACGGCCGTAGCCGGCGAAAAGCGCATGCGCGTTGTCGGAAACCTCCCCTACAACATCTCCTCGCCTCTGCTCTTTCACCTCATGAAGGCGGCTTCCTGCGTCATTGACCAGCACTTTATGCTGCAGCGCGAAGTGGTGGACCGCATGACGGCAGCTCCCGGCACCAAAACCTACGGCAGACTCTCGGTAATGCTGCAGTGGCGCTACAAGATGCATAAGCTCTTTGACGTGCCGCCCGGCGCCTTTACGCCCGCGCCCAAAGTCGTGAGTTCCGTCGTGCGCATGATTCCGCGAAGAGCCGAAGAAGTGCTCCCGGTGGACTTTGACATGCTCTCTTCGGTCGTTGCCAACGCCTTCGGACAGCGCCGAAAAACGCTCAGAAATGCGCTCTCAGTCCTTTTAACGGAAGAGGAAATCCGCGCGGCCGGCGTGGACCCCCAGGAGCGCGCCGAAAAGCTTCCGCTCATTCACTTTGTGAACCTTGCCAACAAGGCTTCTGAACTGAAGCGCAAACCCGTTATTCAGGGCGCTCAAGCCTCCGACGAATAACCCGACTTTTTTCCTTCAAACCCCAAAAGGAGCGTGCCGTGAGTGACAGACAACTTCCCAAAATCGTGGTTCTTGCAACCGGCGGCACCATTGTGAGTTCCGGCGCCTCCGCCGTACAGGTAACGGGCTACAGTATCGACAAAGTCCGCGTGGACGATATCCTCGCAACGGTCCCGGCACTTTCCGATATTGCCCGGATTGAAGCCGAACAGATCAGCAACATCGATTCGGGTTCCATGACCTCCGCCGTCTGGCTCAAACTGGCTTCACGCATTGAGGCGCTCGCTTCTGACCCCGACGTTGCCGGCTTTGTCGTCACGCACGGCACGGACACGATGGAAGAGACGGCGTTTTTCCTGCATCTGACGCTTCATACCGCCAAGCCCGTGGTCTTTACGGGCGCCATGCGCCCGGCCACCGCCGTGAGTGCCGACGGCCCCTTTAATCTCTATAACGCCGTGCGCGCGGCCGCAGCCCCGGAAAGTGCCGGCAAAGGCGTTTTAATCGTCTTTAACGACCGCATCTACTCCGCGCGCTTTGCCGCCAAACGCCACCCCACCAATCCGGATGCCTTCGGCGGGGGCGACTTCGGGGCCCTGGGCCTTATTGCCGGAAGCCACGTGGAATATCTGCAGACGCCCGTCAAAAAACATACCGTGCGAAGCGACTTTACGGTGCCTGCGGGACCGCTGCCGCGCGTGGATATCCTCACAAGCCACGCCGATGACGACGGTGTTTTAATCCGCGCCGCGGTCGAAGCCGGTGCCAGGGGCATTATTTACGCCGGCACCGGCAATGGCTCGGTGCATGAAGCCTCCGAACCCTGGCTTTTTGATGCCGCGGAAAAAGGGGTTCTCATTGTGCGGGCAAGCCGCACCGGCGACGGCATGACCACCGAAGGCCTTGCCAAGTGGCAGAAGGCCGGATTTATTCCGGCGGGAACGCTCTCAGCCCAAAAGGCTCGCATTCTGCTGCAGCTCATTCTCCTTGAGAGCCGCGACGCCAAAGTTGCGGCGGAGCTTTTCAGTGAGTACTGAGCGAAAAACCGCACAAAAAAGCCGGGCGCAAACCCGGCTCTGCAGCTTGCAGGCGGCCATTGCGGCCGCCTTTGCTTTAAAGCGTATCAGGCCAAACTTCTTTGGCAATTTCCACCACCAGGCGGACCTTGGCCCACTGGGCTTCCTCGGTGAGGATGTTGCCTTCTTCCGTGGAAGAAAAGCCGCACTGGGGCGACAACGCCAGCTGATTTAAGGGCACGTACTTCGTGGCTTCCTTAATGCGGGCCTTCACGGCTTCCTTATCCTCAAGCACCGGGAACTTCGAGGTGATAAGCCCCAGAACCACCGTCTGGTCCTTGATGAAGCGCAGCGGCTCAAAGCTCCCCGCGCGGTCCGTGTCGTATTCAAGGAAAAAGCCGTCCACACGGCAGTGCGAGAAGAGAATATCGGCCACCGGTTCGTAGCCCCCGGAAGAGAACCAGGTCGAGCGGAAGTTGCCGCGGCAGATGTGCATCGTGACGGTAAGATCCGCGGGCTTTTTGTCGAGAATCTTATTGATGCAGGCCACGTACAGGCGCCCGATGCGGTCCACGTCGATGCCTCGGTCGGCATAGGCCTTACGCTTTTCAGCCGAGCAAAATTCCCCCCAGCTCGTGTCGTCAAACTGCAGATACCGGCAGCCGCGCTCGTAGAGAGCGAGCATCGCGTCGGTCCAGGCCTGCGCAATGTCGTCAAACAGGCGCTCTTCGTTGTCCCGGTAGATATCGATCGGCTGATAGTCGGTCGCACGCACGCAGCAGATCAGGTGCAGCATCGAGGGCGACGGAATCGTGTACTTCACGGGCGTTGTGCCGGCGATTTTCTTCAGGCGGTCAAAGGCATCGAGAAACGGATGATTTTCCGGAAAACCGATGCGGCCGTCAATCACCACGGTCTCAGCCTTCGGCTGCTTTCCTTCAAAATGCACGGACCAAGCTTCGGCCTTGATGTGCTTGATGCCGGACAAAGCCGCAATGAAGTCAAGGTGCCAGAAGGAGCGGCGGAACTCGCCGTCGGTGACGGCCACAAGACCGTTTTGCTTTTCTTTTCTCACAAGATCGGCGATTTCACGGTCTTCCACGGCCGTGAGTTCATCACGGGTGATGACGCCGGCCGCAAAATCAGCGCGGGCTCTTTTGACGGCGTTGGTTCGCAGGAAGCTGCCGACCACGTCGGCACGGTACGGAGGATTAATGCGGCTCATGTTACGGGTTCCCATTTTTGTGTGTATCGGGCGTCCGGCACGAAAAAGGCCGGACAAGATGGCTGAGATTGTGCCATCACGCCCGCAAAGCCGCATCGGTAATACTGCAAAGGCTTAACGGAAAACGCGGGCCGGTCCCGAAGCGCTCAGAGCCGCTATGCCCCAGACAAGGACCGCGGCAACAAGCGAAAGTGAGGCCGCAAAAAAGCCCGAATACGTGTAAAGAACACTGAAAATCCAGGGTCCGAGCCCGGCAGCGAGGTACCCCACCCCCTGAGACACCGCAGAAATCTGCGCCATCTGCACGGGGCCGTGGCTTTTCATCGCCATCACGATAAGCGCAAAGGTAAACATCCCGCCCTGGGGGATGCCGGCCAGAAAGCAGCCCGGCCACACCCACCAGCCTCCGGCCTGCCAGCAGGCGATCCCGGCCAAAAACATCACGGTCATTAAAACCGCCGTGCGTTTTAAAGACCCGAGCCTGCGGATAATCGCATCAAGCCAGAGGCTCCCCGGAAGACTGCAGAACAAAAAGAAGGCGACCGCCAGTCCCGCCGCCGACGTCGTAAAACCGCGTTCGGTGAGCGCCGTCGGCAGCCACGCGCAGGTTGTGTAGACGGTAAGCGACTGCATGCCCATCGTGAGAATCACGGCCCAGGCGGCACCCGTTTTAATGAGCCTTACCATTCCGCCCTTGTCGGCAGCCGCGGCTTTCGCGGCGTCATCGGTCTTGACGCGCGGCCACAGGCAAAGGGCCGGAACAATGAACGCCAGCCACACAGCCATCACGGCAATGTGTGAATCCGCAAGGTGCGCCAAAGGGGCCGAGGTCCACGTGCCTATCGTGCCTGAAAGCCCCACCACAACGGTGTAAAGCCCCATCGCGCGCGCCGCCTTGTCCGGCGCCTGCGCCTTTAAAAGTACCGGCACAAGCACGTTTAAAAAGGCAATCCCGGCTCCCACAAACACGGTGCCCGCAAATAAAAGCGCCATGCTTTCGGTGACGCGGCAAAGCGTGCCGAGAAGCAGCAGCCCCAACGCCGCCGCAATCGTCTTATGCATGCCGATGCGCTCAGAAAGCGTCACGGCGGGAAACGAAAAAAGGCCGAACGCGAGAACCGGCAGGGCGTTTAAGACACCGAAAGCCTGATAGGAAAGCCCGAAGTCCCGCAAAACAACGTCAGCCGCAGGCCCCACGGAGGTTACGGGCCCCCGCATCGCAAAGGCCATCAGAAAAAGCGTGCACAGGGCAAGCGCTGATGTTGTGGAGCGGCGGGAGTCGGTCATAAAGGCTGGGCCAAAAGAGGGAGGCGGGAACTTACCGAAGCCGAATAACAAAAAAGCCCGCTTTTCAGCAGGCCTCATCAACGTCTCAAAAAGAGATCCGTGGTGGCTAGGGACGGAATCGAACCGCCGACACGCGGATTTTCAGTCCGCTGCTCTACCGACTGAGCTACCTAGCCGCCTCAGGAAGTTCGGAACTATACAGAGACTTAAACTGTTTTGCAAGTGCCGCAGAAAACATTTTTGCCTCCGCTCTCTTGAACAGGGTCCGAAAGCCTTCGGGATTCGGCTTTTGCGTATGGCATCCGAAAACTTAACATCCGCAGAGCATTTCTTAAGTTTTTCCAAATGTTTCCGCTCGTATAATCCGTGCTCCATGGAAAAAACGATAAAGTTTTGCCTGCCGGAACCCCAGCCGGCGGAGACAAAACACGGATGAACACTCATGCAGCTGCTTTGTCTTGGCCTGAATCACACCACAGCACCGCTTACGGTGCGTGAACGCGTTGCGTTCGGCCCCGATGAAATCGGGCCCAGCCTTCATGCGCTGCGCGACAGGCTCGCCGGCAGCGGTGAGGGCGCTCTGTCCGAAGCGATGATTCTTTCGACCTGCAACCGCACCGAAATCTACTGCGCTGCAGAAGACGCAGAAAAGGCCGCTCAGTCGCTCACGCACTTTATTGCCGAAACCAAAGCGGTGTCGCTTGCGCAGCTTGAGCCGCACCTTTACCGCTACACGCAGTGCGATGCCGCCCGCCACATTTTCCGCGTGGTCTGCGGCATTGACTCCATGGTGCTCGGTGAAACCCAGATCGTGGGACAGTTTAAAAAGGCCGTTGCAGCCGCCCGGGAAAACAAAACCCTCGGGCTCATGCTCAATCACCTCTTTCAGGAAGCATTCACAACCGCCAAAAACGTCCGTTCGCACACCGCCATCGGCTCCAATTCGGTGAGCCTTGCCGCAGCGGCCGTCCGGCTTTCCATGCGCCTTTTCGGATCGCTTGAAAAGGAGCGCATCCTTTACGTGGGCGCAGGCGAAATGATTGAACTCTGCGCCGCTCACTTCGGCGCACAACAGCCCGCCGCGATCACCGTTGCCAACCGCTCGATCGAGCGCGGCCAGGCGCTTGCCGCCCGCCATAACGGCACCGCCATGCGCCTGCAGGATCTGCCGGAGGTGATCGCCGACTACGACATCATTGTGTCGTGCACGGCCTCGGCGCTTCCCATCATCGGGCTCGGCATGATCGAGCGCGCCGTGAAAAAACGCAATCACCGTCCGATCTGCATCATTGATCTGGCGGTACCGCGCGACGTGGAACCCGAGATCGCACGCCTTGACGACGTCTACGTCTACACGATGGACGAATTGGGCGCCGTGGTGCAGTCCGGCAAAGAAAGCCGTCAGGCCGCCGTTATTCAGGCCGAAAGCTACATCAATAAGGCCGTTGAAGAATTTAACCGGTGGCTTGCGATGCGCGCGGTGGTTCCTTCCATCAGCCGCATCCGTGAACGCGCGGACTTTATCCGCCGTCAGGAGCTTGACCGGGCGCTTAAGGAAATTGCGGCCGGCAAAGACACCGCGAAGGTTTTGGACGACCTTTCCCTCTCGCTCACTCATAAGCTCATACACGATCCGACGGTTCTGATCCGTAACGCCGAAGGGCTCACGGACGTTGAGCGAGAGCACATCACCAACATCGTCGGGCGCTTCTACCGGCCGCGCACGGTTTAGCCGCTGCCGCCTTTTGCCGATCAGCCCGCTTAAAATGCGGGCTGCACTTTTTTCCACCCTGATTTATCGGATTTTTTGGCCATTATGAAAGACAGCATGCGCAGCAAGCTCGTCGGCCTGTGCCGGCGCCTTGAAGAAATTGACGCCATGTTGGCTGCGCCCGACGCCGCCGATGACATGAACCGCTTCCGTGCGCTCTCGCAGGAACGCGCCGAAATCGAACCGGTGACGGTCAAGATGCACGCCTATGAGCAGACCGAAGGCGACATTGAGGCGGCGCAGGAAATGGCAAACGAAGATCCGTCTTTTTCCGATGCCGCGCAGGAAGAAATCAAGGCCTGCAAGGCAAAACTCGAGGCCCTCGAAAAAGACCTCGAAGTGCTGCTCTTACCCAAGGACCCCAACGACAGCCGCAACATCTTTCTGGAAATCCGTGCGGGCACCGGTGGTGACGAATCCGCGCTTTTTGCCGGGGACCTTCTGCGCATGTACCTGCGCTACGCCGAACGTCAGGGCTGGCAGGTTGAGATTGTCAGTAAAAACGAAAGCGATTTGGGCGGCTACAAGGAAGTGATCTGCCGCGTGATCGGCGAAGGCGCCTATTCCCGCCTTAAGTTTGAGTCCGGCGGCCACCGCGTGCAGCGCGTGCCCGCCACCGAAGCCCAGGGCCGCATTCACACCTCGGCCTGCACGGTTGCGGTGCTCCCTGAGCTCGACGAAGTCCAGCAGGTGGAAATCAATCCCGCCGACCTTCGAATTGACGTCTACCGCGCCTCGGGCGCGGGCGGCCAGCACGTGCAGAAAACGGACTCGGCCGTGCGTATCACGCACCTTCCCACCGGCATAGTCGTGGAATGCCAGGACGAACGTAGCCAGCGCCAGAACAAAGACCGCGCCATGGCCGTGCTCGCGTCGCGCCTGTACGCCGCGGAAGTTGCCAAACAGCAGGCTGAGCAGGCCAGTACCCGCAAGAGTCTTGTGGGGTCCGGCGACCGCAGCGAACGCATCCGCACCTACAACTATCCCCAGGGGCGCGTGACCGACCACCGCATCAACCTCACGCTTTATAAGCTCGATGCGATCATGGACGGTGACCTTGAGGAAATCATTACGGCTTTGACCGCCGAACACCAGGCCGAGCAGCTTGCGCAGCTCGGTGAACACTAAATCCGCGGTTGACAGATGCCGGGCACGATTGACGCACTTTTAAGAGCCGCCGCCGGGAAAGTCTCCCGCTCTGAGGCACGGCTTTTATTGGCGCACGTCCTTCATAAGCCGGTGGAATACCTGATTGCGCACAATGCCGGCACGGTCGAAGCGCAAGCCTGCGAACGTTACAGGGCGGCGCTTGACGACGCTGCGCGCGGCAAACCCATTCCCTACATTCTGGGCCGTCAGGCCTTCTGGGGACGCGACTTTACGGTAACACCCGCCGTACTGATTCCGAGGCCCGATACCGAGACGCTTGTGGAAACGGTTTTAAATGCCGCCGAAGGTCGGGCCAAAACCGTTTTGGAACTCGGCACCGGCAGCGGCTGCATTGCGGTGACGCTCGCACTGGAAAATCCCCTTTTAACCGTCACCGCAACGGACGTCAGCAGCCAAGCCCTCACTGTGGCCCGCAGCAACGCCCAAAGGCTTGGCGCGCGTATTGCGTTTCGTGAAGGCTCCTGGTTTGACGCCGTGGCGCCTGAAGCCCGCTTTGACATCATCGCCTCAAATCCCCCGTACATTGCCGATGGCGACAGCCACCTGCCGGCCCTGTCTTTTGAGCCGACGGGCGCCTTAACCTCAGGCCCCGAGGGATTGGACGACATCCGCGTCATCGCGGATCAGGCACGCCGCCACCTCACCGACGGCGGTCTTTTAGCTTTTGAGCACGGGTTCGATCAGGGAAAAGCCGCACGAAAGCTCCTCGCTTCGCTCGGCTACACGGCTGTTGTTACCGTCAGGGATTTGGGCGGCAACGACCGTGTGACGAAAGGTCTCTTTTCCTGCTGATACCGCCTGCAACAAAGATGACGGCATTGTCATCACCGTCCCGCTACACTCTCCGGACAAAATGATTTCTTATTGGGAGAAAACCATGTCTTTATTGGATGTTGCACGCACCCGTTACACCACCAAGCACTACGACCCCGCAAAGCGCGTTTCTGACGCCGACTTTGCCGACCTGCTCGAAGTCCTGCGCCTTGCGCCCACGTCGGTAAACGCCCAGGCCACGCGCTACTTTGTCGCGGACAATGCCGCCGCCAAGGAAAAGATTCTGCCCGCGATTCTTGACTTCAACCGTCCGCGTGTCACCGAATCGAGCCACACGATCGTCTTTGCGGTAAAGGACCCCATCACCGATGCCGACTTTGAGGAAGTCCTTGCCAAGGAAGAAGCCGACGGGCGATTCCCGAACGCGGGGGCAAAGGCCGTTCAGGATCAGGGCCGCCGCTACTTTGCCGGGGTTTTTGCCAAGGCCCCGGGCGGCAGCTACGCCTGGACCGCGCGCCAGTCTTATATCGCGATGGGTTTTCTGCTTGCTGCGGCTGCTGAAAAAGGCATTGACTCCACGCCCATTGAGGGACTCGATACTGCCAAGCTCGATGAAATTCTGGGTCTCAGGGAAAAAGGCATGCGCTCCGTTGCCGTTGTAACGCTCGGCTACCGCTCGCCCAACGACGGTAACGCCCAGCGTCCGAAGTCCCGTCTTGCGCTTGACCGCATCGTCACGCGCCTCTAACCTCGATCTTTTGACCGTTTTGTGAGAGTTCCGCCATGCATATCCGTGACATCGTCAGACAGTGCGACGCGCTTTTACACCCTGAAAATTACCATGACTACGCCCCCAACGGCCTGCAGGTCATGGGAAGTGAGGAAGTAACACGCGTTGTGACCGGGGTTACGGCCTGCCTGGAACTCATTGACCGGGCGGCAGAACTTAACGCTCAGGCTATCCTCGTGCACCACGGGTGGTTCTGGAAACGGGAAGATCCCCGCATAGTGGGCGTCAAAGGCGCCCGCGTGCGCCGCCTCATTGAAAGCGGCATCAATCTGGTTGCCTACCATCTGCCCCTGGACGATCAGCCCAATTTCGGCAACAACGCCTTAATCGGCAAAGCCCTCGGATTTGAATGCACGGGCTCCTTCGGGGAAGACAACCTCGGGCGGCTCGGCACCACCCCTGACATCACGGTCCCTGAACTTACCGTCAAAATCACGGCGGAACTTGCCCGCACGCCGCTTGTGGTGGGACCGCAGGATAAGACCATCCGGCGCGTTGCCTGGTGCACGGGGGCTGCACAGGACATGATTGAAGCGGCCGCTGACGCGGGCTGCGACTGCTTTATCTCAGGCGAAATCTCTGAGCGCACCACGCACATCGCACGGGAAGCAGGCATCACCTACTTTGCCTGCGGCCACCACGCCACCGAGCGCTTCGGCATCCGCGCCCTGGGTGAAATTTTGTCGCAGGAAAGCGGCCTTGACGTCAGGTTCATTGACGTTGAAAACCCCATCTGACGAACTGGTTTTCCCGTAAAATCATAAATTTAGCGCAAACTCTGAGCTGAATTTTTACAAATTCGGTAAAATTTAAAGTTCGCCGTATCTGTCGGGCGGCCCAATGCATGCCGGCCCGATAAACTTTGTCCGGTCAGTTTTCAACGATCCGAGGTATTTCACCGATGATGGTTCTTTTTTCCGGCTCGACCTGCCCCTTCTCTCACCGCTGCCGTTTCGTTCTCTATGAAAAGGGCTGCGACTTTGAAGTTCAGGATGTCGATCTCTACAACAAACCGCCCGAAATCGATGCGATGAATCCGTACGGTGAGGTGCCGATTCTCGTTGAAAGAGACCTGACGCTTTATCAGGCCAACATCATTAATGAATACATCGACGAGCGCTTCCCGCATCCGCAACTGATGCCCGCCGATCCGATCATGCGTGCCCGCGCCCGCCTTTTCATCTACACGTTTGAACGCGAGCTCTTCAGCTTCGTGCGAGTGCTCGAAAACCGCGATGAAACGGAAAAACGCAAGAGCATTGCCCGCAACCAGATCAAGGAGCAGCTCATTCAGCTCTCTCCGGTTCTCGCCAAGAACAAGTTCCTGATGGGCGACGACTTCACAATGCTTGATGTGACGCTTGCTCCGCTGCTGTGGCGCCTCGGCTACTACGGCATTGAAATGCCCAAGGCTGCGGCACCGCTTCTGAAATACGCCGAAAGCATTTTTGCCCGCCCGGCCTTCATCGATTCGATGACGCCGTCGGAAAAGGTGATGCGCCGTTAACCGGCTGCCCTCAGTGAGGAGATTGCACCGTGGACCTCAAAGATCTTTTGATCCGCCCGCTTCAGTACTCTGAATTTAAGAGCTATCTGATTCAGGCCCTGCTGCAGTGGTACGAAGACGAGGGTTACACCCCGTACATGCTCGTGCACGTCGACGACGATACGGTCTGTCCGAAGGAGTTCGTGAATTCCGACGGCGCCATCGTTTTCTGCGTCTCCTCCGAGGCCACCCACAATCTGAGAATTGACTGTGACGAGATGACCTTTCAGGCGCGCTTCGGCGAGTCGGTGCAGAACATCCGCATTCCGATGAACCGCATCGCAGCGGTCTATCCGAAAGAAAACACGGATCTCGTAAGTTACTTCCCGGTGGAAAGCCTCAAGGACTTTAACGCCGACAAGTTCCGCAAGGACGAAACCGACGACATTCCGACCTTTACCAAACTCTGAACTTTCGGTAGAATCGCCCGCTCCCGCCCTAATAGCTCAGTTGGTAGAGCAATCGCCTTGTAAGCGATAGGTCGTCTGTTCGAGTCAGACTTGGGGCACCACAAATTCCAAAAAGCACGTCCTCTGCGGCGTGCTTTTTTGTTTTCCGGATCCAAAGCTATCGGATTCCGAGCTTCGGGTAAACACCGATTCTTCCCCGTTCTCTTTTTGACCTGTCTCACATAACATTGACGGCATGACAGCCCTGCTTCGTGCGAGCGTAATTTTGGGAGCTTTTCCTTCGGCAAGAGAGAGCCCTACAGTGCTGGGCGAAAGCCCGCCTGTCCCGCCCCGCCTTGAGCGGGGCATCTTATTTTTGGTTCAGTCGTATGTCCCTTAAAACACTCTGCACCGCGGGCGCCCTGGCGCTCTCCGTGCTCATTTCGCCTCCTGCTTCTGCGCAGCGTATTGCCGATATGCCTCAAAATCCTCAGACTATTTCCGCTCAGACCGCCCGTCAGATGATGACCGAGGCCAAAGACTACGTAATCCTTGACGTGAGAACGCCCGAGGAATACGACCGCGGCCATATTCCAGGCGCCAAAAACCTTCCGCTTGACGCGATTGAAGCGGGCAAAATCCCGGCTGAATTTGCCGCTAAGGACAAGAAGTACTTCGTCTACTGCAGAAGCGGCGTCAGAAGCGCCAAGGCGGCCGACGCCCTTGCCTCCTACGGCTACAAGGACATCCTCGACTTCGGCGGCATCATTGACTGGCCGTACGAAGTCATACGGTAATCCTTACTCTCGGGAATACCTCTTAGGAGGCATTTCCGATCACTGATTTTCCGCCTTTTTAAGCCCTCCTACACCTTCCGCCACCACATTCAGGCGCCGGTTTTCCTGTCCCCGTTTGTAACATCCGAAACCTCTTTATTAAGGCTGGCTGACACAGTCAGAGCGCCCTGCCAAGCCTTCTCATAAGAAAAATTACGCACTTCTGCCTAAAACAGAAAGTTAACAATTCGACACAGATCAAATAATTCGGAAGTTTTACCTCTTTCGTGGCATAGATGGACGAAAATGCACACTGTCCTCACTACCTAGGGGAAAGGAAATAAAATGGAAATTGGCTTAGATTTCTGGCTACAACTGATTGTTCTGTTAGCCTGCTTGTTCTACGCAGCACCGAAGGGCGGTATGACGCTCGGCCTGATGGGCGGTATCGGTCTGGTGATCTTCGTCTTCGGCTTCGGTCTGAAACCCGGTAAGCCCCCGGTCGACGTGATTCTCACGATTATGGCCGTGGTGTGCGCGAGCTCCTGCCTGCAGGCCGCGGGCGGTCTTGACTGCCTGCTGCAGATTGCAGAAAAAGCCCTGCGCCGTCATCCGCGCGCCGTGTGCTACCTCGCTCCGTACATCTGCTGGTTCCTGACCGTTCTTTGCGGTACGGGCCACGTCGTGTACACGATGCTCCCGATTATTTACGACGTTGCCATTAAGAACAACATTCGTCCGGAACGCCCGATGGCTGCTTCCACGATTGCTGCTCAGATGGGCGTGATCTGCTCGCCGGCCGCTGTGGCTGCCGTCTCGCTGATCGCTCTCCTCGACGGTCAGACCGTGGGCGGCCATCCCTTCGGCTTCGTGCAGCTCTTCTCCGTCGTGATTCCGTCGGCTATCGTCGGTCTTTTCCTCGTGGGTACGTTCTCGATGTTCCGCGGCAAGGATCTGGACAAGGATGAGAAGTTCCAGGCTCTGATTGCTGATCCGGAACAGAAGAAGTACGTTTACGGCGAAACCACCACGCTGATCGGTGTCAAGTTCACCGGCAAGCAGTGGGCGAGCCTCTGGATCTTCCTTGGCATCGTGGCAGTCGTGGCTATCCTCGGTTCTGTGCCTGAACTCCGTCCGATGGTTGGTAAGAAGCGCCTGTCGATGACGCTTGTCATTCAGATGATGATGCTTCTTGCCGGTATCCTCATGGTCATGTTCTGCAACGCCAAGAAGATCAGCAAGACCTCCGTCTTCAATGCCGGCATGGTCGCCATCGTCTCGGTTTACGGCGTGGCCTGGATGTCCGATACGATGTTCTCCAACCACCTGCCGCAGTTGAAGGCCGGTTTGACTGAATGGGTCCGTGCTTATCCGTGGGCTTACGGCGCTGTGCTGCTGTTGGTCTCCAAGCTCGTGAACTCTCAGGCTGCCGCTATTGCTACGGTGACCCCGGTTGCCATCGCCATCGGCACGCCTCCGGGAATCATTGTGGCCATGGCTTCCGCCTGCTACGGCTACTACATTCTCCCGACGTATCCGTCTGACCTTGCCGCTCTGACGTTCGACCGCTCCGGTACGACCCACATCGGTAAGTTCGTGATCAACCACTCGTTCATCGCCCCGGGCCTGATCGGCGTTCTGTCCGCCACGGCTGTGGGCTATGTCCTGGGTATGATCTACGGCTACATCTAAGAGAAAACTATAAAAAAATAAGGTAGAGGACGCTGCTTTCCGCGCCGGCCGGGCTCTTTAAAACAGATGCCCGGCCAGAAACAGGAAGAGGCGAAAAACGGAGCTTACGGGCTCCGTTTTTTGTTGTCTGACGAAAAAACAACAACCTCTCACAAAATTCGAAATTTTCCCGAAATATCAGCCAAAAAACCTTCACTATTCACACAGGTAATAACGCTATGCGGTTATGATTTGTGAAAGGACCCTATACTTATGGCTTACTAATGGCTTACTACTCCGGATTAGTCGTCACATGCGCCCCGGGCGCCATGGACGCCGTACTTGCCGCGCTCAAATCTTCAAAGACAGCGGAAGTACACCAGACCGACCCCGCCACCGGCCGCATCGTTGTTGTGATTGAAGACGACAGTGTGCACGGTGAAGCCGACAAATTTCAGCGTCTGCGCACCATGGAGGGTGTTGCGGACGTGAGTCTCATCGTGCACCGCAGCGATGAAGAGAGCGCCGAGGATGCGCTCCCCGTCTCCGCGGTCATCAAAGAACTCGATTAACGCAGGGGCCGTCTGCCCCAACATGCGGCCCTTATCCCATTTACCCCTCAGGAGAAGCTTATGCAGGAGAATACTCAGACTTTATCCCGCCGAGACCTTATGAAGGCGGGTGTTGCCGCCAGTGCCGCCGCCACCGTCGGTATTCCCATTACGCCGGTTGCCGCGCAGGCTGCGGCCGAGGCTGATGCCGGCATCCGCTGGCAAAAGGGCGTCTGCCGCTTCTGCGGCACGGGCTGCGGCCTGCAGGTCGGCACCCTCAACGGCCGCGTCGTGGCCACCAAGGGTGACCCCGAAGCCCCGGTGAACCGCGGTCTTAACTGCATTAAGGGTTACTTCAACGCCAAGATTCTCTACGGCAAGGACCGCCTCACGCAGCCCCTGATGCGTAAGAAGAACGGCAAATTCGACAAGAACGGGCGCTTTGAGCCGGTGAGCTGGGAAGAGGCTCTCGACGAAATGGAGAAACAGCTGCGCCGCGCCTACCAGGCAAAGGGTCCGGAAGGCATCGCCATCGTCGGTTCCGGCCAGTACACGATTCCGGAATCGTACTGCGCCAGTAAACTCATGAAGGCCGGGTTCCGCTCCAACAACATTGACCCGAATGCGCGCCTCTGTATGGCTTCCGCCGTTGTGGGCTTTTATCAGACCTTCGGCGTTGACGAACCCAGCAACATCTACGCCGATATTGAAAAGTGCGACACGATGGTGCTCTGGGGCAACAACATGGCTGAAGCCCACCCCGTCCTCTGGAGCCGCGTCACGGACCGCAAGCTCACGCACAAGGACACCCGCATCATCAATCTGACGACGGCGTCGAACATGTCTTCGAACATGGCCGACACCGAAATCGTCTTTAAGCCCAACACCGATCTTGCGATTTTGAATTACGTTGCCCGCGAAATCGTGCGCCGCAAGGCCTATGACCAGGACTTCATCACGAAACACTGCGTCTTTGCCACGGGTACCGTTGATATCGGCTACGGCATGCGCCCCACCTCGAAGTTTGCCTTTGAAGCCGAAAAAGACACGCAGGCAAAGCAGCTCAAGATTACGCTCACCCCGGAAGAAGCCGTCGGCCAGCGCCGCAAGGCCGGTCAGGTCGTTGAGCAGAAGCAGCCCGCGGGCGGCCACTGGCACATCTCCTTTGAAGAATATAAGCGCGGTCTTGAACCCTATACCTTGGACTTCGTCGCCAAACTCGCCAAGGGCGATCCCGACGAGTCGCTCGAATCCTTCAAGAAAAAGCTCGTGCATCTGGCCGACACCTTCTGCGACAAGAAGCGTGACATCCTCTCCTTCTGGTGCATGGGTGTGAACCAGCACGTGCGCGGTGTGTGGGTAAACGAACAGATCTACGCCCTGCATCTTCTCACCAACAAGCAGGCCCGCCCGGGTAACGGCGCATTTTCGCTCACCGGTCAGCCCTCTGCCTGCGGCTCGGCCCGTGAAGTGGGTGCGTTCTCGCACCGGCTCCCTGCCGATATGCTCGTCGGCAACAAAGCGCATGAAAAGAAGACCGAAGGTCTCTGGAATCTGCCCGCAGGAACCCTGAACCCGGTTTTGGGCAAACCCGTGATGGGCCTTCTGCGCGGTCTTGAAGACGGCTCGATCAACTTTATGTGGACGCAGGTCGTCAATATCTTCCAGTCCACGCCGAACTCGAACCACTGGCTCAAAGCCGCGCGCAAACCCGAAAACTTTGTGGTGGTCGCAGACGCCTATCCGACCCTCTCTGCCAAGGTCGCCGACCTGATTCTGCCGGTCGCGATGATCTTTGAAAAATGGGGCCTTTACGGCAACGCCGAACGCCGCACGCAGGGGTGGCATCAGATGGTACTGCCGCCGGGTGAAGCCCGAAGCGACATCTGGATGATGATGGAGCTTGCCAAGCGCTTCAAAATCAGCGAATGCTGGAAGGAACAAAAGGCGGGCAAGAAGACGCTTCCGAACGTTCTCGAAGGCGCCAAGGCCATGGGGTACAGCCCGGACGCCACGCTCTACGACGTGCTGTACGCCGGCATGAAGACCGTGAAGAACTGCCCGTGGCCTGATCCGAAGTACCCGAATGAGAGAAACTGCACCGCCGAAGCCTTGGGCGTCACCTGGTTCCCGGAAAAAGCGCTTTTCGCCGAATACCGTCAGTTCACCCTGGGCGACGGCCATGACCTCGCGGACTTTGACACCTACATGGATCCGAAGGTGCGCGGTCTCACCTGGCCTGTTGTTAACGGCAAGGAAACCGCTTACCGCTTCAACGCCAAGTACGACCCGTTTGTGAAGACCGGCGACTTCGAGTTCTACGGCAAACTCATGAAGGCGATTCCGCAGGGTAACCTCGACGGCATCACCGATAAGACGCCGAAACCGCTGCCGGGCCGCGCCAAGATCTTCTTCCGTCCGTACGCGGCTCCGGTGGAAGTGCCCGATGCGAAGTACGACCTCAACCTCTGCACGGGCCGTATCCTTGAGCACTGGCACACGGGTTCGATGACGCGCCGCGTGCCGGAACTGCACCGCGCTGCGCCCTCAGCCGTTCTTTACATGAACCCCTCTGACGCCGCCGCCCGTAACTTAAAGCGCAACGACCTCGCGCAGATCACAAGCCGCCGCGGTTCGATTAAGGCGCTTGTGGAAACGCAGGGCCGCTGGAAGTGCCCGAAGGGAACGGTGTGGCTCGCGTTCTTCGATGAAGCCGTGCAGGTCAACAAGCTCTGCATCGACGCCACCGATCCGATCTCGGCCGAACCCGACTACAAGAAGGCCGCGGTTTACGTGACGCGCGCGTAAAGAGGAAAACGGGTGTTCGTGCGCATCCTGCGGACAGTGTCTGCGGGATGCGCCAAAGAAAGGGACTCGGGCGGAATACGCCCCGCCCTTTCGCCTACGCCCCTAAGGTTCAGTAACAATGCTTAAAGTCACTCGACGCGAAGCGCTGGGAGTTACGCTTGAGGCCGCAGGTGTGGCGCTTGCGGCCGCTGCCGGCATGACCGCACTTGTGCGCCAGGCCCGGTCCGCGGCGTGGGCTCCGCCCCCGCCGGGAGCAACCGCGCACTTTACGGACTTGTGCGTCAAATGCGGGCTGTGCGTAAAGGCATGCCCCTTCGGGACGCTCAAACTCGCCGGTATCGGGGATCCTGCCCCGGCTGGAACCCCCTTCTTTGTACCGCGCGACGTGCCCTGCGAGATGTGCGAAGACATCCCCTGCGTGAGAGTGTGCCCGTCAGGGGCTCTTGACCGCCGGATGAAGGACATCAAAAAAGCGCAAATGGGCATTGCCGCGGTTGATCCCGTCTCGTGCCTGTCCTGGCAGGGCCTTCGCTGCGAAGTCTGCTGGCGCGTCTGCCCCGTGCGCGACAAGGCATTGACGCTCGTGCCGCATCCGCGTCAGATCTCCAAGCACGCCGTTTTTGTGCCCACGATCGATCCGGATCACTGCACGGGCTGCGGCATGTGCACGAAGAGCTGCCCCACGGAAGTTTCTGCGATCAACATTCTTGAGCGTAAGAGCTTTTTGGGCCGCATCGGCGAACATTACCGCTTAAGCTGGAAAACCAACCAGCCGCATCACCCGCATATTCCGGCCAAAGACGCGGCACCACAAACCGCGCCTGTCGCCCCTGCGGGTCTTGACTACCTCAACTCTGAGGAGGGCCTGTGATGACACAGAAAAAAGCCGTGCGTCACGCCGAGCCCCCGAAGTCGTTGTCGGGCTGGTTTGTGCGGTACCGCTTTGAGATTGCAAGGCGCATCGCGCAGCTTGCGGTTCTTGCGCTCTTTGCAGGAACGGCGCGTCTGGGGTGGACGCTTTTGGGGCGCCCGATTCTCTCGGGTGACTTAAGCGCGAGTCTCGTTTTGGGGACCATTCCCCTCTCGGATCCCTTTGCGCTCATCCAAAAGCTTGCCGCAGGGCTTATGCCGGAAGTGACGCTCATCGTCGGTGCCCTTCTTGTTCTTGCGGGCTACATCCTTCTCGGAGGCCGCAGTTTCTGCGCCTGGGTCTGTCCCATGAACTCCGTGACGGATTTTGCCGACTGGGTGCGCGTTAAGCTCGGGATCAAAACCGACTGGGTGCGCTTAAGCAGCAAAACCCGCTATGCGGTGGCGCTGGGCGCGCTTATTGCGAGCGCCGTGACCGGGTCCGCTGCCTTTGAGTGGATAAGTCCTCAGGCCTGGCTCTGGCGCGAAGTCATCTGGGGGTTCGGCCTCGGGGGCGCGAGTGCCGTTTTGGGTGTTTTCGCGCTGGACCTGCTGGTTGTCCGCCGCGGCTGGTGCGGACACCTCTGTCCTTTGGGAGCCTTCTGGTCGTGCGCCGGGAAGGTGGGCGTCATCAAACCCGTTTTCAACGATTCACTCTGCACCCGGTGCGGGGACTGCCTGAAAGTCTGCCCCGAACCCGGTGTCATCAACTTCAACCAAGCTGCCGGACGCGGCTTTATCACCGGAATGGAATGCACCAACTGCGGCCGCTGTGTCGCGGTATGTCCGGAAAAAGCCCTCACGTTCGGCGTGCGTCCGTTGGGCCGCAAAGTGATTGCGGTTCTCCCGGACACGGAAAACAATTCAACCAACAGGAGACAATGATGAAAGCACGTATTCTTACCCTTGCCGCGGCCGTGGCCGCCGTTGCTTTGATCGGTGCCTGCTCGAGCCCTCAGCCCGTCGACATCGACAGCATGAGCCTTGAGAAGACTTCGCCTTTTGCCACGCCCTCGCCCAAGCCCTTTACGATGAACGGGGGCCTCTATCGCGAAACGCAGTACGGGATGCCGGCAATGATTCCGCATGATGTGAAGAACTTCCACATCACAAAGAACTCCAACCCCTGCATGATGTGCCACGCTGATACCGCGAAAATCGGCGCAAAGAAAGTAAAGGGTGAGCCCGTTGCAATGCCCGAAACCCACTGGACGACCGTGGACGGCAAGAAAGTGATGCATCCCTCGCGCTACGAGTGCCTGCTTTGCCACGCACCGCAGGCTGAGGTGGAACCCCTCGTCGGAACGCTGCATTAACTTTTTTAAGCGCTCTGACCGACAGCAGCGGCCCGGAGCCGGGGAGGATGGCCTTCTCTCCGGCCTTGGGCCGTTTTGCGTTTTTTTGCCTCCTTTCGGCCTCTATAATTTGAGGCTCAAATTTCTTTGAAAAATCAGGCACTCTGCACAATGCGTAATGTGGTTATCGGGATGAGCGGCGGCGTTGACAGCGCCGTGTCCGCCTACCTTCTGAAAAAAGCGGGCTACAACGTCACCGGGCTTTTCATGAAAAACTGGGAAGACGATGACGACAGCGAATACTGCTCAAGCCGCCAGGACTTTATCGATGCCGCAAGCGCTGCTGACGTGATCGGCATTGACCTCGAGGCGGTCAATTTCGCCAAGGAGTACAAGGAGCGCGTCTTTTCCGACTTTTTGCGGGAATATTCCGCGGGCCGCACCCCCAACCCCGATGTGCTCTGTAACGCCGAGATTAAATTCAAGGCGTTTTTGGACGAAGCCATGCGCATGGGGGCGGATCATATCGCGACCGGCCACTACGCTCAGGTGCGTGAAACGGAAAACGGCTTTGAACTACTGAGAGGCACCGATCCGGGTAAGGATCAGAGCTACTTTCTGCACCGGCTCAACCAGTCGCAGCTCTCCAAGGCCGTTTTCCCCGTGGGCGCCATGTACAAAAAAGACGTACGCCGCATTGCCCGCGAGATCGGGCTCCCGGTAGCAGCGAAAAAGGATTCCACCGGGATCTGCTTTATCGGCGAGCGCCCTTTCCGGGAATTTTTAAACCGCTACCTGCCGACCGAACCCGGCCCGATCAAGATGCCTGACGGACGCACCGTCGGCAGGCACATGGGCCTCGCTTTTTACACGCTCGGGCAGCGCAAGGGCCTCGGTATCGGCGGCAGCCGCGACGGTAACGGCGAACCCTGGTTTGTTGCCGGCAAGGATCTCAAGACCAATACGCTCATCGTCGTGCAGGGGCACGATGATCCGAGGCTTCTCACAAGGGCGCTGACCGCCGTGCACTGCAGCTGGGTGTCGGGAAAAGCGCCTTTGCCCGGAGACCCCGTAACGGTGAAAACCCGCTACAGGGCGCCTGACGGCAGCTGCGTCATTGCCGCCGCAGATACGGCTGGAGGCACCATGAGCCTCACGTTTCCCGATCCGCAGTGGTCGGCAACCCCGGGGCAAAGCGCCGTGCTTTACGCGGGAGATGTGTGTCTCGGCGGAGGCTTTATCGATACTGTTGCGCCCTTTGAAGCATGATTGCCCGAAAGGCAGGCTTTTTCTCAGCTTTAACAAGGTTTTTTGAGCAAAAAAACTTAACTTTCGTGTTAGAAAGTCCTGATACCATACAGGGTTAATGGCACAGGATATTGTCTGTGCCTGACGTGTTTTAGGAAAGTTTCATCGTGTCGCTGTTTGAATCCGCCCGTTTTCTGACGTCCGCCGCGCAGGTCGATCAACTGCCCCCGGCCGGACTGCCCGAGATTGCCTTTGCCGGACGCAGCAACGCCGGCAAATCCACCACCATTAATGTGCTCACCCGACAGGGGAGGCTTGCGTTTGCCTCCAAAACGCCGGGCCGCACGCAGCTGGTGAACTTTTTTAACCTCTCCCGCAAAACCGGGGAAGGGAAAAAAGCCGGGCGCGAAGACATCGCGTTTCTCGTGGACCTGCCCGGTTACGGTTACGCCAAGGCGAGCCCCCAGATGCGGGCAAGCTGGACGTCGCTCGTTGGCGGCTACATTGCCGAACGCCCGAGTCTGGTGGGTGTGGTGATCGTCATGGATGCCCGCCGCCCCTTTATGCCGGCCGATGAATGGCTCATTCACTTTTTTTCCGACAAGACGCACGTGCGGCAGCTCTGGCTCATCAACAAGTGCGACCAGATCAGCCGCGCCGAACGCGCAAAGGTTCTTGCCGCCGCGCAAAAGCGCGCCCGCGAAACGGGACCGCATATTTTCGTACAGCTTTTTTCCGGTTTGAAAAAAGAAGGGGTGGAACCCCTTCAGGAGACGCTTCTTTCGTGGATTGATCCCGAAGGGCGCCTCTCCTGATACTTTAGAAGGACACACAAAATGCAGACTTTAGGTCAGTATCCGATGAAGCGCATGCGCCGCATGCGTCACGATGATTTTTCGCGCCGTCTGATGCGTGAAAACGTGGTCACCCCCAACGACCTGATTCTTCCTGTCTTTGTAAAGGAAGGCGAGCACGACCGTGAACCCATCCCCACGATGCCGGGCGTCTACCGCTACACGATCGACGAGATGGTGGCGCTGTGCCAGGAAATGGAAAGCCTCGGCATTCCGATGGTGGCCCTTTTCCCGCACATTGAAGATAACCTCAAAACCCCTGACGGCCGCGAAGCCGCCAACCCCGACGGTTTGATTCCCCGCACGGTGCGCGCGATTAAGGCGGCCTGCCCGAACTTAGGCGTCATGTGCGACGTTGCGCTTGACCCCTACACCACACACGGCCAGGACGGTCTCATCGATGAGACGGGCTATATTCTCAACGACGAAACAATTGAGATGCTCATCGAGCAGTCGCTTGCGCAGGCCCGCGCCGGCACCGACGTTGTGGCGCCCTCAGACATGATGGACGGCCGCATCGGCAAAATCCGCGCCGCCTTTGACCGTGAAGGCATCATTCACACGCGCATCATGGCCTATTCCGCCAAGTACGCCTCCGCCTTCTACGGCCCGTTCCGCGACGCCGTGGGTTCAAGCTCCAACCTCGGCAAGTCCAATAAGTCCGTCTACCAGCAGGATCCGGCCAACAGTAACGAAGCCCTCTGGGAAGTGGGTCTTGACCTTGAAGAAGGCGCCGACATGGTGATGGTCAAGCCCGGCATGCCCTACCTTGATGTGGTTCGCCGCGTCAAGGACGAATTCATGGCCCCGACCTTCGTCTACCACGTCTCCGGCGAATACGCCATGATCAAGTTTGCCGCTCAGGCCGGTGCCATCGATGAAAAGCGCATCACGATGGAAACGATGATCTGCTGCAAGCGCGCCGGTGCCGACGGCATCCTCACGTACTGTGCTCTGGATGTTGCCCGCTGGCTCAAGGAAGGCTGGCATTATTAATGCCTGACAAGCGGAAAGCCTGTCGCTTTCCGCTGTGACAACAAAGCCTGGAGGCCTCACGGTTTCCGGGCTTTATTTTCCGGGTGGTTTTGGTGCAAAACCATGCAGACGACCGGCACATCAGACACAATGCGCGGGATAACCAAAGGAGAAAACCGCCATGGCTCAGATGTCCGTCCGCATTGACGACAACCTCAAGGTGCAGGCCGAGATGCTCTTTGCCGAAATCGCCATGCCGCTTTCAACCGCCGTCACGATTTTTCTTAAACAGGCCGTCCGCTCTAACGGTATGCCGTTTCCGCTCAAAGCCGATCCTTTCTTTTCCGCTGAAAACCCGGCCTGTCTTTTGAAAGCCAAAGAACGGATGGAACGACAGTCAGGCCCGCACAGCGATGCAGAAGCACACAGCTCACGGAAGGCAACAAAAAGCCCGGGCATCAGAAGACATCCGGGCTTAGCCTCAACCTCAGCCAGCAAACGGCCGCCGTTTGAGTATCAGGCGAGTTTTGCAAGCAACGCGTCGGCTTCGGCTTGAAGCGTCGCCTTTTCGCTGTCTTTGAGCGTGAGCTTATTGGTCGTAAAGGCCTCACGGTCAAGCGTTACACCGCACTGCGGTTCAACGACGTCAGCGCGCACAAACATGAGAAGCTCCGTCAGTTTGGCAAGCACAAAAGAGGCCGCGCTGCCGCCTGCGGCGCCGCTTACTGCCACAATCTTGCCGGCAAGCGCCGTTTTGCGTTCGGGGTCGGAGGGATCGCTCGGGCGCGAGAGCCAGTCAACTGCGTTTTTAAGCAACCCGGGATAACTGTGGTTGTATTCGGGCGTCATGATCCAGAGCGCATCGGCCTCGGTCACTTTGCGGCGCAGCTCAGCCACTGCCGGCAGTACCGGGTTTTCACAGTCCTGATTCACAAGCGGCACGGACGCAATATCAAGAAAAGCGGTTTGGGCTTTTCCTGCCAGATGCGCCGCGGCTTCCTGAGCGAGCTGTCGGTTAAAGGAATCTTTTCTCAGAGAGCCGACAACGAAAAGAACCTTCTTCACTTTTTTCTCCCAAAACTTACAGATTCGGTTGGCACATGCAGTGCGCCAGAGGCTCCTGTGGCAGGCGCACGAGGCCTGAAAAATCCGTCACAACGGGCTTGATGACCGAGGGATCGATACCGACCGCCTCACGCACGGCGCCGCGGATATCAAAGACACCTGCGGCCTGCGCGGTGAGCCTGTCAATCCAGAAGTCAATAAAGGACGTCTCCGGCTCCACCCACAGGGGCTTTACAGCGGCATCAAGCTTAGCAAGGCGTCTAGCTTCATCAAAGGCAGTCTCAAGCCCCCCGAGCTTATCCACAAGCCCGAGCTGAGCGGCCTGGCGCCCCGTGTAGACACGGCCCTGCGCAAGGTCCGAGACCTTGGCAACCGGCAATTTTCTTGCCTTGGCAACCAAAGAAATGAAGTCCCGGTAGGTTCTTTCAACCGTCAGGCCCATCACCGCTTCAAACCGCGGATCCATCGCCTGCGAGAGATCCCGCGCGTCCGCAAGCCACGTCGTGGAGACGCCGCCCGTACCGACGAATAGTTTTTCCAGGGTCTTTTCAAACGTGGGCATCATGCCAAAAACGCCGATGCTGCCGGTAATCGTCATGGGATCGGCAACAATCACGTCAGAGGCCAGGGACACCCAGTAGCCGCCGCTTGCGGCCGTATCCCCCATGCTCACAACGACGGGTTTGCCGTCTTTGCGGACAAGCTCCAGCTCGCGGCGGATCATTTCGCTTGCCACGGCACTCCCCCCGGGGCTGTCAACCCGCAGCACCAGTGCTACGGCATCCGGTTCAAGGCGCACGGCGCGGATCTGATCGGCAACCGTTCTGTCGCCCACGCCCCCGAAGCCGGAATTGCCGTCGCGGATCTCACCTTCAAGCGTCACAACCGCGATGAATTTACCCTTGGCGGCAGAGGCGGGGCTGCCTGCCAGATAATCGCGGTAGTCGATGGTTCTTAAGCTGTCTTTTCCCTTTTTGCCGCCCTGGCGCTCGACCAGCAGGTCGTTCACCTCATCGCGGGTCTTCAGACCGTCAACGAGATTGGCCTTAAGCGCCACGGCGCTCATGTCGCCCGCAAGTTCCTTAAGCGTCGCAGGAAGCGTATCAATCATTTCGGAAATGGTTCCGGGCATAAAACCCCTTGCCCGCTGCATGGAGTCAGCGAGCTGCGCCCATGCGTCCGTCATCCAGTAGCGGTCGGCTTCCAGAGACTCTTTGGAAGGCGCCGAGAGCACATAGGGTTCCGGAAACGTCTTATAAGCCCCGGCCTTAAAGACATGTACCGTGACGCCCGCTTTTTTAAGAAGCTCGCCCCAGTAAAGGCGCGAGCTTGCCACGCCGGTGAGCATCACCTGCCCCATCGGGTGCAGATAGACGTCGCTTGCGTGCGCGGCAATGGCGTACTGGCGCTGGGAAAAGCCGCCGGACCAGACGGTGATGCGCTTGCCGGTTCCCTTAAAGCGGTCCATGGCGTTGCCGATTTCGTGAATCGACGCCATGCCGATGCGGGAAAGATCATCGAGCCGCATCAAAACGCCGGAAATAGCGGGGTCCGCGGCCGCGAGATCGAGCGCCTCCACCACGTCACGCAGCAGCGTCTCGCGGGGGCTCTCGGAAGTCAGGCGCGCAAGAAGGCTCTCGCGCGAAGCCGACTGACGCGAATCCACTACCGCCCCCTCAACCGGAATCACCAGTACCGTGCCGGGTGCGGCTTTTTCCGTCTGCAGCGCAAGCACAATCCAGCCGAGCACGACGCCCAGAACAATGAGGAAAATAAGGTTCATGAACGCCCGGCGTGTAAAGTCCAGAAGCGTCCAGCACCCGTGAAGGATGCCTTTGAGAATACTGATCATAGAAATTCCGCGAGGAAACCCGCGTCTTCAGACGCGGGAGGAATCGCGGCCCTCCTTTCTCAGTTCAGTTAAAAACATCTTTCGCTTCTCAAGAAGCGAAAGTTTCTTGTAGGAAATACCGGCAGAAATCTTTGTACCGTCCAGACGGCGCACATCGAATGCACCCGAGGAGCGTCTGCCAAAAATAAAGCCGACTTCCCCTTTGCACAGCACCTTGTCAAAGAGCCTGAAGCCGTGCACTAGGTACGGAGCCTGATGGCTCTTGCGCACACCGCCTTTGAGAATCGTCAGCTTGTGGATCTGGCGATTGTGGCGGCGCGTCTGTTTCTGAAACAGGTATTCGCCCCGACGTTTTGCGTCGAGGACGCCAGCAATGCAGAAAGCATCCGCGCAATGCGTCTTCGGCAAGCCCGCGACGATGCGCTTGTGTTTTGTCAGATACCCGTAGGTATTCGTGACAGGCAATTCGGGATGGCGCTCGCGCAGGCGGTTGAGCACCGTCCAACGCATGATGCCCATGAAAGTCTCTGCCCTGAAAGAAGCGCCGCGCCGGGGACTGAACTGCTTCAACTTGCCTGCGTGATACGCCTTGTGGCACGCCTCGCAGAGCGTAATGAGGTTGCCCGGCGCGTCGCCTCCCGTTTTCCGACTCTCAATGTGATGCACGTTGAGAATCAGATCTTTCGATCTGCCTTTGCAGGCTTGGCAAACGTGACCGTCGCGGAAAAGAACGTACTCGCGCACGTTCCAAAAGCCAAGCTGCTCGCCCTGCTGATAGCCTTCGCCTTCAATCTCCGGGTTTTTGATCTTCTGCATATCGAACACCGCCGTTTCTACGGTAACGGAGGTGACGGACAGAAGACGCAAAACAGCCTCGATGCGCGAAAGATGGGCACGGATGCGGTTTTCAACGGACGGCACAAGCCAATCCTTGTGCTTTGATCGAACGCGATTGTCAAAACGCGGCGCACGGCAGCGCATCTTGCGGTTGCGTCGGGCGCGGCGAAGTGCCAAGCGATCCGAGAGCAAGCCCGTCACGTCCTGCCGCAGTTCGACCTCGGAAGCCAACAACTCTTCCTTGGCGGTCGTTGCGCTCAGGCCGACGTGCTTGTAGCCCGCATCCACACCCAAGGTGATCGGCTGCTTGGTTTCGCCCGTCGGCACCGTCAGTTGAATCACAAAGGGCGTTCGGCGCACAGGCACGGCCTTCCCGGCCCGAAGCAGCTTACGCGCCTTGGGCGGGGAGCACGGCATGAGCGGTTGCCCGCGCATATTCAACACAAAAACTTTCAAAGTGTTCTCCATTGACGGATACCTCACGGGCTCCGTCTGCTCGACCTTGCGGTCGGTGGTGATCCTTCGCCAATGTTGGAAGGGGTTTGTTGTCTGAAGCACCGCTCCTACCTCTCAGAGCTTTTAACCGCAGACCGCAGAGTGCGGGGCTAGGATCGACATCCCGCGGTGCCTGTTTGCGTCCCGTCTTGCGACGGAACGGATTCCCAACCAACGGAGTCCGTCCGAAAACGGACTGAGGCTAGTCAACCAAGACTTGTTGCCAAGTCTCTGACTTCAGTCAGGGGTAGTTGACCAGAGACTCCGGAAAACGCAGGCTGTTGCGGAATAATTAATGATACCGCCCGTCGATGACGGGAAAATGCGCTTCAGCAACAGGCTTATGCAGACACAGGCGCGGCAGGTCCTTGGCAGTCGAAATCACGCTGTCAACCCACACCGGCTTTTGAACCGCCCTGCTGCGTCCGGCGTTACCCGTGCACCAGACCGTGAGCATCCCGAGGCTTTTGGCAGCCCTGAGGTTTCTCAGACTGTCTTCAACAAGCACACAGTCGCGGGGCTTGACCCCGGCCATGGCTGCCGCTCTCACCAGCAATGTCTTATCGGGCTTACAGCGCCAGCGTCCGAGCACATGCATGTCGCTTGAAGTCATTTCGCCTGAAAACACATCCTCAACCGCAAGGTGCCGCAGCACCCGGTGCGCGTAGTCGCGCGGGCCGTTGGTGAGCAGAAACTTTTTGCCGGGCAAGCGCACAAGAACGCGCCGCAGATAAGCCGCCGGCACCCGGGTTCTCGCAAGCGCCTCCACGTCAAAGTGATGCACGGCGTTTAAAAAGGCTTCAGCATCAATGCCTTCGTGACGGGCCAGCCCGATAAAGGTCGCACCGTACTGTGCCCAATAGGCTTCCTGCTTTGCCTGCGCTTCGGGTACCGGGATACTGAGGGCTTTGGCAATCCAGTGCCGCATCTCATAGTGAATGGCGTCAAACATGCCGGCTGATGCGCAGTAAAGCGTGTCGTCCATGTCAAAAAGCCAAACCTTGGGCGTGCGCGGTAGGGGCCGGGCCTCAAAATGCAGCAGATCCGGTGTCATCACTTGTCCGCGTTAATCATGGTACCCACCCCCTGCGGCGTGAGAATTTCAAGAAGCAGACAGTGATTCACCCGCCCGTC
The DNA here is from genome assembly GCF_928721995.1 of Duodenibacillus massiliensis. Classification (NCBI taxonomy): domain Bacteria; kingdom Pseudomonadati; phylum Pseudomonadota; class Betaproteobacteria; order Burkholderiales; family Sutterellaceae; genus Duodenibacillus; species Duodenibacillus massiliensis. The sequence goes on from NZ_OV788642.1 coordinate 1,154,393, forward strand.
GATGATGTGCACGCTTCTCACGCCGTTTTTGGCGGCCTGAAGGGCTGAGGCAAGTTTCGGAAGCATCCCGCCCGAGATCGTGCCGTCCTTAAAGAGCGCATCAATGCCGGAGGCGGTAAGGCCGGAAAGAAGATTGCCGTCGCGATCCAGGACACCCGGGGTATTGGTGAGCATCACAAGCTTTTCGGCTTTAAGGGTCTCGGCAATGCGCCCTGCCACCACGTCGGCGTTGATGTTGTAGGCAAGACCGTCCTCACCCATGCCGATCGGGCTGATCACGGGAATGAAGTGATCCTGTTCAAGCGCCTGCACCACGGACGGGTTCACAGACTGAATTTCCCCGACCTGACCGATGTCGTGGTAGACGTTGGGGTCGTTGGTGTCCTGAAGCTTCAGACGCCGCGCGGTGATCATGCCCCCGTCCTTGCCGTTTAAGCCCACGGCGTGACCGCCGTAACTGTTGATCATCTGAACGAGGTCGCCCTGCACCTGACCGCAGAGCACCCACTCAACGACTTCCATCGTTTCGGGGTCGGTAACGCGCATACCCTGCACGAACTGACTCACCTTACCCACGCGGTTTAAGGCGTTGTTGATCTGGGGCCCGCCGCCGTGCACGATCACGGGATTCATGCCGACAAGCTTCAAAAGAACCACGTCACGGGCAAAAGCCTTCTGCAGTTTGGGATCCGTCATGGCGTTGCCGCCGTACTTGATGACGATGGTTTTACCGTGAAAGCGCTGAATATAAGGAAGCGCTTCGGAAAGCACCTCAGCCTTTAAAAAGGCAGGCACAAGCTGAGTATTCGGAGCAGATGCGTCAACCGGGATCATGTCGCAGATGTGTCCACAAAACAGGTGGATCGGAAAAACTGACACTGCAGGTCGCGCGAGATTCGAAATCCTCTGTCTTCTGCATTGCCCGCATTGTATAGCAGAGCGCCGCCGCGCCCGTGCAAACATTGCGTACAAAAATGCCGGCATCACACCGTATTACGGTTCTTCTGCGACTGCTTTCTGAAGCACCTGGCTCAAGTCAGCTCCGGGCAGAGCGTCGTAACGCCCTTTCATAGAAATTCCGCGAGGAAACCCGCGTCTTCAGACGCGGGAGGAATCGCGGCCCTCCTTTCTCAGTTCAGTTAAAAACATCTTTCGCTTCTCAAGAAGCGAAAGTTTCTTGCGCTAAACAACCCGCGCTTGAAAGCGCGGGGTTTCCTGACACGGTGCAGGCTTTCCCGTAACAGCCAAGGTTTTTGAGGCCTTGTCTGCCCGGGCGTCCCCTGCACCACAGGAACATTTAAAACGCAACCGCTCTACGGGTACGGGCTTCATCAGCTCGATCCGTCGGTTCCGGCGAAGGACTGCTTCGTCTTGCCGATTCGCTGGTTTGTACTGCACTACTGATCCGGCGTTCCCTGAGACTTGTTTGAGCCTCGCAAGCGCTGATTGCTCAGCCTTCAGATCGTAGCTGTCAGTGGCGGGATCCGCAAAATACAGGTTCATGGCGGCCGCAAGGTCGCGGTCCATGTACCAGTCCGTGTCTCCCAACTGATGACTTCTCTCCCAAAGAGCCTTCTTACGGTACGTTCCCGTTTCGGGATCGTGCTGACTCGGGCGCAGTTTCCGGGGACTGACTTCCACCACACAACAGCCGGCGCTTTCAGCCTTACTTGTCATCCGGGTTATCAATCCTGCAATACCGCTTTTGCCTAAACTCTTGCCGTATCCGGCTCTCTGAAATGCTTTGTATGAGTTCTTCTCCACAATGACGGTGCCGGCCCTGCCGAACACCTGGTTAATCACTTCGCCGTGCAGGCAACGGCGGGTTTCCGCCTGGCGGCGGTACAGATCCGCAAGTTTTGCCTTTGTTGCCTTATAGGTCTTGGATTCCTTCCAGACAATCTTTTTTCCGGCGGCTTTAACGGTGCCGTCCGCGTTGTAGCACTCCCGATTCGTGTCTCTGCGGGAGCGGTCCATGGCACGTAAAAGACGCGCAATCTCCTTTTCCTGAGAGACAGTACCCGCGCTCACCAAAATCTTTTGCTGCCACTCGGGGCTGTAAAACGTCATGGTCCTCGGGCCCGGGTCAACAGCCACCTTGAGATCCTTGGGAGCATAAACGTGCTTGACGGGCGGTACGCCTTCGACAATGAGCTGAACAAAGTAGCGCATACGGCCGCGGATCATCCGCCGGACAAGACGGCAGTATTTGACACGCTTAAAGCCGGACGGATCTGTTGCTGAAAGAAGAGCTTCTTTCTGCCAGGCATCCGGCGCTTCAGCCTTTATCACCAGATCCAGAACCTCGAGCGTCCACGTCTTAGCCTTCCAACGCAACCCTGTTTTGTTTGATTTTCCCTCAACGCTGTGCAAGCCCCGTTTAGCACTCTTAAACCGCGGCTGACCTCCCTGATGAAGCAGCCAGCGCTCAATGCCCTGCCAGACACGTGTGGCAATTTTCTGCGCTTCGTTGATGCCGATGCGCTTTGTAAAGCCGCCCTTGGCACGGTACTCTTTCACGACATCATGCAGGGCATACTCGGAAAGGCGAGCGGACTTCTGTATTTCCTTAAACCGCTTGTTACGGTCTTTGCCCTTGGGCATCGCGGCCGTCAGCTTCCATGCTTCAGTGCTTTTCATGGCACGCACGCGTTTCTTTGCCGTTCCAAGAACAGCATTGAAGAGCTGGCGTGCATCGGAGAAGTAGGTCTCCAGTGCACTTTCTTGATCCTCTCCGATTTTCAGGCCCAGCTCGATGACAAAGGACGGTGTGCGCGATTTCATAGCAGCTGAATATACCTTAAGCGAAAACTATGTGCATGGTTTGGCTGCGTTTGGGACAAGATTAAAAAATTTCGAAAGCCCGCATTCCTCCCGGGGCTCAAGCCCCGGGCTTCCTGCGGGAAATTCTGTGAATGTCAAGCGCCCCGATGATATTGGTCTTACCTGAGGCGTTGGGTCCGTAAATCACGGACGAGCACAGGCCGCGGACCGTTTCCTTTCCCGCTTTTTCCGAAAACACACTGTAGTCAAGTCCTTTCTGTTTGGGTGCGGGTTCCATGGAAAACACAAACGGCTCCCGGAAAGACTTGTCGTTTGCGGCAGAAAAATAAAGCAACATGACAAATTCCCCTGATTTTGCAGAAATTCTGCAAAATCACCTTAAACAAGGATTTCAGCTTTTGCCGCTTTGGACCATTGTCTGCCGATTTGTCCGGACAACAAAAAAGCGGCCGGGAAAACCTGAGTCTTCTCAACCGGCCGCTTTTTCTGCTTCGAATAAAACTTAAAGCACGTAGCGCGACAAATCTTCGTTGCCCGCGAGTTCCCCGAGTTTTTCCACCACGTAGGCTTCGGTGACTTCTAGCGTCACCGTGGCGGTGTTGCCTGCCTCGTAGCTTACGTCTTCCAAAAGCTTTTCCATCACCGTGTGAAGCCGGCGGGCACCGATGTTTTCGGTGCGCTCGTTCACTTCATAGGCGTAACGCGCAATGGAGCGGATCGCTTCCGGGGTAAAGGTGACTTCGGCGCCGTCGGCCTTTAAAAGCGCCTGGTACTGCTTCACAAGCGAGCAGTCCGTCGACGTGAGAATCTTTTCAAAGTCTTCGGCCGTCAGGCTCTTTAATTCCACGCGGACGGGAAGACGCCCCTGAAGTTCCGGCACGAGATCCGAAGGCTTGGAGAGGTGAAAGGCCCCCGAAGCAATAAAGAGAATATGGTCAGTCTTTACCCAGCCGTACTTCGTGCGCACGGTCGTGCCTTCAATCAAAGGCAGGAGGTCGCGCTGCACGCCTTCGCGCGAGACGTCGGCGCCTGATACGTTTTCCGCGCCCTTGGCGATCTTGTCGATTTCGTCGATAAAGACAATGCCGTTATTTTCCACATTGGCAATCGCGTCGCGGGTGGTCTCGCCCTTGTCAATCAGTTTTGCCGACTCTTCATCGGTGTAGATGTCGAGCACTTCCTTTACGCTCATGCGGCGCTTTTCACGGTTTTGCTGCTGCATCTTTTCAAAAAAGCCCTGCAGCTGATTTTCCATGTCGTCCATTCCGTCGGGTGCAAGCACGTTAAAGACGGGACCCTCGGCAGGCACCTCGGCTTCCACGGTCTTGTCGTCCAATTCACCGTTTCGGATCTGCTCGCGGAAACGCCGGCGGGCCACGCTCTCGGCGGGCTTCACAGGTGCGCCGTTTTCATCGGTCACGGCCGTTGCGGGCGGCACGAGAAGATCAAGCACCCGCTCAACCGCCGCTTCTCTTGCCTGCACCTGCACTTTTTTCTTCTGCGTCTCACGCATGAGTTTCATGCCCGCTTCCATCAGATCCTTGATGATGGATTCGACGTTGCGGCCGACGTAGCCCACTTCCGTAAATTTCGTGGCTTCGGTCTTTACAAACGGGGCATCGGTGAGTTTGGCAAGGCGCCGGGCAATCTCGGTTTTACCCACACCGGTGGGCCCGATCATAAGAATGTTTTTGGGCGTGATTTCCGAGTGCAGGGGTTCGGCCACACGCGAACGCCGCCAGCGGTTTCTCAGGGCCACCGCCACAGCGCGCTTGGCATCATTTTGTCCGACGATGTACTTATCGAGTTCGCTCACGATTTCGCGCGGCGTCATCATTGCATTGGTCATAGATCTTTCGTTTTTTTGTTCGTTCGTCAGAGGATGGTCTTACTCAGGCCTTTTTGGCCTCAGGCGCCTCACCTACGGTTTCCACCGTGAGGTTGTGATTGGTGTAGATACAGAGGTCGCCCGCAATCGTAAGCGACGCGCGCGCAATGGCTTCCGCGCTCATCTCGGTGTGTTCCATAAGGGCCCGCGCCGCAGACTGCGCGTAGGCGCCGCCCGAGCCGATCGCGGCAATGCCGTGCTCGGGTTCAATCACGTCGCCGTTACCCGACAAAATCAGGGTCGTGTCCTTGTCCGCGACAATCATCATGGCTTCAAGGTGCCTTAAGGCCCGGTCGGTGCGCCATTCCTTGGCCAGTTCCACCGCGGCGCGCATCAGAATCCCGGAGTGCTTCTCAAGTTTTCCCTCAAAGCGCTCCACCAGCGTAAAGGCGTCGGCCGTGGCGCCCGCAAACCCCACCATGATGCGGTCATGATAGACGCGGCGCACCTTGCGGGCCGTTCCCTTAAAGACGATGTTGCCGAGCGTGACCTGGCCGTCGCCCGCCATCGCGGCGACGCCGTTGCGGCGCACGCACAGAATTGTGGTTCCGTGAAACTGTTCCATTATTTTTTCGTTCGCAGTGAATCAGAAGCGGACACCGTCAAAAAGTGTGCGGCCCGCTTTAAACACCGCAGATTAAGAAACTTCAAAGAAAAAGGGAAGGTCTCGCAACCTTCCCTTGCAACTTAGCACCCGCACGGGCGCCTCAGAATTCGGTTCGAACAGGCAATTAATCCCCGAACATCTTCTGCTTGATTTCGCGCCGCTGCTGCGCTTCAAGCGAGAGAGTGGCCGTCGGACGCGCCAAAAGCCGCGCCGCACCGATGGGTTCGCCGGTTTCTTCGCACCAGCCGTATTCGCCGTCTTCGATGCGCTTAAGGGCAGCCTGTACCTTTTTCAGCAGCTTCCGTTCACGGTCACGCGTTCTGAGTTCCAGCGCGTGCTCCTCTTCGATCGTGGCACGGTCGGCAGGATCGGGCACAACGGTCGTCGCACGCAGGTTTTCCGTCGTCTTGTCGGCATTGTGCTGAAGTTCCTTTTCCATGACGCTTAACCGATGCTTGAAAAATTCCAGCATCTTGTCGTTCATGTAGTCCTTATCGGACATTGCCAGGACTTCCTGCTCGGTCAAAAGTTTCTTCGTTGCCATGACGGTATCTTTGAAAAAACAATGGAACCCACAGCCGGCGGCTACGGGACGCATTCAGTAAAAACAAGGGAACTGCAGGCTGCCGGAAAACAGCCTTTTCAGGTTCGAAACGCGGTACCCGCAAGGGCTTTTCGTGGATCGACCCAAACTCCCCGTTTCTTTAAGGGTGCAGACAATAGCACACTTCAGCCGTTTTCAGCGAAAAATCAAAGAGAAACTAATCTATTCCTCTGATAAACACGTTGCAAAGCCCTCCAAAATCGCCTTCTGCGGCAGGTTTTTGCCGATGATGACGATCTTGTTGGCGGGCTTTTTATCGCCCCAGGTGCCCAAAACGTCCGCCGAGCACACCATATGAACGCCCTGCAGCACGCAGCGGCGGTCGGTCTGCTTGAAGTAGAGCACGCCCTTGTAGCGGAGCATATTCTGCCCGTAAACGGCCACCAGACTCTGGATGTACTGATCAAAGCGCGGTGCATCAAAGGGGCGGTCGGACTCAAACACAAAGGCGGAGACGTCATCGTGGTGATGGTGATGTACGCCCGTTAAAAACGTCGGATCAATATCCAAAACGTCATTCATGTTAAAGCCGCAGATGTTGAGAACCTTCTCCACCGGGAGGTTTCCCATATTGACCGGCTCAATGGGGCAGCGCGGATTGATCGCAATCAGGCGCTCCTTGAGTTTTTCCACGTCTTCGGGCTTTACCAGATCGGTTTTGCTGATGAAGATGCGGTCGGCAAAACCCACCTGATCCTTGGCTTCGGGCTGCTCGTCCAAGGTCTGCATGCCGTGCTTGGCATCAACGATCGTCACGACGCCGTCGAGGCGGTAAAAGCACGCGACCGCATCGTCCATAAAGAATGTCTGGCACACAGGGCCGGGATTAGCGACCCCCGTTGTTTCAATCACAACGTAATTAAAGTCAATTTCGCCCTTGTCGCGGCGGATTCTCAGATCCGTGAGAATCCGGGAGAGGTCTCCGCGGATCGTGCAGCAGATGCAGCCGTTGTTCATCTGAACGATCTGCTCCTTGCCGTTATGCACGAGAAGCTCGTTATCGATCCCCTCTTCACCGAATTCATTTTCGATGACGGCGATCTTGTACTTGTGATCCTCACTCAGAATCCGGTTTAAAAGCGTGGTTTTACCGGCCCCGAGAAAGCCCGTCAGAATGGTGACCGGAATTTCAGGTTCAGGTGCGAGCCCGAGGTTATCTTCCTGCATGACTGTGTCCTCATGACGCGAAAGACGCCGCGATGACCCGCTGGCGTCCTTCGTCAAAATCGTCGGGGAAAAACTTCTCCCCCAAAAAAAGTTGCCTGGGATTATGCCGCGGGTAAAGCGCCGCGGCACGCCCTTTTTGTAACCGCTATCTCACGAGAAGATGCAGCCCCTTTAAGTACTCCCCTTCGGGATAGGTCATCAGAAGCGGGTGATCGGCTCCGGCCGCAAAGCGCTCCAGCGCCCAGACGTCCTTGCCGGAATCAATGACGGCTCCGGCAATAATCTTCTGAAAGAGATCCGGGTCAATCGCGCCCGAGCAGGAGAAGGTAAAGAGGTGGCCCCCGGCGTTTAAAAGCTTCAGGCCGTTAAGGTTGATGTCCTTATAGGCGCGGGCCGCCCGCTCCACGTGAAAGTGGCTTGAGGCAAATTTCGGGGGATCAAGAATCACAAGATCAAACGTTTCACCGGCGTCGCGCATTTTCCGGAGCGCCTCAAAGACGTCGTCTTCGACCCAGCTTAACCTGTCGTCGCTAAACCCGTTCATTTCGGCGTTGCGTTTGGCCTGGGCCAGGGCCTCGGCGGAGCTGTCAACACTGACAACGTGCGCGGCCCCGCCTTTGACAAGCGCCAGCGAAAAGCCCCCGGTGTAGCAAAAGCAGTTAAGGGCCCGCATCGGGCGGCCTGTTTCCTTTAAAAACGCGGCCGCAAGCTTTTGTGCTGCAAGCCGGCTTTCGCGCTGATCGACGTAAAACCCGGTCTTGTGCCCGACTCTCACGTCCACGCCGTACTTCACGCCGTCTTCAACGACTTCAATGACTTCGGGGGGGTCGTCTCCTGCCAAAACCCCGGTTCTCACCGTGAGCCCCTCGCGCCTGCGGGTGGCGGCGTCCGAGCGGTCAAAGACCCCCTTGGCGCCCGTGATGTCCATCAGGTCGTCAGCGATTTCCCTTAAGTGCAGCTCAGCCCCGGCGCTCTGAAACTGCGTCACCACCCAGTCGCCGTACTGATCGACGATAAGGCCCGGAATGCCGTCGGCCTCACCGAAAACAAGGCGCCGCGCGGTGGTACGCGCAAGAAGCGGCTCACGGGCCCTGACGGCCGCCGCGAGTTTGTCCTTAAAAAAGGCGGGCGACTCAACCGGGGCCTTTTCGTCAAACGCCCACATGCGCACGCGCAGGGTTGAACTCGGCGAATAGGCGCCAAAACCCAGAAATCGGCCGTCAGAGGCCAACACCCGCACCGTTTCGCCGACGCCGGGTTTGCCGGCCACGCGTCCCACCGCTGTGTCGTAGACCCAGGGGTGACGTCTCAGAAGGCTTTTTTCCTTCCCTTTTTTCAGAAAGACTTCCAGCATTTTCTTTTTTTCCGCAACGCAAAATCAGGCCGGCATCACCGGCAGGTTGTCCGTTTCCACGGTACCTTCAAAAACGACTTCCGCCGGGCCCGTGAGATACACGTGATCCCCGGGACCGGCCCAGGAAATCCGGAGTTTTCCTCCGTGCATCGTGATTTCCACGGCCTCATCAAACATGCCGCGGCGCATCCCCGTCACAGCCGCCGCACACGCCCCGGTGCCGCAGGCAAGGGTTTCTCCGGCGCCGCGCTCGTAGACCCTCAACCGCGCCTTAGAGCGCGACAGGGCCTGTAAAAAACCGACGTTGACTTTCTGCGTGAAGTCCTCGTCCTTCTGAAGCGCTTCTCCGATCGTTTCCAAGCAGGCGGTTTCAGTGTCCCCGCAGACCATCACGGCGTGGGGGTTACCCATCGAAACGAGCGAAAGCCAGACGTCGCCTTCAGGGGTTTTCACCTGCCAGAGCGTGTCTTTATCGCGCGTGAGGTGCGAGTGACCCTCAGACTTAAAGTGCACGGCCTCGGGCCCAAACGCGGGCTCACCCATATCAACCGTCACGCGGCCGTCGGCCTCAACGCGCGGCCGGATGATGCCCTTCATGGTTTCACAGGCAATTTCGGTTTTATCCGTCAAACCCAGATGCCGGACGTACACGGCAAAGCAGCGCGCGCCGTTACCGCACATCTCGACTTCGCCGCCGTCACAGTTAAAGATCCGGTACTTAAAGTCCGCCTGAGCTGTCTCGGGCTTTTCAACCACCAGCATCTGGTCGCAGCCGATGCCGAAGTGGCGGTCACAGAGCGCGCGCACGAGTGCGGGCGTAGCGTGAAAGGGCTTATCCCAGGCATTGATCATGATGAAATCGTTGCCCGCACCCTGCATTTTGGTAAAGGAAAGACGCATGCGTGTGTCTCGAAAAATATTTAATAGAGGGGCTTTGCGCCCTCGGGCCGCGTTTTAAAGCGCCGGTGCGTCCAGAGGTACTGATCCGGGAGCTTGAGAATCCAGCGCTCGAGTTCGGCGTTGATGCGGCGCGTGTCGGTCACGTCGTCCCCGGTGGGGTAGTTTTCCCAGGGCTCACTGATGTGTGCCGTGTAGCCCGTTTCCGTCATCTCCGCCACGCAGAAAAGGACTTTGGCTTTTGTGGCGTGCGCGAGCCTTCCGCACATCGCAAGCGTTGCCGCCGGCTCCCCAAAAAAGGGCACAAAGACCGCATCGCGGGCGCCGAAATCCATGTCCGGAAGATAGTAAAAGGGAAGCCCCTGGCGCATGGCGCGCACAACAGCCAAAAGATCCCCCCTGCGGTGCTCACCCTTGGCAATTAAAACCGGATCGGAAAAGCGCCGGCGGCCTGCGAGCGCCGCCTCATCCCAGGCGGCATTACGCTGCTTTTGGTAAAGCGACACGCCTCTCACATGCAGGTTAAAGGCAATGCCCACGGCATCAAGCCCCACAAAATGCGGTGCCACGATAATAAGCGGCCGGTTGGTTTTGTCCGTCACCCGCTCAAGCCCTTCAAAGGTGACGAGCTTACCGACCGCTTGCGCCGACCCGTTCCAGAGCACCCCGTGGTCAAGCGCTGCGCGCGCCAGATGCACATAATTGGCTTTGGCAATGGCGCGAAGCTCCCCTTCCGTCTTATCCGGAAAGCAGACCCTGAGATTGGTCATCGCCACGTGACGCCGTTTGGGAATACCGACCCAAAGCACGGCCGCCACGACGCGCGCCAGGACCTTTCGGGCCCCGAGCGGCACATGAGCAAGGCTTTTGACGGCACCGATCCAGAACCGGGCCGCCAGATCGGTGATCGACAAAACGAAGACTCCGCAAAAGTGGCTAAGGAATCCCGTCATTTTAGCCGCTGAGATCGTTTGGTTTTGCAACAGACGCGGTGGCGCGCAGGCTCTGCGCGGTATAGTTAGCGCCTCACACAGTCTGAGGCGCTCATGCGCCCGGACTCAAAAGACACGAGTCCGACAACCGATACCGGAAAGCGCCGAGTCCACAATGTCTTCTTCTCTTACTTACTTTTCCGGCCGTGCAGCCCGCAGGCTGCGCAAAAGGGTGGCCGCCGTCCTAATGAGCACCGCCCTTGCCGCGGCATCGGCCGCCTGGGCCGCGGACAAACCGGGCGACATTGAGGCTGATGCCCTGCGCTCGGTTCTCACTGCTGAAATCGCGCTGCAGCGGGGGCTTTATCCCCAGGCCTGGCGGCAGTTTATGAATGCGGCGCAAAGCCTCAAAAACGCGGAACTTGCCGGGCGCGCCTATGACGCCGCGAGTGCTGCCGGGAACACCGAAAACGCGCAGATTGCGCTCGAACTCTGGCACACGCTTGATCCCAAAAACAGCCGCGTGGTGGTTCTCACTGCCTCCAAGGACCTTGCAAGCACAGAGTCGGACGTGCGTGCTGCGGCCGAAAAGCGCCTTACGGCAGAACTCAAAAAGACAAAGCAGCCCACGATGATGCTTGCGCGCATCTACGATGCCGCGGGGCCCGAGGCTGACCGCCAAACGCTTTACACCACCCTTGAGCGGCTTGCCGCCAACGTAAAGAAAAACGCCCGCATTGAGCTGCTTCTCGCCGCTGCTGCGGACGCCGCAGGCTACAAGCGCAGGGCCGCGCAGCACGCCGTCAAGGCGAGTGACTACGCTCCCGACGACAGTCAGATTCTGATGAGCGGCGCGGACTTTGAGTACCGCGTCAATCCGTCGGCCACGACGCGGCGCCTCACGGAGTTCTTAAAGCGCCACCCCGACGACATTACGGTAAGAACGGCGCTTGCGAAGTCCCTCATCCGCACGGGGACGGTTGAGGACGTCAAGCGCGAATTGGACATCATCAACCGTAAGGACGGCACGAGCCCGCAGACCATGTTTGCGCTGGGCACGATTGCCGAGGAAGCGGGGCTTTTCACCGACGCCGAGCTCTATTACAACAAGTACCTGGTGGCGGTTGCCAAGGCCGAAAACGGTGAGCGGTATCTGCCGGACGCCGCGTACACGCGCCTGGCGATGGTGAAACTCCAGCAGGGCGACAAAATGAAGGCCGTCGAGTGGTTTGCCAAGGTCGAAAAAGGCGACAAATATCTGCCCTCTAAAATGAAGCAGGCCGAAATTCTTGCCGACATGAACCGCACCGACGAGGCCTGCCGGGTGCTGCGGGAAATCCGGGCCGATAACGGGAAGAAAGCACAGTTTCGCCTCGCCTGCTCCGACCTTTACATGAAGGCGGGCCGCACCAAGGACGCCTATCAGGCGGCGGATGAGGCCCTTAAAACGGCGCCGCACGAACCCAATGTCATCTACCGCACCGCGATGCTTGCGGAAGCCGCGGGTGAGGGCGCCCGCGCCGAAGCGCTTTTAACCCACTACATCGAAATCGCCCCGGGCGACGCCAACGGCTACAACGCCCTCGGCTACATGTGGCTTGAGCGCGGCGTGAAAACCAAGGATGCCGCGCCTCTTATTGAAAAAGCCATGGAATTATCCAAAGGCAAAGACAGCTACATCGTCGACTCCATGGGGTGGTTGAGGTACCGCCAGGGCAAACTCAAGGAAGCCGAACAGTACTTGAGGCAGGCCCTCTCGATGAATCCGGACGTGGACGTGGCGTTGCACCTTGCGGAAGTCTTAGCGCGCCTCGGAAACCACACGGAGGCCGTAAAGTATCTTGAGGCGGTTTTAAAAGCCTCGCCTCAAAACGTCACGGCGCAGCGCCTGATGCAGACCCTCAAAGCAAAGGGAGAACGTCAATGAGCGCCGTTACTTACTCCCGCCGCACCGTGATTGCCGCTGCCGCGGCGGCACCGCTTTTGATTTCCGGCTGCGCGGGCCTTGTGATGCCGGGCTCGCGCGTTTATTCCGGGCGCTTTTCCTTAAAGCTCACCACACAGAAAAAAACCGAAACGGCCGCGGGCAAATACCGCCTCGTGAAGTCCGGCGATGCGTATGAGCTTGACCTCATGACGCCTCTGTCCGGTGTTTTGGGCCGCGTTTACGTGACGCCCACTTCTGCCCGCGTGGAACGTAACGGTCAGGAGGATCTCACCGCCCCGAATGAAGAGATCCTCATGCGCGAAGCCTTCGGGTTTTCGCTCCCGGTTGCGGTGCTTGCCGACTGGCTTGAAGGGAAAGCGAGCCCCCGTATGCCCCACGAAAAAGAAACGCTCGGGCGCTTTACGCAGGCAGGCTGGACCCTGCAGTACGTTGCGGCGGGCGAAAGCAGTGCGGTCTCTGTTTTAAGAATGCGCCGCAGCGATCCGGGCCGCGCGATTCTCATTGCGCTTACCGTTGAAAAAGAGAATTAAGTCATGGTCGTCACCCCTGTCGTCTGCCCGGAAACCCTCGCGGCCGTACCTCTTCCGGCCGGCAACGTTGAAACCGTGACGGTTCCGGCGCCTGCCAAACTCAATCTTTTTTTACATGTCACCGGCAGGCGCGCTGACGGCTATCACCTGCTTGAATCCCTTTTCTGCCTTGTAACGCTTGCGGACACCCTGCGTTTCACGCGGCTTGCTGCCGCCTCCGGTGTGGTGCGCACCGGCGACATGGCCGAAGCCGGGGAAGCCGACCTCTGTGTGCGTGCGGCCCGGGCCCTCGAAAAAAAGACCGGAAAAAACCTTGACGTTGAAATACACGTCACAAAGCGCATTCCCTCAGGCGCCGGAATGGGCGGGGGGTCAAGTGATGCGGCCTCAACGCTTATCACGCTTAACCGCCTCTTTGCCCTGGGGCTCACGCGCGATGAACTCATAACCATTGCCGTAACGCTCGGCGCTGACGTCCCCTTCTTTGTGTTCGGACAAACCGCCTTTGCCCGGGGTATCGGTGAAATTCTCACGCCCGTTACGACGCCCGCGGCGCGTGTTGCGCTTGCGATGCCTTCGGTTCCCACGGCCACGGCCGGGATTTTCGGTGACCCGGAACTCAAGCGCGATACGCCCTCTGTGTCCGTTGAGGCGCTCACTTCCGACATCCAAGCCCACTGGCCCCGCCTTTTCGGGCACAATGACCTTGACGCGGTTGTCGTAAAGCGCAACCCCGACGTCAGGCGTCTCATCGCTGCCATGGGTGCGGGAGCCCGCATGACGGGATCGGGGTCGGCTGTTTTTGCCGTGGAAGTGTCGGAAGAATCCGCTCTCAAGCACCTCAAAAACCTCACAGCGGGCGACGCCGGATGGACCGCCTCGGTTCTCGCGCGCCACCCGCTTTATGACTGGCTTTGAGGTTTCCCGCAAAAAACCTGTAAAATGCCGACTCCTGACAGGGGGGTAGCCAAGTGGTAAGGCAACGGATTTTGATTCCGTGTATCGTAGGTTCGAATCCTATCCCCCCTGCCAAATTCGAAATTTTCCAAAAAGACTTGACAAGCCGGAAAATTTCCGTACCATTCGCGTCGTCGCTGAAGTCATCGAAAGAGAGTTCCTGCGCAGACGGGATAACAACCCATACGCAGGCGGTGATGCCCCGATTCGTTAACGCGGGCGCAAGCGAGTGAAACCCGCAGGCCGATTGACGCCTGGCGGGTTTTTTGATTTTCTGCGCCTCCGAAACCGGCTGTTCCCGTTTTTTTGCGGCGTGTTGAGCGTTGATTCAAAACGCCTTCGGTGTTAAAATCTTGCGTTTTCCGGAGAACGGCACCGCTGCTTTCCGGCCGATTTTTTTCCATAACAACGCTTTGCAAGCCTGACGCGTCATATCCGTCGGACGGGTAAATCAACCAAAAGAGCTCACGATCATGGTTCCTGTCGTTCCTGACAGCCTGAAGGTTTTCTCAGGCAATGCCAACCCCAAGCTGGCACATGCGGTAACCCAGTACCTCAACATTCCGCTCGGCCGTGCGACCGTCAACCGCTTCTCCGACGGGGAAGTGATGGTGGAAATCAATGAAAACGTCCGCGGCAGCGACGTTTTCGTGCTGCAGAGTACCTGCGCCCCCACCAACGACAACCTCATGGAACTCATGATCATGGTGGACGCGCTGCGCCGCGCCTCCGCACGCCGCATCACGGCCGTGATGCCCTACTACGGCTACGCCCGCCAGGACAGACGTCCGCGTTCCGCACGCGTTGCAATTTCCGCGAAGGTTGTCGCGAACATGCTTCAGAGCGTGGGCGTTGACCGCGTCCTCACGATGGACCTGCACGCCGACCAGATTCAGGGCTTTTTTGACGTGCCCGTGGACAACATCTACTCCACCCCGGTGCTTTTGAACGACATCCTCTCGCACCAGTACCCGGATCTGATGGTTGTCTCGCCTGACGTCGGGGGCGTCGTGCGTGCCCGCGCAATGGCTAAGGAACTGGGCGTTGATCTCGCGATCATCGACAAGCGCCGTCCGCGCGCCAACGTCGCCGAAATCATGAACATCATCGGCGAAGTCAAGGGCCGCACCTGCGTCATCACCGACGACATCGTTGATACAGCGGGGACGCTGTGCAACGCCGCGGGGGCCCTGAAGGAGCGCGGTGCCAAGCGCGTGCTTGCCTACGCCGCTCACCCCGTCTTCTCCGGCAATGCCGTTGAACGCATCACCAATTCCGCGCTTGACGAAGTGGTCGTCACCGACACCATTCCTTTGCGCCCCGAAGCCGAACAGTGCCCCAAGATCCGCCAGTTAAGCTGCGCGCCTCTGGTGGGCGAAACCATTTCCCGTATTGCACGGGAAGATTCCGTAAGCGCACTTTTTAACGAGTAAGACGTTTCGGAATGACCGAGTGTCTGCCGCTGGTCGCGGCGGCAGACTTTTTTTTTCACTTTTATTCAACCCCTACAAACGGAGTTAACTCAAATGAATTTCACCGCTGTCTTGCGTAAAGAGCAGGGAACGAGTGCGAGCCGCCGCCTGCGTCGCGAAAACAAAGTGCCGGGCATTGTCTACGGCAACAACGTTGACGCTACGCTTATCGCGCTCGATCACAACGAAATCTATTACGACCTGCAGAAGGAAAAGTTCCACGCTTCCATCCTCACGATGCAGCTCGACGGTAAGGATGAGCTCGTTGTTCTGCGTGCTTTCCAGATGCACCCCTACAAGCCCCAGGTTCTGCACTGCGACTTCCAGCGCATTGACCCGAACAGCGAAGTGACGATGCGCGTGCCGCTGCACTTCTTCGGCGGCGAAAACAGCCCGGCCGTCAAGATCGACAAGGGCTTCATCAGCCACCTCGCGGGCGCTGTGGAAGTTGCCTCCATGCCTCAGAACCTGCCGGAATTCATCGATGTGGATCTCTCCGGCATGACGAGCCAGACGACGCTTCGTATTTCCGACGTCAAGCTCCCCGAAGGCGTGCGTGCCATCACCCCGGATCTGCCGATCGCCACGGTTACGGTTATTACCGAAGACACGGCTGCTGCGGCTGCGACTCCGGCTGCCGACGGTGCTACGCCCGCTGCGGCTGCCGCCCCGGCTGCTGCTCCCGCCGCCGGCGAAGCAGAAAAGAAGTAATTCTTTACCTGCCGCGTGCCCGCGGCACGGCACCCCTGCGGTACGTGCCCGGGCAAAATACGCCGCGACAGCCGTCAGACAGAGTGCTTTGCCATTCTGTACGGCCCGCGGCGTTTTTTTATGACTGATTTTTTTCCGGACTTTTTCTTATGGACAACGCCTTCAGTGCACTCGGCCTTTCCGACGCCCTTGTGAGCGCTTTAAGTGAAATGGGGTTTGAAGAACCCACCCCCATTCAGACCGCCGCGATCCCGGTGCTCATTTCCGGGCGCGACGTGCTCGGCCAGGCCGCAACCGGCACGGGTAAGACCGCTGCCTTCGGGCTGCCGTTAATCGAGCGCTTTGTTCTTAACAAAAAGCCCGGGTGCCCCGCAATTCTTGTGCTGACACCCACGCGGGAACTGTGCCTGCAGGTTGCGGAGAGCTTTCTTGCGTTCGGGAAAAACGCCGGTATTGCCGTCGCCCCCATTTACGGCGGTCAGGAATACGGGCGGCAGATCCGGCTTTTAAACCGCGGTGTACATGCGGTTGTTGCGACGCCGGGCCGAGCGTTGGATCACATCCGCAAAGGCACGCTTGACCTCTCGGGGATCAAGGCCCTCGTGCTTGACGAAGCCGATGAGATGCTTGACATGGGCTTTGCCGATGAGCTTGAAGCCATTCTTGAGGAATTGCCCCCGGAGCATCAGACAGCGCTTTTTTCAGCAACGCTCCCGGAGAGAATCCGCCGCATTGCCGAGTCGCACTTAAACGACCCCGAACACATCGTCATTGCCCGCGAAAAAACGGCCGAGGGTGAGACGCCGCGCGTGCCGCAGAAAGCCTATATGGTGGGACGCGCCCACAGACTTGCGGCTCTCGGGCGCATTTTGGACGTTGAAAGCCCGGAATTGGCGATCGTCTTTGCCCGCACCCGCAACGAAGTCGATGAGGTGACGGAATCTTTGCGAAACCGCGGCTTTGCCGTTGAGGCGCTCCACGGGGGGCTCGATCAGGACTCCCGCGACCGCGTGATGAAGCGCGCCAAGGCGGGAGCGATTGAAGTGATCGTCGCCACGGACGTTGCCGCACGCGGCATTGACCTCGAAAACGTCACGCACGTCATTAACTACGGGATTCCTGCCTCGCTTGAAACCTACGTGCACCGCATCGGCCGCACGGGCAGAGCCGGCCGCACAGGCCTTGCGATCACGGTGCTTGAGCCCCGTGAACACCGCCGCTTACGCGCGCTTGAAAGCATCACCAAGGCCAAGATTGAACTCCTTTCCGTGCCCTCGGTCACGGACGTGCGCGCCAAACGCATGGAACTCACGCGCGGCGCAGTGAAGGAAGAACTCCTTTCGGGCGCCTTTGAAAAGTACCGCGTGATTGCCGAGCAGCTCTGCGAAGAAGCCGATCCCTTTGAGGTGGCGGCAGCCGCCATTGCCTACGCCGATAAACTCGCGGGCGGCCCCGACGACGAAGATGAAATTCCGGAGGTCACGCCCTTTGAAAAGAAGGGACGGCGTGAGCGCGGCGACAGAGGTGAACGCGGGTTTGAGGGCGCTTCCCGCCGCGAGCGGCTTTCCGACCGTAAGCCCGAAGAGGGCATGACGCGGCTATTTATCGGTGCAGGACGCGAAGCGGGCCTGAGGCCCTCTGACATCGTGGGCGCGATTGCCAATGAAGCGGGCATTGCAAGCCGCCGCATCGGCGCGATCGACATCTCCGACCGCTTCTGCCTGGTGGAAGTCGACGCCCCCGTGGCGCAGGCCGTGATTGCGGCACTCAAAGGCACCACCATCAAAGGCCGCACGGTGACGGTGCGCAAGGACCAACCCAAACGGGCTTCGGGCTACAGAGAGCCCAATCCCCGGCACAAGCGCGAAAAGCGTGAACCCTTAAAGTCCCGTTTCGATGACATTGGGTAGTTTTTATGGCACAGACAGCAAATAATCCCATCCGGCTCATCGTCGGTCTGGGTAACCCCGGTGACGAATACAAAACGACGCGTCACAACATGGGTTTTATGTTTTTGGATGCACTTGCCTCCAAGTACGGCGCGCGTTTCAGCGCCGAAGCGCGCTTTAACGGCGACACGTCCCGCATCACAACCGACGCCGGTGACCTGTGGCTTTTAAAGCCCACAACCTACATGAACAGTTCCGGCTCCGCGGTGCAGCCCCTGGCGGCCTACTTCAAGATTAAGCCCGAAGAGATCCTCGTCGTGCACGATGAACTCGACATCCCGCCGGGCTGCATGAAGGAAAAGATCGGGGGCGGCAACGCCGGCCACAACGGTCTCAAGGACATTACCGCCAAACTCGGCACCCCCAACTTCTGGCGCCTGAGGATCGGCATCGGGCACCCCCGTGTTTTCTGCCCGCAGCAGCAGGTCTACGACTGGGTTTTGGGGACGCCGTCGCCGGAGCACAAGGCAGCCATCCATGAGTGCCTTGAAGCGGCTCTCAAAACCGTGGAACTCTGGGCCGCGGGCGATGAAGCACGCGTGGAGCGGATGCTCAGAAAGTACGCCAATCCCCCGAAAAAGCCTGCTGCCGAAACGGACTCGAAAACGGATGCCAAAGCCTCCGCGTAATGCGCTTTTGGTAAGCGCCTGCCTTTTGGGTGAGTGCTGCCGCTACGACGCAAAATGCCCGGCAGCACCCGAAGCGCTGAAAACCTTTTTTGCGCGCTGCAGGCAGGCAGACATTGCACTGATCCCCGTGTGTCCGGAGTGCGCCGGGGGGCTTCCCACGCCCCGCCCTCCGGCTGAAATTGAGCCGGGAAAAAGTGCGGCAGACGTTCTTGACGGCATGGGGCGCGTGCGCACGGCAGCCGTAGATGATGTCACAGCGGCTTACGTGACGGGCGCTCACGCCGCACTCAAAGCGGCCCTTGAAACCCGCGCTGAGACGGCACTTCTGAAAGCCAAAAGTCCTTCCTGCGGAAGCGCTGAAGTCTATGACGGGACCTTTACCCGGCGACTTAAACCCGGCAAAGGCGTCACCGCCGAACTTCTCACCCGCAACGGCGTCGCGGTTTACAGCGAAAACGCTCTTCACACGCTCTCAGAAAGACTCTTTTCCGCCAACGTCACCATCCGCCGTGCAACCCCGGCCGATTACGCCGCAGCCGAAAATGTTCTGCGGGAGGCGTTTTGGAACTGCTATGCGCCGGGCGCCTCCGAGCACCTCATCCTCCACCGCATGCGCGCGTCTGCGGGCTTTGTGCCGAAACTTGACCTCGTTGCGGAGACAGGGGGACTGATTGTGGCGTCCGTCGCGTTTCAAAAAGCCAGCATCGTTTGCGATGACGGCCATAAGGTAGAAGTTCTCTCCCTCGGCCCCGTGGGCGTTTTGCCCGCTTATCAGAAAAGGGGCATCGCAAGCCGCCTTATCCGTGAGGCCCTTACGCACGCCGGAAATCTCGGCTTTCGCGCGGTTTTTCTATGCGGCGATCCCCTCTTTTACCGCCGGCTTGGGTTTTTGCCGGCCGAAACCTTCGGAATCCGCACAGCTGAAAACACCTGGTTTGAACCGCTGCAGGTCTTTCCCCTTTTCCCCGATGCGTTAAAGGGCCTCACCGGACGCTACGTCGAGGACAGCGTGTATGCCGTGACAGAGGCTGAGGCGCTGGCCTACGACCAAGATTTTCCGCTCAAGAAGCGCGTAACCGGCACCCCCGGACAAAAGCGCGTTGAAGCGTTTCTCAAACGCCAAAGACCGTATGTCCCGGACGAGAAAAGCCGTCCGGAACACTGACCACAAAGAAGGATTTTTTCGATGACAAACCTCAACACGCCGGAACTTCAGGGGGCGCTTGACTGCCTCGCGATGCTTCTTCTGCAGCCCGAGGCTGAAAACGCCGTGCAGGCTATTCCCTTTGCCGCCGAAGCTCTTCTCATCCTCGGAAAAGACACGCTGCCGCAAGATTCGCAGGAAGCGCTCACATCCATTGCGGAAAAACCGACCGTTGAACCCGTTGAACTGCAGAAAGCCTATGCGCGGCTGTTTCTGGGAACAGGCGAAGTGACGATTCCATTGTGCGAGAGCGCCTGGACTTCGGGCGACACGCCGCTTCTGTGTCAAAAGCCGCAGGACGAATGCCGCACGCTCTACGAAGCCGAAGGGCTTTCGATCACCGGTGACAACAACATCCCGGAAGACCACCTCGGCGCGATGCTCGGTTTCTCGATTGTCCTTCTTTTGAAAGATAAAACCGAGAAAGTGCGGGACTTCTTTGCCAAGCACCCGGCCGCCTTTATCCCGGCGGTCGTAAAGGCCGTGCGCGCCGAAGCCCGCAAGGACGACCCGTACCTTGACGTCATGGTGCTTCTTGAGGCGCTTGCGGGCCTTATGGTCGCCAAGCACTGACACAACGGAAGAACCGGCTTTTCCGGGGAAAAACGCTCTGTCCTGCAATCCGGTGACATCGCAGAAGAGCGCATCAGTTGCCCTGCAACGCAAATCCGCTTCTTGGCGGTCTTGCCCGTTTGCTTTCGATATCGCTCGCTGTCCATCTTTCTGTCATACTCTCACCAAAGTTGATAGTATGATAGAAACTTATCGTTTTTTGGAGAGAAAATGATAGAAAGGCTGCCGGAACAAGAAGATGTCCGGGTCGAATTTAAGGAAACCTGGAGCGAAACAGCAAAAAAGACGCTGATAGCGTTTGCAAACACGCTTGGCGGAAACCTGTATTTCGGTGTGACCGATGATGCAACGGCAAAGGGACTCAGCAAAAAAGAAGTCGATATGATTTCCCGCTCGGTCCTTCAATTTTGCCGAACCGGTACAGAACCGGTCATGACAGACCTGGTGTCAACAGAAGTCATCACCACAGGTACCGGCAGCTACCTGTTGCGGGTATCCGTAGAACCTGGTGAAGACCGCCCTTATGCACTCAAAGGAAAACGTTATACGGGCGGCGCTTATGTCCGCGACGGCTCTATGTCAGTCACCGCGAATGAAGAAGAAATACGCGACATGATCCGCGACAGTGCCCCCGAGCCGTGGGAATCCAGATTAAGCCGTGAGGCAGATCTGACATTCGGAGAAACATCCGATATTTTCAGAAAATATCACGTCGCTTTTTCGCCTGCACACTACCTTCGGCTGGGCCTGGTTGACGATGCCGGTCACTACACTCAACTGGGAGAATTGCTTTCGGACCAAAACCAGAGAAAGCTCGTAATCGGAACTTTTTCCCAAGACGAGGCATCGCTTTCCGTCCGGGAATTCTCAGGATCGCTTCTGCGGCAAATTGATCAAGGTTTCGACCTCTTTGCCGCAATGAATCCTGAACTGATACAAAAAACCGAGAAACTCTCAAACAAACGGCAGTTTGCCTGGCCTCCCAAAGCGCTGCGCGAGGCACTTGTCAACTGCACGGTTCATCGCGATTACTCTCAGCCCGAACCCACGAAAGTTTCAATCTTTCCGAATCGATTCGAATTTTTGTCCTACGGATGCATCCCCGGCCGACTCAGCGTTGACGATATTGCGATCCGGGGCGTCAGCAAATGTCGTAATGAACATTTAGCCGACATTCTCAGGCGCTTGGGATGGATGGAAAACTATGGCTCTGGTTTTCCGATGATTTGGCAAGAATACGCCAACTCCGGCGTGGAACCCAAGCTGGAGGCAACTCGCAGAATATTTCGCATTGTTTTACCCAGAATCCGTGACGAAGAGCCCCTGACGCTTCAGGAGCGTTGCTTTGCTTTATTCGTAAGCCACGACGTACTTTCAATGGCTGACGTCGCGAAGAAATTGAACATTTCAAGAACATCGGCCAACTCTGCCGTCAACGCTTTGCTCAGGGACGGCAAGGTCGAGAAGATTGGTACAGGACGACTGACCAAGTACCGGTCATTAATTCGTTGATCTCCGTTAACGGCTGCTGCGGCTCAAGACGAAGTGCCTGCAAAAACAAACCGCCGGCACTCACACAAAAGTACCGGCGGTTTGTCAGGCCCTGTTAAGCGGGATTAATCGCGCTTAGCGGTCTTGGGCTGATGATGCACGTAGACGGGCGGCAGTTCCTCCTCATCGTACTTTTCAATGCGCACAAGTGATGTATTGGCCACGTTGCCGCAGGCAAGTTTCGACGAAGGAATGTCAATTGTCAGCACGTTGTCGCAGCCGTGCACATCGAGGCTTCCTTCCTCCCCGGGTTCTTCCGGGCAGTACCAAGCTCCGTGGTGCACCACGACCGTATCCGGACGCACGCGGTCGGTGACCGTCACGCCCGCCAGGACCTTACCGCGGCGGCTTTCCACAAGAGCGATGTCGCCGTTTTTAAGCCCCAGCTTTTCCGCGGCCTGCGGGTGAATCCACAAGGGTTCACGCTCTTCGACGTTAGCAAAGAGGTTCGAAGCCGTGCTGTCAAGCTGCGAATGCAGACGGTAGCGGCTCTTAGAGGTCAGAAGCGCAAACGGATAGTCCTTCGCCATTTCGGCGCCAAGCCATTCCGTAGGCTCAAGCCACGTCGGATGCGCCGGGCAGTCGTCGTAGTGGTAGGAGGCGATCTTTTCAGAGTAGATCTCAATAAGACCGGACTCAGTGCCCAGAGGATTCACCACCGGGTTCTTGCGGAAGTCGCCCATATAGTTGTAGCGGCGGCTTTCACCGGTCACGGGGAACAAAACGTAACCGCCTTTCCAGAACTCATCAAACGTGGGCATCGCCAGGCCCGCGGCCTTGGCTTCACCCGCAGCCTGCTCGTAGAAGCGCTTGATCCACCCCATCTCATCGAGCCCCTCAGTAAACTCTGCGCCGTGGCCGAGTTTTTCCGCAAGGTGCGAGTAGATCCAGTAATCCGAATGCGACTCGTACTGCGGTTCAATTGCCTGCTGCATGGCAACGTACCCGAGGTTGGAGTAGGAGCCGATCGAAGTGATGTCGTTGCGCTCCAACGACGTGCAGGCCGGAAGAACAATATCGGCCATCCGCGCCGAAGCCGTCCACACCGTGTCGCACACGATCGTCGTTTCGGGCTTTTTCCAAGCCTTCACGATGCGGTTTGTGTCTTCCTGCTGGGCAAAGGGGTTGCCGCCCGACCAGAAGACCAAACGAATGTCCGGATAGGTGATTTTCTTGCCGTTGTAGTCGATCGTCTTGCCGGGATTTAAGAAGCAGTCCGTAAAGCGCGCGAGCGGAATGGTTGCCACCGAATGACCTTCCCAGGCCATTCCGGTATTTTTGCCCTTGGGGTTGGCGGAAATGCCGGGCAGAGCCGGTGCTTCCGAAGTGGCGGCGCCGCCGTTCGAATAATGGTACGTAAAGCCGAAACCTCCGCCGGGCAGACCGATGTGCCCGCACATGGCGGCAAGCACCACCATCGCCCAGTGCACCTGTTCGCCGTACTGCGCGCGCTGAATACCCCAGCCGCCCATCAGCATCGAACGCTTTTCGCGCATCAGGCGCGCCAGACGCCGGATCGTTGCCGCGGGAACGCCCGAAATTTTCTCGGCCCATTCTGCGGTCTTGGGTGTTCCGTCCGTTTTGCCCAAGAGATACGGCAGAAACTTGTCGTAGCCCTTTGTGTACTTGCGGATGAACTCACGGTCCACACGGTTGGTGGTCTCGAGTTCATACATCATCGCAAGCATCACCGCGACGTCGGTGTTGGGTTTCGGTGCAATCCATTCGCACTTATCGCCAAAGTATTCTGCGGTATCAGGCTTTAAGGGGTTCACGGCAATCACCGGAATTCCTGCGGCCTTCACCCGCCGCAGACCTTCGGCGTTTTCGTGGAAGGTCGCGGACCAGTCGATATCGTTTGTAACCGCGGGATCAGCGCCCCAAAGCACGATAAGTTCGGTCTTGTCGCAGATGAGGTCCCAGCCGGTGACCTGTTCATAGACGCCGTTTGAACCAATTACATACGGCAGGATCACCTGCGCGCACCCGGTCGAATAGTCGCCGTAGTGGCCGGTGAAACCGCCGTTGAGATTTAAGGCGCGCTGCATGAGGTTGCGCGCTGAACCCAGCGCCCCCGGGCTCATCCAGCCGTAGGAGCCGCCGTAAATGGCTGCAGGCCCGTAAGTGTCGCGGACGCGGTTGAGTTCCTTCGCGATAATGTCAAAAACTTCGTCCCATGTCACGCGCACGAAGGGTTCGGAGCCGCGGCCTCTGCCGCCCGCTTTCCAGCCCTTTTTGAGATAGGACTCGCGCACCATCGGATAGCGGATACGCGCGTTGTTGTAGGGCTGCTGGGCAATCCCCTGAAGCTGCATGGAAGGAGCCTTGTCTTTAGCAAAGGGCTCAAGCCGCTCGATCTTGCCGCCTTTGACATGCACCTTGTAAACACCCCAGTGCGAGGCGTTCATCACAACGCCGTCGTTTAAAACGGACTTACCCGTGGCAAAGGTTTTGGAAAGCCCCATTTCGGGAACGCCCGACAAAGGTTCTCCGTATTCCACCCCACCCTTTAACACACGGGCTGCGCCTTTTTTGGGCGCGGCAAGCGTCTGTCCGGACACCAGGGCTGCGGCACCGGCAAGGCCCGCGGCCTTAAATAAATCGCGGCGATTCGTCATTTCACATTTCTCCTCAGTGTCTCAGACATTAGTGTTTGGCGTGTTCCTGAAGCCACTTAAACATCAGTTCGTTGGCGCCCTTACGGGTGTGCCCGGCGCGGCCGCCTCGTACCGGCAGAAGCGTTGCCCACTGGTTCGCCGTAAAGTGGTTGGCGGGCTGTGCGGCGTGGCAGGTGGCGCAGGCTTCCGCGTTACGGGCCTTGGCTTTGGCCCAAAGCCCCTGCAGGTTACCGGTAAGCGCTTTGGCGGGCACCCAACCCTGAGCGGAAGACTTGACCCAAACGTTCCCCTGCACCGTCTTTTCGCCGGCCTTGGGATTAAGTTTTACGGCCTTTTCTTCATCAAACGAGGCGTTTTCAATGCGAACACCCGGTTCCTTAAAGATCTGCGCCGGATATTCTTTGAGCGACCAACCCGAAACGCGGATCAAGGCCTGAGAGCCTTTCTTCTGCAAAACCTCGACGGGCGTTGCCACCGTGACCTTGCCCAGGTAGTCACCTGCGGTCGTGCCGTTGACCGGGACCGTCAGATTAAGCCACATGGGTGCGGCCATTGCGGGCTGAAGCAGAGCGGCGGAAAGGGCCGCCGCGAAAAGATGTCGGATCTTCATAGAAATTCCTGCAAGAAAAGACAACCGGGCCGTTTTGCAAGGCCCTGATAGCTTTTCATTGTATCGAGACAGCAAAAAGTCCTTTGATTGCGCAGGACTTTCATTATTCTTTTCAGGTAAAACGTTTGAGTTGTTTTCAGGCGGTTTTCGTTTTTTCGAAGTCCGGACCGTTCCATCATGCGGCAAAAACCCGTTTTTTCTGCGGGTAAACACCGAGCGCAAAAAGGAGACATTGCCGCACGCCGGGTTAGGCAGAATTGAGGCACTTCTTTTGCTCTGCTTTTCGTCCGCCATGGAAACCCTCCGCATCCGAACCTCTGACCACCCGTACTTTGCGCCCTTTGCCGCGCTGTATGCGGAAAGCTTTCCGGCATTTGAGCTGCAGACAGCCCCGCAGCGGCAAGCGCCAAGCGCGTGCTGCTTGAAATCGATCCGGTCACGGACTATGTCTCCGCGGCGCACCTGAGGTTTTATAAGCACTGTGGGCTTACCGAAAACCCGTACGAACACCGCCATCCGCCTTACCGCCCTGAATTCAAAGCGCATCCATTGGTGGTGCTCACCACCGAAGGCACGATGACCGAAGAATCTTACCTTCGGTTTTACCGCGAACTGCGCGCCGTCGTTATGGCGCTTCCGGATGTCCCGGGAGCATAGAAAAAGCTTGCTTCAGAGCTCTTCGGCCACATGACCTTTCTATAATTAAAGGATTGTCTTTTCGAGCTGCGGTGTCTCCTGTTTTTCAGACACATCACACAGCTCCCCCGAACTCATAAGGAAACCAAGCAATGGGTCTTAAATGCGGCATCGTCGGCCTTCCCAACGTCGGCAAGTCGACCATCTTCAACGCTCTTACCAAAGCCGGCATTGCGGCGGAAAACTATCCCTTCTGCACGATTGAACCCAACGTCGGCATCGTGGAAGTGCCCGACCCGCGCTTAAAGGCTCTGGCCGACATTGTTAAGCCCGAGCGCATCGTGCCCGCGGTGGTGGAGTTCGTGGATATCGCAGGGCTTGTTGCCGGCGCCAGTAAAGGCGAAGGCCTCGGCAACCAGTTCCTTGCCAACATCCGTGAGTGCGACGCCATTGCGCATATCGTGCGCTGCTTCAAGGACGACAACATCGTGCACGTTGCCGGCCACATCAACCCCGTGGAAGACATTGACGTCATCAATACGGAACTCGCGCTTGCGGACCTTGCGTCCGTTGAAAAAGGCATCGCCCGCTACGCCAAGCAGGGCCGTCAGGGCGGCGACAAGGAAGCCTTAAAGATCACGATGGTGCTCGAAAAGCTCCAGCCCGTCTTAAACGAAGGCAAGCCCGCCCGTTCCGTCAAGCTCACCGACGAAGAAAAAGAAGTCATCAAGCCCCTTTTCCTTCTCACGATGAAGCCGGTGATGTACGTCGCCAACGTTGACGATCACGGTTTTGAAAATAATCCGCTTCTGGAAGCCGTCAAGGCCCGTGCCGCCACGGAAAACGCCCCCGTTGTCGCGGTGTGCGCCAAGACCGAAGCCGATATTGCGGATTTGGACGACGCCGACAAGGAAATGTTCCTTGAAGACATGGGGATGAAAGAACCCGGCCTTGACCGCGTGATCCGCGCGGGCTACGACCTGTTGGGGCTTCAGACCTACTTCACCGCCGGCGTCAAGGAAGTGCGCGCCTGGACAATTCACAAGGGCGATACCGCTCCGAAGGCCGCAGGCGTCATTCACACCGACTTTGAACGCGGCTTTATCCGTGCGCAGACCATTGCCTACGAGGACTACATCGCCTTTAAGGGTGAAAAGGGTGCTCAGGAAGCGGGCAAGATGCGCGCTGAAGGCAAGGACTACGTCGTCAAGGACGGCGACGTAATGGAATTCCTCTTTAACGTTTAATTCCTGACGTCTCTGCTGTTGCGAAAGACTCTGTTTCCGCTGAGAAACGGGGCCTTTTTGCTGTTCGTCTGCAGCCTCAAAAAGTTAGCGAAAAGGAGATTCATTTCCTTTTCGCCAAACCATTCCACCTTTTCCTTCACCTGAAACAAACGGCCACACTGTCCCAGGGGTCACAACATGAAACGGACATGTTCCGTATGCTTCAGCAAAAGCTGCAGGCATTTTTGCTTTTGTCCCATCCTTGAACTTGCACTCAAAGGTTGTCCGCTCCCCCATATACTCTTCCACAAAATCAATTTCTTGCCCCTGGGGTTGTTTTGTTCTCCAAAACCATAGATTGGATCCCGGGCGCCGTTCCTCAAGCCATTTAACGCGTTCCATGTAGAAATAGTTTTCCCACAGAGCGCCAACATCAGGTCTCATATCAAGCGGTGCGAACCGGTCCAGGATGGCGTTTCGAATTCCCAGATCGCAGAAATAGATCTTCTTCCCTTTTTTGATTTCATTAACAACATTTCGGGAAAAAGAAGTGCACTGCCGTATGACGAAACATTGCTCGAGCAGATCAATGTAATCGCTGACCGTATGCTTGGAAAGTCCTGTTTCCCGTGCCAATCCATCATAAGAAACTTCCGATCCGATGCGGTCTGCCAGGCACTTTACAAGCCGCATAAAAGACTGCGGTTTGCGGATTCCCACTAATGAAAAAATATCTTTAAAAAGGATCGAATTAGTAAACCCCTTCAATGTCTTTACTGCGGTTTCCGGTTTTGTGATTATGTTCGGAAGCATTCCAAAGACAAGATGCTGGGGAATATTTTTCAAGGCGTTCACAGTTCCTTTGGTCTCACCCAGTTCAGCAAGCGAAATGGGCCAAAGATGAAAAGCCTCAAATCGCCCCACCGCTGACTCATTCACCCCGCCGGCCAAATCAAGCGCCGATGAACCTGTCACAAAGATACGCACCGGAGTGTCTGACATTTCATTGGTATCGACGAGAATCTTGAGCATTCGTCCAAAGTCAGGAATGTGCTGAGCTTCATCAATGACGATATTCGGAGTTCTGTGTAAAAAAGTCCGCGCGTCGGCTGTCGTTGAAAACCTGAACATTGCCGCCTCACCTTCAGCATCTCCGTCAATCCAGGTGCAGTCTTCATCACCGACAATGTTTCTCAATATTGTGGTCTTTCCGACACGTCGGGCCCCAAAAATGACTACAGCTTTACCATCGGAATAGTCATGCTTGCGAAGAATGTTCAAAAGTTCACGCTGGATCAGCATACGGCAACCACCAAAAGTTAGCGAAAAGGAAATATAACTCCGAATAGCTTTAGCGAAAAGGAAGTATATCTCCTTTTCGCTAAAGCAACTGTTGCTGCTTACGTATCAGAAAAAGTCGACTCACAAACACTTGTCCCCCTTCTCTTTTCTTTTTGCAACAAGCAGGAAATTCCGCTCTCTGCGCCCGCTAAAATAAGACGTTTACAGCACACTTAAGCGCGTTTTGACGATGATCCGAACTTTTGATGCCGCAGGCGCCATTGAACTGGGCCGCGAAGTCCTTCTGCGTGAAGCCAAGGCCGTCACTGATCTGGCGGACACGCTTGACACCGGGCACTTCGCCCGGGCCGTTGAGCTCCTTTTAAACTGCAAAGGACGCGTTGTTGTAGGCGGCGTGGGCAAGTCCGGTCACATCGGCCGCAAACTCGCGGCAACTCTGGCCTCAACCGGCACACCCGCCTTTTTCGTGCATGCCGCCGAAGCTGCCCACGGTGATCTCGGAATGATCACAAAGGATGACGTCGTGATCGGCATCTCCTACTCGGGGGAAACCGGGGAGCTTTTAACCGTCATCCCGGTGTTAAAACGCGAAGGCACGGCCCTCATCACTATTACCGGGAACCCCAAGAGTTCGCTGGCCAAAAACGCCGACGTGAACTTAAACGTGCACGTGACGGCAGAGGCCTGCCCTCTTAACTTGGCGCCCACGTCCTCTACAACCGCAACGCTTGCCATGGGCGACGCCCTGGCCGTCGCCTGCATGCACGCCAAAGGCTTTACCAAAGAAGATTTTGCCCGCAGCCACCCGGGCGGCGCTTTAGGCAGAAGGCTTCTCACGCATGTGCGCGACGTCATGCGTACGGGCGACGCGGTCCCCTGCGTCAAGGAAGATATCAGCGTTTTGGATGCCGTGCGAGAAATCACGAAGAAACACATCGGCATGACGGCGGTTGTGAACGCTGATAACGTCGTTACCGGGATCTTCACCGAAGGCGATCTCCGACGCCTCATTGAAAAGCGCGGCGACATCCGTGCCATTCCGATTGCTGAAGTCATGACAAAAACCCCGCGCACGATTGAGGCGGACGCAATGGCTGCGGCCGCTGCCAGAATCCTCGAAGAGACGCTTGTCAATCAGCTCCTCGTGGTGGACAAGGCCGGGCACCTCGTAGGCGCCCTGCACCTGCATGACCTGATGACGGCAAAGGTAATCTGATGACGTACCGCACTCTCACGCAACGCGCCCGAAACGTCCGGCTTGTGATTCTTGACGTGGACGGTGTTCTCACCGACGGCTCGATTTGGACGGGCGAAAACGGGGAACTCGTGAAGCGCTTTTTCACGCGTGACGGCCTCGGCATCAAAATGCTGCAGGCCGCAGGCATCCCCGTGGCAATTCTCACAGGGCGCGTAAGCGCTCAAACCGCCGCACGCTGCAGGGAGCTCGGCATCACGTCGGTAGCACAGGGCAAACGCTTTAAAACCGACGCCTTCCGGGCGCTTTTATCCAAACACAATGTGAGCGCCGAAGAAACGGCTTATATGGGTGACGACGTCCCTGACATTCCGGTTTTGCGTGCCGCGGGGCTCTCGGCCATTCCGGCGGACGCTTCAGCCGAAGTGCGTCCCCTTGCGCACTTTGTGTCGGACTTTACTGGCGGCAACGGCGCCGTCCGAAGCCTTGCAGAACTCATTCTCAAAGCCCAGGGCAAGTGGGACGCGCTCATTTTTGATCACTACGTCCGGGAGAAAGGCCAATGAAGCTTCACTTCCGGGATAAATTAGCGGCCTTGGCCGGCGCCGTGGTGCTCGCAGTCCTCGTGCTCGTGAGTTACTACTATGCCCTCATGGGCCAGATCGGAAACCTCAAGACGAAAGCGCCTTCGGACGTCCCCGACTTTATTGCCCGCGACATTGCGCTCACCGAATTTGACGGCGACGGCACGGCCGAGCGGCGCATCTACGCCGAATATGCCGAGCACTTTCCTGACGGCCGCATGATGACCCGCAAGCCGCGCATGGCAACGCTTTACGCAGACCGCCCGCAGGTGAAGGCGTCCGCAGATACCGGAATCAGTCTTGACGCCGGCAAGACCGCGGTCTTTTCGGGCCGCGTGGAAGTGACGCGAGCGGGCGACATCGACAACGCACCGCTACGCTTTACCACAAGCCACCTTACGGTCTACCCGGATGAGCAGCGCATGGAAACCGATGCCTTTGTGCGGCTTGAAAGCGGCACGGACGTCACCTCCGGGCGCGGCATGACATTTGACAACGTGGAAAGAACCGTTGATATTCTCAGTGACGTGCGCACGATTGTGCTTCCGAAGGCTGCCGAAACGCAGGAAATCGCGCCGTAAAAACACCCAATTGTGAAAAAAGAATCATGATTTTCGGTAAAACTCTTGCACTTTCAACCCTGCTTTGCAGCACGCTTTTCGCCGCGCAGACCGCGTGGGCGGAATCGGCCGACCGCACCAAGCCCATCGAAATCAACGCCCAGAACTTTGCGGGCGACGAAGTGGCGCAGACAGCGGTCTATTCCGGGGCCGTTGAAGTGCATCAGGGAACGCTTGAGATTCTGGGCGACAAACTCACGCTTAAAGTGTCGCCTGAAGGCTACCGCACGATTACGGTCACGGGGGCTCCCGTGAAAATGCGCGAAAAGCGCGACAACAAAAAGGGGATCGACGAGTGGGTGCATGCGAGTGCGCTTACCGCGGTCTACGACGAGCGGCACGACCGCATTATCTTCACGGATAACGCCAAACTGGCCCGCAGCGAAAACGGCCTGGTGAAGGACTCCACGGCCGGCAACAAAATCACCTATGACCTCCTCACCGCCCGCTCGCGCGTGGAAGGGGAAGTCGTCAGCGGCAAAAAGAGCCGCGTGACGACGGTTCTTGCGCCGAGAAACCAGAAGGACGCCGCAAAGACCACACAGCGCCGTTCCTCTGAAGCGCCCCGTATGCAGGGCTCAAGCCGTCTTGCGGAGTAACGCCAAGTGACAGAACTGACGACGCCCGAAACAAGCACTGCCGCCGAAGGCAAGGTTCAGACCCTCACCGCGACGGCGCTCATGAAGCGCTACGGCACCCGCAAGGTGGTGAGAAACGTGTCGCTCTCCGTCAAAAGCGGCGAGGTCGTGGGCCTTTTGGGCCCCAACGGTGCCGGTAAGACCACGACCTTTTACATGGTGGTAGGCCTGGTTCCTCCAAACGGCGGCTCGATTCACCTAAACGGCATGGACATCACGCACCTGCCGATTTTCCGCCGGGCGCGCTTAGGCGTCAGTTACCTTCCCCAGGAAGCCAGCGTCTTCAGGCGGCTTTCCGTGGAAGACAACATCCGCTCAGTCCTTGAACTTCAGACCGATGAAAAGGGCAAACCCCTTACGAAGGCCGAGGTGGAAAAGCGGCTCAACGCCCTTTTGGAAGAACTTCAGATCGAGCACATCCGCACGAATATGGCGGTGTCGCTTTCCGGGGGCGAAAGGCGCCGCACGGAAATTGCCCGGGCGCTTGCAAACGACCCGCGCTTTATTCTGCTCGATGAACCCTTTGCGGGCGTTGATCCCATTGCCGTCATTGAAATTCAGCGCATCGTGCGGTTTTTAAAGGACCGCGGCATCGGCGTTTTAATCACCGACCATAACGTGCGCGAAACGCTCGGCATCTGCGACCACGCCTACATCATCAACGAAGGCGAAGTGCTCGCCAGCGGCTCACCCGAGGAGATCATCGTCGACGAAAGCGTGCGGCGCATCTACCTCGGCAAAGACTTCCGCATGTAGCCAGACAACCATCATGGCGTCACTGTCGGCTTCGGTTTTACTCACCCAGTCGCAGCGCCTGGCGGTGACGCCGGCCCTGAAGCAGGCGCTCAACCTCCTGCAGATGCCCGGTCTCGAAGCCGC
This sequence comes from Duodenibacillus massiliensis, assembly GCF_928721995.1. Taxonomy (NCBI): domain Bacteria; kingdom Pseudomonadati; phylum Pseudomonadota; class Betaproteobacteria; order Burkholderiales; family Sutterellaceae; genus Duodenibacillus; species Duodenibacillus massiliensis. The sequence goes on from NZ_OV788642.1 coordinate 1,186,458, forward strand.
GGCAGCCGTTGAGGAGATGCTCGCCAAAAATCCGCTTGTAGAGCGCACAGATGACGCAGGCACGCAGGAATCCGCTGCCGACACGCCGGAGACCGGCACGGACTTTGAAGTGTCAAACCTCATGCCCGTGCATGCCCGCACGGACGAAAACGACACTGATCCCCTCGGAAACCTTGCGGCAGAAGTGACCTTAACCGAAGAGCTTACGCGCGAGGTGGGGTGTCTCAACCTCACCGACACGGAACGTGAGTGCGTCCTCTGGCTTATCGGAAATCTCGACGAAAACGGGTTTCTCTCCGACCCCCTCACCGAGCTCACCGCGAACGCCCCGTTTTCGGCTGAGCCTGAAGTCTGGGCAACCGCCCTAAAGCGCCTTCAAAGCCTCGAGCCCGCAGGGGTCGGCGCCAGAAACTGTACGGAAGCGCTTATTCTGCAGACCGATCGGGCACTTTTTGAAGCCGAGGATCCCGAAGAACGGGCGACACTGACGCTTGCCCGCAGGATTCTTTCCCACACCGCGCTTTTTCTCGGGAAACTCACGCCTGATGCGGCCGCCAAAAAGCTTGCCGTCACACCGGAAACCTTTCACGCGGCCGTGCGCGCGATTGCCGGGATGAATCCGCGGCCTGCGGCCGGGTTTTCAGGGGGCACTGCGGCCGCTGCGGTCGTCCCCGACGTGATTGCCGTCAAAACGGCAGCGGGCTGGCGCGTGCGCATAAACGACGCTCTCTTGCCGGCGCTCACCTTTAACCATGCGCTCTTTGAAATGCTCACCGCCGCCAAGCTTGAGGGGAAAGACAAAACCGCCTGGCGGGATCGTGCGCACGAAGCCCGTGCGTTTATCCATGCAGTCGAGGAGCGCACCTCCACCATCGTTTCCGTGGCGCAGTGTATTGTCGACAGACAGCCGGGCTTTTTTGAGGCCGGCAAGGCCGCCCTTAAACCCATGGTTCTCAGGGACGTCGCGGAACACTTAGGCATTGCCGAATCGACGGTGAGCCGCGCCGTGTCCGGGAAATACCTTCTCACGCCCCGCGGTACACTTGAACTTAAGGCCTTTTTCACGTCGGCCGTGACAGGTGAATCCGGCGAAAGCGTCAGCAGCGCCCGCGTGCGGCACCGCATCCGTGAACTGATTGACGCAGAGGACCCGGCCAAGCCCTTGTCTGATGACACGCTTTCGCAACTGTTAGCTCATGAAGGTATTGTGGCGGCACGCCGCACGGTTGCAAAATACCGTGAGGCGGAAGGCATTGGCGCCAAATCGGTGCGAAGGCGGATGAAGGCGTTGGCCGGACAGTGATTTCAAAAGGAACATGCAATGACGGACACGGCAGAGGACACCAAAACCATGCAGCTTATTATCGTCACCGGCCTTTCGGGCTCGGGAAAGTCGATTGCAATCCGGGTACTCGAAGACTGCGGCTACTACTGCGTGGACAACCTCCCCGTGGACTTTTTAAAGGAAGTGGCCCTGGGCCTTAAAGACCACGGCCACAAGAAGGTCGCGATGGCGATTGACGCCCGAAGCCGCTTAAATCTTGCGAGCGCTGAGGAGCAGGTAAACGCCCTCAAACGCGCGGGCTGCGACGTGCGGCCCCTCTTTCTCACGGCCTCAACGCCTGCGCTCATTGCGCGCTTTTCCGAAACCCGCAGGCGGCATCCGCTCACGATTTCCGCAGAAGAGTCCGGCACGGGGCTCACGCTTTCTGAAGCTGTGGAAAAAGAGCGCGAGCTTTTGGCGCCCATTGCCCCCTACTCCTACGAGATCGACACCTCAAAGCTTCTGCCCAATACCTTGAGAGACTGGGTGCGGCAGTTTGCCGGGGCCCCGAAGTCCACGATGACGCTTGCCTTTGAAAGCTTTGCCTTTAAGCGGGGGATCCCGGTGGCAGCCGACCTCGTTTTTGACGTCCGCAACCTCCCCAACCCCTATTACGATCCGAAACTGCGGCCTCTGACGGGCCTTGATAAGCCGGTCGCAGACTATCTGTCAGGCATTGCGGACGTCAACGACATGATCGCCGATATCGAACACTTTATCCGCCGGTGGCTGCCGTCCTACGAAGCCCAGAACCGTCATTACCTAACAATTGCGGTGGGCTGCACGGGCGGCCAGCACCGAAGCGTCTATGTGGCGGAGACCCTTGCCAAGCGCTTTGCGGACTTTCCCGGCACCGTGGTGCGGCACCGGCAGGTCGCCAAGATCCGGGCGGCGCAGGCGGCCCAATCCGCTCTCTCCGCCCAAACCGCCTGATTAAAAGGTCGGGATCACGCCGCCCTTGTAGGTCTTTTCAATGAAGGTCCGCACATCCGCTGCCGTTGCCGCTGTTGAAAGCACGGAAAAGGCGAGAACGCCGGCGGAAATAAGAGAACCCGCAATGCGGGAAAAACGTGAGGTCATGGTTTTGCCCGGTCCTTATTGGAAAAAATCGGTGAGAGGCAGCGCTCTCGGATGCGGACGTTGTGCAGAAGCAAAACCACGGCTTTTTCGGACTTTGAGCGTCCTCTGCGGTATTGCCGCGAAAAACCGGTAATACCTTTGCGAAGGACGGTTTTTTGCCTGTCAGAAGCGGCCGGCTAAAACCTCAGAGGCAAGCAAAAACTTCTTGACGGGAGCAGGCAAGGCCCCTTCTTCAGCGTCTTTGCGGGTAAAGCCCCGGGCGTTTTCAGTTGAGGGCTTATGAAGCACAAGTTCCACGCGGGCATTGAGCCGGTAGTGCGAAAAGTCGTGCGTAAAACACCCGATGTCTTCTCCCGCTTCGGAAGCGGCGGGCAGTGTCCAGAGCCCCCGCCATACGCCTTTTTCGTTTTGTTCGATAAGCCACACACACCCGTCAGAGAGGTACACCGTAAAGACCGCGTCCTTTACCGGGCGCTCCTTTTTGGGTTTACGCACAGGGAAACTTTCCTGGCTGCCCTCATGAAACGCCCTGCACCAGGCGGATAAGGGGCAGATCATGCAGGCCGGTTTCGTGCGCGTGCAGACCGTGGCGCCGATATCCATCATCGCCTGATTAAAAACGCCGGGATGGGTTTTTGAAACGAGTTTCTCAGCCGCCTCCCAGAGAAACTGATCGCAGGCCGCCGTCCCCACGGGAGACGTTACCGTAAAAAGGCGTGTGAGCACCCGTTTGACGTTGCCGTCAACGACAGGAGCGACCGTGCCGTAAGAAAAACTTGCCACCGCGCTTGCGGTGCTTTTGCCTATTCCCGGAAGCGTTGCCAGTGTTTCAACGTCCTTAGGGAAAACGCCCCCGAAGTCACGCACGACAACCCGGGCGCAGGCCAAAAGATTGCGGGCCCGCGAGTAGTACCCCAAGCCCGCCCAAAGTTTCATCACGGCTTCGTCGTCAGCGGCCGCAAGAATCTGAACCGTCGGAAAGGCCGCCATAAAGCGCGCAAAGTAGTCCTTTACCACCGCAACCTGCGTCTGCTGCAGCATGATCTCCGAGACCCAGCGGCGGTAGGCGTCTGCAACCATCCACGGCAAACCGTGCCGCCCGCATCGCTTCTGCCAGGCGACCAGTGCCCCGGCAAAGACTTCGGGTTCTGTGAGTGCGTCTTTTACTTCTGACATGTCGGGCAAAAGAAAGAGCTGCGGCCGTTCTGGACAATGCGTTTAATAAGACTCCCGCAGACGGGACAGGGCTCAGCCTCACGCCCGTAAACAGAGCACTCGAGCGCAAACCAGCCGCTTTCGCCGTCGGTGCCGTGAAAGTCTCTGAGCGTCGTGCCGCCCGCGGCAATGGAGCGCGTCAAAACATCGCGGATTGCAGTGAGGAGCCTTTCGGCTTCCTTTTTCGTGACCTTAGAAGCTTTGCGCGTGGGGCGGATACGGGCCTCAAAAAGGCTTTCGCAGGCGTAGATATTGCCGCAGCCGCAGACGATCTTGCCTGAGAGCAATACCTGCTTGATGGCGGACGTTTTGCCGCGAAGCGCTTTGTAAAAGACCTCGGGGGTCAGTGTCTTGTCAAAGGGTTCGGCGCCGATGGTGTTTAGGGGCGCGAGTTCCCTCGGATCGGTGTCCGTGACTTTAATGTCGGAAAACTTCCGGGGGTCGGTGAGGCGCAGAAGCGTTTCATCATCAAAAATGATGTCAAGACGGTCGTGCGGGCCCGCCGCGGGTGCGGCATCCGCCCTCCAGAGCCGCCAGGCGCCGCTCATTCCGAGGTGCGTCGTAAGCCACGTCACCTGCCCCGTCGATTCATTTTCAAAGCGCCATATAAGGTACTTGGAGCGCCGCGTGAGGCTTGTGAGTCTGAGGCCCCCGATCAGTTTCATGAGCGGCGGCACCGGACTTCTTAAGTTCGTGCAATACGCGTGCACGGCGCTCACCCGTTTACCGGTAAGAGCGGGCGCGAGTGCCTTGCGGCAGACCTCAACCTCGGGAAGTTCGGGCATGTATGTTGTCCTGGTGCAGTTGCAGTTAACGGGATGCTACACCAGCGCAAAGGCCTGTCTTTTTGTGTACGGCAGCCGGACTATTTTTCGGATTTGCCCGTCATCCATTTTTAAGCAATACCGAGTATCATGCGCGACAATTCGCCGAGTTAACAAAGACAACTTGCGGGGCGAATCAACAAATACCGCTAAAGCGTCTGCCGCGACGTCGCTGGTTTTCATTGCTCAGCTCACTGCGTTGGACGCTTGGTTTGCAACGTTTTCAACGTACCATTGGAGCATGGCAATGGCCAGCGATTTTCTTTTTACCTCCGAGTCCGTCAGTGAAGGTCATCCCGATAAGGTGGCCGACCAGATTTCCGACGCCGTACTCGACGCCTGCCTCGCGCAGGATCCGATGAGCCGTGTGGCCGCGGAAACGATGTGCTCGACCGGTCTCGTTGTTTTGGCCGGTGAAATCACCACGGACGCTCAGGTCAACTACATTGACCTCACCCGTGACGTCTTAAAGCGCATCGGCTACGACAATTCCGAATACGGCATCGACCACAAGGGCTGCTCGGTTCTCGTGGGCTATGACAAGCAGTCCGAGGACATCAAGCAGGGCGTGGACGAGAAAAACCACGATCCCCTCACCCAGGGCGCAGGCGACCAGGGCCTGATGTTTGGTTTTGCCTGTGACGAAACCCCGACACTGATGCCCGCCGCGATTTACTACGCGCACCGCCTCGTGCAGCAGCAGTCCATCGTGCGCCGTAACGGCGTGATGCCCTATCTGAGGCCGGACGCCAAGAGCCAGGTGACGCTGCGCTACGTGGACGGTAAGCCCGTTGCCGCGGACACGATTGTTCTCTCGACCCAGCACTCCCCGGAATGGTCTGTGGGCGACCATATGAAGCCCGAATTCGTGGAAGCGGTGGTCGAAAACATCATCCGTCCGGTGATGCCTGCGGAATGGCTTAAAAACACTCGGTTCCTTGTGAACCCCACCGGCCGCTTTGTGGTGGGCGGTCCCCAGGGCGACTGCGGGCTTACGGGCCGCAAGATCATCGTCGACACCTACGGCGGCGCCTGCCCGCACGGGGGCGGCGCCTTCTCCGGCAAGGATCCCACGAAGGTGGACCGCTCCGCTGCCTACGCCTGCCGCTATGTGGCAAAGAACATTGTTGCCGCGGGCCTCGCGCGTCAGTGCCAGATTCAGGTCTCCTACGCGATCGGCGTCGCGGAACCCATGAACATCACGGTGCTCACCAACGGCACGGGTGTCATTGCCGACGAAAAGATTGCGGAACTCGTGCGTAAGTTCTTCGATCTGCGTCCGGGCGGCATCATTCAGATGCTCGATCTGCGCCGTCCGATTTACTCCAAGACCGCCGCCTACGGTCACTTCGGCCGCGAAGAGCCGGAATTTACGTGGGAAAAGACCGACAAGGCGATGCTTTTGAAGGAAGCCGCCGGTCTCTGACCGCGCTTAAATCCCTAGCCGGAAGGCAACTTCCGGCTTAAGGTCCAAAGGCCCGCAGGAACTCCGTTTCTTTCGGGCCTTTTTCATAGAAATTCCGCGAGGAAACCCGCGTCTTCAGACGCGGGAGGAATCGCGGCTGTTTTTATTTTAAAAAATTGGTACCATACGCACTATGCTAAACGTCGTTTACAGCAGAAACTGCGTCTATCAGACAGCTTACCATGTGGTATGGTGCCCCCAGTACAGGAAATCCGTTCTCAGGGGTGGTGTTGCGCTGTCTCTGCGTGAGTTGCTTGAAAGCATATGCGCTGAAAGAAAGTATGAGATACTTTCTTTGGAGATTCAGCCGGATCACCTGCACCTGTTGGTCAGTTTTCCGCCGTCCGTCAGCATTGCCGACGCGGTGAGAGTATTGAAGGGTGCCAGTGCAAGGATGCTGCTGATGCGGCATCCGGAACTCAAAAATGAACTTTGGGCAGGCCATCTTTGGTCGCTTTCTTACTACGTCGGAACAGCAGGCAGTGTCAGTGCAGAAACGATCAAAAGCTACATCGAAAGGACTGAACACATCCGCGGACGGCGTTAGACGCGTTGAGGGGAGCGGCAAGTGTGTCCGCACAGCCTGCGTTCGGCTGGAACTACTCGATCCGGCAGCACACGAAAAGCTCGCAGCGACGCAGAGACTCTATGCGCAGGTGTGTAACTTTGTAGTTCCGACAGTAGCGGCGGACCGCACGAAGAGGCTCTGGCAGCGTTTCACGCTGCATCACGCAGTTTATGACAAGATCAAGGCAAAATTTCCGGATCTCGGCAGCCAGTATGCCTGTAACGTCATCCGCTCGGTGTCGGCAGCCTACAAGACGGAGCTTGCCAATCATCCGGCACAGCTCAAAAGTGAGGACAAGAAGCTCAAGACGCTGGTGTTCAGGCACCCCTCGGTTCACGTCGACAAGAACACGCTGACATTTTTCCCTGACGGCACTGTTTCAATTTCAACCATCAGCGGTCGGATTCGGGCACGTCTGTGCCCCGGCCCTTTTCAAAAAGAGTTGCTGGCTTCGGGAAAGCGTAAGGAGTGCAACCTTGTTCTGCATCCCCGGAGAGGCCGGAAAGAAGCGTTTTGGGAGCTTCACATCGCTGTGGAGTCCCAAGGTTGTTCGGGCGAAGAGAATTTAAAGAATCTGAAAGCCGACGAGATCATGGGTATTGATGTCGGCGAGAACAATATTGCGGCCGTCAGCACGGGCCGTATTTGGAAAGCAGGAGCATTAAAGGATAAAAGAGACCGATATATGAGTCAGAGAAAGCGTCTTCAGCGCAACGGCTCTCAGAGTGCCAGACAGCACCTGAAAAAAGCCTCAGGCCGAGAAAGACGCCATGTGACGCATGTCAATAACGTTGTAAGCAAAGAGATTGTGCAGGAAGCCGCAAAGCGGGGGATCAAGTTAATCGCCCTGGAAGACCTGACGCATATCCGGGATCACATCAAGGCCGGGAAACGCATCAGAAGCCGACTGCACCGCTGGTCTTTCCGTGAGTTGCAGGAGATGATTGTTTACAAAGCGGCAGCCGCTGGAATCCGGTGTGTTTTCCTGGATCCGCGCTATACAAGCCAGACATGCTCACAGTGCGGGGCACCGGGCAAACGCCATAAGCACGGGTTCCGATGCAGCCAATGTGGTCACCTTGCGCACAGCGACTTGAATGCGAGCCGCAACCTGCAGGGTCTGTGCCGACAGCTGTCAGCACAGGGGCTGATGTAAACCAGCCTTATGTTGGGCCGTGTGATGCGGTTACAATAAAGCCCCCGTCTTCAGACGGGGGATTGTTTACGCTTAGTTTTTACTCTTTTCCTTAAACGCGATTTCGTGCGGTTCTTGCGCCGCTTTTTCGGGCACGAGCCGCCCGATGGCTTTGACAAAGAGCCCGACACAGACCGCCGAAACGAGCGTTCCTTCCCGCAGGCCCACGAAGGTGCGAAGGAAATACCAGGATATGGCGGCCGAGGCTTTCTTACGCCACACGTTTTTTCTGCATCCTGTCGCGGATCAAAATAGCCGCAAGGTTCATGGCAAAGACCAAAAGAACCAATAGAAGCCCCGTGCTGTACTGCAGGGGCCGTGTCTTTTCGATTTCGGTCCCCGCGGTCGCGAGCACGTACATGTGGTAGGGCAGCGCCATCACGCTGTTAAAGACGGATTCGGGGAGTTTCGGCGTATAAAACACCGCCGCCGTAAACATCACGGCACTCGTTTCGCCTGCGGCGCGCGCCACGGCAAGAATCGCCCCCGTCAAAATCCCGGGAAGCGCCGCGGGAAGCACCACGCGCCCGATGGTCTGAGACTTTGTGGCCCCCAGAGCGAGACTCGCCTCACGCCAGGCGCCCGGCACCTGCTTAAGCGCTTCTTCCGTGGTGTTGATGATCACAGGAAGCGTCAAAACCGCAAGCGTCAGAATGCCCGAGAGAAGACTCACGTTAAAGCCCAGGGCTGTGACGAAAAACGCGAGCCCGAAAAGCCCGAAGACAATCGACGGAACGCCCGCAAGGTTTGCGACCGACAGACGCACGATGCTTTTAAAAGCGCCGTCTTTACTGTATTCGTTCAACCACACGGCGCACGCGACACCAAAGGGCAACGCAATGGCGATGGCGCCCGCCGCAAGAAGAAACGTCCCCACAAGGCAGGGCCACACACCGCCCTCCGTCATCATCTTGCGGGGCGCATCAAACACAAACTCCCAGTTAAGGGCCCCTGCCCCGTTAATGAGAAGAAAGACGCAGGCGGTGACAAGCGCCGCGCAGTTAATAAAGGCCGCAATCCGCAAGCCCCCGAAGGCAATCAGCTGCTCGGCAAACCGCTTCGGGCGGGACTTTTCCTGCGCGCGGGCACAAAGACTTTTCTGCACCATTTTGTTCTCCTTAAACAGCCGGCGTCTTGTAGCGCTGCGCCATCTTGTAGGCGACCGCATTAAAGATGAAGGTCATGAGAAAAAGCGCGATGCCGGTGGCAAAAAGCGCGTGGTAGTGGGGACTGCCAAACGGCGCTTCGGCCATTTCCGCGGCGATGCTTGCGGGCATCGGTCGGATGGGATCGAAAATGGATTCCGGCACGATCGCGGCACCGCCCGCGACCATCAGTACCACCATCGTTTCACCCAAAGCACGGCTCATGCCGAGCATGACGGCGGTTCCGACGCCCGAGAGCGCATACGGGAAGGTGACAAGTTTCAGAGTCTCCCAGGGCGTGGCGCCCAAGGCAAGCGAAGCGTCCTTTAAAGCCTGCGGTACCGCATGCAGGGCATCTTCTGAAATCGAGCAGATCGTGGGCACGGCCATGAAGGCAAGCATCAGTGAGGCGTTAAAGAGATTGAGTCCCGTGGCGATCCCCAGGGCATTCTGCAGCCACGGCGCCACAAGCACCATCCCGATAAAGCCGATCACAACCGAAGGAAGCGCCGCCAAAAGTTCAATAAAGGGTTTGACGATTCGGCGGGTTTTATCCGACGCCACTTCAGAAAGATACGCTGCGGTCACCAGGCCCAGCGGTACCGCAATAAGGCTTGAGAGCACCGTAACGGCAAGCGACCCCGCAATCAGGGAGCCGATCTCAAAGTCCGGGGCATCTCCCACCGGATACCAGTCGGTGCCGAAAATGAATTTGAGCGGAGTGACCTGGGAAAAGACCGGCAGCCCCTCCCGAAAGAGATAAAAGACGATGCCCGCAAGTGTCGCAAGCGACGTGAGCGCGAGGACGGTGAGCCCGATTTCGACCATCCGTTCCCGTCGGTTTTTATTGATCATTGTCGCGTCTCTGTCTGCATGAATGGCCGGTACTCACTGACCGGCCTTTTTACTGGTGTTTTACTCGTAAATTACTTGTAAAAACGGGGGCTTACGGCAATGCACAAGAGCCGCAGCGCCCCGCGTTTCATTTACTCGTGAAGCGGCACGAAACCGGTTTCCTTCACAAGCTTCTGGCCCTTGGCGGGATCAAGCACAAAGTCGGTGAAACTCTTGGCGGCACCGGAAGGAGTGCCGTTGGTGAAGAAATAGAGTTCACGGGAAAGAGGCCAGGTCTTGGTTTTGGCGTTCTGAGCCGTAGCCTTGGTGCCCGCGATCGTGAGGCTCTTTGTCTGCCCGTCAACATATCCGAGGCCGATATAGCCGATGGCGTTCACGTTCTTTGCAACCGTCTGGACAACCGTGCCGTTAGAAGTCTGCAGCAGCGCTCTCGGCGTCACGCGGGCCTTTTTCATGACGAGCTCTTCCCAGGTTTCAAAGGTACCCGAGCTCGAGTCGCGGCTCACAACAACAATCGGAGCGTCCTTGCCGCCCACATCCTTCCAGTTCCTGATCTTGCCTTCATAAATGGCCTTGAGCGTGGCAAGCGTAATGTCCTTCACAGGATTGGCGTTGTTGACGACCGGAACGATGGCGTCAACGGCAACAGCGGTGCGTACCGGTTTGACGCCTCGGGCTTGGGCGAGCTTCACTTCACTTGCCTTAATGTCACGCGAGCTCATGGCGATCGTCGTAAGACCGTCAATCAGCGCCTTGATTCCGTTGCCGGACCCGCCCCCCGAAAGGGAAATCGCCGCGGCACCGACTTCATGCGAATAGCTTTCCGCCGCCTTCTGCACAATGGGAAGCACGGTGGTGGAGCCGTTAATCACGAGTTCGGCACCAAAAGCCGTTGTACCGATCAGACCGGCCGCGAGCACCGCAACCACTTTCTTCATCATCATTTCGTTTTGTCCTTACTGACATCAATGGCACCGGACACGTCAGATTTTGCTGTTTGTCCGTCCGGCACCGGTTAACCGAAATCCCGGAAACCCCATTTCTCCGGGCACATCGTTTTTTCTTTTTTCGATTGCGCATCTTGAGCGCCGTTTGTGACGGATCAACCCTTTTTTCGTGACGGGTTGATGACGTTTTCTTTGTCATCGTTTTGTCACCAAAACGGCACAGTTTCGACAAAAACGCGGCATACGATCGCAGATCACACGTAAAAGACGCTTTACAAAAAAATTGCCGGCCAAACCCCCGGCCGACCGGACAAAACACTCATGAACGACTTTCAGACAAACGAAAAAAACGACATCAAGATCCACGCCGAACACGTGGACTTCTTTTACGGCAAAAAGCAGACCCTTTTTGACATCAACCTTGACTTCCGTGACCGCGAGGTGACGGCTCTGATCGGCCCTTCAGGCTGCGGCAAAAGTACGTTTTTAAGAACGCTTTCGCGCATGAACGAACTCATCCCCAACACCCACATCACAGGGAAAATCACGTTGGACGGCGATGACATCTACGCGCCTGACTTTGACGTGGTGGCGCTCAGACAGCGTGTCGGCATGGTCTTTCAGAGGCCCACGCCCTTTCCCAAATCCATTTTTGAAAACGTCGCTTATGGTCTGAGAGTTGCCGGCATCACCAACAAAACCCTCATCCGCGACAAGGTGGAGGAAAGTCTGAAGCGCGCCGCGCTTTTTGAAGAAGTCAAAGACCGTCTTAACGACAGTGCCCTGGGGCTTTCCGGCGGCCAGCAGCAGCGCCTCTGCATTGCACGTGCGTTGGCGGTTGAACCCGAAGTGCTTCTGATGGATGAGCCCTGCAGTGCTCTGGATCCGATTGCAACGCAGCGCCTTGAGGAAAGCATCCTTGAACTCAAGGAGTCGCTCTCTATCATCATCGTGACGCACAACATGCAGCAGGCGGCGCGTGTGTCGGATAAGACCGCGTTCTTCTTTATGGGACAGTTGATTGAATTTGACGCCACCGATACGATCTTTAACCACCCGAAACTTGAAAAGACCCGCGACTACGTGAACGGCCACTTCGGTTAAGTACTTCTGCGGCCGGCAAACAACCGTGCAGGCCGCGAAAACTTTGCTAGAGTGTTTCCTTTCCGTTTTATCTTCACAAAGAAAGGTTCGGGATATATGACCATCCGCGTCTTAACCGGCATCAACACGACCGGTACGCTTCATCTCGGCAACTACTGCGGCGCCATCCGCCCCTGTATCCGCGCTTCTCACACCGAGGGCGTTGAGAGCTTTTTCTTTATGGCGGACCTCCACGCACTCATCAAGTGCCAGGATCCCTCCCGTATCGAAACAAGCCGCATGCAGATTGCGGCAAGCTGGCTTGCCGCGGGTCTTGATCCCGAAAAGGTCACCTTCTACCGCCAGAGCGATATCCCGGAAATTCCGCTTTTAAACTGGATGTTTAACTGCGTCTGCCCCAAGGGTCTCATGAACCGCGCGCACGCCTATAAGGCCGTGGTGGAGGCTAATGGCGCCCAGCAGGAAGACCCGGACGTCGGTGTCTCGATGGGCCTTTTCTGCTATCCCGTTTTAATGGCCGCAGACATCCTGATGTTTAACGCCAACCGCGTCCCCGTCGGCAAAGACCAGATTCAGCACCTGGAGATGGCGCGCGATATCGCCACACGCTTTAACAACCTCTATGGGCTCGGGCACGACTTCTTTGTGATGCCGTTTGAGCAGGTTGAAAAAGACATTCCGGTTCTGCCCGGTCTTGACGGCCGCAAGATGAGTAAGAGCTACAACAACGTGATCCCGCTTTTTGAAGGCGGCGAAAAAGCGTTGCGTGAAGCGTTAAGCCGTGTTGTCACCGACAGCAAGATGCCCGGAGAACCCAAGGACCCGGCAGGCACGGCGCTTACCCAAATCTATGACGCTTTTGCCGACGCCGGTGAGCGCGAAGTCTTCCGCAACCTTCTTACCTCCGGCATGGGCTGGGGCGACGCGAAAAATTACGTTGCCGACCGCATTGAGTCTGAAATCGGCCCGATGCGCGAGAAGTACGCCTACTACACAAGCCACCCCGATATCCTCGAGGAGATCCTGCAGGCGGGGGCTGCGAAGGCCCGCAGGATTTCAACGCCCTTTATGGAAAACTTACGGGAAGCCGTGGGTCTCAGACGCTTTCATGCCGTTAAACCGGTGGAAAAGAAGGCGGCTGCCAAAAAGGCGCAGCTCCCGGTCTTTAAGCAGTACCGTGAAAAGGACGGGAAGTTCTACTTTAAGCTCACTGCAGCTGACGGGACGCTTCTTGTCACCTCCGCCGCGATTGACGACGGCAAGAGCGCCGGGATGGCAATCGGGGCCCTCAAAAAGGGCGACCTCTCGGTGCTTGAAACGGCGTCTTACGCAGAAGGCGCAACGGTTGACGCGGTGAAGACGGCGCTTGCGCAGCTCAAAGCCGCGGCTGAAGAAAAGTAAGCCTCACAGACGCTCACAAAAATCCCGGCTGCGTGCCGGGATTTTGTTGTCCGCAGGTTTAGCCCCAGCTTGCCTTTACGCGCCGGATCAGACGCGCATCGCGCTTGGTGGGACGGCCCTTGGCGATGGTGGACGCCGGTTCCATCGCAATCTTTCGCATTTCGCTAACCCGCAGGCGTTTTTCTTTGGACTCATCCGTCTCGCGGTACAGGGTCTGTGCCACCGGCGCAGGCCCCCGCACAGCCGAAATCTTTTCCACAAAGATGTCGAACCGCTCGTCCCCTCTTTCCACCGTCAGACGGTCACCGGGTTTGACTTCCCGGGAGGGTTTCAAGCGCTGGTCATTGAGCCTGACGCGCCCGAGCTCCACGGCTTCCTGCGCAATCGACCGTGTTTTAAAAAAGCGCGCCGCCCAAAGCCATTTGTCGATACGAATACTTTCCAACTCTGCTGCCATGCCGCACGTTCCGTTCAAAAACCGTTTCAGAACGCGATACTAAGGCAAAACGCGGGCAGCGTCCTTCCGGCACTGATCTGCAAAAAACTCAGCCCGTCTTTCCGGTATTACCGCGGACCGTTACCGGCAACCCGCTACAATGCCTCACATCCTTTTTTCGGAAACACTTTCACTCATGAGCGACTCTACATTTACTCCGTATCCGGTCAAACCCGCCGTCATCGGCGACGTTACCGTGGGAAACGGGCCGGTGCGAACCCTTGCGAGTCTGACCTCATCGACTGAAAGCGGGTTACTTGAAGAGCAGCACACCCTCGGGGAACTGCCCGTCGACATTCTCGAGTGGCGGCTCGATCATTTCGAGCAGATCACCAAGCAGTCGCTTATTTCGGCGGCGATGTCCCTGAGAGCGCACGCCAATAAGCCGATTCTGGGGACCCTGCGCACGATAAACGAAGGCGGCGCCTGCGAGATTTCGGACGAAAACTACCGGGATCTTGCGGTCTTTTTTGCGGGCACCAAGTTTTTGGACGCCATGGACTACGAAATCCGCCGCGGGGAAGCCCAGGCTGCCGCTAAGGCTGCGCACGACGCGGGCATGCCCGTCATCATGAGTTTTCACAACTTTGAAAAAACGCCCCCTGCGAAAGAAATCCGTGAGCTTTTTGCCGAGATGGCGGCCGCGGGCGCGGATATCCTCAAAATCGCCGTGATACCCAAAAAGCCCGAAGACGTGCTTCTTTTAATGCAGGAGATACTTGCCGCGCGCAAAAAGCACGGGCTCCCCATCATTTCGATCGCCATGGGCCCGATGGGGGCGGTTACCCGCGCCGCAGGGCGCCTTTTCGGCGCCGACGCAACGTTTGTCGCGGGGACCGAGGCCTCCGCGCCCGGTCAGCTAAGCGCCGAAGAGTCCACCAAGCTCCTCCCGCTTTTTGATCCTTTTACTGCCGCCTGACGTTTCTGCCTTTTGCAAAGCACCCTCAACGCCTCTGCCCTGCATCAGGCAGCAGGCGTTTTTTCTGAGCGCCGCCAGCGCGTCTCCCTATAATTTCCGCCGCAGCCGGTATGCGTGATTTTGCGTAACGCGCCGGACAAAAAACACAAAGGAGCCCGTCCGAAACCAACCGGGCCCTTAAACCAATCGAGAGGGAGTTTTCATGACCGTCAAGACCTTTGACTTCGCCTACGGCCACGGCCGCAAGCAGTTTTCCATTGATGACGCGCACATTCTCAAAGAAGTGCGCACCGAAGAATTCCCGCCGATGACCGACGTCAAGCAGGGCATCCTTGACGCGATCTACCACCCGATCGGCTGTAAGCCCATCAACGAAATCATCAAGCCCGGGGATACCGTCGCCTTTATCTGCAACGACCCCACCCGCGTTGCCAACAGCTTTGACTTCATGCCGGTTTTGGTCAACGAATTGAATAAGCTGGGTGTCAAAGACGAAGACATGCACATCGTCTTTTCGCTCGGCACCCACCGCGACATGACGCACGAAGAAATGGTCGAAGCCGTGGGCAAGGACGTTTCCTCGCGCCTCAAGATGTACAACAGCACCTGCACCAAGCAGGAAGACTTCGAGTACTTCGGCACCACCTCGCGCGGCACCCCGGTGTGGCTTAACAAACACATCTGCCACGTCGATCACGTGATCCTCACCGGCACCATCGTGCACCACTACTTCTCCGGTTACGGCGGCGGCAGAAAGGCCATTCTCCCCGGGTGCGCCGCGATGGAAACGGTACGCGTCAATCACAGCTTTATGCTCGACAAGCACGCAGGCCTCGGGCTTACCACCGGCAACCCCTGCTACGAAGACCAGATGGAAGGCGTGGCGCTTTTCGCCAGGGGCCGCTCGCTCTTTCTCTTTAACGCGATTCTCAACGCCAAGCACCAGTTCCTTAGAATGTTCGCGGGCAACTACATCGCCGCGCACAAGGAAGCCTGCAAGTTTGTGGACGAGGTTTACGGCTGCGTCATCCCGAAGGAAGCCGACCTCGTTATCGCAAGCTGCGGCGGCTACCCCAAGGACATCAACGTTTACCAGATGCAAAAGACGATGGATAACGCGGCTTGCGCCGTGCGCGAAGGCGGCGTTGTGATTCTTCTTGCCGAATGCGAGGAAGGCTCCGGGTCCAAGGTTCTTGAAGAAACCTTTAAGAGGCTCAAGACTCCCTGCGCCATCAAGGCCGAGCTCGAAAAGGACTTCAGAATCGGCGCCAACAAGGCCTTTGCCGTGACGCGTCCGATTTCCAAAGCACGCTTCATCCTTGTGACGGCTCTGGATAAGACCCTTGCCAAAGACATGCTCTTTACGGCGGCCGTGGATACCGTGGAAGAGGCGCTCGCGCTTGCCAAGCAGTACGTGGGCGAGACGCCGAGCATCATTTTGATGCCTGAAGGGAGCCTCACCGTCCCGCGCGTTGCGAAATAATCAGACACATTCCGGGACGCGCCTGTCCGTTTGTCCCGGTATTGTCTCCAATACGGGCAAAAAGCCCATGGCGCACTGACTGCGAGGCCGGTGCGCCTTAAAGTATCAGGCAATCCTGTTTTTTCGCATTTTTCATCCATGACTTCCGGCGCTCCCTGCATCCGTTTTGACATTGACCGCGACACGCGCATCGGCATTGCCGAAGCGGTTTTCTGCGAAGGCAAACCCGAAAGGGCGCTCGTGACGCTGCTGACGCGTTTCAGTGACCCCGAGGAAAAGCCGATTCTTTTTACGCGGCTCTCAGAATCCGTCTTTGAGCGCCTCCCCGTTGCGGACACGGTGCGCGAAGCCTGCAATTACGACCCCTTATCGCGTACCGCCTGGTTTAAAACGATGCCCGCGAAAAACCCCGGGCTCAAAGCCGCGGTGGTGTCCGCGGGGACCGCTGACGGGTTTGTTGCGCGAGAAGTCACGCGAAGCCTCACCTACATGGGCTGGAAGTCAGAGCGCTTTGAAGACTGCGGTGTCGCGGGGCTCTGGCGCATTACGGAAGCGCTTCCTGCAATCAACGCGTGCGACGCGGTGGTCGTCATTGCCGGGCTTGATGCGGCCCTTGCGAGTGTTCTCGGGGGACTCACCGATAAGCCGATTTTTGCGGTGCCCACATCCGTCGGTTACGGCGTGGCGCAAGGCGGAATGACTGCGATGTCGAGCATGCTCGCCTCCTGCGCGCCGGGCGTTGCGGTCATGAACATTGATAACGGCTACGGGGCTGCTTGTGCGGTAAGCCGCGTCTTCAGGGCGCTGACGAAGTCTTAATGCAACCTTTCCAGTAGCTTTCAAAATGTCGCTTCTTTTAAACCATCCGGTTCTCACCGTCCGCATTCACGCGGGGCTTAACGCGGCTTCCGTACTCGCGGGGCTTGCCGGTCTCATGCGCAGTCCCTTTTTTTCACTCACTGAACTTGCCCGGGAGAAGTTTCCTGCGCTCACGTCCGACGTTGAACTTGTCGATTCGCACGTGAACGGCATCGCGGGCGTCACCTGCCGCATCGCCTGCCCCGCGCCCGCCGGGCACGTGCACCGGTCGGTTGCCGACATCGCGCGCATGATGGATGAAAGTACGCTCTCAGCTGCCGCCCGCGAAAAGGCCGATGCCGTCTGGCAGGTGCTCGCCAAAGCCGAAGCGTCGGTACACGGCGCCAGCCCCGACAAAGTGCACTTTCACGAAGTCGGCCGCACCGCAAACGTCGTGGCCATCGGTCTTATCGCCGAACTTTTTACAACGCTTAATCCCGAAGGCTTTTTCGCAAGCGCCGTGCCGCTCGGCGACGGGTCCGTTAACTGCGCTCACGGCGCTGTCCCCAACCCCGCTCCCGCGCTTTTTGCGATGCTCGACAATGTCGCCGTCAGGGGCTTTTCCGGTATCGGCGAAGCCGTGACGCCCACGGGCCTGGCGGTACTTCTAGGCCTCGGAGCCACGTTCGGAGCGTGGCCCGAGATGACCGTCAAGCGCCACGTCACGGCCTATGCCCCAGACAAGGTTTTTGCTTATTGTGCCAACGGCCTTTTGTTTGCTCTGGGTGAAAAAGCGTGACGGATACTCTGATTCCGCAGGCCCTTCAGGACGCCGTAGCCGATGCCGCGGGCGCGGACCATACGGTCTCGATTGCCTACTCCGGCGGGCTTGACAGCCGGTTTCTTGCGTTTGTGAGCAAGTTCCTCGGCTACCGCGTGCGGCTTTTACACGTCGCAGGGCCGCACATGGCACCCTCAGAGACCGCACAGGCGGTTGCTGACGCCCGCGCCATGGGGATTGAACCGGAACTGATCATGGCCAATCCCCTGGGGATCACAGACCTTGCCAGCGCCGGCAAAAACCGCTGCTACGTCTGTAAGCACCATGTCTTTACGGAGCTTCTCGCCCGCACCACCGACAAAAAGCTCTGCGACGGCACCAACAAGGACGACCTCAGCGTCTACCGTCCCGGGCGAAAGGCCTTGGCGGAGCTCGGGATTTATTCGCCTCTGGCCGAAGCCGGGTTCGGGAAAAAGGAAATCCGTGCAACGGCAGCAAAACTCGAGATGCCCCGGCCCGATCAGGCCGCGCGCCCCTGTCTTCTGACGCGCTTTCCTTACGGCGTGATGCCCGATGAGGCGACGCTCAAACTCACGGCTGCCGCCGAAGACTGGCTCGAGGCGCAGCCCGAATGCGCACATCTGAGATTTCGCCTCAGGTTTCCCGATCCCGCACGGCCTTACCACGCAGAACTCCATGTGGAGGAAAAAAGCCTCGAAGGGCTTTCAAAAGCAACGGTGGACGCGGTGGCTGAGCGCCTCAAAGCCCGTTTTGCTCCGGACCTTAACGATCTCACGGTGCGGGTGATGGTGAAGCTCTCGGGGTTTTACGACCGGGCCAACTGACCATCGACCATAGTCGACAATAAGCACGAACTGCGTCATATCATCGAATACAATCGATGATATGACGCAACCTGCCTGAACTCTGCCGCCGTGCCTTTCTCCGCGCTTTGGGCCCAAAATTAAGCGCCGGCTGCTTTATAACAACCGGCGCACGGATAATTCTTAAAGGCGCTTCCGTCAGAACGGGAGTTTGAGCTCCGGATCAACGCTTAAAAGGAAATCACCGAAACGCTTTTTGATGCGCTCAAGGGCCTCAGGTGTTTCGCCTTCCACTCTGAGCACCACAACAGGCGTGGTGTTGGAAGAGCGCGCAAGCGCAAAGCCGTCCTTAAATTCCACGCGCACACCGTCAATCAGAATCACGTCTTCGGCGTCATCAAACTTGGCGGCCTTCTGCAGTTTTTCGATAAAGGCTTTGTTCGCGCCTTCTGCCATCGGAATCTGCAGTTCGGGGGTGTTGACCGCAGTCGGCAGAGCTTCCAGAACAGCAGACGCGTTTTCCGCGCGGCTCACGATCTCAAGCAAGCGCGCACCCGCGTAGATGCCGTCATCAAATCCGGGCCAGCGGCCGTCGTTAAAGAAAAGGTGCCCGCTCATTTCACCGGCAAAGGGAGCGCCGGTTTCGCGCAGTTTTGCCTTCACAAGGGAATGCCCCGTGCAACTGATGACGGGTTTGCCGCCTCTATCCTTAATCCAGGGCACAAGGCAGCGCGTGCACTTCACGTCATAAATAATCGAAGCACCCGGATGCGACTTCAGAATATCTTCGGCAAAAAGCATCATCTGGCGGTCCGGGAAAATGATTTCACCGGACTTTGTCACAACACCCAGGCGGTCGGCGTCGCCGTCAAACGCAAGCCCCAGTTCCGCGTCGCCCTCTTTGACGGTACGGATCAGGTCCTGGAGGTTTGCCGGTTTACTCGGATCGGGATGGTGATGCGGGAAGTTGCCGTCCACATCGAAAAAGAGCTCCGTCATGCGGCAGCCGAGTTCGGAAAAGACGCGCCGCACCACGGGGCCGGCGACACCGTTACCGCAGTCAAAGGCAACCTTCATGGGGCGCGCGAGCTTTACGTCCGAGGTGATTTTCTTCACGTAGGCGTCAATGACGCTCACGCGTTCAATCGCGGCGGGCGTCTCGGCGGGCTTATAACGGTTTTCGCAGATCGCGCGGTAAATGTCCTGGATGCCTTCGCCAAAGAGGGTTTTGCCCCCGAGCATCATCTTGAGACCGTTATATTCCGGGGGATTGTGGGAGCCCGTGACCGCCACACCCGAGCCGTTTTTAAAGTAGTGTGCGGCAAAGTACAAAACCGGCGTCGGAACGCGGCCGATATCAATCACTTTCGTGCCCGCGGCGGCAATGCCCTTCATGAGGCTCTCAGAGAGTTCGGGCCCCGAAACGCGGCCGTCCCGGCCCACGCAAAGGGAGTCAATACCCGCATCGCGTGCCATCGACCCCAACACCAGCCCCACGGCATAGGTGACTTCAGGAGTGAGTGTCTTACCGACAATGCCGCGGATATCGTAGGCTTTGAAAATGCTCTTTTCGGGCGTCATAGTATTTACTACCATCATTAAAAATACGGCAAGAGCCGCTTCGTTACACGCAAAGCGGCTCAAGTCTTTCGGAGTTTGAGGAAATTACGCGGCCCCACTGACGGGCGGGCTCTCCTTTGACAGACGCTATCGTAAACGAAGGCGGTGCCGAAAACCGCACCTCTCGGTAAAAACACGTTGCCGGGAAGCGCTTTTCTTACAAATTGCCGACATTTTCTGAACCGGCGTTCAGGCGACGCCGACCCCTGCCGATTCTGAGCAGTTCTGCTCACTTCGGTTGCCGACTTGTTACAAGCCTTGAAAAAAAGGCGGATTTACAAGGCAAAACCTTTTTAAGTCGAAATCCGCGCGTTAAACTCTCAGCTTTATTGGAAAAGAAGGGAAAAACCGGCCCGCTGGCCTTTTTCCCCGACTGTGATAAACGGCCGCGCTGTGTCAGCACACAGTGCAGCCCAAAAGAAGAAAGACCGGAGTACCTTTTATGCGTACCGTTTACAGTGGCTTGGTTGATGAAAAGTTCATCGGCCAGACCGTTACCCTCTACGGGTGGGCTCACCGCCGCCGTGACCACGGCGGTGTGATCTTTATCGACCTGCGTGACCGCGAAGGTCTCGTGCAGGTTGTCTGCGATCCGGATCGTCCGGAAGTCTTTGCCACCGCCGACAAGGTCCGCAATGAATACTGCCTGAAGGTGGTCGGTCTTGTGCGTGCCCGTCCGGAAGGCACGAAGAACGATGCCCTGATTTCGGGCGGCGTGGAAGTGCTCTGCCACGACCTTGAAATTCTCAATCCCTCGCTGCCGCCTCCGTTCCAGCTCGACGACGACACTGTGAGCGAATCCGCGCGTCTTACCTACCGCGTGCTCGATCTGCGCCGTCCGCAGATGCAGAAAAACCTGAAGCTGCGCTTTAAGGTGACGCAGGCCGTGCGCCACTTCTTGGATGACCACGGCTTTATCGACGTTGAAACGCCGGTTCTCACGAAGTCCACCCCCGAAGGCGCCCGTGACTACCTCGTTCCTTCCCGCGTTCAGGACGGTATGTTCTACGCGCTGCCGCAGTCTCCGCAGCTCTTTAAGCAGATGCTGATGATCGCGGGCTTTGACCGCTACTATCAGATCGTCAAGTGCTTCCGCGACGAAGACCTGCGTGCCGACCGCCAGCCCGAATTCACCCAGATCGATATTGAAACGTCATTCCTGGAAGAAATCGAAATCCGCGAGATGATGGAAAACCTCATCCGCTCGGTCTTTAAGAAGTGCCTCGATGTGGATCTCGTCGCTCCCGAAGCGCGCTTCCCCATCATGCCCTACGACGAGGCCATGGCGCGCTTCGGGTCCGATAAGCCCGATCTGCGCGTGAAGCTCGAACTCGTTGAAGTGACCGACATCGTCGCCAACAGCGAATTCAAGGTCTTCTCCTCGGTGAAGAACCTGCATAACGGCAAGGTTGTGGCCCTTAAGGTCCCCAACGCCTGCACGATGCCGCGCTCTGAAATCGACGGCTACACGGAATTTGTGAAGATCTACGGCGCCAAGGGGCTTGCCTACATTAAGGTGAACGACCGCGACGGCGGCCGCGAAGGCCTGCAGAGCCCGATCGTCAAGAACCTCTCCGACGAAATCCTTGAAAAGCTCCTCGAAGTCACAGGCGCCAAGACCGGCGACATCATCTTCTTCGGTGCGGATAAGGCGAAGATCGTCTACGACAGCTTGGGTGCCCTGCGTCTGAAGATCGGCCACAGCGAATTCGGCAAGAAGAACGGCCTCTTTGAAGCCGGCTGGAAGCCCCTGTGGATCGTTGACTTCCCGATGTTTGAGTACTCCGAAGAGGAAGGCCGCTGGATGAGCTGCCACCACCCCTTCACGATGCCGCACGACTGCGACGTCGACAAGCTCGAATCGGATCCGGAACACTGCCACGCCAAGGCCTACGATATGGTCTTAAACGGCTGGGAAATCGGCGGCGGCTCCGTCCGTATTCACGATGCCGGTGTGCAGAGTAAGGTGTTCTCGGCTCTGAAG
The DNA here is from genome assembly GCF_928721995.1 of Duodenibacillus massiliensis. Lineage (NCBI taxonomy): Bacteria > Pseudomonadati > Pseudomonadota > Betaproteobacteria > Burkholderiales > Sutterellaceae > Duodenibacillus > Duodenibacillus massiliensis. Next base: position 1,208,486 of record NZ_OV788642.1, read on the forward strand.
ATCGGTCCGGAAGAAGCCCGCCTGAAGTTCGGGTTCCTGCTGGATGCCCTGCAGTACGGTGCGCCTCCTCACGGCGGTATCGCCTTCGGGCTTGACCGTATCGTCACGATGATGACGGGTGCTCCGTCCATCCGCGACGTGATCGCCTTCCCGAAGACGCAGCGCGCTCAGTGCCTGCTCACCGGTGCTCCGAGCCCGGTTGATGAAAAGCAGCTGCGCGAACTGCACATCCGTCTGCGCAACGAACACAAGAACGACTAAGGTTCGCTGCAGCTGACGTTAAGTGCCGGCAGCTTTTCAAAGTTGCCGGCGCAGTCAAACCCCGGTTTCACGGCCGGGGTTTTCTTTATCCCGACCAACATCATGTCCCGCTGCAATCTCTGTCCCCGGCGCTGTAATGCCGACCGCTCCAGTCCCGTTGAAATCAAGCGCAGCATCTGCCGCGGCACCGACACCGTGGAAATTGCGCTGGTGAGTCTGCACGCCTGGGAAGAGCCCGTGATCAGCGGCAAAACCGGTGCGGGCACCGTCTTTTTCTCGCACTGCAATCTCAAATGCTGCTTCTGCCAGAACCACGAGATCAGCGCCGAAGGCCGCGGCTGGCCCGTGACGGTTAAGCGTCTGACCGACATCTTTCTTGAGCAGCAGGAACGCGGAGCAACCTGCCTGGAACTCGTCACCCCGGGGCACTACACCGAAGAAATCATCACGGCGCTCACCAACGCCAAAGCCCGGGGCCTTACGATTCCCGTTGCGTATAACTCAAACGCTTATGAGCTCCCTGAGACCTTAAGGCGGCTCACGGGCCTTGTTGACATCTTTATGCCGGATCTCAAGTACTTTGACTCCCGGCTCGGGGAAAAGTATTCGGGGGTGCCGCACTACTTTGAGTATGCCTCAAAGGCGATTGAAACAATGTTTGAGATGGTCGGGCCCGTTGTGATCGGAAACGACGGCCTCATGAAAAAGGGGCTCATTATCCGGCACCTGGTATTGCCCAGTCACTGGCGGGACAGCTGCGCGTGCCTGACATGGATTCATGAGCACTTCGGCGACGATGTGACGGTTTCCGTGATGAACCAGTACATGCCGATTTTTAAAGCGAGCCGGCATCCCGAAATCAACCGTAAGCTCACAACGCTTGAGTACCAGAAGGTGCTGCGGCACGCAGAAAGCCTCGGCATGACCAAGGTCTACATGCAGGTAGGCGTCACCAGCGAAGCCAAATTCATTCCGCACTTTAACGGCGAGCACGTGGCCGCGGGCTCTTAAGAGGCGCCTGCCCGGTGCAACACTTCCTTTCGGATTGCCGGCGTTTTTGACGCGTTTAATACGCGCTCTGCCGCTATACTGCCGTCATACAAGGAGACAAACGACCGAAACGGCAGGACACAAGAAGTATCATGGCTCTGACCACGACCAAGCAGCGCAAAGAGATCGGCGGGCGGTTGCGTACCGAGCGCGAGCGACTCAACTACACCGCGCAGCAGATCGCTCAGTTAATCGGCGTGACGCCGGAAATTTACGTCACGTATGAACTCGGGGAAGCCGACCCCGGGATTTTCTGCATGCCCAGACTCTCGGCCTGCGGCTTTGACGTGCAGTTTGTCATCACGGGCGAACGCATTAAGCCCGTGCAGGAAGAAAACGAGCTCTTACGGCGCTTTCGTGAGTTGTCTCTGAAAGGCAGAAGTTCCATCTTTATGACGCTTGACGCCTTAGAGCGCCTCGCTCCCAACATCCGTAAAACGCTTAGGGATAAGTGGAAAAGCGGAGATTGAGCTCCACTACGCATCCGCACGCGACAGACTGCCGAAGCGCTTCTCCCACCCGGCCGTTTCCGGGTACTTCCGGCAAAACGCCGCAGCAGCACGCGTTAATTTTGCCGTGTCACACGGCCGCGGATCGAGACATACCCCGGCAAACATGACCTTTTTGTTGTAGGAATCCCCCAGGGCGAGATCCGCGCCGAAAAGACAAGAAGCACTTCCGCCACGCGGCCGACCAAAGCGGGATTCGGCCGCAAAATCTTCTGCGAGAAGCCTCGTTTTACCGGCGCCATGTCGGCCTGTGACGGCGAGCATCTGCGATGTCACCCGGCGCGCAGCGGTCCCAAGCCACCCGCGCAGGCTCAGCAACTCCTCTTCGCGCCCGAGAAACTCCATCAGGTATTGCCTTTGATGTACTTTGTATTTAAAAAGTATGACTTTTTAGGTACCGTCATCTTGGGCTGCTGGCTTGCGCGCCTTACCGGCCGCCTTCACGGCGGGCTTATCCTGCTCCCCGGCCTCCTGCCTCTCAGGAGCCGCATCGGCTTCAGACATGCCGGCAGCAGCCCGGACGCCGTCAGCTGCGGTCTTCACAATCGCCTGCATGGCCGCCAGGATCTCCTTCACCTTTTCAAAACCCGCATCAATGCGGTCGGTGACAAGTTTCAAAATCGCGCGCACATCCTGGGGACTCACCGCGTAGGCCGTTAGAAAAGCGATGAGGCACACGGCAACAAGACCGGCCACGACCGCCACGGCAAAACTTAAAACGGCACCGGCGGTGAGCGCCGCCACCGCGAGCACAATGATTTTGATAAGGCGCGTGCCCCAGTTTCCTTCGCTCATGTTGTCCTCATAACCCGAAAATTTTCATGAAGAAATTGTCCCGCATTTTTCCGCAAAACAAAAGGCTCCGCGGAGGAAACCGAAAAATCGGTTCCGCCGGCGGAGCCTTATCAGGCGCGCGCTCTCAGAGTGCCTTGCGGCGCTGCAGTGAGTGCGAGAGGATAAAGGCCACAAAGACCCAGCCCAGTGCCGCGTGCAGGCCCTTATAGAGGTAGGCGGTGCCGACCGTAGCCGCACAGAGCCCGAGCATCAGGCGGTTCTGCACAACACGCGGGGCATTTCTTGTCCCTTTATGTTTGGGCGCAATGACGGCCGCGAGGCCGTCAAGGGCACCGGCGGCCGCCGAGCGCGCCGTATCCACCAGGCCGCAGGAGGTCTCTTCCTTCACGTCGTCAACTTCCGGGATAAAGGCCTGCCAGAAGGCGAGGTACCCCATGAGGTCATCGGTTGTAAGGCGCTTGGCGTCCCAGGTGAGAACGAGGCTTCCGACACGGGGGTTGATCGTGCAGCCCGTGATGCCTTCAGCGGCCGTCACAGTCTCAACCACCGTTGCAACCATCTCGCCATCGAGCCCCTTTAAACCGGGATGACGCAGTCTCAGCCGCCCCGGCACAAAGGAGCGGATGTATTGTTTGTAGTCTTCATTCATGGTGTTTTCTCCTTTGCCGGTCAGTCATCATCAGCTGCCACAAGGCGCTCGGCGGCGGCTTCGCCGCTCGTCTTTTTGGTGTTTGCCGGAGCGCTCAGAATGGCAATAAGTTCCCGCATCAGCGTGCCCGGATCCTCGGGTTCACCAATTGCCGGACGCATGGCGTTAAGGCACACGCCGATCGTGGTGAGGTTATGCAGTACGGCGCTTACGGCAGGCATCAGGAAGCCAAAGAGGCCGCCCGCCATAAAGCCGGTGTTAAGGCCCACCGAGACCGTGAAGTTTGTCTTGATGCGCTTCATGGTGGCGCGCGCAAGATCCACGGCAAACGGAAGGTCAGAAAGCGAATTGCGCGTCAATACAACGTCGGCCACTTCCTGCGCGATGTCGCTTCCTTCTTTAAGCGTCACACCCACGTCGGCGCTTGATAAGGCCGGGCTGTCGTTCACACCGTCTCCCAACATCAGCACGCGGCAGCCTTCGGCTTTAAGTTCCGCAACGTGTTTGGCTTTATCGGTCGGCAGCACCTGCGCACGGTACTCGGTGATTCCGAGCTGCGCGCAGACGTTTTTGGCGGTACGTTCATCATCGCCCGTGAGCATCACGATGCGTTTGACGCCGCGTGCTCTCAAAGCGGTGATGACGTCCTTGGCTTCCGGGCGGAGCGGATCAACGATTCCGAGAATCCCGATGAGTTTGCCGCCCTTTGCCATATAAAGAACGGACTTGCCTTCAGCGGCAAGGCGCTCGACGTGCTTAAGCCCCGGCGTCACGTCCACCCCTTCGTCTTCTTCGATGAAGTGGCGCGAGCCGATAACGACCTTTTCACCGTCAACCGACGAACAGATGCCGTGCGCCACAATGTAGCGCACTTCGCTGTCGTGCTCTTCCTTAAAGTGGTCTGCGCCGGCTTCTTCCGCAGCATGCACAACGGCGCGCGACACCGGATGCGGGAAGTGCTCTTCCAGGCAGGCGGCAAGCCCCAGAATTTCTTTCTGCGACTTCTTCGCGTCAAGGCTCACGACGTCAGAAAGTTTCGGAGAAGCCTGCGTGAGGCTTCCGGTCTTGTCAAACACAACCGTATCGATTTCGCTCAAAGCCTCAATGTAGCGGCCGCCCTTGATGAGCACGCCGTTTTTGGTGCCGGTCTTCATGGCGGTGAGAATTGCCAGGGGTGTGGCAAGTTTCAGCGCACAGGAGTAGTCGACCATCAGGACTGAGGCCATCCGCGTGAGGTTACGGGTAAAAAGGTACACAAGGCCCGCGAGGGCAAAGTTAAAGGGGACGACCGCGTCGGCTAGATGCTCGGCCTTCCCCTGAATGCCGGCTTTACTCTTTTCGCTCGTTTCAATGAAACGCACGATCTCATTAAGACGCGTCTCACCGCCTTTTTTCGTGAGGACAATATCGATTTCACCGTCTTCAACAACGGTTCCGGCAAAGACCGTGCCGCCCGCTTCGCGGTGCACCGGCAGGGGTTCGCCGGTCATCGTGGCCTGATTCACCTCGGCGTTACCCGCGACCACCTTACCGTCCACAGGGATCTTTGCGCCCGTGCGCACGACGATGCGGTCCTTTGCGGTCACATCCTTTAAGGGCATGGCAACCACTTCGCTGCCGCGCCGCACCCAGACCTGATCGACCTTCAATGCCAACTGGTCCGCGAGGCTAGCCAGAGACTTTTTGCGCGTATAGCGCTCGAGCATCTCGCCCATACCCAAAAGCAGTATCACAAGGCCCGCGGTCTTAAAGTCTCGCAGCAGAAGCGACACGGCAATGGCGGCGGCGTCAAGCACTTCGACGTTAAGCTTCCCGCGAAGGAGGTTTCCCACCCCGCGGAAGAAATAGGGAATTGCGCCCAGGAAAACGTTCGCGATATTGACAAGCATCGGCAGCACCGGCCGCAGCACAAGCCAGCGCGCCACAGGGGACAAATCAAGGTCTGCGGCGTCTTCACCGGGCTTACCCCGGAAAGGAGCCGCCGCGGTCTTCAGCACCGGCATTTCAGTGACCGCACGGCTCATGAGGTTTGAAAATCCCTTTAAGAGGGGATTGTCTTCGGCGGCTTCCACCCGCTCGGCAATCGTCTCACGCACGGCGACAACGCTCGCCTTACGGCTCATGCGGTGCGCGAGGCTGCGTTTGGCCGGCGGATTCGTCTCAAGGTCAGCAAGGTAATTTGTGATCCGCGTGCGGGCCTCGGCTGTGGCAAAGGTCACGAGAACCGAGCCCGTCAGGGGATTAACCTTTACGCCCGTAATACCGTCAATGGCACCCACCTCAGCAAAAATAAGGCGCGCCGTGGCATTACTCATCACGCTGTCGGTTCTGAAGCGCATGCGGTTGCCGACAGAGTGCACGAGATAAAACTTCATTGGAAATCCACCAAAATCAGACAAAACAAAACGACAAAGGAGCGGCTCGCCTCACCGCTCCCTTCTGACGCAAAGCGCCCGCAGCCGACCTTGTCAATCGGCCGGGCGCATCAAAACTGCCCGAAAAAAAATTAAGCGGCAGCCGCAGCCGTCTTACGGGCGCGGGGCTTGCGGGTGGTCTTGGCCTTCACGGCAGCCTTGGGAGCGGCATCGGCCACTTCCTTGGCTTCGCGGCGTTCCTGCGACTTCACCTGCGCTTCGGCAACGACGTCGGCGAGGTCTTCCTTGACGCCCTCGACGGAGGCAAGAAGCTTATCCTTCAAATCAATGCCGCCGCTTAAAAGTTCGGACGCCAGGGGCTTAACCTTCAGATCACCCTTGGTGAGCACCACGGCGCCCAAGGCACCGAGCGCCACACCGCCCAGGAAAAAAAGACCGCATTTCGTTGTCTGAGTCAGCATTTTTAATATCCTTCATACATTTAGAAACGGCTGCCGCCAAAGGAGCGCAACCGAAAAAGCTCATGCCGAAACAGACCGCCCGGCCGAAACGGCCGGCAGCCGCAAGGCTCAAATCAGGTTTCTGTATGAGCAGATGAACCGTACGGCACCGGGCGCAACCGCTCAGAACCGCACACCGCGAAAAAGCGCTCTGAACGCGGAAAATCGCCCGCAGACACGGCGCTTTTTTGAGGTATCCGCATTATACAAAGGCATCACAGCGCTGTATCGCAAAATTCTCAAAAAAGCCCGCCCCTGTTGTACAAATACACAACCGGCACGACAAACTGCTCAAAGCCTTTCTTTTTGAGGGCTTTTTTACTTCCTTTGTGGCAAACTGAGGACACTCATCGGAGAGCCGCTTTTTTCAGAATCATGTCCCGCCTTACCCGGATACTTTTGTGCGTCGTTTTACTTGTTGTCATTGCCGTTGCGGCCATGGCAGCGTACCTGTACGCGAGTCTGTCGGCTGAGGCGGTCAAAGAGCGGCTGACGGCTTACGCAGCCGACAACCTCGCATCCGACCTCCATCTGACAGGCGAGATCACCGTCAAGCGCTTTCCGGCGCTCGAAGTGACGCTGCCCGCGGCGCGTCTTACCAGCAAAACGGACGGGCACGAAACGGCGCGATTTGATTCGGCCCGTTTTTCCGCTTCGCTCTGGTCTTTGGCTTTAGGTGCCGTGCGTGTGTCGGACGCGGAAATCGCGGGACTCAAAACCACCGTCACCGCCCGCGAACCGTCGCTTACCGCCTTTTTTGAAGCCGCTTCTCAAGGGACCTTCCCCGAAGACGTCAAGGTCGGGAAACTTCACCTCACAAACGGTTCGATCCGCTTTACCGCCGCGGATAACGAAACGCTGCGCCACTGGGATGCCGCCGATCTTGATCTCACGCTTGAGACGCTTTCTCCGGAACTCTCCGCCGTTCCCTTTACCGTGAACGGCCGCATCACGGCTTCTGCTGAAAGTCCCGTGAAGGCCGAAGTTCCGGCACAGGAATCCTCCCCCGCAGCTCACGCCGAAACAGCCCCTCAGATGCCGGCAGCCGAGACAAATCCCCCGGACAATGTGCCTCAAGAAAAGGAAGTGCCGGCTGCTGAAGTTCTTCAGACACCGGCCGAACCCGCGCCCGTGACGGCGGCGCCTCAGACGCCGGCTGAAACGCCGGCTCCGGAAGAAACGCCGCAGAGCGCGCCGCAAGAAACCCCGGCGCCTGCCGCTGCACCTGAAGCCCCTGCGTCTGACGCGCCGGCCGCCGACACGCCGCAGGAACCCGCGGCACCCGCTGAGACAACCCCTATTCCTGCGCTTCCCGACGCGCCCGCAACGCCTGCGGCCTACAAGGAAGTCTCGTCCTGGCTGCGCTTTGTTTCGCCTGCGCATGCGGCAGAACCCGCCGTCACATCGGCCGGGGAGCAGCGCCTTGCGCTTGCGCGCCTCACGGCAGAGGCCTTAACCGGCATCACAGGCAGTTTCAGTGCTTCAGGCAAGGTCAATCTCTCGGTTGCCGATCAGACGCTTAGTTTTGATGCCTTTAAGTTTTCCGCGGATCTCACACAGGAAAACAAAACCTGGGGCGTTTCCGCTGCTGCCGACAAACTACGCTTTACGCCCGAAGAAACAAGCGGCGTGAATGTGAGCGCGGCGCTTTCGCGCCCTGAGGACGAAACCGGCGACATTCACGTGGGCGCCGTGGAATTTAAGCTTGCCGCAGCGCGCCTTGTAAGCCCCGAGATGCGCGCTTCCTACACCGAAGCCGCCGGTGAAAAAATCACCGCCTACGAGGTGTCCTCTTCCGTTGACGCAGAGCTTCTCACGAAAAAAGCGCAGCTTGAAAACCTCACGGCCCGCATTACGGTCACAGGGGATGCGGCGCTTCCCGCGGACTTCTCCGCCCAGGTTTCAGGCTTCATGAACGTGGATATTCCGGCTGACACCGCACAGGCCGGGCTCTCTGGCACCTTTGCAGGAGCCCCCTTCTCCTTTAACGGTACGGCAACGGGCATCACGCACCCACGCTTTAAGGGTGAGCTGATGCTCGGCAACATTGAGCTTAAGGCCGTGCCGCGCTTTCAGTCACTGGCGTGGTTAAATCTCGCCGACTTTGACGGAGAACTGAGAATCGGACAGATTGCCGCAGGGGGTTTCACGGCGTCGCAGCTTCACAGCCGGCTTAACCTCACCGAAGGCGTCGTGCACCTCTCCCGCGTCATTGTGAATGCCGCCGACGGCCGGCTTCTCGGAGAGGCCAAACTCACAAGTGAGGCCGACTGGGTGATGACCGGCAAACTTGATGGCCTGAACCTTGAAAAACTCTTTACAAGCGTAGGCGGCAAGCCCGTCTTAACCGGTATTGTGAACGGTACGTTTGACGTGAAGGGCGTCGGGCTTGACACCGAGACTTATGAAGGAACCTCGCAGGTGCGCCTTCTGCGGGGGAGCTATAACGGCATAAGCGCCCGCTCCGTGAGGGATGTCGTTGCAGGACGCGTTAAAGAAGCTGCCGTGACGGCTCCGGACGCCAAGACCTCGATTGACGAGGCAGGATGCTCCCTTGCACTCAAAGACCACGTGATTGAAGCCTCCAACTTTGTGTCGCGCTCTGTTTTTGCCCGCACCAACGCCGACTTCAGCGTGGATATTGCCGCCGGCACCATCACGGGTAAGGCGCTCACGATGTTTGCACCGGGTAACGGGATTCCCGCGGTGCGCATCAATGCGGAGCTCTCCGGCAAAGCGGCTTCTCCCGTCTGGACCTTTGCCTGGGATGAGTCCCGCAAAAACCTCCTCAGAGCCCAGGGGCGCGGCACGGGCGCAAATCGCCATCCGCAAAACGGCTCTGAGCGCAGCATCTGGCAGAGCGTGAAGGATTTCTTTGCCTTCTGACGTTTTCTCAGGCCTTTTGGTTCTTCATCCGGAGTTGTGGCCAAGCGTCAAAATCAAGCGCCGATTATCGACCTCCGCTCTTTCAGTAGGCACATAACACTCATCTTACTCGTCCTGATGGCTGCGATTCATCGGGCGCTTTCCGCCGGTGAGGAGGTAACCGAAGAGGTTTGGCGGGAACGGATCATCCGGTTAAGTGAAAGGGAACGGGCGGTGCTAGCACTGATTCTCGAAAATCTTCCCACGCACGCCGTTGCCGAGCAGCTCGCGATCGGCGAGCGTACGGTGCAGGGACACCGGTGGCGGATCTATCAGAAGATGGGGCTCAATTCAACAGATCTTTTGCAGCAACATATCAGGAAAGAGTGGCTCAGTTCTCCGGTTCTGTAGCCGGGACAAGTCTGAAGGGGTGATTGGCGGATGCCTGTCGGGCAGGGCAGTTTTATGTCATTTGCAGGGTTCAGTTCTGAGTCACCTGACCGTGCGAGACCTGTTCGCAACGGTCCGGGACAGCCGATTGAATGTTCGGAAAGGCTCTGACTGACCAAAAGCAGAACCGGACCGTAAAAACCGGCCCGGTTCCAAGAGGGTTATCAGAAGAGGTACATGCCGGCCGTAAAGGTTGCGAGGGCCAGGCACACCGGGATGAAGGTGCGCTTACAGATGTCAATCGGATTGACGCCTGCGATAGAGGCAATCACGATGACGCCGCCCGCAACCGGAGAGATGGTTCTCCCGAGGCCTGCCGCGACCTGCGCCACGGCTCCGAGCTGCACCACCGTCATGCCGAAGTCGGCGGCATGCGGCGTGATGACTTCGTTAAAGGCAAGCGCGGCAGCGTTACCGGAACCGCACACCACAGCCATGAGCCAGGGACCGATCACGGCCGAAGCCATGGCAATCGACTGCGAACCCTGCATGGTTTCAACCAGGGCACCTGTGAGACCGATGGATTTCATGCCGGAAGCAAAGACGGCCGCCGCTGCAATCAGGAGCGCAACTTCACAGAAGGCGTCACCGCAGCCGCGACAGAACTTCTTGGAGACTTCCCCGGGGCTCAGTTTATTGATGAGCGCAATGATGAGACCCACACCGGTGCCGATCAGCATGCAGCAGGGAACCGTAAAGACCTTGGAAGGCAGCCACCCCACCTGCTTGGAGGCAATCACCAGAAGGAAAAGCGGCAGAATCGGAACGAGCGCATAGATGTAATTGATCTTGAAGTCAGCGGGGTTGTCCTCTGCCGCCGCGATTTCCGTCTGTGAGCCCACGCCTTCCTTCATAAATACCGCGAGAAATGCGAGAGCAACGGCAGCAATCACGGCACCGGTGAGCGCCGGGAAGAACTCAGCAAGAATCACGATCATGGCGTCCGGTGCTTCAATTTCACCGGCCTTAAAGGCGATGTCGGCAATCTGCGGGTTAAACATCAGGCCGGGACTTGCAACAGAACCCCAGGTGCCGAGAAATACGGCGGCTGCAGCCATCACCGGGCGCACCTTTAATGCAATGAGTGCGGGGATCAGAAGCACGCCCACAGCAGCGGCGATACCGACTGCGGAGGGAAGCACGATGTTCAGAAACCACGTGATGATGACGGCGCCGGGGATAACAAGCATCGGGACTTTCGCCAGAGGCCGCACCAGCGCGTTTACAAGGTGATCGGCGCATTTGGTGTAGCTCATGACGTAACCGAAGCCCATCACGGTGGTGTAGGTCGGCACAAGGCCGCCGTTAACAAACTGCTTGACAAAGGCGTCAACGGCCTGCGGAAAACCGATTGCGGAGGCACCGAACGAGACTCCGATACACGTCATCAGCATGCCGGAGAGAAAAAGAACCAGTCGCGCTTCAAAATTTTTGTAAATGAGCCAGAACGTTCCGAGAACGATGGCAATACCGAGCCAGATCATGAGATTCTCCTGAGTATCGTTTTAATGCGGCCGTCAGTGCGTCTGAAAGCGGTTAAGCCGGTGGGTGAAAAGTGCCTGCATGTCGGCAACCCGTACGGTGAGGCCGGTTTCCTGAGCGGCTTTCCGGCCCTGCTCGGTGGTGAGCAGAGTGCCGCCAGTGCCGACCGCTTTGCCGTTAAGCAGTGTGGCGTGCCCCATGGAGAAGGCGTGCACGGCTTTTTGCTTGTCGTAGTCAATGACGGTGATGTCGGCGTCCGCGCCTTCCGTGAGCTTGCCCTTACTTTCGAGCCCCAGCAAAAGTGCTGCGGCGCGGCTTGACTTAAGGACAAATTCCATGAGCGTCATGGCGCCGAACTTCACGAGCGACAAGCCGTTCTCCACAATGACGTTGCGGGGAATGCCGCCGCCGTCGGTGCAGAAGCTGTCGGAAAGGAAGTGCTCAGCGTCCCTTTTCTGAGTTGCAAAATAAAAGCGGGACAGACCGGGGTTGACGGGGAAGCTGAGCGCCACATCGGTGTTGTGTTCCAGCCAGAGCTTCAAGCCTTCTGCGGGATCAGCCAGGACAACCGCTTCACCGTGCAGGGCATGCACGAGGGCAAAGTGCTCCTCAATCGCTTTTTGAAGTCCCTTGTCAGAAATATCGTAGCCACGCGAGCGCAGGCAGTTACGGGTGATGCCGCTTTCGGGTACGCCGTTGATGCAACGGCCGGAGCACCCGTTGATGGGAGAAAGATAGCTTTCGCTGTCGATTTCCGGATGCGCTTTTAAAAGCCCGGCCACAACCGCAATTTCGTCTTCAACCGACGTGATGCTACCGCGGCAGTAGGCGTTGGTGTGCGCCAAGTGAAACGCGTGGCCGTGGGCGAGCCCGACAATTTCCTGTACGCCCTCAATGTTCGAGCCGTGTTCGGTGGAACCCGCGTGAATGCCGAGGTAAACACCGGCCTCATCACAGATTTCGATGAGTCTGCCGGAAGCTTCGGGCGTGAGGGGATAGTGACCTCCCAAGAGTTTCACGCCGAAAGCGCCGCGGTTTAAGGCGTCCTCAATGACCTGACGGAATTCCGAGTTGTCAGGAGCGGTCGTTCGGACGTTCCAGCCGGGGCGGACCATTTCAAGGCAGCCGACCGTGATGCCGCTGCCGTATTTACACATGCCGGCTTTGACGTCTTCTAAGGGACCGGCCATCTCAAGAGCCGTTGTGACGCCGGCCATGGCGAGCATCTTGTAGCTTTTCGTGTTGGCGAGCCACGATGAGGCGTGCATATGGCTGTCAATGATACCCGGAACGACAAGAAGGCCTGAGGCATCAATGCGGGTTTGGGCGTCTTCCGTTGCGGTGCCGACTTTGGTGATGACGCCGTCAGTTACGGAAATATCCGTGACGGTGTCTGTGCCGCTCACGTAATCAACCACGCGGCCGTTATGAATGATGAGATCCTGCATCTGGGACTGTGTCCTTATGGGGTAGGGATGAAGGGGAGTGTTTCAGTGCTGTCGGATCCTCAGCACTGAAAATCGTACACGCCGGCTATGTATTTGAAAAATATTATCTATGTAAGTTTGAATTAATAAAAATGTTATAGTTCGTCCGACAGTGAGGAGGGGACTGCGCCATGGCAAACCGGATACTGAAGCACCTTGAGGCGATCCTTGAAACGGGATCAGTACTTGCGGCAAGCCGCAGGCTCTATGTCTCTCAGCCGTCGCTCTCACAGTTTGTGCGGCGTGTTGAGCAGGACTACGGCATCACGATATTTGACCGGCAGACAACGCCCTGGCAGCTCACCGAAGACGGAAAAACACTCCTGGGGGCTCAGCGGCAGATGGCGGAAATTGAGCGCGAGTGCCGCCAGCGGTTTGCCGACCGCAGGGAACTTAAATCCGGTGAAATCCGGATTGCGAGTACGGCTTACCGGACGGCGACGTTGCTTAATCCCGTGCTATCCGTTTTTAAGCAGGAAAATCCGGACATTTTGGTACGGATTGAAGAAGGCAACACCGCGGAGGTTCTGAACATCATCGAGTCAGGCCATGTGGACTGCGGTGTGGTGATCTCTTCGATGGTGCCCGAGTCACTGGAACATGTGCAGGTCTACAGTGAGTCCGTGCTGATCGGACTGCCCGGTGATCACCCGTATGTGAAGGCGCATCCGAAACCGCCGGAGCGCTTTGATCCACTGAATCTGAGGAACATTGCAGGGACGCCCTTCATCATCATGAAAAGCGGTCAAGCTTTCCACGACTATTTTTACGAGATTTGCCGGGCCAACGATGCGGAACTGCCGGTAACGCTTGAAACACAGTCCATTCTGACGGTGCCGGCTCTTATCTCCACGGGTATCGGGGCGGCACTGGTGCCCTCAACGATCGTGCAGGACTGTCTTGCCCGCGGCATAGCGGTTTACAGTCCTCAGCCGCCCTTTCATGCCAATGATGTTTCGATTGCCTGGAAAAAAGGGCGATACCGCTCGCATGCTGCGCGCCGGTTTGTGGCCCGGGCGCTGGAACTGCTGGGACCTGGCAACGGCGTTTTACAGCGGTCTGATGTTTGAACGAGGATAAAAGACGCCCAATCTGGCTGAAGCCGTGAAGAAGAGAAATACGGCCATCACGGCGGTTTGCGACACGGTCTTCGGGCGCTGCGTGCTGAAGGGTCCCAAGCCCAAAGAGGTGTTTGCCGGACTCAATACCGCGAAGAATAAGGCATAAGCCGCTCATTGTCGGTGCTTTTGGCGGCAATTCTCCCGCAATAGGGGAAAGCTGCCGCTGTGACCTGAAACACAACACCTTTGCCTGAAATCCTCTATGGCGGCCATAAGACAGGCTGGGAGACTCGAGGTTATGGTGACGGCTCTCATACAATCGAACAAGAAGCAACATCTCCCAGGAGAGTCCCATGTTGTTCGATTTGTCCAATAGAATCAAAGCAGTGCCACCAGAATTTTCTCGATTTTTGATCTTGCACCAGCCTGCCTTTCTGAAAAATCAAGCTGGTGCAAAATTCAGGCTAGTATGGATTTCTTGTATTCATTATCGCCTGCGGCTCACCGTTCCCTTCGCCGAAAACGGAACAATCGGATAGGAGGCGGGGCTAGGCCCCGCCGTCCTTCCACACCACCGCCCGTACCGATCTGGTAGGCACTGCTCACGCAGTGTTTTACGGCGGTTTTCATAGTTTTACCTTCCCATACCGTTAACTCGGTATAGATACCCGTTTCACGGGAGAAGGGCGGTATTTACCCGTCAGAATCGCACTCCTAAGCTCGCCCGGATGCGCAAAGATATACGCTCGAATTTCTTCAGTCGTCATCCCGTCGACACCGGGAGCACCTCTGTTGCTCTCGACGCGTTTGAGCGCCGTGAGCAGGTTTTCAGTGCTCAGTATCGCTTCAAGTGTGATCCCCGTGAAAGCAGGCGAGGTATGTGCGGTGTTTTCCATGTCCATCACGGCCGTTGCGCCCTCCTGAGTTCCTCTTCCCATTCCGTGGGTACCAAAACTCAGACAGGTTTCTTATGTTTTCTGCGCCATGCGACTTTGTGTCTACGGCACCGTACTCCTATAAATTTGGTCCTTCGTCAGGTACTGCCCTGCTTACTATGACCGTTGCTGACTACTCACGGCAAGCTTTACTCCGACAATGCTGTTGCATTGAAGTCCGTGAGTCCTCCTCGGGTAAGAACGCGTTCTTTCCCACCATGTACCTGCTGCATTTACACCTCGGATTCCGTGTAGCTTCGGGCTTCATCTTGTTTAGCAGACTTACCCATCTTCAAATGCCTTATGCAGTTTCTGTACGTCAGGTCAGTGGTTTGCCTCCAGCTTCCTTCAGATCCCGCCTCGCGGCGGACACCCTTGCTCTTGGCTATGTGCTTTGTGCTACCCCCTGCACTCGGGACTTTCACCCGTTAGAACGCGCTCATGCCGAGCGCACTAACAAAACACCCGGTCCTCCGCAATGGAAGAACCGGGCGTTGATCTCTTCAAGCCTCAGCGCCTGAGCGCCGAGGCTTTGAAGGCCGGGTTAGAACACGTACTTGACGCCAACCTTGCCACCGATGGACGACGTGCCGTATTCGCCGCCGCCAATCATCATGTCGGCATTGAACATCAGGTTGCCGTTGACGGCGCGCAGGCCGAAGTCGGCCTGAACCGGCGACATGTCAAGGACGTCCTGGCTTGCGCCGTAGACCTTGATTTCCTTGTCGCCGAACGTCGGAACGTAGGCAACCTTGAAGCTCGGAGCGAACGTCCAGCCGGAGGCCGCAACTTCACCGCCCGAGATGCGGAGCGAAATCGGCATCTGGACATAGGTGAGGTCGGAGTCCGTCGCCTTGATCGTGCCGATCGTCATGTCATCCGTTTCCAGATGAGAGACGCGCAGGCCGATGCTCGGAACGAACTTGAAGGCACCCGCGGCAAGCTCGTACTGAGCACGCACGCCGGCGGAGTAGACGTTCACGTCAAGCTTCTGGTTCATGGCCGTCTGAGAAGCCGTGATCTTGTTTTCAGACTTGAGCCATGCGAGCTCGCCCTCCACCTTCGCATCACCGAACTTCTGGCCGGCGTAAGCCGTCAGACCGTAGCTCTTGATGCTGTTCTTGATGGAGGAGATGTCGCTACGAACCGAAGCGTCGCCGTACTGCAGAGCCATGCCGGCCGTGAAGCCTTCGGCAACCTGCATATCGCCACCGAACATGGCATAACCCGCGTCGGAGCGGAAGCTGCCGTTGTTGTCGAGCTTGTCGGCTTCGTAGCGTTCGCCCGTAACGTCGACCCAGAGGTTGAAGCCGGCGTTGAGTTGCTGGTCAAGAGACGTGCGGTTGGCAACCGTTTCGCTCATCACGAAGTCTGCACGGCGAGCCATGGACTGGATGCCGGTGGAGGCGATGGCCGCAAGACCGGCTTCGGATTCGAACTTCGTCGTAAGAGTGTTTGTCGCAATCGAACCCGAGAAGAACGGGTTGTCGGTGACGACGTCGGCACCCCGGTTGTCCACAGTCTCGGCGAGCTTGACGGGAGCGGCATCCTTCACAGCGTTCACAATGGCTACATAAGAACCGTTAGCCAAAGTAACCTTTGCATCTTCGGAGCCAGCCGTGAAGAAGGCCCTGTCCGCAACGACATTGTCCTGATTGATAATCAGCATGCCCTTCGAAGCAACGTTAACATCCTTGGCTGTCGGCGTTACCACCGTACCGGACGACGTAAGCCCGCCGTTGATGACAAGACCGCCGGTCGAGCCGAGGTCAACAGGCTTGTCGGCATAAGCCGCAGCCGTAATGTCCTCACCCCAGGTCTTGCCATTGACATGAGCGATGTCGGCAAAGGCCTGTTCGGCTACAGCCGTCGTGGCACCGAGGGACAGAACAGAGTTCTGGCCGACGATGAACTTGGACGTAACGCCGGAGCTGAGATCGGTCAGCGCGAGCGAGGAGGCGTCGGAAATGCCCGCACCTTCCTGCCAGATCGGGTCAAGGAAGAAGGTCAGGTGTTCGGCACCTACACCCAGCTTCTTGATGATCGCCTTGCCGGCCTTGGCATTGTCGCCTACCGTGACCAGTGCTTCTTCATGATTATCATGCTTCGTCACGTCGATCTGTTCGATCGCCGCAACGCCGTTGAGTGCGAGCTTGGCACCTGTTTCAACGTTGAGCTTGGCATCCTTGGCCGTATTGAGGATGCCTTCCACAGCCGTGTTCGAACCAGCCTTGAGTTCAAGCGAACCGCCGACCGCAAGGGCTGCGCCCTCCTTCACGACGAGCTGGCCATTATTGGTCACCGTCTTGGAAGCCGTAAAGTTGCCGGCATTCACTTCGACGAGCCCCTTCTGACCGATGTTCGTGTCAACATTGAGCGTGCCGGCATTGGCAACGGCATCAGACTGAACGCCGAGCGCGAGCACGCCGGCCGACGTCTTGCCGCCGACCTCAAGCGTGGCAACCGTTTCCGTGGCAATCAGTGACTCATCGACGCCTGCGCCGATAAGCGTCAGCGTGCGGTTGCTGTTGACCGCAACAAGATTGGTTTTATCGGACAACCTGATCTGGGAAACACCAAGGTTCTTGTCGATGTTCTGAGCGTCGCCGGTCGTTCCGTGAACTTCATCGGGCGAACCGATCACCAGGCTGTCATGAGACTTTTCAGTGTTGTCCAAAGCCGCATCAAAGACAATCTTGTTGTCGGCCTTGAGATCCGTCAGATCATCAGCCTTCAAGTCATCCTTCGGTGTAACAGCAGGCGGAACTTCAGGCACCGGAGCGGAAACGAGAGAGCCCTTGAAGACGAGAGTCATGCCATCAATCAAGGCACCAGCCTTGTTCGCATAATCCACGCTGTACTTGGCGTCGACAAAGGTCAGCGTACCGGACTTGAGACCGGCCTTGGTCACAACGGCTTCAGGATCGGCAACATACGTGTCGGCAAGCTTCGTCTTGAAGATCTGGCCGGAAACCGCAGTCAGCGAACCGCCGTCAACCGTAATGTTGGCGAGCGTGCCTTCGGCGTTCGTGAGCTTGCTCAAATTGACGGAAGCGCCGGTAAGGGTCGTCTTGCCGCCGAACCAGCGAACGGCATTCTGATCGGTAAGCTCATAGGTGCCGCCGTTGAGCGTAGCCGCGCCCTTGAAGCCGGAAAGATCGTTCTTTTCGGCGAAGACAATGTTTTCGGCCGTGAGGGTGCCTTCGCCCTTGAGCTGAGTAGCGTCAAGCTTCTGGGCAGTCAGGGAAGCACCGGCATCGACAATGTTCAGATCGTCAACCGTGAGCGAAGCCGTCTCACCCCTGAGGGAAACCGTACCGTTGGAAACGGTGAGGCTCTTGGCCATCGTCTGAAGATTGTCAAGATTCAGGGCCGCGTTCTTGTCCTTCGTCCCGGATACATACACGTCATTAAGCTTGACACCGGTGACAGACGTAGAGCCGGAAGTATCGGCAGCGACATTCACCGTGCCTTCAATCGTGAACTTATCGGCGCCGCCGGCCAGATTCTGATCCCCAAGCGCCTTCAAATTAACCGTCAGATTGCTCGCAATGTCAATGTTGCGGTCTGCGGCATCGGGGGCAACATACAGCGAACCGTTGTCCAGAACCATGGACAGATTGCCATAGGCCTTCGACATGCCCGCGAGGGCGGCATTCGTGTACTTAACGGCATCATCCACATGCAGCGTGGAGCCTTTCTCAAACACGAAGTTGGCCTTGGACGCGGCAGCCGTCACGATGTCGCCATTCAAGGTAGAAGCAAAGGCGGTATCGACGCGGGTAGTCAGGTCGGCATTCTGCTTAACGGTGAGGTGAGTTTTGACCTCGGTTCTACGTTTGAAGAGCAATTTGTTGTTTGCCCCGGTAACCGTAATTTTGCCCGCATTGAAACGCCCGACAGCGTCATTACCCTCAACCGTGGCATTGCCCTGGAGATTAAGCGTATTGACAAAAGAGTCGCCAGTGACAGTCCACTTGCCGCCGTTCGAGATTTCGGTCTTGAAGCCAGTAACGTTGCCGTGATATGGATCAGCTTCGAGCTCAACAATTTTTTCGTATTTATCGTTTACCTTATATTCTTGGTAAGAACGGCCGGTCCAAACGGAATTGTCACCATGCAGGCCAACATTGACATAGGCGTTGATGATCTTGCCGCTGTTCTGAGCATTGCCCGGCGCATTCGGCGTTTCAAACACAACGTCGCCGTTAAGAACGGTCTTATGCTTGCCGTCCGTATTGATGTTCATCGTCGAATTGCCGCGAACGTCAATGGCATTTTCAGCAGTCACTGTCAAATTGCCGGTAACGTCCATCTGGCCATTGGAGAATGCGGAAAGGCCCTGGCTCTTGGAGTTAATGGTGATCTCATCGGCCTTCAGCTTAAGGGTCGCATGTTCTGTAGGCGCAACAGGATCTTCCGTATTGTTCTGGACATGAACACCGAAAACGGAGCTGTTAACAATGATTTTCTTGCTGACAACATTGACGGTAGTGCCCTTGGCCACGGATATAATGCCGGCGTAGTTACCGTTGACCTGCACGGTTTCCGTCTTCTCGTTGCCGATATTGACCGTACTGCCATCCCAGGCAGCAATGCCACGGCCAGATTCGTCTTCTGCTCTGACGGTAATGGATCTGCCCTTGACATTGAGCACAGCACCAGTATCGGTCATGATGCCCTGCCCGCCCTTTCCGGTCGCAACAATTTTGGTCGTCTTGCCATCCTCGCCAACGTCCATCTGCACATTTTGGCCTACGGCATAAATGCCTTTGGAGTTGGTCGAAAATGCCGAGATGTCTACGGCTCCAGTCAAATTCACGGCAACAGTATTGAGATCAGCATTATTCTTGGCATGAACGCCATAGGCCTTGCCTTTCTTGCTGGTCACCTTTGGCTTTTCTTATTTATTGGCACGGCGCTTCTCAAACACTGGGACGGGGGTTTCTTAAAGATTGGGACAGAAGCCTAAATTTTTGATTCTTATCTACTGGGACACTGATTCTTAACCATTGGGACACAGGTACACACCTTCCGTCCGCTAATGATTGACGCTAAACAAAAAGTGCTCTTGTTAACCTACAGGAGGCTTTATGCAAAAGCATCAAACTGAGCACATCAGGGCTGTCTTGCAGGCCCTTGATGAAAACATGTCCTATCGTGAGATTGAAGCATGGCTTCATATCTCCAAAACCGCAGCAGGCCGCATCAGGACGGCGGCAGTCAATTCCGGTTTGTCTACTCAAGAACTTTGCGGGCTGGATGATGAAGACCTTCAAAAGATCTTCTATCCGCCGACAGGCAAAGTACGTGTTGATCCGGACTGGGAACAGGTTCACAGCCTTCTCAAACGAAAAAAAGTCACACTTCAAATGCTTTTCGCTGAGTACGAAAAGCAGGCTGAAGGGGAAACCTACACTTACGCGTCATATTGCAGACGCTACAACGAGTGGAAGCAGGCCAACGGCATTTTCCGTATCGAAGGCAACACACAACGCTTGCCCGGCGAGAGAATGGAAATCGACTTTGTCGGTGATGACATTCCCTGGGTTGACTCCTATGGAGAGATCCACAAATCGAGGCTCTTTGTAGCGACATTGCCATTCAGTTGTTTGATTTTCTGCAAGGCTTACCAGGATGAAACACAAGCCAGTTGGCTCGACGGCGTCATCTCAGCCTTGGAATACTTCGGAGGCTCTCCCCAGGTCCTGGTCATGGACAATGCCCGAGCCCTGGTTCAAAGAGCTCACTGGCATGAGCCTGACATCCAGCCGGCAGTGCGCTCAGTCTGCGCTTACTACTCAATGCAACCATGGGCTTGCCGGCCGGCAAGCCCCAAACAGAAGAATCGGGTAGAAGCCGCTGCCGGGGATGTTGAGCGATGGATCATCGCTCAACTGACTCTGCACCAGCCGCATATTCTGGCTCCGGATATCGATACGCTTAACAGCCTGATTCGCAGGCGCATTGATGAAATCAATGCCCAGCCGTTCAGATCCAAAGGCTCAACCGGATCACGCCTCCAGAAATATGAGGAAGAAGAACGATCCTGTATGCGGGCTCTGCCGCCGTTGCGCTACGAACTGGGGCAATGGCGCTTGCTCGTTGCTGACAAGGCACACTGCATTCGTATCTCTTCTGATGCCGGGCACCGCTACAGCGTTCCTGCCGCCTATGCGCATAAAAAAGTTGCTGTGCGCATCTGCAGTAACACTGTCGAGATTTACGATCCGGACAGCAATCAAATGCTGGGGCGGCACATTCGCTGCACGAATCAGCACGGTGAGAAAACACACATTCTTGAAGAACACCTGACTGCGGCAGAAAAGAGTTATCGAAAGACTCCGGCTGACTGGATAAAGATTTTCATCCAAAAAGGATTATCCGAAGCCTTGGCAGATCGGCTTGTCTCTGTGCTGCAGGACAAACAGGGCAAATTTCCCGGCAGCCGCACTTGTTGCGCACTTCTGAGGCTTACCAAAACCTACACGCCGGCCATTCTGCGCAAAGCCGTAGCGCAAGCTCTGGAAGACGATGTCGTGAGCTACCGCTACATAAAGCTGCTCAGTGAAAAGTACAGCGTTGCTGCGGCTACTAACCGCAGTCTCTTTGTCAAAGAAGCAGAGCCGGTTGACATCCGGCACGAAAACATCCGCAATAACTATGAATAAGGAACAGAGATGACTACGTCATTTATTGATTTGAAGCCGCTGTTTAAGCGGTTGCGCATGAGCAGTGTCTGTGAGCATGCCTGGGAACTGGACAAGGATCCCGCAACAGCCGCCCTGACACACGCTCAATGGATCGAAACCCTCTTGAGAGCTGAAATCGTCCGCCGTGAAGATAAAGCGCTCAAGCGTCGCATTCAGGATGCCCAAATTCGCTACGTCGATGCCTGCTTCAGTGACGTTGACTATGACCCCGTCAGGTGTCTGGATAAGGCATTCATTGCCCAGCTGGCCAGTTGTGACTGGATCCGGCACCACCAAAACCTCATCATCACCGGGAAAACCGGCTGCGGTAAGACATGGATGGCATCAGCCGTGACAAGGGCGGCTTGTTTAGCCGGTTTCACTGCCAGAACTTACCGACTTGCTCACCTGCTGGCTGCAATTAAGGCCGGAGAAACTGCTCTTTTGGAATACAGGAAGCTCAGTAAAGAGTTGGAACAAGTAGACCTCTTGGTTCTTGACGATTGGGGAATCGGAACCGCTGACCGATCAGCTCTGGCCGGCCTGTATGACATCATAGACAAAAGGTGTCACTGTAAAAGCACGCTGGTTGTCAGTGTGCTGCCGGTAAGGCATTGGGCTGAATTTCTTAACGATGCGACACTGGCCGATTCAATTTTGGACCGACTCGTTAAATCCAGCCATAGACTGGAAATGGACGGTCCTTCCATGAGAGATAAAGCACAGTACGGAGCAATTCCAAGAATTAAACGCGACTGATTGAACCGATAACACGACTTTCCCACCGCTCTCCCGGCCTACGGCCCACTTAGTAGGGTGAGCGGCCGGGAGAGCCGTGGAAAAGTCTGCGCTGTCCGTACGCCGTCGTCCTGCGTTCCTCCAATAAAAAAGCGCCGAAGCTTAACTCGCTCGGCGCCGTAACGGACTGTCCCAATGTTTGAGAAAGGGGGTGTCCCAATGTTCGATATACACCGTCCCAATGTGTGTGAAATTCCAACCTTTGCAGTCAAATTGTTGACCGTGGCTTTGGAGTTGAACTTTTGAAGACCAAGCGAGGAATTGTAAGCGTAATTGACGGCATAAACGCCGTGGGCGTCAGCCCCATTGGCTACCGCAGTGACCTTGTTCGTACCGGCCAAATTGATCAAACCGCCTTCGCTGCGAATGCCGAAGACCGGCGAACCGCCACCGAACTCACTGTCGTTGTTTGGCTTCGTCGCCATGGCAGTAGTGGATTCAACATTGACGTCAACCACGGTGTTGTCCGAAGTCGTAATGTCACCCACATAGCCCTCATGCCCTGCGACATTCCCGAACGTGCCGGCGCTAATGCCTGCAGTTTCGCTATATTGCGTGGAACCCGAGCGTTCCGTCGACGTCTTCAGCTTGATGTTCAGAGCATCGCTGGTGATATTCACCTTTCCGCCCAGAGAGCTGACACCATATACCGACTTGCCATCTGCAGCAGTGGATGCGAGATCGACATTGACGTTCTTGGCGGAAATTCCTATGGAATTTCCAGCGTCGGCCTGACTGTAGATTCCAGCCAGCTGATTGTTGCCGCTGCCAATAAAATCGGTTGTTGCAACGACATTGAGCTTATCGCCACCAAAATTGATCCCCCCCCCCTGAGAATGAACCAGAATCAACTGCTTATCCTGATTGGGAGTCGCATTCGGCCCCTGGGCAGTCAAGTTGATGTCGAGATTGTTCATGGTTCCGGTGGCTCCCACGCTGGACTTGACCACGGAAACCCAATTTTTTCCGGAACCGCCAATGGCTTGTGCTTGAGCTCCAGTCATCTCTATCGGATTGGCATCAGGGACAGACGGAGCCTCACCATTCCAAGTGACAAAAGCGCCCGCATTTGCATACTGTGCATCAGCTGGATTAACGGCAGCAAATGCCGCGCCGGATGCCAGGCACGCAACCGCGGCAGCTACTACCGTCTTGGTACCCTTCTTCTGGACAGAACTGGTCATTTCGTTAACGACCATCAAGGCACCTCGTGCCTTATTGAAAACAACTTTAAACGTAGCGTTCATATCGGTTCCTTAGAGAACAAATGAAACACGGGCAACCCGTATATGCCCATCTTCTTCATTGTGATCCCTGTTCCGACGAAAACACAAGCTTTTTCACCCCTGCCCAGCAACATCACTTTCTTAGTTTATATCACCCTTGTCCCCCCCCCCCGAACGCCTGAGTAACAGGCGTTTTTAGGATTTCAAAAAATTAAACCACCAAAGCATCAAGTGTTGTAAAAGAGGTACGCCCTGAAAGTCGTCTAATGAATCCACGTTATTTCAAGCATTCACACCGAGTAGTTTGAGGAACAGTTCATCTCGACGGATCGACTCTGTACTCCATCGGCTCATTCCTCTCTCAGTTTTCACACTTGTCGTTTCAACGCAGTCAAACCATTCCAATATTTGGATCAGCGAGTGCGAATTGAGCCATCGCTTAAGATTGACTTCCAAGTCGAGCTCTGCTTTTGTTTTGCCTTCGACTTCCTTGCCGAGCCGGGCTTTGAGTCCCTCTCTGTCAAAATACTTCCTAATCGCTAATCAGGAAGTATTTTGACAGAGAGGGCATTGAAGAGCTGGCGTGCATCGGAGAAGTAGGTCTCCAGCGCACTTTCCTGATCCTCTCCGGTTTTCAGGCCCAGCTCGATGACAAAGGACGGGGTGCGCGATTTCATAGCGGCTGAATATACCTTAAGCGAAAACTATGTGCATGGTTTGGCTGCGTTTGGGCCAAGATTAAAAAATTTCGAAAGCCCGAATTCCTCCCGGGGCTCAAGCCCCGGGCTTCCTGCGGGAAATTCTGTGAGTTCGGCCACGCCCTTTCTCTGGCACATCACAAGCATTGCCGAACTCGCGCAGAAAAGCGGCTGCGAAAAGGCTGAAGACCTGCTTTCGCTTCTGAGGCTTGTAGCGGCGCCTGAAGACTGATTTCCGGCACTATGCAAAAAGAAAGCCCTGCCGCCGCAGACAAAACGATCTGCAAAAGCGCAGGGCTCTTTCGGCTTAAGAAAAAGCGTCCGGCTTAAAAGACAGGCACAAGGCTCCCCTTAAACTTCTCGTTAATAAACTGCCTCATCTCCGGCGAAGTGATGAGGTCCTTTAAAACCTTGAGTTCCGGACAGTTTTCGTCCCCGGCGCGGATTGCCACGATGTTGGCGTAGGGCGAGTCCTTGGCTTCAATCGCAATTGAATCCTTCACGGGATTTAAACCCGCACCCAGCGCGAAGTTGCAGTTGATGACGGCAAGCGCGACGTCGTCCAGAGACCGCGGCAGCTGCGCAGCCTCCACTTCCACGATCTTGAGTTTTTTCGGGTTCTCAACGATGTTGGCGGGCGTCACAAAGAGGTTCTTGGGGTTATCAAGCTTAATCAAGCCCTGCTGATGCAGAAGAATGAGCGCACGGCCGCCGTTGGTGGGATCGTTGGGAATGCTCACCGTGGCACCCTCGGCAATGTCAGAGGGCTTTTTCAGTGTCTTTGAGTAGATCGCAATCGGCGCAATAAAGACCGGCACGTAGCTCACAAGCTTCAGGTTATGCTGCTTCACGAAGTCATCAAGATAGGGCTTGTGTTGAAAGAAGTTGGCGTCCAGCGACTTATCTGAGAGCGCCATATTGGGCTGCACGTAGTCGGAAAATTCCACGACCTTGAGGTTCACGCCTTTTTCCGCGAACTTAGGCTTTAAGAAGTTCATCATATCGCCGCCCGGCACCGGGGAGACGCCGATCACGAGCGTTTTATCCGCTTTCGCCGCAGGCGCCGTTTCCGTCTTCTTGTCGCCGCAGCCCGCAAGGCCGAAGGCAAGCCCCGCCGCAACGCAGAGCGCGGCAAAAGGTTTGAGATTTTTAATCATTTCTCTGTTCTCGCAAGAAACGCCGGCCCACGGGAAGAGGCCGGTCGTACAGTAGGTCCGGAGAGTATATCGGCTGAAAGCGCAGCCGACAGCTCCCGGGCCGGCTGCACACACGGTTTGTGCGGTATTACCGCAGTCACAGTCTGATGCGCCGCACGGAAAAAAGTGCCAGGGCGGTTCCTGCCGCGCTCCAGCCGATCAGCACCAGCGTCAAAAGCCCGGCTCCTGCCGTAAAGTCCCCCTTCTCCGGCACGGTATTGATAAGGCGGAAAGCGTCGGCACAGTTTAGGCTCATCAGTGTTGTGAGCACCGTGCGGCTCATCGCCCCGTCGGACGCCACCGCCGCCATCAAAAGGAGCACGTCGTAGAGAAAGACGAGGAAAAACCAGAGCATCACAAGGACGGCAAGGGCCTGGGCCTTCGTTTTCACGAGCAGACTCACCCAGCAGCCGAGCGCAATGTACGCGAGCCCATAGAGCCACCCCGTCACAAGAAGCTTCACGGACGCCACAAGCGTCTCAGACCAGGACCAGGTAACCGGCAGCACCCCGCGCGCAGCAATGACGGTTGCTACCGCAAAGGAAAAGGCCACGAAAAGCGCCGCCGCAAAGCCCGTGATTTTCCCGAGCACCCAGGTGGTGCGCGACAAGGGATAGGTGAGCATCAAAGCCAATGTGCCGTGCTCGGATTCGCTTGCAAAGGCTTCGCTTACTGTCATGACCGCCAAAAGCGGCAGCACGTAGACCGTCAGACTCACAAAGGAATTCATGACTGTCGTGAGGTCCCTGAATTCGAGGCTTCCGCCGATTGCGGCCGTGCCGAAAATCACGGCAAGCGCCAAAACGGCAAAAAGAAGCGCTCCGGAAAAAAGCCACCGGTTGCGGGCCGCCTCGAGAAATTCTTTCCCGGCAATCACGCCGAAGGCGCGCACTTCGCTTTGAAAATCATGAAGCGCCATGCGTTGTCTCCGTACCGTTAAAGTATGCGTAAAGACTTCTTAAATCCGGATGCCGCACCTCAAAGTCCCAGATGCCGCAGGTTTGCGTGAGAAACGCGAGCACGGCCTGCACTTCGCCCGGAGCGACATCAATCGCCGTTCCCGTGAGGCGCCCGGCCGGCAGTCCCGCGCGCGCTTTCTGCACTGTCGCAGGCGTCAATGTCACGCGCACCGGAAGGTTTGCCTTCGCGCGCAGCGCGTCAAGCGTCTCGGCCTGCGCGGCAATCCGCCCTTCCTTAATCATGAGAACGCAGTCAAGAAAAATTTCCGCAAGCGCGAGTTCATGCGTGCAGATGAGAACCGCGCAACCCTTTTCCTTCATCTGCACGAGTTCCGCATACAGCGCTTCGGTGGTCTGGGGATCAAGTCCCGTCGTGGGTTCGTCTAAAAGCAGGAGCTCAGGTTCGGTGAGAAGTGCCTGCGCCAGGCCCAGCCTCTGTCTCTGCCCCTTGGAGCATTCCTTCGGCGTTCTGCGGGCAAATTCCGTGAGCCTCAGTTTTTCTCCGACCGCCGCAATACGCGCTGCGTCCACGCGCTTCAGGCGCCCGAAAAAGCGCAGGTGCTCGGCAACCGTCATCTGATCGTAAAAACTCACGTTTTCAGGCAAATACCCGATTTTTAGCGGCGCCTCTCCCGGCGCTCCCCCTAAAACCGTGAGCGTTCCTGCCGTGGGTTTTATGAGCCCGAGGATAAGCTTGATAAGCGTGGATTTCCCCGCGCCGTTTGTACCCAAAAGCCCGGTGATGCAGCCGGCTTTCACGCGGAAAGTGATGTCCGTGAGAATGCGGCGCCCCGATCGCTCAAACGTAAGAGCATCGCCCGCAACACGGGCTTCTGCGGTGCCTGAAGCCGTCATCAGAGCGCCTCCAGCGTCACTTCTTCAAAGCGCACGATGCGCCCGCCCCAGGCTTGGATGAATTTCTCCGCCGCCGTTTTGTCGGCAAAAGCGGCGGGCTCCGCCCCCATCACGCCTTCAAAGCGCCCGCCCACCACAAAGAAAGCCTTGCGGGCATCAAGAAAACTCTCCGCGGTCACAGGGTCCTTGGGGTCGGTGTCCGCGCTCTGCACGAAAAAGCCTGTCAGGCGCCGCGCGTTCTCGGGCTGCAGGGCAAAGGTAAAGGCATCACGCCCGGAGCAAAACTTCACGGGCTCTGCCACGCCCTTTAAAAAGAGCTCGGCCTTGGGGCCCTCGTAGTTTGTGATCACCATGCCGCAAAGCGCGCACCGGTCGTGCGCTCCGAGCGCAACAGGTTTAACCGGGACCTCACTTTTTTCCGAGCAACCGGTCAGCGTTAAAACCAGACCCGCAGCGCCTGCGGCGCAGAGCATGCGGCGGTAATGTCCGGTGGAATTCACGGGCGTTCTCCTTGGGTTTGGCGTGGGGATTTCTTAATTATGCGCGCGGCAGCCCAAAACCTGAGCCGTGAGTTCTTCGGCGCTTAAGAGTTTGCCGCCCTTTTCCGCCTGAAATTTTTCTGCGGCGGCCTTATCGGCAAAAGGCGCAAGGCTCGGGCCCATCACGGCCTTCATTTCGGAGCCGTAAACGTACCAGGCACTGCGGGCATCAATCATGGCGGCATCATCGGGATGCGTCCAGCCGGTTTTGCCGGCGTCGTGCACGTAGGCACCTTTGACGTCACCGGCTTTGGTGAGTTCACAGGCCAAAGCTCTCGCCGAACAAAAGGCCTTCTGTGTGCCGTCAGGCATGACGATTACGCCCTTGGGACCGGGATAGCGGAGGATTTCCATGCCGCAGGAAGCACAGCGCTCGCCCGTGTGAATCACGGGTGTCTGCGCCGCAGCGGCACCCGCGGCCAAAATCACCGCGGCAGTAAGGCCCGCTCTTAACCAAAGTCCGACCATCCATCACTCCTTTTTTTGCCGGTACGGATACCGAGATTACGCGAGAACCGTACCGGAGGGAAAGTCAAAAACCGGTTTCTTGCGTTGACACGCATAGCCGGAATCTTCAAGCCTCATTGATATGCATCAAACCCGTGCAAAAACAATGAACTTCAAATTCTCTCAAGCGAATGATTACCGCGGTAATAATAAAAATTTCCCAAGCCGTCGCACTATAGCTCTTTAACAAACCATCTCAAGGCCAGCCCTGCAGCCCCGTGACAACACGCTGTTTTCAGGGCTTTTTTCGTACCTGGGACAAACAGATTTCTCAAGAAATATCACTTTATTCTATAGTCTTTTTATGGTATAACAAGAACTATGTTTAAGAGGTAATTTCCATGTCTGTCCCAGAGGAAGTCAGGAGGGTGCCTCGCCCCCGTAATACCGTGGTGCTCGATACCGGATCCAAAGGCCCGACCCGCTATGCTGTCCGAGCCCGTGCAAAAAGCGTCTACATCAAGGGGCATAACCCGCAGCCGCGCAATGGAAAAACAGTCGGACACATCATCAGCATGAAGTTCGTTCCGGTGGCTCAAAGCAATCACCTTTCAACTGAGCCGCAACTGCTGTCTTACGGCTCCAGTGCCCTTGTGCATTCCGAGTCGGAGGATCTGCTGCAGGACTTGCTCAGCATTTATCGCCCGGAAGATGCCTACCGCATCATGGCGATTGCCTCGATTAAGGTGCTGCATTCCAATGTGCCCCACAACCGACTCAGGCAGCAGTACGACCGGACATTTATCCGCCGTTATTACCCCGGCGTTGCGCTCTCTCACAACACTGTCGGTCATTTCTTTGAGGCTCTCGGACAGGACCTTGATAAGCGGCAATCCTTCTACAAGCGCCGCATTGATCGGGTCTGTGCAGAGCATCACATCGCCATTGACGGTACGCTCCGGCAAGATACCGGCACAGTCAATAATCTCAGTGCCTATTCCCGCAAGGCCCGGGTTAAAGGCTGCCGTGATTTGTCGATTCTCTACGCCTACAACCTTGAGACAACGGAGCCTGTGTGCGCTGAAGTCTTTGCCGGCAACATCATTGATGCTAAGGTTTATCGCTCATTCATTGAGACCAACAAGATTGACAAAGGGCTGCTGATTGCCGATAAAGGTTTTCCGGTCAAGGAAATTGAAGAGGATCTGAAGAAGCATCCTGAGCTGCATTTTCTCTCGCCTCTGAAGCGCAACGACAAGCGCATTGTGAACAACTGCATGCTGGACTTTGACGGTGTTGTAACCGGTATCGACAAGAGGGTTCTCTGCAAAAAGAAGAAGCTCTCCAACGGGCGTTTTTTGTACTCCTTCAAGGATCTCAGCCGCACATATGCCGAGGAAAATACATTCATAGACAAGGCCAGAACAACGAAGTACGAGAAGGACGAATACGACAAGAAGCTGCCGGGTTTCGGAACGATCGTGTTTGAATCGGATCAAGACATGAAGCCGGAAGTTGTCTGGCGCAGCTACGATGACCGTTGGTTGCTTGAGCTCGTTTTTGACCGCTATAAAAATGACCTTGGTCTGAGCACCACTCATGTGCAGAATGCATTCTCCGTGTGGGGTGAAGAGTTCGTCAATTTCATTGCCGCAACGCTGACCTGCCGTATTCTGAGACGGGCCGAGAAAGCAAAACTTCTGGACAAAATGACTTTCGGCGAGATGCTCGAGGACCTGGAGCAGTCTTGGCGCCCTGTGAAGGATGCGGAGATAAACGCGATTCCTGACTCCACCGACGGAAAGTGGGTAAATACAACGATCGGGACGATGGAGATGCTTTCGGCTTTGGGTTTGGTTAAATCCCCCGATAAACCTGAGCATAAGAAGCCCGGCAGGCCGAGAAAGCAGAAGTTGGAGTTTGTGGGACCGAAACGCCCGCGCGGGCGTCCCCGTAAAGTTACACCGGCCGCCAGCTCTGCTGCGACGCCTGCCTAAGCGGCTATAGTTCCACAGGTTGGGAAACTTTTAATTAACAAAAAGACATTTTTTCTTTATTAAAATCATAATTTAAGCCATGAAAAGAGCGCTGTTTTTTCAGCGCTCATACAAAATTCAGGCTAGTCTTACAGGGCATGCACCAAAACGGTGCACGCCGGAATAATCCGCTGATTATCCCGCAAAATGCATCCGCGCTCATGAGCATTACTGCCTACAAAAGCGCTGTCCGTGCGGTTTGCCCGCGTTTCCCGCAGACTTCGCTTCAGGCAAAAACGGCAGGCAGAAAAAAGCCCGCCGCGGTCCTCTTTCAAAAAAGACCGAAGCGGGCCTGATGCTCCCTGCGCCCGCAGGCGCAAGGCACCGTCACTGCCGGTTAATAGTTGTGCTTGCGGACTTCAAAGAAGCTCTTCGCATGGTGGCACACCGGGCAGACATCCGGAGCCTTCGTGCCCACCACGATGTGGCCGCAGACGCGGCATTCCCACATCTGCATTTCGATCTTTGCGAAGACCTCCTTCATCTGGACGTTTCCGAGAAGCTTTCTGTAGCGCTCTTCGTGGGTCTTTTCAATCGCACCCACCATACGGAACTTCGCGGCGATTTCGGTAAAGCCTTCTTCTTCGGCTTCCTTCGCAAAGGTCGCGTACATGTCCGTCCACTCGTAGTTTTCGCCTTCGGCGGCGGCAAGGAGGTTGGCGTCGGTCTTGCCGATGCCGCCCAAAAGTTCAAACCAAAGTTTGGCGTGTTCCTGCTCGTTGCGGGCGGTGGTGAGGAAAATCGCCGCGAGCTGCTCGTAGCCTTCCTGTCGGGCGCGCTCCGCAAAGTACGTGTACTTGTTTCTCGCCTGCGATTCACCGGAAAATGCAGCCTGCAGGTTCTTTTCGGTCTTCGTGCCCGCAAGACCGGCAATCGCCGGGCCCGCTTTCTTCGCACCCAAATCAGCGCCTCTGTCCGTGTAGGACGTGTGAAGCATCTTTTCAGCCAAGTCGCTTAAGGGCTTGCCGTAGAAGTCCTTGTAAAGCTCTTTGATCTCGCTGTTATCGTGGCTCGTGCGGTGCGCGCGGTCCATGGAGCTGTCGCGCTTATAAAGCGCATCAATACGCTTCTGACGGATGGCGTTTTCCTTACCCGGCTCAAGCTTGGGCTGTCCGCCCCCGCTGATGCAGCCGCCCGGGCAGGTCATCACTTCCACGAAGTGATACTGCTTGGCACCGGGCTTTTTCATCTCCTCAATGAAGCGCCCCGCGGAGGCCGTGCCGTAAACGACGGCGACGTTAACGGTCTTGCCTCCCACATCAAGGCTTGCTTCACGCACGTCCTTGAGACCGCGCACAGGCTGCAGGTCAAAAAGAACGTCCGGGCTCTTCTGATGCGTGATGAATTCATAGGCCGTGCGAAGCGCGGCTTCCATGACGCCACCGGTGTTGCCGAAGATGACGCCCGCGCCGGAAGCCTCACCCATGAGCGAATCGTAGGTGCCTTCCTTGACGTCCTCGTAGCGGATGCCGCGCTCTTTGGCCCAAAGCGCCAGCTCGTGCGTCGTCACCACGTGATCGGTGTCGCGCATACCCTCAATTCCGAGGTACTTCCCTGCAGCGCACATCTCTTCACGGCGGATTTCGTACTTTTTGGCCGTGCAGGGTGTGACCACCACGTGCATGATTTTCTTGGGATCAAGCCCCATCTTCTTTGCAAAGTAGGTCTTCACGGTCGGACCCTGCATGCCGATCGGGCTCTTCGCACTTGAAATGTGGTCAAGAATTTCGGGGTGGAAGGTTTCGCAGTACTGCACCCAGGCCGGGCAGCAGCTCGTAAACTGCGGCAGGGGCTTGTCGCCGTTGACAACACGTTCAATGAGTTCGCTTGCTTCTTCAACGATCGTGAGGTCGGCGCCGAAGTTGGTGTCAAGCACGTAGTCGGCACCAAGGGCACGCAAAAGCCCAATCATCTTCCCCTGCGCAAAGGAGCCTGCCGAATAGCCGAAGGCTTCGGCAATACCCACGCGCACCGAGGGAGAGGTACTCATCACCACGATGGTGTCGGGGTCGTCGATTGCCTTTTGCACGGCTTCAAATTCCGTGGGACTGTAAAGGCTTCCCGTCGGGCAGACGTTGATGCACTGGCCGCAGTGCACGCACACGGCTCTGTCGCCCGTAGCCGCGAGGCTGTAGTTGTTGTTCACTCCGATATAGTCGGAGCAGATCTGAGCGCACATCGTGCATTTAACGCACAGGCTCTCATCGCGCGCGAGCGCAGGGTTATCCGCATTGACGGCAACGCGGGTCGTTTGGGGCAAATGTCTGGACATAAGGTCTCCTGCTCAGTCCGAGCATCTCGGCGGCCGGGGTCATGTTTTTTATTGGCCGTTGCTGAGTTTTTTGGTGTGCGCACGCGGAGTATCTTCCCCGCTTATGCGTCCCTTAAATTATAGAAATTACAGGGTCGTGCCCGTCATAATTCCGAGCTATAGCCAGCCTTAAGCTGCCAGTGCCGCGTCAAGTGCTGCAAGCCACGTCTTAAGGCAAGACCGGCCTACTTCGAGACAAACGGCCGGATGTCGGCGGACTTTCTGATTCAGACGGGCACCGACCTCATCCCGGCGGAACTTGCTCTAAATCCCAGCCGCCGAAAGAGCACCGTCAAACGCTTTGCCGTGCGGCAGAAGATGCCCTTTGCCGTACGGTTTTCACACGACAACCTGAGTTTTACTGACGGCGTGATGACAATTCCGCTGCCGCTGGCGGACTGGACGGCCAAACTCATCGGCCTCACTAAAAACAGTGCTTATTAAGACAGCACCTACAGAACCGCAGCCGCGTAGTACGGCAAGAACAAAATGCCGTCTTGCTCTTTCACCTCACCGTGGTGAAGAACAATGCCGTCTCCTATACGGCTGCCGTAAGTGGCTTTAATACGTTCAAGTGACTTGATGCTCAATGACTTACCGGACTTTACTTCCAAAGGAACAACCTTTTTTCCCTTCCGCATCAGAAAGTCAATTTCCATCACAGTTTTACGCGTTTTGGCATCGCGTTTTGCGTAGAAGTAGGCCTTATGCCCGCCGGATCTCAGACACTGGGCCACAACATTTTCCACGAGCATTCCTTCATTAACCTGCAGACGGTCGAGAAGAACGGCCTTGTAGAGGTCATTATCCATGTATGTCCCGTCGTAAAAGGCCAAAGTCACCAGCAAACCCGTATCCGTCAGATAGCACTTAAAAGACGAGTCCGTGATGCCGAGATTAAAAGCAACGCTCGGGTCTTCCACATTAAATGCAAGGTTGACAACCATGGCTTCATCAAGCCAACGTACCGGCCCACGGTATTCGCGCAACCGGGCCTGCGGATCAATATGCGAGATCACAAACCGCTTGTCGTGCTTGGACAGTTCTGACGGAATCTGCTCAAAGAAATTACCGACATACTCGGATTTCTCTTCGTTTTGTTCCTGCATATCCTGCTTGTAGAGCCTGAGAATTTCATGCTTGACGAAGTCAGCTTTCTCAAAATTTTTGTCCGGTAAAAATGCTGAAACAACCTGCGGCATTCCTCCCACAAGCATGTACTCCCGGAAGCGGTTCATGATGCTCTGATGCATGGCTCCGAAAGGCTTTCTCGCCTCGACACGACTGCGGATCATCGGAATTGTCACATGATCATCCTGAGCCCAAAGGAATTCTTCAAAATCCATCGGCAGAACATCGAGCGGGTACTCCTCCGACGGAATCAGAATATCCTTGCTTTTTTTAGTAATTCCTGCCAAAGACCCCGTTTCAAGGTAGTGATATCGACCGTCTTCCAGCAGAGTCTTCAATGCCTGCCGGGCTGCAGGAAAGAGCTGAACCTCATCCAGGATAATGAGCGATTCACCCCGAAAGAGTTTTGTTTTGTAAATCAGCTGCAGCGTCTCAAAGAGGGTATCAAGGTCAAGTAACCCGTTTACGAAGAGATTGCGGACATCATCTGTTACCTGATCAAACCTGATTAGAATATGTGACTTATATGCCTCTTCGCCAAGCTTCTTAGCCAGCGTGGTTTTTCCCACACGACGTGCTCCTTTTAAAAACAAGGCGTACTTCGGAGCGTAGTCATGCTTCCAGCGCAACATCTCTTGGTAAATTTTTCGTTCAAACATTGGGGTTTCCGATGAATTTTCACAATTGCGCCAGATATTTTATGAGTATTTTTCACAATTGCGCCAAATCTTTTTCATCATATTTCCACAATTGCGACAACCATCATTTGGTAATTTTCCACAATTGCGCAAATCTCATGCACTAAAAGAACCAAGAGACACAGCCCGCCACTCACACCTTGCGCCGGAAAAACACATACGCCAGGGGCAGTGACGCCCCTGCCACCACTGCCGCAGGCCAGAGCACAGCAAACATCTCGCCCCACGTGCAGCCCGCAAGGTACACGCGCCGCATTGCAAGGAGTGCAAAGCGCAGGGGATCGAGCCACGTGAGTGCCTGCACCCACTCCGCCATATTCGCGACCGGCGTAAAAAGCCCGGAAAGTAGCACCATCGGCACGAGGTTGACGACAACCAGAAGAAGCGCCTGCTGCATGTTCTTGCTGTAGGCTGAAATCGCAAGCCCCAGCCCCACGACCGCCGCGATAAAAATGAGAAGAATCGTAAGAATCTGAGCAAAACTCCCCGCAAGCGGAATCCGGAACCACCACAAGTCCGCCGCGAGAATAAGGCACGCCTGCATGAGTCCCACCACCATCGGCACAAAGGCCTTGGCAAAAAGAATCTGCCCGGTTGTGACGGGCGTGACGGAGAGTTGCTCAAACGTCCCCTGCTCCCGCTCACGCGCCACCGACAGGGCCGCGAGCACCACGGTCTGCAGCATCGAAAGCATGACGATGAGCCCGGGCATGATGAACCACTGCGTGATGTTGTTGGGGTTATAAAAAAGGCGCATCGCCACGCCCGCCGTGACGCCGCTTTTTTCGGCCGAAAAGTCACTCACAATCGTCTGCAGGTAGCCTGCCGCCAACTGCGCGGTCGTGGAGTTGCGGCCGTCCACCACGACCTGCACGGGCGCGGTGCGGCCCGAATAAAAGCGCGAAGAAAAGTCGGGCGCAATCACCGCCACCACAAGCGCGTCGGTTTCATCAACCGCGCGCCTTACCTGCGCAGTGTTGGTAAGCGTTGCCACCCGCTGAAAAATCCCGCCCGCTTCAATACGTCGTATGAGCTCGGAGGAAAGCTCAGTTTTCGCCAAATCACAGACCGCGTAAGGGATGCGCTCAAGGTTAAAACTTGCGATATACCCGAAGAGAATGATGTAAAGAATGATGGGCGCCACAAGAATCATGCGGCTTGTGCGGTCCTTTAAGACCGAGAGAAACTCTTTTTTAACGAGCGCTGTGAGCGCCACAGAGAAAAACGCGCTCATTTCCGGATCCTCTTGGCGCACTGCCCGTACGCGAGCGTAAGAAACAATACGGCAAAGGCCGTGAGCACGGCAAAGTCCCGGATCGCGAGTTCCGGCATCCCGCCCGTTAAAAAGCCGAGCCGCAGCAGCTCCATGTAGTAGACCGGCGGAAAGGCGTGCGCAAGCCAGTCGGCCCAGACCGGGGCGCTTCGCAAGTCAAAGATAAAGCCCGAAAGAATCACGGCCGGCAAAAAGCCCGAGAGGATCGTGATTTGGCTTGCAAGAAACTGTGAGCGCGTCACGCCCGAAACAAAGAGTCCGAGCCCGAGCCCAATCAAAAGGTAGAGGGCGGATGAGACCGTAATCACCGTAAGACTCCCCCGCACCGGCACGTCGTAGAGAAAAAGCGCGGCAAAAAGACAGAGCCCCCAGCCGACGAGCCCCAGCACAAAGTACGGAAGCACCTTGGATATGAGAATTGCCAGGGGTGAGGCCGGCGTTGCAATCAAGGCTTCCATCGTGCCCCTCTCCCATTCACGCGCAAGCACAAGGCCCGTTAGCATCATCCCGGTCATCGTGAGCACAATGACCATCAGTCCCGGCACGAGATACCTGCGGCTCTCCGCGCTCTCGTTAAACCAGATGCGGGGCACCGTCGCGGCGCCCGCTGCCTGTGAGTTTTTCACGCGCGCAATCATCGCCGCAGCCGTCACGGCGTTACCGATCATCACCGCCCTCGGCGCATCAATGCCGTCAATCAAAAGCTGCGCTGCGGTCGCACCCCGCCGGGTTTCAAGCACCAGCAGCGCCTCAACGTCAAAGGCTTTCAAAGCCTTTTCCCCTTCGGCGCGCGAGGTGAAAACCGTGGTTTTAAAGACGGAGTTATGGGTAAAAGCGGTTGTGAGCGCCTGCGCTTCCCCGGTTTTGGCTTCCTGCGCAATCCCGAGGCGCACGTCGCGGATGTCAAAACTTAACCCGTAACCAAACAAAATAATGAGCACCACAGGCATCACGATCCCGAGCAAAAAGGCGCTCTTATCCCGCACGATCTGCCGGGTTTCCTTCAAGGTGAGCGCCGCCGTGTGGCGCCAAAAGTCCGCAAAGCTCATGACGCCTCTCCTCGCCCCGCCTGTACCACCCGGATAAAGGCCGCTTCCATCGTAGGGGCGTCGCCGCGGATTGCTTCAGGGGTACCGGCCGCAATCGTGCGGCCCGCATCCTGAATGAGAAGCCGGTCGCAATACTGCGCCTCTTCCATGAAGTGCGTGGTGACGATAATCGTGACGCCTGCGGCCGAAAGTTCCGTCATCCACCGCCAGAAACGGCGCCGCGCCATGACGTCTGCGCCGCTTGTGGGTTCATCAAGAAAGAGAACCGAGGGTTCGTGAATCAAAGCCGCCGCCATCGCCAGGCGCTGCTTCATGCCGCCCGGCAACTCCCCCGCGGTTTTATCCAAGACGTCGGTTAACGCCAGCGACGCCGTGAGCTCCACAATGCGCGCGTCCGCCGCTTTTTTCGTCAGCCCATAGGCCCCTGCAAAAAACCGCAGGTTTTCCCGCACCGTGAGGTTGCCGTAAAGCGAAAATTTCTGCGACATGTAGCCTAAGCGTGAGCGCGCGAGGTTTCTTGAGGCGCGGACGTTGACGCCCGCGACTTCGAGGTCGCCGCCGCTTACCTCCAGCAGGCCGCAAATCATCCGGAAGGTCGTGGTTTTCCCCGCGCCGTTGGGCCCCAAAAGCCCGAAGATTTCCCCGGGGTGCACCACGAACGACGTTTTATCCACCGCCGTAAAAGCCCCGAACCGCCGCACAATGTCCTGCGCGCGGATAACGGGGTCAGAGACCGCGGCCCGCCCTTTAACGGTAAGTGCATTGCCGGTCTGCGTAAGGCCCAGGACCTTTTCCCGCCACGCAAGATACCCGTCTTCCAGGCGCGCGGGGGCCTCCGTGACGGTGAGCGCCGGAAAAGCCGCGGTAAGCTCTGCCGCCGTGACGCCGTCCCTTAAAAGCACATGCACGCCTCCGGCAAGCGGCAGGGCGTCAAGCACTAAAGGAGAGTCAGAAAGCTCAGCCTGCACGTCCCGTACGCGCCCGGTGTAGCCCGCGACCTGCGCCGTGCGGCCTGCGGCATGCGCGGTGACTTCAGCGGGAGTGCCGGTAAGCTGCAGGCGGCCCCCTTCAAGAAGCGCCACCTGATCACACTGCGCGGCCTCGTCCATGTAGGTCGTCGCAATGACGACCGTCATCTTCCCGGCGCCGCTTTCGGCTTTGAGAATCTCAAAAAGTTCCTTTTTGGATAAGGGGTCCACCCCCACCGTGGGTTCATCCAGAAGCAACACGTCCGGGCGGTTTAAAAGCGCACAGGCCAAACCCAGCTTTTGCTTCATGCCGCCCGAAAGTTTCCCCGCGGGGCGCGCGGTAAAAGCGGTGAGCTGCGTCATCGCAAGAAGCCTTGCGATTCTCTCCTCCCTCTCTTTACCGTCAATACCGAAAAGGTCGGCGTAGAGAAGGAAATTTTCCATGACGGAAAGATCTTCATAGAGCCCGAACTTCTGCGGCATGTAGCCGATCCGCGTTTTAACGCCCGCGTTTTCCGGGTAAAGCGCTTCCCCCAAGACCGTCACCGAGCCTTTTTGCGGCCGCAGCACGCCCGCCATCACGCGCATGAGCGTGGTTTTGCCTGCGCCGTCAGCGCCCGCTAGCGCCGTGAGCGACCCCGCTTTGATT
This sequence comes from Duodenibacillus massiliensis, assembly GCF_928721995.1. NCBI lineage: Bacteria > Pseudomonadati > Pseudomonadota > Betaproteobacteria > Burkholderiales > Sutterellaceae > Duodenibacillus > Duodenibacillus massiliensis. The sequence goes on from NZ_OV788642.1 coordinate 1,246,430, forward strand.
GTGAGCGTGATATCGTCAATCAGGGGCTTAACCGCACCTTTTTCAAAGCGGCTCACACGGGTGACTGTGAGGGCCTCGGCCATAACTATTTCCCCAGCGAAACCGTCACGGGCATCCCGAGCCGCAGCGCACCGTCGGGATCAGCCACCGTGATGCGCACCTCGTACACAAGGCTGGTTCTCAGCTCTTCGGTCTGCACGGTTTTGGGCGTAAATTCCGCGACCGTGGAAATAAAGCCCACGGTGCCTTCAAAGGCCTTACCCGGCGCGCTGTCGGTAAAAACCGCAACCTTTTGCCCGGTACGGATACGCCCGAGGTTCACTTCATTGATGTAGGCCCTCACCCACAGGGGGTCGGTGAGCGCGAGTTCAAAGACGGGCGTTGCCGCTGAAACCATGCTCCCGGCTTCTAAAAAACGCTCGCGCACGACGGCGTCCGCCGGAGCCGTGAGGGTGCAGTTTTTAAGCATCCGTTCGGCGTCAGCCGTCTGCACGCGCGCTGATGCGAGCCGAGCTCTTGCGACCTCGAGTTCTTCAGCGCGGGTGCCGGCTAAAAGCAGATCGAGTTCTTTTTGTGCTGCATTGCGCTGCGCCAGGTCCACTTTCTGCTGCGAGCAGACCTGATCAATCCTTAAGGGGCTTGTGGCCGTGCCGAGTTTTTTCTCACGCTCACAGGTGCGGCGGGAAAGCTGCAGGGCGGCCTCTGACGCCGCCACACGGGCGCGTGCGGCGTCAATCTGTTCGGTGCGGCTGCCGGCCAAAAGCAAATCAAGGTTTTTCTGCGCAACGGTTTGCGCTGCGCGGGCCGCGTCCAGGGCAATGCGGTAACGGGTGTCGTCAAGCTGCGCGATCACCTCACCCTTTTTCACCGTGTCGCCTTCTTCGAGCGCAACGGAGGCAAGCCTGCCACCCTCTTCAAAGGCGGGGCTGACGGTCCTCATATCGACGCTCCCGTAAATTTTGAGCGCACCTTCTTCGGTCTTAAAAACACCGGTGTACACCGCAACGGCTGCCGCCGCGAGACACACAACCACCGCTGCGGCAGCAAGGATTATCTTTGCCATGTCTGGCCCCGTAAGCTGTTTCCTTCCGACCTATTGTAGGGATGCGGACGGCATTTTCTGCAATCTTTCAAAAAGCATGCCGCTCATTGACTTTTGCGCAATACTCTGAGCAACGCCTGTTGTTTTTCTTCGACACCGCCATGCGCATCCAGTACGCTTCTGACCTGCACCTCACTTTCGGCCGCAATTTCCAATATGTCCTTTCAGGGGGGCATCAAGCCCGAGGGTGACGTCTTTGTGCTTGCGGGTGACATTGCCGAAATCCAACACCTCGAGCGCTACGACGCGTTTTGGGACTGGTGCTCGGAACACTTCAAAGAAACGATTTTTGTGCCCGGAAACCACGACTGGTACGGCTGCTGGATTTCCATAATGCGCTGAAGTGCCAAGTAAATCAGCTTCTTGGCGGATTCTTCATGCGCAAACATGGTTCGAGTTTTGATTACCTTCCGAACGCCACGGTTGAGAGCCTCAATCTACCGCCCAAGGTCTTCTTTCTGATCATGAGACGACACCCTGGCGTAACCGACATCACGGCGGTCATTCTGTTCTTCAGGCGAATCATCATTTTGGACAAACCGGCGGTGCCCGCCGAAAGTACGGGAGCAACTGAGCAGGCCCTTCGCAACCCTGCGACGGATGGTGCTTACAGAGACGTCGTACTGTTTGGCAACGAGGCCTATGGAGACCAATGTCATCTAAACAACCCGCGCTTGAAAGCGCAGGGTTTCCTGACACAGTGCAGGCTTTCCCGCAACAGGCAAGGTTTTTGAGGCCTTGTCTGCCCGGGCGTCCCCTGCACCACAGGAACATTTAAAACGCAACCGCTCTACGGGTACGGGCTTCATCAGCTCGATCCGTCGGTTCCGGCGAAGGACTGCTTCGTCTTGCCGATTCGCTGGTTTGTACTGCACTACTGATCCGGCGTTCCCTGAGACTTGTTTGAGCCTCGCAAGCGCTGATTGCTCAGCCTTCAGATCGTAGCTGTCAGTGGCGGGATCCGCAAAATACAGGTTCATGGCAGCCGCAAGGTCGCGGTCCATGTACCAGTCCGTGTCTCCCAACTGATGACTTCTCTCCCAAAGAGCCTTCTTACGGTACGTTCCCGTTTCGGGATCGTGCTGACTCGGGCGCAGTTTTGCGGGGACTGACTTCCACCACACAACAGCCGGCGCTTTCAGCCTTACTTGTCATCCGGGTTATCAATCCTGCAATACCGCTTTTGCCCAAACTCTTGCCGTATCCAGCTCTCTGAAATGCTTTGTATGAGTTCTTCTCCACAATGACGGTGCCGGCCCGGCCGAACACCTGGTTAATCACTTCGCCGTGCAGGCAACGGCGGGTTTGCGCCTGGCGGCGGTACAGATCCGCAAGTTTTGCCTTTGTTGCCTTATAGGTCTTGGATTCCTTCCAGACAATCTTTTTTCCGGCGGCTTTAACGGTGCCGTCCGCGTTGTAGCACTCCCGATTCGTGTCTCTGCGGGAGCGGTCCATGGCACGTAAAAGACGCGCAATCTCCTTTTCCTGAGAGACAGTGCCCGCGCTCACCAAAATCTTTTGCTGCCACTCGGGGCTGTAAAAAGTCATGGTCCTCGGGCCCGGGTCAACAGCCACCTTGAGATCCTTGGGAGCATAAACGTGCTTGACGGGCGGTACGCCTTCGACAATGAGCTGAACAAAGTAGCGCATACGGCCGCGGATCATCCGCCGGACAAGACGGCAGTATTTGACACGCTTAAAGCCGGACGGATCTGTTGCTGAAAGAAGAGCTTCTTTCTGCCAGGCATCCGGCGCTTCAGCCTTTATCACCAGATCCAGAACCTCGAGCGTCCACGTCTTGGCCTTCCAACGCAACCCTGTTTTGTTTGATTTTCCCTCAACGCTGTGCAAGCCCCGTTTAGCACTCTTAAACCGCGGCTGACCTCCCTGATGAAGCAGCCAGCGCTCAATGCCCTGCCAGACACGTGTGGCAATTTTCTGCGCTTCGTTGATGCCGATGCGCTTTGTAAAGCCGCCCTTGGCACGGTGCTCTTTCACGACATCATGCAGGGCATACTCGGAAAGGTGGGCGGACTTCTGAATTTCCTTAAACCGCTTGTTGCGGTCTTTGCCCTTGGGCATCGCGGCCGTCAGCTTCCATGCTTCAGTGCTTTTCATGGCGCGCACGCGTTTCTTTGCCGTTCCGAGAACAGCATTGAAGAGCTGGCGTGCATCGGAGAAGTAGGTCTCCAGTGCACTTTCCTGATCCTCTCCGATTTTCAGGCCCAGCTCGATGACAAGGGACGGTGTGCGCGATTTCATAGCGGCTGAATATACCTTAAGCGAAAACTATGTGCATGGTTTGGCTGCGTTTGGGCCAAGATTAAAAAAATTTCGAAAGCCCGCATTCCTCCCGGGGCTCAAGCCCCGGGAGGAATGCGGGAAATTCTGTGAGCCTCCTTTCCTGCGGTTCAAAAAACGCCGTTTAACCTTACAGCAGCATGATGGTAGATTTGGGAGAATTTTTCTCGACTAGCAAAGCCCGAAGGGCGGACTTTCTGCGTTCAGACCGTTTACTGCTGCGTGTCCCGCGGAATCCGCTTAATCTCTTCCACAACCACCGCGTCTTCCACCACCGTGGTGCGTTTGACGCCGGCCTGGGCCTTGTCGCCGGGCTTGAGCCCCTCTTCAGGGGCACGGGCTTCAGCCACGCGGTCTTCAGCGTCTTCCTGAGCGCGCATCTCTTCCTGCATGCGCTTACGTAAGTTTTCCAGCGGATCGCCGTGCCGCCAGCGCCAGTAGACACCGTAAAGCGCAAGCGCCGCCACGCAGATCAGCACAAAAAGCAAAATGCCGCCGATCACGGGCAGAAGCAATATGCCGATCCCCACCACCGCCGCAAGCACCACGGCGGAGACAAGAAACTGAACAATGGGATTGACGGGACGGCCGTTGATGTAAAGCGCCATGGCGGTGTGTACAAACCTTTGTAAGAAGAATTACGTAACCGGTATTTTGCAGCAGGGCGGGCCCCTGCAAATGTAAACAAACGCATCCGTTTGTACGCATTTTCCTCTGTTTTGAGGTCCTTCTCCTCAAGAAATACCCGCACGCGGCGCCCCGGACGGCGTGCGCGTGAATGAAATCCTTTATCATTCGCGCACCCGTTTCCGAGTATCATCAACGAAAACTATCGACTTTTGTCGAACGATGGGCGAAAATTATCGCCATCCGTTCAGCGGCCGCGCCCGTCGCCTGCCGCCCTGCCCATAAGGCAGCTACTTATCGACTAAGCATATGACTACAACGACTTGCAAACAGCCTCTGCCCGATGTGCAGAGCTCGATTGACACACGCCGCATCGCCATTGACCGCGTGGGCGTGAGGGGGCTTACGGTTCCGATGACCGTCCAAAGCGTTGACGGCGCGCAGCCTACGGTTGCCAAGGCCAGTATGTACGTGAGCCTTCCGGCCGAGCACAAGGGCACGCACATGTCCCGCTTTGTGGCGCTCATCTACGAAAACAAGGAACCCTTGTCCGAGCCCATGATGCGCAACCTTCTTGCGCGCATGCTCGAACTTCTGGAAGCCGAAAACGGCTACATCGAAATCAGTGCGCCGTTCTTTGTGATGAAGGCAAGCCCGGTTTCCGGTCTTAAGAGCCTCATGAACTACGAAATCCGCTACATCGCCGAGAAAAAGGACGGTGTGACGAAGGTTCTGCAGGAAATTAAGGCCCCCGTAACGAGCCTTTGCCCCTGTAGCCGCGAAATCAGCGACTACGGAGCGCACAATCAGCGCTCGATCCTGACGGTGTCGCTGGAACTGGCTTCCGACATGTCGCTTGAAGACCAGATCCGCATTGCGGAAACGTCCGCCTCCTGCGAACTCTGGAGCCGCTTAAAGCGCAGCGACGAAAAGTACGTCACGGAATTTGCCTACGACCATCCGAAGTTTGTGGAAGACATCGTGCGCGACATGGCCGGTCAGTTAAACGCCGACAGCCGCGTGGTGAGCTACCACGTCACCGCCGAAAACTTCGAGTCGATTCACAATCACTCGGCCTACGCCGAAATCAGCCGCGACAAACGCCGCGTCTGAGGCTTTTGCTCACGGCCCGCCCGCTTCTTTTAAAATAACGGGCGCAGCGGAAAAACGAAGCCGCTTATCCGTTTCGGGTCTTCCCCGACGGAAGGCGGCTTTTTCTTTTCCTGTTAAGTTTGTTTACCGATCGCGCGGGCGACTTTACGTTCTCCTTTGCGATTGCCTGATATTGTTTCGAAACTCACGCTGCAGAAGGCCAAAAAAGGCACTCTGCGCGGGCCTGAAGCTCGGCCCCTATCCGGATTTCCGTCATGATTGAAGAACAGAAACTCGCGCTTACGGCGCTTTTAAACGATGCCCTCAAAGCCAACGGTATCGAGGGCGTCACCGCGCGCCTGGAGCGCCCCAAGGACGCCGCCCACGGCGACTTTGCGTGCACCACGGCGCTGCAGTGCGCCAAGATTCTGAAGAAAAACCCCCGCGAAGTGGCGCAACTCCTCGTGGCGTCCCTTAACAACGATCCCCGCGGTAAGGCGCTTTTGGCGGCCGTTGAAATCGCGGGGCCCGGGTTCATCAATCTGACGCTCAATAAAGAAGCGGCGCTTTCCGCCGTCAAGGACGTTCTCACCAAGGGCGAAGACTTCGGTAAAAGCACCGCCTTTGCGGGCCAAAGCGTTTTGCTCGAATATGTGTCGGCCAATCCCACAGGGCCCCTGCATCTGGGGCACGCCCGTCAGGGAGCTTTGGGTGACGTTCTTTCGCGTGTGATGGCCACCCAGGGCTACAAGGTGATGCGCGAGTTCTACTACAACGACGCGGGCGTGCAGATTGATAACCTCACGCTTTCCGTTGCCGCGCGCGCCAAGGAAATTAAGGGCGAAGCCAAACCCGAGGACTTCCCCGAAAACGGTTACCACGGCGACTACATCATGGATATCGCCCGGGATTACCTTGCGAAAAAACCGGTGGTGACGACCGCCGGTGAAACGGTTGAAGCCTGCGGGTGCCCGGACAACAAGGAAAACATCCGCCGCTATGCAGTGGCGTACCTTCGTAACGAACAAGACAGCGACCTTAAGGCCTTGGGCGTTGCCTTTGACAACTTCTACCTTGAAAGTTCGCTTTACACCTCCGGGCGCGTTCAAAAAGCCGTTGAAGCCATTGAAAAGGCGGGCTATACGTATGAAGCCGAGGGGGCGCTGTGGCTCAGAACCACCGACCCTGACTTTGCGCGCTTTAAGGACGACAAAGACCGCGTGATGCGCAAAAAGGACGGGCACTTCACGTACTTTGTGCCCGACGTTGCCTACCACCTTGCGAAGTTTGAAAGGGGCTTTACGCGCGCAATCAACATCCAGGGATCAGACCATCACGGCACCACGGCCCGCGTGCGTATCGGCCTTCAGGCCGCAAGCAAAACCCTCGGCATCACGATTCCGGACACCTTCCCCGAGTATCTCCTGCACAAGATGCTTCTGGTGATGAAGGGGGGCGAAGAAGTGAAGATGAGTAAGCGCGCCGGCACCTATGTGACGCTCAGAGACCTCGTTGACTGGGTCGGGCGCGACGCGGCCCGCTACTTCCTTGTGTCACGTAAGAGCGATGCCGAGTTTGTCTTTGACATTGACCTTGCCGTTAAAAAGAGCGACGAAAACCCGGTTTACTACCTGCAGTACGCGCACGCGCGCATCTGCTCGGTGCTAACGCAGGCCGAGGAAAAGGGCTTTAAGGTGCCCACCGCTCAAGAAGCCGCCGCGTGCGATCTGACGCTTCTTGACTCCCCGCAGGCCAAGGCCCTTGTTGCCAAGATGGCTGATTACGGCAACACCCTGGCCGTAGCAGCGCGCGATCTCGCACCGCACTTAATCTGCGTGTACCTCAAAGAACTTGCCGCGGACTTTCACGCCTACTACAACGCCGACCGGATTCTCGTGGACGATGCCGCGGTGCGTACGGCGCGGCTGGCACTTCTTTTGGCCGCACGTCAGGTTTTGCGTAACGGTCTTAACGTGCTCGGGATTTCCGCGCCCGAACACATGTAAACGGAACGACACACGATGCCCGCAAGAACAAAATCAGGTTTCGGCTGGACCGCGCTTTTCTGGTCCTTTGCCCTGGGCGTCACCGCGGCACTGGCGGTGGCGGCGGCCGTTTTTATGTTTATCAACAACGCGCCCGTGCCCTTTGTGAATAAAGTCGACCAAAGCGCGGTGGCCGTAAACGAAGAGCTTTTGGACGGCCGCCTTGACCCCAACAAGAAGCTTTACGCCGAAGGTCAGGGTGAGGTGCAGCAGGCCGCGCAACCGGGGGCTGTGGCTGCGGTCACAGCCGACGGCAAGTCTGCAACGGCTCTGCCCGGCTCCGCCGCAGCTCAGGGGACAAGTGAGGGCGAAACGCTTGACACCCACCGCTACTGGGTGCAGGCCGGGGCCTTTAGTCAGAGTGCGGACGCCGAGAGCATGCGCGCCCGCATCGCTTTTATCGGGCTTGACGCCCAGATCAGCTACCGTAACGAAGGCGGACAGAGGCTCTACCGCGTGCGCGTGGGGCCTTTTGACACCGAAGCGCAGGCCGAGGAAATCCGCCAGAGCCTCGCCGACAACGCCATTCAGGGTAACCTCATCAAACTTCAGGATTAAAAAACAACTTTTACAGGGACGAAACCAACATGATTTCACGCAGAGTGCTTTTGGGGGCCGCTGGCGCTCTCAGCCTTCCCGTATCGTTGACCGCGAATGCCGCGCCCGTAGCGGGCAAAGACTACCTTGTCGTGCGCCCCGCGGTGCCCGTTGCCGCCAAGCCCGTCATCATTCATGACTTCTTTGCCTACACGTGCCCGCACTGCCTCGCGTTTGCGCCCATGATGGATGAGTACATCAAGAGCCTTCCCAAGGATGGGTCGGTTAAGGTGATTCCTGTGCCCGTTGCCTGGAACGCGCAGTACGAGATCTTTCCGCGCACGTACTTTGCTCTCGAAGCTTTAGGTAAGTTTGACGCGCTTCATATGCCGTTTTGGGAATGGGTCATCAAGGAAGAGCACGACTGGAAGGACGTCGAAGGCATGAACGCCGACGTCACGAAGTGGTTTACCAAGAACGGTATTTCTGAGAGCGACTTCACCGGTGCCGTGAAGTCCTTCTCCGTGGTTGCCAAGTCCCGTACGGCCTTTTCGACCTGGCAGAGTTACGGCGTGGATTCCACCCCGAGCGTGGGTGTGGCGGGCCGCTGGCTCACGGCGCCTCACCTCACCGGCACGCGCCGCGCCACGATTGAAACGATCAAGTTCCTCGTGGATCTCGCGAAAAAGGCTTAATTCTCACCGGACAGTGTGACGTCATGCGAATCTTTATCACAGGGGCCTCAAGCGGCATCGGCGCGGAAATGGCCAAGATCTTTGCCGCCAGAGGCGACACCGTGGGCCTGGTGGGCCGAAGTGAAGAGAAGCTCGAGAGTGTTCTCGCCGCCCTGCCCGCGGGAGAGCACCGCCTCTACGCGCTTGACGTCACCGACCGCAAGGCATTGATTGACGCGGCCGCGGACTTTGAAGCCCACGGCCCCACGGACACGGTGATTGCGAACGCCGGGATTTCGATCGGCGTTAAAACCGAGTACTACGAAGATCTCGACGTGCTCGAGAGAATCTACCGCACCAACGTCTTTGCGATGGCCTGTACCTTCCACGCCTTTATTGATCCCATGCGCCGCAGAGGCCGCGGGCACTTTGTGGGAACGGGGTCGGTAGCCGGTATCCGGGGGCTTCCCGGAAGCGAAGCCTATTGCTCAAGCAAAGCCGCCGTCATCAGCTACCTTGAGAGCCTGCGTAACGACGTGCGCCCCTACGGGATTGATGTGACAACGATCTCTCCGGGGTTTGTAAAGACCCCTCTTACGGCCAAAAACCCGTACAAGATGCCGTTTTTACTCGAAGCCGATGAGTTTGCGCGCCGTGCCGTCAAAGCCATTGACGCGCACGTCTCCTACCGCACGATTCCGTGGCAGATGGGGGTGCTGAGCAAAATCCTGCGTTTGCTTCCCAATGCCGTCTTTGATAAGGCGGTCGCCGGGCGCGGGGAAAAGCCGCGCGCCAAGGACCTCTGAGAAGAGCCCCGGAAAAAACGCGGTGAAAGGCACGTCTCCGGATGTGCCTTTTTTCTGTCCTTATTTCAATGGACCAAGAGCCCGGTACCAATAAAAAAAGTCGTCTGATCTATTAGCCACTGTATAAAATTCCTCAGTGTAACGAAGAATTTTCGAGTAAAAAACCTCGGTACAGCGAGGATTTTTCGTAACGGTACCGCAATTCTGTTACGCATTTACAGAGCCCATATAGAGTGGCTACTCCTGTGAGTGTCTTAGACCGGTACCTGGGAACAACCATTTGATGTCATAGCGCCTTTGCGGCCGTCGCCAACCTAGCTTTAAAGGCACTTAAAAGTAAGCCGCTGTCCAAAAAAAAGGCTGCGGCTTTTTTGCGGGTACGCCCGCGGTAAAAGCGGCTTACGGCCGTCTCAGACCTGACTCATTCAGGCCCGGATCGAACTTGTTCCATTTTGCAACAAGTTCGATTTCTATTAAAACCCGCTTTTCTTCTATAGGTCTCGTCAAAAGCCCCGCAACGACCGGCATCAGCTTTAAAAAGTGCGGCCCTATTCGTTTAACGCCAGCGCAATTGCCTCAAGATTGGCCTTCATGCGCTCAGCATAGGTTTTGCCGCCTTCAGCCGTCTCCATCGTGTAGATCACCTTCACTTTGGCGCCGGCTTCCTTGGCCAAAGTCCGCGCCACGGCGGGACTCACCATTTCCTCGGTAAAGATCGTCTTCACACCTTCCCGGCGGCAGAGTTTGGCAAGGTCCGCAAGTTTCCGGATCGTGGGTTCGCCCTCGGCAAAAGTGTCTTCAACACTTAACTGCGTAAGCCCGAAATCCCGGCACAGATAGGCAAAGGCCGCATGGCTTGTCACAAACACCCGGCGCTTTGCGCTCTTAAAGCGCGCGGCGTAAGTCGCGGCAAGGGCCTCAAGAGGCTTTTTAAAGGCGGCAAACCGCGCATTAAAGTAAGGAGCGTCCGCGGGCCGCAGCGCTGAAAGCGCCTTACGGATCGCATCCGCCTCGTAAACGGCGCCCGATAGACTTAACCACACATGGGGATCCGTATCCCCGTGCTCGCGGATTTCGCCGGGATCGGTGAGCTTAATCGGCGTAAAACCACGGCTTGCGGTCACAACCTTCAGGCCCGGTGCCGCAGCCGAGGCCGTTTTCTCAGCCCACGGTTCCATCCCGAGGCCGTTTACGACAAAAAGGTCGCTTGCCTTAAGCCGCCCCATCGTGGCAATCGTGGGCGTAAAGCCGTGCGGCTCGGTGTCGGCCGGAATGAGCCCCGAGACCGAGACTTTGTCACCGCCCACAGCTTCAACAAACTCCTTGAGCGCATTAAAAGAAACCGCCACGCGCAACTTTCCGCCGGCAGCCGGTGCCGCAAAAACGCCGGGCGCCACCGCCACGGCCGCAATTGATGCCGCCAAAACACGACGCTGCATTGTTTCGTACCTCCCTAAATACGAAAATGATTTTCAATTTCTGAAATCATAGACCGTTTTCCGGCGCCTGCACGATGACTTACAATCATTTTCAGTTTCAATTGAAGGGGGCTTTATGCCGCGCACGCCGGGTTATGCCACGCGCCAGCGCTCGCTGGTGCTTGAATGTCTCAAAGCGCATGCCGGACAGTATCTGTCGGTGGCTGACATCGCGGCGGATCTCACGAAAAAGGGAAGCCCCGTCGGGGTTACCACGATCTACCGGGCGCTCGAAAAACTCGCTTCCGAAGGCACCGTGCGCCGCTTTGTTCCGGACAGAACGTCGCCCGCTGTCTTTGAGTATCTGGAAAACCCGGCGCAGGCAGAATTTCACGTGCGCTGCAAGGGCTGCGGGAAACTTTTTCACCTGCACTGCAGCGAAATTGCCCGGATGGCTGAGGCGCTTTCCGCGCATTTGTCCGGCGAGCACGGTGTGGCGCTTGACCTGCAGGACACGGTGATTCAGGGCCTTTGCAGTGACTGTCTCACAAAAACGCAGAAACCCGCGCACAGCACCGGGCAGTGTGCCTGCGGACACCACCACTGAGGCCGCACCAAGGCCAATCTGCCCGGACGTTACCGGCCCATAAGCCAGTCAAGCGCATTCAGGCAGACAATGCCGTCACAGTCCGCCGCCGGATTGTTGTCAAGCGTCAGAATGAGTTTGCGCTGGCTGTCCTTCACTTCTCCGCCTTCCCGCTCTCCGCCAAAAGCGCCTTATAGATGAGATCGCGCTTCACCCCCGAAACCTTGGCCGCAAGCGCTGCAGCGCGGCTCAAAGGCAGTTCTGCGGCCGCCGCTCTCACCCACTTCATCACATCATCCGTGAGGACCGCATCACGCCTTTCCGCCTCATCCACGCAGATCACGTATTCGCCGCGCGCTTCGTGCGTCGTAAGCCACGCGGGGATCTCCGAAGCCTTCACCCGCTCAAACGTTTCAAAGCGCTTGGTAACCTCACGCCCCACCACAACGGTGCGCTCAGGCTCTAAAAGAGTGGCGAGGTCAGTGAGCAACTCCTTCACCCGGTGCGGCGCCTCGTAAAGGACAAACGCTTCACCCCGGCCGCACAGCACCGCAAGGTCTGCATGGCGCTGTTTGGCCTGCGGCGCCACAAAGCCGGCAAAGGTAAATCGGTAAGCGTTAAGCCCCGCCGCACTCAGTGCGGTAATGACGGCCGAGCACCCCGGCACCGGAATGACGCGGAAACCCGCTTCCCGCACAGCCGCCACGGCCTTGGCGCCGGGGTCACTCACCGCCGGGGTGCCGGCATCCGTCACCAGGGCAATCCGGGCGCCCTTCTCCAACTCCCGGATAAGGGTTTCGCTCGCCTTCGCTTCATTGTGCTCGTGCACGCTGATTGTTCGTGCGCGGATCCCGTAGCGCTCCAGAAGCTTACGTGTTTCCCGGGTGTCCTCGCAGGCAACGGCGTCCGCGACGCTAAGAATCCATAAGGCGCGTACGGTAATATCTGCGGCATTACCGATCGGAAGCCCTACAATGTAAAGCGCTGCTTTCGGGAAAAGCTGTTCATCCACCCCGGAGGCGCGCACCAGTGCCGTACCGGAAAAAAGTTCCGGCACGGACGCAATCCCTTCCGGTCCCGCTGAATTAACGTTTTCCAAATTTTCAGACGTCATGACGCTGAAACATTCCTTTTTTGTTGGTTTTTGTGCCGCTCTGACGGCGCTCACGGCCTCGGCTCAGACGCCGGTCCCGGCTGCCGCACCTGCAATGACGCCTCAGGTGGCGACCGCTGCCTCAGAGATCGCCCCTGCGCTGCCCTCCGCACCGCAGGCGCCCGTGACGTCTGAGGTTGCCCCCGCCGCTCACGCAACCGCCGCAACGCCCCCGGTGTCCGAAGGCGCCACAGCCGGTGCCGCACCGAACACGGATGCCAATACCGCCCCCGCCGAGCCCCCCGTCAAAATCGCGGTGCTGCTGCCCTCGAAAGACTCAGTCTTCTCGGGCGTCACACAGTCCGCCTTAAACGGTATTGTCGCATCGAATTATGCGGCGGAAAAACCGGCTGAAATTCTTCTGGTGCACCCGGACGCCTCAGGAAACATCGTAAAGCAGGCGCAAAAGGCGGCTGAAGCCGGCGCGGTTGCCGCGATCGGCCCCATTGACCGCACGGCGGTGGAAACTTTGGCCAAACTCAATTACCTGCCGCTTCCGATCGTGACACTGAACCAGATCGAAATCGATAAGGAAGTGCCCTTGACGCCGGAAGAACTTAAGGAGCAGCAGCTCGCGCGTGAAGCAGCGCTTTTAGCCGACGAAGCGCAGCGGGAACTCAATGTCGCCGACACCACAGAAGTGGTGGGAAGCACTGCGGCCGAAGAACCCTCTCAGGAAGTCGATCTCCTTGGTACCGGCAGCATTGCCGCGAAGATCTCGGTCCCCGGCTTTACCGCCGCCGAAGACCTCCCGCCCCCGTCGGTGCGCTACGAGCCCAAGGTCTTTCCGCACCAGTTTTTAATGCTGGGGCTCTCGATGGAAGAAGATGCCCTGTATGTCACCGAACTGGGCTTAAAGGCCCTGCCGCGCCTGACCGAATCGGGTAAGCGTCCCAAAGTGTTACTTATTGACGGCAACAGCCCCCTGGAAAAGCGCATCTCGCAGGCTTTTGAAAAGTCTTTGACGCTTGCGGGCTTTGCGCCGGACCGTCTCACCGTGGACCTTGATGCCTACCGGAGAGTCAACCAGTTCTTCCAGCTCGTGGTTGAACGCGATGAGACAATGCCCGAAGAGGAATTGATTGACCAGGAAGCCGACCCCCAGGGGTGGCGCCAGCAGCAGATCAGGCTCAGGCGCGAAGAAGCCGCGTTGCGTGCGCGCGCCGCCTTGGCTGAACCCCCGTACCACGCGATTTTCTTAGCGCTTGAGTCGCCTACGGCCTCTTTGGTGCGCTCGCGCCTTCCGATGCGCTCGCGCCTTTGGGCGACGTCCGCGGTGAACCCCGGCGACGCCGCGCATGACGCAGACGCCAAGGCCCTCACCTATGACCTCCGTCAGGTGGGACTTGTGGACAGTCCCTTTGTCCTTACCTTTGACCCCGCGGCCTTTGAAGAAAAATATAAGACCGTGGCGCCCAAAACGATGCTCGAGCGCCGGCTCTTTGCCTTGGGGTCCGATGCCCTGACTGTCGCTCTTACGATGGCCAAGGGCAGCATCCGCGAAACGATTGACGGGCTCACGGGGAGGCTCACCTATGACCTCGAGCATTCCCCGGTTGTGCACCGCCGAGGACAGACCGCGATGATCACGGGGGGTGCCATTAACGTGATGCCTGCCGACGAACTCATCGCCTTCCAGGTCGTCACCCACGGCTCAAGGTTAAAGCGCCAGGCCGAGTCCGCACCGGTGAGAAAACCCGGTGACGCACCGGCTCTCGTTCCTGAAACGGGGGACGTGACGAACGGAACCGCCCCCGAAAGTGAAACGCCCGCTGAAGCGCTTGATCTCACAACCCAGGCACTTCCGGAATAACCGGGCCTTAAAGCCCTTTCCGGGCTTCTTTCACCCGTCACGAACCGGTGCGTGCTTTAATCATGCACCGGTTTTTTGCGGCCGTTGAGGGCTGCCGCCGGTTTGACAAGGAACTGATTGAACTTGCGCATCTCGTCAAAAAAGGAGCACAGGACGGTTTTGAAGAGCCGGCCGCGAGGGCGCAAGCGGCCCTTCTCCCGCTTCTTACGACCTTTGAAGCGAGAGCTTCGGCGTTTCTGTCAGAAGAGGCCAAGCAACTGCTCTCCCGCGTTGTTGAAAAGCAGACAGCAGGAGCAACCGCCCCGAGGGTGCACGTTGCGGTGTCCAGCGCGGCCGATTGAGATTTTCGTCTTCCTGTGTCAAATGGTGCTTCAGTTCCCCTTGCAGGGCGGCGTTGATGAAGCGTTGGACTACGATCTTCATCGCTTCGTTGAAATGAGCCTGCGTTAAGGCCGTTAAGCCGCCGGCTTCCATCAGTTGCTCTGCGGCATCGTTCAGAATGGCCTGCTGCTGGTCGGTAAATTTTACGGTGTCGTTTATTTTGGGTGTACGGTGTGCCACGGTGATTCCTTTCGCGCCCTACGGGAGCGCTATTGTCGCCTGGACACAAAAAACCTTACATCCTCGACTATTCGGTCTTGGGGTTCTGAGCGGCCATCACCCACTTGCGGCAGGTAGCCATTTTCACACCGGTCTGCTCAGCAATAGCACGCCAGGATAGACCCTGCGCCCTCAATGCGAGCACCTTTTCGCGCTCTTCCTCGCTGTAGCGCATCTGATTGGCGGCAAGAACCGTGCCGAATCGCCCGGCCTTATAGGCTCTCGCCCAGTCCCGGACGGTATAAGGCGACAAACCCAGAATCTCAGCGGTTTTCTGGTAACCCAGGCCGTGCGCAAACAATTCCGCCGCGTGACGGCGTTTCATGTCCGGCGCAAAGTCCGGCCGGATTCTCACCGGACGGGCAGATTGAGAAACTGTCTGCGTTGTCATTGCCTTTTTCTTCAGAACGCTAAAGGAAAAAGACCCCGCTTCCGACGGGAAACGGGGTTTGAAATTTGCCTGACATGGAGTTTTGATGCCCGGACTCTAAGTCTCGGAGTCCGGATCAACCGGCTCAAGCAAAACCGGGGATTTCCGTTAAGGAAACCACTTCGTACTGCTTATCGCACCAGCTGGAAAAGGGAATTGAGGATCTCACCTGGATGGTTATCCCTTTTTCCCCTCTCCCCTTCGGTGCTCTTCCGGCCGACTCTGTTTCCCGCAGAAGACGGCCGGAAGTCCTGCCATTCAAACCTTGCGGTTAGAACGTGTAGCGGACGTTCGCATTGAGCGAGTTGTTCATGCGGTCGTCGCCGCCGGCCGTGAGACCGTAGTTAAGACCGAAGGTCCACGCACCGTTCTGAGCAGACACGCCGAGCGTGGCCTGAACCGGGTTGGTGTCAACAACACGGGTCGTGTCCTTGACATTGCCGGCGTAGGTCGCGACAGCGTCCTTGTCACCGAAGGTCGGAACAACAGAGAGGTCAAACTGCGGAGCAACCTGCCAGCCAGCCGCGTCAAACGAGCCGGAGAACGTGACGCCCAACGGCAGCTGATAGACCGTCATCTTGTCGTAGTCAGCACCGTAGTTGCTTTCGTCCATGTCGATCGTCGTCAGACGGATGCCGGCGTGCGGCACAACGTTGACGGCACCGGCGGACGCCAGGAACTCAGCACCGAGACCAACCGTGAAGACCTTGGCATCCAACTTCTCGCTCGTAGCGCCGAAGTAGGAGGAAGCGGTCTTCAGATCGTTCTTCGTGACGAGGTAACCCAGGTCGAGCTTCGTGTTGAAGCTGCCGAACTGACGGGAAGCGTAGGCAGACACACCGTAGAAGTCCTGGTCGTTGTCAACCTTCTGGCCGTTGCCGGTGGAGTTGCCGTCGGACGTACCGACGTTGATCGCAAGGCCGAGGATGCTGCCGCAGGTGGCGGTGTAGTCAAAGCCGAGGACCGCACCGTAGATGTCGGCTTCGTAGCCCATGCCGTTACCGAAGAGGCGCTTACCTTCATTCATCGTGCCGAAGACATCAACCCAGGGGGTCACACCGGTTTCGTTACGGGAAACGTTGAGGTTTGCGAGGCTCATACGGCGGTTGAGAACTGCCGTCACCTGGTCGTTCACGTCAAGGGTCGTCGTGAAGGCGCCGCCGAGAACTGCCATATTGGTGGCAGCATGTTCAGCGTTGGTGATCGCCGTCCACTGAGCATTACCGATCTGCTCACCGAGCTGCAGGAATGCAGCCTGCTTACCGGCAGCAAAGGATGTCTCGGGGTCGAACTCTTCAAGTGTCACATGATCGTTAAGCAAACCAGCCGCCTTAGCCTGTTCAAAGAAAGACTTCTTGTATTCCTGATCCCAGGCTTCCCAGTTGTTGTACACGATGGCAGCGATTCCGTTGGTCGGCTTTTCGTAGGAACGAACAGCCTGAACAACAGCGCCGGCCGTGTGCAGACCAGAGGTTTCAACTTCGAGAACAGCTTCTTCATCCGTCACGACAGCGAACGTGCCGTCAGTTGCAACTGTGCCGTCGTTGTAGAAGGCATTGCCGAGCTTAACTGCAGTACCCTCAGCAAAAGCCGTGCCGAGATTGAGAGTTGCACCGGTTTCAGCAATCGTGAGAACCTTGCTGTTGAGGTTCAGAAGATCAACAGAGTACGTAGACTGGTCAGCAGCAACAGTAACTGTTGCATCTGCGGTCTTCAGAATAGCGCCGCTCTTAGCGGTGTAACCGTTAGCAGCCACAGAAGCAAGGTCGATGGCAACAACGTTCTTGCCGTTAGTAGCCGTAGTACCGAACTGCTGGCTCTTATTCAGAGTCGTCTGTTCGCCGACGTAAATCACGTTGTTGTTAGCGGCAGCTGCCTTGTACTGCAGGGCAGCGGCCTCATGCTTCGCACCGAAAACTGTCAGACCACCGTTGAGCGTCTGAGTGGAAGCATTTACCTGCAGGGTCTTGTCCGTTGCGTCAGCCGCAGGAACAGTACCGACAACAGTGGTGCCTTCGTTATTGATACCCTTCGTCAGAACGGCGCGGGTAGTAGCTGCATCCTTCACATCGCCGAGGAAGCGAGCCGTTGCATTCTTCGCAACACTAAAGGCACCATTGAGTTCGACGTCACCCTTGAAGTCAAAGGAACCGGCATCAACACCAGCATCCGTCGTAACTTTCAGGGCATTCGTCACAACACCATGGTCAGCAGCCTTTTCACCAAAGCGGACATGGCTGATATCGATAGTCTTGACGTCCGACGGAACTGCAAGGACTTCACCCTTGGCGTTACCGCGAAGTGTGAACTTATTCTGTTCCGTACCATTAAGCGTCACGTTGGTGAGCTTGGTATTGGCATCCTTGGCGTTAACCGTCAGCTTGCCGATGGTCATTGCCTTCGCACCAGTGTAGGTGTATCCCGTTCCGCTTGCCTTTTCAACAACCTCAGCAGCACCGGCATACCCCTGAACAGCATCCACATCGGCCAGCGTCAGAGGCGTCTTTGCATCTGCTGCAACGAGCGTACCGTTAGCAATCTTGAGGTTTGTAGAACCGGCGGCCGTCTTGATGCTGTTCCACTGAGTTGTCGTGTACTGCAGGCCCTCGTCCGTAACCTCAAAGGAGGAATTTTGCTCGAACTTAACAACGGCATTCTGCTTGGTCGTAGCTTTTCCGTCCGCATAGTCAACCACATTGCCAAGCGTCGTAGCGAGAGTGCCGGTAACACCCAGCTTCTGCTTTTCGCCCGTGATCGTGCCTGTGACTTCAAGTTTTGTACCGGCAGCGACCGTAGCCGTACCGGAAGTACCAACGCTGATGTCCTTCACAGACAGAGAACCGGAAGAGACAGTCATCGTGCCGGAATTAACAGCGGCATTGCCAGCAGTCAGAGAACCGGCACCAAGCTTTTCAAACGTACCGGCATCAACCGTGATGTCACCGGCCTTTGCGGTCTTGGCAACAGTAATGGTCGCAGCACCAGAAGTACTGAAGCCATTGGCAAAAGCCTCTTCACCGGTACTGACTTTGAGATCCTTGTAGGTTGTCTTGGCAACAGTGATGTTCCCGGCCGTAAAGTCACCATTGGCATTGACCGCCAGAGCCTTGGTAACAGTCAGATTTCCAACTGTCAGAGCGGCCTGATCCGCAACGATAACAGTCGTAGCAACACCGGAGTCGGAGGGCGCATTACCATCCTTCACGAGGTTATTCACCGCTTCCTGAACAGCCAGGTCATACTCACCGATACCGCCGGCAATCGTCATCGAGCCGGAGGAAACCGTGAGATTGCCCACAAAGGCGCTCATATCACCGTTGACAACCAAGTCACCGGCACCGGTCTTGGTAATCGTGGAAACGGCACCCGTCTTGGAGTAAGAAGCAATGCTGTCAGCCGTTGCGTCCTTACCGATCGTGAGCGTTGCGCCGTCGGCCACATCAAACGTAGCCGTACCGGATGCACTCGTAGCAGACTGCAGATAGAGGAAGCCGCCCGTCTTGCCGTTGTAACGCTGACCAGCAACAGAATCAGTTGCAGTGCCGGCCTTGTTGCCGGTGTAGGCAACGTCACCCTTCGTCACATTAAACGTGACGTTACCGGTGTTCACACGCAGTGCACCACCGTATTCATACGCTTCATTATTCGTGAAGACGGTATCTTTGAAGGTTGCCGTCTGACCTTGAATGTAGAAAGCGCCGCCGTGGCCCGCTTTGTTGCCGGTAAATTCGGAAGCATCAACGGTAGTAACAGGATTTTTACCGCTCACATAAACAGCACCACCGTGACCGGTCTTGCCTTCCCCAACCACGTTGTTCGTGAACACACTGTTCTTGACCGTGAGTGTGGGATCGTTATCAACTGTGATGGCACCGCCGGCAACCTTCGCCGTATTACCGTCGAAAACAGACTTGTCAATGGTAACCGTGGACTTACTTACACGAAGGGCACCACCACTCTTTTCGGCGCTGTTGCCGGAGAAGGTGCTGCCAGTGATGGTGCCAGTCGACTGGTTACCGATCTGGTAGACACCACCGTCAGCATCAACCTTATTGCCGGTATGAATGGAGTTCTGAATCTTGAAATCTGCCACACCGGAAATAAAACCAACACCACCGCGGGCGGCAGCGTGGTTGTCAGCGAACGTCACACCGTCAATCAAAATGTTCAGATTATCCCCTACCGCGCTGTGGGTGCTGTCAGGAGAAGCCTTTGCCTCAAAAACAGAGCCGCCTTCACCCTTCTTTGCGTTGTCGTCAGCAGCAACAGACAACTTCTTAACATCAAAACCCGAGATCGTTCCGCCAATGATGCTGAAGAGATTCGGCTTCTGTTCCTGAGTTCCCACCGCAGGCTGCGATTCATAAGAAATCGTCACGCCTTCGACCTTAGCTTTTGTGCCGTAGCTGAGATTGTTAAAAACGATTGTTTCCGTCGAAGAAGGACGCACCTGCAGTGCAGCATGGGTTGCTTCCGTTGTGCCAGTCGGCGTAGTCATCGTCATATTGGGCGAAATCAACTCACCATTGCTGGTGGTCGCAGCCATCGCACCGCCGGCGAGCATTGCAGCAGCCGCTGCTGCAGCAATCACCGTCTTTGTGCCCTTGGCCTGAATGGAAGAAGTCGCTTCATTGACGACCATCAGCGCAGAACGCGCCTTGGAGAAGACGACCTTAAAAGACTTTTCATTTAACAAAACTCCGAAAATTTTCGTTTTTCTGCACGGCGCTTTGTGTGCCCCGCGCACCCCCGCCTATCGAGGCGGTACACCCGCAGAATAAGAATTCCTTCGCTTGTCTACTGGGGGGGGGTATTCCCTTATATTTTTCAGCAGTTTTGAGCGAAATTTTTTGTTTCTGTTGTTTTTCAGCAACAATTCGGATGATTTTCACCTCAGATTTTCGGAAAAAAGAATTTTTACGGGTGCTCAGAACACGGGGTAACAGATCTTCTCTGTGACATGTACCACTCACCCGAAAAAATTCCGAAAAGAAGCTGTCACAACGCCGATCTGTGCGCAATCATGAAACCAGCACGGTGCCCTCCGCTCTCCGGCTCGCTGCACACGCTGACCGGCACAGCCATCTTTCAGAGAGAAACACTTAACGCCCAAGGCGGCACAACGCACGCTTACAACGAAACGATTCATCAGTGACAGCGGCGCAGTCGGCTCTGTTAACGGCACAGCACTTTCGTCAGCACGACCGGGACCGGCGCCACTAGCGGCGGGAGTGTCTTTCCCGACAGATTTGTATGATGGCAACAGCCTGCTGTCGAACAAACAACCGGCAGAAAGAGAAAAACCGGGCAGAACAAAGGAACATCGCAAACGGACCACAAAAAGTTTTCAACCCCTGGACCGTCAGGATTCCATCTTCTCTTCTGCTTCGATACTCTGCTTAGCCACCCACTTACGGCAGGTGGACATATTGACGCCCGTCTTTTCCTCAATCTTGCGCCAGGAAAGCCCCTTCGCGCGCAACGTGAGCACACGCAGGCGGATGTATTTCGGGTGCTGCTTCTGGTTGGCGGGAATCTCCACCGTAAAACGCCCTGCGCGCCATGCTCTCGCCCAGTCGCGGACCGTGTAAGGCGCCAGTTCCAGAATCGCGGCGGCCTTCGTGTAACCGTAACCGTGCTCAAAAAGATCCACTGCCCAGCGGCGCTTTTCTTCACTCGCGCACCCCGGTTTTCGTTCCGTGGCTTTTCTGTGCTCTGCTTCTTCTTTTGTCCTCATGGCCGTATGCCGGAGAAAGAAATCGGTTAAAAAAGACCCCGCTTCCGATCCGGGAAACGGGGTTTGAAACTTGCCTGACATGGAGTTTTGATATCCGGTCTCTAAGTCTCGGAGACCGAATCAACCGGCTCAAGCAAAACCGGGGATTTCCGTGAAGGAAACCGCTTTGTATTGCTCATGCACCGTCGGGAGACGGGAGACGAATCCGCCTCATGGTGAGTCAGAATTTCTCCCCTCTCCTAACCGGTGCTCTTCCGGCCGAATCTCGTTCCCGCAGAAACCGGCCGGAAGGTCTGACGTTCAAACCTCTCGGTTAGAACGTGTAGCGGACGTTGGCGTTGAACGAGTGGTTCTGACGTTCGTCGCTGCCGGCACCGAGCGTGTAGTTGATGCCGAACGTGAAGGCGTCCTTCTGAGCAGAAAGGCCCAGGGTTGCCTGCACAGGCGAGCTGTCAACAACGCGGGTGATGACTTCGGTCGTCAGACCGTTGTACTTCGTCGTAGCATCCTTGTCGCCGAAGGCGGGCACCACAGAGAGGTCAAACGTCGGGGCGAGGTTCCAGCCGCTCGTCTCGAAGGCACCCGAGAAGGTCACACCCAAGGGAGCCTGGAAGACGTTCAACTTATCGTCGTCCGTACCGAAGAGACCGTCACGGCCTTCCACATCAAGGCGCGTGTAACGGATGCCGGCGTGCGGCGTCACGTTGACGATACCCACCGTGGTCGGCAGTTCCACACCGAAGCCGAACGTGAAGGCCTTGGCCTTAACGTCGCTACTCCAGTTGCCCATGCTGTTGGCCGCAGAGATGTCGCTCTTGGTCTGCATGTAGCCGAGGTCGAACTTGGAGTTCACGATCGGGCAGCGCTTGTTGCCGTAGACAGAGAAGCCCACGAAGTCAACGTCGTTGTCAATCGAGGTGGCCGTACCCTTGGAGCCGCCGGAACCGGTACCGACCGTAAGAGCCGCACCGAGCGTGGCGTCATACTGAGCAAACGTGTAGTCGCCGCCCAGGACACCGCCGTAGAGGTCGAGGTCATAGCCGGAGTTACCGTAGAGCTTCTTGGCCTGGTTCGACGTACCGATGACATCAGCCCAGAGGGTGAAGCCTTCGGCACGGTTAAGGCCGTTTGCAACCGTCATGCGGCGGTCGAGGGCCTTATTGAACTGTTCGCCGGCGTCAAGCGCTGCGTTGTACGCACCGCCCAGTACCGCGGAGTTCGAACCTTCTTCCAGAGCCTGAGAAGCCGCCTTGATTTCACCGAGGCTCGTCATGCCGTTAACGGCCTGCGAGAACTGGGTGAGCATGGCGATCTGAGCGTCCGACGAAGCGGCATCAAAGAGATGCTCATCGTAGATGCGCTGCATGTCCTTGTTGAGGAAGAAGCCGGGCATGACTTCTTCGGCGTTCTGGACCTTCACCTGAGCCGTGCCGTTAACAACCTTACCATCGAGCATAGCGTCGCCGACAGTCAGTCTGTTCTCCTCGTTACCTTCCGTAAACAGAGCCAGAGAACCGATACCGGTCTTGGCGTCCCACGTCAGAGACTTGCCGGAAACATTCGCGAGGCCGATTTCGCCGGAGACAGTACCGCCGCGGACAATTGCCTTGTTGTTGCCAAGCTGATCCTTTTCAACAACGATGGAACCCATGTCAAAGACTGTCAACCCGGTCATTGCCGCCGTACCAGCTGCTACATTCACGTTCGTGGCAATCAGAGTCGCCGAGTCGACATGTTTAATATCGCTGAAAGGATCAGCGGTGTGATCAACGTAGTCGTAGGTGTACTGGTTGTCTGCCATGAACTTCGTGAGGACAGAGTCGTCAGTCGTACCCACAACCAGCTGCGTGGCAGTGCCAGCGGTGCGAGTCACCGTGCCGAGTGTTGTCGCGGCATCAGTCTTGCTCGTAGCTTCAGCCAGGCGGAAGTACTTGGCAACCTTAGCCTTGGTGTGCTTGTCGTCAACATGAGAGCCGGTAAGCGTGACACCAGCCTGAGCGCCGGTGGCAAGACTTTCAACCGTCAATACACCGTTACCGTCAACGGTCACAACACCACCTTCACCAGCCAGGGACTTCAGCGTCAGATTGGCATTTTCTGCCACAGTGGCGGAACCCTGTGCTGTCGTCTTCAGGGACTTGACAGTGAAAACACCGTTATTAACAGTCATCGAACCACTGGTCAAGGTCACTTTGGCGTTGAGGTTACCGTAACGCTGTGCTGCACCGGCAGTGTCATCGCCCAACACGAACTTACCACCGTTTTGAACCGTAACAGCCGTCGGAACAACCTTCTTGGTGGTTGTATCCGTGTATTCATAGGCCTGGATCAGTTCCTTAGCGGTATCCGTCAAAGAGCCGTAAAGGGTCAGCATCTTGCCATCAACCGTCACATTGGCATTCGTGGCACCGGTAGACGGAGCCGTTGTTTCGAAAATCAACGACTGAACACCGAGATTATGCGCAAAACCAGCCGCACCACCAACCGTCAGGGCAGAAGCCAGCGTCGTCGACTTATCTGTATTGACCTTGGCGTCAATATTCTTCAGATGAACATCACCGGCCAGCGTGGAAATGTTGAACGACGGAGATGTTGCCTTATCGTCACGCAGGAACAGTTCCGTGTATTCCTTACCCGTGCTATCGGTAATGGCCGTCACAGCAAAGGCCGCACCGGAAGCCTTCTCATTGATACGCGTCTGCAGATCAACGATCTGATCAGAGGACAGCTTCTCATCCGTCACCGTGATCGACAAGCTCGTATTCTGTGTAGACAGCCCCAAAGCCTTGTTGAGCAGTTTTTTCTTAGCAGCCTCATCAGTAACCGTCGAATCCTGATTTGCAAGTAACAAAGCAGAGGCTGCTTCGAGTTTGCCTGCTGTCAGCTTCACTGCACCAGTTTCGGTCCCAATATCAGCAGTGCTACCCAATGTCAGCGTACCCTGCGTCAGTTCAACGAGTCCGGTCTTAGTCGAGCCCGCAGCAACAACCTTGCCGTTGACCGTCGCAGCTGCCGTAGCACCAGCAATCGTCAGAGAACCGGAGTTTGCAGTCAGTGTGCCGTCAATCGTGACGGAACCATCCTGCACATTGACTTTGCCCGTTGCTTCCTTGGCAAAAGAAACATTCTGCAGGGTAACCTTCGCATCAGTACCGCTGACAGAGAAGTGGCCGGTGCTGTCCTTGGCAAAAACGGTATCACCCGTCACAACAACAGCACCCGAGTCAACGACAGAAACATTACCGCTCTTGTTAAGGTTGAGAGCACCGATCGTCACGCTGGACTTATCCCCGGAAACTGTCAGCGTGGCATCACCGGCATAGCCCTGCACCGTCACGGAATCAGCCTGCATCGTACCGGAAACGGTCAGAGCAGCATCAGTTGCCGTACCAATCAGGACACTACCAGCCGTTAAGCTGCCGGAGACGGTATTGCCAGCCGTACCGATGGTCAGGTCATATACAGGATCCGTTGCAGCTGCAACAGCCGGCGTATCAGCCGCCTTGTTAACAGTGAGATCACCGTCAACAGTCAGCGTGCCCTGAGAAACCGTCATCTTGGAGGCAGTGGCAGCACCGGAAGCATTAACAGCGAGACTCGTGCCCGCACCACTAACAGCGACTTCGCCGAGGTCAGCTGTTGCATAGCCGCCCACAGTGAACGTACCGCTCTTGATGTTGAGCTTGCCAGTAGCGAAAGAAGCGGCTTTCTTAGCAGTGCCGTTAACGGTCACATTGCCGTTAAGCAGAACCGACTCCGAAACAACATTGTTTGCAGCATCAGCCGTGGTACGAGCAGCACCAACCATCACGGAGTCAAATTTCACATTACCTGTGAATTCGGAAGCACCAATAACGTCCAGCTTGCCACTGTTGCCGGTCCCCTGGGTGTAGTCAGAAGCAAACGTAACCTTCGGGTTGGTTTGACCTGTAGCCTGAATAGTCAGGGCACCTTCGTTAGCAAACGTGGCATTGGTCACGTTGACATTGGCACCCTTAATGGTGGCGGAAATATCCTTGTCTACCTTCACAGCAAGAACCGAAGCCGCCTGGTCGGTAGTGGCGGCCTGACCAAGAGTCACGTCACCGGTCGATTCCAGGCTCAGAGCACCATAAGTTTTAGCCTGAGTGCTACCCTCAGCAGAAGCTGCGGCTGCCTTAGTAGTGGCATTCGGATTTGCCAAGAAGTTGAGTTGGCCGCCGATAAGATCAGCATTCCCTGTTGTGGTGATTTTTGCGGTTGCGGCGGCACTTGAGGCCGCATTACCAGCCGTAACATTCACAACACCTGTGCTCTTTAAAGAGGCAATACCAAGTGTTGCTCCGACGTCTCCTCCAGTAGAACCTTCCGCAAGCTTAACGCCTACATTGAGCGTTCCATCAAGAATCACTTTGCTCGCGGCAACAAGCTCTGCGTTTTGCTGTGCCGTTATCCACGCACTGGTGGCGGTATCCCAGATCTGGTTACCCTTGGATGTTGTGGTCACACCAACCAGAGAGTGAGTGACACCGGTGCCGATGTAAACATTATTATCAACACCTTTTGCCGGCTGAGCAGCCACAGCACCGCCCGCGATCATTGCAGCAGCGGCTGCAGCGATCACTGTCTTTGTGCCCTTGGCCTGAATGGAAGAAGTCGCTTCATTGACGACCATCAGCGCGGAACGCGCCTTGGAGAAGACGACCTTAAAAGACTTGTTCATTTACAAAACTCCGAAAATTTTCGTTTTTTCTGCACCCGTCATGCGACCGGTACATCCCCGCCTATCGAGGCGGTACACCTGCAGAATAAGAATTTTCCGTTTGTCTACTGGGGGGGGGTATTCCCTTATAAAAAACTGGTGTTTTCAGCGAATATTTTTAAATTTTGTTGTTTTTCTACAACAAATTCTCGGTTTTCAAACTGAATCCGTCCGGCCCCCCCCCCCGAAAGATTCAAAAAACGAAGGCATCACTCTGTTCTGAGGGACACCTGTTATGGAGCGTGAGGAATTGACACAGTTGGTGCGTTAACTGTGTCAGTTCTGACGGTAAACGGGCGTTAAAAGCTGATACGCACGTGCGCTTAAAAATGATGCAAAAGTGCGTTAATAGCAGATACAGAAGTGCGTTAAAAAATGATGCCGTCTGTCTGATAAAAAGAGACACAGCAGGTGCAGTAAAAACTAACGCTGTGGCGCGTCAGAAATTAACGCTCTTGAGCGTGGGCAGGCCGCCGCACCGGCCACAGCCGAGGCGGCGGCAAATTCGCTATTCAGTTGTCATTTTCTTGGCAAATGTGGCTTTGTCAGGATTGGCGGACAATCGCTCTTGCCTCATATGCCTCTGCCGGTAACTTTGGCCCTTAGAACATACGCGTATTGAGTGGTGCAAGAAGCGGTCAAGAATTGCGCCGCAGCAATCTTTGTCATTGCCCAAATACCTGGGCCAGTCAGTGACTGAGCGGTTGGTTGTGATGATGGTGCTCTTTTTTTCGTAGCGAGAGGAAATGAAGGCATAAAACAGGGCAGCGTAGCTGGGGTGATTTTCCATCAGCGGATAACCAAACTCATCCTCGATGATGAGATCGGCGCGGTTGATCAGTCTCAGGTAGTCGTCCACGGCCTTTTGTTGCCGCGCCTGCTCGAGCTCGGCCATCAGGTCATTTGCGCTGATAAATTTCACGCTGTAAGCTTTGTCGACGATGGCTTTTTTCCCAAGAGCTATGGCCAGATGGGTTTTCCCAAGCCCGGGCTGGCCGTAAAAAAGCACGTTCTCGTGCGAGGCGATCCAATCACACTTAGCCAAGGACAAGATCTCCGATTTATCGAGCTGAGAACAAGAGAAATCGAAAGATTCAATGCTGGCCTGTGACGGGAATTTAGCCATCCCCATATTCATCTCAATTTTGTGGGTTTCCCGGTAGAAACACTCCAAACGGAGAATGTGCAACACGGCCTGATCCGCGATATTTCGCTACGCGACTACCGGGGGCTCTCTCCGTATTTGTTAACAGGCTCTCGTTGCCCAAAATCGGGGGGGGGGGGACTAACTACCCACACATATGCCCGAAGAATCCGAAAAATGCTCATTTTTCGCTGTTATAGTGCGCACAACAGTTTCTCATGAAGACGCGTCATGTCGATTTTTTCACTGATGGATGCCCAGCTCGCCTGGGGTGATGCGGCGCTTTTGGATCACGCCGCCATGAGCCTTGAAGCCGGAGAGCGCGTGGGCCTCATCGGCCGCAACGGCACCGGGAAAAGCTCGCTTCTGCAGGTCATTGCCAAAAAAGAAAAGCTAGACGCAGGGGAGCTTCGTATGCAGGACAGCCTGCGCGCGGTGTACGTTGAACAGGAACCAGCGTTGCCTGCTGCCCCCACCTTCCGCGAAAGCCTCATTGCCCGCGGGGGACTGGACGCGATTGCCGACGACCGGGAAAAGTGGACCGCGTACGCGCGGCTTGATGAGTATCTTGAAAAGCTCTCGCTTCCCGGCGACGCCGATCCCCAAAAGGCCTCCGGGGGCGAAAAAAAGCGCGCGGCTTTAGCACTCGCGTTAAGCCTTAAGCCTGATCTGCTCTTACTTGACGAACCCACAAACCACCTGGACGTCGAAACGATTCTCACGCTTGAATCGATTCTGACGGGTGAATTTAAAAATTCGCGGTCTCTGATGGTGATCACCCACGACCGCGCGTTTTTGGACGACACCGTCACGCGCATCATTGAGTTGGACCGCGGGGTTCTCAGATCCTACCCGGGAAACTTTGCCGCCTACGAGGCCCGCAAGGAAGAAGAGCTTGCCGCGGAAGCTCTGGAGCGCGCCCGCTTTGACAAATTCCACGCCCAGGAAGAGGTGTGGATCCGCAAAGGGATTGAAGCCCGCAGGACGCGTAACGAAGGCCGTGTGAAGCGCCTCGAAGAACTGCGACGCCAGCGTGCCGCACGCCGTGAACGGATCGGGAGCATCAATCTCACGATTGACGCCGGTGAAAAAAGCGGCAAAGTCGTTGCGGAAGTCACAGACCTCACGAAAGCGTTCGGCAACCGCACCATTGTGAAGGGTCTTAACTTCAAGCTGATGAGAGGTGACAAGCTCGGGCTCTTGGGCCACAACGGCGCGGGAAAATCAACGCTTATCAAACTCCTTTTGGGGAAACTTGCGCCTGACAGCGGAACCGTGAAGCTCGGCAGCAACCTGCAGATTGCCTACTTCGATCAGCTGCGCGAACAGCTGGACGACACAAAGACCGTTGCGGAAACGATCAGCCCGGGAAGCGACTGGGTGGAAGTCGCGGGCGAACGCAAGCACATCATGAGTTACCTCGCGGACTTTCTCTTTTCGCCGCAGCGCGCAAACGTCCCTGTGGGTAACCTCTCCGGAGGCGAGCGCAACCGATTGCTGTTGGCTCGCCTTTTTGCGCTTCCTGCAAACCTTCTGGTGCTTGACGAACCCACCAACGACCTTGACATCGATTCGCTCGAACTGCTCGAAGAAACACTCGAAAATTACAAAGGCACGATTATTCTCGTGAGCCACGACCGGCGTTTTCTGGACGACGTCGTCACGCAGGTTTTGGCGCCCGTCAATTGGCCCGCGCCCGACGGCCGCTGGATGGAATTTATCGGGGGTTACGAGGACTGGGTGCAACAGAGGCCCGCGGTGGAAATGCCCGCGAAACCCTCTGAAAAGGTGAAAGCCCCGGCAGAGCGCCCCGTGAAGAACGCACCCCCGCAGCGCATCCGGATGAGCTTTAAGGAAACCAAGGAACTCGAGGAGCTCCCCGCCAAAATTGAGGCGCTAGAAACCGAACAAAGTGACCTGATGACCGCGATGTGCGCAGCAGACTACTTTAAGACGGACGTTGCAAAGCAAAAGGCGGATAAACAGAGAAGTGACGCGCTGCCCGCGCTCATTGAAGCCGCGTATGCCCGTTGGGAAGAGCTCACCGCCAAGTCGGAAGCCGCGGCGCAGAAGAAAACGGTATGACGGAGCTTCTTGCAAGCCTAAACACCGTCACCCTCTGGGGCACGGTTGCGGTTGTCATTCAGGCAGGACTCACCTTGGGCGTGGTACTTCGGGTGATTCTGACGCGCCATCCGCCGGCCTCTTCCCTGGCGTGGATTGTGCTTACGCTTGCGCTTCCCTACGTGGGCTTCATTCTCTATCTTCTCATCGGGGAAAAGCCCATCGGACGCTGGCGGGAATTCCGGATGCGCCAGGCGCTTTACCGCTGGGAAGCGGTGCTTTCGCAAAAGCCCGCAGCCTACGTGGGAGAACTCCCCGCGGGGCAGCGCCACAAGGGCCTTGTAAGGCTCGCGCAAAAGTTGGGCGACATTCCGATGAGCCGGGGATCCACGATTGAACTCATTGGTGACACAGACGCCGCCCTAAAGCGCATCATTTCTGACATCGATGCGGCGAAAACAAGCGTTTCGATGGAGTTTTACATCTGGAGCGCCGGGGGTCTTGCGGATGCCGTGGCTGAATCGCTGATTGCGGCCGCCGGGCGCGGTGTGGCGTGTAAGGTGTTGCTGGACGACATCGGCTCACACAGCTTTTTTAAGTCCGCCTGGCCCAAGCGCCTGCAGGCGGCGGGCGTACATGTGTTGTCAGCTTTGCCTGTGCGCTTTTTTGCGCCGACGCAGGGCCGGCTCGATCTGCGGCTGCACCGCAAGACCATTGTGATCGACAACCGCGTGGGCTACACGGGAAGTCTCAACATGGTCGACCCGGCGTTTTTCAACCAAAACGAGCACGTCGGCGAATGGATTGACGCGATGGCCAGAATCACCGGCGCTGCGGTCGCGGACCTCAACCTCGTCTTCAGTTTTGACTGGGCGCTGCAGCCCGATGACGCCGGACAGCAGTTTTCGTTTCTGCCGGTGCCTGCGGTGCCGCCGGAAGGCAATGCCCGTATTGTGGTGGTGCCCTCAGGGCCCACGGCGCCCGATGACGCCAACATGCGCGTGATCATCGAAGCGATTAACTGCGCACGCCGCAGTGTCCTCATTTCAACGCCCTACTTTGTGCCCAATGAAGCGATGGCCGTGGCGCTGCAAAACGCAGCGTGGCGGGGTGTGGATGTGCGGCTCTTGTTGCCCGCGAAAAACGACTCGCAGTTTGTGCAGTGGGCTTCGCATCGCTACTTTGAGGGCCTGATGGCGGCGGGCGTCAAGATCCTGCGGTTTAATGCGGGGTTGCTGCACACCAAAGCCATTACGGTCGATGACGACTTTGCGCTCTTCGGAACTGTGAACCTCGATAACCGGAGCCTGCATCTCAATTTCGAGATGATGCTTCTTGTGTTTGACCCCAAGTTCGTGGCGGATCTGGTGCGGTTGCTGAGAAGCTATGAAGCGCGGTGCTCGGAAGTCGATCCGGTGACCTGGCACAAGAGGCCTCTGAAAGACAGGTTGCTTGAGGGAATCTGTTATCTTCTGTCGCCGCTCCTCTGACCGGGCGCCGTGTTTCCGCCTTTCTGAAGCCGATTGGGTTCATTTGCCATGTCCGCAGAGACTTCTCACAATCCGGCTTATCTTCTCCGTACCCTGGTGCCCGCCGTCAAACGCGCTTCGGGACAATTCAAGGGCGTCCTCATCAATGGGATGCACGGAGCGGGGAAACACACACTGCTTGCCGCACTTTCTGACGCCCGCCCGTGTGTGTCGCTTCTCACCAACCGCGAGCGGCAGCTTGCCCAAGACGATCCGGAAGCTTTTCTCACGACGCCCCGGCTACCGTAAGCCGGTTGATGAGTCTCTAGCCGGACGTCTTGCGTTTTATGATCTATTTCCCGCTGAGTCTCTATAAAATCGTGGGGCAAGGGCTCGGGCAAAAGCCCTGGAAACCCACGGGAACTCTCACGCGCGGAACACTCCCCGCGATGACCGCAGGGGGACGTTTGGGAACGAATCTGGTTCGGATCGATGCCGGGACTTAATCCGCTCGTCCCTTGAACCGGAACTGAGAGATGCCGGCCTCAAAAATCCGGCAGCGTTTACTGTCTTTCTGCGGGTAATGGCGCGTCACACGACGGAGGCATTTGACAGCCAAACAATGCTTGCTGAAACCGGACTTGACTCTGATGAGCTCGGTGACCGGCTTAACCTCGCAGGCGCTCTCGGCATCCTTTACCTGCTTCCCTCTTTTTTCGGCGCCGTCGGCAAAACACTCGAACACCGGCCCAGGTAGCCGTCCGTGCAACAGAAACGCAGGACGCGCGCCTGACGGCGCCTTTCAGCGTTCTTAACGGCCTCCTGGTGAGGCGCGGCCCGGGGGCTGTTGTGTGCCTCTGCGGCAAAACACAAAAGCTTTCGGACAATGTAACGGCGCTTCCCGTCTGGGACCTCTGATGATGCTGTTTTAACCGGTGCGCTACCGGCTTTCAGACCGAGCTTTCTTTTTGAGTGCATCGTATTTCGCGGAGCTGCCCCAGCAATCTTTTACCGGATACTTGGCCGCATTCTTTGCCATCTTCGCGTTCACTGCCGCATCAAGGTCAATGCCGAGGCGGTCTGCGAGAAGCAACGCGTAGATAACGACGTCGCTTAACTCCTCTGTCATCGCGGCTTTCTTGGCACGCACCTCAGTGTCCGCACCGGACCACTGAAAGCATTCGAGAAGCTCCGCGGCTTCAAGGCTGATCGAAATTGCAAGGTCCTTGGGATTGTGAAACTGCTTCCAGTTGCGGTCATCGCGGAAAGCCAAAATGCGCTTCATCGTTTCGCCGCTGATAGCGGGCTTTTCGTACATGATCGTTTCGGACATTTGCGGGCTCCTGCTTCAAAAACTTGTAGTGCGGGAATCTTAACGGCACTGCCTTCTGAGAAATCAGAGACTGAAAACGTTTCCAGTGCAAAAAGGCACCGGTTCCCGTAAGAATCGGGGCCTCTGATCATCGGGCACGGCAGCGGAGAACCCGCGATCGTTGCGGAAGCCTCCTCTGCCGGCTACTCTGCTCTTTTACTTGATTCCGAGCGCAGACTTCGCCGCAATACGTCCGAACGTCAGCACGTCAGCCGTGGCGTTGCCACCCAAGCGGTTGGAACCATGGATACCGCCTGTGACTTCACCGGCAGCATAGAGCCCCGGGATGGGATTGCCGAGCACATCAACAACCTGCGCCTTGGTATTGATCTCCAGGCCGCCCATCGTGTGGTGAATCGAAGGAGCTCTGGGCGTTGCATAGAACGGGGCTTTCTCAATCTTCTGGTCGAAAAGCTTGCGCCCGAACTTCGTGTCGCTCTTTGCTTCAACCATCTTGTTGTACTCGGCTACGGTCTTTTCCAGGTTTTCCGCCGGCATTCCAAGCTGCTTTGCAAGCCCCGCAAGCGTATCGGACTTGTAGATACGCCCGAGCTTGACCAAGGTTTCCACATTTTCGTTAAAGGAATTGAATTCCTTCACGATCGACGCATCATTGATGTCGTAGCAGACTGCGCCGGGCTGCTTTTTAATAGCGGCCACGAATTCGTCACGACGGGCATCTTCCTTCACAAACCGTTCGCCGTTCTTGTTGACGTCAATCACATCGTCAAGCCCCGACATCTTGCGGGCACGTCCCTGCAGAGCACCGGTACCCGGCGTTGCAAGCGGATAAACCTGCACGTAGTTCATACCCGTGGTGTAGGCACCGATCTTGGTGGCCATCACAATGCCGTCACCGGTGGCTCCCGGCTGATTTGTTGAAACCATATCAGCGGTAAGCTGCGGAGCCGAGCGCTGCCGAAGCACTTTATTCTGACTGTAGCCGCCGGTTGCAAGAATCACACCGTACTTTGCGTTAAAGGCATAGTTGTTGCCGACTTTGTCACTTGCCCGGACACCGACCACACGGCCGTTTTTCACGATCAGGGACTCTGCTTTCATGCCCGTCACGATCTTGGTGCCTTCCTTGACCGCTGCCTTATAAAGCGGCTCTACAAGACCGGTACCCGCAGGAGCATCCACCTGATGCGTTCTCTGCCAAAGAGCACCTGCACCCTGACTCACGCGGTCAAGCACGGGAGTACCGAGCTTTTGCATCCAGTGCAGCGTATCAAGCGTGTTGGCGGCATAGGTCCGGATAAGCGGAATATGGCCCACTTTGTCGCCGCCGTTATAGGTCTGCAAAGCATGCCATTCCGGGCAGTCAAAGAGTGTCTTTGAGCCCGAAGCCAGATAAGCCTCGTACTTTGCCTTCACATCAGCCATGAGCTTACGATGCTCTTCACTTACGGGCTTTTCGCTGATGGCCTTAACAACAGCATCTTTCAGCGTGTCGGTCATCGGCAGGAGCTTTTGCCGTTCGGGATCGGCCGTATTGAAAGCACTGGCGCAGCGCAGCGTGTTTCCCCCGATAACCGGCATCTTTTCAAGCACGATGACGCGGTACTTTCCTGCCTGTCCGGCCGTCACGGCGGCCGACAAACCCGCGCCGCCCGCACCCACAATCACAAGGTCATAACTTTCGGAACGGGTTCCTTTGAACTTCTTGATCTTCTGAGGCACCGGTTTTTGCAGAGCCGCCAGATTCACGCCGCTTTGTGTGAGAGCCGCGCCTACTGCCTGCTTAAAGGCTACGCTTGTGACGGTTGCTCCGGAGACGGCATCAACATTCAGTGTCTGATACCTGACGATATCGTCTGAGATGGACTTGATGGCCATACCGCCCATGAACGGTGTTTCCTGATTGGCCGGAACCTTGATGGACTTAATCTTGTCTTTTGTTACCGTGACCTCAACATTAAGATAACCATTGTTGCCGTAAGCCTGACTCTTGTAAGTACCGGGCTTAAATTTCGCTTTCAGAGACTTACCTGTCGCCTTGGCAAGCGCGACTTCCACAGCCTGTTCAATCGCCTTTGATGTCACCGATGCCCCGGTGACAGCCGCCACATCTGCCTTATTGCTTTTGACAATTGCGGCCGGGATCTTTTCCACAGCAACCGATCCGATACCGACCGTCTCGGAATGCTTCAGCACCTTGACGGTCTTCACTGCGCCCTTTTCGATCGTCACCTCTACGGTCATGGGTCCGTTATGTCCGGAAACTGTTTCCTTGTAGACCTGAGCCGTGACTGTTGTTGTCCCTAACGCTGCAACAGCGAGAGTTGCTGCTAAAACAATCGGTCGTATTGCCATGGCGGATTCTCCTCTGAAAGGCCTGTGAAAATTCGAATTTATCCTGTATTAACCCAGGCATCAAGGAATTCTCTTGTTTTCCGTCAAAGGGAAGCAGCACCCGTGCGTTCCAATACTGAGAGCGTCATTTACCGTCGCTAAATATTTGGAGACACAGTCCTTCCTGCGTCATAATTAGAAAATTGCACATTTTCTTTGAGAGGACTTCTGCATGCATCAGTTTCAGTGCGACTACATTGCCGGTTGCCACCCCGCTGTTTTAAAAGCGCTGTGCGAAACAAATCTCGAAGAAGTCCCTGGGTACGGTGAGGACGTATTCTGCAAAGAAGCTTCAGACATGATCCGCGCCGCGTGCGGCGGCATTGATGCGGACGTACATTTTCTTTCAGGCGGCACGCAGACCAATCTCACGCTGATCGCTGCAGCTCTGCGCCCCCACCAGGGAGTGGTATCTGCTTCAAGCGGTCACATCGAAGCGCACGAAACAGGCGCGATCGAATCGACCGGGCACAAAGTAATGACCGTTCCGGCAGTGGACGGCAAGGTAACGGCCGATGCACTGCGGCGCCTGTGCGCGGATTACTTCGAAAACGAAGAGAAGGTGCTCTTAGTGCAGCCGGGACTCCTCTACATCTCTTTTCCGACGGAAACCGGCACGATTTACAGCCTCGCTGAACTCGAAGAACTCGCAGCGGTCTGCCGCGAGTACGGGCTCTTCTTTTACATTGACGGCGCACGTCTCGCGTACGGTCTTGCGGCAAGTCCTGATGTGACCTTAAAAGACATTGCGCGTTTGGCCGATGCGTTTTACTTAGGCGGCACCAAGTGCGGAACGCTTGCGTGTGAAGCGCTCGTGATCAAGAACCCTGCGTTAAAGCGCGACTTTCCTGCGCTGATGCGTCAGCGCGGAGCTCTGCTTGCGAAGGGCCGTTTGGGCGGAGTGCAGTTTGCCGCCTTGATGAAGGACGGCCTTTATTTTGAGATTGGAAAGCAAGCGGTTGAGGGCGCCATGCAGCTTCGCAAAGCGTTTATTGAGGCCGGGTGCGAGATGGAAGGCAGCTCCCCCACGAATCAGCAGTTTGTGCGGATTACGAAAGCGCAGGCTGACGTGCTTTCGAAGAAGTATCGCTACGAGCTTTGCGGGAAGACACAGGACGGGCGGCTTATCGTGCGCTTCTGTACGGCGTGGTCGACAAAGCCGGAAGTGCTTGAAGAACTGATTGCGGATGTCGGAACACTGCGACGAGCGTAACGTTCCGACTTCAGCAAAAGAAAAAACATCGGTAGGTTTCAAGCCTATCGATGTTTTTTTATTCCGTATGTGTTACCAGAGGACGGATTCAATCTTGACTTTAGTGGATTTCAGCACGTCCGGAGACGTCTTCCCGCTGAGTCTATGACTGTAAGATTTCAAGTTGGATTTGATATGAACTTTCGCAAAAAATCCATGAATTTCTGCAACTCCGTTAGTTTCGAAAGCAGGTCTACTTCCCAGGCAACAACATCATTGATTTCACAATGAAATCTGAGGCGGTTGAAATCTTACAGTAATAAACTCAGCTACTGAAACTAAAGTCCGTGACCAAAGAAGCACAGCCGATGCGGTGTTGAAATCTTACAGTAATAAACTCAGCTACTGAAACCACGTAAAAATGGCAAACCAGCGGCTTTTTGAGCCGATTTCGAACTATTTTGCCTGACGAAAAATCGGCGTGCATGGTTTGAGCCGGGGCCATTTCAAAATGGCCCGGCTGATAAATGAAACAGCATCAAAAATGCAACAGCCGCCCCGGTGACGGAGCGGCCTGAGGACTTCAGAAGCCCTTTTCCGTCACTCAGAAACCTTGAGGTTCTGTGCTTTTGCGAGCTCTGCTTTCAGGTACGCCGCAAGGTTGGGATCACAGCAGTAAACCCGTGCACCCCTCACACCGCGTGAAAGAAGCACCCGGTAGCAGCGGCAAACATACGGCAGGAGGTTCTTTGCACGCTCCGCAGGCGTTTTCCCCAAGCCGTTTTTACCGCCCGTATCGAAGTAATTTTTAAGATCGGCGTAAAGGATCTTTTTCTCCGGATCGTACCTGAGATCTTTGCCGATAAAAACACCCACCCAGTCAAACTCAAGGCCTTGACTTGTGTGCACACAGCCCACTTCGTTGCGTTCCTTCGTATCCGGATCCACGGCCCACTTGTAGCTTGACGCACGGTTATTCCAAGGCAGTTTCACGCTGCCCAAATCCACGTCCGCTACTTCTCCGTGAGAATTATCCTCTTTAGTCCAGGGCCAGGCGTAACCGGCCAGAAGTCTTGCACCGGAAATAATGCTCTGGCCCGCGATCGGCGCCTCATCATCCGCTGCTTTGTTCTTGGCGTTTACAAACGCAATAACTTCTTCCGGCGTATCAACCACGTCAAAGTCAAAGCTCTCCTTATCCCACCCTTGCGCATTCCCGGCGGTGTCGGCGTCCGCAAGTCCCAGCACCACGGCAAGCCAATTAAGAAACCCCTCAGCGCCGCGGCAGCGAAACTGCGCCGCGAGATCCACGCGAGAAATTTTGGCGCTGTACTTTTGCGCGGCCTTTTCAATCGACGCTACGGATCCGATATCGTTGGGCCTTAAAGCCTGATTGTCGTCAACGAAAAAGACTGAAACACAGGCAGCCTGAATGATGTCCTCGATCTGATTGGTCCCGCGGTACATGTTCTGATACGAGTGCAGGCGGTGCGATTCATCACAAAGCAGGCAGTGGTAATAATTTTCGGTAAAGCCGTTTACCTTCGGATCTGCGGGGGAAGGTGTGAAAAAGCCCATGCTGCCGCAAAAGAGGTTCTTTGCGAGCGCATTGCGCCTCGCCTTCTCCTTTTTATTGGTGCATCCGCTGGTCAGCATTTCAACCATGGCAATACGAAAGGATGAGGTCGGCGAGACAAAACGTACATTGCGGCGCTTTTCGTTGTTGCGGAACTCTCTCAATATCGCAACGAGCGCACTCATCGCCACAACGCTTTTGCCGGTTCCGGGGCCGCCCGCAATAATGACGCAGTGCTTGTCGTTGACGGGCGTTGTACGCACCGCGTCCATCACGGTTTCGTAAGCGAGTTTCTGCTCATCAATAAGCGTAAAGGAGCGGGGACTCACCTCATCAAACATGCCGCTTACCGCGTCCACAAGGCCCTTACCCGGGACGATTTTGCCGTCGGCCAGAAGCTCCATGATCGCTTCGCCGTCACCGCGCCCCACGTACTGCGAAACGAAGTCGCCGAGCTCCCTGCGGTCATACTGGCCGAAAAGCGGTGTGTCACGCACAAGTTCATGATTGGGGTCGGCCGCCAAGGGATCAACCTCAAAGCCTTTGTACGGGTAATTGTGCATGTATGCGCAGGCATGCGCCTGCAGGTGGTGTTCCTCAACCGTATTGAGCATATTTTCGAGAAAAACCTTGTAAGACCACGCCTGATAACACGGATGGTTCGTTTCTTCGTTGCGGCTGCCCGCTACGTTGGCAACCACAATGCCTGGTTTTTCCCGTACCACATCCGCCCACGACCACTGTTTGAGTTCAATGATGACGAAGTTGGGATCGCCCTTCACATCGTGTCCTGTCACGATGAAGTCCACCCGCCGGCTTGTCGAAGGCAGCCGGTATTCAATAAGCACGCCGCAGTCACACGAGACCTTGGCGCCTTTAAGCATGCTTTCCATGAAAACCAGCGAGTTTTCCCAGGCACGGTACTGTGCCGAACCGCGCGAGGAGGACTCATGACCGGCGCCTGCGAGCATGTCGGCGACAATGCCTGCGGCCTGATCTTCATAAAATTCAGCGAGAGTTTTCTGATAAACGATCGTCATGAGCGAACGGCCTTTTTGAGTTCGTTGTATTTGGCGGAAGACCCGTAGCTTTCTTTGACGGGATACTTTGCATCGTTGACGGCAATCTTTTCCCGTACGGCGGCGTCAATGTCGATACCGAGACGGTCCGCAAGGAGCAGTGCGTAGATGACAACGTCGCTTAACTCCTCCTTCATCACTTCTTTCTTTGCTCTGACCTCAGTATCGGCTCCAGACCACTGAAAGCATTCGAGAAGCTCGGCGGCTTCAAGGCTCACGGAGATCGCGAGGTCCTTGGGTTTGTGAAACTGCTTCCAGTTGCGGTCATCACGAAACGCAAGAATGCGTTTCAACGTATCGGCACTGATGACCGGTTTTTCTGACACACGGGACTCTGTCATGAATGACGCTCCGGGAACAAAGACTGACAGATCAATCTTAGCGACACAGTCCTTTTCATGCGGGACCTATTTTCCCGCCCGCCGATCATCACGCGGCCGACCTGCACTCAGACCTTAACTCGGGCAGCATTTCCGGTGAATGTCAAGTGAGCTTTCGCCGATTTTGTTCTTAAAAAGTTGCTTCGGCAACTCTCCCGACTCGGGCAATAAACAGTTTTATCCGCTCCTGCACCGGGCAAACGTATCCTTTCGAGCTTCTGAAGCGAAAGGCTCAGCCCAGACATTATCCTTAGAAGGGCGCACCGGAAAAGGAAAGCCGACCGCTTGCGTAAAGCTGCCGGTAAAGATCTGAAAAGCATCCGCAGAGGGAAGCCCCAGACGCCGCGATATCTCTGACAAAACCTCTTCTTCGTCCAGCCGAACCACCATCATCCATTACGACCTCTGGCGGAACTCGGCCGTCGAAAATCAGGACACGGATCGCGCCTACCGTATCGGGCAAAGGTCGTCCGTGAGCATCTACCCTTTGCCGGCCGCCGAAATCCGCACCGCCAATCAGACGTAACAAGGTTTTCATCCTGAAGAATACGGTCTGCTGTGTTGGTTATGTTGGCTGAAACGCCACCGATGTGTCGGGAAAGTTTCTCTTCTTACCGCAAACGAGTCTGTCCGCCCCGTCTGCCGTGCACATGGTTTTTATTCCCGTGCATCCCACCGTCCCCTTACAATACCCCCGACTTTCCCTTTCTCTTGCACAGCCTTTCCCCGTGCAGCCCTCTTCTTTCGACAACCGGTTTCCGACTCATGGCACGCACCGAATACGGCACCACTTGGTGGGGCGAGCAGTGGCTCAACGCCCTCACGCACATCGACTACGCCAACCGCATCCCCCGCGGCAAAACCTGCGCCAACACCGGCAAAGTCAAATCCTTCCGGCTTGACTTTGAACAGCACGCCGTCAAGGCGCGCGTTATCGGGCACTATGATCCGTTTTATACGGTAACTCTGAAGCTCCCCGAAATCTCCCGCGAGCAGCGCGAAAAGCTGCTTGATGCCGTCGCGTCCTCGCCCCTCATTCTTGCCAAGCTCTCTGCGCGCGAACTGTCACCCGACATCCTCCCCTTATGCGAAAAGATCGGGATCCGCCTGTTTCCCGCGAGCTGGCGGGACATGGACATGCAGTGCTCGTGCCCGGACAGCGCGGTGCCCTGCAAACACATCGCGGCGGTCATTTACAAGATGAGCCAGGAGATCGATGCCAATCCCTTCATTCTCTTTGCGCTGCGCGGCATTGACCTCACAAAAGAACTGGCGTTAAGAGGCGTAGAAATCGAGCGGGCACTCAATTCGGAACTACCCGCCTGGCGCGATATTCTCAAGCGCGCCGATCCGTCCGATGCGGCCGGCACGTTTGATGCGTCGGTGATGCAGGACAGCAACATCACCGATCTTTACATCGATGACGACAACACGTGGTCCGCCCCCACCGAAGCCGAAACCAAGGAAGACTGGTTGAGAAGCCTCTCGGCACTGACCTTTAAGACGCCCGCGTTTGAACCGGACGCGCAGCTCGCGCTCCTCTCAGAAAAGCCCGCGGGCTACGTGGGCGGAAACTTGCGGGAAACGGTGAGAAAAGTGCTCACGGCAGCGGCCAAGGTTGCCAAAGCGCAACTCACAAAACTCTCGGAGCACACTCCGCCCGTTTTCGTGTCCGACGAAGAGCACCCCGCAGCACTGATTTCGGTCAATACCTGGGGCGCGGTGCGAACCTCCGAAACCCTTTACTGGCAGGAATTTGACCACGAAAGCGGGAAACTTGTGTCCTGCCGCGTCGGTGACATGCGCCCGGACGGAAGCCCCGTGCGCGTGCACGAGATGTTCTCGGGCTTTTTAAACGCGAAGAAACTTGACAGCGAAGCCGAGGAAATCGAAGCCTTCTACGACGCCTGGGTGCTGGCGGCAAAACTCATGATGGTTCAGGCTGCGATGCCGCAGATTTATGAGCCCGCCGAAGGCTGCTTTGCGGTGCGCTGGATTCCCGCGACCACGTCCCCTGAAATCCGGGAGCTCACCCGGGAACTCGGTGCGCTTTTTCTGCGGGTGGACAAACCCTGGCTTGAGATCCTCGGGCGCCCGGACGCGATGAGTGCGGTCACCATGGGCGAAATTGTTCTGGGGATCTTCATCGACAGCTTCGTGCGCGCGGGCTTTGAAAAGGTTCGCGGCGAGACGCTGCTGCCCGACAACACGGCGCTATTTGCCGCGGACTACACCGATACGCTCGAAAACCCCGAAAACACGGCGCTGCGCCTGCGGCTTTCCGAGTGGTTGAGCCCCCTGGCGCAAAGCACGGCCTCTGTTGCCGTGCACTTAAAACCCGTTCTCACGGTGCGCGATCCCTGGCACGGAAGCGAAGCGC
Organism: Duodenibacillus massiliensis; assembly: GCF_928721995.1. Classification (NCBI taxonomy): domain Bacteria; kingdom Pseudomonadati; phylum Pseudomonadota; class Betaproteobacteria; order Burkholderiales; family Sutterellaceae; genus Duodenibacillus; species Duodenibacillus massiliensis. Next base: position 1,287,103 of record NZ_OV788642.1, read on the forward strand.
ACGACACTGATAAGGCCGCTGAAGAGCCCCTCACGGTTGAGCTCGGGTTTTTGTCGATGGACGCAAACGCCAGCGGAGGCGCGGTAGGCGCGGGTTATGCCACTTTGAAGCGCATTTTGTCCGACCCCGCCTTTAAGCCGGTCCGCTTTGACGCGATGCGCACGGCCGCAAGGTTAAGCAACCACTGTGCGGAACTCACCGACCTTCTGCGAAAGGGCTCGGAGACGACGCTTGTGACGATGCAGGAATTGACGCCCCTTCTCTTTAAAGCGATTCCGCAGTTAAGGCTTCTGGGCGTCAAGGTGATTCTTCCGAAGAGCCTCAGAAAGCTTCTCGCACCTCAGGCCACGATGCAGATTGACCTTGCGGAAAACTGGGATGTGTCGCAGGGCTTTATGGGCCTTATGGACCTGCTGGATTTTGACTGGAAGGTGGCGGTGGGCGGCGAAGCGATTTCGCGCGAAGAACTCAAAGCGCTTTCAGCCATGGCCGGACGCGTCGTACGCTTTCACGACAGCTTTATGTTTGTGGATGAAAAGGAACTTACCCGCATCCGCAACCGCATCGAGGCGCAAAAGCAGGGCCTCACCAAAATGGCGATTCTGCGCGCAGCGCTCACGGGCGACATGGATTCAAGCCCGGTTCAGCTCACCGAGGCCGTGCGCACGGCGCTTCAGAGGCTGCTTAAAGAAACCGACACACCCATTCCCGCAACCGTCAAAGCAACACTCAGGCCCTATCAGGAACGGGGCTACCGCTGGATGATGCGCAATGTCCGTATCGGGATCGGTTCGATCCTTGCTGACGACATGGGGCTCGGAAAAACGCTGCAGGTGATTACGCTTCTTGAAGGTTTACGCACCCGCAGGGAATTGAAAGGCAAACCCGCGCTCATTGTGGTGCCGACGTCACTTATCACCAACTGGCAGAGAGAAACCGCGCGCTTTGCGCCGAAACTTAAACTGCACGTCTACTACGGCCAGGGCCGGGCGCTGCCCGGTGAAAAAGAGACGGTGCACGCAGTGCTCACGACCTACGGCACGCTCAGGTCTTCCGTCAACACGCTTGCGGAGCGCGCCTGGCGGCTTCTCATTTTGGATGAAGCCCAGGCCGTCAAAAACTACCGCACCTCCACTTTTAAGAGCGTGCGTACCGTCAAGGCTGACGGGGTCGTTGCGATGAGCGGCACGCCCGTGGAAAACCGGCTCATGGAATACTGGTCCATCATGGAAGCCACCAACCCAGGGCTTCTCGGCTCCGCAACGGGCTTTAAGAACACCTTCGCGCAGCCCATCGAAATCGAGCACGATGAAGAAACGGCCGAGCAGTTTAAGCGCGTCACGGCGCCCTTTATTCTGCGAAGGCTCAAAACCGACAAGGCGATTGCGCCTGAGCTGCCGCAAAAGATTTCGACCGATGAATACTGCACGCTCACCAAAGAGCAGGCGCTTCTTTACGACAAGGTCGTTAAAAAGTCGCTTGAACAGATTAACGACGGCATGAGTCCCATGGAGCGCCGTGCGATGGTTCTCACGCTCATGATGAAGCTTAAGCAGATCTGCAATGCCCCCGCGCAGTACGCTAAGGACGGCTCTTACGCTTCCGCGGAGTATTCCGGCAAGATGCAGCGGCTTTTCGGAATTCTCGAGGATCTCGAAGCCGCAGGGCGCAAGGTACTGATCTTCACGCAGTTTCGGGAGATGGGGAAACTGCTGCAGAAGTGGATCGGCGAGAAGTCAGGCAGCACGCCGAAATTTATTCACGGGGGTGTGGCCCAGAAAGAGCGCCAGGCAATTGTCGACAGCTTTCAGACTAACCGCAGCGACAAGGTGCTTATCCTGTCGCTCAAAGCCGCAGGCACCGGGCTTAATCTCACCGCGGCCACCGCGATCATCCATTACGACCTCTGGTGGAACCCGGCCGTGGAAAACCAGGCCACGGACCGTGCCTACCGTATCGGGCAGAAGTCTTCCGTGAACGTCTACCGCTTTATTTCCGCCGAGACCTTTGAGGAAAAGATCAACACGATGATTGAATCCAAGAAGGCCCTGGCAGAGATGACGGTTGAGACCGGCGAAAACTGGATCGGAGATCTCTCCAAGAACGAACTACAGGAAATCTTTACGCTACAGACGCACTGATCCTCAACCTTCAGTCCGGTATGTTTCCGGTGGGAAAGCTGACGGGATTCATCTCCGTCATCCCCCACCGACAGACTGTCGCATGTACTTAAGCCAAGCCAGTCGGGCGATAGGCCTTCGTTGGTCCTGAACCAACAGACACCAGCAGCCCGCGCTGCACCATGGCGTTAAGCAGCAGTGTCGCCGTACTCTGCGAAACGCCCAACAAATCCTGCGCCTCCGCGCGGGTTATCTGAGGCTGTTGACGGCAGCGCTGCAGAACCTTCTGCATCCGCTCTCTTGCCCGTTCGGAGAGATCTTCAAGCGAAACTGCGGGCACAACTTGCTGCGGCTGCTCCCGGATAACCGCTCGTCCGCTTACACCCCCCAAACCGCCGTTCACATTGGGCAGAGTCAGCATAAAACTGAAGCGCGTGACGGAAATTTCCGGTTTCTTCCCTGTGCCGGCATAGGATGAAAGCATTCTGCTGTAACCGGACCCGTAGCCTTCCAGCAGTCCCAGGCGGTAAAACACGGCTGCCAGCTTTTCGTTGCGTTGCTCAGATACCCCTCTGAGAACTTCATCTATTGTGAAGTTCGGCAGCAATCCGCCCTGATTCAGAATTTCCAGTCTGTCAGCGAAAATACTCATCAGAATCGGCCCGGTACTTGCGTACTCCCGGTGCACAACAGCATTCGTGAGTCCTTCTCTGACGGCCATCATCGGATAGTCCGGTATATCGATTCTTTTCGCGCCCTGAAAAACAGAACGCTTTGACTGGTGTTTCTCCAAAAAAGCCAAGGCTTTGTCAAACTGCTCCAAAACGGAGCCTTCAAATTCGGCTCTGTCACGAAAAATCATCTTGTCGGTTCCCTGAAAAACCGCGGCTTTCAGGGAATACGGACACTGATCGGATAAAAGCAGCGCAAGATTTGTGTAAAGCCCGTTTTTATTAACCAGACCGAGCGTTTTTTTCTGCTGATCCCCGAAGGCAACCGCGGCCTGAGCAAAGTATCTCGATGTGTAATCAAAGGAGAGCTCCTGCTCAAAGGAAACCTCTTTCTCAAAAACTCTTCCTGCGGTTTCCATCAGCATTTCCCTGATCGCATTGACGCCTGCCGGAACAGTTGACGGTCCCTGCCTGACAAAGACACCTTCCGGACGCAGTCCCTTGCCCCTGAGAAAGTAAGGTCTCTGACTTCCTTGTTTGACCTCAACGACAACAACATCTTTGCCGTCAATTTCTTCACCGCGGCAATTGACGCACGCCATCACGTCCGGCGTGATCGAATCCCGCAGTGCATTCTGAATCTGAAGAACGGCACCGTCAGGATCCGAGACTCCGCAGGCAGTCCCGTCATCCTCGATACCGACATACAGATATCCTCCTTGCGTGTTGGCAAACGCGATAACCGTTGCCTTGATGTCATCGACATAATGCCGCCTAAATTCAGTATTCAGATCTTCCCGACGCATATCAGTACCAAGCTTCAAATCCAAAGGAGCAACTTCCGGAGCTTCCGTCAGACCAACAATATAATCACGATCTAATCACAACATTATGATTAGATAATCACAATATATTTATTGCATTATATCAACATACAAAACTGTTTAATACAAGTATTTAAATATCATGTGATGAGATAACAATTAGATATATGATTAGATAAACATAACGGCAGTCATAAGCAGCTGCCGTCATGGGCCGCAATCCGGCTCTTGTTGAAGCCGCCCAAAAGCGGGCCGCCTCGCACGGCGTACCGGAAGACTTCATCGCGTCACTTAAAGGCTACACGGGCGCAATGGCCGTTTGTGAGACGGGACGTCCGGGGCCGGTTACGGCGCTGCGCTTTGACATCGATTCGCTGCCCATTGAAGAGACCGAAGCTCCCGAACACGAAGCCAACCAGGGACACTACCGCTCCGAATACAAGGGTTTTTCGCACGCCTGCGGCCACGACAGCCACACGGCTGTCGGCCTGGCGCTTGCGCGCTGGATTTCCGAAAACCGCGATCAGCTCAAAGGAACCGTGAAGATTCTCTTTCAGCCTGCGGAAGAAGGCGTAAGAGGGGCCGCAGCGATGGCAGCCAAGGGCATCGTCGATGATGTCGACTGGTTTGCGGGCGGCCATATCGGGTGCTCCGCTCCCTTGGGTGAAGTCGGCGTATCGCACTTCGGGTACCTTGCCACCACCAAGTTTGATCTGGAACTCTTCGGTACGGCGGCTGCGGCCGGCTCTCCGGAAAAAGGTAAAAGCGCTCTCATGTGCGCCGCGGCCCTTTGCATGTCGCTCGGCAGTCTCCCCGGTCACAGCCAGGGCATCACGCGCGTTCAGATCGGAAAGCTCATCTCCGGCACGGGCCGCAACATTGTGGCCGATCACGCCTACATGCAGCTTGAAGTGCGCGGTGAAACAACAGAAATCAACGACTACATGGCCAAAAACGTTGAGCAGACAGTCGCCGGGCTTGCCCAGGTCTACGGCGTCAGAGCCCAACTCACCCGGATGGGCGAAGCCGTGACGTATAAGGGCGACGAGGAAGCGGTGGAACTTCTGAAAGCCTGCGCTGCGGAAGTTCCGGGCGTGAAGTCCGTTGTCGACATGAACGCCAAGATCGGCAGCGAAGACTGCACGATGCTCATCCGCCGCGTGCAGGAGCACGGCGGCAAAGCCGCGTTCTGCTACTACGGCTGCAACCATCACGGGCATCACCGTTCTGACTTCTGCATTCAGGACGAAGTATCGCTTCCCATCGGCTGGGGCGTCTTTGCGCGCTTCATCAACCGCATCAACGGCATTTAACCGATCCGGACAGGCACGGGTTTAACGCCGTGCCTGTCAATCCCCCATTTACTTCCCCGGGCGCTTTCGGGAACTGCTTCACGGTTTGCGCTTTTTATCGGTCAGGCCTGCGTCAGTTGAGGCTCAGACTGCATATACTCTCATCAGCATCGGCAGCCGCCTGTTTTTAAGGCGACAACCTCTACCACACCAGCAAAAAAACCATCCGCCGGCGTCCGCCCCGGCCTCCCCAAGGACTCCGCCATGCCCGACACCCTCACCCCCGCCGTCCGCAACCTCCAAGCGCGCCTTGCCGCCGGCTTGCCGGATCTTTGTCTCACCGGGGCCGTCGCGGCCGATGTTTTTAACGGCGTGTGGCTTACGGGAGTCGACGTGCTCATAACTGGTGACCGCATCACGGGTCTTGTTCCCACGGGCAGCGTCAAAGCCAGAGAAATCGTCGATCTCACCGGAAAAACCATTCTTCCTGCGTTTATTGACTCGCACGTGCATATCGAAAGCTCGATGCTCACGCCGGCGCATTTCAGCGATCTCGTTGTCCCGGAAGGCACGGGGACCGTCGTTGCCGATCCCCATGAGATTGCCAATGTACTGGGAACCGAGGGCATCCGTTTCATGATCGAAAACGCCGAAGGCTGCCCGCTTGACATCCGCTTCATGCTGCCTTCCTGCGTACCTGCAACGCCCTTTGAGCACGCAGGCGCCGTGCTTGAAGCCGACGATCTTGCCCCCTTTTTTAACGATCCCGCGGTACTGGGCTTGGCCGAAGTCATGAACGTTCCCGGGGTGTTGGCAGGCGACGAAAAACTACTCAAAAAGATTGCGCTTGCCCGGTCTTTGGGGCGGCCTGTGGACGGTCACGCGCCGGGCGTCAAAGGCATTAATCTGCAACGCTTTGCCGCGGCCGGCATCACAAGCGATCACGAGTGCTCCACGCCTGAGGAGGTAAGAGAGCGCATTGCCTGCGGCATGGCCGTTAACTTGCGCGAAGGGTCTTCAGCACGCACGCTCAGAACGCTACTGAAAGCCGTCACGCCGGAGAACGCCGCATCCTGCCTTTTCTGTAACGACGACGCGCACGCCTGCGACGTCAAGGCACGCGGGCACATGCAAAAGCACCTCAGAATCGCGGTTGAGGAAGGACTTCCCGCCATGGAAGCCGTACGTATGGCAACGATTAACGCCGCACGGCACTACGGTCTGAAAGAAGTCGGAGCCGTGGCACCGGGCTGGCGCGCTGATCTTGCGGTGGTCGACAACCTCACGGACTTCAACGTAACGGACGTGTTTTTAAAAGGCCGCCTTGCCGCACAAGAGGGCCAGATCATTTGGAAAGCCCCCGTCAAAACAATTCCCAACACCGTGCTCTCGCGCGTCAATACCGGGCCGCTCTCAGAAAAGACCTTTGCACTCCCGCTCACCGGCAGGCAGGCGCGTGTGATCCGGCTTGTGCCAAACGATCTTCTCACCGAAGAAGACATCCGACCCGTGGTGACCTCAGACGGCCTTTTTGACGCCGCCCGCAATCCGGGCCTGGTGAAGCTTGCCGTCATTGAACGGCATCACGCCACAGGAAACCGCGGTCTTGCAATCCTTTCGGGTTACATCCGGGAAGATGCACGCATGGACGGCGCCGTTGCGGTCACCGTCGCCCACGACAGCCACAACCTCATCATCGCGGGCGGCAGCGATGCGGATATGCTCACGGCGGCTGAAGCACTTCGCTGTACCGGAGGCGGCATGGTTTTGGTGAAAAAGGGGCACGTTGAAGCGCTGCTTGCGCTTCCCGTTGCCGGTCTCATGACAACGGAGACAGCCGAAGTCTTTATTGAAAAACAAGCGGCGTTTTACGCGAAACTGCGTTCTCTTTTTGACTTTGCCGAAGGCATTGACCCGGTGATGACGATGGCTTTTACCGCCTTACCCGTCATTCCGGCCGTCAGGCTCACCGATATGGGACTTTTTGATGTGACGCGCTTTGCGTTTACCACGGTTGAGGTCTGACAAAAACGGGGAGCATCCAGGCTCCCCGCTCTTAACCTCACCCGGCCTTACTTCATCCAGAGAGCCTTTTCCTCGCAAAGCACGCCGTCCGTAGCAGTAAAGCCCTCAAGACTTCCGGCCTTAGCCTGAATGCAGATGTAGCTCATGCCTTCCGCTCCCGCTTTTAAAGCGCGTTTACCGGCAGGCGAAATCCGAAACCAATCGCCCTTCATGACGGGATGCGTCTCCCCGTCAAGCCAGAGTTCACCGCTTCCGGTCAACACGCCGTAAACCTCTTCGTTTTTGGTGTGCGCGTGCACAAAAGGAATGCCGGCGCCCGCGGGCAGCGTATTCACCGACACCTCGCAGCCCGTAAGTCCCAGCGCGTCATGCAGTTCCTGACGGGCTGCATCACCCGTGTGCAGCAGTGCAAAGTTGTTGTTTGTCACTTTGATGGTCTCCTAAATTGTTCGTCTGCGAACAAAATGACCGCAGACAATGTAGTTAAAGAAAAAAATTGGTTTTCAGGAAAAGTTACCCGACATCCGGTCCATGAGCCCCTCGAAGACCCGAAGCTCTTCTTCGGTAAAACCGGCGGAAAGGTCTTTGATAAGCGCCTCAGACACCGCTTCAAAAATGCCCTCAATCTTTCGGCCCTTCTCGGTTAAAGCGACCGTTATGCGCCTCGCATCCTCGGGATCAGCTGTTTTTTGAAGCCACCCTGCTTTCACCAGGCGCCCCACCATCACCGAAACCGTTGACTTGCAGCGGTGCGTTTTTGCCGCGAGTTCCGTAAGCGGCAGGCTCTTCTCGGCAAAAAGCACCGTAAAAATATCCCCGTGGCAGGGCTCAATATCGGTGATGCCGTGTTGGGCCAAAAGCGCTTCGATACGGGCGCGCGTCAAAGCATGCAGACGGGCGATCTTTCGCGGCAGCTCTTGGGCCGGTGACGGTGTATGTTTATTTGTTCGCATGCGAACAATATAGCGGAAGCAAAGAAAAACCGCAAAGTTCGCCTGACTGACCGACAGCTCAATGGAAATCAGCACGGAATTCAGCGGGTTTGCCGGGGTTTTTATGGATTTCTCGGATAACCGCGGATAAGTTGGTAATAGTCGGCGCAAACCCGCTCCCGCGAAAATCCTCTGAGAAGAGCAAAAGCCGCTCTGTCAGTCACCCGACACAGCGGCTTACGTGTTCTGCGGCCGTTGGAAATCAGTGGTTCCTTAACGCTGCAAACGCCTGCTCGAGATCTGCAATGAGATCCGCCGGATCTTCCAGGCCCACCGCCATGCGGATCATCCGGTCAAAGGGAACCTTCCCGGTCGTGCGCTTTCCGTAACTCATCACGAGAAGACTCTCGTAGCCGCCCCAGGAGTACCCGCGGCCGATGAGTTTTAAGGCGTCCACCATGGGTTCCAGTTTCCCCGCCCACTCGGGCTTAAGGCGCACACCGAACAGGGGTGACGCTCCCTTATAGTCCCGCTTCCAGAGCGCATAGTCGGGGTTATCGGAGTCTGCGGGCCAGAGAATGGCTTCGACTTCAGGCTGCGCCTTAAACCAGGCGATAACCTGAGCGGCGCCATCTTCCGCGGCCTTCATGCGCGCGGCCATGCTGTGCAGTCCCCGGTACGCGAGATAAACGTCGTCCGAAGGCGTTGCCTGACCGGTGTCGGCCACAAGCTGAAAGACGGGCTTCCAGGCTTTTTTGTTGCAGATCACCACGCCCATCATCAGGTCAGAAGCCCCCGCAATGTACTTCGTTGCTGCGTGGATAACCATGTCAACGCCGTGATCCAGGGGCTTAAAGTACAGAGGCGTTGCCCACGTGTTGTCAATGACGGATATGACGTTGTGCTTACGGCACACGGCGGCAATCGCGGGCACGTCCTGCAGCTCAAAACTGTGCGTACCCACCGTTTCCATCATCACGAGTTTGGTGTTTGCGCGGATGAGCTTTTCAATCCCGGCGCCGATTCTGGGTTCGTAAAACTCCACCTCCACCCCAAAGCGCGTGAGCACGTTTTCGGCAAAGTCGCGCGTGGGGCCGTAGACCGTGTCGGCAAAGAGCGCATGGTCTCCGGCGCTCACAAAAGCCATCAGAGGCACTGTGCAGGCCGCAAGCCCCGTTGAAAACGCCCAGGCGCCGACGGCTTCAGGGCCCTCAAGGGCTTTTAAGGCCTCATAAAACGCTTCATGCGTGGGTGTGCCCCAGATCCCGTAAGTGGGGGAGTCCTTGATGCCGGCATTGCGGTGCGCTTCGCACTCGTGCATGCGGTGCACGGACTCAAAAAGCACGGTGGAAGCTCTCACCACCGGGGGATTGACGTACGGAAAAGCCGGATTAAAAGGGCGCCCTGCGTGCGTGAGCAGCGTTTTGTCACCCGGCGTTTTGTTGGTCATGAAAAGTTCCTTACGACACAAGTCCGGAAAGGATACAGCCAAATGTAACGGCGGCGCCTGAGCACTTTTGAGGCATTACCGCGAGACTGCGTCTTTACCACGCTGCCCGATCTCTTTCACAATGATCCGACCCATTTCACAAACCGGTCACGGCTGGTTTTTCTAACGCCTAATCTGACAAAAAACGGCCTAATCTAACGTTTCTAACGTTAGATTTGACAGATTACGCATCAGCCGGCGACAAAAACGCCGCTCCCGGCAAAGGAAAGCGGCGCTGAGAAGCTTTACGTCCGTAATGCGGTCTTCAGGCCTTAAAGCGTTTCCAGAACGAAGAACCCGTTAAAACCACGACCATCACGAGCGCCACACCGAAAGCGAGGATGCAGCACTGCGCCATGCTCATGAACTTCCAGGCCGGAATCAGATACCAGCTGTCGGCGCTGTTATACATGTTGATCAAAAACTGCTGCGCGGAAGAAAGCACCGTACCGTCAGGCACCACCGCCGTGTCGTAGCCGCAGTCACCGGTGGGCAAAAACCAGTCCGGCGCCCACTTTTCCAACGGAAGCCCGAAGGGATACTTCGGTTCCAGAGAACACCCCTGCATCCCGAAGACCGCCTCCATATCGTCACCGTGAATCGCGTGATGAATGGCCGAGAGCTTAAAGGAGCACATGAGGCCGTAGACCGCCCCGTAAACACTCACCACGAGCCCGACGAGCTTCAGGATGAGGTTTTTGGGATTAATGACGGTAATCAGAGCACCCAAAGCAACCACCAGGAACCCGAAGCGGATGTAAACGCACTGCTCGCAGGGTTTCATATAGAGCCACACCTGAAACACGTTGTGCGCAATCACAACGAGGGCGCAGCTTAAAAAGATAATGAGTAACCACGGCCAGCGCATGTCTGACCAGCGGGCAATTTCTCCGACGGGATCGGCCTTAAAGCGCCCTGTCCATTGCATAGTTGTTCTCCCTGACGTCACCGGCTTACTTCATGGCCGCGAGTTCTTTCACAAGCGAGACCATGCCGTCAAAGTTACGGATGCTCTTGGTCATAATCAGGTACTTGCCGTTGACAACGTAAGCGGGAATGCCCTGGATCTTCGCGACGTCATAGGTGACCTTCCAGCTGTCGGCCAAGGCCGTCACGGCAGCATCCTTTTTCGCGGCTTCGTAGTCGGCGGCGGTGAGGCCCGTGGCGTCGGTCATGGTCTTCAAAAACGCCGATTCGCCGGCCGTCCACCGCTCCTGCTTACGGTGGTAGGCATTGTAGATCGCGTCCTTGGCTTTCTTAAAGAGCGAATTCTTGTCTTCAATGGAAACACCGGCTTTTTCGTCCCGGAGCATGCACATCGCAAGAAACACGCTCGCACAGCGGCCGTAGGTTCCCTTGGTTTCGAGGTGCATCGGCTTAAATTTCAAGCCCACCTCTTTTTCGATGCGCGGCAGCACCCGCGGATCAACGCCCACGTCGTACTTGTAGCAGAACGGGCAGTCGTAGGAGAAGACCTTAATGAGCGTGCCTTCGGCGTTCGGGAGCGGTTTATCGAGCACCACATACTGGGTGCCCTTTTCGGCGGCGAAGGCCGAAAGTGCTGTGGAAGTCAGTCCGAAAGCGGCCGCGGCGGCCACGAGAGTTCTGCGCTGCATGATGTGCTTATCCTTTGAAGTATGTCGGTTACCGCACACAGGCTTACGCTGTGTGCTTTTATGTACGGGCAGTTTAGGTGCAGGACCCGTTTTGCGAAATTGACGATTACAGCGAGCAACATCCGCAAACCGAAACACGATTATTCAAAAAATGAAAAAAGCGGCCGAAGCCGCCTCTTTTTTGATAATCACGCGCTAAAGCGTAAGTGCCCGTGTGCGCAGCACATCAGCCGCACTCAGCCCGCTCAGGCCTTTTTGCAGACGTGACTTCTCTCGTCGTAAATACCCTGAACGTACACATTGTGATCGCGGTCCACGCTCACGATGCCGAGCACATTGTGCGGGAGCGGCCGCTCCACCATGCCTTGGTTCACCACGTAGTGAATGCCGTTTCTGCGGCTGTAGTAACCCTTGTGGTAGTGGCCCGAGAGAACCGCCAGAACGCGCCCGCTTTTTTCAAGCATCTCTACAATCTCGCGGCTGTTATAAATGATGAAGTTCTGCGGCACGGGATTGACGTCCCAGTAGTTGAGCAGCTGGTGCGTAAAGACAATCACGGGTTCCTTGCCGAAAGCCAACTCCTTTTTAAGCCACGCAACTTCGGTGTCGGGCACCACGGCCTTTGTCCAGTCAAATTTGCCGAGCGCGTAGTGTTCACCCTCGGCGTTGTTGTAGCAGGCATCAAGCACAATGTACTTCACGCCGCCCGACACAAAGCTGTAGTACATCCGGCCGTTGGCGTCACCGTGGTTTGTGATGTTTGAAACAAAGTCGCCGTAGGTAATCTTGTCGAAGTCGTGGTTACCGGCCACGTGGTAGCGTGGCCCGTTAAAGCGCCGGAATTCCGCTTCCACGGTCTGAAGGTAGGCAATCGTGCCTTCACGGGTGCCGTGTCATTACAGTCCTTAAAGTCACCGAGTTCAATCGCAAAGTCGAGGTTCTGGCCGATAAAGAGATCGATGGCCTGACGGAGTTTTGCAAGCGAATCCCGGTAGACGCGCACCGAGTCTTCTTTGGGAATGAGGCGCGTCGGGGCCACCACGTAGTGCACATCGGTCACAAAACCGAACTTGGAGATCACGTTTTCAGGCTTCGGTAATTCAATATCGGCAATTACCGGCGTTTTGGCAAAAAGTTCACCGGCCGCGGGAATAAAGAAGGCGCCGAGCGCAGACTGGATAAAAAGACGACGTTTCATTTTTTGGGTTTGATGCTTAAACCGGATACGCCGTGCCGAAACACCGCGGCAGCGGGCAGAGGCGTTGTCCTTTCGGCGGCACACCGGTTGTATTGGGATCTTCTGCCTGTGTGTGCTGCATTGTGCGATGCTGCTGTGTCAGCCCAATGGCAGGGCTCTGACGGATCCATGACAAAAAGACGAAAGACGGCGGACTCTTTTTTGAGTCGGGGCAGCCGGAAGACAACAAGCAAATAATTTTTTCGGGCCGCCGGGCCCAGTCCGGACCGGCGCCGCACGTTTTTCTGCTTTAAAACCTCAGCCGTACCGTCCGATCCCCTGTTTTTGCCTTTCCTGCCTGTGTTTTTTTCGTCTCAACCTGTCAAGCGACACAGAAGCTGATCCCAAAAACGACATAAAACCTGACCCACCCCGGCAGGAACATTTTGTCCGGCGTTAGCCCGTCACTCCTGCTGAGCTGTGGCGTAGGCCGCAAAAAGCCCTCTGAACCACTGCATGGCCGGATCGCGCGCGACGCGCTCGTGCCAGATCAACTGCGTGTAAAAGAACTCCCTCCCCTTGGTGTTGTCCAAAGGAACTTCGGCCGGAATCACCACAATAAGGTAAGACTTACCGCTTGCCGGATCGAAAACACCTTGGATAGAACCGTCTTCGGAACGTTTGACGGTGAGAACCGTGGCCCCTAAAATTGTCTCATAGGAATCAGCAACGGCTCCTCCTCTCGTTCGGCCAGGTGTAGGGCGAGAGTCAGTAGCTCCGTGGACGTCAAAGGCCGGCACGGTGTCACCCGTTGTCTCGTTCCGATAGCCGCTCAGCAACCAATTGTTGTATGGGCGGTTTTTTACGAGCACAACGGTCACACCGGAATGCGTAATAACCTTCGAGGGGCTTTTAATCGTCTGCTGCATTCTGAGCGCTGTCTGCATCGGAAGCGTTGCGGTGAAATCTGTTTCCTGCAGAATCGTCGACACCGACAGAAAGTACGGCACCACCACCGCGCAGTCCTGCACGGCTTCCCCGAGGTAGATGCGCTCGTCCAACGAATAAAACGAGGTCTGTGAAGCGGACTCGTTGGAGATTCTCACTTTGCGGTACTTTGCGATGTCGTCTGTCGTCACCTTCCCTTTTTCTTCATAAAGCGCTTGAAGCGGATGGCCTTCTCTCACACAGAGCGCGTACTTCACGGGATAAAGCCGCAAAGACCCGTAGCCGTGCGGCAGCGTGAGCGTTGAAGGGAACACAGCACAATCGAGATGCCCGTTTTCAAGTTCAGCCAGAAGGTTGGAGCCCACCTGCGCGACCTCAAGCCTTGCGTGCGGGGCCTCCTTGAAAAACGCCTTCACCACTTCCGGCATCACCGCAAAAAGCGCGTTATCCACCGCTCCGATCCGGAAGGTCTTCGTAAGTTTCACGGGATCAAACACGGCGGAGTGCGTAAGCGCCCCGGCCCTTTCCACGATGTCGCTCACCAAGGGATAGAGCTCCAGAGCGCGCTCTGTGGCGATCGAATCCGGCATCGAGCGCAGAAAGAGTTTGTCGTCAAAAACCTCCCGGAGTTTTTTCATCGTGCGCGAGGCGCCTGAAAGGCTCAGCGAGCAGCGTTTGGCGGTTTCCGAGAGCGAGAGCTCCTCGCCGAGCGTCACGAAAAAGACGAGGTCTTCAAGCGTTAAGGCCCCGAGCTTTTCATTTTCTAAAAGTTGGTTCGTCATTTTTTGCAAGAGTGATGCCGTATCTCTCGATAGTAACGCCGGGCACTCACTTTTAGACTCGTTTTCAACATTTAAGGCGCGCTGATCCGACCGATTTCCCTTTCCCCGGTCTGGCGGCTTTAAAGCACTTCACTTCCAACCAAAGGATACAATCTCCATGCAGGTCAAAAAGACATTTCTGAGCGCGGCCTGTGCCGTTGCGGCCTTAACCGTGAGTTCCGGTGCCTTTGCTATCGGCGGCGCCTCAAGCCCCCACGTCACCTATCCCACCACCGGCAAAATCGGCGCGGTGAACATGAATCCTTACGGCATTGCGCCCTTAACAGCCGTGATCCGTAACGGCGGCTACACCTTAACCGACGTCACTGTGCACATCGTCCCAAAGCAGGGCGGCCAGGAAATCAAGTACAAGGTGAGCGACACCCAGGTGCGCACCCACGGCGGCATTCCGGTTTTCGGTCTTTATCCCGACTACCGCAACACCGTTGAAGTCTCCTACACGAAGTTCGCGAACGGCAAGAGCGAAAAGGTCACCAACGAGAAGTACCGCATCTACGCGGGCCCCGCAAACCTCCGCACGGCGGGCTACGCGGGCGTTGACTCGGCTTTCCCCAAGGCCGAAGTCAAAAAAATGGATCCGGCCTTTTCCGACCGCCTCTACCTTGTGAACAACATGATCGCGGCAACACCGGATTCCACCCGCGCGGTGTGGAACAACCCCATGGGCGGGGCTCTGGAATGGAACCGCTATCCCTTAAACGCGATCTATGACACCAAGGGCGAAATCCGCTGGTACATGGAGCCTTCTTCGATCTACAACAACGACATCTACCGTGCCGGCATCATGATGGGGTTCCGTCAGAATAAGGACGGCGCCACCCGAGCACGCGGCCCCAGCGTTCTGCGACAACCAAATGCGCCACGGCCCGGAAAGCCTGCGGCACAAAGCCCCTGATTTCGGCGATGCCTTCGGGCGTCAGGAAGGTATGAGTGGCTCTTACGGAAGCCTCCCAAAGGGCGGTGAGTTCAGCAATGAGTTTGTCCTTGCGTTCAGTGACTTCCCGGACTGTGATATCGATCGCGTGCATGGCTTATGACGTTTTGTGGCTGACGGATCCGGCAATGAGGGACCTCAGCCACTGCGCTGCCGGGTCCGTGTGCGTACGCCGGTTCCAGATGAGTTTGGGTTCAAAGTCGGCGTGCAGGACGTCAGGAACCGGCACCGCGGCCAGGGACCCTCCGGGCAAAACGGTGTCAGCAAGCATTTCGGAAGCCTTCAAAAGAAGGTCCGAATGCTTCACCATCTCAACGGCACTGAAAAAGTACGGAGTCCTGACGGCAACCGAGCGCTCACGCCAGGCTTCAGGCCCCATGGTCATCATGCGCCGGTAGAGCCACGTCGGCCGAAAGACAAGCTCCACAAAACGAAACTTCAGAATGTCTTCAAGGCTCGGGCCTTTGCCCGCTGCGCGGCAGACCAACGCCAGGGGATGATCTTTCCTCATCAAAAGAACCGAACGGCAGTGCTCGAGCGTGAGACTCATGCAGTCCGCGGGGATCTCATCCACCGGGGAAATCGCAAAATCAAGCTCTCCGTTTTGAAGGTCGGAAGCCCAGTTATTGGCAAATTCCACAATCTCAAGTTCCACGCCCGGCGCCAGCCGCGCCGTCTGTGCCGCGGCGGGCGCCACAAAGAAAACCCCGTGATCCACACAGGCAATCCGGAAACTCCGCTTGAGGCTTGCCGGATCAAAAACGGCGGGTTCCAGAAGCTTTTCCATGTCAGAGAGCACAGCCTGTGCTTTTGCCGCGAGTTCCAGGGCCCGCGCGGTGGGCGTAAGGCCCCCGGCACAGCGGGTAAAGAGCGTGTCGCCGAAAAGATCTCTGAGTCTTGCGAGCGTTCTTGAAGCGGTTGCTGCGGGCATGTCAAGCGACTGCGCCGCGCGCACGAGGTTTTGGGTTTCAACAAGGGCTTTCAGGAGCAAAAGCGCCTCGCGGTCAAGATTCTCTTTTTTCATGGAAGAAACGGGCCAATTCCGATTCTGATTGTTCGGACGCGGAAATTCACAATAGCAGAGTATCAGGGCGATATCTAACCTAACACCCAGGCATTAAGCCCACGCACATCACCAAAGAAAGACTCATGAGGAGACAACCCATGTCCCGTATGTCCTTTTCCGTTAAAGCCGCTGCAGCGCTTGTTTCAGCTGCCTTTCTCGCACCCGCCGTTACGCTCGCGGGCGGGGGTTCGAGCGGCCCCACGGTGCACTATGTCACCCAGGGCCAGATCGGCGAACTGATCGGCAACCCCTACAAAATTGCGCCCTTGACAGCCGTCATTAAAAACGGCGGCTATGTTTTAAAGGACGCCACGGTGCGCATCGTTCCCAAAAAGGGCGGTCAGGAAATCAAGTATCACGTAAGCGACACGGCGCTTCGCACCCACGCCGGCATTCCCGTTTTCGGTCTGTATCCGGACTACGTGAACACCATCGAAGTCTCCTACACCATTGTTGACGGCAAGAAAACGAAGCGCGTTGAAAAAGAGGTCTACCGCACCTACGCTCCCGCGGTCTACACCGAAATCAACGGCTCTCAGGCGCAACACAAGAATATGTTTGAGACCGAAGTAAAGAAGGTCGCGCCGGAATTCTCCGACCGCCTCTACTTCATCAATAACTTCCTTTCCACGGGCGGGAAACTCGCCCGTGTCGTCTGGAATAACCCGATGGGCGGCGCTCTCGAATGGAACTACTATCCGCAAAACGCCATCATTGACACCAAGGGCGAAGTCCGCTGGTACATGTACGTCGATCCCATTTACGACCCGGAAAATATCTACAAGGCGGGCATCATGATGGGCTTTCATCAGACCGCGGACGGGATGCTTACCTTCGGCTACGGCCAGCGCTACGCCAAGTACGACCTTCTCGGCCGCGAAGTCTTTAACCGCAGGCTTCCTGCGGGTTACGCGGACTTCTCGCACGCCATGGATCCCGCACAAAACGGCCACTACTTCCTGCGTGTTTCCTCAGCTGACTACCGGCGCCCCGACGGTAAGCGCGTGCACACCGTGCGCGACGTGATTCTGGAAGTCGACAAGGACGGTAACGCCGTCGATGAATTCCGTCTCTTTGAGATTCTCGATCCCTACCGCGACAACATCATTAAGGCGATGGACCAGGGTGCCGTATGCTTAAATATTGACGCCACGAAGGAAGGTAAGACGCTTTCCGCGGAAGAACTCGTTGCGATGGATAAGAACAACAACTTCGGCGATATCGCGGGTGTGGGTGCGGGCCGCAACTGGGCGCACGTCAATTCCGTTGACTACGACCCGAGCGACGACTCCATCATTATTTCTTCCCGCCATCAGTCAGCGCTTGTGAAGATCGGCCGCGACAAGAAGGTGAAGTGGATCGTGGCATCCCATGAAGGCTGGAAGAAACCTTATCAGGATAAGCTTCTGACACCGGTTGACGCCAAGGGTAATCCCATTAAGTGCGAAGGCAGCAAATGCGAACAGGGCTTTGACTGGACGTGGACTCAGCACACCGGCTGGCGTATCGACGAGATGTCGGACAAGAACACCTTCTATCTCTCGGTGTTTGACAACGGTGACGCCCGCGGCATGGAGCAGCCGCCGCTTCCTGAAATGAAGTACAGCCGTGCCGTCATCTACAAGATCGATCAGAAGAAGATGACGATTCAGCAGGTCTGGGAATACGGCAAGGACCGCGGCTTTGAGTGGTACAGCCCGATTACCTCTGTGACGCAGTACGAAAAGGACAAGAACTCGGTCTTTGTGTACTCCGCGACCGCCGGTCTTAACTTCAAGAACTTCGCCACGGAGGCGCCTAACCCCATCATCAATGAATTCAAGTGGGGTGCTAAGGAACCTTCTGTTGAAATTCAGTTAAAGAGCACGATGGGTTACCGCGCGCTTCCGGTTGATGTGAAGAAGGCCTTTAACCAGTAAGAAACCCCCGGGGCTCTCAAGGGGCCCCGCCGTCACTTTCTCCTCTTTTTGCCCGCCCGGTTTTTTAACCGCGGCGGGATTTTTCGGCGAATACATCCGGATCGCAGATTGATCTTTTTTCTGCATCTTACACATTGATACCTTAAGGGTCCCGCATCACGGACGAACCCCCATCCAAGGCTTGATGAGACTGGGTTTGCGGCCGATCGGCTCAGCCAATATCCGCCATTGTCTCCGCTTTTTTTAAGTTTCATTTCAGTTTCCTCTGTTTTAATTTTTTCAAGAAAAGCAGTGCAGCTGCCTCCCCGCCGGAAGTTCCGGTACTGCGAAGACAAATGAGGAAAAACAATGAAAAACGCACTCAAGACACTCGCGCTCTGCTCGGCACTTGCGGCCTCAACCGCAGCGCTTGCTGACGCTGATCAGACCAAGCTCTACGACCCGATGACGGCCAAGGAAAAGGTTGTGATCAACATTGACCTTCTCGGCAAAGACGGCAACACCGCCGTGGGCCGCGTGGTGGCTGTAAACACCCCCTTCGGTGTGGCGCTTTACCCGAATTTGAAAGGCCTCACCCCCGGCATGCACGGCTTTCACGTGCACCAAAATCCGGACTGCGGCATGACGGACGACGGTCTTGGGATGAAGGCGGGCGGCCACTGGGATCCGGAAAAGAAGGGCGTGCACTCCTTCCCGTGGGATAAGAACGGCCACAAGGGTGACCTTCCCGGTCTCTTTGTTGCCGCGGACGGCACGGCTGTGACACCGGTTCTTGCCCCGAAACTCAAGAGCGTTAATGAATTGAAGGGCCACTCTCTCATGATTCATGTGGGCGGAGACAACTACCACGACCATCCCGCCAAGCTCGGCGGTGGCGGCGCCCGCATGGCCTGCGGCATCATCAAGTAACCGCTGCCTGTACCGGTCTTTGTGCCGGCAGTCAAAGAGCTCTGATTTTTTGTGAAGTCAGAGCTCTTTTTCCATGGAAGGACGATTTTCATCCGTGGTTAAAGAATGCCCGCGGCCGTCAGGCCCCACTTCACCGCCGTCCAGAAGAAAAACACGATGACGGCACTCATCCCGCAGTAGACGGCCATCCGGACCGGCAGAGAACTCACTTGGGCAACAAAGACAAGAAAATCCCGCACGTGAGAGACGGCGGCCAGCACGGAAAGGAGTCCTTTAATGAGCCACACCAACGGACGAAAAACCACTGAAAGCGCCGTGCAAAAGCCGCCTGCTGCGCACTGAGCGTCTCTGCTGCTGTTGCTGTTTTTCTGAGCGGGTTCTGCCATCGCGTGTCCTTGCGGTATCTCTTTGCTGATTCTACGAAATCACAGCCGCCGCAACGCCCGGCGTAACGCCGCGACACAACAGAAACAATTCGGGCACACAGGTTTTATGTGCCCCGTGTGCCCGAACCGAGTGTATTTCAGAGTTTGATCAAGGAGAAATTGTCGGTCAGAACCTCCGGTTCGCCTGCACCTGACCGGTCACACCGCGCCGTTCGCCGAAGCAGCCGTTAAGACCGGCTTCAAAGGAGAATCCGTCCGCGTTACCTGTGGTCCAGCCGAGAGAAACAATACCGGTGCTACCTTCCATGTCGGAGCCCCGGAGAGCAAGGCTTTCCTGAGCGTCCGTTGCGCTGCCCTTGGCTTCAGCAGAAAGAATCTGTTCGAAGGTAAGACCCACATAGGGGCGGAAGGCGTCAGAAAGCGCGTATTCGGCAAAGCCACCGATCTGGATACGGTGGCCGTTTAAGCCGTCGTAGTCAAAGCGGGTGGCAGACGCCGTGCCCTGAGCCTGCTCGTAGTCTTCTTTGTCACGCGCGTCAAAGAAGTAGGACACAAAGGCGCGGGTTCTCACGTCAGCCATCTGCAGGTCGTAGCAGGTCCTGAGATGCGCACCCCAGTACATGCTCGTGCGGTGGCCGAGAGGGCAAAGCCTTCACCGAGCTCAGACTACAACCTACTTTTTAGGAACAAAATCGGCGAAAGCTCACTTGACACTCACCGCTCCGTCTCCACGTGTTCTTGCCTCTCGCGCGGCCAAAGCGCCAAATCTATGTCGAGCAGCCAAAGCCAGCGCATCAGCTGCTCAAGACTGATTGCCTGCGGGTGATGTTCAAGGTAGGAAACCCGAGGCTGCGTGATACCCAACCTGAAAGCAACATCTTTTTGAGTAATTCTCAGGTACTTTCTCCGCGCCCTCAAAAGCACGGACATCTGGTTCGGGAGGCGAACAATAACGGGCTGCGGCATACGGATAACCTCTTTCCGAAAACTCTGTTTATCACTATAACGAACATTTTGAAAATATTACTCATAGTAATATTTTGAATTCCGGCAGAAACGCAGACACTTTTGCCAAGATCAGGCGGCGGCAAAACCTTGGAACAAGGCACAATACGTTCCATTACAAACACAACCCAAAAAACAGAAATGTCCAAGATTCTGCTCATTAACGCCCACCCGAATCCCGCAAAGTCTGTCGCGAACAACGCCATCATCGCAGAAGTCACGCGGCGCCTCCCTGAGATCACTGAATTTCCCGCAGGAAGCCCGGGGCTTGAGCCCCGGGAGGAATGCGGGCTTTCGAAATTTTTTTAATCTTGGCCCAAACGCAGCCAAACCATGCACATAGTTTTCGCTTAAGGTATATTCAGCCGCGATGAAATCGCGCACCCCGTCCTTTGTCATCGAGCTGGGCCTGAAAACCGGAGAGGATCAGGAAAGTGCACTGGAGACCTACTTCTCCGATGCACGCCAGCTCTTCAATGCTGTTCTTGGAACAGCAAAGAAACGCGTGCGCGCCATGAAAAGCACTGAAGCATGAAAGCTCACGGCCGCGATGCCCAAGGGCAAAGACCGTAACAAGCGGTTTAAGGAAATTCAGAAGTCCGCTCGCCTTTCCGAGTATGCCCTGCATGATGTCGTGAAAGAGCACCGTGCCAAGGGCGGCTTTACAAAGCGCATCGGCATCAACGAAGCGCAGAAAATTGCCACACGTGTCTGGCAGGGCATTGAGCGCTGGCTGCTTCATCAGGGCGGTCAGCCGCGGTTTAAGAGTGCTAAACGGGGCTTGCACAGCGTTGAGGGAAAATCAAACAAAACAGGGTTGCGTTGGAAGGCTAAGACGTGGACGCTCGAGGTTCTGGATCTGGTGATAAAGGCTGAAGCCCCGGATGCCTGGCAGAAAGAAGCTCTTCTTTCAGCAACAGATCCGTCCGGCTTTAAGCGTGTCAAATACTGCCGTCTTGTCCGGCGGATGATCCGCGGCCGTATGCGCTACTTTGTTCAGCTCATTGTCGAAGGCGTACCGCCCGTCAAGCACGTTTATGCTCCCAAGGATCTCAAGGTGGCTGTTGACCCGGGCCCGCGGACCATGACTTTTTACAGCCCCGAGTGGCAGCAAAAGATTTTGGTGAGCGCGGGCACTGTCTCTCAGGAAAAGGAGATTGCGCGTCTTTTACGTGCCATGGACCGCTCCCGCAGAGACACGAATCGGGAGTGCTACAACGCGGACGGCACCGTTAAAGCCGCCGGAAAAAAGATTGTCTGGAAGGAATCCAAGACCTATAAGGCAACAAAGGCAAAACTTGCGGATCTGTACCGCCGCCAGGCGCAAACCCGCCGTTGCCTACACGGCGAAGTGATTAACCAGGTGTTCGGCAGGGCCGGCACCGTCATTGTGGAGAAGAACTCATACATAGCATTTCAGAGAGCCGGATACGGCAAGAGTTTGGGCAAAAGCGGTATTGCAGGATTGATAACCCGGATGACAAGTAAGGCTGAAAGCGCCGGCTGTTGTGTGGTGGAGGTCAGTCCCCGGAAACTGCGCCCGAGTCAGCACGATCCCGAAACGGGAACGTACCGTAAGAAGGCTCTTTGGGAGAGAAGTCATCAGTTGGGAGATACGGGCTGGTACATGGACCGCGACCTTGCGGCCGCCATGAACCTGTATTTTGCGGATCCCGCCACTGACAGCTACGATCTGAAGGCTGAGCAATCAGCGCTTGCGAGGCTCAAACAAGTCTCAGGGAACGCCGGATCGATAGTGCGGTACAAACCAGCGAATCGGCAAGACGAAGCAGTCCTTCGCCGGAACCGACGGATCGAGCTGATGAAGCCCGTAGCCGTAGAGCGGTTGCGTTTTAAATGTTCCTGTGGTGCAGGGGACGCCCGGGCAGACAAGGCCTCAAAAACCTTGCCTGTTACGGGAAAGCCTGCACCGTGTCAGGAAACCCCGCGCTTTCAAGCGCGGGTTGTTTAGCGTACACAACATTGCGGACAGCTGCCGTAACGGCGCCTTTGACCTCGCGCTTGAGCACAAGCTTCTCACCGATCACGACATCATCGTCTTTCAGTTCCCGCTCCATTGGGGTTCTCGGTGCCGGGGCTTCTCAAACAGTGGTTTGACGACGTGCTCACCCACGGCTTTGCCTACGGCACGAGCGGCACGGCGTTAAAAGACAAACTGGCCGTCTTTTCCTTTACCGCAGGCGAAGACATTTCTTCTGAGAACCCCGTGATTGACGGCACTCCCGTCAAGGCTATGTGCGCGCCGCTTTTTCTCACGGCCAACTACTGCAGGATGCGAAACACCGATCCGGTCTTTTCGGGCGGCATGATGTTTATCGAAGGCGTCTCCACAGAAGACGACTTAAAGGGCATCAAAGCGCGCGCTCAAGCGCACGGTGAGGCACTCGCCGCGCTTCTTACGAAAGCGGCGTAAATCACAGGCGGGTGTCGTCGGCTTCAAAGGCTTTGATGACCTCAAGCAGGGCCTCGCCGTATTTTTCGATCCGGCCGTTTCCGATCCTGTCGATACGGCGCATCTCTTCGATTGTCCCGGGCTTAGCCTGCGCAATTGCTTTGAGCGCCGAATCCCAGAAAATGCAGTACGCAGGCTGCTCGAGCCGGCGGGCCTCTTCTAGCCGCCAGGCACGCAGTGCCTCAAAAAGAAGGCGCGTCTCTTCGGACGGGTTCCATTCTTCTTTGTTCCCGCGCCGGCCTGACTTGGCTTTCGTTGCCGTCAGGCCGTTTTTGCGCATCGTCACGCGGATTTTTCCTTTGAGAAGCTCGGAGGCCCGGCCGCCTGCAAGCGCAAGGGCACTGTAGCGCTCCGCATCCACCGTAAGAATGCGCAGGACAATGAGTTGGCGGATAAGACGCCTCCACTGATCCGGATCCAAGTCTTTGCCGATACCGAAAGTGGAAAGCTTGTCATGCCCTTCAGCGAACACTTTTTCGGTGGGATTACCCAACAGTACATCCACGATATGCCGCGCGCCGAAGGTGTGGCCGCTCAGTTTATTGCAACGCCAGATGCAGCTCACGAGTTTCTGAGCGGCGACCGTTGCATCGATAATCTCAGGGGGCTCGAGGCAGTTGTCGCAGTTGCCGCAGGTCTCCGGCGCTTCTTCGCCGAAATAATTGAGAAGCAGCTTTCTGCGGCAGTGCACGGTTTCGGCCAGCGCCAACATCGCGTCAAGCTTAATGGACGAGCGGCGTTTGTAGAGATCGTCCGCGTCACTCATCTCGATTAAGCGCATCTGGTTTACGACATCAGCGAGCCCGTAGCACATCCAGGCTTGCGCGGGTTTGCCGTCGCGGCCCGCCCGCCCCGTTTCCTGGAAGTAGTTTTCAATGCTTTTGGGCATATCGATGTGTGCGACAAACCGCACGTCGGGTTTGTCAATACCCATACCGAAAGCAATCGTTGCGCAGATCACGGCACCGGGCGTATTGATAAACCACGCCTGATTGTCGTGGCGCATCTGACTGTCCATTCCGGCGTGATACGCCCGGGCATTAATCCCGCGGGCCACGAGTTTTTCAGCCGTGCTCTCAGCTTTGGCGCGCGACAGACAGTAGACAATGCCGCTTTCGCCCCGGTGCTCATCTTCAATAAAGTGCGTGAGCTGGTGCTGCGCATGATCTTTTTCGACAATCCGGTAGCGGATGTTGGGGCGGTCAAAGCTTGCGACAAAGCGTTTGGGATTGACCAAAAGCCGCTCACAGATTTCTTCCCGGGTCGCGAGGTCTGCGGTGGCGGTTAGCGCAATGCGGGGCACCTCGGGCCAGCGCTCCCTTAACACCGAAAGCTGCGCATATTCCGGGCGAAAATCATGCCCCCACATACTCACGCAGTGCGCTTCATCGATTGCAAAAAGCGAAAGCCTAACCGTACTTAAAAACTGCAGCGTGCTTTCGAGCACCAATCGCTCGGGCGCAACGTAAAGGATGTCGACGTCACCGGCTGCAGCACGGCGCTTGATGTCGGCAACCTCGGGCCAGGCAAGCGTGGAATTGAGGTAGGCGGCTTTGACTCCGGCGTCGGAGAGGGCCCTTACCTGATCGGCCATGAGCGCAATTAAGGGCGAGACCACCACAGCCATCCCGGAGCGCATCAGCGCCGGAATCTGGTAGCAGAGGCTTTTGCCGCCCCCGGTGGGCATGAGTACGAGCGCGTCGCCGCCCGCGGCCACCGTTTCGATGACGTCTTTTTGAAAGCCGCGAAACGCCGTGAGGCCGAAAACCGATTCCAGAATGTCCTGCGCCGTCTGCGCCAATTTGCTCTCCGAAAAGAGGGGCCGTGGGTCCCCAACGATGACGGACGGGATTGTACCTGCGCCGCCCCCGTTGCCGTCTTAAGACAGAAAAAGAAAACCGGCACGTTCACCCGAAAATTTTCGGAAAAACCGTGCCGGTTCGGCCTCCCGTCAGGGGAGACACTTCAGCAAGTTACAGAGGCTTTTTGGCCGCTTCTTCCTGCAGGCGCTTGGCTCTTAAGCAGGCTGCCGCCGTAAAGAGAACGTCCGAAGAAGAGTTGAGGCCCGTTTCCGCGGAGTCCTGCAGCACACCGATAATGAAGCCCACGGCCACAACCTGCATGGCGGTACCGTTATCAATGCCAAAGAGGCTGCAGGCCAAGGGGATGAGCATAAGCGACCCGCCCGGCACACCCGCCGCACCGCAGGCGCAGAGCGCCGCGACCGCCGAGAGAAGAATAGCAGTGAACACATCCACCTGAATGTTGAGGCTGTGGCAGGCAGCCAACGCCAAAACCGTAATCGTGATGGCGGCACCGGCCATGTTGATCGTGGCACCCAGGGGAATCGACACACCGAACGTGCTTTCCGGTAACCCGAGCTTACGGCAGAGGTTCAGGTTCACCGGGATGTTCGCGGCCGAAGAACGCGTAAAGAACGCGGTCACACCGGACTCACGCAGGGTCATCCAAGTGAGGGGATAGGGATTGCGGCGCGTACAGAACCAGACGATGAGGGGGTTCAGGACCAGTGCCACAAAGAGCATGCAGCCGATGAGAACGAGGAGCAACTGCACATAGCCCACCAGCGCGGCAAAACCGGCCGTGGCAAAGGTGTTGGAAACCAACCCGTAAATACCGACAGGCGCAAAGCGGATCACGACGCGCACGATGAATTCCACGCCGTCGGAGATGTCGTTAACCATCTCGCGCGAGCGGTTACTAGCCTTTCGAAGGGCGATACCCATACCGAGGGCCCAGGCAAGAATGCCGATGTAGTTGCCGTTTAAAAGGGCGTGCACGGGGTTATCAACAATACTCATCACGAGGTTGCGGAGCACCTCGAGAATGCCGCCCGGCGCAGAGGCCTTCGCGCCTTCGGTCACAAGTTCAATTGTGACCGGGAAAAGGAAACTTGCCACAACCGCTGTGACGGCGGCGGCAAAGGTGCCGACCAGGTAAATCACCACGATCGGACGCATATGCGTTTCATCGTGCACGTCCTGGTTCGCGACAGCGGCCACCACGAGCACAAACACCAGAACCGGCGCCACAGCCTTTAAGGCCGAGACAAACACGGTACCAAGAAACCCGAGACTCACGGCGGCCTGCGGGGCAAAGTAGGCTGTGAGGGCACCGAGCACCAAAGCAACGAGGATCTGCTTTACGAGCGACCCTCCCAAGATTAGCGGCATGGCGCGGTGCATCAGGGTTTTTCTGTTGACTTCACTCATTTTTATTTTCCGTCAGAGGTAAAACCGCACGTCTCAGGGAAAAAGCCGGCCGCGGAATGAGAATCTGACACCCCGTGCACCGTCTCCGGCATAAACCAACGCCGCCCGCCGTCAGAGTGCAGGCCCTCCTTTTCAAGAGCGCACCTGCAACAACTGCCGGCAGGATCACCTGCGTGCTTAAAAATTGTTTCAATGTCGGGAGAATACGTCACTACAACAGACAAAATCAACAAAAAACGCGCAAAATAGGCACTCTGACCTAGAAAATACGCGCTTTCCGCGTGTTTTCCGGGACCGTTCGGGACACAGGGCCGCGGCAACTCCGTCCGCTTTTCTTTTCATCCCGAAAGCTCTTATCATCAGGCGCATTACGACCGCTTCATTGTCCCGTTAACCCATGCCCGTCACACCGCGTATCGGCTTTATTCTCGTGTGCATCTTTTTGGATGCCCTCGGTATCGGCCTTATTGTGCCGGTGCTGCCGCGGTTAATCGGAGAGCTTGCCGTCACGCGCGATCTGCAGACGACGTGGTACGGCGCGATTATGTTGAGTTACGGCGTGATGCAGTTTTTAAGTGCACCGTTACTCGGAGCCCTTTCAGACCGCATCGGAAGGCGCCCTGTGCTCTTGGGCGGCATTCTGGGGCTCGGGCTCATGTTTGCGGTGCCCGCGTTTTCCACGTCGCTCTGGTTTATTTTAGGAAGCCGCATTTTGGGCGGGATGCTCTCCGCCAATATGACGGTCGCGCAGGCCTATATCGCCGACGTCACGGTGGGCGTTCAGCGCTTTTCAGGCTTTGGGAAAATCGGTGCGGTTTTCGGTATCGGCTTTGTGCTGGGGCCCGCTCTCGGGGGCGTACTCGGACAGTTTGATGTGCGCTTTCCCTTTATGTGCGCGGCCGTGATTTGCCTTGCCAACTTCCTTTACGGCGCCTTTGTCCTGCCGGAATCCCTTAAAACCCGCGACACGGCACCTCTCTCCCTTAAACGCAACAACCCCTTTGCGGCGGTCTGGGCCTTAATCCGGATGCCGCAAAACCGGCTTCTTGTCACCGTTCTCACGCTTTCAAGCCTTGCGACCGGCGTCTTGCAGTGCACGTGGGCGCTTTACACCGAGTACCGCTACGGCTTTACGCCGTTATTAATCGGCCTTTCGGTCTTTGCTCTTGGGTTGAGCATCTCCTTTGTGCAGGGGTGGCTCCTGCCGCGCCTTGTGATCCGGCTCACACCCCGCAAAATCGTTTTTACGGCGCTTGCCGCAGGGACCGCAGCCTTGGCCGTGGTGGCACTCACCGGTAACGGCTTTGTGGCGGCGCTTTTTTGCTGCCTGTACGCGGTCTCAGGCGCCGCAGGCCCCATGATCACCGGGGATATCAGCCGCAGAACCGCGCCGGAACATCAGGGCACAACGATCGGCGCCGTGAGTTCACTCAATTCCCTCACGGGGGCCGTGGCGCCCGCAATCGGCACGCCGTTACTGATGTTTCCCGCAAACGCCCCCGCTGCTTTTACGGCGGGCATGCCCTACTTTGCCTGTGCGCTTTTTATGGGCCTTTCGCTCATTGCTGCGGCGGCTGTGAAAGACACCGAAGAAATACCCCCGTACGTCGGTGACGATACGGGGGAAACCGATTAAGACGCGGCGTCTTTTTTCGCCGGTTCTTCGGCCTTTTCAGCCTTCTCGGGCTTTTCGTCTTTCTCCGGTTTTTCCGCCTTCTCTTCCTCTCCCGGCAAGGGCACGGCCTGGTTTGCTTTGAGTTCGGCAAGATTTTCCTGCAGCTCTTTATTCTGCACCAGGCCCTCTTCACAGAATTTCCCGCAGGAAGCCCGGGGCTTGAGCCCCGGGAGGAATGCGGGCTTTCCGGAGACAGCATGGTTTGGCAAAGGGATCACCAAATTTGAGCAGCATAAAAGCACCATTGCCTTGAGATTTTCAACATTACGAAACCCGTAGGCTTTCCGAATAATCAGCTTGATATTGTTGTTGACAGCTTGGGGATGTAAGGTTTTTTGTATTCAGGCGATAATAGCGCTCCCGTAGGGCGCGAAAGGAATCACCGTGGCACACCGTACACCCAAAATAAACGACACCGTAAAATTTACCGACCAGCAGCAGGCCATTCTGAACGATGCCGCAGAGCAACTGATGGAAGCCGGCGGCTTAACGGCCTTAACGCAGGCTCATTTCAACGAAGCGATGAAGATCGTAGCCCAACGCTTCATCAACGCCGCCCTGCAAGGGGAACTGGAGCACCATTTGACACAGGAAGACGATAATCTCAACGAAGAGGAATCGTCGGCTGAGCGCGTTGAAAACAAACGCAATGGGTACAGCAAGAAAACGCTTCACTGCAATAAAGGCGATTTAGAAATCCAGATTCCCCGCGATCGCAAGGGGACTTATGTTCCCCGCCTGGTACCCAAGCACTCACGGCATTTCAATGACTTCGATGACGCCATCATCGATTTATATGGACGCGGATTGTCTACCCGTGAAATCACTGAGTTCATCAGAAGTCAGTACCACGTTGAAGTGAGTGCCGAATTCATCAGCACCGTGACGGAAAAGGTAAATGACGACGTACGGCAATGGCAAGGCCGTCCGTTGGATTCGGTCTACCCGGTGGTGTTCTTTGACGCTTTGCGCATCAATATCCGTAAGGACGGCGTCATCAAGAAGATGGCGGTTCATTTGGCTCTCGGCGTACGTTGTGACGGCCGACGCGATGTGCTCGGCATGTGGGTTCATGAAAACGAAGGCGCGGCTTTCTGGACGTCGGTATTTACGGAATTGAAAAACCGTGGCGTAGAGGGCATCCCGATCGCCGTCACAGACGGCCTCAAGGGTATGACGCAGGCCATTGAAGCCGTATTTCCCCAGGCGCAACATCAAACCTGCATTGTCCATCTCAGCCGTGTCTCTACAGGCTCTCGTTGCCCAAAATCGGGGGACTAACTACCCACACATATGCCCGAAGAATCAAAAAGAGCGCTGTTTTTTCAGCGCTCATGCAAAATTCAGGCTAAAGAGCCCTGAGAAAAAGTCAAGCTTTCAATATGCGAAAAAACCGCCTGAAAGACGTCTCCTTCAGGCGGTCTCACAAACGTCCGTGCCCGGGGTCAGACGTCTTCGCTTACCATGTCAATCGCACCGCACGGGCATTCGTTCGCGCAGATACCGCAGCCCTTGCAGTACTCATAGTTAAAGCGAAACTTCATACCGGCGCCAAGCTTGATGACGGCGTTATCCGGGCAGACGCCATAGCAGTTGTCGCACTCAAAGCAGTTGCCGCAACTCATGCAGCGGCGCGCTTCAAACAGTGCGTTTTCTTCGGTCAGACCCCGCTGCACTTCGTCAAACGTCGTCTGGCGGCGCACGAGGTCCAACATCGGACGCACGGTCTTCGGAGCATCCGCGTAGTACCAGGTGTGAAGCCTCTCGAAAGACGCCGGAGGCGCGGCTTTTTCGGGCTGATACACCTCACCCTTGAGCCACGCGTTAATGCTCCTCGCGGCCTTTTTGCCGTGGCCGATGGCGGCCGTGACGTTTTTGTCCCCGGGGATCATGTCCCCGCCCGCAAAGACCCCGTCGGCTCCGGTCATGAAAGTCACCGGATCCACGATCACTTCGTCTTTTTCGACGGTGAGGCCCTTAACGCCCGTGAGCAGTCCGAGATCGGTCTGCTGTCCGAGCGCCAAAACCAGACTGTCGGCGGCAATCGTTTCAAATTCACCCGTGGGCTGGGGTTTCCCGTTAACGTCCAAGACCATCTTTTCGATCTTGATTTCCCCTTCGGAGGCTTCTTTCACGGTGGAAAGCCACTTCATCGTGACGCCTTCTTCAATGGCTTCGGCAATTTCGGCGTCATGCGCCGGTGCCTTATCACGCGTTCTGCGGTAGACAACGAGGGGCTCGGCGCCCATGCGGCGCATGGTGCGCGCGACGTCCATGGCGGTGTTGCCGCCGCCGTAGACCACAACGCGGCGCCCGAGCATGGGCTTTTCATCGTCAGCGACTTCTTTGAGTACGCTCACCGCGTCCATCACGTGCGAGGCGTCTCCGGCGGGCACATAAGAGCGCCGTGCAAGGTGGGCTCCCACCGCGAGAAACACCGCGTCAAACTTTCCTTCACGGCGCTCTTTTTCAAGGTCCGTAACTTCGCGCGAGCAGACGATTGTGACGCCCGTGGCGCGGATGCGCTCGATTTCGGCATCAAGAATAGGCCGCGGCAGACGGTACTTGGGGATGCCGTAGCGCATCATGCCGCCCGGCAACTCCGCCCCCTCGTAAACCGTCACATCGTGCCCCATACGCCGCAGATGATAGGCCGCCGAAAGCCCGGCAGGGCCCGCGCCCACCACCAAAACGCGCTTACCCGTGTGCTGAGCGGGCACCGTAAAGTGCCAGCCCTTTTCAATCGCGTTGTCGCCTAAGAAGCGCTCAACGGAATTAATCCCGACGCTTTCGTCCAACCCTCCGCGGTTACAGGCCGTCTCACACGTGTGATAACACACGCGCCCCATGCATGCCGGAAGCGGATTTTCTTCCGTGATCTTTTTCCAGGCCGCTTCATAGTCCCCGTTTTCCGCAAGGAAAAGCCAGGCCTGGCACTTTTCGCCCGCCGGGCACTTGGCGTTACACGGGGGCGTACGCGAAACGTACACGGGCTTTAAGGTGCGCCAGGAGCCGGTGCGGTTCGCAAGCGACGAGCCCACATCAAGCGTAATCGCAAAAGGTTTGGTATTACTCTGAGTCATTTGTGTCTTTCCCCCGCCTTAAATCCGCGCCGCCCGTTCTTCACCCTGCTCCGGCACGGGCACGTCTTCGCCTTCACTGTCGCCAATCAAGCCGTAGCGCGCAATATTGCGGTCCGCGAGGTGCTGCATGCGCTGCAAAACCTCAGGATCGGCGTTTTTGGCAAAGAGATGCGCAAAGCGCTTCTGCGGCTTCATGTAGGCTTCCACCGGCATCCTGCGGCGGATTTTTTCTACCTTCACCACTTCCCCGTATTCGGCTTCAAAGACGGGGAAAAGACCGGTTAACTGCGCCAGACGCGCGAGTTCAATCGTCTTCGAGGAGTGCGCGCCCCAGCCCAGCGGACAGGGCACGAGAATGTGGATGTAGCGCGCGCCGTGAAATTCCATGGCGCGGCGCACCTTACGCTCCAGATCGTGCAGATCCGCGACGGTGGCGGTCGCCACATAGGGAATGCCGTGCGCCATCGCGATTGCCGGCACGTTTTTCCCCTGCCCGAAGGTGTTGCCGGCGTAGCCCGGCACCGGCATCGTGGTGGCGGTACGTGCGGTGGGAGGTGTGGCGGAGGACCTCTGCACCCCGGTATTCATATAGGCCTCGTTGTCAAAGCAGATGTAGAGCACATCGTCGTTACGCTCAAACATCCCCGACAAACACCCGAAACCGATGTCGGTCGTACCGCCGTCGCCGCCCATTGCGAGCACCCGGTCGGGTGCAACGCCCTTTTTGCGGGCCTTGACGCGCGCGGCCGCGGCCATACCGGTCGCAACCGCCGCGGTGTTTCCGAAAAGCGAATGAAACCAGGGCATCTGCCAGGCCGATTCCGGATAGGGTGTGGAGAAAACCTCGAGGCACCCCGTGGCGTTACAGGCAATAAGCCGGCGCTTGGTGGCCTCCATCGCGGCGTCAAGCGCATAACGCGCGCCCAAAGCCTCTCCGCACCCCTGGCACGCGCGGTGCCCGGAATTAAGCGCATTAAAGCGCTCCATCGACGACTGTACGGTGCGGGCGGCTTCATCCAAAAGGCGGTTACCGACCGTAAAAGTCCCCGTCTGATAAAAACGAACTTTTGTTTCCTGCATGACTGTCGGCTCCCCTTAAAAGCCGCCGCGCTGCGGCGAACTCTTTTCCATCATGACGGCGTCGCGCACGAGCGCCTCGGGCAAGGGCCCCGTTTTACGGGCCGCCTTTTCGCGCGCGAGCTGGCGGTTTACGAGTTCCATGTCTAGATCCATGAAACTTAACCGCGGGAGCGTCCCCTCGAGCGCCTTCCTGAAGACCTCTTTAAGCGACTTTTTCGTGATCGCACGTCCCCCGAGGCCCGCAATCACACAGTACTCTTCAACGGAGAGGCCTTCCAAGGCCACCATCACGTCGCGGCTTAAAACGCCGCCCGAGCCCACCGCGAGCGTTCGTTCCACGACAACAACGCGCTTCGCTCCCTTAAGCGCTTCGCGCACCGCGGCCACCGGGAAGGGCCGGAAGCACTTCACAGCCACAACGCCGATTTTGACGCCCGCGTCTCTGAGCTCGTCCACCGTATCCTTGATGGTGCCCACACACGACCCCATCGCCACAACCGCGAGTTCGGCGTCTTCCATGCGGTAGGAACTCACGAGGCCCCCGGAATCGCGCCCGAAGACACTCTTAAATTCCTGCTGCACCTGAGGGATGAGGTCAAGTGCCTGCAGGTGCTTGACGTGCGCGAGATAGCGCACCTCGGTAAAGGCCTCCGGCCCCACCATGGCGCCGATCGAAACGGGATTGTCGGGATCGAGTTCCTGCCGCGGCTGATAGGGCGGGAGAAACCGGTCGACGTCTTCCTGACTCGGGATGTCAATGCGCTCAAAGGCGTGCGTGAGGACAAAGCCGTCCATGCAGACCATCACCGGAAGCGAGAGCTCTTCGGCAATCCGGAAGGCCTCGATATGCACGTCGCAGGCTTCCTGGTTGTTTTCAGCGTAAATCTGAATCCAGCCGCTGTCGCGCTGGCTCATCGCGTCGGAATGATCGTTCCAGATGTTGATCGGAGCTCCGATTGCGCGGTTCGCCACGGTCATCACAATCGGAAGCCCCAGGCCCGAAGCGTTATAGACGGCTTCCACCATGTAAAGAAGCCCCTGGCTTGCGGTGGCCGTGTAGGCTCTGGCGCCTGCGACACTCGCGCCGATCGCCACACTCATCGCGGCAAATTCGCTTTCGACGTTGATGTACTCGCAGTTTTCAATCTGCCCCTTGCGGGTGAGGTTGCCGAGCGCTTCAACAATATGCGTCTGCGGGGAAATCGGATAAGCGCAGATCACTTCCGGGCGGCACAGCGCCACGGCCTGGGCCACGCCCTGACTGCCTTCAATCTGTTTGAGCATCGCGGGGTTACTCCTTCTTCGTAAGCCACTCATAGGCGGCAGCGGCAATCTGAGCGTTTGCTTCCGCAATCTTTCCGCCAAAGCGCGCGCTGTAGGCGGCCTGGACGTTTTCCAGTTTCAGAGCCCCCGTCATCGCGGCAAAGCCCGCAAGCATCGCAGCTCCCGGCAGCGGCCGGCCGATTTTTTCCAGGGCAAAGCGCGTTGCGGGCACCGTTTTCACGTGCCCCGCGGGAAGCCGGGCGATGAGTTCAGTAAGTCCCATCGCTTCGGGTTCGGCCGAAGCGTTGATCAGAACGTAGCCCTCGGGCGAAATACCCGAAAAAACATCAATGCTTTCCAAAAGCGTTTTGTCCTGCACGAGCACGACGTCGGGCTCGGAAATGGGTTCTCTCAGACGGATTTCTTTTTCGTCGATGCGGCAGAAGGCCGTCACCGGCGCGCCGGTGCGTTCCGAGCCGAAACTCGGAAAGGCCTGAGCCCAGTGGCCTTCGGTGAAGGCTGCGACACTGAGCATTTCAGCCGCGGTCACCACGCCCTGGCCACCGCGGCCATGGATACGGATCTGATACACAGCTTCTCTCCTGAAGTGTTGACGGCCGCGGCCTTTCACGCAAGCGAAACGCCCCTGCCGCCCCTGTCGGCTTCACGTGAAACCGCAGGGTATTAATGAGGTCCGCGCGGGCTGATACGCTCTGCCCGCTCTTTGTTGCGTCAGACAATAGCGACTTTTCAAATTGTTCGCATCATCCGAGTGAAGCAGTCTGTAGGCGCGCTCTATGCGCGCAAGTGCCGCCCTTCGCTCATACAATGGCGGGTACTGCCGGGATGCTCCCCGCTTTTTTCCCCGTTTTTCCGGGATTTATCTGCCATGACCTTTCGTTTGTTTCTGCCCGCTTTGTCCGTGCTCAGCGCTTTAACGCTCACCGGCTGCTCCGCCCTTGACGCCCTCATGGGCCCCGGGGCCATCGACCCCAAGGACACAAGTGCCGAAAAAGCGCTGGTTCTTTACGGCACGGGCGTGCAGAAATTTCAGTGCACCGCCGACACTCAGGGCCTCTGGTGGCGCTTTATCACGCCGGAAGTGACCCTCAGAGACGAAAAGGGCCGCAAAGTGGCAGCCCAGGGCGCGGACTTCACGTTTTCCGCACCCGACAAAAGCCGGCTTGCCGCCAAAGTGGAAAGCTGGACGGAAGGCAAAACCAAGCATGACCTTAAGGGGCTTCTCTTTGCCGTACGGCCCGCGGGCAATTTAAAGGGCATTCTGTCGCACTACCGCTGGGTTAAGCGCGACGAAGCCAAAGGCGGCATTCCCGTGTCGGCCTGCACCCGCAACAGCCTCGGGGCCGTTTTGGCCGTGCGCTTCAGTGCCCGCTATACCTTTTACCGTTAATTCCGGACCGCCGCAAGAAAAACAGACGAAATTCCCATAGCAATCAACGATCAGAGAAGAAAAAACTAAGCAAACAAGGCGCACTTCCTGTAAAATAACATGGTTTTTTCCGCCTTTGTAAAGCCTTCTGTGTCGACACAGAGGCGGAAATATCTGTTTGTCTCAAAGAAAAAGGGAGGGAAGGCATCATGGTGGGAGCTACGGTTCTGGGGGTATTCCTGCAAAGCCTGCCGCCTGACCGCCGCGTTGCCATGGCCCGTGTGGCAAGCCTCATCCGCCGCGCCGCCCGCGGTGTTCGTGAGAGCAAGCGTTTCGGCCTGGTCTTTTATGAATTAAATGGCGGTCCGCTCTTTGCGCTTGAATCGCGCGAAAAATCCCTGACGCTGTATGTGGCGGAAAATTCCGTGATCGAGCCGTTTGTCGCGACGATCAAGGGGTTTGACGCCGAACACAGTCTGATTAACTTCACCGACCTCAACCGTCTGCCGCTGCCCGATATTGAAAAGCTGGTGCGCGCGAGCGTTGTGGCGCGCCGCAATCGCGGTTCGACCCCGTCGGAAACGGAGCTGCTGCAGCTCTGGGGCGTGAAGGAAGAAAACGCCGCGGTGGCGCCCCCGATCGTGCGCATTTCCATGCGCACGCAGGAAGAAGCAGCGGCCGAAGAAGCCGCCAAGGAAGAAGCAGCCCGCAAGGCCGCTGAAATCAAGCGCATTCTCAAACCCACAAAGCCCGAAAAGAGCCTTGTGAAAAAGCGCGCTGAATCCAAGGCCGCCGCCCTGCAGCTTAAAAAAGAAACCGCCAAAAAGACGGCTTCCCGGGTAAAGGCCCCGGCCATTAAACCCGAAGTCAAGGCTGTAGTGGAAAAAGCTGTCGCGAAGGCCGCGGAAAAGACCGAAAAGAAGGCGGTTGCCAAAACCGCTGAAAAGAAAACCGCAGCAAAGCCCGCTGCCGCCAAAAAAGCGCCTGTAAAAAAGACGGCTGAGAAAAAGACGACGGTCAAAAAGGCAGCGGAGAAAAAGCCCGCAGCCAAAAAACCGGCCGCAAAGAAAACGGCCGCGAAAAAGTAAAACCGGCTGAAAAGCGATATCTGACGGCGGAAAGTCTCCGGGCTTTCCGCCGTTTTTTTGGACTCAATCGTCCTCGGCTTCAACCGCAAGCTCAATGAGGTTGCCGTCGGGATCGCGCACGTAGACGGACGTAAGCGGAAAGTAGGCCCCCGTACGACGCACCGGCCCCTCTTCCACGCTAATGCCGCAGGCTTTCAGGTGCGCCACCGTTTCTTCGGGGGTTTTGTTCACCAGAAAGCAGAGATCGCTGCTTCCGGCCTGCGGGGTTTTTGCGCGCGGCAGAATCGGCTCTCCTGCCGCTTCATGCAGATTGATTTTGCCGCCCGCAAAAAGAAGGGCTTTGCGGCCTGCACCGAACGTCACCGCCTTCATGCCGAGCGCTTTGCTGTAAAAGGCGATGCTTGCATCCAAGTCAGCGACCGTAAGTACGATGTGATCCGTCTTTAAAACAGCAAAGTCTTCAGCCGGACGCGTTTGGGCTTTCTGTTCGGCATAGTCCGAGGTGATCGAAGCCACAAGCCGCGTGTACTCCTCACGAAACTGTTTTTCGGTGCAGCCCATCAAAACGGCATCATCCATGGCATCCTGCAGCATCGCGCGGATTTCCTGCCAGTTCTCGTTTAACACCTTCACCTTTTCGGTGCACGCGACCGTCGTGCCGTCGGCACGGTACCACTCGCTCGGCGCCTCGCCGCAGGAAACTCTCTGCCTCATGGAATAAACCTCGTATTGCCTTTGAGAGCGATTATGACACCGGAAGCCCGCTGCAGGCGCGTTAAACTTGAGGTTTCAGGTATTTTGCCTTCCGCATTGTCCAGTAGTCTCATGTCCGTCACGCATCGTCTTGCCTCCGCCTTTATTCCGACCCGTGTTGCCGTTGTGGGCGCGAGCGACCGGGAGGGAAGCCGCGGACGTGCGGTCTGGTCGGGCGTCATGAACAGCCGCCGGGTGCTCGAAGCCTATCCCGTCAACCCCAAGTACAAGTACATCGGGCTTACACCCTGCTGGGCCGGCTTACGCGACCTCCCGCATACGCCGGAGCTCTGTGTCATCGCCACGCCCTCTGCGCGCGTTGAGTCTGTGCTCAAAGACTGTGCCGCGCTCGGCATTGCCAACGTGCTTGTAACGCCCGGCGAAGGCACCTGGACCGAAGACCGTCTCTGGCAGGATAAGCTCGCTCAGACCGCCCGTGAGCGCGGCATTCACCTGATCGGCCCGGATTCCGTCGGGATCATGCGCCCGGATATCGGGCTTAATGTGAGTTACATCCCGAAACTTGCCGCCGCCGGCCCCGTGGGACTTGTCTGTCAGTCCGCAGCGCTCACGGCTGCCGTGCTTGATTATGCGGCCGAAGCCGGGTTCGGCTTTTCTTCCGTCATCAGTTCGGGGGCGGAGGCCGCAACGGGACTGGACGAAATCGTGGATTTTCTCGCGGCCGACGCCAAAACCGAAATCATTGCACTTCAAATTCTCACGGTGCGGCATCCGCGGCGCCTGATGTCGGCCCTCAAAGCCGCCGCCCGCGTCAAACCTGTCATTATTCTGCCGCCCGGGGTAAGCCCCACCGCAGGCCGCCTTTCTGCGGCACGGCTCGGCACGCCGTCCGCGGACCCCGCGGTTTTTGCCGCGGCCGTTGCGCGCACGGGAGCAGCGTGCGCCGAAAGCCTCGAAGACTTCTGCGCCGCGCTCGGGCTTCTCGCGTTCGGGATTCTTCCCAAGGGAAGCCGCACGGCCTGCGCGGGTAACGGCCTCGGGGTTGTAAACCTCACCGCCGACGCCGTCACACAGGCCGGGCTCATCCCCGCGCAGCTCTCCCGGAGCACTCATACGGCGCTTACGGCGCTCACGCAGTCGCCCGTTTTAATGAACGACCCCTCGGACCTCGGGCCCGAAGCCGCAGGAACCCTTGTGCGTGATGCCGCGCGGGTGATTTTGGCCGACCCGTCGGCCGATGCGCTTATCGTATCGCTTTCCCCCATGACCGCCGCCCGCGAATCTGAGGCACCGGCCCTGTTGGCTGAGGTCACCCGGGAAGCGGGCAAACCCCTTTTGGTCTGCCGCACAGGCGGCACCGACGTCAATTTCCGCGATGCCTGCCGCGAAAGCGGCCTCATTGCCTTTACGAGCGCCCGGGCTGCGGCTTCAGCGCTTGCGCTTGCCCTTCAAAGCGTTACCCGCACGGGTGAATCCCGTACCGCGGAAGGCCCCGAAACAGAAACGCCCGCAGACACAGCCCAAGCCGCCGCTGCGCTTGAAAACGCGCGGCGCGCACACCGCCTCGTTTTAACCGAAAGCGAGTGCGCGGCGCTTCTTGCCGCTTTCGGCATCCGCGGCGCACAGGGCGCCTTTGCCGCAACCGCGCAGGAAGCTTCGGCCGCAGCGCACACGATCGGCTTTCCGGTGGCGGTCAAACTGAGCGCCGACGGCATTGCCCACAAAACGGACGCGGGCGGCGTCATTCTCAATTTAAGAAGCGAAGCCGGTGTCGCCGAAGCGTTTGAAACACTGAAACGGCACTGTGCGGAAAAAGCCCCCTACGCACGGTTGCGCGGCGTATGGGTGGAGCGGATGGTCGATACCGCCAACGCCCGTGAGGTCGCGGTGGACTACATCACCGATCCGGTTTTAGGGCCCGTGATTACGCTCGGGGCCGGGGGCTTGGCCGGAAGCCTCATCCGCGACAAGGTGATTCTCATACCACCCGTGACGCAGGCGCAGGCCCGCGAAAGCATCCGGCGCTCGCCGGTTGCCGCCCTCTTGCGGGGCTGCCGTGGCATGCCGCCCGCCGATGAAAAAAGCCTTGCGGAGACCCTCATGCGGCTCTCGCGCCTTGCGGAAGCGCTTCCGGCGCTTGCCGAACTCAAGCTCTCCCCCGCGGCCGTGGACGACAAGGGCCTCACGGTGCTTGATGCCTCGGGGGCCCTATGCGGCCGGCCTGTTACGGCTGAACCTGATGCCCGGCACATGCTCTTTGCCCCGTATCCTGCGTACCTTGAAACGTCCGTGAGGCTTTCGGCCGGTGCACTCATCGTGCGCGGCGTCAAGCCCTCTGACCAACAGGCGCTTGCCGCTTTTACCGCACAGTTAAGTGCCCAAGACCGGGCGGCGCTTCTGGCGGGCGACCCCGCCACCGGCGATCTCGCCGACATCGACTGGGACCGCGAGTGCCTTTTGATCGCCGCTGACGACAGCCGTGTGGCCCCGGCACTGCACGCCGTGCTCAGAATCACGCAGACCCCGGGAAAAGATCCCGCAGTGGTCTGCATCACGGACCGCAGCTACCGGGAGGATTCGGGACTCACGCGGACACTGGCAGCCGCAGCCGCCCGCTGGGCGCAGACTGTCGGCGTTGCGGTTCCGAAAACGGCAGCCGGCTCCATTCTCTGATTCTTTTTTAAGACCCAAACATCATGCCCATTCTCACGACCTTTCACGACAACGTCCTGCAGCTTGAAATTTCGCGCCCCGAAAAGCGCAACACGCTTGATAAAACAATGCTTGAAAGTCTCACGGAGGCGTTTACCCGCGCTGATGCGGACGAGACGGTGCGCGCCGTGTTTCTGCACGCGCAGCCCGGCATTTTCTGCGCCGGGGGCGACTTAAAGGAGCAGCTTACGGACTTAAGCGCCGACAGCACCACGCCCACGGGACGCTTTATTGAGGCGCTCAAAAACTGCCGCAAACCGGTCGTGGCCTGCGTGGCGGGCCCTGCCGTGGGTCTGGGCGTGACGATGCTTTACTACTGTGACCTCGTCTACGCCTCGGCGTCAAGCCTTTTTTCCCTGCCCTTTACCGCGCTGGGCCTGACGCCCCGCTACGGCGCAAGCCTTCTCGCGCTTTTAAACGCCGGGTACCATAAGGCCGCGGAAAAGATTCTTTTGTCCGAACCGATCAGCGCCAACGAAGCGCTTGCAATGCGCCTGGTGAGCGCCGTCTACGCCGACGAAGACGTCTTTGTCCAGGCCGACGCCCGCGTGCGGCGCCTCGCGCTCATGTCGCCCGCGGCCGTGCAGGGTGCCAAAAAGCTTTTGCAAAGCGCCTGGAGCACGCGGCTTGCCGACATCACCCGCGAAGAAGCCGGCCTTTTCGCAGTCACAAGTAAAACGCCCGAAGCACAGGAAGCCTGCGCGGCGTTTCTCGAAGGCCGGATGCCGAGCTTTAAAGCGCATTAAACGCGCGTTACGGGAGCGCAGAATGTCAACTACCCCTGACTGAAGTCAGAGGCTTGGCAACAAGTCTTGGTTGACTAGCCTCAGTCCGTTTTCGGACGGACTCCGTTGGTTGGGAATCCGTTCCGTCGCAAGACGGGACGCAAACAGGCACCGCGGGATGTCGATCCTAGTCCCGCGCTCTGCGGTCTGCGGTTAAAAGCTCTGAGAGGTAGGAGCAGTGCTTCAGACAACAAACCCCTTCCAACATTGGCGAAGGATCACCACCGACCGCAAGGTCGAGCAGACGGAGCCCGTGAGGTATCCGTCAATGGAGAACACATTGAAAGTTTTTGTGTTGAATATGCGCGGGCAACCGCTCATGCCGTGCTCCCCGCCCAAGGCGCGTAAGCTCCTTCGGGCCGGGAAGGCCGTGCCTGTGCGCCGAACGCCCTTTGTGATTCAACTGACGGTGCCGACGGGCGAAACCAAGCAGCCGATCACCTTGGGTGTGGATGCGGGCTACAAGCACGTCGGCCTGAGCGCAACGACCGCCAAGGAAGAGTTGTTGGCTTCCGAGGTCGAACTGCGGCAGGACGTGACGGGCTTGCTCTCGAATCGCTTGGCACTTCGCCGCGCCCGACGCAACCGCAAGACCCGCTGCCGTGCGCCGCGTTTTGATAATCGCGTTCGATCGAAGCACAAGGGTTGGCTTGCGCCGTCCGTGGAGAACCGCATTCAGGCGCACATATCGCGCATTGAAGCGGTTTGCCGAGTGCTTCCGATCACCAAAATCGTGATTGAAACCGCATCCTTCGACATTCAGAAGATCAAAAACCCGGAGATTGAAGGCGAAGGCTATCAGCAGGGCGAGCAGCTTGGCTTTTGGAACGTGCGCGAATATGTGCTGTTCCGCGACGGTCACGTTTGCCAAGCCTGCAAAGGCAGATCGAAAGATCTGATTCTCAACGTGCATCACATTGAGAGTCGGAAAACGGGAGGCGACGCGCCGGGCAACCTCATCACGCTCTGTGAGGCGTGC
Source organism: Duodenibacillus massiliensis (assembly GCF_928721995.1). Taxonomy (NCBI): domain Bacteria; kingdom Pseudomonadati; phylum Pseudomonadota; class Betaproteobacteria; order Burkholderiales; family Sutterellaceae; genus Duodenibacillus; species Duodenibacillus massiliensis. The sequence continues at coordinate 1,327,733 of NZ_OV788642.1, forward strand.
CACAAGGCGTATCACGCAGGCAAGTTGAAGCAGTTCAGTCCCCGGCGCGGCGCTTCTTTCAGGACAGAGACTTTCATGGGCATCATGCGTTGGACGGTGCTCAACCGCCTGCGCGAGCGCCATCCCGAATTGCCTGTCATGAATACCTACGGGTATCTGACCAAACACAAGCGCATCGTCGCGGGCTTGCCAAAGACCCATTGCGCGGACGCTTTCTGCATTGCTGGCGTCCTCGACGCAAAACGTCGGGGCGAATACCTGTTTCAGAAACAGACGCGCCGCCACAATCGCCAGATCCACAAGCTGACGATTCTCAAAGGCCGTGTGCGCAAGCGCCATCAGGCTCCGTACCTAGTGCACGGCTTCAGGCTCTTTGACAAGGTGCTGTGCAAAGGGGAAGTCGGCTTTATTTTTGGCAGACGCTCCTCGGGTGCATTCGATGTGCGCCGTCTGGACAGTACAAAGATTTCTGCCGGTATTTCCTACAAGAAACTTTCGCTTCTTGAGAAGCGAAAGATGTTTTTAACTGAACTGAGAAAGGAGGGCTGCGATTCCTCCCGCGTCTGAAGACGCGGGTTTCCTCGCGGAATTTCTATGAACATACTGCTCACGGGCGGAACGGGCTTTATCGGCTCGCACACCGCCGTTGAACTCATCACGCGCGGCCACAAGGCGGTGCTCTACGACAACCTCTGCAATTCAGATGCCGCTGTCGTTGACGCCCTGGAAAAAATAACGGGCAAGCGCCCCCTTCTTGTCGTGGGCGACATCCGCGACACGGAAAAGCTGCAGGCGGTGCTCATTGCGGAAAAAATCGACGTCGTCATTCACTTTGCGGGCCTCAAAGCCGTGGGTGAGAGCTGCGTCAAGCCCCTGGAGTACTACGACAACAACGTCGGGGGCACGGTGTCGCTTTTAAAAGCGATGCATGCGGCAGGCGTCACCCGCATCATCTTTTCCTCGTCTTCCACCGTCTACGGCACGCCGCAGTACCTGCCCTTAACGGAAGAACATCCCGTCGGGGGCGTCACCAACCCCTACGGGCGCACCAAGCTTTTTATCGAAGATATTCTCAAAGACGTCTGCGCCGCACGGCCTGATTTCACGGCCGTGTGCCTGCGCTACTTCAACCCGATCGGCGCGCACGCTTCGGGCCTGATCGGTGAAAATCCGAACGGCATTCCCAATAACCTCCTGCCCTACGTGGCGCGTGTGGCCTCGGGGCGCTTGGCGCGCGTGGGCGTTTTCGGCAACGACTACCCCACCAAGGACGGCACGGGCGTCAGAGACTACATCCACGTGGTGGATCTCGCCCGCGGGCACGCTCTGGCCTGTGACAAAATCGAAAGCCTCAAAGGCTGGGAAGCCGTTAACCTCGGTACCGGCACCGGTTACAGCGTGCTTGAGATCATTCACGCCTTTGAAAAGGCCTGCGGTCATCCGATCCCCTATGAGATCAAACCGCGCCGCGCGGGCGACATAGCCGCCAACTGGGCCGATGCGGCCAAAGCCAAGGCGCTTTTAGGATGGCAGGCGCAACTCTCGCTTGACGACATGTGCCGCGACGCCTGGCACTACGAACAGATGCAGGCAGCTGCCGGAAAGTAAAGCCCGTCAGTTACGATACCGGCCGGATGGTTCTCCTCGGAATCACCGGCCGTTTTTTTTTTCGGGCAGAAAAAAGCCGGCACTGTTATGACGCAGTACCGGCTGCAGACCAAAAGTCAGAAAGACTTATTCAGCCTTCTTGGCTTCAGCAGCGGGAGCCGCTTCGGTCTTCACTTCTTCAGCAACTTCAGCGCGTTCCGTGAGTTCGACATAAGCCATCGGGGCATTGTCGCCGGCACGGAAGCCCATCTTCAGAATGCGGGTGTAGCCGCCGTTGCGCTTCGCGAAACGCGGGCCCAGAACTTCGAAGAGCTTGGTGACCATTTCGCGGTCACGCAGACGGTTGAAGGCGATGCGGCGGTTGGCAACAGACGGGGTCTTGGCGAGCGTGATAAGGGGCTCGACAACACGACGCAGTTCCTTGGCCTTGGGAAGCGTGGTCTTGATGGCTTCGTGACGCAGCAGCGAGTTGCTCATGTTGCGGAGCATCGCGAGGCGATGAGCGCTGGTGCGGTTGAGCTTACGATAGCCGGAATGATGACGCATGATGTTTATCCTTAAAAAGTCTTCGGCCTCAGAGTTCAGAATTGAACCGGGCCCCCGGCTCTTCTATCCGCGGACATAAATTGTCCGCAGCGGGCGGGTTGGGTTAAAAATGAAAGTCCCGAAGTCTACACCGAAAGTGCGGACTTCGGGGACATTTCCGTTAAAAATTAGTGCTCGAGATTGACGGGCGGCCAGTTTTCCAAGCGCATGCCGAGCGTAAGACCGTGAGCGGCGAGCACTTCCTTGATTTCGTTCAGGGACTTGCGGCCGAGGTTCGGGGTCTTGAGCAGTTCGTTTTCCGTGCGCTGGATCAGATCGCCGATGTAGTAAATATTTTCGGCCTTGAGGCAGTTGGCGGAACGCACCGTGAGTTCCAGATCGTCCACAGGACGCATGAGGATCGGATCCAGAGGCGGCGTCTTGTCTTCTTCGATGCCCTTCACGGGTTCGGCATCCGTGCGGATGGAGCCGAAGACAGAAAGCTGATCCTGCAGGATGTAGACGGCTTCTTTGAGAGCGTCTTCCGGAGAGATCACGCCGTTTGTTTCAATCGTCATCTCGAGCTTATCGAGGTCGGTACGCTGCGCAACGCGCGCTGCCGACACGGCGTACGCCACACGGCGCACGGGCGAGAAGCTCGCATCCATCACGATGCGGCCCAGGGTGTGCTTGCTGTAGTCGTCGCGGAAAGCACGCATGTCGCCGGGCTGATAGCCGCGGCCGGCTTCCACGTGAACCTGCATGTCGAGTTTGCCGCCGGAGAGGTTGGCGATGACGTGGTCGGGATTCAAAACCGTGACGTCGTGCGGAAGTTCAAAGTCAGCCGCGGTGACAACGCCGGTGCCGGACTTCTGCAGACGCAGATTCACATCCTGACGGCCGCCTTCGAGCTTGAAGATGACGCCTTTGAGGTTGAGAAGAATATCCACAACGTCTTCAATGACGCCGTCGATCTGGGAGTACTCGTGCACGACGCCGACGATGCTCGCCTCCGTGGGAGCGTAGCCCACCATGGAGGCCAGAAGGATGCGGCGCAGGGCGTTGCCGAGCGTGTGGCCGTAGCCGCGTTCAAACGGCTCAAGCGTGATGACGGCAAGGTTGGGGTTCTTCTCGTCGACAACGGCTTCAATCGTCGTCGGCTTCAGGAGCGTGGTGTTTGCCATGTGATGTTTTTCCTATTCAATACCCTCGGCTCGTTACACCGATAAGGCTGACTACAGCTGAAAACTGTATAGAAAAATCCGGGGAAATGAAATTGAGAACGTCCGGCACCCCGGAAAGGGCCGGACGTACTGTGTGTTTTTTCCGCAGGCCGGACACCTGCGCGGCTCTCAGAAGCACTGCAGCGCGCACTACACGCTGACTGCCCGAGAGCCGGTACATCAACCAGATTAACGCGAGTAAAGTTCGACGACCAACGCTTCGTTGATGTCGTGAGCAATTTCGTCGCGTGCGGGCGTGGCCTTGAACGTGCCTTCCATCTTGGCTGCATCAACGCTCACCCAGGACGGGAAGCCGTTCTGACCGGCGAGTTCCAGGGCTTCGATGATGCGCGTCTGCTTCTTGGCGCCTTCGCGCACGGAGATGACGTCGCCCGGTTTGACGGCGTAAGAGGGAATATTCACCTTCTTGCCGTTCACGAGGATCGCGCAGTGGCTCACGAGCTGGCGTGCTTCAGCACGCGTGCTGCCGAAACCCATGCGGTAGACGACGTTGTCAAGGCGGCATTCCAGAAGCGTGAGCAACACTTCACCGGTGTTGCCGGTGCGGCGGTTGGCTTCAGCGTAGTAACGGCGGAACTGACGTTCGAGAACGCCGTAGGTGCGCTTCACCTTCTGCTTTTCACGCAGCTGCGTGCCGTAGTCGGAGAGACGCTGACCGGAAATCTTGCCATGCTGGCCGGGCTTGACTTCTGCATCCTTGACCTTGGAGTCAAAGGAACGGCGTGCGCTCTTCAGATTGAGGTCGTAACCCTCGCGGCGCGAGAGCTTCAACTTGGGACCGAGATATCGTGCCATTTTTTTATGTTACCTCTTCTATCCTGCGGCGTTGACCGCATTCAGTTCGCGTTCGACGAGGAAAGCGCGAACGCAGGATACGAAAATTTGTGAATTAACTGTCGGTTAGACGCGGCGACGCTTGCTGGGACGCACACCGTTGTGAGGAACGGGGGTGACGTCCTGGATGCTCGTGACGCGGATGCCGAGAGCGTTCAGAGCGCGCACGCTCGATTCACGGCCGGGGCCGGGACCTTCGATGCGCACTTCAATGTTCTTCAGACCGTATTCCTGAGCCTTCTTGCCGGCGTGTTCGGCGGCAACCTGAGCGGCAAAGGGCGTGGACTTACGGGAGCCCTTGAAGCCCTGAGCACCGGCCGAGGAAGCGGCAACGGCGTTGCCCTGACGGTCCGTGATCGTGATGATCGTGTTGTTGAAGGATGCATGCACGTGGGCGATGCCTTCGGTCACGACCTTCTTCACCTTCTTGCGGGCACGAACGGCCTGCTGAGTCTTGGGAGCCATAACTATCCTTCAGTGATTATTTCTTAAGCGTGACGCCAACCTTGCGCGGGCCCTTGCGGGTACGGGCATTGGTGCGGGTACGCTGACCGCGCACGGGCAGGCCGCGGCGGTGACGGAAGCCGCGGTAGGTACCCAGGTCGATCAGACGCTTGATGGAAAGCTGGATTTCACGGCGCAGGTCACCTTCAACGGTGAACTTGCCGACGGCGTCACGGATCTTTTCCAGTTCCGCGTCGCTCAGATCCTTCACTTTCTTGGAATATTCGATGCCGCAGGAATCCAAAATATCCTGAGCACGCGAACGGCCGATGCCGTAGATGGCAGTCAGACCGATAACGGCGTGCTGATTCGGCGGAATGTTAATACCGGCGATACGAGCCATTTTTTTACCTCAATTAGCCTTGACGCTGCTTGTGACGCGGGTCTTCGCAGATCACACGCACAACACCTTTGCGCTTGATGATCTTGCACTTGCGGCACATTCTTTTGACCGAAGCGTTAACCTTCATTTTCATCTCCGACTCCCTCGTGCCGTTCTGGTTGGGCGGCCTTCGGGAGCATTAGTCAGTGTCCGACTGGCGGAAAGGGCGAGATTTTACCTTATTTTCCTGAAAAAACAAGTCCCGCAGAGGTTTACCGGATGCCGCTGCGCGTAGTGCCCGCAACGCCTTCCACAACCTGTGGGACCTGAAACAATCCTCAGCGCAAAATTTTGCGTGCGGATGCCTCGTTTTTTCTGCCGGTCTTTCAGGGCCGCCGCCTCTTCCGCTTTCAGTGTTTTTCCTGAAGCGGTCTCCGGCATGCGGCCCGGGACCCTGTGTTTAATTACGGCGGACCGTTAACCTGAGTTAGGCGCGGCCACCAAAGCCCTTGAAGTTGGTCTTCTTGAGCAAATTCTCATACTGGTGCGACATCATGTAGGCCTGAACCTGGCTCATGAAGTCCATCGTCACAACGACCACGATCAGCAGCGAGGTGCCGCCGAAGTAGAAAGGCACGTTGAAACGCAGATTCAGGAATTCAGGCACAAGGCACACAAATGTCAGATACGCGGCACCGCCCAACGTCAGACGCACGAGCACCTTATCGATGTAACGCGCCGTCTGCTCACCCGGACGGATACCGGGCACAAACGCACCGCTTTTCTTCAGATTCTCAGCCGTTTCCTTCGGATTGAAAACAAGAGCCGTGTAGAAAAAGGCAAAGAAAATGATGAGCGCGGCATAAAGAAGCGTGTAAAGCGGCTGCCCGGGGCTTAGTGCTGCTGCAAGGTCACGGATCCAGCGCGTGGAATCACCGCTCGTGAACCAGCCCGCCAGCGTTGCCGGGAACAAAATCAGCGAAGACGCAAAGATCGGGGGAATCACACCCGACATATTGATCTTCAGCGGCAGATAGGAAGCCTGTCCACCGTAAATCTTGTTACCGATCTGACGCCGTGCATAGTTCACGGTGATGCGGCGCTGACCGCGTTCGATGAACACCACGAAAGCCGTGACGAGCACAACAACGGCGATCACAAAAATCGCGGCAAGGGGCGAAATGGCACCGGTGCTCACAAGCTGGAACAGTCCGCTTGCCGCACTCGGCAGCCCGGCCACAATACCGGCGAAGATGATGATGGAAATACCGTTGCCGAGACCGCGCTCGGTGATCTGCTCACCGAGCCACATCAGAAACATCGTTCCGGTCACCAGGCTCACGGCACAGGTGAAGCGGAACATGAAGCCCGGCGCGAGAACAAGCCCGGCCTGGCTTTCCAGAGCAACTGCAATACCGACCGCCTGGAAGAACCCGAGCAGCAGCGTGCCGTAGCGCGTGTACTGGGTAATCTTGCGGCGGCCGGATTCGCCTTCTTTACGCAACGCTTCAAGACTCGGCAGCACGTACGACAGCATCTGCATGATAATCGCTGCAGAGATGTAGGGCATGATGCCGAGAGCGAACACCGAGAAGCGCGAGAGTGCGCCCCCGGAGAACATGTTGAACAGCCCGAGAATGCCGCCCTTCTGCTCATCAAAGAGCTGACGCAGCATGTCGGGATCAATACCCGGAACCGGCACGTGAGCACCGATTCGGTACACAATCAGAGCCAACAGCAGAAAGATCAGGCGGTTTTTGAGGTCGCCGTACTTTGCCAGCCCTGTCGGTTTGTTGCTGGGGCTATTCGCCACGTCGATGTCCTAAAGCGTTATTAAAGTCGGAAAAAGTCGGTTCAGGGGAAGCTGAAGTTATTCAGCAACCGAACCACCCGCCGCTTCGATAGCTGCCTTAGCACCCTTGGTGACCTTAAGACCGCGGACAGTCACCTTGCGGGTGAGCTTGCCGGCGGCGATCACGCGGGCGTCCTGAGTCAGACCATCGGCGAGACCGGCCTGGCGCAGAGCGGCCAGATCGATTTCATCAACGGGAAGCTTTTCGAGATCCGACAGACGGATCACTTCAACGAACTTGTGGGTAAGCGAAGTGAAGCCGCGCTTCGGAAGACGACGATGCAGAGGCATCTGGCCGCCCTCGAACCCGACCTTGTGGAAACCACCGGCACGGGACTTCTGACCCTTGTGGCCGCGGCCGGCGGTCTTGCCCCAGCCCGAACCCACGCCGCGACCGACACGGTGCGCGGCGCTCTTGCTGCCCTCAGCGGGCTTCAGAGTATTCAAACGCATGTCTGTAATTCCTTCGATCATTCGGCACGCACTAAGAAGGCGACCTTGGTGATCATACCGCGCACGGCGGGCGTGTCTTCGAGTTCACGCGTCTGGTGAAGCTTCTTCAGACCAAGTCCGAGCAGCGTAGCGCGCTGCTTTTCATTGGTGCCGATCGGGCTTTTCACGAGCGTGACTTTGACTGTCTTTTTGTCTGCCATTTTGCTCAGTCCTCAGCACATTAGGCCGTCAGCTCTTCAACGGTCTTACCGCGTTTGGCGGCGATATCAGCCGGAGAACGCAGGTTTTCAAGAGCGTTGATTGTCGCGCGGACGATGTTGTAGGGATTCGTGGAACCGTAAGCCTTAGCCAGCACGTTACGGATGCCGACGGCGTCCATCATGGCGCGCATCGGGCCGCCGGCGATGACACCGGTACCTTCAACGGCGGGCATGAGGATCACGCGGCTGGCGCCGTGACGGCCTTCAACAGCGTGATAGATCGTGCCGTTCTTCAACGGAACCTTGATCATGGACTTGCGGGCGCGTTCCATGGCCTTGGAAACGGAAGCCGGAACTTCGCGGCTCTTGCCCGTACCCATGCCGATGGAACCGTCGCCGTCGCCGGCCACGGTCAGAGCAGCAAACGCCATAATGCGGCCGCCCTTGACAACCTTGGTGACGCGGTTAACCGCAATCATCTTCTCGCGAATGCCGTCATCAATTTCTTCGGCGGCGTTCTTCTTATCAACCTTAGCCATAAGCCTCGATTCCTATTAGAACTTGAGGCCGGCTTCGCGCGCGGCCTCGGCCAGCGCGGCAACGCGGCCGTGGTAACGATAACCGGAACGGTCAAAAGCGCAGGATTCGATACCGGCGGCCTTTGCCTTCTCTGCCAGACGGGCGCCGACAATCTTCGCAGCAGCGATGTTGCCGCCCGTCTTGCCATCAGCAGCGAGCTTGGCGCGGACTTCGGCTTCGAGCGTGGAAGCAGAAACGAGCACGCGGTCGCCCTCGGGAGCGATGATGGTGGCGTAAATGTGCAGGTTGGTGCGGTGCACCGTCAAACGATTGACCTTCTGCAGCTTGATGCGGGCGCGAGTGGCACCGGCGCGGCGCAGACGGTTTTCCTTCTTGTTGATCATAGTCTCACGTCCCCGCTTTACTTCTTCTTGGTTTCCTTGATGACGACATGTTCGTCGGCATAACGGATGCCCTTGCCCTTATAGGGTTCCGGGGCACGATAGCTGCGGACGACGGCAGCGGTCTGACCGACCTTCTGCTTGTCGGCGCCCGAGATGATGATCTCGGTCTGGCTCGGCGTTGCAACCTTGACGCCGGCGGGCATCTGGTGCACAACGGGGTGCGAGAAGCCAATCTGAAGATTGAGCTTGTCACCCTGAGCCTGGGCACGATAGCCCACGCCCACGAGCGTGAGCTTCTTTTCAAAGCCCACGGTAACGCCCTTGTTCATGTCGTTGACGAGGGCACGCATCGTGCCCATGTTGGCGTTGGATTCACGGGTTTCATTCAACTGCGTGAAGTGCACAACACCGTCCTTGATGTCGACGCCGACCATGGGAAGAACGTGCATCGTCACTTCGCCCTTGGGGCCCTTGACGATGATGTTGCCGTCGACGATCTTGCAGTCGACGCCCTTACCCAGGTGAACGGGAAGCTTACCAATACGACTCATATTGTTCTCCCCTCAATTAAGCGACGTAGCACAGAACTTCGCCGCCGATGCCTTCGGAGCGGGCCTTGCGGTCGGTCATCACACCCTTGGGGGTGGAAACGATCGCGATGCCCAGGCCGTTCATCACCTGCGGGATGGAACCGTGGTTCTTGTAGATACGAAGTCCGGGACGAGACACACGTTCAATGCGTTCGATCACGGGACGGCCGTCATAGTACTTCAAGCCGATATGCAGTTCAGACTTGCCTTCGTTGCTCACAACGGAGAAACCGTCGATGTAGCCTTCGTCCTTAAGCACCGTGGCAATGGCCACCTTGAGCTTGGAGCTCGGCATCACAACTTCAGTCTTGTCGACGATCTGCCCGTTGCGGATACGGGTCAGCATATCGGCGATCGGATCACTCATACTCATTTAGTAATCTCCTCGCTTTACCAGCTGGCCTTAACAAGGCCGGGAATGTCACCGCGCATGGCCGCATCACGGATCATGCCGCGGGCCAGACCGAATTTACGGAACGTACCGCGCGGACGGCCGGTGAGGCCGCAGCGGTTGCGCAGGCGCACGGGGCTCGCATCACGCGGAAGCGTCTGGAGCTTGGCGCGCGCAGCCAGACGTTCTTCCATCGGGCGGGCAGCGTCGTTAATAATCGCCTTCAGTTCGGCGCGCTTAGCCGCAAACTTAGCCACAGTGGCTTCACGCTTGAGTTCGCGGTTGATCAAAGATAACTTTGCCATTTTCCTAGCACCTTCTGGGCTTAATTGCGGAACGGGAAGTGGAAGCCCGCGAGAAGCGCCTTGGCTTCTTCATCGGTCTTGGCCGTCGTCGTAATGGAAATGTTCATACCACGGATTGCATCAATCTTGTCGTATTCGATTTCCGGGAAAATGATCTGTTCTTTGAGGCCGATGTTGTAGTTGCCGCGGCCGTCAAAGGCACGGCCCGACACACCGCGGAAGTCGCGGACGCGCGGGAAGGCAATGGTCACCAGGCGGTCAAGGAAGTCATACATACGTTCGCCGCGCAGGGTCACCTTGCAGCCGATGGGCATGTCTTCGCGGATCTTGAAGTTCGCGATGGCCTTACGGGTACGGGTGACGGCAGGCTTCTGGCCGGCGATCTTGGTCATATCGGCAACAGCGTTGTCGACCATCTTCTTATCGTTCACGGCTTCACCGACACCCATGTTGAGGGTGATCTTGGTGATGCGGGGAACCTGCATGATCGTCTTGTAGCCGAACTTCTTGGTGAGTTCGGGAACAACAACGTCGTTGTAGAGAGTGTGAAAACGACTCATCGTCCGGACTCCTTACGCCTTGGCGCCGACCTGGGCGCCGTTGCTTTTGAACACGCGGACCTTCTTGCCGTCGACAACCTTAAAGCCGACGCGGTCGCCCTTACCGGTTGCGGGATTGACGAGCATCACATTGGAGTGGTCAATCGGCAAAACCTTATCAACGATGCCGCCTTCAACGCCGGTCATCGGATTGGGACGAACGTGCTTCTTGGCAACGTTGACGCCTTCAACGGTCACATGGTTTTCATCGACGCGGGAGAGGACGACGCCCTTCTTACCCTTGTCCTTGCCGGCGATGACGATGACTTCGTCACCTTTACGGATGCGTTGCATCTTGTCGGCCTCCTTAAATCACTTCGGGAGCGAGAGACACGATCTTCATGAACTTCTCGGTACGCAGTTCGCGCGTGACCGGTCCGAAGATACGGGTGCCCACAGGCTCGAGCTTCGAGTTGAGCAAAACAACGGCGTTGCCGTCAAAACGGACGAGAGAGCCGTCGGCACGACGCACGCCTTTGGCGGTGCGGACCACAACAGCGTTGTAGACCTCACCCTTCTTGACGCGACCGCGCGGGGCAGCTTCTTTTACCGTCACCTTGATGACGTCACCGATGTTTGCATAGCGGCGCTTGGAGCCGCCCAACACCTTAAAACACATTACTGAACGCGCACCGGTGTTATCGGCGACGTCCAGTCTGCTTTGCATCTGAATCATGGCTACGTAATTTCCAACTTATTCCGTGAAGTCACGGATAGTATTGGTCCCGTACGGGAGAAAGACCACACCGTACCCCTGCTTCCGAGAAACACCGCCGTCACTGCAGTCTGGCGGGCAGAAACACTGGTCCGGATGATCCGGAAAATGCGACGAAAAGGCCGACCTTGCGGTCGGCTTTTTCGCAGGCCCGCAAGTATAGCCGAAAATCCGGCTTACTTGCAAGCAGTTTTTGAAAACGCAGTCGGCTTAGATGACGACGGCCTTTTCGATCACGCGGGTGACCTTCCAGGACTTGGTCTTGGAGATCGGACGGGACTCAGCGATTTCCACCTTGTCACCGATACCGCAGGTGTTGCTTTCGTCGTGCGCATGGTACTTCTTGTTCTGCACGATGTACTTGCCGTAGAGAGGATGCTTGACGCGGCGTTCCACGAGGACCGTCACAGTCTTATCCATCTTGTCGCTCGTGACCGTACCGACGAGAGTACGGGTGAGCGCCTTGGTTTCAACGTTATTTTCCGTCATTTCGCGGCCGCCTTCTGAGCGAGAACCGTGCGAACGCGCGCAATGTCACGGCGCGTCGTGCGCAGCTGGTTCGAGTTCTGGAGCTGCTGAGTGGCCTTCTGAACACGCAACTTGAAGTGTGCGTGCAGCAGGTCATTCAGTTCCTTGTTAAGCGCAGCCTCATCCATGGCGCGCAGTTCTTTTGCCTTCATGTCCGTCTCCTTACATGCCGATCTGGCGGACAACGAACTTCGTCTTCAGAGGAAGCTTTGCGGCAGCAAGGGCAAAGGCCTCGCGAGCAAGGTTCTCGTCAACGCCGTCCATTTCATAGAGCACGCGGCCCGGCTGGACCAGCGCAACCCAGTATTCAGGGTTACCCTTACCGTTACCCATACGGACTTCGGCGGGTTTGCTCGAAATGGGCTTGTCCGGAAACACACGGATCCACACACGGCCGCCGCGCTTGATGTGGCGCGTCAGAGCACGACGTGCAGCTTCGATCTGACGGGCCGTCAGGCGACCGCGTTCGATAACCTTGAGACCAAAGTCACCGAACGAAACGTTCGCGCCGCGCTGAGCCAGACCGTAGTTGCGACCCTTCTGGTCCTTACGGTACTTGGTACGATTCGGTTGCAGCATCGATTATTCTCCGTCTTTGTTAGCTTCGGCAGCTGCAGGAGCAGCGGCCTTGCGGCTGCGGCGGGCGGCGGGTTTGCCCTCGCCTTCAGCGCCTTCGGCCTTACGGGGACGGCGGCTCGGACGACGACGGCGGTCTTCACGGTCGGCAGGAGCCGGAGCCGCTTCAACAGCCTCATCACGGCCGAGGTTGTCACCCTTGTAGACCCACACCTTCACGCCGATCACGCCGTACGTGGTATTGGCTTCGGAAAAACCGTAGTCAATGTTGGCACGCAGCGTCTGAAGCGGAACGCGGCCTTCGCGGTACCATTCGGTACGGGCGATTTCGGCGCCGTTTAAGCGGCCAGCGCTCATGATCTTGATGCCCTTGGCACCGAGACGCATGGCGTTCTGCATCGAGCGCTTCATGGCGCGGCGGAACATCACGCGCTTTTCAAGCTGCTGGGTGATGCCGTCGGCGATCAACTGCGCATCGAGCTCAGGACGGCGGACTTCTTCGATGTTGATGTGCACGGGCACACCGACCATCTTCTGAACTTCAGCCTTGAGCTGTTCGATGTCAGCACCCTGCTTGCCGATCACAACACCGGGACGAGCAGAGAAAATCGTGATGCGGGCGTTGTTGGCGGGACGCTCGATCAGGATACGGGAAACGCTCGCAGCCTTGAGCTTCTTCTCAAGGAAGGCGCGGACACGGAGGTCTTCGCCGAGCGTACGGGAAAATTCACGGCCGACCGCGTACCAGCGCGACGTCCAGTTGCGCGTAACGGGAAGGCGGAAGCCGGTAGGATTAATTTTCTGACCCATGGTTCACCTTTACCTTAGTCGCCGACCGTCACAAAGATGTGGCTGGTCTGCTTCGAGATACGCGTACCGCGGCCCTTGGCGCGGGCACCGAAACGGCGCAGCGTCGTGGCCTTTTCCACGTAGATCTTCTTCACGCGCAGATCGTCAATGTCGGCACCGTCGTTGTGCTCGGCGTTGGCGATGGCAGATTCGAGCGCCTTCTTGATGATGACGGCAGCGCGCTTCTGCGTGAACGTGAGGATGTTGAGGGCCTTGTCCACGGGCTTACCGCGAACGAGGTCTGCAACCAAACGGCCCTTCTGAGCCGAGAGGCGAACACCACGGACAATTGCAGTAGTTTCCATTTACATTACCCCTTGACCTTCTTGTCGGCGCTCACAGCGTGACCGTGGAAGGTACGCGTCAGAGCAAATTCGCCGAGCTTGTGGCCGACCATGTTTTCATTGACGTACACAGGTACGTGCTGGCGGCCGTTGTGAACAGCAATCGTCAGACCGATGAATTCGGGGACAATCGTGCTGCGGCGCGACCAGGTCTTGATCGGACGCTTGTCACGACTGGCCTGGGCGGCTTCGACCTTCTTCATGAGAGAACCGTCGACAAACGGTCCTTTCTTTAACGAACGAGACATTACGAGGCCCCCTTACTTGTCATAACGGCGCTGGACGATCATGGAGTCCGTGCGCTTGGAGTTGCGAGTACGGTAACCCTTGGTGAGCTGACCCCAAGGCGTAACAGGCGGACGACCCGTACCGGTACGGCCTTCACCACCGCCGTGCGGATGGTCAACCGGGTTCATCACCTTACCGCGGACGGTCGGACGGATGCCGCGCCAACGGGTGGCACCGGCCTTGCCGAGTTCACGCAGGCTGTTTTCTTCGTTACCGACGGTACCGATCGTGGCACGGCATTCGATAAGAATGCGGCGCACTTCACCGGAACGCAGGCGGACCTGAGCGTAGTCACCTTCGCGGGCGATCAGCTGAGCGAACGCACCGGCGGAACGGACGAGCTGAGCGCCCTTGCCCGGCAGCATTTCGATGCAGTGAATCGTGGTGCCCACAGGGATGTTGCGGAGCGGAAGGGTGTTGCCGACCTTAATCGCAGCTTCCTGACCCGACATGATCGTGTCATTGACCTTCAGGCCCTTGGGAGCAATGATGTAACGGCGTTCGCCGTCGGCATAGCACACCAGAGCAATGTGAGAAGAACGGTTCGGATCGTATTCGATGCGTTCAACGCGGGCGGAGATGCCGTCCTTGTTGCGCAGGAAGTCGATCAGACGGTAGGCACGCTTGGAGCCGCCGCCCTTGTGACGGCACGTAATGTGCCCGTTGTTGTTGCGGCCGGAACCGCGGTTCTTCTTCTCGGTAAGCGCGGCAAAAGGCTTGCCGGTATGCAGACCGGGCGTAACGACCTTCACCATGTGGCGGCGGCCGGCCGACGTCGGTTTGGTTTTGACGAGAGCCATTTACTTCACCTCTTGCGCGAAGTTGATTTCCTGACCCTGAGCGAGGGTGACGTAGGCCTTGCGGACATCGCTGCGCACACCGCCGTTACGGCCGGCACGCTTGACCTTACCCTTCACATTCAGAATCTGAACACCGTCGACCTTGACCTTAAAGAGCAGTTCGACAGCGGCCTTGACTTCCGCCTTCGTGGCACAGGGCACGACGCGGAACGTGTACTGACGGTTCTTTTCGGCGAGCATCGTGCTCTTTTCGGAGATCACGGGGCCGGCAAGCACCTTCAACAGACGATCTTGTTTCATCCCAGCATCTCCTCGATCTTGGCGACCGCATCCTTCGTCACCACGATCTTCTTGTAGTAGATCAGGCTGAGCGGATCGGCGTAGCGCGGCTCCACAACCAGAACGTTCTTGAGGTTGCGGGAAGCCAGGTACAGGTTGTCAGAGACTTCAGCGGTGATCACCATGACGTGTTCAACGGCACCGAGAGCCTTCAGCTTAGCGGCGAAATCCTTCGTCTTCGGGGTTTCGGCGCTGATCGAATCGATCACAACAAGGCGACCGTCGGCAGCGAGCTTGGAAAAGATCGTCTGCATGGCGGCACGATAGGCCTTCTTGTTGATCTTCTGGGTGAAGTTTTCATCCGGCGTATTCGGGAAGGTACGGCCGCCGCCTCTCCACAGGGGAGACGAGCTCATACCGGAGCGGGCACGGCCCGTTCCCTTCTGACGCCAGGGCTTCTTCGTCGTGTGGTGCACGTCGCGGCGGTTAAGCTGCGCACGGGTACCCTGACGAGCGTTGGCCTGGTAGGCAACCACGAGCTGGTGCACCAGGGCTTCGTTGTATTCACGACCGAACACGGTATCGGAAGCGGCAAGCTTTGCCGATTCCTGGCCCTGTTCATTGAGTACATTGAGTTCCATTGATCGCTCCTAATTAGGCCTTGACCGCCGCACGCACGACGACTTCACCGCCCTTGGAACCGGGAACGGCACCGCGGACGAGCAGCAGACCGCGTTCGGCATCGACGCGGGCCACAACCAGGTTCTGCGTCGTACGCTGGGCGTTGCCGAGCTGACCGGCCATACGCTTACCCGGGAAAACACGGCCCGGATCCTGACGGTTACCGATAGAGCCCGGTGCACGGGTCGTCACGGAGTTACCGTGGCTGGCGCGGTTGGACGAGAAGTGGTGGCGCTTGATAACGCCGGCAAAACCCTTACCGATGGTGGTGCCGGTCACGTCGACCTTCTGGCCTTCCGTGAAGATGTCGGCGCCGAGAACAGTGCCGGGCTTGTATTCGGCAACTTTGTCAGCATCGATATGGAACTCTTTCAACACGGCAGCGGCTTCAACGCCAGCCTTGGCGAATTCACCGGCAGCAGCCTTGTTGACGCGCGAGGGCTTTTTCGTGCCGAACGCGACTTGGATTGCATTGTAGCCGTCGGTTTCCACCGTCTTCACACGCGTGACACGGTTACCGGACACATCGAGCACCGTCACGGGGACGGACTTGCCGTCATCCTGGAAGATGCGCGTCATGCCGATCTTGCGGCCGACTAAGCCGAGCTTATCACTCATTTATTTCTCCACCCCGGCTACGATTGGCCGGGACCGTACTTTAAAAAAATCGTTTCACGACGGGAGGTTCGTCTGCAAGTATTCGAACACCGATCGATTGCTTCGGAAGCCAGAAACGACATGAAAAAACGCCGGTCTCCCCTGCTCCTCACCTTCTGCCGAAGAGCCCTGAAGAAACCCTGCGTTTAAAACCTTTTCAGATTACTGCACCTTGATCTTGACGTCGACGCCGGCCGGCAGATCGAGCTTCATGAGCGCGTCCACGGTCTTGTCCGTCGGGTCAATGATGTCCATCAGACGCTGATGGGTGCGGATTTCGAGCTGATCACGGCTCGTCTTGTTGACGTGCGGGGAACGCAGAATGTCGAAACGCTGGATGCGCGTGGGGAGCGGAACCGGTCCGCGGACCACGGCGCCGGTGCGCTTGGCGGTGTCAACGATTTCGAGAGCGGACTGATCGATCAGCTTGTAGTCAAACGCCTTGAGGCGGATGCGGATGCGCTGAGACTGCATTGGATGTATTCCTGAAAAAGAACAGATAAAAGAACTAAGGGGGCGCAGTATATCTGCACCCCCTAAAACTGTCAAGTTTTCAAACGAGTATCAAAAATTACTCGATGATCTTGGCAACGACGCCGGCACCCACGGTGTGACCGCCTTCACGAATAGCGAAGCGGAGACCGGCTTCCATAGCGATCGGGCAAATGAGCTGAACGGTCATCGTGATGTTGTCGCCGGGCATCACCATTTCGGTGCCTTCCGGCAGTTCGATCGTACCGGTCACGTCCGTCGTACGGAAGTAGAACTGCGGACGATAGCCCTTGAAGAACGGGGTGTGGCGGCCGCCTTCTTCCTTCGTCAGAACGTACACTTCAGCCGTGAACTTCGTGTGCGGGGTGATCGTGCCGGGCTTCGCGAGAACCTGACCGCGTTCCACGTCTTCACGCTTCGTGCCGCGCAGCAGAATACCGACGTTGTCACCGGCTTCGCCTTCGTCAAGCAGCTTACGGAACATTTCCACGCCCGTGCAGGTCGTCTTCTGCGTGGGCTTGATGCCGACGATTTCGATTTCGTCGCCGACGCGGATCACACCGCGTTCGACACGGCCCGTCACAACGGTGCCGCGGCCGGAAATCGAGAACACGTCTTCGATCGGCATCAGGAACGGCTGATCCAGAGCGCGCTGCGGCGTCGGGATGTAGTCGTCGAGCGTTTCGGCGAGCTTCATGATGGACTGTTCGCCGAGTTCACCCGTGTCGCCTTCCAAAGCGAGCTTGGCGGAACCCTTGATGATCGGGATCGTGTCGCCCGGGAAGTCGTAGCTCGACAGAAGTTCGCGGACTTCCATTTCAACGAGCTCGAGCAGTTCCGGATCGTCAACCATGTCGCACTTGTTCAGGTAGACGATGATGTAGGGAACACCCACCTGGCGGGCCAGAAGGATGTGTTCACGCGTCTGGGGCATGGGGCCGTCAGCAGCGGACACAACGAGGATGGCGCCGTCCATCTGGGCAGCACCGGTAATCATGTTCTTCACATAGTCGGCGTGCCCCGGGCAGTCGACGTGAGCGTAGTGGCGCTTGGCGGTTTCGTATTCAACGTGAGCGGTGTTGATCGTGATGCCGCGGGCCTTTTCTTCAGGAGCCGCGTCGATCTGGTCGTAAGCCTTGGCTTCGCCGCCGAACTTCTTGGAGAGAACCGTGCAGATAGCAGCAGTGAGCGTGGTCTTACCGTGGTCAACGTGACCGATGGTGCCGACGTTAACGTGCGGCTTGGTTCGTTCAAATTTTTCCTTGGCCATTTTTTATGGTCCTTTTTAAATTGACTGTCTGTTTTGCCGGAGCCGGAAAGGGATTTTCCGGCCCCTTACTGCAAAACGGGTTGATTACTTGGTCTTTTCAGCGATGATGGCTTCAGCCACGTTGCGCGGAGCTTCCGCGTAGTGGTCGAATTCCATCACGTAGGTTGCACGGCCCTGCGTCAGAGAACGCAGCGACGTGGAGTAGCCGAACATTTCGGAAAGCGGCACTTCGCAACGGATCGCCTTGCCGCCGCCCATGAGGTCATCCATACCCTGGATGACGCCGCGGCGGCTGGAAAGATCGCCCATCACGTCGCCCATCTTTTCTTCCGGCGTTTCGACTTCGACCTTCATGATCGGTTCAAGCAGAACGGGGTTGGCTTTACGCATACCGTCCTTGAAGGCCATGGAGGCGGCCATCTTAAACGCGTTTTCGTTCGAGTCGACTTCGTGGTAAGAACCGAAGTGCAGCGTGACCTTCACGTCCACAACCGGGTAACCGGCGAGCACACCGGCCTTGAGGGTGTCTTCGACGCCCTTTTCAACCGCCGGGATGTATTCACGCGGAACCACACCGCCCTTAATGGCATCGACGAACTCAAAGCCCTTGCCGGCAGGGAGCGGTTCGAGCTTAAGCACGACATGACCGTACTGGCCGCGGCCGCCGGACTGCTTGGCAAACTTGCATTCGGCGTTTTCGACCGTGGAGCGGATCGTTTCGCGGTAGGCAACCTGGGGCTTACCGACCGTGGCTTCCACACCGAATTCACGACGCATACGGTCGACAATGATTTCCAGGTGCAGTTCGCCCATACCGGAAATAATCGTCTGGCCGCTTTCTTCGTCGGTGCGCACGCGGAAGGACGGGTCTTCGCGGGCAAGACGACCGAGGGCGAGCGCCATCTTTTCCTGGTCGGCCTTGGTCTTGGGTTCCACAGCCTGAGAAATCACAGGTTCCGGGAATTCCATGCGTTCGAGGATGATGGGCTTGGCCATGTCGCAGAGCGTATCGCCGGTCGTAACATCCTTCAGGCCCACGGCAGCGGCGATGTCGCCGGCTTCGCTTTCCGTGATTTCCTTACGTTCGTTGGCGTGCATCTGCAGCAGACGGCCGATACGTTCCTTCTTGTCCTTGACGGAGTTGAGAACGGTTTCGCCGGACTTCAGGATGCCGGAATAAACGCGCAGGAAGGTGAGCTGGCCGACATAGGGGTCGGTCATGATCTTGAAGGCCAGTGCCGAGAACGGCGCATCGTCGCTTGCTTCACGTTCGACTTCCTGGTCGTTGAGGTCAAAGCCCTTAACCGGGGGAATGTCAACCGGAGACGGCAGGAATTCAATCACGCCGTCGAGCATACGCTGCACGCCCTTATTCTTGAAGGAGGAGCCGCAGAACATCGGCTGGATTTCGCCGGCGATGCAGCGCTGGCGGATACCCTTCACGATTTCTTCGTGGCTTAATTCACCTTCTTCAAGGTACTTGTTCATGAGGTCTTCGCTTGCTTCAGCAGCGCTTTCGACCATCTTGTCGTGCCAGACCTTGGCTTCTTCAGCGAGTTCAGCCGGGATGTCGATGTATTCGAACTTCGTGCCCTGGCTGGCTTCGTCCCAAATGATGCCCTTCATGCGGATGAGGTCAACCACACCCTTGAAGTTGTCTTCGGCACCGATCGGAATCACGATCGGCACGGGGTGCGCCTTCAGACGCTTTTCCATCTGATCGACGACCTTGAAGAAGTTGGCGCCCGTGCGGTCCATCTTGTTGACGAACGCAATACGGGGAACGCCGTACTTGTTGGCCTGACGCCAAACGGTTTCAGACTGGGGCTGAACGCCGCCCACAGCGCAGTAAACCATCACCGCGCCGTCCAACACACGCATGGAACGTTCGACTTCAACCGTGAAGTCGACGTGCCCCGGGGTGTCGATGATGTTGAAACGGTACGGTTGGTACTGCATGTCCATGCCGCGCCAGAAGCAGGTCGTAGCGGCGGACGTAATCGTGATACCACGTTCCTGTTCCTGTTCCATCCAGTCCATCGTGGCAGCGCCGTCGTGGACTTCACCGAGCTTATGGTTGACGCCCGTGAAGAACAGAATACGTTCGGTCGTCGTGGTCTTGCCCGCGTCAATGTGGGCAGAAATACCGATATTGCGGTAGCGCGAAATCGGAGTAGTACGAGCCATGACTTATTTACTCTTATCAGGGTAATGACACGGGAGAGACGCCCGAAGGGCTTCTCCCGCATCGGATTGTCAGAATTAGAAGCGGAAATGCGAGAAGGCCTTGTTGGCTTCAGCCATACGATGCACTTCGTCACGCTTCTTCATAGCACCGCCGCGGCCTTCCGCAGCTTCCAACAGCTCACCAGCCAAGCGTTGGGGCATAGACTTTTCGGAACGGGCTTTCGCGCTTTCACGCAGCCAGCGCATTGCCAGAGCCAGACGGCGGACAGGACGGACCTCAACCGGCACCTGGTAGTTCGCACCGCCGATACGGCGGCTCTTCACTTCCACGAGCGGACGGACGTTGTTGAGGGCGGTCGTGAACACTTCAAGAGCGTTCTTGCCGGACTTTTCTTCAATGTGCTGCAGAGCACCGTAGACGATGCGTTCAGCGACGGCCTTCTTGCCGTCGAGCATGACGACGTTGATGAATTTGGAGATTTCAACGCTGCCGAACTTCGGATCAGGGAGAATCTCACGCTTGGGTACTTCGCGACGACGGGGCATTTTTTCCTCTTTCGTTGTCTTCAGTCTTTAAGGCCTGCCGGAAACTTCGTTTGCTTTGTCCGGGGCCTTGTATTACTTAATGCAGTACACACTCGGAAAAGCTTCCGGGCGACTGCGACTTACTCGGTCCAGTATTAAGCGCGGACCGTCCATTTACGGCTGACAAGTGTCGCCGCGAATTACGCTGCCTTCGGGCGCTTGGCGCCGTACTTGGAACGAGCCTGCTTACGATCCTTGACACCCTGGGTATCGAGAGAACCGCGCACGATGTGATAACGCACACCGGGAAGATCCTTCACACGGCCGCCGCGGATGAGAACCACGGAGTGTTCCTGCAGGTTGTGGCCTTCGCCGCCGATGTAGGAAATCACTTCAAAGCCGTTGGTGAGGCGGACCTTGGCGACCTTACGCAGAGCCGAGTTCGGCTTCTTCGGGGTCGTCGTGTAGACCTTGGTGCAAACACCGCGCTTCTGCGGGCTGTTTTTCAGAGCAGGGCTCTTGCTTTTGTCATGCGTAAGCTCACGGGGCTTGCGCACAAGCTGATTAATAGTGGGCATAGTGTCCGTATTTTCTGTGTAAAACCATCCCCTCGCCCCTTTGCGGCACACGTCCGAAAGGTTCTCGGGGAGACATGTTGCTGGTGAATTCTTTTCCTTTCCTGCAAAGCTGCCTTCGGACGCACAAAACGGCCTCCGACAATCTGCAGGCTTCGGAAAAGAACGGGAGTATCGTATTTTTTTCCAATAATGTCAAGCGTCTCATGCTCTTTTTGCGCAATTTTCCCCGCCGCTTTGTCATAATGCGGGCACTTTGCACAGGATGTTGTGTTTTGAGCCCGCAGCCTGCGTTTTTCCGTTTGTCGTTTTAAGCACCTATGTTCACTTCTGTCTTTGATGCGCCGCTGAAAGCGCGCTACAAACCCGACGAATACCCCGCCCTTTGCGCACAAACAGCCCGCTGGGCCCGAACCCGGCCCTTTGAAGGGCTCTCGGTGCTTGACGCCACCCCCGTTTACTTCAACACCTTTGCCAAATA
This sequence comes from Duodenibacillus massiliensis, assembly GCF_928721995.1. Lineage (NCBI taxonomy): Bacteria > Pseudomonadati > Pseudomonadota > Betaproteobacteria > Burkholderiales > Sutterellaceae > Duodenibacillus > Duodenibacillus massiliensis. Next base: position 1,349,330 of record NZ_OV788642.1, read on the forward strand.
CCGGGCACTTGCGGCCGCAGGCGCCCGGCTCACGGTCGGGATTTCAGAGGTCATGCCCAATGACCCGGCCGCCCTTGACTGCTTAAGAGCAAACGGCATTGCGGTCGCGGATGCCCGGTCAGATGCCGGACAGTACGACCTCATTCTTGACTGTGCCGCCGCCTTTATCGAAAGCCCGACCCGTATCGGCACCGTCGAACTCACGCGCTCCGGAGTGCCGCATTACAAAAATCCCGCGCATCCCGTTTTCATCGCCGACGCGGGCCGCATCAAGCGCATTGAAACGTGTCTCGGGACAGGCGAAAGCTTTTACCGCGCTATGGCACAGCTCGGATTTAAAGACTGGACGGGGAAAAACCTTGTCATTTTCGGCAGCGGCAAGGTGGGCACCGGTCTCATCACCTACGCGCATCAGCTCGGCGCCCGCATCAGTGTGGTGACGGAACCCTCCACGATCTCAGCGCGCCTTAAAACCCTCACGGACGTCACGTGGATTGCCTTTAACGACAAAGCCGCCGTTGAAAAGGCTGTCGCAGCAGCCCACGCCGTTGTCACCGCCACGGGTGTGGCCGGCGCAGCGACATACGCGGCTGATGCCCGCGCTTACACCGAAAGCCGGGCTCTCCTGGCCAATATGGGCGTGGAGGATGAATACGGCCCGGGCGTTCCCGCTTCGCGCGTTCTGGAAGGAAAGCGGCCGCTTAACTTTATTCTCACCGAACCCACGCTCATGAAGTACATTGACGCCACCATGGCCCTTCATAACGCAGGGGCCCTTTGGCTTACCGGACACCCCGAAGCCCGCGGCGTCATTGATCCTCCGGCCGAACTTGAAGCCGCGATTCTTGCCGACACCCGCGCGGGCGGCCTGTTGGGTGAAGAGCTCGATCTGATCTGATTTTTTAAGCGAGGACCACCACACCATGACGAGCCTACTCTTAAGAAACGTGACGCTTAACGGCAGCCGCACGCATGTGCTCATCGATAAGGGCGTTTTTGCGGATTTAAAGGCGCCTGAGACCGCCGGTGCAGACCGCGTCATTGACGCGCACGGCATGGCGCTTTTGCCGCCCTTTTACAACACGCACACCCATCAGGCGATGGCCCTTTTGCGCGGCTACGGTGACGATATGGCGCTTTTTACGTGGCTTAACGACCGCATCTGGCCGCTGGAAGCCAAACTCACGGCGCACGACATTTACGTGGGCTCGAAGCTCGCCATTCTCGAGATGATCAAGTCCGGGTCGGTGCTCTTTAACGACATGTACTGGCTTGTGGAGGAAACGATCCGTGCCGCCGAAGAGCTGGGCGTCCGTGCGCTTGTCGCGGACACCGTGATGGACAGGCGCGGCACGGCCGTTTTAAATGAAGCCTTTTCCCGCACCAAACGCCTTGCCCGCAACCTCGAAGGAACTTTAATCGGCGTTACCGTCGCACCGCACGCCGTCTACACCGCAGGGACCGATCTTTTAAAGCGCTGCGCCAACTTTGCGCGCGACAACGGCCTCACGCTGCACATGCACTTGTCCGAAACCGCGCAGGAAAACGCCGACTGCATCAAGGCGCACGGGATGACCCCCACCGCGTACTGCGACAGCCTGGGGCTTCTCACGGAAAAATCAGTGCTTGCGCACTGCGTGCATCTCACCGACGCCGATATTGAAATCCTCGCGAAGCGCCGCTCTACCCTCTCGCACAATCCGTCTTCCAACATGAAGCTCGCAAGCGGCGTTTTCCGCTCCAAGGCGGTGACGGACGCGGGCTGCCGCGTCGCGCTCGGTACCGACGGCTGCGCCTCTAACAATAATGTCGACATGCGGGAGGAAATGAAATTCGCGGCGCTTCTCGCGAAGGTGAATTTTGGTCCCGAGGTGCTCCCCGCCCATCAGGTTTTTGACTGGGCTACGCGCGCAGGCGCTGACGCTTTCGGGCTTAATGCGGGCGTGATCCGCGAGGGTGCCGCCGCTGACGCCCTCCTTATCCGCACCGATAATTCCACGCGCTTTACCCCGGGCTACAACCTCATCTCCGACTGGGTTTACAGCGCTCAGAGTTCCAGTATTGACACCGTAATCTGTAACGGCGCGGTCATCATGGAAAAGGGACACGTCCCCGGGGAAGAAACAATTATTGAGGAAGCGCGCGCTGCGGCAGCTGACCTTCTGAAACGCGCGAGCCGCACATAAAAAAGGGAAAGCGTTTCGGGCAAACCTTCCGCCCTTTTCGCTTTCCCTTACAAGTGCCATCCGCAGGTATAAACCCCGGGCGGCACTTTTTTTAGACTCAGACTCCGTCTTATTCAGACTTCTTTTCTTCGTCCTCTTTCTTTTCTTCCTCAGGCTGAGCAAAGAGTTCTTCAGCCGCGCGGCGGGCTGCGGACAAACCGCCCTTACCCGCATCGCCGCTCATGAACATCTCTTCGCGCATGGCTTCAGCTTCCTTCTCGGTTTCCGCATCGGTCGACTCGAACATCTCTTCGGCGACACGGCGGGCTTCGGAGGGATCCTGACCCATACGGCGTTCCATCTCATCCTTGGCGCGGCGGGCCTTGTGGTAGGCCAAGCCCGTACCGGCCGGAATCAGACGGCCCACGATCACGTTTTCCTTCAGGCCGCGCAGATCGTCTTCCTTACCCATAATGGCGGCTTCAGTCAGAACGCGCGTCGTTTCCTGGAAGGAAGCGGCGGAAATGAAGGAGTCGGTGGACAAAGAAGCCTTCGTGATGCCGAGCAGGACGTTGTCGTACTTCGCCGGCGTCTTGCCTTCGGCGACAACGCGGTCGTTTTCGTCGAGCATTTCGCTGCGTTCAACCTGTTCGCCCGGGATGAAGTGCGTGTCGCCCGGATCCGTGATCTGCACGCGGCGCAGCATCTGACGGACAATCACTTCGATGTGCTTGTCGTTGATCTTCACGCCCTGCAGACGGTAGACGTCCTGCACTTCGTCGACGATGTAGCGCGCAAGCTCCTCAATGCCGAGCAGACGCAGAATGTCGTGCGGATCGGCAGGACCTTCCACGATTTCTTCACCGCGCTGCACGATCTGACCGTCGTGCACGAGGATCTGCTTGTCCTTGCTGATCAGGAACTCGTGTTCAACACCGTCGTTGTCGGTGATGATGAGGCGCTGCTTACCCTTGGTTTCCTTGCCGAACGTAACCGTACCGGTTTCTTCGGCGAGCATGCCGGCGTCCTTGGGGCTTCTGGCTTCAAAGAGTTCGGCCACTCGCGGCAGACCGCCCGTAATATCACGGGTCTTCTGACTTTCACGCGGGATACGTGCGAGCACTTCGCCCTGATGAATCGTCTGACCGTCGCGCACCACGATAATGGCGCCCACCGGCAGCTGAATCGTCACAGCGTGATCGGTCCCCGGAATCTTCACTTCGTGGCCCTCTTCGTCCAAGAGGTGAACGAGCGGACGCATGACGTTGGCGGCCGTGGACTTGGTCTTTGAGGACTTCGAGCTCGTCGTACGCTTCGGGTCGATCACAACCATGGAGCTCAAACCCGTCACTTCGTCAACCTGATTCATCACGGTGACGTTTTCAACGACGTTTTCGAACTTCACGGAGCCGGCGTATTCGGAAATAATCGGCAGCGTCATCGGGTCAAAGGCGGCGAGCTGCTGGCCGGACTTCACTTCCTCGTCGGGCTTAATCAGAAGCGTCGCACCGTAGGGCACCTTATGACGTTCACGTTCACGTCCCGTGTTGGCGTCCGTGATGATGAGTTCGCCCGAGCGGGAAATGACGATGAGTTCTTTCTTACCGTTCTGGACGTAACGCATCGACGGGGAGAAGCTCACCACGCCGGCGTTCTTGGCTTCAACGCTGGAAGCAACCGCCGCACGGCTTGCCGCACCACCGATGTGGAACGTACGCATCGTAAGCTGCGTGCCCGGTTCACCGATGGACTGAGCGGCGATGACGCCCACGGACTCACCGGCGTTCACAAGCGTGCCGCGTCCGAGATCACGGCCGTAGCACTTCGCGCACAGACCGTAGCGGGTGTGGCAGGTGAGCGGCGTACGGACCTTCACGGCATCCACGCCTTCGGCATCGAGCTTATCGCAGATGTCTTCGTCAATGAGCACACCGGCTTCAACGAGCACTTCCTTGTTGTTGTCGTAGACGGGCTCAGCCGTCACACGGCCCAACACGCGGTCGCGCAGCGCCTGAATGACTTCGCCGCCTTCAACGAGCGGACGCATCACAACGCCGTCAGTGGTGCCGCAGTCGTCTTCAACCACAACCAGGTCCTGCGTCACGTCAACAAGACGGCGGGTGAGGTAACCGGAGTTAGCGGTCTTTAAGGCCGTATCCGCGAGACCCTTACGGGCACCGTGGGTCGAAATAAAGTACTGCAGAACGTTCAGACCTTCGCGGAAGTTCGACGTAATCGGTGTTTCGATAATGGAGCCGTCGGGCTTGGCCATCAGGCCGCGCATACCGGCAACCTGACGAATCTGCGCTGCGGAACCACGGGCACCGGAGTCGGCCATCATGTAAATCGAGTTGAACGATTCCTGGGTGGTCTTGTTGCCGTGACGGTCGATGACGGCCTCATTGGAGAGTTCCTTCATCATGACCTTACCGACTTCGTCGGACGTACGGCCCCAGATATCGATCACCTTGTTGTAGCGTTCACCCTTCGTCACAAGACCCGAGGTGTACTGCTCTTCAATCGCCTTCACTTCATCTTCGGCAGCCGACACGAGCGCGGCCTTCTTCTGCGGAACGGTCATATCGCCGATGCAGATCGAAATACCGGCAAGCGTTGCGAGACGGTAGCCGTTATTTTTCAGCTGGTCGGCAAACATCACCGTGGCGCGCAGACCGCACTTGCGGAAGCAGCGGTTGATGAGTTTGGCGATTTCCTTCTTCTTTAAGGTCCGGTTGAGTTCAGCAAAGCTCATGCCGTCGGGAAGAATCGAAGACAGAAGCGCACGGCCTGCGGTCGTTTCATAACGCTTCATGCGTTCGGTCTTTTCGCCCGTTTCCTTGTTCACGTCCACTTCACGGATACGCACCGTGCAGCGGGTCTGCAGAACAATGGCGTGTGCGTCTAAGGCGCGCTGCACTTCTTCGATGTTTTCAAAGAACATGCCTTCGCCCGGGGCATTGATGCGTTCACGGGTCGAGTAGTAAAGACCGAGCACCATGTCCTGCGACGGAACGATCGAGGGATCGCCGTTGGCCGGGAAAAGGACGTTGTTCGACGAAAGCATCAAGCAGCGGGCTTCAAGCTGCGCTTCCAGCGACAGCGGCACGTGCACGGCCATCTGGTCACCGTCGAAGTCGGCGTTAAAGGCCGCGCAAACGAGCGGATGCAGCTGAATGGCCTTACCTTCGATGAGCTTGGGTTCAAAGGCCTGAATACCGAGGCGGTGCAGCGTCGGAGCACGGTTGAGCATCACCGGGTGTTCGTAGATCACCTCTTCGAGGATATCCCACACCACCGGTTCCTGATTGTCCACCATCTTCTTGGCGCTCTTAATCGTGGAGGCAAGGCCACGGGTTTCGAGCTTATTGAAGATGAAGGGCTTAAAGAGCTCAAGCGCCATAAGTTTGGGCAGACCGCACTGATGCAGACGCAGTTCCGGCCCCACCGTAATCACGGAGCGCCCCGAGTAGTCAACACGCTTACCCAGGAGGTTCTGACGGAAGCGGCCGGACTTACCCTTGATCATGTCGGCAAGCGACTTCAGCGGGCGCTTGTTGGGACCGGTCATCGCCTTACCGCGGCGGCCGTTATCGAGGAGGCTGTCGACGGCTTCCTGCAGCATGCGCTTTTCATTGCGCACGATGATGTCCGGGGCCTTAAGTTCCAGGAGGCGCTTCAAGCGGTTGTTACGGTTGATGACGCGGCGGTAAAGGTCATTCAGATCCGAGGTCGCAAAGCGGCCGCCGTCCAACGGAACGAGCGGGCGCAGATCCGGCGGCAGCACCGGCAGCACCTCAAGAATCATCCACTCGGGCTTGATGCCGGAGCGCTGGAAGCCCTCGAGAACCTTCAGACGCTTGGCGATCTTCTTGATCTTGGCGTCAGAACTCGTTGCAGAGAGTTCCTGACGCAGGTTCGTGACTTCCTGATCAATGTCGATGCTCGCAAGGAGCTCACGGATGGCTTCAGCGCCCATCATGGCCTTGAAGTCATCGCCGTGCTCGGAGAGCATCTTGATGTATTCGTCTTCCGTGAGAAGCTGCCCGCGGGTAAGCGGCGTGAGGCCCGGGTCGGTGACGCAGTAGGCTTCAAAGTAAAGCACGCGTTCGATATCGCGGAGCGCAATATCGAGCACCATACCCATGCGCGAAGGCAGGCTCTTTAAGAACCAGATGTGCGCAACGGGGCTTGCGAGCTCAATGTGACCCATGCGTTCACGGCGGACCTTGGAAAGCGTCACTTCCACGCCGCACTTTTCGCAGATCACGCCGCGGTGCTTGAGGCGCTTGTATTTGCCGCACAGGCACTCGTAGTCCTTGATCGGTCCGAAGATCTTGGCGCAAAACAGGCCGTCACGTTCGGGCTTGAAGGTACGGTAGTTGATGGTTTCCGGCTTTTTGACTTCGCCGTACGACCAGGAACGGATCTTCTCCGGGGATGCGATGCCGATCTTAATGGCGTCGAAATGTTCAGCAACGTTGGTCTGCTGCTTGAACAAGTCACCAATCTTATTCATCATGGAACTTATTCCTTGGCGTTAGCGTCTCGTTTGATAAGGTCGATGTCAATACCCAGCGACCGGATTTCGCGGACCAGCACATTGAAGGATTCGGGCATGCCCGCTTCAATCTGATGTTCACCGCCCACAATGTTCTCGTAGACCTTGGTACGGCCCGTGACGTCGTCGGACTTCACGGTGAGCATTTCCTGCAGCACGTAGCTTGCGCCGTAGGCTTCCAGTGCCCAGACTTCCATTTCGCCGAAACGCTGGCCGCCGAACTGAGCCTTACCGCCCAGGGGCTGCTGCGTGACAAGGCTGTACGGACCCGTGGAGCGGGCGTGCATCTTGTCGTCGACCAGGTGGTGCAGCTTCAGGAAGTGCATGTAGCCCACCGTGACAGGACGGTCAAACGGATCACCCGTGCGGCCGTCGTAAAGCGTTGCCTGGGTCTTGGCAGGCGTCAGCTGCAGCTTCTTCGCTTCCTCATCCGGGAAGGCGAGATCGAGCATCATGCGGATCTGTTCTTCCGTGGCGCCGTCAAAGACGGGCGTGGCAAAGGGCACGCCGTTGGCAAGGTTCTTTGCCATTGCCATCAGTTCGTCATCGGTGAGGCTGTCGAGGTCTTCCTTCTTGCCCGTGCGGTTGTAAACCTCATTGAGGAACGCGCGGATCTGCTTGACCTGTTCGGTCTTGAGCATCTCGGCAATGCGCCAGCCGATACCCTTGGCGGCCCAGCCCAGATGCACTTCAAGAATCTGACCGATGTTCATACGGGAAGGCACGCCCAGGGGATTGAGGCAGATGTCGGCGGGACGGCCGTCAGCCATGTAGGGCATATCTTCCACCGGGCAGATCTTGGAGACCACACCCTTGTTGCCGTGGCGGCCGGACATCTTGTCACCGGGCTGCAGACGGCGCTTCTCAGCGATGAAGACCTTGACCATCTTCAGTACGCCCGGGGGCAGTTCGTCGCCGCGGTTTAATTTGTCGTTCTTTTCGGCCAGACGCTGACGGTTGTCTTCGCGCTTGTCGTCGACGACCTTGCGGGCAAGGTCAATGAGCTTCTGATCCTCTTCTTCCTTCATGCGGATTTCAAAGAGGTCATAGCCGTTGACGGCTTCAAGCACCGCCGGAGTGAGCTTCGCGCCGGCCTTCACGCCCTCGGGACCGCCCGAAGCGACGCGGCCTGCGAGCTGACGGCGCAGACGGGCAAAGACGTCGGTTTCAACAATGCGCAGCGCGTCCTTCAATTCCTTGTCGTAGCGCTTTAACTGCTCTTCGATGATGGACTTCGCACGCTTATCCTTTTCCACGCCTTCGCGGGTAAAGACCTGCACGTCCATAACGATGCCGGCCATTCCGGGCGGCACGCGCAGGCTCGTGTCCTTCACATCGCTTGCCTTCTCACCGAAGATGACGCGCAGAAGCTTCTCTTCGGGGGTGAGCTGCGTTTCGCCCTTCGGGGTCACTTTGCCCACGAGAACGTCGCCCGCCTTTACTTCAGCGCCGATTGCGACAATACCGGATTCGTCAAGACGATTAAGCTGATTTTCCGAAAGGTTGGAAATATCGCGGGTGATGTCTTCCGGTCCGAGCTTGGTGTCACGGGCCACCACATCGAGTTCTTCAATGTGAATGGAGGTGTAGCGGTCGTCTGCCACCACCTTTTCGCTGATCAGAACCGAGTCTTCGTAGTTGTAGCCGTTCCAGGGCATGAAGGCGATCAGCATGTTCTGGCCGAGCGCGAGTTCGCCCATATCGGTGGAAGCACCGTCAGCGAGAACGTCACCCTTGGCGATGATGTCGCCACGCTTGACAATCGGACGCTGATTCAGCGTCGTGGAACCGTTGGAACGCGTGAACTTCTGCAGGTTGTAGATATCCACACCCACTTCACCGGCGACGTTTTCATCGTCGTTCACACGCACCACAACGCGGGTGGCGTCAACGTATTCGACGAGACCGCCGCGGCGGGCCTGCACAGTGGCCTTGGAGTCCACGGCAACCGTACGTTCAATACCGGTACCGACAACCGGCTTTTCCGGACGCAGCACAGGCACACCCTGACGCTGCATGTTCGAGCCCATCAGAGCGCGGTTGGCGTCGTCGTGTTCAAGGAACGGAATCAGGCTTGCGGCAACCGACACGATCTGCGCCGGGGCCACGTCCATGTACTGCACGCGGTCAGGCGAAGCCATGATGAATTCGCCGTTTTCACGGGCGCTCACCAGTTCGCCGATCAACTTGCCGTTATCGTCCATTTCGGCGTTGGCCTGGGCGATCACGTACTTACCTTCTTCGATGGCGGACAGGTAGTGAATGTTTTCTTCGCCAGAGAGCGCCACGCCGTTTTCAACCTTGCGGTACGGGGTCTCAAGGAACCCGTATTCATTGAGGCGCGCGTACAGAGCGAGCGAGTTGATCAGACCGATGTTCGGACCTTCAGGCGTTTCAATCGGGCAGACGCGGCCGTAGTGCGTGGCATGCACGTCGCGGACTTCAAAGCCCGCGCGTTCGCGGGTCAGACCGCCCGGGCCCAGAGCGGAAATACGGCGCTTGTGCGTGATTTCCGACAAGGGGTTGGTCTGGTCCATGAACTGACTCAGCTGCGAGGAGCCGAAGAATTCGCGGATCGAGGCCGAGATGGGCTTGGAATTAATCAGATCCTGAGGCGTGAGGTTGTCGCTTTCAGCCGAACCCAGACGTTCGCGTACGGCGCGTTCCACACGGACGAGGCCGGCACGGAACTGGTTTTCTGCCAATTCACCCACGCAGCGCACACGGCGGTTGCCCAGGTGGTCAATATCGTCCACGCCGTGGATTTCAATGACGCGCTCATTGCCTTCGGCATCGGTGAGCTTCACCGTATCAGCGCCGTTACGCAGAGCGACGAGGACCTTCATCGTGTCGATGATGTCTTCCTTCGTAAGCGTCATCGAACCTTCGGCGCTCGGGCGGCCGAAACGGGCGTTGACCTTCATGCGGCCCACACGCGACAGATCGTAGGCGTCAGAATCAAAGAAGAGCCGGTTAAAGAGCCCTTCAACGGCTTCTTCCGTGGGCGGCTCACCCGGACGCATCATGCGGTAAATGGCGATGCGAGCGGAGAGCTCGTCGGGATTTTCATCCAGACGCAGCGTGTTGGAGATGTAGGCACCACGGTCAAGATCGTTCGTAAAGAGCGTATCGATCTGACGGATCTTGTGTTCGCGCAGAGCTTCGAGCGAATCCTCGGTGATTTCGTCGTTGGCATCAACGATCTTTTCACCGGTGGTCTTGTCGTAGACAGCCTTGGCAAGAACGCGGCCGATCAGGAATTCATCGGGCACGGAAAGGCTCTTCACACCGGCTTCGTTCATCAGACGAACGTGACGGGCGGTGATGCGCTTGTCCTTGGCGACAATGAGCTTGCCGTCGGCATCCTTGATGTCAAAGGCGGCCGTTTCACCCTGCAGGCGCGACGGTTCGAAGTTCCAGGTCACACCCTTCTGCAGAATGCGGAACTGGTCAAAATCGTAGAAGTGCGCAAGGATGTCTTCTGGCGTCAGACCAATGGCCTTCAGAAGGATCGTGCCGGCCATCTTGCGGCGGCGGTCCACACGGAAGTAAACGAGATCCTTCGGGTCAAATTCGAAGTCAAGCCAGGAGCCGCGGTAAGGAATCACGCGGGCCGAGAAAAGAAGCTTACCCGAGGAGTGCGTCTTACCCTTGTCGTGCTCGAAGAAAATACCGGGCGAACGGTGCAGCTGACTCACGATAACGCGTTCGCTGCCGTTGATGATGAACGAAGCCTTTTCCGTCATGAGCGGGATTTCGCCCATGTAGACGTCGTTTTCGCGGATTTCCTTGACGGTGCCGGGTTTGGCGGCATCACGGTCAAAAATTTCGAGCTGGATGCGGGCGCGCAGTGCCGAGCTGTAGGTGAGCCCTCTCAACTGGCATTCAGCAACGTCAAACTCGGGCTTCTGCAGCTTGTAGCCGAGGAACTTCAGACGGGCATAACCGTTGTGGCTCGTGATAGGGAAGATGGAAGTGAAGGCTGCCTGCAGGCCGTTATCCTTACGGCTTTCGGGCTTGACATCCGCCTGAAGGAATTCTTCGTAGCTGCGAAGCTGCATTTCCAACAGGGAGGGCACTTCAAGGACGCTCGGACGCGAAGCAAAACTCTTCCGAATGCGTTTCTTTTCAGTGAACGAGTACGACATGGAGACTCCGTTCGACGCGAGGGGGAGAAAAACACGTGGGTTCAAAGTTCAATCGACGGAAAGCATTGCCTGCACGGATTACAGAGACGCCAAAAGCCGCTCGGGCAATACCAGGTATTGCGTCCGCGCGGCTGGAACGTCAGAGATATCTTCCTGCTCTTCCCGATCATTCAGACTTTGACTTTGAGCTGAATTCTGATTATACAGAACACACCTCAAAATCCGAAGAAGAGCCCGGAACAACCCGAAACTCTTCTTCGCAGGGAAACAGCGCGGGAGCAAGTCCTCACGCCGTCTCCGGCAAGTATTTTTTCCGAAAGGAAAATTACTTGAGTTCGACCTTGGCGCCGGAAGCTTCGATCTTCTTCTTGAGCTCTTCGGCTTCTTCCTTGGCAACGCCTTCCTTGACGGCCTTGGGAGCGCCTTCGACGAGGTCCTTGGCTTCCTTGAGGCCGAGGCCGGTCACTTCGCGGACAACCTTGATGACGCCGATCTTGTTGGAACCGACTTCCTTGAGGATAACGTCGAATTCGGTCTTTTCTTCAGCGGCCGGGGCAGCAGCACCACCGGCGGCGGGGCCGGCGACGGCAACAGCAGCCGTAGCGGTAACGCCGAACTTTTCTTCCATCATCTTGATGAGTTCGCTGATTTCGAGAACGGTCTTGGAAGCGATCGCGTCGAGAATTTCTTCATTGGTCAGGGCCATTTTTGACTCCGTAACTGTGTATTAAATTGAATTGGTTAAAAATCAGGCAGCAGCCTTTTCCTGGGCATCGCGGTAAGCAGCCACAGTGCGCACGAAGCGCGCAGGCACTTCGTTAATAGTACGAACAAGTTTCGCAACCGGTTCGTTCATCGTAGCCATCAGCTTGGCGAGGAGTTCTTCGCGGCTCGGCATCGAGGCGAGCTGTTTGACGCCTTCCACGTCCATGACGTAGTTGGCCATCGCACCGCCCTTGATAACGAGCTTGTCGTTTTCCTTGGCAAACTGAGCAAGAACCTTGGCAGCGGCGACCGGATCGGCGGAGAAAGCGTAGACGAGCGGGCCGGAGAACTTCTCGGCCAGATCGGCAAACGCCGTTCCTTCGACGGCACGACGCACCAGCGTGTTCTTGACCACACGCAACTGCACACCCTGCTGACGTGCATTGGCACGCAGCTTGGTAACTGCTTCAACGGTCAGCCCACGGTATTCAGCGATAACGATTGCGGAGGTGTTGGCAACAATGCCGCGCATCTCTTCAATCACTGCCGCTTTGTCTTGACGATTAAGACCCATGGTCTGGCTCCACTCAGAGGTGCATCCGAAACAACACTGAATGCACCGGTTCTTTTAATAACCGGTTAACCCGTCTCTGAGAGTTGTTCGTGCGTGGGCAGGAAAAATCCTTCAACACAACACAGAGTCTCTCTTTGAGGTTTGAACCGTCTGCGCTGGATATCTCGGCAACCTTTCCGACCGCGGGGTGCGGTTTTTCCGGAATGTTCGAGACAATTAAAGGGCACCCGATGTGACTGCCAATCCCCAGCAAAAGCGCCGGGCGTCCCTCCAGCGGTCTTTGACAGCGGTGCGCCGTCCGAAAACGGCGTACCACCCAAAGCCCTCGAGGCCTCACGACCTCTTTTCGAATCAAAGCCCTCCGACAACGTCATCGGGCTTTAACCCTGGTTTACTGCATTAAAGCGTGGAGATATCCACGCGGGCACCGATACCCATCGTCGAGCTCACGGCCACCTTCTTGAGGTAGATACCCTTCTGGCTGGCGGGCTTGAGCTTGTTGATCTGTTCGATCAGTGCCTTAAGGTTCGTCGCCAAGCGGGCGGCATCAAAGGATGCACGGCCGATCGGGGCGTGAACGATACCGGCCTTGTCGGCGCGGAACTGAACCTGACCGGCCTTGGCGTTCTTAACGGCCTGGGCAACGTTCGGGGTCACGGTGCCGACCTTCGGGTTCGGCATCAGGCCGCGCGGGCCGAGGATCTGACCGAGCTGACCGACAACACGCATGGCGTCGGGGCTGGCGATCACAACATCAAAGTCCATCTTGCCGGCCTTGACTTCAGCGGCGAGGTCGTCGAAACCGACAATATCGGCACCGGCAGCCTTGGCTTCTTCGGCATGGGCACCCTGGGTGAACACGGCGACACGGACGGTCTTACCGGTACCTTCGGGCATAACAACAGCACCGCGGATGGTCTGGTCGGACTTACGGGTGTCAATGCCGAGCTGAACAGCCACGTCGACGGATTCGTCGAACTTGGCGTTGGCGCAGGCCTTGACGGCTTCGAGAGCCTCCAGAACCGGATAGTGCTTGGAAAGATCGTACTTGGCGGCGTTGGCTTTAACGCGCTTGGAAAGTTTGGCTGCCATCTTACAGACCCTCCACCGTGATACCCATGGAACGGGCAGAACCCGCGATCGTGCGCACGGCCGCGTCCATATCGGCGGCAGTGAGATCAGGCTGCTTCATCTTGGCGATTTCTTCAGCCTGAGCGCGCGTGATCTTGCCGACCTTGTCCGTGTGCGGACGGGCCGAACCCTTGGTGATCTTCGCGGCCTTCTTGATCAGAACCGTAGCCGGGGGCGTCTTCATCACGAAGGTGAAGCTCTTGTCGGCGTAGGCGGTGATCACAACCGGAATCGGAAGACCTGCTTCCATCTTCTGCGTCTTGGCGTTAAAGGCCTTGCAGAATTCCATGATGTTCAGACCGCGCTGGCCGAGAGCCGGACCAACGGGGGGCGAGGGATTGGCTTTGCCTGCAGGAATCTGCAGCTTAATAAAGCCGACGATTTTCTTTGCCATTTTTGACTCCCTGGGTTCCTGCGCACGGTCAATATGAGCGTGCTCCCCAGTTAAAATAAGAAAGGGCGCCATTATGCCGAAAAATTTCAGCAAAAGCAAACCCTTACCGAAAAAAATTTAAAACTGCCGCTCAAAATACAACAGTTTGTGGTCTCAAGAAAAACGGACCACAGTGTCTGCCACCGGGTCCGCTTCTTTCAGTCCGCCCGAAAGGGCGGCTGAGATCAGACTTTCTCGACTTCGTTAAACGCGAGTTCAACGCTCGTTTCGCGACCGAAGATCGACACGAAGCAGCGCAGACGCGACTTGTCGTACATGACTTCTTCGACGCGGCCGTTGAAGTCCGTAAAGGGACCTTCCTTGATGCGGACCGTTTCGCCCACTTCAAAAAGAACCTTCGGACGGGCTTTTTCACCGGTACCGACATTCATGCGGCCCTTGATGCCGTCGATTTCACGCTGAGAAAGCGGCACGGGATTGTTGTTGCCGAGGAATTCGATCACGCGCGGCGTGGAGTTCATCAGGTGCCAGGTGTCTTCGTTCATGACCATCTCAACGAAAACATAGCCCGGGTACATGCGGCGTTCGCTTTCATACTTGCGGCCGTTCCGGTTTTCCTGCACCTTTTCAATCGGCAGTAGCACTTCGCCGAAATACTGCTTCAGATCAGAATGATCAATGCGGTCCTGAATGGCTTTGGCGACACTCTTTTCCATCGTGGAATAGACGTGCAACGTATACCAGCGCATTTCCGGCTGCTTGTTCTGATTGGTATCTTCAGACATTTAAGCTTCCCCGCTGAGGTTAGAACGACAGACGCAACAGTCCGTCGTAAAGGCCCCACTCCACGAACTTGTCGACAACAAACAGGTAGAAGGCAACGGCCACGACAAAAGCCATCACCAGTCCCGTGGTATTCACCGTTTCACGGCGGGTCGGCCAGACAACGCGGCGCAGTTCGTCATAGGACTCACGGCAAAAACCGATGAAGCGTTTGCCCGAGGGCGAAAATGCGGCAACGCCGCAGCCGATCACCAGGCCGCCCACCAGAGCGCCGATACGGATGCCGAGCTGCTGATCGGTCAGAAACGTAAAGGCAAAAATGCCCGCCGCAACGATCAACACCGCAAGTGTCACAACGCCGATATCAAGCGCTTTGTTGGATTCGGGCTGTACGTTTGTATTACTCATGACTTTCTTTCACGCTTAAAGCGCAGACAAACAAGCCGCGGTCGGGTGATCGCGGCTTGCTTATATCATCAGATTGTGGCAGGGGCAGAAGGAATCGAACCCTCAACCTACGGTTTTGGAGACCGTCGCTCTGCCAATTGAGCTATACCCCTGTCCGTCGGGGCGACTCACAACTGGGCCGTCCCGCGTCGAGAACTATTACTCGATGATCTTGGCAACCACGCCGGCACCGACCGTGTGACCGCCTTCACGGATAGCGAAGCGGAGGCCGGCTTCCATGGCGATCGGGCAGATGAGCTGAACGGTCATCGTGATGTTGTCGCCAGGCATCACCATTTCGGTGCCTTCCGGCAGTTCGATCGTACCGGTCACGTCCGTCGTACGGAAGTAGAACTGCGGACGATAGCCCTTGAAGAACGGGGTGTGGCGGCCGCCTTCTTCCTTCGTCAGAACGTACACTTCAGCCGTGAACTTCGTGTGCGGGGTGATGGTGCCGGGCTTCGCGAGAACCTGACCGCGTTCCACGTCTTCACGCTTCGTGCCGCGCAGCAGAATACCGACGTTGTCACCGGCTTCGCCTTCGTCAAGCAGCTTACGGAACATTTCCACGCCCGTGCAGGTCGTTTTCTGCGTGGGCTTGATGCCGACGATTTCGATTTCGTCGCCGACGCGGATCACACCGCGTTCGACACGGCCCGTCACAACGGTGCCGCGGCCGGAAATCGAGAACACGTCTTCGATCGGCATCAGGAACGGCTGATCCAGAGCGCGCTGCGGCGTCGGGATGTAGTCGTCGAGCGTTTCGGCGAGCTTCATGATGGACTGTTCGCCGAGTTCACCCGTGTCGCCTTCCAGAGCGAGCTTGGCGGAACCCTTGATGATCGGGATCGTGTCGCCCGGGAAGTCGTAGCTCGACAGAAGTTCGCGGACTTCCATTTCAACGAGCTCGAGCAGTTCCGGATCGTCAACCATGTCGCACTTGTTCAGGTAGACGATGATGTAGGGAACACCCACCTGGCGGGCAAGAAGGATGTGTTCACGCGTCTGGGGCATGGGGCCGTCAGCAGCGGACACAACGAGGATGGCGCCGTCCATCTGGGCAGCACCGGTAATCATGTTCTTCACATAGTCGGCGTGCCCCGGGCAGTCGACGTGAGCGTAGTGGCGCTTGGCGGTTTCGTATTCAACGTGAGCGGTGTTGATCGTGATGCCGCGGGCCTTTTCTTCAGGAGCCGCGTCGATCTGATCGTAGGCCTTGGCTTCGCCGCCGAACTTCTTGGACAGAACCGTGCAGATAGCAGCGGTGAGCGTCGTCTTACCGTGGTCAACGTGACCGATGGTGCCGACGTTGACGTGCGGCTTGGTGCGCTCAAACTTCTCTTTTGCCATGGTTTAACTCCTGAACAAAAGCCGGAAACTTTTCCGGGTTGTATTCAAAAAATGTCAAACGAAAAAAATTACTGGTGCCCGTGATGCGGATCGAACGCATGACCTCTCCCTTACCAAGGGAGTGCTCTACCACTGAGCCACACGGGCACACTTTGATGCTGGAGCGGGTGAAGGGAATCGAACCCTCGTCGTAAGCTTGGAAGGCTTCTGCTCTACCATTGAGCTACACCCGCCTATTACAACTGCAATTCGGCTTCCTTTTACCGCACTGCATTTGCGGCTGTCTTTATCAGACAGATCGCTGGTGGAGGGGGATGGATTCGAACCATCGTAGGCGTAAGCCAACAGATTTACAGTCTGCCCCCTTTAGCCACTCGGGCACCCCTCCGTAGCGAATGGCAGATTATGCGGGTTGTCGGAGACTTTGTCAAGCTCTCCGGCGAAAAACAACACCGAAATACCTCTGCGGACCTGAAATCCGCCCGGTTTTCCTCCGGATTGTTCTTCTCCCTTCTGCCGGGAAGGCGCGCATTGTATCTGAAAATTCCGGCTTTGTCAGGCCACGCCCAAAAAAGCCTGCAGCAATACGCTCACAAAGAGACAAACCCAGCCAGCGCGCCCCACCAGAGCCGTCCAGGCAAGATCGCCTCCGGAGATAAGGCGCCTCTCCTCACGTTCGGCCCAGTTCACGTCCCTCGCCCGCAGCCCCGCCACCATGAGCGGCACGGAAAAATACGTGCGGATCAGAATCAGCAGAATTCCGAAGTTTCCGAAGCCAGCGGCAACAGCTCCCGAGGACATGTCTGCGGCGCCAGCGGCAAAACTCACGGCCGTTGCAAAAAACACGATCTGCTGACCGATCGTCACTTCCTTTGCCCAGCGGCTGTTGTTTCGTTGATTGTCTGACAATTGCGCGCCCTTTGCGGTTACCGTTCCTGCGAGGGAGTTTTTACCCGGCACAGGTCATTTTCTTTCCGTGCATATTGTGCACCAAGGCACCTCCCCTGCGCTTGGCTTTTCTTCACAAATCCCATAGTTTTGTTAAGAATAATGGCGATTTGCGAAAAAGCACGCATTTCCGGCGGCGCACGGCTAAAGTAACCGTAAAGGCAACTGCTGCCGGAGGTAAATCATGACTAAGCTGCGCATTCTTTCTGCTGCTGCGGCCGCTGCCGCAGCACTTCTGCTTGCCGCAACGGCGCTGCCTGCGGCAGCCCACGGTCCCGGCCCCGGATTCGGCCCGGGCTTTGCTCCGCGCCCGCCCGCTCACCGTCCCGTCTGGCACCGCCCGCCGCCCCCGCGTCACCACAGCTGGCACAGCCGCGACTGGGCCTGGGTCTGGGGACCGCTTGCCGCCGGGGCTCTCGTTTACGGAGCCGCTGCCGCACTGCGTGACGATCCTCCCGTGACAACGTACGTTATTCCGCAGACACAACCCTATCCGGGCAATTCGTCAACCACCACCACGACAACAACGACAACCACGACAACGAATACGGTTTTCTGGTGCGAAGCCGAACAGGGCTGGTGGCCGCAGGTCAGAGCCTGTCCGACGGGCTGGAAAGCAATGCCTGCGCCTTAAGCGCTGAAGACGTCCTTCATCCAGCCGGAAACGGCGGCACTGACTTCCTGCGGGCACTCAGTCATCGGCCAGTGTGCGCAGTGAACCGCCTGAATGCGGGCCAGAGGCATCCGCGCCACCCAGGCAGCCATCGCCTTTTCATCGGTAAAGGTCCCGGAAGAAGCGGCAATCACCAGTGTCGGACACGTAATCGACTCCGGCGCGGGTGTGCGGCGCCCCACTTCCAGAAGGTCTCTTAAGTACGGTGCGAGATGGATGTACTGCAGGTCGGCCTTTGCCGACGAGTACTGCGCGATAAAGGCCTTGAGCTCGTCACCTCCGCGGGCAATCATTTCACGGGCCTTGCTGTCCATGGCTCGCAGATCCTGCGCGACAAGGCGTCTGGAAAACCCGAGCGAATTCATGGCGCGCGTCACGGACTCTGCAAGCCGCAGCATCGGGAGTTTGCGCTTCATTGAACGGGCCTTGGAGGTGAGTGCTTCCGTCACCAGGGGATCCAGAAGCACAACGCCCCTTACTTTTTCCGGATAGTGCGCCGCAAGGTTTAGGGTGACCTGGGCTCCGAGGCTGTGCCCGATGATCACGGCTTTTTGCACACCCACGGCCTTCATCACTTCAGTTACATCCGCGCACCAGTCCTCAAGCCGCGCCTTCTTGCGGCAGATGCTTGCGGCATGACCCCGCAAATCCATGCGGATAAAGTTCCAGTCGTCCCTTAAGTCCGTTGTATCGAGAAACTCTTCCCAGCGGCTGCCGTTACTTGCGACACCGTGCAGCAGAATCACCGTACCCTTCGCAGACGGTTTTTTCGCCGCAAGATACGACCAGTGAATGAGCGCAGCGCCCAGGGCAAGCCTGTGGCGCTCCTCGCCGGGCAGCAGTCTGTAGGCTAAAAGTTCGGTTTCCTGATTGTCGCGGGAAGGCATGACTGAAGAAAAAATTCCGGATGAAAGTGCCGGCAGCCGAAAGTACCGCCGGCCGTCAAACCGTCATTTTCCTACAGCTGACTTCTTTCGGGCAAGCCTTTGGGCTGCAGCCAGCCGGTAGAGCGTGCGCTCGGAAATACCGAGCCGGCGCGCCAGCTGCGCGCGGCTGCCGGAAAAACGGTTCACGGCCCAGCGGATATAAAGATCGTTTACTTCCGCAACAGGCCGTATGCCGGCATCGGGCTGAAAGAGGCTGTCGGCTTCATCGGCGGGTTCCTGCGTCAGGCTCAGCATCTCAGGCGTTATGCAGGAAGCGTCTTCTGCCGCCGCACGGCGCGCCGCGGCAAAAACCGTCTCCCGCAACTCTCGGATATTGGCCTTCCAGCGGGCCCCTGTCAAAGCGCTCAGAGCCTCCGGCGACACATCCGCCGTCCCCTCCCCCTGCCGGCGGAAGTCACTTAGAAAGTGCCGCACCAGAAGTTCCACATCATCGCGCCTTGCCGAAAGCGGTTCGATAAACACCGTCACGGCTTCCGCTACCAGCGTTTTCTGCGCTTCTCCGAAAGCGGCAAAGGCGCGTGAGGAAATCCCCGCACTCATCATCCAGCGAAAATCGGTTACCGTAAAGCCCTTCACACCCTCGTACTCTTCCCGGTGCAGCACTTCGCAGAGCCAAGACAGCACCGCCCCATCGGCTTCATCGACGCGTTCGAGAAAAAGCGTGCCGCCCGCAGCCTGCGCAAAAAGGCCTGTCGCGCAGCCCGCAATGCCGCCCGAGACCTCGCCGGCAAAAAGATCGTGCGCCGCGCGCACCGTCATGCCGGCCAGATTGATTTTCACAAAGGGGCCCGTGGCGCGCGGACTGTTTTCATGCACGGTGCGTGCGGCAAGTTCCCGGCCGCTGCCTTCCTCACCCCAGAAGTAAAGCGCTGAATTTCTCTGCGATACGGAGGCAAGGCGGCTCACAATGCGCCGAAACGCCGCGCTTTTTCCCACCATAACCCCCGCAGCCGCGTCCGTGCGGTGCGGACGGATCCGCTCAAGCCAGTAAAGCACCTTGCCGTCAGAGGCGGTCACGGCGCTTGTGATAACCGTATAGCGGTGTTCGGCGTCGTTGGCAAAAATTGCGTGCACAGCCGAGGCTTCCCGGTGCGTCTCGCCGGTTTTGTCCAGGGGACAGGCCAGGCCGCACTCCGGGCATCTTGCCGCCCGGTGCAGTGCCTCCCAGCAGCGTCTTCCTTCAAAGAAAACCGCCCCGAATTCGGCTGTATAGGCGGCGTTGACGGCCGCCACCGTCTGATCCTCCGGCCGGATAAGACACGCCGGTTCATCAATTGCCGACAAAAGACAGTCAAGTTCGGACGCTACCGCCATAAAAAACCGCTCAACAGGAAAAGGAAAACGCCGAGCGGACCCGGCGGGCTGACAACCAAGTGAAACTCATTATGCCAAATATGTCAGTTTATGTCCGATTTTGATGATTTTTGGAGAAAAACTATCCCTTCCCGGCATATTTTCTTACCCTCACGCAGGGCCGCTTCTCTAAGATACGCTCGTCAAGAATCCCTGCGTATACGAAAGTTGGGTCTTATGTCTGAAACCACCTGTTCCGCCGCCAAAAAGCCCGGACTCGTTTTGGAAATCGCCGTCATCCTGTGCTGCAAACTCACTGCCATCTTCGGGCTGTGGTACTTCTTTTTCGGCCCGGACAAGCGCGTCGAGCAAACGCCTGAAAACGTCGCAACAGCCCTTCTGGAACGTGCGCCGGAATCTAACAATTCAACACAACAAATCACTCCGAGGGAGCAGCAATGATTTCTTCTGAACTCGTTGATCTGTCGCGGCTGCAGTTCGCGTTCACCTCCATGTACCACTTCCTGTTTGTCCCGCTTACGCTGGGGCTTTCATTCATGCTGGTGGTCATGGAAGCCTGTTACGTCGTAACCGGCCGTGAGGTCTACAAAGACATGACCCGTTTCTGGGGCAAGCTTTTCGGCATTAACTTTGCCCTGGGCGTTGCCACCGGCATCACCATGGAATTCCAGTTCGGCACGAACTGGGCCTACTACTCGCACTACGTGGGCGACATCTTCGGCGCCCCGCTTGCGATTGAAGGTCTGATGGCCTTCTTCCTGGAATCCACCATGGTCGGGCTCTTTTTCTTCGGCTGGAACCGTCTGAGCAAGGGCGGACACCTTGCCGTCACGTTCCTGATGGCCCTGGGCACGAACCTCTCGGCGTTGTGGATTCTGATTGCCAACGCCTGGATGCAATACCCCGCGGGCAGCGAATTCAATTTCGTGACAATGCGTATGGAAATGGCCAACTTCTGGGAAGTGGTTACGAGTCCCTGGGCGCAGGCCAAGTTCATGCACACGATTAACGCCGGCTACATGACGGGCGCCATGTTCGTTCTGTCGATTTCGGCCTGGTACCTCATCAAGGGCCGCGATATTGACTTTGCGAAGAAGTCGATCCGCCTGGCAGCATGCTTCGGCTTTATCGCCACGCTTCTCACGATTCACATGGGTGACGAATCCGGTTACCTCGTGACGAAAAATCAGCCCACCAAGATCGCTTCGATGGAAGCCATGTGGGAAACGCACGAAGCGCCGGCTCCGCTCTCGCTTTTTGCTCTTCCGAACGACAAGACCCGTTCCAATGAAATGGAAGTCTCGGTTCCCTGGCTTTTCGGTCTGATGGGTACGCGCAGCATCTCCACGGAAATCGAAGGCATCAATCCGCTTGTTGAAAAGGCTCAGGCCCGCATCATCAACGGCCAGCGTGCCGTGGGACTTCTGGAAGAACTCCGCAAGAACCCCTCAAGCCAGAACCTGCGTCAGCAGTTTGAAGAAGTTCAGGCTGATTTGGGTTACGGTCTGCTTCTGAAAAAGTACACCGCTGATGTCTCCAAGGCCACGCCCGACCAGATCCGCACCGCGGCTCTTTCCACGGTGCCTGCCGTGAATCCGATGTACTGGTCTTTCCGCCTGATGGTGGGCTGCGCCATTGCAAGCCTTCTCATCTTCCTTCTGTGCGCCTGGTTCAGCATCAAGAACAACATGGTTGAGAAGAAGAAGCTTCTGTGGCTCAGTCTGCTGGCCATGCCGCTGCCCTGGATTGCCTGCGAAGCCGGCTGGTTTGTCGCCGAATACGGCCGTCAGCCCTGGACCATTTACGAAGTGCTTCCCACGGATCTCTCGGTGTCTTCGCTTTCCGCCGGCAGCGTTCTCGGGTCTCTCATCGGCTTTATCGTCCTTTACGCGGTACTGCTTGTGGTTGAACTCTGGCTCATGGTGCGCTTTGCCAAACTCGGTCCGAGCTCTCTGAGCACCGGCCGCTACTTCTTTGAACGCAAAGCCTAACCGGATGGAGAAATTACGATGATCGATTATGAAATTCTGAAAGTCATCTGGTGGCTCTTTATCGGGGTTCTCCTCGTGGGCTTTGCCATCATGGACGGCCAGGACATGGGTGTGGGGTCTCTGCTGCCCTTCCTCGGCAAAAACGATACGGAACGCCGCTGCATGATCAATTCGGTTGCTCCCCACTGGGACGGCAACCAGGTGTGGTTCATCACCGGGGGCGGCGCCATTTTTGCCGCCTGGCCGATTGTGTACGCAACGGCTTTCTCGGGCTTTTACTGGGCCATGCTCATCATTCTCGCGGCTCTGATCTTCCGCCCCCTGGCGTTTGACTACCGCAGCAAGCATGAGCACGACACGTGGAAGAAGTCCTGGGACTGGCTGCTCTTTGTGGGTTCTGCCGTTCCCCCGATCATTTTCGGTGTGGCCTTCGGCAATATGCTGCAGGGTGTGCCCTTCCACCTCGATGAAACGATGCGTCCGATTTACACCGGCAGCTTCTTCGGGCTTCTGAATCCCTTCGGCCTTCTGTGCGGTGTGGTCTCTCTGCTGATGATCGTTGCCCACGGCGCCAACTACCTGGTTTTAAGAACCGAAGATGACCTGCAGCGCCGCGCCTCCGTGGTGAGCACGCTCACCTCCTTTGCGACGGTTGTGCTCTTCATCCTGGGCGGCATCTGGGCTTACTTCGGTGTTGACGGCTTTGTTGCGACCGCGGGTCTTGACCCGGCCGGTCCCGCCAATCCGCTTGCCAAGACCGTTGACGTTTACGCCGGCGCGTGGTTTGCGAACTTCTCGTCCTACCCGGTTCTGTGGCTTGTGCCGCTTGTTGCCGTGCTCGGGTTTGTGGTCTCGGGCATTCTTGCCCGCGGCATGAAGGGCCTTGCGGCGGTTGTCAGTTCCGCGGTGGGCCTGCTCGGTGTGATCCTCACGCCCCTGGTTGCCATGTTCCCCTTCATCCTGCCGAGCTCGACCGATGCGCGCTCCGGCCTGACGATCTGGGACAGCACGAGCTCTCAGCTCACGCTTGAGATCATGCTTGTTGTTACGCTCATCTTCCTGCCGATTGTGGTCGCCTACACCACGTGGGCTTACCGCACAATGTCCGGCAAGATCACGTCCGACTTCATCGCCAAGAACGATCACAACCTGTACTGATCGGTATGAACCCGGCGGCAGAAAGGCTTTATGACTGAAGCGCTCTGCCGCCGACAAACCCCTTAACCGGAGGATTTGACATGATCTACTTTTACTGGGCTGCCGGTCTTGGCTTCGCCCTCGCGATTTCGATTCTCATCTCCGTGACGATCGACAACCGCGAAGAAGAAGAAGACAACAAGGCTTAATGCCTTACAAGCACTCTGCCTGCAACAACGTCAGAAAAGGAACAAACGTGCGGACTCTGATGCGAGTTTTAAGCTTTCTTGCGGCCGCGGCCGTGATGTGTATCACCGTGTTTTATCCGCGGCTTATTGCCGAGACAAGCACGTCTGTGCCGCACGGCTTTTTTGTTCTCATGATGATCGGCATGAGTTTCTGCTGGGTGCACGGTTTCGGGTTTATCCCGCAAAACCGTGCCCTGCGTGTCTGCTTTTCGCCCGTCGTGGCCTGGCCGCTGATTGCCCTGGGCATCTGGGGCGTGTTTCTGCGATGACGGACAATAAAGCACCGTCGCTTTTTGAACGCATCGGCGGGGCTGAAACGGTGAACGCACTGGTTTCAGCCTACTTCCGGGAGCTGCATACCCAGCCCCGTGCCCCAACCCTTTGCGGCTTTTACAGTAAAGCAACGGATCACTATCAAACCCGCATGGTCGAGTACATCACGGGTTTTTTGGGCGGCCCGGGGCTCTATCAGCAGGCGCACGGCCTGCCGATGCTGCGGGAACAGCACTGCCGGCTCACGATTGATGACGCCATGCGTGATCAGTGGTACGGCTGTATGCAGGCGGCCATTGCTGATGTGATTTCCGATGCCGCACTGCGCACTCAGCTTGAAGCGGCCTTCTGGCGCATGGCCGACAGTCTCAGAAACGCGTAACGCGCCTCAGAACACGGGTTCTCCTCTGCGCATCAGGCATCCGATGTGCAGTTCCAGATTGGTTTTATCGTCGGCAATCCACACCACGCCGTCCTGAACCGTAGCTGCGAGGTGCATACTGCGCGTGCACATTGCCGTGAGTTTTTGGACTTCTTCGTCACTTATCGTGCGGATCGTGAGCTTATCGATCTTGCCGAAATCACCCTTATTGGAAAGCCACCAGGGACCGGTTTTTGCCTCATCGTAGGCAAGCACCACCACATCGTCGCTTCTGCCCGCCGCGCGCCTTAAGGCCTTGTTGTCGGGATTGCCCACATCGATCCAGCGGCCGATATCCCCCGCATCATTGGTTTCCCACAAGTCCGGTTCGTCTTCGGCGGAAAGTCCCCGGCCGAACTCCAGCTTTTCATCCGCGTAAAGGCAGAAGGCCAGAATCCGGACCATCATGCGCTCTTCGGTTTCCGAGGGGTGCCGCGCCACGGTAAGCGACCGCGAGCCGTACCAGCCGCGGTCAAGATCGGAAATATCAAGTGTTGCCTTATAAATCGTTGCGCCGAGCGCCATTTTTAAACTCCTGCACCCAGTAAGGTGAGTGTGAGCGGCACCGTGGCCGCCGACACAAGCGTAGAGACGAAGATGGAATTACTCGCGGCCCCCTCTTCCGAGTTAAATTCGTTACTCATGATGTAGAGGTTGATGGCCACAGGCAGAGCCGCCAAAAGCGTTGCCGCATTGGTTTCGAGCTCCCCGAGACCGATGAGGCGGCAGAAAAAGAAAACAAGCGCGGGCTGCACCGCAAGCTTTAAAACCGTGATCAGCGTGCCTTTGGGTAAGGAGGCCTTAAACGAATGCTGCGCAAGGCCCATACCGACCGCAATCAGTGCCGCCGGTGTTGTGGCAAGCGCCACCCAGTCCACCGTCTTTTGCGCAACCTGCGGCAGATGCCAGCCCGTCATACCCCAGCACGAGCCGATGATGATGCCGAGAACAATCGGGTTTTTAAAGATGTTGATGAGGGCATGCACGAACTTCCGGGCGTCGATTTTCCCGCCCGTTTTTCCGAATTCCACACAAGCCGTGGCCGCTGTCCAAAGCAGCAGAACGTTAAAAATAATGATGAGCGAAATCGTGGGGATAGCCTCGGCGCCGAGGCTCACCTGCACAATGGGAACACCGAGCTGCACGTTGTTGCCGAAAATGCCGCCCATGCCGGTAATGACCTGGCCTGTGCTGTCCTGACGGAAAAAATATTTGCCGCAGTATTTGCCGAGCAAGAAGACGACGACACATGAGGCAAAAAAGGCAATGAGCACCTTCCAGTCCACGGGCGGCATCTCTGAGAGCCCGCTCATGATCTTAAAAAGAAGGACCGGCATCAGAAGCTTAAAAACAAACTTCGACAGTGCCGAGCTCACCGCTTTGTCAAAAAGCCCGATTTTGATCGTAAACCAGCCCAAAAACACCAGCAGAAAAAGCGGAGCGCAAAGCTCAAGATGATGCAGAAAGATCGACACAGCCGCTATCCGTAAGGGTTGAAATCACAAAGAAAATCCGGAAAAGACGTGCATTATCGGCCCAAACGGGGCCGGGCACAAACTTCAGGCCGTAAAAAAGCCGCTTCGGCAGACTCATTTTCTGCGCAAAGCGGCTTTATACGTTTGTCAGATCGCCTCTGACGCCTCAGGCTTTATCAGTCGAAGCGGTAGACGAACTGAGCACCCACGAGGATGGCGTCAAGCTTATTAAATTCGCCGAGCTGCTCACCCGTTGTCTTGTTGTAGAGGCCCTTATCACCGATTCCCTTGAGGTACGCGAGACCGAAGTCACCCTGCAGTTTGTTATTGACGTGCCAGGTGGCGCCCAAAGAGAGCCACAGGCGGTCAGTATCCGGAATCGTGGCGCTGCGGTACTTGTCGTCATCAACCGGCGAGATTTCATAGCCCACACCGCCGCGGACCGTGACTGCATCATTGATCGTGTAGTCAGCACCGAGCGTAAAGAGCCAGGAATCTTTCCAGTGATACTCCTCTTTGTGAGTGTTGCTGCTCGTCGGGTTTCCGGCCATTTGGCCAAGTCTGCCAAATGCAGAACTGGTGATCGGCAACGAATCAAAGCTTGCCCAATTTGTCCAACGAACCAAGCCTGACAAACGCAGAGCCTGAGTTGCTTCCCATGTCCCGGTCAGTGTCACAACATGCGGAGCAGACATTGTGGCTTGCCCATCATAAGTACCCAGGTTATAACCCTTGCCGCTCGTGTTAGCAGGGATTCCCAATTTCGGAATGCCATCCGGACCGGTTTTCATCCCTGCCTTAAACGTACCGTCTGCGTGGTGATTCACCTGAGAGCGATAAGCCAGACCGAAACGCAGCGTCTCCGTGGGCTGCCACATCACGCCGAGGTTTCCGCCCCAGGCCCAGCCGTCAGCAGACAGACGACCATATCCCGTAGCACCACCAACAGGAACACCGCTTTCGAAGTGCGCCGTCACATACTGCAGCGACATACCCGCACCAATGGAGAGCTTGTCGTTTACCTTCCAGGCAACGTTCGGATTAAAGTCAAAGACCTTCACTTCAGCGTTCATGCCGTGGTCGGCAAGTTCCCAGTCGCGCTTATATTCAGTCGCCATACCGAAAGGAACCGTGATACCGAAGCCAAACCACATGTCTTCATTCATCTGATGCGTGAAGAACATGTTGGGAATCGGCACACCGTGCTTGGCACCGTTATCCGTATCTCCTTTATTCGTCTCAACATCGAGATCGAGATAAGCCATCACGGAACCCATCTGAAACTGCGTGCCAGGCAGAAGAACCATACCGGCCGGGTTGTACCAGACGGCGGACAGATCGTCACCCACGATACCGGAGCCGGCGTAGGCGCGGCCCAAACCCGCCACAGACTGTTCGGTGAGCATAAAGCCGCCCGCGTAGGCTGCGGACGTGGCAGCCGCCGCAAGCGTGAGTGCTGCCGAAAACTTGAACATTGCGTTCTTCACAGGAATTCTCCATTGGGCACCGGACTCATCCGTTTTACGGACAATGCACCAGCGTCTTCTTGTTATTGACGGCCGGTCTCGCACCGGTCCGGTAACGTCTGTCCTGACCAAAAAACATCTGCTCGGGCAGGCTCTTTTTCAGGACACAAAAAAACAGGTTGGCATTTTGCTGCCTTCCTGTTTTTTCAGGGCATGAAATGTATGCGGATAATCCCGCCCTCTCCCGCACAGACTAATCCGTAGAGATGATGCCTGCGGTTTCCTTTGTCAGTTAACCGGCATGGGCTGCGCGTTACTTAACCGGATCCAGCCCCGCACGATTCTGTAGCCCACCCAGATTCCCATGACGATGAAACCCACGGTCCAGACGGCAAAGCCGATCAGAAGCCAGGAGAGGATGAACCCCGTAAAGGCCACCAGAAGCGTCCAGGCCATGGCGTACCAGAAGGTGCGGATCTGCCAGGAAAAGTGGCTGTCAACATACGTGCCGCGGGCTTCGCTGCGCATCACGTAATTTAAAACCACCGCCGCAATCGAAGGCCAGCCGAAAAGAAATGCGCCGATGACGGAGGCTCCGGTCACGATTCCGATGATGACGGAAACGGCGTGCAGGATATAAACGATCTTGGCCACCGTCACAATTGAAGAAGGCGGTTCGTTGGCAAAGCCGTTTACAACAACCGGTTCACGCGGCGTCATATCCATTGCACAGATCTCCCGAAAGTCCGAAAAGCACCGCACCGAGACTGCAAAGAGGCCGTCCCGGCCGGTTTCTTCGCACTCTACAACACCGGGCACACTTCAGGTATGCGGGCTGCCTGAGAATTTTGAAAATGCCTGTGACTGCCTCAGCTGATCGACACCCGGCGTTTGCCGTCGTGCTGCGCAAGAAGATGCAGATGCCGGCCGATCTCAGCCTGTGAGTCGTAAGGTGCAGCCCCTTTTTCCGGCACTACTTTCGTGTAGGTGCCGTCGCCCGCCAAAACCCAGGCATGGACGTTATCGGCAAGCTGCGCCTTCACAATCTGCTCAAGGATGTTGTCGCGGATATCCGGATCGAGCACGGGCGCCAACACCTCAATGCGGCCGTTTAAGTTACGGGTCATCATGTCGGCGCTGCCCACGTACATTTTCTCTTTACCGCCGTGACGGAACCAGTAGACGCGGGCATGCTCCAGAAGTTCTCCGACGATGGAGCGCACGGTAATCGTGTCGGAAACACCGGGAATGCCGGGCCTGAGCGAACAGATGCCGCGCACGATGCATTCGATTTTCACGCCCGCGCGGCTTGCCTTGTAAAGAAGGGCAATGATGTCGGGGTCAACGAGCTGATTGCACTTCAAGATAATGTGGCCGCCGCCCTCTTTCATGTGCAGCGCAATTTCTTCCTCAATGAGCGCGGACATGTTGCGCCGCAGCAGATTGGGCGAGACAAAAAGCTCACGGTAGTTTTCAATAAAGCCGAACCCGGTCATGATGTTAAACAGGTCCTGCACGTCGTTGCAGATCGCGTCATTGGTTGTGAAAAGCCCGAGATCGGTATAGATCTTCGCGGAAGCCGCGTTGTAGTTACCCGTGCCGATATGCACGTAACGGCGCATGCCGCCGCCCTCGCGGCGCACAACGAGACAGAGCTTCGCGTGGATCTTGAGTCCGGCAAAACCGTAAACAACATTCACACCCGCTTTTTCGAGTTCCTCGGCCCAGTTGATGTTCTGCTCTTCGTCAAACCGGGCCTTGAGTTCCACCACAGCCGTCACCTGCTTGCCGAGGCGCCTGGCCTCAAGAAGGCTCTTTACAACGGGGGACGCTCTGCCGCAGCGGTAAAGCGTCTGCTTGATGGCAACGACGTCGGGGTCAAGCGCCGCCTGATGCAGAAACCGCAAAACGCAGGCAAACGAATCGTAGGGGTGATAAACCATCTGATCGTGCCCGGCGATCGCCTCAAAGACGCTGCCTTCGGCGTCAAAGGCCGCAGGAATTCTCGGATGCATCGCCGGGTACTTAAGCCCCGGCTTATCCAGGGCCATCAGTCCCATGAACTCAGAAAACGCAAGCGGCATCTTTGACTTAAAGATCTGGCTCGGATGCATGTCAAGGTGCTGCACCAGAAATTCCTGCAGGCGCTTTGGCATGCCGCGCCCGAGTTCGAGCCTTACGACCGAGCCGAAACGTCGCTGCTCGACGTAGTCGCGCACGGCCGACAACAGGTCATCGGCTTCGTCTTCTTCGATTTCACCGTCGGTGTTGCGGGTGACGCGGAAAAGACCGGAATTTTTTACCTTGTAGCCGGGGAAAAGCTGCCCCATGCGGCGCACGATCAGGTCTTCCACCAAAAGCACCTGATTGGTGTCTTCGGTGACGGCAAAGGTTTCAGACCCTTCCTTATCAGCATCGGTGAGAAACAGAAACCGCGGCAGGTTGTTCGGGCACTTCACACGGGCAAAACGGACCTTGACGGGGGCGGAAGCGGCCACGGCCTCAAGTTCCGCGACGATATTGATGCTCGTGTTGGAAATCATCGGGAAGGGGCGGCCTGCGTCCACGGCCTGGGGCGTGAGAATCGGAAAGATCTGCTCGTCAAAATAGCGGTTCACACGCGTTTTCTGACGCCCCGTAAGATCCTCGTACTTCACAAAGCGGATGTCTTTTTTCGCCAAAGCGGGCTTTAACTCATCAAACCAGAGTACTTCGGCGGCATCGAGCATCTCCTGCACACGACGCCGGATTTCAGACAACTGGCGCGCGGGCGGCATCTGATCGGCGCCGGTGGGCGCCACACCGCTTCGGGCCTGGCGCTGCAGGTTCATCACCCGCACCATGTAAAACTCATCGAGGTTATTAAAGAAGATCGCAAGAAACTTCACCCGGTCCAGAAGCGGCACACGTTTGTCCATGGCCGTCTCAAGGACCTTGCGGTCAAATTCAATCCAGCTGATTTCACGGTTGATGTAAAGCCGGGGATCTCTTAAGCCCAGTGCTGAAGCGTCTTTCAGAAAGGCCGCTTCCCTTTGTGCCCCCGGCTGTCCGGCTGCCCCTTTTTTACCTGCCGGCTTTGTGCGCGCCGCGGCTTTTGTTCCCGTCCGCTTTTTTGCTTTTCCGCTCTTTAGAGCAGCCGGCACCGGACCCGCCCCCTCTTTTTTGACGCTCCCGGCTTTAACGCCTTCTTTTTCCGACACCGCTTTTTCCTGACTCATGACGCAACACCGTCCGGCAAACACTCTGATAAAAGGCAGAAAACCCGCTCCGCCCGCGATAATTTTTCAATGTAGCACCGTATTGCAACAATTCTGTGACACAAAACAATTTCTTTTGTATCAACACAAGACTTTTCGCCCTCCGTCTTTGCACGAAGACATAGAAAAGCGTTTCAGAAAACGTAGTCTTTTCCGATATCGAGTACACTCTGCGGCAAACTGTCGGCGGCCGCCCGAGTCCCCGTGCGTCGCGTGTCCCGTGTCAGCACCGTTGCGGCCGCCCTCTTATGCGTTAGGAAATCATCATGCGAATTCTTCTCGTTGAAGACGACGAAATGATCGGAGAAGGCGTTGTCGACGGGCTTAAGGCCGAAGGCTATGCCGTTGACTGGGTGCAGGACGGCAACTCCGCCCTGATTGCACTCAGAACAACCCCTTTTTCGCTCGTGATTCTTGACCTGGGTCTGCCCGGCAAAGACGGCATCAGCGTGCTGCAGGAAGTTCGCTCGCAGCGCATGCACGTGCCGGTTCTTGTGACCACGGCGCGCGACACGGTCTCCGACCGCGTCAAGGGCCTTGATGCCGGTGCCGACGACTATCTTGTCAAGCCCTTTGACCTTGACGAGCTCTCAGCCCGCATCCGTGCCCTTTTGCGCCGCTCCGCCGGCCGCAGCGAGCCCACGATTGAGCGAGGCGAACTCGTCATCAAGCCGGAAACCCGCGAAGTCTTTTTCCGCGGCGAGCCGGTACTGCTCTCCTCCAAGGAGTATGCCCTTCTTGTGGCGCTTGCCGACCGTCCGGGCGTTGTGCTCTCGCGCGGCCAGCTCGAAGAAAAGCTCTACAACTGGGATTCCACCGTGGGCTCCAACGCCATCGAAGTGCACGTGCATCACTTAAGAAAGAAGCTCTCGGACGGCGCCATCAAAACGGTGCGCGGCGTGGGCTACCTTCTTGAGACCTAGTCAGCACGCAGCTTCGGGACCTGCCGCATCATCATGCTCAGTATCCGCGGAAAACTTGTTCTGATGCTTGTTTCAGCGCTCGTCACGGCGGGCGTTGTCGCATCGGTTGCCACCTATTACTCCACCCGGATGGAGTTCTCGTCGCTGTTTGATGCGCAGCTTAAGCACACGGCGCTTGAACTCATCGAAGGCGGCAATATTGAGGTTAACAGCGTGGCCCTTATCGGGCAGGCGCCGCAGCAGCAGATTTCCGTACAGGTCTACGATGCCGCGGACAACCGCCTCTACGTGGCCCGCAGTCAGCATCCGCTGCCGGTTGCGGAAATTCCGGGCTTTTCCACCTTTACCGATGAAGCCGGGCACGAGTGGCGGCAGTACGCCGCCGCTGTCGGCACACGCATTGTGCAGGCGGCGCAGCCCCTTGAGGTACGCTCCCGGATGGCCGCTTCCGCCGCTCTGAGAATTCTGCAACCGGTGTTGCTTTTCATCGCATTTCTTGCGATTGCCATCTGGTTTGTGATCGTGCAGGTGCTGCAGCCCTTAAGTAAAACCGCAAGAGCTGTTGCCAAGCGCTCCCCGTCGTCTCTGGATCCGATTCCTTCAACGGGCCTGCCCTACGAGCTCAGAAGCCTCGTTAACGCCATTAACGATCTGATGCGGCGCTTAGGCGACAGCCTTACCGCGCAGCAGCGCTTTGCTTCTGATGCCGCACACGAACTCAGAACGCCGCTTGCAGCGATCAAGCTGCAGGCGCAACTTCTTGCGCGCGCCAAAACCGATGAGGACCGCGCCAAGTACGCCGGACGCCTTCAGCAGGGTGTGGCCCGCGCCACAAAACTTGTCGAGCAGCTTTTAACCATTGCCCGACTTGACCCGGACGCCTCCCAAAAACCGATGGCGCCGGCTGACCTTGCCGCAATGGCCAAAGCCGTTGCCGAAGACCTTACCGCACCGGCCGAAGCCAAAGGCATCACGCTCACGGCAAAAACGGAACCCGCCGAAGTCCTCGGCATGCCCGACGCGCTGCGGCTCATGATCACCAACCTCACCGACAATGCCATCCGCTACACGCCCGAAGGCGGGCGCATTGAAATCGGCATTGCCGCCGACGGCAAAGACGCCGTTATTTCCGTCACCGACAACGGCCCGGGCATCGCGCCCGAAGAACGCGAACGCGTCTTTGAGCGTTTTTACCGGGCTCTGGGCACCAAAGTTTCAGGCACCGGCCTGGGTCTTGCGATCGTCCGCCGCATTGTCGCGATGCATGACGCTTCGATTCAGATTGAAGACGGCTTTCCCCGCGCTGACGGTTCCGGATGCGGGGCGCGGTTTGTGGTCCGGATTCCCTTTGACCGCACCAAACTGAACTGACGGTATTCGAATTTCATCGATTTGTCCCGTTACAAATAGACAAATATCCGTTGTCTATGCATAATGCTTCTTAGGTTTTTTCCCTTAGACAGGTTTTTCACATCCGGCCGCTTCCCGAGGTAAGGCAACACCTGCAGTACCGCCTCGTTTTCCCCGCCGCGGCTCACTATTTCCTGCCTGTCTTTTATTACCAGCCAAGGAGCATTTATGTCTGACACGACAACTCCGCAGACCAAAGAAAAAGTCGGTATCGGCGCGTATGTCTCGCTGATTTTTGCCTGCGTGTTTTTTTCCGGTGTTTTAGCCGGCAACCATTGGTGGAGCGTTTTTGACTTCACAAGCCTTAACGGCGGCTTCGGTAAAGTTGTCGCAAGCGTCTCGCAGTCGGCCGACGGCGTTACCGCGGCCTTCTCCAACTTCCGCGGCAAAGGCGGGTCAGGCGCCGTTGACGGCTTCGTGTTTGCCCTCACGCTTGTTCCCACCGTGATGTTTGCGCTTGCCATGATCACGGTGCTTGAGCACTACGGTGCACTGCGTGCGGCCCGTGTGCTGCTCACCCCGATTCTGCGGCCGCTGCTTGGCCTTCCGGGTTCCTGCGGCTTAGCGCTCATTACGTCGCTGCAGTCCACGGACGGCGCCGCGGCGCTTACACGTCAGTTAAAGGACGCCGGTGAACTCAACGAAGCTGAAGTCAACATCTTCTGCCAGTTCCAGTACTCGGCCGACGCCACCATCACCAACTTCCTTTCCTCCGGTGCAGTTTTGTTCACGCTCACCGCGGCTGACGGCAAGCTGGCTGTCCCCACTTCGATCGGCGTGTGCCTCGGGCTCATCCTCGTGATGAAGTTCGTTATTGCCAACGTCATGCGTCTTCTCATGATCCGCTCGTCCAAAAAGGCGGCGAAGTAAAGGCACAGTGAACGCCACGACAAAATACTGAAAAGGAATTTGAAATGAGCGAAAACAAAACAACAGCGGCTGCCGATCCGCATGCGGGCGGCAAGGAAATGATCACCGACGTCTTTGTCCGCGGTGCCCGTCAGGGCTGGGGCATTGCCATCGGTTCCATGATCCCCAACGTTCTGATGGCCTTTGTGATCATTAAGGCTCTGCAGATCACGGGACTTCTGAAAATCATCGGTGTGGCCTGCGGTCCTCTGATGGCTGTGTTCGGACTGCCCGGCGAATCCGCCACGGTGCTTCTTGCCGCCTGGATGAGTATGGGCGGCGGCGTCGGTGTGGCGATTGCCTTGTTCGGCCAGGGTTTGGTTGACGGCACCCATCTTGCGGTGTTAACGCCTGCCATCTACCTCATGGGCTCTCAGCTGCAGTACATGGGACGCCTTCTGGGTGTTGTCGGCATCTCCGGCAAGATGATCCCCGTGATGATGCTTCTGTCGATTCTCGCGGCAGCCGTCGCGATGATTATCATGCGTCTCTTCGTTCTGTAAGACAAGGCTGAAAACGTACCATGCTGGAAAGTTATCTCAAGGATCTTGCCGAGCTCGTCAACCGCGACTGCGGCACGCATAACTGCGCAGGCGTCACGGGCGCGGCTGAAATCATGAAGCGTCACTTCGAGTCAATCGGCTTTCATGCCGAACTCGTTGATCTCGGGCCCAAGGCCGGCCGCGGGCTTTTTGCCACCAACCGTCCCGGGGCTGATCACTATGACGTGATGATGAACGCGCATCTTGACACCGTATTTTCCGACGGAACGGCGGCCGAGCGCCCCATGAGCCGCGAAGGCGACCATGTGAAGGGCCCCGGCTGCTCGGACTGTAAAAGCGGTGTGCTCGCCATCTTTTACGCGCTCAAAAACGCACGTAAGGAAGACCTTGAGAGACTTTCCGTCGCGGTGTGTCTGAATCCTGATGAAGAAACGGGGTCTGCGAGCTCGCATCAGTGGCTCAGTGAAACCGCAGCCAAATCCACGCGGGCCCTTGTCTTTGAAGCAGCCCGCGCCGGCGGCGAACTCGTGCGTGCCCGCAAGGGCCGTGCAGCCTACCGCGTCGTCATGCACGGCGTGTCCGCGCACGCGGGCAACAACCCGCAGGACGGCCGCTCGGCGGTACTTGCGGCCTGCCGCTTTGCGCTTGCAGCCGACAAGTTGCAGGACTTAAAGGGTGCGGGTACCAGCGTCAACGTCATCATCAAAAAGGGCGGCACGGTTTCCAACGTTGTTCCTGACATCTGCGAACTTGAGTTTGACACGCGTTTCTGGACCAATGAAGAACGCGAGCGGCTCGACAAAAACTTCGCGGCGCTCTGTGAGGGCGACTGGGGTGAAGGCACACGCGCCGAACTCGTGAAGCTCGCATATCTGCCCGCCATGCCCTGCACGGAAAAAACCAGGGAGCTTGTCAGTCAGATTGAAGAGGCTGCACGCCTTGAAGGCGTCAAAATCGGCTGGGTTGACGCGGGCGGCGGCTCTGACGCAAACCACATTGCATTGGCAGGCACCCCGGTGATTGACGGCGTTGGTCCGGCGGGCGCGGGTTTTCATACCGACCGCGAGTATCTGCGCGTTGATACCGTTGAAGAGCGCATCCGCATGATCGTGCGCTTCCTCTCGCTTATCTGATCCCGATACCTGCGGCGGCAACATTTTCTGCCGCCGCAGTTTTCATTTATGCCTGCGCGCAGCACCACGCCCTTTTTTGCCCGCCTGATTGCTTCCAGACTTTACGCGGCGCGCCGTGCTCAGGGTCTCACGCAGACGGCTGTGGCGCAGGCTGCGGGAGTGCGCACCGCCACGGTGTGTCAGGCCGAAAACAATCCGGCGCACATGCAGCTTGAAACACTCGCGAAAATCGCAGCGGTTCTGCACCTCACCGTCACGGCGCAGGCAACCGATGAGACCACGGCTGCGGCGATCGCCAACCCCAGAATCAGCGCTCAGAGCCCGCATAAGCCCGACTGACGCGGTGCGCTTTGTTACAACTTTAACCCGTCAGCGACAGATGCTAACGGGGTTCTTGCGCTTTTTGCCTGAGTCTTGCTGTATCGTCTCCTTCATCATGAAACGACCTGAGGTCCGTGCCTTTTTTATAAAAACGGTTGCCTCAGACACGCCGTTATCCCCACAGCTTCTTTTCTCGGAGCAACCAAGAAAAATATGATCAGGAAATTGATTAAACCGACGGCGGCTGCCGCCGCGATTGCCGCTCTTATTTCCGGCTCTGTTCTGACGACGGTCCCCGCCGTTGCTGCCGATGCACCCGCCGCACAGAGCGCCCGCTCTCAGCTGCCCGATTTCGTCAACCTCGTGGAACAGTACGGCAAGGGCGTTGTCAACATCTCCACCGTGCGTGAAGCCCGCCGTGTCGAAGGCGCGGATCCGTTCGGCGGTCTTGATGAACGCCATGCGGAAATCTTCCGTCGTTTCGGTTTCCCGATGTTTCCGTTCGGTGGTCCCCGAGAGGAACCGGAACAGCGCGGCACAGGTTCGGGCTTTATCATCAGCGCTGACGGTCTGATTCTCACCAATCATCATGTGGTCGACGGCGCCGACAAGATCACGGTGCGCCTCACCGACAACCGTGAGTTCAGCGGTAAGGTGCTGGGAAGCGACGCTAAGACCGATATCGCCGTGGTGAAGATTGAAGCCAAGGATCTGCCCGTTCTCAAGATGGGCGACAGCGACAAACTCAAGGTCGGCGAATGGGTGGCGGCAATCGGCAGTCCCTTTGGCCTGGACAACACCGTGACCGCCGGTATTGTGTCGGCAAAAAGCCGCAAGCTTCCGAGCGATCAGTACGTGCCCTTTATTCAGACTGACGTCGCAGTAAACCCCGGCAACTCCGGCGGCCCCCTCTTTAACATGGACGGCGAAGTCGTGGGCATCAACTCCCAGATCTTCTCCACCTCCGGCGGCTTCATGGGTCTGAGCTTTGCCATTCCGATTGACCTTGCGCTTCAGATCAAGGATCAGCTCGTCAAGCACGGCAAAGTCACGCGCGGCCGCATCGGTGTGATGATTCAGAACATTACGCCGGAACTTGCGGAAAGCTTCGGCTTAAAGACACCCAAGGGCGCGATCGTTGCCCAGATCGATAAGTCCGGCCCTGCCGCCAAGAGTGACCTGCGTGAAGGCGACGTCATCACGGCGGTAAACGGCAAGCCCGTTGAAACGAGCGGCGACATGCCCGTGATCGTGGGCTCCCTCAAACCCGGCGACACCGCCAAACTCACCGTGATCCGTGACGGCAAGTCTCAGACCGTGACGGTGAAGGTGGCTGAGTCCGGCAACGACGACTGGCAGCCCGGTCAGAAGTCCTCGGCAAAAGCTTCGGCTCTGGGCGTCACGGTCCGCGCCTTAAATGAGGAAGAAAAGCAGCAGGCTGAAACCGAAGGTCTGCTCGTGGTGAAAAGCGAAGGTGCGGCCCGCAAGGCCGGCATCCAGTCCGGTGACATCATTGTGAACGTCAACGGCATTGCGATGAAAAAGAGCACCGATCTCGGCAACATCCTCGAAAAGAGTAAGACGCTGCGCATACTGATCCAGCGCGGCGGCACCCGGATCTTCATTCCGATCCGTCTGAAGTAATCCGCGGGCTCAGGTTTTTTCTGAGCACGAGCCCCGCTGAAGGCAACTTCCGCGGGGTTTTTTTGCGGGCGAAAAAAAGCGGCGCTCAGGCTCTCTCTCCTTGGCGCCGCTTTTTGTTCAGAACCGCTTACTTGGAGTAGCTGTTTTTCTGCTTGGAGGCTGCGATCTGATCCGCTTCCATGTTCATCGCGGCTTCTTCTGCAAGATGCCGTTTATCCGGATGCATCACTTCGTTTAACTGATCTTCGTTCACATCCTTCATCCATTGTCCCACCACGATGCAGGCAATGCCGTTACCGATCATGTTGGTAAGCGCACGGGCTTCACTCATGAAGCGGTCAATACCGAGGATGAGCGCAAGACCCGCAACCGGGACGTGACCCACCGCCGAAAGCGTTGCCGCCAGAACAATAAAGCCCGAACCCGTCACGCCCGCAGCACCTTTACTCGTCAAAAGCAGCACGGCCAAAAGCGTAATCTGCTGGAAAAGCGTCATCTGCACGTCGCAGGCCTGTGCGATAAAGACCGCTGCCATCGTGAGGTAAATGGCCGTGCCGTCAAGGTTAAAGGAGTAACCCGTCGGAATCACCAGGCCCACCGTGGACTTACTGACGCCTGCGTGCTCCATCTTGGCCATCATGCGCGGCAGCACCGATTCCGAAGAAGACGTACCGAGCACAATGAGGAGTTCTTCCTTGATGTAGCCGATGTAGCGGAAAATCGAGAACCCGTGCCAGCGGCAGATACCGCCCAAAACCACGAAGATAAAGAGGATGCAGGTAAGGTAGAACGTCCCCATGAGTTCGGCCAGGGGCACAAGCGACGCGATACCGTACTTACCGATCGTAAAGGCCATGGCGCCGAAGGCACCGATCGGCGCCACGCGCATGATCATGCCCACGATCTGGAAAAGCACGTGCGAGCTCTTTTCAATCACGTCAAAAACGAGTGTGCCGCGGCCGCCGAACTTATGCAGTGCAAAGCCGAAAAGCAGCGAGAAAAAGAGCACCTGAAGAATTTCACCCTGCGCAAACGCACCCACCACCGTCGACGGGATGATGTTCATCAGAAACTGCGTGGTGGTCTGCATCTTGCCCGGGCCCGTGTAGGCGGCAACGGCACCTGCGTCCAGTGTCTTCGGATCAACGTGCATTCCTACGCCGGGCTGGCAGACGTTCACAATGAACAGCCCCACGATGAGGGCAATGGTGGAAACCACTTCAAAGTAAAGCAGCGCAAGGCCCCCGGTCTTACCGACCTTTTTCATGTCTTCCATGCCGGCGATACCGGTCACCACCGTACAGAAAATCACCGGAGCGATGATCATCTTGATGAGTTTGATGAAGCCGTCACCGAAAGGCTTCATCATTGCGCCCCAGTCCGGCGCAAAATAGCCGAGCAGCACGCCGCACACAATGGCGCAGATCACCTGAAAATAAAGGACCTTGTAAATCGGAGTTCTTTTCTTTGCCATGATCGGAATTCTTTACACAATTTATCCGGAAGGCTCACTTTGATCCGCCCAGTCTGAAAAAGACCCGCAGCAAACCGTCCCGCGCCTTCTGCAGCACCGGCGCCGCCTTTTTTTCTGCGGCCCGCTGTCGCAACTTATACCAGCACCCCGAAGGGTTTCGCCTGAGCAATTTACTGTAACCAGGCGCTTTTTAAGCTCGAATTTTTGCTTTCAAAAAAAGCGGACTATTTTCGCAATAGCCCGCTTTTTTGTAAAGACGTAAAAAGTGTTTCCGGGTCAGACTCTTGAAGCCGACGCCCAGATGCGTTCGCTTACCTCACGGGCAAGTGCCTCCTTCTGCGCTTCATCACTGACACTCAGCGCCCTTAACCATATGCCGTCCAAAAGGGCGAGATCAGCTTCAAGGCGCGTACGGGCAACGGCGTCCGTTACCCGGCCGCCGTGCAGGTACACGGGCATCAGAACTTCACGCCAGGCCGCGACAAACTGCTGCACGGCGCGCCTGATCCGTTCGTTTTCCACGGATTCGGCCAGGATTTCCAGGGTAAGTCTTGCCTTGACGGGATCGAGCCTGGCAAGCGTAAGTTCGTAGACATCGCGCTTACAGGCTTCCTGCTCCTCATAGTGCTCCGAGTCCGTGCACAGATGCCGGCGGATTCTCAGAATTTCCCGCTCGGCAAAGGCTTCAATGATGGCGTCCTTGTTTTCAAAGAAGTTGTAGAGGTTTCCCACGCTCATGCCGTCTTCGCGGGCGATGTCGGCCATGGAGACGTTGTGAAACCCCTTTCGCTTAAAGCACGCCAGGGCCGAGCGCATGGTTTCCTCACGGCGCTGCAGCTGCGCTTCCGGGCTGCGGGGTTTACGGCCGCGGCTTGCCGCGGCCGTTTCGTCCGGAGCCGTCATTTGCTCTCCCCTTCGGGCTCGGCCAGTTCAGAGGCACCTCCCATGGCCTTATAAAGCGTAATGAGGCTTGCCGCGCGCGAAAGTTCCGCGGTGATCAGAGCCTGCTGCGCGGAGAAGTTCGTTCTCTGGCTGTCCAAAACCGAAAGGTAGCTGTCGGCACCGTTTTTGTAGCGGTCCGTGGCAAGGCGGTAGCTTTCTGCAGCGGCCTTGGCAAAGTCGCGCCGGGCGGAGAGTTCCCGCTCAACGGTTCCTTCCATCGCCAGAGCATCGGCCACATCCTTAAAGGCCGCCTGAATCGCCGCCTCGTAGTCCGCAAGCGCCGACTTCTGCCGCGCCTCAGCCGCTCTGAGGTTGGAGATGTTTGCGCCGCCCGTGAAGATGGGCAGCGAAATCTGCGGAGCCCAGCTCCAGATCTTGGTGGCGTGATCAAAAAGGTCGGAGAGCTGCGTGCTGCCGCCCCCGAAAGCTCCGGTGAGCGAAATACTCGGGAAAAACGCCGCACGCGCAACGCCGATATTGGCGTTGGCTGAGCGCAGCACGGCTTCAGCCTGCGCAATGTCCGGGCGGTTTAAAAGCACTTCACTCGGAATGTTGCCGGCAACCGACACCGCGGCAACCGTCGCGGTTTCGATGCCTTCGGGTTCGAGGGCCAGATCGTAGGTGCCGCCCGCCAAAAGCCGCAGGGCATTTCTGTACTGTGAAACCGCGCGTTCAGCCTGCACGGCCGCGGCCTGAGCTGCGGCCACGGTCTGAGCGGCCTGCTGCACGTCAAGCTGGCTTGAGGCCCCGAGCTCGTAACTTCTGACAATGAGCCGGTAGCTTTCTTCCTGGCTTGTGAGCGTTTCCCTCGCAAGCTTGTACTGCATCTTGGAGGCGCCCAGCGCGAGCCACGTCTGTGCAATGTCGGTAATCACCGTCATCTGCACGGTGCGCTGCGCGGCCTGCGTCTGGAAAAACGCCTGCAGCGCCATTTCGTTAAGGTTTCTCACGCGCCCGAAAAGATCGAGCTCATAAGAAGCCATCGCGGTTGCCGAGTAGGTGCGGTTGATGCTTGAACCCGTACGCGACACGGAGCGCGCCGCCGACTCACCGGCAGCGGCCGCCACAGACGGGAAGAGTTCCGCCCGCGACACACCGTACTGAGCGCGCGCCTCTTCCACACTGTAGAAGGCCGATCTCAGCGAGCGGTTCTGCGCAAGCCCCTGCTCAATGAGTTTTTTAAGCCTTGCATCGGTAAAGAAACTCGCCCAGTCGGCCAGGCCTTCGGTCAGAAGTTTGGCGTTTTTAACCGCCTCATCCTGCGGCCAGGCCTCTTCCACCGGTGTCTGCGGTCTTTCGTAATCAGGCGCGAGCGACACGCAGCCCGTCAGAAGCAGCGCTGCCGTCAGCGGTAAAAGCGTGAAAATCTTACGCATGATTGGTTTCCTTCTCATCGGTTACAGGAGCCGCGGCTGTCTTGTCCTTCTTGCGGCCGGAGATCTGAATGATCAGAGCATAAAACACCGGCACAAAGAAGATGCAGAGGAACGTACCGGTAAGCATACCGCCCAAAACGGCCACACCGATCGCGGACTGCGCACCCGCGCCCGCACCCGTGGCGGTTGCAAGCGGAATCACACCGAGACCGAAAGCGAGAGACGTCATCACAATCGGACGCAGTCTCAGACGCACGGCTTCCACAACGGCCGCAAGAGCGTCCATGCCGCTTTCAAAGAGCTCGCGGGCAAATTCCACAATCAAAATGGCGTTTTTCGCGACAAGCCCCACGGTGGTCAGGAGCCCCACCTGGAAGTACACGTCGTTTTCCTTGCCGCACAGAGCCGTCAGTCCCAGAGCACCCAACACACCCAGGGGCACCACCAGAATCACAGCCACAGGAATCGACCAGGATTCATACAGAGCGGCAAGTGCAAGGAACACCACGAGCAGCGACACGGCGTACAGGGGACCGGCATTGCCGCCCGCCACACGTTCCTGATAGGACACGCCGTTCCATTCGATGGAGTATCCCGGCGGCATCTGCTGCAGGATTTCTTCCACCGCGGCCATGGCCTGACCGGAAGAAACGCCGGGCGCCGGAGACCCCTGAATGTTGACGGCATCAAGCGCGTTAAAGCGCTCCAGACGGGGCGAACCGTAAATCCATTCCGTCGTAAGGAACGATGAGAACGGAACCATTTCACCCGCACTGTTGCGCACATGCCACTTACCGATATCCTCGATTTCGGCACGCGAGCTTTCAATACCCTGGATGTAGACCTTCTTGAGTTTGCCCTGATCCATGAAGTCGTTGACGTAGCTCGAACCGATGGCGGAATTGAGCGTGTCGTTGATCATGTTGTCGGACACCCCGAGCGCACGGGCCTTGTCGTAGTCGATATTGACCTGCAGCATCGGGGAGTCGGCCATACCGTTATAGCGCACCTGCTGCAGACGGGGATCGGCGTTGGCGGCCGCGAGGAACTGCCCCATCACCTGCATGAGGTTGTCGTGCCCTCGGCCGGAGCGGTCCTGCAGGTAGAAGTCAAAGCCGTCGGCCACACCGAGTTCAGGCACGGGCGGCAGCGGGAAGGCAAAGCCTAGAACGTCCTTAAACTGCGGCGAAAAAAGCAATCCCTGCACGCGGCCCATAATAGCCTGGACACTGGACTTGTCCGTCTTTCGGTCATCCCAGTCCTTGAGCTTTAAAAAGCCCATGGCGTTATTCTGACCGGTACCGGCAAAGGAGAAGCCCCGCACGTAAAAGATTGAGGCAACATCGTCTTTTTCAGCCTGTGCAACCGTCTTCTGGAAGCGGTCAAGCGCCTTATCGGTGCGCTCGGCCGTGGCGCCCGCGGGTGCCTGCATCATCATGAGCAGCACACCCTGGTCTTCCGACGGCATAAAGGCGCTCGGCAGATGCATGTAGCCCCAGACCAGCGTGCCGCAGAGCACAAGGTAAATCACCATCACGCGGGCGATGCGGTGCACCAGTGCGCGCACCGAGGAGCGCACGCCGTTCGTGAGCGACCGAAAGCCGCTGTTGAATTTTCCGAAAAAGCCGCCGCGCTCAAGATGTGCTCCGGCCTTCACCTGCTTGAGCATCGAGGCGCAGAGCGCGGGCGTCAAAGTCAGAGCCACAATGACTGAAAGCACCATCGAGGAGACAATCGTCACGGAGAACTGACGGTAGATCACGCCGGTGGAACCGCCGAAAAAGGCCATCGGAATAAACACGGCCGAAAGCACCATGGCGATACCGATCAGGGCCCCCTGAATCTGGCCCATGGACTTAATCGTTGCGGACCGGGGATCTGCCCCTTCCTCACTCATTACGCGTTCGACGTTTTCCACCACGACAATGGCGTCGTCCACCAAGAGGCCAATGGCAAGCACAAGGCCGAACATCGTGAGCATGTTGATTGAGTAGCCCAAGATGCCGAGCACGTCAAACGTCCCCAGAAGCACCACCGGCACGGCAATCGTCGGAATAATCGTCGCGCGCCAGTTCTGAAGAAAGAGGTACATCACGCCCACCACGAGGATGATGGCCTCAATCAGAGTCTTCACCACTTCTTCCAGCGCCTTTTTCACAAAGGGCGTGGTATCAAAGGGGTAAATCACCTCAACGCCTTCGGGGAAGTACGCGGAGAGTTCCTGCACCTTGTCGCGCACGCGCGCCGCCGTGTCAAGAGCGTTGGCGCCCGCGGCGAGCTTAATGGCGATACCCGAAGAGGGATAGCCGTCAAACTTACCTTCAAAGGTATAGGTTTCCTGACCGAGCTCAACCGTACCGATATCCTTGATGCGCACAACCGAGCCGTCAGGCATCGTCTTTAACGCGATGTTGGCAAACTCGTCTGAGGTCGTCATCAGGGAACTCGCGCGGATCGTGGCGGTGATCATGCGCTTGCCGTTGGTAGGCTGACCGGCGATGTCACCGGCCGCCACCTGGACGTTTTGCTGCGAAATCGCCGAGGAAACGTCCGAGGGCATGAGCTTATATTTATTCATAAGCTCTGGATCCATCCAGATACGCATGGCGTAGGACGCACCGAACACCGTGGTTTCACCGACACCCTTGACGCGCGCCAGAGGCTCTTCGATGTTGTTGGTGAGGTAGTCGCCCAAGTCACCGGAATTCATGCGGTGCGAGCGGTCCACAAAGCCCACAACCATCAGGAAGGACGCAGAGCTCTTTTGCACCACGACACCCAGACGCTTGACGATCTCAGGCAACGTGGGCTCAGCCATCGAGAGCTTGTTCTGCACCTGCACCTGAGCAATATCCGGGTTGGTGCCGGCCTCAAAGGTGAGCGTAATCGTCATGCGGCCCGTGGAGTCCGACGTGGAACTCATGTACAAAAGGCCGTCCAGACCCGTCATGTTCTGCTCGATGATCTGCGTCACCGTACGCGACATCGTTTCAGCCGAGGCACCCGGGTAGGTTGCCGAAACCGTCACCTGAGGCGGTGCGATACGCGGATACTGAGAAACCGGCAGGTTAAAGATCGACAGCAGACCTGCCAGCATGATCACGATAGCGACCACCCAGGCAAAAATCGGGCGGTCGACAAAAAAGCGGCTCAACATAGTTCAGTCTCTCCCGCGTTTTTACTGCTTCTGAGGAGCCTTCTGGGCGGCACCAGCCTCAACGGGCGAAACAGTCGCCCCCGGGCGGACCTTGAGAACCCCTTCGACAATGACGCGGTCACCGGCCTTCAGGCCCCCCGTCACAATCCAGAAAGCGCCTTCGGTGCCGCTCACTTCAATATCACGCGTCTCGACCTTATTGTCCTTGGTGACGACAAACACATAGGGTTTGCCGTTGGTGTGACGCATCGTCGCGCGCTGATCGAGCTTGATGATGTTGTGCTGTACGCCTTCATTGATGACAGCACGCACATACTGCCCCGGCATCAGGCGGCGGTCCGGATTGGGAAAGACCGCACGGATGCGCACGGTGCCCGTGGTCTGATCCACCAAAGCATCCTTAAAGGTGAGGCGCCCCTTATGGGGATAGGCCACACCGTTATCGAGCATGAGCGTGACTTCCGCACCTTCGTCACTTGCCTTTAAGCGGCCTGCGGCAATGTTGGAGCGGATTTTGTCCATCACATCGTAGGACTGCGTCACGTCAACGTAAATCGGATCGAGCTGCTGCACGACCGTCAGACGCGAGGCCTGATTGGCCGTCACCAGGGCCCCGGGCGTTACTTCAGACAAGGAAACCTGACCGGAA
The DNA here is from genome assembly GCF_928721995.1 of Duodenibacillus massiliensis. Taxonomy (NCBI): domain Bacteria; kingdom Pseudomonadati; phylum Pseudomonadota; class Betaproteobacteria; order Burkholderiales; family Sutterellaceae; genus Duodenibacillus; species Duodenibacillus massiliensis. The sequence continues at coordinate 1,394,176 of NZ_OV788642.1, forward strand.
ATAGGACTTGTGACCTTGGTGTAGCGCAGATTGATGCTTGCCGTTTCAAGGGCGGCCTTGGCGGCAGCCACCTCAGCCACGGCGACTTTGAGCTGCGCCTGGGCTGAATCATCGGACTGTTTGCTCACGGCATTGGCTTTGACAAGCTGAGCGGAACGCCTGGCGTCGGCCTGACGCAGTGCGAGCGTGGCTTCGGCCTGCTTTAAGGCGGCCTGCGCCGAGAGAACCTGGGCCTTATAAAGGCTTGCGTCAATCTGATAGAGCGAATCGCCGGCTTTGACTTCGGCGCCTTCCTCAAACTGGCGCTTTTCAATGATGCCCGTGACCTGGGGGCGGACCTCGGCGACGCGGTAGGCGCTGGTGCGGCCCGGCAGTTCCGCACGCAGTGTTGCGGAAACAAGCTGCATCTGAGCCACTTCAACCTGCGTCGCAGGCGCCTTCATCTGCTGCGCCGACTGTTTGTTGCCGCAGCCGGCAAGCGCAACCGCAATGCAAACCGCTGCCGCAGCGGTAGTCAGAGGGCGAAATTTGAACGACATTGATAAAGCTCCGTAAAGCTGAGTCACCCGAAAAAGGGAGGCAGTTAAGGCCCGGAAGGCCTGAAACAAAGACAAAAAGCCCCGGACATCTTCTTAACTGAACGAGGATTCAACATTTTAATGTGCTTTATTTCCCTGCGTTACGCGCTTTCTTACAGTTTGTGGAATTTCACACACATTGGGACGGTGTATATCGAACATTGGGACCCCCCCTTTCTCAAACATTGGGACAGTCCGTTACGGCGCCGAGCGAGTTAAGCTTCGGCGCTTTTTTATTGGAGGAACGCAGGACGACGGCGTACGGACAGCGCAGACTTTTCCACGGCTCTCCCGGCCGCTCACCCTACTAAGTGGGCCGTAGGCCGGGAGAGCGGTGGGAAAGTCGTGTTATCGGTTCAATCAGTCGCGTTTAATTCTTGGAATTGCTCCGTACTGTGCTTTATCTCTCATGGAAGGACCGTCCATTTCCAGTCTATGGCTGGATTTAACGAGTCGGTCCAAAATTGAATCGGCCAGTGTCGCATCGTTAAGAAATTCAGCCCAATGCCTTACCGGCAGCACACTGACAACCAGCGTGCTTTTACAGTGACACCTTTTGTCTATGATGTCATACAGGCCGGCCAGAGCTGATCGGTCAGCGGTTCCGATTCCCCAATCGTCAAGAACCAAGAGGTCTACTTGTTCCAACTCTTTACTGAGCTTCCTGTATTCCAAAAGAGCAGTTTCTCCGGCCTTAATTGCAGCCAGCAGGTGAGCAAGTCGGTAAGTTCTGGCAGTGAAACCAGCTAAACAAGCCGCCCTTGTCACGGCTGATGCCATCCATGTCTTACCGCAGCCGGTTTTCCCGGTGATGATGAGGTTTTGGTGGTGCCGGATCCAGTCACAACTGGCCAGCTGGGCAATGAATGCCTTATCCAGACACCTGACGGGGTCATAGTCAACGTCACTGAAGCAGGCATCGACGTAGCGAATTTGGGCATCCTGAATGCGACGCTTGAGCGCTTTATCTTCACGGCGGACGATTTCAGCTCTCAAGAGGGTTTCGATCCATTGAGCGTGTGTCAGGGCGGCTGTTGCGGGATCCTTGTCCAGTTCCCAGGCATGCTCACAGACACTGCTCATGCGCAACCGCTTAAACAGCGGCTTCAAATCAATAAATGACGTAGTCATCTCTGTTCCTTATTCATAGTTATTGCGGATGTTTTCGTGCCGGATGTCAACCGGCTCTGCTTCTTTGACAAAGAGACTGCGGTTAGTAGCCGCAGCAACGCTGTACTTTTCACTGAGCAGCTTTATGTAGCGGTAGCTCACGACATCGTCTTCCAGAGCTTGCGCTACGGCTTTGCGCAGAATGGCCGGCGTGTAGGTTTTGGTAAGCCTCAGAAGTGCGCAACAAGTGCGGCTGCCGGGAAATTTGCCCTGTTTGTCCTGCAGCACAGAGACAAGCCGATCTGCCAAGGCTTCGGATAATCCTTTTTGGATGAAAATCTTTATCCAGTCAGCCGGAGTCTTTCGATAACTCTTTTCTGCCGCAGTCAGGTGTTCTTCAAGAATGTGTGTTTTCTCACCGTGCTGATTCGTGCAGCGAATGTGCCGCCCCAGCATTTGATTGCTGTCCGGATCGTAAATCTCGACAGTGTTACTGCAGATGCGCACAGCAACTTTTTTATGCGCATAGGCGGCAGGAACGCTGTAGCGGTGCCCGGCATCAGAAGAGATACGAATGCAGTGTGCCTTGTCAGCAACGAGCAAGCGCCATTGCCCCAGTTCGTAGCGCAACGGCGGCAGAGCCCGCATACAGGATCGTTCTTCTTCCTCATATTTCTGGAGGCGTGATCCGGTTGAGCCTTTGGATCTGAACGGCTGGGCATTGATTTCATCAATGCGCCTGCGAATCAGGCTGTTAAGCGTATCGATATCCGGAGCCAGAATATGCGGCTGGTGCAGAGTCAGTTGAGCGATGATCCATCGCTCAACATCCCCGGCAGCGGCTTCTACCCGATTCTTCTGTTTGGGGCTTGCCGGCCGGCAAGCCCATGGTTGCATTGAGTAGTAAGCGCAGACTGAGCGCACTGCCGGCTGGATGTCAGGCTCATGCCAGTGAGCTCTTTGAACCAGGGCTCGGGCATTGTCCATGACCAGGACCTGGGGAGAGCCTCCGAAGTATTCCAAGGCTGAGATGACGCCGTCGAGCCAACTGGCTTGTGTTTCATCCTGGTAAGCCTTGCAGAAAATCAAACAACTGAATGGCAATGTCGCTACAAAGAGCCTCGATTTGTGGATCTCTCCATAGGAGTCAACCCAGGGAATGTCATCACCGACAAAGTCGATTTCCATTCTCTCGCCGGGCAAGCGTTGTGTGTTGCCTTCGATACGGAAAATGCCGTTGGCCTGCTTCCACTCGTTGTAGCGTCTGCAATATGACGCGTAAGTGTAGGTTTCCCCTTCAGCCTGCTTTTCGTACTCAGCGAAAAGCATTTGAAGTGTGACTTTTTTTCGTTTGAGAAGGCTGTGAACCTGTTCCCAGTCCGGATCAACACGTACTTTGCCTGTCGGCGGATAGAAGATCTTTTGAAGGTCTTCATCATCCAGCCCGCAAAGTTCTTGAGTAGACAAACCGGAATTGACTGCCGCCGTCCTGATGCGGCCTGCTGCGGTTTTGGAGATATGAAGCCATGCTTCAATCTCACGATAGGACATGTTTTCATCAAGGGCCTGCAAGACAGCCCTGATGTGCTCAGTTTGATGCTTTTGCATAAAGCCTCCTGTAGGTTAACAAGAGCACTTTTTGTTTAGCGTCAATCATTAGCGGACGGAAGGTGTGTACCTGTGTCCCAATGGTTAAGAATCAGTGTCCCAGTAGATAAGAATCAAAAATTTAGGCTTCTGTCCCAATCTTTAAGAAACCCCCGTCCCAGTGTTTGAGAAGCGCCGTGCCAATAAATAAGAAAAGCCAGTTTGTAAACAATTGAGTCTGTTTTTGATCTGAGGCCGTACGGCGATAGAACGCGGTTACGTGTTTTTGCTTAGCTAGGCCTACAATGGCGTTGCCTTCCGGCAGGGGGCTTCCGTCCTGCCTGCACCGGACGTTTTGACTTCTCCCCACCCGTTTGCGGCGTTAACAATCATGTTGGACCTGCTTCACCTGCAGTATTTTTTCGGCGCGCTGGTTTCGCTTGTCGTCATTACCAATCCGCCTTCCAAAATTCCGCTGTTTGTGAGCCTGACGGTCGGTATGACGCGCGAGCAGCGCCATCAGCAGGCCAACTGGGCTGCGATTTATTCATTCCTGGTGATGATCGTCAGTCTGATTGCCGGCAACATGCTGCTCGCGTTTTTCGGCATCAGCTACAGCGCCATGCGTATCGCGGGCGGCCTGGTGATTGCCATGATCGGCTACCAGATGCTTTTCGGCGGCAACTCCCCCAATAACGCCCCGATGGTGCGCCGCAACAAAGAGGATTACGCGTTCTTTCCGATTGCCATGCCCGGTATTGCAGGGCCCGGTACCATCGCCGTCGTGATCGGCTTTTCCACCGAAATTGCCGAACTCACGGACCGCACGCAGATGATTACGGCCTTTTTAATGACGGGGCTTGCGATCGCGGCAACGAGCCTTATTGCCTGGATTACGCTGCGCTCGAGCGAATACTGCTCGGACCACCTCGGGCCTTCGGGCATGGCCGTTTTGGGCAAACTCATGGGCTTTATCCTGATCTGCATCGGCGTACAGTTTGTTGGCTCGGGCATCAAGAGTTTCATTGCCTCATAAACGCGGTTTTCCGGACCGCAAAAAAGGCGCCTCAGACAATTTCTGACGGCGCCTTTTTTTACGCGCGTAAAAGAGACAACTCCGCGCGTCTGTGTCTTATCAGACAATCACGTCAATCCAGCCTTCAGGCGCTTCAATTTCGCCGTCCTGAATACCGGTGAGGGTGCTGCGCAGCTTCGCCGTGACTTCACCCATCTTTTCCATGCCCGAGGGGAAGCGGATCACGCCGTCGGCGGTATGAATTTCACCAACGGGCGCCATCACGGCCGCCGTACCGCAGAGCGCACATTCCTTAAAGTCCTTGACTTCGGCAAGCGCCACCGGGCGTTCGATCACCTTGAGTCCGAGATAGTGTTCGGCCACATACACGAGCGAACGGCGCGTGACGGACGGCAGAATCGAGGGGCTCTTCGGCACAATGAGCTGATTGTCCTTGTCAACAAAGAGCACATTGGCGCCGCCCGCTTCTTCAATATACGTGCGGGTCTGCGGATCGAGGTAAATGTTTTCAGCGTAGCCTTCGCGGTGCGCTTCCATGGTCGGGTACAGGCTCATGGCGTAGTTAAGACCCGCCTTAATGTGGCCCGTGCCGTGAGGTGCCGCGCGGTCGTATTCCGCGATGCGCACCTTCAGGGGCTTGACGGCGCCCTTAAAGTAGGCGCCCACCGGCATGCAGAAAACGCGGAAAAGATACGAAGGAGCCGGCGCCACACCGATCTGCGGGCCCGAGCCGATCATCACGGGGCGGATGTAAAGCGTGCAGCCCGTACCGTAGGGCGGAACCCAGGCGGCATTGGCGCGCACCACTTCTTCCACGGCATGCACGAAACGCTCCACCGGGTAGGCGGGCATCTCAAGGCGGGCCGCAGAGTCGGCCATGCGCTTGGCGTTTAAGTCCGGACGGAAGGTGACGATATGGCCGTCCTTCGTCGTGTAGGCCTTCAGGCCCTCAAAGCAGCTCTGCGAGTAGTGAAACACACAGGCCGATTCCAGAAGGCTGATGTGCTCATCGGTAATCAGTCCGCCCTGATCCCAGGCGCCGTCCTTCCATTCAGACTGCCAGCGGTAGTCCGTTTTCGTGTAGCCGAAGCCGAGCTTGGCCCAATCGATGTTTTTCTTTTCCATAACTAAACCTGCAACAAACACGGGAAAACAGGCATTGAGCACCTGCCTCCCGACATCATGGCTAGACGCGCCGGTTTAAGGGATAAGGCCCTCTTTGACCGGAGCACTACGGGAAAAAATCATACTCTCGGGCAACCGACCGCGTCTTTGTAGTTTTGCTTATTCGACCGTCACGCTTTTTGCGAGATTCCGCGGTTTGTCAACGTCGGTGCCGCGCGCCAGGGCCGTGTGATACGCCAAAAGCTGCAGAGGCACCGCATGCAGCACGGGCGAGAGATCACCGTAGTTTTCCGGCATCTGAATCACGTGCATGTTGTCGGCGGGGGCAATCGCCGTGTCGGCGTCGGCAAACACATAAAGTTCACCGCCTCTGGCCCGCACCTCCTGCATGTTGCTCTTTAATTTTTCAATGAGCTCGTCATTGGGCGCAATCGTCACCACGGGCATGTTTTCATCCACAAGCGCCAGAGGCCCGTGCTTTAATTCCCCGGCCGGGTAGGCTTCAGCGTGGATATAGCTGATTTCCTTGAGTTTCAGTGCCCCCTCAAGCGCAATCGGATAGTGCATGCCGCGTCCCAGAAAAAGCGCGTGCTCCTTGCGGGCAAACCGTTCGGCCCAGGCGATGATCTGGGGTTCCAGCGCAAGCACTGCGGTAAGCGCCGTTGGAATATGCCGCAAACGGTTTAAAGCGTCGGCCTCAGCCTCTGCAGTCAGCCTTCCCCTGATCTTGGCAAAGACCAGCGTAAGGAGGTAAAGCGCCGTCAATTGTGTTGTAAAGGCCTTGGTGCTTGCCACCCCGATTTCGACACCCGCGCGCGTGATGTAGTGCAGACGGCTTTCGCGCACCAGGGCGCTTTGCGCCACGTTGCAGATCGTGAGCGTCTTGTCCATGCCGCGGCTCTGCGCAAATTTGAGCGCCGAAATCGTATCCGCGGTTTCGCCCGACTGCGAAATCGTCACCACAAGCGTCTCCGGATCCGTCACGGGCGTGCGGTAGCGGTATTCACTAGCCACTTCCGCGTCGCAGGCGATGCCCGCCACCGACTCCAGCCAGTACTTGGCGGTAAGCGCCGCGTAGTAGCTCGTTCCGCAGGCAAGCATCAGAATGCGCTTGACGCCCGGGAAAACCTCTGCCGCCTGACGGCCGAAAATCGTGGACGTGATGCCTTCCACGCCTTCGAGCGTGTCGGCAATTGCGCGGGGCTGCTCAAAGATTTCCTTCTGCATGTAGTGACGGTAGGGTCCGAGCTCTGCCGCACCCGAATACGTCTGCACCCGCATGGGCTGGCGGCAAACAGCCGGATAGTCCGTCCCTTTGTGCGAAAAAATCCGGACGTTTCCAAGCGTCACGTCAGCCACATCACCGTCTTCAAGGAAAATGATGTTGTCGGTGACGCCTGCCAAAGCCATTGCGTCGCTAGCCACGAAATTTCCGGTCTCACTTAACCCCACCACCAGGGGCGACCCCTGACGCGCCGCCACAATGCGCTGCGGTTCATTGAGCGCAAAAACGGCGATGGCGTATGCTCCGCGCACGCGGTTTAAAGCCTTTTGCACGGCCGCAAGAAGGTCTCCCTCGTAGTAGGAATTCACAAGGTGCGCGAGCACCTCCGTATCCGTCTGACTCGTAAAGACCACGCCTTTGGCCTGCAGTTCATCGTGCAGTTCGGCAAAATTTTCAATGATGCCGTTATGCACGAGCGCAATGCGCCCGCCTGCAATATGCGGGTGCGCGTTTTCCACAACAGGTTTGCCGTGCGTGGCCCAGCGGGTGTGGGCAATACCGATCGTGCCGTCGATTTTCTCGTTTTCGACCTGCTCAATGAGTTCATGCACACGCTGCACGGAGCGCGCACGACGGATTTTTCCGTCTTCAATCACCGCAACGCCGCAGCTGTCGTAGCCGCGGTACTCAAGACGCCTTAAGCCCTCCAAAAGGACGGGCATGATTCTGCCGGTACTGACTCCGGCCACAATTCCGCACATAGATCTCTCCCTGAGCGTGTGTCCGGTTCAGTTACTTCGCCTCAGCCTTTTTGGGGCGTTCCCACCCTTCCACCGTTTTCTGATGCACCCGCGAGAGCGTGAGCTTACCTTCGGGCGCATCGTGCGTGAGCGTGGTCCCCGCGCCGAGCGTTGCACCGGCGCCCACCGTCACGGGAGCCACAAGCTGCGTATCTGACCCGATAAAGGCATCGTCTCCGATCACGGTACGGAATTTGTTGACGCCGTCATAGTTGCAGGTGATGGTGCCCGCGCCGATATTGACGCGCGCGCCGACGGTTGTATCTCCGATGTAGGAGAGGTGGTTGATCTTGCTTTCAGCGGCAACGTCAGACTTTTTCAGTTCCACAAAGTTGCCGATATGCACGTTTTGGGCCAATTTGGTCTGCGGTCGCAGACGGGCGTAGGGCCCCACTTTGCTGCCCGCGCCCACCTCGGCGCCGTCAATGTGCGTAAAGGGTTCAATCCGTACGTCATCGGCAATCACCGCATTACGGATTACGCAGTAAGGTCCCACATGCACGCGGTTGCCGAGCCTGACGTTGCCTTCAAAGACGCAGCCCACATCAATCACCACGTCTTCGCCGCAGGTGAGTTCCCCACGCACGTCAAGGCGCGAGGGGTCAATCACCGTCACGCCGGCATCGGTAAACTGCTCTGCCCTGTAGTCCTGCCAGATCCCCTCAAGGCGTGCAAGCTGCGTCTTGGAATTCACCCCCTCGACTTCAAAACTTCTTCTCGGGCGGGCCGAGCTGATGCGCACGCCGTCACGGACCGCAAGGCCGATAACATCAGTGAGATAGTACTCAGACTGCGCGTTGGCGGGCTTTAATTCCGAAAGCCAGCCCGCAAGGCGCGCAGTGGGCAGCAGCATGATCCCTGTGTTGATTTCACGAATCTGTTTCTGGCCTTCGGTGGCGTCCTTTTGCTCAACAATTGCCACGATGCGGCCCCTTTGGCGCAGAATCCGCCCGTAACCGGTGGGGTTACGCAGCACAGCCGTCAAAAGCGCCATGCCGTCACCGGCGGCGTCTCTCAGACGCGCAATGGTTTCGGGCTGAATCAGCGGCACGTCACCCAAAAGCACCAGGGTCATCTCTGCGGCCGGATCCAGAAGCGGCAGCGCCTGCTGCAGAGCGTGTCCGGTCCCGAGCTGCGGCTGCTGCAGAGCAAACGACACGGCGGGGAAGTCCGTTAAAGAGGCCTTTACCTCATCGGCGCCGTGACCGATCACAACCACCGTGCGGCTCACATCGGGCAGCGCCTGCACGGTCTTCAGAACATGATGAATCATCGGGGAGCCGGCAATCGGCTGAAGCACCTTCGGCAGCGACGAATGCATCCGTTTACCGAGTCCCGCGGCAAGAACAACAACGTTAATCACAATACGATTCCTTTTAGTGGTTTTACGCCCTTTGTCTGACAGAAAGTTCGGGCGGTTTTAAGCATTTAACCGATTAATTGTACCGAGGGACGGCAGAGGCGGACAGCGTCCGGCAAAGGCATGAAAAAAGGCGGTCACCCCGGTTGTCGGGATAACCGCCTTCTGCCTCAGACCGGCTTAAACCGGATTATTTCCAGAATGCGAGCAGAACATTCATGATGATGAGGGCAAACACGGCGTTGAGGATGGAGTTGACCATCAGCATCGGCCAGTAACGCTTCGGGCAGTCAGCCACACCCAAAAGACGCCCCATGTACTGAATCTGGGACGCCATCAGGAAGATGGCGGGCAGCAGAATCGTCACGTCGTGCGGCGTGATGTGTCCGCTCGCGAGAAGGCTCACGGCAACGCCGGTACCGGCAGAAGCCGACAGCCAGGCCGTGAGCAACACCGTGATCGATTCACCGGAAAGGCCAAAAAGCCCCATGATGCCCGCGCAGTGCGTACCGAGAAAATCCAGTACGCCGAGCAAACCCAGAATGTGCGCAAGCACAAAGGCCATCAGCACGTTGGGCAGCAGATTGTTGATGGCGACACCGAACCCCTTGCGGGCGCCGGTAATGAAGATATCCAGAGGATTGCCGCTTTGCTTGGCGGTTTTCACAGCCTGTTCACTCATGACTGAAAATCCTTCCTGTAAACGGTATTAAGCAGAATGCGGACAAGCACGGCACCCACAAACTTCAGAATAAACATCACAATAAGCGGAATCACAACCGGCACCAGGCAGGCCGCAAACAAGGCCGAACCGATGGCAAAGTAGTTATTGATGAGCCCTGCGCCCGAATACTGCCAGGCGCACATCACGACCAGGTCTTTTTTCGTAATCTGCCCCTGATCGGCAAGGCCCTTGGTAAGAGCAGCACCCGCGTCCGTACTCTGCAGGTCGGTAATGAGGGCAAGGCCCGTGCGGCCCGGAATACCGAGAATCGGGTACAGAAGCGGTGTCATCAGTTTCTGAGCGGCACGGATGGCGCCGTAGTACGTGACAATTTCAAGAATCCCCAAAGCAAGCATCACGGTGGGCACAAGCGACAGGGCAAACAGAAAGCCCGAGCGTGCGCCGATACCACCGGAACCGACAAAAGTCTTGCCGCTGATCTGACCGAAGGCACCCGCAAGCGTGGTGAAGTCAAGTGCTCCGAGCCACTTGTAGCCGTCAATCTTGTAAAAAATACCGGAGAAGAAAACCAAAGCGGCCAAAAGTGCGATGTAGGCACCCGGGCCGACCTTCTCTTCCTCTACCGTGTCCTGTGTTTTGTCTTCTGACATTACATGACCTCAGCAGGTATGCTATTGAAGTGTCAGATTGTAACAATCTTGACTCAAACGCCCCTAAGGTAAACTGCCTAAAACCGTGCATTCACAAGGATTTTGGCTCTTCGTGCATAGTTGTGGGTAAAAAAATCAAGCAACTACGCCGGAAAGCTGTTGTTTAGCGGGCTTTCCGGAGACAGCATGGTCTGGCAAAGGGATCACCAAATTTGAGCAGCATAAAAGCACCATTGCCTTGAGATTTTCAACATTACGAAACCGGCACCGGCAACGGTATCCCCGGGTGGCGTGAACCTGGACCACTGCAGATTTTGTACCGTCAGTTTCGTGGAAGAATTCGATGTCCTCGACGACGGTGCCTTTGACATTGAGAAGATGCTTGAATAAAGTCGTGTCCAGAGCCATTCCGGTCCTTATTTTGTGAGTGTAGACAGCCACAACTTTAAAGACTGTGAATGGCTTTTTTGTTAATGAAATCTGAAGAAAGGCCGGCAGTCGTGCTGCTCGCCCTGCCTATTCGGCGGCCGTCACGGAGAGAGCTGTTTTCGGACAGAAAAAAAACCGCCGCCCGAAAGTGTTTCAGGCGGCGTTCATCCGACAACAGTTAAGCAACCGGCACCGTGATGGCCTGCCAGCGGCGGTAGCGGGCATTGCTGCGGGTGGGCAGAAGGCTCCCGCCGACCATGCCGGCCGCCGCAGCGATAAAGCCGCCCAACACCGAGGGGAAAACTTCACCCAGAGGTGTGGCCGAAAGCGTGATCCAAACGGCGCCGCCCACGAGGATGGAAAGCCACGCGCCCTGCGCAGTCGCACGCTTCCAGTACAGGCCGCACACCAGGGGCCAGAACGCACCCACGACCGGGAACTGATAGGCCATCGCCACCATGTCGTAAATCGCCGTCCCTTCAAACCAGAGGCTGTAGGTGAGCACCGCCACGGCAAAAACCGTCAGCGTGGCGCGCATGCAGGTGAGTTCTTTATCCGGCGAAATCCGCACAAAGCCCTTCAGGACGTTCTGCACGAAGGTGGTCGACGGCGCAAGCATCGTGGCCGAAGCCGTTGACATCACGGCAGACAAAACGGCGCCGAAAAAGAGCACGCGCAGCCACCCGGGCATGTAGTCCTTCACCAGCGTGGGAAGCAGTCTCTGAGGATCCGTCTTTAAAAGCATTTCCCCCACGCCCGGCATCGCCAGAACCGCTGCGCAGACGATAAACATCGGCACAAAGGCAAAGACGATGTAAAAGGCGCCTCCCATTGCCGCACCGCGCGCCGCGGTACCGGCGCTTTTTGCGCTCATCACGCGCTGAAAAACGTCCTGCTGCGGGATGGAGCCGATCATCATCGTAATGGCGGCAGAGATCCAGAAAAGCCAGCCGCTTACGCTCATCTCGGGCCAGGGATTAAAAAGATCCCTGCTTTCGGCAAAGTCGATGACCTTCGTAAAGCCCCCTGCCATATCACCCGCACAAAACGCGATTGCCGCAAGGCCGAGCACGATGATGAGCATCTGAAAGAAGTCCGTGAACGCCACAGACCACATACCGCCGTAGACCGTATAAAAAAGCACGACAAAGGTGCCGATGGTCATGCCGAGCGAGACGCTCACCGCGCCTTCGGTGATGAGGTTTAACACGAGCCCGAGGGCCGCGACCTGCGCTCCCACCCAGCCGAGGTAGGACACGATGATGAAAATCGAGCAGGCAAGTTCGATCTTTCTGCCGTAACGGCGACGGTAAAAGTCGCTGATGGTGAGAAGATCCATCTTGTAGAGCTTGCGGGCAAAAAACATGCCCACAAGGATGAGCGCCATGCCTGAGCCGAAAGGCTCTTCGATGACACCTGAGATGCCGCCCTCAATAAAACGTCCGGGAAGACCGAGCACGGTCTCACTGCCGAACCAGGTGGCAAAAGTAGCCGTAATCACCATGGCAAGCGGTAAAGACCGTCCTGCCAAAGCATAATCGGCGGTATTGCGTACGCGGCGAGCCGCCCACAACCCGATTCCGACCGAAACCAGCATGTACATGCAGACCAGTACGATCAGCTGCGTCATCGCACCTCTCCTTAAAAAAGCGTAACGACGAAGGGTTTAAAAAAAAGAAAAACCAAATCTTGGCCGGGAGACACATCCGTCACTCAAAAAGACGGTACCGCACCGGTGTTCCCGCGGAGGGCGCAGTTTGCACAAGTTCCGCGTAAATAAAAAGCCCTGCGCATAAATATTTCGTCAGAAAGTCCTTTTCTTTGATCTCGATGAAACACAGGCCTCATTGAAGGCCCCTGAAAGTAAGTGATATCCCTTGCCTGCATCATTTTTGGTACAGCCTGCGGCTGCCGACAAAAAGGCCGCTGTTGTCATACAAAAACAACAGCGGCCCTTGTCCGTTATGCCGGAGATGCGTTAAGCGGCCGGCACGGGATCCTGAACCTGCTCGATGCCGGCAAGCAGCCAGCCTTCGGTTTCGTTAAGCGGACGCGTGAGAATCCAGCGTTCATGCACGGTCTCAAACTCACCGTCAAACTTCATGGCGCCCGTGAAATCAACCACCGCCACATAATCATTCTGCTCGGTGGCGATACCGAGAAGCTTCGCGGTGAGGTCCACGATCTCAGAGGTCTGATTCGTGTTGCCGCGTTCGCGCAGCTGGTGCGTGACGGCGATAAAGAGGTCGTTGGTCGTGAAGTCGCTGATCTCCACCACGTTGCCCGTATCCCAGGCCTTCTGCAGTTTGGCGAAGTTTTCCTTGGCGACCTTTTCAAAGGAAGCCGTGTCAAAGCCTTCGGGGATGGAGAGCTCACCGTTGGCAACAGCTACGGTGGTGGCAAACGTATCCATCACGCTGCCGGGCGTTGCGCCCGCGGCAGCGGCGGATGCAGCTGCGGCAGGAGCCGGCGCAGGCTGCTGAGCCGGGGTCTGCTGCGCGGTCTGCGCGGCAGAACTCATGCGCGAAAGAATGCTTTCCTCAGGACGCTGAGCGGCGGCACCCACCCCCTGTGCTCCGGCCGCCCGCATCTTTTTGGCAAGGAAAAAGCCCATGGCAAAGCGGAACACGAAGTACAGAACAACCGCGAGCAGAATCATCATCAGAATCTGCACCATGCCTTCACCGAGCCCGAGGGCGCTGGCCAAAGCGGCAATACCGAGCGCAGCAGCCGCGCCCATGAGCATGCCCTTCCAGGGCGAGGCGGGTTTGGCAGCAGCCGCAGCACCTGCGGCGGGATTGGCCTGCTGGCGGTTAAAGTTCTGAGCAGGGTTGGCGGCCGGGGCCTTCTGGCTGAGTGCCGGAACCGGGGCCTGACGTCCGAAACTGCTGCCGCCGCCGAAACGCTTGGCGGCATCCGCCTGGGGCATGGTCATCACAATCATCAGACCGATTGCAAAAACTGCCAAAAGTTTTTTCATGTTCTCTCTCTTTTTCCTTCAGGGAAGTATGTCCGCCGGAACTATCCGTGCGGCTTTTCTAATAATCTCACAATATTGTACAAAGCGGGCTTTCGTGAATCTGAGCTCACGCGCTGATTTGTATAAGTTCTTTTCAGACAAAAGCCCGGACGGACCGGGCTTTGCGCTGCTTCTCCGCTTTTTTACTGCGGTTTGACGCCGACGTGAAGGGCACATACGCCGAACGTAAAGTTCTTCCAGTACACGCCGGTCAGTCCCGCTTCGCGCATCATCTGCGCAAGCGTTGCCTGATCCGGGTGTATGCGGATGGATTCGGCCAGATAACGGTAACTCTCTCTGTCACCGGCGATCTTGGAACCAAGCCACGGCATATAAACAAAGGAGTAGAGGTCATAAATCGGCTTCACGATTTTATAGCAGTGCGAAAACTCAAGCACCACCACGCGGCCGCCCGGGCGTACCACACGGCACATTTCCCGCAAAGCCCGGTCCTTGTGCGTCATGTTTCTTAAGCCGAAAGAGACCGTTGCCGCATCAAACGTATTGTCCTCAAAGGGCAGCGCCTCACAGTCACAGACCGCCACACGGGCCTTCGTTCCTGTTTTCTGCAGCCGCTTGTAGCCTTCGGAGAGCATCGCCCGGTTGATGTCGGTTGCCCAGACTTCCCCGGTTTGCCCGACCTTACCGGCAAACGCTATCGCAAGATCACAGGTACCCGAAGCGATATCGAGGACTTTGCCGCCCTCAGAGAGCCCGGCCGCGGCAATCGCCGCCCGCTTCCAAAGTCTGTGCATTCCGAAACTCAGCAGATCATTCATCAGATCGTACTTCGAGGCCACGGAATCAAAGACCTTTTCCACATTGCGGGCTTTGTCGCTTTCGCGCACAGCGCTGTAGCCGAAATGCGTCATGCCGTCTTTTTGCTGCGGCTCCTGCGGTTTACCGTTGTTTGTCATTTGTCTTGGATCTTCTGAAACTGTTGTCGGGGGAGGTATCAAACGTCAGGCATGCCCGTGGCACTGATGCGCTTTTTTTGCCTGCTCTTCACGGGCAATCTCGGCTGCTGTTGCCGGATCCTCGGGATCACGGCTGAAACCGGACGCCGCGATTTTTCTCAGATACTCATCCCAAAGCAGGTTCTGGTTTTTCCCGAGTTCATCGAAATACTCCCAGCTGTAGATGCCGGAATCGTGACCGTCGGAAAAGCGAAAGCGCAGCGCATAACTGCCCACGGCATCGGCCCCTTCAATCATGACATTCTGTTTGCCAATCTGCAGCTTGGCTTCATTGGGCGTATGCCCCTGCACTTCTGCCGACGGAGAAAACACGCGCAGAAACTCGTAGGAAAAAGAGTAGCTGCTGCCGTTGTCAAACGTAATGTCAAATCGCCTGCTCTTACTGTGCAGAGACATATCGGTAGGAATCAGCATGTCCGGCCATCCTGGAATAAAAAAGAAAAAGCGGCCGTGTTTTTCACACGTGCCGCCTCTGTATTCTGGTGCCGCCGGCGGGAATCGAACCCACATCACAACCTTCGGAGGGTCGTATTCTATCCATTGAAATACGGCGACGGACTGTTGATTATAGCCTGAGAACGCCTCAGACTTCCTGCGGGTCTACCTCAATCTGCCAGGAAATACCGCTCTCAGGCACCACGGCGGCCTTCCATGCATTTAAAAACCGGTGAAGATCGGTGCGGCTGTCGGCTTCCACCAAAAGCTGCGCGCGCTCGGTATCCATAAACCGCATCAGAGACATCGGTACCGGGTCGTAGACAAAAACCGTGTCTCCGGCCAGATCCGCCGCCAGGGCTGCCGCTCTCTGCAAAAATCCCACGGCCCGCTCCAATGTCTGCGCTTCGGCGCGCATAAGCGCCTGGAAAACAAAAGGCGGCGCATGCATTTCCCGGCGCTCTCCGAGCGCCCGGCCGGCAAACATCTCATAGCTTTGAGCTGCCAGAGCGGCAAAGACCGGATGCTCAGGAAACCGGGTCTGCACCACGATTTCGCCGGTCGTATCCCCCCGCCCGGCGCGGCCCGCCACCTGCATGAGGGTGGCAAAAAGCCGTTCCTCGGCACGGATATCGGGACTCACGAGCTGCGCGTCGGCGTTTAAGACAACCACCAGACTCACATGCTGAAAGTCATGCCCCTTGGCAATCATCTGGGTGCCGACCACAATATCGACTTCCCGGGCATGCACCTTTTTAAAGGCCGCCTCAGCCTCACCCTTGGCGCGCACGCTGTCACGGTCAATGCGCAGAAGCCTCGCCTGGGGCCAAAGCTTTTCAATACCCTCTTCAATTTTCTGGGTCCCTGTGCCGACCGCTTCAAGTTCGGCGTTTCCGCAGCAGGGGCAGTACTGCGGCACCTCATAGGTCGTGCCGCAGTGATGACACACAAGTTTTTTCTCAGCTTTATGGAAAACCGTAAACCCCGAGCAGTGCCGGCAGCGGCTCACCCAGCCGCAGGCCGTGCAAGTTAAAACCGGCGCATAGCCGCGGCGGTTCACAAAGATAAGGACTTGCTCTTTTCTTTCAAGCGCCTCATCAATCTTTTGCCTGACGGAGGCCGTGAAAATGACAAACTTTTCATGCCGCGTATCTGAGAGCGTGAGTTTAGGAAGTTGCGCAGCCGCCACGGCGCGGTGATCGAGCCTTAACAGCCGGTATTTTCCTTCCTCAGCCCGTGCCCATGTCTCAAGCGAAGGTGTGGCCGAACCCAGCACGCAGCTCACCGACAGCATCTGAGCTCGTTTCACAGCCAGATCGCGCGCTGAATAATGCAGGCCGTCGCCCGCCTTATAACTTGTGTCATGCTCTTCGTCGACAATCAGAAGGGCAATCTTCTGAAAGCTCGCAAAAACCGCCATCCGGGTTCCCACAAGAACACGGGCCCGCCCTTCGTGCACGGCAAGCCAGTTGGCGGCCCGCTGTTTTAGGGAGAGTTCCGAATGCAGCGTCACCACAGTCTCGTCGGTAAAGCGGGAACGCACCCTGTTTTCCAGCTGCGGGGTGAGGTTGATTTCAGGAACCAGGAGCAGAACCTGCGCCTGCGGGTCGCGTTTTAAGACCTCCTCCATGATGTGAAGATAGACCTCGGTCTTACCGGACCCGGTGACACCGAAAAGCAGAAACGGCTGAAAACCGTGACTGTCCAGAACAGCCTGTACCGCAGCGCGCTGATTTTCATTGAGTTGAGGCCTTGGTCCTGGTTTTACGCTGCGGGCTTTGACTTCCCGCAGGGACGCGACCGTAGCCGCATGGCGTACCCCCGGCACACGGCGCCAGAAAGGCGGCAGCGCCGGCAGCGCAGCCTCTCCCCAGCTTCCCATGTAGTAAGACGCCGCAAAACGGGTGAGATCGAGCCACTCTTCCGAAAGCGGCCGGGTCTCGGCCAGCAGCATCTGCACTGACCGGATCCTTGAATCCGCAAGAAGCGAGCGCGGTTCAAGCCCCGTGACAATGCCTGCGACCTTGCGCTTTTTCAGCGGAACGATCACACGGTCCCCCCGCACCAGGCTCATCGATTCCGGAATCCTGTAGTCTAGAACGGGCAGCGGTGCGTCAATGATGACTCGGGCATATTGGGAGGCGAGTTTCGCGTTCATAACAATAGAGACGGCAGAAGCAGAAGGGGTAACTGCTAGCCACGGATAATTTGTCCAAAGCTGTCCATTTACGGAACAATGAGACGTGTAACCTCACCAACGGAGGTTGCGATGCAAAACTCCACAGCCTGCTCAGTATAGGACAACTTGCCGCTGTTTTAGGCGTCAGCGTGAGCACAGTACGCCGCTGGTGCCGTGAGGGGCATCTGAAAGAACTTTGCGCACGGCAGACAACCATCGCCACTTTGCTCACTCAGACTACAAGCACCTGCTCAATGACGCAAACGACAAAGCCCGCCGAAAAAATAGGTTATGCCAGCGTAAGCGGCCATAATCAGAAAGCGGATCTTGAAACACAGGCGCAGCGCCTCAGAGATTACGGATGCGATGAGGTCATCACGGGCCTTGGTTACGGGCTTAACTGCCGCAAGCCGGGATTAAAGCGTCTGATGAGTGCACTGCTTTCCGATGAGGTTGAAACGCTTGTTCTCACACACGAAAACCGCGTTTCGGAACTGAACTCATCTTTGCCATCTGCCGTCGGCAGGCGGCACAGGTTGTGATTTTGGATGCCGCAAGGGAAGAAGCCTTTGAAACGGAACTTGTGCGTAACGTCATCACACTGATGACTGTGTTCTCTGCGCGGTTGTACGGCAAACGCAGCCGGAAAAACCGCCGCAGCGGGCGCAGTGAAAACAAACCGGATGAAAGCATACGCATCCAAAATGTTTCTGATATGCTCCGCGGCCATGAAAGTCAGAGACACACAAATCAAAACCGTTATACGTGAGCTTGAAACGCCGGGGCGCAGGAAGCTGCCGCGCTCACGGCGTTGTGCGTCCGTTACAGCGATATGCTCTCTGTCTTTCTTAACGGCCTGCAAAGCCGGGAACTCAGGCAGGACGCCATGGCTTTCCAGGGACTCAGAGACCGCCTGGTCGCTGCGCTGAAAACAGACACGTCCCTCCCTTGGAAAGGTCTGTCTCGATGGTGAGGATTCCACTTCAGAGTCGATGATTTTTCGCCGTTTTCAAGGTGTCATGGTGAAAAAATCAGCAAACGATCGCCATTTAGAAATCCGCGATACCATCAGAGCAATTCAACGTTGTTTGACGGCTTTCTGAGGCGCCAACTGGACGAAATGGGACTTTCGTTGGGTTGGTTCGGGCGGGCCGTAACCAAAAGCGTCTTTAGCATCTCGCGACCAGGTTTGCACATGCTCGTCACCCCTGCTGTAAGATTCTTAAACCTGTACGTACAAGCCAAAGCCAGTATTTTTAAAGAATCACAATATCAAAAGGGATGAAGCGTGAGGGGTGACGCCAAAGTAATCGGGCAGATGTTGAATGGAGCTGACACAAAATTCATCATTCCTGTCTATCAGCGAAACTATGACTGGAAGATTGAGAACTGCGCTCAGCTCTTCACCGACCTCGAAAACATGATCCTTACGAAGAGACCAAGGCACTTCTTCGGATGCATTGTTTCCCAGATCAGTACCGAAGCGTTCGGCAATCGTATTCTCATTGACGGTCAGCAACGCATCACGACCTGCTTCCTCCTTTTATTCGCTCTTGTACACAGCGTTGAAAAAGGGATCCTCAAAACCAATGATCCGGTCTTTGCTCGACGCATACTGGATCAATACCTCCTCAACCAATACAACAAGGAACAAGAAAAACTACGCCTGAAACTCATCAAGAAGGATCAAGAGGCCTTCTTCCGAATCGCTCATGGAGACTTCGACAATCTGATCGATTCCTCCAACGTCACTGTCAACTACAAGTATTTTGCTGAGCGAATTGCTCAGAGTGGTTTTTCGCCGGAAGAGCTCGAAAAGGCCATTATGAAACTTGAAGTCATCGACATCACTTTGGATGACCGCGATGACCCTCAGTTGATTTTCGAAAGTCTCAACTCGACCGGGCTCAACCTTTCCGAAGGCGACAAGATCCGCAACTACCTTCTTATGCGCCTGTCTCCTGAAGAGCAGGAAATGTGTCATGAACGGTACTGGGAGAAAATTGAAGAGCGCACCGACTTCAACGTATCGGATTTCGTGCGTAGTTATCTAACCACCAAAATCCGCCAATCGCCGCCCAAAGCCAGAATCTATGCTCAATACAAAACCTTTTTTGAGAAATCCGACTTTTCGCAGGAAGAGCATCTGGCCGATCTGCTCGAATACGCAGGGCTTTACCAAGCTCTGAAGCATGCAGAACTTGGCTGCCAGGCCATCAATCTCATCCAGCGACGCCTCAACCTTTTCGAGCAAGACGTCATCGTTCCCTTCCTGCTTGGGCTTTACAAATACCGGAAGGATGGCTTCATCAGCGATGATGAAACCGCGTCCGTACTCAAGACGATCGAAACCTATCTCTTCAGGCGATTCGTCTGCCGAGAGCCCAGCAACGCGCTGGCCAAAGTGTTTATGACGCTGCACAGCGAGGCATCCAAGCTGTCCAGAGATTCCTCCTATCTTTCCGTGGTCAACTATCTGCTTCTTCACAAGGAGGGCAGTGCTGCGTTCCCGAATGACCACGCATTTGAAACAGCCTTCAAGGAGCGTGACTTCTACCAAATTCAGAGCATGAAGTACTATTTCTTCGACCGGCTTGAAAACGAAGACAGTCGCGAGCGCGTTGAAGTAATCCAACGACTACGCGACGGCACATACAGCATCGAACACATCATGCCGCAAACGCTCAGCAATCCGTGGCGAGAAGCACTTGGTCCCAATTTCAATGAGATCCATGAAAATTGGCTCCATAAAGCAGCCAACTTAACCCTGACTGCCTACAACTCTGAATACAGCAACCGATCCTTCCTTGAAAAGCGAGATGCTGAAGGCGGTTTCTGTCAATCCGGCTTCCGAATCAACGATTTCGTGAGAAATCAGGAACGCTGGGGCGAGGAAGAGTTGGAAGCTCGAAACGAATTGCTCTGGGAAAAAGCGCTTCATCTTTGGCCCCTGCCGTCTTCAGAATATGTGCCGCCCGCCACTGCTTATGACGAAATTTCACTGGATGAAGACGAGCGCTCCGTCACCAATAGAAAGATTGCCGCCTTCACATTCATGGGCTCCAGATACACGGTCAGCTCCTGGAGGGAGATGCACACCAGTGTCATCAGCCTCATCAACACGATTGAGCCGGCGATCCTCACCAGCCTTACAGAAGAAGACGGTTGGCCTGGCAGTCATTTCTTAAAGGAGCCGCAAGTTGACTACCGCCAGATTTCGGACAATCTTTATGTATGGATCGCGGGTAATACCCGGTTAAAGCTCTGCTTGCTGAAAGCACTCTTTGATCGTTGCCACATTCCTTACTCCGAACTCAGCTTCGATATTTACAGAAAACCCTCAACAGAGGACAACGCAACAGAAGCCTAAGACTTCCTTAGTTGAACACATCGCCGCAAGTCTCGTTCTTGCGGCGGTTTCGCATTTCGTCTATTCAGGAATGAGACTGTAAAGCGTCTCACGGAAGAGGGCCGCACGGCGGAACTTCGTCTTCTTAAAGCCGCTTGCCGATAATCCGAAGAAAATCGGGCGGCTCGTGGTGGAAGACCTCTCGGAGATGCGTATCGGAACAAAAGCTCGCCCGAAAGCTCGGCAGGCAGTATGTGAAGGCCGAGCTTGAAGCCAGGTTCCGTCGCCGCTTGGAGGAGCCCTCGGGCTCTACCGTTCACGGCAGGACTTCGGCCGGACCGCAAGGCCCGGGATGCTCAGACACAGTCCCCGCCATTCACACGGGACAGCAGTTCGGCTGTGTCGGGACGAAGAGCGAATAATAGGTTCAGATGTGAGCAAACCGACTTTTACACAGGTTTGATAGAACGGTTCTGAGGGCACTTCTACCCGCTTAAGCCCATCCTGTGGATAACTTTGTGGAGAGTTTTCCACCGGCGCCGGAGCACCGGTAACCGTGTAAAACAAAGAGGCGTGTTTTCCGAAGCGCTAAGAAAATTAATTTTATTTATTTTCAATCTGTTGAAACGAATTCAATAGAAAAATAAAGGCCGCTGCCGAATCTTTTACGGCAGCGGTCTTTGACTTTCTTCCTGTGGATAACTCTGTGGAATCAGCTGTTGAATTAATGACGGCCGCGTGAATAACTGTGCACTTCATCCACAAGAATACGGACGGCTTCGGGATCCGTAAACTGACTGATGCCGTGGCCGAGATTAAAGACATGACCGCCTTTTCCGACCGGCCCGTAAGCGTCAATAACGCGGCGGGCTTCCCGGCGGATTGCCTCTTCACCGGCAAAAAGCACCATCGGATCCATATTGCCCTGCAAAGCCACCTGATCCTTCACACGGCTGCGGGCCGTCGTGAGATTGACGCACCAGTCCACACCCACACAGTCCGCACCGCAGGCCGCAAGATCTTCAAGCCAGTTGCCGCATCCCTTGGTGAAAACAATGACCGGCACTTTCTCGCCCTCATTTTCACGCTTCAGCGCGCGGATCACGTCGGCCATGTACTTCAGAGAAAATTCCTGGTAAACACCGTCGGCCAGCGCGCCGCCCCAGGTATCAAAAATCTGAACAGCCTGAGCGCCCGCCTCGATCTGCGCGTTAAGGTATGCCGCCACTGATGCAGCATTGACTTCCAGAATGCGCTTGAGAAGGTCCGGACGCGTGTAGATCATCTTCTTAATGGTGGAGAAATCCTTGGAGGATCCGCCCTCAACCATGTAGCAGGCAAGCGTAAAGGGCGAGCCCGAAAAACCGATCAGAGGAACCTTATTGTTCAGGGTTTTGCGGATCAGGCTCACAGCATCGGTCACATACTTCAGTTTCTCACAGGGATCCGGCACAAAAAGTTTGGCCACCGCTTCTTCGGTCTGAACCGGATGGTCAAACACAGGGCCTTCGCCGGCCACAAAATGCAGGCCGAGCCCCATGGCATCCGGTACGGTCAGAATGTCCGAAAAAAGAATCGCCGCATCGAGCCCGAATCTTTCCACCGGCTGCAGCGTTACCTCACAAGCCCCTTCAGGCGACTGCGCCAGTGCCATGAAACTGCCGAGCCTGGCACGCGTTGCGTTGTATTCGGGCAGGTACCTTCCCGCCTGACGCATCAGCCACAATGGGGTATATTCAGTGTGTTCACGTTTTAAAGTACGCAGAAAAGTATCGTTGCTCGGTTTCATGAGTTCTAAAAAGCAGAGGGAAATTACACAGACCGGGAAAACGGGGAATACAGCCTCCCCCGCGGGCCCCGTTTGGCTCAGTACCGGTGAGGACGGCTGCATTTTAGCGGTTCACGCCCAACCGGGCGCCAAACGCAATGCCGTCGCGGGCATCTACAACGACAGACTCAAAATTGCTCTGTCCGCACCTCCGGTGGACGGCAAAGCCAACGCCATGCTGATCCGCTTCATTGCTGAAACAGCCGGTGTACCGAAGTCTGCCGTTGCTGTCATCAGCGGCGAGACCTCACGCACAAAGCGCGTCCGCATCCGGGGGCTAAGTTCCGCTGACGCGGCAGCCGCCTTCAGTCCAAAAAACGCTTAACGGATCACAAGCACGGGACGGTTGGCCTGCGCGAGAACCTTCTGGGTTTCTGAGCCCAGGATCAGGCTGCCCAACGTTCCCAGGCCACGGCTTGCCATCACAATAAAGCGGGCGTCATGACGGTCCGCCACATTGAGAATACCGTCAGCCACCGACTCACAGTGCTCCGCCACGAGTTCATACGGAATTTCAGCGGCTTCAGCGAGGTTCTTCACCGCAGCAAGTCTCTCCTGCACGGCTTTGTCCTCATGTTCAAGACCGTGCACTGTGTTGGGCTTGGATAAAACCGCGGTCATTCCGACCACCGGCAGATGCAGTGCCTTGGCAATTTCCACGGCCGATTCAATGCCTTTGTGCGAAAGATCGCTGCCGTCGGTACAGACCTGAACAACATCCTTGAGCATGCTCAATACCCCTTTTTTAATCTCTTAAAGTACTAAAGCCGCGTCCGCCTCATTGAGTGCTCCGGGCTTTTCTGACCATAACGGCAACGGAGTCCGGCCCCTTCTGCCGCCCTATCTTTCCATGCTACTGCAAAACTTGTCACCGGGCAAAAAAAGACGTCCTCAGCTTCTGCCGGGACGTCTTTCGGAAAGTCGTTACCGCAAACTCGTTTCTCAGTGACGGAGTTTTCTGATGTAGGCAAGCTGTGCCGCCAAGGCGGACATCGTGGCTTCGAGCTTGGCGATTTCAACATTGCTCTTCGCCTGCTCTCTGGCCTGCTTGGCTTCTTCGAGAGCCTTCTTGGCCTTAGCCTCATCAAGATCCTTGCTGCGGACAGCCGTGTCAGCAAGCACCGTCACGCGATCGGGCTGCACTTCAAGAATGCCGCCGGCAACAAACACGTCTTCTTCCTGACCTTCTTCCGTCTTGATGCGGACGGCACCGGGACGAATACGGGTAATCAGAGGAACGTGTCCGGGCAGAATACCGAGCTCACCTTCCTGACCGGGCAGAGCCACAAAGCTCGCCTTACCGGAGAAGATGGCCTCTTCCGCACTGACGACATCAACAAAAATCGTGGACATATGTTGCTCCGTGTAATCGGCAATCAAGTGTGGCTGCCGGGGGCAGCTCACCGCTGCACCCCCGCAACCGACTTATTACTTGATCGTCTTGGCCTTTTCAAAGGCTTCGTCGATCGTGCCGACCATGTAGAAGGCCTGTTCGGGCAATGCATCGCATTCGCCGTCAACAATCATCTTGAAGCCACGGATCGTTTCCTTCAGTGGCACATACTTACCCGGCGTACCCGTGAACACTTCGGCCACGTGGAAAGGCTGGGAGAGGAAGCGCTGAATCTTACGGGCGCGGGTCACGGCGAGCTTGTCTTCCGGAGACAGTTCATCCATACCGAGAATGGCGATGATGTCGCGCAGTTCCTTGTACTTCTGAAGCGTTTCCTGAACACGGCGGGCCGTGTTGTAGTGTTCTTCACCGATGATGTTGGGGTCAACCTGACGGCTGGTGGAATCGAGCGGATCCACAGCGGGGTAAATACCCAGAGCAGCAATATCACGGCTCAGAACGATGGTGGCGTCCAAGTGGCTGAACGTGGTGGCCGGAGACGGGTCAGTCAAGTCGTCAGCAGGCACGTACACGGCCTGAATCGACGTAATGGAACCGGTCTTCGTGGAAGCAATACGTTCCTGCAGCTTACCCATTTCTTCTGCCAGCGTCGGCTGATAACCCACAGCTGACGGCATACGGCCGAGCAGAGCGGACACTTCCGTACCGGCAAGGGTATAACGGTAGATGTTGTCAATGAAGAGCAGGATATCGCGGCCTTCGTCACGGAAGGCTTCAGCCATCGTCAGGCCCGTCAGAGCAACGCGCAGACGGTTGCCCGGGGGTTCGTTCATCTGACCGAACACCATGGCGACCTTGTCGAGCACCTTGGACTCTTCCATTTCATGGTAGAAGTCGTTGCCTTCACGGGTACGTTCACCGACACCGGCAAACACGGAATAACCGCCGTAAGCCTTAGCGATGTTGTTGATGAGTTCCATCATGTTGACGGTCTTGCCGACACCGGCGCCGCCGAACAGACCGACCTTGCCGCCCTTGGCAAACGGGCAGATAAGGTCAATAACCTTAATGCCGGTTTCCAGCAGGTCAACAGCCGGGCTCAGTTCGTCGAACTTCGGAGCTGCACGGTGAATCGTACGGCGTTCATCTTCGCCGATGGGGCCGCAGTCATCGATCGGGCGGCCCAGCACGTCCATAATACGGCCGAGAGTCTTGTGACCGACAGGAACAGAAATACCTGCGCCGGTGGACTTCACTTTCATGCCGCGCTGCAGACCGTCAGAAGAGCCCATGGCAATGGTACGAACCACGCCGTCGCCCAGCTGCTGCTGCACTTCGAAAGTCAGGCCTGCCTCGGCCAGGGTATTGGACTTGTCCTCTTCCAGGACAAGTGCGTCGTAAACCTTCGGCATGTCGTCGCGGGGGAATTCGATATCCACCACAGCGCCGATAACCTGAACGATTTGTCCGATACTCATGGGGTAATCCTCGGTATTCAAATCTTTTAGGACACCGCAGCGGCACCACCGACAATTTCGGTGATTTCTTTTGTAATGCCGGCCTGACGGGTCTTGTTGTAGACGAGCTGCAGATCATCAATGAGTTTCTTCGCGTTGTCCGAAGCCGCCTTCATGGCGACCATACGGGCAGACTGCTCAGAAGCCATATTTTCAGCAACCGCCTGATAAATTAAAGCTTCGACGTAGCGCTTGAGCAACTCGTCAAGCACAGTTTGCGCATCCGGTTCGTAGATGTAATCCCACGAGTATTGACGCGGTTCTTCACCAATCGTACTGAGCTTATCCGTTGTGAGCGGCAGAAGCTGCTCGACCACCGGAACCTGCTTCATCGCATTGACAAACTGCGTGTAAGCAAGATAAACGGCATCGACCTTACCCTGAGCATACGCATCCAGCTGGACGCGGATGGCACCGAGCAGTTTTTCCAGATTCGGACGATCACCGAGCTGTACGACCTGACTCATCACTTCGAGACCGAGGTGACCGCTGAAAGCGACAGCCTTGCTGCCGATAGCAGTCACCACGAGGTTTTCACCCTTCTCGTGAAGTTCCTGAGACTTATGAAGCACGAGGCGCTGAACGTTGGTGTTGAGCGCGCCCGCCAGACCCTTATCCGTAGCAACAATGATGATTGCCGACGTACCGGTCTGTTCCTTGTGCTTGACGAGGAAGGGATGCGTGTAGCTGCTCGAAGAAGCCGCCAAGTGCGCAATGATATTGCGAATCTTGTCAGCGTACGGACGAGCCTGACGCATCCGATCCTGTGCCTTGCGCATCTTCGAGGCCGCAACCATTTCCATCGCCTTGGTGATCTTGCGCGTGTTTTGCACGCTCTTGATCTTTCCGCGAATTTCCTTTGTACTAGGCATGTGGTCCTCTCAAACTGATGCGCAATTAGTAAGCGCCGTTCTTCTGAAAGTCTTCGATCGCAGCCTTCAGAGCCTCTCCGTCTTCCTTGGAAAGGACCTTCTGCTCTTCGATACGGGCAATCAGATCGGAATGCTTGGTCTGCAGGAACTCACGCATAGCGCGTTCGCAGCGCAGAGCATCCTTGACGGCAACAGTGTCGTAGAAGCCCATTTCGACGGCAAACAGCGTCACAGCTTCTTCCCAAACCTGAAGAGGCTGGTACTGGGGCTGCTTCATGAGTTCAGTCACAACACGGCCGCGTTCCAGCTGCTTACGGGTGGCTTCGTCCAGGTCGCTCGCGAACTGTGCGAATGCCGCAAGTTCACGGTACTGGGCCAGAGCCAGACGCACACCGCCGCCGAGCTTCTTAATCACCTTGGTCTGGGCAGCGCCGCCCACGCGGCTCACCGAGATACCGGGGTTAATAGCGGGACGGATACCGGCGTTAAAGAGGTCCGTTTCAAGGAAGATCTGACCGTCGGTAATGGAAATCACGTTCGTCGGAACGAAGGCCGTGACGTCGCCTGCCTGGGTTTCAATGATCGGAAGAGCCGTCATGGAACCGGTCTTACCCTTGACTTCTCCCTTGGTGAAACGTTCGACATAAGTCGGATTCACGCGGGCTGCACGTTCGAGCAGACGAGAGTGCAGATAGAAGACGTCGCCGGGGTAGGCTTCACGTCCCGGCGGACGACGAAGCAGCAGGGAAATCTGACGGTAGGCCCAGGCCTGCTTGGTCAGATCGTCGTAAACAATCAGGCTGTCCTGACCGCGGTCACGGAAGTATTCGCCCATCGTGGCACCGGCGTACGGTGCAATGTACTGCAGAGCTGCCGTTTCAGAGGCAGAAGCAGCCACGATGATCGTGTATTCCATGGCGCCGTGCTCTTCGAGCTGGCGGACAACGTTGGCGATGGTGGAAGCCTTCTGGCCGATAGCGACATAAACGCAGATCAGGTTCTTGCCCTTCTGGTTGATGATCGTATCAAGCGCAATGGCCGTCTTACCGGTCTGGCGGTCACCAATGATCAGTTCGCGCTGGCCGCGGCCGATCGGAATCATCGCGTCGATGGACTTCAGACCGGTCTGAACCGGCTGGCTCACGGACTGACGTTCGATCACGCCCGGAGCGATCTTTTCAACAGCGTCGAATTCCTTGGTGTCGATCGGACCCTTGCCGTCGATGGGCTGGCCCAAAGCGTTGACCACACGGCCGATCAGAGCCGGGCCGACGGGCACGGAAAGAATGCGGCCGGTCGTCTTGACCGTATCGCCTTCAGAAATCTTTTCGTAATCACCGAGAACAACTGCGCCGACGGAATCACGTTCAAGGTTCAGCGCGAGGCCGTAGGTGTTATTGGGGAATTCAAGCATTTCACCCTGCATCACGTCGTGAAGACCGTGAACACGGCAAATGCCATCGGTAACCGAAATTACGGTTCCCTGAGTACGGAGATCAGCGGAGACGCCAAGGCCTTCAATTCGCTGCTTGAGCAGTTCGCTGATTTCACTGGGATTGAGTTGCATCATTGAGCTCCGAAATTTATGCGGTGAGCGCCGCCTGCATCTGCATCAGTCTGGCTCGAACGGACACGTCGAGGATCTGGTCCCCCACGCACACACTCACCCCGCCGATCAATGCGGGATTGACCTTGACGATGGGGTTGAGCTTGACACCCGGGAATCTGTCGGCCAGATCTCCGAGCACCTTTTCCAGTTCCTTCTGATCCAGAGGGAAAGCGGTCTCAATGTAGGCGTCAGCGACACCTTCGGATTCGTTTTTGAGAGCGCGGTACTGCGCGGCAATTTCAGGGAGAGCTTCCAAACGACCGTTTTCAATCACGACACGGATCAGTCCAGACAATTCGGGAGAAAGCCCCTTGCCGAGAGCACCGGTAACAGCTTCAAAAATCTGATCATCGGTGAGCTTGGGATCTCTGACAAGTTCAGAAACCTGCGGATCCTTCGCCATGTCAGCCAAGCTTTCCAACACCTGACCGATCTTGGCGATTTTCGCAGCAGATGTCTTATGCTCGGTCAAAGCCTGCCAAAGACCTTCTGCATACGAGCGCGCAATCGTTGAAAGTTCTGCCATGATTAAAGCTTCGCCTTAAGTTGATCAAGCATTTTCGCGTGAGCAGCCGCATCAACCTCACGCTGCAGAATCTTCTCAGCACCGGCAACAGCAAGCGCTGCCACCTGGCCGCGAAGTTCTTCCCGCGCACGCTGAATTTCCTGCTGCGCTTCAGCCTTGGCTGCGCTGATGATGGCATCAGCTTCGGTACGAGCCTGCTCTTTGGCCGCTTCAACGATCTTGGCACCGCGCTTTTCGCCGTCGGAGACAATCGTCGTGGCACGTGCACGGGCTTCGGCCTCAATTTCCTTGCCTTTAGCCTGAGCTTCAGCAAGAGCGATGTTGCTCTTGTCGGCAGCTGCAAGACCGTCTGCGATTTTCTGTTGGCGTTCTTCGATCGCTTTGATCAAAGGCGGCCAGATGTACTTCATCGTAATCCAGCAGCCGATGAAGAACACCACCATCTGTACGAACAGTGTTGCATTGATGTTCATTATGGAACCCCGTTACGTCAGCACCGGCCCTTCACAGGGAAAGGCTGCGGCACTGACGGCGTCATTAATAAGAAAGACGTGAACCGACGACTTCAATTAGCCGGCGAACGGGTTAGCAAAGGCGAACATCATCGCGATACCGACACCGATCAGGAAGGCGGCATCGATCAGACCGGCGAGCAGGAACATCTTGGTTTGCAGGGCATTCATCAGTTCCGGCTGACGGGCAGCAGATTCGAGGTAACGAGAACCCATGATGCCGATACCGATACAGGCACCCAGAGCACCTAAGCCGATGATGAAGCCAGTGGCCAGGGCAACCATAGCAACGTTGGTCATTGCAAACTCCTTAGATTTCCAATTAGGAATAAAAGTAAAAGAAGAAGAAAAAACTGTCAGTGGACGTCATGTGCCTGACCCAGATAAACCAGTGTCAGCATCATCATGATGAACGCCTGCAGCAGAACGATCAAAATGTGGAACAGCCACCAGCACAGGCCGGCCACGACTTGTCCGAGCACGCTCAGAGAGCCGCCCACAACACCGAAAGACAGTGCGTAGCCGCCTAAAAGCGCGATCAGGAAAAACAGCAATTCACCGGCGTACATGTTGCCGAAGAGTCGCATGCCCAGAGACACGGTCTTCGCAAGGTACTCGATGAGGTTCAGGGCCAGATTAAACGGCCACAGGAGAATATTGTTGCCGAAGGGAGCGGTAAAGAGCTCGTGGACAAAGCCGCCGGCACCCTTGATTTTAAGGCTGTAATAGATGCACAGAACCAGAACGCTCACGGAAATGCCGAGTGTTCCGTTCAGATCCGCCGTCGGAAGCGGGCGCAGGTAATGCACACCAAACAAAGAAGCAATTGCGGGAAGCAGATCAACCGGGATAAGGTCGATCGCGTTCATCAGGATCACCCAGACAAACACGGTCAGAGCGCACGGTGCAATGAAGGAACGGTCGCCGTGGACGATGGACTTACTCTGCTCTTCCACCATGTCCACAACCATTTCCACCGCACACTGCCACTTGCCGGGAACGCCGTTGGTGGCTTTCTTGGCGGCCATGTACAGCAACCACAGAGACACCAAAAGCAACAGCACGGAGAATACGACTGTGTCGTAGTTGATAACGGAGAAATCAACAATTGACGACATCTTCCCGGAGGAATTGTGCGTCAAGTGATGAACCATATATTCGGTAGGGCTCTGAGCGCCTGCGGTAGCCATAAGTTAACCGATCCTTTGGTCTCAACGTTTAAAAAGAGGCAGCAGAAACATACTGCCTGCGGCGGCAATTATTCCGGAAAGCATTGCCGGCCAGTTCAACCCCGCACACAGTTTTGCTGCGAGCACAAAAAGTGCGCACGTAACAAGGATTTTCAGAAACTCCGCAACCAATATCACCATCGGCGGCAACGGCTTTTTCAAGGCGTTGCACACCAAAAGATTGACCACTACCAAAGTGTTGGGAACAGCAACGCAGAGACCGCCGACAGCAGCGGAGAGCCCTGCATTCAAGCCAAAAAAGGCTGCGAACAAAGCAACTGCCGAAACCAGAGCAAACTGACAAACAATAATGCGGATCAGCTCAGTCCGGTTCATACGGTCAGGTGACAAAAAGTCCATGGTTTACTGAAATCGGCCGTATTTTACGTCCCTAAACACTTTTTAACAAGTATCAAAAAGAGGGATGGTACTAGGTTTTAAGGAGTAAGTGTTAACCCTCTACTCCTCTGACTGCTCCCCGTTTTCCGCCGGCATCAGCTTATCAATAATCGACTGCAGATCATCGAGATCAGAGAAACTGATCAGAATCTGCCCCTTTCCCTGGCGTCCCACATTGATGCTCACTGCCGCGCCGAGCGCGTCACTGAGTTTTTCTTCCAGGATGACGTCATCACGGGTTTTCTCGGGCTTACTTTTGACCGTTTTCTTCGATTCAGCCTTAGCACCCCAGCCGGCCACCAGTTTTTCAGCCTGACGGACACTTGACCCCTGATTGACGATTTCATTGGCGGCAAGAATCTGCTCCGCGGGCTGCAGACTCAGCAGCGCTCTGGCGTGCCCCATCTCGATTTTGCCCTCAGACAGCATCTTCTGTACCGGTGCAGCCAAATTCAGAAGCCGCAGCAGGTTACTGGTTGCCGGACGGCTTCTGCCGATTGCTTTTGCGGCATCTTCATGCGTAAATCCGAATTCTTCAATGAGACGTTTCACGCCGAGCGCTTCTTCCATCACATTGAGGTCCTCGCGCTGCATGTTCTCAATCAGTGCAACCGCCAGTGCCGTCTTGTCATCAAAGTCGCGGATAATTGCCGGAATGGACTCCTTTCCGGCAAGCTGGGATGCACGGAAACGCCGCTCACCGGCAATGATTTCGTACTTGTCGGCGGCAATCGGGCGGATGATGATCGGACTGATCACCCCCTGCTCACGGATTGAATCTGCAAGTTCCTGCAGCTTCTCCTGCTCCATCGCCGTACGCGGCTGGTATTTGCCAGCCTGCAGCTTACTGAGCTCAATTTCCGTGATCCCGTTACTCTTATCCGGCATCACCGCCAAAGTAAGGTCGTCACCCAACAGTGATTTCAACCCTCGTCCCAATCCTCTCGGTTTAGCCATTACTTCGACTCCTTGGCTGTAGTGTTGGTTCTTTTCAGAATTTCGCGTGCAAATGAAAGATAGGCTTTTGCCCCGCGGCTGGAAGGATCGTATAAAACACCGGGCAGACCGTAGGAAGGCGCCTCAGCCAGACGAACATTACGGGGAATCACTGTGTCAAACACACGTTCTCCGAAGTTTTCCTTCAATTGTTCACTCACCTGCTTCTGTAAAGTGATCCGGGGATCAAACATCACCCGAAGCAGTCCGATCATCCTCAGTTGCGGGTTTTTGTTGAACCGGACCCGCTTGACGGCATTAACAAGGTCACTTAACCCTTCAAGCGCAAAATACTCACACTGCATGGGGATAATGACACCGGCAGCAGCGCACAGCGCGTTCACCGTCACAATGGAAAGCGAAGGCGGACAGTCAATGAGCACATAGTCATACCTGTCGGCCACGCTTTCCAGAATCTTTTTGAGCCGCATGTCGGGATCATCACACTCGGCCAAATCAAGTTCAGCAGCCGCAAAATCCCTGTTGGAAGGCAGTACATCGTACTTTCCCTGCTCACTGCGGACAAGCACATCCTCAAACTTGGCTGTTCCGATCAGCAGTTCGTAAATAGTTTGTGAGCGCTCACTTTTTTCAATACCGGATCCCATCGTGGCATTCCCCTGAGCATCCAGATCGATGAGCAGTACTTTTTTTCCTTTTTTGGCAAGCGCTGCAGCGAGATTGACGGTCGTTGTCGTTTTACCGACCCCGCCTTTCTGGTTGGCGACACAAAAAACGTGCGACATGAGTGACTCCCTTTTAATAAAACCTGATCATCGCGGCAACGTTGCCCAAAGTTCTGAAAAACCTGTCCAGAAGATCGTAACCCCAAGACAAATCAGAATGAATGCAAAAATTCTTGCCAGCGCATCTGCTCCGGCTGCTCCCACTGAACGGTTGATGCGGTCGCAGAACCGGTAACAGACCCAGATCACAAAACCGCTCAGTAAAACACCGACGATACAGCCGATCACGTCACCGACGTCTCTTACCGGTGTGGCACCGACAGCCACGGCCACCGAAATAGCCCCCGGACCGGTCGTCAAAGGCAATGTGAACGGATAGAACGCCATCGAAGACAGAGCTCTCGCACTTTTCGGTTTGGGCGGCGCATCACTGTCATCCTGTGACGGCGCATTCAAAGCCTGCCAGCCGGCACCAAAAAGCACAATACCGCCCGCCACGCGCAGCGTTGCGATCGAAATGCCGAAAAAGTTCAGAATGATGTTGCCGGCATACATGCTGACAAACAACACAATAATCGAGTAGATCGCAATGCGGTTTGCCAGCTGCGCTCTTGAGGCTGAATCCACACCGTTGGTGAGTGTCAGAAAAAACATGGCACCGCCGATGGCGTTCAATACCGGGAAAAATGAGACAAAAACGAACAGGGCTGTTGAGTATGCATTGGAAATTTCTGTTTCAAACATGCTGCATCCCCAAGAAAAATATTAATTAATTGATTTAAAAAGAAATTATTTCTTTTTAATACAAACCAAATGCCTTTGCGCCTCCAATCCCGGAACAATCAGATCAGAAACAGAGACATCAAACCGATCAGCCGGAAGCGCTGCGATCTCATCAACAGGCAACTTTCCTTTCATGGCGAGCCATTGACCGTTCTCAGAGAGCAGATGTTCGGTCCAGGTGACCATGTCAATCAATGAGGCAAAAGCGCGGCTTGTAATCACGTCAAAAGCCGGAAGCTGCAGCTTTTCAACCCTGTCATGACAGACATGCAGATTTTTAAGCCCGCAAACCGCGCTTACCTGCTTTAAAAAGACAGTCTTCTTTTTAACGGCATCCACGGCACTGCAGTCAATATCCGGTCTCATGACAGCCAAAGGAACCACGGGCAGTCCGCCGCCACTGCCGACATCCAAAAGGCGTTTCCCATCAATAACTTTTGTGTTCAGAGCAGAGACAAGCGATAAAGAATCGAGCAGATGCAGTTTCAGTACAGAATCAACCGACGTGATGCTTGTCAGGTTGTATGTGGAATTCCACTGCAGCAAGAGATTCACATACCGGGTCAGTTGCCCGATCTGTTGAGCGCTGACATCCAGATCCGTCCGAGCAACGGCATCACGCACAGAAGTTTCAGTGACCGTCCATGTTGTCATAACTTCTCCAGGCCGAACTGACGACGTTTCAGATGGATTAAGAGCAGCGAGACAGCTGCTGGAGTTACACCGGAAATTCGTCCCGCCTGTCCGAGTGTTTCCGGTCTCATTGCTTTGAGCTTTTGTCTGACTTCAAAAGATAATCCGCCCACCGTGTCGTAATCAATATCCGAAGGAATACGCAGTTCTTCATTAGCAGTTGTCTTGGCTATTTCCGACTTCTGCCTTTCTATATAACCGCTGTACTTCATGGCAATGTCGACTTGCTCGACTTGTGCCGCATCTCCGAGTTTTTTATCAGAGACCAACGATCCGTCCGCTTTTTTAAGCGTCATCAGCTCTTCATAAACGGTATTGGGACGGGACAAAAGCTGAGCGAGTGAATACTCCCGCTCAATTTTCTTACCGAGAACACGTTCACAATCGGCCTGACTCACAATCATCGGATTCACCCAGGTCGACTTCAATCGCTCGATTTCTCGCTGTACCGCCTCATGTTTACGAGCATAGCGGGCCCATTTTTCTTCAGAAAGAAGGCCGAGCTTATGTGCTGTTTCCGACAGTCTCGCATCAGCGTTATCCTCACGCAGGCTCAAGCGGTATTCGGCGCGGCTTGTAAACATTCGGTAGGGCTCGGTCACCCCCTTCGTGGTCAGATCATCCACCATCACACCAAGGTATGAGGTTGTCCGGCTCGGCGTCCACTGCTCACGATCCAAGGCACTCAGTGCAGCATTGGCACCGGCAAGCAAACCTTGTGCAGCAGCTTCTTCATACCCCGTTGTTCCGTTGATCTGACCGGCAAAAAAGAGTCCCTTAATCTTTTTTGTTTCCAAGGTCCGGTGAAGATCCCTGGGATCATAAAAGTCATACTCAATAGCGTACCCGGGGCGCACCATGTAGGCATTTTCCAACCCGGGGACGCAATGAATCATTTTGAGCTGCACATCAAACGGCAAAGAGGTGGAAATACCGTTCGGATAGAACTCATTTGTCGTTAAGCCCTCGGGCTCCAAAAAAATTTGGTGACTGTCTTTACCGGCAAAACGCTGAACCTTATCTTCAATCGAAGGACAATAACGGGGTCCGATTCCTTTGATTACACCGGAATACATCGGAGATCTGTCCAGATTACTCAGGATAATCTCGTGCATTTCCTTATTCGTGTGTGTAATCCAGCAAGGCACCTGCCGCGGATGATCAATATCCGGTTCCATCAAAGAAAAATGCGGAACCGGATTCAGATCCCCGGGTTGTTCAATACACTTTGAAAAATCAATCGTACGTCCGTCGATACGGGCCGGCGTCCCCGTTTTAAGACGTCCCTGGATCAGCCCAGCATCAATCAACTTTTGCGCCAAACGAAGCGAAGCAGGATCTCCTGCTCTGCCCGCAGAATAATGTTCCAGTCCGATATGGACCAAACCGTTAAGAAATGTTCCTGCGCTTAATACAACTTTCCGGCACTTAAAACGAAGGCCGGCTCTGACTTCAACGCCACAAACCGCGCCGTTCTCAAGAAGAATATCTTCAGCTTCCTGTTGAAAAATCCACAAATTCATCTGATTTTCAACTCTGCGCCGCATCTCTGTTCTATAGAGATTCCGGTCAATCTGAGCACGTGTTGCGCGTACAGCCGGCCCCTTCGAACTATTTAATATCCGAAACTGGATACCGGCACAGTCCGTCACAGCCCCCATGGCTCCGCCCATTGCATCCAGTTCTTTAACCAAATGTCCCTTTCCGATTCCACCGATTGAGGGATTACAAGAGAGCTGACCAATCGTCTCAACGTTATGTGTAATAAGTAAGGTCTTAGCTCCGATCCGAGCAGAAGCCAAAGCCGCCTCAGCACCAGCATGCCCGCAGCCGATTACAACGACATCAAAAGTATCCGGATAATTCATTTTACGAACGATGTTTCACGTGGAACATCGGTTTTCATCAATCAGTACAATCGGATTCAGCTACAAATCCGCATCCACAAGAGAAGATTCCGGGGGAGTTTTAATGTTTCACGTGGAACAATTCATGATTCCGAATGTGAAACAATTATTACCAAAACTCAGGCGGAATGTTATCACCTCCACTATTTCTCTTTTAGTTCCCCGGTCAAAATGTTTCACGTGAAACAAACACCCTATCTCAATTCCTTGTAAAACACCCGTAAGACAGCTCAGAAACACTGACAACAGCAGTATTTCAACTCCCTTTACGCCCTACACAATACTCTTACCAAATCTAAGAACCCGACTTACGAACAACAAAAACAAGCCACACAGAAGTTCATCAGGTCGATTCAACGTCTTTACAGTAATGAACGTTATCCATTTCCAGACCACGTGAAACAAGATAAAAAATGTTTCACGTGGAACATAAAGAAACTCGTGCCAGATCCCGGCCTCTGTTGACGGCAGATACTCAGTCTTCTGCCACTCAGTTTTTTGATAAAGCGACAGATTCAGCTGCATGAATGTTTCACGTGAAACATTTCAATCCCACTTACACCTTGCTCAATAACCATTAGATCCGAAAACACAACCACCGGACATCAAAACCGTCCACATAGAAGTCATCGGATCACTTCAGCATCTAATAGTGGATTAACGTTATCCATTCGCAAGGCGTGTACAACAAAAATGTTTCACGTGGACCGTTAAGGAACTTATGACTGATTCCGATATCTGTTGACGGCAAATTCTCAGTCTTCTGCTACTCAGATTTTTTTGATAAAGGAACAGATTCAGCTGCACGAATGTTTCACGTGAAACATTCGCCTTATTTTCCAATGCAGAATTTAGAGAAAATGATTCCAAGGAGATCATCCGGCAAAATCTGCCCGGTTATCGTACCTAACTCATTAAGCGCCAGGCGAAGTTCTTCAGCAACGAGTTCCAGCGTCATAGACTGCAAAGATTCCTGCACTTGAATCAAATGCGACTTCGCTTTTGCAATCGCTGTCAAGTGACGGGTTCTCGCTGAGAAATTTCCTTCAAAATCAATGCCATTTCCGGAAATCTTCTTTAATTTCTCCAGTAATGCATCAATACCCTCTCCGGTCTTGGCTGAAATACAGACGGCTCCGTCCGGAATCTTGCCCTGATCAACCCCAAGGTCAATCTTATTCATGACCAACACTTCTGTAACACCTTCGCGCAGTCTGTTTCGGATCCAGGTTTGAGCCGTATCACTGACCGCCGTTTTGTCTGTACCGTCAACCAAAGTCAAAACAACATCCGCCGTCTCTACCGCCTGCAGAGTTCTTTCAACACCAATTTTTTCCACCGGATCATCCGTCTCTCTGACGCCGGCCGTATCTATCAGATGAATCAAAAGCCCATCCAGATCAATATCGTGCTCTATACGATCGCGGGTCGTTCCAGCAATATCAGTCACAATGGCAACTTCATTTTGTGCCAAAGCATTCATCAGCGAACTTTTCCCGACATTCGGAGCCCCGGCCATCACAACCGTCAAGCCGTCGCGCAATACCTTTCCATAAAGTGCACGTTTTTCAAGATATGTCAGTTCCTTCAGAATATCATCAACCTGTCTGGCAACTCTGCCGTCGTTAATAAAGTCAATGTCTTCTTCCGGAAAATCGAGTGTAGCTTCAACATAGGCACGAAGATTGGTGAGATGTTCGGCTATCTCATAAACCTTCTGCGAAAAAACGCCCTGAAGGGAACGGGCTGCGGCCCGCGCGGCAGACGCACTTCCGGCATCAATCAGGTCGGCCACGGCTTCGGCCTGCGTCAAATCCATCCGTCCGTTTAAAAACGCTCTTTTGGAAAACTCTCCGGGCTCGGCAAGTCGCAGTTCGACCGCTGCACCGACCTCCAGAACCCGGCTCTGAATCATCTGCAAGACCGCCGGTCCGCCGTGGGCCTGGATTTCCAAAACGTCTTCTCCTGTGTAGGAGTGAGGGCCCTGAAACTTCAGCACAACAACTTGGTCAATCAGATCTCCTGCTGCGCTTCGCACAGGCAGCAGAAAGGCCGTTCTCGGTTTAAGAACTTTTCCGGGAAAAAGCGCTTCACAAATGACGGAGAGAGCCTGAGTACTTCCTGAAACGCGAATAATGCCGATGCCTCCGCGTCCTGCGGCTGTAGCCCTTGCAACAATCGGATCGTAATCAGTGTTGGACATATCAGAGTCTTTTTGTGTCTATCGGCTTTACGTCAGACGATTTCGTCGTCTGAGGTAACATTCCCGGAACTTGAACAATAGTTGCCTTCATTATGCCGTTAAGAAAAAAATCTTCCATATCGTTGTCCGGCCTTTTCGGTGCCTGCATTGCAGTGGCAACATCAGTCCCGATCACTGCTTACCTCGGCGCCAGTTTCGGCGACACCTACAACATGCGTGTTGCAATCTACGGCGGCCTCCTGCTGTGGGTGGTAACCGGAGCTGTCGCCGTGTTTTTAATGACCTGCCGCGCTGAATCCAAATTTTCAGCCGGTCACATTCTTTTATGGTTTATCAGCACCTGGCTATGGCCGATTCCCTTGCTGATGTGGAAACTCAGAGCGAAAAAAAGTGCGGAAGAAACATCCTCCCGCACTTAGATTCAATCTGATTGTGAGCTTGTTTTACTTCGCTTTAGCCGCAGCAATGCGGTTGGCTCTTTCCTGCACAATCTGACGGTTCACGTACCACTGCTGCCAAATGGACAGAATATTGTTCGTGAGCCAGTAGAGCACCAGGCCGGAAGCGAAGAAGAAGAACATCACACCGAAAACCAGCGGCATGATGACCATCATCTTGGCCTGCATCGGATCGGTCGGCGTCGGATTGAGCTTAATCTGCAGGAACATCGTGAGCATCATCACGGCAGGCAGAATAAACCAGGGATCCGGCATCGCAAGATCAGTCACCCAGAAAATCCATTCAGAGCCGCGCAGTTCCACGCTGGCAAGCAGCACCCAGTAAAGCGCCAGGAACACCGGAATCTGAAGCACAATCGGCAGACAGCCGCCCACAGGGTTGATCTTCTCTTTCTTATAGAGTTCCATCATTGCCTGCTGGTAGCGCTGCTTGTCGTTACCGTACTGCTCCTGCAAGGCCTTCATGCGGGGCGTCACTTCCTTCATGCGGGCCATTGACTTATAGCCGGCAGCGGAAATCGGGTAGAGGATAGCCTTCACCAGACAGGTCAGAAGCACAATCGCCCAGCCCCAGTTACCGACCAGACCGTAGAGGAAATTCAGCACTGAATAAATCGGCTTGGAAAGGAACGTGAGCCAGCCGTAGTCAACCACCAGATCCAGACCGTCGGCAATATAAGCAAGGCGTGCCTGATCCTGAGGTCCGACATAAAGCACTTCTTCCTTGACAACGCTCTGACCGGGATCAATCTTATTCATGCGGATGATCGAACCGACGGCATACAGATCATTGTCGAGCTTGGAGGTGTAGAGCTCACGCGGCGTCTTCACATTCTGTCCGCGGACATCAGCCCAGGCAGACACAAAGTAGTGCTGGATCATAGCTACCCAGCCGTTATCAGACTTGATGGGCTTTTGCTCTGCCGCATCATCAAAGTCAATCTTCTTGAACTTATCGTCTTCGGTATAAACGGCAGGCCCGGTGTAGGTGTAGTAGAAGGAGCTTTCACCCTCGGGCTTGGCGCTGTCACGCGTCAGCTGATAGTAAATGCTCGGCTGCACCGACGCGGTTCCGTTATTAACGATCGTATCGCGGACCGTAATGCCGTAGTGTCCGTCATAGAGGATGAAGCTCTTTTTAACAGTCACTCCGCCCTGGGAGCTTTCAAAGTTGGCCGTCGTCACCTTGACTTCCCGGCCAAGCTCCTTATCCATCGCGTTGGACGTTTCCGTTCCGATATATTTATAAGCCGATTTATGGTTGGGAAAGTCACCGCCGATCAGACCGCTCTGCGCCACATAAACGTGCTTCGGGGTCACATCAAAAAGCACGATGTTTTCGCGCTTGGGAGCCGTCTTGCCGAGAATCATGCCGGCAAGACCGACTTCAGTCCAGTCTGCTTCTTTGTATTCCTTCAGAAGTTCGGCACGCGTGACGACAGCGCCCTGTTCATCAATATTGAGCTTTAAAAGATCATTCTGAAGTTGCACTGCCTTGGTGGTCTGCACCATCCCCTTGGCAACAGCCTCAGAACCGGCTCCGGCAACAGGAACCGCAGGGGTTTGAGTGCCTTGCTTACCATCAGCCGTCTCGGTCTGTGCCGTCGGCGTTCCGAAAAAGGACGGTTTGCCGTTATAAACCTGCCAGTTATCCCACAACATAAACACTGAAGCGGCCAAAATAACCCACAGGATCGTACGTTGAAAATCGCTACCCATATCCGGTCTATCTTATAAAGTCTTGAATAAACAAAGCAGAAAGCTCAGTTGTCCCTATGCTTCCAGCACCGCCAGCTGAACGTCTCAGGCACAGGATCATACCCCTTGCCGCCCAAAGGATGACAACGGCACAGACGCGCTGCCGTCAGCCACAGTCCCCGGATTGCTCCGAAACGCTGAAATGCTTCAATGGCGTAATTGGAGCAGGTCGGTATGAACCGGCACTGCCAGCCGACCCAGCCGGAGAATACCAACTGGTAGAAACGGATGAGGGCAATACACACTTTTGCAGCCATCGCGTCACTTCCGGTACAGAGAAACTGATTTCGGCAGTCGTCTGACGACGGCCTGAAGGCAGAGTTCAGAGCTCTCGCGCACCAGACGCTTGGCATTATCCACGGTCATGGCCTCCGAGCCGACACGCCCCAGAGGTCTTCTCAGGCGCAGACCGATTTCCAGTCCGACACCGTGTTGAGCAGCCAAAGCTCGAAACTGCGGCAGCTTATTGCGGCAGCAGTCCCGCATGACACGTTTAACCAACGCCCGGTCCACAGACCTCGGCGCATTGTGCTTACCCACCGTAAAACCAAATCGGACGCGACCGACACAACTGTTCAGAATCACTGAAACAGATGCCAGTTCACGTCCGAGTCGAATGGTCGCAGGGCTGTCCGAGTGTAACAACTCCCCGAAATCCTCGGACCGGATGATCCGGACGGTACGGGGAAAACCCAATCGCATATGATCAGAACTCACGATTCAGCCCGGCATCAGCCGAGAGCCGATCAGAGGGCGAGCTTATGACGCCCCTTGGCGCGGCGACGAGCGAGAACGTGACGACCGCCCTTGGTGCGGGAGCGAACCAGGAAGCCGTGCGTACGGACACGCTTGATCTTGGAAGGCTGATAAGTACGTTTGGTAGCCATGATTAATCCTTACCTTATTTGAATATAAAGGTCACAAAACAACGGTTCCCCGTCAGCGATAAAGGACGGCAAAACCAAAGAAAAAATGGAGCAACAGACACTAAAAAACCGGTCTGTGAACAGCAACCGCAGAGCCCGGACGAAACGCATTTCGCCCACGCGCTTCTGCGGGAACCCGATATTACACCCTATTTTAGGTGTTCCTGTCAACTCAAAACCCTGAAAACCCTCGTAATTTTTTAGAAACCGGCACCGGAAAAAATTCCGAACGCCGCATCTTGTAGTCATCAAAAACCGCTAACACTATTCATTGTGGATAACTTAGAAATACGTTTATTTATCATAGATCTGCGTGCATTTGGTGAATCCCCTGCAAGCGTCTAAAATTTCAAACCTTTTTTCAAAGATCCGGGTGTTGTCTGCTTTTTGCGTCAGTACGGACTGCCGTTCCGGGCTGCTATGCAAAGATTTTGTCCTGCCCCCGAAAAAACAGAAGTGTGGTTGTTTTATGTCTGAATTTTGGAATCGTTGCCTAGAAGAACTTCGTCAAAGATACGCGCAGGAAGTCTTTCAAAACTGGTTTGCCGATCTTCAGGCAGATGAAACGGGGCTTGAGAGCGGCTCGCTCACGCTCATAGCTGATTCCGGCGCAAAGGCGCGCACACTGCAGACTTCGTACGGCGCTCAGATTCAGACGGTCATCAACCAGACGGCCGGTCGGGAAATCGACATTACCTGGGAAGTGAGCGAATCCGAAGTAAAGCCCGCTACGGCACCGTTTACCGCCGAGTCTGCACCGGCGGCAGTTCAGACGGCATTGCAGGATACGGGGTTATTGCCCAACCTCACGTTTGAAAACATTGTTGAGGGTAAGGCCAACCAGCTTGCTTATGCCGCAGCTCAGCAGGTGGCCAACAGCACCAATGCCATTTACAACCCGCTTTTTATCTACGGCGGCGTCGGTCTGGGTAAAACACACCTGATGCAGGCTATCGGCCATCAGTACATCAAAACGCATCCCGGTGCCCGCGTCCGCTGTATTTCGGCCCAACAGTACATCAATGAATTTACCGATGCCGTCCGCGGGCTCAACAACAATCATCCGGAGAAAATGCAGACCTTCGAGAACCGCTACCAAAATCTCGATCTTCTGCTTATCGATGATATTCAGAGCTTTGCAAGCCGCGAAGGTACTCAGACAAACTTCTTCCTTGCTTTTGAGCGTATGGTGCCGCACGGCAAACAGATTGTGCTCACAAGCGATACCTATCCCCGCAATCTGAAGGCTTTCCAGGAACGGCTGCTTTCACGTCTGACGCAGGGGCTGGTTGTCTCGGTTGAGCCGCCGGAACTGGACATGCGTATTCAGATTCTGCTGCAGAAAGCCGACAGATCCGGGCTTGAAATGCCGGAAGAAGTTGCCGTCATCATTGCCAAACGGCTTAAAAGCAACGTACGCGAACTCGAAGGTGCCGTTCAGCAGATTCTGGCCTACACGAATTTCCACAATCTTCCGGTATCCGTTGAAACCGCCAAAGTCGCCCTGCGTGACGTCTTTAATGTGAGTGCGGTTCCCGTGACGGTGGAAAATATTCAGCAGGTCGTCTCCGAGTACTACAACCTGAAGGTTTCGGACATGTATTCGAAATCCCGCAAGGGCCCTGTGGTGTATGCCCGACAGATTGCCATGTACTTGGCTAAGGAACTCACTCAAAAGAGTCTTCCGGAAATTGCTTCGTTTTTCGGTAAAAAAGATCACACTACCGTGATGTATGCCTGTAAAAAGGTCATGACAAGCCGCAATACGGACGAAGCTCTGAAACACGAACTCAACATTTTGGAACAACGCCTGAAGAACTAACCCGGTTCTTCCCGTGAAAAGTACGGAAAACAAGGGTTTTCGGACGTTTTTTCGATTAAAATCCACTGATAATATTGAAAATTCAAGTCATCACGACTTGTTGTTGAACAGAAGGAATTCTTAAATGCCGTTTATTCAGTGCACCCGCGAAGCACTTCTGAAACCGCTGCAGACTGTCGGCGGGATTGTGGAAGGGCGTCAGACCGTCGCCATCTTGTCCAACATCCTGATCGAAAAGCAAAACGAGACGGTTTACTTCACAACAACCGATCTTGAAATTCAGACCAAAACCAAGGCCGCCGTCGGCTGCGGAGAAGGCGATTTCAGCACCACGCTGCCGGCAGCCAAACTCACGGCACTGTTAAACGCCATTTCCGGTAACGGCACGGAAGTCAGCCTTGAAAATGACGGCCGTCATATCCTTTTGAAAGCCAATGCTTCCAAGTTCAGCCTCGTGCCACTGCCGGCTGACGGTTATCCTCAGCTGCCCGTCTCCGAAATGGACGTGCACATCACACTGCCCGCATCGGTTTTAAAGCATCTGATTCAGATGGTGCACTTTGCCATGGCTCAGCAGGACGTGCGCTTCTACCTGAACGGCATGCTTCTTGTGCTGGACGGGAAAATGGTGCGTGCGGTTGCCACCGACGGCCATCGCCTGGCGTGCTGCGACTCTGAAATGGACACGGAAGTCACGGAAAAAGTCGAAGCGATTCTGCCGCGCAAGACCATTCAGCAGCTCATGAAACTGCTGCCTGACAATGATGATCCCGTGACGATCGACATGGGGCCGCAGCAGGCCCGCTTCACGTTCGGCGAAATTGAGTTTCTGACAAAACTCATTGACGGCAAGTACCCCGATTACAGCCGCGTTATTCCCACCAACAATGAC
Source organism: Duodenibacillus massiliensis (assembly GCF_928721995.1). Taxonomy (NCBI): domain Bacteria; kingdom Pseudomonadati; phylum Pseudomonadota; class Betaproteobacteria; order Burkholderiales; family Sutterellaceae; genus Duodenibacillus; species Duodenibacillus massiliensis. Next base: position 1,437,690 of record NZ_OV788642.1, read on the forward strand.
AAGCGCTTTCTTGTCAACCGCGAGGAACTGATCGGAGCCCTGCGCCGCGCCGCCATTTTGGCCAACGAAAAATTCAAGGGCCTGCGCTGGGTCATCACACCGGGCAAGCTCCATATCCAGAGCGCAAACAACGAGATGGAAGAGGCCTCGGAAGACATCAAGATCAATTATGAAGGCCCCGATCTCGATCTGGGCTTTAACGTGACGTACCTGCTTGACGTGCTCGGTAATCTGAAAAACAGCGACGTCTGCTTTGCGTTCTCCTCTTCTCAGGGGGCGACGCTTCTGACAATGCCCGAGAGCGAACAGTTCCGTTACGTACTGATGCCGATGCGCATCTGACGGCAGTGACGGTTAACTCCGTCAGAGAGTCCGGCAAGAACTGCGCCAATGCAGACCGTGTGAGTCAGCTGCATTGGCGTAGTGCGTATCTGAGTAACATTTTTTCTGAAGAACAAACCGGCGCAAGTGACATAACCGCCGCCGGAAAAAAGCTTTTTATCCGCCTAGTGAATATTTTGTGACTGATATGGAATCTCCTGAAAAAAACACAGCCGGCAATACGTCTTCCACTTATAACGAGACCAACATCAAAATCCTTGAAGGTCTGGAAGCCGTACGGAAACGCCCCGGCATGTATATCGGCGACGTCTCCGACGGCTCCGGTCTGCACCATCTCGTCTATGAGGTGGTGGACAATTCCATCGACGAAGCCATGGCCGGCTATGCCAAAAATATCTTCGTCACAATTCACATGGACAACTCCGTGAGCGTTGTTGATGACGGCCGCGGCATTCCCACCGCCATCAAATTTGACGACAAACACGAACCCAAGCGTTCGGCTGCTGAAATTGCACTGACCGAACTGCATGCCGGCGGCAAATTCGACGACAACGGCTACAAAATTTCAGGCGGTCTACACGGCGTCGGTGTTTCCTGCGTCAACGCGCTTTCCTCCTGGCTTGAACTCAAAGTTCACCGTGACGGCCGAACGCACTTTCTGCGCTTTGAAAAAGGCGTCGTTGTCGACAGACGCATTGAAACCGTCAAGTCGCCTCTGACCGGTGAAATGGTGGAAGTCAGCCCCATGAAGGATCTTGGCGAGACCACAAAACGCGGCACTGAAGTTCATTTTCTGCCGGAAAAGTCCATTTTCGAACCTGTCACTGATTTTGACTACGACACGCTGCTGCTGCGTTTAAGAGAGCTCTCCTACCTCAATTCCGGTGTGGATATTGAATTAAGCGACGAGCGCTCGGGAAAGCATGTCCGCCTTGAAAGCGATGGCGGCGTCCGCTCCTTTGTACTTTATAAAAACACGACGCGCCGGGCTATTCATAAAGATCCGATTTATATCCAAAAGACCATTGAACAGAAAACCGCCAAGGACAACACCAAGGAAATTCCGGTTTACGTTGAAGTGGCTCTGCAGTGGAATGACTCCTACAACGAGTCGCTTGCCGCCTACACCAACAACATTCCTCAGCGTGACGGCGGTACGCACGTCACCGGTCTGCGCCTGGCAATGACCCAGGTCTTTAAGAACTACATCGCCAACAATGATTTTCTGAAAAAAGGCGATAAGTTTGAAATTTCCGGTGAAGACATGCGCGAAGGTCTCACCTGTGTTTTGTCAGTCAAGGTCCCGCAGCCTTCTTTCAGCTCACAGACAAAAGACAAACTTGTCACGAGTGAAGTGCAGCCCGCGGTCTACGCAGCCGTCAGTGAAGGCCTTGAAACATTCCTGGAAGAAAATCCGGATCAGGCCAAGGAAATCTGCAACAAAATCGTGGGGGCTGCACGCGCCCGTGAGGCGGCCCGTAAAGCCCGTGAAGTCACACGTAAACAGATTTTCGGCGGCGGCCTTCCCGGCAAACTGGCCGATTGCTCCAGCAAAGACCCCGCCGCAAGCGAAGTCTTCATTGTGGAGGGTGACTCGGCAGGCGGCTCGGCCAAAACCGGCAGAAAGCGTGAATTCCAGGCAATTCTTCCGCTGCGCGGCAAGATTCTGAATGTGGAAAAAGCTTCTGTGGACAAACTGCTCGATTCCGAGCAGATCCGCACACTGGTTCTTGCGCTCGGCACGCAGCTCAAGGATGAGTTCAATCTCGAAAAACTGCGTTATCACCGCATTATTCTGATGACCGATGCCGACGTGGACGGTGCGCACATCCGTACGCTGCTTCTCACGTTCTTCTATCGTCAGATGCCGCAACTCATCGAGGGAGGCCACGTCTACATCGCCCAACCTCCGCTTTACGGTGTTCTGATCGGCGGCCGCGACAAAAAGACGAACAAAGAACGCAAGATTTACCTCAAAGATGACGCGGAAATGGCGCGTTATCTGCTCAATATCGCCTTAAAGGATGCCATCCTTTATAAGAGCGAAGCCGATTTTGAAAGCGGCATCGGGCTGCGCGGTACCGAACTGGAAAATCTCATCAAGGAATTTGAAGCCTCTAAGTCCGTGATCGAACGCCTGAGCCAGGTTATCGACCGGGCTGCGCTCTTGTCGATTTCTTCGGGCGTAAGCATCGATCTGAGTGACGAAGAGAAGGCCGCCGCAAGCGCCGCCGCTCTTCAAAGCGATATGCGGGATCCTGAGATCAAAGCCGAAGCCCTTTGGGATACCGATAAAGAACGCTGGCACATCCGCATCAGTCATCACATCTACGGCAACACGCACCACAGTTACCTGGAACCGGAATTTCTCCGTTCCCGCGACTACGCCGTCCTTACGGAGTGCTCAGAGGCTCTGAAGGGCGTCATCGGCGAAGGCGCCCGTGTCGTGCGCGGCGAGAAAACACAGCAGGTGAAAAACTTCGGAGACGCTGTGCGCTGGCTGCTTGATCAGGCCGAAGCCGGTGTGAGAAAACAGCGCTACAAGGGGTTGGGGGAAATGGATGCCAATGAGCTTTTTGAAACGACCATGAATCCTCAGACACGCCGCCTGCTGCGTGTGCGCCTTGAAGACGCGGGTAAAGCCGATGACATTTTCTCAATGCTGATGGGCGATGAAGTGGAACCGCGCCGTGACTTCATTGAAGAAAATGCGCTCTTTGCAAGCAACATCGACGTCTAGTCACACTGACCTTTAAGTTCCGGGAGGACACCTTGAAAACAACAGAAAACCAACTCGTTGTCGCGGTGTCATCCCGCGCACTGTTTGATCTGGAAAGCGAGCACCGGCTGTTTGAAGAAAAGGGAATCGCCGCCTACAGGGATTATCAGGAAAGTCATAAGGACGATCCACTTGCCCCGGGCGTCGCCTTTCCCTTCATCAAACGCCTGTTAAAGCTTAACGAACTGTTCGGCGAGGCCGAACCCTTCCGTGTGGTTGTTTTAAGCCGCAATTCGCCGGAAACCGGTGAGCGCTTTTTCAGCTCCTGCCGCCACTACAATCTTCCCGTCAAAGCCGGTGCCTTCACTTCCGGGCAATCTACGTTTCCCTACATCAAATCCTTTGACGTATCGCTTTTTCTGAGCGCCAACAGGGAAAACGTCATGTATGCGATCCAGCAGGGTTTGCCCGGCGGGTGGGTTATTCCGAGCGGAAAGAAGGCCGAAGAAGACGACGGAGACGACAACGAGCTTCGGATCGCCTTCGACTTTGACGGTGTCATCATTGATGATGAGGCCGAACGGGAATATCAGAAAGAGTGACTCGCCGGATTTCAGCACCTTGAAGTCACCAAGGCCAATACGCCCCATACGCCGGGGCCTTTAAACCGGCTTTTCACCAAGATTGCAGCGTTTCAGAAAATGGATGCGCAGCGGGGGAAGAATGATCCTTATTACAAGCCCGCCATCCGTGTCTCCATTGTGACTTCCCGCGGAGCGCCGAGCGAACAGCGGCTCATCACCACGTTAAAGACTCTGGGGATGAGTGCTGCAGAGCTCTTTCTTTTGGACGGGCTCCCGAAGAGCAACATTCTCGCTGCGCTCAAACCCCATATCTTCTTTGACGATCAGCTCACACACCTCGAGAAAACGGCAACAACAGTCCCCAGCGTCCTTGTGCCGTTCGGAATTACAAATTTCGGCAAGAAATCTTGATTTAAAACACATATTTGTTTTAAATAGTTAGTAGAAGATCGTGTTATTTGACAGCAAAATAACGATATCTCCCGTTAATTAATAAAAAACTCATCTTCGGATCCTGACAAGACGGAACTTCTGATTGCATCGCCTTATAGAAGTTCCGTCTTGTTTTTGACTGCACATCGTTCAGCCGGAAGACTGGTTGCTCCATTTTTTATGTGCGATCGGGTGTTTTTCTTATCTTATTGATTTTTATTTGTTTTCTATATTTTCCGTGAGTATCGGCCCTGAGATTTTTGTTGTTCTTGGGTTTTATTTGTTTTTAAATCTTTAAATTAACAGTAGTAAACAATAGGTGTGGAAAAAACTGTTGATAATTCAATAAACCACTTTAAATTCAATGTGTTAGCTTGTGGATAACCTGTTGGATAAGCTTTGAAATGCTTTGTGGGAACCCTGTGGAGAGCTGTGTGTAAAACTTTGTCCTGATTTTTGAGTTTTCCCTTTTCCCTTCGGCATTCTCTTTTATCCTCAGCTTTTTCCACAGACTTGTTCACACGGGGGTGCCGCTGAAGGCAGCTCCGGCTCTTGCAGTCTTTGGTTTTAGACAGTATTGTCCGTCTGTCGTTAGAGTATGAATAGAAGCAGTACATGCAGAACTCTGAACTAATGCCTTGGTTCGCGCCGGTTTTATCGCCGGAGATGATGCGTGTCATGCATAACCTGGGCAGACGCCTCACTCTGTGGCCCGGGGATGCCGCAGGGCGCACGTGGTTTAACCACGTTGTTTTTGTGGAAAGGGGATTTTTGGCTCAGGCGCTGCTGAATCCCGGAAGCCATTCTCCGTTTATGCTGACGCTTTCCGGCCCCGGCAGTTTTGCCGTAACCACGAATGCCTTCAGCCGGCTGGATAATCTGCCGAGAAAGTACTGGGCACTGACGCAGTCAGAGATTCTGACGGTCAATCCTTCGATTTTGCTGCGCCTGGCGGAAGTTGATGCCGGATGGAATCACGAGCTTACGTCGTACCATATGCGAAGAGCCGTCAGTGAACGGCTGGGGCTTATGGTGTGTCATGTGGCCAAGCCCGAGCGGCGGCTCGGCGTATTTCTGACGGCGGCTCTGGTGAGCGCTGTTAAAAGCGTGATTCCAAAGCTTGAGTCTTCGAACACATGGATCCGGCTTCCGGCACTGCCTTCAAGAAAGCTCATGGCTTCCGTGATTTCCTGTTCCTCCGCAACGATTGATCAGATCATCAGGGACTGGATCGCGAGAGATCTGTTTATGCATTCCTCCGGAGCCTTATGGATGCGCAGAACAGAGCTTCTGGACCACTGGGTATGGCTTAAACCGTTTCTGCAGATGCAGAAAGATATCGAGCAGTCGGTGGCTGTCCCTGATACGATGGTTATGCCTGACGTTGAAAGATAACAGTTATGGATAGAAAGATATGGCAATGAACAGAAAAGCTGTCTGCGCGGTGCTGATGTGCGCGACCGCAGGTACTTCTTTACTGATGTCGGGGTGTGCCCCGCTGATTTTCGGCGGCGCCGTGGCTGTCGGGAGCACCACTGTGTCAACAATGGCTGACCGGCGTTCCACCGGGGCCGTCTTAAATGATGAAGTGCTCGAAAAGCGTGTCGGCTGGGAGATCTCCCGTGCGCTCGGAGCGGCTGAGCAAAATCACATCACTGTGACGGCCTATAACGGTTGGGTGCTTCTCACCGGTGAGGTACCGACGGAAGAAGGCCGAAAGACCGCGGAAAACACGGCCCGAGTGAGCCTTGACGTAAAGCGCGTCATTAATGAACTTGCGGTGATGACGCCCTCCGGTCTCGGACAGCGTATGAGTGATTCAACACTGGCCGCCAAGGTCAGGGCCAACCTGATCGGTAACCAACGCGTCTCCATTAATCAGATGAAGGTAACGGTGGACCGCGGTATTGTTTATCTCACGGGGCTTTTAAGCAGTGAGGAAAATGAGGCAGCCTGCCGAACGGCGGCAGCAACGGGCGGCGTCGTGCGGGTTGTGTCGCATGTTGAGTTACTCAGTGCCCTGAGGCTTGAGCAGATCCGCAGAGAACAGGAAGAGCATCAGAAACGGATGAGTCAGGAATAACTCTGTACTGACTGCGGCCGGTGTAAAGCCCCGGCCGTATTGTTTGGGACGGGCCGCCTTTTACAGTGCGGCCTTTTTTAAAAACCGTTTGTGAGCAGAAACGTCACCAGGGCTCCTGTCATCAGGCACACGGCAAAGCGAAGTTCCAGTTTAATGGTGCCGAACATCACATCATTAAGTTCGAGTCCCTTTTTTAGGCCGAGATCCCGGGCAAGTTTCAGTGCGGAAAAAACGGTGACGGCGCCAAGCAGGCAGGGCCAGTAGGAGGGCTCAATAGCGATTAAAAGCGCAATCAGAGCGTAGGGTGCGAGAATGAGTACGCGGTAGGCGGTCAGCATTCCTTGATGACCTAAAAGCACCGCGAGTGTTTTTCTTCCGACCGAAGCATCATGCTCAAGATCTCTGAAATTGTTTACGGCTAAAACGGCCGCTGCCTGCAGTCCCAGAGCTGCAGAGGCAATCACGACTTCCGTGTTAAGCGACAGTGTCTGCAGATAAAAGGTGCCGCAGACAGCGGTAATCCCGAAAAAGATGAAGACAACCGCTTCTCCGAAGGGGGTGTAGGCAATCGGTCTGGGGCCGCCCATGTAACAGTAGGCGGCAATGACGGAAGCCAGACAGATCAGAATAAAAACCCAGCCGCCTTTATAAACGAGGAAGGCTGTGTCCAGAACAGCAACGAGGGCAAGCAGGCGGATGGCATTTTCCACGGCCTTAACCGTGAGCCAGCCGTTTGCGGTGGCGCGGGGCAGTCCCTTGCGTGTCGATCGCTCGGCATTTCGTTTCGTGTAGCCGGCATCGTTTTCCATATTGCTGATGACCTGCATCAGCACGGCAATTAAGAGCGTGGCAGCGGCTGTGGTGATATCAAGTGTCTTGGTCTCAGCCAAGGCAAACAGTAACCCTACCAATACCGGGGAGACGGCAATCAGCCAGGTTTTCGGGCGGGCGCAGGCTACCCAGGCAGCAAGACTGCCGGGCTTTACGGTTTTATCCGGAGTCATTTGGTATCAGAGAACAACCTTGACCATCGGGTGCGAGGTGAGCATACGGTAAATGGTGTCGAGCTGATCTTTGCTCTGAGCATTTACAACAACCGTCAGGGATGTGTATTTACGGGTTTTGGAATATTCGGTTTTGATGCCTGCCGGATCAAAGTCCGGTGCGATTTCCCGGACGGCACTGCCGATGACTTCGGCAAAATCCGGCGTGGTAAGTCCCATCACCTTAATGGGAAACTCCGTCGGAAATTTTAAAAGTGAGTCTTCACCGGAGGTTTCCGTTATTGTGACGCGGTCGGTTTTCTGTTCAGTCATTTTTTCTCCGTCGGTTCGGCATTGAGTTTGAGCCGCACCGAATCAATAAAGCGGCTCAGGGTACTGCCTTCGCCGATATCGTACATGGCTCTCAGCGGAAAAGACGACAGTTCTTTTCCTTCAAATTCCACATGAAGCCGGGCAATTTCATCGCCTTTACGCACAGGAGCAAGCACGGGCTTTTTGTATTCCACGCGGCCGGTAATACCGCCTGTGCCGCGTGCGGCGAGCTTGGTCCGGTCGATGGAAACCCAGATATCCTTGTCAGCGGCAACTTCGAGCCGGTTGCGGTTGCCGCCCAGTACTTCAAGCGCTGAAACCGGAGTGCCTGCCGTAAAAAGCCGGATCGTTTCGAAGTCGGCTCTTCCCTTGCGAAACAGCGTCAGCACCTGATTGATCGAGACATCGGTCCGGGCATTTCTGTCAGGGAGGTAAACGGCAATCAGTCTGCGTTCCGTATCAGCTGTGATTTTTTTATGAACCGAAGAGGCGATAAAAGCGGTTGATGTTTTGTTGCTCATCACGCCGTCAATATCGTCGCCGCGCCACAGCAGCAGATTCCTGTTGCGCTGATTGTTGCCGGCAAAGGAAAATGTTTTTTCTGAAAACAGGGCAAATATGTCCGGGTAACGGGTTCTGATTTCCTGTGTGAGCAGCGCCAGATCGTATGCACTTGATACTTGTCCGGGGGCAGTCACCGGGGAGGTAAACAGGGAGTTTTTCATGCCGGCTTCTGCGGCATAAAAATTCATTTTTTCCACAAATTCCCTTGTATTGAGTCCGTTCGTACCGGCAAGGATATGACAGGCCTCCTCGGCATTGGTGACGGCAACCGCCTTAATAAGACCGTTAAAGGAAACGGTTTGTCCTGCTCTGAGATAAAGCCTGCGGGCATTCTGCCGTGCCGCAATATTGCTTTCCGGTACAGTCACCGTCAGGGATAAACGGGCTTTTCCGTCAGTCAGCCGCAATGCTGTGTATAGCGTCATCAGCTGCACAAAATCGCCGGGATTGAGTTTTTTATGCTGTTCTTTCTCAATGAGCACCATGCCGCTGACGGAGTCAAAAAGCGTGAGTGACAACGCCAGGGCGGAATTACCGGTCGTCAGAAGACAAAAAACAACCGGCACGAAAGCGAGAGTTCCGAGAAAACGTGAGATCACGACAGTTGATGATGAAAGTTCACAAAAAACAAGGATTGCGGACCGCTTTTAGAGCGGAAAATCCTTTGAAAGCAGTGGATTTTACCGCTGACAATGACGCGTTATCCGTGTGCGTTTATTTTCAGCGGTAAGCCGCATACAATGCAGTTCGTGCAGACGAATCGGTCTTGTTTCGGGCCGTGGTCGGCGCCTTTGTTTGGACGGGAAACGCATATTGTGACGGTTTTACTGCTGGATCTGGGAAATACGGCTCTGAAGTGGACGACGCTTGATAAGCCGGAAGAGCCTCAGACGTATGTGCACGGAGGACACGGAACGCCTCCGGATGAACTGCTGCGTACCTGGTCAGCGCTCAAACCAACCCGTGTGGTCGGCTGCATGGTTTCAAGCGAAATGCTTGCGCTCTCACTTACGAAGTTTTTTAACGCTCACGGCATTCCCTGGGAGTGGCTTCATTCCGAACCGGTCTTTCGCGGAAATTTTGAGCTCACCAACGGTTATGAAAACTGCAGGCAGCTCGGCAGCGACCGCTGGTTTGCCGCCATCGGCGCGGCAAGCCTCTATCCGGGACAGCCTCTGCTGGTGGTGCATATGGGAACAGCCACAACTGTGGATTCCGTCGTCTCTGAAAACGGTCGGCTGGTGTTTTGCGGCGGCCGGATTCTGCCGGGGCCGGCCATGATGTATGAGTCACTCGTAAAGGGCACGCGCTGCCGTCCGAACGGAATCGGTGCAGTCGAGCCGTTTCCGAAGAATACGGACTCCGCAATTTCCACCGGCATTCTGGAAGCACACCTCGGGGTTATTGAGCACGCCAGGGCAGCAATGCAGGACAAAGGATCCGACGTCAAAATCGTTTTCGCCGGCGGCGCTGCACCGCTTCTGGCGCCGTACATCCGGGCCCGCTTTCCTCAGGCTGTCTTAAAACATAACCTGGTGCTGCGCGGTCTGGCACAGCAGGCCTCACAACAGGGACTGACCGCATGAAGGGGCTTCTTGCGGTATTAACGGTTGTGCTGGCTGGGGCAGCGGCGTTTTATCTGATGCAGGATGCGTCTCAGTACGGTGCGTTGCGTCTTGAGGGGCGGGCCTCGGTTGCTTTGCTGCGGGATGACGCACCCCTGCAAGCTACCGCGGGACCGACGGCACGGTCTGAGACCGCAAGCGAGACGCTTCGCTGCGTGCTTTTCGGTCCTTTTGCCCATAAGGATCTGCCCGGCGTGCAGGAGCGTCTGACACGAAGTGGGCTTTTACAGAAGGCGGTTGTGGCAGACCGTTTTCTGCCGGAACGCTTTATTGCGTACCTGGGGCCCTATGACAACACGACGGCCGTGAGAGCCTTTGTGAAGCAATTCCGTCAGCAGGGTATCCGTACGGTAAAACCGATTCTTGAAGGAGAACTTTCCTACGGTGTGGAGATAGCTTCCTTTTCTTCAAGAGAGGCCGCTGAAAAATATCTGGTGAGCGGGCGTGCGCCCGACATGAAGGGAATTAAGGTTACCAACCGCCTCGGAGAGCCGAGCGGACAGGTTGATCTTGTTTTTAATGCGGTCACTTCTGAGGAGGAGGACCGCATCAGAAATCTGACAAAGCTTTATCCCGCAGCAGAGCTCAAAAGCTGCTACTGAAAGGCGGCGTTGAGGGCCCGGGGCAGTGCCTTGAAAAACTGCTCTGCCAGAAGTTGCCTGTCTTTGGTGTCGGCGGCATTGTCGCTGCGGCGTGCGGCCGACCAAACAGAATCAGGAAACCAGGGATCATTTTTCCAGCGCGGAATAACGTGCCAGTGCAGGTGTGGCACCATGTTGCCCAAAGAGGCAAGATTCACCTTGTCAGGCCGCATCATGCGCAGCATCAGAGTCTCAACCGCGTTGACGGCGTTCATGACGTGAATCCGCTCTTTTTCGCTCAGCGCACTCATCTCCGCAATGTGCTTTTTCAGGACGACGCGCGTAAAGCCGGGAATACGGTTTTCACCGGGATTGATGACGCAGACAAGTTCGTCCTGCCAGAGAATCTGTCCGGCGGGCAAAGCGCATAAAGGACAATTTTCACTCATGGTTTGAGTTTCCTAAACGAGTACATGTTCGATGCCGTCTTTACTGACGTCATGCAGAAAATCCGGAAGCCAGTTTTTTCCGTACTGCAGCCGCGCCATTTCAACCACCAGAAACTCCGCTTCAGTCTGTGTGGCGTCGTTATAGCGGCTTAACCCCTGCAGACAGGCCGGGCAGGCGGTGAGAATTTTCACCTCTCCGGAGAAGCCGTCACTTTCAAGCCTCGATTTTCTGAGACGGATGTCCTCTTCCTTTCTGAAGCGTACCTGGTTGGCAATGTCAGGGCGGCTTACGGCAAATGTGCCGGATTCCCCGCAGCAGCGGTCTGTGAGTTCAACCTTCGTGCCGTCGCCGGCCGTGATGAGTTGGTTTACGGTCAGAAGCGGCGTACTCCCTGCAAAGGGGGTATGACAGGGATTGTGAAAGAGATACCGGGTATTTTCTTCACCGACAAGCGAGACACCTTTTTCCGCGAGATAGTCGTGAATGTCCAAAATGCGGCAGCCGGGGAAAATTTCCTCAAAGTGGTAGTCCCTCAGCTGCTTGAGGCAGGTGCCGCATGACGTAATCACCGTTTTGATGTCAAGGTAATTGAGCGTATTGGCGATGCGGTGAAAGAGAATACGGTTGTTGGTGACGATCTGACGCGCAAATTCAGCCTGACCGTTACCTTTCTGCGGATAACCGCAGCAAAGGAATTTGGGCGGAATCACCGTCTGGATACCGGAGGCATAAAGCATGGTGAGAACGGCGGCTCCCACCTCAGGGAAAAGCCGTTCGTTGCCGCAGCCCGGGAAGTAAAAGACGGCCTCGGCGTCGCGGCATTCTTTTTTACGGATGATGGGAACCGTGGTCGGATCCGTGAGCTTTAAGAGCGAACGCAGTGTTTTATGCATGCGGGGCTCGGGCAGCCTGCGGTTAACGAGCGTGATGATCTGTTCCCTGATTTTGGGTTTGCCGGTGGTGTTGGGCGGCCGCTTCATATGCGGCTGCGCCAGATGTTTCAGGGCATCTGAGGCCTTGCGCTCAGCCCTGAAGCCGATATCGATCATAGCCTTGCGGGCAATTTCCACCCCCCGGGGATTGGTGAGCGACAGAAAATCAAGCCCCGCCTTTTTAATCGGATTTTTTGAGGTGAAGTTCATCCGGGAGAGAAAGTTTCTCAGCAAAACGGTGACTTCACCGAAATTAATTTTGACCGGGCAGGGCTGCAGACACTTCATGCACAGCGTGCAGTGATCGGAAATGTCGGTAAAGGAACTCAAATGCTCGGGATTGAGGCCGCGGCGCGTCTGACTTTCGTACAGATACGCTTCCGTGAGCAGTCCCACGGCAATAATTTTGTTGCGCGGAGAGTAAAGCAGACTTGCCCGCGGCACGTGCGTGGAGCAGCGGGACTTGCACTTACCGCAGCGCAGACAGTTTTTGACGGCGTCGTTAATCTCCTTTAATTCCGACTGCTGCATGATGAGCGATTCAGAGGTGAGAAGATTAAAACTCGGCGTGTAGGCGTTTTCGAGCCCTTTTAAGAGTTTGCCGGGATTGAAGTGCCGCTCGGGATCAACGCGGTCAAGATAGTCGTAAAAAGGCGCAAGATCGGCCGGATCCAGAAATTCGATTTTCGTGAGACCGATACCGTGCTCACCGGAAACGGAGCCTCCGAGCCCCTTTACGGTTTTCATCACCAGATGCACGGCTTTTTCGCCGAGCTTCATCATCTGATAGTTGTCGGAATTGAGCGGAATGTTGGTGTGGACATTGCCGTCGCCGGCATGCATGTGCAGCGCGATGAATACGCGGCCTCTGAGGACCTTGTTGTGGATTTCATCGATCTGGGCTCTGACTTTTTCAAACGCATCACCGCCGAAAATACGGTCGAGTTCACTGCGGATCTCCCGCTTCCAGGAAATCCGCAGCACTCTGTCATAAACCGCATCAAAGAGTTTTTTCCCTGCGTAGGGTTTAAAGGCCTCGCTGTCAGCGGCAATGCCGAGCGTCAGAAGACGGCTGAGGACGTCTTTAAAGGCATCGTCCAGATGCGTAAGAACAAATGACCAGCGCTCCTTGGTTTCGTCGAGCTTTCGCAGGGCTTCGGGCACGGTTTTTGCCAGCAGCTCCTGCTTGGTGATGCCCGTGATCATGGAGGGGTTGCCGAGGGAAATGTAGCCCTGCAGATAGCTGCGGACAGCTTCGAGCATATCGAGCTTATTCTGAATGGAGCACTCGATGTTGAAGCGCTCGCACACCAGTGTGTATTCGCCGATCTTATCAAGCGGAATCACAACGTCTTCATTAAGTTTGAAGGCATTGGTATGCGCACTGATCGCTGCGGTACGGCTTCTTTCATGCCAGAACTTAAAGCGCTCGGTTTCCGTTTTGGCGATAAAGCCTTCACCGTTACGGCCGGTGCAGATCCGGATGACTTTTTCGGTGACTTCATCCAGCGCTTTTTCGTCATAGCCGACGATGTCACCCACCAAAACCATCTTCGGGTATTCGCCGCGCTGGCTTTTGACCGGGTAATTGACGGCATGCAGATAGCGGTCGTCAAGGTGTTCAAGCCCGGCAAGCATGCAGCCCTGCGGATGCGAATCCAGCAGTTTTGTGATTTCGACGATGGCGGGACCGGCAAGTCCTGCTGCACCGAAAAATTCAAGGCATACGGTACGGCCGCAGGGAGGCATTTTGTGCAGAATCCAGGTGGCTGACGTGATCAACCCGTCGGTGCCTTCCTTCTGTACGCCGGGCAACCCGCCTAGATACTTGTTGGAGACGTCTTTGCCGAGCCCTTTTTTGCGAAACGACGCACCGGGCATTCTGAGCGTTTCGGTGTGAAGTACGCGCGCTTTTTCCGGATCCTTTTCCTGACCGTCCTTAAGCGTCACTTCCCAGACAACTTCTTCCTGTTTGTGGATCTTGCCGAGGTTATGGTTGATGCGGGTGACCTCAAGCCAGTTGCCTTCGGGTGTCACCATACGGTACTGCGCGAGATTATCGACCGCGGTACCCCACAGGACGGCTTTTTTGCCGCCCGAATTTTCCGCGATGTTGCCACCAACCGAACAGGCGTCGGCACTGGCCGGATCGACGGAAAAAACGTAGTCATAAAGGGCTGCGGCTTCCGTGACGCGGCGCGTGACGGCGCCTGCTCCGGTACGGATCACCGGAACATCGTCGGCAACGCCGGGGAGTTGCTCGAGCGTTACTGCGCTGATTGCGTCCATTTTTTCCGTGTTGATCACGGCGCTCAGCTCACTCATCGGTACGGCGCCGCCCGTGTAGCCCGTGCCGCTGCCGCGGGGGATGATGACAAGACCGAGTTCAATACAGGCCCTGACCAGTGCCGGAATTTCTTTTTCCGAGTCCGGTGTCAGAACGACAAAAGGCAGTTCCACACGCCAGTCGGTGGCATCGGTGACGTGACTGGCTCTGGCAAAACCGTCAAACCGGATATTGTCTTCCGAGGTAAATTGCTTAAAAAGCCGCCGGGCTTTACCGCGCAGACGTTCGGTCTTAATGAAGTCTGCATCAAACTTTTCCACGGCTTTATGTGCGAGCGTAAGAAGTTCTGCCACCTTGGCATCGCGCTCAGGCACAGTCGGATCCCGGCGTTTTTCCATCTCATTGAGACGGTGTTTCATGGCGTCGACCAGGAGCACACGGCGGCGTCTGTTTTCAAGCAGATCATCCTGCAGGTAGGGATTGCGGTTGACAACCCAAATGTCGCCCAGTACCTCATAGAGCATTCGGGAAGACCGGCCGGTTCTGCGGAAGTTTCTGAGTTCGGTCAGAATTTCCCAGGCTTTCTCTCCGAGTAGCCGGATGACGATTTCTCTGTCGGAAAACGATGTGTAGTTGTACGGAATTTCGCGAATGCGTTCATTGGCGGCAGCCGTAACAGAAGTCAATCCGGTTTCCTGCATGTTTTTAGGGTCTCAGTTGGGGGGGGGCAAAGCCTGCCGGAAAAGAGCTCTTTAATTTTTGCCGGCAACAAGAACCATTGTACAAGTTGCGTCTGACCGGTGTCGGCGAGCTTTGAGACACCGAAGAAAGAATGTATCGGATTGAAAACAGCAGGAGGGTGGCCTAAAGTTGGAGTCCTTTTTTGATGCTGTGCCTATTTTGAACGGGAGACAAAATCAGATGGCAGCAACCGACATGTCAACCCAGGATTATCTGCGCCGTATTCTCACGGCCCGCGTCTATGACGTTGCCGAAGAAACGCCGCTTGAAGAAGCCAAGCGCCTTTCCAAACGAATCGGCAACAAGGTGCTTTTAAAACGCGAAGACACGCAGCCCGTGTTTTCCTTCAAGCTGCGCGGTGCCTTTAACAAAATGATTCATCTGACGGCTGAAGAGCGCGCCCGCGGCGTGATCTGTGCTTCAGCCGGTAACCATGCACAGGGCGTGGCACTGGCGGCAAGGCGCCTGGGGTGCCGTGCCGTGATTGTGATGCCCGTGACTGCGCCGAACCTGAAGGTTGAGGCGGTCCGGAATTTGGGCGGCGAAGTCGTTTTGGTCGGCGACAGCTTTTCTGACGCCGCCGCGCACGCCGTCAAGATGCAGCAGGAAGAAGGGCTTACCTTTGTTCATCCCTTTGATGATCCGTTTGTCATTGCCGGCCAGGGCACCATCGGTATGGAAATTCTGCGGCAGTATCAGCCCGCAGACGGCTCGCGTCCCGATGCGATTTTCGTGCAGATCGGCGGGGGCGGACTCGCTGCCGGTGTGGCAACCTACATCAAGGCGCTTTACCCCGACATCAAGGTTTTCGGTGTGGAAACCAAAGACAGTGACGCGATGAAGCAGGCCTTTGCGGCCGGTCACCCCGTCATGCTCTCTGACGTCGGTCTTTTCTCCGACGGTACGGCCGTCAAGCAGGTGGGGGACGAAACCTACAGGCTCTGCCGGCAAAATCTCGATGACATCATCCTCGTTGACAGCGATGAAATCTGTGCCGCCATCAAGGATGTCTTTGAAGACACGCGCGGCATTGTGGAGCCTTCGGGGGCGCTGTCGCTTGCCGGACTTAAAGCCTGGGTCCGCCGCAACAACATCAGCAACAAAACGCTGGTGGCGGTTACCTCGGGCGCCAATATGAACTTTGACCGTCTGCGCTTTGTGTCCGAGCGTGCTGAATACGGTGAAGAGCGTGAAGCGCTTTTTTCCGTGACGATTCCGGAAGAACGCGGTTCTTTCCGGCGTTTTTGCGAATCGATCGGCAACCGCAGCGTCACGGAATTCAATTACCGTATCAGCGATCCGAAAAAGGCCTACATTTTTGTGGGGATTCAGACAGCTAATTCCCGAGATGCCGACAAACTGGTGGAGGCGTTTGAAAAGTCTCATCTGCCCACTGTCAATCTCACGCACGATGAACTTGCCAAGCTGCATCTGCGGCACATGATCGGCGGACACAGCAAGCTTGCGACCAATGAAAGGCTCTACCGGTTTGAGTTTCCGGAACGCCCCGGGGCGCTCATGAAGTTTCTGACGTCGATGGCGCCGCAGTGGAATATTTCGCTTTTCCACTACCGCAACAACGGTGCTGACTTCGGCCGCGTGCTTGTCGGGGTACAGGTGCCGCAGTCTGATAACGAGGCATTTGAGGCGTTTTTAAAGACGCTTGGTTACCGTTTTTGGGATGAAACTCAAAATCCGGCCTATAAGCTCTTTTTGGGGGAGTTCCTGTAAAAAGCACCGGCAGTCTTAAAAGGTACCGGTGCTTTTCCTGGTGAGCTTCAGTTTGAGGGATTGCGGATTAACCGCCGCAGTCCCTTTTCTATGGGGCGGTCAACGAGGTGAAATGTGCCTGAGCCGTCGTCCACAACGTCGTAGTCCCATTTTTTATTGCCGCGCATATCCTCAAGCCACACCGAAAGCGGCAGATCCAGTTCATCGATGTTGGCGTTGATGAAACTTTCCGCTTCGTAGGCCGTGGCGAAGTTTTCCCAAAAGTCGCCGTAGTCGACGATTACCTGAACGACAAGATCGCGCCGCATGGCGGGCTCCTTTTAACGGCTGCCTGCCGCAACGGCAAAGCGTGCGACGGCGCAGGTGAGTTTTTCCGCATAGTTAAGGTCAAGCATTTCGTCGGGGCCATGGGCATTGGAGTGCGGTCCGAGTACACCGGTGACCACAAACTGTGCCTGCGGAAAGGTCTGGGCAAAGAGATTGAGAATCGGAATTGAGCCGCCCTCGGGGATGTAGGCCGAGGTTTTCCCGAAGACTTCCCGTCCGATGCGTTCCACCGCACGGGTAAGCCAGGGCGCTTCCTGCGGAGCATCCCATCCTTTGGCAATGCTTGCGTCTTCAAGTGAGGCCTGGGCATTGAAAGGAACGTCTGAGGTCAGTTTGGCCCGCATTGCGTCAAGGGCAGCCTGCGGTTCCGTGTAGGGCGGAATGCGGATGGAGAGCCGCAGCGCTGTTTCAGAGCGCAGGACGTTACCTGCATGCTGTAGCTCGGGAAGCCCTTCAGCACCGATCACGGCAAGTTGCGGCTTCCAGGTCTGCTCAAGAATGTTTTCAGCAGCCGAGTCATAACGCATGGCGGTCTGTCCGGCCCAGGGGAAGTGACTGCAGAGATCACCGCCGATCAGATCGGCCACAGCCCTGATCTGCTCCTTTCGGTTTTCCGGAATCCGGCAGTGAAATTCCGGAAGAAGAATTTCTCCGGTACGGCTGTTTTCCAGGCGGTCCAGCAGTTCGCGGATGATCATGAAGCTTTCCGGAACGATTCCTGAGGCTGAGCCCGAGTGCACGCCGTGATTGAGAACTTTCACACGCAAAGTGACGCCGACAGTACCCCGGAAGCTTGATGTGATCCAGAGTCTTTCATAGTCGCCGGCGGTGCTGTCAAGCACCAGAATCAGTGCCGTGTTTTTCATGCGCGGCGCCGTCATCCTGAGCCAGTAACTGAGATCCGGAGAGCCGGATTCTTCACCGGTTTCAATCAGGCCGCAGATTCTCGGGTGAGAAACGGCGTTGACTTCAAGTGCCTTAACGGCGGTAAGAGCACTGTAGACACAGTAGCCGTCATCAGCGCAGCCCCGGCCGTAAAGTTTGCCGTCTTCCACCACCGGCTTAAACGGAGCCCTGTTTCCGGTCCATCCGGAATTTTCCGGCTGTTTATCGAGGTGCCCGTAGCAGAGCACGGAAGCTTCGGACGCATCAGTACCAAAAGCGGGAATGTCAAAGAAAAGGCAGGGTGTGATGCCGGGGGCCGTCAAAACATCAAACGTTGCCTGCGGGAAAAGCATCTGTCCCCAGCGGGCCGCTTTGCGGCAGGCATCAAGCAGCACGCCGTGCGCTTCCCAGTCGGCATCAAATGCCGGTGATTTGGCCGGAAGTCTCACGAAATCTTCCAATGCGGGCAATGTGCTTTCTTTCCAAAGCTGTGCGACGGTCTGATCTACTTTTTTAAACATGATGATTTACTTATAAGCGGCAAAAGCCTGAATACCGAGAATCTTTGAAACGTTTTCCACAATGGCCCGGGCCTGCGGTGCATCCGCGGCAGAGCCGACGAGAACACACCAGTTGCCCGCGGACTGCGCAATGCGCACACCGTCTCTGATATTTTCCGTGGAAAGCATCATTTCGGCGTGCGCGGCAAATTCCTGAGCACTCGCTTTCTGAGTGAATGCGCCGATCTGTGCGCCCCAGGCCTGTTTAACGGAGTCAAGCGACTGCAGTTCTTTTTGGCCTGCCTGCGTCGCCGCGGGGGCATTGACGTCAGTGGAACTTGCCACCACGCCCTGTACAACACCTTCGGAAACGGACGGGATGACGGGTTCCTGAGGGGGAGCCGCGGTTTCTGTGATGCCTTCAGTCAGTGGTTCACTGTTCTCGGACTGTGTTTCATCCACGGCCGAGGGAAATGTCTCCACGGAGGCAATGCGTGCCAGGGGATCCTTGTCAGCCTCAGAGACTGTTGCCTTAACGGCTAAGGCAGTACCTACGACAGCGGCCAGTTTGTCAATGTGCTCACCGGAAGCAGCTACTGAATTTGTTGAGCTGCCGGATTTTTTCTGCCCGATCAGACGGATGGTTTCCTTGACGGCGACAGCGGCAAGATCGCTCTTTGTTTTACTTTCTGAGCCTGAAGCTGCAACCGCCTGCACGGTATAAATCACTGTGGAGAGCTTGCTGCCGGAAGCTTCGGCAAACTGGGTTGACGTGTGTGTGGCCGACGGAATGTTGCCGAGCGCAATTTGCCGGCGCGTAATGCGTTCAATACGCACGCGGGTTGTGCCGTTTTTCTGGTAGCCGAGTTTGACGGCAGCCGCGTAACTCATGTCAATGGCACGTCCTCCGATAAAGGGGCCGCGGTCATTGACACGGACAATGACGCTGCGTCCGTTATTGAGATTTGTGACGCGTGCGTAGCTCGGCAGCTCCATGGTGGGGTGAGCTGCCGAGAGGCTGTACATGTCATAGATCTCGCCGATTGCGGTCTTTTTGCCGTGAAACTGTTTGCCGTACCAGCTTGCAGTGCCCGTCTGTACCAGGGGTTTATCTCCCGTCATCGGGTAAAAGCGCTGCCCCATGACGGTGTAGGGGCGGTTGGCCCATTTGTTGGGCTTTTCCGATTTAATGACGATTTCATCGGCTTTATGTGCTTTAAGCGTACCCGTAAGTCCTGGAGGGCCGTCGCGGTCATAGTATTTGCCGGTGTTGGCGCTGCCGGCGCACCCGGTCAGGCAAAAGCTCAGCAACAGTGTCAGCCAGAAAATATGCCGTGCGGGGCCGGAGGTATTTTGTGCTTTGATCGATGTAGCCATAGACATAAAAACGAAGTCCGGTCAGCAGAATGGAAAAACACGAAGAAGACGTCTGAAAACACGTGCCATGACAGGGCGTAATGCTAGACTGTTACTCTTTTGAAAGCTGCTGAGCTTCCTATCTTACAGATCCGGAAGCCTCCAGCCTCTGAGCGCATCGATTTTTTAGACATTACTTGTAACGCAGGTACGAACATGTCCCTTGGATTGGATGACGTCCGCCGCATTGCTGAGCTTGCTCACATTGATATTTCGCAGGAGCAGGCCGTGCAGATGCAGGGGGAACTCAACGATATTTTTAAGATGATCGAACGCATTCAGGCGGTCGATACGGAAGGGGTGGAGCCGATGATGCACCCGCATGACGGCGTGCAGCGTTTCAGAGAAGACCGCGTGGTCTTCGGCAACGATCGGGCGGAAAACATGAAAAATGCCCCCGAAGAATATGAAGGGCTCTTCCTGGTGCCCCGTGTTGTGGAATAACGGGCGGAGAAAAATTCATGAATGATGTGAAATTCAGCTCCGTTGTTGAGCTTTCCCGTGCGCTTCAGGCCAAAGAGGTGAGTGCCGTTGAACTTGCCAAGGCCTATCTGGAAAGGATTGAAGCGCATAAAGAACTGAACTGTTTTCTGGACGTGCGTCCGGAAGTGACGCTCGCGCAGGCGCAGGCCGCCGATAAGCGCATTGCCGAAGGAAAGGCCGGACGTCTGACCGGTATTCCGATTGCGCACAAGGATATTTTTGTGACGCGTGACTGGGCGTCGACCGCGGCAAGCAAAATGCTCAAGGGCTACATGAGCCCCTTTGATGCCGCCGTTGTCCGTAAGCTCGCTGAAAGCGGTATGGTGACCCTCGGCAAACTCAACTGCGATGAATTCGCAATGGGCTCTGCCAACGAAAATTCTGCCTACGGTAAGGTTTTCAACCCCTGGGATCCAAAGGCTGTGCCGGGCGGCAGTTCCGGCGGTTCAGCAAGCTGCGTGGCTGCGGGCCTTGCTCCGATTGCCACGGCAACCGACACGGGCGGCTCCATCCGTGAACCTGCGGCCTTTACCGGCATTACCGGCGTAAAGCCTACCTACGGACGTCCGAGCCGTCTCGGCATGATTGCCTTTGCCTCAAGCCTTGATACGGCCGGTCTGATGGCGCACAGCGTTGAAGACATTGCCTGGGTTCTCGGTGACATGGTCGGGTTTGAACCGTGGGATTCCACAAGCGAAAACATGCCGGCCGAAGACTTCACCCGTGACCTTGAAAAGGGTGTTAAGGGAACCCGCATCGGTGTGCCCAGAGCCTGGTTTGCGAAGTCGCTGGATCCGGAAGTGGCCTCCGCAATTGAGAAGGTGATTGCCGAGTACCGCGCGCAGGGGGCAGAGATTGTGGATATTGATCTGCCCAACGCCGATCTCGGTGTGTCGGTTTACTACGTTGTGGCCTGCGCTGAGGCAAGTTCCAACCTCTCGCGTTTTGACGGCGTGCGCTACGGTTACCGTGCCGCTGAATATGAAGATATTCAGGACATGATCAAAAAGAGCCGTAATGAAGGGCTCGGAGCCGAACCCAAGCGCCGTATTCTGATCGGTACCTACGTGCTCTCGCACGGTTATTACGATGCCTATTACATCAAGGCCCAGAAGGTACGCCGTCTGATTGCCCGTGAGTTCGATCAGGCTTTTGAAAAGGTGGATGCCATTTTGAGTCCGGTGACCGTTTCCACAGCCTACGACTTCGGCGCCAAGAGTGATCCCGTTGCCGCTTACCTCGGAGACCTTTACACGGTGCCGGCGTCTCTGGCGGGACTGCCCTGCATGAGCATGCCCTGCGGCATTCACTCCAACGGCCGTCCGATCGGCGTGCAGCTGACCTGCGCCCGCTTTAACGAAGCCAAGATGCTCGGTATTGCCCAGGCCTGGCAGAACGCCACCGACTGGCACAAGCGCCATCCGAACGGTTTCTGAGAATTTGAGGAAGAAGACAGAAAATGCAATGGGAAGTTGTGATCGGACTTGAAACGCACGTTCAGCTTTCAACCGCCTCAAAAATTTTCTCCGGTGCCTCCTGTGCTTTCGGTGCCGAACCCAACACGCAGGCCTGCTACATTGATCTGGCGTTGCCCGGGGCCCTGCCGGTTCTCAATATCGGCGCCGTTGACAAGGCGATCCGCTTTGGTCTGGCAATCGGTGCGGAAGTTGCTGAAAAATCGGTTTTTGACCGTAAAAACTACTTCTACCCGGATCTGCCCAAGGGCTATCAGATCAGTCAGTTTGATCTGCCGGTCGTCAAGGGCGGCAAGCTCACCTTTACGGTAGAGCCGAAAAACGGGGAACCCTACGTCAAGACCATCAACCTCACGCGTGCGCACCTGGAAGAAGATGCCGGCAAGAGTATTCACGGCATTGTCGCGCATAAGTCTGGTATGGACTTAAACCGCGCCGGTACGCCGCTGCTTGAAATCGTGACGGAGCCGGAGCTGAGAAGTTCGGCTGAAGCCGTGGGCTACGCCAAGGCACTGCACGCGCTGGTCGTGTGGCTCGGTATTTCGCACGGCAATATGCAGGAAGGAAACTTCCGGTGTGACGCCAACGTGTCGGTGCGCCCCATGGGCGAAACAAAGTTCGGCACGCGCTGCGAAATTAAAAACATCAACTCGTTTAAGTTCCTGCAGGACGCCATTGACTACGAAGTCAACCGTCAGATTGAACTGATCGAAGCGGGCGGAAAAGTCGTGCAGGCCACGCGTCTTTATGACCCGGACCGCAATGAAACGCGTCAGATGAGAACCAAGGAAGATTCGATGGATTACCGTTATTTCCCGGATCCTGATCTTCTGCCGGTCAAAATCACGCAGAGCTGGAAGGATGAAGTCGCCAAGAGCATGCCCGAACTGCCGGGACAAATGCGCGAGCGCTTTGTCCGTGATTTCGGTCTCACCGAGTACGATGCGGCGGTTCTGACGGCTTCTCGCGACGTGGCGGACTATTTTGTGAAGGTAAGCAGCGCCGTTGCCGACAAGAAGATTGCCGCCAACTGGGTGATGGGTGAGGTGGCTGCCAACGTCAATGCCGTTGAGAATATGACCTACGCCCAGGCTCCTGTGAAGGCTGAAGTGCTCGGAGAAATTCTCAAGCGGCTTACCGACGGGACCGTCAACGCCAAGGGTGCCAAGAAGCTCTTCCAGCTCATCTGGGGCGGCGCAGCGGAGAGCGTTGACGCTTTGATCGAAAAAGAAGGCCTCAAGCAGATTTCAGACGCTTCCGCGATTGAAGGCATTATCGACGAAGTGCTTGCCGCCAATGCCAAGATGGTGGAGGAATTCCGCTCCGGTAAGCAAAAGGCCTTTAACGCTTTGGTCGGTCAGGCAATGAAGGCCACCAAGGGTAAGGCCAATCCCAAGCAGGTCAACGAGATTCTGCGCGCCAGACTCGGCGCCTGAGACCGAATCTGAGGGATAACGGAAAGGACAGCTGCGATGACAAAAAATCCGCTGTCCTTTTTGTTTGCCGGTTTCCGTTACCTGCTGCACTGCTTTTCGGCCGGCCGGCTTTTTGACCGTTGCCGTTTCGGACGTTTGTCACGCCGTATTTTCTGGGAAACAGCGGCCGCAGATGCAGTGGTTCTGCTACTCACGTTTTTTGTGCCTCTGGAAATTGCCTATCGTCTGCAGCTTGAGCCCGAGAGTCTTTTTCTGCGGGTGTGGCTCTGTACGTGGCTTATTTTGTTTGCCGTGCTCTCGGTCTGCCTTTTCAGGGCGGCAAGACGACGGCTGCATGACGCCGGTATGAGCGGAATACGGTTGCTGCTCATTTTTGTACCGGTTGTCGGCTGGCTGCTTACGGCGTATTTTCTTGCGGCGCCGTCGGCCGGATTCAACCGTTGGGACCGAATATAAAAAACCGCGGCAGCGACAGAGCGTTTCCGCGGTTTATTTTCTTCTGAGCGGGGCTTTATCAGCAGGCGCCGTAACGGCTGCGGTAGGCCGCTACGGCCTCTTTATAGGCGGCGGCAGTCTTTGCGGCTTCTGAGGACCCGTCCATAAAGCTCAGCAGATCGTTGAGGTTTGCGATGGAAACGACCGGGATGCCGAGCGTTTTCTCAACATCCTGAACGGCGGAGGTTTCGGTCATCACTTCAGCGTTGCCGCCTTTTTCCATGCGGTCAAGGGCAATCAGAATGCCGGCGGGCGTTGCCTGGTTGGCTTTAATCAGCGTCACGGATTCACGCGCGGAAGTTCCCGCACTGATCACGTCGTCGATGATGACGACGCGGCCTTTCAGGGGAGCGCCGATGATGGTGCCGCCTTCGCCGTGATCCTTGGCTTCCTTACGGTTAAAGGCATAAGGGACATCAAGCCCCAGCCGGGCGAGATTGATGGCCACGGTGGCGACAAGGGGAATACCTTTGTAGGCCGGTCCGTAAAGCATGTCAAAGTCAATGCGGCCGGCTTTTTTGGCGTTTAAAAGCGCGGTGGCGTAGTAGTGACCGAGCTGATCAAGTAAGGAGCCGGTATTAAACAGTCCGGCATTAAAGAAGTAGGGGCTTAAACGCCCTGCTTTTGTTTTGAATTCGCCGAAACGCAGAACGTTGGCTTTAAGCGCAAATTCGATGAACTGAAAGTGATTGTCGGACATAGGTAATGACGACACAAAAGTTGAAACGACAGAACACTGAATTTTAACGGTTTGGCGTGTTGGCGCAGAGGCTTAAACAGTACAATGAGGCAGTCTGAAAGATCTTGGAAAGGAATAAAAAGTGCTCCGCATCATGACCTTTAATGCCAACGGCATCCGTTCGGCCGCAGATAAAGGCTTCTGGAAATGGTTTCACGGCCAGAACGCCGACATTCTGTGTGTGCAGGAATTAAAGGCGCAGGAGCAGGATCTGCAGGCCGCGGTAAGAGATCAGCAAGGGTACCGCAGCTGGCTGCACTGCGCGCAGAAAAAAGGGTATTCGGGTGTGGGTGTCTGGTCAAGGATTGAACCGGAAAATGTCGTGATCGGTTTCGGTTCCCCCGAATTTGATGCCGAAGGGCGTTATGTACGCCTGGACTTTAAGGGGTTTTCCGTGATCTCCGTGTATTTTCCGTCCGGAACGAGTGGAGATGACCGTCAGGAGGCAAAGTACCGCTTTCTGAGCGCCTTTGAAGCGCATGTGACTGAACTCAGAAAGACTGGACGCGAGATTGCCTTTTGCGGTGACGTCAACATCGCGCACAAGGAAATCGATATTAAAAACTGGCGAGGAAATCTCAAACACACAGGGTTTTTGCCCGAAGAAAGAGCGTGGCTCACGCACTGCTTTGATGAGCTCGGCTGGTGTGACGTGTTCCGCAGACTTGATCCCCGGCCGGATCAGTACACCTGGTGGAGTCAGCGCGGTCAGGCCCGTGCCAAAAACGTGGGCTGGCGCATCGATTATGAAATTGCCACGCCGGCTTTGGCGGCAACGGCGCGCGCCACATCGATTTGCCGCGATGAAAAGTTTTCCGACCATGCGCCTCTCACTGTGGACTATGACTGGCCCGAAGGAGTGTGACGGTGCGGCTTGAGGATATTCTGTTCACCCAGGGGTTCGGTACGCGCCATGAGTGCAGTGGATTGATTTCTCTCGGACGGGTAACGTTTGACGGAGTGCTCTCCACGGACCCCGACAGTGAGGTTAATCCGCAGGGAAAAGTGTTTTCTGTGGAGGGTACGGCGTGGCCGTATCATGAGAAAGCCGTCATTGTTCTCAATAAACCTGCGGGCTACGAGTGTTCTCAGAAACCCACGCATCACCCGTCCGTCATGACATTGCTGCCGTCTCCGTTAAGAAGACGTGGGGTGCAGCCTGTGGGGCGGCTTGACGCAGATACCACGGGACTGTTGCTTCTGACCGATGACGGAGCGCTGCTGCACCGGCTTACGCACCCCAAAAAGCACGTTCCGAAAACCTATGTTGCCCGCTGTGCAGAAGATGTGTCGCCGGCTATGTGTAAAAAACTCACCGAAGGGGTGCTTCTTGACGGAGAAAAAGACCTTACCCGGGCGGCGAGCTGTGAGATCACGGACAGCCGCACGGTGAGGCTTGTGATCACCTCAGGCAAATACCACCAGGTCAAACGGATGATTGCGGCAGCCGGCAACCGTGTGGAAGCGCTGCAGCGCACAATGTTCGGCGCTTTCGACCTCCCGGCAACACTGATTCCCGGTGCGTGGGACTGGCTTAACGCGGATGAGCTCGCGTTGGTGCAGAAAAAACAGTAAGACGCAGGAGGCAATGTGAGTCGTTTCGGGTCTTTGTCCGTCTACCGGGAACCGGCCAGTTTGAGGATGCTCTTTCTGGGATTTTCCTCGGGGCTACCTCTGCTTTTGGTGCTGGGAACGCTGTCATTTTGGCTGCGCGAAAGCGGCATTGACTTAAAGACGATCGGTTTTATGAGCTGGGTGGGGCTCTGCTGGGGGATTAAATGGGTCTGGGCTCCGCTTGTGGACAGACTGAGAATCCCGTTGCTGACCAGGCGCCTCGGCAGAAGACGCGCCTGGCTGCTGCTGTCGCAGATCGGGCTTGCCGCCGGACTTGCGGCCATGGCGTTCTGTGATCCGGCAAGGAACCTTGATACCGTCATTGCCTGTGCGCTTGTGACGGCTTTTTTCGGCGCCACACAGGATATTTCGCTCGATGCTTTCCGTATTGAGTCCGGTAACGAGAAGGAGCAGGCCGCATTTGCGGCGATGTATCAGACGGGGTACCGCTTTGCGATGCTGTGGTCGGGCGCCGGAGCTCTGGCGATTGCAGCAGCTTTTGATGCGGGCAGCGGAGAAGGCTGGCGGATTGCTTACCTTGTGATGGCGGCAAGTCTGCTGACGGGAATCGTAACGGTGCTCGTGAGCCCTGAGCCGCAGGTGCAGGAAAGTTCCGGAGCACCGGCCCGGAGAAGCGGCGTGAAAGCCTGGCTCAGAGAGGCGGTATGGATGCCCTTTGCGGATTTTTTCAGCCGTTTCGGCTGGTGGGCTCTGGTTGTATTGCTTCTGATTGCCACTTACCGCATCAGTGACATCGTAATGGGGGTAATGGCCAATCCGTTTTACAGCGACATGGGCTTTACCAAAGAAGAGGTGGCGGCCGTCAGCAAGGTTTTCGGCGTTCTGATGACGCTGGCCGGCGCCTTTGTCGGCGGAGTTCTCACCATGCGCTGCGGTGTGATGAAGGTACTTTTCCTCGGAGCGCTTTTGTCGGCAGCCACCAACCTGCTTTTTTCCGTACTGGCTCAGCTCGGACACAACACCGCCTTTCTCATCGTCACGGTGAGCGCGGACAACCTTGCGGGCGGTATGGCTTCGGCAGCCTTTGTTGCCTATCTGTCGGGACTTACCAACACAGCCTATTCGGCAACGCAGTACGCGCTTTTCAGTTCCGTCATGCTGATACTGCCGAAGTTTCTGGCCGGCTTTTCCGGGGTGGCTGTTGAGGCACTCGGTTATTCCGGATTTTTCATTGCAACGGCTTGTCTGGGGGTTCCGGTGCTGATTCTGACGGGGCTGGCAGCCCGTGCCCGCGCGGTTTTTACGCGGTCGACAGAGAATGCTAATGCATTGAAATAGTTTAATATTTTCTTAAAACAAGACAAAAACTATCGAATTGGCTTGTGAAATTAAGAAAGCTTATTAAGGCACTGACCCCTATAGGAGGTACGTATGGCTAATCCGATCAAAAATTGTGTCAGCCGCCTGACGACGGCGTTTGGCGCTCCCGTTGCTGACAACAACAATCTAAACAACCCGCGCTTGAAAGCGCGGAGTTTGCTGACACAGTGCAGGCTTTCCCGTAACAGCCAAGGTTTTTGAGGCCTTGTCTGCCCGGGCGTCCCCTGCACCACAGGAACATTTAAAACGCAACCGCTCTACGGGTACGGGCTTCATCAGCTCGATCCGTCGGTTCCGGCGAAGGACTGCTTCGTCTTGCCGATTCGCTGGTTTGTACTGCACTATCGATCCGGCGTTCCCTGAGACTTGTTTGAGCCTCGCAAGCGCTGATTGCTCAGCCTTCAGATCGTAGCTGTCAGTGGCGGGATCCGCAAAATACAGGTTCATGGCGGTCGCAAGGTCGCGGTCCATGTACCAGTCCGTGTCTCCCAACTGATGATTTCTCTCCCAAAGAGCCTTCTTACGGTACGTTCCCGTTTCGGGATCGTGCTGACTCGGGCGCAGTTTTGCGGGGACTGACTTTCACCACACAACAGCCGGTTATCAATCCTGCAATACCGCTTTTGCCCAAACTCTTGCCGTATCCGGCTCTCTGAAATGCTTTGTATGAGTTCTTCTCCACGATGACGGTGCCGGCCCTGCCGAACACCAGGTTAATCACTTCGCCGTGCAGGCAACGGCGGGTTTGCGCCTGGCGGCGATACAGATCCGCAAGTTTTGCCTTTGTTGCCTTATAGGTCTTGGATTCCTTCCAGACAATCTTTTTTCCAGCGGCTTTAACGGTGCCGTCCGCGTTGTAGCACTCCCGATTTGTGTCTCTGCGGGAGCGGTCCATGGCACGTAAAAGACGCGCAATCTCCTTTTCCTGAGAGACAGTGCCCGCGCTCACCAAAATCTTCTGCTGCCACTCGGGGCTGTAAAAAGTCAGTTGCCAAGGCGCTGGGGCTCTCGCTTGAGGCTCTCAACGAGTTTGCCGCCAAGCAGACGCACTAACAGTCGACGGGCCGAAACAGGATGCGTTTTCAGTGCTTTCTGTTTCGGCTGCTGTCTGACTGCGGGCGGATTTCGCTTTTACGGGTGACTTCCGCAATTTCCTGGACACAGGCCTGAAGATCGGCCAGTGCTTCATCGAGATTTGCAAAGGCAACATCGGTTTCAATATCGCGGAGGATGGTTTCCGTCTCGTTTTCTTCGGCGGACTCGTCCTCCGCGTTGTCTTTGCTGCTGTAGCGCATGATGCCGACAAGGGCCGCCTGCACAGCCTTATTCTTGCTGCGGACTAGTTCCGGCCACAGAGCGCAGGCTGTGGCAAAGCCGTCGGCAAAGGGGCTTAAAGCGGCAAGGGACTCTTCTCCTTCAAGAGGTTCTCCCGTCAACTCATCGGTATCGTACAAAATGGGATCGATCGGCTTTTCGGACAGTACCGTTTCCTCAATTTCCCGGCCCCGCCGCAGAATCAGTTTCTGAAGCTGTGCCTGCTCATGCTGACTAAGACGGGCGCGGGGGTTACCGTCGATATCAAAGACGTAGTTCATCCAGTCCGGCTGTGCAGGAGGGTTTTTCATGAGCGTGAGCGCCGTGAGAAACCCATCGAGTTTGTCCGGTTCCATCGGGGTAAACGCTTCAGGAATGCGCGCAAGCAGCTCTCCGAGCTGTTCAATTTCTTCAAGCGACAGGCTGACTTTGCTCATTTTGTTTGGTCTCTTTGTTGCTTTTTCCGACGGGATAATCATTTTGCAGCGCGGTGTAGGACACGACCTGCGTCGAGCTGTTGACGGCTTCGTGGATACTGATCGGATTGTGCATGCGGTGAATGCGCTGCAGAAGTTTTTCGGCTTCGGCGCATGACATCGCAAGGATCATTTCCTTGAGTTCGGGAATACGGCCGCTTTCCATGGAAAGCCTGCGGGCACCCATGCCGATCAGCAGCCGGGCCAGAGTCGGGTCGCCTGCGATTTCACCGCAGATACTCACCGGTTTTTTTGCTTTGACGGCGGTCTTAATGACGCTGTACAGAAGCGAGAGAACGGCCGGATGCAGGGGATCGTAGAGTTCGCTCACAGCCGGATCGTGACGGTCTACGGCAAGTGTGTATTGAATCAGATCGTTGGTGCCGAGGCTGATGAAGTCAAGGTCCTTTAAAAAAGAGGGCAACGCAATGGCTGCGGCTGGTACTTCAATCATGCCGCCCAAGGCGATTTTGTCAGCGCAGGCTATGCCGCGGTCGGTGAGCTGCTCACGGGCCTTGCGGATAAAACCACGGGTAATGGCAATTTCCGAGGGGCGGGACAAAAGCGGCAGCATGATCTGCACGTTACTGTCAACGGCGGCGCGCAAAATCGCTCTGAGCTGCGTGAGAAAGAGCTCGGGCTGATGGATGCTGAAGCGGATGGCCCGGCGGCCGAGAGCGGGATTGGGGACTTCTTCTCCGTCATCAAGATTGAGGCTTTCTAAGGCCTCATGCGAGGGCAGTTTGTCGCCGCCCAAATCCATGGTGCGGATCGTGACGGGCTTACCCTTCATTGCGCGTATCACGCGCAGATACGTTTCGTACTGCTCATCTTCGCTCGGCAGCGTCGGGCGGTTCATGAACAGAAATTCGGAACGGAAAAGACCGATACCGTCAGCGCCCGTGCGTTCGGCATCCCGGACGTCTTCGGGAAGGGCGATGTTGGCACAAAGGCTGATTTTCACACCGTCCTTGGTTTCAGCCGGACGGGAGTTAAGGCGCTTTTGCCGGATTCGGGCATTGTTGAGATCACGGATTCTCTGCGCAACCTGCGGCAGCAGGGACGGATCAGGATGCACGGTGAGAACACCGTGATCCGCGTCCAGAAGCACCACATCGTCACTGCTGATGTTTTCGGTAGCCCCTTCCACGCTCACCAGGGTCGGAATTTCAAGTGACCGGGCAAGAATCGCAGCGTGCGAAGTGGGAGAGCCGGAAGCGGTGACAAGGCCTGCGATGGAAACATCCCTGCGGCGCTTCAGAATCAGAATATCGGCGGGATTGAGGTCATCGGCAATGAGGATGATTTTTTCATCACTCATGGTCAGCCGTACGGTGTCGGCCGGGCGCCGCCTGCCGCTTAAGACCCGCTGAATACGCTCCACGACGAGCGCGACATCGTCGCCGCGTTCGGCAAGGTACTCGTTGTCAATTGCATCAAAGGCCTTGCGGAGCTCTTCCATACGAAGCGACAGAGCCCATTCGGCGTTGACGAGGCGTTCGCGGATGATGGCCTGCGTGTCGGTTACAAGAGATTCATCGGTCAAAATCTGCCGGTGCAGATCAATAAAGGCGATGGCTTCGGGCGGCGTATCTTCGTTTTGCGCGAGTGTCTCGGAGAGCTCTTCAAGCTCTTTGGCAACGGTCGTGACTGCTGCTCTCAGACGCGTGGATTCCGCACGGGTCTGTGAGCCATCAATGGGGAAGCGGGGAATCTCGAGGTCGCCCTCGGAAAGAATCTGAGCCTGCCCCAGGGCAACACCGGAAAATACGGCGATACCCTTCATGGCAATGGAAGACAGTTCCGGCTCACGGGAGCTCTCGGCCACAGTCTCCTGGGCCTGCGGCAGCGCTACGGGGACTTCCCCGGGAAGCTCTTTTTCTCTGCCGGCGGCTTCGTCCGTTACGTTCGGCGGGGTATTGGCCATGATCTTTATTCCTCTTCACCGAAGCCGGACTCAATCAGTGAAACCATGGACTCCATGGCGGCGGCTTCACCGGGGCCGTCGGCGGTGACGGTAAGTTCTGTGTCGCATTTGGCAGCAAGCGTCATGACCGAAAGAATGGATTTGGCGTCAATGGTTTTGTCGCCCTTACGGATCGTGATGCGACAGTCAAAAAGATTGGCGGTCTTGGTAAGAAGCGCCGCCGGCCGGGCGTGCAGTCCGAGTTTGTTAACGATGGTCACATTGCGCGTCAGCATGGTGCAAAACCCGATGAAAAGAGGCTTCGGTTCTGATGCGCAGGAGCGCACCGCCTCTACTGTTGGAGTATTTCCTGCATGATACTGCCGGAACCGGCTTCTTTCACAAGAGCCGTCACTTTTTCAAGCGAATCATCCCAGTGACAGAGCGCCGTGAGAACCATCGGCAGGTTGACGCCGGCAATCACGGCGGTGTTGCTGAGCGAAAGCAGTTTGACGGCAATGTTTGAGGGCGTTGCTCCGACCACATCGGTGAGGATGAGCGCTCCGTCATGATCGCTGTCGGCACTGACGGCCACCTTGGCAAGATCGGCTACGGCATCGGCATCGGCATCAGGCAGTACGTCAATGGCCCGGATACGCTCAGCCGTTCTTTTGTCGAAGCTGTAGACATGCGCTGCACAGGATTTGAGTGCGCTCGCAAGCGGGGCATGAGCAATAATGAAGACGGAGACGGACACGATGCGGATAATTAGCGCTCCGGACAGGAGCCTTTTTTCAGACAGGCGTAAGTCTACCTGAGCAAGCGATCGGCTGCCCGCACCGCTAAAATCGCTGAAAATGCAGTGAAGATGGTGTTTGTTTTGAGGGTAAACTGAAGAAGATGGTTTGATTTTTATTTAAAACTATATAAAAACATCGTAATTTACGTTATCTCTCGTTAATTTTGTTGAGTGGAAACATGGCGTTAATCGAGTTTCGTTCAAAGGCTGCCGCTGGCTTTTACATGATGCCGGCAAGTTTTTCTCAGGTCTGCAAAGTCTGGGGACGGGGGTATTCGGAGCAGGGCAGTATTCCGCCGGAAGACCTGCCGGATCTCATTACCAGGCTTGAAGCTGCCGTCAAGCTTGAAAAAGAGCGTCTAGCCGAGGAAAAGCGTCAGCAGGAACTCGAAGAGAAACAAAGCAGCCGTTATCTGAGCTACGCCGAAGAAGACGAACGCGAGAAAAAACGCACCGAGGCCGCGCAGCGGGTGCCCTTTTCCGTACGGGTGTACCCTCTGCTGGAAATGATGAAAAAGTCGCAGGATGCGGGCGTGAGCATCATGTGGGGTGTGCCCTAGCCGGGAAACAACGGCAGTGAAACAGCGCAAGGCTCATCTCTTAACACAGAGATGAGCTTTTATCCGAGGGATGAACTCTGCGCCGGTTCCCCGTCTTCTGCGCTTTCGGACAGTTTTGCGAGAGGCTCGTTGGCGGCATGGCGCGGAATAGGAATATTGAGCGCCTTGAGTTTACGGTACAGATGCGTTCTTTCCAGACCGGCTCTGCGGGCAACACGCGTCATCTGGTTGTTTTCGTAGTTCATCAGAGCCTTCAGATAGGCTCGTTCCGTGGTTTCACGGACTTCCCGCAGTGAGTTATTAAAGTCAATGACGATGCCCGTGCCCTTGATTTCAAAAATCGGGAGCTCTTCCGGAATCGGCATCACGGGTTCTTCAGGGAGCTTCACTTCCGGGGCTTTCTTCTCTTCGGGACGGTAGCGGGCCATGGACTGAATCCGCTCGTGTACCTGAAGGCCGTGCTCCACGCTTTGCAGCAGTTTCTGCATGGAGATGGGCTTTTCAAGACAGTCGAGCGCCCCGAACTTCGTTGCTTCAACCGCTGTTTCAATCGTTGCGTGGCCGCTCATCATCAGCACCGGGCAGTGCAACAGGTGCCGGACATTGAGCTCTTTCAGAAGCGACACGCCGTCCGTATCCGGCATCCAGATGTCCAGAAGGATCAGATCAAACGGTTCAGTCGTAATCAAACGACGTGCCGTTTCGGCATTTTCTGCGGTCTCTACGGTGTATCCCTCGTCGGAGAGAATATCCGACAGAAGTTCGCGGATACCAATTTCATCGTCCACGACCAGAATCTTTGCCATTGTTCTAGAAATCCTCGAAATCAGACGGTTTAAGCGAACAGTGTTTGATTTTAACTGTAAAAAACGGAAGCGCATACGTTGTGACAACAACGGTTCTGCGCAAAAGGTCCGGTTCTTTTCTGTGCTTATGCCGGCCGGTTCTCAGTATGCGGCATCGGACGTTCGTGATGCCGCGGACTGCAGGCCGGGAAAGATCATTGTAATCGAAGCCCCGCAGACATGACCGTCCTTATCCGTACGGTTCATGACGGTGACTTTGGCGTGATGCTCCTCAATAATTTTTTTCACCATAGGAAGACCGAGCCCGGTACCGGTGGCCTTGGTCGTGATGTAGGGCTCAAAAGCCCGAGACAGGATATCCGGTGAAAAACCCGGGCCGTTGTCTTCCAGAACGACACGGACGGATCCGGTTGTCTCCACAATCCCCGTGGAGATGCGGATTTCCGGTTCCTTCGTTTCAACCGTTGCGTCAAGCGCATTGCCCACCAGGTTGTGGATGACCTGCCGCAGCTGGTTGCTGTCGGCATTGACGGCCGGAAGGGACTCGGTCAGGTTGAGTTCAATCGGTGTGCCTGCAGCGCTGTAAAGTGCTTCAAGCTCCTTTAAAAAGGCATTGATGTCAAGGGGAGCAAGCACGGCCGCAGGGAGCCTTGCATAGTCACGGAAGTCGTTAACCATCTGCTTCATCGCATCGACCTGGCTCACGATGGTGCTGCAGGCTCTGTGAAGCAGAGTCTCGTCTTTTG
The DNA here is from genome assembly GCF_928721995.1 of Duodenibacillus massiliensis. NCBI lineage: Bacteria > Pseudomonadati > Pseudomonadota > Betaproteobacteria > Burkholderiales > Sutterellaceae > Duodenibacillus > Duodenibacillus massiliensis. Next base: position 1,471,395 of record NZ_OV788642.1, read on the forward strand.
CATCGAGCTTACCCGTGAGTTTGATGTTGAGGCGCTCGGCGGCCAGCCGGATCGGTGTGAGCGGATTTTTAATTTCATGCGCAAGGCGTCTTGCCACTTCACCCCAAGCAAGCGCCTTCTGCGCGTCAATCATGGCCGACATGTCGTCAAAAACAATCACCCAGCCTTCACCGTTATCAAGGTCAATCCGGGCGCCTCTTAAGAAGATGACAAGAGGCTCGGCCGTTTCTCCCTTATGCAGCTCGAGTTCAGTGTGAATGCTGTCTTTGTCGGCAAGCCGGATTTGATTGCGGATGGCTTCGGCCAGTTCCGGTTCGATGTCGGGGAGGACCGCGCCCACGCCGATCCGTTTGTTTTTAAGAATGGTGCTTGCCGCGACGTTGGCGGTACTGATATGCAGTTTTGAGTCGACCACCAGAACGCCGGAAGAAATATTGCTCAGAATCCGTTCAAGCGAAGCACGGGCCTGCTCTGCCTGCAGTCTCTGATTTTCCACGAGGGTTCTTGCCTCGGCAATCTGGAAAATCATGGAGTTAAAGGACTGCGTGAGCTCATTGATTTCATCGTTGCCCGGGTACTCGCGGATCGGCCGCAAGTCGCCTTCAGCGACTTTTCGTGTGCCTTTGGCAAGCTGTAAAACGGGAGCGGCCATATTGCCGGCAAAGCGCAGTGCCGCGGTGACGGCGCCGAGAATTGCCATGAGCATGGCCAGTGTAAGCGTTACGCCGTAAATGTCTCTGAGTGCGCCGCGGGTGAGCACAAGCTCCTGGTAGTCTCGAAAACCGTTGACGAGATCGGAGACGTTGGAGGCAAGGCCTGGGGGCACCTGTTGAGTGAGCTGCAGGTATAGCCGGGTCGTTCCCTGCGGCGTACGGACAGTGCCTGCCGGAACCAGGGCCCGGATTCTCAGAGGTTCATCCCCTTCGGCGGAGTCGCCCTCAAGCGAGGTGATGCCTCTTTGCTCCCGGGCTTTGGCGAGTTCATCTTTTGACGGAACCAGGCCGCTTTGTGGGGCATCATCGGCCGCGGTGAAAAGCCGTTTGGCATTGCCGTCAAAGAGTTCGGCCGTCGTAATGTCAGCGGTTTCCTTAAGCCGTGTGAGCTCAGACGTGAGGTCCGCGTAGGGAACAGAGGAAAGACTTTTTGCCATCCGCAGCGCCGTCAGTTTCACGAGCTGCTGCTCGCGCTCGATGATTTCGCCGGAAAGTGCTACGCCGGAATCCAGAGCGTGTTCGACACGGACATCAAACCAGGAGTCAATCGAGCGGCCGATAAACTGGCTTGACACGAGGTAAATAAGAAGACAGGGAAAAACCGTGATGAGCGAAATCACCAGGGCGAGTTTCCCGGTCATGCGTGAGCCGAAGAGCTTTTCCCGGTAGCGTTTGACCAGACGCCAGATCACGGCGGAAACGAAAATAAAAAGCGTTACCGCGGCAAAAATGTTGCAGACCAGAAGGATGGGAAACCACTGGTCAAAGAGAACGGAATTGGCGCCGCCCGCAGCAACCAGAAAGAGCAGAACCGCGGCTATGCAGATCAGTGAGCCGACACAGTAGCGAAACCAGCGCGGCATAAAAGACTCCTAGCGTCTCGTAAGCGCAGCCGTAAGAGGGATTTCTTCCCAGCTGCTTTCAACAGCCCAGTCGGAATTGCCGCCGATACTGACCTGAAGCGGCTTTGGCAGACGGGAGACATCAAGGCTCATTTTCGTTTCGGCAATGAATTTGTCTGTGTCGTCAACGGCATTGGCATCAGCCACCCGCCAGTCGCCGATGTGTTTTAAGAGCGGAAGGACTTCTTCAAGCGTCCCGAACGACTGCGTGAGACCGCCCCGGGAGAAGCGGTACTGACGTGAGAGCGGGCTGTAGCCGATACGCTGCACGAGCTGGGAGGACGTAACCGTTTTGTCCATCCAGTACCAGCGGGGCTTCTCCAGTCTGAATTCGTAGAGAAAATAAAGGGCGATGCCGCGTCGAAGACTGTCGACAAGACCGTCAGGAAGATCAAACTCCCAGTCGGCCGTCAGGTAAAGTCCGGGCGTTGTATCCCGCACGATGCGCTCAAGCCCTGCCTGCATCAGCTGTACTTCTGCCGTTGCTGCGCGCACGGACGTGCCTGCCGACAACAGAATCGGCGACAGGGCAATACCGGTACAGAGCGCACGGCGCGAAATCATGGCGGCAGTCAGTCAAGCTTTGTTATGAGGGCATAGAAGAAGCCGTCATGCGGACCGGCAAAGCCGTAGGAATCCTTTCCGGATTCGTGCGGCATGAGCGTCAGCAGTTCAGCCCCGCAGGCCGTTTTGACGATGTCTGCATCAGCGTGCCGGGAAAGAAAGGATCTGACCTGGCCGCGGCCTTCTTCCTCAAATACTGAGCATACGGCATAGAGCAGCTTTCCGCCAACCTTTAGGCACGGCCACAGTGCTTCAAGAAGCCGATACTGTTGCTTTGCCAACGAAGCGATGTCTTTCGGGGTTCTCGAAAGCACAATGTCGGGGTGACGCCGGACGATGCCGCTTGCGGTGCACGGGGCATCAAGCAATATGCGGTCAAAGGGGCGCTTATCCCACCAGGAGGCGGTGTCAGCGGCGTCAGCGGTGCGGACTTCGGCCGTAAGACCGAGTCTGTCCAGATTTTCCGTGATTCTGCCGGCGCGCAGGGGATCGACTTCAAGCGCCGTTACTGAGCAATCAGCCAGTTCCAGAAGATGTGCTGTTTTGCCGCCGGGTGCAGCGCACGCGTCCAGTATCCGGTCTCCGTTTTCAGGCGCCAGAAGATGCGCGGCAAGCTGTGCGCCGGCATCCTGAATGCTGACGAGCCCTTCGTTAAAGCCCGGAATTTTTCCGACAGGCACGGCCTCATTAATGACCACGGCTTCATTTTCCACGGCAGCGACCGTAAGCCCCTGACTGCGGGCTGTTTCACACCAGGCGGAAACGGTCGTTCTGCGGCGGTTCACCCGGACCGTGAGCGGCGGTTTTTTCTTCTGTACGGCCAAAATTTCATCGGCAGCCGCACGGCCGAATTCCCGGTCAAGACGCTCAATCCACCAGCGCGGCGCATTAAAACGCACGCAGGGATCGCGGTTTACAAAGTCCGTGAGTTTTTCGGCCTCGCGGGTAAAGCGCCGCAGACAGGCATTGATGAAGCCCGCGGCAGGCGCCGTTTCCGGATCGGCTTTGGCTGCCGTCACAGCCTCGTTGAGAATGGCATAACTTTTCTGCGGAAAATCGCAGAGCGCGCATAAGCCCGCAGAAAGGAGATTACGCACCGCGGGAAGCGGAGGTCTCTGCGCGAGCTGATCAATCAGGGCTTCACACAGGTAGGCGCGGCGGGCACAGGAGTAAAGCATGGACTGAACGGCTGCTTTTTCTTCAGGCCTGGCCTGAGCGCACGCAGCTGACAGGGCTTTTTCAAGTGTTGAGCCGGTGCGCATCAGCTGCAGTGCATCGGCCGTGAGCTTCAGAGAGCGCCGAAAGGCAATGCTTGTCATGAGAGCACCTCACCGGGCTGAATGCCTGAACTCTGAATAAAGGCCTGGGCGGCAACGGCGGGTTTACCCGGTCGCTGAAGCCGGGTGCAGCAGACTGCACCGCTGCCGCAGGCAATCACGACGCCGTCGGCAGAGCAGCTGAGGACTTCCCCGGGATGTCCCTGACCGCTGCAGACGCCGGCAAACCAGATTTTGAACGTTTCACCGTTACGCTGTGCGGTCGAGCCGGGGAAGGGGCAGAAAGCCCGGATACGGGCGGCGATTTCTTCCGCACTTTTTGTCCAGTCAACCGGGCTTTCGGACTTAAGGATCTTGTGAGCGTAGGTCACGCCTTCAGCGGGCTGAGCCGCTGCCATCAGCCCGGCCGGACGCGAAAGGGCGTCAGTGATCATCCGGGCGCCGAGTTGCGTGAGCTTTTCCGTCAGAGTCTCTGAGGTATCCGTTGCCGTAATTTCCACGGCGCGGCTTTCAATCATGTCGCCGGTGTCAAGCCCCGCATCCATCTTCATAAGCGTGATGCCGGTCTGCGCGTCCTGCGATTCAATGGCCCGGGTGATGGGCGCGGCGCCCCGCCAACGCGGCAGAAGCGAAGCATGAATGTTGATGCTGCGGATCGTGCCGTCGGCGCCGATGCCCTTGGCAGCGTCTAAAGCCCGCTGCGGCAGGATCAGTCCGTAGGCAGCCACAACAAACACGTCGCAGCCGCAGTTTTCCAGCGCTTTAAGGGCTTCTTCGGCTTCTTCGGGCGACTTTTTCACCGACAGCGTCACCGGAGTGAGAACCGGAAGTCCCAAGGACACGGCAACAGTTTTGACGGCACTCGGATGCAGCTTCATGCCGCGTCCGCTCGGTCTGTCCGGCTGTGTGAGCACCAACACGATTTCGTGACCGGCCTCATGCAGTGCGGATAAAGCGGCGGCGGCAAAAGCAGGCGTTCCAGCAAAGGCAATGCGCATACGTGAACTCTCTGAGAAGAACCGGCAGAAAATGCCGGTGTCCGGGGACTTCCGGGGAAAGAAACTTCAGCGGGAAATTGTACCTGCACAACCGTCACAATACGGACGTTTCTGCTAGTCTCGCAGGCAACAGTATTGTTCGTTTATCCGGTGGACAAAAGTGTCAGAGCAGAATCAGATTGTGGATTTGGCCTATAAAACTTACGGTGACCCGCATCTGCCGCCGATCATTCTTCTGATGGGGCTCGGTACGCCTGCGGCAGCCTGGCCGCGGCAGTTTATTGCTGATCTGGTGCAGGGCGGCCTGTATGTGATCGTTCCGGATAACCGTGACAGCGGGGCAAGCCCCGCCGCAGAAGGAGACGTGAGCCGCCGGCAGGTTGTGTGCGCCATTGCCCGTTATCTGATCGGCTGCCGGGTTAAGGCGCCTTATCGGCTCGAAGACATGGCCGCCGATGTGTTTGCACTGATGGATAGGCTCGGACTGGAAAAGGCGGCCGTGGCAGGAATTTCCATGGGCGGCATGATCGCTCAGTGTATGGCCATTGAGGCGCCGCAGCGCGTGAGTTCTCTTGTCTGTATGTCAACGGCTTGCGGAAATCCGAGAACAGGCCTGGGAAAACTTAAGGCCGTGGCAGCGGTTTTGCCTGCGTCAAAGCCGCCCGCTGACGCGGCCGAAGCCAGAGAGGCACTGAGAAAACTTTTTGCCGTGATCGGAACGAAGGGAAATACGTACCCGGACGATTATCTGGATGCGGTCCTCAGGGCGGCGGCTCAGCAAAAAGATCCGGAAAAAGCCACGGCCCGGCAGCTCATGGCGATTCTTGCCTCCGGTAACCGCGTAAAGGCCCTGCGGCAGCTTTTTGTTCCTGCGCTCGTGGTGCACGGACTGGCGGATCCGCTGCTGCCGAAGGCTGCCGGTATGGAAATTGCCAAAAACATCCGGGGTGCCCGGTTTTTAGGCATTGAAGGCATGGGGCACGACCTGCCCCCTGCTCATATCGATGAGATTGCCCGTGCTGTCGCGGCCCACTGTTACGGAGCGGGACCGGACTTTTCCGCCAAGTAAAAAGCGCACGCCGGCTACGGGTGCGCTTTTGTAACGGTTAGCAGAGTAAGGCCTGATGCATTACTGTCTTTTTTCCTTGGCTTCGCGGGCTTTCTCACGCCGCAGTTTGGCAAGCTTAGCGACGGTGCGGCTCTTTTTCAGGCGGCTTAAGTGGTCCACGAATACGATGCCGTTTAAGTGGTCTGTTTCGTGCTGAACGCAGACACTCATCAGTTCATCGCATTCCATCTCAAAGGGTTTACCGTCGAGGTCCTGTGCCTTGATGAGGACGCGGGCGGGGCGCTCTACTTTCTCATAGACGCCGGGCAGCGACAGACAGCCTTCCTCACAGTCAACGACTTCATCGGAAAGCGGCTCAATTACCGGGTTAACGAAAACTCTCAGGTCGTTTTTGTCTTCACTGATATCCACGACCATCATACGGATGAGTTTGCCGATCTGGGGGGCGGCAAGCCCCACGCCCGGTGCGGCGTACATCGTCTCGGCCATGTCGGCGGCCAATTGTTTTAATTCATCATTGAACTCGGTCACCGGCTGCGCCTTTTCGGCCAACCGGGGATCGGGGTACTGTACGATAGGCAGTAAAGCCACGGAGTTGTCTCCAGAAAAAATTCGCGTTGGCTGACAGAATACAGCAAATACAGTGTTCTACAGGTATAAAACCGCTGATGGAAACCATAGATAAAGCAGAAAAAGGCGGCAAAAGCCGAGAGGAGATTCTTGCCTGGCTCAAAATTGCCTGTGTTTTCGGAGGCAATGTGCGCGCCGTGACGGCGCTGATCCGGTCTTTCGGCACGCCGGAGGATGTTTTTGACGCGCCGAAACGGCTGCTTGCAAAAGTGATCGGGATGGACGATGCCGCCGCACTGCTTTCGATGCAGACTGAGGAAACGGCGCAGAAAAGTTTTAACTGGCTTGAAAGTGCGCCTTCAGCCGATATCGTGGTTCTTACCGATGACGATTATCCGCAGGCACTGATTCATGCGGGGGAACCGCCGGCGCTGCTTTTTATCCGCGGGCAAAGAGCGCTTCTGAGAAAAGAACGAGTGCTCCTTGCCGTTACCGCAGCGGCCGACAAAGAGGGACAGGAGAATGCGGCTGATTTTGCTGCGGCACTGTCGGCTTCAGGCGTGGTGCCCGTTTCATTTCTTGAGACGGCTGCTGAAAAGGTACTGGTGAGTGCTGCCGCCCGTCCGGGGCTCGGCATCATCGTGTGTTCGGCAGGCGGCCCTGACAGGGTTTCAGCTCAAAGGCTGCGGGCCTATGAAGCCATCGAGAGCAACGGACTCATCGTGACGGCGGAATTCCCCGGAACCGGTGCAACAGACGTAAGCCGCGGACGCTGCCGGTGGCTTGCCGCGGCTCTGAGCCGCGCTCTTTTGGTGATTCAGGCTGAGCGCCGCAGCACAATCCTCGGACTGGCCCGTGAGGCAGGTAACCTCGGACGGGATGTGGCGGCCCTGCCAGGGTCGGTTCACTCGCCGCTGTATAAGGGTAATCATCAGCTCATCCGGGAGGGCGCGCGCCTGGTCGAAAATATTGATGATCTGAAGGCAGATCTGCGCCTGGACTGAGGTAAATAAGCACTTTTACGCTCTGTTGCGGTTATCACGCGGCGGCAAAAGTTGATATCCTGAAAAAAGGAGCAGCGCCGAAAAAGGCAGTCAGGAGGGCAAGGAAAGACCCCGGCAGCCGGTGTGCTGCCGTTCTTTTTTCGGCCGGTGCCTTTGGCCCAGAATCATTGACATGAAAACACTCATTATTGCGGAAAAGCCCTCGGTTGCCACGGACATCGCCCGTGTGATCGGGGGAATGAAGAAAAACGGCGACTATTACGAAGGCGATGAATACATCGTCGGCAATGCCCTCGGGCACCTTCTGGAGCTTGCCTGCCCGGAAAAGTATGAAGTCAAGCGCGGCAAGTGGACTTTTGCACATCTGCCCGTGCTGCCGCCGGAATTTGATCTCAAGCCCATCGCCAAGTCGGCAGAAAAACTGAAAAACCTCGGCAAACTCATCCGCCGCAGTGATGTCGGCACCATCGTCAACGCATGCGATGCGGGGCGTGAAGGGGAGCTGATTTTCCGCTACATCATGCAGGCAACGAAGGCAAAAAAGCCGATTAAGCGCCTGTGGCTGCAGTCAATGACGCCGGGCGCCATCCGTGAGGCCATGCATAACCTTCGCAGTGATGAAGAAATGCAGCCTCTGGCGGAAGCCGCAAAATCCCGTTCGGAAGCTGACTGGCTTGTCGGCATCAACGGTACGCGCGCGATGACTGCCTTTAACAGTCAGGGCGGCGGCTTTTTCCTGACAACGGTCGGTCGCGTGCAGACGCCGACGCTTGCGATCGTGGTGCAGAGAGAAAATGAAATCCGCGCGTTTAAGCCGAAGGATTACTGGGAGGTTAATGCCGACTTTTCCTTTGCGGGCGGCTCTTACAGCGGCCGTTGGTTTGACGCAGAATTTAAGAAGGATCCGAAGTATCCGGAATTAAAGGCCGAGCGTCTTTTTTCCCGGGATGCGGCTGAGGCTGTTGTGGCACGCTGCCGCGGGAAAAAGGGGACGGTAACGGAGTCCAGTAAGCGCACAAAGCAGCTTTCTCCACAGCTTTTTGACCTCACAAGTCTGCAGCGTGAAGCCAACAATAAGTTCGGATTTTCCGCAAAGACCACGCTTTCTATTGCCCAGGCGCTTTACGAAAAGCACAAGGCACTTACCTACCCGAGAACCGACAGCCGGGCATTGCCGGAGGACTATCTCGGCACGGTGCGCGACACGCTTGCGGTCGTGGCGCACTCACCGGCTTTTGCGCCTTACGCTCAGGGCATTTTGCAGAATAACTGGGTGAAGCCCTCCCGCCGTATTTTTGATAATTCAAAAATCAGCGATCACTTTGCCATTATTCCGACCCTGCAGCCGCCGGCTTCGGCGCTCACGGAAGCTGAACAGAAGGTCTATGACCTTGTTGTCCGCCGTTTCATGGCGGTGTTTTATCCGGCTGCCGAGTATGACGTCACAACCCGCATCACAAAGGTGGGTGAGGACAGCTTTAAGACCGAAGGTAAAGTTCTCGTCAAAGCCGGCTGGCTTGAGATTTACGGCAAGGCCGGGGGAGGGGAAGACCTCGCCGCGCTGCAGGGCGCCGCGGAGGTTCTGACGGACCATATTCAGTCGGACGCGTTTCAGACGAAACCTCCGGCCCGCTATACCGAAGCAACGCTTTTGTCCGCAATGGAAGGCGCAGGAAAACTTGTCTCCGAGGGTGAACTGCGTGACGCCATGGCTGAAAAAGGGCTCGGTACGCCGGCCACGCGGGCTGCCATCATTGAAAACCTGATTGATCAGAACTACATGCTGCGCGAAGGCCGTGAACTGCGGCCCACCGCCAAGGCCCAGCAGCTCTTTTCGCTTTTAAAGGGCCTGGGAATTTCCGCGCTTTCGGATCCGAAACTCACCGGTGAGTGGGAGTACAAGCTCTCGCAGATTGAAAAGGGCCGTCTCTCGCGCGAAGAGTTCATGAATGAAATCCGCCGGATGACCACGGGCATTGTGGATTCGGCCAAACAGTACAAGGGGGACGATGTGCCGGTCGAGCATCCCGTGCACATCAAGCATCCGTGTCCGAAGTGCGGCGGTGCCGTGGTGGAAAACTACCGCGGCTTTGCCTGCACGAATCCGGACTGCGATTTCCATATCAGCAAGCACCCGGCCGGACGTACATTCGAGCCGGCTGAAGTTGAGGAGCTGCTTGAAAAGCGTCAGATCGGACCTTTAAACGGTTTTATCAGCAAGATGGGGCGGCCCTTTTCCGCCCTGCTGCGCCTTAATGCCGACAACGCGCTTGAGTTTGACTTCGGCGACCGTGAAAAAGAAGACGACGGCACGGATGTGTCCGAGCTGCCGGTCGTGGGGGTCTGTCCCAAGTGCGGAGGTCGCGTGCGCGCGGGTGCTGCCTCTTACTTCTGTGAAAACACACTCGGCGCCAAGACCTGTGACTTCCGCTGCGGGCGTGTGATTCTGCAGCAGCCGTTGGAGCCCGCAGAGCTCGAAAAGATCCTGACGGAAGGAAAATCAAGCCTTCTGACGGGCTTTGTCTCCAACCGCAGCCACCGTAAGTTCAAGGCCTATCTGGTGCTCGATAAAAAGACCGGCAAGATCGGGTTTGAGTTTGAGGAGCGCCCGGCGGCCGGAAAAGCCGCAGGCAAAACTGCAGGAAAAACCACGCGCAGAAAAACGGCGGCAAAAAGCTGAAAAACGGCCGTCTGACACCCGGTCCTCAACGGATAAGTACTCAGTCGTGTTGACGCAGGCCAATACGACCGCACACAAAAAGTTATAAAAATATCCCGGACGGGCAGCGGTTGTTAAACTCAGAAACCGTCTGATTTGCCGGAGACTTACTCCGGCGGATCCAGTTGTGTTTTTTGCGCTCAATGCGGGCGGGACAATGCCTGCCGCGGGCAGGATTTATGGAGATGAACAATGCAGGTTAAGTCTGTTTGTTTGGCTGTTGCCTTGGCCGGTGCCGCACTGTCAGTGCAGGCTGGCCCCGTTTTGGACGCGGTCCGCGCCCGAGGCCAGGTGATTTGCGGTGTCAACACCGCTGCTCCCGGTTTTTCCAGTGTGGACAGCCGCGGCAACTGGAGCGGTCTTGATGTCGATACGTGCCGTGCGGTGGCGGCTGCGGTTCTGGGGGATGCTTCCAAAGTAAAGGCCGTGCCTTTGTCGTCTCCGCAGCGCTTTACGGCCCTGCAGTCCGGTGAAGTTGACATGCTCGCGCGCAACACGACCTGGACGCTGACGCGTGATGCGAGCATGGGTGCCGTTTTTGCCGCCATCAATTACTACGACGGTCAGGGCTTTATGGTCCCGAAAAAGCTGGGCGTGAAAAGCGCCAAGCAGTTAAACGGCGCTACGGTGTGTCTGCAGGCCGGCACGAGTTCCGTGCAGGCTTTGGCTGACTACTTTGCCGCCAACCGCATGAAGTTTAAGCCGGTGATGTTTGATACGACGGAAGCCACGCAAAGCGCGTTTCTGTCCGGCCGCTGCCAGGTTTATACGACGGACATGAGTGACCTTGCGGGCGCCCGTACGCGTGCCCGCAATCCGGGTGACTTCGTGATCCTTCCGGAGACGATTTCCAAGGAGCCGCTCGGGCCCTCCGTGCGCCGCGGCGATGATGAGTGGTTCCAGATTGTGCGTTGGTCTTTCTACACGATGGTGGAAGCTGAGGAAAACGGTCTTACCTCTGCCAACGTCGATGAAAAGCGCAAGACAAGCAAGGTGCCCCAGGTGATGCGTCTGACCGGCACCGGTGACGATACCGGCAAGCTTCTCGGCCTTGACAAGGACTGGTCCTACCGCATCATCAAACAGGTCGGAAACTACGGAGAAAGCTGGACGAAGAATTTCGGACCGCAGACGCCTCTGAACCTGCCCCGCGGTTTGAACAACCTTTGGACCAACGGCGGTATTCTGTACGCGCCTCCGATCCGGTAAGCATTGTTTGAGCTTCTGACTGCGGCACGGGTTTGTACGCTTGCCGCAGTAAAAAGGCGGGGCATCTTTTTTTTAAGGTGTGCCCGCTTTTGCGTATGGCGCACGGAGGCGCTTTTTTATAATCCTCATTTTTCAGGAGCTGCCGCAGTACCGGCAGCCGGCGTTCTCAGACGGATCAGCAGATGCAGACAGATGAGCTACAGACAATCGGTGATGAGGCCTACAGAAAAAGAGCTGCGCACGAAAAACGAAAAAACCGGAGTCTGCAGCTTTTGGTGCTTGTGATCGTGGCGGCTGTTGTCTGGTGGCTTGCCGGTAACGTGGCCGACAATCTCGAGCAGCGCAATATCCGCAGCGGCTTTGAGTTTCTGAAAAATGCCGCCGGTTTTGAAATCGGCGAGGCAGTGTTGCCTTTTGCGTCGTCTGACTCCGTTGCGCGGGCGTTTTTCATCGGTTTGCTCAACACTCTGAGAGTGTCCTTTTTCGCAGTGATTTCCGCGACGGTTCTGGGGGTTGTTGTCGGTCTGATGCGGCTTACGGCCCATCCCGTGATCCGCATGCTCGGTACCGCGCATGTTGAGTTTTACCGCAATATTCCCCTCATCATTCAGCTTTTTGCCATTTACCTGCTCATTACCGAACTGCTGCCGATGAGCACCGAAGCGCTGCACGCCGGATCTTGGGCCCTTTTGTCCAAGGCCGGGCTTCAGGTGGCCGTTCCCAATCAGGAAATGCTTTCGCTTTTGGCAGCTTTGGTGGCGGCTCTGCTGACGCTATTTCTGGTTCGCCTTTACTGCCGGCAGACGATGACCGATCTTGCGGCGAATTTGGCTGGGCTCGGTGCGGCTGTGCTGATGGGCATTGTCATATGGGTTCTTTTCGGCTTTGTGGGCGGCTGGAGTAAGCCCGTGATCAACGGCTTTGCCATTGAAGGCGGTGCGGCTTTGTCCCCTGAATTTCTCGCGCTCTGGCTCGGGCTCACGCTCTTTACGTCGGCCGCGATTGCCGAAATTGTCCGTGCCGGCATTCTGGCGGTGCCCGTCGGACAGTGGAATGCGGGCAGGGCGCTCGGCATGAGCAAAATGCAGGTGGTGAGTTATGTCATCTTCCCGCAGTCCATGCGTCTGGCACTGCCGCCCCTGGCAAGCCAGTACATGAATCTCACGAAGAACTCGTCGCTGGCGGTGGTGATCGGCTATCCCGATCTTGTGGCGGTGGGTAATTCTTCCATCAATATTACCGGACAGGCGCTTGAAATCATCGTCATCATCATGGCGGTGTATCTGTGCATCAACCTTGTGATCAGTGTGCTGATGAATGCTTTAAACGCCCGCGTTGTCGGCGTCTCACGTTAGGAGCGGCAGACATGTTTGACAGCACTCAGACCTTAAGCCCTGACTTTCGGCCGACCCTCACCGACCGGATCAAAAACCGGTTTTTCTATTCGAAAACGGCCACGGGCGTCACCATCGTCGCCGGTTTTTTCCTGGCGGTGGTTTTTGTGTATCTCGTCCGCTGGGGCATTGTTGACGCTGTTTTCCGGGCCGATGCCAAGGCCTGCTATGAAGCGGGCGGGGCCTGCTGGGGCTTTATCACTGAAAAGTGGCGGCTGATTCTGTTTGGCCGCTACAACTACGATGAGCAGTGGCGCCCGGCACTGGCAACACTTCTGATCCTTGTCATGCTCGTTGTGACGGCGTGGCCCGTCACATGGAAAAAACCGTATGTGAAGTGGCTCATTGCCGGATGGGTTGTTGTCATGGCGGCGTTTTTCACCCTGATGGCGGGCGGCGTTTTCGGGCTTAAACCCGCTGACAGCGACAGCTGGGGCGGTCTGCCTCTGACGGTCATTCTCACGCTTCTCGGAATGACGGTGTCGGTGCCCATCGGCATTGTGCTGGCTTTGGGAAGGCGCAGCTCTCTGCCGCTCGTGAGAATGGTTTCGGCAGGTTACATTGAGATCGTCCGCGGGGTGCCCCTCATCACAGTCCTTTTTGTGGCTAGTTTCGTGTTTCCGCTGCTTCTGCCCTCTGACGTACGCATTGATCCGTTCTGGCGCGTGGCCTGGGGCATTATTCTTTTTCAGGCTGCTTATATGGCTGAGACCGTCAGAGGTGGCCTGCAGACCATTCCCAAGGGGCAGTTTCTGGCCGCGGATTCGCTCGGGCTTAAAGCCTGGCAGAGTCAGCTTTATGTGATCCTTCCGCAGGCGCTTGCCGCGGTGATTCCGGCCTTTGTGAATTCGCTGCTTTCAACCTTTATGGATACGTCGCTTGTGACCGTGGTTTCCATGTTTGATCTCACGGGCAGCCTTGCGCTTGCGCTCGGCGACGCTCAGTGGCGGGATTTCTTCCGGGAAGGCTACATTTTCATTGCCGCTATTTATTTTTCCGCGAGCTTTGTGATGAGCCGCTACAGTCAGTGGCTCGAAGTGCGTCTGCGCGGCAGCCGCAGAAATGCCTCTTTTTCGCTGTAGGAAGTGAGTGTTTTTATGACAGAGGATCTGCAGCCTGTTTTTGAGCATGAAGTCCTTTTGGGCAGCGTGGTCTGCGCGGATGCCGGAGCTTCTGAGGCACTGCGTTCACGTGTGATTGACGGGCTTGTCCGTTTTGTGAAAAACCCCGAGATGCACGCCGAAGGGCTTCAGATGAATGCTCTGACGCAGGACAGCTCTGAACCGGAAAAAATCGTCTTTCACCGGTCGCTGCAGGCCGGGAAAGTCAGTTTTGAGGATCGGGTGACCGTGACGCAGGACGCCGTCATCTTTGACGTAAGCCGTCAGCAGGCGCTACCGGCCTCCCGTCTGACAGTGCGTCTGATTGAAAGAGAGGGTGTTTTTCTGCTGAGGTTCTCCTATGAAGGAGAACCCGGACAAAAATATCCGGAATATGAGGAAGTGCTGCGGAAGAAGGCATGGGTTGCAAAAGACCAGGCACTTGCCTCTGCCGTTGCGCACGACGCAGGTTTTTAGTTTTGTTTTTTATTCAGCATGACAGAAATTGATTTGGCGGCTCAGGCCCGCATTACCCGTCATATTGCCGAAACGATCGGGGCCCGCACGGCGCAGGTAAGCGCTGCGGTGGCGTTGCTCGATGAAGGTGCAACGGTTCCGTTTATCGCCCGTTACCGTAAGGAAGTCACGGGCGGACTTGATGATACACAGCTCAGAAACCTGCAGGAACTTCTCATTTACGGACGTGAGCTTGAAGAGCGCCGTGCCGCCGTGATTGCTTCGGTTGAGGAGCAGGGCAAGATGACGGAAGAACTGCGGCAGGCCTTTGAGGCAGCCGACACCAAGCAGCGTCTAGAAGACCTTTACCTCCCCTACAAGCCCAAGCGTAAGACGCGTGCGCAGGCTGCCGTCGCGGCCGGCCTTGAGCCGCTTGCCGATAAGCTCTGGAAGAACCCCGGACTTGATCCTCAGGCCGAAGCGCAGGCCTTTGTTTCGGCCGATAAAGGTGTGGCCGACACCAAGGCGGCGCTTGACGGTGCGCGCGATATTCTGGCCGAGCGTTTTGCGGAAAACGCCGACATGCTTGAGATGCTGCGGGCCTGGCTCTGGAAGCATGCCTTTATTGTTTCTTCGGTCGATGAAGCAAAGAAAGCGACGCCCGAAGCGGCCAATTTCCGTGATTATTTTGATTACAGCGAAGCCTTAAATGAGGTTGCTTCCCACCGTGCCCTGGCCCTTTTCCGAGGCCGTCAGGAGGGGGGTCTCACGCTCAAGATGCTTCTGACGGAAGAAGAGGAAGCGCTGCCGGTACATCCCTGTCAGAAATTGATTGCGGATTTTCTCGGCTGGCATGACGAGGGGCGTGCGGCAGATCAGTGGATTGCGTCCGTGATCCGCTGGACGTGGCGCGTGAAGTGCCTTACAACCCTGGAAACAGAGCTTTTTTCGCGGCTTCGGGATGAAGCTCAGGAAAAAGCGATCAGCGTTTTCGGCACAAACCTCAAGGATCTGCTGCTTGCCGCACCCGCGGGGCACAAGGGCGTGATTGGTCTTGATCCCGGTATCCGTACCGGTGTGAAAGTGGCCGTGATTTCTGAAACGGGCGCCGTGCTGGAAACCGGTGTGATGTTTCCGCATGAGCCGCGCCGTGAGTGGGATAAGTCCATCAAGATGCTCGCGCTTTACGCAAAGCATCACGGCAGCAAACTCATTTCCATCGGTAACGGCACAGCAAGCCGCGAAACCGACAAACTGGCCGGGGACTTTTTGGCTCACTATCCCGAGCTCGGGCTCACAAAGGTAGTGGTCAGCGAAGCCGGGGCCTCCGTTTATTCGGCTTCTGCCGAAGCGGCGGCGGAACTGCCGGAACTCGATGTCAGTTACCGCGGTGCCGTTTCCATTGCCCGGCGCCTGCAGGATCCCTTGGCCGAACTGGTGAAGATCGATCCCAAGGCAATCGGCGTGGGGCAGTATCAACACGACGTGAATCAGACGGAACTTGCACGCAAGCTTGACGCGGTGGTCGAAGACTGCGTCAATGCCGTCGGGGTTGACGTCAACACTGCGTCAGCCGCTCTTTTGGGGCGTGTTGCCGGATTGAGCGCCTCGCAAGCCAAAGCCATTGTTGCCTACCGTGACGCCAACGGCGCTTTTGCCGACCGTCAGTCGCTGATGAACGTGCCAAGGCTCGGCGCCAAGACGTTTGAGCAGGCCGCGGGCTTTCTGAGAATTCCGGGCGGGACAAATCCGCTGGACGCCTCGGCCGTACACCCCGAATCGTATCCTGTGGTTGAAAAAATCGTTGAAAAGACGGGACTTTCCGTGACTTCTCTGATCGGCAACACGAAAGTGCTTCACGGTCTTAATGCCGCAGACTTCACGGATGACCGTTTTGGGCTTCCGACAGTGACCGACATCATTGTCGAACTGGAAAAGCCGGGGCGCGATCCGCGTCCTGAATTTAAAACGGCCAAGTTTGCCGAAGGTGTGCACGAACTTAAGGATCTCACCCCGGGCATGCAGCTTGAGGGCGTCGTCACGAACGTGGCGGCTTTCGGAGCCTTTGTTGACATCGGTGTGCATCAGGACGGCCTGGTGCATGTTTCGGAGCTTGCCGACCGCTTCGTGAAAGACCCCCGGGATGTGGTGAAGGTGGGTGACATTGTGCATGTGCGCGTGCTTGATGTGGATACGGTAAGAAAGCGTATTGCCCTCAGCATGAAAACCGGTAAGGGCGCACCGGTGAAACACCACAAGCCGGCCGCCAAACATGAGCTTCACATCAAGCTTCCTGCGAAGATGCCGGCAGGCGCCATGGCTGCGGCTTTTGCCGGTCTGAAACTGAAACACTGATTCTGCCGGCTTAGGTAATAGTGTGTAGTATCATGCGGTGAGTTATTTTTGGAGAATGACGTATGACAAAACCTTCCGAACTCGCCGCAGTGCATGCGGATGTGGCGGCAGCGGCCGCCAAGCTGAAGGCGGATCAGCGTATTGCCGACTGTCTGGAGGCAGTAAAGCGCGATGCCGATCTGACCCTGAAGGACCAGATTGCACTCACCGAGATTGAGTCGCCCCCCTTTCATGAGACTGTTCGCGGTCAGGATCTGATGCGCCGCCTGAAGGAGCTGGGCCTTACCGAAGTGTCCATGGACAGTGAAGGCAATGTCATCGGCATCCGCCGCGGCACCTTAAAGGGCGAAGGCCCGCATCTGGTGCTTGCAGCGCACCAGGATACGGTTTTCCCGGCCGGCACCGACGTCAAGGTCCGTATCGACGAAAACGGTGTCTGCCATGCCCCCGGCATCAGCGACGATGCCCGCGGTCTTGCGGTCATTCTTCAGGTGCTGCGCACCCTGCAGGAAAAGAAAATTGAGACCGTCGGCGACATCTATTTCACCTGTACGGTCGGTGAAGAAGGCAACGGGGATCTGAGAGGTTCCAAGTTCCTTTTCCACAAGTCCGGCATCAGAATCGACGGCTTTATTTCCGTTGACGGTGTGGACGTGGGGCGTCTGCTCTGCGCAGCCACCGGTTCCAAGCGCTACCGTATTCACTTTGACGGCCCGGGCGGACACTCCTGGAAGGATTTCGGTACGCCCTCAGCGATTCATGCCATGGGTCGGGCCATTGCCAAGGTGGCCGATGTGCAGCCCTGCCCCGATCCGAGATCGACCTTTACCTGCGGCACCATCGCGGGCGGCACCACGGTGAATTCCATTGCGGCGCACTGCGAGATGGAACTTGATATGCGCAGCGCCGGCAGCAAGGAACTCGATGAACTTGAAGCGAAGATCCTGCCGCTTTTTGAACAGGCCTGCAAGGAAGAAAATGCACGCTGGAACGCCGAAGGCGAGAAGGCGGTGAAGCTGCGTCTTGAGCCGATCGGACACCGTCCCGGCGGCCAGCAGTCCGATGATTCGCCCGTGCTGCAGGCAGCGCGGGCGGCCATGCAGGAACTCGGCCTTGAACTCAAGCGCTATGACGCGGCCTCCACGGATCATAATATCGCCATTAACTGCGGTGTTCCCGCCACCACGATCGGCGGGGGCGGCGCTGAAGGCAACAACCATAACGTGAAGGAATGGTATGACCCGAAGGACGGATGGCAGGGTCCGCAGCTTGCGCTGCTGATGTCGCTCGTTCTCACCGGTGTTGCCGGTCTCACGGAGCCGCTGCTGCCCAGACGCTCCTGACAGCCTGAAAAATGAGGCCGGGTTTATTTCCGGTCTCCGGCATGACGCCGTTTCGGCGCAGAGATGCTCATCGGCTCTGCGCTGAGGCGGCGTTTTCTTTTTCCCGTTTTTCCTGAGCTTCCCGACGCTTGACGGAAACCGTGGCCAGGATGCCGGCCGCCACAATGAGGCTCATGCCGCAGGCCATCGTCAGTGAAATCGAATCCGAGAAAAAGAGGCAGCTTAATACCGCTGAAAACGGGATGGAGGAAAAGCCCAGGCAGGATGAAAGAAGCATATTGCCTGAGGCATAAGAGCGCGTTGTGCAAAGCTGCGCAAGTGTGGCGCAGACGCCGATGCCGGCAAGCAGTAGCCCCGACTCCGTCGTAATGGCATGAAACCCGGTTGTCAGCAGCGTGCCGATCAGGCCGAAGACGGTACCGAACACTGTGAAATAAAAAACGATGCGCCAGGAGGGTTCGTGCATCTCTCCGAGCTCTTTGATCTGCCAGTAGGTGACAAGGTCAATAAGCGCAACGGAAAGGCAGAGCAGTCCCGGCAGAAGCGTTTCCTTGCCGAAACTCGGCTGCAGCGTGATGAGAACCCCCATAAAACCCGCAACAATCGCAACCGACAATGTCCAGGGTGCCTTTTTGTGCCGTAAAAAAGCGAGCACGATGATATTTACCGCCATGAATAGCGGTGTTGTGTAGGTCAGCGTGATGTTGGTGCTTAACGGTAAAAGGCCGAGCGAAAAGAACCAGACCGCCACCGAAAGCGTTCCCAGTACCGAGCGTTTGATGTGTCCGAAGACATGCACGGTTTTTAAGGTGAGGCCGTGCATCCAGACGTAGGACGCAATAAAAAACACGCCGAAAAGCGACCGGTAAAACACCAGCTCAAACGTGCCGAAGTGTCCTGCGCTCATTTTGATGAAGGTCGCCATCAGGGAAAAGAGCGCGGCTGCAGCGAGGGCCCACAAAGACTGGGAAAACATAAAAAGCTACTGCAGTAAACGTAAAGGGCAGGCAGCCGCAGCTTCCTGCCCGTAAAGAAAAACTACCGGCGTGACCGGCTCATTACGGCATTAAGAATGATGGCACCGAACGTTGCCGTACCGATACCGCCGAAGGTAAAGCCGAAGAGGTTGAGCGAAAAGTCACCGCCGCCCAGAATGAGCGTCACGGCTGCCACAATGAGGTTGCGGTTGTCGCCGAAATCGACCTGGTTGACAACCCAGATACGGGCACCTGCAATGGCAATCAGACCGAAGACCACGATGGAAGTGCCGCCCAGAATCGGCTGCGGAATCGTCTGAATGACGGCGCCGAACTTGGGGGAGAAACCCAGCAGGATGGCAAAGCATGCGGCAATCACAAAAAGCAGCGTGGAATAAACGCGGTTTGCGGCCATAACACCGATGTTTTCACCGTAAGTCGTCACACCCGTGCCGCCCACACTGCCAGCGAGGATCGTTGCAAGGCCGTCACCGAGAAAGGCACGGCCCATGTACGGATCGAGGTTTTTGCCGGTCATTGCCGTGACGGCTTTGACGTGGCCGAGGTTCTCGGCAATCAGAATGATCACGACCGGAGCAATCAGAAACATGGCGTCCACCGAGAAGACCGGAGCGTGAAACTGCGGCAGACCGATCCAGGCAGCGTTGGCAATGATGCTGAAATCAATGGGTTTGCCAAGGCCCAGGCCGTTGGAAAGGATCATGTAGATGAAGTAGGCGAGCACAAGGCCGGCCAGAATGAGGAGCTTTTGCAGCAGGCCCCTCGTATAGACGGCAACGCCGCCCACGCAGAGCACCGTGAGAAGCGCCATCCAGTGGTCAAAGTCCGTGCCTCCCACGCTGCGCACGGCTGTGGGAGCCAGGTTCAGACCGATGACCGCCACAACGGCACCCGTCACAACCGGAGGCATGAGCTTTTCAATCCAGGCGACGCCCGTCCACATGACGATCAGGCCCACAACGGCATAGATGATGCCGCAGGTAATGATGCCGCCCAAAGCCAGCGGAATATTGGCGTTGGCGCCGCTTCCGGCAACGTAACCCGTTGCGGCGATCACGACGCCGATAAAGGCAAAGGAGGAACCGAGGTAACTCGGGACGTGGCCGCCTACGATCAGAAAGAAGAGAATCGTGCCGATACCGCTCATGAGGACGGCCACGTTCGGGTCAAACCCCATCAGCAGCGGAGCCAGGATGGTGGAACCGAACATTGCCACGACGTGCTGAATACCCAAAGCGACCATCTGGCCGGAGGGAAGTCTTTCATCGGGTCCGATGATGCCGTCTGTTTTTAAGCGCCACTGCGGGAAGTAACTCATGATGCCCCTTTGATTATCCGAGAATTGTTCTTTTGTTTTTTCGACCGGTCCGAACCGTTCGAACGGTTTTCGGAATTGTAGGTGAAAGAAAAAGGAAAACTGCCGCATCAGACCGCTTTTTGTTTGGCACGGACAGCCAAAATGCGGGAAAATACGCCGCCTGCCGTTTTCCCCGTACGTTCAGAGTTCTTAACCTCATTTCCCGGTCCGGGAATATGTGAGTCGAAGCGCTTTATGTTTTTTTACGGGACGGCCTGAGAATTTTTCACCGGAATACATTACGGATGTCCAAGCAAGCCATTCTCCGCGAGGTCAAGCGTCGCCGTACGTTTGCCATTATTTCGCACCCTGACGCTGGTAAAACAACACTGACCGAAAAGCTCCTGCTTTTCGGCGGCGCCATTCAGCTCGCCGGTGCCGTCAAGGGCCGCAAGGCCGCCCGTCATGCCACGAGTGACTGGATGGAAGTGGAAAAGCAGCGCGGTATTTCGGTCACCAGTTCCGTGATGCAGTTTGAGTATCAGGATCACATCATTAATTTGCTTGATACCCCGGGGCACGAAGACTTTTCCGAAGACACCTACCGTGTTCTTACAGCTGTGGATGCCGCTGTGATGGTAATTGATGCGGCAAAGGGCGTGGAAGCGCAGACCATCAAGCTTCTCAATGTCTGCCGTCTGAGAAAGACCCCGATCATCACCTTCATCAATAAGCTCGACCGCGAAGTCCGCGATCCCCTCGATCTGCTCGGTGAAATTGAGGATGTTTTAAAGCTGCAGTGCGTGCCCATTACCTGGCCCATCGGCATGGGCAAGACGTTCCGGGGCGTTTTTTCTCTGCTGCACAACCGCCTGCACCGCTTTGCGCCGGGTACGGAAAAGGTGGCAACGGAATCGGAAAATATTGAGGGGCTCGATAATCCGAGACTTGACGCACTGTTTCCGATGGAAATGCCCTACGTCAGAGAGTCCATTGAACTCGTTCAGGGCGCAAGCGACCCCTTTGACCTCAATAAGTTTCTCTCCGGTGATCAGAGCCCCGTCTTTTTCGGTTCCGGTGTGAATAACTTCGGTGTTGAGGATGTGCTTCAGGCCCTGGTGCAGTGGGCGCCTTCGCCCCAGCCCCGTGACGGCGGCGTACGCCGGGTTGAGCCCACGGAAGAGCCCTTCACAGGTTTTGTCTTCAAGATTCAGGCCAATATGGATCCGCGCCACCGCGACCGTATTGCCTTTTTCCGTGTCTGCTCGGGCTGCTACAGCCCCGGCATGAAGGTGCGCCATATCCGCGAAGACCGTGAGATGAAGATTGCCAATGCGCTCACCTTTATGGCCAATGAACGCGTGCATATGGATGCGGCCTATGCCGGTGACATCATCGGTATTTACAACCACGGGCAGCTGCATATCGGTGACACGCTCACCGAAGGGGAAACACTCGGCTTTACCGGAATTCCTTACTTTGCGCCGGAACTCTTTCGCTCGGCCCGTGCCCGCGACCCCTTAAAGGGCAAGCAGCTGCATCAGGGTTTAAAGGAACTGGGTGAAGAAGGCGCTATTCAGGTCTTTGAAGGTGAATTCGGCAATCTGATGCTCGGTGCCGTCGGTCAGCTGCAGTTTGAAATCGTCGCGGAACGCTTAAAGACGGAGTACAAGGTTGATGCCATTTATGAGGCGACCGATGTGTCCACGGCCCGTTGGCTGGTGTTTCCGGACGAGCAGACAAAGAAAGACTTCATTGACGAGCAGTCGGCACGGCTGGCCCGGGATTGTGAGGGCAATCTCTGCTACATGGCAACCTCGGTATATAACCTGATGACCACCCAGAAGCACTGGCCGCAGGTGCAGTTTCTGACAACCCGCGAGCAGGGACAGAAGTTTGAGTAAGAGGGAGTGACTTCATGGACAACGACATCACAATCCGTCAGGCAACGCTTGAGGACCTTGATTTGGTGACGGCCATTGAGGCCGAGTGTTTCCCTGCCGCGGAAGCCGCGACGCGGGAGCAGTTTGCCGCAAGACTTGCCGCTTATGCTGATCACTTCTGGATTTTCTTTTACCAGGGTAAGCCCGTCGGGTTTATTGACGGCATGGTCACCGACAGTGACGTGATTGATGACGAGATGTTTGCCGATGCGTCACTGCATGTGCCCTCGGGCGCCTGGCAGGCGATTTTCGGGCTGAATGTTCTGCCGCAGTACCGCAGGCGCGGTTTTGCCGGGCGGCTTATTGAACAGATCATTGCACAGGCTCGCAGTGAGGGACGCCGCGGTGTGATTCTCACCTGTAAGGAAGCGCTGATTCACTACTACGCGCGCTTCGGATTTAAGAACTGCGGGCTTTCAGCCTCCGTGCACGGCGGCGCCGTCTGGTACGACATGCGCATCACGTTTTAGCCGGAGGCAGTGCGATGCAGACAAGGGCCGTGTTGTTTGATCTGGACGGGACGCTGGTGGATTCGCTGCCGACGCTCACCTGCAGCTTAAACGCCTATCTCGCAGCGCTCGGTAAGGCGCCTTTTACGGAAAAAGAAGTCTCCGACATGGTGGGTAAGGGCGTCCGGGTACTGCTGCAAAAGGCGTTTGCCTGCCGGCAGGTGAGACTTGCCGGGGCATCGTTTGACGCGGCTGTTAAAGACTACATTGCGCAGTGCCTGAAAACCGGTAACGGGAAGACCCGGGTGTTTCCGGGCGTTGCTGAAGCGCTCGGGGCTTTGCGATCCAAAGGCATTAAGACCGCGCTTGTCACCAACAAGAGCCGGGCAATGACGCTCTCGCTTTTGGCAGACAAGGGCCTTGCTCCGCTTTTTGATGTGGTTGTGGCCGGAGATGACGGGCATACGCCGAAACCGGCACCCGATATGCTCCTGGCTGCGGCCGCGGCGCTCGGGGCGTCTGCCGCGGATTGTGTGATGGTCGGAGACTCCCGCAACGATGCGCTTGCGGCACGCAGTGCAAAGATGACCGTGCGCCTTGTTGCCTGCGGGTATAACGAAGGTGAGCCGATCGGACAGTGGGCTCAGGCCAACAGCTTTGACGCGCCGTTTCCGGCGACAGCACAGGCCGTCGCCGGACTCTGTTGACCGTCAGCGGATGCTGCCCTTGGTTTTCAGATTTTCCTGCGCTTCCCGGAATGCGGCGTAAGCGGCCGGATGCAGCTCAAGCGCTCTTTCCAAAACACCCTGCAGATAACTGATGGCCACACCGTAGTTGGTCATGGGGACGTTCTGCGCAACGGCGGCGCGTACCCGCGAGAGCATATGGCGCCGCGTGACCACACAGCCTCCGCATTGCAAAATGAGCTTGTAGGGCGTGAGATCCGCGGGGAAGTCCTTGCCGACCACCACTTCGATGTCGAGTTTTCCTCCCACGGTTTTTTCAAGCCACCGGGGCAGTTTTTTGCGGCCGATATCATCAGGCTGCGGATGGTGCGAGCAGGTCTCGCAGATCATGACTTTGTCGCCGGGCTTTAAAAAGCCGATCATGGCGGCGCCGCGAGCCATTTCCACAAGGTCAGACTTACAGTAAGCCATCTGAATGGAGAAGGTTGTCACCGGGATGGTTTTCGGTGTGGCGGCGCAGACCTTTTCCACGGCCTGACTGTCGGTAATGACAAACTTGGGCGGCACGGTCTGCTGACTGATTGCCTGCGCAACGCGGTTTTCACGCACGGTGAGGCAGAGGGCGTCACTGTCAAGCGTTTCGCGGATTGCCTGAACCTGCGGCAGAATCATCCGGCCCTTGGGTGCCCCGGTATCGATGGGGGTCACCATGAGAACGGTGTCGCCCGGGCTGATTAACCCTTCCATCATCGGGCGGTCCGGCTCCGTCTCTTCCTGAATCGTGCGGATGATGGCCGAGCGCAATGTGTCAATGCCGATGTGCTCAGAAGCCGAAACGCTCACAAACGGCAGATTAAAACTCTTGATGGTGCTGATGACCGGCGCTTCCGGCGCATGCAGATCCGTTTTGTTGAGCACCACAATGGCCGGCGTTTTGTTGGCGGTGACAATCCGGAAAAGTTCTTTTTCATAGTCTGTGATACCGGCCGCATCGCAGACAATGAGCGCAAGGTCCATCCAGCCTAAAACCGACATCGTGCGGTCGGTTCTTAAGTGTCCGAGCTTACCGACGTCATCGATACCGGCGGTATCGATGAAAACAACAGGACCGACGGGGGCGAGTTCACAGGCTTTTTCCACGGGGTCCGTGGTGGTGCCGGGAACGTCACTGACAATGGCAATCTGCTGATTCGTCAGCGCATTGATCAGGGAGGATTTACCGGCGTTGCGGCGCCCGAAAAGACCGATATGGATACGCAGTCCCTTGGGTGTTTCAAGCCGTGTAGGAATATTAAGTTCAGCAGGCATTTGCAGAAAGTCCGGTTGTGTGTCACACCACGGATTTTAGAAACTTCCACAAGCTGCGGATAAGAAAAACGCCCGAAGGCAGAAGTCCTTCGGGCGTTTCAGATGATCAGACCGGAATCAGATTACTTTTCGATATTCGTTCTGACAACATCCTTTTCAAGCCAGGTCGGCGCATGATGTTCAGCAGCTTCCCAGCTGATGTCGCCCGCACCGATACGCCAGATGCCGAGGAAGTGAGACATCGACAGCAGGGCAAGCGGAATGTGAGCGCAGACCACGAGCAGCGTGATAAAGAGCGAACCCCACACGTGCACGTAGAAGAACGTCACAAACATTTCCTTGCCGATGGCCGGAGCGAAGATCCACAGCAGCCAGCCGGTGACGATCAGAATGTAAATAGAAGCCATGAAAAGCAGATAAGAGGCCTTCTGACCGCCGTTGTAGCGGCCCTGCGGTGGCACTTCCACGGGTCCGAGCGGAATGTGGAAGAAACGACGCGGGTAACCGCCGAAGTTGCGGAACCAGAGGATCGTGTTCTTATCCCATGTCATGCAGGCATGCATCATCATGGCAAAGCGGTCCGGCGCAAAGAAGATGTAGCCGAACAGGCAGAACGTAAAGGCGATGCCGAGGCCGATATGCCAGGTCATCAGCATTTCGCCGGTGGAAGCATCCAGATCACACAGGTACACGATGGCGCCGGTGATGACCAGAGCAAACCACAGGATGGCATTCATCGAGTGGAACACCTTGTCGGGAAGGTGGAAGCGAAGAATGCGGGCATTGTTGTTTTCAGACATGACGTATTCTCCTGATTAGTGCTGAAGTGCCAGCAGTGAACGCTGCGAGAAATGCGTGTGCAGCAGGCTGTACATTTTGTCGTCCATCGGAGAAGCCGAGAAGTCTTTGTAGATGCGGCGGACCGTGGGGTTGTCGTGCGAACTGGTGAGCTGCTGCTTCTGGCAGAGTTTGTCGTCCTTATAAAGGCCGGCCTGACGGGCCAGCAAAATGCAGTTGCGGTTGGCAAGCAGTTCGACAACGCCCCAGCCGGTGGCACCGGCTACGACCGCACAGACGCCGACAACCTTGATGAGGCCGCGACGGCCGAGAACAACGCCGCAGGGACGTTCGGTGTATTGGAAAGTACGGGACATCATTAAATCCTTTCAATCGGGTAGACACTGGCAGACAGGGGGAACAGGGGATTGAGCCAGCCGGTTCCGACGGGTTGCACAGGCTGACCGCCGCCGTTGACGCAGCCGCCCGGGCAGTTCATGACTTCAATGAAGTGCCAGCGGTTGGGGTCGGAACGCACAGTGTCCAGAACGCGTTTGAGAGCCTGGTTGGAGCCGTTAACCACGCAGACGCGCAGGTCAAAGGTCTTGCCGCCGAGCTCAGGCAGGGGCAGCTTGATCGTGGCTTCAACGTAAGAATTGTCGAGACCGCGCACCGGGATGATGTCGGCGTTGTCGAGATCCTTGCCGATCAGAGCGCGGTAGGCGGTACGCAGTGCCGCTTCCATCACGCCGCCGGAGCAACCGAAAATCGTGCCGGCGCCGGTGTAGATATCGAGATCCTTGCGGGTGCGTTCCTTGGGCATTTCCAGCGGATTGATGCCCTTGCGGCGGAACAGTTCCGCAATTTCACGGGCCGTGATGACGGCATCAACGTCCGGGAAGCGCGGAGTATCGGTCGGAATGCGGCCTTCCTTACGCAGGAACTCCCAGGCAGAGGACAGTTCCGGACGGCTTGCTTCCTGAATCTTTGCCGTGCAGGGGGTCACCGCCACAACGCGGACGTTGCGGGGATCGGTCTTGTAGAGGTGTTCACTGCCCCAAACCTTGGCGAGAACGCCGCCCATGCCGATCGGGGACTTGGCGGTGGAGACGTGCGGCATCATGTCGGCCGCCATGATTTCCATCTCGCGGACCCAGGCCGGGCAGCAGGAGGTGAAGTGCGGCAGCGGATGGTGCGAGGCGCGTTCCAGTTCGGGGCCGCGCTTGCCGAGCACCCAGTACTGGATCTTCTTCACGAACTCCGTGCCTTCTTCCATGATGGTCTGGTCGGCAGAGTTGTTCACGTCGTAGGTACGGAAGCCGAGCTTTTCAAGCGCATTGAAGAACTGGTCCGTGGAGAGGGTGCCGGCTTCGGCGCCGAATTCTTCGGCGATGGAAACGCGGACAGCAGGCGAGGGATGCGCCACAACAACGAGAGACGGATCGGCGAGCATCTTTTCCACTTCGTCCACGAAGCTCATCTGTTCGATGGCATTGAACGGGCAGGAAATGAGGCACTGACCGCAGGAAAGGCACTTCTGGTCATTGATCTTGTGCTTGGCACCGATGCCGCCGTCAATGGCGTCAACCGGGCAGACCTTGCGGCAGGTGTCGCAGGCTTCGCACAAATCCTCGTTGATCTTGATAACACCGCGCAGTTCACCCTTGCGCAGCGTACCGACAAAATCCGGACCATTTTCGCCGCGGCAGCCGGGCTGCGGGGCAAAGGTCTTGATTTTGATTGTTTTTCCTGTCATTTTGACGGGTCTCCTGATTACTTTTGGGTCTTGCTCGAAAGCAAAAATTGCGTGTGCTTTATCTGAGTTCAAGGAACAAAATCAGCCGTGCCCCACGCTCCGTACCTGGGCACAGCTGCATTCAATTCTCTATCAGCAGGATATATTTCCTTTTAAACGCAAGGTAATTTTAAGGTAATGCAGGTACTTGTTGCTAGTTCTAAAGGAGTACTCGGAGGTACTCGGGTGAAAATGCACGGAAAAAACAGGGGCCTTTTTGACAAAAAGTTGCCTTCTGTCAAAAAAGCCCCTGTGTGCTGACAATTTGACGGGATTTCCCGTCAGCCTTACATGTCGATTTCCTTGAGCGGTTTTCTCAGTTCAGCGCGGACGTTGTCCATGCCGGAGTAAAACGCCTTCATCATCACCAGACCCAGGAATTTGCCGCGCTCGGTCACGATGATGTTGTCGGGGTCGTTGGGGTCGTCCTTAATGGCGCCGATCAGTTTAAGGCCTGCCATTTCCTTAAAGAGCGTCCGGTCGAGGTTGACGCCGTGCACTTCCCGGAAGTAACGCCGTGACAGACGTGCCGAGAAGATGCCGAGCATCAGGCGGTACTGTAAAACGGCGTGCTTGTTGAAGTAGCGCTGACGCTCCACTCCGGTCTGCCCCTTGGCAATGCGCTCCCCGTAGCGGCGCAGACTGAAGGTGTTTACGTAGAGGTTGGAGCCGAGGAAGGAAAAGGCGCCGGAGCCGACGCCGAGATACTCATCGTGATCCACCACGTACTCATCAAAGCCCTCGTCGTGGGTGCGGCCGAAGGTCCAACTCGTGAGCTGCCGGTAGTTGCCCCCGAGCGTATTCATGATGATGCGGTACTGTTCGGCAAGTTCGTTGCCGGGCGCGGCGATGGTGCCTTTGACGCTCTTTCGGGTCTGAGAGGTCACCATCAGCGGGTACGTTGTGATCTGGCGGGGATTGAGTTTGACGAGCAGATCCATGTCACGCTGCAGCATCTCCAGGCTCTGACCGCGGAAACCGAACATCATGTCGACGTTGGTGGTCGGAAACAGTTCCAGGGCTTCGCCGAGGCGCTCGTAAATCTGTGCGCCCGAACCGAACTTGTCGTAGCGGTCCGTGAGCTTGAGGATCGAGTCGTCAAAACTCTGCACCCCGATACTCATGCGGTCCACATAGCCTTTAAGCCGCCGGAAAGTGGGCGTGGCAATCTGCGCCGGGTCTGTTTCGCAGGAAATTTCTTTGATTCCCGGGAAAAGCGTGCGGGCGTGCTCAATTGTTTTGATGAGCTCGTCTTCAATGATCGTTGTCGTGCCGCCGCCGATATACATGCTCTGAAAGTCGTAGCCCAGGGCTTTCACGTAGTCCATCTCTTTGCGCAGATTCACAAAGTATTCACGGGCCTTGGGTTCCTTGAAAAGGAAGCGGTGGAAGGTGCAGTAGGTGCACAGCGTCTTACAGAACGGAATGTGCGCGTAGAGCAGATACTGGTGTCCCTCCTGCGGAGCAGGCGGCCGGTCCAGAATGACAGGGTCACAGTTGAGATAGCGGTCAATGTAGTACTGCATGATGCGTTCAGTACAGTTGATCATCCAGTCAGGCATCAGTTTGCCGACGGGGCGGTAAGTGCTCTCTGTCATGGTTCTGAATTAAAAAAGCAACGGTCAGTGGTCCGGAAAAGTGCCGGGTCTGCGGTTACAGTCCGGACATTACGGAAAAAACGAGGGTGCCATTGTAATGAGGCACCCTTATTTGAGTCTTTCGGTACAGCGGATTTTGTTAAGCCTGCCTGATTATTTGTGGGATGCGTACATCGCTTCAATCTGTTCGGCAAACTTCTTGTGAAGCGGTGCGCGCTTTAATTTCAGAGTCGGCGTAAGCAGCCCGTTTTCAATGGTCCAGGGCTCAAGCTCAGCCGTGACGTTTCGCGGCAGAGCATAGTGCGGGAAGTCACTTGCGGCGGCTTTTGCGCGGCGCAGCAGTGCGTTTCGCACAGCCGTTGTTTTCAGGGATTCCGGATCCTCGGGATTGAGGTTCAGAGTTGCCGCGAGTTTCTTCCACTCGTCGGGGTTAAGAACCGTCACAAGGCTGATAAACGGCCGGTCATCACCCACCACATAGGTCTGAGCAAAAATCGGATCCGTTTCAATCGCAAGTTCCAGATCCACAGGAGGAATCTTTTCGCCGGTACTGGTGACGATGATTTCCTTGATGCGGCCGCGGATACGGAGCAATCCCGTCTCGTTGTACTCACCGATATCGCCGGTCTTGAGCCACCCGTCCTCGGTAAAGGTGCGGGCCGTGTCTTCCGGGCGGTTCCAGTAACCCTTCATGACGGAAGGTCCCCGGACCTGAATTTCACGGGTCTGCTCGGCAAGGCGGATTTCCGTCCCGATGGGAATGCCCACCGTATCGGGCTGGTTAAGTGTCAGGCTGTTGCCTGCAATGATGGGGGAGGCTTCAGTCATCCCGTAGCCTTGAATCGGCGCAAGACCCAGCGCGCAGAATGTCCGGGCAACTTTGTGGCTGATGGACGCACCGCCGGAGATGGCAATTTTGAGGTTGCCGCCGAACTGTTCGCGGATTTTTGCTGAAACCAGTTTGTCCAGAAGAGGACCGGTCACCGGGTCAAGAAATGACCAGGCGCTTGCCTCGGGCTTCATTTTGTTGGCACGGCAGAAGCGGCGCCAGCCTACGGCAACAGCGGTGTTGAAAAGCCAGCGCGCATAGGAGGGCGCTTTCGAAAGCTTGTCGTTGATGCGGGCATAGATGCGTTCGTAAATGCGGGGTACGGAGATCAGTACATCGGGCTTAACGATCTTGAGATCTTCGCTTAAAAGCATGATCGAACGGTTGTAGGTCACCGTACAGGCCATGCCGAGCGCAAGGTAATAACCGCAGGTTCTTTCAAACGTGTGTGACAGCGGCAGGAAAGAAAGAAACTTGAATCCGGCCGGAGGCATCGGCTTGATGTGATCAAGTGTGGCAATGACGTTGGTCACAATGTTGTGATGCGTCAGCATCACGCCCTTGGGTTTGCCCGTGGTGCCGGAGGTGTAGACAATGGCTGCAAGCTCTTCGGCTTGCGGCGACCGGGGAAGGTCTCTGACGGACTCACCGCGTTTGAGCCAGGCGGCAAGGCCGGAGATTTCAACGCCGTCAATGCTGCGGGGTTCCAGCGTCTCTTCCGTGAGCACCACGAATTTGAGCCCGGGCATTTCAATGCCGGCGGATTTGATCAGATTCCAGCGCTCGAGCTTGTTGGTGACAAAGCAGGAGGCACCGCTGTCGGCGATGATGTAGGCTGACGACGCAGGCGTATCAATTGCGTGCAGCGGCACGGGGATGAGCGCATCGGCCATCACGGCCTGGTCGGATAAAACCGCATCGACTGAATTATTCAGAAGGATGGCAACGCGCGCGCCTCTGTTCAGTTCAAGGGATGAAAAACTTCTGCGCCATGCCGTAATGCGGTCCTGGAGTTCTTTGTAGCTCACTTCAGTCCAGGCGCTTTTTGCGCGGTCGTACTGCCGCAGGGCGATCATGTCCGGATGGGTTTTAGCCCGCAACGGCACGAATTCACTCAGCGTGCTGCATTTCTTCAGTTGTTCCAGGCGTGCGTCAGAATTTACAGAATTGGTCATTTACGAACTTTCGATGAACAGTGAGCGAAACCGGCACAGACAAAAAAGCTGCGCGGCTTCGGGCGCAATTTCCGATGATCCTTATAAGTTACCCGTAAATCAGCATTGCAGAGCACATGAAAATTAGGTGATAACCCTTGGTTTTGTCTGCTCCGTCTGTGAAAGCGCGGCGCAGACAAAGCGGTTTGCGTCACTGATTACTCAAAGAGTTTCGTGGAAAGATAACGGTCACCGTTATCGGGCAGCAGGGCCACAATGAGTTTGCCGGCATTTTCAGGGCGGCGTGCGAGCTCAACGGCGGCAAAAAGCGCAGCGCCGGAGCTGATACCCACAAGGAAGCCTTCCTTGCGCGCGATTTCCCGGCCGGTGGCAAGAGCGTCTTCGTTGGTGACGTCAATCACCTCATCGTAGATCTTGGTGTCAAGCACTTCCGGCACGAACCCGGCGCCGATCCCCTGAATGGCGTGCGGGCCGGCCTTGCCCTGCGTGAGCACGGGTGAGGCGGCCGGTTCAACAGCCACCACGCGGACGGCCGGATTTTTGGACTTCAGATAGCGGCCCGTGCCGGTCACGGTGCCGCCGGTACCGACACCGGCCACAAAGATGTCGACTTTACCGTCGGTGTCGTCCCAGATTTCGGGGCCTGTTGTGCGCACGTGCGCTTCGGGGTTGGCGGGGTTGACGAACTGGCCCGGAATAAAGCTCCCCGGGGTCTGACGCGCCAGCTCTTCCGCCTTGGCAATGGCGCCTTTCATGCCCTTGGCACCTTCGGTGAGAACGATTTCAGCGCCGTAGGCCTGCAGCAGTTTGCGACGTTCCGCGCTCATGGTTTCAGGCATCGTAAAAACGGCACGGTAACCTTTGCTCGCGGCAATGCTTGCCAGACCGATGCCGGTGTTGCCGCTTGTGGGTTCAATGATGACGCTGCCGGGTTTGAGAAGTCCTTTTTTCTCGGCATCTTCGATCATCGAAAGCGCAATACGGTCCTTGACGCTGCCGGCAGGGTTAAAGAGTTCGAGCTTGACGAGAATTCGTGCCTTTAGACCGAGTTTTTCGGTGAAGCGGTTGATTTCCACAAGCGGCGTGTGTCCGATCAGACCGGTGATGTTGTTGAAAACGCGCATTTTTAATGCCTCCCTTTTTTTAGTCCCTCTAAACAACCCGCGCTTGAAAGCGCGGGGTTTCCTGACACAGTGCAGGCTTTCCCGCAACAGGCAAGGTTTTTGAGGCCTTGTCTGCCCGGGCGTCCCCTGCACCACAGGAACATTTAAAACGCAACCGCTCTACGGGTACGGGCTTCATCAGCTCGATCCGTAGGTTCCGGCGAAGGACTGCTTCGTCTTGCCGATTCGCTGGTTTGTACTGCACTATCGATCCGGCGTTCCCTGAGACTTGTTTGAGCCTCGCAAGCGCTGATTGCTCAGCCTTCAGATCGTAGCTGTCAGTGGCGGGATCCGCAAAATACGGGTTCATGGCGGCCGCAAGGTCGCGGTCCATGTACCAGTCCGTATCTCCCAACTGATGACTTCTCTCCCAAAGAGCTTTCTTCCGGTATGTTCCCGTTTCGGGATCGTGCTGACTCGGGCGCAGTTTCCGGGGACTGACTTTCACCACACAACAGCCGGCGCTTTCAGCCTTACTTGTCATCCGGGTTATCAATCCTGCAATACCGCTTTTGCCCAAACTCTTGCCGTATCCGGCTCTCTGAAATGCTTTGTATGAGTTCTTCTCCATTAAAAAATTTCGAAAGCCCGCATTCCTCCCGGGGCTCAAGCCCCGGGAGGAATGCGGGAAATACTGTGAGAAATCTGTCGTTACGGCAGAAAGACGGGTTGTTCCGCTTTCGGATCAATGTCTCCGAGCACGTCCGACAGTGTCGTTTTGTTGCTTTTTTTGTAATAAAACGCGTAGTGCATCGTATTGGCCAGAACCAGTTTGACATAGTTTCTGGTCTCATTAAACGGAATGGTTTCGACAAAAACAGCCCCTTCCGTCCGATGATCGAGTTTTGCTCTCCAGCTTACGGCCCGCGAAGGACCGGCGTTGTAGGCCGCCGTGGCAAGGGGCTTGCTGCCGGAGAAAGCATCGGCAACCAGTCTGAGGTATTCGCAGCCGATGGTGAGATTGGTGGCAAGATCGGTGAGTTTGCCGTCTTCAAAATTCTGCAGGGCTTTTTGCCTGGCAACCCAGCGGGCGGTTCTCGGCATCACCTGCATCAGCCCCCGCGCGCCGACGGTGCTTTCGGCCATGCGCAGAAAGCGGGATTCCTGCCGGATCAGGCCGAAAATCCATTCGGGTTCAAGACCTGCATTGCGGGCAGCTGATTCGATTTCTTCCCGGTGCGGCCGCGGGTACTGCTGTTCAAAAACAAAAGTGCGGGTGCTCTCCGAGGTGTTGATCTGACGGTGTGTCAGTGCAAGGGACTCGGCAAATCCGGCAAAGAGCAGCCGCTCGGACTTGTCCATTTTTCTTAAAGCCCAGTTCCATTCGCGGTTGCCTTCCATGGTGAGACCGAGCTCATAAAAGCGCAGCGCACGAAGAACGGAAGGATCGGAAGCAAAGCGCCCAAAGACCGCTGCATCGGCAGGAACCGGAGTTCCGGCATCATGGGCGTCGTAATAGCTCTTTTTGAGCGCATCCCGGGCAAGAAGTCCGTAAAAGCCGTTGGTGCGGCTCACTTTCTGCATCAGAGACTGTGCCGTGCGCGGCTGCCCTGTTTTTTCCAGAGCACGGGCCTTCCAGTAGAGCCAGTCATTGGTGTTTCGGATTGACGCGGGCAGCTCTTCAACAGCCCTTCTGACGCTGTGCCAGTTGCCGGTACGTAAAGCGGTACGCGCCTGCCAGAGCAGAATATTGCTTTGGCCGACCGTATCGGGGGCACTGCCCGGTTTGCGGCCGGCTTTTCTGTACCAGCGCGGTGCGTTGTCTTCCAGATCCAGGGCGGATTCATAGGCAACGCGGCTCCACAAAAGCGCAGCCCGGGACTGCGAAAGTTTTTTCTGAGCGGTTGAGGCAATGCGGGCTGCCGCTTCAGGATCAGTCCCTGCCAGACGCAGTCCGGCAAACAGCAAAACCGCGGCCTTTTGGCGCGCGAGCCGGTTTTTATTGTTCCGGTACCACTTGGACGGGTTATTCAGAACGGCAAGCAGTGTGCCGCGGGCGGCAGGAAGCTGCCGGCTGTAGCGGGCAATGATGTCACGCGCGGGCTGAAAGCGTTTTTGCTGTAAAAGGACCAGAAGCTGAGGCCAGGCATCTTTGGGGCGCAGCGCCAGATAGTCGTTCCGAAGGCGCACACAGGCGGGGTCAGCCGCAAGCGGCGTGTCCCGGAGCGTCGTACGGGCGGCGGCAAGTGCCGCGGTCTTTTTTCTGTCGCCGGTCTTCAGGTCAAAACGGGCCTTGCTGCAGACAAGATCCGGCTCTTCACGGTTCCATTCCAGTTTTTTGTAGAGGCGGTAAAAAAGCCGGGCATCGTCGTTTTTGGCGGCAATCCGTGCCCAGTCGGCACGGGCGCGTTCCGCAACATAATCGTTTTGGCGGGTGGAGATAAAGCGGTCAAGTTGCCGGACGGTTTCCTGATCCTTCGGGTTTGCCTGTGCATTTAAAAGCAGCACCCAAAGATCAACGTAGGAGGCAAGCGGGTGGCCTGTGAGCTGCGGCTGCAGTCTGAGAAGTTCGTCAAGATTTCCTTTACGGTAGGCCCGGTAGGCATCCGTAAAAAGGGAGTCTGTTACAAGCGGCCCGGACGGGATTTTGACGGATGCGGCCGCCTGCGCGGGCGTCACGGGAGCAACTGCCGGGGTGTGAGCTGCGGGCGGCGTATTTGGCGCTGCCTGCGAGATTGTGACGGAACCTTCTTCAGGCAGAGGAACCGGAATCGTGACCGCACCCTCGGAAAGCGTGGTGTCTTCAGGCTCAGTGAGATCCGGCGCAAGCTCATCGTAAGCGGCTACGGCGGGCGTGAGAAGTTCCCGCGCCGGCAGGACGTGTGAAGTCAGAGCGGCAGCAGCGGCAATACCGGCAGCAAGGAGCCTGAAAGTAGAAAAAACAGCCATTGACTTCTCATCCGAACAAAGAGTTGCCGTACCTGTGAATCCGCCCAATAATACCCGCGCAGCGCTTGCGATCGGGAGCGGGGATGGAAAAAAGTCTTTTAAGGAAACACTTTCTTGCCGTACGTCGGGGTATTACTGAAAACGACCCGCAGACGTCTGAGGCACTTTGCCGGGCCGTGAGCCTTTGGCTGTCGGACAAATATTTCCGGTGCATCGGTTTTTATGCACCTTTTCGCGGCGAGCCGGATATAACGCCGGCTGTGGTTGCGGCTCTGAGCTGCGGGCGGGCACAGTCCGCGGCACTGCCCGTGATTGATTCGGCCGAGCGCTCAGAGATGCACTATGCCCTTTGGTCGCCGGCGGGGGAACTCAGAAAGAATGTCTATGGGATTGCGGAGCCCGGGGAGACCGCGGAAGTTTTTCCGGATGTGATTTTTTCGCCCTGCGTTGCTTTTAACCGTCGGGGCTTCAGGCTCGGTAACGGCAAGGGTTTTTTCGACCGGTATCTGATGCTGCCGCAGGTGCGTGCTGCGGCGCCGCAGGCCGTTGCGGTCGGGTATGAAGCACTTTTAACGGATGCCTTTGCCTCGGAGCCCCATGATGTTGCCTTTGGTTGGACGGCAACAGAAAAGGGCGTTGTAAAGGCTCTCTGAGATCCTTCGCAACGCCCTTGGGAACAAGCGCTCACGGGCTGCGCGCAGGCGCGGGCAGCCCGAACGCAGCATCAGTAGCGGTAGTTTTCGCTCTTATAAGGACCTTCGACCTTCACACCGATGTAGTCAGCCTGCTTCTGCGTGAGAACAGAAAGTTCCGCGTTGAGTTTGGTGAGCTGCAGACGCGCCACTTTTTCATCAAGAATCTTGGGCAGCACGTACACGCCGACCGGATACTTGTCGGTGTGTTCGAAGAGCTCAATCTGAGCGAGCACCTGGTTGGCAAAGGAGCTTGACATCACATAAGAGGGATGCCCCGTGGCGCAGCCCAGATTCACAAGACGGCCTTCGGCCAGAAGAATGATGGAGTTGCCGGAAGGCAGACGGATGTGGTCGACCTGAGGTTTGATGTTTTCCCAGGGGTAGGCACGCATCGAGGCAACATCAATTTCACTGTCAAAGTGACCGATATTGCAGACAATGGCCTGATCCTTCATCCTGATCATATGGTCATGGGTGATGACGTGGTAGTTGCCGGTGGCGGTAACGAAGATGTCGGCCTTGTCACAGGCCCAGTCCATTGTCACCACACGGTAGCCTTCCATGGCGGCCTGAAGTGCGCAGATCGGGTCGATTTCAACCACCCAGACCTGAGCTGAAAGCGCGCGCAGTGCCTGCGCACAGCCCTTACCCACGTCACCGTAACCGACAACAACGGCCACTTTGCCTGCGACCATGACGTCCGTGGCGCGCTTGATGCCGTCAACGAGCGATTCACGGCAGCCGTAGAGGTTGTCAAACTTGGACTTGGTGACGGAGTCGTTGACGTTGATGGCGGGAAACTTCAGTTCGCCGCGGGCAGCCATCTGATAGAGACGGTGCACGCCCGTGGTTGTTTCCTCGCTCACGCCCTTGATGTGCGCCATGCGCTTGGAGTACCAGTGGGGATCTGCGGCCAGGTGGCGTTTGACGGCCGCAAAAAGCGCGGTTTCCTCTTCGCTTGCGGGCTGCGCCACAACGGAAGGATCCTTTTCAGCCTTAACACCCAAGTGCAGCAGAAGCGTCGCGTCACCGCCGTCGTCGAGGATCATGTTGGAAAAGCCTTCGTCATCCCACTCAAAGATGCGGTGGGTGTATTCCCAGTAGTCGTTGAGCGACTCACCCTTGACGGCAAACACCGACACGCCGTCAGCGGCGATCGCGGCCGCTGCATGGTCCTGCGTGGAGAAGATGTTGCAGGAAGCCCAGCGGACCTCAGCACCCAAAGCCGTGAGTGTTTCAATGAGTACCGCCGTCTGAATGGTCATGTGAAGAGAACCGGAAATACGGGCGCCGGCCAGCGGTTTTTGACCGGCATACTCCTTGCGGATTGCCATCAGGCCGGGCATTTCAGTCTCGGCAATGGCGATTTCCTTGCGGCCCCAGTCGGCCAGGTTCATGTCGGCAACGACATACTTAGGATAAGCATTCATGGCGAAAAATTAAGTGAGGTTGAAGTCCGTCGGAACCGGGGGCGCCGGCAACTTAAAAAACGCGCCGTATCAACTGCGTACCCGCGGGATGCGGCATTATAAGGCGAGGCTATCCGGAGGATTCGGGTGCGGGCGGCGGCCCGTCCATATAATCTTTCGTCCGGACAACAAAGAAAAAACTGTCTGAAGATGCAGGAAAACACACATAAACCGTCAGCACTGTTTCTGATCGGCATGATGGCCAGCGGAAAAAGCACGGTCGGTAAGGCGCTTGCCGCCAGGCTCGGCTGGGACTTTTTTGACGTGGACAGGGAAGTCGAACGGCGTACCGGCGTGACGGTGGCTGAAATCTTTGAGAAGGAAGGGGAAGCGGGTTTCCGCCGCCGTGAAACGGAAATGATGGCGGAACTCACGATCCGCCCCGGCTGCATTGTCGCCATGGGCGGAGGTGCCCCGCTTTTTGAAGTCAACAGAAAACTTTTAAAGCGCGGCCTGGTGGTGAGGCTTCTCTCAACGGTCTCTGACGTTTTGGAAAGAACACGCTTTGACACGACACGACCGCTTTTGAGGTCCGAGGATCCGGTGGCAAAAATCCGGGAGCTGATGCTGGCAAGAGAACCGGTCTACGCTGAGGTAAGCGACGTTGAGGTGAGCACCACACGCACGCATCCTGAGGTTGTGGCTGACAGAATTCTCGCAATGAAGGAAGTGCAGGACGTTGTCCGGGAGGCTGAGAAAAGACTCGGCAAAGACAAACGGGAGAAACAATCGTGATTACTTATGTTGTGGATTTGGCTGAGCGCTCCTATCCGATTCATATCGGTTCGGGCACCTTATCGATGCTCGGAGCAGAACTGCAGCGCCTCAAAGCAACCAGGGCTCTGATCGTCACGAACACAACCGTCGGGCCTCTTTACGCGCAAAAGGCGGCAGCATCGGTTGCTCAGACAGAAATTCCGTTTTCAGTTTGTGAGCTTCCCGACGGTGAGGAATTTAAGGATCTCGGGCACCTGAATCAGATTCTGACGGCGGCGGCAGAGGCCGGACTTGACCGTCACAGCGTCATCGTGGCTTTGGGCGGCGGTGTTGTGGGGGATATGGCCGGGTTTGCCGCGGCAATCTGGATGCGCGGTATCCGTTTTATTCAGGTCCCGACAACACTTTTGGCACAGGTTGACAGCAGTGTGGGCGGCAAGACCGGAGTCAACGTTCCTGCGGGGAAAAATCTGATCGGTGCATTTCATCAGCCGGGATCCGTGCTGATTGATACGGATGTTTTGAAAACACTACCCGAGCGGCAGATCAGTGCCGGCATTGCCGAAATCATCAAGTACGGTTTTCTGGGAGACGAGACGTTTGTCGAAACACTGGAAAAAGTGATGCCGGCGCTCAGGGCGCTTGACACGGATGTTGTTTCGGAGGTGGTCGCGCGCTGCTGCCGCATGAAGGCGGAGATCGTACATGAAGATGAGCGGGAATCCGGCGTGAGAGCCAAACTTAATCTCGGACACACGTTCGGTCACGCCGTTGAAAAGCTCTCCGGTTACGGCCATTGGCTGCACGGTGAGGCTGTCGGAACCGGTATCGTCATGGCGGCTGTTCTGAGCGAGGAACTCGGCAACATCGGCCCGGCTGACGTAGAGCGGGTGAGAAAGCTTGTTGCCACAAGCGGTTTGCCCGTTGAAATTCCCGGAATCAGTCAGGAGGCGGCTTATAAGGCCATGCAGGGGGACAAGAAGTCGCTTGCCGGCGTGATCCGTTTTGTTGTGATGAACCGCATCGGGGACACGCAGATCCAGACAGTGCAGCCTGAACTTGTTTTTAAGACGATGAAGCGCTGCGGCTGGGTTTAGTTGCCCGGGCTTGCGGAAGCCGCCGAAAAACCTTCTCCGGAGAACCTTTGAGGTCGCGGCCGGAGAAGGTTTTTTTGTCGCTGTTTTGTCAAAAAACAACGCTTTCTAATTTCAATACCTTAAGAAAAAAGGAAAAAATTAGGCAGATTGCCATCCCGTATATAGGGGATTGTGTGTCGAAATACTGCTGCCCGGCATTTATCGCAGCATCACCTGTTGCAATATGGTTATTCAAAAAGGACGGAGCCCGGCCCGTTTTGCGGCGGCTCACGGACAGACAATTCAAACAAGACAGGGGGCACAGTCAAATGTCAGCGACGCAGCAGCAGGCCGTCAGGATTGCTGAGGAAAAGGGGTTGTACCGCCGCAGTGAGGAGCATGATGCGTGCGGTGTCGGATTTGTGGCCAACATCAAGGGACGCGTGTCACACGACGTCATTGAGCAGGCTCTGGGGATTTTGCGCAATCTTGATCACCGCGGCGCCGTGGGTGCCGATCCCCTGTGCGGTGACGGCGCCGGTATTCTGATTCAGATTCCGGATGCCTTTTACCGTGAGGAAATGGCCAGGCAGTCGGTGGAGCTGCCTGCGCCCGGGGATTACGGCGTCGGCATGATTTTTCTGCCGCGCGAGAGGGCTTCAAGAGCTGCCTGCGAGCAGGAGCTTGAAAGAACAGTGCGCAGCGAGGGGCAGGTTGTTCTCGGCTGGCGCGATGTGCCTGTCGATGACACGATGCGCATGAGCGAGACCGTCCGCAAAAGCGCGCCCGTCATCCGTCAGATCTTTATCGGGCGCGGACCGGACGTTATGGTGCAGGATGCTCTTGAACGAAAGCTCTACGTGATCCGTAAGGCGGCTTCTCACCGCATCAAGGCACTCAACCTCACTCACGGGCGGGAATATTTCGTGCCCTCGATGAGCACCCGCACCGTGGTTTACAAGGGGTTGCTGCTTGCCGATCAGGTGGGGCAGTACTACACGGATTTGCAAAACCCCAAGGTGAAGTCCGCAATTGCCGTCGTGCACCAGCGCTTCTCAACCAATACCTTCCCCTCCTGGGAACTTGCTCATCCGTACCGCTACATCGCCCATAACGGCGAAATCAATACCGTCAAGGGCAACTACAACTGGATTCGGGCCCGCGAAAACACGTGGGAGTCGCCGGTTCTCGGCAAGGACGTCCGAAAGCTCACGCCGCTTATCTACGAGGGGCAGTCTGACACGGCCTGTCTTGATAACGCCCTGGAACTTCTCGTGATGTCGGGCTATTCGCTATCGCAGGCCATGATGATGCTTGTGCCTGAGCCCTGGGAAAAAGCAAGCACGATGGATCCGGACCGCCAGGCGTTTTATGCCTACTACGCGCCGATGATGGAAGCCTGGGACGGACCTGCGGCGATTGTCTTTACCGACGGTGTGCAGATCGGTGCGGCGCTTGACCGAAACGGGTTGCGTCCGGCGCGCTATATGCTCACGGATGAAGATACGCTGATTCTGGCAAGTGAAGCCGGGACCGTGAAGGTCCCCGAGAGCCGGATCCGCCGTAAGTGGCGTCTTGAGCCCGGCAAGATGCTTTTGATCGATACGGTGCAGGGGCGCATCATTGAAGACGCTGAAATCAAAAATCAGTCAGTGCTTGCCAAGCCCTACCGCGAATGGGTTGAGCGCCTTAATCTGCGCCTCGGGGATCTGGAAAACAAGGCGGGCACGCCTGAAGAAGCAGTGTTGCCGGCTGAACGGCTTTTTGAGTTGCAGAAGGCTTTTGCCGTCACGCAGGAAGACATCGATCTCATCCTGATGCCCATGGCTGAAAAGGGGCAGGAACCGATCGGCAGTATGGGTAACGATGCGGCGCTTCCTGTTCTTTCCAAAAAGAGCGAGTCCTTTTTTGACTACTTCAAGCAGCTTTTTGCTCAGGTCACCAATCCTCCGATTGACCCGATCCGGGAGGAGCTTGTCACGAGTCTCATCAGCTTTATCGGACCCAAGCCCAATCTGCTTGACGTCAACAACGTCAATCCGCCGCGCCGTATCGAGGTTCCGCAGCCCATTCTCACGGAACGCGATATGGCCAAGCTCCACGATATCGCCGACTACACCGACGGTAAGTTCCGCAGCAAGACGCTTGACATCACTTATCCGGCTTCCTGGGGTAAGGCCGGTGTTGAGGCAAGCCTTGCCGGCATCTGCGCGCAGGCTGTCGACGCCGTCAAGATGGGCTTTAACATCCTCATCGTCTCTGACCGTGCCGTAAGCCGCGACCGTGTGGCAATTCCGGTGCTGCTTGCGGTGAGCGCGCTGCATCAGCACCTGATCAGTGAAGGCATGCGCACTGACGTGGGTCTTGTGGTTGATTCGGGCGCCGTAATGGAAACGCATGACGTGGCGCTGCTGATGGGGTACGGAGCGGAAGCCGTTCATCCGTTTCTGGCGCTGGCAACGCTCAGAGCCGGTGCGGCGCTTCGCGGCACGTCAGCCGATGAAGCCGTTGCGCACTACAT
Source organism: Duodenibacillus massiliensis (assembly GCF_928721995.1). NCBI lineage: Bacteria > Pseudomonadati > Pseudomonadota > Betaproteobacteria > Burkholderiales > Sutterellaceae > Duodenibacillus > Duodenibacillus massiliensis. Next base: position 1,512,453 of record NZ_OV788642.1, read on the forward strand.
TAAGGCGGTCGGCAAGGGTCTCACCAAAGTCATGGCAAAGATGGGTATTTCCACCCTGATGAGCTACCGCGGTGCCCGTATTTTTGAAGCCGTCGGCTTAAAGAGCAGTTTCGTGGAACGGTATTTCCGCGGAACTCCCTCGCGTATTGAGGGTCTCGGGCTTTTTGACGTCATGCAGGAAGCCGTTGACAAGCACGCCGCCGCTTACGGCATTAATCCGGACGCCAAGGGTGAACTTGACGTGGGCGGACAGTACGCGTGGCGCGCTGAAGGCGAAGAGCACATGTGGACGCCTCAGGCGATCGTCAAACTGCAGAAAGCGTCGCGTGAAAAGAATTACAAGACCTATCAGGAATACGCCCGCATCATCAACGACCAGAGCCGCCGTCAGATGACGCTGCGCGGCCTGCTGCGCTTTAAGACCGAAGGCCGTACGCCGATTCCGCTCGAGTCGGTGGAACCGGCAAAGGACATTGTCCGCCGCTTTGCCACGGGCGCCATGTCGCTTGGGTCGATTTCCGCGGAAGCTCACGCAACACTGGCTGTGGCAATGAACCGCATTGGCGGTAAGTCCAATACCGGCGAAGGCGGTGAAGATCCGCGCCGTTACACCGAGGAACTGCGTCTCGGCAAGAGCCCGGTAAAGGCAGGCCAGACGCTTGCGGATATTCTCGGTAAGGACCGCATTGTGGCGGAGGTGCCGCTTGAAAAGGGCGACAGTCTCAGAAGCCGCATCAAGCAGGTCGCCTCCGGCCGTTTCGGCGTGACGGAGCAGTACCTGATCAGTGCCGACCAGATTCAGATCAAGATGGCGCAGGGGGCTAAGCCCGGTGAAGGCGGTCAGCTGCCCGGGCACAAGGTGACGGAGTACATCGCCGAGATGCGTTACTCCGTTCCCGGCGTGGGACTGATTTCGCCCCCTCCGCATCATGATATTTACTCGATCGAAGATCTAGCGCAGCTTATCCACGATCTGAAAAACGCCAACAGCCGGGCAGATATTTCCGTCAAGCTCGTAAGCGAAAACGGCGTGGGTACGGTGGCTGCGGGTGTGGCCAAAGCCAAGGCCGATCACATCGTGATCGCCGGCCACGACGGCGGCACGGGGGCAAGCCCCATTTCTTCTGTTAAGCACGCGGGCAGCCCCTGGGAACTCGGTCTGTCTGAGACGCAGCAGACGCTCGTGCTCAATCATCTGCGCGACCGCGTGGTGGTGCAGGTCGACGGTCAGATAAAGACCGGGCGCGACGTGGTGATCGGAGCGCTTCTCGGGGCCGATGAATTCGGCTTTGCAACGGCACCGCTGGTGGTGGAGGGCTGTCTGATGATGCGTCAGTGCCATCTCAACACCTGCCCGGTCGGTATCGCTACACAGGATCCTGAACTCAGAAAGCGCTTTAAGGGTAAGCCCTCGAGCGTTGTGAATTATTTCTTCTTTGTTGCTGAAGAAGTCCGCGAGATCATGGCAAGCCTCGGCATTGCCCGGTTCGAGGATCTGATCGGCCGCAGTGATCTGCTGGAGCAGGCGCTGCCCGAAGGCAATCCCAAACTTGAAGGCATTGACCTCAACCGTCTGCTTTACCGTCCGGATACGGTTGCGGAGCATATCCGTCATACAAGCGGCCAGGATCACAAGCTGGAGATTTCGCTTGACGCACGGCTTTTGCCGAAGCTTCTGAAGTCCATTGAGGCAGGTGAAGCCGTGACGCTCACCACGGATATCTGCAACGTCAACCGTACGGCAGGCACGCAGATTTCAGCCGAGATCGTGCGCCGTTACGGCGCCGAGGGACTGCCTGACGATACGGTGCATCTGGAATTTCACGGCACGGCCGGCCAGTCTTTCGGAGCCTTTGCCTGCCGCGGTATGACGCTTGACCTCGTGGGTGAAGCCAATGACTATGTCGGTAAGGGCCTTTCCGGCGCCTGCATCATCGTGCGTGCGCCGGCGGACTTCCACGGCGACCGTCGTCAGAACATGATTGCAGGCAATACGACGCTTTACGGCGCGACTTCCGGCGAGGCCTACTTTAACGGCGTTGCCGGTGAACGCTTTGCCGTGCGCCTTTCGGGCGCGGAAGCCGTCGTCGAAGGGACCGGCGACCACGGCTGCGAATACATGACAGGTGGCACTGTTGTCGTGCTCGGTAAAACCGGCCGCAATTTTGCTTCCGGTATGTCGGGCGGCGTCGCCTACGTGTTCGATGAAAACGGGGACTTTGAAGCGCACTGCAACACGTCCATGGTTGCGCTTGAACGTGTTGTGAGCTCTGAGGAGCAGGCACGCATGAGTTCGTCCGAAACCTGGCATATGGGACAAAGCGACGAAGAAATTCTGCGCCGCCTTATCGGCAATCACCTCAAATACACGGGATCGGCTCTGGCTGAAGAGCTGCTCAGAAACTGGGCCAGTTCCAGAGCCCGCTTTGTGAAAGTGATTCCGCTGCAGTATCGCGAAGTTCTGCAGGCACGTGCCAAATAAGGAGACAAACGGATGATCCCGGTTAAAGAAACAAAACAGAATAAGCTCGTGCGTATTGAGTTCGGACATGAGCCCGTTGAAAAGCGCATTCAGCATTTCCGTGATTTCACGATTGCGCTTGATGAAAAAAGCGTGAATCAGCAGAGCCGGCGCTGCCTGCACTGCGGTACGCCTTATTGTTCGGCGATGTGTCCGCTGCACAACCGTCCAGTTGATTTCAATCTCCTCGTCCGTGAGGGTAAGTGGCACTCCGCCTGGGAGTGCCTGACGACCACGAATCCCTTTCCGGAATTCACCAGCCGCGTGTGTCCGGCCCTTTGTGAGCCCGGCTGCACGCAGTATCTGATGGAGGATGCTGCTGTCGGCATCAAGACGATTGAACGCGCAATTATCGACAGAGCATGGAAAGCGGGCTGGGTGAAGCCTCTGCCGCCGCTGGCAAAGACCGGAAAATCGGTTGCGGTGGTGGGCAGCGGCCCCGCCGGCATGGCCTGCGCCCAGCGCCTGGTCCGTGCCGGACACGATGTCGTGCTCTTTGATAAGGCACCCAAGGCGGGCGGTCTGCTGCGTTACGGTATTCCCGACTTTAAGCTCACGAAGGATCTCATCGATAAGCGCCTTTCTCAGATGCAGGAAGAGGGGGTGCGCTTTGAGATGAATACGGCCGTCGGAGTGCGCGAATTCGAAAAAGGGATTCACAGTGCGGCGCGCAAATTTGTGCAGGCAAAAACAATGCTTGCGCAGTTTGATGCCGTGGTGCTTGCCTGCGGATCAGAAACGCCGCGTGACCTTAATGTTCCCGGCAGAGACGGCAAGGGTGTTTACTTTGCGCTGGATCTGCTGCAGGAACAGAACCGTCAGGTTGCCGGTGAAGTAAAGAAAACGGCGGTTGACTGTGCCGGCTGCGACGTTGTTGTGATCGGCGGCGGTGATACCGGCAGCGACTGCGTCGGAACGGCGCGCCGCCAGGGGGCGGGCAAGATCTATCAGCTCGACCTGATGCCGATGCCGCCCGAAAAAGAGGATAAGGAAGCGACCTGGCCCGAGTGGCCCCGCATTCTGAGAACCTCTACCTCGCACGAAGAGGGCTGTGAGCGGATGTGGCAGACCTCCACCAAGGAAATCCTTCTTGATGACAAAGGCAATGTCCGTGCAGTGCGCTGCGTGAAGATTGAATGGGCAAAGGATCCGGCCACAGGGCGCTTTACGCCGAAGGAGGTTCCTGACAGTGCCTTTGAAATTCCCGCGCAGCGTGTCTTTCTGGCGATGGGCTTTACGCAGCCCTCTCAGGGGCTGCTTGATGCCTTTGCTCTGGCAAAGGACGCCCGCGGCAACGCTTTGGCGCAGCCGGAAAACGGGATGAACCCCTTTGTCACGTCGGACGCGAGAGTCTTTGCCTGCGGCGATACCCGCAGCGGACAGTCGCTTGTGGTGAGAGCCCTGCGCGAAGGTCTGCGCTGTGCTGACGCCGTTGACAGGTATCTTTCTCAGCCTCAGCAGGAAGCAGCCTGATCTGACCGCAGTCACCGCATCTGAAGCGGGAGATTTTTTCCCGCTTCAGATGCGGATCGTTCCGTCAGGCTTCAAGCCACTTTTTACCGAGGGCAGTCGGTTTTTTCAGTGACACCGTCGAGCGGCACGGCTGAGAGTGCCCGAGCAGCAGTGCCCAGACCATCAGCGCATCATCCCGGAAGGCGTGCACCACCATCTCATCGCCTTCACCGTAGCGTGTAAGCAGCTTTTCGAGATTGTTGTTTTTGATCCTCACGCCGTCCAGGGCAATAAGGACATCACCGGCGGAAATGCCGGCCCACTGAGCGGCTTCCTTGTCGTAGACGTTTTTCACGGTAAAACCGGCTTCCGAACCGATGCCTGAAAGACCGAGCAGACTTCTCACCGTATCGGTTTTTGTTTCTTCAAAGGTAACTCCGAGGGGTTTCAGCAGCTTCTGATAGTCGGGGCGCTCCGTGGTGTGGATAAGCTTTCCGATGAGATCCGTGAGGTCACATCCGGTTGTTTCAGCCACTGTCTCAAGAAATGTTTCTTCCGTAAGCCCTGCGTAGTCTTTGCCGGCTTCACAGAACTGCTGCCAGAGAGCCCGCATCACATCGTCAAGAGAGGCTGCTCCCTTACTTTCTGCGCGGATTGCGGCATCAATGACCCAGGCAGCCAATGCCCCCTGACGGTAGTAGGAAACATTGGCGTTTGCGGTATTGGCGGAAGGCTTGTAGAACTTGATCCAGGTGTCAAAACTTGCCTGAGCGAGCGTCTGCACTGTCTGCGCATTGGTTTCAAGAACGGAGCGGACTACTGAAGTGAGAAGCTTGGCGTAACCGTCGTTATCCGTGAGACCGCAGCGCCGCACGATGAGATCATCGTAGTAGCTTGTGAACCCTTCAAAGAACCAGAGCAGTTCTGTCGGTATTTCGGTGCTGAAGTCGATATCGGTGAATTCGGCGGGTTTGATGCGTTTGACGTTCCAGGTATGGAAGTATTCGTGTGCCACAAGTCCGAGAAACTGTACATAGTCTTCGGTGCGGGACTTGTCGTGTACGGACGGCAGACAGCGCGCCGGAATCTGCAATGCCGTACTTGCACGGTGCTCCAGCCCGCCGTAGGAGGCGCTGGTGACATTGACTAAAAAGACATACTCGCGCATCGGCGCTTTTTTGCTCTCAGGGTCCCAAAAGGCGATTTCATGCTCGCAGATGGCCCGCATGTCTTCCATGGTTTTTTCAATGTCGAAGTTGACCGGTGTATCGGAAAAAACAACATCGTGCCTTGTGCCGTGCGCCTTAAAGGTGACGGCGGTAAAGGTGCCGAGTTCAACGGGGCTGTCAATGAGCTCATCGTAGTCGCTGGCTTCATAAAGTCCCCAGCCGAAGCGCTCCGTCCCTTTTGCCTGCTTTAACGCGGTGGCCACACTCCAGTCAGATTGTTCGGCACGCGTCTGATCCTCGGGCTGACGGATCATGACGGAAATTTTCTTTTCCGGTTTGATGCCGAGCACTTCCATAAACACGCAGCCGGGATTGAAAAATCCGCGGCATTCATCGAGGTAGGCGGTCCGTACGGAATTGTCAAATGCCCAGACTTCGTAGAAAACGTGCAGTACCTCACCATCCTTGATGCCCTTGGTGGGAATGCGCCACGTGCTTTTGTCGACTTTGTCCATCGGAACGGGACGCCCGGCAATGTCGGCTCTCTCGTTCTGTACGTTTCCAGCAAAGTCACGCACAAGGTAAGAGCCGGAAATCCAGGCGGGAAGCCTCAGAAACTGTTCGTTGGGCGTGGGATCTGAGACAGTGATGCCGATAATGAAAAGATGAGCTTCAGGATCCAGAGGACTGATGTCGTAGCGCAGCATGAGTGAACACCTTCGGGCTGAGAAAAGATTTGACAGGCGAAATTATCGCAGGGAGTTGACAGAGACTAAAAGAGTCTGCATAATGCGCACCCTTCGCCGTTAAGACGAAGGCGCAAAGCCGAAAGAAAACAAAAAATTTTCCGACGGACTTGCAAAACGAAAAACGGTTGTGTAATATACGCAACCTTGTCGCCGACGAAACGGCAACAAACGCTCTTTAAAAATCTGAAACAGACGAACCGATAAGTGTGGGTGCTTCTGAAAAATGCAGTTTCTTCATGGAAACGCAAAAAAATCGGAAGTACTCAGACTTTAAGCCAAAGAAATGATTGAGATTTATCTCAGTCAGTTTCTGCGAGTGATTTGAGTACGACCAAAAAGCAGGATTCAAGTGAAGAGTTTGATCCTGGCTCAGATTGAACGCTGGCGGCATGCCTTACACATGCAAGTCGAACGGCAGCATGGAGAGCTTGCTCTCTGATGGCGAGTGGCGAACGGGTGAGTAATACATCGGAACGTGTCCGTTTGTGGGGGACAACCGTCCGAAAGGATGGCTAATACCGCATAAGACCTGAGGGTGAAAGCCGGGGACCGCAAGGCCCGGCGCAGACGGAGCGGCCGATGCTTGATTAGCTAGTTGGGGAGGTAAAGGCTCACCAAGGCGACGATCAATAGCTGGTCTGAGAGGACGACCAGCCACACTGGAACTGAGACACGGTCCAGACTCCTACGGGAGGCAGCAGTGGGGAATTTTGGACAATGGGGGCAACCCTGATCCAGCCATGCCGCGTGCGGGAAGAAGGCCTTCGGGTTGTAAACCGCTTTTGTCAGGGACGAAAAGCTCCGGAGTAATATGCCGGAGTGCTGACGGTACCTGAAGAATAAGCACCGGCTAACTACGTGCCAGCAGCCGCGGTAATACGTAGGGTGCAAGCGTTAATCGGAATTACTGGGCGTAAAGCGTGCGCAGGCGGTTGGGTAAGACAGATGTGAAATCCCCGGGCTTAACCTGGGAACTGCATTTGTGACTGTCCGACTGGAGTACGTCAGAGGGGGGTGGAATTCCACGTGTAGCAGTGAAATGCGTAGATATGTGGAAGAACACCGATGGCGAAGGCAGCCCCCTGGGACGCAACTGACGCTCATGCACGAAAGCGTGGGGAGCAAACAGGATTAGATACCCTGGTAGTCCACGCCCTAAACGATGTCTGCTGGTTGTTGGGAATTTAATTCTCAGTAACGAAGCCAACGCGTGAAGCAGACCGCCTGGGGAGTACGGTCGCAAGATTAAAACTCAAAGGAATTGACGGGGACCCGCACAAGCGGTGGATGATGTGGATTAATTCGATGCAACGCGAAAAACCTTACCCAGCCTTGACATGTCAGGAATGCCTCGGAGATGAGGCAGTGCCCGCAAGGGAACCTGAGCACAGGTGCTGCATGGCTGTCGTCAGCTCGTGTCGTGAGATGTTGGGTTAAGTCCCGCAACGAGCGCAACCCTTGTCATCAGTTGCTACGAAAGGGCACTCTGATGAGACTGCCGGTGACAAACCGGAGGAAGGTGGGGATGACGTCAAGTCCTCATGGCCCTTATGGCTGGGGCCTCACACGTCATACAATGGTCGGAACAGAGGGCAGCGAAGCCGCGAGGTGAAGCCAATCCCAGAAAACCGATCGTAGTCCGGATTGCAGTCTGCAACTCGACTGCATGAAGTCGGAATCGCTAGTAATCGCGGATCAGCATGCCGCGGTGAATACGTTCCCGGGTCTTGTACACACCGCCCGTCACACCATGGGAGTGGGGTTCACCAGAAGACGTTTGCCCAACCGCAAGGAAGGCGGCGCCCACGGTGGGTTTCATGACTGGGGTGAAGTCGTAACAAGGTAGTCGTACCGGAAGGTGCGACTGGATCACCTCCTTTCTAGAGAAAGTTTCTGAAAAGGGACTGCAGTAAAAGAAGGAAGTTCCCACACTTATCGGTTGAGTCTGTTGAAGTTGTAATGCGGTTGGGTCTTTAGCTCAGCTGGTTAGAGCATCGTCTTGATAAGGCGGGGGTCGATGGTTCGAGTCCATCAAGACCCACCAAACGCAGTGCATGAAACACGCGGGGGCATAGCTCAGCTGGGAGAGCACCTGCTTTGCAAGCAGGGGGTCAACGGTTCGATCCCGTTTGTCTCCACCAGACATTCAGTTCAAAAGCTCTTGTATGAGAGTTTTTAAACGGAGTGTCTTCAGTACGAAGATGCACCGAGCTCTTTAAAAATTTGGAAAAAGAAGTAAAGCGTTCAATTTCAGCGTTGATGAGACGCTGAAACGGGATGTGATTGCATTTGAACTGAGTTTCAAATCTTCATTGAACGAGAATCTCAACGAATTAACCAAGAGAACAGCACGTTACGAAATCAGTCACGTGAATACTCTGCGGGCAAAAGGCTGCAGGGTTATAGGATCAAGTGACTAAGTGTATGTGGTGGATGCCTTGGCGATCATAGGCGATGAAGGACGTGTAAGCCTGCGAAAAGCTGCGGGGAGTCGGCAAAAAGACTTTGATCCGCAGATGTCCGAATGAGGAAACTCACCGGGTAACCGGTATCACAAACTGAATACATAGGTTTGTGAGGCGAACGCAGTGAACTGAAACATCTAAGTAACTGCAGGAAAAGAAATCAACCGAGATTGCGGCAGTAGCGGCGAGCGAAACCGCAACAGCCTAGTCTTTGATAATGCATGGTGACAGCAGAACGGTCTGGAAAGGCCGGCCATAGTGGGTGACAGCCCCGTATGCGAAGTCCGGTGCATGGTACTAAAAAGACGATAAGTAGGGCGGGACACGTGACATCCTGTCCGAAGATGGGGGGACCATCCTCCAAGGCTAAATACTCATGATCGACCGATAGCGAACCAGTACTGTGAAGGAAAGGCGAAAAGAACCCCGGGAGGGGAGTGAAATAGAACCTGAAACCGCATACATACAAACAGTAGGAGCCCTACGGGGTGACTGCGTACCTTTTGCATAATGGGTCAGCGACTTACGTTTTGCGGCAAGCTTAACCGAGTAGGGGAGGCGCAGCGAAAGCGAGTTCGAACAGAGCGATAGAGTCGTAAGGCGTAGACCCGAAACCAGATGAGCTAACCATGGCCAGGTTGAAGGTGTGGTAACACACACTGGAGGACCGAACCGACCGGTGTTGCAAAACCGGCGGATGAGCTGTGGTTAGGGGTGAAAGGCTTAACAAATCTGGAGATAGCTGGTTCTCCCCGAAAACTATTGAGGTAGTGCCTCGTGACTGACTCCGGGGGGTAGAGCACTGTTATGGCTAGGGGGACATGGCGTCTTACCAAACCATGGCAAACTCCGAATACCCGGAAGTTGAATCACGGGAGACAGAGCACCGGGTGCTAACGTCCGGACTCAAAAGGGAAACAACCCAGACCGCCGTTTAAGGTCCCAAATACAGGCTAAGTGGAAAACGAAGTGTGAAGGCTAAGACAGTCAGGAAGTTGGCTTAGAAGCAGCCATCCTTCAAAGAAAGCGTAATAGCTCACTGATCGAGTCCTCATGCGCGGAAGATGTAACGGGGCTAAGTCTGTAACCGAAAGCGCGGATTTGCACGCAAGTGCAAGTGGTAGGGGAGCGTTCTGTAAGCCTGCGAAGGTGTGTGGTAACGCATGCCGGAGGTATCAGAAGTGCGAATGCTGACATGAGTAACGATAAAGCGGGTGAAAAGCCCGCTCGCCGTAAGCCCAAGGTTTCCTGCTCTACGTTCATCGGAGCAGGGTGAGTCGGCCCCTAAGGCCAGGCTGAGAAGCGTAGCTGATGGGAAGCAGATTAAGATTTCTGCACCGACGTTAAGTGCGAAGGGGGGACGGAGTTTTGAGCATCATCCGGGTGTTGGATGTCCCGGTTTGTGCGTGTAGGAGGCCGGCAGGCAAATCCGCCGGCATATCTCCGAGACAAAGCATCGAGCTGCATTTTGCAGTGAAGTGATGGGATGAACTTCCAGGAAAAGCCTCTAAGCTATAGCTTAATGTCGACCGTACCGTAAACCGACACAGGTGGGCGAGTTGAATATACTCAGGCGCTTGAGAGAACTCGGGAGAAGGAACTCGGCAAATTGACACCGTAACTTCGGGATAAGGTGTGCCTTTGTAGTGTGAAGAGTGAAACACTCCGAGCATGAAGAGGTCACAGAGAATAGGTGGCTGCAACTGTTTACTAAAAACACAGCACTCTGCAAAGACGAAAGTCGACGTATAGGGTGTGATGCCTGCCCGGTGCCGGAAGATTAAGTGATGGGGTGAGAGCTCCTGATCGAAGTCCCGGTAAACGGCGGCCGTAACTATAACGGTCCTAAGGTAGCGAAATTCCTTGTCGGGTAAGTTCCGACCTGCACGAATGGCATAATGATGGCCACACTGTCTCCTCCCGAGACTCAGTGAAGTTGAAATGTTTGTGATGATGCAATCTCCCCGCGGCTAGACGGAAAGACCCCATGAACCTTTACTGCAGCTTTGCATTGGACTTTGAACCGATCTGTGTAGGATAGGCGGGAGGCAGAGAACCGAGGACGCCAGTCTTTGGGGAGCCGACGTTGAAATACCGCCCTGATTTGTTTGAGGTTCTAACCGCGGACAGTAAACCTGTTCCGGGACCGTGCATGGTAGGCAGTTTGACTGGGGCGGTCTCCTCCTAAAGGGTAACGGAGGAGTACAAAGGTACGCTAGGTACGGTCGGAAATCGTGCTGATAGTGCAATGGCGCAAGCGTGCTTGACTGCGAGACCGACAAGTCGAGCAGATGCGAAAGCAGGTCATAGTGATCCGGTGGCACTGAATGGAAGGGCCATCGCTCAACGGATAAAAGGTACTCTGGGGATAACAGGCTGATACCGCCCAAGAGTTCATATCGACGGCGGTGTTTGGCACCTCGATGTCGGCTCATCTCATCCTGGGGCTGTAGCCGGTCCCAAGGGTATGGCTGTTCGCCATTTAAAGAGGTACGTGAGCTGGGTTTAAAACGTCGTGAGACAGTTTGGTCCCTATCTGCCGCGGGCGCTGGAAGATTGACGGGGGCTGCTCCTAGTACGAGAGGACCGGAGTGGACGCACCTCTGGTGTACCGGTTGTCACGCCAGTGGCACAGCCGGGTAGCTATGTGCGGAAGAGATAACCGCTGAAAGCATCTAAGCGGGAAACTTGCCTGAAGATAAGTCTTCCCGGAGGCTAGACCTCCCAGAAGAGTCGTTCGAGACCAGGACGTTGATAGGTCAGGAGTGCAAGCGCTGTGAGGCGTTGAGCTGACTGATACTAATTGCTCGTGAGGCTTGATCCTATAACCGTGCTGCCTAGCCTAATGTAAGGCAGTTGAGAAACGGACAATGGATTTTGAAGCGCAGTGAATGCAAATAATCGCATTCCGACGCTTACTTCTTTTTGCAAAGACTTCGTCACGGGAGTTCAATTGATGAACTTCTGAGACAACAGGCTTTGCCCGGCGGCCATACCGTGGCGGTACCACTCCTTCCCATTCCGAACAGGACAGTGAAACGCTTCTGGGCCGATGATAGTTGGTTGTATTTCCAGTGAAAGTAGGACACTGCCGGGCTTTACCATTTAAAACCCTCGGGATCAAAACGGTCTCGGGGGTTTTTCTTTACCCGCAAAAAATCGATGATGACTGAAGACAAAGAAGAAATCACACCGGTTGGCAAGCGTCAGTACAAACGCGGCAAAGAACGCCGTCAGGACATTCTGACGGCGGTGGTGATGCTTCTGAGTAATCCGAAGCCCGAACGCTTCACCACGAAGGAAATAGCGGCTCTGTGCGGGGTATCGGAAGCGTGCCTGTACCGGCACTTCAGCAGCAAGGCGGAGGTTTTGATGAGTCTGATCGGGTTTTGCGAAACATCCGTGATGACGATGTTTTCAGAACTCGATGCCGTTGAGGGGCTGACCTATACGCAAAGAGCAACCGCCAAGGTGAGGGCGCTGCTTGAGTTTGCGGAGAAAAATCCGGGGCTCACGCGCCTGATGACTGGGGAGGCCTTGGTCTTTGAGGAGGACCGGGTACAGCAGTACATGACACACGTCATCAGCAAGGCGGAAACGTCGGTCCGTCAAACGCTCAAGCTTGCGGTGGTCAACCGGGAAATCGCAGCTGATACCAATGTCGCACGCTGTGCAGAGGTGTACGTGAGTTTTGTGACGGGCCGCTGGCTGCGTTTTTCGCAGTCAGGCTTTACGAAGCGCCCCACGGAGGGCTGGAGCTTTGCAGAGGCGCTTCTGTCACTCACCGAACTCTGAGGCTCAGGACTTGCCGAAGATCTCGTTTAACTGCTGGGAAACACGCACAAAGGTCGTGCGCATCGTGAGTTCCTTCAGGCGCTTTGCCCCTACGTAGGTGCAGGCTGAACGTACTCCCCCGAGAATGTCCTGGCAGGTCTGTTCCACCGGGCCCCGGTCTTCAATCCAGACGAGCTTACCTTCGGCCGCCCGGTACTTCGCTACGCCGCCCGAATATTTGTCCATGGCGGTTTTGGAGCTCATGCCGTAAAAGCCGCGCATGCGCTTGCCGTTGATTTCACGGACCTCACCGCCCGATTCATTGTGACCGGCAAACATGCCGCCGAGCATCACAAAGTCAGCGCCGCCGCCGAAGGCTTTGGCGACGTCACCGGGCTGCGTGCAGCCGCCGTCGGAGCAGATGCGGCCGCCGAGGCCGTGCGCTGCGTCGGCGCATTCAATCACGGCGGAAAGCTGCGGGTAACCGACCCCCGTCATTTTTCGGGTGGTGCACACTGACCCGGGGCCGATCCCGACCTTGACGATATCGGCACCGGCGAGAACCAGTTCTTCAGTCATGTCCCCGGTGACGACGTTACCGGCCATGATGACAAGGTCGGGATATGTGTCGCGGACCTTTTTAACGAAGGACACGAACGCTTCGGTGTAGCCGTTGGCAACATCAATGCAGACGTAGCGGATTTCGCCGGGAACAGCTTTCATGACCGTTTCAAACTTCCGGTAATCCGCGTCTCCGATGCCCATCGAATAAAAAGCATCGGATTTGTTTTTGAGGCTGCGGAAAAATTCAATGTACTCTTCGGGCGCATAGTGCTTGTGTAGCGCCGTCATCATGCCGTGTGAGCCAAGCACCCGGGCCATTTCAAAGGTGCCCGTCGTATCCATGTTGGCGGCAATCACCGGGACGGCATGAAAAACTTCCCTCGTATGATGAAATTTGATTTCACGCGTGATGTCGACCTGGCTGCGGCTCGTGAGTGTTGAGCGCTTCGGGCGGATCAGGACATCCTTGAAGTCGAGTTTGGGTTCATTGTCGATATGCATGGCAGACTCCGGTGTATCACGCGCAGCAGGTGCGCACAAAAAACGCCGGGAAGCGCAAAAAGCGTCATTCCGGCGTTGATTGAGTTTAGCAGAGTGCCCGTCAGAAAGCAGGAATCGTTTCGGCTTTAAAAAGCTCTCCGACGGTTTCCCGTTCCCGGATAAGGGAGACTTTGCCGCCGTCAACGAGCACCTCGGCGGCTCTCGGGCGGGTGTTGTAGTTACTGCCCATTGTCATGCCGTAGGCGCCGGCACAGGTCATGACCAGCGTGTCGCCTTCTTTCACGGCTAGACGTCTGTTTTTGCTCAGCCAGTCACTGGATTCGCAGATGGGGCCCACGACATCGTAGGTCTCCGCTTTCGTGTCACTTCGGTCTTCTGCGGCAATCACGGCCATATCGGCCTGGTAGAGCGCGGGCCGCAGCATGTCGTTCATGCCGGTGTCGACAATGCAGAAGTTTTTTTCTTCGGTGGGTTTGAGGTACTCCACGGTCATGGCGAGCATCCCGGCGCGTGCCGAAAGCGAGCGGCCGGGCTCAAACCAAAGGCTCAGATCTCCGAAAGCCTTTTCCCGGCAGATCTCTGCCATGCGGCTGATCACCCCGCACGCTGTGGGCGGCGTCTCCTGGTTGTACTGAACACCAAGGCCCCCGCCGAAATCAATATGGTCCAGCGTAATGCCGTTACTTTTAAGCGCTGCGACAATGTCGAGCATGCAGCGGCAGGCTTCAATAAAGGGCTCAATCTGCGTGATCTGACTGCCCACATGGCAGTCAATGCCGGAAATGCGGATATTGGGCAGGCTCTGGGCGCGGCGGTAGAGAGCAAGCGCTTCCTTGTAGGACACGCCGAACTTGTTGTCCTTTAATCCGGTCGAGATATAGGGGTGGGTTTTGGCGTCCACATCAGGATTGACACGGAAGGAGATATTGGCGGTGACCCCGAGCGCTTCGGCCTCCTGCTGCACGCGGTCGAGTTCCTGCGGGTTTTCGAGATTAAAGCACCCGATGCCGGCGGTCAGAGCCGCACGGATTTCCTGCCGCGTTTTGCCGACACCGGAATAAACGATTTTTTCGGCAGCAACGCCTGCAGCGAGACACCGGGCGAGTTCTCCGCCACTCACAATGTCAAAGCCGAGACCCAGGCGGTCAAAAAGACGGAGAACGGCGAGCGTGGAGCAGGACTTGACGGCAAAAAAGACGCGGTGGTGCGTCCCTTTGATGCCGTTAAGCCAGTCAGCGGCGGCGGTTTCTAAGCCCTGGCGGGAATAGAGGTACAGGGGTGTGCCGAAACGTTCGGCAAGATTTCTGACGGCAAGCGCTTCGCAGTAAAGCGTGCCGTTGCGGCGCGAGAAACCGGGCAGGTGTGCAACGTCGGTCATGGTGAGTGTCGCTCAGGCAAAAAGTGTGGTTATCGGGCGTCAGGTGCAGTCTGTGTCTGGGCCTGAGTGCCGGCCTGACTGTCAGAAAGATAAAGCGGGCCTTTAAGGCCGCAGGCCGTCAAAGTCGCAAGGCATACAATGGCGACGATTGTCCGCAGCATGAATGTGCTCCGTTATTTTTTCAAGAAAGAACAATATTATGACCGAAACAGAATTTGTGGAACGTGCCGAAGCGCTTTTTGCCGGTATTGAAACAGCGCTTGATGCGGCCGGAGCCGATGTGGAGACCGAGCGCTCGGGTAACGTCCTCACGATTGAAGCCGACAGCGGCGAAGAGGCCGTTGTGAACCTTCATACGCCGACTCAGCAGGTGTGGCTTGCCAGCCGCAAGGGAGGCCTGCACTTTTCCTATGATAACGGCCGCTGGATTTCCACCCGTGACGGCCGGGATTTTTGGGATGCGCTCTCAGAAGCAGTCAGCTTCATCACCGGTGAATCCGTGGCGGTGAAGGCTCCGGCCGGACTCTGATCAGAAAATCTGATCCCTGAGAATATCGCGGGCTCTGTTGCGCTCTTCAATCTTGCCGGAAAGCGGCACATCCCGCACCGAGGCGTCCACACTGTCGGCATAGTAGTAGTTGCCGTTGATGAGAACGACGCTGGAAGGCTGCTGACGCCGGTAAAGCGGTTCGTTTTTAAGTGCCGTTCTCATGTAGTCAACCCAAATCGGCAGCATCAGGCCGCCCCCTGTTTCGCGGTTTCCGAGCGGACGCATCTGGTCGTACCCCATCCAGCCCACGGCCACCAGGGGGCCGGCGTATCCGGCAAACCAGGCGTCATAAGAATTGTTCGTCGTACCGGTCTTGCCGCCCATATCCACGCGTTTTAACTCACGATAGGCGCGCGCACCGGTGCCGCCGCGGATCACGCCGTTTAAAAGGGTGTGCATGATGAAGGCGTTGCGCTCATCAATGGCGCGGATCGTTTCGTCGCCTGCCTGCGGGTTGTGCACTTTCATGAGAACTTTGCCCTCGTTGTCGGTGACGCGGTCAATGAGGTAAGGCTTGACGCGGTAGCCGCCGTTGGCAAAGACCGAATAGGCGCCTGCCATTTCCCAGGGCGTGGTGGAACCGGCGCCCAGAGCCGTGGTGAGCTGCGCGGGGGTGCGCTCCGGCGGAAAGCCGAACTTACCCACGTACTGCTGCGCATAGCGCGCGCCGATGGCCTGCATCACGCGGATTGAGACAAGGTTCTTGGATTTTTTAAGCCCGGTGGCAAGCGTCATCGGACCGTCAAAGCGGTTGTCGTAGTTGCGGGGTTCCCACAGCTCTCCGCCCGTTAAGCGCGGATCAATAAAGATCGGGGCGTCGTTGATGACGGTTGCCGGGTTAAAGCCTTTATCGAGCGCAGCCGAGTAAATGAAGGGCTTAAAGGATGAGCCCGGCTGACGCAGCGCCTGCGTGACGTGGTTGAACTTATTGAGGTTAAAGTCAAAGCCGCCTACCAAAGCACGCACGGCACCGGTATTAAATTCCGAGCTGATAAAGCCTGCCTGCACTTCAGGTACCTGCGCCAGAGTCCAGCGGCCCGTGTCCGTTTTCATGATGCGGATGACGCTGCCCGGTTTGAGCTCTTTATCTTTTGCTGCCGCCGTAAAGTACTTGGCTGCGAATTTCTCATCGGGCTCGAGCTCTACCGTTGTCCCGTTTTCAAGGACGGCGGTCATCACGTGCGCCGTGGTCGTGGGAGCGGCTTTTTGGCCTCTCCCGGGTTTGGCGGTGTTTTTCACGATGAGCGCACGGATATCGGTGATAACCGCGGGCGGCAGCTCCGGTACGGAGGCCAGCCGCGAAAGCGCCCTTTCAATGTTCTTTTCCCGTGTGGCCGGATCGGAAATATCGATGTGTCCCACCGGGCCCCTGTAGCCGTACTTGCGGTCGTAGGCAATCAGGTGGTCCGTAACGGTTTTCCAGGCTGCGGTCTGGTCGGCATCACGGATGGTGGTGTAGACATTGAGCCCGAGCGTGTAGGTGTCTTCCTTAAAGGTGTCGTAGACCAGCATGCGCGCGAGTTCGGCTGCGTAATCGGCGTGAATGGAGTCGATGGCAGCCTTGTCTTCATCGGCTTTTTTGTTGTAGGTGACAAGCGGTGCGGCTTTCTGCGCGTTGTACTCGTCTTCACTGATGTAGCCCAGGTCGTACATGCGGGTGAGTACGTAGTTTTTACGCATCACCGCGCGTTTGGGATTGACAATCGGGTTATAGGCCGAAGGTGCCACGGGAAGCCCTGCGATCGCAGCAGCTTCACCGATCGTGAGTTCCGAGAGCTTCTTGCCGAAATAAATCTGGGCGGCAGCGGAAAAACCGTAGGCGCGCTGTCCAAGATAGATCTGATTGAGATAGACCTCAAAAATCTGATCCTTCGTCAGGTTTTTCTCGATCTTATAGGCCATTGCCACTTCGTAGAGCTTACGGGTGTACGTTCTTTCCGAAGACAGAAAGAAGTTGCGGGCCACCTGCATGGTGATGGTGGAGCCGCCCTGACCCTTGCGGCCGGAGATGACGTTGGAGATGGCTGCGCGGGCGATACCTGAAAATTCAATGCCGGAATGCTCGTAAAAGCCATTGTCTTCAGCGGCGAGTACCGCATGCCGCACAAAGAGCGGAATATCCTTTAAGTGCACGAAGTCGCGGCGTTCTTCGCCGAATTCGCCGATTAACGTGCCTTCGGCGCTGTAAACGCGCAGCGGCACCTTCGGACGGTAATCCGTGAGCGAATCAATCGGGGGCAGCTGTGAATAAACGATCGAAAAGATGATCAGAAAGCCTGAGACCGCACAGACGGCGCCGCAGACGGCAAGGCCCGCGGCCCAGGCAGCGGCTTTACCCCAAAAAGAAAGGCCGAATTTGGATTTGGAGGATTTCACGCGACAGATTCCCCGGCGAAGCGGCACCACTCCGGTTGACCGGCTTGCACACTCAGGATGAAAAGACAATTGAGGGGACGATTATAAAGAGAGGGATTGTTGTCCGAAGGTGTGAAATTGTGGCAGAGGGCAACAAGAAGGCGCATTTTTGCAGGTAGACTCGGAGTCGTGGAGTTTGAAGGTAAGCGTTATGCCGGGGCGAAAGCTCATGTCAGGATTTTTGGCTGCAGTAGCCCTGTTTTGCAGTTTGTTGCCGGGGCTGCAGGCGGCAGAAGCATCCGCTTCGGAAGTTGTGACGGTGGCGGTGTCGGACACCCTGCTTGACGCCGAAGCTCATGAAGGCATGAAGGCGCTTTTAGCCCGGCAGCTGCCGCAGGACTGGTTGGTGAACGTCGTGCCGATTCAGGGCGCCGACATCGTCACCGGCATTGAAAAGCTGAGGCCTGACTTTGTGCTTGCCGCGGCTGACCTCGATCAGCGCTTCCGGGAACAGAATAAAACCGCGCCTTTTCGTGTGGCAACGCGAAAGACAACGCTTGCTGCTGACGCCGCGCGCTCGGCGGGTGCTCTTTTTGTTGTCCGGGCCGACCGGGACGACATTAAAACGCTGGCGGACTTAAAGGGAAAAACTGTTGCGGCAACGCTGCCGACGTCGCTGCCGGGGTGGCTTGCGGCTGAAGATGAAGTGCGGCGCGCAGGATTTGACCCCGCGACATTTTTTGCCAAAACGCTCTTTTTAAATGCCGTTTACCCCAACGTGGTGTCGGCGCTTCTTAACGGTGCGGTCGACGCGGCTGTCTTTCCGGCCTGTGCGCTTGAGAGACTGCACCAAAGCGGCGCTGTTCTTACCGATGCGCTCAAAGTCGTCGGCGAAAAAACCGACGGGGCGCTTGCGTGCCGGCGATCAACGGCCCTTTTTCCGGACGTAAGCCTCTGGGGCTTTGAGTGGACAAGTGAGAAGTCAGTAAGAGGCGTTGCCGTGGCGCTTCTTACGGCGCCTGCTGCGCAGACCTTTGAGTGGCTGAGTTTTGTGCCGCACGGTTCAGTCGACGCACTTTACCAGGCCCTTAAAATCGGCCCCTACAGTTATCTGCGCGACTACTCCTTAAAAGGCCTTTACAACCGCTACAGCGGCATCGTGCACGCGGCGCTTCTTGTGCTCGTGATCCTCATTGCTTATGAAATACGGCTTCAGGTACTGGTGCGCCGCAGAACGGCGCAGTTGTCGGAAGCCTTAAAGCGCCGCGATATTGTGGAAGAGGAGGCAAGGCTTGACCGCGAACGGCTGGGGAGCCTCGAGCGGCGCAATATCGTGAGCCAGATGTCGGCGATGATTGCCCACGAGGTGAAGACTCCGGTGGGGGCAATCTGTAACTTCAGGGCAATTCTGGGCTTTGTGCTGCCCGCAGACGTCAAAGAGGAAAAAACCGTGCATACGGCCCTGGAGGGGATTCAAACCGAGGCCGAACGGATCGCCGGCATCGTGAACCGCGTCCGCAGCTACGCCAAGTCCCAGAAACTCGCGCATACGGAGTGCGACCTTGCTGAATCGGTGAGGCGCGCCGTACGCAGCATGAAGAGTTCGCTCAGAAGCCCTGTTCCCGTGACGGTATCGGTGCCGGAGCATGCGCCCGTGATCGGGGATGCCCTGGAACTTGAGCTCCTCGTTTTCAATCTCCTTAAAAACGCCGCCGAGGCGCTTGAGGGAACCGTACGGCCTGCCGTTGCCGTGACGCTTGCCGCCGATGATGAAGGCAACTGGCGGCTTGAAGTGACGGATAACGGCCCGTATCTGACGGACGAAAAATTCAGCCGGCTGCAGTCGCTCATGCAAAGCGTGAAGCCCGAAGGCCTGGGGCTCGGTCTCTCAATTGTCCGGGGCATTGCCGACAGTCACGGGGCGACGCTCACCTTTGAGCGGCGGCCTTCCGGGGGGCTCACGGTACGGTTTGTGACGGACGCGGCGCCGGAGAAACATCAGGAAAAGAAAAACGGAGAAGACAAATGACGGATTTAACGCCCTTGGTGCGGCTCGTGGACGACGATGAAATCTTTCTGATGTCGCAGAAACTGCTGCTGCAGACCTGCGGCTTTGAGACGGTGTCTTACGCAAGCGCCGAAGCGTTTCTGGAACACGACCTGATGACGCGCCCGGGGTGCCTCATTGCCGACGTGCGCATGCCCGGACTCACGGGGCTTGATCTGCAGAAAGTGCTGCAGACGCGGCGCTTTTCGCTGCCGATGATTTTTCTCACCGGGCACGGCGACGTCAGTATGGCCGTGCAAACAATGCGTAACGGAGCAAGCGACTTTCTGGAAAAGCCCGTTAAGCCCGAGGTCCTTATCGCGGCCGTCAAAAAAGCCGTTGTAGCGTCCTGCGAGGCACAGCGCGCCCGCGACGAACTCAACAAACGCCGGGCGGTTTACGATGAGCTCACCCCCAGAGAGCGCGAGGTGATTGAACTTGCGGCCTTTGATACGGCCAATGAGGCTATTGCGCAGGCCTTGGGGATCAGTGAGCCCACGGTCAAAATGCACCGCGCCAACGCCTTTGCCAAACTGGGTGTGAAAAGTCCCCTGGAAGCCTACCGGCTGCTTACGGCGCTCGGCATTATCCGTGAGAAGGACGATTTACCGGGAGGCTTGCGATGATTGCCCGCCGGACAGTGGCAAAGGCGGCTTTGGCCGCGGCTCTTCTCGGACAGAAGGCTTTTGCCTCAGAAGAGGAAGCGCCCTGGGACGTTCTTGTGGCCGGCAGCGGCGCAGCGGGCCTCACGGCCGCCGCCACCGCCCGGGAAGCGGGAGCTTCGCGCGTGCTGATACTTGAAAAAGGGCCCCTGGTGGGCGGGCACAGCGTTTACAGCAGCGGGTCACTGGCAGTCGTTAGCCCCCGGCGGCAAAAGCCGCAGGGGATTGAAGACTCCGCCGGCATTCTCACCGAAGAGGCCCGTCGTATCGGCGGCAGCATTGACGTGCCGATGGTGCGGTTTCTGGCCGAACACTCCGAAGAAGCAGCCGACTGGCTTGAGGCGCAGGGCGTGGAATTTTCTTCCGTCGTCTTTCAGGCGCTCGGGGGCTTAAGGCCGCGCTGCATCAGTCCCGCGGGCAGCGCGGGCGGCCGGCACTACATCACGGTCTTAAACCGCAGGGTGCGGGAGCTCGGCTGTGAGCTGAGGCTCATGCATAAGCTCGAAAACCTCACGCATGAAAACGGGCTTTGGCGCTTTACCGTCCTCAATACCCGCGACGGCAGCCGGCACACGGGCCTGGCGCGCACGGTGATTCTCGCCTGCGGCGGCTTTACCGCCAACACCGCGATGCGCATGCGCTGGGATCCGAGAATCGATATGGCAATGCCCACGACGGCCAATCCTCAGGGGCTTTATTTTGACGGGGCAACAGGCGACGGCATAGCGCTTGCCGACAAGCTCGGCGCGCAGCTTGCCGGCATGGAAAATATTCTGCTGCTTGCCTATTCCGGGGGCAGGCTACTTGAATACGCAGGCGCAGAAATCTATCTCACCATGCAGGGTAAGCGCTTTGTCAATGAAGGGGCTTCCACCGGCGAAATTTCCGACGCGATTTTTGACCTCCCGGAAAAAGCGATGTGGGTGATTACGGACGCACGCTCCTTTAAGGGGACCTCGCTCGGCATTAAGCTGGCCAACGGCTACGTGCATAAGTCCGAAACGCTTGAGGCGATGGCGCGCGGCATGGACATTGAGCCCTTTGTGTTAAGACGCACGCTTGCGCGCTACAACAAGGCCGTCGCAGAGAAAAAAGATGCCGATTTCGGCAAAACCGTTTTCCTGCAGACGATTGAAAAGCCCCCCTTTTACTGGGGAAAAGAAGTTTTAAGCGTGCACAACACGCTCGGAGGCATCAGCACTGACACGGCCTGCCGCGTGCGCAAAGTCGGAGGCGGCGTGATTGAGGGGCTTTACGCGGCCGGTGAAACCGCGGGCGGCATTTTCGGCCGTGACCGCTTGGGCGGCATGCAAATGACAGCGTGCTTTGTGATGGGGCGCACCGCAGGGCGCGAAGCGGCACAACGGGCTTTACAAAAACTCTGAGGCAAAAAAGACGGAGGGCACCGGGACAAACCGTGGTGCCCTCCGTTCTTTCGGAGGAGCCGTTTTCTTTTAATTACTTCGCCATCGCAGCGAACTGTTCACCGGCGATCATGCCGAAGGTAAGGGCATCGATCACGGCGACCGTGCCGAGGCGCGAGGCGCCGTGCACACCGCCCACGATTTCGCCGCCGGCGTAGAGCCCCTTGATGGGCTTGTGCGTCACGTCGGAAATCACCTGAGCCTTCGGGTTGATCTTCACGCCGCCCATGGTGTGGTGAATCTTCGGGCAGCATTCGATGCCGTAGAACGGGGGCTTGGAGACATCGAGCCCCTTGTTGAACTTCAGAATACGGTGGAAGTCCTTGTCTTCGCCCGTCTTCACAAAGCCGTTGAAGCGCTTGACTTCTTCAAGGAACGCGGCCTTGTTGATCTTGAAGTAATCGGCGAGTTCTTCGAGGGTGTTGAACTTCTTCACCGTCCCCATTTCCAGCGGCAGCTTCACAAAGGATGGGTTGATTGCCTTCACAATCGCATCATCGCAGACGGCGATCGGGTAGTTTTCATCCGTGCCGATCACCTTAAAGAGGGCGTCGGACTTGATCTTGCGGCCGGCGTGTTCGTCCATGAAGCGCTTGCCGGTCTTACGGTCGACAACCATGCCGAGGTCCATGCAGGCGTGGTTGGTGAAGTTCACGGAAACGCCGAATCCCTTTTCACGGGGATTGCAGTAGGGCAGGAACTGCAGCCAGCAAAGCTGCACCGGGGCAGCACCGATCCCGAGCGCCTTGGTGAGAACGCCTGCGGTGGCGCCGGGCTGGTTGGTGGAGTCCGTCGTGGGCACAACGCGCGGATCCTGCGTCTGGCGGAACCAGATGTCGCGGGAGAAGCCGCCTGCGGCAAGCATCACGCCCTTGAGGGCACGAACGGTCTTGGTGCGGCCGGTCTTATTTTCCAGATCGTCGCTTTCCAGTTTGCTGTTGAAGCGGTAGCCGGAGCGGTAGGTGACGCCTTCGACGGCACCGTCGGCGCCGATGATGAAGTCATCGAACTTGGCGCGGGTGCGGATCACGACGTTGGGAAGCTTCTGCAACGCGGCGTGCATCGGGCGGATGTAACCGGAACCGGTGCCGGCCTTGATTTCATAAGAACGCGGAACGGAGTGGCCGCCTTCAAAGAGCATGTGGTTGGGAACGAATTCGCAGCCGAGATCGACCACCATCTTGATGGTGTCGTTGCAGCGGTCAGCGATCGTGCCCAAGAGGTCCGGATAGTTGATGCCGAGGCCGTCCTTCATGCAGTCGGCGATGAAGAGTTCCTTGCTGTCCTTGATGCCCAGGGCTTTCTGCACGGGGTTGTTCGGGCAGGCGACGTTGCCGCCGCAGATGGCGGAGTTGCCGCCCACGACGCTCATCTTTTCGAGCATCAGGATCTTCAGCCCCGCCTGAGCAGCCTTATAGGCGCAGGCCATGCCGGCAAAGCCGGAACCGATGATGACGACGTCAAAGGTTTCGTCGTACTTTTTGACGCTCGAGGCCGGAATGCCGGCATTGGCGGCAGCCGAAGCCATCACGGCGGCACCGGCGGCAACAGCGGACTTCAGAAAACCGCGGCGGCTTGAATCAATCATATCCATGGTGTTTCCTCTTCTTTCGTTGAGTTCGGGCGCCGTGTGCATTGAAAGGCGTGGCCGGCGTCCTTTGTTGTGTGACGGGGAGCATTCTGAAATCAAAGCGGCAAAGTGACTACATCCCGCGGGATAGGTATCCCATGCTTTGGGATGTAGTGCGGCTTTGCACCTCTCTTTAGGATGCGTCTCACGCAGTCAGTGCTGCGGCACTCAAAAAGAGTCGCCAGCACATGAAGGCTGACAATAACAGAGATCCCGCCATGAAAAAGACAATGACCGCCGTGTTTACCGCGGCCCTTTTAGCCGCAGCCGTCTCTACCGTCACGGCCGCTCCGATGCTTGCCGACCGCCATGTTGCCAAGGGCGTGCAGTGCACGGTCTGCCACGGGCCCGATAAGGCCAATCCTCAGGAACCGACGACCGCGACCTGCACGGCCTGCCATAACGTGAAGGCTCTTGTTGCCAAAACCAAGAACGTCAAGCCCGTCAATCCCCATGTGTCCCCGCACTATCAGGATTCGCTTGACTGCACGAACTGCCACCTCGGGCACCAGCCCTCGGAAAACTTCTGCAATCAGTGCCACCAGTTTGATTTCAAAGTGCCGTAATACACCGAAAGCCAGATTTCTCCTTCTCCTTGCTTTCGTTTTTCGGGCGGAATTCTCCGGACTTCCGCCCCTTTTTTTGTCGTAAAGAAAAAGCCGGTTCCCCAAACGGGTACCGGCTTTGCGGACAGGCCTGGATGCTCTTAGAGCACGCGCTTTAAGAAGGCGCGGGTGCGCTCTTCCTTGGGGTGCACGAGAACGTCTTCGGGATTGCCCTGCTCGACAATCACGCCGCCGTCCATGAAGATCACGCGGTCGGCAACCTCACGGGCAAAGGTGATTTCGTGCGTGACCACGATCATCGTCATGCCTTCGTCGGCGAGGCTTTTCATGACGGCAAGCACTTCGCCCACAAGTTCCGGGTCAAGGGCTGATGTGGGTTCGTCAAAAAGAATCGCCTTGGGATCCATGGCAAGCGCACGGGCAATGCCGACGCGCTGCTGCTGGCCGCCCGAAAGCCGCACGGGATATTCGTCGGCCTTGGCGGCAAGCCCCACGCGCTCGAGCATTTTCAGAGCCCGCTCGCGGGCCTCTGCCTTTGAACGGCCCGAGACCACCATCTGGCCGAGCATGACGTTTTCAAGCACGGTCTTGTGCGGCCACAGGTTAAAGCGCTGAAACACCATACCCAAGTGCTCGCGCAGGCGGTTGATGTTGGTGCGGCGGCTGGTGACTTCCACGCCGTCCACCGTGATCGTGCCGCTGTCGGCGTCTTCCAGCGCATTGATGCAGCGAAGCATCGTGGACTTGCCTGAGCCTGAGGGGCCGAGAACCACCACTTTTTCACCGCGGCGCACGTCAAGGTCAATGCCCTTTAACACGTGCAGGTCGCCGAAACTTTTTTTGAGATTGCGGATGGAAATCATCACGGGTGCGTCACTCATTTGTCGTCTCCCTTACCGAGGCGCTGCTCCAGAAGGCGGATGAGCCAGGCAAGGCCGAGCGTCATCACCCAGTACATGATGGAAATGGTGAGGTAGGGCTCCCAGTAGCGTGCCGAAGCGCCGGCAACGGTACGCGCGGCGTACGCGAGTTCCGTCAGGCCGATTGCCGACACCAGAGAAGAGTCCTTCAAAATAGCGATGGCGTTGTTGCCCAGGGCCGGAAGCATCCGGCGGAAGGCCTGCGGCAGGATGATGTGGCGCATGCACTGCCAGTAGCTCATGCCGACGCTTCTGGCCGCTTCGCTCTGGCCTTTGTCCAGGGACTGGATGCCGGCGCGGAAGACTTCACTCATGTAGGCGCCGGCGTTTAACGAAATCGCCAGAAAGCCGGCAATCAGAGCGCCGTAGCTGCCGCGCAGTTCCCGGGCGAGCGAACCGCTGATGATGAGGCCGTCGACCGGATGAATAAAGATCGGCAGCACTGCAAAGTACATCAGAAAGATCTGCACAAAAAGCGGCGTGCCGCGGAAAAAGCTCACCCAGATCGTCACGGGCCAGCGCACGCCGTAGTAAAGAATCGATTTCCAGGGATCGTGGCGCGCGGAAGCCATGCGGGCCATGCCGAGAAGCATGCCGAGCATCACGCCGCAGACGACGCAGGCTACGGTGAGCTTGATCGTCATGGCGGCGCCTTCGACAAAAAGCGGCCAGTATTCGGCAAGAACGTCTAAGCGAAAACCGCTCATGGATAGGTTCCCCTCTGGTTGACGAAACGACGGAAAGCGCCGGCTGCAGCTCTTTCTGTGACTGCCGCCGGCACGGACAAACGGTGCCGGATGACGGGTTTTTATATACGAAAGAGCCCCGAAAGTGCAGCGCTGTGACTGCTTCGGGGCGCGTTTCTTATCCGGTCAGACTGTTATTTTACGGGATCGGCAGTGTGGGAATCGGAGCCTTGGCGCCGAACCACTTGCGGTAGACCTTCTCGTAGGCGCCGGAAGCGATCACCTTCTTGAGGCCTTCGTTGATCTTGTTGAGCAGTTCGGTGTTGCCCTTACGCACGGCAATACCGAAATACTGATCTTCAAAGCTTGTGTCGCGCGTCATGTTGAAGTCTTTGTCGGGGTTCTGCTGCGCATAGTAGGCAAAGACACCGACGTCGCCCACGGCAGCGTCAACGCCGCCCGCGTTGAGTTCTTCAAGGGCGAGGGGCGTGTTGTCAAAGCGCTTGATGTTGGGGGAAGCCTTGCCGAAAGCCTTGCTGGAAATAATGTCACCGGCGGAATTGGCGCACACGGCAATGTTTTTGCCCTTGAGTTCCGCAAGGGAGTTCACCTTCAGGTTTTTCTGCGTGAGGATGAGCTGGTGCGCGGCAAAGTACGGATAGGAGAAGTCAACGGACTCCTTGCGCTGCGGCGTAATCGTGATGCCGCTCATGATGATGTCACGGTCGCCGTTTTTTACCGATTCAAAAATCACGCCCCAGAGGGTGTTCACAAACTTCACCTTAAAGCCCTGAGCCTTGGCGATCTCCTTCATCAGATCGATGTCAAAGCCGACGATTTCCTTCGTGGGCGCCTGGAATTCGAAAGGACGGTAGGTTGCACCCGTGCCGACCGTGTATTCAACCGGAGCGGCATTGGCGGAACCCGTGAAAATCGTGGCGGCGGCAGCGGCTGCCACAAGCAGATTTTTGATGGACATAGGCGTCAGATTTATTGAAAGAGTGCCGAACAGGACACATTCCTGAACAAAGACGGGCGCCGCAGGCCCGACACAGGCCGAAAGCGCCGCACTTCAGGGCGTAATTCTGAAGAATATTTCGGAGTGCGGCAAGAAGCGGGACTGTTCTCTCAGGAAAAAGCTTGAGAAAACAGTCACCTCTTAGGTACTCTCACCGATTCGCAAGCAGCAGATACGTCCCGAAGGTCTGAGCCTTGGCAAGGATGTGCCCCTTCATCGCTTTTTCGACGTCAGCACGTTTAAAGCCCGCGGAAAGCGTCAGTTCCGTATCAAGCGCAAACAGGTGAAAGTAGTAGCGGTGCACGCCGATGGGAGGACGGGGTCCCGACCAACCCTCAACATCACAGTCGTTGATGCCGGCGCGGGCCTTTGCCGGAAGTTGCTTAACACCTTCGGGCAGACCTTTGGTGTCTGCCGGCAGATTAATGACGAGCCAGTGAAGCCACAGGTACTTCGGGGCCTTGGGGTCGGGAGCGTCCGGATCATCGGCAATGAGAACCAGACTCTTGGTGCCCGCCGGAATGTCTTCAAAGACGAGCTCGGGCGAGAGGTCTTCGGCTTCCTGCGTGTTTTTCACGGGGATTTCGCCGCCTTCGGCAAAAGCAGTGCTGTAGATACGCATAGGTGTTGCTCCAAAATTTCAGACATCGTCATCATCGCCCGGCGCCTCGGGCGCAATGCGCACGCCGCCCGCTTCCCGGTTAAAGAAGTTCCAGAGCGTTTTGTCCGCAAGCTGCGAGGGTGAGACGCGCGTGGTGCTCATGAAGAGATTGTAGATGCGGCTGTCGTACTTTCTGTCCCACTCAGCCATGAGTTCCTTGATTTCGCGCCGCTTCTTGTTTTCTCCGGCCCCGCACAGGTCCTTGGGCGCTAGCGGATACTCCTGGATTTTGGCCCACTTGAGGTTTTCGTATTCCCGTACGTAAATGAGCGGCCGGATAACGGTGTTGTTGTGATCGTCACTGAACAAAACCGGGGGCATTGCCTTGATGCGTCCGCCGTAAAACATATTAAGAAGGAGCGTCGAGACAACGTCATCCATCTGATGCCCGAGTGCAATCTTGGTGCAGCCGAGTTCTTTGGCAACGCGGTAAAGAATGCCGCGCCGCAGCCGGGCGCAGAGCGAACAGACGTTTTTACCGGAGGGAATCAGCCGCTCGATGATGGAATTGGTGTCCTGATCCTCGATGTGATAGGGGACGCCCGCACCCGCCAGAAACTTTTCCACAATGGGCGTAGGCCCGCCCGGAATGTGCTGATTGACGTGCACGGCAATGATGTCAAAGTGTACGGGCGCGCGGGCCTGGAGTTTCCGGAGCACTTCAAGAAGCACGTAACTGTCTTTGCCCCCGCTCATCGCGACCATCACTTTGTCGCCTTCACGGATCATGTCGTAGTCGGCAATGGCCTGTGCGGTAAGACGCACGATGCGCTTTTCGAGTTTTCTCACGGAAACGGAGGCTTTGACGTGGCGGCCGGGTGCTGCTTCAACACACTTTTTATTGTCTTCGCCGCTTTTGGTCATTTTGGGCGCGGCGGGCCAGGCAACGGGTTTTTCCTCAACGGTGTCTGTCATAGCGTCTTTCCCGGACGGGCAAGGCGGAAGATTTCCACCCCGATCCCGTCACAGTTTTCATAGGCTTCAGGTTTAACGGAATAAACGCGCACGGCTCTGACGCGGTCGTCTGCGAGGAGCGTCTGCGCGATGCGTTCAACGAGTGTTTCCTGCAGTTCAATGTGCCCCGCGGCAATCACAGTGTCGGCGGCCGCGGGAAGAAGACGGTAGTCGTAGACCGCATCGAGCCGGTCGTTTTTAAGGGTGTTTCCGACCCACACGTCGATCGTGAGAATGACGGGTTGCGTGCGGCCGTGTTCCTTCGTTAAAGCGCCGATGGCGGCTTCTTTATGGTAGCGGTTTAACGTGAGTCTGCGGCAGGTGAGCCGCAGCTCATCGAAAATATCGGACATTGTGTCAACAGTCGTTTTTTTTGCAGCGGCTGCTCGTTAGAATGCGCTCATGCGCTGGATTTTCACGATTTTAATTGTTCTGATGGTGCTGATGACGGCCGTGCCGTGGCTTTCGAAATTCGGGCTCGGAAGGCTCCCCGGAGACATCAATTTCATGCTCGGGCGCCGCAAAATCAGCATTCCGCTTGCAAGCACGCTCCTTATTTTCATCGGAGCGTGGCTTATTGCGCGCATTCTCTGAGACTATGGCTGCATAAGAGCCTTGCGGCGTGCGGCAGCAACGCGCGCGGCAATTTCAGCGGGCTTACCTTCGCTGACCGCTTCGCGGGCAACACTACCGGCGTCAACCGCGCACCAAAGCGCTGCGGCTTTTCTGAGTTTCTCGGGATTAAAGTCCGGGTGCCTTGCCTCTGCCGCCTCCAAAAGCGCTTCAAAACGGGCCGGACGCCGCAGCACATCGCTTTTTTCCAGGACGTCGGCCATGGCTTCGGGTGTTGAGGCAGTCGTGACGGCGTCTCTTAACCGGTTGTCAAGCAGCGCGAGTTCCGTCACGTCAGCGGGAGCCCTGAGCGCCTTAAAGCGTCTGCGCACGGCGCTTTCGTCTTCGCCGGCTGTTTCAAAAAGAAGCACGGCGCGCACAGTGAGGGGAAAACCGGCTTTCGTGGCCCGCGTGAGCGCACGGATTTCGTTGCCGGAAGCAGGTACTTCGGGGAAAGCCCTTTCCCAGTAGCCGCAGGCTTTCAGCACCGCAATCATCGCAGCGGGGTCCGCCGACATCAGTCCCTTTTTAAATTCCGCCCAGACGCGCTCTGCAACAAGTGCATCGGCTTCGCCGCAGGCCACCATTTTTCTGAGAAGCACCATGGTTTCCGGTGCCACGGTAAAGCCCGGAAGCTTGGCGGCAAAGCGGGCAATCCGCAGAATGCGCACGGGGTCTTCGGCAAACGCGCTACTTACGTGCCGCAAAAGCCGCGCTTTGAGATCCTTCTGTCCTCCGTAGGGGTCAATGATCGTACCGTCAGCACTTTGGGCCATTGCGTTGATGGTGAGGTCGCGCCGCCTTAAGTCGTCAGTAAGCGTCACGTCGGGTGCCGCATAAAACTGAAAGCCGTGGTAACCCGCTGCGGTTTTGCGCTCGGTTCGGGCAAGCGCATATTCCTCATGCGTTTCGGGATGCAGAAAGACCGGAAAGTCCGCGCCCACCGGGAGATAGCCCTTGGAGACCATGTCTTCGGGTGTGGCACCCGTTACCACCCAGTCACGGTCGCCCTCGGGAATGTCAAGACCCTCCTTTCTGAGCAGCAGGTCTCTGACGCAGCCTCCGACACGAAATATCTCAATTGTCATCAGGATGCCTCCGTGGGTTTGCGTTTGGCTTTCGGCTTGGCAGGTGCCTTTTTCGGAGGTTTGTTTTCCGGCTTTTCAGAGCCCTTGTGCTGCGCAAGAAATTCCGCAAGCGCCAGGCCCGTCGGGGTGTCGGCTTTAGCTACATCAACAGGTTCGCCCTGCGCGGCGATGCGGCCGCCTTCGGGGCCGCCCTCGGGGCCCAAATCAATCACCCAGTCGGCTTCGGCAATCACGTCGAGATTATGTTCGACCACAAGCACGGTGTTGCCGGCCGCGGTCAGTCGCTGCAGGACGTTGATGAGTTTGGCAACGTCGGCCATATGAAGCCCCACCGTCGGTTCATCCAGGATGTAGAAGGTGTGCGGCGTTTTTCTCTGCCGGATCTGCTCGCCGGGACGTCCGGCTTTCGCAAGTTCCGTCACGAGTTTGATACGCTGCGCTTCGCCTCCGGAGAGCGTGTTGGAGGGTTGACCGAGCCTGAGGTATCCGAGCCCCACGTCCTGCATGAGCTGCAGGGGATGGGAGACCGCGGGCTGCGCGGCGAAAAATTCGAGCGCGTCGTCCACCGACATGTTGAGAATTTCGCCGATCGAGCGCTCGTGCCACTTAATGGAAAGGGTGTCTTCGTCAAAGCGCATGCCTTTGCAGGCTTCGCACGTCATCGTGACGTCCGGCAGGAAGTTCATTTCCTCCCGGATCTGTCCCTGGCCCGCGCAGACCGGGCAGCGCCCTTCTTCGGTGTTAAAGGAAAAGCGTGTTGCGCTAAAGCCCCTCTCCTGCGCCTCATTGGTGTTGGCAAAAATATCGCGGATGCGGTTAAAAAATTCCACGTAGGTCGCAGGGCACGAGCGCGGTGTCTTGCCGATCGGGGTCTGATCGACTTCAAGCACGCGTGCGATCTGTTCAATCCCGTCAACAGCTTTGCAGCCCGCAGGAGTAAAGACCGGAAAACGCGTTTTTCCGGCACGCGTCAGACGCCTGACTTCCTTGAGGTTCGTGAGCCCGGCTTCAAGGCTAGCGCCCACCACGTCGTGCGCAAGCGTCGATTTTCCGGAGCCGGAAACGCCGGAAAGCACAATCAGGCGCCCCAGGGGCAGCCTCACGGTGAGATCCTTGAGGTTATGCAGGAACGCGCCGCGTACGGTGATTGCGGGCGTCTCCTTCGTGGTTTTGCGCTGGGCCACACCCGTGTGCTTTAAGGGGTTTCTCAGCATCTGCGCGGTGACGCTCTTTTTGTTTTTCAGAAGGTCCTTGAAACTTCCTTCGAAAATGAGTTCGCCGCCGCGGCTTCCGGCGCCCGGGCCGATGTCAACGATATGTTCGGCCGCGCGGATCGTGTCCTCGTCGTGCTCCACAACAAGCACGGTGTTGCCTTTTTGTCTGAGTCCCACAAGACTTTCGATGAGGCGCTTGTTGTCGCGGGAATGAAGGCCGATTGTGGGTTCATCGAGTACATAGCAGACCCCCTGCAGGTTGCTGCCCAGCTGCGCGGCAAGGCGGATACGCTGCGCTTCGCCGCCCGAAAGCGTGGGCGAAGCACGGTCCAGCGCGATGTAGCCGAGCCCCACGGACTTTAAAAACGCAAGGCGCGAGACGATTTCCCTGAGGGCGTCTTCGCCGATCAGTTTTTCCCGGCCCTTAAGCCGGACGGCTTTGAGGGCAGCCAGTGATTCGTCCACCGGCAGCGCTGTTGTTTCGCAGATGGAGCGTCCGGCAAACAGCACATTGCGGGCAACGGCGTTTAAGCGTGCGCCGCCGCAGTCCGGGCAGACGTGTGTGCCTTCGGCTGCCGTGATGTTTTCGTCGCTGTCCATGAAGTCGGCCATGTCGCCTTTGTGTTCATGCGCGTAGGCAAAGGTCGCGTCTTCGGGGGCGGCCCCGCCCTTGTCGGACACGACGCCCGAACCCAAACAGGTCGGACACCACCCCATACGGTTGTTGTAGGAGAAAAGCCGGGGATCGGGGTCAGGAAAACTTCTGCCGCATTCCGGACAGGCCCGTACCGTGGAGTAAACGCCCAAAGCGGAGCAGCTCTTTGTTTTTTCCGGATCGGGAAAGAGGCGGATCGTGCCTTTGCCGCGGGCAAGCGCCGCGCTGATGAGCCGCCGCAGTTCCTTTTCGTTTTCAGGTGTTATTCTCACCACGCCTTCGGGCCAGTCAATCGAGTGGTCGTAGTAGCGCGCAAGCGGCCGAAAGTGCGCCGTGTCTTTCCACGCGTCATCCACGAGTAGCCACCGCACGCCGGCTTTTGCGGCGTCAGCGGCAAGCTCCGTGTAAATGCCCTTGCGGTTACTGACAACGGGGGCGCACACCGCAACAGTTTTGCCTTTATGGCGGCGCATGACGGCCGCCACCACCGCATCAAAGGACTGATCCTTGACCGGAACATGACAGTCCGGGCAGTACTGCACGCCGAGTTTCAGATAAATCAGGCGCAGAAAGTGCTGAATCTCCGTCATCGTGGCGACGGTGGACTTATTGCCGCCGCGGCTTGTGCGCTGTTCAATGGCAACGGTGGGAGAGATTCCCACAATACGGTCGGCTTCGGCGCGTGCCGCGGGCTGCACCATGGTACGCGCGTAGGCGTTGAGGCTTTCAAGGTAGCGCCGCTGGCCTTCGGCAAAGACGATGCCGAAAGCCAGCGTTGACTTGCCGGAACCGGAAACACCGGTCACAGCCGTGAGCTTTTTCTTCGGGAACACAACGTCGATATTTTTGAGGTTGTGCTCGCGGGCGCCGAAAATTCCGAGGTCGCCCTGACGCGCTTCACGCCACACGCTCTGAAGCGACCGGCCTTTGACTTCCTTCTGGCTTTCAATGAGGGGCGCCGTGTCGTCAAACCAACCGGTCATTTTGCCCGCGCGGCTTTTGAGTGCCTTGTGGTAGGCCGCGAGAGCTCGGGCGGTGTAGCCGACACCTTTTTTCTCAAGCGCTTCGGGCGTGCCGCAGACCACCACTTCGCCGCCCGCGTCACCGCCGTCGGGCCCGAGGTCAATCACCCAGTCGCTGGCGGCAATGACGTCAAGGTTGTGTTCCACGATAAGAACCGAGTGCCCGGCATCAATCAGGCGCCTCAGACAGGGAATCAGTTTGGCAATGTCGGAAAAGTGAAGCCCCGTGGTCGGCTCATCAAAGACGTAGAGCGCACGGCTGCGGGCAAAGCCCGTGGTTTCAATAAGAATGGAGGCAAGTTTGAGGCGCTGCGCTTCGCCTCCGGAGAGCGTGGAGACGTTTTGTCCGAGCTTTAAGTATCCGAGACCCACGTCACTTAAGGGCTTGAGCTTTTTGACGATCTTGTCGCTGCCTGCGAAGTAGTCGATGGCTTCGTCGGCCGTCATGTCAAGAACCTGGGCGATGTTTTTGGCGGGTTTGCCCGCGGGCGCAATCGTCACTTCCAGCGTTTCATCCCGGTAGCGGCTGCCGTTACAGTCGGGGCACTTGATGAGCACATCGCTTAAAAACTGCATCTCCACGCGCTCAAACCCGGCACCTTCGCAGGTGGGGCAGCGCCCCATGCCGTAGTTGAAGCTGAAAAAGGAGCTGTCGTAGTTGCGGTCTGCGGCAAGCTTTGTGGCGGCAAACTGACGGCGGATTTCTTCAAAGGCCCCCATGTAGAGAACCGGGGTGGAGCGCGTCGTGCGCCCGATTTCGGACTGATCCACAAAGTGCACGGCCTTGAGGTTTTCGATCCCGTCAATTCGCTCAACGGCGGGTTCTGCAGAGGTGGCGGCGGTGCCGAAGGCGCGCTGCAGGCTGCTCACGATGATGTCGGTCACGAGCGTGGATTTGCCGGCCCCGGAAACGCCGGTTACCGTCGTGATGCGGTTTAACGGAATTTCGACTGTGATGTTTTTGAGGTTGTGGCCGTGCGCCTTAACGACCGTGAGCTTCGGATCTTTTTTCCGGTCAAAGGCTTTGTGCTTGAAGCCGTCGCAGGACTTTTTGCCGGAAAGGTAAAGCCCGGTTTCGGTTTTGGACGCGCGGATGGACTGCGGCGTGCCGTCAAAGACGATGGTGCCCCCGGCGCTTCCTGCGCCCGGTCCCATATCGATGATGCGGTCGGCGGCAAGCATCACCTGGGGATCGTGTTCCACCACCACGAGCGTATTGCCCGCCTTTTTGAGGTTTTCAAGAATGGCGTTGATGCGGTCCATGTCCCGCGGATGCAGGCCGATCGAGGGTTCATCGAGCACAAACAGCGTGTCGGTGAGGTTGGTGCCCAAGGCCGTGGTGAGGCTTACGCGCTGGACTTCGCCTCCGGAGAGCGTGCGGCTCTGGCGGTCAAGCGTGAGGTAGCCGAGGCCCACGTCCATGAGGTAGATGAGGCGCCGGCGGATTTCGCCGAGAATGAGCGCTCCCGCCTCATCGGTGATGTCGGTGGCAATCGTGTCGAAAAAGGTTTTCAGACGTGCAACCGGCAGCAGCATCAGATCGTGCACCGTAAGGCCTGGAAGGTCCTTGTCGATGCGCGCGGCGATACCCGCAAGGCCGTTACCGGTAAAGCGGCGGTAGAGGCCTTTGCCGGTCTTGTCCTTGCCTAAAACGGCGTCGGCCGCAGCGCGGCTTCCGAGACGCCACCAGAGCGCCTCGGGTTTAAGCCGTGAGCCGTCGCAGACCGGGCAGGCAGTGTAGCTGCGGTAGCGCGATAAAAGCACGCGCACGTGCATCTTGTAGGACTTCGATTCAAGCCAGCGCCAGTAGCCGTAAAGGCCGTACCAGCGGCGGTCACCTTCGGTGTGCGCCGGGTCGCCGGAAAGAAGCCACTTCTTTTCGGCGGGCGTGAGCTCACTGTAGGGAACGTCAAGCCGGATGTGCCCCTTTGCGCTGCGCGCGAGGTCTTTTAAGCATTCGCCGCCCGCTGTGCCGCTGAAAAGCCGGACGGCGCCCCCGTTGATACTGCGGGAGTGATCCGGAATGGCGAGCGCAAGATCAAGCCCCATCACGCGGCCGAAACCGCGGCATTCCGGGCAGGCGCCCACAGGGGAGTTGAAACTGAAAAGCGACGGGTTGGGGGCGTGAAACGTCTTGTCGCAGTCCGGGCACACAAGCCCCGCGGCATAGCGGCGCTCGACGGTACCGGCTTCGGTCACAACACGCACCGTAAGGCGCCCGGCGTTGCGGCCCTTCCCCTGCGCGAGCGCTTTTTCCACGGCTTCACGGCCGCGGGCATCGGTGATTTTTCCCGCCTTAAAGCGGTCGGCCGCCACCGAAAGATCCGTGCCGTCTTTGGTCTTTATTTCGTCTTCAATGTGCGTAAAGCCCTGGGCGTTTAATGCGGCTTTGGCTTTTTCAAGCTCAAAGGACTTCGGCACCGACACCGTAAAGAGAATGTAGACACGGGCTTCGGGCGTAGCCAGCGTAAAGGCCTTGATGTCGTCCCAGACCGCGGCCGGCGACATGTCTTTGACTTCGCGGCCGCAGCAGGGGCAGAAAAGGCGCGCCTTCTGGGCAAACAAAAGTTTGATGTGGTCGTTGATTTCCGTCATTGTCCCCACGGTGGAGCGTGAGGTGCGCACGGTGCCGCTCTGGTCAATGGCAATCGCAGGCGGCACACCCTCAATTTTGTCCACCTTGGGGCGGTCGCAGCGCTCAAGAAACTGCCGCGCGTAAGGGCTGAACGTTTCGGCGTAGAGCCTCTGGCCTTCGGCGTAGAGTGTGTCAAAGGCGAGCGAACTTTTCCCCGAGCCCGAGGGGCCCGTGATCACGGTGAGCTCTCCGGTGCGGATGTCCGCATCGAGGTTTTTCAGGTTGTTCTGCCGGGCGCCCCGGATGGCGATGACGGGTGCGGCGGATTCGGGGGCGGCAGCGGTTTTTGCGGGCATGACGTGACCTCGGGCCAAAAAACAAAATGACGGGCAGGTATAAGCGGAGATTGTAGAGAGGGCGGATCTTGTTAAGGTCGATCCACCCGATTGAAAACATCAGCAGGCAGGTGCCGCCCACTCGGGGCAGGGTTCCTGAAAAAGGCGCCGGTCGGAAAGCCGCACGGCAGTGAGCGTTCCGCCCCAGAGGCATCCGGTGTCAACGGCAATGAGTTTTGGCCGCAGCATGAGCCCCAGCATCGACCAGTGGCCGAAGCAGATCGTTTTCGTGACGCGCCGGGGGCACTCAAACCAGGGTTTGTATCCCGCGGGTGCTGCGCCCAGGCCCTCTTTGATGCTGTAGTCGGGGTTACCTTCGGGATCCATAAAGCGCATGCGGGTAAGGCCGTTTAATATCGCGCGCATCCGGGCGGGGCCCGAAAGACTGTCGCTGTAGTTGTCGTTGCCGTACATGCCCTGAAGGTAGGCTTTCCAGTCGTCGCCCGCCAGGGCGCGGTGCGCTTCTTCGGCGTGACTTAAGGCGTCTTTTAAGGTCCAGGCCGGAGGAATTCCGGCGTGCACAAAGACGGTGTCGGGCGTATTGATGATGAGGGGCTGCTTTCTGAGCCAGTCGATGAGCTCATCACAGTCGCGTGCTTCAAGAATCTCCCCGATCGTGTCCTTGCGGTGCACGCGCCCGGCACCGGCGGCAACCGCTAAAAGGTGCAGGTCGTGGTTGCCGAGAACCATTTCGGCTCTGCCCGAATCGCAGAGCTTTTTTACTTTGCGCAGTGTCTTTAAGGATTGCGGGCCGCGGTTAACGATGTCGCCCACAAAAATGATGTGCGCCGATTTCGGCAGCTGCTCAAGAAGGCCCTTAAGGCTTTCCAGACACCCCTGCAGATCGCCGACGGCAAAAAGTTCTCCGGCCATAAGCCAATGTACGCCCGAAACGAAAAAGTGCCGTCATTTTAGACGCGGCAAAGGGGCGCACCTGAGCGGACTTTGTAACACAAAGAGTTCATGCGAAGGGACGCACCCGTTTAAAATCGCGGTCTTCAAGAAAAACCTGACTCAGCGGGCGCTTCCTTGTCCGATGCCGAGTCCTTTTTGTGGGAAAAATTCCGATGAAACCCGTCCGTAAAGTTGTCTTTCCCGTGGCCGGTCTCGGCACGCGTTTTCTGCCGGCCACAAAGGCCATGCCCAAGGAAATGCTGCCGGTGGTGGATAAGCCCCTCATCCAGTACGCCGTGGAAGAAGCGGCGGCCGCAGGCGTCACCGACATGATTTTCATCACGGGGCGCTACAAGAGAGCCATTGAAGATCATTTCGACAAGAGCCCGGAACTTGAAGAAGATCTCGCCCGCAAAGGTAAGACCGAGCTTCTGGACCTGGTGCATTCCATTACGCCCGCTGGTGTGAACTTCATCTATATCCGCCAGCCTGAACCCTTAGGCCTCGGGCATGCCGTGCTTTGCGCGCAGCCTGTGGTGGGGGATGAACCCTTCGGCGTGATTCTGGCCGACGATCTGGTTTACGCGCAGACCCCGGCCTTAAAGCAGCTCACGGACGCCCG
This sequence comes from Duodenibacillus massiliensis, assembly GCF_928721995.1. Taxonomy (NCBI): domain Bacteria; kingdom Pseudomonadati; phylum Pseudomonadota; class Betaproteobacteria; order Burkholderiales; family Sutterellaceae; genus Duodenibacillus; species Duodenibacillus massiliensis. The sequence goes on from NZ_OV788642.1 coordinate 1,549,576, forward strand.
TGAACGCATGGGCGGCGGCAGCGTCCTTGCGGTGCAGGACGTGCCGCATGATCAGACCAACAAGTACGGTATTGTGGGCGTGGAAGACGCGCTTTGCGCCACCAGCCGCGTGCATTCGATCGTGGAAAAGCCGCAGCCCGCGGACGCCCCGTCGGATATGGCCGTGATCGGGCGCTATGTTCTGGAACCGGAAATCTTTGAAACCCTGCGGCACATCCCGCGCGGTGTGGGCGGTGAAATTCAGCTGACCGACGCCATTGCCGCGCGCCTAAAGGATGCGAACACCTACGCGCACCGCTTTGAAGGTCAGAGGTTTGACTGCGGCAGCAAGCAGGGCTTTTTGTCGGCGACCGTGCACTACGCGCGCCTTGCGGGCTATTCGATTTAAGAAGAGCGGACTTTTTTCAGAAGCGCCGTGGTGGAGCGCTGGTAGTCAAACGTGACTGTCACGGTTTTGGCGCCCCAGCCGGCCACGAGTTTGGCTTCCGGAAGGTCTTCAACGCGGTAATCCCCGCCCTTGACGTAGATGTCGGGGCGGGCTTTTTCTATGACCTTCAGGGGGACCTTGTCGGTAAAGACCACCACAAGATCCACGCTTTCGAGGGCCGCCAATACCGCCGCGCGGTCGCACTCCGTGTTGATCGGCCGGTCATCACCCTTGCCGAGCATTTTGACGGAGGCGTCACTGTTGACCGCCACAATGAGGCTGCCGCCGAGCGCACGGGCCTGCGCAAGATACGTGACGTGCCCTCTGTGAAGGATGTCAAAAACTCCGTTTGTCATCACAACGGGTTTGGGAAGCGCTGCGGCGCGTGAGGCCAGCGCCTCAGACGTGACAATCTTTTGTTCAAAGGCAGGCGGGGGCAGTCGGGTGGACATCGGGTTTGTTCCTAAAAAGGGCTTACGGCAATCCTAACAAAACCGGCGCATTGCAAAAAAGTGGAATCGGAGGAAAATTATTTTTCGTTATAAAACAGTGAACTAATAAAAGTCAGGGAAGTTTTTTCTTCAAAAGACTTGCATTCTGTGAAAAACATCTTCATAATGCGGACTTCCTTCGGGGGTATAGCTCAGCTGGGAGAGCGCTTGCATGGCATGCAAGAGGTCAGCGGTTCGATCCCGCTTACCTCCACCAAGAATTCAGGGTCCCCATCGTCTAGAGGCCCAGGACACAACCCTTTCACGGTTGGTACAGCGGTTCGAATCCGCTTGGGGACGCCACAGTAAGCCCGTACGGAATTTCCGGCGGGCTTTTGTGTTATCGGGCCGCGGCAGACTGAAGGCCGCAGGATGTGAATGAAAAGAAAAGCCGCCCGGACTCCAATGAGAGCGGGCGGCTGAATCGGGAGACAATCAGAACCGACGGTTAACGGCCGTGACGCTTGTCGTTTTCGTCTTTGACAACGCGGCGGATGGTATCGAAGACCTTGTTGATGGCAGCCATGGCATCGGGATCACTTTCCGTTGCAATCACGTTGCTGCGGCCGGACATGGCGAGGTCAATCTTGACGGCAAAAGAGCCCAGGCCCTGATGACCGTCTTTGGTGATCGTGACTTTGCATTCGCCGATCGTGCCGTCAAAGCGTTTCAGTGCTTCAAAACGTTCAGCGACGTCAGCTTCAGCAGCCGGAGAGCGGTCTACACCGTGAAAAACGACCTGCAACATATTGAACCTCTCTTTTTACTGTTGAGTAGGAATTTTTATATTGGGTAAGTCACTAAATGACTTTCCTGATGCTTCAAGTGTACTCAGACGGCAGGGGATTTGCCTGCTGTGTTGAACCAAAAAAATGAGCTCCGTTGATTTTTCGGAGAAAATTGTGAAAATACAGGCCTCACTCAGTGTTTTATACGGTACAGAAGGCCTGACGCCGCGGCGCATTTCGGGTGCCGCCGCGCAAATTTACTGATAGGAAGACATACCATGCAGCGCAAACCGCAGCCCGCATTTGACCGTTTCAATGAAAAGCCCGCTTTCCGCGGTGACCGCTTCTCCGAGGGCGGCGACCGTTTCGGGGGCGAGCGCCGTCCGCGTTTTTCCAATGACCGCTTCGAAGACCGCGGCAGCCGTTTCGGCGGTGACCGTTTTGACCGGGGCGATCGCTTCGGCGGGGACCGCGGCGGCCGTTTTGCCGACCGCGGTGAACGCTTCGGGGGCGATCGCTTTGAGCGCCGCGAAGGCGCTTTCGGCGGCAACCGCCGTTTTAACGATGGTAAGCCCTTCCGCCGCTTTGACCGCAGCGAACCGCGCTTCGGGGACCGTTCCGGCCCGCGCGCGAAGGCCTTTGAAACCCGCCGCTACACGGACCGTGCCGCCTTTGTGCAGACGCAGACCGTGCGGCTTGATGCCGATGTGGCCGCGTACTTTGCGGACGCTGAGGCCGTGAACGCCGCGCTGCGCCAGATCATTGCGATAAGCCGCCTTGTAAAGGACGAGGCCGCCAAGGCCGAAGCCGTGCGTGATCAAAAAGCGCAGGCGCAAGCTGCTGTTGCTGAAGAAGCCGCTGAAGGTGAAGAAGTCGCTCTTGAAACCGAAGCAGCTGACGCTGAAGAGGCTGCCGCAGCGCCTGAAGCCGAGGCTGCTGCCGGCGAAACGACCGAAGAGAAGAAAGAAACGCTCTGACTGTCGGGCGGCCTGAAAACCACACGGGCTTAAAGAGTGGTTTTTCAGGGGAAAGCACGTAAAAGCGCACGGTCTTAACGGCAGGTGCGCTTTTTTCGTCCGCTGAGCGGCTAAACTTAACCATTCATCTGCCGGTGAGGGAAAAAAACTGTTTCTTACCGGCGCCGTCATCCCCCAAAAGGAGTTTCTTTCATGCCGCAGCCAGTAAAGGCGCTTGACCGCGCCCGGATGCTTGAGATGCTCAGAAGTGCCCGGCCGTTTGATGTTGTCGTGATCGGCGCGGGCGCAACCGGTTTGGGCGTAGCCGTTGATGCGGCAAGCCGGGGCCTGAAGACCCTCGTGGTGGACGCGCAGGACTTTGCTGCGGGGACGTCGTCGCGCTCCACAAAGCTCATTCACGGCGGCGTGCGGTACATGAAAAACATCCGCAACTGGTCCCTGGTGCGGGAGGCCCTTGCCGAACGGCGGATTCTTCTGAAAAATGCGCCGGCGCTTGCGCATCCCCAGGCGTTTGTTCTGCCCTGCTACAGCGCGACCGATCTCGTCTTTTACGGGCTGGGGCTCACGCTTTACACGCTACTGGGTATCGGGGGCGGCCTTTTGGGGCCCGTCAAGCTGCTGGGCGCCGTTGATACGCTCTGTGAACTGCCGGGGGTGAAAAGAAAGGCACTCAAGGGCGGCGTGAAGTATTTTGACGCGCAGTTTGACGATGCCCGCACGGCCGTGGCTCTGATGCAGACGGCGCTCGGGTGCGGTGCCGCGGTGCTTAACTACGCTTCGGTGGCGGAAGCAGAACTAAAGGACGGCCGTGTTGACAGTGTGACGGTCAAAGACAATGAAACGGGTGAAACCTTTCATGTAAGGGGCCGTGTCTTTTTTAACTGCACGGGCCCCTGGGTGGACAACATCCGGCGGCTTGCCGACCCCGAGGTTGACAGCCTTGTGCGAATTTCCCGCGGCTCACACATCGTGGTGGGGCGCGAATTTATGCCGGCAAAGTCGGCGATGCTCATCCCGAAAACCGCTGACGGGCGTGTGCTTTTCTGTATTCCCTGGAAGGGAAACGTTGAAATCGGCACGACGGATCTGGAGCAGGGGCAGGCGCCCTTTGATCCGCAGATTACGGACGACGAAACAGACTTTCTGATTGCGGGCGCAAACCGGTATCTCGCCAAACCCATCGAAAAGAAGGACGTGAAGGCGAGCTTCTCGGGCCTGCGGCCGCTTTTTAAGGGTAACGTTGTCTCCGGCGGGCCGTCGAGCGCGCGCTTGTCGCGTGAGCACGCCGTGATTCCGGAATTCGGCAACATGATTACAGTGACCGGCGGCAAGTGGACGAGTTACCGTCTGATGGCTGAGCACGCCATTGAAGCGGCACAGAAGATGGGGCTTTTGCCCAAATCGGGATGCACCACGCGCTCGTTACCTCTCGCCGTTGATATGACGGTGGACGTTAAGGGCCTTGAGTCGCGGCTTGATACGGAAAAACTCACGGCAGAACTCAAGCGCGAGGCGGCGGACTATGCGGCCTACTGCGTGAAAACAAACGGCGCGCGCACCGCAAACGACGTCCTTTACCGGCGTCTGAGAATCGGGCAGATGAACGCCCGCGTCACAAAGCTTCTGACGCCCGTTGTTGAAAAAGCGGTGGCCGAAACGCTGGCCGCGCTTTGAGCCGCTGATTTTTCGTTGAAAATCCGTTGACAGAGTGTGGCCGCCATGGCATAATGGCGGCCTTTTTCCACGCAAGTGAAAGCGTATCGGCGGCGCCATCCCTGATTTTTTGTGAGGAGCCCGGCCGGTATTTCTTTAATATAAAAAGGTTTCGTCAACCGATTCGGTTCGGGAGCGAAACGGGCGAGGTTAATTTTTCATGTACGCAATTATCAGAACCGGCGGCAAGCAGTATCGCGTGGCCGTCGGCGACACCGTCAAGGTTGAAACCATCGAAGCCGAAGCCGGCTCCGAAGTGACCCTCAGCGACGTTCTTCTCGTTGCCACGGACGAAGGCATCAAGGCCGGCAAGCCCGTGCTCGAAGGCGCCAGCGTCAAGGCGACTGTGGTGAGCCACGGCCGTCACGACAAGGTTCGTATTTTCAAGTTCCGCCGCCGCAAGCACTCCATGAAGAGCGCCGGTCATCGTCAGAACTACACTGAACTGAAGATCGAAGCGATCAACGCCTGATTTTCACGTTTACGTCAGCAATTTAGGAAGATACAAAAATGGCACATAAGAAAGGTGGCGGTTCTACCCGCAACGGTCGTGATTCCCAGGCCAAGCGCCTCGGTGTGAAGGTTTTCGGCAGCTCGCTCATCAACGCCGGCGGCATCATCGTCCGTCAGCGCGGCACGCAGTTCCATGCCGGTGACAATGTCGGCATGGGCCGTGACCACACGCTGTTTGCTCTCGTTGACGGCATCGTGACGTTTGAAGTCAAGGGCCCGCGCAACCACCAGTTTGTGAAGGTCGTGCCGGCTGCTGCTTAATTAAAGCGCTTACGGCATTAGTAAAGAGCTCCGTCGGGCGTGTCCCTGCGGAGCTTTTTTAATGCTGTGGCTTGTGCCGTGGCACAATTACCTGATATCTCTTCTTTTTTACCTGATTCCAAGGACAGATCACCGTGAAATTCGTCGACGAGGCCCGCATTGAGGTGCAGGGCGGCAATGGCGGTAACGGCGCAGCCAGCTTCCGCCGCGAAAAATTTATTCCCAAGGGCGGCCCCGACGGCGGTGACGGCGGCCGCGGCGGCAGTGTCTATGCTGTCGCAGACCGCAACATCAATACGCTTGTGGACTACCGCTTTACGCGGCGCTTTTTTGCCCCCAACGGCGAAAACGGGCGCGGCGCGGACTGCTTCGGCGCGGGCGGCGACGACGTGGTTCTGCGTATGCCCGTGGGCACGCAGATTATCGACGCCTCAACCGGTGAAACCGTTGCCGACCTTACCGAGCACGGGGAAAAGAAGCTGCTTGCCAAGGGCGGCCGGGGTGGCTTGGGGAATCTTCACTTTAAGACGAGTACGAACAGAGCACCCCGGCAGGCAACACCCGGGGAAGCGGGTGAGTACCGTGAACTGCGTCTGGAACTTAAGGTTCTTGCGGACGTGGGACTTCTTGGAATGCCCAACGCCGGTAAGTCCACCTTTATTACGGCGGTTTCCAACGCCCGCCCGAAAATCGCGGACTATCCCTTTACGACGCTGCATCCGCATCTCGGGGTCGTGCGCATCGCAAGCGAACAAAGTTTTGTGATTGCCGACGTGCCCGGCCTTATTGAGGGCGCAAGCGAAGGCGCGGGGCTCGGACACCTCTTTTTGCGGCATCTCTCAAGAACGAGCCTCTTACTTCACATCATCGACTGTGCGCCGATGGATACCGAGGGCACGGACCCCGTGGCAGAAGCGCATGCGCTCACCCAGGAACTTGCGAAGTACGATGAGGCGCTTGCGGCCAAACCCCGCTGGATTGTTCTCAATAAGATCGATCTGGTGCCCGAAGACGAGCGGCCCGCTTTGATTGAAAAGTACCGCAAAGCATTAGCTGATGACGGTCGGCCCTTCTTTGTGATGTCGGCCGCCACGCGCGAAGGTACGCAGGAACTCGTGAAGGCCATCGCCGAAGAACTGCACCGCCGCCAGAAGGAAGCCGAAGCCGCGCGCGCCATCGCAGAGGAAAAGGCCGCGCAGGAAGAACTTCCTCACGAAGAAATTGACATGAGTGAAAAGCCTCTGTGAGGCCGGATATGACGGAATCCGTGCTTAAAAATGCGCACCGCGTGGTTGTGAAGGTCGGAAGCGCTCTTGTCACAAACGACGGCCGGGGCCTTGACTTTGAAGCCATTGCCCGGTGGGCCACGCAGATTGCCGCGCTGCAAAAGGCCGGCAAAGAAGTGCTGCTTGTGAGTTCCGGCGCCATTGCCGAAGGCGTCTTAAGGCTTGGCTGGAAGTCCCGCCCCAAGCGCCTTTTTGAACTGCAGGCCGCGGCGGCCGTGGGCCAAATGGGGCTGGTGCAGGCCTATGAGACGCGCTTTGCCGGGCACGGCATCAAAACAGCGCAGATTCTGCTTACGCACGCTGATCTTGCGGACCGCGAGCGCTACCTCAATGCCCGGGATACCCTGATTGAAATCCTGCGTCTGGGGTGCGTGCCGATCATCAACGAAAATGACACGGTCGTCACCGATGAAATCAAGGTGGGCGACAACGACACGTTGGGCGCCCTTGTCACAAACCTCGTTGAAGCCGATGCCTTTGTGATTCTCACGGATCAAAAGGGCCTTTATACGGCCGATCCCCGCAAGGATCCGACCGCCGTATTTGTGGCGCAGGCTGTGGCGGGTGACCCGGCCCTGGAAAAAATGGCGGGCGGCGCGGCAAGTACGCTCTCTAAGGGCGGCATGATCACAAAGATTCTCGCGGCCAAGCGCGCGGCACGCTCGGGCGCCGCGACCATCATTGCTTCGGGGCGGGAAAAAGATGTCTTGATCCGGCTCTCTCAAGGTGAAGCCATCGGCACGGAATTAAGTCCCCGGCAGGCGCCGATGCACGCAAGAAGCCAGTGGCTTGCGGATCACCTGAGGTGCGAAGGCCGTGTGATTCTGGACGCCGGTGCCGCGGCGGCGCTGCTTAAGCGCAAAACAAGTCTGCTGCCTGTGGGCGTTAAGGCCGTGGAGGGCGACTTTGTCCGCGGTGACGTCGTGGCCTGCACGGATGAAAAGGGCGTGGAAATTGCGCGGGGGCTTGCAAATTACGCCTCGTCTGAAATCCGGATGATTAAGGGCAAACACACCGAAGAAATCGAAGGGGTTCTGGGCTATTGCGCGCAGCCCGAATTCATCCACCGCGACAATCTGGTGATGACGGTCTGAGAAAACTTCGGATGTTTCAGACAAAGACGGGAGCAGGGCTCCCGTTTTTGCTAAATGCCTCCCGCGTAGCCGTTTTGGCGCCAGGCCTCAAAGACGGTGACGGCCACGGCGTTACTGAGGTTTAACGAGCGGTTGTCGGGAAACATCGGAAGGCGGATACGCTGCGAAGCCGGGAAAAAATCACGGACGGCGTCAGGAAGCCCCTTACCTTCACTGCCGAAAACAAGCCAGTCGCCGTTTTGAAAATGCATCGTGGAAAAGACGGAAGAGCCCTTGGTTGTCATCGCAAACATGCGGGTGCGGTCCGGGTTTTCTCGTGCGAGAAAGTCATCCCAGTTTTCGTAAACCGTAAGCGTTGTCATCTCGTGGTAGTCGAGCCCCGCTCTCACAAGGTGCTTGTCGTCCACGGAAAACCCGAGGGGCTTAATAAGGTGCAGTTTGCTTCCGGTATTGGCGCACAGCCGGATGATGTTGCCGGTATTGGGCGGAATCTCCGGATGCACTAAAACAACGTGATACATGATTGAAAAAAGAGTGAACCTGCTGCGGCGTTTAATTGCCGTCAATGATGTCGTCGCGCTCATCGGTGAGCGCCTGTCGCATTGTAACGAGTGCTTTCTTTTCAATCTGCCGGACGCGCTCGGCGGAGACACCGAGTTCAGCGGCAAGTTCCTGAAGCGTCAGGGGTTTAGTGCCGTCTTCTTCATCGCCGGTGAGCCACCGCGCTTCAATGACGCGCCGCGAGCGGGAATCAAGCGCATTAAGAGCCTTTTGCAGCCCTTCCCGTGACATTTTCTCGCGGCTTTGGTTTTCGAGCGTATGCATCGGACCGTCTTCGTCGCGCGAGAGCCAGTCAATCGGGGAAAACGTCGGATTGTCATCATCGTCGTTTACGGGCCCGTCAATGGAGGTGTCGCCCCCTGTCATGCGCTCTTCCATGTCAAGCACTTCTTCGGGCTTAACGTCGAGCTCCGTTGCGATTTTCTTGGCCTGATCCAGTGTCAGCGACTTGTCGCTTTCCTTCATCTGACGCAGGTTAAAAAAGAGCTTTCGCTGATTTTTGGTGGTCGCAAGTTTCACCAGACGCCAGTTTCTGACGACATAGTCCTGGATTTCCGCGCGGATCCAGTGCACGGCAAAGGTCATGAGCCGCACACCGCGGTCGGGATCAAAGTGTTTGATCGCCTTCATGAGCCCGATATTGCCTTCCTGAATGAGGTCGGCGTGCGGCAGCCCATAGCCCAGATACCCGCGCGCAATGGAAATCACAAGGCGCAGGTGGCTTACAACGAGCGCCTGCGCGGCCTGAAGGTCGCCTTTGTCTCTGAGCGCCACCGCGTAGTTTTTTTCCTCTTCAGCGGTTAAAAGCGGCGCAGCGTTTGCGGCACGGATGAAGGCATCTAAGTCGCCCAAGGCCGTCGGCACCACCGCCGGCAGGTTTTCCGCGGGCTTTTTGTACGGGACGACAGAGCCCTTCACATCAGGGCGCGCAACAAGCGCCTGCGGCTTTTTAAGCGCAACAGCCGAAGAGGCCCGAACGGCCGGCAGTTTCGGCGCGGATTGTGCGGCTTTTTTCTTGTCGGAAACGGTTTCTGGCACGGCTTACGGGACGACTTAATGGGATTACTTTGGTGTTGGGATGCTAGCACCGAAGGCGGGGCAAATTTTCGCGGTGGTGTTGCTGATTGTGTTTCAGAAAAACGGCAAAGATGTGAAGCGCCGCGTCTTTGAACCGGGCAACTGATGCGGCCTTGGCTTCAGTGTTGGGCCGGCGTCACGAAGGTTTGAGAAACGCAACCGTCTGACGCGTGGTTTTTTGTGCAACAGCGGCTGAATTTTTATGGACTCCCCCCCCCCTCTTGACAAAGCGGCGCTGGGGGTGTCAAGCGACATAAGAATTGACCCTCAAAACGACATAAAAATTGACCCACCTCCAAAAGGGACAAAAGAACGGCATTTGACGTGCCGACCCGGAAAGTTCGGATTTTGTGTTATTGCCGCGGCGGCTGGTATCAGCCTTTGACGGTCGCAAAACATCTGAGCGAAGGCTGATACCGGGTAAAGTCAGAAGCCGAACTTCTGCAGCTTTCTTAAGGCGTCACCGGCGGTGTAGCGGCCGATGCCGGCGCCCACCAGGGCGGCGGCTCCGAGGTACACGAGGCACCAGTCGGTGCTGATGAGTCTGAGGGTCAGATTAACGCCGTAAAGCGACGCAAAGTCCGCCGCGGGCTGCGAGAGAATGCTGATGCCGATCCAGGTGATCCCGAGCGAAATCGCGGCGGCAAATACGAGAGTTAAAAGCCCTCGGCAGGCGTAGGGCGCCGTGGCAAACCCGCGGCTCGCGCCGAAGATGTGAAGGTCAAGGAGCTCTTCGCGCTGCGCGGCCGTTGTCATCCTCACCGAAGACATCACCACCAGAATCACGAGAATCAGAATGACGGACGCAAGAATCCCGAGCGTGACGTACAGCGCGGCCTTAAGGCGCGCGAGGTAACTCGCCCAGCGGTCATCAAAGGCGGTCGACTCAATGCCCTCAAGTTTTTCCATGGAAGCAGCGAGCGCTTCCGTGTCTTTTTCGGTGACGTTGTTCCCGAGCGTTGCAACGATGATGTCAGGCAAGGGGTTGTTTGCCGAGCGCTTTGACTGCAGACCGAGGCTTTTATTGACCATCTTGAGCGCATCATCCTTGGGGATAATGCGCACGGAAGTGACGCCCGGAAGCCGGTTGATTTTCTGCGAGAGGTCTTTGACGGTATTGGGGCCAGCAGAGCGCTCGGTAAAGGCCGTGATCTCCGTATTCATCGGCACGTTGATTACTGTGTCGTTAAGGCACACCATGACGCTGATGATGAAAATCGGAATGGTGAGCGCCAGTGCCGCAAGCGTCACGGCGAGCATGAAGGGGCCCTTGTTGACGCGGATGCCGAGCAGCGTCTGGCTGATCGTCCAGTAGATGTGTGTCAGTAACCGCACGACGCGCCCTCCTCATCTTCGTCGTCATCATAGGTCACGGGACCGTCGCCGAGGTAAATGGTTTTGTGCGAGACGTTCGCAGGGAGCAGCTGCAGGTGCGAAGCGACAATCACCGAGACCGTTCCGAGCGAGAAGGACCCCAGAAGGTTCATGAGTTCCTGGGCGTTTGTGAGGTCTAAGTGCGCCGCCGGTTCATCCGCGAGAATCATCACGGGGTCGTTCACAACAGCGCGCGCCAGGCACGCCATCTGGCGCTGCCCCGAGGAGAGTTCCGCGGGGAAGAGGTCCGCAAGATCCTCAATGCGGCACTTCTGCAGCGCGTGACGGGCCCGGATGCGTGCCTCGCGGTAGGATTCGTCCGCGGCCAGCGCCGGAAGCATGACGTTATCAATCACCGAGCGGTCTCTTAAAAGCACGCCGTCCGGAAGCATGATGCCCATCGAGCGGCGCATCCACATCTTTTGGTTTTCGGTGAAGTTGTTGACGAGGTCGCCCCCGATGCGCACTTCGCCGGCCGAGGGCTTTAAAAGCCCGGCAATCAGTTTTAAAACAAGCGACTTACCGCTTCCGGTGGGACCGGTGAGGTAAATGAACTGGCCGCGGTTTACGGAAAACGTGATCCCCGAGACGCGGCGCTTGCCGTCAAAGTCGACGGCAACGTTGGTGAGTTCAATAAGCGGTGTTCCGGCCACGGTCAGTCTCCGGCCGATGTGTCGGCTTTAAAGTTTTTGCGCTCAAAACGAAAGTCAATGTCCATCTTGTCCCAGACATCTTCTTCGGCATGAAGCAGATACTCGGTAAGGGGGTGCTTCATAAGCCACGCACTGTCAAGCGCAAATTCAATCGTTTTCCCGTCGGCTTTGAGTGTCCAGGCCGGAAGCCGCACTGTGCGGCGGGCATGCGCAAAGATGACCGCAAGGCGGATCGCGCAGATCATGCGCATGAGCATCGGGTCCTTAAGGCAGCTTTCCACCTTTTTGAGGTTGCCGCGCTGCGAGAGGACAATTGCCGCCATATCGGACTGATCCGACCGGGAAAAGCCCGGAAGGTCCGAATTTTTCAGAATGTATTCGCTGTGACGGTGGTAGCCGCTCGGGCTGATCATCTTGCCGGTTTCGTGCAGCATCGCTGCCCACTGCAGCAGTTTCCTGCGCGCCGGATCAGGGTTGCCGTCAGACAAAGCCTGGAAAAACTTGTCGGAAAGCGCCGCCACGCGCGCGGCCTGCTGCTTATCGACGTTCGTGCGTTTAAGAATCGCCGTAACGGTGGCATCACGCACGTCGTGCTGGCTCTTGCGCCCCAAAATGTCGTAAAGAAGCCCCTCGCGCAGGGCGCCTGAAGCCGGCCGCATCTCCTTGATGCCGAAGGTTTCGAAAACGGCGGTTAAAACAGCGATGCCGCCCGCAATCACCTCGCGGCGGTCTTCTTTGAGGCCCGCGAGCTTGATGCGGCGGATTTCGCCCGAGCTGATGAGTTCGTCTCTGAGGTACTTTAAAAGCGCGGGCGTCACAACGCCGTTTGTAAGGCCTAAGGCCGTGCCGATGTCAGCGACGGCACCGATCGTGCCTGCGCTGCCGTAGGCGGCATCCCACTGACGGTGGCTGAACTCCTGGTGCGCTTCTTCAAATTCGGCCTGAGCTGAAAGTTGCGCGGCTTTAAACTCTTTTGCCGTGATTTTGCCGTCTTTAAAGAACTGAACCGAGGTGTTGACGCAGCCCACGTGAAACGATTCGCACTGTTTGGGCAGGTACCCACGGCCGATGATGAGTTCCGTGGAGGCGCCGCCGATGTCGACAACCAGACGCTTCTCGGGGGAAGACGGGAGCGTATGCGCGCAGCCAGAAAACACGAGGCGCGCCTCTTCGCGGCCCGCGATGATTTCGATGGGGTGGCCTAAAGCGGCTTCGGCTTTGGGAAGAAATTCGTCGGAATTTTTCGCAACGCGCAGCGCCTGCGTGCCCACAGCACGGATGTACTTGGGATCAACGCCCGCGAGTTTTTCCTTAAAGCGGGAGAGGGCATTCAAGGCGCGCTTTTGCGCTTCTTCCGTCAGAAACCCCTTCTCGTCAAAGCCTGCGGCAAGCCGCACGGTTTCCTTCCAGTAGCTTTCCGTGAGAATCTGATCGTCGACAACCCGGCCGACTTCAACGCGAAAGCTGTTGCTGCCCAGATCCACTGCACCCAAAAGCAAAGGTTTTTCCGTTGCCGTCATCGTGTCTCGTCCCGAGAAGGAGTAGTTGCGAAAAAGCGTTTTTTACCGGTTATTCGCGCTCGATACCCACCAAGGCATCGGCAAAAGCCTCGGCGTTAAATGGCTGCAGATCGTCAATCTTTTCACCCACGCCGACAAAATATATCGGAAGCGGCCTGTCGCCTCGGCTTGCGGTGATTGCCACAAGAACGCCGCCTTTGGCGGTGCCGTCAAGCTTGGTGACAATAAGGCCCGTGAGCTGCGCAAAGGCGTCAAAGGCTTTGACCTGCGCCAGGGCATTTTGTCCGTTGGTGCCGTCCACCACGAGGATTACCTCGTGGGGCGCGCCTTCAAGGGCTTTACCCTGCGCGCGGCGGATGCGTCCGAGTTCTTCCATGAGGTTTGTCTGCGTGGGAAGGCGTCCTGCGGTGTCCGCAATCACCACGTCAAGCCCGCGGGCCTTGCCGGCACTCACGGCGTCAAAGACAACGGCCGCGGGATCGCCCCCGGTCTGGCTCACGACGTCAATGCGGTTGCGCTCGCCCCAGACCGCAAGCTGCTCGCGCGCGGCGGCCCGAAACGTATCGGCAGCGGCCAAAAGCACGGTCTTATTGTCGGCGGCAAGCCACTTGGCAATCTTGCCGATTGTGGTGGTTTTGCCGGCACCGTTAACGCCCGCCATCATCATCACGAAGGGCTTGGTGCGGTTTACGTCAAGCGGCTTTTGCGCGGGCAGGAGGATGCGCTTAATTTCATCGCGCAGCGCAAGGCGCACCTCTTCCGGGGTTTTAAGGCCCCTGAGTTTTACCGTGTCGCGCAGCCGCTCTAAGATAAGATTCGTGCTTTCAACGCCGATATCGGCGGCAATCAGTGAGGTTTCGAGCTCTTCAAAGAAATCTTCGTCAATCACGGCGCCGGAAAAAAGACCGGCCAGATTGATGCGCGTGCGCTCCAAACCCTGTTTTAAGCGAGAAAAGAAACCCATGGCTCGTGCGGGAAAAAAAGAACCGGCGCTTCACTCTCACGGGAGAAAAGCGGGTTCGGAAAATCAGTCGTCGGGACGGGGCGTTAAGCCCGCCCAAAGGGTTAGTTTAGCAACCGGGGCTAAGAGTGTGGGGGCCGTGCGCATCATCGGAGGGCGCTTCAAGCGTACGCCTCTGGCGGTGCAGGATCGCGAGGGCCTGCGGCCCACCCCCGACCGCGTGAGAGAAACCGTCTTTGACTGGCTCATGCACCTTTCAGGGGGCACGATCGAAGACCTCACGGTGCTCGATATGTTTGCGGGAAGCGGCGCCATGGGTCTTGAAGCTGCAAGCCGCGGCGCACGGCGTGTTGTCTGCACGGAATTAAACCGCAAAAGCGCGGCGCAGATCCGCGCGGTCGTGGAAAAACTCGGCGCAGCCGGGACGGTTAACGTCGTCTGCGGGGACGTTTTTTCCTATGTCGGAAGTACAAATGAGACTTTTGACATTGTCTTTATCGATCCTCCGTTTGCCGAGAGCCTGCAGGCTGAGGCGCTCTCGGCAGTCAGGCCCAGACTCACGGACAAGGCGGTTGTCTACGTGGAAAGCGACCGGGAGATCAGTGAAGAAAAGCTTCAGGATCAAGGATTTGCCTCGGTGCGCCGGGGCCGTGCGGGGGCTGTCTTTTATTTGCTTGCACAGAAAAATTTCCGTTAAAATTCATAATCTTGTCTTTTGATTTTTGTCCGTGATGATCCAGGCCGTTTATCCGGGAACGTTTGATCCGATGACGCTCGGGCACCTCGATATGGTGCGCCGGGCTGCACGGCTGTTTGATTTTGTGACGGTGGCTGTGGCCGCCAGTCCCAAGAAAAAACCGCTTTTTACGCTTGAGGAGCGGGTGGAACTCGCGCGGCTTCAGTGCGCGGACCTCGCCAATGTGGCGGTCGAAGGGTTTGATGATCTGCTCTGCCGGTTTGTGGCGCGCAAAAGCGCGCAGGTCATCGTGAGAAGCTCCCGGGCGGCGACGGACTTTGAGTACGAGCTGCAGATGGCGATGATGAACCGGCACCTCGTGCCTGAAGCTGAAACGGTGTTTCTGACGCCGAGCGCCGAGCTGCAGTACGTGAGCGGCACGCTCGTGCGTGAAATCGCGCTATTAGGGGGCGACGTCACGGAGTGCGTGGTACCGGCTGTTGCCGAGGCGCTCGCGCGTAAGGCAGCTCATCTGCGGGATGCACACTGATGGCTCTGATGATCACCGACGAATGCATCGGCTGCGGCGTATGCCTGCCCGAATGCCCGCATCAGGCAATCTGCGAAGAGGACGGCAACTTCTGGATCCGCGCGGGGCGCTGTACGGAATGCGCCGAGGACCCCGAAGGGCCGCACTGCAGAAGGCTCTGCCCGATGCCCGAGGTGATCGTCACCAACCCCCGGCGCACGGAAACGCGTGAAGCGCTTCTGCGTAAAGCCGCATCCTTTAAACTGCGCCGGCTTTTTGAAGAATTCGATAAAACCAAAGAAGAAGCGGCATGACACGGCCGCGTTTCTCCACAGTAACACACGGGAAACAACACTATGCAACCCTATGCCGCAGAATGGCTTTCCATCATCCCGCCGATCGTCGCTATCGGCTTGGCGCTCATGACGAAGGAAGTGTTTTCTTCGCTCCTTGTGGGTATCTTTACCGGTACGCTCATCTACGCGGTGGGCACGGGCGGCAACATCGTGATGGGGACAACGGAAGTCGCCTTCAAGATGATGGCCCAGAAGCTCGACTTCAACATCATCATCTTCTGTTCGCTTCTGGGGGCGCTCGTTTACGTGATCACGATGGCGGGCGGCACCAAAGCCTACGGTAAGGCGGCGGTTAAGCTCATCAAGGGCCGCCGCTCAACGTTGCTCGCAACGGGTGGTCTGGGCCTTACGATCTTTATCGACGACTACTTTAACTGCCTCACGGTCGGTACCGTCATGCGACCCTTGACGGACCTTTACCGCATCAGCCGCGAAAAGCTTGCGTACATCATCGACAGTACGGCGGCCCCCATCTGCATCATTGCGCCCATTTCCTCGTGGGCGGCGGCCGTGGGGTCGTCTTTGAAAGACACCGGTGCGTTTGAAAGCGAACTGGGCGCGTTTGTCGCCACTATTCCGTGGAACTTCTATGCGCTGCTGTGCCTTATTCTCGTGGTCTTTATCTGCCTCACAAGTTACGACTTTGGGCCCATGCGCCGAGCTGAAATCAATGCTCAGAGGGATCAGGAACTCTCCGAAGAAGGCGTGCAGGAAGTCGACCGTGAGGTGAAAAGCAACCCCCGCGGCACGGTCTGGGACATGCTTATCCCGCTGGTTGCCCTCATTGTTTTCTCCGTCCTGTCGCTTATGTATTCCGGCGGCTACTGGGGTGAAGACGCGAAGTACCACACCTTTATGGCGGCAATCGGCAATTCCTCGGCCTCGATGTCGCTTGTGTGGGCTTCCTTCGGCGCCATGGTTGTGGCACTGCTTCTTTTCGTGCCGCGCCGGCTTCTTTCCTTTGCCGACTTCTTTAACGGCAGCGTTGAAGGCATGAAGATCATGTTGCCTGCCAACATCATCCTGATTCTTGCCTGGACCCTTTCGGGGGTGTGCCGTGAACTTTTGAGCACCCCGCAGTTCATGCAGTCCATCGTCACAAGTTCCGGCATGAGCGCGATGTTCCTGCCGGTGATTGTCTTTGCGATTGCGGCGTTTCTTTCCTTCTCAATGGGCACGGCTTGGGGTACCTTCGGTATCCTCATCCCCATCGTAGTGCCGATTGTGCAGGCTCTTGATCCCAACCTCACGGTGGTGGTGCTTTCCGCCACGCTTGCGGGCTCGGTCTTCGGTGATCACTGTTCGCCCATTTCCGATACCACGATTCTGTCCTCAGCGGGCAGCCGCTGCACGCATATTTCGCATGTGGCAACGCAACTGCCGTACTCAATCCTTGTTGCCGTGTGTGCCGGTATAGGGTACCTTGTGGCCGGCATTTCCGGGGGCAGCCTTCTCTGGAGCTTCTCCGCGGCGCTTCTGTGCCTTTTGGTTGCAACCGCGGTGCTTCATTTCTGGTATCAGAAAAAGGATCCGGAAGAGATTCCCGCTTAATCGGCGCGACAGACACGGGCGGCAGAATACGGACAAAAGCAGCAACGCTTTTTCTGTGTTTTGCCGCTGCAGTTTGTCGGGTTCTTAAACTAAAATCGGTCGAATCAGGCTTAACTTTCATTTGCCCCCGGACCGGGTCCACTCATGATTTTCCGACGTTCACTCGTTAATGAGCTCGCCAACAGCGCGGGCGGCGTCTTTACGGTGTTGTTTTCCATCGTACTGACGGTCGGACTCGTCCAAATTCTGGGGGAGGCCGCTGACGGCAGCGTCGATTCGGCGACCGTTTTTGAACTGGTGGCCTATTCAAGCCTGGTAAATCTCCCGCCTTTGGTGGCCCTGTCGCTTTTTATGGCCGTACTGATGGTGCTCATGCGAAGCTGGCAGGACAGCGAAATGGTGGTGTGGTTCAGCTCCGCGGGCCTGAGCCTTCTTTCCTGGATCCGCCCGGTGCTGCGCTTTGCGCTTCCAATGATTCTCGTTGTGGGGATTCTCTCCATTGCGCTCACCCCCTGGGCCAAAAGCCAGATTGAACGCACGACGGAAGCCTTTCAGCAGAAAGAAGACGTCAACCGCATCGCCCCCGGGCGCTTTATTGAAACCGCGGGCGGACAGCGCGTCTTTTTCATTGAAGACGCGGCCGAAGACGGCTCGCGCATTCACAACGTCTTCATGAGTGAGCGCAAGGACGGCGCGGAAATCATTGTGCACGCAGGCGAAGGCGCGGTGCGCACCAACGACGCCGGTGACCGCTACATTGCGCTTTCTGACGGCCGCCGCTATGAAACGGATCCGGATAAAGGGGCCTCCTGGAAGGTTTTGGATTTTGCGCGCTACGACATGCTGATCCGCGTCAAGGCTGATACGGCGCTTACGAGCATGAGCGTGGACATGATGCCGGTGGCGATGCTCACGGCGATCAACACCAATGCCGCCAACGCTGAACTGCTCTGGCGTCTCTGCTGGCCTCTGGCGGCATTAAACCTCGTGCTTCTCGCGATTCCGCTTTCCTACACGAACCCCAGAGCCGGACGAAGCCTTTCGATGGTGATTGCCGTTTTGATCTTTATTCTCTACTTAAACGGTATTTCGATTGCGGAGACCTGGGTGAGAGGCGGCAAGATCAGCTGGGTGACGGGACTGATTGCGTTAAACGGCGGCGTCTTTCTGCTCACGGCACTGCTCTTTGTACGGCGCGTGTGGCTTGTGCGGTGGCTGCCTCTGAAGCTCACGGAGCTTCCTTACAAATGGATCGGGAGGGATGAAAAGTGAGCGTCATCGCCCGGCATCTGACAAAAGAAGTTCTGATTGCGTCGCTTTTTGTGCTTTTTGCGCTCACGGCGCTTTTTGCCTTTTTTGAGTTTGTGCGCCAGCTGGGCCGCATCGGCACCCGCTACGACCTTATTCACGGCCTGATTTTTACGGCGTTAAACCTCCCGACCCGCATCTACGAAGTGATGCCCGTGGCAGCACTTGTGGGCGCGGTCTACACGTTGAGCCGCTGGGCCGCAACGAGTGAATTCACGATTCTGCGCGTGTCGGGCCTTTCGCCCGTGCGCCTTGCGGCAATGCTCTCCGTTTCCGGCATCATTCTTTCGGTCGTCACCTACGGTATCGGCGAATTCGTGGCGCCTGAGACTTATAAGCTCAGAGACGAAATGCGCTCGGAGGTTTCCGGCAGCACCTTGTCGTCCCACGACTACGATTCGGGTATCTGGGTGCGTGACGTCGTGAAGGACGCGCAGGGTTCTCCCCTTCTGACCCGCTTTGTGAACGTGAGAAACCTGCTTGCCGAAGGCAAGGGCTCGCGCACCGGTGCCTGGCGTATTTTTGAATTTACGCCGGACAACGCGTTAACGCGCGTGATTCACGCCGAAGGCGCCAATTACATTACCGGTGAAGGGTGGCATCTGAAAAACGCGACGGTGGAGACGCTGCCCAAACTTGCCAAAGGCGAGAGCCCCATGATTGAAAAGGCCGGGATCCGCCGGCATGCGGACTTTCTGCTTGCCACGCAGATGCGGCCAGACCTTCTGGGGGTACTCACGATTCGTCCTGAGCGTATGGGGATCGGCTCTCTCTGGCAGTACATCGGTTACCTCCGGGAAAACGGACAGACCACCGAGCGCTATGAAACGGCGATGTGGAAGCGTATTTTCTATCCGCTCGCCATTTTTGTGATGCTCGCGGTTTCGATGCCCTTTGCCTACCTTAATGCCCGCTCGGGCGGCATTTCGATCAAGATCTTCGCGGGTCTCATGATCGGTATCACGTTTTACGCGCTTAACAACATCTTTTCCTTCCTTGGGGTGATCAACACCTGGTCACCGGTGGCGATGGCGGTGCTGCCGCCCTTAATCATGCTCATTGCGGCTGCGGCCGTCATGTGGTGGGTGGAAAAACGTTAGAAACGCCAGAAAAGAGTTTCGGGCAATATTTTGACGGGCCTTGTCAGTCATCGGCCGCTTTTTCCCGTTAACGTTCTCCCGGATGACGCCCTTCGGGAGAGAAAAAATGAAAAAAGCGGTTATGGGACTCGTTGCCGCAGTGACGGCCGGTGCAGCGGCGGCCGATGCCGCCGTCATTGAAATGACGGTCGGCGAAAAAAGCTACGCCGTCGAACTTCTTGAAAACGATGCGGCCCGGGACCTGATGCGCAGGCTTCCGCTGGAAGTCACGTTTGAAAACTTCGGCGCCGTCGAGCGTATTGCGTATCTCAAAAAAGCGCTTAACCTCGGCTCCGCGCCGCGGGAAACAACGCCTGCGGCAGGGGATCTTACGTACTACATCCCGTGGGGAAACCTTGCGGTGTTTACGGGGCCTTTCCGGCACTCCCCGGATTTGGTGCCGCTCGGAAAACTCTCTGAAGAAGCGCTTGAAGCGGTCAGAAAGAGCGGGAACACGCCGGTGCATTTTGCGGTGAAGCCGTAACTTTGGAAAAACAGTATCTCTGAAGCCGTGGAGCAGTACTCGATTGGCAAATCAACGATCTCGTACTGGCTCAGGATTGCCAGAGAGCAAGCAGGTTGCGGCATGCTGCCCAACAAAGGAAATCCCAAGCTCATGACCAGCCTCAAGCTCCCTAAAGGAGTGACCTACCTTCAAGCCCACAGCGCAGTTGTTGCCAGGGAAATCATGAGCGAGACTGCCTTCGGCCAGTTCTGCCGCAAGCAGGGATACGCCCGCTTGTTCACACTTTTGATGCATCGGGTTGATAAAGCCGGAACCGGAGCCGTTATCCGCAACCACTGAACGGGGGACGGAATGGCCGCCGTCCTGGGTGATCACGGGTTTAAATTTGACGCCCATTTCGTTTTTCAGCCACTCGTAGCAGACCATCATGTTGTCGGCAAGCTCCTTCGCCTTGTCCATCTGGTTGAGCCCCAGGCCGGCAGTAACGGTATCTTTCATCCAAAGATCAAGGCTGTTCTTGATTCCTGCGTCTTTCTGCTGGGGTGCGCCGACAGCTGTCATTTCGCCGCCGTTGATGACGGAGTTTCCGCCGAAGGTCGGCATCTTTTCGAGCACGATGACCTTTTTGCCGGCTTTGGCGGCCTCGTAAGCGGCGGCAAGCCTGCAAATCCGGAACCGATCACGATTACGTCGGTGGTTTCATCATATTTTGCGGGAGCGCTGACCGGTTTGGCCTGCGCGGCTCCGAGTCCTGCGGTCCCCATAAGTGCGGCTGCTGTTCCCAGTATGCTGCGGCGCGAGATGCATAAAGTTCTCCTTGGCGGTTGTTGCTTGGAATGAAATCTTCCGAGAGAGTTGCGTTGCAGAGGGTTTAAAAAGCCTGCATTGCTTCAGATCTCTTGTCGGGGAGTCTATGTGCGGGGTGTCCCGGGACATTTGGACAATGTCAACGGGCACTTCCCCGGGAAGGTAGACTCCTTGATGAGAAAGACAAACAGAAAGCGCGGGCAACAAAAAAGCCCGCGGCTGCGGGCTTTTGCACGAAGGAAACAGCGTTTTTTCAGTGCGAGAGAATCTTGGAGAGGAACTGTTTGGCGCGCTCGCTCGTCGGTTCCTCAAAGAACTGCTCCTTGGTGCTGTCTTCAAGAATCTGGCCCGCTTCCATAAAGACCACGCGGTCAGCGACCTTACGGGCAAAGCCCATTTCGTGCGTCACCACCATCATCGTCATGCCTTCACCGGCAAGCTGCACCATGACGTCCAGAACTTCGTTAATCATTTCCGGGTCAAGCGCAGAGGTCGGTTCGTCAAAAAGCATGCAGATCGGGTCCATTGCAAGGGCCCGGGCAATTGCCACGCGCTGCTGCTGGCCGCCCGAGAGCTGACCGGGGAATTTCGGAGCCTGCTTTAAAAGTCCCACGCGGTCCAGAAGCTTTAAGCCTTTTTCTGTGGCTTCTTCGCGGCCGCGGCCGAGCACCTTGATCTGCGCAAGCGTCAGATTGTCGATAATCGTCAGATGCGGGAAAAGCTCAAAGTGCTGAAACACCATGCCGACGTGCGCACGCAGTTTCGGCAGATCCGTCTTCGGGTCACCGACGTTGACGCCGTCCACAAAAATCTCGCCCTGCTGGAAGGGTTCCAGGGCATTGACGGTTTTAATGAGCGTGGACTTACCCGAACCCGACGGTCCGCAGACCACCACGACTTCGCCTTTTTCCACGGACGTCGAGCAGTTCTTGAGAACCTGAAATGAGCCGTACCACTTGCTCACGTTTTTAATGTCAATCATCGGCATGGGCGCAGAGTCCTTTTCCCGTCAGAAGCGAAAAAACATCATAAAAGGGCCGACAAAAGACATGTCTTCTGCGGCACTCGTTCAAAGTGCCATTGTAGAGCACGCCCGCACAAATTCCGCGCGCGGCGGCGCTTACGGACAGGAATCGTTGCCGATAACCCCGCTTTTTGGTGTCAACACCTTGATTTTCTGAGAAAAGAGGCAGTGCCGCGGTATCATACGCTTTCCTGGAGTCCGTTTTTTGTTCTGCCGTTATGCGCCGACTGTTTTTTACTTTGCTACTAACGTTTGCTGCGGCAGGTGCCGCGCAGGCGGCTTATGCCGCGGACGGGGAGGAGCCTCCGAAAACGGCGCTTGTGCTCTCCGGGGGCGGTGCCCGTGGCTTTGCGCATATCGGCGTATTAAGGGCGCTTGAGGAACTCGGTATCCAGATTGACGTGGTGGCGGCAACAAGCATGGGCGCGATGGTCGGAGGCGGCTTTGCCGCGGGCTATACGCCTGAGGAAATCGCGCGCGTCACAAAGGCAGTGGACTGGGCGAAGATGTTTGCTCCCCGGGCCGACCGTCCGAGCCTTACCTGGCGCAGAAAAGCCGATGACCTTGCGGGAATCGGTGCGGGTGAGGTCGGGGTGTCGGCAAATGGCGTCTCGTTTCCCGCAGAAGTCATGCCCACGCAGGAACTCGATATATTCCTTGCGCGCGTGACGCAGCCCGTGAGCCGCATCAATAACCTCTCAGAACTTTCCATTCCCTTCGCGGGCGTAGCAACGGACCTTGTCACGGGGGCCAAAGTGGTTTTACAGGAGGGCGTGACGCTTTCCAAAGCCATGCGTGCCTCGATGTCGATTCCGGGCGCTTTTGCGCCGGTTCCCTACGGTAAGGCGCTTTTGGTGGACGGGGGACTCACGGATAACCTCCCCGTGGATCAAGCCCGTGCCATGGGCGCTGAGCGCGTGATTGCCGTCAATGTCGGCACTCCTTTATTCGGGCGTGAGAAGCTCGAGAGTGTTTTCGGGATCATGGGGCAGATGGTCAATATTCTCACCGAGCAAAACGTACGGGCGTCGATTGCGTCGCTCACCGACCGCGACATTCTCATTACGCCTGACTTATCGGACTTTACGGCGGGCGACTTCAATGCCTTTGACGCGATTGAACGCGCGGGCTATGAGGCCGTGATGAAGCACAGAGCTGAACTTGAGCGCTTTCGGGTGTCTCCCGGACAGTACCAAAAGTGGCGCTCCCGGGTGCTCGCGGGGCTTACTGACAACGCCGTGCATCATGTCACCGAAGTGCGGGTTGAGGGGCTTAAGACCGTTAATCCCGAAACGGTGCTTCGTGACGCTGACCTCGATATCTCAAAACCCGTGACCGACGAAGATGTGGCGCGCTCTGCGCGCCGCGTCTGGGCTGACGGTGACTTCAGAAGCGTTCCCTACCGCTTTGAGCCGGGGCCGCGCAATACGGAGGTTCTCGTTTTTGAGCCCGATGAAAAAAGCTGGGGTTATTCCGTGCTGCGCTTCGGCGGCAACGTCCAGTTTGACGCCGACCGCACCCACAGCTTCAACGTGATTCTTGCGCACACCTGGGGGTGGTTAAATGACTGGGGAGCCGAGTGGAAAACCGAACTGCAGTTCGGTGAGACGCGGCGAGCCAAAACCGAGTGGTATCAGCCTCTGGGTGCAGCCTCTCCCTGGTACGTGCTGCCGCGCATTGAAGCCGAGCGCACCGGGGTGGATCTCTATGCTGATAACGACGGGGACGACATTCCGTATGCCCGCTACAACAACACGCAGGTGACGGCAGACGTCTCTCTTGGCTACGAATTCGGCCGGCTCGGTACTGCATCGGTTTCCGCAGGCTACATGCGGCTTTACGCCGACCGCGACATCGGCGCGCCGGGGCTTAAATACCGGGCGAGCGCCCCTTTTGCCGGGGCCGAGGTGAATTTCGATACCTTGGATAACGTCAACTTCCCGCGCTCCGGGTTTTTGTTAAACGCGCAGGTGCACCGGCTTTTTAATCCGGACGTCAACGACGGCGTCAGCCGCAGCACAAACGATACGGTCTACACGGTGGAAGGTGTGCTGCCCGTGGTGTTAAACGACGACTGGAGCATGATTCTTTCCGGGCGCTACGGAGTATCAACGCTTCCCGGGATCTTTACGCTCGGCGGCGTTTTCAACCTCTCGGGGTCGCCTTACGGACGGTTTTCCGGCGACCATATGGCCCTGGGCCGCGTGATGCTCATGCGCTCGATTGCCACGCCCTTAAAAGAAAAGGGCATCGCGCTTTACGCCGGCATGAGTTACGAGGTGGGGCGCGCCTATAACGACACGGCGTTTTACGCGGAAGAAAGCCGCGAGTGGAAGCAGGCGGGGTCTGTGTTTTTGGGAGCGGACACCTGGATCGGGCCCATGTACATGGTGCTCGGGCAAACCTTCGGTCGCAGTACGGCGCTTACCTTCTACTGGGGGCGGCTGCACTGATGTGGAAAAAGCGGCAGAGGCTTAAAAACCCGTGCCGCTTTTTTTACGGACGCCGCCGGAATTATTTTGCGCAGACGGAGCAGGCCGGATCTGCGGAGAGGCCCATGACGTCAAACTTCATGGTGAGCGTGTCGCCGATCAACAGTTTCCCGTCAAGGCCTTTTACGCCCAAAACGAGTTTGATCGCTTCCTGCGCGGCAAACATCCCGGCAATCGCGGTGACGGGCCCGGAAACCCCGGTCTGCGCGGCCTTTACATCCTTTTCTTCGTCTTCGGGGAACGTGCACTGGTAGCAGGGCGAGGGGTGCCGGCTGAAGTCAAAGACCGCGATCTGAAAGCTGAAGCGCACGGCGCAGGCCGTCACAAGCGGTCTGCGTGCGGCGTGCGCCGCACGGTTTGCTGTGTGGCGCGTTTTGAAGTTGTCCGAGCAGTCAAGAAGAATGCTTTTTTCGTCGAGAAGCCGGGCCAGAAGCGCATCGTCTGCGCGCTCCGCGACCGCGGTCACCGGCACGTCGGGCGTGATGTCGGAGAGCATCCGCTTCGCGCTTTCAGCCTTATTCATGCCGATGCGCGCCGGAATGTGCAGAATCTGACGCGGCAGGTTGGTTTCATCCACCGTGTCGGAGTCAATCACCGTGATGCGGCCGGCGCCGGCTTCCGCGAGCGCCAAAAGTGCGGGGGAGCCGATGCCGCCGGCGCCGATCACCACAAAGTGTGCTTCAGAAAGCGCTCTTTGACCTGCTTCGCCCCATTCTTTCAGAAGCACCTGCCGGCTGTAGCGTTCAGCTGCGGGATTGGTCATTTGCTCTCTCCCTTGGCGTCGGTTTTTGCCTTGGCTTTTTCTTTCTGAGCGGCTTCCTTGGCGGCTTTTTCCTTGGCGGTCTTGGCTTCAGCCTTAAGCTTTGCCTGCGTTTCGGCGTGCGTGATCACTTTTTTGCCGAGAAGCTGGTTTTTGGCTTGTTCAAGCGGAAAGTCCTTGTCGTCTCCGAACATGTAGCGAAGGGTCGGTACTTTGGCGTTTTCTTCGTCAAAGGCCTCCTCACCGGCGTCGTCCGTTTCCTTTTTCGCCGCCTTTGCGTCCTCATTCTTGCCGTCCGTCACCTCAATGTGGTGCGCGAGGTCGGACTCTCTGAGGTTAAAGGACGGGTAATTGCCTTCCGGCGTATCGTCTACGGCGATGTTGGGGGTGATGCCCTTGGCCTGAATTGTGCGGCCCGAGGGGGTGTAGTAGCGTGCGGTCGTAAATTTCACGCCCGTTGTCTCACCGTTTTTGACGCGCAGCGGGATGATGGTCTGAACGCTGCCCTTGCCGAAGGAGCGCGTTCCCATGATCGTGGCGCGTTTGTGGTCCTGCAGGGCGCCCGCGACGATTTCAGAGGCCGAAGCCGAGGCGGGATTGACGAGAACCACGAGCGGCACGCTCTTGGCGGATTCCGGAACCTGTGCGATATGGTCCGGCGACTCGTTTCCGACGGCGTAGTCACGCAGCACAGCGAGGTACTTTTTCTCGTTTTCAGGGGTGCGCCCGCGGGTGGAAACAACGAGGCTGTGTTCCGGCAGAAACACAGCGGAGACGCCGATGGCGGCCTGCAGAAGTCCCCCGGGGTTGTTTCTCAGATCAAGCACCACGCCTTTAAGGGGCGCCTGATCGGCAAGTTTTGTGTAGGCAAGCGCCACATCATCGGCCGTTCGCTCCTGAAACTGCGAGATGCGGATGTAGCCCACGTTATCGGTGAGAAGCTTGCTTTTTACCGACTGAATCTTGATGATCGCGCGCTCAAGCTTAATGACGATGGGTTTTGCCGACCCCTTGCGGGCAATCGTCAGAACAATGCTTGTTTTGGGTTTGCCGCGCATGAGCTTGACGTTCTCGTTCAGACTCAGATCGGCCGTGGCTTTGTCATCAATCTTGATGATGAGGTCGCCCGCCATGACGCCTGCGCGGGCCGCCGGCGTGTCGTCAATCGGGGAGACAACCCTGACGCCCGAAGGATCTTTTGTAACCTCAAGCCCCAGGCCCCCGAATTCGCCCATCGTGCTTTCTTCCATGTCCGCGTAGGCTTTCGCGTCAAGAAACGTCGAATGGGGATCGAGCCCTTCAACCATGCCTTTGACGGCGTTTTCCAGGAGCTTTTTGTCCGAAATCTCATCCACGTAATAGTTTTTGACGGAGCCGAAGACGTCGGCAAAGAGCCGGATGTCTTCGACCGGCAGCTGTACCGTACGGGATTTTTCGGCAAAAGCCGTGAGACTCACGGTAAGCGCTGCGCCGCAGGCAACGCCCGCGGCAGCGAGTGCCGCTGAGCGCATGAATGTACGAATGGTCATGATCTCGAGGGGAGAGTCAGTTTTTTATGTTTGTTGAGGGTACGCCGGTTGAGCACCGGAAATTTTGCCGCAGCAAAGCGCAGTAAAAGCGGTGCACACGTATACCAAAGACGTCAAGAATACCGAAGCGCGGGCTTACCGGGCAAGCCATCGGCTCGGGTCAAAGGGTTTTCCTTTGTAACGGAGTTCAAAGTATAGGCCGGGCTCGTCTTCGCCTCCGGAGCTGCCGACGCTCGCAATGGTTTCGCCCTGGCGCACCTTGTCGCCCACAGACTTATAAAGCGACTCGTTGTTGGCGTAGACGGAAAGGTAGTTGGAGCCGTGATCGAGAATGAGGAGGTTGCCGAAGCCGCGCATCCAGTCGCTGAAGACAACGGTGCCCGGGGCCGTGGCCACCACGCTTTGCCCCGGTTTTGCGCGGATTAAAAGACCCCGCCAGGGAAGGCTTGCCGCAGCGCCCGCGCGTTTCTGGCCGAAGCGCGCCGTAACCGTGCCGCGCGTGGGCATGAGAAGTTTCCCGCGAAGTGACCTGAAATTAAGCGACGGTGAGGCAATTGCAGGGGGCTCGGTGCGGGCCGTGGCTTTTTGTTCGCGGCGGCGCTTTTCCGCCTCTGTTTTAAGCGCAAGCTGCCGGGCGGCTTCCTTTTTGGCGGCCTCGGCAATGCGCTTGTCGATCCCTGCGATGAGGTTACTGAGTTCGCGGTCGTTTTTGACGAGCTGCTCGTAGCGGGCCCGCTGGCTGTCCAGCGCTTTTTTGAGGTCGGCTAACGCCGTCTCGCGGCTTTTTTTCTCACGCTCAAGCTGCCGGCGGTTATCCTGCTCGGCTTTTTCGATTTTGGCGAGTTCCGTGCGTTTGGCGTTGGTTTTGCGCGTCACCTCGGCAATGTTTTTCTGCCGGTTTTCCAGGCGGTCAATCGTGCGGTCCTGTTCGCGCGCCATGTATCGGAGCATCCCGGTCATGCGGGAGATGTCGTTGGGGTTGCCGCCCATCAAAACCGTCTGCCAGGGATGCCGTAGCGTGTTCATGTACTGCGCCCGGCTGATCAAAGCGACCGTCCCCTCGGCGTCCTTAACGTGTTCGCCGACGATCGCGGCTTCTCGCCTTAAGTCGGAGAGCTGGTTTTCAACGCCTTTTTTCTGTTCGCTCAACTCTTTAAGGGTCCGGCTGCTGCGGCTGATCGCCTGTTCGCTTTTTCTGAGATCGGTGTTGATCGCGTCAAGCCTCGCTTCCTTGCGGTTGATGTCGCGGCGGATGTCGGAAATCTGCCCCTTAAGGGAGTCGCGCTCACGGGTGAGTGTTTTGCGGTCTGCGTCGGGCGATGGTTTGCTCCAGGCAGGCAACACCGCTGATGCCGCGCCCAAAAGGGCGGCACACACGGCAAGCGGGCCCAACACCCGCGGGATAAAGCGCTGCTGCATGGCAGAAATAATCCGGCCGGCCCGGTAAACCTCCGGCGGGCCGGCTTTTCTCCGATCGGGCTTACTTTGCCTTACCCTGGGCGGCGACGGCAGCCACCGCCGCCGCAATCTCCTCGGCGTTACCGAGGTAGTAGTGGCGGATCGGGTTCATCGCATCGTCAAACTCGTAGACGAGGGGCTGCGCCGTGGGGATATTAAGCGAGACGATGTCATCATCGCTCACCTTATCAATATGCTTGATGAGCGCACGCAGGGAATTGCCGTGAGCGGCAATGATGACGCGCTGACCCGAGGCAACCGTGGGCTTAATCACTTCTTCCCAGTAGGGAACGACGCGGGCGACCGTGTCTTTGAGGCATTCGGTTGCGGGAATGAGTTTCGGATCGACGTCAGCATACCGGGGATCTGTGAGCGCACTGCGGGGATCCCCCTCGGGCAGCGGATTGGGGGCCGTGGCGTAGGCACGGCGCCAGATAAGCACCTGCTTTTCCCCGTACTTGGCGGCGGTTTCGGCTTTGTTTAACCCCTGCAGCGCCCCGTAGTGGCGTTCGTTTAAGCGCCAGGAGTTTTTCACCGGGATCCACATTTCGTCCAGTGTGTCAAGCGTAATCCAGAGCGTGCGGATCGCGCGCTTTAAAACGCTTGTAAAGGCAATATCAAACCCGTAGCCTTCGCTTTTGAGAAGTTCGCCCGCTTTTTTGGCTTCGGCGCGGCCCTGTTCGGTGAGGTCCACATCGGTCCAGCCGGTAAAGCGGTTTTCAAGGTTCCACTGACTTTGTCCGTGGCGCATCAGAACGAGTTTATGCATGGTATTGACTGCCCTAGATCAGGAAAAAAGAAGCCTATTCCGTCATTCTATAATGACGGACTGCGCCCTTTCCAAAAAGACTGTGCTGATGCAGTCGGCGAAAGGATTTTTCCTTTAAGTGAAAGTAGTCAATCGTGAACGCCTTTTTGCTGGACAATATTCTGCTGATTGCCATTATCTGCGTGTGCGTGGTTTCGCTTGCGTGGCCTTACGTTGCCAAGCGCCGCTGGGGGCCGGAAGTCGACAACCGCTCCGCCACCGAACTCATCAACCATAAAAACGCCCAGATTGTGGATCTCAGAGACCCGGCGGACTTTAAAAAGGAATGCATCGCCCGCTCGGTTAATATTCCCGCCGACCGTATTCAGAACGAACTCGGTAAGCTCGATAAGACGCGCCCGGTGCTTCTCGTCGATGACGACGGCCGGCGCTCCCGGATGGCTTCGCCCCTTTTAAGAGGCACGGGCTTTAAGGAAGTCTTTATTCTCGCGGGCGGCTTAAACGCCTGGCGTACCGCTAAGCTTCCCTTCTCGCGCTGATTTTTTTCCCCGGTTTTTCGGCGTCTGCCGGCTGCTTCGGATAAAGCCGGCAGACCGTTTGTTTTCAGTCCGAATTTTTTTGACAGAGTTTATCCATGGCCGAAGAAAACACCACCAACAATGCCCAGCCTGCCAACGAAGAAGCGGCGCAGCAGCCCAGCTTCCAGCTCGTGCGCTGCTACTTAAAGGACGCCTCGCTTGAAATGCCGCACGCCCCGGAGATTTTCCTCACGGCGCCCGCCGAGCAGCCCAATGTGGACATTCAGTTTGAGGTCTCTCAGCGCCGGCTTCCGATGGAAGGCGCCTGGGAAGTGGTTGTGCGCGGCACGATCACCGTGACCGTGAAGGATCAGACGATGTTCCTCGTGGAAGGCAAGCAGGCCGGTATCTTTGATATCCGCAACATTCCCGACGAAGCCGTGGCGCACCTCACCAACGTCATGTGTCCGACGATCGTTTACCCCTATCTGCGTGCCAACCTCGCCGACATCGTGACCCGTACAGGACTGCCCCCGGTGCATCTGCCGGAAGTGAACTTTGAAGCGCTTTATCAGCAGCGTCTCGCACAGGCGCAGGCCAAGGCCCAGGAAAGCGGTGCGGCCCCGGCTGCTGCCGATGAAGGCGCCGCGCACGCGTAAAACACATTTAACCGTCAGAGACTGTGCAGCTGTTTCTGTTTGCGCAGTTTTTGAGGACTTTTGGGAGTCAAAAGCATGGAAGCCGCCGATAACACTGAGGCAGTCAAAAAAATCCGGATTGCGCTCATTGACGATCACACGCTTTTCCGCAGCGGTCTGAAGGCGCTTCTGACGCGTCAGAACGACTTTGAGATCGTGGGCGAAGCCGCCGATGGTCTTGAGGGCGTCAAGCTCGTGGAGCAGGTTAAGCCCGACTTGGTTCTGCTTGACCTTGATATGCCCACCATGAACGGGCATGAGGCGCTTGAGCAGATTCTGGAAGCCGATCCCAACATGGCGGTGCTGATGCTCACCGTGAGCGAAGACGGTGATGATCTAGCCGAATGCATGCGGCTTGGTGCCCGCGGTTATCTTTTAAAGAAGATTGACGCGGACTTTCTGCTGCAGAGCGTGCGCCACGCCGTGGCGGGTGACTCGGTCATTTCTCCAGAGATGACCAGTAAGCTCGTAATGAAACTGCGGCGCGACTCTTATCTCGCGGCCCCGGCTCCTGACGTGGAGTCGCTTACGCCCCGTGAACGTCAGATTTTGGCGTGGCTGGCCCGCGGCGTTTCCAATAAGGAAATCGCCCGTGCGCTTGACCTCGCGGAATCCACCGTGAAGGTGCATGTGCAGAGCGTGTTGCGTAAGCTCAACATCAAGAGCCGTGTGCAGGCGGCCGTCTTTGCCGTGGAACACCACCTCGACAAACTCTGAAACGACTTTTGGCGGTCTGTTTTTGTGCGCCCCCGTGCGGCCTTCCTACAATCGAAGGCGTACGGGGTTTTCTTTGCCCGTTGAGGTTGCGTTATGAAGGGTAGTTTTCGTCTTTTCTGTGCGGCCGCGGCCGCGGTGGTTTTTCTTGCCGGGTGCGCTCATCCGCAGTTAATCGATATGGGTGAGTCCTCAGCGGTTGTGGCGCAGGAGCTCGGAGAGCCCATGGCCAAAACACCGATGCCTGACGGCACGGAACGCTGGACCTATTCCATGCAGCCTTTCGGCCAGGAAGTCTGGTGGCTTTTCATGGATAAGACCGGACGCGTCGTTGGGCGTGAGCAGGGGCTGCAGGAAAAATATTTTCCGCTCATCAAAATCGGCGAATCCACCGAAGCCGATGTCTGGAAACTTTGGGGACGGTGCGCGCAGAAGTACGAGTTTCACCTGGTGAACGAACACGCCTGGATGTACCGCTTTAAGGATCACGGCGGATTTGATATGGCCGTGTGGCCGCAGTTTGACACCAAGGGGATCGTGAGAAGCCTTGATGTGACCACGGACCCCTGGAAGGACCGTGATTCCGACTGGATGGCCTTCCCGTAACCGTCATGCATTGCCTCCGCATGAAGCCGGCTTGACAGCCGGCTGAAAATCCCCCACGATTAAAACTGAATCCGCGGGGGATTTTCGTTTTTGGCCGGCCTTTTTTGCATAAGGAGGCTCATCATGCAGAGCACGGTACTGTCGGAGCGCTTTGAGAGGGCCCGGCGTGCGGCGCAGGGGCGTTGGCGCGAAATCTTTATTGCCTGCGGCATTGACGAAGCGTTTTTATCGCGCCGGGCGGGGCCGTGCCCCAACTGCGGCGGTCGCGACCGGTTTATTTTTGACGACAAGTTCGGCGCCGGCAACTTCTTCTGCCGCGGCTGCGGCCCCGGAGACGGGTTTGAACTTATAGCGCGCGTTAACGGCATTTCGCGCACGGCGGCTTTGGCACAAGTGGAATCTTTCTGCGGGATTGACGTCCCGGTCGAGCCCGTAAAGTCCGTGAGAGAAGCGCAGGAAGATGCCTCTTTACCGGTCGCCTTTCATCTGAAACTCTGGGCGCAGGCGCGTCCCGTGGCGCCCGCTGATCCCGTATGGAAGTACCTTGTAAACCGCGGACTTGACCCGGCAAACGCCGGGAGCGAAATCCGCTGCCACACCGCGCTTTTTGTGAGCGACAGTGAGGAAGAGACTGAGACCGTTTTCCCGGCGATGCTCTCCCGCGTGACGGACGCCGAAGGCATCGTGACGGCACTGCACCGAACCTATCTCACCGAGGAGGGCATGAAGGCCCCGATTGAGTCGCCCAAACGCGTGACGCCCGGAAAAATCCGGGGCGCCGCCGTTGAACTCGGTAACCCCGGAGCTGTGCTCGGGGTCGCGGAGGGCGTTGAAACGGCACTGGCCGCCTCTGCGCTTTTCGGCTTTCCCGTCTGGGCGGCGCTCGGAGCCTCAAATCTTGCCGCTTTTGAGGCGGTGCCCGCGGGCGTGAAAAAAGTGGTGGTCTTTTCCGATAACGATGCCAATTTCACCGGACAGGCGGCGGCCTTCGAGCTTGCAAGGCGCCTGAGTCTTTCCGGACTCACCGTTGAAGTGAAGGTGCCGGACGCCGTGGGAGAGGACTGGCTTGATGTGCTCAACAGCAAAAACCGCGGGTCAAAACCGGGCTTTAATGCAAATTCCGTGTAAACGGCGGGTCTTTTTTGTGTGCTTTCGACAACGAACGGCAGAAAAACGGGGGGTTTGTTTGGCTTTTCCGTCAATGGCTTGACTATGATGGGAGCGGTGTGTGTTGATACAACTCTCATGTGTGGATCAGGCAAGGAGGCAGAATCGATGTTCAAGGCTATTCTCAATTTCATCCGGAAGCTCTACGAACCAAAGCCCGGCCATTGCCCCAAGGCAATCGACTATGAGTGGACCAATCAGGAAGGCACCGACGTCCGGCGTCATGAGCCGAGCCGCACGGGGGGAGATCCGGTTGATACGCTTGAAGCCGCTGTGAAGGCCCCGAAGGATTCCGGCGAACCGCGCCTTGTGCCCGATAAGCGCCATATGCGCACGAAGCCCGCTGAAGCCGCCAAGGACGCTGAATCCGGAGAGGAAAAAAAGCCGGCCGTGAAAAAGTCGGCCGCCAAGAAACCCGTCGTGAAAAAGACGGCGGCTAAAAAGCCGGCAGCCAAAAAGCCCGCCGCCCGCAAGACGACCAAGACAGCCAAGACGGCCGAACCGGAAAAGGTAACGGCCGCGGCGCCGGAAGTGAAGGCGGAGGCTAAGCCTGCCGCCAAACCCGCTGCACGCAAACCCCGGACGGCTAAAACCAAGGCTGAAACAGCCGCAGCTGCCGCGAAAAAGCCCCGTGCAACCGCAAAAAAGACCGTGAAGGCGGAGGCTGAGAAACCGGCTGCTGCGCCCGCTGCGGAAACTGCAGCTGAAACGAAGGCGCCCGCGAAGAAAACGACAGCCAAAAAGCCCGCGGCCCGCAAGACAACGGTCAGGAAAGCGGCAGCGGCCAAACCCGCCGCCGAAAAGTCCGTGAAAAAGACGGCGCCCGCCGAAAAGCCCGCTGAGACCGTTAAGAGCGCGCCTGCTGCAGAGGTGAAGGCCCCTGAAGCAGCGCCTCAGGCAAAGGCTTCTTAAGGATTGCTCCGGCGATGGCAGGACGTCCGAAGCGGGTGATTTATCCCGCCGGTGCCCAGGCCGCAAGCGCTGAGCGCCTTGCGGCCTCAGCCCTTAAGACCGCGGCTGCGGCCGAACTTGTGGCGGCAAGTTCCGTGAAGGAAATCGTCGCGCGGCTCAAAGACCGCTATCCCGAGATTGCTGCGGTGAAGCGCAAAACCGCCATGGTGCAGTTTCTGCGGCAAAACGAAGAGGCGCTTAAAGCCTTGGCTGAGGAAAGCTGAAGGCAACAAAAAATGCCGGGCTCCGACAAAAGAGTTCCGGCATTTTTTTGTGCAATGCGTTTAGCCGTGCGTGTTGTCCGTGTGGTGTACGCTCATCCCCAGAGCCCGCACCGAAATTGAGACCTCCAGGGCAAAGGTAAAGGCCGCGAGAACAATAAGCCCCACGGAGATTAAAAGCAGAATGCTTTTGACGATCTCAAGCGGCACGTTAAACATCGATTCCACGACGCTGGAAAGCACCAGAAGACCGGAAAACGTCGCCGAAAGCGTCACCAGAAGAATCGCCTTTTTCAGCAGCGTCGCGCGCCGGAAAATGAGTTCGATCTCTTCATCAAGCTCGGGGTTTTCGTAGCCTGCGAGATCCTTGGCCTGAAGCAGTTCTCTTACGCGGCCTGTGGTGTGCTCATAGCGCCCTGACATCGTCATCAGCAGAAACCCCGCGCCCGAAATGAGCGTAATGGGGGTAAGCGACGTGCTTAAAACGTAGGCAAAGTCAATGTATTCCATTTTTCTTTCCCCGTCAGTGATGCACGCTCATGCCGAGCGCTTTAAGCGAGATGTTGACTTCAAACGAAAAGAAAATCGTTGAAATCACGATAAGACCCACAGCGCCCAAAAGAAGAATGCCTTTGAGGGTTTCAAGGGGCGTGCCGAACATCGCTTCAACAACGCTTGCCAACACGAGAAGCCCCGAGCAGGCCGCTGAGAGCACCACAAGCAGAATCGCTTTTTTCAGAAGTGCCGCACGCATGAAGATGAGTTCAATGGCGTGATTGAGCTTCGGATCGTTGTTGCCGATCAGGTTGCGTGTGCGCAGCAGCTGCCGTACGCGCCCGGTGGTGTGCGCGTACCGGGCCGACATGGTAAGAAGCAGTAGACCCACGCCCGAAATGAGCGTAATGGGTGTGAGCGCAGCACTTAAAACCTGCGCAAAATCAATATGGTTCATTTTTTTATCAGTTTTCAGCGGATTTCAGAAAATCGATTTCCTTCGGGTGCACGATGCGGTGAAAGTCTTCGGTATTGATGATGATTGAGGTGTCGCGCGAGCCCGCGTTAAAGGCGAGTTTCTCATAGCGCGTAAAAAGCGTGGGGTCTGCGATGTTAAGAAGCTTCTCGTGAAAGGAGACGGGCGGGACGGCTCCGAAGATGCAGCCCGTGAGGTCCATGACTTCCGAGGCGCTGCACAGTCCGCAGCGCGTGCCGCCGAAAGCGTGCGCAATCTTTACGAGATCGGCCTGGCAGTCCGCGGGGAGCACCGCAAGGACGTATTGCTTGACGCCGTTACCCTTCACCATGCACACGAGGGCCTTGGCGCCCTGACCGAGCTCGGTGCCGCGAAGTTCAGCCACCGACGCACTTGAGCGTTCACCTGCGGGGTGGTGCATGACGCGGTAGCGGGCTTTGCCTTCATCAAAAAGTGTGCAGAGTTTTTCAAGAACCTGTTCAACCATGGCGTTTTCCGGATCCGCTTTACGCGGAAAAGAAAACCGGCGGATAGTTTCTTCGCCGGTCTTGATATATTTATTCTCGTCCGCATATGGGAGGTGTGAACCCGTATGGCGGGCTAGGAGCGTATTTTAGTCCCTGGAGGCATTGAATCGTGACAGAAAAAACATTGGCCGGACGCTTTCTGGTGGCCACCCCCTCCATGAAGGATCCGTTCTTTTCCAAAACCGTGATTCTGCTTGTGGGGCATAACGCTGGAACCGGGGCTTTGGGCTTGGTGCTTAACCGTGAGTCGTCGGTGACGATGGAGGAAGCCTGCCGGCAACTTGGGTTTGAATGCACGGCTGATCCCTCGGCCCGCCTGGGCTGGGGCGGGCCGGTTGCCAATACCCGGGGCTTTATCGTGCATGCGCCGGCCGCTGACGGTGAGCCCCTGATTTTCACGGACGGGGAACTTGCGCTCGGGGCTTCGGCCAATCTGTTAAAGGCCATTGCCGAAGGTAAGGGCCCCGCAAAGTCCTACATCGTTTTGGGTTGCGCCGGTTGGGAACCCGGGCAGCTCGAAGGGGAGATCGAAAGCGGCGCCTGGCTGATTGCGCCTGCGGACAACCGGATTGTCTTTGATATGCCTGTTGAGGAGCGCTATGAGGCGGCCCTCGCGGCCGTCGGAGACGAGCCGCCTGAGCCCACCGACATCCCCTCGGTTTTCCGGATGCCGGGCCCGGGGCACGCGTAAAATGCGCCCGACGTACTAAAACAACAGCAGGGATGACGGGCATGGTGCCGCAGGGAACCGTTTTGGGCTTTGATTTCGGTGTTAAGCGCATCGGCGTGGCGCTCGGAAACACACTCACGGCCTCAGCGCACGCTCACTGCGTGATCGACGGCACCACAAAACGCCGGTGGGACGCCATTGAAAAGCTCATCGGTGAGTGGCAGCCGCTGGTTTTGGTCTGCGGTATTCCGCGGCACCCCGACGGCGCGGCGCACGAAGTGACCGTGCGGGCTTCGCGCTTTGCCAGGCAGCTCGCAGGGCGCTTTCATCTGCCCGTTTTCACGGTGGATGAGCGCTACTCGTCGGTTGAAGCCGAACGGGACAATCCCGGGGCCGAGGTGATTGACGATGCCGCGGCCGCCGTTATCCTGCAGCAATGGTTTGATGAAGGGTGCCCCGAGCGGCATCCGGAGGTTTAAAGCAATGCGTATCGGTGCCTGTGCCCGTTTTCTCTCGGTGTTTGTCTACACCGTCTGCTGCCTTTTTCTGATTGCGTTTGTTTTTCCGCGGTCAACGGATGAGAAAAAGGGGCGCATTATCCGGCGCTGGGCCGGAAAACTTCCCCGCTGGCTCGGCATTCGCGTTGAAGTCGAGGGCAGAATTGCCGAAGAAGCAGTGCACGACTGCGGCATTACACCCGGGGCGATGGGGCGGCTGGTCGTCTCCAACCACGTGTCGTTTCTGGATATCTTTTCCCTGGACAGCGTTGTGCCCTCGGCTTTTGTTGCCAAGGCTGAAATTGCCAAGTGGCCGGTCTTCGGCGGTATCGCCAAGGCCGTGAACACAATCTTTATTGAGCGCGGCAACCGCAAGGCTTTGCTCGGAATCGGCTCCAACATGCAAAAGGCCCTGGAAGAAGGCAAAACCCTTCTGATGTTTCCGGAAGGCACAACCTCTGACGGTACGGGCCTTTTAAAGCTTCATGCCAATTTGTTTGATGCGGCCGCCAAAACCGGTGCCGAAGTGATTCCGGTGGTGCTGCGCTACAAAAGCCGCGGCGAAATTACAACAGCGCCCGCCTACGTCGGTAAGGTCGGACTTTTTGAGTGCCTCTGGAAGGTTGTGAATACGCCGGATCTGACAATTCTGATCAAAATCGGCGAACCCATCCGGCCGATGGCCGGTGAAGACCGTCACAGCCTGTGCCGCCGCGCCAGTGCCGTGATGAGCGCGGCGATCGGCGTGGCCGATCCCCTCGCGGTAAAAGCTGAAGTTGTGCTGCAGCCTGAGGCCATAAAGGCGCCATTGAAAGAGCCGGCACTCTGACGGAGTCGGGTGCAAAAACGGGCGGCCTCTTAAGGCGGACTCAAAAATTGTTGCAGTTTCAGCGGGCTTTGCGGTATGCAGCCGTAAGCCTGACGTGCCATAATCGAATGAACCATGCTGAACATCCGTTCAGCTTTTTATTCTCACAGACGCATTAATACGATGTCCCTGACGGATCCTTATCTTCAGATCGACGATGTGACCTTCGGTTACTCAAGCCGCGTTATTTTGGATGACGTGAGCCTGAGTTTCGGCCGCGGGCAGGTCGTGGCGATCATGGGCGGCTCGGGCATGGGTAAGACGACGCTCTTAAAGCTCATCGGCGGACTGTTAAAGCCGCAGAAAGGCCGCATTATTCTAGACGGTGAGACGCTTGACGCCGCGGATCAGAAAGAGCTTTACCGGCTCAGGCGCAAGATGGGGATGCTTTTTCAGTTCGGTGCGCTTTTTACCGATCTCTCCGTTTTTGACAATGTCGCCTTCCCTTTGAGGGAGCAGACGGATCTGGATGAAGAAACAATCCGGGATCTGGTGCTCATGAAGCTTGATGCCGTAGGGTTAAGAGGCGCCGCCGCTCTGATGCCTTCGGCAATCTCGGGCGGCATGGCGCGGCGCGTGGCGCTCGCGCGCGCGATTGCCCTGGACCCGGCCCTCATCATGTATGACGAACCCTTTGCGGGGCTTGATCCCATTTCGATGGGCATTACCGCGCAGTTGATCCGCAGGCTTACCGATGCCTTAAACGCCTCAAGCCTTATCGTGACGCACGACGTTGCGGAAACCTTTGCGATTGCCGACTACGTTTACATGATTAACGCGGGCCGCATTGCTGCGGAAGGCACGCCCGAGGTGCTTTCGGCTTCCAAGGATCCCTATGTGCGGCAGTTTCTGGACGGAGCCCCGGACGGTCCCGTGCGTTTTCATTATCCGGCAGCCGACCGTGCGGCGGATTTTTCAGTGAGGCCCTTATGAGTCAGTGGCTTTATCAGGTGATTGCCGCGCTCGGGCACTACGTCATCAGTCAGGTCAGAGGCATCGGCAAGCTCGCGCTTTTTTCCTGGCAGGTTTTCCTGCGTCTGGGTGCAGGGTTTTCGCGCTTCGGGCTGGTTGTCCAGCAGATTCACTTTATCGGGAACTATTCCCTGGTGATCATTTCGGTTTCGGGGCTTTTTGTGGGCTTTGTGCTGGGGCTGCAGGGCTACTACATTTTGGTGCGCTACGGCAGCGAACAGGCGCTGGGCGTTCTGGTTGCCGTGTCACTGCTGCGTGAACTCGGCCCGGTGGTGACGGCACTTTTGTTTGCGGGCCGCGCCGGCACCTCGCTTACCGCTGAAATCGGTTTGATGCGCGCGGGCGAACAGCTTGCCGCCATGGAAATGATGGGGGTGGATCCCCTGCGGCGCATCATTGTGCCGCGCTTTTTGGGGGCCGTCATTTCAATGCCGGTTCTGGCAATTATTTTCTCCGCCATCGGCATCATCGGTTCGTGGTTTGTGGGCGTGCAGTTAATCGGCACGGATAACGGCGCCTTCTGGTCGCAGATGCAAAACGGCGTGGACCTTTACATTGACGTTGTAAACAGCGTCATCAAGTCCTTTGTGTTCGGCGTGATTGTAGGGCTGGTGGCTCTTTTTCAGGGTTACAGCTCGCGCCCGACCCCTGACGGCGTTTCGCGCGCCACGACCCGTACGGTTGTGATCAGTTCGCTTTTGGTGCTGGGCGTTGACTTCATGATGACCGCCCTCATGTTTTCCGGAATTTAACTTTTTTGAGTTGACAGACAGACTATGGAACGCAGAAGCATGGAATTTATGGTCGGCCTTTTCGTTCTGGCCGGCTTTGTCGCTTTGCTTTTTGTCTCACTGCAGGCGGCTAACCTCGGAAACTTCTCCTTCAGTGCCAAAACCTACGAAGTGACGGCAAACTTCGACAACATCGGCGGACTCAAAGCCCGTGCGCCGGTCAAAAGCGCCGGCGTTGTTGTGGGGCGCGTGAGGGACATCACCTTTGACCAGTCGACTTTTCAGGCCACAGTGAAGATGGACCTTGACAGCGGCTACAAGTTCCCGGCCGACACCTCCGCAAAGATTCTCACCTCGGGCCTGCTGGGCGAGCAGTACATCGGGCTGCAGGCCGGGGGCGACGACGGTGATCTCAAAGAGGGCAGCAAAATCGAACAGACACAGTCGGCGCTCGTATTGGAAAACCTGATCAGTCAGTTCCTTTTCCAGATGGCTGAAAAGGGCGGCGACGACAAAAAATAAAACGCGCGCAGGAATAAGAAGATGCGTTTCAATAAATTGTCTCTGGCGGCGGGCTTTGCCTCGGCACTCGTGCTTGCGGGCTGCGCTTCGGTGCCGCCCGATGCCGGTACCAATCCCGAAGACCCCTGGGAGAAAATGAACCGCCAGACCTTCATTATGAATACGGTTCTGGACGAATTCGTGATGCGTCCGATCGCCAAGGGCTACGTCAACGTGGTGCCTGAGCCCGTGCGCACCGGTGTCACCAACGTTTTTGTTAACCTCGGCGAACCCTCCAACGTTGTCAATAACGCGCTGCAGGGCAAGGGCGAGGATACGCTTGCCTCGGTGTTTCGCTTCCTGATCAACACCACCTTCGGTCTAGGCGGTATTTTTGATGTGGCGGGAACGGTGGGTAATCAGCCCGAGCGCCGTGAGGACTTCGGTCAGACGCTGCAGGTCTGGGGTGTCCCCAGGGGACCGTACTTCGTGATTCCTTTCCTGGGGCCCTCGACCGTGACGGATGCCGCAGGTGACGTTGTCGACTGTTTCGGCGAACCCATGACCTATGTTGAAAACGACTTGGTGAGCTGGGGTTCATGGGGCGTGTACGCGGTGGATCTGAGAGCGCGGATGCTCCCTGCTACGGACCTTCTGCGTGATTCGATTGATCCTTATGTGATGGCGCGGGAAGCGTATTTCTCTACGCGCAGAAACGCCGTTTACGACGGTAATCCCCCGCTGGAACTTACGCCCGATGAATTTGAAGATGAGGACGAGGAGGCTGAGGCACAGACTGCTTCAGAGGCCGCGTCCGCGGAGAAAGCCAAATGATTACAAGACGCACGCTTGCGGCAGCAGCTGCCGCACTCGGACTTTTAACGCAGATTCCGGCCGTTTTGGCCGCCGCTGACGCCAAGGGCGATCCTGAGACCTGGGTCGTTGAAATCAGCAACAACATCCTTTCGCGCATCAAGGGCGATGCCAAGCTCGCGCAGGCCGATCCCCAGCAGGTCCGCAAGTTCGTGGACGAAATGGTGATGCCGGTTGTGGACTTCGTGCGCATGACCCGTATGGCCGTTGGCCCGAAGTGGCGTACGGCAACGCCAGAGCAGCGCACCGAACTGCAGAGCCTTTTCCGCGCTCAGCTCACCAACGTCTACTCCGGGGCTCTTGCGACCGTGAAGGATCAGACGGTGAAGCTTGCGCCCAACCGCGTCAAGCCCACGGAAACGGACGCCATTGTCCGTACGCTTCTGGTGGCGCCGGGTAAGCCCGATATGCGCATCAACTACCGCTTAAAGAAGGTGAAGGGCGAGTGGCGCATCATTGACGTTGATGTGGAAGGTATCTGGCTCGTGGACAACTACCGCAGTCAGTTTGCCTCGGTTGTGAACTCCTCCGGCATCGACGGGCTCATCAAGAGCCTGCGCGAAAAGGTCGGGCAGAGCGCCGCAAAGTAAGGAACGTGTATGAAAATCACCGCGGATAAGGTGACGCGCGGCAATGCCCGGGCGCTTAAAGAGACGCTGATGCAGGCTGCTGCCGGGGGCGAAACCGTGCTGGACTTTGCCGCTGTAGCCGAAGCCGATTCCTCGGCCGTGGCGCTCACGCTTTCCTGGGTGCGTGCCGTGCAGGCTAAGGGCGGCACGCCGCAGGTCTTAAACGTTCCGGCGAAAATGGTTTCGCTGATGCGTCTTTACGGGGTGTGGGATCTTTTAAAGGGATTCTGCTCGCAGCGTGCGTCAGAGACAGCGGCTAAATGAGGAAATCTTCGGTTTACGCTGCATTTGACAAAATCCGAAGGCTTCTTCATAATGCACAGCTCAGCGTTTCGCTGACGGCGCATTAGCTCAGTCGGTTAGAGCAGAGGAATCATAATCCTTGTGTCCGCGGTTCGAATCCGTGATGCGCCACCAATTCAAAATACCGCAGTTTTTCAGGAAACTGCCGTATCAAGCCGCAAAGCCTCGAAAATGAAAGGTTTGCGGCTTTTTTCTTGCCGGCAGATATTCTTTGGTTCCTGTCGTTAAGACCTGAACTCCCGGAGCACTAGATCAAAAACGATCGAAGTACTTCGGGAGTTTTTCAATGCGAAGAAGCGCGAGCAGGTCCCGGCGCTTCTTCGCCACCGCTCCCGTTACAAACGTATCTGTCGAGCGGTGCTTTCGGGCCTGAATACTCCCCAACTGACCGATGAGCTTGCTCAAGGACTCCTCGGGTACTTTGAGGCCTTTATTAGCCCTCTGCGCCTCGCGCGCCGTCACCAGCATGTTCATGCGCAAGGACTGAGCCAGCGTGTAGATGAAGAGCTTGCCTCTGTAGGCGCTTTCCGTGGCCTCCAGCCTTGAGCCATCCACCTCGTTCTTGAGTTGGTTGAAGCCCTTTTCAATAATGTCGCGCTGACGATAGATGCTGTTGGTCTCAAAGGGATCGTCAATGGCATTGGTGCGAATGGCCCAGCAACCCATCCCTCTCTGCCAAAAATCCTCGTCAAATCTTCGAGGATTCCCATTCTCTGAGCAGTCGTCCAGGCCGCAAAAGTCAGACCCACGCGGATCGTTTCATCGCTCCAGCTGATGTCTTTGGGCTGAGGGGTTGTCGGGAACTCCTCTCTGAACTGCTCCTCGCTGACAAGCTCATGATCCGCCCAGAACCAATCACCCTCAGCGTAAGCGGGAAAGTGCTTGCGAAACTCTGCTGAGAGCCTGACCATGCCGTCGGGCTGCAAGGGACCGACCTGCATGCGCGCCTCCGGAAATGAGCGCTTCTTCTGACGATCCCAGTCATTGCGATAGGCGCGGATGTAAACGCGGCCGATACCAGATTTGTAGGACATTAACGACCAGAGCTTCCCGTCTTTATCTGTGATTCGCGGCGTGATAGATCAAATTAATTAAAGTATGATCTATTATAGCAAAAATAAAAATCCTGCATTCCGGGCGACCGAAAAATGCAGGATTTTCAAAGGCAAAAAACTTTATTAATCAGCGTGTTGACAAAGGTCAAGCCGGATCTGATCTAGCAGGCCGGGAGTTTGGGTGGAGACGGGCCCCTTTTTTGCCTTGAAATTCGGGTTCAACCGGGGGTTTCACTTCATTCTAAAATTTATTAGAATATCAGCAAAGCACGTTCTTCTCTTTTCCCCGGACCCGTTCACCCATGCCGCAGACCGATTCACCTCTTGTGTACCCTCTGCCTGAAGACCCCCGCGAGCACAAGCGCGCCCTGTACGAGCAGGTCGCCCGCGTGGGCAAGGCGTGCAGCCAGCCCGTGCGCCTGGAGATTCTGGAGTTTCTCGCGCAGTGCCCGCGCACGGTCGAGACGCTCACGGACCTTCTGCAGATCGACTACAAGAACGTGAGCGCGCATCTGAAGGTGCTGCTGCAGGCTGGCCTTGTGTCGGTGCGCCGCTTCGGGCGCTTCCGCCAGTATGCCATCTCCTCGACTGAGGTGTTGCATCTGGTGGTGGTCCTGCAGCAGACGGCGCGCGTCACAGAAGTCGCCGCGGCGAGCAACGCGCAAGGCGGCGAGCACGAGGAGCCCCAGGCGCGGGAGGACGCGGGCGTGGATCTCGAGTCGGCCTTAAAGCTTGCCGACGCGGGTGATCTGGTGCTCATCGACGTGCGCCCGCGCGAGGAGTTCGACGCGGGGCATCTGCCCAACGCCAAGAGCATGCCGCTTGAATGCATCGAGCGCATGCTCCCGGATCTGCCCGCCGACAAGCTGTGCGCGGCCTACTGCCGGGGCTCCTACTGCTTTCTTGCGCAGCGCGCGGCGCGCGTCTTTGCCGAGCACGGCCGGGAGCTGCTGGTGATCCGCGAGGGCGTCATGGACTGGCGCGGTGATGGCAGGGACGAACTGCTTGAAAAAGAAGAGCAGCCGGCTTGAGGCAAGCCGCGCCGCCCGTCACTTCGATTTCTCTCATTCATTGAAACATCACGTTCATCATGAAGCACTTCATCCAAACCATGGCGCCGGGCTGGTTTGCCTCCGTCATGGGTACCTCGGTGGCCAGTCTGGCCGCATGGCTTCTTTTTGCCGGCACCCCCTGGCAGATCGTCGCCGACGTTTTGCACTATCTGGCCATCGTCATGATGGTCGTGCTGGGCCTGGCGGGCCTGGCGCGCATCCTCATGTTCCCGCGGCGCGTGTTTGAGACGATGTCGCACCCCGTCGAAGGGAGCTTTTACGCCACCTTCCCCATCGCCATGCTGGTGATGGCGGGCCAGTGGAGCATTCGCGGCATCGACCCTGTCTGCGTGGGCGCGCTGTGGTGGACGGGCACCGCGGGGACGTTCCTTGCGAGCTACATCATCCTCTTTCGGCTCTTCACGCTCGACAAGCTCAAGCTCGAGATGGTCACGCCTGCGCACTTCATCCCGGCCGTGGGCCTGGTGGTGATTCCGGTGGCGGGCGCAGGCTTGGCGGCCCACGCCGAGGGCCTGATGCGCGAGGTCTACTTCGGCATCAACATGCTCGGCCTGGGCGCGGGCTGCTTCATGTACATCGGGCTGCTCGCCATGTCGATGCTGCGCCACTTCCTGCGCCCGGGCATCACCGGCAAGATGACCCCCACGCTCTGGGTGCATCTGGCGCCTCTGGGGGTCATTCCGCTGAGCCTCCTCTCGCTGCTGCACGCCATCGGCAATGAGGGCGCCCTCACCTACGGCATCCTTGTCTCGACGGGCTTCATGGGCGCCTCGATCTGGTGGCTGCTGCTGTGCATCGCCATGACCGTGCGCAACTACGTGCGCGGCGAACTGCCCTTTGCGCTGTCGTGGTGGGCCTTCGTCTTCCCGGTGGGCGCCCTGACGGTGCTCGCCGTGCGCCTGAGCAACCTCGCCAACCTCCTGCTTCTGAGCCATCTCGCGCAGGCGTTCTTTGGGCTCCTGATGCTCGTGTGGCTCGCCGCGGCCATCGGCACCGTGCGCGGCCTTGTGGCCGGCACCATCATTCCCAAGCCCGAAAAGAGCGCGGGCTGATGCTTGCGGCAGGGCGCCGCATCGAGCGCGCGCCCTCCCCCTGATCTCCCGGAGCACTAGCCTGCATTTTGCACCAGCTTGATTTTTCAGAAAAGCAGGCTGGTGCAAGATCAAAAATCGAGAAAATTCTGGGGACATCATGGCAAAAATTCACGCGGAGCCCGATTTTGGGTGCATTGCCCCCCCCCCAACCCCCGATGGCACGCTTTGTGAGTCGGGGACGCTCAGGCGTCAGAGTATCGGTATCTTGAAAAGCGCTCCCAGCTCGCGGGCTCCCGGCAAAACAGAGGGCAGCGTCAGTCGGACGGTGTTTATCATTGAGCTCCATTTAGCAGTCACCAGGATGACAGTGGCTCTGAGCCGGGCAATGGAAACACGTACAGCTTTTTTCGCGCTTTCCTTCACAACACCAAAGAGATAGTGCCGGGCCAACTTGAGCACCAGCAATGTCACCATGCCCAATATCATGCGGTAGCCGTTGGTGCAGAAGCGCGTTGAACTAGCTCTGCCGCCAAAGCAATCCGTTTTAAAATCTGCGATATTGAGTTCGCAGTCAGCCGCCCGACCGCAGTAAAGGTCTTCATACAGCTTGGCAGCGCCGTACTCGGAATACTTTCCGTACCAGCC
This sequence comes from Duodenibacillus massiliensis, assembly GCF_928721995.1. Lineage (NCBI taxonomy): Bacteria > Pseudomonadati > Pseudomonadota > Betaproteobacteria > Burkholderiales > Sutterellaceae > Duodenibacillus > Duodenibacillus massiliensis. Next base: position 1,594,299 of record NZ_OV788642.1, read on the forward strand.
GTCTTCCCCCTTTTTTGACATGTTTGATGTTGGTCTGAATCAGGCGCAGATCCATTTGGTTGGTACGAGCGTCATGCTGTCGTCGGGCGATGAGCCGACGTTCCTGCTTCCAGGACTTAGCTTTGTAATTAACGAGTTCACCGATGGCGCGGTGAGCCATGCCGGTCGTGGTGAGTACCGGAGTCTTCCTGGCCCCGGCCCTGGAAAAGATGCGATGCTTTCGGTTGGCCCGAAGCAGTGCGTCCAAAAACAGCAGTTGAGGCGATCAAGATCGTGTCGGGTTATTGAGTTTTCAAATCTGCAGAGAGTTGAGCTGCCTGCAGCATCATTAACCCCGAGTGCGGAAAGAAAGCCTTCGTCTTCTGTGATGACGTCGTGGTCAGCCAAATCCTCAAATCCGCAGATATGTGCGAAAACACGCTGCCGAAACATGGCTCCGGCGGAATACAGACTGCGGTCTTTCGGCTTGTGTGTCTGCTCCAACGCCTGCTCAAAGGGGGCCAAAAGCTGAATCCGGGAGACCATATCGGCGACGGGCAGCAGGCCCGTCATAATGGTGGCGACAAACCGCCCGTTGGTGATCTGCACGCTGCGGCCGAACCCATCAGTTGTTGCTGTTTGAGTAGAATTCATGAAAAGGTCTTTTGTTTTGTTTTTTGTGGTAGAAAAACATTAACAAAAAGACCTTTTTTCTTTATTAAAATCAGAATTTAACCAATGAAAAGAGCGCTGTTTTTTCAGCGCTCATGCAAAATTCAGACTAAGCACTGCTGTCCGGAAGGGAAAGCAGACGGATAGTTCTGATTTTTGGCATCGGGGAAGCCGAGTTTCTCTGCTTTTGAATTTTCTGATAGCCCTGATAAATCAAATGCTTGTACAGAGGAATCTGGGTATTTCGAACCAAGGCTGAAACCCTCGTCAGAGTATTCAGGACGGCGCGCATACCGCCTTCGGGATAATGCCGCACGTAATCTTTGCTGGTATCCTTCTCGGACAACGAATCCTTTGCGTAAGGAACTTTTGTTTTTATGTCGGAACACGATCAGGTACGTATTGAACCGCCGGACTTTGATGTGAGCCGTACGCTCACGGAAATTGCCGATGTGATTGAGAGCCGCAAGGGAGCCGATCCCGATAAGAGCTATGTGGCCAAGCTTTTTTCCAAGGCGCCTGACGGCATTTTGAAAAAGATCGGGGAGGAGTCCTGCGAAGTGGTGATGGCGGCTAAGGATAAGAGCCCCAAAGACATCATTTACGAGACGGCCGACCTGTGGTTTCACACACTCGTGATGCTTTCGCACTACGGGCTGCGGCCTGAGACGGTTCTCGCGGAACTTCACCGCCGCGAGGGTCTAAGCGGCCTTGAGGAAAAGCGCCGCAGAAACCAGACACAAACTACTGTTGAGAAATAACCCGGGAGAGAAAGCATGCATCAGCTCGATGACTGTATTTTCTGCAAAATTTCACGCGGCGATATTCCCGCCGGCAAGATTTACGAAGACGATGACGTCGTCGCCTTCAATGACATTCACCCCAAGGCCCCCGTGCATTTTCTGATCATTCCCAAAAAGCACATTCAGTCTTTGGCCGACGCCGCTCCCGAAGATGCGGCATTGTTGGGTAAAATGATCAATCTTGTGCCGGTTCTTGCAAAAAAGGCCGGCTGCAAAAACGGTTTCAGAACGGTGATCAACACCGGCCGCGACGGCGGTCAGGAAGTTCCTCACCTGCATATTCATGTCTTGGGCGGACCTCAGCCCTGGGATAAGTAAATCGATTCAGCGGCTTAAAGCCAAGGAGTAAAAAAATGGGTTCCCTTTCTATCTGGCACTGGCTCATCGTTCTGGCGATTGTTGTGCTCGTTTTCGGTACCGGCAAGCTCAAGAACATGGGTAAGGACCTGGGCGGCGCCATCAAGGGCTTTAAGGAAGGCATGAACGAAGGCGACAAGGGCGCTGCGGCAAAGACCGCCGAAGCCCCCAAGCAGGTCGCTGAAGAAAAGACCGAAGTCGCCAAGACCGCCGCTGCCGACGTGGTCGAAGGCAAGGCCACCGAAAAGAAAGACGCTTGATTCTTTCTTCGGTCTGATACTGATGTAAGCGGGATGCTGCCGGAACGTGTTTTTCGGCAGGCATCCCCTTTTTCGCGTGTTTGTAAGCCTACGGAAACATCCAAATGTTTGATTTCGGTTTTTCAGAGCTTGTCGTGATCGGCGCTGTGGCGCTTGTCGTGCTCGGCCCGGAAAAACTGCCCGTCGTGGCGCGCACCGCCGGCGAGTGGATCGGCAAGGCGCAGCGCATGGTGGCGCAGGTCAAAGGTGATATTGAGCGCGAGGCCGAACTGGCTGAACTCAAAAAGATTCAGGAAGAAGCCAAAAGCGCCGCAGACAACCTCACCAAGACCATTAAGGGTGAAACCGACAGCCTGCAGTCGGAAGTCAAGCAACTTGAAAATGACGTCAAGGGCGTGGAAAACGACATCAACGCTTCCGCCAAGGACGTTGCCGACAGCTATAAGGAACTCACCGAAAACACGACGGGTGCTGTTGAAAGCGATCCTGAGCCCAAGTACAAGGAAGTGCCGGCCGTTGACAATACGGCCAGTGCCACGGATGACTTTTACAGCTGGTACGGGGAAGATCCGTCCGCCAACGACACCTCGCACGTCTTTGAGAAGCGCTATAAGGCGGGGCCGAGCATTGACGAACTCGCCGAGCAGATCGAAAAACTCAAGGCTGAGCTCGGCGACCGCTCACCTCAGTTGGGCGGCAACAACCGCCGTTTTGCGTCCCGTGCCCGTTCCAACCGGGTCCGTATTTACCGTTGATGACTGAGCACTATGGCTGACATCAAAAACGAACCTGAACAGCTTGAGGCGCCGGACGATCCGGCCAACGAGCAGCCGCTTGTCTCGCACCTCATTGAACTGAGAAACCGCATCGTCAAGGCGGCGATTTCGATTCTGATCGTCTTTGCGTGCATGTCGCCCTTCATGAAGCAGATCTTTGACTACCTGTCGAGACCTCTGATGGTGGCGCTGCCGCAGGGCGTAAAACTTCTTGCCACGGGCGTTGTGGCGCCCTTTATGGTGCCCTTAAAGGTCACGCTTTTTGCGGCCTTTGTGGTGGCTCTGCCTTATGTGCTCTATCAGCTCTGGGCCTATATTGCGCCTGCGCTTTACCGCAGGGAAAAGCGCCTGGCGCTGCCGGTGATTATCTCAAGCGTTGTGATGTTTGCCGTCGGCATGGCCTACTGCTACTTCATCGTCTTCGGGATGGTCTTTAAGTTCATTGCCGGGTTTTCGCCGGATTCCGTGAACTTTGCGCCTGACATTGACAGCTACTTCAGCTTCGTGCTCACGATGTTTTTTGCTTTCGGCATTACCTTTGAAGTGCCGATACTTGTGGTGGTGTTAAACCGCGTGGGCGTGGCTTCCTATGAAAAGCTCGTTAAAGCCCGGCCCTTCATCATTGTGGGCGCTTTCGTGCTGGCGGCGATCTTTACGCCGCCCGATGTGCTCTCGCAGCTGCTGCTTGCGATTCCTCTTGTTGTTCTCTTTGAAGTGGGGCTTCTCTGCGTGCGTATGTTCGGGCGCAGGGACGAGGGAAACGACGATGACGACGAGGAAGAAAGCTGACGCTTCTCTTTGAAGCGAAGCGAAACGAACCGAACCGGCAGGACGCGCACTGTGTTTTGCCGGTTTTTTTGCGTCTGGCGGGACGTTTTCTTTGTCGGGGAGAAGGGGCGGAAAAGACGAAAGCCTGACAACCGTGAGATTGTCAGGCTTTCTGAATTGTGGTGGGAGCGCAGAGACTCGAACTCTGGACCGACGGATTAAGAGTCCGCTGCTCTACCAACTGAGCTACGCTCCCGATCGATTAATTGTTGGTGGGTCGTGCGAGATTCGAACTCACGACCAACGGATTAAAAGTCCGCTGCTCTACCGACTGAGCTAACGACCCCCAGAACCTGGCGATCTGTCCAGTTCGCAGAGGAACAATCAACCGAGGACGCGAATTAAACACGAGTTTTTTTCTCTTGTCAAATTTTTTTGCGGGAAAGAGCGCCCGGAGCAGAGGATCAATAGAGAGAATTTTTCAAATTTTTGTTAACAGTGTCTCAATGTTTAGGGTTAACTCTAACAAAAATGACTCGGATTTTCTCGCTTTTCTCATTTTCTTCAGGCAAGATTCCGATTAAGCAGATGACGGATGTTTGTTCTGATCCCTTTTAAATAAAGGAATAAACAATCTGAATATTCTAAAAGTAGCAATTGATGATCTTCTGATTCAGCTGCTTTCGGAGTGGAAAACTGCAAAATAGTTTATTTCTATTATATATTTTCAGAGAAAAGAGTTGCATCATGGCTGCTGACAAGAAAAAGGACAAGGAACTGCCGAAGGTTGAGCGCATCAGCGACAAGGAAGAACGCAAGAAGGCGCTGGCCGCCGCCGTCTCCTTCATTGAAAAGGAGTTCGGCAAGGGCTCCATCATGCGTATGTCCGGCACTGAAAAGGTCGAAGACGTTGATGTGGTGAGTACGGGCTCCTTGGGTCTTGATATCGCGCTCGGCGTGGGCGGACTTCCCCGCGGCCGTGTGGTTGAAATCTACGGGCCTGAAAGTTCCGGTAAGACGACGCTTACGCTGCACGTCATTGCCGAGATGCAGAAAATCGGCGGCACCTGCGCCTTTATCGATGCCGAACATGCGCTTGACGCGCAGTACGCCGCCAAGCTCGGAGTGAATCTTGATGAGCTTTACATGTCGCAGCCCGATACCGGTGAACAAGCACTGGAAATCACAGATGCGCTCGTGCGTTCGGGTTCCGTTGACCTCATCGTCATTGACTCGGTGGCGGCTTTAACGCCGAGAAGCGAAATCGAAGGCGATATGGGTGAAGCGCTTCCCGGCCTGCAGGCCCGTCTGATGAGTCAGGCTCTGCGTAAGCTCACCGCTTCGATCACGAAGACAAAGACCCTTGTGATCTTCATTAACCAGATCCGTATGAAGATCGGCGTCACTTACGGCAGCCCCGAAGTCACGACGGGCGGCAATGCCCTGAAGTTCTACAGCTCCGTGCGTATCGATATCCGCCGCAAGAACGCGCTGAAAAAGGGCGAAGAAGTCTACGGTTCCGAAACCCGCGTGAAGGTTGTGAAAAATAAGGTGGCGCCTCCCTTTAAGGAAGCCGGTTTTGACATCCTTTACGGGGAAGGCATCTCCTACGAAGGCGAACTCCTTGACATCGGTTCGGACCTTAACGTCGTCGATAAGAGCGGCGCCTGGTACAGCTACGAAGGCACCCGTATCGGTCAGGGTAAGGACAACGCCCGCAACTACCTTAAGGAACATCCGGAGATGGCCCTTGAGATTGAAAACAAGATCCGTGCGTTAAAGGGCATGAAGAATAAGACGGTGTCTCTGGACGCCAAGCCCGCTCCGGCCGTCGAAGCTGAGGCCGCTAAGGCCGACAAGCCCACCAAGAAGGCGGAAGCGAAGGACCTGGTCCCTGCTAAGGCCAAGACCGTCGATCCGGTTGCCGAAACCGTGATTGATCCGGCAGAACTTTACGAGTAAGCGAAGTTGCCCGGACGTGAGAAAAAGCCCCGCTCGCTCATGATGCGGGGCATTGATGCCCTCTCCAGACGTGAGTACAGCCGGCTGGAGCTTTACCGTAAGCTCATGCGTACCCTCACAGAAGGGGAGACCGCAGACGACGTGATTGCGGTTTTGGACGATCTGCAGGCAAAGGGCTACCTCTCCGACGAACGTTACGCTGAGGGGCGGGTACGCGTAAGAAGCATGCGCTACGGCAACCGCCGTGTGGCGCAGGAGCTGCGGCAGCAGGGGGTGGATGCCGACGCAATCACAGCCGCCATGGAGCAGACCGAACCCGAAATCGACAGGGCGCGCGCTGTCTGGCAGCGTAAGTTCGGCGAGGCGCCTGCCGACTACAAGGAAAAAGCACGGCAGATCCGGTTTCTGGCGGCCCGCGGCTTTTCCTTTGACGTGATTTCCAAAATTCTCTCGGAAGCCGGCAGCAGCGCCGACGAGGATGATTTTTCCTAAAGGCCGCGGCCGGAAGGGAATTTCTAAGTCTGATTGCTGAGGCACTGGGCGCGGAAAGTCTGCACAATTAACCCCCCCCCGTTTCGATTTGACTGATGCGGCCTGAGCGGCCGACACCGCAAAATGAAAATTCACGAATATCAGGCAAAAGAGCTTCTGAAGGCCGCGGACCTTGCGGTGCTCGCCGGACTTCCTGCCTTCAGTGCAGCCCAGGCTAAAGAAGCCGCAGAGCGTCTTGCCGGTCCCGTTTATGCCGTCAAGGCGCAGATTCATGCGGGCGGCCGCGGCAAAGCGGGCGGCGTCAAAATCGCGCACTCCGCGGACGAAGTGGAAACACTGGCGGCCGGCATGCTCGGTAAATGCCTTGTCACCAAACAGACCGGCCCCGAAGGTCAGACGGTCTCCCGGCTTTACATTGAGTCGGGCGCAGAGATTGCCCGTGAGCTTTATGCCTCGGTTTTGGTTGACAGAGCCGCGCAAAAGCTCTGCCTCATTGCCTGCGCTTCGGGCGGTATGGATATTGAAGAGGTGGCGCAGAAGGCCCCTGATGCCGTCAAGCGCCTTCTTATTGACCCTGTAAAGGGCGCTGAGCCCGGCGCATTTCTTGAAGTTGCCCGCGCGGTGGGGCTTGAAGGCAAGACGGCCGAACTCGCTGCCGCGTACTTTGAGGGACTGTGCCGGCTTTTTGAAGACAAGGACGCCTCACTCATTGAAATCAATCCGCTGGCGGTCCTGGCTGACGGCACGGTCTGCGCCTTGGACGCCAAGATGATTTTTGACGACAACGCGCTTTTCCGGCATCCGGACATTGCAGCGTTGCGTGACGTCACACAGGAAGACCCGACCGAAGTGAAGGCCCAGGAAAGTCATCTGAGCTTTGTGAACCTTGACGGCAACATTGCCTGTATGGTGAACGGTGCGGGGCTTGCGATGGCCACCATGGACTCCATCAAGCTTTACGGCGGCGAGCCCGCGAATTTTCTTGACGTCGGGGGGAGCGCCGATGCCGAGCGCGTCAAAACCGCGTTTGAGCTGATGCTGGCCAATCCGAAGGTAAAAGCGGTTCTCGTGAATATCTTCGGGGGCATCATGCACTGCGACACGATTGCCCAAGGGGTGACCGAAGCCTGCCGCGCGGTGCAGCTTAAGGTCCCGCTGGTGGTGCGCATGCACGGCACCAATGAAGAGCTCGGCTGCAGAATTCTCGCCGAAAGCGGCCTGCCCGTGATTACGGCGGTCACCATGGCCGAGGCCGCGGAAAAAGCCGTTGCCTGTGCGGCCGGCAAACCCGTCAACAGTTCGGAGGCGTCATGAGTATTTTGGTTAACGGCGCCACGCGCGTCATCACCCAGGGCATTACCGGCAAGACGGCAGCTTTTCATACGAGAGCCTGCCGGGAATACGCCAATGCCGCCAACTTTGTCGCTGGCGTCAATCCCCGTAAGGCCGGACAGCTTTTTGACGATATTCCGATTTATGCGACGGTGGCGGAAGCCAAAGAGGCAACCGGCGCGGACGCGTCCGTCATCTACGTGCCGCCCGCGTTTGCCGCGGACGCAATTCTTGAAGCGGTGAAGGCGGAACTGCGTTTTGTGGTCTGCATCACCGAGGGCATCCCCGTGATGGATATGCTGCGCGTGAAAAATACCATGCGCGACATGGGAAGCCGTACGCTGCTTCTGGGACCCAACTGCCCCGGGATCATTACGCCTGATGTGATGAAGATCGGCATCATGCCGGGACACATCTGCAGGAAGGGCCGCATCGGCGTGGTCTCGCGCTCCGGCACCCTTACCTACGAAGCGGTGGCGCAGTTGACGGCCCTGGGGCTCGGGCAGTCCACTGCCGTCGGTATCGGCGGGGATCCTGTGAACGGACTAAAGCATATTGACGTTTTGAAGCTCTTTAACGAAGATCCCGATACGGACGCCGTGGTGATGATCGGTGAGATCGGGGGCGAAGACGAAGAAATTGCCGCGCGCTGGGCCCGGGACAATATGGTTAAACCCGTGGTGGGCTTTATCGCGGGACTGACGGCTCCGGAAGGGCGTCGTATGGGGCACGCCGGCGCCATCATCGCCGCGGGGCGCGGCACGGCCGAAGAGAAACTCTCGGTGATGAACGCCTGCGGCATCCGTACCACGCGGGATCCGGCCGCTATCGGTGAGCTTCTTGCATCGGTTTTGTAAATTTATTGTCATGCAGCGGTGCCATAATGCACCGCTTATTTTTTGAGACAGTTTTGGGGGCGTAAAAAGTGGAGTGGCTTTGGGATCTTCTGGTCAACCTGCACTGGGGTGCGGTGGGCCAGATCATCATGATTGATATTCTTCTAGGCGGCGACAACGCCGTCGTGATTGCGCTTGCGTGCCGCAACCTGCCGCACGAACAGCGCTTTAAGGGCGTTTTCTGGGGTACCGCCGGCGCCATCATCCTGCGCGTGATTCTCATCACGTTTGCCGTGCTGCTGCTGGATCTGCCGTTCCTGAAAGTTGTGGGCGGGGCGCTTTTGTTGTGGATCGGCGTGAAGCTTGTGCTGCCTGAGCCTGAGGATTCGCATGAAAACATTGCCGGATCTTCCAAGCTCCTCGGTGCGATCAAGACCATCATCGTTGCGGACTTTGTGATGAGTCTGGATAACGTGATCGCCATCGCGGGCGCTGCGCAGCAGGCGCATGAAGACCATCAGACACTGCTCGTGATCTTCGGCCTTGTGGTTTCCGTGCCCTTTATTGTGTTCGGCAGCCAGGTGATTCTGCGCCTGATTGACCGCTTCCCGGTGATTGTGTGGTTCGGCGGCGGTCTTCTCGGGTGGATCGCGGGCGGCATGTTCACAAGCGACGGTTTCCTTGTGAAGTACTGGCCGACGCTGCCTGAATGGCATTACCTCGGCGCCGCTGTCGGTGCGGCGATCGTGGTGGTTGTGGGCGCGATCTGCGTGCAGCGCGCAAAGGCCAGGGCCAAATTAAAGCCCGCGGCAGGCGTTGTGGTGAAAAAGCCGTAATGCACGTTAAGCGGTAAGAAAAAGGCCGGGATATCAAAAGCAGATACCCGGCCTTTTTGCTGCCTGTATCCTGTCTTTGAGCGAGCGCTCAGGCGCGGGTGCTCCGCGATTGCCGAAAGTTCGGTAGCCTTGCGGTATCGGCCGAGGTTCTCGGGAGAAAAGATGGACAGTGTGTTTCTTGTCCTGCCGGACTTTCTGATCATTTTGCTAAGAGCTGTTCTGGCGGCCTCCCCCTGGTTTCCTGCGGCTTCTTGCCGTGTCCGGACGGCCTCGTACATCGGTCATTAAAACCGTTCTTAAAAATCCCCTTATCATCGCAACGCTTTTGGGTCTTGCCGTGAATTGTGCGGGTCTGAAACTGCCCGTGCCCGCGGAGACTTTTTTACAACACCTCGGGAGCGCTTCACTTGCGATGGGTTTGCTTTGCATCGGTGCGGGCCTGCAGTGGAAGGCCTTTAAGGAAGAGCTTTCGCTGATGGCGGCTTCGTCCGTGCAGCGGCTTGTTGCCGTACCGCTGGTGGGTTGGGGGCGGTCGAAAGCGGTGTGCTTATTCTCTTTGCGGCGCTTCCGATGGCACAGTCCTGTTACGTCATGACGGCGTCGATGCGGGGAAATGCCGCGGCGGTGGCAAACGTCACCACTGCCCAGACGTTGGTTTCGATGGTGACGCTTTCTGTCTGGTGCGCGTTTGTTCTTGCGCCGCTGGCCGGAAAAGTCTGACTACCCGAGAATGAGCGCCGCGGCTTCGGTGAGCGATCGGGCCGTATCGGTGGCTTCGGGGACGGTTTCGGGCACGGCTTTGCCGTCGGTACCGACCAAAATCCGGTGGGGGATCCCGGCGGCTTTGGCGGCCTGCATGTCGCCTTGTTTGTCACCGACCATCACGCTTTGCGTGAGATCGATACCGAGTGTTTCGGCAGCCTCAAGGATCATCCCGGGCGCGGGTTTGCGGCAGTTGCAGCGGCAGCGGTATTCGGGGACGGCAGCGTCCGGGTGGTGCGGACAAAAACGGACGTCCGCCAAGGGTGCTCCCGCCTTTTCAAAGACATCCTTCATCCAGCCCGTAAGCCGCCTGAAATCCACCTCGGTGTAGTAGCCGCGGCCGATGCCGGACTGGTTGGTGACCACCACCAGAAGCCAGCCCGCAGCGTAAAGGGCTTTAGCGGCTTCAAGCACGCCGTCCACAAACCGGAAGTCTTCGATCCGGGAGCAGTAGGCGGTGTCGACGTTGATGACACCGTCTCTGTCTAAGAAAACCGCGCGGCGCAAATTACCGGTTGCCATCGGGATAGGTCTTGGCGAGGTAATTCATGTAGTCGGCCGTACCTTCCTGGACGCTGCGGAACTTGACGTTGCAGCCGGCGTTTCGCAGTGCCGAAAGATCAGCCTGCGTGTAGGCCTGATATTTTCCCTTGAGCGCTTCGGGGAAGGGGATGTATTCGATAAGGCCCGCAGACACCGCTTCTTCAAGTGTGCGGTTTACGCCCGTGAGGGAATTCACGACGGTAAGGGCAATGTCGTTAAAGGGCTGCGCACGGCCTGTGCCGCAGTTAAAGATGCCGGAAACGCCCGCGGTGAGGAAGTACCGCACGACGCTGACGACATCCTCCACATACACGAAGTCGCGCATCTGGCAGCCGTTGCCGTAACCGAGGCACCCTTCAAAGAGCTTCACCTTTCCGTCCTTTTTGAACTGGAAATACTGGTGAAACGCGACGGAGGCCATGCGGCCCTTGTGCTGCTCGTGCGGGCCGTAGACATTGAAAAAGCGCAGGTTCACGGTGGGGGCGGAGAGGTTTGCCATGCGGGCTCGGAGCACCTGGTCAAACAGGAACTTCGAGTAGCCGTAGCAGTTCAGGGGCCCCTCGTTTTTGAGGTCTTCGGTAAAGACGGTGCTTGCGCCGTAGGTGGCGGCCGAACTTGCGTTTACAAAGGGGATCTTGAGCTTCTGGGCCCAGGCAAAAAGGTCAAGCGTATAGCGGTAGTTGTTCTCCATGATGTAGCGTCCGTCCGTTTCCATCGTGTCGGAACAGGCGCCCATGTGAACCACGGCCTCTGGAATCGGAGCCGTGCCCTTACGCACGCGTTCAATAAAGTCGTTTTTATCGAAGTAGTCCGTGATGTGTCCCTGTGCGAGGTTTAAAAACTTCTCGGCACGGGTGAGGTTGTCCACGGCAATGATGTCGTTAAAGCCCGCTTTGTTTAAGGCAAGCACACAGTTGCAGCCGATAAAACCCGCGGCTCCGGTCACAAGAATCGACATTTAATGATCCTGACAGAAAAGTTCTTCAAAACTCACAGAAGCCGTGCCGAGTTTTCCGACAACGATGCCTCCGGCTCTGTTGGCAATGCGCACGGCTTCTTCTTCACTGAGCCCTGCGGCAAGCATGGCGGCGGTGACGGCAATCACGGTGTCACCGGCGCCTGAAACATCAAACACTTCACGCGCCTGTGCGGGTACGGTGAGAGCACCCGCATCGGTAAATAAGGTCATGCCTTCTTCGCTGCGCGTTAAAAGAAGCGCCTTGAGGGCAAGCTCCTTTCTTAAGTTCTGCGCCTTGGTGTGCAGTTCTTCTTCGGTTTTCCACTGGCCGATCACCTGCGCGAGTTCTGAGCGGTTCGGGGTGATGACGGTGGCGCCGTGATAGCGGCTGTAGTCGTCGCCCTTCGGGTCAACAAGCACCGGAATGCAGCATTCGCGGGCCGTTGCAATGATGCGGCGGATATGTTCGAGCCCGCCTTTGCCGTAGTCCGAGAGCACAAGTGCGTCGTAACCGGCAATCTTGGCGGAAAATTCTTCGGTGAGTGCGGCAAGCACTTCGCCGGCGGGGTGGTCTTCAAAGTCCACGCGCACAAGTTGCTGGCGCCGTGCGAGCACCCTGAGTTTCACGGTGGTGCGCACTGAGGTGTCTTCCTGCAGCAAGCCTTCAATACCGGCTTTATCGAGAAGGTCACGCAGGGCGTGCCCGGCATCGTCGCGCCCGATCACGCTCATCAGAGACACGCGGGCTCCGAGGCAGGCGATGTTTAGCGCCACGTTGGCCGCTCCCCCGAGCCGGTTTTCCTCTTTGACGATACGCACCACGGGAACGGGCGCTTCGGGGGAAATACGGTTGGTGTCGCCGAACCAGTAGCGGTCAAGCATTGAGTCGCCGACCACTAAAAGGCGTTTGGCGGAGAGTTCTTCTTTTGTAATCATTCGCAGAGCTTTCGCGGCATAAGGGAGGTGCCGCTCGATTTTGCTGATTTTAGCCGAGGCAACGTGGGAAAACGGCGGCTTTCTGCGCATTTTGTCCGCGGCCGCTGCGCAATCTGCAAAACAGTGTTTCCGCGGAAACGGCGGGTAACGAATAGGGCGGCGGGCTCAGGGAAGTACCCTGATAAACTTTCAGGTTATCTGCAACACGTTCCCGGCGGCTGTTTTTGCCCTGCCTGGACCACAAATCCGTCTTTGTCATGCCCGATACGCTTCAGCATCCTTTCCTTCGCGACACCCTGGCCGGCCGGTGCGTCAAAACCGCCTGCGGCATCACACTGGACATCGGAAGGCAGCGCCTCACGGGACGGGACTTAAAGGGGCTTCTCGACCTTGCCGAAGAAAAAGGGGTTCTTGCCGCCAACGCCGCGATGCGAAGCGGCGAAATCGTGAATCCGAGCGAAAACCGTCCGGCACTGCATACGGCTTTAAGAGACCCCTCGGTCTCGGCGCCTTTTCACACCGAAGTGATGAAGGCGTTAAACCAGGTCTGCCGCTTTGCCGAAGACGTCAGAAGCGGTCTTTTCTGCGGCTGCCGCGGTGACGCGATCACCGACGTGATCAATGTTGGTATCGGGGGCTCGGAAATGGGGCCGCGCGCCGTTTACCACGCGCTGCGTTATGTGCAGCCTTCAATCCGCCTGCACTTTATGAGTTCGGCTGACGGCGTGCTTTTTGACCGGGTCGTGAGCGGCTTAAACCCCTTTAAGACGCTCGTCGTTGTTTCTTCCAAAAGTTTCAGAACGCGTGAGACGGCGGTTAACGCCGCGGCGCTGGATCAGTGGCTTCTGGACGCAGGTATTTCCGGCAAGGACAGAACGCACCATATGGTTGTCGTGTCCGCCAATTCCAAGGCCCCGCAGTCGATGAACCTACCCGAAGAAAACTTCTTCCCGATCTGGGACTGGGTGGGCGGGCGCTTTTCCGTCTGGAGTGCCGTGGGACTGCCCTGCGCGATTGCCCTGGGGCCGGAGGTTTTCCGGCAGCTTCTCGCGGGCGCTCACGCTATGGACGAACACGTCGCGGACACCCCGGCCGAAGACAATATGGCGCTTTTAATGGCCCTGATGACCTACTACAACGCCGTCACGCAGGCTATTCCCACGCACTGCTTCCTTCCCTACGACGAAAGGCTGCGGGTGCTTGTTTCCTGGATTCAGCAGCTTGAGATGGAAAGCCTCGGCAAGAACCGGGCGCCTGACGGCAGCCGCATTAAAGGCCGCACGGGGCAGGGGATCTGGGGCGGTCACGGCAACGAGTCGCAGCACTCCTTCTATCAGTGGCTGCGCGAGGGGACGTCGTGCTCTTCGATTGATCTGTGCTGGTGCGAGAAGCCCGGGCACCGTCATGCGGATCTGCACCGCGTGCTGATCGCAAACGCCAAGGCCCAGGCCGAAGCGCTTGTGACGCGCGATCCGGCAGAACCGTACTTTAATGCCGTGAGCACCCTCGCCGTGGACGAATTAAACGCCGGGCGCCTGGGCGCTCTGATGGCGCTTTACGAACACAAGACCACAATGCTCGGTACACTCTTCGGCATCAATCCCTTTGATCAGCCGGGGGTGGAGCTCGGTAAGAAACTGAGCCGCTCGGCTGAAGCCGACATTCTCTGATGACAGTAAAAAAGATTCTAGTGATCCGCTCAAGCTCCATGGGCGACGTGATTCACGCGCTCCCGGCAGCCTTTGACATCAAACAGGCGCTGCCCGAGGCGCAGCTTGACTGGGTGATTGAGGAAAGTTTCCGGGACGTCACCGACTTAAGTCCCTTTATCGACAACACGATTGTCACGGCCTTCAGGCGCTGGAAAAAGCATCCGCTTTCTGCGGTCACCCGCAGGGAGGTGTCGGATCTCAGACACCTTCTCAGAGAAAATCACTACGACATCGTGATTGACCTGCAGGGACTGATCCGAACGGCGCTTATTGCCCGCTGGTGCGGCGTGAAGTCCGTGGGGTACTCCAAAAACACGATCCGTGAGCCTCTGGCAAGCTACTTTTATTCCGAAACCGAAGAGGTGCCGGAAAGCCTCACGCCCGTTCGGCGCTACCGTGTGATGGCGGCCCGGTGCCTCGGTTACACGATTGATGAGGAACACCCTCAGTTCGGCCTTAAGGCCAAGCCCCTGACAGAAGCCCCCTGCGCGGAACCCTTTGCGGTTCTTGCGGTCAACACAAGCCGCGAGGAAAAGCTCTGGGCGCGCGAGCGGTGGGCGGAGGCTGCCGATGCGCTCGTTAAAAGCGGCATCACACCTCTTTTTGTCTGGGGTAACCAGAAAGAAAAAAGCCGCGTGGAAGACATTGCCGCGCAGGTGCGCGGAGCCGTTGTGGCGCCTCATATGCGGATTCCCGAAATTGCCTCCGTCATGAAGGACTCAGTGGGTGTGATCGGCGTGGATACGGGGCTTTCGCACCTCGCAGCCGCGCTTGCCGTGCCGGCCGTGGGCATCATTGTCGGCACCTCGGCGCAACTTTTCTCGCTTGTGAGCGAAGGTAAAGCCGTGACGGTGGGTGATAAGGGGGTTGTTCCGGGCGTGAGCGAAGTGCTTGACGCCTTTGCCGCCGTTACCGGCCGAAAGGTCGCGGTATGACGCTCGTGACGCCGCGCATCTACGGCTTGCTCACGTCGCTTTGCGTGCCGCTGGCAAAGCTCTACCTGAAAAAACGTGCCAAAAAGCAACCTGACTATCTGCTTAACTGGGATGAGCGTTTTGCCCGAAAGCCTTTTCCCTCCCCCGTAAAGCCCCGCCTTTGGGTGCATGCGGTCAGTGTCGGTGAAACCAATGCGGCGGCGCCCCTGATTGAAGAACTCGTCAAGCGCTTCGGGGATATTGAAGTGCTTCTTACCTGCATGACGCCGACGGGGCGGGATGCCGGCCTGAAACTTGCCAAACGCTTTGCCGGGCGCGTCACGCAGTGTTATCTCCCGTACGACGTGCCTGCGTATGCCCGGCGGTTTTTGGATGAGACGCGTCCGCGGCTTGCGGTTTTCATGGAAACCGAGGTCTGGCCCAATATGCTCGCCGAAATTCACCGCCGCGGGATTCCTGTGGTGCTGGCGAACGCCCGTGAGTCGGAAAAAAGCCTGAAAAAGGCGCTTCAGTTTGAGGCCGTCATGCGTCCGGCCTTTGCCTCGTTTGATGCAGTGCTTGCGCAAAGTAAAGCCGATGCGGCGCGCTTTGAGGCGCTCGGCGCCAAAAACATCACGGTCTGCGGTTCGCTTAAGTTTGAGGTGCGTGAGGATCCTGGACAGACGCGTCTTGCGCGGGACTTTAAGGCAAAAGCCGGTCGGCCCGTTGTTCTGATAGCGAGCACCCGCGAAGGCGAAGAAGCGATGTTTGCGCCGCTTTTAAGGTGTTTTGCCGGCAAGGTCACAGTGCTTTTGGTGCCGCGCCATCCGCAGCGCTTTAACGAAGTGGCGCAGCTTTTGGAGGCTGCAGGGCTTGACGTTGTCCGCCGCAGCGCTTGCCCGTCGCTTGAGGCGCTTGACGCCCGACACGATGTGATTCTGGGCGACAGCATGGGGGAGATGAGTTTTTACTGCGCGGCTGCGGACGTGTGCCTCATGGGCGGCAGTTTCGGCAACACGGGCTGTCAGAACCTTATTGAACCGGCTGCGGCCGGTTCCCCTGTGATTCTTGGCCCCTCAACCTATAACTTCGCGCAGATTGCCGCGGATGCGCTGCGTATGGGCGCGGCTTTTGCCGTAAAGGATGCCCGAGAGGGCATCACCCGGGCCCTGGAACTTGTGGATAATGCCGCACTGCGCAGTCTGGCTTCGCAAAGGGCGCTCACCTTTGCCAAGACCTACACGGGTGCCGTAGGCAAGATGGCTGATAAGGCGGAGGAGCTGTGGAAAAAGAGTGCGTAAAAAAGGGCGCCGTCAAGAACTGCCTTTCCATTGCCGGCGTTGATCCCTCGGGCGGCGCCGGGGTTTTGGCCGACATTAAGGCAATGAGCGCCTGCGGCGTTTACGCCATGGGCGTGGTGACGGCGCTCACTGCTCAGAATACGCGGGGCGTGACGGGCGTGATGCCCGTGCCCGCGGACTTTGTGGGTAAAGAGCTTGAGGCCGTTTTTACCGATGTGCCGCCTGCGGCCGTCAAGATTGGGATGCTGAACGACGCGGCGGTGATCGGGGTTGTCGCCGGGGCGCTTCGCCGCTATAAACCCCGCTGGGTGGTGCTCGATCCGGTAATGGTCGCAAAAAGCGGGGACCGCCTTTTGCGCGAAGACGCGCTTGAGGCGCTTAAAACCGAGCTTTTGCCTTTAGCCGACATCGTGACGCCGAATCTGCCCGAAGCCGGCGACCTTTTGGGGCGCACGGTTGAAACGAAAGACGCAATGGCTGAGGCAGCAGAAGCGCTTTCAGCGATGATGAAGGCCGGCGGCGCCGTTCTTTTAAAGGGCGGGCACCTCGAGGCCTCAAGCGCTGCAAGCGACCTCTTTTATTCGCGCGGGGAAACGTTTTGGATTGAAGCGCCGCGCACGGCCACAAAAAATACGCACGGCACGGGCTGTACGCTCTCTTCAGCCCTGGCGGCGTTTCTTGCGCGCACGGACGATGCGGCCGAAGCCGTACGCCTGGCAAAAGCCTATATCGCGGAGGCGATTGCTGCCGCCGACAGCCTCAGTGTCGGCAGCGGCCACGGCCCCGTACATCATTTTGTACGTCTCTGGCAGACAGAAACACCGTCTTTGCCGCGTGAGTCCTGAGCTGTTTTGAATAGGGCGGGCTTTGGCCCGTCCGTTACAATGTCCGCCCGTGCGGAAAAAGCCGGCGTGACCGGTATTTTTCCCCGTGTTGTTTTCCCCGAAAGAAGTCAGAATCCATGCAGAAACTCAAAATTGTCGGCGGCCGGCGCCTTGTGGGTGAAGTAAGCGCCTCGGGCGCAAAAAATGCGGCGCTTCCCATCATGGCGGCGGCGCTTTTAACCGCGGACGAGGTGATCCTTCACAATGTCCCGGATCTGGCTGACGTCGCAACCATGGGAAAACTGCTCACGGGCATGGGGGCGGCTTTTGAGCGCATCAACGGCGACACGGTGCGAATCTGCGCCGCAGGCGTTACGAGCACCGAAGCACCCTATGAACTGGTGAAAACGATGCGCGCCTCCATTCTCGTGCTCGGCCCCCTGACGGCGCGCTTTGGGTCGGCCAAGGTGTCGTTGCCCGGGGGCTGCGCAATCGGCGCGCGGCCCGTGGATCAGCACATCAAGGCATTAAAGACGCTTGGCGCAGATATCGCGATTGATCACGGGTATGTGACGGCAAAGGCCGCGAGGCTTAAGGGTGCGCGGGTCGTCACCGACATGGTGACCGTGACCGGTACGGAAAATATTCTGATGGCCGCTGTTTTGGCCGAAGGCACCACCGTCATTGAAAACGCGGCGCGTGAACCCGAAATCGTGGACCTGGCGGCGATGCTTAACGCCATGGGCGCCAAAATCCGCGGCGCCGGCAGCCCCGTGATCGAGGTCGAAGGGGTTGCGAAACTGCACGGCACCGAGCACCGCGTGGTGGCCGACCGCATCGAAACGGGGACGTTTCTTTGTGCGGCGCTCGCGACGCGCGGCGACGTTCTCGTGACGCACGCGGCGCCTGCAACGCTTGAAGCCGTGATCGGCAAATTGAGAGAAGCGGGCGCTACGGTAGAAACCGGCAGCGACTGGATCCGCGCAAGGATCAGTGAGCGACCCAAGGCCGTGGATATCCGCACGGTGCCGCATCCGGGATTTCCCACCGACATGCAGGCGCAGTTTATGGCACTTGATGCGGTCGCTGACGGTACGGGCCGCATTGTGGAAACAATTTTTGAAAACCGCTTCATGCACGTGCCGGAACTGCAGCGCATGGGCGCTGACATCGCGGTGGACGGCCATACGGCGGTCGTGAGAGGCGTTGAGGCCCTCGCAGGCACCAACGTGATGGCCACCGACCTTCGCGCTTCGGCCTGCCTTGTGATTGCCGGACTTGCCGCACACGGGGAAACTGTGATTGACCGTATTTATCATCTTGATCGGGGCTACGAGCATCTGGAGACAAAGCTCTCGGCGCTTGGCGCCGACATTGTTAGGATTAAGTAAAGCCGTTTGGGAAAAGGGGAGAAACCTGTGATCACACTGGCACTTTCCAAGGGCCGCATTTTTGAGGAGCTGCTGCCTTTTCTGGCCGCAGCCGGCATCAGGCCGCTTGAAAATCCGGAAGAGTCCCGAAAGCTCATGATCGACACGAACCGCAGTGACCTGCGGATCGTCGTTTTAAGAGCAACGGACGTTCCGACCTACGTGCAGTACGGGGCGGCCGACATGGGTGTAACGGGATGGGACACGCTCTATGAGCACGGCGGCAATGGCCTGTATGTGCCCGTGGATCTGCAGATTGCCCGCTGCCGCATGTGTGTGGCCGCGCCCAAAACCTTTGACTGGGCGGCTAACGTCCGAAGCGGAGCGCGCCTCAGAATCGCGACGAAATATCTGAAGTGGTCGCGGGACTGGTTTGCGCGTGCCGGCGTGCACGTTGATCTCATCAAACTTTACGGTTCGATGGAACTTGCGCCCATTGCGGGGCTCGCGGACGCCATTGTCGACCTTGTGAGCACCGGGGCGACGCTTAAAGCCAACAACATGGTGGAAATCGAAACCGTGGCGCCGATTTCCTCGCGGCTCATCGTCAATCAGGGCGCCATGAAGTTAAAGCGCACGGACCTGATGCCGATTATCACCGCAATGCGCGAAACAGCACTTAAAAAGGCAGAGGAGCGGCGGCAGAAAGCCGCGCTTAAATCCTGAGAACAAATACAAAATTAACGGGAGTACACAGTATGACGATTCGGCGTTTATCCACTAAGGACGCAGACTTTCAGGAAAAGTTCAATCATCTCGTGGCGCGTGACGCGAGTGTCGATCCGGTGATCACCCAGCGCGCGGAAGCCATTGTCGAAGACGTGCGCGAACGCGGCGACGCCGCCGTGCTTGAGTACACGGCAAAGTTTGACCATCTGCCCGCAGAAAAACTCTCGGATCTGATGGTGACGGCCGACGAGATGAAGCACGCCCTTGAGACGCTTCCCTCCGAGCAGCGTAAGGCCCTTGAAGAAGCCGCGGAACGCATCCGCGTGTTTCACGAAAAGGAACTCGCTGAAAGCTTCACGATGACTGACGCCATGGGCAGCCGCCTCGGTCAGCGCGTCACGCCCATTGATTCGGTGGGCCTTTACGTCCCGGGCGGCAAGGCCGCGTATCCGAGCTCGGTTCTGATGAACGCGATGCCCGCGCGTGTGGCCGGTGTGCGCCGCATTGAAATGGTGGTGCCCACCCCGGGCGGCGAGAAAAATCAGCTGGTGCTTGCTGCGGCAAGCCTTGCCGGTGTTTCGCGCGCCTTCACGATAGGGGGCGCCCAGGCCGTGGCGGCTCTTGCTTACGGCACGGAAACGATTCCTTCGGTCGATAAGATCGTGGGGCCGGGCAACGCCTATGTGGCCGCTGCCAAACGTAAGGTTTTCGGGCGCGTGGGTATTGACATGATTGCCGGCCCCTCGGAAATTCTCATCATCTGTGATGGCAAGACCCCGGCGGACTGGATTGCGATGGATCTTTTCAGCCAGGCCGAACACGATGAACTTGCCCAGGCCATTCTTCTCACGCCCGACGCCGCTTTTGCCGACGCCGTTGCCGCTTCCATCGATAAGCAGCTGCCCGGCATGCCGCGAAAGGCGATCATCGAGAAGTCGCTTGCCAACCGCGGCGCGATCATCGTTACGAAGGATCTGGCCGAAGCCTGTGCCGTCGCCGATCAGATCGCGCCGGAACACCTTGAAATGAGCACCGATGAGCCGGAAAAGTGGGCGGAAAAAATCCACCACGCCGGTGCCATCTTCCTCGGGCGCTTCTCCTCTGAAGCACTCGGTGACTACTGTGCCGGCCCCAACCACGTGCTTCCCACGAGCCGCACGGCGCGTTTCTCCTCGCCCCTGGGTGTCTACGACTTCCAGAAGCGCACGAGCATGATTCATATTTCTGACGCCGGTGTGCAGCACCTTGGGGTCGTTGCGGGGATTCTCGCCGAAGGCGAACACCTCACCGCGCACGCTCAGAGCGCACGTTACCGTCTGAAGAAGTAAGTAAGCGCCGCCCATCGTTTTGGACATTTTTCGGGAGACACACCCATGCGCAGTGCCCGTATTGAACGAAAGACCGCTGAAACGGCAATTGCCGTTGAGGTAAACCTCGACGGCACCGGTGAGGCTGACATCGCTACCGGCATCGGTTTTTTCGACCACATGCTGCATCAGATTGCGCGCCACGGCCTCGTGGACCTCACGGTTAAGGCTGAGGGAGATCTTTTCGTGGACGGTCACCACACCGTGGAAGACGTGGGGATTGCCCTGGGTGAAGCCTTTAAAAAGGCCCTCGGAGACAAAAAGGGCGTTATCCGTTACGGCTTTGCCTACGTGCCCCTGGATGAAGCGCTTTCGCGTGTGGTGATTGATCTCTCGGGGCGCCCGGGCCTTGTGTTTGCCGCGGACTTTACGGCACCGATGATCGGGGAGCTTGACACGCAGCTCGTGCGGGAATTTTTCCAGGGCTTTGTGAACCACGCCGCCGTGACGCTGCATATCGACAATCTCCGGGGTGACAACGCCCACCATCAGGCCGAGACGATCTTTAAGGCTTTCGGCCGGGCGCTTCGTATGGCGGTGAGCCCCGATCCCCGCTGTCCTGATGCAATACCGAGCACCAAGGGGGCACTGTGACTACGATTGCTGTCGTTGACTACGGGTGCGGCAATTTACGCAGTGTGAGCCAGGCCGTCAAAAGCGCGGCAGCGCCGGCCGATACCGTGATCGTGACGCACGAGGCAGCAGCCATTGACGCCGCAGACCGCGTGATTTTCCCCGGTCAGGGCGCGATCGGCGACTGTATGGTGCACCTGAATGCCTCAGGCCTTAAGGAAGCAGTTTTGCGTGCGCTTGCAAATAAACCCGTGCTTGCCGTCTGTATCGGCATGCAGATGCTTTTTGAAGCAAGCGATGAGGGGGGCGGCTCTGCCGCGCTCGGGCTTTTTAAGGGGAAGGTGATCCGCTTTCCGGAAGCGGCCCTTGTGACCGCGCAGGGCACGCGCCTCAAGGTCCCTCAGATGGGATGGAACACCGTGACGCAGCGCATGGATCACCCCGTCTGGCAGGGGATTAAAAACGGCGCCTGGTTTTATTTTGTCCACAGCTACTTTGTCTGTCCCGAAGACGACACGATCGCGGCGGGGACGTCGAGTTACGGGCTTCCTTTCGTGTGCGCCGTGGCGCACGACAACATTTTTGCCACGCAGTTTCACCCGGAAAAAAGTGCTGCCGACGGCCTCCGGCTTTTTGCCAATTTCCTGCGCTGGAATCCGTAAGGACCGGCGTTTAACCGACAACCACTCACCGACAATTCATCATGCTTCTGATTCCGGCTATTGATATTCAGAACGGACAGTGCGTCCGCCTGCGTCAGGGTGACCTGAAAAACAACGTGACGGTTTATAACGAAGATCCCGTGGATCAGGCAGGGCGCTGGGCTGATCTCGGCGCCGAGCGCATCCATATCGTGGATCTTGACGGCGCCAAGACCGGAAAACCCGTGAACGCGAAACTGATCGGCGAAATGATTCAGGAAATCGGCGAAGGGATCGATATCGAGCTCGGAGGCGGCATCCGCACGCTAAACCAGGTGGAAAAGTACATCGATGAGGGTGTGCGCTACGTGGTGATCGGCACCGCCGCCGTCAAGCAGCCGGGGTTTTTAAGTGAAGCCTGCGCGGCCTTTCCCGGCCACATCATCGCGGCGCTTGACGCCAAAGACGGTATTGTCGCCACCGACGGCTGGGTCAAGAGCACGGGGCACGAGGTGAAAGACCTTGCCCGGCGCTTTGAAGATTTCGGCGTGGAGGCGTTTCTTTACACCGACATCAGCCGTGACGGGATGTTGACGGGCGTTAATGCCGCGGCGACCGCGGAACTTGCCCGTGCCGTTTCGGTTCCGGTGATTGCTTCGGGCGGCATGCATACCTTGGACGACGTGCGGGCGCTCCTTGCGGTTGAAAAAGACGGCGTCACGGGCGCTGTTTTGGGCCGTAGCCTCTACGAAGGCACGATTGATTTTGCCGAGGCACTCAAGGTCGTGGAAGCGGCTCAAAAGTAAAGGACATCAGTGATGCTTGCCAAACGCATTATTCCGTGTCTTGACGTCACCGCGGGCCGCGTGGTGAAGGGCGTTAACTTTGTGGAGTTGAGGGACGCCGGGGATCCGGTCGAAGTCGCCCGGCGCTACAACGAGCAGGGCGCCGATGAACTCACGTTTCTTGACATCACCGCGTCAAGCGATGACCGCGACACTATTTTGGACGTCATCGAAGCCGTTGCCGGCCAGGTCTTTATTCCGCTTACCGTGGGCGGGGGTGTGCGGGCAGTCGCCGATATCCGCCGTCTCTTAAACGCGGGCGCGGACAAGATTTCCATTAATACCGCAGGCGTCAATAACCCCGACCTCATCGGGGAAGCGGCCGCGCTTTACGGCTCGCAGTGCATCGTGACGGCGGTGGATGCAAGACGCCGCGACAAAAACGATCCTTCAAAGGGCTGGGAGGTTTATACGCACGGCGGAAGAAAGGCAACGGGCCTGGATGCCGTTCAATGGGCTAAGCGCGTGGCTGAACTCGGTACCGGCGAAATTCTTCTCACATCGATGGACGCAGACGGCACCAAGGCAGGGTTTGATCTGGAACTCACCCGCGCTGTGGCCGACGCCGTTTCGGTGCCGGTGATTGCGTCCGGGGGCGTCGGAAATCTTCAGCATCTTGCTGACGGCGTCACCAAAGGGGGCGCCGACGCGGTGCTGGCCGCATCCATCTTTCACTACGGGATGTACACGATCCGGGAAGCCAAGGACTTTATGGCGTCTCAGGGAATCACCGTGAGACTCTGACAGAGGGGTGCGCCATGTGGCTTGACGACGTAAAGTTTGATGAGAAGGGTCTGGTGCCGGTTATTGCACAGCGTACTTCTGACGGTAAAGTCATGATGCTGGCGTGGGCAAACCGTGAGGCCCTGGAAGAAACCGCGCGCACCGGACGGGGCGTATATTTTTCCCGCTCCCGGGGCAAGCTCTGGCGCAAGGGTGAAGAGTCCGGCAACGTCCAGATTGTGAAGAAAATCCTGCTTGACTGTGACGGCGACGCCGTTATCTATGAAATTGAGCAGGTGGGGGGCGTGGCGTGCCACACCGGGCACGCGAGCTGCTTTTACCGTGAATTAACTGACGGCGCCTGGCGTGAGGCCGAACCGGTTCTTAAAACTCCCGAATCGATGTACGCCAAGCCTCATGCCTGATGCATCAGGCTTTTCTGAGGTACACCAGATCCCACACGCCGTGCCCGAGCCGCTCGCCCCTGGCCTGAAATTTCGTGCAGGGGCGCTCGCACAAGGGGTTGGCCATCACCGGTGAAAATCCCGAGCCGTGGGCGTTTGTAAGAAGCGGCTCCGCGGAGAGCACCTCAAGCATCTGTTCGGCGTAATTTTCCCAGTCGGTGGCGCAGTGAATGTAGCCCCTGGGCACAAGTTTGGCGGCAAGAACCTTCACAAAGTCCGGACGGATGAGACGGCGCTTATGGTGGCGCGCCTTGCGCCAGGGATCCGGAAAGTAGACGTGGATACCAGCAAGCGAGTTATCCGCAATCATGTCGCGCACAACTTCCATCGCATCATGCCGGCAGATACGGACGTTGGTGAGCCCCTTTTCGTTTAAAAGTTTGCTCAGCGCTCCGACGCCCGCCGCAAAGACTTCGCATCCGAGGAAATTGATTTCGGGGTGAGCTTCGGCAATCGTTGCCGTCGTTTCCCCCATGCCGCAGCCGATTTCAAGCACCAGGGGAGCTTTGCGCCCGAAAACTGCCTCCGCGTCAAAAAGCTTTGTTTCGTAGGTAACGGCGTAACGCGGAAAAAGCTCATCGAGGGCCCGTTCCTGCGCGGCCGAGATGTGTCCGCGGCGCAGCACAAAGCTACGGATATGACGGTGCTTGAGCTCTTCAATCTGTTCGGGCGTGAGGTCAGTGGCCATGGCGGTGTCCCCGGGCGGTGCATATGAAAAACGGATCGTTTCATTCGTTAAACGATCCGTCATCAGGAATTCTGTGGAGCGGGCGAAGGGAATCGAACCCTCGTATAAAGCTTGGGAAGCTTTCGTTCTGCCATTGAACTACGCCCGCACACTTTGAGTTTTTCGCTCCGGCAACCACCGAAGCGCACGAGATTATGCCGCAATCGGCGGGCTTTTTCCAACGCCGACCCGCAAAAAAAACGGCCCCGCAGGAAAATTCCCGGCGGAGCCGTCTTCAAATGACGGGCCGGTTATCTGTGACTCATGCGTTTCACAAGCCAGTCACCGAAACTCTGCAGCGACTGCACAAAGACAATCAGAATCACGACAACGGCGAGCATCACGTCAGGCATAAAGCGCTGATAGCCGTAGCGGATACCCATGTCGCCCAGACCGCCCCCGCCGATGGCGCCTGCCATGGCAGAGGACCCGACCAAAGCGACCAGAGCGATTGTGAGCCCCGCGATGATGCCGGGAAGCGCTTCCGGAATCAGAACCTTCGTCACGATCTGGAGATTCGTGGCGCCCATGGACTGCGCCGCTTCAATAAGGCCCTTATCCACTTCACGCAAACTGGTTTCCACCAGACGTGCGATAAAGGGGGCCGCGGCGATCGTGAGCGGCACAATCGCTGCGGTCGTGCCGATCGAGGTGCCGGCCACAATACGGGTAAAGGGGATGATTGCCACCAGCAAAATGATGAAGGGGGTGGAGCGGATGGCGTTTACAACCCAGCCGATCAGGCGGTTGGCAACAGGCATCGGATGAATGCCTGTGGGCGTTGTCGTATAAAGAAGAATACCCACGGGGATGCCGATTGCGGCCCCCAAAAGCCCTGAAATTCCCACCATCGTGATGGTTTCAAGCAGAGAATTCCAAAGCATTAACAGCAGTTCAGAGGACATTGTTTGTTTTCTCCTCTACGGTGACGTTGTGTTCGCGGAAATAGGCAACGGTCTTGCTGAGCGTGTCGGCATCAGCTTTGGTGAGAACCGTGAGCGTGCCGAAACTCTTCCCCTGCACTTCCGCAATCTGCCCGAGAAGAATGTTGAAGTCGACGTTAAAAAGCCGCGAGGCTTCGGAAATGATGGGACGCGTGACTTCGCTTCCGACAAAGGTAAGCCTCAGAATGTGGTTGGGGATGCCGTCGGTGACGGCTTTGACCTGCGCTCGGATTCTCTCGACCATCGCGGGCGCAATTTCCTGGCCCATGATGTTACCGACCATGGCGCGCGCCGTTTCGCTCTGCGGACGGCGAAAGACGTCAATGACGGGACCTTCTTCAACCACAACGCCCTTATTCATGACAGCCACGCGGTCGCAGATTTCCTTCACGACGTCCATCTGGTGGGTGATCATCACGATGGTGAGCCCGAGGTCGCGGTTAATCTGTTTAAGAAGCTGCAGCGTCGCAACCGTGGTTTCCGGGTCGAGCGCACTGGTTGCCTCATCGCTTAAAAGGACCTTGGGGTCAGAGGCAAGCGCTCGGGCAATGCCCACGCGCTGCTTTTGGCCGCCCGAGAGCTGCGAGGGGTACTTGTTGCGGTGATCCGCCAGGCCAACGAGGTCAAGAAGCGGCTCCACCTTTTTGCGGATCTCGGTCTTGTCCCAGCCCGCAAGTTCCAGCGGAAACGCGGCATTGTCGTAGACCGTGCGCGAGGAGAGAATGTTGAAGTGCTGAAAGATCATCGCGATCTGACGGCGTGCGGCGCGCAGTTCAGCGTTCGTCATCGTGTTGAGGCACTTGCCGTCCACGGTCACCGTCCCTTCGGTGGGGCGGTTTAAGAAATTGATGCAGCGCACAAGCGTGGATTTGCCGGCGCCCGAGCGGCCGATGATGCCGAAGATTTCTCCCGATTTGATGCTTAAGGAGACATCGTTGAGCGCAAAAAAGTCGCGGCCTTCCGGCGTGCGGTAGCGCTGAGTAATGTGTTGCAGCTCGATCATAAGTGAGTTTTTTCTTTGGTAGGGAAGGGAGGCGCACCGTGTGCGCCCACCCGTCCCAATGTAATGTGTCCGCGAGTCTATCGGGTTATTGGGCCCGTGAGGGAGAAAAGGCCGGTATTTCCCGAAAAATCCGGCGGTTCTTTGCGGTATTACTTCTGAGCCGGGGCTGCGGCGGCGGCTGCGGGCGCATCAGCAGAGCCCGCAGGCTGCGGCACGGTGCTTTCGGGACTTCCCAGCTTTGTGGTCCAGAGGCACGGGCCCTTTTTGGACTTTTTGTTCATGTTTTCAATGAAGGCTTTGTGCACGGCCATTTCTTCATCCGGACAGGATGCCGCGAGCAAGAGCTTGTTGTCGGGCATCGCAATCGTGCCGCCCTCCTTGAGCATTTCCTCCACCGTGTCGCCGATGAGGCTTTCTTGGCGGCGCGTCATCGCGAGGTACACCTCGCCCAAAAGCCGGGCGTCAAGCGAAGCTCCGTGCAGCGTACGAGCCGACCGGTCCACACCGTAGCGGCCGCAGAGAACGTCCAGGGTATTTCTTAGCCCCGGAAAGATCTCACGGGCCATCGCCAGGGTGTCGATTACATTACTGCAGTAGTCTTCCACGCGGCCTTTGCCGATGCGCTTTAGTTCCGCGTTTAAAAAGCCCACGTCGAACTTGGCGTTATGAATGATGAGTTCGGCGCCCTTGATGAATTTGAGAAAGTCATCGGCCACGTCGGCAAAGACGGGTTTGTCCGCGAGAAACTCGTTGGTGAGGCCGTGAATGGCGACGGCTTCGTCCGGCACATCACGCTCAGGATTGATGTAAGCCCAGTAAACGTGGCTCGGATCATCAGAGAGCGTGCGGCCCACAATCTCAAAGCAGCCGATTTCCACAATGCGGTCGCCGTCATCGGCATTAATACCGGTGGTTTCCGTATCCAGACAGATCTGACGCGTGCTCATAACAAACTTCCTTCCGCGGCGGCGGAACCAATGGGGATGTCCTCGGGGATGGTGCCTGCCAAAACACCGGCCACGCCCTTGTTGGCGAGCTCATCGGCCTTTTCGTTGCCGGGGTTGCCGGCGTGGCCCTTCACCCAGCACCATTCAATCTGCGTAAAGCGGTTGCGCTCTCTGTCGAGGCACTGCCAGAGCTCGATGTTTTTAATCGGGGTCTTCCCCTCTTTTTTCCAGCCCTTTTTCTTCCAGCCGTGAATCCACTTGATGATGCCGTCCTTGACGTAGCTGCTGTCCAAGTGAATTTTCATGGGACAGTCGCG
Source organism: Duodenibacillus massiliensis (assembly GCF_928721995.1). Lineage (NCBI taxonomy): Bacteria > Pseudomonadati > Pseudomonadota > Betaproteobacteria > Burkholderiales > Sutterellaceae > Duodenibacillus > Duodenibacillus massiliensis. Next base: position 1,621,972 of record NZ_OV788642.1, read on the forward strand.
TTTGACGGCCCTTAAGGCCTCAATCACGGCCCTGAGTTCCATGCGGTTATTCGTGGTTTCACGCGCGCCGCCGCAAAGCTCGCGGCGGTGGCCGCCGTAGACCATCAGCACACCCCAGCCGCCCGGGCCCGGGTTGAACTTACAGGCGCCGTCGGTCCAGATTTCAAGAACGGTTTCACTCATAAGACATCTTTTCGGGAGGCATTTTGCTGCACGGCGGGGTTAACCGACGCGGCCACTGCGCTTTTACTGAAGGCCGCCCGCCCCACAAGCGTCATGCCGGAGACTTTTTTGCGGGCCGTGAGAATCACGACGTTACTTAAGGTGGGCCACCAGCGGTTGCCCGCGAGGTCAAGCCCCGTGGGCAGAAGGTTTGAGGCTTTTTCCGTGGTTTCGGTACGCTCTTTTTGCGACGCGGTTCCGTAGACACCGTAAAAACCGCCTTCGACCGTAAGACCTGCGGCGGCAAGAAGCGCTTTGACGCCTGCTACCGTGCTGGCGCGCGTATCCGTGGGTAAACGGGGTGAAGTACAAAAGAGCTTCTGCCGCAGGGCCCAAAAGCCCGAAGCATTAAAAAACGTGAGAACGAGAACGCCGTTGGGGGCGAGAACGCGCGTGATTTCAGCTAAAACCACTTTTGCTTCGCTTGCGGTATCGTCCGGTCCGTGAGGCCATACAACGAGGTCGGCGCATTCTGCCGCAAGGGGCAGAGCTTCGGGGAGCGCCGCAACGGGCTCGCGCCAGTCATCATCAGAGAGACGGCATACCTCTGGCGTCACCAGAATCCGGTGGCCGATGCTACTGCCGGACAAAGCATCGAGTTCGGGCCTGCCGATCTGTACGGCCCGCGACCCGGTGACGGTTTTCACCGAGCGCGCATACGCGGCGCGTTCCCAGTTAAGCACCGTTACGCCGTGCGCCGTTCCCAGAAACTGCAGCCAGGCAAGTGTTTTGCCGCGCGTCATCAGCTCTTGCCTTTAGCGCTTAAAGCCGGGGAAGCCCCCGCCGAAGCCGCCGAAATTGCCGAGCGCACGCATCATCTTGGCAAGGCCGCCCTTTTGCATGCGCTTCATCATTTCACGGGTCTGCTCAAACTGCTTGAGAAGCTTGTTGACTTCCTGCACCGAGACCCCGGCGCCCGCGGCGATACGGCGCTTGCGGCTTGCCTTGATGAGGTCCGGATTGCGCCGCTCCTTCGGCGTCATCGAATTGATGATGCCTTCGGTGCGGCCGATCGTCTTGTTGACGTCCTTGTCCTTAACCTTGGCCGCGGCTTCCTGAAACTGCGCGGGGAGTTTGTCGATGAGGCCTGAGACGCCGATCGACTTCATCTGAGAAATCTGGGCCTTAAAGTCATTGAGGTCAAAGCGCTCGCCCGTCTTGATCTTTTGCGCAAGTTTCTGAGCCTGCTCGATATCCACGGACTTCTGCACGTCCTTGACAAGGGCCACGATGTCGCCCATGCCGAGGATGCGTCCGGCCATCTGCTCGGGATTAAACGGCTCAAAACCTGTGAGCTTTTCGCCGACGCCCACAAATTTGATGGGTTTGCCGGTGACCATGCGCACTGAAAGCGCTGCACCCCCGCGGCTGTCGCCGTCGACCTTGGTGAGGATGATGCCCGTGAGGGTCAGCCGCTCGTTAAAGGCCTTGGCGGTGTTGACGGCGTCCTGGCCCAGCATCGCGTCAATCACAAAGAGGGTTTCCGCGGGTTTGAGGTAAGCGCTTAAGTCGCTTACCTCCTGCATCATCTGTTCGTCAATTGCAAGGCGCCCGGCCGTATCGGCAATCACCACGTCGTAAAAGTGGCGGCGGGCCCAGTCCATGGCATCCCGGGCGATATCGAGGGGCTTTTGCTCGGGCGTGGAGGGAAAGAAGTCACAGCCGGCCTGTTCCGTTACCGTCTTTAACTGATCAATGGCTGCGGGGCGGTAGACGTCAGCTGAAAACGTGAGGACTTTTTTGTTCTGGGTTTCCTTAAGCCACTTTGCGAGCTTACCGGCCGTGGTCGTTTTACCGGCCCCCTGAAGGCCGGCGAGCAAAATAACGGCCGGAGGCTGCACGTTTAAGCGGATCGTGCGCTCTTCGGGCGGAAGGTCTCCGCCGATGACGCTTGTGAGTTCGCGCTCCACGACGCCCACCAGAGCCTGTCCCGGGTTTAAGTTCCCGATCACCTCTTCGCCCATGGCTTTGGCCTTGATGCGGGCAATAAGGTCACGCACCACCGGGAGCGCCACGTCGGCCTCTAAAAGCGCAAGACGGATCTCGCGCACCATGTCGCGGGTGTTTTCTTCGGTCAGACGGGCCTGACCGCGCATTGTCTTCAGAATGCGGGATAAGCGGGAGCTCAGAGTGTCAAGCATGGTTATGGCCGCCGTTTTCTTTTTGCAAAGAACCGGCTAATTAAGTGTGCTGTCAACGGTTTCGAACTAAAATCGGCGTAACGAATGGTCTGCGTCGGCAAAACGCGGACCGCGCAAAGACGGGAAATCGCCTTTTTTGCGCAGCATTCCGGGGCACTTTTTGTGTGCCGTGCGCCGAACGTCTTATTGTACGGCATCGGCTCGAGCGGGCAGTGCTTTGCCGGGATGCCCTAACAGCTATCGGGAAAGATTTCGTATGACGCAGATAACAGCGGGTTGGATTCTGGCAATCGTTGCAGCGCTCGGCTACTTTGCGGCGGGCCTCAAAATCGTGCGTGTATGCAGCCGGGGCGTGCCGGAAGCAGGGGCTCTCAAACCCATGTGGTGGCTCTCCTTTGCCGCGGCGCTCGTGCACACGGCGGCGGTGGGTTGCGACCTTTTCGGCCCGGGCACGGTTTATTTCGGTTTCGGCATGGCGCTTTCGATCGCACTCTTGTTTGCGGTCTTCATTACCCTTGTGGAAAGCTTTGTGCGGCGGGTTTCGGGCCTGATGGGGGTGCTTCTTTTTGTGGCGGCCGTCTGCGCCCTGATGCCGGTTGTCTTTCCGGGTGAAGCCGTTGCGAGCGAAACCTGGACCGTACTTTTCCGCGTGCATCTGATTGTTGCGCTCGGCGCCTACAGCTTCATGACGATCGCCTTTTTGCAGGCGGTGCTTTTGTGGATGCTGCAGCGGCAGTTAAAGGATCCGGCCGCGGCGCATAAGACAACGGGGCTTGTGGCCAACATGCCCAACCTCATGGCGATGGAGCGCATTCTTTACCGCATTGTTTTGTGCGGGTTTGTGTGCCTCACGCTTGTGCTCATTATCGGAAGCTTTGCCACCCAGCAGTACATGGGGCAGCCCTTTGTGTTTGATCACAAGACGGTTCTCACCTGGATATCCTGGATTGTCTTTGCCGTGCTGATGGTCGGGCGCTACTTCTTCGGCTGGCGCAACAAGCGTGCATTGATGCTTTTCTGGGCCGGTTACGCGTTTTTGGTGGCCGCCTACGTCGTCTACCGTTTTGTGATTGAACTCTTTCTGAGTTAAGACGCCATGGGTCGTATTCTTTTCTGGGTCGGCTTGGCCGTCATCATCTACGCCGTCATCGTGATCGGCAGAAAGCGCCGGTCGGCGGAGGAAAAAGCCTTAAGGCGTGAAGCACGGCGCGAGGCACAGGCGGCGGCCGCAGCCGCACAGACACCGCAGCCCATGCTGCAGTGCCCGGTCTGCGGCACGCATTTCCCCAAAGAAGAGGCTGTGCTCGGTAACGGCGTTGCCTACTGCTCGGAAAAGTGCCGCGGTGAGGCGCGGCGCCGCGCCTTTGAAGAGACCCTGCATGGCAGCAAATAAGTTTGCCGTTGACGCCTGCGGCTGGAGCCAAAGCGTTGTGCGTGAGCCTTCCGATCACTTTGACGCGAGGTCCGGGGCGCAACTTCCTTATCTTGTGGTGCTTCACAACATTTCGCTGCCGCCGGGAGAGTTTCTCTCCGGGTGCGTTGCGGACTTTTTCACCGACAGGCTCGATTTTGCGATCGATCCGCGGCTTGAGGATATCCGCGGGGTGCGCGTAAGCAGCCACTATTTCATTGACCGCAGGGGCGGCGTCACTCAGTTTGTGAGCTGCCTTGAGAGAGCATGGCACGCCGGCGTGAGCACGTTTGAGGGCAAAAGCCGCTGCAACGACTTTTCCGTCGGCATTGAAATCGAGGGGACGGACTTTACGGCCTTTACCGAAAGCCAGTACGCGGCCCTGACGGAGCTTCTTGCGGCGCTGGCCGCGGCTTATCCCGTGCGGGCAGTTGTCGCGCACAGTGACATTGCCCCGGGCCGCAAAACCGATCCGGGTCCGTTTTTTGACTGGCGGCGGCTGTGGTTTAAAAGGGCTGAGTTCGGGGCCCCAGCTTTCCCCGGTGAGGCGGCCTTAAATTCGCTCGGGTTTTCAGATATTTAGCCTTAAAAGCAGGTCCGGCATGCGGAAGTCCGCTAAACTAGCCGCACGATACTTCTGACGCATAAGTGAGTACTTTCATGGGATTTCTTTTAACGGTTCTGGCGGTTGTGGTGGGGCTTTTGGGAAGCCTCCTTATTTTGCGCGCCTATCTTTGGTCTCTGGCGATCAGCCCCCGCGATCCTCTGGTGCGCTTTGCCTGGAAACTCACCGACTGGCTTGTCAATCCCGTGGCTTATCTGGTGAAGCCCCGCGGTAACTGGGATCTCTCAAGCCTTGCGGCGGCACTTATTCTTGCCGTTGCCTACACGGTCTTTACGCGGGAATTTACGGGGCTGCCGGCAACGGTTGCGGCTTTTGTCGCGATGCCCGTCGCGCTTCTCGTGCGCTGGGGCGTGGATCTTCTCATCTGGGGCACGATCATTTACTGCATCATGAGTTTTACGAGTGCCCGCAATTCCGGAACGATGGCGCTGATGGCAACGATGATTGATCCGTTTCTGCGGCCCTTCCGCCGCTTTATCCCGAGAATCGGCGGCTTTGATTTGTCGCCCATCGTGCTTTTCCTGCTGCTTAACCTCGTGCTGCGGTTTGTGGCGCCGGTGTCCGCTGGTATCCTGATGTTTTAAGGACGTACTCATGCAGGACTTGCTGGCAGCGCTTCTCGCGTCCGCCGCTTTCGGCGTAACGCTTGCGCTTTTGGCGCTTTTCAGGCGCTTTCTTGATAAGGATGCATCCTGACGAAGGAGGCTGCATGCCGCTTGACGACATACTTTTTCTCACGGCCGGTGCCCTCATCATCGGCTGGGTTCTCTACAAATTCTGGAACGTGTAAGGTTTTTTCTGACGTTTCTGCCTGCTAAAAAGGTCCCCGCCCATGCAGCCGGCACTGATTGCCCTCACGGTCTTTTCGATCGTGCTTTTTCTCATCACCAAGCCCCTGGGACTGTGGCTTACGCCGCTTGCCAAGGGGCGTGCGCCCGCCGTTGTTGAACCCGCCGACCGCGCGGTACTGCATTTTCTGGGCCTTACCAACACCCCGCAGACGTGGGCGGCCTATGCCGCAAGCGCCGTGGTTTTCAATATGGCGGGAGCGGTGTTTCTCTACCTCATTCTCCGCTTTCAGGGGTGGCTTCCCTTTAATCCGCAGGGCGTTGACGGGATGGGGGCGCTTCAGGCCTTTAACGTTGCTGTGAGTTTTGTCACGGGCACAAACTGGCAAAGTTACAGCGGCGAAGTCTCGGTGAGTTACTTCTCGCAGGCCGTGGGCCTTGCCGTGCAGAATTTTTGCTGCTCGTGCACCGGTACGGCCGTTTCTTTTGCCCTGATGCGGGGGTTTTCACGGAAACTCACTGATGACCTCGGAAACTTCTGGGCGGACGTGGTGCGCTGCGCGCTCTGGGTCTATCTGCCGCTTTGTGTGTTTTACGCCCTTTTTCTCGTGAGCCAGGGCGTGATTCAGAACTGGTCGGATTACGCGGTGATTCAGACGCTTGCCGGGGGAGAGCAGACGATTGCGATGGGGCCCGTTGCAAGCCAGGAAGCGATCAAAATGATCGGCACCAACGGCGGCGGCTTTTTTGCGGTGAATTCGGCGCACCCCTTTGAAAATCCCACGCAGATCACGAATTTCATTGCTTCGCTTGCTATCCTTGCGGTACCGGCGGGGCTCACCTATACCTTCGGCGTGATGGTGCGTGACACCCGTCAGGGGTGGACGATCTGGGCCGCGATGTGGCTTATTTTTGCGCTCTGCACGGTGGCGTTTGCCTGGTTTGAACTGGATACCCCGCATGTACTCACCGATCTCGGTGTCCCCGAAGGCGTAATGAATCCGGAAGGAAAAGAAGCGCGCTTTGACATTGCCGCAACCGCGCTTTTTTCCATGGCCACCACTGCGGCCTCCTGCGGGGCGGTTAACGCCATGCATGATTCCTTCACGGCCCTCGGAGGGATGTTTCCGCTGTGGCTGATGCAGATGGACGAAGTTGTTTTCGGCGGCGTCGGTGCGGGCTTTTACGGCATGATCGTTTTTGCCGTGGTGGGTGTTTTTGCCGCGGGCCTGATGGTGGGACGCACGCCCGAATATATCGGTAAGAAAATCACGCCCGTGCAGATGAAACTTGCGGGTGTAGCAATGCTTACGCCCCCGATGATTGTGCTTTTCGGTACGGCCGTGACGTGCGTTTATCCGCCCGCCCTTGAAAGTCTCACAAACCCCGGGGCACAGGGATTTTCAGAAATCCTTTACGCGTGGAGTTCGGCCGCCAACAATAACGGTTCAGCCTTTGCGGGGCTAAACGCCGACACGGACTTCTTTAATGCGGGGCTCGCGCTTGCGATGTGGTTCGGGCGCTTTGTGTGCCTCATTTCGGTGACGGCCTTGGCCGGTTCCCTTGCGCGGCAGAAGATGACCGCGGCCGGGGACGGGACGCTTAAAACCTACGGACTTTTGTTCACGGTGTTTCTAAGCGCGACGGTGCTCGTGGTGGGGGCGCTCACCTACATGCCGGCATTGGCGCTCGGGCCCGTTGCGGCCTATTCGGACACGGTGCTTCCCTAAATGACGGAGTGAAGAAATGACAAGACGCCGTCGTGAAAAAGCGCAGAGTGAACTGATCCGCAGTGCCCTTATCGGCATGGCGGCAAGGCTCACGCCTCAAAGGCAGATTGAAAACCCCGTGATGTTTTTGGTGTGGCTTGCAAGCGTTGTGGTGACGGGCCTTTGGCTCGGTTCGCTTGCCGGTGTTTACGCCGAGTCTGCGGTCTTTACGGGACTGACGGCCTTCGTTCTCTGGGTAACGGTTTTGATTGCCGCGTTTTCTGAAAGTTACGCCGAAAGCGGCGCCAAGGCGCGGGCCGAGTCCTTAAAGACCGTGAAGGAAAGCGTACGGGCCGTGCGGATTGCCGAAAGTGATCTGAGTGATGCGGGTCCGGGAACGGCCGGTCAAGCTGTCACGTCGGAAAACCTGCGGCGCGGTGACCTGATTCTTGTGAGGCAAGGCGAAATCATTGCCGCCGACGGCGAAGTCGTCAAAGGCATTGCCAGTGTGAACGAATCAGCCGTCACCGGGGAATCCGCGCCCGTTGTGAGAGGCGAGGGGACGGACGCAAGTGCCGTTACCGCGGGCACCACGGTTTTAAGTGACTGGATCATCGTGCGGGTTGCCAATGACCCGGGCGAAGCCTTTATCGACCGCATCATCGGGATGGTGGAAAGTGCGGAACGCCGCAAAACGCCGAATGAAAAGGCGCTCTCTGTTTTGCTTCTTGTGCTCACCGTGATTTTCGTGATGGCAACGATTACGTTGCTTCCTTTTACCCAATACAGCGCAAAGGCCGCGGGAGGCGGCAGCGTGAGCCACACGGTGCTTCTGGGGCTGCTTGTGTGCCTTCTGCCCACCACCATCGGGGGCCTTTTGTCCGCGGTGGGCGCAGCCGGCATGGCGCGCCTCATGAAGAAAAATGTGGTTGCGCGCTCGGGCCGCGCCGTGGAGGCCGCGGGCGACGTCGACATTTTGTTTCTGGATAAAACGGGCACCATCACCTTCGGCGACCGGCGCGCGGAAGCTGTTTTTCCCGCCGAGGGCGTCACACGCGAAGAAGCACTGCAGGCAGCCTATTACGCCTCGGCGGCAGATCCGACGCCGGAAGGCCGGTCATTGGCCTCTTTTGCGGCAGGAAAACTCGGGCGCAGCCTCAAAGTCCTTCCGGACGAAGCGGCGTTTATCCCGTTTTCGGCTCAGTCGCGGATGTCGGGCGTAAGTTTTTCAGGCGCCACCTACCGTAAGGGTGCGGCAGATGCCGTGGAAGCGTTTCTTGCCGCAGGCGGCAAAACCGTACCCGCGGACCTTACGGGGCGCGCCGACGTTGTCTCAGGACGCGGCTCTACTGCGCTCATTGTCTGTACGGCCGAAAAAGCGCTTGCCGTCGTCGAACTCAAAGATACCGTCAAACCAGGTATTGCCGCGCAGTTTGCACAGTTAAGGCGCATGGGAATCCGCACGGTGATGATTACCGGGGACAGTACGCTTACGGCCGCAACGATTGCTTCGGAAGCCGGAGTGGATGATTTTCTTGCGGAAGCAACGCCGGAGAAGAAACTCGCGAAGGTAAGGGAACTGCAGGACGCCGGGCACATGGTTGCCATGACCGGTGACGGCACCAACGATTCGCCGGCTCTGGCGCAGGCCGATGTGGCGGTTGCGATGAACACCGGAACGCAGGCCGCGCGGGAAGCGGCCAACATGGTGGATCTGGATTCAAGCCCGGCAAAACTCATTGACATCGTGCGTATCGGCAAACAGATGCTCATGACCCGCGGGGCATTGACCACCTTTTCGCTCGCAAACGACATCGGCAAATACTTTGCCGTGATTCCGGCCGCCTTTATGGGCATCTATCCGGGTCTGCAGGTGATGAATGTGATGGGGCTTACCAATCCCCAGACCGCGCTTTTGGCGACCGTTATTTTTAATGCGCTCAGTATGGCGGCTCTGATGCCCCTTGCGTTAAAGGGGATCCGCTACCGGCCGATGTCCGCGCAGCGGCTTTTCCGCAGAAACCTTCTGATTTACGGTCTCGGGGGCCTTGTTTCGCCCTTTATCGTCATTAAGGCCGCTGACTGGCTTTTGGCCTTCACCGGGCTTGGAGCGTAGGAGTGATAACGATGGTGAAACGCTCAGCAGTGGTTGCAGAACCCGTGATCTGGCGCCGTATCGTGGTGAGGGCACTGACGGTGCTCATCTTTTTTACGGTGGTTTTCGGTGTCCTTTATCCTCTTTTCATTACGGGGGCGGCAAACCTTTTTTTCCCGCATCAGGCGCAGGGGTCGCTTGTGGAAGCGGACGGCCGCATCGTGGGGTCGGAATTAATCGGCCAGGATTTTTCGGGCGGCGCCTGGTTTGAGTCGCGCCCGTCGGCAACGACTCCGGTCTATAACGCAGCAGCGAGCGCCGCAAGCAACCTTTCCACGGATAACCCCGTGTTTAAAAGCGAAGTGACCGAGCGCCTCAAAGCACTTCAAACGCGTGAAGGCCGAAGCGACACGCCGCCCGCGGAGCTTCTCACGGCCTCGGCTTCAGGGATAGATCCGCATATTTCCGTTGAAGCGGCCCTCTGGCAGGTCGGACGCATTGCGCGCCAAACCGGGATCAGCCCTGATAAGCTCACGGAAATGATTGACGAGTGCGCGCAGATGAGTCTTTTCGGCGGTTCGCGGTATGTGAACGTGCTGGAACTTAATCTGCGGCTTAAAGCGCAGATCAGCAAAACCCGCCCGAACCCCCACTGACGGGCTGACAGTGAAAGTAATGCGGAAAAAGGATGCACGGTTATGCCCGACAATGCTTCCAACACAAAAACAGCGGATCAGATTCTGAAAGAAGTCCAGAAAGAGCGGCGCGGTAAGTTAAAGCTCTTTTTCGGGGCGGCGCCGGGCGTGGGTAAAACCTACGCCATGCTGCAGGAAGTGCAGGAAAAGCGTGCCCAGGGCCTCGATGTGCTGGTGGGATGGGTTGACACCCACGCCCGTAAAGACACCGAAGCGATGCTTGCGGGCCTTGAAGTGCTGCCGCGCAAAACCATCGTGCATCGGGGCTTTAAGTACCAGGAATTTGATATTGACGAGGTTTTAAAGCGCAGGCCCGGGCTCGTTGTCGTTGATGAACTTGCACACTCCAATGCGCCGGGCTCGCGCCATCCCAAGCGCTGGCAGGACGTTGAAGAGTTGCTTGACGCGGGCATTAACGTTTACACCGCCTTAAACGTTCAGCATCTGGAAAGCCTTAATAACGTCGTTGAGCGCATGATCGGCGTGACCGTTAACGAAACGGTGCCCGACCGCCTCTTTGATGAGGCAAATGAAGTGCGCCTGGTGGACCTGCCGCCCGCGGACCTTATTGCGCGCCTCAAAGCCGGTAAGGTTTATCTGAGACAGACGATTGAAGCCGCGCTCGGGAGCTTCTTTAAGCAGGGAAACCTCCTTGCGCTGCGCGAACTCTCCTTAAAGCGCATGGCCGAGAGGGCGGACGCCGAAACCAATGCGCGGCGCGTGTTAAGCCAGACGCCGGATCTTACGACCGAAGGCATTGTCCTGTGGCTTGGTAACGCAAGCGGCGCTGAGGAGCTCGTGAGAAGCTGCTCAAGGCTTTCGGCAACGCAGCAGAGAAACTGGCACGTTGTCTGGTATGACGACGGAACCGCAGGCGAAAAGCGGCGCCTTGAGATGATGCACTGCCTTGCGCTTGCTGAAGAATTGGGCGCGGCCACCCAAGTCTTAAGCGGCTTTGAAGAAGAGCGGGCGGTCTGCGACTACGCCCGCACGCACGGCGCAAGCACCATCGCCGTTTCCAAGGCCTACATGAATTTCTGGCGACGCAGAAGGCTCATGAACGAAGCCGAGGATCTGAGAATCCTCGAAATGACGGCGCTTCCCACGGAAACTGAAAAAGACACCGTTCAGACCACCGGGCTTTTTGCGATCACCGAGCGCGACGGCTGGTGGCAGTCCTGTGTGGTCACGGCCGTTGTGGCGCTTATTCTGATGTGGCTTGAGCCCTACATTAAGCCCGCCAACGCCGTGATGGTGCTTCTCATCCCGACACTTATCATTTCCATGCGCTACGGCAGGGCACCGGGCGTGCTCACCGCGCTCTTATCGTCTGCGGCCTTTATTGTCCTTTTTGTCGAGCCGCCCTTTTCCTTTGCGGTCGACGATCCCTCCTACCTTATTGTTCCCTTTGTGATGCTTCTGGTGGCCGCGGGCACGGGCACGCTTTTTGCGCGGCTTCGCCGGATTTCGGATCAGGCCAATGACCGCACGGCGCACATGCGCATGCTTTTTACCTTAAGCCGTGAGCTCGGTAAGTCTCTGATGGTCGAAGAGGTGGCGGAGATTCTGGAAAAGCATGCCTTTTCGGACTTGGGCGCCAAAATCGAACTCTGGAGCAGCGGCGGGACCGTGAGTGATGTGAAGCGCCTGACCGCCAACATCAAAAACGTGGACCGCGCGATTGTTCTCTGGTGCGTGGAGCACGGGGACGAAGCCGGGCGCGGTACGCATACGCTGCCGTATTCCCCGTACCTGTATCTGCCGCTGCGCGGCCAGATGCGCGTGCACGGCGTGATTGTTTTCTCGGTGGATGAGCCCGACCGGTGGCTTGATCCGGAAATGCGGCGTGTGGCAACGGCGGTAGCAGACCTCGCGGCTCTGGCGCTTGAACGTCTGCACTACATTGATGTGTCGCAGAAGACGCTCGTTGAAATGGAAAGCGACCGGTTCCGTCATGCGCTGATTCAGGAATTGGGCGACGAACTGCAGGTGCCTTTGTCTGACCTCACCGAAGGCGCCGAAGCGCTCTCCGCGAAACTCTCCGTGCAGAATTCGCCTGAAGCCGCCGAAGGCCGCAAGCTTTTAAGCGATGTGCGCCGTATGTCGCGCCTGACCGGCAACCTTCTGGAAATGTCGCGTCTGCAGTCTTCAGGTTTTGAACTCGAAGCGAAGAAAACGCCCATTGCCGAACTCTTTGAAGAGTCGCTTGATGAAATCGCGCCCTCGCAGCGGCAGCAGTTCCATATCGTCACCAACATCGCCAAGGACTGCCCGGCTGAAATTTCCGTGGATCCGGCGCTTATCCGCAGACTGCTTGTGAATCTTCTCGATAACGCCGTGAAATACTGCTCCGCGGGCTGCACGATTGAGCTTTCCGCGGAAGCCGCAGCCGGTAACGTCCTGATCAGCGTCAGCGACAACGGTCCGGGCCTTCCCGGAGGCGACGTCAACCGCCTTTTTGATCCCTTTAAGCGCGGTGTGAAGACCGGTAACGGTGCCGTGGCCGGTGTGGGCCTGGGGCTTGCCATCAGCCGCACCATTGCCCGCGTGCACGGCGCTCAGTTAATCGGTAAGAACAACGCCGACGGTCCGGGCTGCACCTTCACCCTGATTCTGCCGCTTCCGGAAGAGGAAGAGGCTGAAGAAGAGGCCAAGGAAAAAGAAACTGAAAAGGACGGAAAGCCCCTTGTGACGGCACCGGCAGAAGTAGCGGCTGACAAGGCTTAAGCCGGGGCATTTCGGCTCAGGCCAAAAAGAAGCGGGGAGATGGGCGAGAGCCCGAAGCCCGGCGTGCTATCGTTCAGACGGATCCGGCGTTTACAAGCCCCGCGCTGGATCTTTCTTTTTTGCGAGAATTTCTTCCGGAAACGTTGCCCTGAGGTGCTGCAGGTACTTTTCGGCCTTGTCGAGTTTTTCCCGCTGAATTTTGGCCTGCGCCAGGTAATCGTCAATCCGGTCAAGTAGCCATTGGCTGCCCAATGAGGGATCCTTTTCGTACGCAATAAAGCGCTCGATGCACTCGAGTTTCATGCCGTTGGCACGGCACGTGGAAATGAATTCCAGACGTTCGGCTGCTTTTTCCGTGTAGTTGCGCTGCCCGCCCGGCGAGCGCGAGGGCGCAGGCAGCAGTCCCTTTTGCTCATAAAAGCGAATCCGTGTCACGGGACAGCCCGTTTTCTGTGCCAATTCTCCGATTTTCACAATTTGTTTCCTCAAAACGCTTGAAGCTACAGTAACTATAGCTTTTATGATCGGACTCAACAAAGCAATCTTCAATCGATTTCGGAGGAATCGTCATGAAATTTCACCAAATACGCAACGCTACGAGCATAGTGCATTTTGGCGGCAAGCGCTTTTTGATTGACCCGATGCTGGCTGATCAGGGGGCGTATCCGGAAGTGCCCGAAACAACGAGTACCGGCCGGGGCAATCCCGATTGTGACCTGCCATGTCCGGTCGAAAGCCTCTTTGATGTTGATGCCGTCATCGTGACGCATCTGCATTTTGACCACTTTGACGAAGTAGCGGCAAAAGTTTTGCCCAAGGCCCTGACACTATTTTCGCAGTCCGAAGAAGAAGCGCAGATTTTGCGCGGCATGGGCTTTGATGATGTGCGTGTGCTCTCCGGTGAGGGTATCGCCTTTGACGGCGTCAGGCTCTACCGTACCAAATGCGACCACGGCTCGAGTAATTTGGTGACAGTTGACGGGTACAAAGACAGAGGCTTAACGGAAAAAGCCAGCGGGGTCGTTTTTGAAAGTGCAGCTGAGACTGAGCGCTTCTACCTTGCCGGCGATACGATCTACTGTCAGCTCGTGGTGGATGCGGTAGAAAAGTTCAAGCCCGGCATCATTGCGGTTAATGCAGCAGGTGCACAGTATCCACTCGGGCATCTCATCATCATGAACCAGTACGATGTGCGCTCGCTGATGCGCCGCTTCCCGACGCTCAAGGTGATTGCCACGCACGTCGAAGGTGTTTCGCACGCCACGGTTAATCGTCCGATGCTGCGTGAGTTCGCCAAGGCCAATCAACTCGACCAGCTCTTTGTTCCGAACGACGGTGAAGTGCTTGAGTTTTGAGAAGCTGATGACAGGCACCTCAGAGATTAATCGCGGAGTGTTAAGTTGCCCGGTATTTTCCGAAGATCCTGAAAAGAATCGGCCTGCAGAAAGCGTTTTTTCTGCAGGCCGCCGGAACTCAGAGCCCTTGCGGGCAGACTTTAGAGTTCAATCTTTTCGCCGTAAGCCTTTTCGTACTTCGCGGCGATTTCTTCCTTCGTGGCCTTGTAGGCCTGAGCGCCCGCGCTTTCCACCTTGAAGGACCCCATGACGGAGGCAAGGCGCAGCGTCTGCTGCCAGTCGTAGCCGTGGGTAAGACCGTAAAGGAGTCCGCCGCGGTAGGCGTCGCCCGCGCCCACGGGATCAACGGCGTTACTTTTAACAGCCGGCACGTCCAGGGTCTTGCCGTCATAGTAGACGGTGGAGCCCTTTTCGCCGTGGGTGATGATGAAGGCCTTAAGGCCGGAGGCGATCTGATCCACCGTGAGGCCCGTGGCACGGGTCATGAGGTCGGCTTCGTAGTCGCTTGCGACGGCGTAGTCGGCAAGGTAGAGCATCTCCTTCATTTCTTCGCCGTTAAAAAGCGGCGCACCCTGGCCGATATCGAAGATGAACGGAATCTTGCGGATGGCAAGTTCCCGCGAGCGCTGCTGCATGGCCTGTTTGCCGTCAGGGCCGACGATTGCGAGTTCAATCTTGCGGTCTTCCGGGAAAGGCGCTTCATGGCTTCTGAGCATTGCGCCCGGGTTAAAGGCCGTGATCTGTGCGCCCGTGATGTCGGTGGTCGTAAAGCACTGGGCCGTGAAGGTGTCGTTTAATTTCACCAGGGCCGTATCAATGCCGTGCATCTCAAAGTAGACCTGATAGTCGCGGCCGTCGGTACCGACGGCGCCGATCACCAGGGGGTCGCCGCCGAGCATTTTGAGAGAATAGGCGATGTTGGCGGCACAGCCGCCGTACCCGCGGATCATGTTGTCGGTGACAAACGACAGGTTGATGTGATCGAGGCTGCCCGGAATCAGGTGGTCGCTGAAGCGAGACCCGTAGGACAGGATGTTGTCATAGGCAATGGAACCGCTGATAAGAACAGACATTTTCTCTTGTATCCAAAGAAAAACCGAGGATTGCCCGGTTCGGCCGGAGGGGAAAGTCCGTCCGTCTGAACTAAGCATTTCTAGCTAATTGTAGGCGAAAGACAAAAAGAGCCGAAAAAAGGCGGGCTTTCTTTGGCTCAGAAACAGTTACTTCTGTTGTTTTGAGTAGACGGGCGTGACGATGCAGCGCGCAGGCGTGACGTTGGTCTGCAGATTCACGCGCACCGTGAGCTGCCCGCGGGCGGCGATGCTTTCATCAGCCTGTCCTGGATCCAGAAATTCGGGCGGGGTGAGCGTTTTTCGCAGCAGCGACCCGTCATTGTCGTCAACAAGTTCGATCTGCAGGTCCGGTACGGCCTGTGCGGTGGAGGAGCCGTTCACGACCGTCACTTCAAGCGCATAGTTTCCGGATTCGTCCAGCGGCCGCAGATTGGTTTTACTCACCACAAAGCTTTCGATTTGGTGCAGATAAAAGCCCGGGCAGGGGATCGTGCGGCAGACGTTGTCAAAGTAGGGTTCAGTCTGCGGGAAAGCTGCCATCAGGCGCTGATTGAAGATGACGGCTGCAACACAGGCAATCGCAACGAGAACGATCACGGTCAGAATGAGGCTTCCGGCGCCGCTTCTCTTTTTGCGCCCGGCTTTCGTGGGTGCTCCGTGTGCGGCAGAGTCCGTCGCCTGCGCAACCTCTGCCTCGATTTTGAGTTTGGGCGTGCCGTTGCCGGCAACGGCCGACTGCAGACTCGAAAGGTTTCCGAGGCGCGGCTCATTGGAAAAGCCTTTTTGCATGAGGGAGAGCGCCGTTGCCGTTGCGTTCAGTTTGGTCTCGGGCTTGGCAAGCGGCACGCCGGCGATGGGCGCG
Source organism: Duodenibacillus massiliensis (assembly GCF_928721995.1). NCBI lineage: Bacteria > Pseudomonadati > Pseudomonadota > Betaproteobacteria > Burkholderiales > Sutterellaceae > Duodenibacillus > Duodenibacillus massiliensis. Next base: position 1,637,675 of record NZ_OV788642.1, read on the forward strand.
GGCTGTTCAGGCTGCGTACTCTGCGCGGGTTCGGCTTTTTGCGCGGGCGCAGATGCCTTTTCCGGCTCAGCTTCCGCGGGGTTTTCGTGCGCAGCCCGGGGCTGATCTTCACCTTCAGGCGCGGCAGCCTCTTTCGGGGTGCTTTCGGCAGTGTCGGCCTGCGGTGTCTGCGGCGCGGCGTCAGCGAAATCGGGGGCGCTCTCTTCAGTGCTTTCCGGCGCGGCCTCAGGTTTTTCTTCCGCGGCAATTTCCGGAATCACGGAAAAAGGTTCCTTTTTGTCGGTAGCGGCAGCGGGCATGCCGCTGCCCTGCAGCATCACCGGCACGCGTCCCGGGAAAAGAGAATCCGGCACGGCGGTAAGCGAGCATGTCGCATCAAAACTGTGATTGCAGTCCGGGCACTTCACGGGCGTGCGGTCCGCCGTTTCCTTGTCCGGCATCAGCCAGACCGAACCGCAGTAGGGACAACGTGTTACGTAAGCCATAGTCAAACCCGAGAAAGAAAAAGGCCAAGAAAAAAGCTGTCCGGTTTTTTGATCCGGACAGCTCTTAAGTCTAGCCGCGTTTTCCGGCAAGACAAATCCACCCGTTCATTTCTTTATAAAGGGTGATTTCAATTCCCAAACCTTTATAGACGGCGATGATCTCATCGGCCTGGTGCGCAAGAAGCCCGGAAAGTACCAGGTGACCTCCCGCGGAGACGCGGCCGACAAGCGCGGGCGCCAAAAGCTTTAAGGGGTTGGCAAGGATGTTGGCCACCACGATTTTGAATTTCTTCTCTTCGGGCATGCCTTCGGGAAGTACAAAGTGTGCGTCCACACCGTTTTCGCGGGAGTTGTAAACCGCGGCTTCCACGGCCTGCGGATCAATGTCCGTGCCCCAGACGTCCTTTGCGCCGAGTTTGGCGGCGGCAATCGCAAGAATCCCCGTGCCGCAGCCGTAGTCAAGCACGTCGTCTCCGGCCTTTGTGTTGGCGTCAAGCCACTCAAGGCACAGGTGCGTCGTGGGGTGCGAACCGGTACCGAATGCCACGCCGGGATCAAGCCGGATATTTAAGGCGTCGGCAACAGGCGGTTCACTCCAGGAAGGAACGATCCACAGGCGCGGGCTTACCTGCGTGGGCCCGAACTGCGCCTGCGTGACGCGCACCCAGTCGGCGTCCGGAACCGGCGTAACGGATTCCAGCGCGGGCGGTTCAATGCCGAGGCTTTCAGAAGCGTCCCGCACAGCCTTACCGATATCAAAACTCTCATCCACGAGGAGTTTGAGACGCGAATTGCGCCAGGCCTGCGTGGTGGGTTCCAGACCAGGCTCACCGTAAAGCGGTACTTCGTCGGGACTGTCGGCATCGGCGTCTTCGGTGGAAACGCTCATGACGCCTGCGTCCATCAGCGCGTCGGCCAAATCCTCGGCAACGTTTTCCGGGCAAAGAAGGCTCGCTTCGTTTAATGCCATTTAGTCATCGCCTCCGACGGGGTTGGTGTTGGGAACGGCCTTCCATTCGGCAAGCTTTTTCTCAAGGTAGTGAATGCTCGTGCCGCCCTGTAGGAAGTGGCTGTCGGCCAAAATCATGCGGTGCAGCGCAATGTTCGTGGTGATGCCTTCCACCGCGGTTTCAGACAGCGCCACACGCATGCGTGCCATTGCGGTCTCACGGTCAGGTCCGTAGGCAATGAGTTTGCCGATCATGCTGTCGTAGTAGGGCGGAATGCGGTAGCCGGCAAAGACATGGCTGTCTAAGCGGATGCCGGGACCGCCGGGCATATGCCACATCGTGACTTTTCCGGGGCAGGGACGGAAGTTGAAGGGATCTTCGGCGTTGATGCGGCATTCGACCGCATGGCCCTTTACTTCAATATCCTTCTGGCGGATGGAGAGCCGCTCGCCCGCGGTAATCGCAATCTGCTCGCGCACGATGTCCACACCCGTTACGAGTTCCGTCACGGGGTGCTCCACCTGCACGCGCGTGTTCATTTCAATGAAGTAGAACTCGCCGTTTTCGTAGAGAAATTCAAATGTGCCAGCACCGCGGTAGCCGATGCGCTTACAGGCGTCCACGCACCGGGCGCCGAGTTTGTCGATGAGCTTTCGGGGGATGCCGGGAGCCGGGGACTCTTCAAGAACCTTCTGGTTGCGGCGCTGCATGGAGCAGTCGCGCTCGCCCAGGTAAACCGCGTTCTGGAAGTTGTCGGAGAGAACCTGGATTTCGATGTGGCGCGGATTTTCCAGGAATTTTTCCAGGTAAACCTTGTCGCTGCCGAAAGCGGCCTTGGCTTCGGTGCGGGTCGTGGCGACGGAATTAATGAGCGCGGCTTCGGTGCGCACAATGCGCATGCCGCGGCCGCCGCCCCCGGCGCTTGCCTTAATAATGACGGGGTAGCCGATCTTGCGGGCTGCGGCAATGATTGCCTTGGGGTCGTCCGGGAGGGCGCCGTCGCTGCCCGGTACGCAGGGCACGCCCGCCTCAATCATCGCGCGCTTGGCGTTTACCTTGTCGCCCATCAGGCGGATCGTGTCGCCGCGGGGGCCGATAAAGGCAAAGCCGCTTTTTTCCACACGGTCGGCAAAGTCGGCGTTTTCCGAGAGAAAGCCGTAACCGGGGTGAATGGCTTCGGCGTCGGTGACTTCGGCTGCGGAAATAATGGCCGGAATGTTGAGGTAGCTTTCAGAAGAGGGCGCCGGACCGATACAGACGCTCTCATCGGCGAGCTTAACGTACATGGCGTCGGCGTCTGCGGTGGAATGCACGACAACGGTTTTGATGTTGAGCATGCGGCAGGCGCGCTGAATCCGCAGTGCAATCTCACCGCGGTTGGCAATCAGAATCTTTCCGAACATGAGCTTTTTTGGTGAGGAAACAGAGACAGAGAGGCGGCCCGACGGGCCGCCTGCAGACATCAGTCGATCACAAAGAGCGGCTGACCGAATTCAACCGGAGAGCCGTTTTCCACGAGAATTTCGCGGATCACGCCGTCGGTTTCGGCTTCAATTTCGTTTAAAAGCTTCATGGCTTCAATGATGCAGACCGTGTCGCCCGCGGTCACTTTCTGGCCGACTTCCACAAAGGGCTTGGCCCCCGGGGAGGGCGAGCGGTAGAAGGTGCCGACCATCGGCGAATTGATAGTCTTCTTTTCCGCGGCCGGTGCTTCAGGCGCGGGGGCTGCGGTAGCAACCGGAGCGGCAGGTGCGGGCGCCGCGGCGCCCGCACCCGTAATGACGGTCTGCGGCTGGAGGGCGGCGGCAGCGGACGCACGCGTGGGATTGACGATTCGGACGTGATCTTCGCCTTCGCGGATTTCAAGTTCGGCAACGCCGCTCTCGCTGACAAGATCAATCAGCGTTTTGAGTTTTCTCAGATCCATGGGCTTATCCCCGTCGTAAAGAATGAGTGTCGTTTTTCGCGGACAGTGAGCCGGCAAATGCCGAAAATGCACTGAATTGTTGTTAATTTCATCGAAAGAAGCCAAAATTTCTCAGAACAATGGCCCCTTGTCCGGAAATTATAGCCGCCGCGGTTTGAGAAAAACGCGTGAAAAGTTGGGGATCATCCGTACGGATGGGAGCAAATAGGGCCTTTTTTCTCCGAAATTTGCGTATTTCGGACGAAATTCGAAAAACACAGCGTTGGGCGAACTTCGGGATCTTTGCAGAAGGATTTTTTGCCGTGCAATACATTACGGGTGTTTACGCGCTCAATCTGCCCTGCAGCCTTGAGACCACAGGGCGACTGGCACTCTTCGGCGCTTAACTGGGAGCGGCCGGAGACGGCTGATACGGAGAAAAGCGTTTTCGGAGCCTACGGTATCGAAGACTGCAGCTTTGTGCCCCAGCATCCGGTGTGCAAAAGCGGGCCAACCATATCCGGGCATTTTTGGATCTCATCGCGGATGGTCGGTTCCGTTCGGCGGGCGGAATGAAAAATGACTTTATCTGCGCGGACCAATACACGCCGGAGGTTTTTGAGAAAGTGTTGCTTTTGAAGGGCTCCGGGCGCTGGCCGCAGATTGCGGCGTTCATGGGCCGGGAATACGGCGCCGAATGGCTGGATTTTCTGGAAGGCTACGGAGAGGAGACGCCGTTTGAGGTTATCCGCCGCATGCCCTTACCGGCAACGCACGCGGCGTTTCTCCAAGACTGCGCAACTTTTGTAACGCAGGCCGTCGACCAACTCACCGTGACGAGGGAGGCGGCGCTCGCGCTTTGCTACGGGCTTGAGAGACCCGCGGAGAATCTGGAACTTGTCTGTTCCGGCGGCGAAGCGGCCGGGGTGCTGCGCCGCTTTTGCGCAGCCCGCAGCGTCAGCCTGTCTCTGATCAATGAGGTCTTGATCCGGCGCAAGTTTCTTATCCGCAGCGCAACGGACGAACTGCGGGTGATTGTCAGCTACCGTAAGGCCCGGGCTGTTCCGACACCGGTGATCCGCGGCATCCGTGTCAGTGAGCCGAACACCTTAGCTTCCCGGGCGTGTTTTGCCTTTAACCGCAGCAGACATCTTCGGGATCTGTATGACCTGGCTTTTGTCGTCCGGCTCTTTTTTGACCGGATTTCGGAAGAAAGGAAATTTGATATCAGCAACGCTCTCAGCTATTTCGAGAGCAGCGATCTTGAGTACCTTTTGAGAACGCAGGAAGATTGTCTCATCGACAAAACCAAACTCGTTAACGATTACCGGGCGATGTGCAGACTGCTCGGTATAAGCTCAGATGAGTTCCTGCCTTAGTTTGGCGGCCGTAATGCGGCCCGCAGCTTCCCAGGCCTTCTGATGACTGTCGGGTTCTCGCTTAAAGGGATTGATGCCGATTGACTTGGTGGAATGCACTTCAATGAGGCAGCCTACACGCTCCCTGCCGTCGGGGATGAGAACCGCAATCGTTTCAAGCGGCTCGGGCATGGGGCTCGCGACCGATTCCATCGCTTCAAACGTAAGGTTGGCGTTCATCAGAGCCACTTCCACGCTTTTAACGTCGTCGCAGAAAATCGCCAGGGCGATATTGCTCTCTCCGGTGGCGGCGCCGTTTAAAACGGCACCGGTGAGCCACGCGTCAAAGCCAGCAAAAACCCTTTCGAGGACATCAAGCGCCAGAAGCCTGCGCTTTTTCAGAAGTGCCGCATGTCCTTCGGGATTAAAAACGGCGTGACGCTCGCGCACGGCCGACTCGATTTCAGCCGATGAGGGACACTGAGCGTGCCTTGCTCCCCGCAGATCCCCCGTGATGCGTTCGCGCGCTTCAGCCCAGCTCATGCCGTCGTCCACAATAAGCGCAGCGGCCCGGGCCGCGAGTTCAAGACGCCGGTCATCGGCGGCGGTGAGAAATTCAGGATTGTTGTCAAACACAGAAGAGTCTCAGAAAAACAATCGGGAAACGCCGGCAAATGCTCCGGGTTCGGGCGGTACAATGGCGCGGCACTCGGATTTTATCGGGCACAGGTGGTTTCATGCACATTCATATTTTGGGTATCTGCGGTACGTTTATGGGCGGTGTGGCCCAGCTTGCGGTGCACGCCGGGCATACGGTGACGGGGTGTGATGCCAACGTCTATCCGCCGATGAGCGACCAGTTAAAGCTTGCCGGCATTGAGCTCACGCAAGGGTATGGTGCCGAACAGATGGCCGTGAAACCCGACCTTTGGGTGATCGGTAACGCCGTGAGCCGCGGCAACCCCCTGCTTGAAGCCATTCTTGACGCTGGCGCCCCCTACACCTCGGGCCCGCAGTGGATGTGCGAGAACATTCTTCAGGGGCGGCACGTGATTGCCGTTGCCGGCACCCACGGCAAAACCACGACCACCTCAATGGTGGCAAAGATTCTCGATTACGCGGGGCTTGAACCGGGGTTTCTGATCGGGGGCGTGCCCGACGATTTCGGCATTTCAGCGCGGCTCGGCAGCGGCCGGCACTTTGTGATTGAAGCGGACGAATACGACACGGCGTTTTTTGATAAGCGCAGTAAGTTCGTGCACTACCGTCCGAGAACCGCGGTTTTAAATAACCTCGAGTACGACCACGCCGATATTTTTGAAAACCTCGCGGCGATTGAAAAGCAGTTTCATCATCTTGTGCGCACGATGCCTGAAAAGGGGCTCGTTGTCGTAAACGGCCGCTGTGAGGCCCTCGACAGAGTGCTCAAAATGGGCTGCTGGAGCCGTACGGAATTTTTCGACCGCGAGGGCGGCTGGACGGTGGACGATGCGCGCAACGTGAGTTTTGCCGGAAATCCCGTGGGACAGCTTGAGATGGCGCTTCCCGGTCACCATAACGCGTTAAACGCGACGGCGGCCATCGCAGCCGCGCGTGACGCAGGCGTTGATCCGAAGGCGGCGCTTGAAGCGCTTTCACACTTTGCGGGCGTCAAGCGCCGCCTGGAAGTAAAGGGCGAAGTGAGAGGCGTCACCGTGATTGACGACTTTGCGCACCACCCGACCGCGATCCGCGAAACGATTGCCGCACTGCGCCAGAAGGTGGGATCGCAGCGCCGCATCTTTGCGGTGCTCGAACCCCGCAGCAACACGATGAAGTTGGGAACCATGAAGGCGCAGCTTGCCGGAGCGCTTGCGGGCGCAGAGCGCGTCTTTTGCTGGGCCGGAGACGCCGTGCACTGGGATACGCACGAAGCGCTTTTGCCCCTGGGGGAAAAAGCCGAAACCTTCAGAGGCGACATGACGCCGATGATTGAGGACATTTGCCGCAGGGCCCGCGCCGGCGACGTGATTCTTTGCATGAGTAACGGCAGTTTCGGCGGTATTCACGCCAAACTCTTAAAGGAACTCGCGGCAACGGCGCAGAAAGCGTGAGTACGGTCCATCATGTCTTCTGTTAAAACGATCATTTACCTGCACGGGTTTTTATCCTCGCCCGCGTCGCTTAAAGGCCGGGTATTTGGTGAAAAAGCCCGCGCGCGGGGCCTTACTTACAAGGCACCGGACTTAAACGTGACGGATCCGAGGTGTCTGCCGTTTCTGCTTGATGATCTGCTGCGGGGTGAGTCTGCGGAGAGCGTTGCCGTGATCGGCTCAAGCCTCGGGGGCTTTTATGCCGCGTGGCTTGCAGGCCGAAGGCCCGTGAGAACGCTTCTTATCAACCCCGCAGTGCGCCCCTGGCTTTTCGTGGAAAAGTATCTCGGGGAGCAAAAGACAGCCGACGGCCGCACACTTCTTATCAGGCCGGACTTTGCGCAGTCCCTGGAAGCCATGCGGCCCGGTGCTTTTGCTTCGCCGCAGCAGGTTTTGGTGACGGTGACCACCGGCGACGAAGTGCTTGACTGGCATGAGGCCCTGCGGGCCTATCCCGCCTCACCGCAGTATGTGATTGAAGGGTCGGATCATGCTGTCTCTGACATTGACCGCTATGCTGACGCCCTTACGGATTTCCTCGTTAACGGGACACTTCCTTTAAAGCGTGCCGCCATCAGCGCGGGCGAAGCGCAAAAGCGTATTCTTTCGGACAACCTTCGCAACGAAAGGCACTAAAGCCATGCAGTTATTTTTTGAAGAAGACGGTGTTTTTAAGGCGGGTAACGTTCTGAAAAAGGACGGTACGGCCTATCAGGCGGAGCTTCCTACGGGGCGGCGCACCAAGGTTAAGGGCGGGCACGTCTTTTTCGAGTTTGACGGGATGAGTGCGGCCGAATTCATGGAAAAAGCACAGGCGACGGCCGCGGAGCTTGATCCGGCCTTCCTGTGGGAGGTTGCGCCCGATGAGGAGTTCGGGTACGAGGCGATTGCCGCCGACTACTTCACGGCCCCCAAACCCTTTGAGCGCGCCGCGGTTTTGCTCGCTCTGCACGGCAACCCCGTCTACTTTTACCGCAAGGGCCGCGGCAACTACCGTAAAGCCCCCGCTGATATTCTCGAGCGGGCGCTGGCAGCCGTCAAAAAGCGCGAGGAAATGGAAAAGAGGCGCGAAGCGATGACGCAGGAACTCGAAGAAGGCAGAGTGCCCGCGGAAATTGCCGCAAATCCCTACGGTCTTCTGATTAAGCCCGATAAAAACAGCATCGAGTGGAAGGCGCTTGCGGAAGCCGCGGACAACGCGCATATGAGCGCGTTAAGGCTGATGCTTAATCTCGGCATCATCCCGAGTCCCTGGCACTGGCTTGTGAAGGGCTTTTACTTTGAATATTTTCCCAAAGGCACCGGTTTTGCCGAAGTGCCGGCGGTGCCTGCAATCCCGGAAGATCTGCCGGTTGCTGAGGTCGAAGCCTTTTCCATCGATGACTCTCAGACCACGGAAATCGATGATGCGGCAAGCGTCACGGACCTGCCCGACGGCAAAAAACGCATCGGCATTCATATCGCGGCACCGGCACTGATCATGCCGCGCGACAGCGCCATTGACCGGCTTGCGAGAAACCGTATGTCCACCGTTTACGGGCCGGGGTTAAAGACCACGATGCTGCCGGAGGCCTGGGTCAAGGCCGCAAGCCTTGATGAGGGGCGGCTTGTGCCCTGCGTGTCGCTTTACGTGACGGTCAGCGACGACGCCAAGGTGATTTACGGTACGGAAACGCGGCTTGAACGCATTGCCGTCAAAACGAATCTGCGCTACGACACCTTTGAGCCCGAGATCACCGATGAGATGATGATCAATCACGCGCTCACGATCCCGCACGCCCGTGCGGTGGAGTTTCTCTGGCACTTTGCCCGCGCGCGGCTCGCCGAGCGCGAGGAGGTGCGCGGCAAGCCCGAAATTCTGGGCCGCATTGAGTGGAGCTTTGTTCTGGACGGTGAAGAGGATAAGGCTCATGTGACGCTCAAACCCCGCAAGCGCGGTGCCCCCATTGACCTTTTGGTTGCCGAACTCATGATCTTTGCCAACTCCACCTGGGGTCTTTGGCTTGAAGAGCACGGCTATGCCGGTATTTACCGCAGTCAGCGCATGGGGCGCGTCAAAATGAGCACCGTTCCAGGGCCGCACGACGGGCTCGGTGTGGTGCGCTATTCCTGGGCAACCTCTCCGCTGCGCCGCTATGTCGATATGGTCAATCAGCGTCAGATCATTGCGGCCGTGCAGGGCGCAGACCCCGTGTATCAGGGTAACGACGCGGACTTTTTTACGATCGTGAGCCGCTTTGAGGGGCTCTACGACGCCTATAACGATTTCCAAAGACGGCTGGAACGCTACTGGGCACTCCGGTGGATCGAGCAGGAAGGGTTAAAGGAAATTACGGCCGCGGTGATCAAGGAAGACCTTGTGCGCGCCGAGGATTTCCCCTTTGTGCAGCGTATTCCGGGGCTGCCTGAACTTGAGCGCGGACGCCGTGTGCGGCTTGCCGTGCTGGGCTTTGACTACATTGAGCTTGTGCTCGAAACCAAACTCATTGAAGTGCTGCCTGAGTCGGCCGGTCTCGGTGACGTTGACGATGAGGAAGACGATGACGCGGCGGCTGCGCAGACGGACGTTCCTCAGACTGAGGAAAATGTGACAAAAGACAGCCAAAGTGCGGCTGAAATCGGGCAAAATAGTCCTGACAAATAAGGTGTGTCGACACAGTCGGCGCGAACATCTGTTAATAGAAGGCTGAACGCGGCGAACCGCTGCTTTACGAGGATCCGCGGACAGCAAAGGATAGGGCGTATGAACCGCTATTTTGTCGTTGGAAATCCCGTCAGTCATTCGTTGTCGCCTGCCATTCATAAGGCTTTTGCCCAACAGTTCGGCATCGAAATGACGTATGAGGCGCGCGCTTTTGAAGACAACCGTTTCGCCGAAGGCATGGGGGCGCTGTGCCTTAAGGAAAAGCCCACGGGCATCAACGTGACGGTGCCTTTTAAGCTTGATGCCGCAGACTACTGCGAGGTGCTTTCCGACCGTGCCCGCGCGGCGCGCGCCGTCAACACAATCAGCTTTTACGATGACCGCCCTGTGGGTGACAACACCGACGGCGCGGGCTTTGTTGCCGACGTTGAAAAGCGCTGCGGCTTTGCCCTTAAGGGCGCCCGGGTTTTGATTCTCGGCGCCGGCGGCGCTGCCCGCGGTCTGCTTGCCGTGTTAAAGGACAAGGGCTGCGCGTCGCTTTGCGTGGCCAACAGAACGCCTTCGCGCGTTGATGATCTTGTGAAGGAATTCGGCGTGAAGCCCCTTCTTTTCACGGAAACCGCAGCAGGGGGCTTTGACCTCGTGGTGAACTGCACGAGTGCGGGGCTATCTGACGCCGCGCCCGCCGTTCCCAACACGGCCTTTAAAAACTGCGCTTTGGCCTACGACCTCTTTTACGCGGCCGAGCCCACGCCCTTTATGCGTCTTGCGGCTGAGTCCGGTGTGAAGCGCATCGAGGACGGCCTCGGAATGCTCGTTGAACAGGCTGCGGAATCCTTCCGTGTCTGGCACGGTAAGATGCCTGAAACGAAGGGCGTGTACGAAACGCTCAGAAAGGCGCTGCACGGCTAAGGCCTGAGGCGGTTTTCCGACAAAGAGCCGGTTTCTTTGGAAGCCGGCTTTTTGCTGTCTGCAAACCCCGATATGAGGGGGCATGCGGGAGGAAAAACACACCTCCTCAGCCGCGGTTTTTGTGGTTACAATGCCTGCGGTTTAACCGCGCCGCAACCTTTCGTATCTGCGGCGGGTTTGTCTGGCCGTGCTGCCTTTGTGACGGTGACGCGGCTTCTCCTTTTTTTATTCATCCTCCGGCAGGACGTTTGGCGATGGCAGAAAGCGACTCTGAAAAGATGCGGCTTGCACAGCAGTCCCGCAGTGAGGACGAAGCGCCGGCGCGAGACCCGGATGAAGCAAGCCGGGCTCTGGAGCGGATCTCCCAGATCTTTGACGAGCAGGACGAAAGCGGCGAGAAAGTTCCTGCGTCTGACGTCAGGGGGGACGCGACGCCCCTGGGGGAAACAGCAAAGAAAGCCTTAAAGGAGGTCCTCGCGGACCTGCATCCGGCTGACATCGCCTACGTGCTTGAAGCGCTCCCGCAGGATGACCGCCTCGCCGTCTGGCAGCTGGTTGACGGCGACCGTGAAGGCGATATTCTCGTTGAAGTCAATGACGGCGTGCGCGAGACCCTCATCGAGGCGATGAACCGCGATGAACTCGTTGACGCGGTTGAAACGCTCGATACCGACGAAATCGCCGACCTCGTGGAAGACCTGCCGCCTGACGTTGTCGCGGAAGTGCAGGAAGGGCTCTCGCACGAAGAGCGCGCACAGCTGCGCGCCGCGATGAGTTACCCCGAGGAGAGCGTCGGTGCGCGCATGGACTTTGAGATGCTCTCCATCCGCGAAGAGGTGACGCTTGAGATTGTGCTGCGGTTTCTGCGTCGCTTTGATTCGTTGCCGGACCATACCGACCAGGTCTTTGTGGTTGACCGTCAGGGAAAACTCAAGGGGTCTTTAGCGGTAAGCCAGATTCTTGTGCACGAGCCTGAGGCTTCGGTTTCAAGCCTCATGCGCACCGATATTCTCACCTTAAACCCTCTGGATGACGCAGGAGATGCCGCACAGGCCTTCGAACGTTATGACCTGGTGAGCGCGCCGGTCGTGGATGAGTCCGGGCGTCTCGTAGGGCGTCTTACCGTGAACGAAGTCGTTGACGTTATCCGTGAAGAAAGCGATGAAGACGCATACGCGGCGGTGGGCCTTGATGATGATCAGGATATTTTCGGCAGTGTCTGGGATGCCGCCAAGAGCCGCTGGGTGTGGTTGGGCGTCAACCTCTGCACGGCCTTTTTCGCGTCCCGCGTGATTACGGCCTTTGACGGCACGATTGAGCGTGTGGTGGCGCTTGCCGCTCTGATGCCGGTTGTGGCCGGTATGGCCGGCAACTCCGGTAACCAGACGCTCACGCTTTTGGTGCGCTCAATGGCAATGGGCCAGGTCACCGACGCCAACCGCTTTGACCTCCTGAAAAAAGAACTTGTTGTGGCGCTTATCAACGGCCTCTTGTGGGGCGCCATCGCAGGACTTTGTGCCTGGGGACTTTACTTCAACAGCTCTCAGGGGATGCTCCTCGGGTTTGTGATGTTCCTTGCGATGCTTTTAAACATCATCGTGGGGGCGGCCGTGGGCCTGGCGGTGCCTCTGATACTGAAAGCCTGCGGGCGGGATCCTGCGATGGGCGGTTCGGTCCTTCTCACATTTACCACCGACTCCGGGGGCTTTCTGATTTTCCTCGGACTCGCCACGGTCTTTTTCCGGTAACCCGGCGCACTGCGGCTAAAAAACGACACGGCAGTGCAAAGATTTGTTGCGCAGTGTTAATGCCTGGGCTTTAACCGTGTCCTCTGCGCGCAAATGCGGTACATTATTTCCAAAACCATGAATCCGGCTGCGAGTTTTACTCCGGCCCGGCTGCTTTGCCTTCAGGGGAGCGGCCCCAAAAAGAGGAAATAAAAATGACAAAGAAACTTCTCTTGCCCGCGATGCTTGTGAGTGCCGCGCTTGCAACGGGTTGTGCTTCGGACGGTTCGCTTTACCGCTCAGACGTTTATACGGCTCCGATGGTCAATCAGGCGCAGGAAGTAAAGACCGTTGAAATCATCGCGGTGGTTCCGGCGCGTGTTGCCGTCACCAACAGCGACAACCGTACGGATGCCCGTAATATCGGCATGCTTCTCGGGGCGATCGCCGGCACCGTGATCGCCAATCAGGGCAGCCACTCCACGTCAAATAAGATCGCGGGCGGCCTTGCGGGCGGTGCAATCGGCGGCTTAGCCGGCCAGGCCGCGGGCGGCGGCCGTCAGGAACTCGTCAACGGCGTGCAGATCACCTTCCGTGACGGCAACCGCATGTTTAATTCCGCCCAGGTAGGCCAGGTCTGCGAATTTAAGACCGGGACGGCCATCATGGTGTCGCCCTCGCCCAACGAAACCCGTATTCAGCCCAACAACCCCTACGGCTGTCCGAGAAAGTAACGGTTTGAGGTGATGACGATGAAAGTAATGGTGAAGGTATGCTCGGCCGCTCTCTCCGTTCTGGCGGCCTCAGTGGTGCTCGCACAGACCGCGGGCAGCGTGCCGCCCGACTATGTGCCTTCGGGCATTTCCCCGGTGGACGCGCAGATTCAGGCTGTTAAACAGAACTATCAGGAAGTGCAGGCTGCGGCTCGGGCCGAACTTCAGGCGCGCGCAAAGGCTGCGGCCGCCGCTCAGGCGAAAAAGGATGCCGCGGCGCGTGCTGCCGCGAAGGAACGTGCCCGTAAGGCCGCGAAGGCTGAAAAGCGAGCCGATGAAAAGGCGGCGCTTGAGATGGAGCTTTTGCGCCTTGACGTGGAGAAAAAGCGTGCCGCAGTGGGCGCTGACGCAGCGATCAACAATGAAACCGCCAAGCGTGCCAAGGATTTTGTGGACACAAAGATTGATGCTGAGCGCGCCAAGGTGGAGCGCATCCGCGCGAAAAACCAGGCGATTAAGGAAGGTCGGGAGGCTGACGTGAAATAACGTCAGTTGCACTCAAAGCGCGTAAAGCCGCTTTTCCCGACGGTGACTCAAAGAGCCGGACGGGGAAAGTGTTGGAGGACGGGGTGGCTTTTACACAAATGCGCGCGTAAAAATGATTCTTCGGGCATATGTGTGGGTAGTTAGTCCCCCGATTTTGGGCAACAAGAGCCTGTTAACAAATACGGAGAGAGCCCCCGGTACTCGCTACGCTGCATACCTGCGCGATTACCGGGGGCTCTCTCCGTAACGGCCGCCGAATAGGCATGGCGAGCAGCACGACTGCCGGCCTTTCTTCAGATTTCATTAACAAAAAAGCCATTCACAGTTTTTAAAGTTGTGGCTGTCTACACTCACAAAATAAGGACCGGAATGGCTCTGGACACCACTTTATTCAAGCATCTTCTCAATGTCAAAAGCACCGTCGTCGAGGACATCGAATTCTTCCAAGAAACTGACGGTACAAAATCTGCAGTGGTCCAGGTTCACGCCACCCGGGGATACCGTTGCCGGCGCCGGTTTCGTAATGTTGAAAATCTCAAGGCAAAGGTGCTTTTATGCTGCTCAAATTTGGTGATCCCTTTGCCAAACCATGCTGTCTCCGGAAAGCCCGCTAAACAACAGCCTTCCGGTGTAGTTGCTTGATTTTTTTTACCCACAACTATGCACGAAGAGCTAGGATTTTCTCGATTTTTGATCTTGCACCAGCCTGCCTTTTTGAAAAATCAAGCTGGTGCAAAATGCAGGCTAAAGCTTCAATAGGAAAATCTTATATCCCTTTGTTTTTTCGATGTCCAAAAGGATTGGACGACTACGTCTTTAGGAGCAATTTGTTGTTCAGACTCGTCTACAAACAGCTAAAACAGACAGCGGTGCAGGCGAAGACAATTAGGATTAGACGACTACGTCGTTAGGAGCAATTTGTTGTTCAGACTCGTCTACAAACAGCTAAAACAGACAGCGGTGCAGGCGAAGACAATTATTTGAAAGAAGACCGGCTGATGTAGGCTAAATGACGTGCATACGGATAAACCCGAAATGCATTCGAAGATCGCTTGATGGAAAAATTAGGAGTTGCTCTCATTCGCGATAATTTTGGAATGAGCGCGACCTTAAAAGTCTTTCAAACGTTTCTTCAGGAGCAATATATGCTCGGACTCTATCCGACCTGGTTTGAACCGGGTGTCGGAAGCGGCTGGATCATCGGCTTCATTGCCACGATTCACGTTCTCTTCTCTCACGCCTCGGTTGGCGGCGGCATCTTGTTTGCGTGGCTGGCCAATTATGCCGTTCGCAAGGACCGGCCCGTTTATCTCAGCTTCATTCGCCGCTACGGTCTCTTTCTTCTCATCTTCAGCTACGTGCTGGGTTCCATCACGGGGCCTGGCATTTGGTTTGCCGCAACAGTTGCGAGCCCGCGCGGCATTTCCGCTCTAATTCACAGCTTCGTCTGGCTCTGGGCGAGCGAATGGGTGTTCTTCCTCATTGAGGTCGTCGGCGTCTATCTGCTTGTCTATCTGGCCGGCCGCGTAGATCCGAAGACCCATACGCGGATTGCGACGATCTTCGGGCTCTCGTCCGTCGCAACGCTGCTTGTGATTGCGGGCATTCTCTCCTTCATGCTGTGGCCGGGTCAGGCCGACTGGCATCAGACGGGCGGCGTGCTCAATGCCTTCTTCGGCGAAAACACCTTTGCTCAGGTGGCCGCGCGCTTCATGTTCATGCTCACCATCACCGGCGTCGTCGGCGGCATGGTGGCCGGGCGCATCCGCGATGCGGACGACCGCAGGGCGATCGTGCGCATTCTTTCGGCTGCCGGCCTCATCGGCACGTTCTTCGGCTGTCTAGCCTTCAACTGGTATCTGTCCACGATTCCGGCCGAGGCGCATGATTTGGCGGCCACGCGCCTGCCCGAGCAGTTCGGCCTCATGATGGCGGCTTCGGTGGCCGTCTCCGCCGCGTACTTCATCATCACCGCCTGGAAGCCCGCGGTTCTGCGTCCGTGGCTGGCCGGCGTCATGACGATCGTCATTCTCGTCCTCGGTCTTGCGCCTGAGGAGACGGCTCGCGAAATCATCCGCAAGCCGTGGGTGGCTGGCCAGTATGTCTACGGCAATCAGATCATCGGGCGCGATGTTCCGGCTCTTGGCATCAAAAGCGAACTGCCGCGCATGGCGGAGAAGGGCATTCTCGCTCAGCATCCGTTCGTGCCGGAAAGCCTTCGCAGGGTGACGCCTGAAAACGAGGTCGCAGCCGGCCGCGTGCTTGCGCTCACGCTTTGCAGCAACTGTCATTCGCTCACCTCCACGGGCATTCGGCCGCTTGAGCGCTTCTTCCCGTCCGATGCAGACCGGCGCTTCATCGCCGACTATCTAGGAGCAGGCCTGCATCGCGGCCACACGGTCTACATGCCCGCGGTTCCGCTCCCCGAAGCGGAGCGTGAAGCCATGGCCGCCTACATCGAAACTCTTGTCAAGAAAGGAGACGCCAAATGAATGAATCCCTTTTTCTGGCGCTGATGGATCCTGCGGGCGCGCCGGCTCATCCGCTCGTCTTCCTCGTGCTCGGCGTCGTAACGTTCGCGCTTCACATGACGGCAGTCAATGTGATGCTTGGCACGCTAGGCCTTGCCGCTGTGGGAAGCTTCTCTTCGAATCCGTACTGGCAGCGACTTTCCGGCGCGCTGGGCACGACCGCCAAGGCTGCCGTCTCGGTCGCCATCGTGTTGGGCGTCGCGCCGCTGCTCTTCGTTCAGGTCATCTACGATCCGTTCTGGTACACATCGAACGTGATTTCGGCCTGGTGGCTTCTCGGCTTCCTTGCCGTTCTCACGGTCGCCTATCTGGCGCTCTACCGCTGGTACGGTCTGAATCATTCATATGCGGACGACGGCACGCCGTCGAGCCGTCCGGGCGCACCGCGCGGCGGCTTCTGGCTGGCCGGCTCGCTCCTTCTGATGATCGTCTGCGGCGCCATCATGCACGCGGTCGTCAATCAGTCGCTTCAGCCCGCGGAATGGATGAACTGGTACGCTCCCGGCGGCACGATCGTGCCCTACGGCCGGGAACTTCACAGCCTCACGATCGGACGTCTGGCGTTCTTCCTGCTGCTGAGCCTTCCCGTCACGGCCGCCTGGCTCTTCGGCATGCGCCGCTATCTCCTCTCTTCGGGCGAGACGGACTACGGCTACGTCGACTTCATCGAAGGCCTTGCACACGCCATGGCCAAGGCAGGCGCCGTGCTCGTCCTCGCTGCCGGCGCGCTTTGGATGGCGGCGCTTCCTGAAAACATGGAATGGTTCCGCACGTCCGTCTGGATGTGGATTGCGCTGGTCCCGATCGCGTACTTCGGCGCCATGAGCTTCATTCAGAAAAAGCGCAAGCTCTGCATTTTCTGCAACTACATGGCATTCGGCATGACGATCATCATGACGATTGTGCTCGCCGCCGTTCGCGAAGTGCTCCGCTTCGTCACGCTGCTTGACGCCGTCGGCTGGAATGCGCTCGACTACAAGATCACGATGGACTGGCCGAGCACCGCCATCTTCTTCGTGACCTTCCTCGTCCTGGGCGGCCTCAACCTTTCGTACCTTCTGACACTGGCTTGGAAGAGCGGTCAGACGAAGGATCTCTACACGCCTTCCTCCGGACTCACCCGCGTAGGCACCCTCGCCATTGCGTCCCATATCTGCTGGGTCGCCGGCTACTTCATCATCGGCTGGATCGTGATCAACGGATAAGGAGACAACATGAACATCAGGCAAATCATTGCAGCGGCGGGCGCATCCTTCTTCTGCGCAGCATCCGGGAGTGCTCTCGGCGGCGACGCTTCTTCGTCCGAACCCAGGGCCGACTCTCTGGCGCATACGTGCGCCGCGTGCCACGGGACCTTCGGAGAAGTTAAGGGTGAAAACTTTGTGCCGCTGGCCGGCATGCCGCCCGCCGAATTCATTATCTCGATGAAGGATTTCAAGAACCTCAAGCGGCCGTCTTCCATCATGAGCCACATTGCTCAGGGCTACGGCGACGATGAAATCGAACGCATGGCCGACTTCTTTGCGAACATCAAGACGGGAGAGCAGAAATGAGAAATGCAGTCATGCTTCACCGCCGCCGCCTTCTGACGGCCATGGCCCTTGCCGCCGCGGGTACTTCCGCCGGCACTTCCTGGGCGAGGATGGCAGCCGAATCGCTCGCACCTGCGGCCGGCGCAACAATCGTCATCGTCGGCGCAGGCGTCGGCGGCGCTACCGCGGCCAAATACCTCAAGATCTTCAACCCGAAGATCCACGTTACGCTGATCGACCGGAATCCGAACTTCGTGCGCCATTACGGCTCGTCTGAACTTCTGACGGGCGCCGTGACAATGGAGGATCTCACGGTCTCATACGACGCGCTTCACGAGCGCTACGGCGTCAAGGTCGTTCGCGACACGATCATCGGTCTTGATGCCGACAGAAAGACCGTGATCGGCAAAACAAGCCGTTATGCCTACGACAAGCTCATCGTTTCGCCGGGCATCGAGCTTCTCTACGATGCTCTGCCGGGCTACAGCGCGGATCTGGCGGCCTCCCGAATCCCGAGCGGCTGGATCGCAGGTCCTCAGACGCAGCTCCTTGCCGATCAGCTTCAGTCGATGCGTAGCGGCGGCACGTTCCTCATCGTTGCGCCGCCCAATCCGTACCGCTGTCCGCCCGGTCCGTACGAACGCGCTGCGCTCGTGACCGAATGGTGCGCAAAGCACAATCCGACCGCAAGGGTCATCATCACCGATCCGAAGAACAGCTTCGTGACGGATGAAACAATGATCCTCGGCTGGAACCGCCTCTACGGGTTCCCGATCCCGGCCGATTATTCGGCGAAGCTTTCCAACTACGCAAAGCCCGCACGCGACGACTGCCGGCTTGCGTGGATTCAGGCGCACGACGGCGGCAAGCCTCTGGAACTCGATGCAGCCGGCATGACGGTACGGACCGAAGCGGGCATGATCAAGGCGGACGTGATCAACATCATTCCGCCGATGCGTGCGGCAAACATTGCGCTTGAGATGGATCTAGCCGACAAGACGGGCTTCTGCCCGGTCGATCGCCGGACCTTTGAGAGCTCGATCATTCCCGATGTCTATGTGCTCGGGGATGCGTCCATCGCGGATGCCATGCCGAAGTCGGGCTTTTCAGCCAATACGCAGGCGAAGACGACGGCCCGCGCCATCGTCGAGGAGCTCGCGGGCCGGCCGATTCCCGAGCCCGCCTGGTCGAACACCTGCTATGCGCTTGCAGGCGAGGACTACGGTCTTTTCGTGGCCGACGTCTTCCGAATCGTCAACGGCAAAATCGCCCGAGTCAATACGCGAGCCCGCTATCAGTTCCTGACGGCGAGCCCGCAGGAGCAGGCCGTTGCCGCACATTACCTGCACAGCTGGATGAACACCATTACGGCCGACAGCTTCGGCTAAGGATACAAGATGAAAGCAGTAAAACTCTGCATGTTGATGATGGCGGCTTTGCCTGTGATGGCGGCCGCTTCGCCGGCCGCAAATCCGGACGCTCCTGCGCTCACGCCCGAGGCGTTCGATGCTGTCGTCGCCTCGCTTCCGGAACCCAATCCGCTCGGCGGCTTTGCCGTGCACAGCAAGCAGTTCTGCGGGAGCTGCCACGGACCGAACGGCATTTCTCAGACTTCCGCGTGGCCGCATGTCGCCGGACAGCCCTTCGAGGTCACCGCCAAGGCGCTTCTGGATTATCGCGACGGACGCCGCTCGGGCGGCGAACGCGCCAAACTGATGGTCGCGGCCGTTAAAACAATGACCGATCAGCAGATCGCTGACGTCGCCGCCATGTACGCCATGCTTCCCGGCCCCGACGGAACGAAGCTTGAGGTCGGCAAGAAGAACATGGTCGACACTTCAGGCATCGATGTTTCCGGGCTTGTCCGAAAGGGAGATCCCAAGCGTGCGATCACGCCGTGTGCGGCTTGTCACGGTACGACGGGGAAAGGAAGGGCCACCGGAAGCGTGCCCGTCATTCACGGCCAAAACCCGGCCTATCTTGCGGGCCAGCTCAGAGACTACCGCGACGGAAGACGCACGAACGACATCCTGAAGGAAATGCGCTTCTTCGTGCAGAAGCTCACCGATGACGAGATTAACGCGCTTGCCGTCTACTACGCCTCTCAGGCCGGACGTCCCGGCTCAAAGCCGTAAGGAGCGTTGAGGCATAGTTGAGGCATAAGGAAAGAGCCGCCCGGCCGCTTGTCGCAGCCGGACGGCTCAGTACCTCCTGGCTAGCCTGAATTTTGCAGCAGCTTGATTTTTTAGAAAGGCAGGCTGGTGCAAGATCAAAAATCGAGAAAATTCTGGGGGCATCATGGCAAAAATTCACGCGGAGCCCGATTTTGGGTGCATTGCCCCCAACCCCCGATGGCACGCTTTGTGAGTCGGGGACGCTCAGGCGTCAGAGTATCGGTATCTTGAAAAGCGCTCCCAGCTCGCGGGCTCCCGGCAAAACAGAGGGCAGCGTCAGTCGGACGGTGTTTATCGTTGAGCTCCATTTAGCAGTCACCAGGATGACAGTGGTTCTGAGCCGGGCAATGGAAACACGTACAGCTTTTTTCGCGCTTTCCTTCACAACACCAAAGAGATAGTGCCGGGCCAACTTGAGCACCAGCAATGTCACCATGCCCAATATCATGCGGTAGCCGTTGGTGCAAAAGCGCGTTGAACTTGCTCTGCCGCCAAAGCAATCCGTTTTAAATTCTGCGATATTGAGTTCGCAGTCAGCCGCCCGACCGCAGTAAAGGTCTTCATACAGCTTGGCTGCGCCGTACTCGGAATACTTTCCGTACCAGCCGTCTTCCCCCTTTTTGACATGTTTGATGTTGGTCTGAATCAGGCGCAGATCCATTTGGTTGGTACGAGCGTCATGCTGTCGTCGGGCGATGAGCCGACGTTCCTGCTTCCAGGACTTAGCTTTGTAATTGACGAGTTCGCCGATGGTGCGGTGAGCCATGCCGGTCGTGGTGTAGCGTTTCACCATCTTGCGGCGGGGATTCTTCAGACCGTTTTCTTTTACCATTCATTGGGTTTTCGGATTCGGCGAAAACCCAATGACATAACCGACCGATGAGGATTTCCGGCACATCCGCTGGTTTAAAGAAAAACAGGGTAAAAAAGTGGTAAGAGCTTTTGTCTTTTATTGCGGCCAACAGGTCCGCGACTTTGGGGATGGCTGTATCGCTGTTCCGATGGCGGCTTTTTGGAATTAAGCCGCATTTCTGTTGTCTTGATGCAGAAAAACCGGAAGGTGCTTTTGGACATCTTCCGGTTGCAGACTGAACGGGAGGTTTGGTCGGTTTACGCGTCTCCAAAGAGCCGCTTTAATTCTTCGGGGACACCTTTTTTGCGGGGCGCCGGTGAAGCACTGCGGGCTTCTTTGGAATTGACTTCGTGCGCCGGGTACTCGCCGTCAATTTCATCGGCAAAGTAAGAGGCCGGAGCGGCCGAGGTTAAAAACCGGTCTGCAACTTCCTGGCCCACATCCTCATAGCGCATGATGCGGTGCGTATCGAACTCAATGTCAAGCTGACGCCTTTCGGGGTCGTAGCCCGCGGAAAGAATGCCGCCGCGGCGAATCGGTCTTCTCTGCATGGAGAAACTCCTTCAAATGCGCTGACAATGGTCTCATTATCCGCCATTTGCCTGCAGAAGTCTTTTTCTGCCGGGGGCTGAAGACGAGGCCGTGGCGGAATCGGTCTCAGTGTCTGACGCCGTACTTTTGTTCGAGTTCCCGATAGGCATTCAACCCGATAAAGCGGTTGAATTCGGCAAAAGCATCAGAAGCCGACTGCACCGCTGGTCTTTCCGTGAGTTGCAGGAGATGATTGTTTACAAAGCGGCAGCCGCTGGAATCCGGTGTGTTTTCCTGGATCCGTGCTATACAAGCCAGACATGCTCACAGTGCGGGGCACCGGGCAAACGCCATAAGCACGGGTTCCGCTGCAGCCAATGTGGTCACCTTGCGCACAGCGACTTGAATGCGAGCCGCAACCTGCAGGGTCTGTGCCGACAGCTGTCAGCACAGGGGCTGATGTAAACCAGCCTTATGTTGGGCCGTGTGATGCGGTTACAATAAAGCCCCCGTCTTCAGACGGGGTGTTGTTTACTTGTCTGGTCTCCCTGCGGCCCGCCTTTTATATATTGATGGTGGTAAGACTTTACGAGAGGAGCGGCAGGCAGTGTTCTGAATGTGACGGGTCTTTGTGGTATTGCCTCCGGGACTGAGCTTTCTTTCTACGCATTACAATCGGCGGCAGCCAACTTCAATGCCAGGGTGACACATGCCGTTAAATACCGATGAGCGGCTCTCGCATCTCACGGATCTTTTTGCCGATCTGCCGGGGCTCGGGCCCAAATCTGCCGCGCGTCTCGTGGATGATCTTCTTGACCGCAGGCGTGCGCTCGGCATGGATCTGGCGCGCACCTTGACTGAAGCCATTGAGAAGGTGCACCGTTGTCCGCAGTGCAATACGCTCACGACGGAACCGCTTTGCGCCATCTGCCGGCAGCCCGACCGCGACCGCTCGGTCATTTGTGTGGTGGAAACGCCGGCGGATCAGAATGCTGTTGAAGACAGTGTCTCCTACCGCGGCCGCTACTTCGTACTTATGGGGCGCGTCAATCCCTTGGACGGAATCGGTCCAAAGGAGCTCGGCGTGGATAAGCTCATTGAAGAGGCTTCAGATCCTGAGGTTAAGGAAGTCGTGATTGCTACAAGCTACACGCCCGAAGGGGAGGCCACCGCGCACATGGTGGCAGCTGCGCTCAAACGCCATATTCCTGAACTTCGTGTGACGCGTCTGGCTCGGGGGCTGCCTGCCGGCGTTGAGGTGGAATATACGGATGCGGCGAGTATTGCGGCAGCAGTGGTTGACCGCAAGGTGATGCCGGGACGGCGAGGTTAGTTTTCCGCTGCGGCGCGGTTGTCGTCCTGCATTTTTTCCTTCCTGCGGGATTTGTCTAAGGATAATGTCTCAGAAGCGCAAAAAATTTTTGACAACCTTTTTTGAGCGCGCTATCTTGCACGCATTGAAAGGCGGCTGGAGCCTTTCGGTATTAAAGGAAACACAGTTTTTACCATGCAGACCACCGCACAGACATATGCAATGAAGCGCAGCGCAAGCGCCGCTTTACTGCGTCTGCTATCCCTACCGCTAAAGCGGGCGGGGGATAAGCACCTGTGCGTCGGTGACTGACATTGACATCCCCCGCATTGCGGTTCTGCCTTCAAGCAGACACGACAGTCGGGGGGAAGTTTTTATCCGGCTGCAGTGGCGGTAAAAAGGCAAAGCACGAAGAGCCGCAGACAATTACAGAGTTTGTTCAGACGCACACGTGAAGTTTCACCTGTGCGTTTTTTAGTTTTTGGAGAAAATCAAATGAGCTTTACCCGCCGTCAGATTCTTTCCGCCGCAGCCGCCGCTACCTTTACGATGAGTGCTCCCGCGGTCTTTGCCGCAGACCGCCGTGTGCGCATTGCCGTGGGCGGTAAGGCCCTGTACTACTACCTCCCGATTTCGATTGCCGAGCGCCTCGGGTACTTCAAGGACGAAGGGCTTGATGTGCAGATCATCGACTTTCAGGGGGGCTCTAGGTCCCTGCAGGCTGTGGTGGGCGGTTCGGCCGACATCGTTTCGGGCGCCTTTGAGCACACGATTTCCATGCAGACGCGCGGCCAGGCGATGCAGTCCTTTGTGCTGCAGGGCAGAGCCCCGCAGGTTGTCTTTGCCGTGAGCAACAAGACGATGCCCGACTACAAGTCGCTCACCGATCTTCGCGGCAAGAAGATCGGCGTGACGGCGCCGGGGTCAAGCTCTCAGGTGCTTGCAAACTTCGTGCTCGGTCAGGCAGGTGTGAAACCCTCTGAAGTCTCCTTTATCGGCGTGGGCGCTTCTTCGGCCGCAGTTGCCGCCATGCGCTCCGGCCAGATCGATGCCTTCACAAACCTTGACCCGGTGATTGCAACGCTCGAACGCGACAACCTCATCCGTATCGTCGCAGACACCCGTAAGGTCGAGGAAAGCGACAAGATTTTCGGCGGCCCCATGGTTGCCGGGTGCCTCTACGCCCCGACGCGCTACATCACGAAAAACCCCGAAATCATTCAGGGCCTTACCAATGCCGTGGTGCGTGCGGACAAGTGGCTTGCCAAAGCGACCGCCGAAGAACTCACGGCGACAGTGCCTGAAAGCTACTTCCTCGGTAACAAAGCCATTTACATTGACGGGTTCCTCAAAAACCGCCCGGCACTCTCCAAGGACGGGATCGTCCCCGATGGCGCTCCGGCGATTTCTCTGAAGGCTCTGCAAAGCGTCAATCCGAAGATGGCGGGCTTTAAGGTGGACTTGGATGCCGTCTACACCAATAAGTTTGCAATTGAAGCCAATAAGCGCTATCCGGCCTGATTTTTAAAACTGCGGGATGCGCCTCGGACATAAAAACGCATCCCGCCGCACTGCATTTCATAAGATCAAACAAAAAAGAAAATGACAACACCGGCCATTGAACTCAGTGACATCGCCTGTACGTTTGTGAGCAACGACAGCGGAAAACTCACGCAGTACACCGCTGTAAAGGGCGTCAACCTCACAATCGGCGAAGGGGAATTTGTGAGCGTCGTGGGCCCCACGGGCTGCGGCAAATCCACGCTCTTAAATATGAGCGCGGGACTTTTGCAGCCGAGTTGTGGGACCGTGAAGATTTTCGGCAAACCCCTTGAGGGGCTTAACAAACGCGCGGGCTATATGTTTCAGGCCGACAGCCTCATGCCCTGGATGAGCGCTTTGGATAACGTCGCCGCCGGTCTTATTTTCCGCGGTGAGCCCCGGGAAAAGGCGCATGATCAGGCGCGGGAGTGGCTTAAGCGCGTGGGCCTTGCCGGTTTTGAGGAAAGTTACCCCCACCATCTCTCCGGCGGCATGCGTAAGCGTGTGGCGATGGCGCAGACCCTCATCATGGATCCGGACATCATTTTGATGGACGAGTCGTTTTCGGCTCTGGATATTCAGACGCGGCAGCTGATGGAAAACGAGCTTCTGACGCTTTGGAGCGCCAAGCGTAAGGCCGTGCTCTTTATTACGCACGACCTTGATGAAGCGATTTCGATGAGCGACCGGGTGATCGTGATGAGTGCGGGGCCGGGCAGTCACCCCATCGGCGAGTTCGTGATCGACCTTCCGAGACCGCGCGACGTGGCCGAAGTCCGCGTGACGCCGCGCTTTATTGAACTGCATACCGCAATCTGGTCGGTTCTGCGTGAAGAAGTGCTGCGCGGCTACAAGCGGCAGCTTCAGGGTTAAGAGAAAAGGGAGAAAAAGAAAATGGATGCCGTTATGCACGCCGCACGCCGCACGCTCAAACTGCGCGCCTGGCAGTTTTCGCTTCTGGCCGTTATTTTCATCGTCTGGTGGACGCTCACGAAACCGGGTCTTATTCCGCCCTTTGTGTTTGACAACGACACGCAGGCTGCCTTCTTTTTCGGTGAGCCCCTGGTTATTTTCACGCGCATCTGGGACTGGTTTGTCGCCAACGCCGATATTTATCCCCATCTGCAGGTAACGCTCATTGAAACGCTGCTTGCCTTTGTGATCGGAACCGTGACCGGGGGCGGTGTGGGGATGTGGCTTGCTTTGTCGCCTTTTGCCGCAGCCGTCGCTGATCCCTTCATCAAGGGGTTAAATTCCATGCCCCGCGTGATTCTTGCGCCGATTTTTGCCGTGTGGTTCGGCCTCGGAATCTCGAGCAAAGTGGCGCTCGGCGTGACGCTTGTCTTTTTTATCGTCTTTTTTAACGTCTATCAGGGTGTGAGGGAGGTGAATCCCAACGTGCTCGCGTCGGCGCGGATGCTCGGAGCCGACCGCTCGCAGCTCATGCGTTACGTGTATCTGCCCTCTGCCATGAGCTGGGTCTTTTCTTCGCTTCACACCTCAGTGGGCATGGCCTTTGTGGGTGCCGTGATCGGCGAGTACCTGGGGTCAAGTGAAGGAGTGGGTTACCTGATTCTTCAGGCCGAAGGTGTCTTTGACATCAACACGGTGATGGCGGGTATTCTGGTGCTCACGGTCTTTGCCCTGATTCTGGACTGGATCGTGGGCATCATTGAGCGCCGCGCGATGCGCTGGCAGCCTAAGACCGGCTCGTCCACGACGGTAAAGGGCAGTATCTGAGGAACAGAAAAAGTCCTGCCTTACGGTTGAAAGGCAGGACGTGAGAGACGGCGGCCCGGGGGATTTTCAGAAACCTCCCGGGCTTTTTCGTGCCTTGTTACTTAAGGATCTTCGGCAGCACATGCGTCCAGAGGTCAAACGCAGGAGCCATATCCTTTTCCTGGATATCAAAGAGCGCACTGTGGTGTCCGCTCGGACGATCTGAACCCCAGACGAAGAAGGCCGCCTTGCCGCCGTGAGCCTGCACACGGCGTGCAAGAATCGTGGCGTCTTCAGAGCCGCCGAAGTTCAGGGGCTTATCAAGAACCTTCAGACCCACTTCGCGGCCGGATTCGTTGAGGATGTCAATCAATTCCTGGTCGGCGGTGAGGTCAACGGCTTCACCCATCTTGCGCATGTCGTAGGTGACCGAGAATCCCTTGGCGATGCCTTCGACGATGTTTGTGACCTGTTCGCTCATGTAGTTGTTGATTTCCATCGTTTCGCCGCGCACTTCAAGCTTCATGACGGCCTTGGAGGGGATCACGTTGCGGCCTTCGCCGGCAACGAGCTGACCGATGTTGATGCGGGTCATGCCGCCGCCGTGGCGGGAAATGCCCAGCATCTGAACGGTGGCGTTGGCGGCAGCGGCAAGCGCGTTGCGGCCTTCCTGGGGGCTCACGCCCGCGTGGGAGGCGCGGCCGTTAAAGGTGACGTCGTACTTCGTGGTGCACAGGAACCCATAGAGGTTCGTGGCGAGTTCACCCGACTTCGCAAGCATTGCAACGTGCGAGGAGAGGAAGTAGTCGCAGTCGTCCAAAATGCCGCTTGCGGCCATGCCGGCGGCGCCCCTCACGCCTTCTTCAGCAGGCTGGAAGAGAATCTTCACTTTGCCGCTGAGCTTATCCTTGTTGTCCATGAGCCAGTGGCAGACCGCAAGGCCCATCGACATGTGCACGTCATGACCGCAGGCGTGCATGAAGCCCGGG
Source organism: Duodenibacillus massiliensis (assembly GCF_928721995.1). Lineage (NCBI taxonomy): Bacteria > Pseudomonadati > Pseudomonadota > Betaproteobacteria > Burkholderiales > Sutterellaceae > Duodenibacillus > Duodenibacillus massiliensis. The sequence goes on from NZ_OV788642.1 coordinate 1,664,231, forward strand.
TTTTTGGAAGCAAAGCCGCAGTGTGTGGGAACGTGCTTGTCGTCCGTGCTTTCCGTCACAGGGATGCAGTCAATGTCAAAGCGCAGCGCAAGCGTGGGGCCGGGGCGGCCCGTGTCCAAAACGGCCACGCACCCGGTGAGTTCCTGCATTTCCGCAAGAAGCTCTTCACTGACGCCGTTTTTGCGGGCACGTTCAATACCGGCCTTCACAACCGACATTTCACGCCCCAGGCAGGCATCCGGATCAATGATGTTGCGGCCCAGAAGCACCTGGTAGCCGTAGCCGCGCAGGGTCTTCACCAAAAAGGCCGTCGTGGTGAATTCTGACCAACCCTCTTCGGGGTTCTGGTGCAGCTGGCGGCGGATACTGATCAGTTGATCGTGATAAATGCTCATGAGAACTTCTCCTAGTGATAACAGGAATGCGGTGACATCTGCTGACGACGGTTGAGCTTTTCAATAAAGCCCTTGGGGAGGCGCCTGCAGCACCGCCTGACTCGGACTATTTTAGAACTCGGCCAATGCGCCGGACGCAGAGAGATTTCTCTTAAGTGTTAGTTCTGCGGGGATGCACCGACTTGAGTCAAACTTGTGTCAGAAATATCGGGTGTACGCGCATGCAAAAGGTGAATAATGCTTTCGAATTAGAAAAGACACACCCCTAAATGGGTATATCTTTCGAAAAAAGTTTTGTCGTCTTTTGCATAAGAGTAAAAAATGATGCTGACCGTTGATACTGAGGGGTTGGAGTTCTGCTCCAAAATTTTTGACGATGTGCGGGCCATGAGTAAGGACGGCCCCGGCGTAACCCGTCAGGGGTATGGCCCGGTGGAAACCAAAACGCTTGACTATCTCACTGCAATCGGCCGTGACCTCGGTCTGGAAATTAAGAAAGATCCGGCCGGCAACATCTGGATGACGCTCCCGGGAAAAGACAGAACGCTCCCTGCCTTTGTTTCGGGCAGCCACGCCGACAGCGTCCCCGAGGGCGGCAACTACGACGGTCTTGCCGGCATCACCGCAGCGCTTTACACGGCGCGCGCCATGAAAAAGGCGGGCTTTACCCCTAAGCGCGACTTCACGGTTCTGATGATGCGTTGTGAGGAATCAAGTTTTTACGGTAAGTCCTACATCGGGTCGCTTGCCTTTACCGGTAAGCTCACGCCGGACGTGACGGCGCTCACCGACCGTACCAAGGAAAAAACGCTTGGGGAGCACATGCGTGAATGCGGGTTTGATCCGGAGAAACTCACGACCGGAAAACCCCTGATGGACTTAAAGAAAATCGCGGCTTTTGTGGAACTTCACATCGAGCAGGGGCCGACGCTGACGAGTTCCGAGACGGTGCGAACCGGTATTGTCACTGGTATCCGCGGCAACATCCGCCATAAACAGGTGAAAATCATCGGTGAAACGGCGCACTCCGGGGCAGTTGACAAGCCCTACCGGCACGATGCGGTTTTGGCGTGCGCGGACTTTCTTTCCCGCATGGATAAGGCATGGGATGAATTTTTGGCCGCAGGCGACGATCTCGTCTTTACGGTGGGCGTTTTAAAGACAGCGCCCACGGCCGCGATCTCTGTGATTCCCGGTGAAGTGACCTTTACCGTGGATATGCGAAGCCTCAAACTCGAAACCGTGGAGAAGTTCCACGCAAAGCTTCTTGAAACGGCGCAGGCTGTGAGCAAAGCGCGCGGCGTGAAGTTTGAGTTTGATAAGAAACTCATTACGGACCCCGCTTCGGTCAATCCGGAACTGATGCAGCGGCTTGAGGCAACCGCAAAGACGATCGGGTTGCCCGTGCGGCTTATCGCAAGCGGCGCAGGGCACGATGCAGCGGTGATTGGTGCCGCAGGCGTGCCGGTTGCGATGATTTTCGTTGCCAATCAAAACGGCTCACACAACCCGCACGAAGCCATGAAGCTTGATGACTTCATGCTCGGGGCAGAGCTTTTGAAAGCGGCCGTCACGGGCTACGACGCGTAAGAGGACAGTGGCTTATGACAACCCGGTCAGAAGCCGCCCTTGAGACGGGCTCTCAGGCGCTTATCTACGATCTGTGTCCGCTTTTTCGCGAGGCACTCGCGGACGTCGTGCGCACCATGCCCGCCTTCAGAGGCTGCGTGACGGTGAGCACGGCCCAGGAGGTGCTCCCGGTTCTTGACGCAAAAGGCGTTGATTTTGCCTTGATTGATCTCGATGCCGGGGCGGGCGGCCTGGAACTTTTGCAACGGATTAAAGCAACGCGCCCCGAGTGCCGCTGCGTGATGATGATTGCCGACGGCAGTCAGCCTGAACTCATGGCCGCAATCCGCCTGCAGGCTGACGGCTTTCTCACCAAGCGCCTCACGGCGCAGGAGTTTGTCCGTGAACTGCAGGCGATTTTGTCCGGGGAAATGGTGATCAGCGATACGCTCACAAGTGCCCTGGCGCTTTCTCTGAGAAACGTCCCTTACATGGATGAAAACCGCGATATCTCCACGCTGTCGCCGAGGGAACTCGAGGTTTTGAAATGCATCGCGAGCGGGATGAGCAACCGCCTGATTTCCGAGCGTCTTGCGATCTCTGACGGCACCGTCAAAGTGCACGTGAAGCACCTTCTGAAAAAACTCAAATTCACCACCCGCGTTGAGGCCGCGCTCTGGGCAAGCGAGCACGGCCACAGGTAAGGCCTCAGACGAGGTCGCCGAAAAGGTCGGCCGCCGCGGGGTGCGTGGACGGCGCCGCAAGACCGAAATGGCGGTAGGCAAGCGCCGTTGCCATGCGGCCTCGGACGGTTCGCTGCACCAGACCCTGCTGAATGAGGTAGGGCTCCACCACGTCTTCAAGGGTTTCACGGTCTTCCCCGACGGCACTGGCAAGGTTGTCGATGCCGACCGGGCCCCCTGCAAACTTTTCAATGATGGCGAGCATAAAGCGCCGGTCGATCGTATCGAGTCCGATGGGATCGACGTCGAGCATTTTGAGTGCTGCGGAGGCCACTTCCTGCGTGATTTTGCCGTCGTGCCTTACCTGCGCGTAGTCGCGCACGCGCCGCAGCAACCGGTTGGCGATGCGGGGCGTGCCGCGGGAGCGGCAGGCAATTTCGGCTGCCCCTTCCGGCGTAATCGGAACGTTAAGTAGCCCTGAGCTTCGCTCCACGATTTTCTGCAGATCAGTTGCGTCGTAAAACTGCAGCTGACTCACGATCCCGAAGCGGGCGCGCAGAGGATTGGTGAGGGCCCCCGCGCGCGTCGTGGCGCCGATTAAGGTAAAGGGCGGCAGGTCAAGCTTGATGGAGCGCGCGGCCGGCCCCTCTCCGATCATGATGTCGATCTGAAAGTCTTCCAGCGCCGGATACAGAATTTCTTCCACCACGGGGCTTAACCGGTGGATTTCATCGATAAAAAGGACGTCGTTTTTCTCAAGGTTTGTGAGAATCGCGGCGAGGTCTCCGGGTCGCTCCAGAACGGGCCCTGATGTCTGCCTCAGGTTCACACCCATTTCGTTGGCAACGATGTGCGCAAGCGTCGTTTTCCCGAGCCCGGGCGGTCCGAACACGAGGAGGTGGTCCAGGGGCTCATGACGCTTTTTCGCGGCAGCAATGAAAATCTGCAGCTGATCGCAGACGGTTTTTTGGCCCACGTAGTCTTTTAAAAGCGTCGGGCGCAGCGCGCGGTCAATGTTGTCCTCGTTGGGACTGGCGCTGTCGGCGGACACCACGCGTTCGATCGTATCCATGGTCTGCATCGGGGTTCTGAGAGACTAACTATTTTGCCATGCCGCGAAGCGCCTCGCGGATGCCGTCGGAAACAGAGATGTCCTCGGGCAGCTTTCGTGCGGCCGCGGCGGCTTCGCGCTCGGAGTAGCCCAAAGCCACAAGCGCCGAAACAATGTCGGCTTTGCTGCCCGCGGCAGGCGTCAGTGCTCCGCCGAAGTCGGCACCGAGCTTACCTTTGAGTTCCAGCACAAGGCGCTCGGCGGTCTTTTTGCCGATACCGGGGATGCGCGTGAGCATGGCGCTGTCCTGCGCGGTCAAGGCCTGGGTAAGCGCCTCCACCGAAAGCCCTGAGAGTACCGAGAGGGCCGTTCTCGGGCCGATGCCGGAAACCTTGATGAGTTCCCGGAAGGCGCTGCGCTCAGCAGCGGTAAGAAACCCGTAGAGAAGCTGGGCGTCTTCGCGCACGATAAAGTGCGTGAGAAGCACCGTTTCCGCGCCCACCTCAGGGAGGTTGTAAAAGGTTGACATCGGCACGGCGATTTCGTAGCCCACGCCGTGCACATCCACCAGAATCATCGGCGGGTTCTTTTCCAGAAGCCGTCCGGCAATACGTCCGATCATTTGCTTTCCTTATTTCTGTTTTGCGCGAGCTGCGTCCAGGCGCTTCTGCGGCTTGAAGCCGTCTTAAGGCTGCGGGTTCCCGTTCTTGACTGCAGTTTCCCAAGCTTGGTCACGTCGGCAAGCCTTAGGGTGTGAGCGCAGGTGACGGCGCACGCAAGGGCATCGGCGGCATCGGCCTGCAGCGGCCCCCGGATACCGAGAATTTCGCCCATCATCATCTGAACCTGTTCCTTCGTGGCGCGGCCCGTTCCCACCGCGGACTGCTTGATTTCTGAGGGCGTAAATTCGTGCACCCTGAGGTTATGAACGGCGGCACACGTGAGCGCCGCGCCTCTGGCCTGTCCGAGAAGCAGTGTGGAGCGGGGGTTGATGTTTACAAAGACAATTTCCGCTGCCGCGACCGTGGGTTTTGTTTCTTCAATAATCTGCGAGAGACTGCGGTAAATGGTGCCGAGCCGCTCGCTTAAGTCGCCCGCGGGGATGCGGATGCAGCCCGCCGTCACCACGGTGAGCTTGCCCCCGACGGCGTCAATGATGCCGAAGCCCGTGCGGTTTAATCCCGGGTCAATGCCAAGAATGCGGGTTGTTTCAGACACGGTGCTTTCGGGACAAAAAATGAAAGAATACGCGATTTTACGCGAGATGCCGTGGGTGCGAATGCTTTGAGAGGGAAGCTCTTTGGGGGGGGGCTTACCGGTGTTGAGCGGCAAAAATTTCTGCGCGCAAGTCTTTACAAGACGGAAAAACTCAGTACAATGCGCAGTCTTGATTCGTTTGGATCAATGCGCGGTTAGCTCAGTGGTAGAGCATCGCCTTCACACGGCGGGGGTCACTGGTTCGAAACCAGTATCGCGCACCACAAACAACAAAAAGGCAGCTTCGGGCTGCTTTTTTTGTTGCCCGAAAAAATCTACTAGAAGAAAAATTTCATTTAGAACAAGGACTTACGTCTGTTGGTGGAAATTTTTTTTCAAATAGAAAAAAAGACTTCCTATAGCAAAAACAGCGCTTTTGTTGCAATGCAACAGGCCCTGACCCCCCTCTAAAATCAAATACAACACGCTTTTTCGAGGCGAAATTCTCGAATACAACAGATCTCGTCTGGGCAAGAAGTGTTGTTACTGTAGGAAGAAAAAATGCTCACCATTTCAGAACTTACCCGCTTGTCTGACGACCTCCGTAGACAGGGTGGCGAAACTCATTGGATTGTCCTGGACAAGGAATGTGCTCTTAGTCTTCGCGTTGCGGGAGATAGCGCAAAGTTCTATTTTCGTACTCGTTCACCTCGGCAGGTGACAAGAAGCTTGGGTGGGATCGACGAAATTTCTCCGATGGAGGCTAAGCAGAAAGCCCTCACGTTGCTACTTGCTTTGGAAAAGGGAGAGGCTCTTCCCGAGTCCAAGACAAGGAAAGCGGGATTCGCTGCTGTCGATGGCGTCCATGATCTTCCCCGCCTCATGCTTGAATGGCGTGAAGTTCAAGAGAAACTGCCAGTGCCTCGTTGGAAGCCAGAGGATAGGAAAGCCCGAGTGAAATTCGAGGGACTCATCAAAAACCATTTAAAGCCGTTCATCGGCGTTCCAGTCGATAAGGTCACGGCTGAGCAGCTCGAGGAGCACCTGACCATGCTCTACCGAGCGCACGCATCCTCTGCAAAGTCGCTGTTGCCGTGGGTGTGCGGAACGTTCATGTGGGCGGAAAGAAAAGGACTGCTCGCTGACGGCTACGCCAAAGTTCACCGGCTCCAAATGCTTGTCAAAGAAGCCCGGTGGCGTCAACAGGGGCCGCTTAGGCATCAGCCCGCTTTGCCTGTCACGGATCTGCCGGAGTTCATGGCAGAACTTCGGGAAGTGGGTGGCACCACCGCCCGGTGTTTGGAGGTGGCGATCTTGACGGTTTCTCGCGTTCAGCCGATCGTCAACATGCAGTGGGATCACATCGATTTCGAAAAAGGCATCTGGAGATGTCCGAAAGCGGACATGAAGGTGCAAAGCAACGGCGACCACGTGGTTTACCTCTCAAAGCAGGCAATGCAGATCCTGGCGTCCATGCCTCGATATCTGTCAGGTAAGAGAAAAGCTGTTTGGGTTTTTTCGACTGCTCGTGGCGACAAGATCTGCAATGCATTGACGAAGGTCATTTCGTCAATGAACGGACGCCGAAAAAAGCGCGGCATGCCGACTTGGGTCGATCCGGAGCAATCAAGAATTGCAGGCAAAGACAGAGCACCGACGCCGCATGGATTCCGAGCAACTTTTAAGTCATGGACACGTAGCGACAAGCTTGGGAACTGGAAGCGGTACGACAACGTTGCCGTGGAGAGATGCATGCATCACTACACAAAGGACATGTACGGCGGTGCATATGATCGCGAGGACTTCCCCGAGCAGCAAAGAAACATTCTTCAGGATTGGGCGGACTTCTGCTATTCGTACCGACCTCCACTTGACTAAGCGGTAAGACCGGATCCTGTCCGGTTCGATTTTCTTCCCCTTCATCTTTTGTATACAAAAAATCTCTTTTAAAGAGATGGAGGGACTTTTTTTTGCTCAAAAATCGACAAAGCTATGACTCAAACAGACATCACAAGGCCAAGTTTGCTCGCAGAACTTCCCTCAGCACCGTGGTTTGCATCTGTTTTGGCGGAAAAGCAGTGTTTGGATCTTTTGACCGTGCAGGAAATGCATGATCGTAGCCTGACGGTGGAATACCCGGACGCCATCGAGCGGATTTTGGCAAGCGTGCCAAGAGATCGCATCAAGTGGCTGAGCCGGCCCGTGGGAGTTTTTCGGTTTGAGTTTCCCTCCGGCATGACGGACGAAGAGGTTCAAGCCGCGATATTCAGGGCCGCCGCTTTGGGTCGAGAAAAAACCGTGATCGGAACGACTGCTCAGTTCGAGATTCAAAAAAGGTTCTGGATTCTGGCGGCCGCGTGCGCACGCCAGTCCGCTGCCTGTTGCCGGTATGTCGCCGACTTGTCGAAGCGGCAGGCGCAAGCCCTTTCGGAAAGCGGTTTCGGAGAGTCAGCGGCGGGGCACATGGTCTCTTTGTGTCCGATGACGCTTCGACTGCAGCCGAACAAGGATCACGAGTCTCGCATCCGAGTCCGGCAGGCATGGAAAAAAGCCATTCAGGAAATGAGTAGCAACAGGCCTAGACGCAAGACTTTTTGCGAATTTGATTGCAGTTTGCTCGGAGGTCTTTCCCCGCGTGGACCAAAAGTGAATAAGTTGTCACATTCGCTAAAGGCAAATTCCCCAGAGGTGGAGTTTTTTGCTTGGATGATGCTCTCGCAAGTCTCGCGCGCCACAGTCAAGACCTTGCTTGGAATGGTGTTGCCGCAAGAGCAGGCGGAAGCCTGTGTCTGTCGCCTGGTGAGACGTTATCAGGGGAGTCTGCGTCTCAAGCCGGTTCGGCGTCTCTATCTTAGTCCGGCGAAGCATCAGGCGGTGAAGGAGCTGAGCATGCGCTTGCTGTGTCGCGCTTTGGATGACGGATTTGAGACTTTGGACGCTCTGGCGTTGATTCCTTATGCGGTGGTGCACGCGGTGTGGGCCATAGGCATTGATCCGAGCGTGCTTGGCAGTGCGGCTTGGATGGACTGGCTCGGCAGGCAGATGAAAGACGAGCTCTACCGTTTGTGTGAGGCCGGAGAGTGAAGCGGTGAGGACGATGTTCTCACCGCAAAAAATAGTTTTATGCGGAGTGAAGAGTAGGTGACTTCATACACTTCAGAGCAGCTGTATTTGGCTGCCATTGGGGAACAGCAAGATCGGATTTCTTTCTCGGAAGAGGATCTTCAGGCGGTCGTCAGCGAGGAGATCGAGCGAATGTATTCAAGCATTCAGCGAATTCGGCTGGTCTATTTCCTTTGGGGAATGAAGGCGACGGATCCCTTCTATCAGATGATGCGAAAAAACATGTACACGAGTCAGCGTTCACGGTTGTGCCCGAGGATTCGACTGGATCGGCGCTATAAGACGCCTTCGTTTGCTTGGGAACGCATCCGTCAGCGAATTGCATCCACCAAGACGAATGCCAAGACGAAAAGTGAGCCGGGTAAGGGGCGTTCGTACATTGCTTACGTGGGTCGAAAGGGCTCTGGCAAGAAGGAAAAGGCCAAGGTGGTGCTGATGTCCGAGCATGTGACGATCAACAAGAAAACGCACACGGTGGATCCGCATGTTTTTGATGCCGAACCAGAATGGGCTCGCGTCGCCGGGTTGCTCATTGAACAAAAACTAAAGAGGCTGCGGTGTCTAAACCGAACACTCGCCTCAGTAAGTCGAGCATTGTGCAACTACGCTAAACAGGTTCGGCAAGAAACGGAGGGGCAGTGAGATGTGGTGGTTTGCCAAGCAGTCTCCGAAGAAGGAAGAGAGCTCTCTCGTAACTCTTCGCTACGAGGATATTCCCGACAAAACAGATAAGCGCTTGGAAGGTACGACGTATCCGCAAGTGTTATCCACCGTTCCAGCGAGTTCATTGCAGGAGATTTGCAATCGGTATGCGGATCGATTGCATGCGCTGCTCGATGATCTTCCTCAGACTAAGGAGCAGATCGACGAGTTGGTCATGCCTGTGCTGCAAAGAGTGATAGAGCTTGTTCATTTGATACCTGCTTCCGAGGCTCACCATCACTCCGGCATAGGGGGTTGCCTCGTGCATCAGCTTGAGTGCGCAGCCGCAGCGGTCAAACTGGCCAAGTCGCATTCGGTTCGTACCGGTGACACGCTCGAGGAGAACTACCACAACAAAAACCGGTTTTTGCTGACGGCTGCGCTCGTCGCATTGACTCACGACTTGGGCAAAGTATTCGATTTGCGCGTGGTGGATGCGGTCGATCATGAATGGGAGGCCGAAAAAGAATCCCTGATGCAGTGGCTGAGTCGCCTTGGGATCAAAGAGTATTTCGTGACCTGGGTTCCGGAAAGACAGCATAAGAAGCATCAGATTCGATCGCTTAGGCTTGCCTACGGAAGAATTTTCACGCAGCAGCTGATCTGTTATCTGGACGCATATCCGCACGCCAAGTTGCTCCGTATGTTCGATGAAGCGGTTGCCTTCGGCGAGGGACCTTTGGGTGACATACTGCGTCAGGCTGAGGAGTTCTCGATTTTGCAGGATGCCGAGATTCGGCGTCACCTGCTGGGACAGTACGTTCATGCCTCTTCGCCGCTGATCCCGCCGATGCTGGCAGCGATGAAGGACAACATTGCTCAGGGTTACTGGAAGGTGAACACGAAGGACTCTTTGGTTTTCGTCACGACGAAAGGTGTTTTTCTCCTGCTGAACGAAGAAGTGGTTTTCTCGGTTCGACAGAGGGCGGCTGAGAAGGGAATCGGATACTTGCCGGGCACCATTCCTGGTTTCGTACTCGTTCTGGCCGAAGGCGGCTGTCTGGTTGCCAAGCCTGATTCTCAGCAGGAGCAGGACAGGTACGCATGGCAAATCTGCTTGAAGTTTGATGAGCCGCGACGCTTCGACTGCCTTCGTCTTGACGATGGCGTCCTTTTGTTCGGAAACAAAGCCCCTCCGAAAGCGCTTGAATTGTGTGAGGCGGCACAGGAGAAGCCGCAGGAAAAAGCGGCGACGACCATGGATTTCCGAGCTCCCGCCGGCGGTTTCACCAAAGCTGACAAGGAGGCTCAGGCATTGACGAACGCTGCGGGGGAGGTAAAAAAACAGAAGGAAAACCGACAGCAGCAAAAAGTCGGACTTTCTGAGTCTGAACTTGAGGAAGTCTGGCCCCAGAAGCCAGATGCCGTGGTTTGTCAGCAATTTGTTGAACGTTTGTGTGAAACGATTCAACGGCAAATGCTGGCAGGCAAGGGACGACTATTTGCCTCAGTGCAGAAGATTTCGGACGATCAGATTCGGGCCGACTCTCATGAAGTGGAAGCTGTTTTAAAACGACACCGCATCGAAACGACAACCTTCGAGATGTTGTTGCAGATGAGAACGAGTCTTCCGGGCTTTACCTTTGAGCAAAACGGGCATTGGATCATATGCCGACTGAAAAAACCTGCGTGATTTCAGGCGAATACGTCGAATTTTGAAGGGGTTTTTTCGAAGATGTCTCGCTAGTCTGTGAGCGGAATAACGTCACAGGAGGCGAGAATGAAATCGATGCGAAGAGCTCCGAAGGCCGAAGGAAGCGTTGCTGTTTTGACCACGCAATTGGGAACGCTTGGATTGAGCAGCGCCGGGTATTTGGCGGCCGGACAAGGCTTCCCGTCTCTGCGGCTTCCGCTGTGGATCATTGCTGCAGGTTTGTTGTCGATTGGCTTGACGATGCTGCCGAAGTACGTTCGCCTTAAACGCGAATCCGGCCTACTTGCGACAAAAAGTCTGCCTTATGTGACCTTCAAAGACTTTCAGAAGGATATGAAGGCTCGGCAGAGGCAGGGGTTCAGTTTCCTCGGTCTAGGCTTTGTTTGGCAGAAAAGTCAGTGTCAGGCTGCCAAGGATATTCTGGCCACCGATTGGTACGAGGATATCCATCGCAGGCAAACGAAGCAGATGCAGGGGCAGTGGATTCGAAGAAACGTTCGAACAATGCTGCTGCATCCGCTAAGCTCATTTGAGCAATTGAATGCCTACAAGAGCTGCATCGCCTTTGATGCGGGATACGTCTTTCTACGTTCCTTGGCCAAGGAGACGCCGTGCTACGTTAGAACCAAAGACCTTGAAGGTCACGTTCTTGTTCTGGGAACCACTGGCTCTGGGAAAACGCAGTTTCTGTGCTTCAGCATTTACGAGTCTGTGCTGAAGGGCGAGCCAATCTTTGTGATTGACCCGAAAAACGATGGAGGGCTTCGGGAGAGCATGCGAGAGATGTGCGCAACGGCTGGCCGGGAGTTCGTTTGCTTCGACGTTGCGCATCCGGAACTGTCGACGCCAATCGATTTGCTCGCTAACTTTGCTCGATCGCGTGAAGTCGCTGGCCGAATCGTCGAGGCGCAGCCCGTGGCGACCGGGGACGGGGCGACCTTTGTGGAGATGGGACGCAATGTTCTTGCGGCGCTTTGCCTGGGGTTGGAGCTCGCAGGGGAGAAGCCGACTTTTTACTCGTTATTTCGGTACTACACGAACCGAAAAGAACTTGCCGTGAGGGCTTTACAGGCCTTCTTGGCTTTGGACGACGACCTGCTTGCCGACGACGACATCGATGCTAGGTACGAAGAACTGAAGCGGCGATACGTTGCTGCGTCGCGGCATTCGGCCGACGTGGATCAAGTGATTTTTGTGGCCGATCTCGACGATGAGATGATCATGAAGCGAACTCTGGCCACCTATCAGCTTTTGGCAAAAATGGCCGGCGAAAGTCTCCAAGGCTTGTTTTCTCCGAGGGCCGACAAGTTGGGCGGGCAGGGCTTTTCGAACGTTCGAGACTTGATTGCTCAGAACAAGGTTGTTTACATCGGACTTGATGCCTTGACGGACTCCTCTTTGGCACGTGCGGTCGGCACGATGCTTCTGGCGGATATTCGGGCGGTGGCGGGGGCGAAATACAACTTTGCCGATGTCACGGGAAAAATTCGGTTGTTTGTTGACGAAGCCGCAGAAGTTTGTTGTGAGCCGCTCATTCAGATGCTCAACAAGGGACGCGGCGCCGGGCTCATCATCACGGTCGCCACTCAGACCATTTCCGACTTCGTGGCCAAGCTGGGAGGGCAAGCCGAAGCGGGCTGTGTTCTTGCCAATACGGGCACGCTTGTCGCACTCAGGTGCAACGATCCCGACACGGCCGCCTTCGTGAAGGATAGGACTTCGAAGACGACTGTCGCCACGACGATGCTTTCGCACGATGTCAGTGTCGGGTCGCAACAGTTGCCTGCAGTCGGTGCCAGCATGGGCGAGCGTCAAGTCGAACAGGAAACAGAGCTTGTCCCGTCGTTTCTGTTGGGAGGGTTGCCGACCCGAGAGTTTTTTGCCTTCGTGGCAGGAGGACACGTCATCAAAGGCCGTGTTCCGCTGTTGTTGCCGCGTGCGGAAGACTACAGAGGTGAAGCATGAAGTCGAAAGATTCAACAGGCTCCTTAGTCTTCAAGAGTTGGCTGTTGATTTTTGCAGTATCAATTCTGTTTGGAGCGACGGCGTATTGGTCGGGAGAGGAAGTTGCCGGAATTGCCAAGGCAGAAGTCGAGGCGGCGTACGCTCTTTTTGGTGAATGGCCGTTGGCTTTGGCGAGTCGGTGGTGGGACGAATTACAGTTGAATGCATTGCAGGATGCTTGCATTCAGGCAGTTTTTTTCGATTACCGGGAGAACGATCCGTTGCGGGAACTGGGCGAACAGGCCGATCGTTTTCTGGCCGGCTGCGTCATCAACGGATTCGGGCTTGTGTATGTTTGGTTTGTTCGTTTGGCTGTGGTGCTACGGTGGGGGTGTTTCTGCCTACCTTTGGCTGTGGCTGTTTTGATCGTCGGCCTGCTTCAGCGAGAGTTCAATCGCCAGATGTTCACATTCACGTCGCCTTATCGAATTGCTTCCAAGGTTGCGTTGCTCAAATGGACGGCGATAGCGGCCGTCGTGCTGTTGCTGTGCCCCGTAAAGCTACCGTTGTACGGGGTGATGGCGGTTGTATGCGTGTTGGCTGTATTGCCCGGGTGGCTTGTTGCGGGCTTGCAGAAAGAGTTGTGAGCGTGCCAGGGAATGCCTTTGAGGGGCATTTCCTGGCCGCTTCCTACTTTGTTTGGACAGACGAATCGGAATTCTTTTTGGATTCCGCGGCGCGAAGAGCTTGGATGGCGCTGGTGAATCGGCGGTAACGTTTGATCCAGGACTGCGTGGTCTGATCCGCAAGGTCAGGACTAAGTACGTTGTTGATCTCAAGGCCGTCGATAGTGCTTGCTAGTGTGTCTAACTGCAGGGTGATATTGATTAAGCGGGATGCATAGCCACTACTTGCCGGTACGGACAGCGTTCGGACATGGTTGTAGACAATGTTGCGCTTGGAGGCGGGAACCTGTTCCTCGAAGGTTTTCCGGACGGCCTCAAGAGCTTCCGAGAGCTCGCTTGAAAACGTGTCGAACATTTCCGTGAGGGTCTTTTCCATTGCTTTGGCGGCGGCTATTCGGCCTTGGCGGCGCAGTTGCTTGGTGACGGCAAAGAGCGTGTTGTCCGCACGGCTGTAGGTGTGTTCAAAGACAATCTGCACGGCATTAGTTCTGAGCTGAATCTCTTCAAGGCGTGCGCCCTTAGAAAAATCGGCGGATTTTTGACGCTTCACGACTTTGATGACGGGAATGGCGTCTGTTTCTTCCTTCTGTGCTTCGAGATCCATGAGTGTTCCCCAAGAGTGAATATGCTTTGAAGCATACTTTTCCAACTGCTTGCAGGCCTTATAAAAAACAGACGGATACGACGAAAAAATAGTAGGTTTTGCAACGATTTAGCGGGTATCCTTGTTCTGAAAAATGCAGTTCGCTGCCGTGGTTCTGTCTCACACGTTAAAGCGAGATTGACAGCCTTTTCCTGCAGATGGCTGCAAGCAGGTCGCCCGCTGAGCGACTCATCAAGACCAGCTGATAACCCACTTCGGGAGTTCTCTTCCCGAAGTGGGGTGTGAGCTCCCTTTTTTAGGAGCTCAAACGATGCATCACGAAAATGCACTTTCACCGGAATTCAAATATTTCGGTGCCGATGTCTTTTCGAACGTCTACGACGGCGAAAAGAAAATCCAGATGCCGAAGTCGCTTCAGATTCTCGGCTTCTCCGACGACAAGAATCCTGCCGTGCCTGTTGCCCACGAGAACTATGTTTTCAGGCGCGAGGTGCTTCGGGATCTTCTCGGGTTTCTTCGCAAACCCAACAACGACGCGCTTTTCATTACCGGCCCCACCGGCAGCGGAAAAACAAGTGCCGTTCTCGAGACTTGTGCTCGACTGAACTGGCCCGTGTCTTCGCTTACGCTGAACGCTCGGTTTGAATTCGCGCAGCTCATCGGGCACTTCACTTTCTCGGCAAACGCCGTGGGTGAAGCACCGCAGATGAGATTTCAGTACGGCCCGCTGGCAGCTGCCATGCGTTTTGGGCACGTCTTGGTTCTCAACGAAGTTGATCTGGCCGATGCCGGGGAACTCGCCGGACTCAATGACGTTCTTGAAGGTCGTCCGCTTGTGCTTGCCGAAAACGCAGGAGAAATCATTCGTCCGCATCCGATGTTCCGTGTCATCTGCACGGCCAACTCATGCGGCAACGGTGACGACTCCGGGCGCTACGCAGGCGTTCAGCAGCAAAACCTGGCGTTTCTGGACCGCTTCCGTTATCTGGAAGTGCCGTATCAGGACGCCAAGGTCGAAGAAGAGCTTTTGAGTCAGTTGACTCCGGCCATGAAGCCCGTGCTGGGCGGCATGGTGCAGTTGGCCAATGAGATTCGAAAGCTTTTTACCGAAGGCCGATTGTCTTTGACGCTTTCCACGCGCACGCTGGTGCGCTGGGCTCAGATCGCTCAGGATTTCCGCAACTCTCCCAATTCACTTGAATACGGACTGCGGCGAGCACTTCTGATACGAGCCGAACCCGAGGAAAGTCAGGCCATTGTGGGGCTTTGCCGCACAATTTTCGGTGACGCGTGGTCAGCGACCGGCGCCAAGAAATAAACGTTCAATCCTCAACACCCGTCGTAGGGAAATACAAGTCCCTATGCGGGAGGAGTGTCTCCTGAAGGCGGTTTTCTTTTTTGAAACCACCAAACAAGGAAACACTCATCATGGAAAGTCGCGACATTTCCGGCGCCAAGGCGCAAACCCAGGGACTGATTGCTCGTCTGGCAGGCAAATTCGGCGTTGAACCGAACCGCCTGCTCAGGTGTCTGACAACTCAGGTCTTCAAGCAGGCCGACGGACGGCAGCCCAGCAACGAAGAGCTCATGGTTCTTCTCTTGGTCTGTGAGAACTTTGGCTTGAATCCCTTCAATCGTGAAATCTATGCGTTTCGCGGCAAGAGCGGTGACATTGTTCCCGTTGTGAGTCTTGACGGCTGGGCGAAGATCGTCCGCAGTCAGAAGGACTTCAACGGCGTGACGTTTGCCTTTTCGAGCAATACGGTCAAGGTTTCCGGGTGCGCTCAGGAACTTCCCGAATTTGTCGAATGCGCCATGCGGCTCAAAGGCGTTGACGAACCGATCGTGATCCAGGAGTTCATGGTCGAGTGCTTCAACGACAAGAGCCCTGTTTGGCGCAAGTGGCCAAGGAGGATGCTTCGAACCCGCGCTTTCATCCAGTGCGCTCGTCTGGCTTTCAGTCTGACGGGACTCTACGACGAAGGCGAGGACTTCGCCGAGGATCTCTCCGGCGTGGTTGCCGCAGGGCATACTCAGCCTCAAGCTCAGCAGCCGGCAGTTGCTCAATCGAGCGTGCCGAAACTTGCGCTTGAACGAGAAAAGCTCGACGAGATGCTTGCCAAGCTCATGACGTTTGCGCACAGCCAGCCCAACGGTTGGGAGCGCACAGCCAAGTGGGTGGAAGCCAAGCTCGAGGGTGAAGACCGTCTCTATGCCGAGGAAAAGCTGCGTATGCAGAGACTTGCTCTTGAGCCAATCAATCCGGCCGACGTCGTTGACGATGTTGAACCGGAGTCAATTGGTAAGGAGGCCGATCATGCGTTTGCTTGAACTTGAGCAGCGCAGTCAGGCGTGGCTTGATTGGAGGCGAAGCGGCATTACGGCCACCGAAAGCGCAGCGATTTTGGGACTCAATCCTTACATGACGCCGTGGCGACTGTGGTGCGAGAAGGTCGGACGGGCGCTGTTCGCGGATCTATCCTCAAACCCTTTGGTGCGCTTTGGCATCGAACACGAAGACGAGGTGCGGCAGCTCTTTGAGCTCAAACACCTGGAAGTCGTGATGCCCGTCTGCGGAGAGTTTGACGAGGATGCTCTTTTCAGAGCCTCCTTTGATGGACTCACTTCCGCAATGGAGCCCGTGGAAATCAAATGTCCGAGTGAATCGACGCTTGCGGATGTTCGAAAAAAGGGGCTTGAGAGCACTGCCGGACGGCTCTATCGCATACAGCTTCAGCATCAGCTGATGGTGTGCGGCGCAAAGCACGGCTGGCTTGTGTTCTATGACCGCACGAACACGGAACTCGTCGAGTTCGAAGTCGTGCGAGACGAAGCGCTGATTGCCGAAATCCGCAGCAAGGGACGCGAGTTCTTTGATCGGTTTGTGGCAAAACGCAAGGAGCCTGCGAAGGATCCGACGCGGGATGTCTACGTGCCCAAAGGGGATGTGGAAATCGCCCGTTGGAATCAGTGTGCGGCTGACTATGCGGCAGCGCAGGAAGCGGCGGACGCTCTGCAAAAGCAGATCGAAACGTACGCCGCAATCAAGAATCGTTGCAGGGATGAACTCACAGAGATGATGGGGGAATTTCTGCATGCGGACTTTGCCGGCATTGCGCTGACCAAGCGCGTGACACGCGGCACGGTGAACTACAGGGATTTTTTGCTCAACAGAGGCATCCCGGAAAGCGAGCTGGAGGCTTTTCGAGGAAAGAGTTCGGAGAACTGGCTTGTGCGGTTGACGCACAGTCCGCTTCCGAAGGATTTCCAAGACGAGGAGCTTGAAGCGGCGCTCGAAAGAAACTCAAGCAGCGAAGCCATGTGGTTCTAACAACTTTGTTTTTCCCAAGCGGGAAGAGTGAAAACTCACTTCCCGTTAGGGAACGAGTCATTTGCTCTTCCCCTTTCGGGATGGAGAAAAGAAATGACTCAGCAAACGAATGCTGCAGCGGTGACGAATCCGGACATTATCGGACGAATCGTCGTCATTGTTCCGCGTTTTACGCAGTGGACCGGAACACGTGCGATGCACGAAGGAGACTTCGCCATCGGCACGGGTGGTCAGCTTCCGCCCAAGGAAGTCGCCAAGTCTTTAGGGCTTAAGGCAATCATCGATACGCAGCATCTGCGCGTCTTTGATCGCATCAAGCATAAGGCCGAAGTGCTTCTTGAGGGCTGCGGCGTGAAGTATCTGTCAGGGTGGGCGATTCCGGAGGAGCGGATCGGCGAGGTGTTCAAGGCTTTGGACGCGCTCGTTGAGCGTTATTCGATGGAAAAAGCCAATTTCCTGAGTCGGTACGACACGCTGGTCAAGGAATGGGCCGATAAAAACCCGACCTTTTCCAGAGAAATCATGGAGGGCAAACTGGACGTCAACGCCGTTTCCGAACGCATCAGCGCCGGATACGAAAGTTTTCGTCTGCAGCCCGTTTCCGAGCAGAAAGCGGCGGACTTGGCAAAGAGCATCGGGGGACTTGCTTCCGAGCTCATCGCAAGCGTCACTCGAACGGCCAGAACTTTTTTCAAGGAAAGCTTCCTTGGGAAGAGTCGCGCCAATCGCAAGACCGTCAATGCGGTTTTGAAGATCCGTCAAAAGCTGCAGGGACTGGCCTTTTTAAGTTCCAGCATCCTGCCGTTGATTGCGTTTATCGACAAGGTCGTCTGCGAGATGCCCTCCGAAGGTTATTTCTCCGGAGAACCCTTCTGGAAGCTTGCCGCGCTGGTGAAAACCTTGGGCGACGCGACTCTTTTGGAAGAGGTCATCAACGATCCGGCGTATGCCGCAGCGGCATTTCCGGCAGAGGAGCAGGCGAGTTCTCGTGACGAAGTCCTGCCTGAACTTGAAATGCCGCAAACGGACGCCAACCCGCACTTGGCACTTGGGGGTTCAAACGAAAGTGACGAATCCGGCTCGGTGAACGATGCCTCTGAAAGCCTTGATCCACGGGGCTTTTCAAAGGACGGCAACGAGCAGCAAGATCTCTTCAAGGAACTTGAGGAGTTTTTTGACAAGCCGTTTTCCCAAGGAAAGATATCGAGCGCAAGCACGACGTCAACTCCGACGGAGACGAAGTATGAGACCAACGGTGACGAGAAGTCCTCGGATTCTCAAACCGCTCTTTGGCACGAGGGTTCGGAGCCATTCACACCCGTAACGGTTCCTGCCGTTGATGTGGGTGACGGGCTTTATTTCTAACCGGACAGGCCTTTTTCTTGGTTTGTCTTTTTCTCCCGCAAGGGCATCTTCATTGCCCTGCGTGGGGAAGGAGTGTGCTTTTGCGGGATTTCTTTTTTGGAGAATCCCATGAAAACACAGCGAAGCACGCAGCCGAAATCCGTGTTCGAACGCAGTTTGCCCATTGTGGCGGCGGCGCTCGGCCGTTTATGCGGCGTGGCGGTTGAAATCGGCGGTCAGGTGCCATCAACGGACGGCAAGACGATCTGGATGCCGGTTCCTGAGAACGTGACGGAAGATGACGAGCTCTCAACGCTCGGCATCCTCTGTCACGAAGCCGGGCACGTCAGGCTGACGAACTTCAAGGCAGTCGGTCAAAAGTGCACCCAACTGGAGCGCGCGATTGACAATGCCCTCGAAGATACTCGGATCGAGGCGGAGATGGGGCGGCTGTATCCGGGAGCCGAAGGTCTTTTTGAAAAGGCGCATACAGGCAAAGTTCAGGAACTTGTCCGCTGTGAGAAGTTTGACGAACGAACGCTGCTGCCGCTTTTTCTTCTGGTCGTTTCCGAGGAAAAACTCCTTTGCCGCAAATGGCTCACGGAACTTGCTAACAAGCTCCAAAGCCGTATGCAGGAGTCTTTCGGCAGGGAACTGACGGCAAAGCTCACGTCGCTTGCGCTTGAAGTCGAAAACGCCAAGAGCACGGTCGATGTGGCGGCGATTCGAAAGCGAATCATTCAGCTTTTGAAGTCTGAAGCTTCCAAGGAGCAGAACTCATGTCTTCAAAAGACACAAGAGGCGGCTTCACAGGAAGCTCGTGACGAGGATATGCCGCCGGAGTCGTCCCAAGAGAAATCTCATGGACAGTCCGAGACGTCACTGCAGCGTCTGCTGCGGCGCAGTCACGAACCGGTAGTCAATCCGATGGATCTCTCCAATGCATTCAAGCGGGTTCAGTCCGATGAGTGTACGGGTGGTTTATCGATTGACGTGTCGGGTCGGATACGTCCGGTGGCCAGAGATGAAGCCTTTGGGCTTGAACGACTGTGTCTGGCTCGCAAGGATTCGGTGTCTTTGCGGTTGGCTCTGCGCGGTTTGGTTCAGGCCAAAACCAGAAGCGGTTTGCGCATCACCGATCGAGGACGTCGATTTTCGGCTTCGCATCTGTGCAGGCTGGTTGTGTCGGATGCTCGTGTCTTTCAGGCGCGAGCGGATCGACAAGCTCCCGATGCGGCGGTTCATGTGCTCTTGGACATGAGCGGCAGCATGGGCGTAAAGGGCGGAGATCTTGCGGTACGCGCAAGTCTCGGTCTTGTGCAGGGACTTGAAGGCATCCGAGGCGTCAATCCGGCGCTGACGGTCTTTCCGGGAGCCGCTTGCGGGCGAGCGAAACATGCCGTGTGCACCGTGATTAAACACGGAGAACGGCTTGCAAGAGTCACACCCGGACAGATCGGCTGCATTACAAGTTGGGGTGGAACTCCGCTGCTGCAGGCTTTGCAGGCAGGAGGTTGGGCATTAGCCGCGTGTAGACAAAGCAAGAAGGCATTGATGCTGATTACCGACGGGCGAGTACGCGCTCCGGCAATCGAGAGGGTGATCGAGGAGCTGAAGAAGGCCGGCATCTATGTGCTGGGCATTCAGATCGGCGACTGCGACGACCTCAAGAATTTGTCGATTGACAGTGCGCATATCGACTCCGTCGAAGATCTGCAGCAGGTGCTTTTCGGCTTTGCCAAAAAAATCCTCTTGTGAGGAGAAATTCACTTTCATCAACCCGAAGGGGAGCTGACTTTCCCTTCGGGGGAAGGAGGGTTTCCTTCATTTCATCAGGAGGGCGCAATGGCCTATCAACTTGACGTTACGACTGTTCGTGAGGCGGCCAGAGGACACTGGGACGCGATTTTCTGTGCGCTTGCACCGACCTTTAAAGTGGCGATGCAGCGGCCGGGAAAACATGTTCCGTGTCCCGTGCACGGAGGAAAGGACGGTTTCCGACTTTTCGAAGACTATCGGGAAGCGGGCTCGTGCGTGTGCAATACCTGTGGAAATTTCCGAGACGGTTTTGCTGCGCTTCAGTGGCTGCATGACTGGAGCTTTGCGTACACGTTGTCTCGGGTGGCGAGTGTGTTGGGGCTTCAACCTCGGTACGGGGAAGAAGTGCTCGAACGCAGGACGCTCAATCGCGTATACCGCGGGCACATTCTCTTCATGGGGATGTCTGAAAAGCGATGCCCGAAAGCGTTTGAAGGTTTTGTCGTCGAGATTGACGACGAGATCTCCAAATCGGTTCGAGAGCTCGGAACACGAGCGCTGAAAACGGCTTTGGCTGAGGCCGGCATCAAGCCGCATGAGCGGGTTGAGATCGTGCTTGTGGCCAGAGAGCGTGTTCGACGTTTCGGCGGTGCTTGTCGTTATCGGTACGTCTGGTGCGTCAAGCACCTTGCTTCAAGAGCACGCGAGGAGCTTTTCGCAAGCGAGAAGGCGTACTTCAACGGTGAGCTTGCGCGAAGCATTCGAGAACACTGGCTTCGGGCGCTGAAGTATTCACCGATGGATGAGCGGCAAAAGCCGATGCAGAGATATCTGCAGCATCGTGCCATTGATGGTCTGGATGAGTCGATTCTGCGTGATCTTCGATTTGAGGAGCGCAGTTTTGACCGAGAAAGCCGTCGCTGGTACCCGGCCATGCTTGCAGCGGTGAGAGACGTTACCGGACAGTTGGTGACGCTGCATCGCACGCTGCTGACGCCGGATGGTCTGAAAGCCGAGGTGTCGACTCCAAAGCGCCTTATGCGATTGCCGGAAGGCAGAACCATTTCCGGATGCGCTATTCACTTCGGTGAACCGCAAGAGGTTTTGGCCGTGGCTGAAGGCATCGAGACGGCGCTTTCCGTGGCGCTTGCTACGGGATTGCCAACGTGGTCGTGCATCTGTGCGACGGGACTGCAACAGGTTGTGATTCCCTCCGGTGTCAAGCGCGTTCTGATCTTCTCGGATAAAGACCGCAGTTGCACGGGAGAACGATCGGCGCAGGGATTGTGCCGTCGGCTTCAAGTCCAAGGAATTGAAGCTGCCATCGAGGCGGTGCCTTTGGACATACCAAAGGCGGAAAAGGGCATCGATTGGAACGATGTTTTGGTCCGTATGGGACCAAGCGGATTTCCGGATGCTCTCTAACTCAACGCTCATCGTTTCTCAAGCAAATCGCCTGAGAAACGATGGGCTTCTTTTTAGGACAAACCAATGAAAGATTCAACCATAACCGAGAACATTGATATTCAGCAGTGCTGGAACCGGATCCGGCAAGCTCAAGTCTTCAAGAGTGTTTCATATCCTGTATGGAAGTATCTGCAGGGGCAGAATGTGGAAGCTGTCGTCGATCGGCAAAGAGAAGTTTTATGTGATGTCCTCTTGGCCAGTTCGCTCGAAGCTGAGGATCTGGCTTTTCTTATTTATTGGCACGGCGCTTCTCAAACACTGGGACGGGGGTTTCTTAAAGATTGGGACAGAAGCCTAAATTTTTGATTCTTATCTACTGGGACACTGATTCTTAACCATTGGGACACAGGTACACACCTTCCGTCCGCTAATGATTGACGCTAAACAAAAAGTGCTCTTGTTAACCTACAGGAGGCTTTATGCAAAAGCATCAAACTGAGCACATCAGGGCTGTCTTGCAGGCCCTTGATGAAAACATGTCCTATCGTGAGATTGAAGCATGGCTTCATATCTCCAAAACCGCAGCAGGCCGCATCAGGACGGCGGCAGTCAATTCCGGTTTGTCTACTCAAGAACTTTGCGGGCTGGATGATGAAGACCTTCAAAAGATCTTCTATCCGCCGACAGGCAAAGTACGTGTTGATCCGGACTGGGAACAGGTTCACAGCCTTCTCAAACGAAAAAAAGTCACACTTCAAATGCTTTTCGCTGAGTACGAAAAGCAGGCTGAAGGGGAAACCTACACTTACGCGTCATATTGCAGACGCTACAACGAGTGGAAGCAGGCCAACGGCATTTTCCGTATCGAAGGCAACACACAACGCTTGCCCGGCGAGAGAATGGAAATCGACTTTGTCGGTGATGACATTCCCTGGGTTGACTCCTATGGAGAGATCCACAAATCGAGGCTCTTTGTAGCGACATTGCCATTCAGTTGTTTGATTTTCTGCAAGGCTTACCAGGATGAAACACAAGCCAGTTGGCTCGACGGCGTCATCTCAGCCTTGGAATACTTCGGAGGCTCTCCCCAGGTCCTGGTCATGGACAATGCCCGAGCCCTGGTTCAAAGAGCTCACTGGCATGAGCCTGACATCCAGCCGGCAGTGCGCTCAGTCTGCGCTTACTACTCAATGCAACCATGGGCTTGCCGGCCGGCAAGCCCCAAACAGAAGAATCGGGTAGAAGCCGCTGCCGGGGATGTTGAGCGATGGATCATCGCTCAACTGACTCTGCACCAGCCGCATATTCTGGCTCCGGATATCGATACGCTTAACAGCCTGATTCGCAGGCGCATTGATGAAATCAATGCCCAGCCGTTCAGATCCAAAGGCTCAACCGGATCACGCCTCCAGAAATATGAGGAAGAAGAACGATCCTGTATGCGGGCTCTGCCGCCGTTGCGCTACGAACTGGGGCAATGGCGCTTGCTCGTTGCTGACAAGGCACACTGCATTCGTATCTCTTCTGATGCCGGGCACCGCTACAGCGTTCCTGCCGCCTATGCGCATAAAAAAGTTGCTGTGCGCATCTGCAGTAACACTGTCGAGATTTACGATCCGGACAGCAATCAAATGCTGGGGCGGCACATTCGCTGCACGAATCAGCACGGTGAGAAAACACACATTCTTGAAGAACACCTGACTGCGGCAGAAAAGAGTTATCGAAAGACTCCGGCTGACTGGATAAAGATTTTCATCCAAAAAGGATTATCCGAAGCCTTGGCAGATCGGCTTGTCTCTGTGCTGCAGGACAAACAGGGCAAATTTCCCGGCAGCCGCACTTGTTGCGCACTTCTGAGGCTTACCAAAACCTACACGCCGGCCATTCTGCGCAAAGCCGTAGCGCAAGCTCTGGAAGACGATGTCGTGAGCTACCGCTACATAAAGCTGCTCAGTGAAAAGTACAGCGTTGCTGCGGCTACTAACCGCAGTCTCTTTGTCAAAGAAGCAGAGCCGGTTGACATCCGGCACGAAAACATCCGCAATAACTATGAATAAGGAACAGAGATGACTACGTCATTTATTGATTTGAAGCCGCTGTTTAAGCGGTTGCGCATGAGCAGTGTCTGTGAGCATGCCTGGGAACTGGACAAGGATCCCGCAACAGCCGCCCTGACACACGCTCAATGGATCGAAACCCTCTTGAGAGCTGAAATCGTCCGCCGTGAAGATAAAGCGCTCAAGCGTCGCATTCAGGATGCCCAAATTCGCTACGTCGATGCCTGCTTCAGTGACGTTGACTATGACCCCGTCAGGTGTCTGGATAAGGCATTCATTGCCCAGCTGGCCAGTTGTGACTGGATCCGGCACCACCAAAACCTCATCATCACCGGGAAAACCGGCTGCGGTAAGACATGGATGGCATCAGCCGTGACAAGGGCGGCTTGTTTAGCTGGTTTCACTGCCAGAACTTACCGACTTGCTCACCTGCTGGCTGCAATTAAGGCCGGAGAAACTGCTCTTTTGGAATACACCTGAAACGAACAAGCACAAACCTCCCATCAAATGTCCATCAGAACTACAATCCTTGGATATTTGAACATTCCTGTTCTAAAGACACCTTTATCGAACACAGTATTCACGAGGTCGCCTATGGCCGCTGCCGCTAAAGTTGCTTACGCCAGAGTCAGCAGTCAAGATCAGAATCTTGATCGTCAGCTTGAGGCATTCAAGCTCATTGCCCCTGACCGTATCTTCACCGACAAATTGTCAGGCAAGAACATTGACAGACCAGGGTTTCAGGACATGATGGACTACGTCCGCGATGGGGATCATCTCTACGTCGCCAGCATGGATCGTCTGGCTCGCAACCTCAAGGATCTTTTGGAAGTAACTGAGTCTCTTCAGAAGAAAGGCGTGGCGGTGCACTTCCTCAAGGAAAATATTTCTTTAGACCCCACAGGTGATCAATCTCCCATCGCGAAACTGCTCCTATCAATGATGGGTGCCGTCGCTGAGTCCGAACGTTCGCTCATCCGTGAACGTCAAGCTGAAGGAATTGCCATCGCCAAAACTCGAGGCGTTTATAAAGGACGAGCACCGATCAGCTCCGACCTGATCGCTCAGGCCAAAGAAAAGATTGCGATGGGGGTTCCCATTTCCCGTGTTGCCAAGAATCTCAAGATTGGACGCACGACAATCTACAAATACCTGAGGGAATCTGAGGCACCGGGAGCGCAAGCATGACGAAACACATTGACCTTGAAACAGAAGAAGACACCAAAGAACGACGCATTACCCCTGCACTTAAGGCTGCCGGTTGGTCTTCGTCAATGATCTGGATGGAGTATTCGCTGCGAAGCGATCGCTTTCGTATCGTCCCGGAAAAAAACATTGCGTTGAAAGTCAAACCCACCGGCAGAAATAAGCCTGATTATCTCCTTTGTCGGAACGTCAACTGCCCATTAGCAGTGGTTGAAGCAAAGAAGGCTTCCAAATCGGCAGAAGATGGCATCGATCAAGCCATTACTTACGCCAAGATGTTGGACATTCCTTTTGCCTATGCATCAGCAGGCGAAAAATTTATCGAGTTCAACCTTAAAACAGGCAAACAGAGGGAGTTGGCAATGACTGCCTTCCCCTCGCCAGAAACACTCTGGAAGATGTGGTGCGAAGCTCGTGGCGTCCCTGTCGATCGAGAAGATGCAATGGCCGACGCTCAGTATTACACGAGCGAAGACGGCAAAGTTCCTCGCTACTACCAGATGGTGGCCATCAATCGCGTGGTCAATGCCATTGTCGCCGACAAGAGACGGCGAGCACTTCTTGTCATGGCCACGGGAACCGGCAAGACCTACACGGCATTTCAGATCGTTTGGCGACTTCGTTGCGCCGGGATTGTCAGAAATGTCCTCTATCTTGCGGACCGTAATCAGTTGGTTGATCAGACCATCGTCGGGGACTTCGCACCCTTTGAAAAAATCCAAACAAAAATTCAAGGCGGAGAGATCGACTCCAGCCACTGCATTTACTTTGGCCTTTATCAGCAATTGAAGGGGCGCGAAGATGGCGGAAGCGGAAAAACATTCGCCGACAATTTTCGTCAGGTACCCCCCCAACTACTTCGACCTTGTCATCGTTGATGAGTGTCACCGCGGAAGTGCATCCGAAGAAAGTAGTTGGCGAGAAATTTTGGAATATTTCAAGCCAGCCATTCAGTTAGGGCTTACGGCAACACCCAACAAAAAAGACGGTTCAGACAATGCAGCCTACTTCGGCGAACCGCTCTACACCTACTCTCTTAAACAGGGTATCGAGGATGGATTCCTAGCGCCGTTTCAGGTCGTCAGTGTTTTTCTGGACAAAGATCGTGACGGTTGGGAACCTCAAGAGGGCGAGCGTGACATCAATGGTCAACTAATCGAAAAACGACTCTATACCTTGGACGATTTCGACCGGCGCCTTATCTTGGAAAACCGTACGAAAGTTGTGGCAGAACACGTAACAAAGTACCTTCATCATTTGGGCCGCATGTCAAAAACAATTATCTTTTGTACGACCCAAAACCACGCAGCTCGCATGCGTGATGCGATACGTCGGTGCAATGCGGATTTAGTAGCTGAAGAACCGTTTTATGCCGTCCGTATGACCGGAGATGACGAGGAAGGTCGCAAACTGTACTCAAGCTTCACGAGTCCCTACGAGCCTTATCCTGTAGTCGTCACAACGTCGAAACTACTGACAACCGGAGCTGATACAAAATGCGTCAAGCTAATTGTGCTCGATACGCCAATTCGCTCAATGACTGAGTTCAAACAGATCATTGGACGTGGAACTCGCTTGAGAGAAGATGCCGGAAAAACCTTTTTCACGATTCTCGACTTCCGCGGCGCATGTGAACTCTTTAAAGATCCGGACTTCGACGGAGACCCGGACGTGCAGACAGAATGGGGCGAAGGAGATCCGGTTCCAACAGGCGGCAACGATAAAAAGCCAGTTCTTCCTCCAATCACACCTCCGGCTCCGGAACTACCGGGAGTAGTGCTCAAACCTGGAGAGAATGATGGGGCATCGGGAGAAAAGGTAGTTTATCAAGTACGCGGGGTTCCTGTTGAGGTAGTCGGCTCTTCCGTGAGTTACCTGGACGAGAATGGCAATCTTGTTACTACTAAGTTTCGGGATTACACACGGCGCAACATTTTGCGTGCATTCGGATCCGAGGCTGATTTCATGGAAATCTGGAACGGCTCGGAAGAAAAGAAGGCTATTCTGGAGCGGCTTGAGCGCGAGGGCGTACTTTTTGATCAACTTCGCAAGGAACTTAAAAACCCGGACGCAGATGAATTTGATCTGCTTTGCGAGATCGCATTTGGTCGCACACCAATGACAAGACAAATGCGAGCATCCAGAGCAGCTCGTGGCAAGTTCTTGGAAAAATACCAAGGAGTAGCTCGAAAGGTTCTAGAAATTATGATCGACATCTACGCTCGTGAAGGCGTACGCGAAGTCGATAACATTGCAGTGCTTCGCAGCGAAGAATTCAAAGAGCTCGGTGGCCCAGTTAAAGTTGTCAAAGCTTTCGGTGGCAAACCTGCCTATCGTGCTGCAATCATGGATTTGGAAAACGCTTTATACCAACCGGAAGAATCCCGGTTATTGATATCAACAGTGGAGACTGAATGAGCATCGGAAATTTTGTTAAGCGCATGAGAGACATCATGCGCCAGGATGCGGGCGTCAACGGTGATGCACAGCGAATTGAACAGCTGACGTGGATGCTGTTCCTGAAAATTTATGACGACGCAGAAAGCGTATGGGAACTGATGGACGATGACTTCGAATCGATCATTCCCGAAGCACTTCGTTGGCGCAACTGGGCGAATACAGATCGAAGCAATGTCAACATGCGCAAAGGCGATGCTCTCATCAGCTTTGTCAACAACATCCTGTTCCCCAAACTGCAAAGCCTCCAACTCCCGCCCAACTGCCCACGCAGAAAGAGTGTCGTCAAATCGGTGTTTGAAGACATTCACAACTACATGAAGGACGGCGTACAGCTCCACGAAATGCTCGTTCTCATCAATGAGTTCGACTTCAGTGACCCTCAAGAGACACATGCCTTCGGTTTGATTTACGAATCAATTCTGAAAGAGCTCCAAAATGCCGGCAGTGCGGGCGAGTATTACACGCCTCGTGCTCTGACCGACTTCATGGCTACTCACGTAAACCTCAAACCAGGCGACATGGTGGCCGACTTTGCCTGCGGTACCGGCGGCTTTTTGAATTCTGCTCGACGGGTACTTGAACCGCAGGCCGCAGCCGGTACAAATGAAGATCGAGAACTCTTGAGTCGCTCGTTCTTCGGTATTGAAAAGAAGCCATTGCCTTATCTGCTTTGCGTAACGAATTTACTTCTCAACGGTATAGACGAACCCAACATCCAACACACCAACTCGCTCGCCACAAATGTCCAAGAGTTCGGCGAGAAAGACAAGTTTGACGTTATCCTCATGAACCCTCCATATGGTGGGAGTGAGAAATCCGTCATTCAGGGGAACTTCCCCGAGCAGTTTCGCAGCGCGGAAACAGCGGATCTCTTTATGACGCTCATCAGCTACCGTTTGAAGAAAAACGGTCGAGCTGCCGTGGTCATTCCCGATGGTTTCCTGTTCGGATCCGGAGCAAAACGAGCAATCAAAGAGCGCCTCATCACGAAGTTCAACGTACATACAATCGTTCGTCTTCCGACGAGTGTCTTCGCGCCGTACACCTCAATCGCGACAAACGTCATTTTCTTTGACAACACGGAACCAACCAAAGAAACCTGGTTCTATCGCGTGGACATGCCCGAAGACTACAAGCACTTCTCGAAAACTAAGCCCATGCTTCTTGAGCATCTCAAAGAGCTTGATGCATGGTGGACGGATCGCAAATCCATTTCTGTAGACGGTTTCGACAAAGCACGTTCCTACACACCTGAAGAGCTCAAGAACAACGACTACAACCTCGATCTATGCGGATTTCCGCAGGAGGAAGAAGAAATTCTTCCTCCAAAGGAGTTGATTGAAAAGTACCAGGCTGATCGTGAGGCCCGTGAACGCGTCATGGATGAAATGCTTTCTAAGATTCTCGCGAAGATCGGAGAAGCGGAATGAAAGCAGATACTTTGAAGAAATCTATCCTTCAGTGGGCCATTGAAGGGAAGCTAGTTCCTCAACTAGAAAGCGAACCTGCAGTAGAACAAATCGGTGAGACTCCAGAGGATGTGTCGTTTGCGATACCAGAGAAGTGGAAGTGGGTTCAACTCAATAATGTGACTACGCAAATCACAGATGGAACACATCATTCGCCTGTAAGCTTTTCAAAGGAGGATCCTCGAGGAAAGTTTCTATATATTACGGCGAAGAATATTAAGTTTACTGGAGTTGATTGCTCCACAGCAACTTATGTTACTGAAGATACCCATAAGGAGATTACTTCTCGTTGCCTTCCTGAATACAGAGATGTCCTGTATATTAAAGATGGAGCCACTACAGGCGTAGTAACCGTAAACAATATTGAAGAACCATTTTCACTTTTATCTAGCGTTGCTTTAATAAAACCGATTAAATTAATGTTGGATCCTGATTTTTTATCATTTACTCTTCGCTCCAAGAGTATGACCGACTTAGTGCGCGGAAAGATGAAGGGAACAGGAATTCCTCGAGTTACACTAAAAATTTTAAAAAAATTTTCTATTCCGCTTCCTCCCTTAGAAGAACAACGCCGTATCGTTGCCAAACTCAACGAACTTCTCCCTCTTGTCGAAATCTACGGGAAAGAACAAGAAGCTCTCGAGAAGATGGAAAAGGAGTTTCCGGACAAGTTACGCGCTTCGCTGTTGCAGGAGGCCATTCAAGGTAAGTTGGTTCCACAGCTAGAGAGCGAACCTGAGGTTACACAGATCGGAGAGGCTCCAGAGGATGTCCCGTTTGCGATTCCGGAGAAGTGGAAGTGGATATCCGCATCATATGTGCAGACTTTGGTAAGAGGGATCACTTTTCCTGCTAGTGCCAAAACCAAAATGCAGACTCACAACAGCATCTGTTGCCTGACTACTGGATCTGTACAAGAAAAATATGCAAGCAAGGCAGATGTTTTTGTTGATCAATCTTTTATGAAGAATACACGTCAGATTCTTCAAGTGGGAGATGTGGTGATTTCATCTGCAAATTCTAAGGAACTAGTTGGTAAAAGCATTCTTTGGGAAGACGACTCTGGAATACAGAAAACCTTCGGTGGATTTCTAACTGTAGCAAGAGTCAAAGACAGCCAAACTATGATTCCTGAATATCTATTCCTTGTTTACAGGTACATGTTTAAGACTGGATATTTTGCCAATCTATCAACACAAACAACTAATATTGCAAACTTAAGTAATAAACTTTTGGATTCTTTGGTATTTCCCATTCCTCCTCTAGAAGAACAACACCGCATTGCAGCAAAACTCAATGAACTTCTTGGCGCTGTTGTCCAACTCGAAAACACCATTTCTGCAACGTAATCCCTTGAACTTCGGATTCTGAAAAACAAATGCCCGGCGGTCACCACTATCGGGCATTTGTTTACTCAAGACACTCGCTTTTTGCTGAAAACAGTGCTCTGCAAGCTGCGGAACAAAACAAACTTCCCTAAGAGTGCGGACATTTTCTTGGACTATTGGACGCGTCAGTTGGCACGATGCTTGGATGCTTGTCGGGTGTCAATGCATGTGTTTAAAGGACTGATTACGGATGAGGGTTACTGTTGTAGAAAGCGGTTGCTAGCTTTTGATGACAGCGTTTTTATGAGGGCGAATGAAACGGAGCTTTTTGGAGTGACGTCAAGAACAGTAAGTTTATTTGCAAGCAAATGCCCGACAGTTGCGGCCGTCGGGCATTTGTTTTTTTTAGATGCTACGTTTTCGAAACGTTGTATTCTAGGTGTTTAACAGAGTCAAGGAGCTCATTGAGTTTTGCGACGATGCGGTGTTGTTCAGACATGGGCGGGAGAGGGAATAGACAATTTTTCAAATCTGAAGTTCCTAAACGTTGTTGTCCGGCTGTTCCTTTGAAATTCTCAACGCCGTATGTAATAAACCATTGAGATTTTAAGAACATTAGTAGATATTCTTGAGTCACAATATTTTCATTTACTCGAAGTACGTGAAACTCACTAGATCCACAGCCAATCCCATTTGATAGTTTTTTTGCAATGGCCGATTTTCGGTTCTGGAAGCATGGAGTAATTTTTGCCAAAAGAACGTCGCCTTCGATAAATTTTGTGTAGCCGTTTTTAACGGTTCCCCAGGATCTCTTGGCGTCCAAGGCAATTTGGCTTATGTAACCTGCAGACAAAGCTGCCATAGGAATGAAAGAGACCTCTGTACTGGAAGTTTGTGCAGTAACTTTGGGATTTGTATGCGCTACATCCGAAACGCGTACCCACCTCCACTTCTCCGGAATCGCAAACGGCACATCCTCTGGAGCCTCTCCGATCTGTGTAACCTCAGGTTCGCTCTCTAGCTGTGGAACCAACTTTCCCTGGATGGCTTCTTGCAACAGTGAAGCACGCAGCTTGTCCGGAAACTCCTTTTCCAGTTTTTCAAGAGCTTCTTGTTCTTTCCCGTAGGTTTCGACAAGAGGCAGAAGTTTATTGAGTTTTGCAACAAGACGTTGTTGCTCTCCTAGAGGAGGAATGGGAAATGCCAAAGCATCCAGAAGTTTATTACTTAGGTTTGCAATATTAGTTGTTTGTGTTGATAGATTGGCAAAATATCCGGTCTTAAACATATACCTGTAAACAAGGAAAAGATATTCCGGAATCACACTTTGGCTGTCTTTGACTCTTGCTACAGTCAGAAATCCACCGAAGGTTTTCTGTATCCCGGACTTGTCTTCCCAGAGAATGCTTTTACCTACCAGTTCCTTAGAATTTGCAGATGAAATCACCACATCTCCCACTTGAAGAATCTGACGTGTATTCTTCATAAAAGATTGATCAACAAAAACATCTGCCTTGCTTGCATATTTTTCTTGAACAGATCCAGTAGTCAGGCAACAGATGCTGTTGTGAGTCTGCATTTTGGTTTTGGCACTAGCAGGAAAAGTGATCCCTCTTACCAAAGTCTGCACATATGATGCGGATATCCACTTCCACTTCTCCGGAATCGCAAACGGCACATCCTCCGGAGCTTCACCGATTTGTTTTACCTCAGGTTCGCTCTCTAGTTGAGGAACTAGCTTCCCTTCAATGGCCCACTGAAGGATAGATTTCTTCAAAGTATCTGCTTTCATTCCGCTTCTCCGATCTTCGCGAGAATCTTAGAAAGCATTTCATCCATGACGCGTTCACGGGCCTCACGATCAGCCTGGTACTTTTCAATCAACTCCTTTGGAGGAAGAATTTCTTCTTCCTCCTGCGGAAATCCGCATAGATCGAGGTTGTAGTCGTTGTTCTTGAGCTCTTCAGGTGTGTAGGAACGTGCTTTGTCGAAACCGTCTACAGAAATGGATTTGCGATCCGTCCACCATGCATCAAGCTCTTTGAGATGCTCAAGAAGCATGGGCTTAGTTTTCGAGAAGTGCTTGTAGTCTTCGGGCATGTCCACGCGATAGAACCAGGTTTCTTTGGTTGGTTCCGTGTTGTCAAAGAAAATGACGTTTGTCGCGATTGAGGTGTACGGCGCGAAGACACTCGTCGGAAGACGAACGATTGTATGTACGTTGAACTTCGTGATGAGGCGCTCTTTGATTGCTCGTTTTGCTCCGGATCCGAACAGGAAACCATCGGGAATGACCACGGCAGCTCGACCGTTTTTCTTCAAACGGTAGCTGATGAGCGTCATAAAGAGATCCGCTGTTTCCGCGCTGCGAAACTGCTCGGGGAAGTTCCCCTGAATGACGGATTTCTCACTCCCACCATATGGAGGGTTCATGAGGATAACGTCAAACTTGTCTTTCTCGCCGAACTCTTGGACATTTGTGGCGAGCGAGTTGGTGTGTTGGATGTTGGGTTCGTCTATACCGTTGAGAAGTAAATTCGTTACGCAAAGCAGATAAGGCAATGGCTTCTTTTCAATACCGAAGAACGAGCGACTCAAGAGTTCTCGATCTTCATTTGTACCGGCTGCGGCCTGCGGTTCAAGTACCCGTCGAGCAGAATTCAAAAAGCCGCCGGTACCGCAGGCAAAGTCGGCCACCATGTCGCCTGGTTTGAGGTTTACGTGAGTAGCCATGAAGTCGGTCAGAGCACGAGGCGTGTAATACTCGCCCGCACTGCCGGCATTTTGGAGCTCTTTCAGAATTGATTCGTAAATCAAACCGAAGGCATGTGTCTCTTGAGGGTCACTGAAGTCGAACTCATTGATGAGAACGAGCATTTCGTGGAGCTGTACGCCGTCCTTCATGTAGTTGTGAATGTCTTCAAACACCGATTTGACGACACTCTTTCTGCGTGGGCAGTTGGGCGGGAGTTGGAGGCTTTGCAGTTTGGGGAACAGGATGTTGTTGACAAAGCTGATGAGAGCATCGCCTTTGCGCATGTTGACATTGCTTCGATCTGTATTCGCCCAGTTGCGCCAACGAAGTGCTTCGGGAATGATCGATTCGAAGTCATCGTCCATCAGTTCCCATACGCTTTCTGCGTCGTCATAAATTTTCAGGAACAGCATCCACGTCAGCTGTTCAATTCGCTGTGCATCACCGTTGACGCCCGCATCCTGGCGCATGATGTCTCTCATGCGCTTAACAAAATTTCCGATGCTCATTCAGTCTCCACTGTTGATATCAATAACCGGGATTCTTCCGGTTGGTATAAAGCGTTTTCCAAATCCATGATTGCAGCACGATAGGCAGGTTTGCCACCGAAAGCTTTGACAACTTTAACTGGGCCACCGAGCTCTTTGAATTCTTCGCTGCGAAGCACTGCAATGTTATCGACTTCGCGTACGCCTTCACGAGCGTAGATGTCGATCATAATTTCTAGAACCTTTCGAGCTACTCCTTGGTATTTTTCCAAGAACTTGCCACGAGCTGCTCTGGATGCTCGCATTTGTCTTGTCATTGGTGTGCGACCAAATGCGATCTCGCAAAGCAGATCAAATTCATCTGCGTCCGGGTTTTTAAGTTCCTTGCGAAGTTGATCAAAAAGTACGCCCTCGCGCTCAAGCCGCTCCAGAATAGCCTTCTTTTCTTCCGAGCCGTTCCAGATTTCCATGAAATCAGCCTCGGATCCGAATGCACGCAAAATGTTGCGCCGTGTGTAATCCCGAAACTTAGTAGTAACAAGATTGCCATTCTCGTCCAGGTAACTCACGGAAGAGCCGACTACCTCAACAGGAACCCCGCGTACTTGATAAACTACCTTTTCTCCCGATGCCCCATCATTCTCTCCAGGTTTGAGCACTACTCCCGGTAGTTCCGGAGCCGGAGGTGTGATTGGAGGAAGAACTGGCTTTTTATCGTTGCCGCCTGTTGGAACCGGATCTCCTTCGCCCCATTCTGTCTGCACGTCCGGGTCTCCGTCGAAGTCCGGATCTTTAAAGAGTTCACATGCGCCGCGGAAGTCGAGAATCGTGAAAAAGGTTTTTCCGGCATCTTCTCTCAAGCGAGTTCCACGTCCAATGATCTGTTTGAACTCAGTCATTGAGCGAATTGGCGTATCGAGCACAATTAGCTTGACGCATTTTGTATCAGCTCCGGTTGTCAGTAGTTTCGACGTTGTGACGACTACAGGATAAGGCTCGTAGGGACTCGTGAAGCTTGAGTACAGTTTGCGACCTTCCTCGTCATCTCCGGTCATACGGACGGCATAAAACGGTTCTTCAGCTACTAAATCCGCATTGCACCGACGTATCGCATCACGCATGCGAGCTGCGTGGTTTTGGGTCGTACAAAAGATAATTGTTTTTGACATGCGGCCCAAATGATGAAGGTACTTTGTTACGTGTTCTGCCACAACTTTCGTACGGTTTTCCAAGATAAGGCGCCGGTCGAAATCGTCCAAGGTATAGAGTCGTTTTTCGATTAGTTGACCATTGATGTCACGCTCGCCCTCTTGAGGTTCCCAACCGTCACGATCTTTGTCCAGAAAAACACTGACGACCTGAAACGGCGCTAGGAATCCATCCTCGATACCCTGTTTAAGAGAGTAGGTGTAGAGCGGTTCGCCGAAGTAGGCTGCATTGTCTGAACCGTCTTTTTTGTTGGGTGTTGCCGTAAGCCCTAACTGAATGGCTGGCTTGAAATATTCCAAAATTTCTCGCCAACTACTTTCTTCGGATGCACTTCCGCGGTGACACTCATCAACGATGACAAGGTCGAAGTAGTTGGGGGGGTACCTGACGAAAATTGTCGGCGAATGTTTTTCCGCTTCCGCCATCTTCGCGCCCCTTCAATTGCTGATAAAGGCCAAAGTAAATGCAGTGGCTGGAGTCGATCTCTCCGCCTTGAATTTTTGTTTGGATTTTTTCAAAGGGTGCGAAGTCCCCGACGATGGTCTGATCAACCAACTGATTACGGTCCGCAAGATAGAGGACATTTCTGACAATCCCGGCGCAACGAAGTCGCCAAACGATCTGAAATGCCGTGTAGGTCTTGCCGGTTCCCGTGGCCATGACAAGAAGTGCTCGCCGTCTCTTGTCGGCGACAATGGCATTGACCACGCGATTGATGGCCACCATCTGGTAGTAGCGAGGAACTTTGCCGTCTTCGCTCGTGTAATACTGAGCGTCGGCCATTGCATCTTCTCGATCGACAGGGACGCCACGAGCTTCGCACCACATCTTCCAGAGTGTTTCTGGCGAGGGGAAGGCAGTCATTGCCAACTCCCTCTGTTTGCCTGTTTTAAGGTTGAACTCGATAAATTTTTCGCCTGCTGATGCATAGGCAAAAGGAATGTCCAACATCTTGGCGTAAGTAATGGCTTGATCGATGCCATCTTCTGCCGATTTGGAAGCCTTCTTTGCTTCAACCACTGCTAATGGGCAGTTGACGTTCCGACAAAGGAGATAATCAGGCTTATTTCTGCCGGTGGGTTTGACTTTCAACGCAATGTTTTTTTCCGGGACGATACGAAAGCGATCGCTTCGCAGCGAATACTCCATCCAGATCATTGACGAAGACCAACCGGCAGCCTTAAGTGCAGGGGTAATGCGTCGTTCTTTGGTGTCTTCTTCTGTTTCAAGGTCAATGTGTTTCGTCATGCTTGCGCTCCCGGTGCCTCAGATTCCCTCAGGTATTTGTAGATTGTCGTGCGTCCAATCTTGAGATTCTTGGCAACACGGGAAATGGGAACCCCCATCGCAATCTTTTCTTTGGCCTGAGCGATCAGGTCGGAGCTGATCGGTGCTCGTCCTTTATAAACGCCTCGAGTTTTGGCGATGGCAATTCCTTCAGCTTGACGTTCACGGATGAGCGAACGTTCGGACTCAGCGACGGCACCCATCATTGATAGGAGCAGTTTCGCGATGGGAGATTGATCACCTGTGGGGTCTAAAGAAATATTTTCCTTGAGGAAGTGCACCGCCACGCCTTTCTTCTGAAGAGACTCAGTTACTTCCAAAAGATCCTTGAGGTTGCGAGCCAGACGATCCATGCTGGCGACGTAGAGATGATCCCCATCGCGGACGTAGTCCATCA
Organism: Duodenibacillus massiliensis; assembly: GCF_928721995.1. Lineage (NCBI taxonomy): Bacteria > Pseudomonadati > Pseudomonadota > Betaproteobacteria > Burkholderiales > Sutterellaceae > Duodenibacillus > Duodenibacillus massiliensis. The sequence continues at coordinate 1,700,335 of NZ_OV788642.1, forward strand.
TGTCCTGAAACCCTGGTCTGTCAATGTTCTTGCCTGACAATTTGTCGGTGAAGATACGGTCAGGGGCAATGAGCTTGAATGCCTCAAGCTGACGATCAAGATTCTGATCTTGACTGCTGACTCTGGCGTAAGCAACTTTAGCGGCAGCGGCCATAGGCGACCTCGTGAATACTGTGTTCGATAAAGGTGTCTTTAGAACAGGAATGTTCAAATATCCAAGGATTGTAGTTCTGATGGACATTTGATGGGAGGTTTGTGCTTGTTCGTTTCAGGTGTACACTTAAGCACATCCAGACGTTAGGGATTGTTTTGTAAAGGCTCTTTGCAATCCTTCGCTAGCGAGTATCGCGCACCATACAATTTCTCTTTCCGGTACTTGTGAAAGTACTGCGCTGAGCCGCCGGGTCTGATGACTTTGAGCGGTTTTTGTTTGTCCGGCGTATCTGAACGCCGTCCGTTTTTTCCCCGATGATACTTTGAACACAGCCGGCTCCCGAAGTTTGGGGAGGGCTTCAGCGGGAATGCGCCAATATCTGCTGCGTAACCGATAGCTTTAAAACCGTCGATTTATGAATAATCACAGAATTTCCCGCAGGAAGCCCGGGGCTTGAGCCCCGGGAGGAATGCGGGCTTTCGAAATTTTTTTAATCTTGGCCCAAACGCAGCCAAACCATGCACATAGTTTTCGCTTAAGGTATATTCAGCCGCTATGAAATCGCGCACACCGTCCCTTGTCATCGAGCTGGGCCTGAAAATCGGAGAGGATCAGGAAAGTGCACTGGAGACCTACTTCTCCGATGCACGCCAGCTCTTCAATGCTGTTCTCGGAACGGCAAAGAAACGCGTGCGTGCCATGAAAAGCACTGAAGCATGGAAGCTGACGGCCGCGATGCCCAAGGGCAAAGACCGTAACAAGCGGTTTAAGGAAATACAGAAGTCCGCTCGCCTTTCCGAGTATGCCCTGCATGATGTCGTGAAAGAGCACCGTGCCAAGGGCGGCTTTACAAAGCGCATCGGCATCAACGAAGCGCAGAAAATTGCCACACGTGTCTGGCAGGGCATTGAGCGCTGGCTGCTTCATCAGGGAGGTCAGCCGCGGTTTAAGAGTGCTAAACGGGGCTTGCACAGCGTTGAGGGAAAATCAAACAAAACAGGGTTGCGTTGGAAGGCCAAGACGTGGACGCTCGAGGTTCTGGATCTGGTGATAAAGGCTGAAGCGCCGGATGCCTGGCAGAAAGAAGCGCTTCTTTCAGCAACAGATCCGTCCGGCTTTAAGCGTGTCAAATACTGCCGTCTTCTCTGGCGGATGATCCGCGGCCGTATGCGCTACTTTGTTCAGCTCATTGTCGAAGGCGTACCGCCCGTCAAGCACGTTTATGCTCCCAAGGATCTCAAGGTGGCTGTTGACCCGGGCCCGAGGACCATGACTTTTTACAGCCCCGAGTGGCAGCAGAAGATTTTGGTGAGCGCGGGCACTGTCTCTCAGGAAAAGGAGATTGCGCGTCTTTTACGTGCCATGGACCGCTCCCGCAGAGACACGAACCGGGAGTGCTGCAACGCGGACGGCACCGTTAAAGCCGCCGGAAAAAAGATTGTCTGGAAGGAATCCAAGACCTATAAGGCAACAAAGGCAAAACTTGCGGATCTGTACCGCCGCCAGGCGCAAACCCGCCGTTGCCTGCACGGCGAAGTGATTAACCAGGTGTTCGGCAGGGCCGGCACCGTCATTGTGGAGAAGAACTCATACAAAGCATTTCAGAGAGCCGGATACGGCAAGAATTTGGGCAAAAGCGGTATTGCAGGATTGATACCCCGGATGACAAGTAAGGCTGAAAGCGCCGGCTGTTGTGTGGTGAAAGTCAGTCCCCGGAAACTGCGCCCGAGTCAGCACGATCCCGAAACGGGAACGTACCGGAAGAAAGCTCTTTGGGAGAGAAGTCATCAGTTGGGAGACACGGACTGGTACATGGACCGCGACCTTGCGGCCGCCATGAACCTGTATTTTGCGGATCCCGCCACTGACAGCTACGATCTGAAGGCTGAGCAATCAGCGCTTGCGAGGCACAAACAAGTCTCAGGGAACGCCGGATCAGTAGTGCAGTACAAACCAGCGAATCGGCAAGACGAAGCAGTCCTTCGCCGGAACCGACGGATCGAGCTGATGAAGCCCGTACCCGTAGAGCGGTTGCGTTTTAAATGTTCCTGTGGTGCAGGGGACGCCCGGGCAGACAAGGCCTCAAAAACCTTGCCTGTTACGGGAAAGCCTGCACTGTGTCAGGAAACCCCGCGCTTTCAAGCGCGGGTTGTTTAGCATCAGCGATGAACGGATATGAATAATTTATTCATAAATTCTTCATCTTACCTGTTCCTTCTTAACAGTCTTTTCCGCCGCTTTCTGCCGGATGCCGGGACCGGCGAGCTCGCTGACGCCGCCCGCCTTGCGGCGTACTTCAATACGTACCGGAATACGCTCGCGGATCTGACTGATGTGAGAGATCACGCCGATCAGTTTTCCCTGACTGCGAAGCCCCGAGAGCATTCCGAGTGCCGTGTTGAGGGCGTCTTCGTCAAGCGTGCCGAAGCCCTCGTCCAAAAAGAGCGAATCCACCCGGATTGAGCTTCCGGTCATACGCGAAAGGCCGAGCGCGAGTGCGAGACTGACAATGAAGGATTCGCCGCCCGAAAGGTTTTTGGCCGAGCGCACGGTACCCGCCTGCCAGTTGTCGATCACGTCAAGCGTGAGAGGCTGAACCTGGTTTCGTACCAAGAGGTAGCGGTCGGTGAGTTCAGACAGCGACTGATTGGCGTTGGCGATCAGCCGCTCAAAGGTAATGCCCTGCACAAACTCGCGGTAGCGTTTGCCGTCATGCGACCCGATGAGCGCATTAAGCGTTGACCAGGTTTTGCAGACAGCTTCCTGACGCCGTATCTCTTCGGCAATCTGCCCCGCGGTTTTGCGCCGCTCATCGTCCGCGGCGAGCTGCTGGCTGAGTTCTCCGGTGCGCAGGGTGTTGGCGCGGATGCGGGCGGCGGCCTCTGCAGCCTGCTGCCGCACACGCTCTTCTGTGTCATCCCGCATGGTTTGGTTTTTGAGTTCCTGGGTTTTTGCTGTTTTCTCTCGCAAAAGCGCCGTGAGTTCGATGACAGACTGTTCGGCAGCGGCAATCTTGACTTCAAGCGCCTGCGCTGCTGTGTCGGTCATGAGGTGAGAAGCCCAGGCCGCTTCGTTTTCAAACCCTTTTTCAGCAAGAAGCGCTGTCCAAGCCGCTTCCGTCTGACTGAGAAGACTCTGAGCTTTGGTAAGAAACTCAACAGAGGCATTGAGTTCCGTCTGCGTGCGGGTCACTTCGGCGTCAGCTGTTTTTGCGGCAGTCTCTGCGGCGACGAGCGCTTTTTGTGCCGCATCGCGCGCCGTGACGGCCGTTTTTTCCGCGGTGTCGGGATTTTGCGCGCCGAAAAGCTCTCGGCGCCGGGACTGAATCCGGGTGAGTTCTTCTGTGTGGGTTTTGAGTTCGGATGAAGCTCTCGCAGCCATCTGTGATTTTGCGGTTAAAAGCGTCTTTTTGCCGTTTTCTTCAGCCGTGGTCTTATCGCAGTGCGCCTGCAGGTCCGTCTGATCTTTTTTGGCTTTTTCGTAGCGCAGTGACGCGTCTTTAAGGCGTTTGTAAAGCGCATCAGAGTTTTGAGCCGACACCGTGTCTTCAGCGTAGGGTGCGGTAAGTTTCCGGTAGGCGCTGAGGGCAGCCGTGAGCGTCAGGTCCGAATCTGAGACGCGTTTGCGGGCTTCGGCAAGCGTCTTTTGAGCAGCATCATTTTGTGCTTTGAGGGAGGCTTCCCGTGCGGTGAGGGCGTTGTTCTTTTCCTCAAGTTTTGCGTAACTTTCCCGCAGACGCATGAGATCAGCGGAGACCGAGCGGGTGTCGGCCAGACGCTTAAGACCGGTGGTCTGCTGCGCCATGAGTTCCGTAATCCGGCGGTTTACCGTATCGGCTGACGGCACTTCGGAAAACCCGCAGAGCGCTGATTGTCCGGTAAGGGCTGTCAGGCACTTGTTGCCGGCGGTGTCAGCTTCTGCGAGGCGCTTATCAAGTTCCGTGCACTGTGCTTCAAGCCGCGCGTAAGACAGGCGGCTTTCGTCCAGCGTTGTTTTGAGTTTTGCTTCCCGGGTTTTCTGGTCCTTTAACTGAACCGAGATGCCCGCGGTATCCGCTTCCGGACTTTCGTGCGCCCAGGGGTGATGCGTCGCACCGCACAGGGGACAGGGGTGACCCTCGGTGAGTTTGGTGCGCTCAACCTTAAGCCGCGCCACAAGGTCCAGGGCGGCGAGTTGCCCTTCAAGCGCCGTGACGGCCGTCTCCACGGCTTTAAGTGCTTCTTCCGTTGCCGTGACGCTCGTGCGGGTTTGAGCAAGAAGTCGGGCTTTTTCCTCCTTTTCCTTCTGAAGACGCGCCTGCGTTTCCCGGCTTTCACTGTGGGCGGCGAGAAGTTCCGGAAGGCGCTTTAAATTGCCGAGGACTTTTTCGCCCGCGGTCACCTCAGAGTGCAGGGTCTCTTCTGTTTTTCCGTCAAGAAGCTTGGTGAGCCGCTCCCGCGTTTCAAGCCCTGTTTTTTTGAGTGCTTCTTTCTTCTTTTTAGCCTCTTCAGCCTGAGGAAGAACGGCCTTATAGGCTTTGTTTGCCTCTTCGGCAGTTGTCTTCGCGGCTTGTGCTTCAGCCGCCGCTTTTTGCTGATCAGCGGTTGCCGTGATCACGGACTGCAGTGCGGCCGATAGCCCGGGAAGCGCTTCCGTGAGCCCTGCCAACGCGGTGTTTTCCCTGACAAAGCGTGAGGTTGCGGCAAGATCGGCCTGTGTCTTTGTGACCGTTGCCTGCAGTGTCTGGATTTCCCGGGTGATGGTTTCCGTTTCGTTTTTGAGCAGCGTTTCCCGCTTTCTGAGTTCTTCCGTTTCGGCTGTGAGTTTTACCGCGGACTGATCGAGTGTCCTCACTTCCGGAATGACGGCCAGGAGCCTTTCGTAGTCACTCTGAGCCTTGAGCGCATGGTCTTTCGCGGCGGTGAGGTCCGAGCGGGCTTTGTCTGCCTGCGTCTGCGCCGTGCGTGCCGCGTCCTGAGCGGCCTTGGCGCGGGTGTCAGCGTCCCTGACGGACTGACGGGCTTCTGCGGCACGGCGGGCATCGGCTGTTAAAGGAGCGGCTGCGCGGTGCGCTGTGAGTTTTTCGCGTTCCGGGTTTAAAAGCGTGTTCTCAGCCCGTGCTTTTTCCTGCCGGACGTGGATTTCGGTGAGTTCAGTTTCGGCTTTGTGAAGCGCGTCGTAGCGGGCGATCACAGCTTCAAGCCGCTTGCGCTCAACGTCGGCCGCAGCACTTTCCTTGGCACAGGCCTCTTTTTGTGCGGCAAGTTCAGTGCGCGTTTCATCGGTCAGAAGCCCCACGGCGTTGTGCCGTTCCTCAAGGTCGGCAAGAGCCTTCATTTGAGCCGCGGCCTTTTGCTGCACTTCAATGGAAATCCGGCTGTAGATTTCGGTGCCGGTCAGTTGCTCAAGCGTTGCGGCACGCACGTCAGCGTCGGCCTTTAAAAACGCCGCAAAATCGCCCTGCGCCAAAAGCACGCAACGCGTGAACTGGTCGTAGTCCATGCCGGTGAGTTCAACGATCTTTGCGTCAACCACCGCTTTTTTCTCGGCCGCGAGCACTTCCCAGGTGCCGGGCGCCGTTTCCCGCGAGAGGCGCTTTGTGTAGTCCTGAAGGGCCCCCTCGGGTTTGCCGTGCGCGCGGTTTTGGTGCCATTCGGCGCGGTAGCGCCCCGAACCCGTGGAAAAGATCACTTCCGCAGAGGCAACGCCGCAGCCGCGGGTCATGATCTCGTTTTCGGACTTATTGACCTTGTCAAGCCGCGGTGTTCTTCCGTAAAGCGCAAGCGCTGCGGCATCGAGAATCGTCGACTTTCCCGCCCCAGTGGGACCGGTAATCGCAAAAATGCCTTCGGCACCGTACACGGGATCGGTGAGATCGATTTCCCAGGCGCCCGCAAGGGAATTGAGGTTGGTGAGGCGGATTACTTCAATGCGCATGATTGTCTCCGGCGGGAACGTCGTTTTGTGCGAGCGTTTCCAAAATGCTGCGGTAGGCCGTGCGCAGCGCCTCTTTTTCGGTTTCAGCCACAGACTTTTGCTTTAAAAGCAGTTCAAAGATTTCTTCGGGCGTGAGATCGGCAATGCTTTTGGCGGTGTCCTGACCGGAAAGTACGGCCCGGACGTAGCCGCGGTCAGAAACACGCAGGATTTTGACGCAGGACTTTTCGGTCACGTCCCGGCAGAGTTTTTCAAGGCCGGTGAGCGGCGTGTCTCCCGTGTGAATGACTTCAGCCAAGACCGGCGTTTTTTCCTGCGCGAGCTTTGCGAGCCCCTCAGAGATTGCGGCTTCGTCGCCCTCAATGTGCGCGAGCCGGTCAAAGGCGGGAACGTCGATTTCTTCAACGGCGGGCGTTTTGCCGTTAAAGGTGACAAGGTTTACACAGTGGCGGCCGGCGGCCTCGGAAAAGTCAAGTGCCATCGGTGACCCGCAGTAACGGTGCGCGGGGTTGCCGGCTACGGTCTGCGGCCGGTGCAGGTGGCCTAGCGCCACATAGTCGGCTTCAGGGGGAAAGACGCTGTCCGGGACGTCGCCGAGGCTTCCTACATAGAGCTCCCGTTCGCTCGTGCCGGTCTTGCCGCCGCGGGCAAAAAGATGCCCCGTGACGATAAGGGGGAGGCTCTCTTCGAGAGCCGGGTAAAGGCGCAGTGCAGCGTCCGTACTTTTGCGGTAGTGACCTGCGACGCTTTCAGTAATCCGCTCGGTGCGGTTGGCGAGTGTGTCGGCATCCGTGAGCGTATGCAGATCGCTTTCACGCAAAAATGGAACGGCGCAGACAACGGCTTCGGTTGCACCTTTACTGTCAGTCACTGCAACGACCGAGTCTTCGGGGTTTTCCGCGGCACGCCCGATCACGCGGATATTTAAGGCGTTTAAAAGTGCGCCCGGCGCGTCAAGAAAGAGCGCGGAATCATGGTTACCCGAAACAATGATGACGTTGCGGCAGGCCGTGCGGGTGCGCAGTGCCGCCAGGAATTCGTAGTACTGGTTCTGGGCTGAAATCGGGGGCATCGCCGAATCGAAGATGTCGCCTGCGATCAGAAGCGTGTCGATTGCGCGGGCATCAATGAGCTCAAGCAGCCAGTCAAGAAAGGCCTTAAAGGCCGCATCGCGCCGCTCGCCGCAAAGCGTTCTGCCCAGATGCCAGTCGGAGGAGTGAAGTAACCGCATAAAAGAGAAAAGCCCCAAAAGTTGTGAGAGGATTATTTCAGGTAGCCGCGGGCTTTGTATGGTTGCGCATGAGTGCCGTGGGTGTGGCTCCGAAAAGGCGCCTGAACGCGGCCGTAAAGACGCAGGGGTCCGAAAATCCGAGACGCAGCGCCGTCTGTTTGACCGTGAGTCCCTGCGCGAGCAGTTCCATTGACAGCGTGAGCCGCGCGCGGTGCCGCCAGTCCCGAAATGTCATGCCGGTGTCTGTTTGAAAGTGCCGCGAAAATGTGACGGGCGTCATGTTGAGTGCGGCTGCAAACTGCTCCAGGGGTGTGTTCCAGAGGCCTTTGGAGAGAATCATTTCCGCCGTGCGCCTCAGACCGGTTTCTGCCGGCAGTGCAAGATCAGCCGGCGTGACCGGTGCTTCCTGCACAAGCTGAAGAATCAGTGCCGTCATGAGGCCGTTGGTTTTGGTACTGAGGTTTTTAAGAAACAGTGTTCCCATCAGCTCCCTGATGAGCGGCGTAATGGAGAGGGTACGCAACACATGCATGCGCTCCGGCGCTTTTGCAAAGTAGAGCGTACGCATCGCGGTTTCCGACAGAAAATGAATCGCGTGCGGCGTTCCCGCCGGAATCCAAAGTGCCTGGTTGGGCGTGATGATGCGGCGCACCGTACCGCTTTTTACAAGCATCACGCCCCTCATTGCGTAAAGAAGCTGTGCGTCCGCGTGTCGGTGTTCAGGACGCTCCTGTCCGAGCACGAAGTCACGGGAAAACCAGCGCCATCCTTCTGTTGCTTCTTTTGTTGATTCATCCATGTTAAATGCTGTTTGATCTATGTTAGGAGATCATACGCTCACCGCATCAAAATCCTGATGCGGAGTCATTAATGTCTGTGGTTGTCCTGTTTGAGGCGGAATTTGTTCCAGGCGGCCGGGAGCGCTATCTCGCGCTTGCGCAAAAGCTCGCTGAGCGCGCCCGGTTCTCGGTGTCAGTGGATGTTTCGCAGTATGTGCTCTTTGGTTTTCTTGCGGCAGGTGCGTTCGGGACTGTGGCAGGCGGTTTTCTCATCGACCGCTTCGGACGGCGTAACGTCATTTTTTGGTCGATTTTCGGTGCGGCGTCTTTTGCACTGATGCTTCCCTGGGCGGATTTTGCGGCAACCGTGTTTCTGGTCATTGCGGCCGCTGTTGAGATTTCCTCCGCCTTTTCGGCCATACTTGTCTGTGCGCTCGATTTAAAGCCCGGTAAAACCGGAATGGTTTCGGGACTTTTCTTCGGTTTAAGTTTCGGTTTGGGCGGTATTGCGGCCGCCGCTTTTGGGCGCTGTTGCACTGTTTTTACCCAAAGAAGCCGGGCATGATGCAGCAGTGCAGATGCAAAGGAGCCGGTAATGACTGTTTATGTCAAAGAATTTCAGGTGCCCTGCGGCGTGCTTTTAATCGGCTCCTGCGAGGGAAACCTTGTGATGAGTGACTGGCGGGGCGGATGGCACTGTGCGAGCGTGCAAAAGCGCCTTGAGCGGTACTTTAAGGGGCCTTTCGTTGAAGGGACAAGCCCTGTGATTGAGGAGGCTCAAAAGGAACTCGCTGAGTACTTTGAAGGTAAACGCCGAACGTTTGACCTGCCGCTGGCCTTTGCCGGAACCGACTTTCAGAAAAGTGTCTGGCAGGCGCTTCAGAAGATCGGGTACGGCGAGACGGTGAGTTACGGGGAACTTGCGCGCCGCATAGGGCGCCCAAAGGCCGTGCGGGCCGTGGGCGTTGCGGTCGGCGAAAACCCGTTTTCCATCATCGTTCCCTGCCACAGGATTGTGGGTGCTGACGGCAGCCTCACGGGCTACGGCGGAGGTTTTGAGGCAAAGAAGTTTCTTTTGGGTTTGGAATCAGGAGTCCATTAACATCAAAAGTTATGAGTGCTCCTGTTGTTTTTGGAGTTAACCGAAGAAATTTTCGAAGTCCTCATTGTACGGTGTTCAGAATTCTTGGAGAGCTAACGATGACCACATGCAAATGTCTGCAAGCAAATTTGAGGGTGGCGGTACCCCGCCGGTATTGAGGTTGGTTGAGGTGAAGCGGCGGGGAAAACGCCGCAGGTGCAAATGTCTGCAAGCAAATTTTGGGAGGGCGGTGCCCTATCGGTATTGAGGTTGGCGGAGGTGGAACGGCAGAGGAAATGGCGCAGGTGCAAATGTCTGCAAGCAAATTTTGGGAGGGTGGTGCCCCATCGGTATTGAGGCTGGCGGAGGTGGAGCGGTTGGGAAAACGCCGCAGGTGCAAATGTCTGCAAGTAAATTTTGGGAGGGTGGTGCCCCATCGGTATTGAGGTTGGTGGAGGTGGACGACCATGGACGAATTTCAGGGATAAATCTTTGAAAGGAAATAAAAAACCCGAGTTGTCATGGACAACCCGGGACGTATTCCTGGTGGTGGCGGGAACAAAAGTTCCGCGTAAAATCAGGTGATATTTCGGGTTATAAAATATTTATCCATCATCTTATCCATCATAAGAATTTCACCTAGCCGCTGCCTCTGGTTCATCTCTGCGCAGAGCTTCGCGCCATGCGCATATCTTATCTTAGTGACAAATTTTTTGTCCCTGGTGTTAAAAACCTCAAAAACACTAAAAACCCCGCACTTGTCAGCGTTCTGTCGTAGTTCAAAAAAGGAGTGACAAAACGGCAGATTTCTCCTTTTCGGTGAGCCAAAGCTCTCCTGACTTCTTTCCTGACTGCGTTGCGTATGGCGAAACGCGGCGAAGCGCTTCACGCTTGTAAAGAAGTCGGCGAACAGGGATTATTGTTTTCTTCCCCGCCCTGCCAATTACTAAAAAAGCTTCTTGCGCCAGTTTCTTAATCGTGAAGGAGACACTGTGCTTCGAGGGAGGATCAGGGCTGCAGAAGGAACCCGAGGCATTGATGTTGATCGTGCTTCTGATGGTTTTCAGGGCGGCGATTTTGATTTTTGAAGGCAAAGGATCTCAAGAGCTGAGATGATCCTCAAGTCATAACTGTCCATATCCCTTTTTGCGCTAACACAATTTTATAATTTCCGAAGTGAAAAACCACAAAAACCCCCTACTCTATTACGCTCGGACGGAGAGTAGTGTTGAGGAGTATTCATGGAAGTCGGTTACTGCGAATCCGAATATGAGGCTGCCATGCTGGATTTGCTTGTGTCTTTGGGATGGACGCAATCCGGAGGCGATGAGCTGTATCGCAAATATTCCGATGCCTTAATTCTTGACGATCTACGTTCATACCTTCAGCAACGATTTCCGGATTTCACCCCCGAAGAATTGGAGCGGATTATCTTTAATCTGAGTAATTCGGGTGCCGCCACGGACTATTTAGCGCTTCGTGCGACGGCTTCGCTTTGTGTGAACGGCTTTGTTTTTTCGCGTGATGATCTCTCCTTGCCGAATCAACATGTGGATTACATCGATTTTGAGAATCCGCATGCGAATATCTTCCGTGCAGTCAACCAGCTCACGATTCGAGAACTTGGGGTCGAAAGGCGTCCTGACATTTTGCTTTTCGTGAACGGAATTCCACTTTGCATCATTGAGCTTAAGAATCCTGCCCAGCGACAGGTGTCTATCTTTGATGCGTGGGAACAAATTCATATCCGCTACAAGCGCGATATTCCGTCGCTCATGAAGTTTTGCGTGTTGTCAGCTATTAGTGACGGAGGCTCTACAAGACTCGGCACAACCTATGCGCCTTTCGAGCATTACTACGCGTGGAAAAAAGTCGAGAACGAGGAGGACGCAGCAGCTGGGCTCGGCGAGATGCAAACGCTTGTCAAGGGTGCCTTTGCGCCTGAGCGTTTTCTTGAGATCGTTAGGGACTTTGTGTATTTTCCCGACGTTCAGGAAGGGCAACAGCGTGAGACAGAGATTGTCTGTCGATATCCGCAGTTCTTTGCAGTGAAAAAGCTCTACGACAGCATTCTTGGGCACCTACGTGAGCACGGCGGCGACGGAAAGGGCGGAATCTATTTCGGCGCCACTGGCTGCGGCAAAACCTTCACCATGCTTTTCCTCGCTCGGCGCATTATCAAGCGTACGGTGCTCTCGCCGACGATTCTCATCATCGTCGACAGAGAAGATTTGGAAACGCAGTCGGGCAAGCTTTTTGAGTCTTCAACAGATTTTCTCGGCGACGATTCCATTCGTTCTTTTGATAGCCGAGAAGACTTGAAAACGGAGCTTCTTGCTCGACAGTCGGGCGGCATATTCGTTACGACGGTTCAGAAATTCTGCGAGACGACGGGGCTCCTTTCCGAGCGAGGCAACATTATCTGTTTTAGCGATGAGGCGCACCGTACTCAGCTCAATCTCGGAGAAAAGCTCCAAATCAAAGACGGCAGTGAAGACGGCAAGGCCGGAGCATTCGTGAAGTTCGGTTTTGCTCAGTACCTACATGATGCGCTTCCGAACGCGACATTCGTCGGTTTCACCGGAACACCCATTGAAGAGACCGTGCATGTCTTCGGTCCCGTTGTTGACAAGTACACGATGAAGCAGGCTGTTGCCGACGGTATTACGGTGCCGCTCAAATATGAGGCACGGCTAGCTCGGATTGTGCTGGACACTGAAAAGGCGCAGGAGATTGAGGCCTATTACGCGCAATGCGAAGAAGAAGGCGCGGATGCAGAGAAGGTTGACCGCAGTCGACGTGCGATGAGCAAGCTCGAAGTGATCTTGGGGGATGACGATCGATTGGAGCGCATGGCTGCGGACATCGTTGTGCACTACGAAAGCTATGTGGCTGAGCATGTCGGGACGGTTTCGAAGGCAATGATTGTGTCGTCAACGCGCCCGATTGCTTACCGCCTTCACGAGAAGCTCAAAGCCATTCGCCCTGAATGGTTTAAGCCGAAGCGAGTCGCGGATGAATCGATCTTCGATACGCCTGAAAAGCAAGCGGAGCTCGAAAGCTATCAAAGTCTCCCAATGGTGAACATGGTGGCGACACGCGGTAGCAATGATCCAAAGGACATGTTCGAGCTACTGGGGGACAAGTCGCATCGTCAGATGCTTGACCGCGAGTTTAAGAAGCCGCAGTCCAATTTCCGTATCGCCATTGTTGTCGATATGTGGATCACGGGCTTTGACGTTCCGTGTTTGGCAGTCCTTTATAACGACAAGCCTCTGCAGCGCCACACGCTCATTCAGACGATTTCGCGCGTCAACAGAAAGTATCCGGGAAAGGAATACGGGCTCATTGTCGATTACATCGGTATTCGCAAGAACATGCAGGAAGCTTTGAAGAAGTACGGGGGTGATGAAGAGCCGCCGCCCGATACCGAAGTCACATACATGGTTTTTGCGAACGAATTACAAATCCTCAAGGAGTTAACAAAGGACTTCGACGCGTCGGACTTCTTTACGGGCGGCCCATTGCCTCGTCTTTTGGCTCTGCAGCGCGCGGCGGAGTTCGTGCTTTCGCAACTCCCGTTGCCCGATGACCCTAAAACGAGCTTTTCAACGATTTTCAAAGGGCACGTTAGACGGCTCAAATCCGCGTACGGCATCTTGCAGCCTGCCGGCCGTCTCAGTAAAGAAGAAACGACTTGGGCGCAATTCTTCATGGCTGTTCAGGAAATTAACGGCAAGACGACGAATACACGGCACAGTGTCGAAACCATGAATCGTGTTGTCGAGAATATGGTATCCGAGGCGCTGCAATGTACGGGCATCGAGACGGTGCTCAATGCCGAAGGCGAGGAAGAGCTTTTCTCTGAAAAGTTCACGGAAGAAATTGAGAAGGTGAAGCTTCCGCATACGAAGTTTCAGTTGCTCGTCAAGTCGCTCAAGAAGGCAATTCGTGAGTACGGCAAAACCAACCAGCTTAAAGCGCAGCGCTTTGATGAGCGCTTGCAGAAGGTTATCGACGAGTACAACACGCGCGACAAGTTGATATTTACGAACGAGGTGGCGTCTCAGACGGTGAAGGCCATTCAGAAAGTGGTGAATCAGAAGCTCAATGAGCTAACGGGGGAAGTGTTGGACCTCTTCCGGCGCCTCCGAAAAGATCGCGAAGAGTTCAAGCGGCTTGGTATCACCTTTGAAGAAAAGGCCTTTTACGACATTCTTGTAGATCAGCGTGAAGCACACGGATTTGAGTATTCGGACGAGAAGTGTCTCGGGCTATCCCGCAAGATCAAGGCGCTTATTGATAACTCATCTGTTTATGCCGATTGGCTTAACAACGACAACTTGAAGGCAAATCTTCAGAAGGAACTCACAATTCTGCTTTTCCGGGAGGGCTATCCGCCCACATGGAACAAAGAAGTTTTCAATAAGGTCATGGAGCAAGTTCGCAACTTCAAGACCCACAACAATTGATCAAGAACAGGATAAGAAATGGCACGAACGAAGGGTTCAAAAAACAAGAAGCCCGCAGAGCTCAAGCTTGAGGATGTTTTATGGAATTGCCGCGATATTCTCCGCGGCAAGGCGAGCATGGCGACGCGGCGTGACATGATTCTTACGCTCGTCTTTCTGAAATTCGTCGGTGAGAAGTTCTATCGGCAGCGCGAGAAGATTCGCTCAGAAATGTCGGCACAGAATCTCCCTGTCGAGCTTTTCATTGAAGAACCGTCTTCATATCAATGCGATGGGGTTTTCTATTTGCCGGAAGAGTGCCGTTGGGAGGAGCTTCTTTCGTCCGACAGCGCCAAGTTGCCGTTTACGATCGATTTGATGGTTTCGAATCTCGATTCGTCAATTGAGAGTCTTCGAGGTGCGCTCCCGATGAAGCTTTTTACGGATTCTCGTATTGAAGGGAAGACGCTTAAAGCGCTCATTGATGAAATCAACAAGATCAGTGAAGACCGTTTCCACGAGAAAGATCTGATCGGACGCGTCTATGAATATTTTCTGCAGGCATTCTCCATCAATGCCGACAAGGAGGAAGGCGAGTTCTATACGCCGCACAGCATTGTTGAGCTCATCTGCGAATTGATTGAGCCATACGATGGCACGATTTATGACCCTTGCTGCGGGTCGGGCGGCATGTTTGTGCAGGCGTCAAAGTTCGTTGAGGCACATGGCGGCAATACGAAAGCCGTGCAGGTCTACGGGCAAGAAAGTCAACCGGAAACCTATCGACTTGCCAAGATGAATTTGGCTGTGCGCGGCATCTCTTACAACCTCGGAAGTACGGCAGCTTCGACTTTCACGAACGATTTGCATAAGACCCTCAAAGCGTCCTACATCATGGCAAATCCGCCCTTCAATTTGAAGAAATGGCGAAGCGAAAATGAACTTTTGACGGACGTGCGCTGGGCAGGATACGGAGTGCCGCCGGTGAGCAATGCGAACTACGCATGGATTCTCCACATGCTCTCCAAGCTCAATGTTGTGAACGGCGTCGCTGGTTTCCTTTTGGCAAATGGCGCCCTTGGGGATTCGGACACCTATGACATTCGTCGCAAACTCATTGAGAACGACAAAGTTGAAGCCATCATCGTTTTGCCACGCGAGATGTTCTATTCAACCGACATCAGCGTGACACTTTGGATTTTGAATCAGAACAAAAAGGGCGGGCTTTATCACAAGCGGCAACTGCGCAATCGTAAAGGGGAAATTCTGTTCGTTGACTTGCGTACGTGGAATCAGAACATTTACGAGAAAAAATACGTGCAATTCTTGCCGGAACAAATTAAGCGAGTTGCTGAGATCTACCACACATGGCAGAGCGAAGGTACGGATAGCACCGCATACGCCGCGCCAGAACTCTATCGCTCGGTTTCGCTCAAGGAGATTGAAGATAACGATTTTTCCCTTGTACCGAGTCGCTACATCGAGTTCGTGGACCGCGACAAAGACATTGACTATGAACGAATCATGAGTGATACCGCTTCAGTAGTTGCCAATCTTCTCAAGCGGCAAACGGCCAATCAAGAGGCGCTCAAGCACGCTTTCAAGGAGCTCGGTTATGAATTCTGAGCTGTTGAACTTGATAGGAAACGCACCAAAAGTTACTCTAGGTGAATACATCGTTCGCGTTGAAAGAGCAAACTCTGCAGGAGCGTATGGAGCAGAGGATGTACGAGGGGTATCAAACACAAAAGGCTTCATGGAGACTCGAGCAAATATTGAAGGACGCTCGCTGAAAAAGTTCCTTGTGATTGAACCTTTTGAGTTCGTATTTAACCGTCGGACAACCCGAAACGGTGAGCGATTGGGGCTTGGGTTCAATATGAGCGATCGCGCATTTATCCTCACAGAGGATTACGTAGCCTTTCGTGTAAAACCCGAGAAAGATAAAGAACTATCGCCGTATTTTCTTTATCTCTATTTCTTGCGCGATGAGTTCGATAGATACGTTCGCAGTAACTCTTGGGGTAGCGCAACAGAGTTCTTCAACTGGGAGGACATGTGCCGAGTGAAGATCCCGCTGCCGCCCATCGAGGTGCAACGAGAGTACGTTGACGCATACAAAGGCTTGACAGCGCTTATTGAGGAGAACGAGGCACTTTTGAACTCGCTCGAAGCAACAGCGCAGGCGTGCGTGGCTGAGTGCAGAGAGAAATGGCCGATGGTTGCTTTGGGGGCATGCCTTCAAGAAACAAATACTCGAAATACGGACGGGAGTATCAAAGATGTGCGAGGAATCTCTACTACAAAACGCTTTCGTGAACCTAACTCCCGTGTTGATCGAACAAAATTACATAACTACAAAATCGTTCAGCCTCGTCAGTTCGCATATGTTCCTACAACAGATACTTGGCGTTGTTTAGCGGTTTGTCTTTCGAGCTTTGAAGAGCCGATAGTCGTTTCTCCGATCTATATTACTTTTAAAGTTAAGGATGACAAACGCTTATTACCAGAATTTCTTCAGTTGTATTTTCAACGGCCAGAAACAGATCGACATGCTCGATTTAATTCGTGGGGAAGCGCGAGAGAGAATTTCAACTGGGAGGACATGTGCCGAGTGAAGATCCCGCTGCCGCCGATCGAGGTGCAGAGGGCGATTGTTGCGCTCTACCATTGCGCAGAAGAAGCAAGAAAGATAGCGGCTGAGGCAAGGCTACAGCTGACACAGGTCTGCCCTGCCATGATTCAGCGAGCTTCGCATTGTCGATAAAGGTAGATGACATATGGCCGTATTTCAATTTAATTTGTTCTGTTCCAAGATTCCAGACAATTTGCTGCAGAGTGTTTTTGAGCGCTTTGAGATTGAAAAAGTCGATCTCAAGGCGTTGAGGTCAGAGGAATGGAGGCAGGAATGGGAACGCGTCGCGCACGGGAATGAACTTGAAGCGGAATTGCTGACGCTTTTCCAACAAACGAATGAGTTCCGGGGAGAGAAAGCGCAAGCAGCAATGCAGGATGCGGCTAAAGAATTGCTCTCGGAATCAGCCTTCGACGCATTCCGAGAAGAGTGTCTGAATCTGAAAAACATTCATGCGTGCCTTTTGCAGGCGTGGCTTACCAAAAAGGAAATTTTTGAGTATGCCTGCAGTCTCTACGTCATTGACTCTATCGCTAGAAGCGGATGGAGACTGCGAACAGGAATCGGCAACCACGAAGTTGACACTTCATCGTCGGCATTTCTTAGCCTGTCCGAGGCGATTCGAGGTATTCTGAGCAGGCAAATGCGAGGGCGCTATTGCGAAATCAAAGACGTGGGACAGCGAGGCGAAAAGCGACTGATTCTTGCTCAGATTTCGGACTACAACGAGACGTCGGATGAATTTGTACGGGGAGAATTCACAGGTCGGCCGCGACTGCCCTCCCGAACGCTTGTTTTTGCCTACAACGCACTCAAAGGTACGCTTGACGTCAGTACGCAGGGTTTCGGGCGTGTGGGAGACATATTTCACGAGGCGTTCTGTCAGTGCATCCTCGGACTGCCCGAACTACCCAAAGAAAAGCAAGCCCCAGCGTATTGCCTCGGCTGGTTGCTGAAATGCCAACCGGACTTTGTGTGTGCGCCTTGGGAGGCAGTTAAATCCTGCGCCGTTGTCGGAATGCAGCTCAGAGACTGTCGACTTGGGAAAGTCGTTGCTATCAATTTGACGGCACCGAATAACTCGCAAGAAAGCTCGACACAGGCTATTTACGACCAGCTTAATAGGCTTTTCGGCACAGCACTGCAAAATATGATTGAGCTGCGGTCAGTGACCTTGCAGATGAAAATCAAGCTGCGCTACGGCAGCGAAATCAGGAAAAATATCCGACTCTCCGAAAGGGGCATGCAAAATTTAGATTTTGGTGAGGCAGACGAAGACATTCATGCATTTTTAGTTGCCAACGGGCTGGAAAAGCCTTCGCAGCAGCCTCAAGGGACTGTCGATGACGACCGGGCCTGATGCTCTGTTGACAGCGCTATGGGGCAATGAGGCCGACTTGCAAAGACCGTCGGGATATCCGGATAAGCGGATTCGGATGCATGGAGTCAAAAAGGCAGAGGCGCTGAGAAAACTCGGATTTTTGAAAACGGCTCCCTGCGCAGTATTTACAGAATGCCCTGAGCTCGGCTGCTTTCGCTGCTCAGTCGCCGTTGAAGAAAAGAACGGGAACTTGTACGCACTTTGCAGCGACCGGGAAGACATTGCCCGCATTCCGATTGAGTCAGAAGACGTGCGGCAGTCTCGTGTGGATTTTTTTGCCGTTGCCGCCACAATAGCGAAGTCGTTCGGGCTTGAATTTTTGAACGGACTCAAAGACGGACAAATCAGAATTTGCTACTTAAATGGCTATGAATTGCTTTTAACGCCGGGAGCGCCTGTCTGTGTGCAAATAGCAGATCGAACCGCAGTTCTTGCAGATTGTTTTCGCTGGACGGGATCGACATTTGCATTCATCAAATCGCGAGTAGAAAACCTGTTGCCCGCTCAAAAGGGGAAATCCGAAACAACCGTCGAAAAATACTGCCGGATATTGCGGCTTTTTATGGGGCTCAAACAGCAGGAGGCGGGAGTGGAAGCTCGCTACAAACTGATGGCACCGAAACTGAACTGCAGTTTTTCCGAAGTCAAACGACTAGTTCTTGCTGCGAAGAATAATTCGGATGTTCTGCAGGCGTTGGGTATAGCTGAATGGCAGATAAAATCTTTATAAATCAAAAGATTAAATAATTTGATCGGCTATATTGACAAGCCAGACTATAGCTGACGGATAGTTGAGTCATCTTAATCGATCCATGAGGATTCCATGATGACTCAAAAACTCTTTTTCCGAGCTCGCGAGGCGCAGGATCATACAGCGCTCGCTCGCTCGACCTTCTACGCTTATATCGCCAAGGGCTTGCTACCACCGCCGATCAAGGTTGGAGACCGCGCCTCGGCTTGGCTCGTCTCTGAGATCGTTGCCGTCAATAAGGCACGTATTCTCGGCAAGACGAATGAAGAAATCAAAGCGCTCGTGATCTCGCTCGTCGAGGCTCGTTCTCGAATGGAGGACGACGCCGATGAGTGAGACGCAGAACCAGAAGGGGTATGTCCTGTCGATGGGACTTCTTTCAAACGAACGCCTTGAGGTTTCAAATGCCGAATTTCTTCATGAAGCTTTTGCCATTTCTGCCGCTCATTGCGGAAATTGTTGCCCTGTTACTGTGTCTTTCGTTGGCAATCCTTCCCGCGATGCTCGCTGGGTAGCCCGACCTTTCACGGGCAACGATGCACCCGAATCCGACCATGCGAACAACTACTTCGCCCTCTCGGCATTCATGCCGGATTTAGAAGGTACCTACCATCGGCGCAAGAAGTCTTTTGCCGCTCAATTCGTCGTGGCGCTTGACGATGTGACACCAGTCGTTGTTGGGGGAAAGCAGAAAGCTCAGATTCCTTTCAGCCGCGTTACGCTGCCACCAACATATGTGCTTGAGACCTCCGAGGGCAATTTTCAGGTGGGTTACTTTCTCCGCGAGCCGATATTTGATTGCGGTGAAGCCGAAGACCTCTCGAAAGCAGTCATTGCTTCGGGGCTAAGCGATCCCGGCGCGGGTGGCCCTTGTGCGCGTCTGATGCGCCTGCCGATTGGTTGCAACGGGAAGTACCAACCTGAATTCCACTGCCGTTTGAGATTGTGGGAGCCAAAGCGCCGCTACACCATTGATGAGCTGCGCGAAGGGCTGCAGATCGGTTTTGTCAGTGCGGCATGTGTCAAACAACAAACTGTTACTTTGCTCAGCAACGTTTGCCAGTCCGTTGCGGAAGGAAATGCGGTCTATACGCCTGCACCGACGACGAACATCGTGCTTCAAGCATTGAGCGAGCGAGGCCTTTTGAAGCGCGAAGTTGCGCCCGGCAAATACGAGCTGGCTTGTCCGTGGGTCAACGAGCACACGGATCAGGTCGATAGCGGCGCGGTTTATTGGGCACCGGATGAGAATCACCCGCATGGTTCCTTCAAGTGTCTGCACGGGCATTGCATTGGGCGCGGCATTTCAGAGTTGTTGGATTACTTGGGCATTGAGCATGAGGCGGCTCTCATGAAGGCGCGTATTACGACTGCGCCGGGGGAAGTCAATCGCATCGTTGTCGCTGCTGAGACAGAGCTTGCTCGTACAGGGCTTTACTTTCAACGCAGCGGGCGCATCGTTCGACTTGAGCGATCGACGATTACAGGTAACTTACAGCTTCAGGAAGTCAATGCCAACAGTCTGCTTGTGGATTTATCGGTACTGACGCGGTGGCAGCATTATGACGGGAGGTCAAAAAAGGTCGTTCCCTGCGATCCTTCGTCTAAGTACTTGTCAGCCATTCTTGAGAGCGGGCGGCACCAGGCGTTGCCTGAAATCATTGGAATCGCAAGGCAGCCCATGATTGATGAGCTCGGCAGAGTGTCAAAAACGTCGGGCTACAACGCAGCTAGCAAGCTCTACGCTGATTTTGATGAGCACGCATACGAGGTGCCGGATAGACCGACAAAGGAAGATGCATTCAAGGCGCTGTATGAACTTGAAGCACTGCTAGAGGAATTTCCTTTTGAAGACGACTGTGACAAGAGTGCGGCTCTCTCGGCTATTTTGACGGCAGTTGTCCGCCCGCAGCTCAAGTTGGCTCCGATGATCCATGTGCAGGCGCACTTACCGGGTTCAGGAAAGTCGTATCTGACGGCGCTGGTCGCGGCGTTCGCGACGGTTGATGAGGTAGCCGCATCAAGCTTTCCAAAGGACGATGAGGAGTGTCGAAAGTTCCTTCACTCTCAATTGCTTTCGTCGCCTGCGGCCATCATTTTCGACAATCTAACAACGGATATTTACGCCTTCAAAAGTCTCTGCATGACAATTACGGAGCCGACATTCAACGCCCGAATTCTCGGGGTGAGTCGCACGGCGGAGGCGAGCACGCGGACGCTGCTTCTATCAAGTGGCAACAATGTCGGTCCCGTTGAGGACATGACGCGGCGGGTGCTGACGATCTGCCTTAACCCTGCAGAGATAAATCCTGCTGAACGTGAATTTCAGCATCCGAATCTCATAGAGGATTTAAGAGCGAAGCGTGCCCATTTTGTTTCGTGCGCCCTCACAGTGATCTCGGCATGGCTGTATGCAGGCAGGCCGCGACCGGACAGAGTGAAGACTCTCAATTCCTTTATGCAATGGGGGGAGTGGTGTCGTTTGCCACTTCTATGGCTGGGGCGAAGTGACCCGGCAACACGGTTGTTTGAGTTGATGGTGAATGACCCAGAACGCGAACAAACAGCACGGATATTTGAGGTGCTGAGCCGAATTTTCAAGTCAGATGCATTCTGTGTCAAGGATGTCGCGACAAAAGCACGGTACTCCGGTTTCGATGACGACATTTTCGATGCATTCGAAGAAGCGGGCCTGAGTGCAGCAGGTTTGTTGGATCGGCGTCGTCTCGGATGGTGGTTCAGAAGAAAAAATGGCTGGACGGCAAACGGTCTCAAACTCATTAAGTTGCCTTCGTCGGGCAAGCAGATTGTGTATCGCTTAGAGGTGCAACCATCGCCGTCCACAAAGCCTTGAAGAAAAAAATGTTCAGGTTCTAATTTTAATGTGTTAGCTATGAAAGATGGTGAATTGATAAACAAAACAAATGGTTATGCGATTGTGCGCTTGAATGCCGTGAGACATGGCATTTTGTCTCGTGAAACGGTGTTGCCTCATGAATCGCGGCAAGACTTCGAATTTTTGCTCAACGAGCTTCAGAACGAGTATGCGCCTAATGGTCAAACGGAAAAAGCCTTGGTCGAAGAGCTTGCATCCATTCTTTGGCGAAAGCGCCGAGTGCTTGCGGCCGAAGGTGCGCAGATCAATAGCGGGATTGCTTGTGCCATGACAAATTCGCTGCGAGTGGCAAATCAAGCAACGCCTTTTCTTCCGAAGATTACACGTAACGAACTATTGGGAGATGAGGCATTGCCTGTGAGAGAAATTTTGGCGCTCGATGCGGAAGGTCTTGAGCAAAGAAGACAGGCGCTTGAAGCGGAGTATGGATCGGTTGCCAAGTCGCGCCAGTTGTTGACTCTGGGCGGACGAGGAGCGGCGCGCAAGGCGCTTGAAGCGCTGCCGAGTTCATTGACGGACCTTTGGTACGCGAAAGATCGGTATGGCGAAACCATCTATCAGGTCGATCGTTTTTTGGAAAATGAAGTGCTGCCGCATCTTGCGGAGGAGAAAAGACTGCTTGAAAACGCAGACTCGTTGCGTCGCCAAGCACTCGGAAGCGCCGTGGCGGGACTGCCTTTCGAGTCAATCGCGCGCTATGAGGCGCATTTGGACCGTAAATTCGAGCGAACGCTCTCCATGCTCATCAAGTTGAAGGCAATGAAAACGGTACCGGTCAATGATGCCTCAACACCCGTGGGGCAAGGCGTTGCAGAGAATTGCATGCAGCATGTTCAATGAAAATTTGCTGTTGATTTGGGAAAAAAGATGGGTGGTTTAGGAAGTGGACGTGTCAGCTCGCAGCACAAGGAGATAGTTGAGCACGCCCGATTTATTCAATCGGAGTGGGTTAAGGCGCGGATGGGGGTGCTGAATACGAGGGGCGCTATAAAAGTCAGCTGGAAGCGAGGAGGTCAACCTTATGGTGAAGCAGAAGTTGCGTTAGTTGACCAGCGGTTGCACATCGTCTATCGGAAACGCTCTGGCGGCGAAACGCAATGGCAAGACGTGCACAAGGTTGTCGAGCTTTCCTACTCGGCGCCACATTTTGGCGGCAAGCGCTTGTGGTTTCATTGCCCTCATTGCGGGCGTCGCGTTGCTGTGCTTTACTGCAGCGAGGTGGTTGCCTGCCGAAAGTGTTTGCATCTTTCCTATCGAACGGAGAGCGAAGATGCAATCGATCGTTTACGTTCAAAAGCAGCAAAAATCAAGGACCGGCTGGGGGGAGATCCGTATCAACGGCCGAAGAGGATGCATCGGAACACATTTGATCGCTTGCGAATGCAATATTTTGCAGTCAGTCAGGAAGCCGAGAAACGCTCAGAGGAGCGCTTGATTGCTCTAGGAAGGCGGATTTTGAGTCAGTCTTTCTCAAGGGAGCTGCAATACGACGGCTGGTAACCGATAGATTTTGTTTATTTGTTTAGCAATTTTGATGTTTTATTAGAATTAGGGTTTTGGTGGTTTTTGGGGTTTTGAACGGCTATCGCTGAAAAAATGTCAGTGGCTTAGCCCTATGACTTGATGTACGAGCAGGCATATTCCCCCCAAGCCTCCATGATGGCGCGGCGCTCTTTGGCGAGCGGTGCACGGTCGTAAGCGCCGCTGTACGCATCGTTGCGTGAGTGCAGCAGACAGAATTCGACGGCTTCTTGGTCGAAACGCCGGTTGTTGCCTATCTCATCGTCCTTGGCCCATGTCCGGAACGTGGCACGCGCCGTACCGTGCAGCGTGATTACGCAGGGTTTCTTGAGTTTTTCCGTCTTGACGGGGTCAATCCACCCGATGCCGTCTTCTTCAAGGCGCTTCTCATGTAGGCCTCGCAGAAACATGGTGAGTGCGACGTCAGAGAAGTGGCTGCCATGAGAGCTGGGAAAGACGTAGGGGCTTTCAGCATAACGAACAATCTTGCTCAGTAGTTTCTTTGCGCGAGAGGACAGAAAAATGGTTCTGTCGCGATTGGGGGTTTTGATTTTGTCGTGTTCTAGAGGAACGACCCAGATGCCCTTTTCAAGGTCGATTTCGTCCCAGCGAGCCAAGCGAACGGCCTTAGAGCGCGCCGCTGTCAAAATTGCAAACTCACAAGCCTGGGCGGACATGGAGTCGTACTGGTGGATGGTCGACATCAGTTTTGGAAGCTCGGAGACGGCGCAGGCGGCGTAGTTTTGCTTAGGCTTGCGATTTTTTGAAAAGGGTTCCATGAGCACGCCCAAGGCGCCGCTCATCATGGCCGGATTATCCGGGTTGTTCCGTTTATGAAGGGCGATTGCCCATTGGAAAATCTTCTGGGCATGAGTTCGGGCTTTCTTTGCGATTGAAGGCGTGGCCTGCCAGATCGGGGCCAGACACGTGCGGATGTCTTCCGGCGTGATGTGTTCAATGTTTTTGCTACCAATGACCGGAAAGAGGTGCCGGGCGAGAATTTGCCTTGTATCTTTCTCTCCGCGTAGGTTCTTGGACCAAAAGCCATTCTTGGCGCGGTCCGAAATCCATTCCAAGGCGACGGCTTCGAAAGTGAGTTTGCTTTTCTCGACTTCTCGCAACGCTGCTTCCTTGGCTTCTCTTTTTGCTTTTCTTTGTCCTTCCCGCTCCTCAATGGGACTGCCGCCCTTGTCGATCAGGGCGCGCGCCTCACGCGCAGCCTTCCTTGCCGCAGCTACGCTTGTTTCTGGGAATGAGCCCAAGGAAAAGTCGTGCCTTCCGGTGGCGTCGCTGTAGCGCAGGATAAAAAGCGTCTGAGTGGGGGTTTTGCGGATGTAGAGCCCCTTGACGCCTCCGATGGCAAAAGTTCCTTGTCCCAGCCGTTTGATCTCAAGCACTGTCAGCTCTTTTGCGATTTTCGGCATCTGTACCCTCTGTTTTTTATGATGGATAACTTGTTACATATTTATATAACTCACCGTATCCATCATAGCATACATCATAAAATCACAGATGTTCATGGAGGGCTCTGGACGGCTAGAGACGCGGAATTCGGTTAAATGCTTGATATAAAAGGAAATCCCAGACGTCTTTAGACTGTCTGGGATTGAAAAGTGGTGGAGGTGGCGGGAATTGAACCCGCGTCCGAAGCAATTTTTCCGCCGAATCTACATGTTTAGCCCGGAAATTTAAGTCTTACTGACAACCCTGCCTTCGGGCGGGCCGGTCATCAGCCAGTCGCTTGATCTCGACCAATGCGTCGCGACACCGCATCAGTCCAGTCCCTGTGAATGACGATGCTGCCGGTTTTACCCGACCCGGACCAGAGACCATCCGGTGCATCGCCCGCGGCCCTTAGGCGGCGAGAGCGAAACGCTCGTTGTTGGCGTTTATTTGTGTCTAGCTGTTTTACGAGGTGACTAGACCTCGACATGCATCGTGCAGCGTCCTATACCCCGTCGAAACCGGAACACCCCCACACGCTGGATCGTGCATATTAAAGGAAGCCGGCGGACTTTGCGCGCTTTTTTGGTAAAAACTGTTGCTGCCGCAAAGGTGCGCACCAAAAAGCAACAAAGCACCAATCAGGTGCATTATGATCATTCTTTGTGCATGGCGAGCGTGCCGGCGCCGCAAAAAGGTGCAAAAAACGCGAATTTCATTTTGGCACGGTTTTTGCTTTATTTCGGACAACACGAAGCGGGTGAGCTTATTTCGGGCCCGGCCGCGACAGATAACGTAAAACACTTCCCTTTGATTCGAGGAGAAAGAATATGACGTCCCCCTCTGACGTTTTGCAGATGGTCAAAGACAACGATGTTAAGTTTGTCGATTACCGCCTGACCGATACCCGCGGCCGTGAACAGCACGTTTCCGTTCCCGCTCATCAGCTCACGGAAGAAACCTTCGAAGACGGTCAGCCCTTTGACGGCTCCTCGATGGCCGGCTGGCGAGGCATTGAAGCCAGCGACATGATCCTGATGCCCGACCCCAACACGGCTCATATGGATCCGTTCCGCGAACAGAACACGCTGATTCTGACCTGCGACGTCGCTGAACCCGACACCGGCAAGGGCTATGCCCGCGATCCTCGCTCTCTCGCAAAGCGCGCCGAAGCGTATCTGAAGTCCACCGGGATCGGTGATCAGGCTTTCTTCGGTCCGGAACCTGAATTCTTCATTTTCGACAGCGTCACCTGGAGCACCGACCCGGATCACACGTTCTTTAAGATCGGCTCGGAAGAAGCCCCCTGGTCCACGAAGATCGAATTTGAAGGCGGCAACCTCGGCCACCGCGCTCCCTTTAAGGGCGGCTACTTCCCGGTTCCGCCGGTTGATTCCCTCACCGACATCCGTGCCGAAATGGTGACGCTTCTGGAGCAGCAGGGCGTGCCCTGTGAAATCCACCACCACGAAGTGGGTGCTGCGGGTCAGTGCGAAATTGGTACTCGCTTCTCCACGCTCGTGCAGCGCGCCGACTGGCTGCAGATCATGAAGTACACGATCTGGAACGTGGCGGCTGCCTACGGTAAGACCGCGACCTTCATGCCCAAGCCCATGAGCTGCGACAACGGCTCGGGCATGCACGTGCACCAGTCCATCTGGAAGAACGGTGAAAACCTCTTTGCCGGCAACGGCTACGCCGGTCTTTCCGAGCTCGCCCTGCACTACATCGGCGGCATCATCAAGCACGCCCGTGCCTTAAACGCCCTCACCAACCCGACCACGAACTCCTACAAGCGTCTGGTCCCGGGCTTTGAAGCCCCGGTGAAGCTTGCGTACTCGGCCTGCAACCGCTCGGCCTCGTTGCGTATCCCGCACGTCTCGAGCGCCAAGGCCCGCCGCGTGGAAGTGCGCTTCCCGGACCCCATGGCCAACCCCTACCTCGCCTTCTCCGCGATGCTGATGGCTGGCCTTGACGGTATTCAGAACAAGATCAATCCGGGGGATCCGGCCGACAAGAACCTCTACGATCTGCCGCCCGAAGAAAACGCGAAGATCCCGACGGTTTGCTCGAGCCTGGACATGGCCCTTGACTACCTCGATCGCGACCGTGAGTTCCTCACCCGCGGCGGCGTTTTCAGCGACGACTTCATCGACAGCTTCATTGCGCTGAAGATGCAGGAAGTCACGCGTTACCGCGCAAGCATCGAACCCTGCGAATTCGATATGTACTACGCCGGCTGATATAGGGCGCTCACGCTGAAAGGACGGTGCCGTGGCAAGGTTTTTCCGCGGCCCGCCTTCGGCAGATGAACGCAAAAAAAAGGCGCAGTGGTGACATCAGCCGCTTGCGCCTTTTCTTTCCTCTTTTACGGCATAAAGGCAGAGATTGTGTTGAGAACCAAAGAGCCGTGCGGCACGTTTGGCGTGCGGCTTTGTGCAGGCGCCGATCTTTTGGCAACATCAGTTGTGGTGCTGGAAAAAACGGGCGTTGTCGCCTGGTGTAACGCCGCGGCTGAAATGCTTTTCGGTGTCTCGCGCCGCAACCTCACCGGGTCTGGTATCGGCCAGTGGCTGCCCGCGGTGACGCAGTGGCTCTCGCATCTGCCTGCGCAGGGCGACAAGTTTTCGCCCTACGGAGCCGTCGCGGAACTCTGCCGTCCGATGACCGACCCCGAGCCCGTCTACGCAACGCTTTCGCCTTTAGCGGGAAGCGAGGGCTATCGGGTGCTGGAAATCACCGCCGTGCACGACGCCATGCAGCTGGTGCGTGAGGAAGAGCAGGCGGGGATGAACGAGGCCACCAAGGCCCTTTTGCGAAACCTCGCGCACGAAGTGAAAAATCCGCTCGGAGGCATCCGCGGTGCGGCGCAGCTTCTCGACGCCGAGCTTGCCACAAGCGATGAGCGGGAATACACCGCCGTCATCATCAGTGAGGCCGACCGCCTGCAAAGCCTCGTGGACCGGCTGTTGGTGCCCTACCGCAGGGAAAGGCGTGTGGGACCGGTCAATATTCTCGAGGTTCTGGAGCGCGTGAGAAATCTTCTCACCGCGGAATTTCCGGCGGGCCTTGTGATCCGGCGGGATTACGACGTGTCGGCACCGGAAATCACCGGGGACAAAGAGCAGCTCATTCAGATCTTTTTAAATCTGATGCGTAACGCCGTGCAGGCGATGCATACGCTCATTGACGAGGGACGTGCCGAGATCACGCTTAAAACCCGTATTGCCCGGCAGGTGACGATTCAGCGAAAACTTTGGCGCATGGCCTTAAGCGTGGAAGTGATCGATAACGGGCCCGGCATTGATCCGGCGATCCGCGAAAAGATTTTCTACCCGCTCGTAACGGGCAGAGACGGCGGCACGGGGCTGGGGTTGTCGCTTGTGAAAACCTACGTTGATCAGCACGGAGCGGCGATTGACGCGGAAAGCGAACCCGGGCGCACGGACTTCCGGCTGCTTTTTCCGTTAAAAGCTGCCTGAAACAAACGAAAGGAACACCGAGGTCAACTACCCCTGACTGAAGTCAGAGGCTTGGCAACAAGTCTTGGTTGACTAGCCTCAGTCCGTTTTCGGACGGACTCCGTTGGTTGGGAATCCGTTCCGTCGCAAGACGGGACGCAAACAGGCACCGTGGGATGTCGATCCTAGTCCCGCGCTCTGCGGTCTGCGGTTAAAAGCTCTGAGAGGTAGGAGCAGTGCTTCAGACAACAAACCCCTTCCAACATTGGCGAAGGATCACCACCGACCGCAAGGTCGAGCAGACGGAGCCCGTGAGGTATCCGTCAATGGAGAACACTTTGAAAGTTTTTGTGTTGAATATGCGCGGGCAACCGCTCATGCCGTGCTCCCCGCCCAAGGCGCGTAAGCTCCTTCGGGCCGGCAAGGCCGTGCCTGTGCGCCGAACGCCCTTTGTGATTCAACTGACGGTGCCGACGGGCGAAACCAAGCAGCCGATCACCTTGGGTGTGGATGCGGGCTACAAGCACGTCGGCCTGAGCGCAACGACCGCCAAGGAAGAGTTGTTGGCTTCCGAGGTCGAACTGCGGCAGGACGTGACGGGCTTGCTCTCGAATCGCTTGGCACTTCGCCGCGCCCGACGCAACCGCAAGACCCGCTACCGCGCACCACGCTTTGCCAACCGCGTTCGATCGGAGCACAAGGGCTGGCTTGCGCCGTCCGTGGAGAACCGCATTCAGGCGCACATATCGCGCATTGAAGCGGTTTGCCGAGTGCTTCCGATCACCAAAATCGTGATTGAAACCGCATCCTTCGGCATTCAGAAGATCAAGAATCCCGAAGTCGAAGGCACGGACTATCAGCAGGGCGAGCAGCTCGGATTCCGGAACGTGCGCGAATATGTGCTGTTCCGCGACGGTCACGTTTGCCAAGCCTGCAAAGGCAGATCGAAAGATCTGATTCTCAACGTGCATCACATTGAGAGTCGGAAAACAGGAGGCGACGCGCCGGGCAACCTCATCACGCTGTGTGAGGCGTGCCACAAGGCGTATCACGCAGGCAAGTTGAAGCAGTTCAGTCCCCGGCGCGAGCGCCATCCCGAATTGCCTGTCACGAATACCTACGGGTATCTGACCAAACACAAGCGCATCGTCGCGGGCTTGCCGAAGACGCATTGCGCGGACGCTTTCTGCATTGCTGGCGTCCTCGACGCAAAACGTCGGGGCGAATACCTGTTTCAGAAACAGACGCGCCGCCACAATCGCCAGATCCACAAGCTGACGATTCTCAAAGGCGGTGTGCGCAAGCGCCATCAGGCTCCGTACCTAGTGCACGGCTTCAGGCTCTTTGACAAGGTGCTGTGCAAAGGGGAAGTCGGCTTTATTTTTGGCAGACGCTCCTCGGGTGCATTCGATGTGCGCCGTCTGAACGGTACAAAGATTTCTGCCGGTATTTCCTACAAGAAACTTTCGTTTCTTGAGAAGCAAAAGATATTTTTAACTGAACTGAGAAAGGAGGGCCGCGATTCCTCCCGCGTCTGAAGACGCGGGTTTCCTCGCGGAATTTCTATGAAAGCCATTTGGGTTGTTGACGATGACCGGTCCATCCGCTGGGTGCTTGAAAAGGCGCTGCAGCGCGAGAACCTGCCTTTCCGGATGTTTGAGGATGCCGCTGACGTCATTGCGGCGCTTCAGACCGAAACGCCCTCAGTGCTTTTAAGTGATATCCGTATGAAGGGGACGTCCGGCATGGAGCTCCTTCACACTGTCAAAAAAGAGCATCCGGAAGTGCCGGTCATCATCATGACGGCTTTCAGTGACCTGGACAGTGCGGTGAACGCCTTTCAGGGCGGAGCGTACGAGTACCTCGCCAAGCCCTTTGACATCAACCGCGCGATTGAACTTCTGCGCCGTGCCTGCGAAGAGTCGGGGGCCTCGGAGACGCCACAGACTGAGACAGGGGAGGCGGTGCCCGAAATCATCGGACAGTCCGCTGCCATGCAGGAAGTCTTTCGGGCAATCGGGCGGCTTTCTCAAAGTAACGTCACAGTGC
Organism: Duodenibacillus massiliensis; assembly: GCF_928721995.1. Lineage (NCBI taxonomy): Bacteria > Pseudomonadati > Pseudomonadota > Betaproteobacteria > Burkholderiales > Sutterellaceae > Duodenibacillus > Duodenibacillus massiliensis. The sequence goes on from NZ_OV788642.1 coordinate 1,730,084, forward strand.
TTGTGACGGGCGAATCCGGTACCGGTAAGGAAGTGGTGGCGCGCGCCCTTCACAATCATTCGCCGCGCCGCTCGGCACCGTTTGTGGCGATCAATACGGCAGCGATACCGAGGGAACTCCTTGAAAGCGAACTTTTCGGCCACGAAAAGGGGGCCTTTACGGGGGCAAACTCCCTGCAGTACGGGCGCTTTGAGCAGGCTAAGGGCGGCACGCTCTTTCTGGACGAAATCGGCGACATGCCGATGGAGATGCAGACGCGGCTTTTGCGCGTTTTGTCGGACGGGTGCTTTTACCGCGTCGGGGGCTGTCAGTTAATCAGAAGTGATGTGCGCGTCATTGCCGCTACGAACCAAAACCTGGAGGCCCGCGTGCGCGAAGGCCTTTTCCGTGAAGACCTCTTTCACCGCTTAAATGTGATTCGTCTCAGGCTTCCGCCCCTGCGCGAGCGCTCTGAAGACATTGCGGCCTTGGCCGATCACTTTTTGGCTGAGGCCGCGAAAAACCTCAAAACAGAACGCAAGCACTTAAAGCCCGAAGCGCTGGACTTTATACGGCGTTTCCCTTTTCCGGGAAACGTGAGGCAGCTTGAGAATCTCTGTAACTGGCTTACCGTGATGGCCCCGAGCCAGTGGATCCGGACCGAAGACTTACCGGACGAGTTTTTGCGGGGTGAGGCGGCAAAGGATGTCGTAAAGGGCGGTGCCGAGGGCGAGTGGACATCGGCGCTCAAAGACGAAATCCGCGCGGCACTGACCACTGGAGCTCCGGAAGTAATGGCGAAATTTACCCGCGATTTTGAGTGCGCGGTGTTTCGCGCGGCACTTGACTTTACGCACGGCCGCAAGGTGGAGGCAGCGCAAAAGCTCGGAGTGGGGCGCAACACGCTCACGCGAAAGATTCAGGAGCTCGGGCTCTGAGATCTTGGACGAACCCGGCAGCGCTTGCAGTCGCGTACGGTTTTCCCGCATAATCGGCCGCACAAGAAAATCATCCGTACCAAGTGACTGCTCCCCTTAATAAATTGAGGGGCTTCTTGGTTCAACGGCTACAGCACAACTGTCGTTGTGACTTACACAGCCTCCGCGAGCAGAGACGGACAGCCCTTCCGCCTTTGGCCTTATCTGCATGGCGGGCCGCTTCCTGCTCCGCCATGGAATCGTATTGCTTAAGCCAGCTGTGATTGTGTAGTTTTTGGCTTTCGTCAGCAGCGGTTTAATGTCCTTAATAACACTGAGGCTCTCGCCATGAACCTTATAGCGATGCTTCTTTATGGCGACGGCTTTGTTGTAGCAGTAACGCACGGCACCAAATTGCCCGCGCAGGAACTGTTGCTGTTCCTCTGTCGGGTAGATGCGGACTTTGACAACGTGAAGCATGTGATCTCTGGTACGGCTGGTACCACTGAGCTTCGAAGTCTATCAAAACCAATGGCTGTGCTAATGGTTAGAATCCTGCAGATATGCTTGGAAAAAATAACAAGCGGCATTCCTGGGGGTGTTGATAAAATCGGCTCATTGAGCGAAGTAAAAAACCATTGAAAATCAATGATGGAATTTTTAATTTAACCGTCACAAACCGGTTTAGATTTTTGAAAAACCTGTTTGCTACGCTGTTGGTGAGGAGCAGGCAGCTAAAACACAGAGTTTTTCTCGTTAGATGCCGTTAATTGGCTGAACCGACTTTATCAACATCCCCGATCCTGCTGCGATTCTCTGATGCAAAAAGGCCTCTCACTCTCGGACTTTGAAGACGAACTGCGCGCGCTCGGCGCAGGGCCCCGTCATATCCGCCGCATTTACCGTGCCTGGCTGGGGCTCGGCCCCTGGGAGGCCAAGGACTCGGCGCGCTACCCGGCCGCTCTGGAAGCAAAACTCACAGAAATCCGCAACCGGCTCACAAAACTCACGCAAGTGCTGCCCGTAAAAAGTGAGCAGGCGGAATCCTTAAAACTTATCGTGGGGTTAAGTGACGGAGAGTGCATTGAAAGCGTCCTGCTGCCGCGCCGTGCGCTGTGCGTGTCGACGCAGGTGGGGTGCGCTGTGGGGTGCCACTTCTGCATGACGGGAAAGGGCGGCCTTGTGCGGCAGTTGGGGAGCGCGGAAATTGTCGCTCAGGTTGTCGAAGCCCTCAAAATCCGGCCCGATATAAAAAAGGTTGTGATGATGGGGATGGGTGAGCCCAGCCACAACCTGAAGGAAGTGCTGGAGGCGGTGAATTTTCTCGGCGACGTTTTGAGCCTTGCGCACAAGGAAATTGTGGTGTCAACGGTGGGGGATCCGAGGCTTTTTGATGCGATCCGCACCAACGGCGTGCATCCGGCTGTTGCTCTGTCGCTTCATACAACGGACGACATGAAGCGCCGCGAGCTTTTACCCAAGGCGCCGAAAATTCCTGCCGCAGACCTTTTGGCGATGACGCTCGATTACGCGGAAAGCACCAAGTACCCGGCGCAGATTGAGTGGACACTGATTGAGGGCGTGAACGACTCTGCCCGAGAAGTCGAATGCCTTGCCGAACTTATCAAGGGGCGCTACGCGATGGTGAACTTTATCGCCGTCAATCCCGTGGAAGGCACCGGATTTAAGCGTCCGTCAAATGCTCACATGCAGGATCTCATCACAATTTTGCGCCGTCAGGGGATCGTCGCTACGATAAGGGACAGTGCGGCGCAGGATATTGAAGGCGGATGCGGCCAGCTGCGGGCACGGGTACTTGAGATTAACCGACAGATTGAACAATGCAGCGACGAAAACAAAAACTGAGTAAGGCCCGGTCCCGCACCATGTGGCTGGCGTGGATTGCCTGGGGCGTGATCGGCAGCATCTTTCTTTTCGAGGACTCCAGGGGCGGCTCGGGCTGGCTCTCGTTTCTCCTTACCTCGCCCTTCTGGCTTTTGTTTGCCGTCTGGCCCTTTATTTGGCTGTGGCTTGTGACGCGGCGCAATGATGAGTGGGTTGAGATTGACGATGATGTCATCAGCGGCGAAAACGGCGAGACGATCGCGCGCTTTGTGCAGAAGGACGGCGTGCGCTACGTTGATATTGACGCTTTTGCCGATACGTTTAAGTGCTCCCGTGACGTCCCCATGGTGACGCTTCCGGGCGGCACCGAACGCTTTGCAAGACTCGATGACGTGCGGCATATGGCCACCGGCAACAAAGCCCTCACGGAGTGGCTTGCGGTGGTGGATTCGCTCCCGAAATAAAGCCGCGAGAATAAAGAAAAACCGAAGCGGATATTGTGTTCTGCTTCGGTTTTTGCATTTTTCAGGGCTGTGCGTCTTCAACCGGATCGAAGGAAATCTCCATGCGCCGCGGCATCGGGGTGTTGCCAAGGGGCCGCGGGAAGGGATTGCAGCGGCTGATGGCGTGCCGCACGGCCCGGTCAAAGGCGGGAAGCCCCGAACTTTGCGTCATACGCGGGGTTTCGGCGATTTCGCCGTTCGGAAGAAGGCTCACGCTGTAGACGGCCACATGCGTGCCTCTGGCAATGCCCGAGGGAACGGAAAACAGGATAAAGGGTCGGATGCAGCTGATGACGCGTGAGGCGTACGCTGCAGAGAGTTTCCCCTGCATCGAGCGTTCAACGCCCGGTGTGCCGCGCGTTGAGCCCACGCGGCCCGAAGTAACGGCGGGTGCCCCGGTGATGCGGGCGAGTTCGGCCCGGCGCATTTCTTCAGCGAGCTCCGCCTGCCGGCGTTTTTCTTCGGCAATGCGCTTGCGGCGGGCGGCTTCGGCACGCTTTTTGGCTTCCGCAATGCGTTTTTCTTCCGCCAAACGCTTTTCCTCTGCAATGCGTTTCTCTTCGGCGATGCGTTTTTCCTCGGCGATGCGCTTTTCTTCGGCGATGCGTTTTTCCTCAGCGATGCGCTTTTCTTCGGCAATGCGTTTTTCCTCAGCGATGCGCTTTTCTTCGGCGATGCGTTTTTCCTCAGCGATGCGCTTTTCTTCGGCAATGCGTTTTTCCTCAGCAATGCGCTTTTCTTCGGCGATGCGCTTTTCCTCAGCGATGCGTTTTTCTTCGGCAATACGCTTTTCTTCCGCCAGACGCTTTTCTTCAGCGATACGGATATCTTCTTCGCGGCGCTTTTGTTCAGCTTCTTCGGCGGCCCGTTTTTCAGCTTCCAGGCGCTCAGCCTCTCTGCGTTCTGCTTCCCGGCGCTCTTCTTCAAGAAGCTTCTGAGCTTCAGCCTGCGCCTTTGCTTCAGCTTCGGCGCGCGCCTTTTCGTCGGCAAGGCGCTGCGCCTCACGTCTCACCTGCGCTTCTTTTTTGAGCTGCAGTTCTTCGGCCGTGGGTTCTTCCGGCGCCGGTGCCGCTTTGTTGTCAGGAGCTTCTTCCTCGGTTTCCTGCGCCGTGCCTTTGAGGCTCATGCCGGAGGCGTCTTCCGGCGCCCAGAGTTCGGCGTAGACCGTTTCGGTATCCGTATTCCACTGAAAGACGTTAAAGAGCGCGAAAAAGAGGAGCCCGTGCACAACCACCGCCGCAATGACGCCGGCCGGTACATCCGTCAGACGGGAATTGGCGGGCGCAAGGCGCGCGGGATCTCCGGACTCATTGTCCGTCTGAGTCCGGTCCGACTGCAGATCCTGCGGATCTTCGCGCTTATCCTGATTGCCTTCGCTCATTTCGTGCGCTCAACCTTCAGCGCGAGGCCCACGCGCTTGATTTCGGCGTTTTGCAGGGCTTTCATGACGTTCACGACCTGCTCGTAGCGCACATCGCGGTCGGCGGCGATCACGACCGGCGTGTCGGCATCGGCCTGCGCCGAACGCACGTTGGCAATGAGAGCCGTCATGTCAACGGGCCTGAGCCCGTTTTGGACTTTAAGCGAGAGGTGACCGTCGGCGTGCACCACGACTTCAACGGGATTGGCGGGTGCGGCGGAAGCCTTGGAAACACTTGGCAGATTAATGACCGAAGGGTTCACAAAAGGGGCGGCGACCATCAGAATCACCACGAGCACAAGCATCACGTCGATATAGGGAACGACGTTCATGTCGCTCATCATGCGGCGTTTCTTGCGCGTCTGAAGGCTTTTAAGTGCCATGATTGTCTGTCCTTCAGGGGTGTCAGGCCGTCTGACGCGAGAGGATGTTTAAGAACTCTTCGCTGAAGCTGTCAAAGCGGTTGGTGATGCGCTCAAGGCGGTTGGCAAAATAGTTGTAGGCAGCCGTCGCGGGAATGGCGGCAAAAAGGCCGATTGCGGTCGCAACGAGCGCTTCGGCAATGCCCGGGGCCACGACGGCAAGCGAGACGTTGTCAAGCGTTGAAAGCCCGGTGAAGGCATTCATAATGCCCCAGACCGTACCGAAAAGACCGATGTAAGGGGAGACCGACCCGATGGAGGCGAGAAGCGGAAGCCCGCGCTCAAGGTCATCGACCTCACGCTGAAAGGCGGCGGTCATGCCGCGGCGCACGCCCGAGAGCTGCTCGACCTCGGCTTTGCCGGCAAGCTTTACGAATTCGGCCATGCCGGCAACGAAGATGCGTTCTTCCGCGCCCGTTCTGTCGTGGCGCGACGTGGCGGACTCAAAGAGTTTTGCGAGATCAGCGCCCGACCAGAAGCGCTTTTCAAATTCTTCGGTCTGGCGCGCCGTGCGCGAAAGAACAATGGCCTTTGAAAAAATCGTGGCCCAGCTCATCAGAGACGCCAGAACCAGAATGCCCAGCACGCACTGAACGACGACACTTGCGTTCATCACCAGGGTGACGATGGAAAGATCGGCAGAAGACGGATTCATTTTTATTTGTTTTCGGTATTGGTTGTTGTTTCGGCCTCGGCAAGCATCCGGCGGCAGGCCTCGGACAATGCGTCAGGAATCGTGACGGGCGTACCTTTTTCGGGGTCAACCGCGGCGCAGCGTACTTCGGCGGAAACCAGCAGTGTATCGTCCCGCCAGACTTCCTGCGCAAAAACGACGGAGGCGGCCCGGATGAGTTTGACGCGGGTTTTGACGGTGAGAAGATCATCGAGCTTTGCCGGACGCCGGTACTTAAGTGACAAGTCCGCCACAACAATCACGGGCATGCCGGCTTCCTGCATGCGGCGCTGCTCAAACCCCGCGCTTCTTAAAAATTCACCGCGGGCGCGCTCCATGTAGCGCAGATAATTGGCGTGATAAACAATGCCGCCCGCATCGGTATCTTCCCAGTAGATGCGTACGGGCAGGGTAAAAACTGGACTCGGCATGAGGTTTTGTGGCAGAAAATTTATGCTTGTCTGGTCGAAGTCGTGCTAATTTGGCGTCAGCCTTCGGCCGGATGAGCCGAAATACTACAGAAGATTTGGGTTTTGCCATTGTTTTCGGGCGAAAAAGATGCGCTTTGCAACGCAAAAATGCACTTTGAAACGGTTTTTGACGGCCGCGGCAGTGGTCGCGGTCCTTACTGCCTGCGGCTGTTCGCGCCCGGTTAATAACCCCAGGCCCCTTGCGGACTATGCCGAGAACACGCTCTTTTCGAGCTTTTCGGGGAGAAGCCCCAAGACGCTTGATCCCCAGGTCTCCTACTCAAGCGACGAGACGATTTACACCTATACGATCTACGAGCCGCCCTACGGTTACCACTATCTGAAGCGCCCTTATGAAGTGATACCGAAAACGGCGGAGCGCGTGGTCACCCCTGTTTACCTTGATAAAAACGGCCGGGAACTTGCGCCAGGGGCGGATGTTTCCGCCAGTGCCTTCTCCCGCTACGTGATTCCGATTAAAAAAGGGATCCGCTACGCACCGCACCCGGTTTTTGCGAAAGACGCGGCCGGCAACTACCGCTATCACCGGCTCACCGATGCGGTGGCGGAAAAACTCACCAATCCCCTGGACCTTCCGGAAAAAGGGACGCGGGAACTGACGGCCGACGATTACGTCTACGGCATTAAGCGCATCGGTGACGTCCGCACCGTAAGCCCTGTTTTGGGGATTTTGTCCTCGCACATCGTGGGGTTAAAGGCCTTTTCCGAAACTTTTGCCCAAGCCTTAAAGGAGACGGAAGCTGCCGGACGTCCGGCGCCCGATATCCGGGATTTTCCCGTTGAGGGTGTGAAAGCCCGTGACAGCCATACGCTTGAAATCACGGTCTACGGGCGTTATCCGCAGTTTGCCAACTGGCTCACGATGGCGTTTTTTGCACCGGTTCCGTGGGAAGCAACCGCCTTTTACGGGGCCAATCCGCTCCTTAAAAAGAACAATGTCACGCTTGAGGCCTGGCCTGTGGGCACAGGCCCCTACCGGCTCGTTTCTTCGCGGCAAAACCGGGAGCACGTTTTGGAGCGCAACCCCGAGTTTCGCTTTGTGCCCTATCCGTGTGAGGGTGAGCCGGAGGATGAGGCAAAGGGCCTTTTAAAGGACTGCGGCAAGCCCCTTCCCTTTGTTGACCGCATCGTGATGACGCTTGAAAAGGAAGCGGTTCCGGTGACCACAAAATTCCTGCAGGGCTATTACGACAGTCCGCAGATTTCGCGCGTGGATGTGGGGCAGGGGTATCTGGTTGCTGCGGGAGATGACGCGGATAAGGCAAAGCTTTACGCCGAGCGTGAGCTTGTTTTTCCGACAACCGTGGAAGCCAATCTCTGGTACCTCGGCTTTAACTGGCTTGACCCCGTGGTGGGCGCTGGAAAAACGACAGCCGAGCGCGAACGCAACCGAAAATTGAGACAAGCCATTTCCATTGCTGTTGACTGGGAAGAGCAGATTGCGATCTTTGAAAAGGGGCAGGGTGAAGCCGCGCACGGGCCGCTGCCGCCCGGGCTTTTCGGTTACCGCGCAGACGGGCCTGCGGCCTTTAACCCGGTTGTCTACCGTAAGGACGAAAACGGCCGCATTGTGCGCCGCAGTATTGAGGACGCCAGGCGTCTGATGCGTGAAGCCGGTTACCCCGACGGGCGCGACGTGAAGACGGGGCGCCCCCTTGTGCTTAATTTTGACTGGCAGAGCGCGGCCCCGGGCTCCAAAGCGTTTCTTGAGTGGTTTACGCGGCAGTTTGCCAAGATCGGCATTCAGCTCGAAGTCCGTGCCACCGACTACAACCGCTTTCAGGACAAGATGATGAACGGCACGGCCCAGATTTATTACTGGGGGTGGATCGCGGATTATCCAGATGCGGAAAACTTTCTTTTTCTCCTGTACGGCCCCAACAGTAAAGTGGGAAGCACGTCCGGAGGCGAAAATGCGAGTAATTTCTGCAACGCCGAATTTGATCGGCTTTTTGAAAAAATGCGCACGGAAGAAAACGGTCCGGAAAAAGCTGCTTTGATTGACCGCATGATCCGGATCGCGCAGACCGAGGCCCCGTGGAGTTTCGGTTACTACCCCCGGCAGGCTGCGGCTCTGCACGGCTGGGTGAAAAACGCCAAGCCAACGCAGACGGTGCGGGATAACGTGCAGTACATGGCCGTTGACGCAAAAGCGCGGGCTGAAAAAATCCGCGCGTGGAATACGCCCGTTCTCTGGCCGGCGCTCATCATTCTTTTGGCGGCGGGACTTTTGGTTTGGGCGGTGAGAAATTATGTGAGGGCGCGCCGTTCCGTGACCGGCCGTATTGCGGAGGGAAATAAATGATCGGCTACATTTTCCGCCGCATTGTCTACGGCTTTTTCATTCTGCTCGGTGTGAACGCCCTTACGTTTGCCCTCTTTTTTGCCGTCAACACGCCGGATGATATGGCCCGGCTTTCAATCGGCGGGCGCTACGTGACGCAGCAGGCAATTGACTCTTGGAAAAAGGAGCGGGGCTACGACGTGCCGCTTATCTTTAACAGTGCGGCCGAAGGTACCGGGAAATTCACGGAAACGATCTTTTTCCGGCGCTCAGCGCCCCTTTTGGCCGGGGACTTCGGGCTCTCGGACACCGGCCGCAGTATCAATACCGAAATTAAGGAAAGGGCGCCCGCGTCTTTGGCGCTTGCCCTCCCGACCTTTTTGCTGGGTGTATTTGTATCGGTGAGTTTTGCGCTCATTTTGGTGATGGTGAGAAGAACGCGACTGGAGTGGGCGGGTGTGGCGATGAGCGTCACGGTGATGAGCATTTCGGCGCTTTTTTACATCATCGTGGGGCAGTGGCTTTTTTCTAAGACCCTGAGATGGGTGCCGGTCTCTGGGTTTTCCGAGGGGTTTGCCATGGCCGCGTTTCTGGTGCTACCGGTCGCTATCGGCGTTTTTACGCGCCTTGGCGGCGAAGCGCTTCTTTACCGTTCGATGTTTCTTGAAGAAAGCGAAAAAGACTACGTGAGAACGGCCCGCGCCAAGGGCGTAAGCGAAATGCGGGTGCTTTTCCGCCATGTGCTCGGTAACGCCATGCTTCCGGTGATCACCAGTACCGTGGCCGTGATCCCGATGCTTTTTATGGGGTCACTTATCATGGAAAACTTTTTCGGTATTCCGGGGCTTGGTTCCTACACGATTGACGCGATTAACGCCCAGGACTTTTCCGTCGTGCGCGCGATGGTGTTTTTGGGAACGGCCGCCTATATTCTCGGGCTCATTCTCACGGACGTGGCCTACACGGTGGTTGACCCCAGAATACGGCTGAAGTAAAGGATGCGGCAAAGTGAAAATTGTTGTTCTCTACACCGATCTTGTGATGTGGTTTCTTGCGGCCGCGGTTCTATTTTTTGCGGTTTATGCCGCGAAAACCCCGGAACTTGCGGCCAAATGGAAACAAGTGCTCATCCGCCCCGCGGCCCAGGCCTGCGGCACGGTGCTGCTGCTCTTTTTCCTTTTGGCGCTTGCCGACAGCGTGCACTGGCGAAATGAACTCCCGAAGCAGACAGCTGAGGCAACCGTTGCCTACGACACGAAGACCGTGTCGCTTTTAGACACCCTGGTGCTGCCGCACATTGCGGGACGCGAGAGAAGTTACTCAGCGCCTTTTGCCCTGCACGACTTTGACAAAACAACGGTCATCAGGGACGGTAAAAGCGTGCGCGACTATCAGAGGCTTACCGGGGCTTCGCCTGACGTGCCCGAAAAGGGCGCGGGGCTTAAGCTCGGAAAACGTTTTTTTGCGGGGTTTTTAACGGGGGTGATTGCGCTCTCAATGCTCTGGATTATCCTGGCGCTCGCGCATAAGGCGGTCTGCAAAACGCCTTTTACGCTGAGCCTGGTGAAGGTTACGGCGCGCACCAATCCCGCGCGACCTGCGGTGCAGGTGGTGCAGGTCGCCGTGCTTTTGGCGGTCATTCTTATGTTTATCTGGCCGATGTGGCATGTTTGCGGCACCGATGCCACGGGTAACGACGTCCTCTACACAGCCTTAAAGTCGGTGAGAACGGCCTTTGTGATCGGGTCTCTCGCCACACTTTCCGCGCTTCCCTTTGCGGTTGTTTTGGGTATAGCCGCCGGGTACTTTAAAGGTAAGACCGACGACGTCATCCAGTACATTTACACGACGCTTTCGTCCATTCCCTCGGTGCTTCTGATTGCTGCGTCAGTTCTGATGGTGCAGGTTTTTATCGACAAAAACCCGCAGCTCTACGAAACGGGGCTTGAGCGCGCGGACGTGCGGCTTTTTCTTCTGGCAGTCATCATGGGTGTGACGGGGTGGGCTGCGCTCGCAAGACTTTTGCGCGCTGAAACGATGAAGGTGGCGGCGATGGACTTTGTGACCGCCGCCAAGGCGTTCGGCGTCTCGCCCTGGCGCATCATGGCGCGCCACGTGCTTCCGAACGTCACGCACATTGTGCTCATTGTGGCGGTGCTCGACTTTTCGGGGATTGTGCTTTACGAAGCGGTTTTAAGTTACGTGGGGGTCGGGGTTGATCCGACGATCGACAGTTTCGGCACCATGATTAATGCAGCAGCCGTTGAGATGAGCCGCAGCCCCATGATCTGGTGGAATCTGGCCGCCTGTTTTCTTTTCATGGTGACGCTTGTTTTGTGCGCGAACCTCTTTGCTTCGGCCGTGCGGGACGTGTTTGATCCGAGGTCCGGATCTGGTGCGGGCGGACGGGTGCTGCGGTTTCGTCGGGCAGCTTGCCGCAACCTGCTTGCTCTCTCTGGCAATCCTGAGCGAGTACGAGATCGTTGATTTGCCGATCGAGTACTGCTCCACGGCTTCAGAGATGCTGAGCTCCTTGCTCAGCAGGCGCGCTACGACGTTGTCTTTGAACTCCTGCGAATATCGCATGTTTTGCCACTCCATGAAAGGTTGAAGGGGTGGCGAAAGGTAGTATGGCATTTAATGCAAACTCAGTGGTTTCCCTTTGCGGCTGAGACATGAGGGGCAGACGTTTCTGCCGGAATTTTTTAGTACAAGCCGCCGCTTTGCATTAAGTGATTCGAATCGGGGGCATAGTTTTCAGTAAGTGCCCGGGAAACGAAAAAGGCAACACTTCTCGCAAATCGGACTTTTTTCGCGCTTCAAGAAGTTCTTTCTCGTGCGTTTTTCCTTCTGTTATCGTTCTCACTTAACGGATACTAAAGAAGCACTCCATGCTCGACGTGAAATCACTTGCCGTGGACTTTTACCTGCCTTCAGGGAAAGTCACGGCACTCAAGGACATCAGCTTTACCGTCAGCCCCGGCGAGACGCTTGCGCTCGTGGGAGAATCCGGGTGCGGAAAGTCATTGACGGCTCTTGCGCTCATGCGCCTGTTGCCCGCGCAGGCCGGTGTGAGTGCCGGTGACGTGGTGCTTGACGGTGTGTCGCTTCCGGACCTGCCCGAAGATGCAATGTGCCGCGTGCGGGGCGCCAAAATGGCGATGATCTTTCAGGAGCCAGCCACCGCCTTAAATCCCGTGATGACGGTGGGCGAGCAGATAGCCGAAGTGATCCGGCTGCACGAAAACCCGGGAAAAGATGTTGTCCGCCAAAAGGTTCTTCAGTGGCTCACGCGCGTCGGAATTGACAAGCCTGAAGAGCGCATTGACGCTTTCCCTTTCGAACTTTCGGGCGGGCAAAAGCAGCGCGTGTTGATTGCCATTGCGCTCGCCGGTAACCCCGACGTGGTGATTGCCGACGAACCGACAACGGCACTGGACGTCACACTGCAGGCGCAGATTCTTGATCTCCTAAAGGACCTGCAGAAAGAGCGAAATCTCGCGCTTCTTTTGATTACCCATGACCTTGCGGTCGTAAAGCGTTATGCCGACCGAGTGGCGCTCATGTACGCCGGAGAGATCGTGGAAGAAGCGCCCTGCAGTGCGTTTTTCGCCTCGCCCCTGCACCCGTATGCCGCGGGCCTCCTCTCCGCCGTGCCTTCAACAGCAAAGCGTGGACAGCGCCTCTCGGGGATCGCCGGACGCGTTCCCAACTTAAACGAGATGCCTGCGGGCTGCCGGTTTGCAGACCGCTGCGCGAAAGCCAGGGAAGCATGCCGTAAAGCGCCTGTGCCGCAGGTGCCGGTCAAGGGGCGGCCGGATCGGCGGGTGCGGTGCCTTAATCCCGGAAGGCTGCCCGCCGCTCACGCTGATGTGACGGAAAGCCCTCTCACCGAAACCGGCTCACACGAAGTGCTGAGGGCAGAACACCTTTCGGTTACTTTTGTAAAGTCGCGGGGGCTCTTTAAAAAGCCGCTTCTCACGCCGGCAGTCAATGACGTGACGCTCACGGTCCGTGAGGGTGAAACCGTGGCCTTGGTCGGGGAGTCGGGCTCGGGGAAAACAACGCTCGGAAAAGCCGTGCTGCGACTCATTGAAGAAGACGTGCGCATCACGGGACGTGTGGTCTGCGGCGGTATTGAAGCGCTGACCGCCAAGGGTGAAGACCTCACGAAATTGAGGCGCGCAAACCAGATGATTTTCCAGGACCCCTTCAGTTCCCTCGATCCCCGTATGAGTGTGGGGGAGAGCATCACCGAAGGCATGCGGGCGCTGGGCATCGGAGAAACGAAGGAAGAACGCTTAAAGCGCGCCGCCGGGCTTCTGGAGCGTGTGGGGTTGCCTGCATCAGCGGCAGAGCGCCTGCCGCACGAGTTTTCGGGCGGCCAGCGCCAGCGTATTGCCATTGCAAGGGCTTTGGCCGCCAATCCCCGGCTCATTATCTGTGATGAACCGACGAGCGCGCTTGACGTTTCCGTACAGGCGCAGATTTTGAACCTCATGAAGGCGATTCAGAAAGAGACGGGTGTAGCCTACCTCTTTATTACCCACAACTTTGCCGTGGTGGAGTATCTTGCCGACCGCGTGGCGGTGATGGAAAAAGGGCGCTTGGTGGAAGCCGGTGACGCGGCAGAAGTTTTGTGCAACCCGCAGGCTGCGTACACAAAGCGCCTTTTAAAGGCCGTGCCGCGCCTTGATCTTTAGGAAGGTTTTGTCGTGCCTGAGCTGGATCTCACACTTTTTCTCATCGTCTGCCCGCTGGTGTTTTTGGGCAGTTTTGTGGATGCGATTGCCGGAGGCGGAGGCCTCATTACGCTGCCAGCATACCTCATTGCCGGGGTGCCCCCGCATATGGCAATCGGCACCAACAAGCTCTCAAGCAGCGTGGGGATGGCCGTGTCGGCGGTGAGGCTTGCGCGCGCGGGCTGCATGCACTGGCGGCAGACCGTGCCCGCAGTGGCGGCTGCGCTTGTGGGGAGCACACTCGGAGCCCTGATTGCCCTTAAAGTGCCGGCGGATATTTTTCTCATTGTGATGGTGGCGGCGCTGCCTTTTGTGGCCGGTTTTCTTCTTTTTCGGTCGGGGTCGCTCGCGGCGGAACGCCGGGAGATGCCTTTTGAGCGGCGCATCGTCATGCTTGTTGCGGTGTCCGCTATCTGCGGGATCTACGATGGCTTTTACGGGCCCGGTGCGGGCACTTTTATGCTGATCGGCTTTTCCCTTTTTGCGGGGCTTGATGTGCGTAACGCCGGGGGCGAAATGAAGGCTGTGAATCTTGCAAGCGGCACGGCGGCCCTTGTGACGTTTGCCGCCTCAGGCGAAGTGCTTTGGGTGCTCGGTGCTGCGGCTGCGCTGTTTAGCATCGCGGGCCACTACATCGGCGCGGGCCTTGTGATTAAAAACGGCAGCCGCATCGTGCGGCCGATCATTTTCATCGTGCTTGCGGTTCTTTTCGTGCAGACCGCCTGGGACATTGCCTCAGGCAAACTTTTCTGAGGCGTAAAGCGCCCGCCCAACAAAAAGGCCGCGTTTCCAAAAAAGGAATGCGGCCTTTTGCGTGTTGCCTGAAAGTTTTCTAACGTGCGTCGCTCGTCTTAAAGCGCTTTTCAAGGAAACTCACAAGGCGCGTGATGGTCAGAGTCATCACGAGGTAAATCACCGCCACGGCCGACCAGATTTCCAGTGACCCGTAGGTTTCGGCAATGATCAACTGCCCCGAGCGCGTGAGCTCTTCAAAGCCGATCACGGACACAAGGGACGAGTCCTTGAGCATGGCGATAAATTCGTTTCCAAGCGGCGGAATGATGCGCTTAAAGGCCTGCGGCAGGATGATGTAGCGCATCGTCATGGACCAGTTCATCCCGAGCGAAAGCCCCGCGCGCATCTGGCCGATGTCAATCGACTGAATGCCCGCGCGGAAGATTTCCGCCACATAGGCGCCCGAATTAATGGAACAGGCCGCCACGGCCGCCACAAACGGGTCGATGCGCTGGCCGATGATGACGGGCAGGGCAAAGTAGATGATGAAGATCTGCACCAGAAGCGGTGTGCCGCGGATAAAGTCCACGTAGATCTTGCCCAAAAGCCGCAGCGGGGCAAACTTGGAAATCTGCGCGAGCGCTGCAATCAGACCGAATACGAGCCCCAGGCCCACGGAGAGCGCGGTGATTTCCAGCGTCACAAGTGCGCCCTGCAGTAACAGGGGCAGCGACCCGGTAATCAGTGAAAAATCAAACTCCATGTGTGGCTCCCAAGATTGGCTCTCAGCCGCGGCCGAGAACGCAGAAAAACAGTGAAAACAGCGGACGAAATAAGCCCCCCGGAACGCGGGGCGTCCCGGAAACGGGCTTTCTTATCAACGCATCATAAAGAAGAATCGCGCTGCGTGCGGCTTACACCGCATACGGCGGGCGGATTACTCCCCGAAGTACTTCGTGTAAAGCGCCTGGTACTCGCCGGTTTTACGGGCTTCTCTTAGGGCCTTGTTGAGCTTTTCAAGCAGCTCCGGGCGCTCTTTACTCACGGCAAACCCGAACTCTTCGGCTTTAAGGCTCTCGTCGGTGACGTGGTGGTAGCGCTTGCTCTTATTGGACTTGGCCATGAAGTAGCCGTTTACGGGCTTATCGTTAAGCACGGCGCGGCAGCCGCCGTTTAAGAGTTCCGTATAGGCTTCATTGAGCCCGTTATAGGTACGGACCGTGGCGCCGGGGATCTTGGCCGCGCGCATGGCGCCCGAGGTGCCGATCTGCACGCAGATCGGCTGATTGTCGAGATCTTTGATGCTTTTGAGTTTCGTTTTGTCTTCAGCGCGGATCACGAAGGAAAGCCCCGAGGTGTAGTAGGGATCCGTAAAAAGAACGCGCTTAGCGCGCTGCGGCGTAATGGAAATGCCCGCGGCGCCGATATCAACGGTGTTTGTGAGAATGCCCGGGACAATCGCATCAAACCCCATGTTGGCGATTTCGATGTTGTAGCCTGCTTTTTTCGCGAGCAGCCGGATGAGGTCCATGTCAAAGCCCTCGATGTCACCGGTTTTGGTGTTCACGTACTCAAAGGGCGGAAAGGTGCTTTCCGTGGCAACGCGCAGGGTCTGGGCGGCCTGCGCGCAGTGGACGCCGAACGCAGCGGCAAAAAGGACGGCACAAAGCGTCGTTTTTCTCATGGTTTGTTTCTCCGAACACAAAGAAGGCGCGCCCTTACGTCCGGCGCACCTTTCGTCTTAGCAGAACATTGTAATAAAGCCGGAGGAGGACACCGTAACAAGTCTTAGTTCGGAAGCAGGGTTTTTCTAAACCTGACAGTTTTAGTCAGCTATTTTCTGCCGGAATCTGTATCATTCCTGACAAAATTACTCGGCTATTTATTTTTTTGAGGCTGAGCGACACGATTATGAAACTGACGACACGCGGCCGCTTTGCGGTGACGAGCATGATCGACCTGGCCCTCTACGGTGACGCGGGCCCGGTGCGCTTAAGTGACATTGCCCGCCGCCAGCAGATCTCAGTGGCCTATCTTGAACAGATTTTCTGTAAGCTGCGGCGCGCCGAACTTGTGCAGTCCGTCCGCGGCCCCGGAGGCGGTTACCGCCTGGCACGGCCGACCGACAAAATCACCGCCGGAGAAATTGTCTCTGCGGTGGAAGGTAAGGTTGATGCCACGCAGTGCCGCGGGGGCGCAAGCTGCCGCGGCGGCGCCGAGTGCCTCGCGCACGGTCTGTGGTCGGAATTAAACGACCGGATGGCCGAGTTTTTAAATACGCAGACGCTCTCCGACATCCGCGACCGCTACGAAGCGCGCCACGCGCATGCCGCCGAGGCCGCCAATGAGTCGCCCGTGCGGGTGAGAATGCCCGCGCACTGATTTTTTTTGAAGAACCCGTTTTTCATCAGAAGACACTTTTAATCCATGAGGATGCGGCAACAAAAGGCCGCAGTAACAACGAATGACCCTGAAGCTTCCTGTCTACCTTGACTACTCGGCAACGACCCCGGTGGATCCGCGCGTGGCCGAAAAAATGATTCCCTACCTGTGCGAAAAGTTCGGTAACCCCGCAAGCCGCTCGCACGCCTACGGCTGGGAGGCCGAAAAGGCCGTTGAAGAAGCGCGCGCCGAAGTGGCCCGCTACATCAACGCCGATCCCCGTGAAATCGTGTGGACTTCGGGCGCAACGGAAGCCGACAACCTCGCAATCAAGGGGGTTGCGCACTTCTACAAGGATAAGGGCAAGCACCTCATTACGGTCAAGACCGAACACAAGGCTGTGCTTGACTCCATGCGCCATCTTGAAACCGAAGGTTTTGAAGTGACCTACATGGACGTTGAGGAAAACGGCCTTCTCGATCTTGCCAAGCTTGAAGCCGCCATCCGTCCGGACACGACGCTCGTTTCCGTGATGGCCGTCAACAACGAAATCGGCGTCATTCAGGATATTGCCGCAATCGGCGAAATGTGCCGCAGGCACGGCGTGCTTTACCACTGCGACGCCACGCAGGCTGTGGGCAAGATGGACCTGGATACGGAAAAACTCAAGATTGACCTCATGAGCCTTTCCGGTCACAAGGTTTACGGCCCCAAGGGTATCGGTGCCCTTTACGTACGCCGCAAGCCCCGTGTTCGTATCGAACCGCAGATTCACGGGGGCGGACACGAACGCGGCATGCGCTCTGGCACGCTGCCTACGCACCAGATTGTCGGTATGGGTGAAGCCTACCGCCTCGCGCGCCTGGAGCAGGCCGAGGAAATCAAGCGTATCGCCGCTCTTCGCGACCGCTTAAAGGACGGGATCGAAAAGAACATCCCCGAAATCGTCATTAACGGCGACATGGAGCACCGCGTCTGCTCCAACCTTAACGTGTCCTTCAATTTCATCGAAGGCGAAAGCCTCATGATGGCCGTCAAGGACTTGGCGGTGAGTTCTGGCTCTGCCTGCACCTCGGCTTCGCTTGAGCCGAGTTACGTGCTGAAGTCTCTGGGCAGAAGCGATGAACTTGCGCACAGCTCGATCCGCTTTACGCTCGGGCGCTTTACGACCGAAGAAGAAATCGATTTTGCCGTGAAGCTTCTCACGGAAAAAGTCGCGAAGCTGCGTGAGCTCTCGCCCCTGTGGGAAATGCACCAGCAGGGCATCGACATGGCCCAGGTGAAGTGGAGCGAACACTGAGTCTTTGACCGTACCCCGGGCTCTGCTTTATAAAGCGCGTCCGGGGAAAATCACGAATTTTCCGGAGTGAAGAAGAAATGCCTTACAGCGAAAAACTGATGGACCACTACGAGCATCCCCGCAACGTGGGAACGCTTGACAAGGATGACGCCAACGTCGGCACCGGTATGGTGGGGGCCCCCGCCTGCGGTGACGTGATGCGCCTGCAGATTAAGGTCAACGACAAGGGCGTGATTGAAGACGCCAAATTTAAGACCTACGGCTGCGGCTCGGCGATTGCCTCGAGTTCTCTGGTGACCGAATGGGTGAAAGGTAAGAGCCTGGACGATGCAGCCAAGATCTCCAACAGCGCGATTGCCGAGGAGCTCGCCCTTCCGCCCGTGAAGATTCACTGCTCGATTCTCGCCGAAGATGCGGTAAAGGCCGCCATTGACGACTACAAGAAGAAGCAGCAGGCAAAGTAAGCCCGCGCAGGACACCGGATTTCAGGAGTAAAGGATTATGGCAGTCACACTAACGGAAGCCGCCGCCAAGCACGTTGCAGCCTATCTTGCCAAGCGCGGCAAGGGCATTGGTTTAAGGCTCGGCGTAAAAACCTCGGGTTGCTCGGGGATGGCCTATAAGCTTGAGTTTGCCGATGCCGTGAACGACGATGATCAGATGTGGGAAAGTCACGGCGTCAAGGTGATTGTTGACGCAAAGAGTCTTCCCTACATTGACGGCACCGAACTTGACTATGTCAAGGAGGGCCTGCAGGAAGGCTTTAAGTACAACAATCCGCAGGAAAAAGAGACCTGCGGGTGCGGTAAGTCCTTTCACGTCTGATTTTTGATCATGCAGATGACGTCTTTTGTACTGCTCGGGGTTCCCGAGCAGTTCAGGCTTGATCCGGCCGCGATTGAAGCGGGCTGGAAAAAAGCCATTGCCGCGGTGCACCCCGACCGCTTTGCCGACCGCTCAGCCGCCGAGCGCCGCGTGGCCGAGCAGTGGGCGGGCCGCATCAACGAAGCGCGCGATGCTTTGATGACGCCGGTTGCCCGGGCCACGGAATTGCTGAAACTCAGGGGCCGCGACATCAAAAGCGAAACCGACACGCACATGGACACGGCCTTTCTCATGCAGCAGATGCAGTGGCGGGAAGCCGCTGAAGAAGCGCAGGGTGAGGCCCGGGACAAGTTGATCGCCGAAGTGGACGCCGCGCGCACGAAGGAAATCGGCGTATTGGCTGCGGCGCTTGATGACGCCAGGGACAATGACGCGGCGATTCAGTCCGTGCGGCGCCTCATGTTTATTGAAAAGATGCGCGCGGAACTCGCGGGCAGTGATGTACGTAAGGAATTCTGATCATGGGGCTCATGCAGATTGCCGAACCGGGTTTGTCCGCGGCGCCGCACGAGGAGCGGCTTGCGGTCGGTATTGACCTCGGCACCACTAATTCCCTTGTGGCAAGCGTCGTAAGCGGCGCAGCCGAAGTGATCCGCGACGATGAGGGGCGGGCGCTTCTGCCTTCAATCGTCCGGTATCTCGCCGACGGCACCGTGCACACGGGCTGGCAGGCCGCGGTCGAGCAGGCCGACGATCCCTTAAACACCATCAGTTCAGCCAAGCGCCTGATCGGCCGGGGGCTTAAAGACATCGCCGGGAACATCACGCTTCCCTACCGCTTTGTGCCGGGCGAAGGGATGGTGAAAATTGAAACCGCGGCGGGCGTGAAAACCCCCGTGGAAGTCTCATCTGAAGTTTTAAAGGCCCTGAAAGCGCGCGCTGAAGCGCGCCTCGGCGGGGAGCTTGTGGGGGCCGTGATTACGGTGCCCGCGTACTTTGACGACGCGCAGCGCCAGGCCACCAAGGACGCGGCGCGTCTGGCGGGGCTTAACGTTCTGCGGCTTTTGAATGAACCGACGGCTGCGGCGCTCGCCTACGGGCTTGATAACGCCGCGGAAGGCCTTTATCTCATCTATGACCTCGGGGGCGGCACCTTTGACGTGTCGCTGCTGGAACTCACCAAGGGTGTTTTTGAAGTGCTCGCCACGGGCGGCAACTCCGCCTTGGGGGGCGATGACTTCGATCACCGCGTCGTCTGCTGGGCGCTTGAAGGCGTTGCCGGTCAGGGCGAGGGGATTCTCACGCCCAAAGACAAACGCAGGCTCACGCTCGCGGCGAAAAAAGCGCGCGAAGCGCTCACCGACACCGATGCGGTGGTTTTAAAGCTCGAACTCTCCGACGGCCGCACAATTGAAAAAACGCTCACCCGCGCGGCTTTTGACGACATGGTCTTTCCGCTTGTGCAAAAGACAACGGACGCCGTGGAAAACGTTTTAAAGGACGCCAAAAAAAGCGCCGCCGATATTAAGGGCGTGGTGCTTGTGGGGGGCGCAACGCGCATGCCCTGCGTGCGCAAGGCCGTTGATGCGTATTTCGGAAAGGCGCCGCTTTGCAACATCGACCCGGACCAGGTGGTGGCCGTGG
The DNA here is from genome assembly GCF_928721995.1 of Duodenibacillus massiliensis. Classification (NCBI taxonomy): domain Bacteria; kingdom Pseudomonadati; phylum Pseudomonadota; class Betaproteobacteria; order Burkholderiales; family Sutterellaceae; genus Duodenibacillus; species Duodenibacillus massiliensis. The sequence goes on from NZ_OV788642.1 coordinate 1,750,246, forward strand.
GCGCAGCGATGCAGGCCAATAAGCTTGCCGGTAACGTTGCCGAAGGCGACGACTGGCTGCTTCTGGACGTCACGCCGTTGTCCCTGGGCCTGGAAACCATGGGCGGGCTCGTTGAAAAAGTCATTCCCAGAAACACCGCAATACCGGTGGCGATGGCGCAGGACTTCACGACCTTTAAGGACGGACAGACCGCGATGGCCATTCATGTGGTGCAGGGCGAACGCGAAGTGGTGGACGCCTGCCGGTCGCTTGCGCGCTTTGAATTGCGCGGGATCCCGCCGCTGGCAGCCGGTGCTGCCCGCATCCGCGTGACCTTTCAGATTGACGCCGACGGCCTTTTGTCGGTCTCAGCCCGCGAACAGCACACCGGGGTGGAAAGTTCCATCACCGTGAAACCGAGTTACGGGTTAAGTGACGAGGATATCGTGCGGATGCTTAAAGACGGGTCGAGCTCGGCTGAAAGCGACATGCACGAGAGGGAACTGCGTGAAAACCGCGTGGAAGCCGACCGTCTCATCGAATCCACGGATTCGGCCTTGGCTCAGGACGGAGACCTTTTGGATGACGCCGAGCGCCGCACGATTGATGCAGCTGAAGCGGCACTTAAAAAGACCGCTTCAGGGACGGACGCCGCCGCCATTAAAAAGGCGCTTGATGAGCTCACACGCGTCACGGGCGACTTTGCCGCACGGCGCATGGACCGCTCGATCCGTCAGGCCCTGGCCGGCCAAAGCTTAAGTGACATCAAGATTTAAAAACACAAATTATCAGGAGATTAACCATGCCATTTGTAACGATTCTTCCGAACGAAAAACTCTGCCCGCAGGGCGCCAAAATTGAAGTCAAAACGGGTGAAAAGCTCGCGCAGAGCCTCAATAAGGCGGGCATCAATCTGCCGCACGCCTGCGAGTACAACTGCGCCTGCGCGACCTGCCACGTGATTGTGAAGGAGGGGTTTGAGAGCCTCGGTGAGCCCTCCGACGACGAGTACGATCAGCTCGACAACGCCTTCGGCGCCACAAGCGAATCGCGCCTTGCCTGCCAGACCGTGATGGGTGACAAAGACATCACCATTGAGATTCCGAAAAATAACCGCAATCTCGTCAACGAATAAGCCGTTTTCGGCCGCTGCCGGTGTTTTTCGTGAGCACCGGCTTTTTTCTTTTTGCCTGGGAGAGAAAATCATGGGACTCAAATGGACCGACAGCCGCGCCATTGCCGAAGAGCTTTACGACAATGAGCCGGACCTGGACCCGACAACGCTCAGAATGACGGAACTGCACGCCAAAATTCTGGCGCTTCCGGATTTTGACGATGACCCGCAGGCTTCCACCGAAGCGCGCCTTGAGGCGATCCTTCAGATTTGGATTGACGAGCGCGACTGACCGCGGGAAAAACTCCTAGGAGCTTAAGGTCCGCATAATTCTCCTAGTGATTTCCCCAGTAGGGACGCCCTTTTTTGTTATGGTTTTAAGTTTCGCATAAGCTCATAATGCGCCCTGCAGAATAAAAGAGAAATCCCCCGATTCAGGAGAAAAAGAAAATGCTGCGTACTGCTCTGATGACGTTGGCTGTAGTGAGCGCCGGCCTCATGGCTGTGAGCCAGGCTTCGGCCGCTGATAAGTTTCTGGCTGACCGCCATGTCGCAAAGGGGGTGAGCTGCGAGATGTGTCACGGTAAGGGCAATCCCGCCGAGCTTGATCCGCCCGACATCAATACCTGCACGAAGTGCCATCCGACGCAGGCTCTGGTGAATAAGACGAAAAACGTCAAGCCCCACAACCCGCACACCTCTCCGCACTACCAGGATAAGCTCGAGTGCACGAACTGCCACCTAGGCCACGAAAAGAGCGAAAACTTCTGCGCTCAGTGCCACGACTTTAAGTTCAATGTTCCGTAGTCTTTGCTGACTGCCGGATAAAAAAGAAGGGAGCCGCTAAAAAACGGTTCCCTTTTTTGTACCTGCGGATAAGAATCAGGCTGAAAGCGTGAGCACCACCGGTGCGTGATCGCTCGGCTTTTCGGTGGCTCTCGGGGCCGTATCGACCGCAACGTCTTTAATGCGCTGCGTCAGCGGCTCGGCAGCGAGCATCAGATCGATTCTCAGGCCGTGGTTCTTTTCAAAACCGCTTTGGCGGTAATCCCACCAGGAGTAGGTTTCGGGGGCGTGCAGTTCCAGGTTCCACGTGTCGGTGAGGCCGGCGGCAAGCAGTGTTTTTAACGCACTGCGCTCGGGTTCGCTCACCAAAATGTTGCCTTTCCAGCTCTCCGGATTCCAGACATCGGCGTCCGTGGGCGCAATGTTGTAGTCTCCGACAATCATGAGGGGATTGCCGGCAGCAATTTCAGCGCGCGTCCAGTGGGTCAGTGCCGAGAGCCAGTCAAGCTTATAGAGGTACTTGTCGCAGCCCACGGCCTGGCCGTTGGGAACATAAACGCCCGCAAGCCGCACGAGGGCACCGTCCTTACCTGTGATTGTCGCGGCGATAAAGCGCTTCTGTTCGTCCGGATAATGCGGAATCCCCGTAACGACATCCTCGACTTTTGCGACGGTTTCGCGTCTGACGGCAAGCGCCACCCCGTTATAGGTCTTTTGCCCGAAGACATACGTATCGTACCCTGCGGCGTCAAATGCGTCGCGCGGAAAGAGGTCGTCTGTTGTTTTGATTTCCTGCATCGCGAGCACGTCGGTTCCGGAGGCTTGAAGCCACGCGCAGACCTGCGGGGCGCGCACTTTGATGCTGTTTACGTTCCAGGTGGCAATTTTCACGGTGTTGTGTTCTGTTGTTTGGTTTTGGAAAGAAGTCCGAGGACGGTGAGCGCCTCAACGGTCTCAAAGGTAAGAAGCCCGCGCCGTGCGCAGTCTTTGAGCTCTTCAGTATCCACGGCGTCAAAGCGTTCCACTTCGCCGTCGGTGTTTTGGGGCGTCACGTCTTCAGCGACCTCTGCGCGGTATGTGTATGTGATTTCCCGCATCCAGCCTTCCCTGACGCGCCGTTCAATCAACGTGACGGCACAGCCGGGGTGAAACTGACAGACCTCGGGCGTAAGTCCCGACTCTTCGGCGGTTTCCCGGATGAGCGCTTCCTGCACGGTTTCGCCCGCGGCAATCAGCCCGCTAGCGAGCGTATCGTAAAGCCCCGGATCAATTGCTTTATGTGCGCTTCTTTTGCCGAGCCAAAATTTTCCTGAAGGGGTGGAGGCAACCGCATAAACGCAGCGGGTTGTGAGCCCGAGAAACCGAAAAAGGCCGCGCTCGGCGTGCGCAATGACCGTTGCGTCGTCTTCGGCCAACACGTCAAGCGCTTCATTTCGCCACTGAAAAAACGCGTGACGCCGCCAGAGCGCTGCCGCGAGGTCAGCCAAAAACGCGTCGGAAGCCGCGGGAAGGGTGAGCGTGAGGGTTTCTCCCTTCAGTGAAAAGGCGGATGCCAGAGGCTTTTCGAGCCTTTCGATAAAGGCGAGGTTTTCGCGCGTGACAAGGCCGGCTCTCTGCCCGTTAACCGACAGCAAAAGAGCCCCGGCGGGCCGGGGCTCTCGCGTCACGCCGTCAAACTGAACCGGCATGAATCGTCCTTTGCGGCTTACGCTTCAAGACGCAGCGTCGGGAAGAGCAGCACGTCGCGGATCGTGGAGGCGTTCGTTAAAAGCATCACGAAGCGGTCAATGCCGATACCGCAGCCCGCGGTCGGCGGCAGCCCGTACTCGAGCGCGCGGATAAAGTCCGCATCGTAGTACATGGCTTCATCGTCGCCGTGGGTCTTGGCGTCAGCCTGCGCCTGGAAGCGCCGCGCCTGATCTTCGGGGTCGTTGAGTTCGGAAAAGCCGTTGGCGGTCTCGCGCCCGTAGATAAAGAGTTCAAACCGTTCGGTAAGTTCCGGATGGGTGTCGGAAGCGCGGGCCAAAGGCGAAATCTCGACCGGGTAGTCGATGATGAACGTGGGCTCAATGAGCTTGGACTCTGCCACGGCTTCAAACAGCCCCATCACGAGCGCACCCATGCCGACCCAGTCGGGCTGGGGCTCTCCGAGGCGCTTAAGTTCTGCTCTGAGGAACGCCTCATCCGTGAGGTTTTCCGGCGTGTACTGCGGCGCGTACTTCATGATTGCCTGTTCGGGCGTGAGCCGCGCAAAGGGTTTCGAAAGATCAATTTCAGTGCCCTGGTAGTTGAGCACCATCGAGCCCGTTGCCTTCTGAGCCACGGTTCTCAGGAGGTTTTCCGTAAATTCCATCTGATCGCGGTACGTCCAGTAGGTGGCGTAAAACTCGATCGTCGTGAATTCCGGGTTGTGGCGCGTGTCGATGCCTTCGTTACGGAAGCACCGGTTGATTTCAAAGACGCGCTCAAAGCCGCCCACCACGAGGCGCTTGAGATAAAGCTCGGGGGCAATCCGCAGGAACAGGTCCATGTCAAGCGCGTTGTGATGCGTCACAAAGGGCTTGGCGTTGGCGCCGCCCGGGATGGGGTTGAGCATCGGCGTTTCCACTTCCATGAAGCGGTGCGCCTGCATGTATTCGCGGATCGAAGCCACAACCTTGGAGCGCGTTTCAAAGCGCGTGCGGCTTTCCGGATTGATGATGAGATCGGCGTAGCGCTGACGGCAGCACTGTTCCGGATCCTGCAGGCCCTTAAATTTATTGGGCAGCGGCCGGATACTCTTTGTGAGCAGCCGGATTTTGGTGACGTGCACCGAGAGCTCTCCGCGGTTGGTGCGGAAAAGGCGCCCTTGGGCGGCGACAATGTCCCCGAGGTCCATCGCCTTAAACTGCGCAAACGCTTCATCGCCCACTTCGCTCGGGGTGATGAAGTACTGCATGTCGCCTGTGAAGTCATGCATGGTCGCAAAGGCGGCTTTACCCATGACGCGCTTCAGCATCATGCGGCCGGAAACGGCGACTTCGGGCTTAAGTTCCTCGAGTTCTTCGCGGCTTTTGTCGCCAAACTTGGCGCGCAGGTCCCCGAAAAGGTCCTTGCGCACGAAATCGTTGGGGTAGGCGACACCGGCTTCACGCAGGCGTGCGAGCTTGGCACGGCGCTCGGCGATGATGTGGTTTTCATCCTCAGCTGCGGCTGCCGGGGCTTGATTCTTGTTGTTCTGTTCGGTCATTTTCTCTTTTTTCCGAAAAATAGTTGTGTCCGTTTGGGCCGTCCGGTTAAATGCCCTGCTTGAGGCTTGCCTCAATAAACTGATCCAGGTCGCCGTCCAGAACCGCACCGGTGTTGCCGGTTTCAACGTTGGTCCGGAGATCCTTAACGCGGGACTGATCGAGAACGTAACTTCTGATCTGGTGTCCCCAGCCGATGTCGCTCTTACTTTCCTCAAGTTTTTCCTGTGCGGCCATGCGTTTTCTGAGTTCGGCTTCGTAAAGCTTGGCCTTTAACTGGCGCATGGCCTGCTCACGGTTGTTGTGCTGGCTGCGGTCATCCTGACAGACGGTGACGATACCGGTCGGAATATGGGTGATGCGCACCGCGGATTCCGTTTTCTGCACGTGCTGGCCGCCCGCACCGGAAGCGCGGAAGACGTCAACGCGAAGGTCCGCCGGATTAATCGTGATTTCAATGGAATCGTCGACCTCGGGGTAGACGTAGACGCTGGCAAAGGACGTGTGGCGGCGGGCGTTGGCGTCAAAGGGGCTTTTTCTCACCAGACGGTGAATGCCGGTTTCAGTTCTGAGCGTGCCGTAGGCCCATTCGCCCTCGATAAAGATCGTGCAGCCTTTGATCCCTGCGACGTCACCCTCGGTTTCTTCGGTGAGTTTGGCGGAAAACCCGGAGCGTTCGGCATACCTCAGATACATGCGCTCAAGCATCGAGGCCCAGTCCTGGGCTTCGGTGCCGCCTGCGCCCGCCTGAATTTCGAGGTAGCAGTTGGCGCTGTCCATCGGCTGATTGAACATGCGCTTGAATTCGAGCTTTTCAACGTCTTTTTCAAAGCCTTCGACTTCGGCGGCAACCGTTTCGGCGCCGGCTTCATCGTTGTCGACCAGGCTCATCTCAAAGAGCTCTTTGGCGTCGGCTATGCCCGATGTGAGACGCTTGAAACTGCCGCACAGATCCTCAAGCGTTTTCTTTTCCTTGCTGATTTTCTGCGCGTGTTCCGGATCGTTCCAGAGATCCGGATTTTCCATTTCGCGGTTTACTTCTTCGAGTCGGCGCTCCTTGCGGTCGACGTCAAAGATACCCCCTAAGCTCAACAAGACGGTGAGCTAAATCTTCACAGAGGTTCGTGATGTGGTTGATGCGTTCGGCTTCCATCATGTCCCTACAAATATGTATTCGTCAAACGGTCCGCACGGGCGGATTCACGCGTGAACCCGGCCTCTTTCAAAAAAGTGCTTTTCGTGCGGAGAAACTGTGAATTATAAGGGAGCAGGACCGCTTACAAAAGCCCGCGGGGCGCGTTTTTCTTTCGAAAAATGAAAGCTTAAGCGCCTTCAGCGGCTTCAACGACGAGCTGCACGGTGCACCGCCCCTGAAATTCATTGATTTCAGGGCGGTACGCCAGGCGTACCTTGGCCGGCAACGGTGTGTTTCTGCGGAAAAAAATCGCGTCAAAGCGCATGTCGCCGAGTTCGAGCAAAATCTTTAAGTGCGTTTCCTTCAAAACGCGCTGCGAAAGCACCGTAAAGTCATTGGCAAAAAGGGGCCTTTCAAAGCCCTGCCCCCAGATGCGCGCGCTGATCGCTTCCACCAGAGGAAACGTGATCTCTTCGGGACTTAACGCGCCGTCTACAAGCACCACGCGGTTAAAGACGGAGGCGTCGTACATTTCGGAGACTGCCTGCTCAAAAAGCGCGCTGAAGCGCCGCAGGTTTTCCTTGCGGATCGTAAGGCCCGCGGCCATGGCGTGGCCGCCGAAGCGCACGATGACGTCCGGAGCAATTTTGCTCACCCGATCCAGGGCATCTCTGAGGTGAATTCCCTCGATTGAGCGCCCCGACCCCTTGAGTTCTTCTTCGCCGTCACAGGCAAAGGCAATCACCGGACGGTGGATTTTTTCCTTGACGCGGCTTGCCACAAGTCCCACCACACCCTGATGCCAGCTCTCGTCAAAAAGCGTAACGGTGGCACGGCTGTGCCAGTCAAGCTGCGCGACGTATTCGCTCGCGTCGTTTTGCATGGTGTCTTCCAGACCGCGCCGCTCTTTGTTGAGTTCCTCAAGTTTTTCGGCGCAGAGCTGTGCGTGATCGGGGTTGTCGGTTAAAAGACATTCAATACCGACACCCATTTCCGTGAGGCGCCCTGCGGCGTTGATGCGCGGGGCGACCGCAAAGGCAATGTCGCGCGCCGAAGCCTTCTGCCAGTCGCGGCCCGCGACGGTAAAAAGCGCGGAAATGCCCGGGGCGGCAAGGCCCCGGCGGATGCGTCCGAGCCCCTGCGCCACAAGAATGCGGTTGTTTTTGTCGAGTCTCACGACATCAGCGACCGTCCCCAAGGCAACGAGGTCGCTTAACGCATCAAGCCTCGGCTGTGTTTCTGCGGTAAACACACCCCGGCGTCTCAGCTCCGCACGCAGCGCAAGAAGCACGTAGTACATCACACCACAGCCGGCAAGGGACTTACTCGGGAAGGTACTTGTTTTTACGTTGGGGTTCACGATGCAGGCAGCCTCGGGCAGCACATCCGCGGGCAGATGGTGGTCGGTGACCAAAACGTCGATTCCGAGCGCCTTGGCGTGCGCCACACCCTCAATGCTTGCTATGCCGTTATCAACCGTGATGATGAGATCGGGGTTCGGCGTGCGTTCCGCACACATGTCCACGATCTCGGGCGTAAGCCCGTAGCCGAGCTTAAAGCGGTCAGGGACGATGTAGTCGGCGGCAATCCCCATGAGGTTGAGCCCCTTCATCGCCACGGCGCAGGCCGTTGCCCCGTCACAGTCGTAGTCGGCAACGATGATGACGCGGCCCTTCTTTTCCCTGAGGTCGGCTAAAAGGCGGGCTGCTTTTTCGGTGCCTTCAAGCGCTGACGGAGGGAGCATCGCCTTCCAGTCTTCCCGCAGGTCTTCGTTTGAGGTGACCCCGCGGGCCGCGAGAGCCTGCGCGACGGGCCGCAGTACTCCGCCGTGCACCAGTGTTTCAAACGCCTGCTTGTCGTAAGGACGCAGCTGAAAAAGAGTGGTCATGATGAATTAATCCGGTTCGAAAAGCCAGGCTTCGGCAGTAAGCCCGCTGTTTCCCCTGAGGCGCTCCAAAAGGCTTAAGGCGCGTGCGGCGGCCCCGGGAAGTCTCACCGGAACCGACACCGTGTGCGTCATGCCGCAGGCAACAACAAGCGCCTGATCACAGTTTTTGATGCGGGAGGCGGCAGCAAGCGTTTCGATGTGCGTGACAAGCGCCGGAAGTTTTTCACTCCAGGTTTTCCAGTCGCGCGTGAGCCACGGCTCGTAAAGGTCCTCAAGCACGGCAATGCATTCGCCCGGAGGGGCATCCCCGGGCCAGGTCTCTGCGTCCTTGGCTTTTCCGGTGCGGTGGTTGAGAATCCCGGCTTCCTGAGCCCAGCCCAAAACAGCCGGTTCGTCGGTGAGGACGCTGCGGATTTTGGTGGGTGGATAAAAGCGCTCGCCGTGACCGCCCCCGTCAATCCAGGTGAAGTTGACTTGGGTACCGTCTGTTGTGATGCGGACGCCGGCCAAGAGGCTGTTGATGGTTCTCACCGTTTCCTGCGCTTTCGGTAATGCGTCGGGCGCCGCATCAGAGCGCGCGGCCAGGGCGCAATCCCGGTTAATGACTCCTGCGCGCAGCGCGGGCCAGGCGGCCGCTTCCACGCCCCAGTCCGTCTTGCGGGTGAGGTAAAACGTCTGATCCCAGCGTTGCAGCACAAAGCCCGCCTGATCAAGAGGCGCTCTGAGTAACTGCGCAAGGCTCTCGGCCGCGTCATTTGTGATGCGGCCGTCCAGGTCCGTAAGTGCCGTGCCGTCATCGTGAGCAAAGTGCATGCGCCAGATTTCGCCCGAAAGTTCCGGCCCCTGATCCATAAGCCAGGCGTAGGGAGCTGAGGCAAACGGCAGGGGCTTTCGCGTAAGCACCCGCCAGAGCCATGCCAGATGCACACTTGCTGCCGCAGGGCCGGCGGTGAGCACCTGCGTGACGGCGTCGCCCGCCGCAGCGCGTGTGATGCGTCCCGCAACGGCAAGCGTTTCGGCTGAGAGAAAGGGGCGCGCCGCTTCAGGCAGCAGCAAGCCCGGAATCAGAAAATAAACCTGGGTCATTAAAGGAAAGCCAAACAAAATCCGGCGTTTTTTGTTTTTCTTGCGCCGGATTGCGTTAAGTCGTTGTCAGGCGGGCTTCAGAGCCGCTCGCCCGAATCCATCACCACACGCATCAGATCGGCAACGGTGCCGGAGGCTGTTTTATCCATAATGGAGGCGCGGTGGGCTTCCACCGTCTTAATGGAGATACCGAGGTCATCGGCAATCTGCTTGTTAAGGCGCCCGGCTACGATGCGCTCCAGAACCTGGCGTTCGCGCGGCGTGAGTTTGGCAAGTTTCTGGCGCCCCGCGGCTTCCCGCTCGTTGAGACTGCGTCTGCGGCGAGCTTCACCGAGCATTTTTTCCACGAGCTGCCTCAGAGCCGCATGGTCAAAGGGTTTTTCAATGAAGTCGACGGCACCCTTTTTCAGGGCGTTGACGGCCATCTGCACGTCGCCGTAGGCCGTGAGAATGATGATCGGAAGGTCTGCCTTGCGGGCAATGAGGTGTTCTTGGACTTCCAGTCCGCTCATGCCGCTCATGCGCACATCAAGCAGCAGCACGGCAATGGCCTGCGGATCGTACTTTGCGATAAAGCTTTCGCCGCTGTCGAAAATCTCCACCTTGTAGTTGCCGGCTTCCAGAAGCCAGCGCACGGAATCGCAGACGGCCTCATCGTCGTCGACAACGTAAACAGTGCCCAAAGGCTGCTGCGGCTCGGTGAAGTAATCCGGGAAAGCCATAAATCAAACTCCTGGAACAATAGCAATCGGTCGTGTTTCTTATTGTACCGCACCGAGGGTTTACGCGTAAGGGTTAGTTTTTATTAGAAACGGTTCGCGGGCTGTATCCGGCGACACAAAACGTGACGGTTGCGCTGAATTGTCCTTCGGAAAGAGCGGTCAGTGAGAGGCGTCCTCTGCAGGCCTCCAAAATGCGCCGCACGACAATGAGTCCCGTGCCGCTGCCGCCTTTTTTGCGGTTTGCGGCCGCAGGTCCCTGCGCGGCGGTGAACGCCTCGTCTGCGTCCGCAACGGGGTTGGTGAGCGTGAAAACGAGGGTGCCCCCCGAGACCGTGACGGCTGCGCGGGCTTTAGTGCTGCCCGTGTCAGAAGCGGCTTCTGCGGCGTTTTTCAGCAGATTAAAAAGGAGCTCTTCCAAAAGGACCGGGTCGCAGACAACGTTCGTACCGCAAAGGCCTTCGGCCGGACAGGAAAAGGCCGGAAAAAGGGTCTGCACGCGGGTAAGCCCCGCCTTAAACGCCTCTGAAAAAAGGGCACGGCCCGCAGCCGTTGTCTGCGCGCGGGTGAGTGCCCGGAGGGCCTTGGCGGTGCCGAGCGCTTTTTCTGTCTGCGACTTAATTTTGGCGAGTCCTTCTTCGAGCTTTTCGGGGGTAAGGCGCCCGCCGTGAAGGAGTTCCAGGAGAGCCGCCGCGTAATTGTCGGCAGCCGTCACCGGCTGCATGAGCTGATGCGCGAGAAACTGAGCCTCTGGGGTGTCCGTTTCGTTGTGTCCTGTTGCCATGGTTTCCAATCTGCGCCCGCGTTTGCCAAAATTCGCTCTGTTGAGACGGTTAAACACCGCCCCGCAGAGGATTTAAAAGATGAATCAGAACGATCTTAAACGCAAAACCGCCCTTGCGGCGCTTGACTATGTCACCGACGGCGAAGTGCTTGGCGTCGGTACCGGTTCCACGGTGGATTTTTTTATTGATGCTCTCAAAGAAGCCGGGAAAAAGCCGTCCGCCTGTGTGTCAAGTTCCGAGCGCTCCCGCAAAAAACTGGAAGCCCTGGGCTTTAAGGTGATTGACCTCAATACGCTCGAAGACCGCATTTCGGTGTACGTGGACGGGGCCGATGAAATCAACGCGGACTTTGAAATGATCAAGGGGGGCGGCGGCGCGCTCACCCGTGAAAAGATCGTGGCCGCGGCTTCCGACACTTTTGTCTGCATTGCTGACGCAAGTAAAAAAGTCGATGTGCTCGGGCGTTTTCCCTTGCCCGTTGAAGTCATCCCGATGGCTGCCCGCCTTTTAACCCGGGAACTTGCCGCCCTGGGCGGGCGTCCGGTGCTCCGGGACTTTGTGACTGATAACGGCTGCCGGATTCTCGATGTGCACGGGCTCTCGATTACGGACGCCAAGGCGCTTGAAGACAAGATTAATTCGATGGCGGGCGTCGTGACGGTCGGGCTTTTCGCCCGGAGAGGGGCGGATGTGCTGTTGCTCGGAACGGAAGAGGGCGTGAAGACCTTCAAGGTCCGTTAAGCGCATAGACAAAAAAGCCGGCTAGACGCCTTTGTCGAGTCTTCGCCGGCTTTTGCTTTGGAGGGAAGCGGAATTATTCAGGCTTCTTTTCTTCCACAGGCACATGATTGGGGACGGCTTCCACGCCCTCGCCGAAGAAGTAGCGTTCGCACTGCTCCATCAGATGCTTGCGGATCTTGGGGTCGGCGCAGTTCAGACCGTACTCATTGATCATCATCGTCTGCAGCTTCTTCCAGTCTTCCCAGGCTTCTTTGCTGACTTCAGCCCAGATGCGCTTGCCGAGTTCGCCCGGAACCGGCGGAAAATCGAGCCCTTCGGCGTTTTTGTTGAGTTTGATGCAGTGCACGGTGCGTGCCATGGTCGTTATTCCTTAAAGTTGCTTGATAAAAATCTGTGAGCGCCGGTTCCAGTTGTACATGCGCTGCTTTTCAATCGGAAGGCTCTCGAGGTCCGCAGCCTCAAACCCGTGATTGATAAACCAGTGCGATGTGCGCGTGGTGAGCACAAAAAGCCGCGTGAGCCCGAGTTCGCGGGCACGCTGCTCGATGCGGCGCAAAAGCCTGTCGCCGTCGCCGCTGCCCTGATAGGCCGGATGCACGGCAAAGGCGGCCATTTCCCCGATTTTAGCTTCCTGATAGGGATAGAGGGCGGCCGAGCCGTAAATGATGCCGTCGTGTTCCAAAACAGTAAAGTGACTGATTTCGCGCTCAAGCTTTTCGCGCGGGCGCTTTACAAGGATCCCTTCGTTTTCAAAGGGCTCAAGCAGCTTCATGATGCCGCCCACGTCGTCGGCGACCGCCTCACGCATGCTTTCCATATTCTCTTCGGCAATCATCGTGCCCACGCCGTCGTGCGTGAAAAGCTCGGTCAAAATGGCGCCGTCAACCATCCAGGGGACGATGTGCACGCGGCTCACGCCGTTACGGATCGCCTTAAGGGCAAAGTTGAGGTTGTAGACGTCTTCAGCGTCGACGCGTTTGTCGCCGATCAGTTTTTCGGCCTGTGTGGCCGTGAGTTCCGGGGCCATGACCCCGTCAGGACGAACGCCTGCAACCCCGACCTGAAGAATGAGTTTGTCGGCCTTGATGGCAGAAGCGATGGACGTGGCGACGTCTTCGGTCGTGAGGTTAAAACCTTCGCCCGTGGGGGAAAAGCCGAAGGGGCTCACGAGCACGACAAAGCCCCGGTTTAAGACGTCTTCAATACTCTGGGCGTCGACTTTGCGCACAAGACCGGTGTGCCGGAAGTCCACGCCGTCAATAATGCCCATGGGGCGGGCGGTCACAAAGTTGCCGGAGACCACGCGGATGCGGGAGTGCTGCATCGGGGTGTTGGGAAGCCCCTGGGAAAACGCTGCTTCAATGTCAAACCGCGTTTCGCCGCAGGCTTCCTTCACGCATTCCAAAACCGCTTCATCGGTGATGCGCACGCCCTTATGAAATTCACCCGCAAGCCCCCTTAACTGCATCAGCTCTTCAATCTGAGGGCGCGAGCCGTGCACGAGCACGAGCTTGATCCCGAGGCTCGCAATAAGGCTTGCGTCCATCACGAGGCGGTTCAGAAGCTTGGTGTCGGCCACCACTTCGCCCGCAAAGCTGATCACAAAGGTTTTGCCGTGGAAAAGATGCACGTAGGGCGCGGCCGAGCGCAGCCACGCCACCCAGCGTGAGAGGTCGGCGGCGGCCGGTTCTGTGACCGCGGGGACGGCTTTCTGCGTCTCTGCGGCGTGATTTTCTTCTGTCGGCATGGTGTTTCCTTGCTGTGTGCAAAACGGCCGGAAAAGCCAGCAGCTGTCGGCCGTAAGCGCATCCTACGCCGAATTCGCATCTGAGTCTGAGTAGAATGGCAGGTAAGCGATGGTTTCTAGTGCTCATCGCGTCCTCCAACGCCCGCTTGTTTACGAGACTTGCGGGCGTTAACTTTTGGCAGTTTTCTGTACTCAACAGACGCCGCAACGGCGGCACTGTGATTCGGCGGAACTCTGCCAACACCGAATCCCGGATATCGCCTTCCTCAAGGGCGAAACGGTTGCGCGGATTCTGCGGAAGTTCGGATTTGTTTCGTGGTTGGGCCTTCCCCGACTTCGTTAAAATGGCGGCCTTCTGTTATTTCGTCCGTTTTTTCAATTCCTTATGACAGATTCAGCCTCGGCCCGTCCGTTCGGTGATTTGCGCAGCCTTATTGAGGGCCGGAAGGCCACTTTTCTGGCGGCTGCGCCCAAGTTAGCGGCAAAGCCTCAGACCCCGCAGAAACCGGATCAGCTCAAAAAGGCCCGGCAGCCCGAAAAAACGGCCGTGCAGGAAGTGAAGACGGGCCGTGCGGCAGCAAAGCAGCCCACAGAGAAAAAGCAGCCGCAGCGCGCGCCGGTAAACCGCAGAAGTGAGATGCCGGCCCAAGGGCCCCTTCAGAAAGCCCGCCGGGCGGATCATGAAAAAGCCCGAAAACCCGCGGCACCGGCAAAAGCGCGCTTAAGTTTTGAAGAATCCCGCAACCCGATTCCGCCTTTTGAGCTCGCGCCGGGGCTGCCCGTAAGTGAGCAGGGTGATCTGCTTGTGAAGGCCATACGAGATAACCAGGTGATCATCGTCTGCGGTGAAACGGGGTCGGGGAAGACCACGCAGCTTCCGAAAATCTGTCTGATGGCGGGGCGCGGCAAAAAGGGGCTTATCGGTCACACTCAGCCGCGGCGTATTGCCGCAAGTTCCATCGCTAAACGCATTGCTCAGGAACTGAACACCGAGCCCGGTGAGGTGGTGGGCTACAAGGTGCGCTTCACCGACGTCACTTCGCTCGGCGCCACCATCAAGCTGATGACCGACGGCATTCTCCTTGCGGAAACCCAGACCGATCCGCTGCTCAAAAAATACGACACGATCATTATCGACGAAGCGCATGAGCGCTCGATCAATATTGATTTTCTGCTGGGGTACTTAAAGCGCCTTCTCTCAAAGCGTCCTGACCTCAAAGTTATTGTGACGTCCGCAACAATTGACTCCGAGCGCTTTGCCAAGCACTTCGGTAAAGACGCCGAGCATCCGGTCCCTGTCTTTACGATTTCAGGCCGCATGTATCCGGTGGAAATCCGCTGGAGACCTGTGGAAGACCTCGACGAGGAAGACGACCGCACGCTTATGGACGCGGTTGCCGATGCCGTTGATGAACTGGAGACGGCAGGCCGCGGCGACATTCTTGTCTTTTTGCCCGGAGAACGTGAAATCCGGGAAGCCGCGGAAGTGATTGCCAAGCATCACCGCCCCGGGATGATTGATATTCTTCCCCTGTACGCACGGCTTTCGGCGCAGGATCAGGAGCGCGTTTTTCGACCGGGCGGCTTAAGACGCGTGGTGCTTGCCACAAACGTGGCGGAAACCTCCATTACGGTGCCCGGAATCCGCTTTGTGGTGGATACGGGCTTGGCGCGCATCAAGCGCTACTCCTACCGCAACAAAGTGGAGCAGCTTTTGGTTGAGCCCGTGAGTCAGGCTTCGGCCAATCAGCGTGCCGGCCGCTGCGGCCGTGTGGCCGACGGTATCTGTATCCGTCTTTATGGGGAAGAAGATTTTGCCCGGCGCCCGGCCTTTACCGATCCGGAAATCATGCGCTCCAACCTGGCGGCGGTGATTCTGCGGATGAAGTCCTTAAAACTCGGCGAAGTCCGGGACTTTCCCTTTGTGCAGGCGCCGCCCGCGCGCGCGGTGGCCGACGGCTATCAGATTCTCAATGAATTAAACGCAACGGACGACATCGGAAACCTCACCGAGGTCGGTAAGACTCTGGCGCGTCTTCCGGTGGACCCGCGCCTTTCGCGGATGCTCCTTGCCGCGCACGAGAAGGGGTCTTTGGCTGAAGCGCTTGTGATTGTTTCCGGTCTTTCGATTCAGGATCCCAGAGAGCGGCCTGCGGATGCGGCGGACGCCGCCGACAACGCGCACAAGATGTTTAAGGACGAAAAAAGCGACTTTTTGTCCTATCTCAGAATCTGGCGCTGGTACGAAGAGGCACGCGCCAAAAAAGAAAGCAACCGGAAACTTACCGAAGAGCTGCACCGGCGCTTTATTTCTGCGCGAAGGCTTCACGAGTGGCGCGACGTTTTTAAGCAGTTAAGTGAACTTACGAGCGAGATCGGCTGGACCGTGAACACCAAGCCCGCCCGCTACGAAGAGATTCACGAGGCACTGTTAACAGGGCTTTTGAGTAACCTCGGCTGCCGGCAGCTTGACGCCGACTTCCGGGCGCCCCCGTATCTCGGTGCCCGCGGCATTCACTTCTGGGTGTGGCCGGGCTCGGGGCTGGCAAAGAAAGCCGCAAAGTGGCTCATAGCCGCGGAACTCGTTGAAACAAGCCGGCTTTTTGCCCGCTGCGCGGCTGATATTGAGCCGCAGTGGGTGGAAAGGGCCGCGGCGCACCTCATCAAAAAGAGCTGGACGGAACCGCACTGGGAGAAAAAACGCGGTGAAGTGGTGGCGCTTGAAAGGGGGACGCTCTACGGGCTCCCCGTTTACATGCAGCGCCGTGTCTCCTTTGCCCGGCATGATCCGGTGCTCGCGCGAGAACTTTTTATCCGCGAGGGGCTCGTCGGCGGGGACTTTGACAGTAACGCCGCCTTTTTCCGGCACAACATGCAGCTTGTGCGGGAAATCCGCGACATTGAAAACAAAAGCCGCCGTCCGGACGTTTTGGTCGATGATGAACTCATTGTGGCTTTTTACGATGAGCGTATCCCCAAGGACGTGACGGATCAGGCGGGCTTTGAAGCGTGGCTCAAAGAGGCGGTAAAAGACAATAAAAAGGTGCTTTACCTCTCCCGGGAAGAGCTCATGCGCCACGATGCGCAGGGGGTCACCACGGACTTCTTCCCGAAGAAGGTGACGGTTGCGGGGGTTGAGATGGGGCTTACCTACCACTTTGAACCCGGTGCACCGCGCGACGGTGTCACGATGACGGTGCCGATTTTCGCGCTCAATCAGGTTAATCCCGTGCGCTGCGAGTGGCTGGTGCCGGGTATGCTCAAGGAAAAGGTGCAGAGTCTTTTAAAGAGCCTGCCGCAGCGCTTAAGACGGCACTGCGTGCCGCTGCAGCAGTACGCCGCGGGCTTTTTCGAGCGCACCAAGGGGGTTCAGGTCGGCTCCAAAACCCTCATTGATGCCCTGATCGACGATATTGCCCAAGAGAGCGGCGTGCGCTGTCAGCGGGAAGACTTTAAAACCGAGTTTCTCGCCAAGCACCTCATCATGAACTTTAAGGTTGTTGATGAGCACGGCCGTCAGCTCGGTATGGGCCGAAACCTTGCCGAACTCAGAAGTGAGCTCGGAGAGGAGGCTCAAAAGAGTTTTCAGACCGTGGCGCAGGCCGATGAATCGATTGCCGAAGATTTGGCCGACAACATCACGGTCTGGAATTTCGGGGAACTGCCTGAACTTATGGAGATCAGCCGCCGGGGTGAGACTCTGATCGGGCACCCGGCCTTAGTCGACCGGGGAGACGCGTGCTCCCTGGAAGTCTTCGATGATCCGCTGCAGGCAAAGGCCGCGCACCGCGCGGGGCTGCGTCGCCTTTTCATCATTCAGATGAAAGAGCAGGTGAAGTACCTCGAAAAGAACCTCTCGGGACTGCACCGCGTGCAGATGCAGGCCGGTGTCATTGAGGAGGTAAGTGCCGCCTTTGAAAGCTTTGAAGCGCTCCGCGACGACGTGGTGGCAGCGGCCGTTGAGACCTGCGCGATGGCTGAACCCTGGCCCGTGAACGCCGAAGAGTTCGGACACCGCAAGGACGAGGCGCGGACAAAACTCACGCTCATCGGCCAGGAAATTGCCCGCACGCTTGAAGCGGTGACGGCGCAACTCGCGCTCGTGCCCAAAAAACTGCAGGGCGCCAAGGCCTGGCCCGAGGCCGTCAAGGACATCAAAAATCAGTTGCGGGGGCTTTTCCCGAAACACTTTCTCCTGGTGGTGGGGCTTGACAGACTCAGGCATTACGAGCGCTACGTGAAGGCGGTCAACAGCCGTCTGGACAAAATCCGTAATGATCCGGCAAAAGACGCCGAACGCATGGCAGACATCACCCGCCTTTCGGTACCGTACTTCCGGGAATTGGCCGAGCGGCGCGGACAGCCCGATGAGCGGCTCACGGACTTCCGCTGGCTTCTTGAAGAGCTGAGGGTGTCCTTCTTTGCTCAGGAATTGAGAACCCCGATGCCCGTGAGCGTGAAGCGCCTCACCAAGGTCTGGGAGTCGATCCGCCGACTTTAAAAAAATTGTTAATCTGGTTGATTTTGAAGAAATTTTTCCTTAGCATTAATAGGGTTTTTGCCGTTTTCGGGCGCGTTTTTTTCGGGGCTCTCCGCGTGTTTTTCCGTCAATTGTTGATTTCAGTCAGTGCTGCTTTTGTGCTGGCAGGCTCGGCCATTGCCGCGCCCGCCGCCACGGGCGACGCCGTTGCAAGCCTGCGGCCCGCCTCGGTTTATGCGCCTGCCAAGCCCCAGGTGAAAACGCCCAAGCGCCGCACCCGTGCGCGCTTTACGCGCCAGAGACCGTCGGTGGCGATGCTCGCGGGCCTGCGCGATACACCGGATCCGCTGGAACTTTCGAGTTCCGTTGCCTATATGGCCGATCAGGACTCGGGCGAAGTCTTTTTTGAGAAAAATGCCGATGTGCGCCTTCCGATCGCTTCCGTCACCAAACTGATGACGGCTCTGGTGATTGTGGAAAGCGAACTGCCGATGAAAGCGAAACTGCGGGTGACGCGCGCCGATTACGTGAAGTCGCGCGCGGAAAGTAAGCTCAGAAACGGAATGGTTTTAACGCGTGAAGCCACGCTGCAGGCGGCGCTTATGAGCTCCGACAACCGCGCCGCGCACATGCTTGCGCGCACGTATCCCGGGGGTGTTAAAGCCTTTGTGAAGGCAATGAACGAGAAGGCTGCGGAACTCGGCATGACAAGTAGCCGCTTTACCGATCCCACGGGACTTTCCAACGAAAATATTTCCACGGCCCGCGATCTCGGGCTTTTGGCGGCGGCCGCACACGGCTATGCCGTGATCCGTAAGGCATCGACAACGCCCACGGCACTACTAAACGCCGGGATTTCGAAACTTCGCCTTCAGACCACAAACCGTCTGATCGGTGATCCGCGCTGGAATGTGGGACTGCAGAAAACGGGCTTTACGACGGCAGCGGGCCGCTGCATGGTGGTGCAGAGCGAATTTGCCGGGCACCGCCTTGTGATGGTGGTGCTTGACTCCGCCACCAACGGTAAGCGCGCCGACGATATGCTCAGGATGCGCCGCTGGCTTGAGGACGAAACCGAGTATCAGGCGGTCTTTGCCAAGAGCACTCCTTACGAGCTGATGTAAGACCCGGCAGAGGCAAAACCTTCGGAAAAAAACCGAAGGTTTTTTCGTATCAGGGGCGGTATCATGACCCGATCAGCCGGGCGCCGCGGGCGTCCTGGAAAAAACACTGCAGACACAAAGTGCAGGAGAGAAAGAAATGAAATATATCGGTATTGTGGCCGGCGCCAAACCGGAGCAGGCAACGGCTCTGAAAGCCGCACTCATTGCAAAAGATCCGCTCGTGAAGGTTGTGATTGAAGAGACGGCCATGCGGCAGGATGCGCCGGACGAACGGGTGAAGCTTGCCGACCGCAAGATTGAGCTTTTTAACGCGGTGGAAGCGCTTGCCGCAAAGGGCGTGAGAATTGCCGCCTTTACCTGTGCGTGCCCGCATGCCTGGTTTGATGAGCTCGCGGCCGAGGTGAGCATCGCCGTGGTGGATGCCTGCGGCGCCAAGGGCGAGCCTCTTCCCGTTGAAGACTACGCGGAAAAGCTGCTTTCAACGTGTGATGCGCTGCCTGCGAAACCCTACAAGGTGGGACTTATCGGCGGCCTTGGACCCGCTGCAACGGTGGACCTCTACGACAAGATTGTGAAGGCAACGCCCGCGACAACCGATCAGGAACATATCCGTCTGGTGGTGGAACAAAATCCCCAGATTCCGGACCGGACGAAGGCGCTTTTGGAGGGCGGAGCCGATCCCACGCTCGCACTGTACCGCTGCGCCAAGGCCCTGCAGGCCGACGGCTGTGACGCAGTCATCATCCCGTGCAATACGGCGCACGCCTTTATGCCCTACATGCGGCGTCACCTCGATGTGAATTTCATCGACATGCAGGAGTCGTGCCTCAACGAAATTCAGGCAAAGTTCGGCGATAAGGCCCGCGTTGGTCTGATGGCGACGACAGGCACCGTGCGCACCGGCATTTACTCGAAGAAAGCTGAAGCGATGGGCATTCCCATGTTTGTGCCCGATGAGGCGCATCAGGCGCGCGTAATGGCGGCGATTTACGGGCCCAAGGGCGCCAAGGCGGGATTTACCGACGGCATCTGCCGCGAGGACCTCGTCAGCGCCGCCGAGTACCTGGTGAAGACCTATGACTGCAACGTGCTCATTCTGGGCTGCACGGAGCTGCCGCTGATTTTGGATGAAGGGGATTTTGACTGCGCAGGTAAGACGGTCTACATCATCGATCCGACATCGTCTCTGGCGCGTCGCGTCGTAAAGACCGCGCTTGCCGCCAACAAGGAGCGCGGTTTCTGACAAGAAAAACAGCGGCAGTGCCCGTCTGAGCACTGCCGCTTTGAGTCCTGCCTTTAAATCAGGCGGCGGGCTGCGCCGCTGAGGCAAGTGCCGCCGAGATCTGCGCCGCGCCCTTAACGAGCAGGTCCACAAATTCGGGCTTACGTTTGATCTCCGTGTCAGAGACCAGTGTGACGGCCGCCGTGATGCGGCCGTTTTCGTCCCTGATCGGCGCACCGATGCAGCGGATGCCGTATTCGAGCTCTTCGTTGTCTTCGGCCCAGCCTCTTTCGCGGATACGGTCCAGTTCAATGATGAGTTTTTCGCGGGTGGCAAGCGAATGCGATGTGCGCGGTGCCAGATGCGTGCGCTCGATGTAGGCGCTCAGATCCTCGGGCGTCATTTCTCTTAAAAAGAGTTTGCCGCCGCTTGTGCAGTGCATCGGCGCCACGGCTCCCACCTGGCGGGAAAACCGCACGCCGGTTTTGGGCGCGTAGACGTGATCGATGTACATGATCGAATCCGCCGAGCGCATCGAAAGGTTGACGGTAAGCTGCGTTTTTTCGTAAAGCGAGCGCATCACGTCAACGGCTGCAGTGCGCACGGGAAGCGCCCGGCGCACGCGGTTGCCGTACTCGAGAAACCGCAGGCCCAGACGCCAGCAGTTTTCCGTCGTGTGCTCCAGAAATCCGAGCTCGGTGAGGCTCCACAAAAGCCTGTGTGCGGTAGACGCGTGAATCCCGGTTTCCTGCACGATGCGGTTGGAATTAACCGGGTCCGAGCC
Source organism: Duodenibacillus massiliensis (assembly GCF_928721995.1). Classification (NCBI taxonomy): domain Bacteria; kingdom Pseudomonadati; phylum Pseudomonadota; class Betaproteobacteria; order Burkholderiales; family Sutterellaceae; genus Duodenibacillus; species Duodenibacillus massiliensis. Next base: position 1,771,063 of record NZ_OV788642.1, read on the forward strand.
GGCAGCGACCACGTCGAGAATTTTGACGGCGCGGTCAAGAACCTGCACGGTTTTGATGTCTGAATCTTTATCAGCTGCCATGACGCTGGCTTCCGGACGTTTCTTCGGCGGCAGCGCTTTCGAGCTGCTGGGCCACGATTTCCGCGACGTCAAGGAAGAGAATCTCGTCCTTGGCGCCTTCTTTTTGCTGAGCCTGCGCGCTTGTGAGCATCGTGAGGCAGTGCGGGCAGGCGCTTGCAACGACTTCGCTCTTGGTGTCCTTGAGTTCTTTCAGGCGGATCACGTTGATGCGGGCCGGCCGGTCCATAAAGATCTGAGCGCCGCCCGCGCCGCAGCAAAGCGTATCGGCCTTACTGTGTTTGGCTTCGCGCAGGTGTGCGCCTAGGGTTTCGAGCACCCGGCGGGGTTCGGCGGTGATGCCGTTCATGCGCGCGAGATAGCAGGGATCGTGCATCACGGTGAAAAACTGCGATTTACTCACCTTGATGCGCCCTTCGGTGATGAGCCGGTCAATGAGAACCGTGTGGCTCACGCAGTTAAAGGTGCCGCCCTCAAACTGGGGATACTCGTTTTTAAGGGTGTTAAAGCAGTGCGGGCAGGCCGCAACGAGTTCCTTGAACTGATACTTTCTGAGGTTTTCGATGTTTTCGGCAGCAGCTGTCTGAAAGAGGTATTCCTCACCGGCGCGGCGAGCGAAGTCGCCGTGGCAGCGCTCTTCCTGCATTACGGCAAAGTGAATGCCGGCGGCCTTGAGAATCTTCACCATGGCGCGGGCAATTTTCTGCGCCCGGCGGTCGTAACTGGCTGAACACCCCACCCAGTAGAGTACGTCGTAGGCAACGCCGGGTTTGGCAACCGGCACATCCAGGTCCTTGGCCCACGCAAGGCGGCTGCCCGGGTCCATGCCCCAGGGGTTACCGACCGAAGCGGTGTTTTCCAGGGCGCCGGCGAGCCCTTCGGGGAATTCGCCTGTTTCAAGCGCAAGATGCCGGCGCATCAAGACGATGAGATCCGGAATCGGAATGTCGGCGGGACAGGCGCGCGCACAGGCGCCACACGTGGTGCAGCTCCAGAGCGCGTCACGGCTCACGAGCCCCCCAATAAGTTCCTTGTCGTTTGCCGCATCGCGCATTCTGTCTCGGAGCGTCATGATGAGCGACTTCGGATCCAGAGGCGTATCAGCCTTGACGGCCGGGCACACGCCGCGGCAGCGGCCGCATTCGGTGCAGCCGTCAAAGCGGGCGCGGTCGCGCCAGGTGAACTGCTCGTACTTGGAAATGCCGAACGTTTCCTGCTCTTCGATGTTGTCGATTTTGGCAATGGCACCCGCGGGCGACACTTTCTGCCAGAAAATGGAGATCGGCGTCTTAAAGATGTGCGAATAAAACGTGAGCGGCACCGCGGCGATGAAAATCAGCGAGGCAAGCCCGTGCACAACCCAAAGAAAGAGATGGGCTGTGGTCAGAAATTCCGGGGTGCTGCTCGCAAACAGCTGGGAAAGGAGGTTACCCACGGGAGAAAACTCACGCCAGGCGGGCTGCTGCACCGCAAGGCGCAGGGCTTCAACGAAAAAGCCCGTAATGATGATGGCGGCAAGGCTTGCAATAAGGCAGGCAAAGCGCCCGTTGCTTTCCACCCGCTCGTCGTGCGCCACAAAGCGGCGCCAGGCGCCGTAGCCGAGGCCGATTAAAGCGGCAAGGCCGGCCGTATCCAGGATGAGCTTGTAGACAAGATAAAAGCGTCCGGTCAGAAACTGCTGCCCGAACACATAGTGACCGACGTCCCAGTCAAGCGTGGCGGTGGCCGTTCCCCAGAAAAGGAAAATGCAGCCCCAGAAAATCGCCAGATGTGCTTTGCCGCTTGCGCCACGCATGACTTTGCTTTGTCCGAGTACCTCGCAGAAAAGATTTGCGATGCGCCGCTTGCGGGGGCCTTCAGGCGTTTCGGGCGCCGCTCCCGCGCGGCGCTCCCTGATCACACGGATAATGCCTGCCGCGCAGAAGATGACGGCGATGAGTCCGATGATGTAAACGCCGATTTCGGCCCAAAGCGGTACGTTCCAAAAGGCGGGACGGACAGGAAGAGTGGAAGACAACATGGCTGTCGCTGTAATTGTTGTGTTGGGGTTTTCAGAGGCTGCGGTGTTTTTCGTTTGTCGGTTTGCGGCAGGAAGCCGCGCCGTCAGACCTCTCTTAAAGGTGCGGGCGATTTTACCGCACCAAACCATGAGCGAAGTATCGGATATTTCGGAGAAAAAGAGCCGGAATCAGACTGCTGAAACCGGCTCAGAAAAAATGTATGTCAGTGCTTTTGTTCAGCGCGCCACTTGGCAACGGCTTCCACGCACTCAGCCACCAGAGCCGGTCCCTTATAGACAAAGCCCGAATAAAGCTGCACGAGTGCGGCGCCGGCCTGCATCTTGATGACGGCGTCTTCCCCGGTCATGACGCCGCCCGAGGCAATCACGGGGCGTTCGCCCTTGAGGTGCTCGGTAATGAGGCGCAGACATTCGGTGGAGCGCTCCATCAGGGGCTTACCGGAAAGGCCGCCCGTTTCCTCCCAGTGGGGCAGCCCCTGAACGGAGGAGTGATCAATCGTCGTGTTGGTGGCAATCACCGCGTCCATGCCGTAGCTCACAATGTGGTCCACGGCGCGCAGGATGGCCTCGTTATCGAGGTCGGGCGCAAGCTTCACGGCGATGGGCTTGTAGGCCAGACCCTGCGTTTCCATGATCTTTTCACGCTCGGTCTTAAGGGCCTCGAGCAGTTCGCACAGGGGTTTGTCGCCTTGGAGCGTCCGCAGATTCTTGGTGTTGGGGCTTGAAATGTTGACGGCGATGTAATCGGCCTTGGCATAGGTCTTCTGCAGGCAGATACGGTAGTCGCTCACCGCATTTTCAATGGGGGTGACGGCATTTTTGCCGATGTTGATCCCCAAAACACCGCCTCTGAGCTTAAAGGCGTCGGCACTCTTTAAGTTCTTGAGCACCTTGTCGCATCCTTCGTTGTTAAAGCCCATGCGGTTGATGATGCCTTCGGCGGGAATCACGCGGAAACAGCGCGGCTTGGCGTTACCGGGCTGCGCGAGCGGCGTAATCGTGCCGATTTCGACGTGGCCGAACCCGAGGGCACCGAAAGCGCTTACACGCTCGCCGTCCTTATCCATGCCGGCCGCAAGCCCGATCGTATTGGGAAAGCGGATGCCCATCACTTCCACCGGATCTTCCGGGGGCGTGTGGGTAAGCAGCTTATGAAGACCGAACGAAGTGACCCAGTCCAGGTTCTCCATGATCAGATGGTGGGCAGTTTCAGGCTGCATCTGAAAGAGAACGCTCTTGGCAAGTTTGTAAAGCATGGCGGTTTATCGTTTGTAAATGGCGGCAAAATGCTCTGCCGCAGGGGAAAAATGCACGCGCATTTTCCGACAGCCTCTTCAAACTTTCAAGCGGCTGTCAGCATATGGTGTGCGGCGTAGGCCGAAAGCACTAAGTGTTGTTGTTTGTGCATTTTAACAGAGCGGGGCCGTCGGGGTTGGCTGGCTTTCGGAAAACCGCTGTAAATCAAGGCGAAAAAACCTCAGGCGGGGCGTAACTCAGGTAATGGCCGCAAAAGGCGCTTAAAAATTTTTTGGCGCAAAGCTTGACATCAGAAAAATCGTTCTGTAATATGCGCTGTCTCTGCTGATGAGGCAGAGCGAAAACTCGGATCGCGGGGTGGAGCAGTCCGGTAGCTCGTCGGGCTCATAACCCGAAGGTCGGAGGTTCAAATCCTCCCTCCGCAACCAACGACAAGTTTTCGGTGTTCTTTAAAAATCTGAAACAGACGAACCGATAAGTGTGGGTGCTTCTGAAAAATGCAGTTTCTTCGTGGAAACGCAAAAAAAATCGGAAGTACTCAGACTTTAAGCCAAAGAAATGATTGAGATTTATCTCAGTCAGTTTCTGCGAGTGATTTGAGTACGACCAAAAAAGCAGGATTCAAGTGAAGAGTTTGATCCTGGCTCAGATTGAACGCTGGCGGCATGCCTTACACATGCAAGTCGAACGGCAGCATGGAGAGCTTGCTCTCTGATGGCGAGTGGCGAACGGGTGAGTAATACATCGGAACGTGTCCGTTTGTGGGGGACAACCGTCCGAAAGGATGGCTAATACCGCATAAGACCTGAGGGTGAAAGCCGGGGACCGCAAGGCCCGGCGCAGACGGAGCGGCCGATGCTTGATTAGCTAGTTGGGGAGGTAAAGGCTCACCAAGGCGACGATCAATAGCTGGTCTGAGAGGACGACCAGCCACACTGGAACTGAGACACGGTCCAGACTCCTACGGGAGGCAGCAGTGGGGAATTTTGGACAATGGGGGCAACCCTGATCCAGCCATGCCGCGTGCGGGAAGAAGGCCTTCGGGTTGTAAACCGCTTTTGTCAGGGACGAAAAGCTCCGGAGTAATATGCCGGAGTGCTGACGGTACCTGAAGAATAAGCACCGGCTAACTACGTGCCAGCAGCCGCGGTAATACGTAGGGTGCAAGCGTTAATCGGAATTACTGGGCGTAAAGCGTGCGCAGGCGGTTGGGTAAGACAGATGTGAAATCCCCGGGCTTAACCTGGGAACTGCATTTGTGACTGTCCGACTGGAGTACGTCAGAGGGGGGTGGAATTCCACGTGTAGCAGTGAAATGCGTAGATATGTGGAAGAACACCGATGGCGAAGGCAGCCCCCTGGGACGCAACTGACGCTCATGCACGAAAGCGTGGGGAGCAAACAGGATTAGATACCCTGGTAGTCCACGCCCTAAACGATGTCTGCTGGTTGTTGGGAATTTAATTCTCAGTAACGAAGCCAACGCGTGAAGCAGACCGCCTGGGGAGTACGGTCGCAAGATTAAAACTCAAAGGAATTGACGGGGACCCGCACAAGCGGTGGATGATGTGGATTAATTCGATGCAACGCGAAAAACCTTACCCAGCCTTGACATGTCAGGAATGCCTCGGAGATGAGGCAGTGCCCGCAAGGGAACCTGAGCACAGGTGCTGCATGGCTGTCGTCAGCTCGTGTCGTGAGATGTTGGGTTAAGTCCCGCAACGAGCGCAACCCTTGTCATCAGTTGCTACGAAAGGGCACTCTGATGAGACTGCCGGTGACAAACCGGAGGAAGGTGGGGATGACGTCAAGTCCTCATGGCCCTTATGGCTGGGGCCTCACACGTCATACAATGGTCGGAACAGAGGGCAGCGAAGCCGCGAGGTGAAGCCAATCCCAGAAAACCGATCGTAGTCCGGATTGCAGTCTGCAACTCGACTGCATGAAGTCGGAATCGCTAGTAATCGCGGATCAGCATGCCGCGGTGAATACGTTCCCGGGTCTTGTACACACCGCCCGTCACACCATGGGAGTGGGGTTCACCAGAAGACGTTTGCCCAACCGCAAGGAAGGCGGCGCCCACGGTGGGTTTCATGACTGGGGTGAAGTCGTAACAAGGTAGTCGTACCGGAAGGTGCGACTGGATCACCTCCTTTCTAGAGAAAGTTTCTGAAAAGGGACTGCAGTAAAAGAAGGAAGTTCCCACACTTATCGGTTGAGTCTGTTGAAGTTGTAATGCGGTTGGGTCTTTAGCTCAGCTGGTTAGAGCATCGTCTTGATAAGGCGGGGGTCGATGGTTCGAGTCCATCAAGACCCACCAAACGCAGTGCATGAAACACGCGGGGGCATAGCTCAGCTGGGAGAGCACCTGCTTTGCAAGCAGGGGGTCAACGGTTCGATCCCGTTTGTCTCCACCAGACATTCAGTTCAAAAGCTCTTGTATGAGAGTTTTTAAACGGAGTGTCTTCAGTACGAAGATGCACCGAGCTCTTTAAAAATTTGGAAAAAGAAGTAAAGCGTTCAATTTCAGCGTTGATGAGACGCTGAAACGGGATGTGATTGCATTTGAACTGAGTTTCAAATCTTCATTGAACGAGAATCTCAACGAATTAACCAAGAGAACAGCACGTTACGAAATCAGTCACGTGAATACTCTGCGGGCAAAAGGCTGCAGGGTTATAGGATCAAGTGACTAAGTGTATGTGGTGGATGCCTTGGCGATCATAGGCGATGAAGGACGTGTAAGCCTGCGAAAAGCTGCGGGGAGTCGGCAAAAAGACTTTGATCCGCAGATGTCCGAATGAGGAAACTCACCGGGTAACCGGTATCACAAACTGAATACATAGGTTTGTGAGGCGAACGCAGTGAACTGAAACATCTAAGTAACTGCAGGAAAAGAAATCAACCGAGATTGCGGCAGTAGCGGCGAGCGAAACCGCAGCAGCCTAGTCTTTGATAATGCATGGTGACAGCAGAACGGTCTGGAAAGGCCGGCCACAGTGGGTGACAGCCCCGTATGCGAAGTCCGGTGCATGGTACTAAGGAGACGATAAGTAGGGCGGGACACGTGACATCCTGTCCGAAGACGGGGGGACCATCCTCCAAGGCTAAATACTCATGATCGACCGATAGCGAACCAGTACTGTGAAGGAAAGGCGAAAAGAACCCCGGGAGGGGAGTGAAATAGAACCTGAAACCGCATACATACAAACAGTAGGAGCCCTACGGGGTGACTGCGTACCTTTTGCATAATGGGTCAGCGACTTACGTTTTGCGGCAAGCTTAACCGAGTAGGGGAGGCGCAGCGAAAGCGAGTTCGAACAGAGCGATAGAGTCGTAAGGCGTAGACCCGAAACCAGATGAGCTAACCATGGCCAGGTTGAAGGTGTGGTAACACACACTGGAGGACCGAACCGACCGGTGTTGCAAAACCGGCGGATGAGCTGTGGTTAGGGGTGAAAGGCTTAACAAATCTGGAGATAGCTGGTTCTCCCCGAAAACTATTGAGGTAGTGCCTCGTGAATGACTCCGGGGGGTAGAGCACTGTTATGGCTAGGGGGACATGGCGTCTTACCAAACCATGGCAAACTCCGAATACCCGGAAGTTGAATCACGGGAGACAGAGCACCGGGTGCTAACGTCCGGACTCAAAAGGGAAACAACCCAGACCGCCGTTTAAGGTCCCAAATACAGGCTAAGTGGAAAACGAAGTGTGAAGGCTAAGACAGTCAGGAAGTTGGCTTAGAAGCAGCCATCCTTCAAAGAAAGCGTAATAGCTCACTGATCGAGTCCTCATGCGCGGAAGATGTAACGGGGCTAAGTCTGTAACCGAAAGCGCGGATTTGCACGCAAGTGCAAGTGGTAGGGGAGCGTTCTGTAAGCCTGCGAAGGTGTGTGGTAACGCATGCCGGAGGTATCAGAAGTGCGAATGCTGACATGAGTAACGATAAAGCGGGTGAAAAGCCCGCTCGCCGTAAGCCCAAGGTTTCCTGCTCTACGTTCATCGGAGCAGGGTGAGTCGGCCCCTAAGGCCAGGCTGAGAAGCGTAGCTGATGGGAAGCAGATTAAGATTTCTGCACCGACGTTAAGTGCGAAGGGGGGACGGAGTTTTGAGCATCATCCGGGTGTTGGATGTCCCGGTTTGTGCGTGTAGGAGGCCGGCAGGCAAATCCGCCGGCGAATCTCCGAGACAAAGCATCGAGCTTCATTTAGAAGCGAAGTGATGGGATGAACTTCCAGGAAAAGCCTCTAAGCTATAGCTTAATGTCGACCGTACCGTAAACCGACACAGGTGGGCGAGTTGAATATACTCAGGCGCTTGAGAGAACTCGGGAGAAGGAACTCGGCAAATTGACACCGTAACTTCGGGATAAGGTGTGCCTTTGTAGTGTGAAGAGTGAAACACTCCGAGCATGAAGAGGTCACAGAGAATAGGTGGCTGCAACTGTTTACTAAAAACACAGCACTCTGCAAAGACGAAAGTCGACGTATAGGGTGTGATGCCTGCCCGGTGCCGGAAGATTAAGTGATGGGGTGAGAGCTCCTGATCGAAGTCCCGGTAAACGGCGGCCGTAACTATAACGGTCCTAAGGTAGCGAAATTCCTTGTCGGGTAAGTTCCGACCTGCACGAATGGCATAATGATGGCCACACTGTCTCCTCCCGAGACTCAGTGAAGTTGAAATGTTTGTGATGATGCAATCTCCCCGCGGCTAGACGGAAAGACCCCATGAACCTTTACTGCAGCTTTGCATTGGACTTTGAACCGATCTGTGTAGGATAGGCGGGAGGCAGAGAACCGAGGACGCCAGTCTTTGGGGAGCCGACGTTGAAATACCGCCCTGATTTGTTTGAGGTTCTAACCGCGGACAGTAAACCTGTTCCGGGACCGTGCATGGTAGGCAGTTTGACTGGGGCGGTCTCCTCCTAAAGAGTAACGGAGGAGTACAAAGGTACGCTAGGTACGGTCGGAAATCGTGCTGATAGTGCAATGGCGCAAGCGTGCTTGACTGCGAGACCGACAAGTCGAGCAGATGCGAAAGCAGGTCATAGTGATCCGGTGGCACTGAATGGAAGGGCCATCGCTCAACGGATAAAAGGTACTCTGGGGATAACAGGCTGATACCGCCCAAGAGTTCATATCGACGGCGGTGTTTGGCACCTCGATGTCGGCTCATCTCATCCTGGGGCTGTAGCCGGTCCCAAGGGTATGGCTGTTCGCCATTTAAAGAGGTACGTGAGCTGGGTTTAAAACGTCGTGAGACAGTTTGGTCCCTATCTGCCGCGGGCGCTGGAAGATTGACGGGGGCTGCTCCTAGTACGAGAGGACCGGAGTGGACGCACCTCTGGTGTACCGGTTGTCACGCCAGTGGCACAGCCGGGTAGCTATGTGCGGAAGAGATAACCGCTGAAAGCATCTAAGCGGGAAACTTGCCTGAAGATAAGTCTTCCCGGAGGCTGGACCTCCCAGAAGAGTCGTTCGAGACCAGGACGTTGATAGGTCAGGAGTGCAAGCGCTGTGAGGCGTTGAGCTGACTGATACTAATTGCTCGTGAGGCTTGATCCTATAACCGTGCTGCCTAGCCTAATGTAAGGCAGTTGAGAAACGGACAATGGATTTTGAAGCGCAGTGAATGCAAATAATCGCGTTCCGACGCTTACTTCTTTTTGCAAAGACTTCGTCACGGGAGTTCAATTGATGAACTTCTGAGACAACAGGCTTTGCCCGGCGGCCATACCGTGGCGGTACCACTCCTTCCCATTCCGAACAGGACAGTGAAACGCTTCTGGGCCGATGATAGTTGGTTGTATTTCCAGTGAAAGTAGGACACTGCCGGGCTTTACCATTTAAAACCCTCGGGATCAAAACGGTCTCGGGGGTTTTTCTTTGCCTAAAGGGTTTGTTCCTAGCCATTTTGCCGTATGGTTTTTTACCCCGGGATGCGTAGACTCATGGCTTCTCGAGCGGCCATATGAGCCGCACCGAAATAATCCCGTACAACAATAGGAAAAGGAACCTACGGTATGAATATCAAAAAGATTGCGCTCGCAGCAGCGACCGCGCTTGTTGTCGTGAGCGTCAACGCCGAAACCCTGCGTGTCGGCAGTGAGACGGTCTATCCCCCCTTTGAATTCCTGGATTCAGCGTCCGGCAAGTACGTCGGCTTTGACATTGATCTCATCAACGCCATCGGCAAAAAGGCCGGGTTTGACGTGCAGATCTATTCGATGGGCTTAGACGGCCTGGTGCCGGCGCTTGTTTCAGGCTCCATTGATGTGGCGGTATCCGCACTCACGATTACGCCCGAGCGTGCAGCCAAGGTTGATTTCTCGGACCCCTACTACAAGAGCGGTCTCTCGATCATGACGCACAAGGATAACGTCGACAAGATTAAGGGCGCGAAGGATCTGGAAGGCAAAACCCTTTGCGTTGAAATCGGCAGCTCCGGGGCACTCTTCTCTCAGCGTCTCAAGGGAACGAAGATCCGCACGTTTAATTCCGCTGCGGAAGCCTTTTTGGAAGTCAACCAGAAGGGTTGCTGGGCGATGGTGAACGATAAGCCCGTGAACGAATACTTCCTCACCCAGAAGGCTGCGCGCAACCTGAACCTGAGGGAAGTGCCGGTGATCCTTTCTGAGGACGATTACGGCTTTGCCGTGCAAAAGGGTAATGCCCTGCGTGAACGTCTCAACAAAGCCTTAAAGGCTGTGCGTGAAGACGGTACGTACAAGAAAATCTACGTGAAGTGGTTCGGCGATACGCTCTAAAGCGTACGCTTAACGCACACTAAAACGCCCGGTTTCCGCGAAGAAATCGGGCGTTTCGTATTCAGGCGGCGTCAGTGTGACGCCGCCTTGGTGGGTGAACCGTTATTTGAATTCAACCGGTTCACCGGCCTTGTCATTCATGCGGCGGTAAACCGTGGCCATGATGGGGCCGGAGACGTTATGCCAGAAGCTGAAGACCGCAGCGGGCAGTGCCGCGAGAGGCATCGTCGCGAAGTGCGCCGTTGCAAGCGCCACGCCAAGGGCCGAGTTCTGCATACCGATTTCGATGGAAAGGCATTTGCACTTCGGGAGTTCCATGTGAAAGACCTTGCCGAGAATGTAGCCGAGCAAAAGTCCGAGACCGTTGTGCAGAATCACGACGGCAAGAACGAGCAGGCCTGCCTTCTCAATCGTGGGGCGGCTCACGGCAACGACAGCCGCCAGAATCAGCACAATTGCCACTACGCTTACCAGCGGGAGCGCCGAGACAGCCACTTCCACCTTACGACCGAAGAGCGACTTCACGGCCACACCCAAGGCGATCGGAATGAGCACGATCTGGCAGATGGACCAGAACATCGCGAGCGGATTGATTTCCACCCACTGGTTGGCGAGGAAGTAAATCAAAAACGGCGTGACAAGCGGCGCGAGAATCGTGGTGCAGCTCGTAATGGTCACGGAAAGCGCCACGTCGCCTCGGGCCAGGAAGGTCATCACGTTACTGGCGGTGCCGCCCGGGCAGCAGCCCACAAGAATGACGCCCACGGCAATATCGGGCGGCAGGTTCATCGCCCAGCAGAGAAACGCGGCAATTGCGGGCATGATCACAAACTGACCGACAATACCGATGAAGACGTCGCGGGGGCGCGTTAAAACGGCCTTAAAGTCGCCCACGGAGAGCGTAAGACCCATACCGAACATCACAATCCCGAGAAGAATCGAGACGTAGGGCAGAAAAACCTTAAAGGTTGCAGGAAAGTAAAACGCGAGGGCGGCAAAGACAAGCACCCAGAGGGCAAAAGTCTTGCCGAAGAACTGACTGACGGAGGCCAGAGTTTTCATTTTTCTTAACTTCTTTCGCAATGCATGTAAACCAACGGTGCAGACGGTACCGGCATCGGGGTTGTCCGGCGCAGACCGCACGAATTTGACTGCTTCTGCAGGCGCAAAGGCTGTGAGCCAGGCCTTCAGAACGTAACAGCCAACGTTTTCCGCGGGCCGTTTGTGTTGACCTCAGAAAACGCCCCGGCACGCTTTTTCCTTTCGGTGGATGCGGAAAAAACCGGGTAACCGTCATGCTAGAACGGTTTTACTGAGGCTTCATAGTGCCTTGTGCTTACAGCGTGGTTTTTTTGAAGAAAAGAAGTCCAAATTGTGCGCGTATAGATACATGCATAGATTAATCGTCAAAGTTTTGCTTTAAATCAATGGCAAACAACGATATTTTGCGCAAAAAAGAACATCTCTACAGGTATCTATGAGCACACCATGCCCAACATTACGCTTCCGGAACTGCCGCCCCTGATCATCAACGGTTCAGCCAAGAACAGGGACGCAATGACGTACAAGAACACTTGGGTTCCCGTTAAGAAGCGTCCTGCCCGCAGCAAGGGGAATTCCCGCTCTGTCGGTAAGTGCCTGCCGGTCAACGGTAAGAAGGATTGCTGGGAGATTGTTTTCAAAGAGGACTTTAAAAAGGAGCACCCCGGACTGGAGAAGTTCCGCGTTTATCGCTACAGAGGCGGACGACTTGAGTTCAAGCCCATTGATCCCGAGGACTCAATTCGGCGGACCAAAGAGATAGTCCGCTTACACGGTGGTGCTACTTGGGCGTTGAATCAGCTGGTGGGGGCTACACCCCTGGCACGGGCGTTGCAAGCAACATTTCCCGGAGGGATGGATCTTTGATGAAATCGTAGGCCGGAAGAAAGAGCTCTTTTCAATCTTGGGTCTGCAGGCACCCACAGCCGAACAAATCAGCACTTTGCCCTAGGACGATGATGAACCGCCGGCCGATCTCGATATGCCTGTAGAACTCTCCGATCTGGATTTGCCGCCGGACCTTGATGACTGAGCCCGGATACGCAAAAGGCCGTCGTAATGGCGGCCTTCTACGTACGTGCGCAAGTTACAGAGAAAACGCACAATTTTGTGAGAAGCGGGTGCGGCAAGCACAAATGAAAAGGTCCTGACACGTTTGTATCAGGACCTTTATGAATTCTGGCTCCCCGAGTTGGGCTCGAACCAACGACCCACGGATTAACAGTCCGTTGCTCTACCGACTGAGCTATCGGGGAATGCAGGACGCGAACTATACAGGCGTTTTTCACTCTTGGCAAGTCCTTACAGCCGATTTTTAGAAATAAATTCGGCTCTGGAGGCTAAGTAACTGAAATTCAACGAAAAGAAAATTGCGTCTTCCTGAGGCGATCGGATGCGCCGGGTGCTAAAGTTAACCGTTTCTGCGTTTGGTACTGTGTTTTAGTGCAACAGCGATGACAGATAAGGTTCTCACGTTTGAGCATTCGCCCTTCAGGCTGCATTCGCCCTACGATCCGGCCGGTGACCAGGGTCCTGCCATTGAAAAACTCACGGAAGGGGTGGAAGAAGGGCTCTCCGCTCAGACGCTTTTGGGCGTCACGGGGTCAGGCAAAACCTTCACGATGGCCAACGTCATCGCGCGCGTGGGGGTGCCGGCGCTTGTCATGGCCCCCAATAAGACGCTGGCCGCGCAGCTTTATTCGGAAATGCGTGAGTTCTTTCCGGAAAACGCCGTCGAGTACTTTGTCTCCTACTACGACTACTACCAGCCGGAAGCCTATGTTCCGGCGCGTGATCTTTTCATTGAAAAGGATTCGGCGGTAAACGAACACATCGAGCAGATGCGGCTTGCCGCCACCAAAAGTATTTTGGAGCGTCGTGACACGATCATCGTCGCGACGGTCTCTGCAATTTACGGTATCGGTAAGCCCGAAAGCTACACGATGATGCGTCTGATTCTACGGCAGGGCGACACCAAAACGCGCGAAGACTTCATCAAGCAGCTCGTCAAAATGCAGTACAAGCGCAATGACCTCGAATTTCTTCGCGGCACGTTTCGGGTACGGGGCGACACGATTGATGTCTTCCCCGCCGAACACGCTGAAATTGCGGTCCGCATTGAGCTTTTTGACGATGAGGTGGATGCCGTCGTGCTCTTTGATCCCTTAACGGGCCAGGTGCGCCAGAAGGTGCCGCGCTTTGTCGTGTACCCCGCAAGTCACTACGTGACTCCGAGAAACGAGATCGTGCACGCAATCGGCACGATTAAGGCGGAGCTTAAGGAGCGGCTTGCCGAACTCAGGGCGGCCGGCAAGGAAATCGAAGCGGCACGCCTGCAGCAGAGAACGCTTTTTGACCTTGAAATGCTCGATCAGGTGGGCTTTTGCAAGGGCATTGAAAACTATTCGCGGCATTTGACGGGCCTTGCGCCCGGGGAGGCGCCCCCGTGCCTTATTGACTACCTCCCCAGCGATGCCCTCATGTTTTTCGATGAAAGCCACGTGATGTTGGGGCAGTTAGGCGGCATGTACCGCGGGGACCGCTCAAGAAAAGAGACGCTTGTCAATTACGGGTTTCGTCTGCCTTCGGCCCTTGACAACCGGCCGCTTCGCTTTGACGAATTTGAGCGCAAGATGCGCCGCAGCATCTTTGTGTCGGCTACGCCCGCGGAGTGGGAACTCAAAAAGAGTTCTCAGATCGTCGAGCAGGTCGTGCGTCCCACGGGGCTTGTGGACCCCGAAGTAGAGGTGCGGCCCGCGACAACGCAGGTCGATGATGTTTTAAGCGAAATCTCCGAGCGCACGAAGGTCGGGGACCGCGTGCTTGTCACCACGCTCACCAAGCGCATGGCCGAAGAGCTCACCGAGTTTTTAAGCGAACACAACGTCAAGGTCCGGTACCTCCATTCCGACATCGATACGGTGGAGCGCGTGGAAATCATCCGCGACCTTCGTGCCGGCGTCTTTGACGTGCTTGTGGGCATTAACCTCTTGCGTGAGGGCTTGGACATTCCGGAAGTTTCGCTTGTGGCGATTCTGGACGCGGATAAAGAGGGGTTTCTGCGTTCAACGCGGTCGCTCATTCAGACCATCGGGCGCGCCGCGCGTAACGTCCACGGCAAGGCCATTTTGTACGCCGACAAGATGACTGACTCGATGAAGGAAGCCATCGGAGAGACGGAACGGCGCCGCGCCAAGCAGCAGGACTACAACAAGGAGCACGGCATTACGCCGCGGTCTGTGGTGAAGGAAGTCCGTGAAATCATCGACGGGGTTTATAAGGGCCCGGATCAGGCCAAGAAAGAATCGGCGATTGTCTTGGCCGACGTCAATCCCGATGATGAAAAAAGCGTTGCCAAGCGCATCAAGGAAACCGAAAAGAAGATGCTTGAGTGCGCTAAAAATCTCGACTTCGAGCAGGCCGCAATGTACCGCGACCGCCTGGAGGAACTCAAAAAGCTTGTCTTCGGGTCAGCCGGCGACGGGCTCTGAGAGAAGGTTAAGGAGCTCTGCGGGGCTCTTAAGGAGAAAGTCAGATCCCCAGTCAGCCGGCTGGGTGTTGCCGGTTGTGTAGCCCCAAAGGGCGGCGGCTGCGCGGCAGCCGGCGTTGTGTGCGGCAAGTGTGTCGCGCGCATCGTCTCCGACGTACAAAACTTCGGACGGCATAACCCCCAGCGTTTTCATGGCCAAAATGAGGGAATCCGGAGCCGGTTTCATTTTCCCGACCGTGTCCCAGCCGATCACGCAGCGGGCCCCGGAGATCACCGGGTTGTTGCCGACGACAATTTTTGCAAGGTGCTCCGGTTTATTCGTGACAATGCCCCAGGCAATGCCGCGTCGGGTGAGTGCCGTGAGCATTGCCTCAACACCCGCAAAAGGGTGCGTGCCGTCATGGATATGCGCTTCGTAATGCGTGAGAAACGCGTCTGAAAGCCCTGCAAAGGGGGGATCCTCTTTACGGATTCTCAGCGCGCTCCACACAAGGCCCCGTATTCCGTGTCCGGCCCGGCCCCTTAAGGCCTCATAAATGATCTCCGGCAGCCCCAGATCACGCCTGAGGCTGTTGACGGCCGCCACAAGGTCCGGTGCGCTGTCCACGAGCGTGCCGTCCAGATCAAAAAGGACGGCTTTAAAGTGCGCGGGCATCAGGCCTTTCCTTCAGGCGTGTTGCTCTGCCCGTCAGGCACCTTGGGCTGGCGCGGCGTCAGATGCAGCGCCTGCAGAATTCTGCGTCCCGACGAGGGCTGGGCTGCGGGCGTGGCCGCAGTCGTTTTCTGTTCCGTTGCTTCCTTGGCTTTGCGGCGGTCGTTTTCGTCACAGAGGTCGTTTAATTCCTTCTGCAGCACCGCGACAATCGAGTAGCGGTTCACGAGCTCACGGGCAAACTGCAGGAACGTGAGGTAGAGCTCGCAGCCGCGCATCGAGAGGTTTTCGCGGGAAATGGACTTTAAAAGGTCCGACTGCATCGCGTCGATTTCGCTGATGATGTCGTTGGCGGAGAGGCTTACGGCTTCCAGGGAATGCTTGCCTTCGCCGGTTTGGCTCAGGCGCTGCAGGTCTTTGACAAGCGCCAAAAGATTGCGCTTTGACTCACCATGGAAAACACGGTGACGGTTGGCAACGTGCTCCTTAACGGTGGTTGTCAGCCGCTGCAGGCCGCGCCCCACTTCACGCATGTTGGTGTAGGTTCTTAAGAAGCAGTAGCGCGCATCCTGATCAAGTTTGGTGTCTGCGCCGCCCGTACCCTGCGCCATACCGTAGTAGGTGCTTCTCTGCTGCGAGAGGCTGTCAAATAGCGAGGTGGCGTCCGTCTTTAAGTGCCGCAGGCCCGTTTCGTTGTCGTCAAGAAAACTCGTGACGGTGTCGCTGTAAATATCCACGGTGCGGGAAAGATACGTGCCCACCATCTTGTTTAAGGCGTCCCGCACGGAATTGCAGTCGCTGGCCTTCGGGGCCACGATCACAGTGTCAGCGCTGCTCTTACCAAAGAAGTTGGAGCGCACAAGAAGCGTGACGGCGAGAAGAATCAGAGCGCAGCACATCAGTTCCCCGCCCATCATCACGAGCATGCACATCACGCCCGCGACCGTGCAGGCTGTGAGTGCCGTCAGGAACCACCCGCTGATGACCGTTAAAACGCCAGAGATGCGGTAGACCGCCGACTCACGGTCCCAGGCGCCGTCCGCGAAGCTTGAGCCCATCGCCACCATGAAGGTGACGTAGGTCGTCGAAAGCGGGAGCTTGAGGCTCGTTGCCGAAGCAATCAGAATCGAACTTAAAACGAGGTTGATGGAGGCACGCACATAGTCAAAGGGAAGCACGGGTTCACCGCGCTTGATTGCCCGCGGCTTAAAGCGCGAGTGCAGCATCACCTGCACGGGGGCCGGAATAATCTGGCGCACAACGCGGCCGAGCGTCATCGAGCTTCTCACAATCATTCGCCCGGGCAGCGACGAACCGAACTGCTCGTGCGTGCCCGACTGGCTCGAAGAGAGGTTGATGGAGGTCTGCACCACGCGTTTGGCTTTTTTACTGAGCCAGAGCGTTGCCACCATGATGCTGCCCGAGAGTAAGAGGAAGAACGTGGGCGCGGCACTTCCCTTCTGAAGGCTTGTCATCAGGTACGTTGCGGCATCCGTGCCGTTTGCCATAAAGTCGCGCACGCTGTCTAAAGCCGCCAGAGGCACACCCACAAAGTTCACAAGGTCGTTGCCGGCAAAGGCAAAGGCAAGCGAAAACGTCCCCGACAGAATGACGATCTTGAAGATATTGAGGTTAAAAAGCAGGATGAGGATCTGAAAAAGAACCGTGAGCCCGATAAAAAGCGAGAGAAGAATGGTCTGCGTGTTGGCGTTAATCCAGCTGATCCATTCGGGGCGCATGAAGCTTGAGCCCGAAGCCCCCTTAATCACCAGAAAGTAAAAGATCGCGGTGATCGCGAATCCCCCGAAAAGGCCGCCCACGCGGCGGTACATCCGCTCAAAGTGAAAGGTGAAAATAAGGCGCGCAATGTACTGCACGACCATGCCCGCGATAAAGGCGACGACCACCGAAATCAGAATGCCCGAAATAATGGTGAGCGCCTTGGCGCTGTTGATGTATTCAGCCAGGCCCGCCACTGACCCGTCGGCGGTGAGGATTTTGTAAAGCGCCGCAGCCATGGCGCTGCCCAACAGTTCAAAGACAATCGAAACCGTGGTGGAGGTGGGAAGCCCCAGGGAGTTGAAGGTATCAAGCAGCAGCACGTCGCTGACCATCACGGCAAAAAAGATCACCATGATTTCCGCAAAGGTAAACATCTGCGGATGAAAAACGCCGCTTCGTGCGATTTCCATCATCCCCGAAGAGAAGGTGGCTCCGAGAAGCACACCGAGGCTTGCCACAATCATTGTGGTGCGGTAGGTGGCGATGCGGCAACCCAGGGCTGAATTTAAGAAGTTGACGGCGTCGTTACTGACGCCCACAAAGAGGTCAAAACAGGCGAGAATCGCCAGAAAAGCCAGGATGACAAGGTAAAAGTTGTCCATCGCGAGAGCTGTGCCGCAGGCACAAATATGACGGGTCTATGATATTTTTGAGAGTCTGACGGGGTTTTGTGACAGATTTGTGACAAACCGACACATTCGGCAAATATTTCGCTGCAGGCGCGGAAAAAAGGCCTTGCCGTGTTAGTCTCGTGCCGCTGCAATAACAATCGGTTGTCGGGCGGGAAGAGAAAAATGGAAGACGATTCTTACAAAGGATTTTTTATTAAGGATGCCGGTGTCAGCCGGGAAAATCTTGAAGCGGCTTTTCGCGCATTGCCGCACGAAATGACGGCTGTGGCGGTTGACTTGGTCGGAACATTTCTGAACACAATTGACAGGTTGCTTGTCGGCCGCACGCTTGAAGCGGCATATCGGGCAGATAAAGCAGCGGCTTCCCCTGCCGACGATGAGGATCTCGCCTGTTACGGCGTGCTCAATGAGGTGTTTCCGGAGAAGGACCGCCTTCTTTTTGGAAGCGGCGAAACCCGATCCGAGGGCGTCAGATTGTGGCACAGCCGGGAAGGAAAGCGGCAGGAGGCGGTTAACCTGCGCACGGCGGTTTCTGTGACTGCGCGTATTGCCATGCGTTTGCTCGGAAAACAGTTTTCTGAAGCACTTAAGGATGCCGCACCCGAAGAGATGTCTGCTGTGATTGCTTCTGTGGTGGCTGAGGCATTCGTCGCCCGCGGGTTGCCACAAGCACAGGCCGAAGATGAAGCCGGGGATTTTTCCTCGGCCCTCAGTGTTCTTCTGACGTTTTTCGTGGCGCCGCACCTGGAGGACATGCTCGATTCGTACGGGAAAGACACGGACGAAGCAGATGAGAAAGAGGATGACGGGCTTGATGAGGATGAATGGCCGGATGATCCGGACATACCGCAGCTTTTTGAATCAACCGCCAAAGAAATCCTGAACGGAACAAAAGAAGTCGGTTCGCGCCTGCGTCCGTATATTGTTCTGGCATTTGCAAGTCTTGTACCGCTCATGCGGCGCGCTTGGGCTGAGCGTCGGGATGACTTTGCTGAAACGCTGAAAAAAGAGGAAGACCTCCGGGACGCGGACATTGAGGTGTTGCTCAGCAACGCTCAGGAAGCCAAGGTGGTTTGTTCTGTGTTGTGGCCGGAGGCAGTCAAAAGCCTGAGAAAGGTAACGGAACGCGAATTCCTGACGCCATATTTCGACGAACTCACGGAAGCGTTCGATTCTCAGAGCAAAGAAGACGCCTGGCGCGTGCGTGAGAGTCTGTCGTACCTGCTTTTTCTCGCATCGGCGTGTTTTGGCGTGGAGCGTGAAAAAGTCGGCTGGAAGCTTCTGGAAACGGAATTTGACAGTTACGCGGAGCGTTGCATCAGCCTTCTGGGTTATCAGATCGTTGCCGCCGTGACCTGCGATGAGCTCGATGAAGATCTGCATGACGCGTTGACGGCGGCTCTGGACGCGGATTAAGCCGGGCGCAGATATAGCTGCCAGGAAAAAACAAACGGCACCCGAAAACCGGATGCCGTTTGGCGTATCTCACTCAGACAGGAATCAGCACTTGGCAAGCGCTGCTTTTTTCGTGAGGGTCTTGCGCTTCGGACGGGCATGAGTGATGACGGGCTTTTTGGCCGTCTTTTTCATGCCGGGCTTTTTCACGGCGACCTTCTTTTTTGAAGGAGCCGGTTCAAAGGCCGGTTTCTTTTCTTCTTTTTCAACGGGCGGGCGCCAGAGAACGAGCATCTTGCCGATTGCCTGAATGCGCGCTGCGCCGAGCTTGTCGGCAAGCGCTTCGTAAATGGCGGTGCGCTCCTCACGGTCGTCGCCCGGAACGTGAATCTTCACGAGCCCCGCATCGTCAAGCGCGCGGCTTACTTCCTTTTCGACGGCTTCGGTAAGTCCGTTTGCGCCCAAAAGAACGCGGGCTTTGAGGTGATGCGCCTGTCCGCGCAGTTCGAGACGCTTGTCGCGCTCTAAAATGAGTTCGGCCATAATAAAAAGCTTTCTCCTAAGAAAAAGACACTCTTTTTTGTCCCGCTATTGTAATTGGTCTATGCCCAAATCACAGAAAAAACTCCGCTCCAACCGTGCCTGGATCGAGCGTCACATCAACGATCCCTTCGTCAAAATGAGCCGTGCGCAGGGGTATCGTGCGCGTTCGGCTTTCAAGTTGCTGGAAATTGACGAAAAGGAAAAGATCTTTCACCCGGGAATGACCGTGGTGGATTTAGGCGCCGCTCCGGGCAGTTGGTCTCAGATTGCAAGAAAGCGCCTCACAAACCCTGACGGCACCTTCTGCGGCCGCGTGATTGCGATGGATATTCTCCCGATGGAGCCCATTGAGGGCGTGGATTTTCTGCAGGGCGACTTCAGGGAGCAGGAAGTGGCGGACGCCCTGGATGCGCTTTTGGAGGGCGGCAAGGCCGATGTGGTGATCAGCGACATGGCTCCGAACCTTTCGGGCGTAGCGA
Source organism: Duodenibacillus massiliensis (assembly GCF_928721995.1). Taxonomy (NCBI): domain Bacteria; kingdom Pseudomonadati; phylum Pseudomonadota; class Betaproteobacteria; order Burkholderiales; family Sutterellaceae; genus Duodenibacillus; species Duodenibacillus massiliensis. The sequence continues at coordinate 1,791,199 of NZ_OV788642.1, forward strand.
TGGTCGACGCGGGCGCGAGCCTTCTTTTAAATGAACTTGCGCTTGAATTTGCCGAAAAGAACCTCAAACCCGAAGGGGTCTTTGTAACGAAGGTTTTTCAGGGCTCGGGCTACTCGCAGTTTGTGGAAAGCTGCAAGCGCGTCTTTAAGACGGTGAAGCAGCGCAAACCCGAGGCAAGCCGCGATACGAGTCCGGAAATGTATGTGGTGGGGCGGGGACTTAAACCCGCAAAGAAGAACGCTTAACGACCGGATACAAAAAAGCTTGGAAATTCGCGGCTTTGGACGACAAAACGCCCGATTTCGTTTAGGCTACGTGCAAAATGAAGCCGTCTGTGCGCCTTGAGCGCTCCCGGTGACGGCAAAAATACCGACGACTGAGAGGACAATTTTGGACAACAGGATGCTGGGGCGCATCGCGATCTGGGTGCTGATCGCCTTTGTGCTCTTTACCGTGTTTCGGCAGTTTGACGGCGAACGTGCGGTTCCGGCGGCCGAACAGACGAGTTACACGCAGTTTATGGCTGACGCCAAGGCAGGCCGCATCAGCCGCGTGGACGTGCAGGGCAGAAAGCTCACCGTGACGCCCACCGACGGGCCCGCTTATTCGATCACCAGTCCGGGCGACCTCTGGATGGTGGACGATCTGCGTAAAAACGGCGTGCAGGTTTACGGTAAGGCCGAAGAGGAACCGTCTTTCCTGCAGACGCTTTTTGTAAGTTGGTTCCCGATGCTGCTTTTGATCGGCGTGTGGATTTTCTTCATGCGTCAGATGCAGGGCGGCAAGGGCGGCGCCTTCTCCTTCGGTAAGAGTAAGGCAAGAATGCTTGACGACACCGCCAACAAGGTGCGGTTTAACGACGTTGCCGGGTGCGATGAAGCGAAGCAAGACGTCCAGGAAGTCGTGGACTTTCTCAAGGACCCTTCGAAGTACCAGAGGCTCGGGGGCCATATTCCGCGCGGCATTTTGCTCGTCGGACCTCCCGGGACCGGTAAGACGCTTCTTGCGAAAGCCATCGCCGGTGAAGCGGGGGTGCCCTTTTTCTCGATTTCAGGCTCTGACTTCGTGGAAATGTTTGTGGGTGTGGGTGCCGCGCGAGTGCGCGACATGTTTGAAAACGCCAAGAAAAACGCGCCCTGCATCATCTTCATCGACGAAATCGATGCCGTGGGCCGTCAGCGTGGCGCAGGCTTGGGCGGCGGCAACGACGAACGCGAGCAGACGTTAAACCAGATGCTCGTAGAGATGGACGGCTTTGAAACCGGCACCAACATCATCGTGATCGCGGCAACAAACCGCCCTGACGTGCTGGATCCGGCGCTCCTTCGCCCGGGCCGCTTTGACCGCCAGGTCGTGGTGCCGCTGCCCGACATTCGCGGGCGTGAGCAGATTCTCAACGTTCACATGAAAAAGATCCCTGTGGCGCAGGACGTGCGCGCTGACATTCTCGCGCGAGGCACACCGGGCTTTTCAGGCGCCGATCTCGCAAACCTCGTGAACGAAGCTGCGCTTTTTGCCGCACGTCGTAACGGCCGTGTGGTCGATATGAACGACTTTGAGCTTGCCAAAGACAAGATCATGATGGGCGCGGAACGTAAGTCCATGGTGATGACCGAGGACGAAAAGCGCAACACCGCCTATCACGAATCCGGTCATGCGCTCGTAGCCAAACTCATGCCCAAGTCCGATCCCGTGCATAAGGTGACGATCATCCCGCGCGGCAGAGCCCTGGGCGTGACGATGCAGCTTCCGGAAGAAGATCACTACGCCTACGACAAACAGTACCTTTTGACGCGCATCGCGATTTTGTTCGGTGGCCGCATTGCCGAAGAAGTCTTCATGCATCAGATGACCACGGGCGCAAGCAACGACTTTGAACGTGCCACCCAGATGGCGCGCGACATGGTGACGCGCTACGGTATGAGCGACAGCATGGGCGTGATGGTGTACGCCGAAAACGAAGGGGATCCCTTCCTGGGGCGGTCTCTGACGCGCACAAGCCACATCTCTGAGGAAACCATGCGTGCGGTCGATAACGAGATCCGCCGCATCCTCGAAGAGCAGTACACAACCGCGCGTAAACTCATTGAAGACAACGCCGACAAGGTTGAAGCCATGGCGCAGGCGCTTCTCAAATGGGAGACGATTGACGCCGATCAGATCGACGACATCATGGCAGGCAAGCCCCCGCGTGAACCGAAGGTTTCGCAGCCCGCCGGGGCCGCGCAGCCGGCGGCTCCCGTTGCGGTTGCAGCTGCTGCGTCCGCGCAGGATAACGGCTCACAGCCGCCTGCGGCGTAAGAAGGATGTGAAGACGGGGCCCGCAGGCCCCGGCAAAAGGACGGAGTGCCGTGCGCTTTCCGTCCTTTTTCCGTGAAAGGACAAGAGAAAATGCAAAATTCAAAAGCAGCGGTTGCCTGGAAACTCAGAACCCGCACGCTCGATCTGACCCGCCCCCGCATCATGGGGATTGTGAACGTGACGCCCGACTCCTTTTCTGACGGCGGAGAACACGCCACAACCGAGGCGGCCGTTGCCTGGGGCAGAAAACTTGCCGCTGACGGCGCCGACATCATCGACGTCGGGGGCGAATCCACGCGCCCGGGCGCGGCGGATGTCTCGCTTGAAGAAGAGCTCGCCCGTGTGATTCCGGTGGTAAAGACGCTGGCCCGAGAGGGACTTATTGTGTCGGTGGACACAAGTAAACCCGAAGTGATGCGGGAAGCCGCGGCCGCAGGCGCCGAGATTTTGAACGACATCCGGGGTTTTCGTGAGGCGGGGGCGCCTCAGGCTGCCGCCCAAAGCGGCTGCGGCCTCATTGTGATGCACATGCAGGGGACGCCCCGCACCATGCAGAAGGCCCCGTCCTACACGGACTTGATCGGCGAAGTCACCGACTTTCTGCTCTCGCAGGAAAAGGTGCTGCTTGCCGCCGGCGCAGACCCCGCGGCGGTCATGTTTGATCCGGGCTTTGGTTTCGGGAAAAACGTGGAGCAGAACTTTGAGCTTCTTGCGGCAACGGCGCATTTCGTGGAACTCGGCAGGCCCTTTTTGATGGCGCTTTCCCGTAAGTCGTCCCTGGGGGCCGTCACGGGCGTAGCCAAGGCTGGCGACCGTATTGTGAGTTCGGTTGCCGGGGCCCTGATTGCCGTTGAGCGCGGCGCGCAGCTGGTGCGTGTGCACGACGTGAGGGAAACGAAGGAAGCTTTTGACGTTTTGGCGGCCGTGCGTGCGGCAGAGGTGCGTCTTAAGGATTAATATCTAGAGGTTTGAATCCGCCAAAAGAGAAAGAACAACATGACGCGACGCTACTTCGGCACGGACGGTGTAAGAGCCACGGTGGGAACTTTTCCCATGACGCCGGACTTTGTGATGCTTCTGGGGCAGGCCTCAGGCCGCGTGATCCGCAGGGAAAATGCCGGACGCAAAACGACGGTTTTAATCGGCAAGGACACCCGGGTGTCGGGCTACATGCTGGAAGCCGCGCTGCAGGCGGGGTTTTCGTCTGCCGGCGTGGATACGGTTCTCTCCGGGCCCATTCCGACGCCCGCAGTTGCCTATCTCACGCGGGCTCTGAGACTTGAAGCCGGCGTTGCGATCAGCGCAAGCCACAATCCGTACTGCGACAACGGCATCAAGTTTTTCTCCGCTGCCGGCACAAAACTTCCGGACGCCGTGGAGCTTGCCGTTGAAGCCGAAATCGACAAAGGCTTTCACTGTGAGGCAAGCGACAATCTCGGCAAAGCCCGAAGGCTCGATGATGCGGCCGGCCGCTACGTTGAATTTTGTAAAAGCACGTTCCCCGCGGGGCTCGATCTTAAGGGGATGAAGCTTTATCTCGACTGCGCCAACGGCGCTTCCTACCACGTCGCTCCCGCCGTTTTTCATGAGTTGGGCGCTGATGTGACGGCGGACGCCGTCAGTCCCAACGGCTTTAACATCAACGAGGGTGTGGGTGCGACGCACACGGATACCCTGGCCGAGCGCACCGCCAAGGCGGGCTGCGCCTACGGCCTTGCCTTTGACGGGGACGCCGACCGCCTCATTATGGCTGACGCCGCAGGCCACCTTTATAACGGTGATGAGCTTCTTTACGCCATCGTCTGCGACCGGGGCCGAAAGGGCCGTGTTGACGGTGTCTGCGGCACGCTCATGACAAACTACGCTTTGGAAAAGCGCTTCGGCGAAATGAAGCTTCCCTTCGTGCGCGCCAAGGTGGGCGACCGCTACGTGATGGAAGAACTCACCAAGCGCGGCTGGCTTTTCGGGGGCGAATCCTCCGGGCACATCATTGCGCTTGACAGGCAGAGTACCGGCGACGGCATCGTGAGCGCGCTTCAGGTTTTGGCTGCCGTCAGAGACACCGGTAAGACGCTTGCTGAACTTTTGGCGGGGCTTGAACTCATGCCCCAGGTTCTCATCAATAAGCGTATTGAAAAGGGCTATGACTGGAAGGGTAATGCCGCGTTTGTTGCGGCGGTTGCTGAGGCAGAGAAAACGCTCGCGGGGCGCGGGCGCGTGCTGATCCGCCTCTCAGGCACGGAACCTCTGCTCCGGATCATGGTGGAGACGGGGGATAAGGCCGAGGCACAGACGCTTGCGCAGGGCCTTGCCGATGCGCTCAGAGTCTGAGGCTTCCTGAAAAAAACACAAACGGGCGGATTTTCTGAAAGAAACGGCCCGTTTTTCTTTCGGGCTTTTGCCTTTCGCCGTGGTTGAGGCCGCAATTAACGGTTAAAATTCATCGTTTTCGCGGACGGCGCTTCGCTTTTTGCCGGGGCAGCATTGGTTGAAAAACAAACCGCCCGTACCGCACAGGTTTTCGGTCGCCCTTAAACGGGCGGCTTCCGCTTTTTTAAGCGCGAATTTATTGCGAGTACTATGAAACCCAGTACCTATATGACGGCCGCCGACATTCGTCAGGCGTACCTCAAGTTTTTCGAGAGCAAGGGCCACACGATTGTGAAGTCAAGCCCGGTCGTTCCCAAGGACGATCCGACGCTGCTCTTTACCAATGCCGGTATGAACCAGTTCAAGGCCAACTTCCTGGGCCTTGATAAGTCGCTGCACCGCGCAACGACCTCTCAGAAGTGCATCCGCGCGGGCGGCAAGCACAACGACCTTGATAACGTCGGCTACACGGCGCGTCATCACACGTTCTTTGAAATGCTCGGAAACTTCAGTTTCGGCGATTATTTCAAGCACGATGCGATTCACTGGGCCTGGGAACTCTTAACGACCGTTTATAAGCTGCCGCCGGAACGCCTCTGGGTCACCGTCTATTTTGAGGACGATGAGGCCTACAACATCTGGTTGAACGAAATCCACGTGCCGGCCGAGCGCATCATCCGCATCGGCGACAACAAGGGCGCGCGCTACATGTCGGACAACTTCTGGATGATGGGCGACACCGGTCCCTGCGGTCCGTGCTCGGAAATCTTCTATGACCGCGGTCCGTCCGTGCAGGGCGGCCCTCCGGGGAGCCCGGATGAAGACGGCGACCGTTACATGGAAATCTGGAACCTCGTCTTCACGCAGTTTAACCGTGACACGACCGGCAAACTCAACCGCCTGCCGCACCCCAACATCGATACGGGGATGGGGCTTGAGCGTATTGCTTCCGTGCTGCAGGACGTGCCGACCAACTACGACATCGACCTCTTCCAGAACATCATGGCCGCCGCGAAAAATGCCGTGGAAGAAGCCGGAGCGCAAAACGTGGATCCGCAGTCGCCCTCGCTTAAGGTGATTGCCGACCATATCCGCTGCTGCAGCTTCGCCGTTGCTGACGGCGTCAAGCCCGGTAACGAAGGCCGCGCATACGTGCTGCGCCGCATCTGCCGCCGCGCCATCCGCCACGGCTACAAGCTCGGCGCCCGCGGGCTTTTCTTCTATAAGCTCGTTGATTCCGTCGCGCAGGAAATGGGTGACACCTATCCTGAAGTGAAGGATCCGCGCATTGCCGAAGTCATTAAGAGCGAGGAAGAACGGTTCCTGCAGACGTTAAGCAACGGCATGGAAATTCTCGAAGCCGCCATTGCCGAAACCAAGGACGGCGTGCTTGACGGCAATGTCGCCTTTAAGCTGCACGACACCTACGGCTTCCCGGTTGACCTCACCGCCGACGTCTGCCGCGAACGCGGTCTTAAGGTTGACGTCGAAGCCTTTGATAAGGCAATGGACGAACAAAAGTCCAAGGCCCGCGCTGCCGGTAAGTTTAAGGTTGCGGCCGGAGTCCTTTACACCGGTGAAAACAATACGTTTGAGGGTTACAAGACCCTGGACGAACCGCAGGCCAAGGTCCTTGCGCTTTACCGTAACGGTGCGCAGGTTGAAGAAGCGGCTGCAGGCGACGACGTGATTGTGGTGCTTGACAAGACGCCCTTTTACGCTGAGATGGGCGGCCAGGTCGGTGACGTCGGTGTCCTTGAAAACGGCACGACGCTGCTGCAGGTCACGGACACCTTCCGCATCAAGGAAAGTGTCTTCGGGCATGCCGCGCACATCAAGGAAGGAAGCCTTAAGGCCGGTGACGTGCTTGACGCGCAGGTCGATCAGGCAACGCGCGCAGCCGTCGCGCGCAACCACTCCGTGACGCACATCATGCATAAGGCGCTTCGTGAAGTGCTCGGCGCCCACGTCGCGCAGAAGGGGAGCCTTGTGAACAGCAAGGTCACCCGCTTTGACTTCACGCACGACAAGCCCATGACGACCGAACAGATCGCTGAAGTCGAAGACATCGTCAACACCGAGATTCTTGCCAATACCCCGGTGCTTGCGCGTGAAATGTCGATTGAAGAAGCAAAGAAGGCCGGTGCCGTCATGCTTTTCGGTGAAAAGTACGGCGCCACGGTCCGTGTGCTTGATATCGGTACGTCGCGGGAACTCTGTGGCGGCACGCACGTTGCACGCACCGGCGACATCGGGTGCTTCAAGATTGTGTCGGAAGCCGGCATCAGCGCAGGCGTGCGCCGCGTGGAAGCCGTGACCGGCATGAATGCCCTGAAACTCATGCAGCACAATGCCGCGTTGCTTACCGAAAGCGCCGCACGCTTTAAGACGCCTGCGGAAGAATTGCCCGGTAAGATCGACCGCCTGATCGCCGACGCCCACGAACTTGAAAAGGAACTGACGGCCGCCAAGGATAAGCTCGCGGCCGCGCAGGGCGCCAATGTGGTGGCAAAGGCCGAAGACGTCGCCGGTGTCAAGGTTCTCGTTGCCGTGCTTGAAGGCATGGACGCCAAGAGCCTCAGAACCACGATGGATGATCTCAAAAACAAGCTCGGCAGTGCCGTGATTCTTCTTGCGGTCGCAGGCGACAAGATCCAGTTCTGCGCCGGTGTCACCAAAGACCTCACGGGCCGCATCAAGGCCGGAGAACTTGTCAACGCCGCGGCGGCCGTCGCGGGCGGCAAGGGCGGCGGCAAGCCCGATATGGCGATGGCCGGCGCCGCTGACGTCGCCAAACTGGCCGACGCCATGAAGGCAGCCCGCACGTTTATCGGCGAAAAGCTCGCCTGAGCGTGATGGAGGCCGAAGTGCTTGACCTGCGGGGGATGGCCTGTCCCCTGCCGGTTTTAAGAACCAAAAAGGCGCTTGCGAAAAAAGCGGCCGGGGACGTCGTGGAAGTTCTCACCGATGATCCCCACGCCGTGCCGGATATCCGGCTTTTCTGTGAGCAAAGCGGCCATATTCTGGTCGCGCAGGAGATGCAGGCTGACGGCAAAACCACAAAGCACGTGGTGAAGCACCGTCCGTAACGGTTTTCTGCGGCATGAGGCCCGGTCCAGCAATTCTTTGCTTCGGCCGGGCTTTTTTTTCGTCCCGTTTCTGCGGCTTAAGGGTAAGTCCCAGTCCGGAAAATGCCGTCTTTACGGGAAATTTTTGACTAAGGTACTTTACCTAGGCAAAACACAGTGCTACCATCCGTCGCCTTTTAGAAAACCGTGTCGGGCGGCGGCTTTCATCCGGAGTCGGAAGCCGCAGAAAATGCAGGTAATTTTCACGCTCACCTGATTTCTTAAGGCGGGGTTTCCACGGTCTGCGCCGGCGGCGCGGGAAGCGGGGCCTTAAGGACGGCGCTTTCACTAACGACTCCCTCCTTCATCAAAGAAAGCGGCCGCATCAGCAGAAAAAGAACGCACGGGTGAAAGGCGGGCGTTCGGAAACTGTGTTTTTTGTCATGCTGACGGGTGTTTTACTGGGCATCGCAAGCGGTGCTCTCTGGGGCTTAATCTACATCGCCCCTTTGGTCGTGCCGGACTATAACCCGGTACTGGTGGCGCTTTCGCGCTTTATCGCGTTCGGTCTTATTTCGCTGCCGTTTCTTTATGTCTACCGGCGGGAATTAAAGCGCTTTACCCGCACCGACGTCTGGCAGTCTTTTAAGCTTCCGCTTTTCGGCAACGTTCTTTTTTACTGCCTTCTTACCGTCTGCATTCGTCTCGCGGGAGCGCCGCTTGCAGGCATGTTTATGGCCGTGATTCCGGTGCTTGTTGCGATCGGTTCGAATTTCCGCAATGCCGGCAGTGACGCGGCACTGCCCTGGGCAAAGATTCTGCCGCCGCTTTGCATCATTTTCGTGGGCCTCGTGATTGCCAACTATTCCGAATTTGAACGCGCCGTGACCGCCAGCGCCCAAGGCGGCACCGAATACTGGGTGGGTGTTGGTTTCGGTATCGCTGCCGTCATCTCCTGGACCTGGTTTTCCATCATGAATGCCGAGTGGCTCTTAAAGCACACGCGGCTTTCAACGGGGGCGTGGACGGCACTGCAGGGCGTGACCGTGTTGCCCCTGGTGATGGTGCTCTTTGGAATCGTTGCCTGGCCCATGGGCTTTATGGACACGACGGTGTCCGTCTGGGGGCCCGCACCCTGGACCTTCTTTGCCACGGCTTTTGTGATCGGCCTTTTCTGCTCATGGATAGCGATGATCTGCTGGAACAGCATGAGTAAGCGGCTGCCTGCGGGACTCGGAGGCCAGTTCATCGTCTTTGAGTCTGTGTTTGCCGTGATTTATGCGCTCATCTGGCGCGGGGAACTTCCGACACTTTCGATGGTCGTGGGTTTTGCGATTCTGATGTTCGGTGTTTTGGGGTCGCTTCAGGTCTTTCAGTCAACGATTAAGGTCGTGCATGACGCGGAGGATGAGCCGCATGAGGCCCGTCGGGGTGCCGCCAACCGCGACCGCATTGCTGCCGACGGCACAAACGGTATTTAACCCGACGGATCGGGCCGGCTGCCGGTTTTTGTGACGGCGGGCTTTTGATCCGTTGCCTTTTTGGGCTCGTCCCCGTCACGGTAGCGGATGATGTTCCAGCCTTTGTACCAGCAGAGCATCCGCACGGCCACAATCAGAAGGCTCGACAAAATGAGGGAAAACGCATCGTCCGCGCCGAAGTACACCAAAGCGATATAAATCCAGCAGCCCAGAAACGCTGCGGAAGCGTAGGGCTGTTTGTCAGAGAGCACCATCGGCATCTGGTTTAAAAAGACGTCGCGGATCATGCCGCCGAAAGCACCCGTACACACGCCAAGGATGGCGGCGGGCAGGGGTGGGAGCCCCGCCTGCAGCGATAACGCCGTGCCGCCCGCGGAGAAAAATCCCAGGCCCACGGCGTCCGACCAGATAAAGACGGAATAGGGGAGGAACTCCCTGAAGTGCTTTAAAAGGGAGGGGGCAAAGGCCGCGATAAAAATCGTGAGCCACACGTACCCGCTGTGCGCGACCCAGAAAAACGGCCGGTTGTCAATGATGATGTCGCGCACCAGCCCCCCGCCGAAAGCGGTCGTGAAGGCCATCACAAAAACGCCCACCGGATCGAGCTTTTTACCGTCAGCGGCCAAAATACCCGCAAAGGCAAAGGCGGCGATGCCGATGATGTCGGTGAGCGTGAGAATTCCAGACTGCATGGTGTTTCCTCCGGTGCGCCTGCCGCACAAAGGAAAATCGACCCGGACGGGACAGACAACGCTTCTTTGTCGACTTTCTTTGGCTATTTTAGAGAACGGACGCGCACGCCCGTCAGACTTACCGCGAAAAAAAGCGCTGACGGAAAGCCTGAAAGTTCCGTCAGCGCGAACATATAAACCCCAAGAAACATGTTTCGGACTGCAGGAGAAACAATCCTGAAACGCAAGGCCTTGGTGACCAACGTCGACCCCGTTGACGTTGTTTGCGGTGTCACCGCCTGTGTTTCCCAGTTGCCGACAATATACTCATAATGGGAATCATTCGCAACTAGACTTTCGAACTAGGCGTAAAGGACGAAAAAAAGCGGTAACGGGAGCCTGAAAATCCCGTTACCGCGTCAGAAGAACCCCAAGAAACATCGTCCAGACTGCAGGAGAAACAGATCTGAAACGTGGTTACCGGCGACCGGTACCGACCCCAAAGGTACCGTTTGCGGTGTCGCCGCGCTTTGTTTCCCAGTTGGTGAAACTATACAGTAAATGAGAATCATTCGCAATCATGTTGGTATTGTTTTGGCATGTATGTTTGTTTCCAAATGTTTCTGTTATGGTAAAACCTTAGAAAAAACAGAGGAAAAGCCGCACGAAATCTCTAAAATGGCGCCTTTCTTTTATTTGGCCGGTAAAGCCATCATGGCATTTCAACTGCATCCAGACTATCTGGTCGGTCAGCATCTGTCCGACTACGACTTCAATCTTCCCGAAGAACTCATTGCCCAGTATCCGCTTGCAGACCGCACGGCCTCGCGCCTGTTGCACGTTACGGACAGCGTGATTGAGGATCTTCACTTCACCGACGTCAAAAAGCTTCTGCGCCCGGGCGACCTTCTGGTGATGAACGACACCAAGGTGATTAAGGCGCGCCTGCGCGGTCACAAAGACACCGGAGGCGCCGTTGAATTCATGATCGAGCGCGTCACCGGAGAAAAGACGGCTTTAAGTATGCTCAGAGCCAGCAAAACGCCCAAAACCGGAAGCCGCCTTTTTGCGGTCAACGATAAGGGTGAAGAAGCGGGCGCGACCGTCACGGGCCGTCAGGGGGAATTCTTTCTGCTGGAATTTGATGAGCCGGTGCTCGCTGTGCTTGACGCTTTCGGCAAAGTGCCGTTGCCGCCTTACATCGAACGTGAAGCCAAGGCCGAAGACGCCGGGCGCTATCAGACGGTCTACGCCAAGTGCCCGGGAGCGGTGGCGGCACCGACCGCGGGCCTGCACTTTACGAAGGAACTCCTGGCAGAACTTAAGGACAAAGGCGTTGACGAAGCCTTTGTGACGCTGCACGTGGGCGCGGGGACCTTTCAGCCCGTGCGTGAGGAAAACCTCGAAGAGCACACGATGCATTCCGAGTGGCTCACCGTAAGCGAAGAGACCGCCGAAAAAGTAAACCGCGCCAAGCGTGAGGGGCGGCGTGTGATTGCGGTGGGCTCAACGAGCCTTAGAGCGCTCGAAAGCGCTGCCGTTGCGCCGGGCGTCATCCGCGCGGGCGCCATGGACACGAAACTTTTTATTGCGCCGGGTTATAAGTTTGACGTGATCAACGTGATGATCACGAACTTTCACCTTCCCAAGTCCACGCTCGTGATGCTGGTTTCGGCTATCGTCGGCCGCGACCGGGTGATGCAAGCCTACCGCCACGCCGTGGACAACAAATACCGCTTTTTCAGTTACGGCGACGCCTGCTTTTTTGAGCTCCCGGAAAAAGACCGGGCTCGACCGGACAACACCGCCAAGGAGTAAATACCGTGAGTCTTTCCTTTGAAGTTTTAAAAACCGAGGGTAAGGCCCGCCGCGGCCGCATGACGCTGAACCACGGGGTGGTTCAGACACCGATTTTCATGCCGGTGGGCACCTACGGAACCGTAAAGGCCATGGCTCCGAACGAACTCGAAGAGATGGGGAGCCAGATTATTCTCGGAAACACCTTCCACCTCTGGCTTCGTCCCGGCCTGGAAGTTATTGAAAAGCACGCGGGTCTGCACCGCTTCATGAACTGGAATAAGCCGATTTTGACCGACTCGGGCGGCTTTCAGGTCTTTAGCCTCGGGGCACTCAGGAAAATCAGCGAAGAGGGCGTACGCTTTGCTTCGCCCATTAACGGCGACCGGCTCTTTTTGACGCCTGAAGTTTCCATGCAGATTCAGAAGACCCTCAATTCTGATATCTCCATGGTCTTTGACGAATGCACGCCCTACATGATCGGCGACAGGCCCGCAACCAAAGAAGAAGCCGCCAAATCCATGCGTCTGTCGCTCAGATGGGCCAAACGCAGCCGCGAGGAATTTGACCGCCTGGAAAATCCCAATGCGCTTTTCGGGATCGTGCAGGGCGGGATGTTTCCGGAACTCAGACGTGAGTCACTGGCCGGGCTCAAAGACATCGGCTTTCACGGCTATGCCGTCGGGGGCCTCTCCGTGGGTGAACCCAAGGAAGAGATGCTTCACATCATGGATGAAGTCGTCCACGAGATGCCCGAAGACAAGCCCCGTTATCTGATGGGCGTGGGAACGCCCGAAGACCTCGTGGAAGGGGTGGCGCGCGGCATTGATATGTTTGACTGCGTGATGCCTACCCGTAACGCCCGCAACGGCTGGCTCTTTACCCGTTACGGCGACGTGAAAATCCGCAATGCCAAATACAAAGACGACATGCGGCCGCTCGATGAAAGCTGCAGCTGCTACTGCTGCCGGGGCTTTACACGCGCCTATCTGCACCATCTGCAGAAGGTGAACGAAATCCTCGGCGCGCGTCTGAATTCCATCCATAACCTCACGTTTTACGTGCATCTGATGGAAGAAATCCGGCAGGCTTTGGATGAGGGGCGCTTTGGCGCCTGGCGCGAGCAGTTCTACCGCGACAGAGCCCGCGGCGTGGACTAAAGAGGCCCGCGCACAAAAAAGCCGGCAGAAACCCAAAACGGTTTCGCCGGCTTTTTTGCGCTTGCTGCCAGAGGTATCAGCAGTTGCGGCTGCGGCGGTCGCGCACGGCGCGCGCAAGCTTCTCAAGCAGCTTCACGGTGTCATCCCACCCGAGGCACGCGTCCGTCACCGACTGACCGTAGGTGAGGGGCTTATCAGGCGTAATGTCCTGACGGCCTTCGACGAGGTTGGATTCAATCATGACGCCGATGATGGCACTGGAGCCGTCGGCAACCTGCGCACAGATGTCGTCCACCACCAGAATCTGGTTGCGGCAGATCTTTTTGGAGTTGGAGTGCGAGGCGTCGATCATCACCATTTCGCGGTGACCGGCGGCCTTCAAAAGCTCACAGGCGGCTTTGACGGATTCTGCGTCGTAGTTGGGTTCCTTGCCGCCGCGCAAAATGATGTGGCAGTCTTCATTGCCGGTTGTGGTGACAATGGCGGAGATGCCGCCCTTGGTAACGGAAAGGAAGGAGTGCGGGTGTTCGGCCGCGCCGATGGCGTCCACGGCGATCTTCACGGCACCGTTGGTGGCGTTTTTAAAGCCCACGGGGCAGGAAAGGCCGCTTGCGAGCTCCCGGTGCACCTGGCTTTCCGTGGTGCGCGCGCCGATGGCGCCCCAGCTCACAAGGTCCGCAATGTACTGCGGCGTGATCATGTCGAGGTACTCAACCCCCGTGGGCAGTCCCATGTTGTTGATGTCAAGAATGAGCTCACGGGCAATTCGCAGGCCGTGGTTGATGCGGCAGGAGCCGTCCATGTCGGGGTCGTTGATGAGCCCCTTCCAGCCCACCGTCGTGCGCGGCTTTTCAAAGTACACACGCATGATGATCTCAAGTTCCCCCTGCAGCTTACGGCGCACTTCCGCGAGTTTCTCGGCGTACTCGCGCGCGGCCTTGGGGTCATGAATGGAGCAGGGGCCCACCACAACAATCAATCGGTCGTCGTTACCGTGCAGGATGTCGTGCGCGGCAAGACGCGCGCGGTGCACGGTGTCGGCAGCGACTTCTTCGCAGGGAAATTCCCGGATGAGGTGTGCCGGAGGCGTAAGTTCCCGGATCTCTTTGATGCGGAGGTCATCGGTTGTGTAGCGCATGTTTCAGTCCTTTCTTTCGGTGTCGGTTAAAAAATCGTTTTGCCAAACACCGCCGGGTTCTTTTCGCCCGGCCTGAGAAACAAAAACCGCCGGGTCTTGATGGCCAGGCGGTCGGGGTTCTTTCGAAGTCGTGCTTAAAAACTCGTGCGCGCTCTCACTCCTTCCGCCGGTGTGCAGAAAAAGTAAAAGTAATAAAAAAATCGGGCGGCGCGGTTAAGCATCGTTTCTTCCAAAATTTCGTTCATGCACCCTGAAAAAACATGACTTTTTCGGGCGGCAACGGGCTTTACTTTACTGCGAAGTCTGAATTTGTGCAAAGCCGTTCTTTTGCTTAAGGGATTTTATGTATCGCGGACTTTGCGGGAAGTTATCCTGGCAAAAGCATTTTCTTGTCAATGAGCCGCTCTAGAATCCCCCCCATCCTTTGTCTTGGTCCGCCGAGGCGGGCTAATTGCGAGAAGACATTTCCACCATGCCGATTCTGACTCCCGACTACAAAGCGCCCAAGTGGCTTCCGGGCGCGCATCTGCAGACCGTGATACCTGCGCGGTTTTTCCCGCGCCCTGAGATTCACTACCGCCGTGAGCTCATTGATATGCCCGACGGCGACTTTATGATCTTTGACTGGGCAACGCCCGAACCCTCAGACCTGACGGCACCTCTTCTCGTGCATTTCCACGGGCTTGAAGGATCTTCGGAAAGCCACTACGCGGAGGCCCTCATGCGCTACGCCGCGGACAAGGGCTGGAGAGGTGTGGTTGCGCATTTCCGTTGCTGCGGAGGGCTCCCGAACCGCCTGCCGCGCGCTTATTTTGCCGGTGATACCGCTGACAACAGCTGGGCTTTAAAGACGGTGGCCGCGCGCTACCCGGAGGCGCCCTTGTATGCCGTGGGGGTGAGTCTGGGCGGAAACCAGCTTTCAAAGTGTCTTGGGGATTTGGGCAGCGACGCTTCGTTTCTGACGGCCGCGGTGAGCGTCGGCGCACCCGTGGATCTGGTGGCAGGTAGCGAAATAGTGTCGCTTGGCGCCAATAAACTCTACGCCGAGATGTTTTTGTCAACGCTCAAGGAAAAGGTTTTGGAAAAAGCGCGGCGCTTTCCGGACCTTATTGACGAAAACGTGGTGAAAAACTGCTCGACGCTTTACGACTTCGATTCGATTTACACGGCGCCCATTCACGGTTTTAAAAGCGCGATGGACTACTGGACGCGCTGTTCGGCCAAGCCGGGTTTAGCGGGTGTGAAGGTGCCGCTTCTGATGCTTAACGCCAAAAATGATCCGTTTCTGCCGGTGTGGGCTCTGCCCGGGGAAAAGGATGTATCGTCCGACGTGTATCTGGAGCAGCCCGAAGAGGGTGGGCACATTGGTTTCCCGAGAGGTACCCCCCCGGGCGACCTCTTTTATCTGCCCGAACACATCTTTACCTTTTTCTCGGGCTTTACCCCGCACGCCAATAACGTGGGCGTAACGGAGGTCAAGCCAAAACCGGAAGGGACATTGACGCGTCTTGCCGGTAAATGGTTCCGCAAAGGTTGATCCGCATCAAAATCTTCTGAAAGTCGGCGTGGCACTTTGTGCAACAGAGGGGACTTACCCAAGGGGTTGTGCCGATGCACGCGGATATAATGAAAAAAATGCGCCCGTGAGGTACCCTCAAAGAGGTATCCGGGCCGTCACAATTCCCGATGAGGAGGGGAACATAATGAAGAAACTCGTAATTGCTTCCATGCTTGCCGCAGCCTTCGGTGCGGCTCAGGCTGCTCAGCACGCCGACGTCGTCGTGATCGGTGCGGGCGGTGCCGGTATGGCGGCTGCCGTTACGGCGCACGATCTGGGAGCCAAGGTGATCGTTCTTGAAAAGATGCCGTTTGTCGGCGGCAACACGGTCCGCGCCACGGGCGGCATCAATGCGGCTGAAACCCCGCAGCAGGCCAAGCTCGGCATCAAGGACAGCATCGAACAGATGTACAAGGACACGATGAAGGGTGGTCACAACAAGAACAACCCCGAACTCGTCAAGGTTCTCGCTCAGAATTCCAACGCCGCTGTGCAGTGGTTGATTAAGCTCGGCGGTGACTTCAACGACGTGGGCTTCATGGGCGGCGCTACCAACAAGCGCTGCCACCGTCCCACGGGTGGCGCAGCTGTCGGCCCCGAAGTCGTGAAGACTCTCGATAACGCTGTTCAGGCCCGTAAGATCGATCTGAGAACCGAAAGCCAGGTTGTCGACCTCATCCAGAACAAGAAGGGTGCAGTGGTCGGCGTCAAGGTGAAGAACCTTGAAAACGGCAAGGTCTACACGATTAACACCAAGGCCGTGGTGAACGCCGCCGGCGGCTTCGGTGCCAACAATGCCCTCGTTTCCAAGATCGTTCCGCGTCTGAAGGGCTTTGCCACCACGAACCATCCGGGTGCCACGGGCGACGGCCTGCTTCTGTCCGAAAAGATCGGCGCAGCCTTCGTGGATCTGCCTGAAATTCAGACCCACCCGACCTTTAACGAACAGTCCGGCATCATGGTCACGGAAGCTGTCCGCGGTAACGGTGCTGTGCTCATCAACATGAACGGCAAGCGCTTCTACGACGAACTGAGCACCCGTGACAAGGTCTCGGCCGCCATTCTGAAGCAGCCCACCGGCCACGCCTACCTCTTCTTTGATGAATCCGTCCGTAAGAGCCTCAAGGCCATCGAAGGCTACGTCAAGCGCCCGGGCATGGTTCTTCAGGGTAAGACCCTTGAAGAAATCGCCGGCAAGATGAAGGTTCCGGCTGATGCCCTCAAGGCCACGATGGCACAGTACGCCAAGGATCAGGCTGCCGGTAAGGACAGTTGCTGCGGCCGTACCAAGATGGAACGTCCGCTTAACCAGCCGGGCTACTACGCGATCGTCGTGACCCCCGCCGTGCACCACACGATGGGCGGTCTCAAGATCGACACCAAGGCTCAGGTTTATAACTTCCGCGGCCAGGTGATCCCGGGCTACTTCGCAGCCGGTGAAGTCACGGGCGGCGTGCACGGCGGCAACCGTCTCGGCGGCAATGCTCAGGCCGACATCATCGTCTACGGCCGTATCGCCGGTCAGTCTGCCACGGCTTACGCCAAGGCTCACTAACCTGAGGTTTTTTCCGTCTGAGGACTGTTTAGTCGCGGTCCGCGGAAAATAAACGGTGAAAGAAAAAGGCGCTTTCCTTTGCGGAGGGCGCCTTTTTTGATGCCCGGAACACTCGGGATTTTCCCTCACGGGCTTAGGAAACTGACACAAATTAGGGTGAAATCGTTACCTAAAAACGGGGCGAACCCATTACTATTGCGGCCTGTGAATCAACCCGCCGGGAAAAACGCGTTTTTAGGGCGCGCTTTTTAACGCGGGCCGACTGAAATCAGTGCCCGTCAGACGGGTACGGTGGTTTTTCTGAGGATTTTTTAAGCCATGATCAAACAGGTTATCGTTGCGGCCGCTGCCGCCATGCTCTGCGCCGGTGTGAACGCTGCTTCCTACAAGGACGGCACCTATGAAGGCCAGGGCCAGGGCAACGCCAGCCAGATCACCGTTCAGGTGCAGGTGAAGGGCGGCAAGGTTGCTTCCGTCAAGGTTGTCAAGCACGGTGAAACCGCCATGCTCGTGGGCGCAGCCGAAAAGAAGCTCGCCAAGCAGATCGTTGCCAATAACGGCACGGAAGGCGTGAACGTTGTGACGGGTGCCTCCAACTCCTCCAAGGGCATCATCGCCGCTGTGAATCAGGCTCTCGCAAAGGCCAAGTAATCGGGTGAATTTTTCCGCCTGATGAAAGAAAACCCGCCCGGGAAGCGTTTCCCTGAGGCGGGTTTTTCGTGCCCGACTTATTCGTTTTTGACGGCTTTTTCCTCGGGCATCTGAGAAAACACCCAGTTGAGGAACCCGCCCTTATTGCGGGAGCAGACGTAGACCGCGCCAGGCCCCTTAAATTTCAGAACAATCCCTTCGCCTGTGGTCTGACTTGAGACGAGTTTGCCCAGAAGCCCCGAGCGGGATGTGTTGATTGACAACTCATAGTCAAGGGACTTCTCCCAGGCGAGGAGGTGCCCGTTATCAACGATGAGCTTTTGGCCGTCGGCGATATCAATGCGACGGACGCTTCCGAAGCCGCTTACGGCCACACGGCCTTCGCCTTCGGTTGCCATTACAAAAAGGCCCCCGGAATTTCCGAGAAGCGCGCGGCCGCCCTCGTCTTCGGCGGTGATTTTCTGCTGAAAGAAGGTTTCGTCGTTTAACAACTTGCGTGCAAGCGACTTAAAAAAGCCGCCTTTGGTGCGGCCTGAGAGCGACAAAGTGCCGTCCATCGCCACCATGGCGTTGGATTCGGCAAAAAGGCTTTCGCCCTTATTGAGTGTGACGCTTAAAAGCGGATCAACGGACCCGGAGATATCAAACTGAGCCATGGTGATCTGTCGAAAAATGGTTGACAACAAAAAAGGCTAGCTCCGAAACGCCTGCTGCGCGCATTTGAGGCTCTGAAACTGAGAGAAACTGATTTTTACCGAAAAAGAAACGGTTGCTTTTGCTAGAATCCCGCGAATTTATTTTGGGTAACCGCACGGACGGTTGCTGAATGCGGGAACCTTTCTCCCGAAACGGGTGGCGGCATGCAGAAGACGAACTTCCTATTTTGCAAAGCACAGCTCGCGGCTTTAGCGGCCGCAGTCCTTCCGTTTTTTCTATTTCCGGCGGCAGCAACGGCTGCCCAATCCGCTCATCCCGAAGAAGCCTCTGCGCAGTACACCGGCTTTTCCATGGGAACCTTCATTCAGGGCAGTTTCTACGCCAAAGATCAAAAAACGGCGGATGCATTGCCCGCGCGCTTTGAAAAAGCTCTTTTTGCCTATGAAACGCTTTTTACCGTGCATGCCGCGGGTCCCATGACGGAGTTAAATAAAAAAGCGGGTGAATGGGTTGTAACGGACTGCCGCATCACGGATGTGATGGATCAGGCAAAAGCGATTGCCCGGGCTTCAGAAGGCGCGTTTGATCCCACGATCGGCCCGGTTGTCAACGTCTGGAAAATCGGGTTCGGGGGCGACAAGGTTCCTTCGGACGCCGCGATTGCCGAAGCCAAAAAGCACGTCAACTGGCGGGGCATTGAAACCGAGAGGCGCGAAGACGGCACCTGCCGCGTGAAAATCCGCGCCGGGCAAAACATTGATCTCGGCGCGATCGCCAAGGGCTGGATCGGAACGGCGCTCACGCAGGACTTAAAAAAAGCGGGTGCGGTGCGCGCAATCGTCGATCTGGGTGGCAACGTTGCATTGCTTAACAGTGCCCCTTCCGGGCGCGCCTGGCGCGTGGGCGTGCAGGACCCGAAGGCTGACCGCGGCGAAACGCTCGCCGTCATTGAAGCGAAAAACGAATCGGTGATTACGTCAGGGGACTACGAGCGCTACATGGACGCCGAGGGCAAGACCTACGGGCATATTCTCTCCGGCAAGACCGGACGCCCGGTGCCCGTGTCCTTCAGTTCCGTGACGATTGTGGACGCTGACGGCGCCAAAGCCGACGGCTGGTGCACGGCGCTTTTTGCCATGGGGCGCGAAAAAGCGCTTGCCTACCTCAGAGAGAACCCTGAAATCCGGGCGTTTTTACTGTCACCGGACGAAAAGACCGCGTGGGTGAGTGAGGGGCTTGCGCCGCGTCTTACGCTTCTTGCGCCCGACGTAAAGCTCAATATCCTCACACGGGCAGCATCGGCCCAAAAGTGAGAAAATTAACAGAATGGTTTTTTTAACGAAACGAAGCGAGAGAAAGAGTCATGACTGACGTGACAAACGAACAGGCACGTACCGTCCGCGACATGATTGAGCCCGCCATTATGAAGGCAGGCGGCTGGGTCAACACCCATGCGCATGCGGACCGTGCATTTACCCTGTCGCCTGAAATTCTGGAAATGCGCCGTACCTGCACGCTGCAGCAGAAGTGGGACGCACTTGATCGTCTGAAGGCTGAATCCACGGAAGAAGATTTCTACCGTCGTTTCAGCCTTTTCTTTGAATTGATGATCAAGCAGGGCTGCAAGGCCTGCGCGACCTTTGTGGACATTGATCCGCTCACGCAGGACCGCGCCATTAAGGCCGGTTGGAGAGCGCGCGAGCACTACAAGGATCAGATCACGGTGAAGTTTGCCAATCAGACTCTGAAAGGCGTGATTGATCCTCAGGCCCGTCACTGGTTTGATATCGGTTCTGAGATGGTCGACATCATCGGGGGGTTGCCTAAGCGCGACGAACGCGACTTCGGGCGTGCCGCCGAAGCTTTTGACATTTTGCTCGGGACCGCCAAAGCGCAGGGCAAGATGGTGCACGCGCACGTGGACCAGTTCAATCTCTCAAGCGAATACGAGACCGAGATGCTTGCTCACAAGACGATTGAGCACGGCATGCAGGGGCAGGTTGTTGCGATTCACGGTATTTCAATCGGCGCACACTCCAAGATGTACCGTCAGCGGCTCTACAGCCTCTTAAAGGAAGCCAAGGTCATGATGGTCTGCTGCCCCACGGCCTGGATTGATACGGCGCGCACCGAGTCGATCGGCCCGATGCACAATTCGATGACGCCGGTGGATGAGCTTGTTCCGGCAGGCGTCACGGTGGCCTTGGGGACTGATAACGTCTGTGATGCCATGGTGCCCTGGAGCGCAGGGGATATGTGGCACGAACTGCAGCTTCTTGCCACCGGCTGCCGCTTTGATGACTTTGATGCCCTGGTGAAAATTGCTACCGAAAACGGCCGCAAGGCTCTCGGTCTGGATAAGGGAGAGTAACGATGGCGCACAAATTTAAGCCGAGCTACACAAGCAGCATCGCGGAAGACATCATGGCCGAGCGCCTCATCCGCGCCAAGGCCGTGGAATTTCTCACCGAAGAGCCGATGCGTCTGAAGTCCGGTCTCATTTCGCCGGTCTACGTCGATAACCGCAAGCTTTTCTACTATCCGGAAGCCTGGAGCGATGTCATCGAAACGATGGCAAGCCGTGTGGAGGAGTTTGATCTCTCCTTTGATATTGTCGCGGGCGTTGAGGCCGCGGGTTCGATGCACGCGGCGGCGCTCGCCTACCGCCTGCGGCTGCCCGCCATCATGGTGCGCCGCGAAGCCAAGACCTACGGCAACCGCTCGCGTATTGAAGGTGGGTGCGTGAAGGGTAAGAACGTGCTGCTCCTTGAAGACCACATCTCGACGGGTCTTTCCTGCCTTGACGCAATCAGAGGGCTGCGTGACGAGGGTGCCACTGTCACCCAGGTGATGTCGATTACGAATTTCGGGATCCCTGAGACCGTGAAGCTTTTTGCCGAAGACGGGCTTACCACCTTTGAAGTGATTGCCTTTAATAAGGTCGTGAACAAAGCCCGCGAGATGGGCAACATCACGCCCGAAGAAGAAAAGCTCGTGCTTGAGTGGCTCAAGACCCCGTGGACCTGGGCAGCGATGCACGGTAAGGTCGCCTCGGCCCGCGAAAACTGATTTTCGCGGGTTGTACGCGGCGCAAGCGGTCGGAGACGGTCTGTTTCCGGCCGTTTTCTTTTTTTTTGCGTGTGACAGAGTGCAACGCTTAAGCGCCGCCCGTGCGGTGCTTCGCTAGACTCGCGGATACCAAAAAAATTTTCCGGAATTAAACATGTCTCTTTTGGATGATATCCGCGCGACTGCAGCCGAACTCACAGCCTGGCGCCGTGACTTTCATGCGCACCCTGAAATCGGGCGCGAGGAAAAGAGGACCTCTGCGGTTGTGGCCGAGAAACTTAAAAGCTTCGGGCTTGACGTGCACGAAGGCATCGGCGGCTACGGGGTTGTGGCGGTTTTAAAGGGCACAAAGGGCGAAGGGCGCGCGATCGGCCTGAGAGCCGACATGGATGCGCTGCCGCTTACCGAAGAAACGGGCTGCGCCTACGCCTCTCAAAATAAAGGCACAATGCACGCCTGCGGGCACGACGGGCATATGACGATGCTTCTGGGCGCGGCGAAGTGGCTCTCGCAGCACCGTGACTTTGCCGGGACCGTGAACTTTATTTTTCAGCCCGCTGAAGAAGGCCGCGGGGGCGCGGAAGCAATGCTCGCGGACCGCCTCTTTGAGCGCTTCCCGTGCGATGAGATCTACGGCATGCACAATCAGCCCCGGGCAGCCTCGGGGACCTTTGTGGTGCTCCCGGGCGCCGCCATGTCGGGCGCCGACTTCTTTGAAATCACGATTACCGGGAAAGGCGCCCACGGCTCAGCACCCGATAAATCGGTTGATCCCGTCTACGCCGGGAGCCTTCTTGTGCAGGCGCTGCAGCAGATTGTGTCGCGAAACGCCGATCCCGCGGAAACGACGGTCGTCAGCGTCACGAAGTTTCAGAGCGGCTTTGCCTGCAACGTCATTCCGGAAAAAGCGGTACTGGGCGGCTGCACGCGCTTTTTTGATGCCCAAACAGGTAAGAAAATCTGGTCGCGGATTGAGGCCGTCTGCGCGGGTATTGCCGCCACGACGGGGGCAGACATTGCCGTGAAGGTTGTGGCGCGGGCGCCGGTTTTAACGAGCACTCCGGAAGCGGTTGCCGCGATGCGCGAAGCGGCCCGCCGCGTGGTCGGAAGCGAGCACGTTGTGACCGAAGGGCGCCCGGAGATGGCAAGCGAAGACTTTGCCTTCCTGCGTCAGAAGGTTGCGGGCGGTTTTGCCTTTATTGGTAACCGGAATCCGGGGAGCGACCACGTGCTGCACAGCCCGCGCTTTAACTTTGACGACACGGTGCTGCCCCTTGGGGCCGCGTATTGGGCGGAACTCGCGCTGTTGCGCCTTGGTGCTTAACAAATCTAAAGCCTAAAGCGGCTTAAAAGAAAAAAGAGGAGAAAGGCCGATGGCAACGATCATTTATCCGTCCCCCGTTTTTGGGCCGGTGAAAAGCCGCCGACTCGGGCGGTCGCTCGGCATTAATCTGCTTCCCGAGGACGGTAAGGTCTGTAACTTTGACTGCATTTATTGTGAGTGCGGCTTTAACGCCGATACGCTTCCGAAAAAAAAGCTCCCCGCGCGTGAGTTCGTGAAGTCAGAACTTAACCGCCGCCTCAAAGCGATGAAAGAGGCCGGTGAAACGCTTGATGCGCTTACCTTTGCCGGTAACGGCGAACCCACCTCACACCCGCACTTTGCCGAGATTGCTGAGGACGTCAAGGCCCTGCGTGACACATGGTTTCCCGAGGCTAAAGTCTGTCTTCTCACAAACGCCACGCACCTTACGAACGACCGCGTTTTTGAAGCGGTGATGAAACTCGATAAGGCGTGCCTGAAACTTGATACCGTCGATCCTGACTACATCAATTTGGTGGACAGGCCGCAGTGTCGCTATGACGTCAATGTCCTTATTGACCGCATGAAGGCCTGCGGCGGAAAGTGCGTGATTCAGTCAATGTTTTTAAAAGGCGCCTGGCAGGGCGTGGACGTTGACAACACGACCGACAAGTACGTGCTCCCCTGGGTGGATGCGGTGGCCGCGATTAAACCGGCGGGCGTTGATGTCTACACGATTTCGCGCGATACACCGGATAAGGCCCTTCAGAAGGCAACCGACGAAGAACTCATGCGCATCGTGAACCTTTTAAGGGCAAGGGGCATTGACGCGCACGCGTTTGACTGACTGCAGTCATAGGCAAATTAACGGGTATGACCGGGATGGCCATTTTCGTGACATCACAGAATTTCCCGCAGGAAGCCCGGGGCTTGAGCCCCGGGAGGAATGCGGGCTTTCGAAATTTTTTAATCTTGGCCCAAACGCAGCCAAACCATGCACATAGTTTTCGCTTAAGGTATATTCAACCGCTATGAAATCGCGCACACCGTCCTTTGTCATCGAGCAGGGCCTGAAAACCGGAGAGGATCAGGAAAGTGCGCTGGAGACCTACTTCTCCGATGCACGCCAGCTCTTCAATGCTGTTCTTGGAACGGCAAAGAAACGCGTGCGCGCCATGAAAAGCACTGAAGCATGAAAGCTCACGGCCGCTATGCCCAAGGGCAAAGACCGCAACAAGCGGTTTAAGGAAATTCAGAAGTCCGCCCGCCTTTCCGAGTATGCCCTGCATGATGTCGTGAAAGAGCACCGTGCCAAGGGCGGCTTTACAAAGCGCATCGGCATCAACGAAGCGCAGAAAATTGCCACACGTGTCTGGCAGGGCATTGAGCGCCGGCTGCTTCATCAGGGAGGTCAGCCGCGGTTTAAGAGTGCTAAACGGGGCTTGCGCAGCGTTGAGGGAAAATCAAACAAAACAGGGTTGCGTTGGAAGGCCAAGACGTGGACGCTCGAGGTTCTGGATCTGGTGATAAAGGCTGAAGCCCCGGATGCCTGGCAGAAAGAAGCTCTTTTTTCAGCAACAGATCCGTCCGGTTTTAAGCGTGTCAAATACTGCCGTCTTGTCCGGCGGATGATCCGCGGCCGTATGCGCTACTTTGTTCAGCTCATTGTCGAAGGCGTACCGCCCGTCAAGCACGTTTATGCTCCCAAGGATCTCAAGGTGGCTGTTGACCCGGGCCCGAGGACCATGACTTTTTACAGCCCCGAGTGGCAGCAGAAGATTTTGGTGAGCGCGGGCACTGTCTCTCAGGAAAAGGAGATTGCGCGTCTTTTACGTGCCATGGACCGCTCCCGCAGAGACACGAATCGGGAGTGCTGCAACGCGGACGGCACCGTTAAAGCCGCCGGAAAAAAGATTGTCTGGAAGGAATCCAAGACCTATAAGGCAACAAAGGCAAAACTTGCGGATCTGTACCGCCGCCAGGCGCAAACCCGTCGTTGCCTGCACGGCGAAGTGATTAACCAGGTGTTCGGCCGGGCCGGCACCGTCATTGTGGAGAAGAACTCATACAAAGCATTTCAGAGAGCCGGATACGGTAAGAGTTTGGGCAAAAGCGGTATTGCAGGATTGATAACCCGGATGACAAGTAAGGCTGAAAGCGCCGGCTGTTGTGTGGTGAAAGTCAGTCCCCGGAAACTGCGCCCGAGTCAGCACGATCCCGAAACGGGAACGTACCGTAAGAAGGCTCTTTGGGAGAGAAGTCATCAGTTGGGAGATACGGGCTGGTACATGGACCGCGATGTCGCGGCCGCCATGAACCTGTATTTTGCGGATCCCGCCACTGACAGCTACGATCTGAAGGCTGAGCAATCAGCGCTTGCGAGGCACAAACAAGTCTCAGGGAACGCCGGATCGATAGTGCAGTACAAACCAGCGAATCGGCAAGACGAAGCAGTCCTTCGCCGGAACCGACGGATCGAGCTGATGAAGCCCGTACCCGTAGAGCGGTTGCGTTTTAAATGTTCCTGTGGTGCAGGGGACGCTCGGGCAGACAAGGCCTCAAAAACCTTGGCTGTTACGGGAAAGCCTGCACCGTGTCAGGAAACCCCGCGCTTTCAAGCGCGGGTTGTTTAGCATGATTTCGGTGAAGCTGAACATCTGCGGATGAAAGACGCCGCTTCGGGCGATTTCCATCATGCCCGAAGAAAAGGTGGCGCCGAGCATGACGCCTGCGGCCGCGACCCACATCGTGGTGCGGAAAGAGGCAATGCGGCAGCCTAAGGCCGAATTCAGAAAATTGACGGCGTCGTTACTGACGCCCACAAAGAGGTCAAAAAGGGCTAAAGCCCCCAGAAAGACCAGCAAAACAAGGTAGTACTCTTGCATTTTTGATTTGATTCCCGTTTGGTACGGGGCGCAGTCTGAGGCGCGACTGTGACAAAATGCCTGAGTTTTCATGACAAAACCGTGACAGTGCAACACAAAAACGGTTTCGCAGGCGGCTGAGGTCTTGTAAAATGGCGTCCGCATCGCCCGGAAGGAAACTTCGGGCTTTGGTTAACGTAAGGCCGCTTCGGTTCTCCGCACCGTCTGTGGCCGGGAGTCAAACAATATGTCGCATATTGCCGCGTACCCTCAGACGCATCGTTTCTGGGGACTTATCTCAGCTGTCCTATTTATCCTCACGATTCCGCTCGGCAACTGGGTGGTCATGAATGTGGGGCTTGTCTGTCTCAAGGACGGCCCCTGCCTGGTGCCGGTTCTGCCCGGTCTCATGGCGCCGTCGGCTGTTTTGCTCGCGGGCCTTGCGCTCGTTTTGCGTGACGCCGTGCATCACTGCCTCGGCACACGCTGGGCGTTTTACTGCATTTTGGCGGGTACTGCGCTTTCCGGCTTTTTAAGTGACGCAAGCCTCGTGATCGCTTCCTGCGCGGCCTTTCTTTTTTCTGAAACGGCTGACCTCATTGTCTACACGCCGATGCGCCGGCGTTTTCCGGCCTGGGCGATTGTCGCGTCGGGCTTTGCCGGAAGCGTTGTCGATTCGGTTCTCTTCCTCTCGCTTGCCTTCGGGTCTCTGGACTACGTTGCAGGGCAGGTGATCGGAAAATTCGAAATGAGCCTTTTGGCCGCGTTAATCATCGTGACAGTCAGAGGCTTACGACGCGCGCCTGTTCAAGCATAAAAAGCCCTGATTAAGGGAAAAGCGGCAAAATGGCGGCAGATAACAGACGGCAGCCGGCATAAACCGGCCGGTTTGCCGCTTTCGTCCTGCGCACTGACAAATACAACAACGCGTGAACTGCTTTTCTCTTACCTGCCCGCCGGGCAGCCAAGGTCAAAACATGCCTGAAGTAAATCCCAAAGAGACGCTGGTGCTCTTGGTTAACACGGGCTCGCCCGCAGCGCCCACCAAAGAGGCGCTTAAAACCTATCTTGCGGAATTTTTGGGAGATCCCCGCGTCGTGGAAATGCCGCGGCTTTTGTGGCTTCCCATCCTGCACGGCATTATTCTGAGAAAACGCCCTGAAGCCTCGGCCGCGCGCTACAAAACCGTGTGGACGGAAAAGGGTGCGCCTTTGGTGGCGGTCACCGCTGAGACAGCAGAGGCCTTGGAAAAAGCGTTGGGTGAGGGCTGGAAAGTGCGCTGGGCGATGCGCTACGGCACACACCGGGTGGTCGATGAGCTTCCGAAGTTTTTGGATGAAATCCGGCCCGAGCGTCTGGTTGTTCTTCCCTTGTTCGCGCAGTTTGCAACGCAGACGACGACCGCGGTTTATGACGCTGTGGAAGCCGTGCGCAAAAAGCACCCCTGGCGCGGCAAGACCGTGAGCATTCAGCACTATCACACCAATCCCGCCTACATCCGTGCTGTCGCCGACGACGTGCGGCGCCACTGGGCTGCCGTCGGGCCCCTGGGTGAAAAAGGAAAGCTTCTCATGAGCTTTCACGGCATTCCTCAGGCAAGTTCCGACCGCGGGGACCCGTATGAAGCGCAGTGCAGGGAAACGGCACGGCTCATTGCCGAAGAACTCGGCTTACCGGCAGATGCGTGGACGCTCTCTTTTCAGTCAAAGTTCGGGCGCGCAAAGTGGCTTGAGCCCGCGAGCATTGATACCGCAAAGCGCCTGGCCTCTGAAGGGGGTGAGCGCCTTGACGTCGTCTGCCCTGGCTTTGCCGCGGACTGCCTGGAGACCATTGAAGAGATCGGGGACGAATTAAAGGGAATCTTTCTGGCTGCGGGCGGAAAGACCTTCCACTACATCCCCGCGATGAACGCGCAGCCCGAAGCGGTTGCCGCCTACGCCGCCATCGTGAAAAGCGCCGTTGCCGGGGCTTGAAAAACCGGCAGAAAGCCTCCATATTGCCTGATACAGGTAATGAATTTTTCGGAGTCCACTTAAAAAATGGCCGACATGAACGAAAAACCGACGCAGCAGTCGGAAACCCAAGCCGCGGAAGAATTAAAGAAAGCGGCTGAAGCCAGTGACGCCGCGGGCGGCTGCGGCTGCGGGTGCGGTTGCACCTGCGGTGAAAAGCCGCAGGCTGAAGCCGCTGAAGTCAAAGCTGAGGTTGACGAACTCACCAAGGCCACAAAGGCCCTTGAGGAAGCCAACGCCAAGGCCGCAGAACACTACGACCTTTACGTGCGCGCCGTCGCTGAAATGGACAACACGCGCCGCCGCTGCGCTGAAGACGTGCAGAAGGCTCAGAAGTTCGGGATTGAAAAGTTTGCAAAGAACCTTCTCCCGGTTGTCGACAGCCTTGAAAAGGCGATTGAAGTGTCCGCTAAAGACGCGGGCGCTCTGCGTGATGGCATTTTGGCCACCCACCGGCAGCTTGTGCACGCTCTGGAAATGAGCGGTATGCGCGCAATCGACCCCAAGGGCGAGAAGTTTGATCCCAACACGCAGCAGGCGATTGCCATGGTTCCCGCAACCGAAGGTAAAACCGCCGGGTGCGTGGCGGAAGTCTTTCAGCGCGGCTGGATGATTCACGACCGCGTGCTGCGTCCCGCGATGGTAAGCGTCGTTCAGGGCTAAGCGTCAATCTTAGGTTTGACGGCAGAAGGCATCTTTCTCAAAGGGAGGGTGCCTTTTTTGTTGCCCGGCGTTCGTGTCGGGCCCTGCGGCGGCGGGGCCGGGTGTCGCTTTTTCGAGCCATTGCAACAAAACGTTTTTCCGCCTGTTGAAAAAAATCACCCCGTCCCCATATAGGGCTTATCAGCCGATGGGGCTTGGCCCCGAAGGCGCAACAAGTTTTAAACAGCACGCTGTGCCGGTTGCCGTCAGTTAAGGTAAAAAACGGTAGCTGCGGTGCCTGAGGTTCGTACTCAGCCGTGGGCATCAGGCACGCACAGGGTGCAGACAAGAGGATGAGAAACAAGATGTCAAAGATTATCGGTATCGACCTTGGGACAACCAATTCGGCCGTTGCCATTATGGAAGGCGACAAGGTTCGCGTCATTGAGAACTCCGAAGGCGCCCGCACAACGCCCTCGATCGTTGCCTATCTTGAAAACGGTGAGATTCTCGTGGGTGCGCCCGCAAAGCGTCAGGCTGTGACGAACCCCAAGAACACGCTCTTTGCCGTGAAGCGCCTGATCGGCCGCCGCTACGATGATGCGGAAGTCCAGAAGGACATCAGCCGTGCGCCCTTTAAGATCGTGAAGGCTGATAACGGCGACGCCTGGGTGCAGGTTCTTGCTGACAAGAAGTTGGCTCCGCAGCAGGTTTCCGCTGAAGTTCTCCGTAAGATGAAGAAGACCGCTGAGGATTACCTCGGTGAGCCCGTGACGGAAGCCGTGATTACGGTGCCTGCGTACTTTAACGACAGCCAGCGTCAGGCAACTAAGGACGCCGGCCGTATCGCGGGTCTGGAAGTCAAGCGCATCATCAACGAACCGACGGCAGCCGCTTTGGCCTTCGGTCTGGATAAGGCCGGCAATTCCGACCGCAAGATAGCGGTCTACGACTTGGGCGGCGGCACGTTTGATATTTCGGTGATTGATATCGCCAACGTCGACGGTGACAAGCAGTTTGAAGTGCTCTCCACAAACGGCGATACGTTCCTCGGGGGCGAAGACTTCGACCAGCGCCTCGTCACGTACCTGATTGACGAATTCCGTAAGGACACGGGGTGCGACCTGAGTAAAGACATCCTCGCCCTGCAGCGCTTAAAGGACGCCGCGGAAAAGGCCAAGATTGAACTCTCGAGCCGTCAGGAAACGGAAGTGAACCTGCCCTACATCACGGCAGATGCCACCGGTCCGAAGCACATGAACATTACGGTGACGCGTGCGAAGTTTGAAAGCCTCGTCGAAGACCTCGTTCAGCGCACGATTGAACCGGTGAAGAGGGCTCTGGCTGATGCCAAGGCCGGCACCTCGGATATTTCCGACGTGATTCTTGTGGGTGGCATGAGCCGTATGCCCCGCGTGCAGGAAGTGGTGCGCGAGTTCTTCGGTAAGGAACCCCGTAAGGACGTGAACC
This sequence comes from Duodenibacillus massiliensis, assembly GCF_928721995.1. Classification (NCBI taxonomy): domain Bacteria; kingdom Pseudomonadati; phylum Pseudomonadota; class Betaproteobacteria; order Burkholderiales; family Sutterellaceae; genus Duodenibacillus; species Duodenibacillus massiliensis. The sequence goes on from NZ_OV788642.1 coordinate 1,820,966, forward strand.
CCGATGAAGCAGTGGCTATCGGCGCTGCAATTCAGGGCTCGGTTTTGACCGGTGACCGTCACGACGTGCTGCTTCTTGATGTGACGCCTCTGACGCTTGGTATTGAAACGCTGGGCGGCGTGATGACCGCGATGATTAAGCGCAACACCACGATTCCGACCAAGCACTCGCAGGTGTTTTCGACCGCGGAAGACAATCAGCCTGCCGTGACCATTAAGGTCTACCAGGGTGAACACCAGATGGCGGCTTCGAACAAGCTTTTGGGTGAATTCAACCTCGAAGGGATTCCGCCTTCTCCGCGCGGACTGCCGCAGATTGAGGTGACCTTTGATATTGACGCCAACGGCATTTTGCACGTGAGCGCCAAGGATAAGGCGACCGGTAAGGAAAACACGATCACGATTAAGGCAAGCTCCGGTTTGTCCGAAGACGAGATCAAGCGCATGGTGGCTGACGCTGAAGCCAACAAGGCTGAAGACCAGCGCCGCTTTGAGCTCGCGCAGTCGCGTAACACCGCGGACGCCTCGGTTGCACAGGTTCAGAAGATGCTCAAGGACCTGGGTGACAAGGTCGAAAGCGCTGACCGCGCTGCCTGCGAAGAAGCGGTCAAAGACGTTGAAGCGCAGGTCAAGGGCGAAGACAAGGCCGCAATCGACAAGGCCGTGGAGCGCCTGATGGCTGCCGCGCAGAAAGTGGGCGAAAAGCTCAATAAGGCAGCGGCCGCGCAGGCTCAGCCTCAGGCCGGTCAGGCCGCGGGCGCCGCGGGCGGCGAAGCCCCGAAGGGCGGCAATGACGACGATGTCGTTGATGCCGACTTCAAGGAAGTCAAGCACTGATAAGCACGGTGCGCGGGGTACGCAAGTGCCCCGCTTCAGACGCGGGCGGTGAGCCCTGCGTGAAGGTCGGAAGACGCTCATCCAAGCCCTTCCGGCCTTTCGTTTGTTCTACAGCACACGAGGGATTGTGTTAAAAAATGGCTGATCAGGATTATTACGAGGTACTGGGCGTATCCCGCGACGCCTCCGATGAGGACATCAAAAAAGCTTATCGGCGACTGGCCATGAAGTATCACCCCGACCGCAATAACGGTGACAAGGCGGCCGAGGAAAAATTTAAGCAGGTGGGTGAGGCCTACGCGGTCCTCTCCGACCCCCAGAAGAAGGCCGCCTATGACCGCTTCGGCAAAGCCGGCGTCGACCCGAGCGCCGCAGGCGGAGCGGGCGGCTTCGGGGGCTTCGGCGGTTTCGGCGGTTTCGGCCAGGGAGGCTTTAACGCCGGCGACTTCAGCGATATTTTCAGCGAGATTTTCGGTGGCGGTGCCGCAGGGCGCCAGGCCAGACGCGGACCTCGTGTCTACCGCGGGGCCGATCTGAGTTATTCCCTGGAAGTAACGCTTGAGCAGGCCGTGCACGGCATGAAAACGGATCTCAGGCTTCCAGTGTGGGAGACCTGTGACGAATGCGGCGGCACGGGCGCAAAGAAAGGCACCACGAAGAAACCCTGCCCGCACTGCCACGGTACCGGTACCGTCAACATGAGCAGCGGCTTTCTGCAGGTGCAGCAGACCTGCCCCTACTGTAACGGCACGGGTGAAATCATCACCGATCCCTGCCCGAAATGTAACGGCCAGGGGCGCGTCAAGAAAGTCACAACGCTTGAAGTCGAAATTCCTGCGGGTATTAACGACGGCCAGAGAATCCGCCTTGCCGGTAAGGGCGAACCGGGTGTAAACGGCGGCCCCGCCGGTGACCTCTACGTGCAGGTCATGATTAAGCCCCACGATATCTTCCAGCGTGAAGGCGACGATCTGCATGCCGACCTTCCGATCAGCTTTACGACGGCAGCGTTGGGCGGCGAAGTGTCCGTGCCCACAATGGACACGGAAACCCGCATCACGATTCCTGAGGGCACCCAGTCCGGGAAGATTCTGAGGCTGCGCGGCAAGGGCGTCCCCAACGTCCGCTCGCATGTGAAGGGCGACCTCTACGTGCACGTGTACGTGGAAACGCCTGTGAACCTCACCACGAAGCAGAAGAACCTCCTGAAGGAATTCGGTGCGTCGTTGTCTGAAGGGGGTGAGGACAAGCATTCCCCGAGAAGCACCGGCTTCATTGAAAAGATGAAGAAGTTCTTCGGCGGCTAATCTGCACAAGCCTTCGAAGCGGGAAAAGCGGATCTGAGTTTTGGGCTCGGGTCCGCTTTTTTGTGCGCTCGGCATGGGCGCGTTCTAAAGGGTGAAAGTCCCGAGTGCAGGGGGCAGCACCAAGCACATAGCCAAGAGCAAGGGGGGCCGCCGCGAGGCGGGATCTGAAGGAAGCCGGAGGCAAACCACTGACCTGACGTACAGAAACTGCATAAGGCATTCGAAGCAGGGTAAGCCTGCAAAACAAGATGAAGCCCGAAGCTACACGGAATCCGAGGTGTAGATGTAGCAGGTACATGGTGGGAAAGAACGCGTTCTTACCGAGGATGTAATGTTTTTTGTGTCCAGGCGATAATAGCGCTCCCGTAGGGCGCGAAAGGAATCACCGTGGCACACCGTACACCCAAAATAAACGACACCGTAAAATTTACCGACAAGCAACAGACCATTCTGAACGATGCCGTAGAGCAACTGATGGAAGCCGGCGGCTTAACGGCCTTAACGCAGGCTCATTTCAACGAGGCGATGAAGAGACGGCCCATAAATGGGCCAATACCCGAAAAGGCGCCTGGCGGGTTGCACACAGCCAAATTCTCTCGACCAAGCTGACCAATGGTATTCTGAAGAAGAATGGATGGTGTTGGCTCGGTATGCACCGAGTTAACGGTATGGGAAGGTAAAACTATGAAAACCGCCGTAAAACACTGCGTGAGCAGTGCCTACCAGATCGGTACGGGCGGTGGTGTGGAAGGACGGCGGGGCTTAGCCCCGCCTCCTATCCGATGGCCGCAAGGGACTGCTGCAGACAAAAAAGCCCGCTGGCGTTTTCCGCCGCGGGCTTAGGTGTAAATGCCTTCCGGTTAATCAAAGAAAAGCGGCAGCGTCCACTGTAAAAGCGGCGGAGCGATAAAGGCCGTCAGCAGGCCGCAAAGGCCCATGGCAAGGCCGGAAAATGCACCCGTATCGCGGCTCATCTGAAAGGCGGTTGCCGTACCCACGCCGTGCGAGGCAAGGCCGATTGAGAAACCGCGCACCGCATCGTTATGTTCTCTGAGAAGCGCCATCGCGGGCTTACAGATTAAAGCGCCCGTTACACCGGTGATCACGACGAGTGCCGCGGTCAGAGCCGGAATACCGCCCAAGTGCTGACTCACACCCATGGCAATCGGCACCGTGACGCTTTTAGGCGCCAGACTGATGACGGTTTCTTTGCTCGCGCCGAGCGCCGAAGCAATCACAATACCCGAGACAATCGCGGTACTCGCGCCCACAATGAGCCCGCAGGTTAAGGGGAGCCACAGTTTTGCAAGCCTCAGACGTTGCTCGTAAAGGGGCACGGCAAGCGCTACGGTCGCGGGTCCCAGCAGAAAGTTGATGTGCTGACCGCCTTCAAGGTAGGTTTTGTAGTCGGTGCCGGAAACCAAAAGAAGAGTCACCACAATCACGATGGCGGTCAGCAGCGGCGTGCAGATCGGCTTATAACCGCTCTTTTTATAGCCCCACATGCCGATGGCATAGGCAATAAGCGTTGCGGCAAGCCAAAGTGACGGCTCAGCCTGCTCACGCCTCCAGACTTCCTGGAGGATTTCCAGTAAAGAGGTAAGAAGTGAGTCCCACATGATGCGTTACCCCTGAATTTTCATCACTTTCATCACAATGCGGACCGTGATCGCCGTTGCGGCCATCGCCAGAAGCGTTGAGATGACAATGGAGGCGGCAATCGGCAGCCACTCGGCGGCAAGCCGGGCGCCGTGCTGCATGATGCCCACGCCTGCCGGCACAAAGAGCAGCGAAAAGTGCGCGAGAAGAACGTTAACCACCGGCAGCGTCTGTTGCAGAAGGTTGTCCTTGACCATCAGCGCAAAAAGAAAAAGCAGCATGCCCATCACGGGGCCGGGAATGGGCAGTCCCGTGACGGTCACGATGGCCGTGCCCGCAAGCTGAAAGAATAGAAGCAATGCAATGGTAAGAACCATGGCGTCAGTCCAAAAAGCCCGACAGAACAATCGGCCGGGCAGTTACATCGGGGAAAGCGGGCAATTCTGACACTGAAACCCATAGCTTGGCTACGGGGTGGACGATAGCAGTCGTGCCTTTTATCAAAAAAGCGGGCAAAGACGAAAAAGAAAAAGTCCGTCACAATGAACTGCAGCGGACCTTGGAATCGTGTTAATGAGCGTTACGCTTTCTTGGCAAAACCCTGCTCAACATCAAGATTTAAGCAGTGCCGGGCGTAATTTTTAAGGTCCTCGTAGTCGGTGTAGTCAACGACCGTGTTGGGATTGGTGGGGCCGTTCGTAATCTTCATGATGATCTGAATCATGAGGGTGTCAAACCAGTTCCAGTTGGGGTAGTCGACCTTGCCGGCAAAGCACTTGAGGTCACGGGGCTTCCACGGGGAGCGCTTCACGAATTTCTGCAGGTAGCGGTTGCCTTCAGGGCGGGCTTTGTTGGGGGAGCGTGCGACCACCGTCACATTAAAGAAACTGTTGGGCATCGACTCAAGCCGGTCGCGGTAGGCGGAGACAAACTCCCAGACCACGCGGTTATAGACACCATAGACGATGGGGGAGCCCACGATCACGATGTCGTACTTATCCCAGTCAACGCCCTCGCGCACCGCTTCCATCATGCTTACGACGTCGCAGCGGCTGCCTTCGGCCTCAATGGTTTCGGCAATGCGGCGGGCAATGCGGGCGGTGTGGCCGGCATGGCTGTAATAGGCCAGAAGGACGTGTTTCATGGAAGTGGCTCCCGGGGATTCTGATTCTTTGCCGCGCCCGGCAGGTACCGGCGCAGAGAATCCATTTTAGAGATTCAGCAGGCCTTTGGAGAAAATTTCGGGCGTAAAAATTCGCGCATTGCGGACAAAATGGGAGGGTGAACACGGTTTTTCCAGCAAAAAAGTTCGCGGTGGGTACTCGCGTGCGCACAAAAAACAGTCTAAAATCAAAAATTCAGCGTCTGCGTACAAATGCGGCGGGCGCCAAAAGCGCGGTCCGGCCCCTTTCGGGATCGGTGCGCACAAAAAGACAAACACAGTAAGCTGCAGAGCCGGACCGACAACAAAACGCCGCCTGCAGTGCTTTGGATTTATGGCAAAAGAAGACCTTATTGAAATGGCCGGCCAGGTTCTGGAAGTCCTGCCCGACGCCCGCTACCGTGTCAAGCTTGACAACGGTCATGAACTCATCGCGTACACCAACGGCAAGATGCGCAAGCACCACATCCGCATTTTGGCCGGCGACAAAGTGTCCCTGGAACTCTCGCCCTACGATCTCACGAAGGGCCGCATCACGTTCCGCCACATCGAGGGCCGTCCTCCGATGGGTGCGGGTGCCGCGCAGCCGCAGCAAAACCGCCGCCGTTAATCCGGCCCCGGACGCTCTGTAAAAAATGCCGCCTTAAGTCTTTGCTTCGGGCGGTGTTTTTGTCTCCGCAAGACAACTGATGCAAAACTTTGACGACTTTGACCTCTGGGCCGGGTACGGCGCAGCTGAACCCGTCAGGCCCGCCGCCGAAGGTGTGGCGCAGCTTTTGCGCCGCATCACATCGGTGCTCGCCGCCGGTTTTTCATCGGTCAAAGTCACCGGAGAAATTCACTCAATTTCGCGAGCGCCCTCCGGACACATCTATTTTGATCTGAAGGACGCCCGGGAAGATGCGCACATCAGCTGCGCGCTTTTTCGGGGGGCAGCTTCGCGCCTGGATTTTGTCCCTGCGCGCGGCGACAGTGTTGTGGCTGAGGGCGAAATCAACATCTATGCGCCCCGGGGGCAGATGAACCTCGTGGTAAAGCGCCTGAAAAGGGCGGGCGAGGGTGACCTTTATGCGCGCTTTCTTGCGTTAAAGGAAAAGCTTCTTGCCGAAGGCCTTTTTGACGTTTCGCGCAAAAAAGCGCTCCCCCTGTACCCGAGGCGCATCGGCATTGTCACAAGTCCCGAAGCCGCGGCATTGCGTGACGCGGTGCGCACGATTTTGCTTGCGGGCGCTGCCGTTGACATCATCCTTTATCCCGCGCGGGTGCAGGGAGAGGGCGCTTTGGCCGAACTCTGCGCGGCGCTCAGGGACGCGGACTTTCGTGCCGAGTGTGACGTTATTTTGCTCGTGAGGGGCGGGGGGGGCCTCGCTGACCTCTGGACCTATAACGAAGAAACGCTCGCGCGGGTTATTGCGGAACTGCATACACCGGTGATTTCGGGCGTGGGACACGAAACCGACACGACGATCGCAGACCTCGTGGCGGACTTTCGTGCGGCAACGCCCACTGCGGCGGCCGCCAAAGCCATGGAAAACTGGAAGGCGGCCGACGGCGTCATTGCCGGGGCTCTTGCCGTGATGAAGCGCAGCCTCAGGGAAACCGTAATGCATGCGCTTTACCGCGCTGAAAGGGCAAGCCGCCTGGAGCGCCTTTTTGAGCGGCAGATGGAAAACGCGGAGCGCCGGCTTGACTATGCGGTAAGCCGTGTGGCCGGGCTCCCCGTAACGGTTTTTGCGCAGAAAGAAAAGGCGTATCTTGAGGCGTCGGCGCGACTTATCAGGGCGCGGCCCGCGTTTGACGCTCAGTCGCTTACGCTTGCGCGTTTGTCCGCAAGGCTTGAGGCAGCGCTTCAAAACCAGGTTCCCGAAAAGAGGCTCGCGCTGACAGCACTCACCCGCAGACTTGCCGATTCCCTGCCTGACGTGACGCTGATGCGCACGGAATTGGCCGGGCGCGAGGCCCTTTTAAAGCGCCTCATTGTCGGAGAAACGGGACTTAAGCGTGAGCGGCAGACGGCACTCACCAAGCGCCTGAAGGCCCTGGCGCCCGAAGCGGTTCTCTCGCGTGGCTACGCACTCGCGGTCACCGACAAGGGGGAAATTGTGCGCGATGCCGCAAAACTCACGGTCGGGGAGAGCCTGACTGTGCGCTTTGCCCGGGGCGAGGCCGTAAGCCGCGTGGTAAGCACGGCGAAATAGGTCGGAATCGCTCATTTTTTAGGCACTCCCGCTTAGCCGATACCGGCAAATTGTTACCTGCTTTTTCAGTCGGCAAAACCATAAGGCATTTCTAAGCCATCCGGCACTATGATGCGCCCAACTTAACCGGTGCCGGTGACGGGGCGTGTTGCCCGGCCGCCCGGTTTTCATGAGAAATTCAGGAGACTGACAATGAGCGAATTTATTCTGCCGAATCTTCCGTACGCCATGGACGCGCTTGCTCCCGTGATGAGCAAGGAAACGATTGAGTACCACTACGGCAAGCACCATCAGGGCTATGTGACGAACCTCAACAAGCTCATCAAGGGTACCGAATGGGAAGACAAGCCTTTAAAGGAAATCATTCTGAAGGCCAAGGGCGGCATTTTCAATAACGCTGCTCAGGTCTACAACCACAACTACTTCTGGAAGTGCATGACCCCCAACGGCGGCGGTGAACCCGCGGGTGCCCTGCGTGACGCGATTGTCGCCAAGTGGGGTGACGTGGCAGCCTTTGTGGAAGCCTTCAGCGCCGCTGCGGCCGGCAACTTCGGTTCCGGCTGGACGTGGCTGGTGGAAAAGGAAGACGGCACGATCGATATTTTCTCGACCTCCAACGCCGACAACCCCATCGTCCACGGCATGAGGCCGCTTCTGACGATTGACGTCTGGGAACACGCTTACTACATCGACTACCGCAACGCCCGTCCGAAGTTCATCGCGGCGTTCTTCGATAAGCTCGTCAACTGGAAATTTGTGGAAGACCGCTTTAACGGCGCTCCCTGCGGCTGCGGCAGCCGTGCGGAAACGTCCTGCTGCTGCGGCGGCTGCCACTAAGAGGCTGACGTTTAATCCGGTGACTGCGGGGAATCGAAACCCGCAGTCAGTAAAAAAGACGGCTCAAGGGTCGTCTTTTTTATGGGCGCACGCCGCAGCTATCGGCGCGGCCTTAATTCCTTAATTCCGGCAAAGCAGTCCCCGGGCTTTACGTTGTGAAAGTCAAACCACCCGCCGTTTGTTTCAACAACATAGGCCGCAGGCAATTTCGAGCGGTGCAGATCAAGCGTTTTCGCCTTCATCGAGGCAATCCGGAAGATGCAGCCCTTTTCGTCCAAAAAGGCGGCATCGAGGTCAATGAGGGTGTTTTTCATCCACATCGCCACGGGCCGCACGGGCGTAAACACAAAGACCATGCCGCGGTCGGCGGCAAGCTCCGTGCGAAACATCAGGCCCTTACGCTGCTCTTCAATCGTGCGGGCGACTTCCACCGTAAGCGCCTTGTCGTTTACCGTCACGGTTTTTTCTTCCATGCGCACGTTGTCGTCACCGTAGGCTGCCAGTGACGAAAGCATCAGGGTTCCGAGAACGAGTAAGCGTAATTGCATAGGAAGAAAATGAGCTGAGCCGCCATAATTAAAAAATTCGACTTCGGCTGCGTTAACGGGCGGCCAGGCTCTATTCTAAGGAGAATATCCCATATGTGCGCATTTGAGCATATTCAGGTTCCGCCGCAGGGCAGTGCCATAACCGTTGATACGGACGGGCGTCTTGTGGTGCCGGATAACCCGATCGTGGCCTACATTGAGGGCGACGGGATCGGGGCGGACATCACGCCCGTGATGAAAAAGGTGGTGGATGCAGCAGTAGAAAAAGCCTATGCCGGACGCCGCCGTATCTGGTGGACGGAAATCTATGCGGGCGAAAAAGCCACAAAGATTTACGGCAAGGACACGTGGATCGCCGAAGAAACTTTTGAAGCGTTGAGGCAGTTTAAGGTGGGCTTTAAGGGGCCGCTCACAACACCGGTGGGCGGCGGTATCCGAAGCCTCAACGTTGCGCTGCGCCAGACGCTCGATCTTTACGTGTGCCTCAGACCCGTGCGCTACTTTGCAGGTACCCCTTCTCCCGTGAAGCACCCGGAAAAAGTCGACATGGTGATTTTCCGCGAAAACACCGAAGACATTTACGCAGGGATTGAGTGGGCGGCGGATACCCCCGAAGCCAAAAAGGTGATTGAATTTCTGCAGACCGCGATGGGCGTTAAAAAGATCCGCTTTCCCCAAACGAGCGGCATCGGCATTAAACCGGTAAGCCGTGAGGGGAGCGAACGCCTGGTGCGTAAAGCCCTGCAGTACGCGGTGGATCATGACCGTAAGAGCGTCACTCTGGTGCACAAGGGCAACATCATGAAGTTTACGGAAGGCGCTTTCCGTGACTGGGGTTATGCCCTTGCCAAGCGCGAGTTCGGCGCCGAAGTGATCAGCAGCGGCCCCTGGTGCCAGTTTAAAAACCCGAAGACGGGCCGCATGATTGTGGTGAAGGACTGCATCTGTGACGCCTTTTTGCAGCAGGTCCTGCTTGCGCCCGCCGACTACGACGTCATCGCCACCATGAACCTGAACGGTGACTACGTGAGCGACGCCCTCGCGGCGCAGGTGGGCGGCATCGGCATTGCCCCGGGGGCAAACCTCTCTGATACCGTCGCGATCTTTGAAGCCACGCACGGTACGGGCCCCGCGATTGCCGGGAAAAATATCGCCAATCCCTGCTCGGAAATTCTCTCCGCGCAGATGATGCTGCGGCACATGGGCTGGAACGAAGCGGCTGATCTCATCGAAAAGGGCGTGGCCGCCATGATTGCCTCGGGGCGCGTCACCGCGGACTTGGCGGCGCTCGTTGAAGGCGCCGTGACGCTCACGTGCTCCAGGTTCGGTGATGAGCTGATCGCGAAGCTCTAAGCGCAAAAAAACGGGAAGGTTTTTTGGGCCTTCCCGCGTTTGCCGGACAAGAAAAAAGCGCTGATTCCCGAAACGGAACCGGCGCTTTTTTGCCGAAAGCGAGACGTGAATTACTTCACGGGCTTGATGTGAGCAGCCTGCTTACCCTTGGGGCCGGTCACGACTTCAAACGTCACCTTCTGGCCTTCCTTGAGGGTCTTGAAGCCTTCAATCTCGATTGCAGAGAAGTGAGCAAAAAGATCTTCGCCGCCTTCGTCCGGGGTGATGAAACCGAAACCCTTGGCGTCGTTGAACCATTTGACAATACCACTTGCCATTTCTAACTCCTAATTATCCTGCTCCGCTTCTCCGGCAAAAAACGTTTCTGCCGATAACAAAAGAACATCAGAGCCAGATGCCGCTGTAAAACGGATAGATAAGTGCGGCATCCCAGCATGTGAGCGAGAGTTTTCAGGACAAAAGCCCTGACTTCAGGCCGAATGCACGTTACACAATACGCTGAGCCGACTCAATTGGCGAGTCAGAGGGCCATCTTTTTGACTTAAGGCAGTGCGGTATTTGTGTTTTTTACTACACGTGTTTTTCCTTAGGGAGCGGGAAAACAAGGGGGGTAGTGCTCCGAAAGCCTCTGCCGCGGGCTTTGGCGCGGCGCTTCGGGGATTTAAGCGCGAGCCGCTACAATGCGGCACCTTTATTTCTGAGACACCGGCCGGCCGTTTTCGCGCGGGCAAGAAACGCTTATGGGAAATGCTCGGCGCCGACCGTGCGGGCGCGGGCTTTTTGCTGCGTGCGGCTTTGATTACGGCGCTTGTCGCAGCCGTCACAGGCAGCCGCTACTTTACGGGTACCGAAGACTGGGCCTTCTGGCAGTACGCGTACTTCTTTGTGTTTCTCACCGGGCATGTCTTCGTTCTGACGCTCCTCTTTTTGATGGTACCGGGGTGGCCGCTCACAGAATTTCCCGCAGGAAGCCCGGGGCTTGAGCCCCGGGAGGAATGCGGGCTTTCGAAATTTTTTAATCTTGGCCCAAACGCAGCCAAACCATGCACATAGTTTTCGCTTAAGGTATATTCAGCCGCTATGAAATCGCGCACACCGTCCTTTGTCATCGAGCTGGGCCTGAAAACCGGAGAGGATCAGGAAAGTGCACTGGAGACCTACTTCTCCGATGCACGCCAGCTCTTCAATGCTGTTCTTGGAACAGCAAAGAAACGCGTGCGCGCCATGAAAAGCACTGAAGCATGGAAGCTGACGGCCGCGATGCCCAAGGGCAAAGACCGTAACAAGCGGTTTAAGGAAATTCAGAAGTCCGCTCGCCTTTCCGAGTATGCCCTGCATGATGTCGTGAAAGAGCACCGTGCCAAGGGCGGCTTTACAAAGCGCATCGGCATCAACGAAGCGCAGAAAATTGCCACACGTGTCTGGCAGGGCATTGAGCGCTGGCTGCTTCATCAGGGCGGTCAGCCGCGGTTTAAGAGTGCTAAACGGGGCTTGCACAGCGTTGAGGGAAAATCAAACAAAACAGGGTTGCGTTGGAAGGCTAAGACGTGGACGCTCGAGGTTCTGGATCTGGTGATAAAGGCTGAAGCCCCGGATGCCTGGCAGAAAGAAGCTCTTCTTTCAGCAACAGATCCGTCCGGCTTTAAGCGTGTCAAATACTGCCGTCTTGTCCGGCGGATGATCCGCGGCCGTATGCGCTACTTTGTTCAGCTCATTGTCGAAGGCGTACCGCCCGTCAAGCACGTTTATGCTCCCAAGGATCTCAAGGTGGCTGTTGATCCGGGCCCGAGGACCATGACTTTTTACAGCCCCGAGTGGCAGCAGAAGATTTTGGTGAGCGCGGGCACTGTCTCTCAGGAAAAGGAGATTGCGCGTCTTTTACGTGCCATGAACCGCTCCCGCAGAGACACAAATCGGGAGTGCTACAACGCGGACGGCACCGTTAAAGCCGCCGGAAAAAAGATTGTCTGGAAGGAATCCAAGACCTATAAGGCAACAAAGGCAAAACTTGCGGATCTGTACCGCCGTCAGGCGGAAACCCGCCGTTGCCTGCACGGCGAAGTGATTAACCAGGTGTTCGGCAGGGCCGGCACCGTCATTGTGGAGAAGAACTCATACAAAGCATTTCAGAGAGCCGGATACGGCAAGAGTTTGGGCAAAAGCGGTATTGCAGGATTGATAACCCGGATGACAAGTAAGGCTGAAAGCGCCGGCTGTTGTGTGGTGGAAGTCAGTCCCCGGAAACTGCGCCCGAGTCAGCACGATCCCGAAACGGGAACGTACCGTAAGAAGGCTCTTTGGGAGAGAAGTTATCAGTTGGGAGATACGGGCTGGTACATGGACCGCGATGTCGCGGCCGCCATGAACCTGTATTTTGCGGATCCCGCCACTGACAGCTACGATCTGAAGGCTGAGCAATCAGCGCTTGCGAGGCTCAAACAAGTCTCAGGGAACGCCGGATCGATAGTGCAGTACAAACCAGCGAATCGGCAAGACGAAGCAGTCCTTCGCCGGAACCGACGGATCGAGCTGATGAAGCCCGTACCCGTAGAGCGGTTGCGTTTTAAATGTTCCTGTGGTGCAGGGGACGCCCGGGCAGACAAGGCCTCAAAAACCTTGGCTGTTACGGAAAAGCCTGCACCGTGTCAGGAAACCCCGCGCTTTCAAGCGCGGGTTGTTTAGGAACGACACGGATCCCGTGCCGTACTTTAACCGCTACCGCAATTCGGCTTACTGGACGGACGGAGAACTCGCGCGCGTCACGGGGTACCTTAAGGAAAAGGGGCTTCTGGAAAACACGATCGTCGTGGTGAGTTCGGATCATGGCGAGGAATTTAACGACAATAAACTGAACTACTGGGGGCATAACGGCAACTACACGGACGCGCAGATCAAGGTACCGCTCATCGTGCACTGGCCGGGAAAAGCGGGCAGGCTGGTGGACGCGGTAACGTCCTCCGCGGACCTCACGGCAACGCTTATTCCTGAGGCGCTCGGCTGCACCAATCCGACCACTGACTACACGACGGGCGAATCGTTCTGGAGCGAAAACCGCCGCAAAAACTGGTTTCATTCGGCAAGCTACTGCTCAAACGCCTTTGTGGAACCCGAGCGCATTGTGCTCATCAATAAGTTCGGAATGCTTGAGTTTCAGGATAAGACGGGGCGGCCCGCAAAGGACGAAACAATGCCCGCGTACCTTAAGGAAGCCGTCGATGAGCTTACCCGCTGGAAAAAGCGCTAGGCGCCTCTTTTGCCTTTAAAAATCAGGGTTTTTGCGGCTCTTGCGCACGCAGGCGTTTGCAGGTAAAATTCGCCCCCTGATTTTTTGTCGGCCGCCGCAGATTTCCCCGTTTCCACTGAATCGGCGGCAATAATGACCGTCAGACGTCAGCAAAACACATTCTCGGTGTCCGGAAGAATCGGGCATCTGACTATTTGTAGAAACGATTCAGTGACGGACAGTCGCGGCACCTTTTCCGCCGCGTTAAAGCACGGGCGCCATCCTTAGTGCGAGTCTGATTGCTGCGTCACAACCCATTAGGTGAAAATAATGAAGACCTTTTCGGCCAAGCCGCTCGAAGTCAAGCGCGACTGGTACGTGGTCGACGGCAGTGACAAGGTGCTCGGCCGCCTTGCCACCGAAATTGCCGCTCGTCTGCGCGGCAAGCACAAGCCCGAATTCACGCCGCACGTCGATACGGGCGACTACATCGTCGTGATCAACGCCGACAAAATCAAGCTCTCTGCCGAAAAAGCCGGCAAGAAGACCTACTACCGCCACACCGGCTATCCGGGCGGCGTGTATGAAACGACCTTCCAGGAAATGCAGGCCAAGCACCCGGGCCGTGCCCTCGAAATCGCTGTGAAGGGCATGCTTCCGAAGGGCCCGCTCGGCTACGCCATGATCAAGAAACTGAAGATCTACGCCGGCACCGAGCATCCGCACACTGCTCAGCAGCCCAAGGTTCTTGATATTTAAGGAAGACAAAGATGATCGGCAACTACAACTACGGTACCGGCCGCCGCAAGAGCTCTGTGGCTCGCGTCTTCATCAAGCGCGGTACGGGCAAGATCGTGATCAACGGTCGTGAACTCAACGATTTCTTCAAGCGCGAAACCGGCCGTATGGTCGTCATGCAGCCGCTGCAGCTCACCGAAAACGTCGAAACGTTTGACATCATGGTCAACGTCACCGGCGGCGGTGAATCCGGCCAGGCCGGCGCTGTGCGTCACGGCATTACCCGTGCTCTGATCGACTACGATGCAAATCTGAAGAGCGTTCTCTCCAACGCCGGCCTCGTCACGCGCGACGCCCGTGAAGTTGAACGTAAGAAGGTCGGTCTGCGCGGTGCCCGCCGCGCCAAGCAGTTCAGCAAGCGCTGATATTGTTTGGACCTGCGTTTCTCCCGTATACTGCACCGATCGGCGCCGTACGGGAGAAAACGAGAGGGCAAAAACGAAAAGCCGCTTTCGGTCTATGGCCGCTGGCGGCTTTTTTGTATCCGCTCAAAACGCAAAACGGGAAGGAAACAGAATGGACAAGACAATCAAAGTCGGGATTGTGGGCGCAACAGGCTATACGGGAAGTGAACTGCTGCGCCTGCTGGCTAACCGCAGTGACGTGGAAATCACCGCGATTACCTCGCGCACCGAAGCCGGTAAATCTGTCACCGAACTCTTTCCCTTTCTGCGGGGGTTTTTGGACGATCTGAAGTTTTCTTCGCCCGATGCCGCAGATCTCACCGTCTGCGACTTTGTGTTTTTTGCTACGCCCCACGGCGTGGCGATGAATGCCGCGCGTGAACTCGTGAGTAAAGGCGTGCGGATCATTGACCTTGCAGCGGACTTTCGCCTGAAGGACGCTGAAGAATTTAAGCGCTGGTATAAGCTCGATCATGCCTGCCCGGAACTCTTGGCCGAAGCCGTCTACGGTCAGCCCGAGACTATGCGTGAGGCCATGAAAACCGCGCGTGTGGTGGGGATGGCAGGCTGCTATCCCACAAGTATTGAACTGGGCTTGGCTCCCTTGATGGCCTATGAAAAGGCGCATCCGGGCACCTTTGACCTCACGAGCATCATTGCCGACAGCAAGTCCGGGATTTCCGGGGCCGGTAAAAAGGCAAGTGTTTCACTCATTGCCGCGGAAAACATTGATAACTTTCATGCCTACGGGGTTGCAGGGCACCGCCACGGGCCTGAAATCGAGCAGCAGTTAAGGCTTCTGTCCGGCAACAAGGATCTGAGACTTACGTTTGTGCCGCATCTGCTTCCGGTGATCCGCGGGATTCACTCGACGATTTATCTGCGCTTTAGTAAGCCCGGCACGGAACTTGATGTGCAGACGCTTTTTGAAAAGCGCTATGCGGACGAACCCTTCGTTGACGTGATGCCTGCGGGATCAACGCCTGAAACACGCAGTGTGCGGGGATCAAACTTTGCTCGCATTGCCGTGCACCGTCCGCAGGGCGGGGACCTTCTGGTGATTCTTGTCGTGGAAGACAACCTTGTGAAGGGCGCTGCCGGTCAGGCCGTGCAGGCGATGAATCTGATGGCGGGCATTGATGAAAAGACAGGACTTTACCGGCCCGCAACGACGCCCTAAGGCGCTTGATCTACCCAAAACATGCAGAGACCGGACTCGTTTGAGACACCGGTCTTTTTTTCTGCGGCAGGCGTCAGCCGATTCGCAAAGAAGCGGGTGCCTCCGCCCAAATCCTGTGAAGCGCCGCGTGAGAAGGCCCTCGGTTACGTTTGCGGCATACAGGTAAAGCGCGCGTTGGTTCCCGCAGTGTTTGAGAACAAGCGAGGTTTTGCCAATACCGCGGCGGCCGGTCTGAAGCTGATTTCTGAGGCCCCCTGGAAAACGCGTTCGCGGGCGGCGTGGAGGTGAGCAAGTTCAGTCTGTCGGCCGGTAAAGTGCATCGTCATAACTGGCTTTATGATAATTTCAGTTATGCTACTGCATGGGGGCGCGGCTTTTGCAGTGAAATCCGTCCACAACTGTTTGCAACTTTATTTTTGGGCGGTCCGCGGCAAGCCCGTATAATGCGGGCACTGCGCTTTTGACGGGCGCAGCCTACATACATACCTTAAGGGGAAAGTTGTGTTCCTGATTTCCGATGCAATGGCCCAGACGGCCGATGCAGCAGCCGGCGGCGCCGGCGGTCTGCTCATGCAGATTGTTCCGATTGTTCTGATTTTCGTTGTTTTCTGGTTCTTCCTCATCCGTCCGCAGCAAAAGCGCCAGAAGGAACACATGAAGATGTGTTCGGAGCTCGCCAAGGGTGATGAGATCCTGACGCTCGGAGGCATTGCCGGCCGTATTGCGGATCTTAACGACCAGTACATCGTGATCGAAATCAGCCGCGTGGACGACAAGCCCGTGACGATTACGATGCAGCGCGGTGCCGTTCAGACGGTTCTGCCCAAGGGAACGATCAAGTCGATCTGATGCTTTTTTGCGGCGGCCGTTTTGAGCCGCCCAACAAAAAGCTCCCGCGTAAACGGGCGCCCTCCGACCACTGACGGCGGCAGGCGCCCTTTTCGCGTTTTACCGGTAGCGCGCGTGTAACGCCGTGTCTGCCTTTTTCCGTCAGTTTCCGTTGAGAACATTTTTAAGCTCCCGGCGGATTGTTTTTGTTTGATTTCCTATGAACCGCTACGCTCTTTGGAAATACATCCTGATTGCCGTTGTGCTCATTGTGGCGGCGCTTTATACGCTCCCGAATTTCTACGGCGAATCGCCTGCCGTGCAGGTGAGTTCGGGTAAGTCCACCGTCAAAGTCGATGAGACGGTCCTTAAAAACGTGGAGAAGGCACTGGCCGATGCCAAGCTCACTCCCAACGGTGTTTTCTATGAGCAGGGCGCTCAGCAAAACACGGTGCGCGTGCGTTTTGATCCGACGCAGGGTGAAGAGCAGCTGCTCGCCCGCGAAGTGATTGAAAAGGCCCTGAACCCCGACAAAACCGATCCGGGCTATATCGTTGCGCCGAACCTTGTGCCCAATACGCCCTCGTGGCTTTTGAAAATCAACGCGCTTCCGATGTACCTCGGCCTTGACCTCCGGGGTGGCGTGCACTTTCTGCTGCAGGTTGATATGCGTACCGCGATTCAGAAGCGTGCGGAATCGACGGCTGCGGACTTAAGAACGCAGTTTCGTGACAAGCGCATCCGCCACGCAGGGATCAGCCGTACCGGCAACACCATTGAGGTGCTCTTTAATGACGCTGAGGAGCGCGCCCGCGCCATGGACGTGATGCGTCAGACGCAGCCCGATCTGTCGTTTCGTGAGGCTGACGAAGGCGGCAAACTCATGATCGTTGCGGAACTTTCGCAGAAAGCGATTCAAAACGTTCAGGAATACTCGTTAAAGCAGAATATCTCGACGCTGCACAACCGAATCAACGAGCTCGGTGTGGCCGAACCCGTGATCGCGCAGCAGGGCGCCGACCGTATTGTGGTGCAGCTCCCCGGTGTGCAGGATACCGCAAAGGCCAAGGACATCCTCGGCCGTACCGCCACGCTTGAAGTGCGTCTGGTGGACGATTCGCCCGAAGCCTATGCGCAGATGCAGCAGGGTAACGTCCCCTTCGGCGACGAAAAGTACATGGACCGCGAGGGCAGGCCCATTCTTGTGAAGCGCCGCGTGATTCTCACCGGTGAAAACTTAAACGACGCGCAGCCCGGGTTTGATTCGCAAACCCAGGAGCCCACGGTAAACCTCACGCTTGACAATAAGGGTGCCCGCATTTTCCGCGATGTGACGCGCGACAACGTCGGTAAGCGCATGGCCATCATCCTTTTTGAAAAGGGTAAGGGCGAAGTGGTGACCGCTCCCGTGATCCGTCAGGAAATCGGCGGCGGCCGTGTGCAGATTTCGGGCCGTATGACAACGATTGAAGCGACGGACACTGCACTGCTGCTGCGTGCCGGGTCACTTGCTGCTCCCATGGAAATCGTGGAAGAACGTCTGATCGGGCCGAGCCTTGGTGCCGACAACATTGAAGCGGGTTTCCGCTCCACGCTCTACGGCTTTGCGGTGGTTGCGATCTTCATGATGCTCTACTACCAGGTCTTCGGTGTCGTAAGCGCGATTTCCCTTGTCTGCAACGTCATGTGCCTTATCGCCATCCTTTCGATGTTGCAGGCAACGCTCACGCTTCCCGGTATCGCGGCTATTGCGCTTACCTTGGGTATGGCCGTTGACGCAAACGTTCTGATTAACGAACGCGTACGTGAAGAACTGAGAGTCGGACGAACGCCGCAGCTCGCGATCAGCGAAGGTTACGATACGGCCTTTAATACGATTCTTGACTCCAACATCACGAGTCTTATCGCGGGTCTGGCGCTTTTGATTTTCGGTTCCGGCCCGGTGAGAGGCTTTGCCGTGGTGCACTGCCTGGGCATCATGACCTCGATCTTTACCTCGGTCACTGTTTCGCGCGCGATGATCAACCTCATCTACGGGCGACAGAAGAAACTCGCCCGCGTGCATATCGGTCAGGTCTGGAAGCCCGACGCCGAGAAGGCGAAGGCTTAAGGGTGTAAACGGATTCGGAGTAAAAGAAAATGGAATTTTTCCGCATTCACAAAACCATTCCGTTTATGCGCTTTTCGCATATTCTGAATGCGATTTCGTTCATTTCCTTTGCGGTGGCGGTCTACTGGATCTTCGCGCACGGCCTGGCGTTTTCCATCGAATTCACGGGCGGTACGCAGGTTGTGGTGAATTACCCGCAGGCGGTGTCGGCTGAGGAAGTCCGGGGCCAGATTCAGCAGGGACTCAAGGTCGAAGCGGCCGTGCAGAATTATGGCACGGCGCGCGACCTGATGATCCGCCTTCCGATGAAGGCCGGTGAATCTTCGGGCCAGCAGGCGCAGGAACTCATGAAGGTGTTAAGCGTCAAAGAACCGGGCGTAAAGCTTCTTAACAACGAATACGTTGGTCCGCAGGTGGGTGAGGAACTTGCAACCGACGGCGCGACGGCGCTGCTTTTGGTTGTGATCGGCATCATGATCTACCTCGCGTTTCGTTTCGAATGGAAGTTTGCCGTCGCGGCGATCATCGCAAACCTGCACGACGTCATCATCGTCATCGGTATTTTTGCGATCATGCAGTGGGAGTTTTCACTGCCGGTGCTTGCGGCCGTGCTCGCGGTGCTCGGCTATTCCGTGAACGAATCGGTGATTATTTTCGACCGCGTGCGCGAGCACTTCCGCAAGATGCGCCGCACCTCAACGGTTGAGGTCATCAACTCCGCCATCACGGCAACGATTTCGCGAACGGTGATCACGCATACGTCAACGCTTGCCATGACGCTTTCGATGTTCTTCTTCGGGGGTCCGGCGCTGCACCACTTTTCGCTCGCGCTCACGATCGGCATCTGCCTTGGTATTTACTCCTCGGTCTTCGTGGCCGCAGCAATTGCCATGTACCTGGGTGTGAAGCGTGAAGACCTCGTGAAGCCCGTCAAAAAGGACGAAGTCCAGGAAATGGTACCGTAACGGGAAGGCCCAAAAAACTGACGCGGGTCAACCTGAAAACGCTGCCCTTGGGCGGCGTTTTCATCAGGCCCGGCAGTAAAAACGGTGAGGGAGGAAGTCCTGTGACCATAATGCAGGGAGAGGCTTGTTAATACGATAATACTATCGCGCATTGATTAACGATAGATATTGTGTAAAAATCCGGGTAACTCAAGAACGGATGCAGAAACTCCCGTCCCGGAAGAAGTAAGCTCCGCCATAACGATAAGGAAACCCCAGCATGAAAAATACGACCAAGCTTCTTAACTCCTACATCGCTTCCCTTCTGGTCTGGAACGTGAAGCTGCACAACATTCACTGGAATGTGACCGGTCACCTCTTTAAGCCAGTTCACGAATACACCGAAGCTCTTTACGACCGCGCCTTCGATGCCTACGATGATGTGGCTGAAATCCTCAAGATGCGCGATGAAAGCCCGGTGGCCACGCTCAAGGACTCCCTTGCTCAGTCCGTCATCAAGGAAGGGACCTTCAAGACGGTCTGCTGCAGCGAAGCCGTGGCGATGATTGAAGCCGATATGAAGACGATGCAGAAGCTCGCTGCAGAAATCCGCGATGCAGCTGCTGAAAATGACGACTTCCAGGTTCAGGCTCAGTTTGAAGAATTCCTGAGCGGCTTTGCCAAGGATCTGTGGTTCATCCGCGCGATGCGCACCGACGCTGATGCCGCTTCCTGCGACACCAAGCCCGCTGCCAAGCGCGCCTGCCGCAAAGCGAAGTAATCAGAGAGTTTCTCCTCCTTGAGAACGAATCCCCGTTGGGTGTGGTGCCCGGCGGGGATTTTGCGTTTGACGAACCGGGTAATTGCCTCCGAATTCCCCTGCGAGGTAAAGCTTTTCGAGGTTGTTGCTGCCGGCAATGGTTCGTCGGTTAGTTCCATGTAACGGGCAACTGCCGGACGGAAACGGTCCTTCGGACATGAGCGGGCTGCAGAGGTCGCACGAACTGCAGGGATGGCGGATTTCCGTTCTCAGAGAACGATCCCCGGGTAGAGCGTTTTCAGCGTCTCTTCCAGCACCGGCTGCACCATAATCGGCAGGTGCTTGTCCTCGGCCTGATGGTTTTTGAGAACCTTTTCGACGGTTTCCTTCCAGGCAGGAGGATATTCGCTTTCAGTCCAGTTGCCGCGGCCGCGCCCGAAGTGCGCGACGGCCAGATACAAAAGTACCGACTGCAGCATGAAGTCTTCAAGCGCCGCGTGACTCCAGGCGGCGGTCACGCCGTTTTGCTCCTTTTTGCGGCTGTACATATGAACGGCTCCGACGGCACCCGCGGCGCCGAGAATGGCGCCGATCAGTGCGCCCGTGCCGAGCGTGAGCCCCCCGGTCATGAGATCTGCGGAGAGGCCGCCCGCGGCCCCCGCGCCGATGGCACCCGCAAGCCCCGCCTTTGCTTCTTTACCGGCCGAAGCCTGATGCCAGGAGGCTTTGAGTCTCCCGAAAAGCTCTTTGGGTTCGACCTGACCGGTGAGGCCGTTTACAGCCAAAAGTTCTCGCGCGAGGGTATTAAAGTCGTCTTCTGCGCGGTGCACGAGTTCGGTCTGCGCTTTTTTGGCGGGGTCTCCCGTCATATCGGCGTTTTTAAAAAGCCCCACGGATTTGCCGAAAAGTCGCACGCGGTCCAGAAGCGAAATGTCCTCGACCTGCGCTTCATCGCTCACGCGGGCATTGATGAAGGCGCTCACGGCTTCCGCACTTTGGTAAAAGGCCTTTTTGCGGTGCTCGCGCCAGGCGGCCTTAAGTTCCGCGTAGGGCTTTTCATACACGGGAGGAAGTGCTTTGCCGATACTTTCAAAAAGGGCAAACTCCTGCACCCAGCAGCGGGCAAAGGCGTCCATGGCAAGAACATCTTTGACGATATCGCAGCCTTTTAACGCATCCTTCCAGCGCTGCACTTCAAGCCTTTCTTCGCGAGAGGGCTTTGGTTCGCCCATCTGGTTTAAAAGCACGATGACGGGCTTGCCGATCCACTTCAGAATCTTCATTTCCGCGGCGACGTAGGGAGCGGCCTCGGGCAGCTGTGCGGCGTTGACGAGGTAGAGAACGACGTCGGTGATGTCTCTGACGTGTAAAAGTGCCTTTTGGTTGAGCCATTGCGACTTGTTGGCAACACGGTCCCAGACTTCACCCAAAAACCAGCCCAGGGGGTTGCTGCGCGCCTCAAGGCGCTTGGCAAGATTCACGGAATTACCGAACCCCGGAGTATCCCAGAGAATGAGCCGTGCGCCGGAAGGAACGTCAATTAAGGGGTAGGGGTCTGCGGTCACCGTCACGTGCGCGCGGTCGGCAATCTCGCCGATATCGCGGTTTAAGAGGGTGCGCGCCAGCGTCGTCTTGCCGATGTTGGTGTGGCTCACGATGCTGAGGTTGATCGTGGCGTCATGAATCTCAGTGGTCATGGCTTTATGCCTTGGATGTAATCAGCGCCCGGCCGGCGGCCTGGGTGCGAAGCTTCTGAACGATGCCGGCAGCGGCATCGGCCCCCGTGAGCGTATAGGCGCGCACCTGATGCGCTTCGCAGAAGGTCTGCCAGGCTTTTTCACGCTCCCGGACGCGTTCCGGATAGCGCGCAAACGTGAGCGAAAATTCGGCGGCATCAATGATGACCACAAAGGCGGTTTTATCCTCAGGGCACTGGGCTTTGAGAATCTCAAGGCCCTGTCCGTGCACGTCGTCTTCGGGGGTGTGTGCGGCATCAAGCCACACAAGCACAATCGTTTTGCGCCCGTCAGCGGCGTCAGCCGCCGTTTCGGGAATCAGGAGCGCTTCGTTATCAAAGTCCACGGGCACAAGGACAATGCCTTTTTTATCCGGCCAGGCGGCTTCAAAGGCTTTGAGTGCCGTACCCTGCCGGTCAATCAGGGGTTGCGGCGCAAGAATCACGGTGCGACCGAGCGCCGCATCCTGCCGGCACTGACTTAAGACCGTTTCATAGTAGGTGTCGTTGAGCGTGACCGGTACCGCGGCGCGGAATTTTTTAATGCGGTGCCGTGCAAGAAACGCCAAGAAAAGGCGCGGAATGACGATCACGACCGCCGTGATCACCATGAGGCGGATGAGCCACGGAGCGGCTGTTGCGGGTTCCTTAAGGTAAGCAAGGCGGTCTGAGCGCATGGCTTCGACCATGTCAACGTCGGGGATCGCGGGAAGGCCTCCGACGGCCGGAATAAGTCCGAAGGTGTGATCAAGAAAGGCTTTGACGGCAGCGGGGTTATCTGCGAGCCACGTGCTTTCCCAGCCCGCCCAGTAGGCCGTGCCGAAGCCTCTTACCAAAAGGCTTACGGTAAGGCCGAGCGCAAAAAAGAGCGCCGCGGCGTGCAGAAGTTCCGAGACCGTGTAACGCACCAGGGGCGCCGTGACGGAGAGCCACATCTTGAGAAACGCTCCTTTCCAGCCGCGGTGAAGCCCGGCAAAGGAAAAGCCGGAAGCAAGACGCACAAGCGTTGTGCGCAACGGGAGGTTTACCTGCCCGTCAATCTTGCGTCCTAAAAGTCCCACGACCCCCAAAAGCAACAGGACGTAAATCAGAAGGTTCCAGACAATCACCGTCCAGTACGGGGGCGAGAGGAGATTGACGATGCGCGCGGGACTGGCGATTCGGTCAAACAGGGCGCCGGCGAAAAAGGCGGCGATGACGAAAAGTACGCCAAGCGTTCTCGCTAAAAGCGCGCGCGTTGCCACGTCGGTTTTAAGGCCCTTGTCTTTGGCGGACGCAAGCACCCGCCGGGCGCGCTCTGCTAAAAGCTCTGCGGCGGTGGCTTTTTCTCCGAGCGCGTGCGCGGCCTTCAGGCCCGCTTCGGCAAAGTCAGCGGAGGAAAGGCCCTTGACGCCCTCCCGGGCGGCGCTTTCTTCAAGCGAGCGCACGAGAAGCACGCACTTGGCGTCTTCAATCGGCATTTTTGCCGTCGGAATTTTCTTTTTCTCTGCCATTGCCGGGCCGCCGGGGTTGATCTCGATGCAAAGCATTGTACAAAGGCGGCGGGCAAAGGGGCTCTCAGAAACACCCTTTGTGCGGTAACAGAGTGTGCGTTTTACGGGGTTGTCTGCGCGGCTTTGACGATCGCAAGGAGCTTTTCGGCTGCCGCCTTGGGATCGGGTTGCCCGCAGATGGCGGACACGACCGCAATGCCGTCCGTGCCCGAGGCGACGATGTCGGCTGCATTAAAGGCCTTGATGCCGCCGATTGCCACCGTCGGCAGCCCTGCCGCACGGGTGATCGCCTGAAGTCCATCCAACCCGCAGGCGGGTTCGGCATCCGTCTTGGTGGGGGTCGCAAAGACCGGGCCCACGCCGAAGTAGTCGATGGGCGTCGTGTCGGCGGCCGTCAGTTCCGCAAGGGTGGTGACGGAAAGCCCCAAAATGCGGTCACCTCCGACAATCGCGCGTGCGTCTTCGGGCGCGAGATCCCTTTGGCCCACGTGAAGACCGTCGGCATTTACAGCAATGCAGACGTCTGCATCGTCGTCCACAATCAGGGGGACGTGATACGGAGCAAGCACTGTTTTCAGCGCCCTGCCGCACTCAACGAGCTGCCGCTTTTTCCAGCCCGGGGCCCGTAACTGTACGACGGTGGCGCCGCCCGCGCACGCGGCGCGCGCCGTTTCAATCATGCCGTCTTCCCCGCCGCAGAGCACGGGGTCGAGCACAAGGTAAAGCGAAAGATCGATGGGGTGTGTGGAAGGCATAGGGGCGGCGTTTTAAAAAAGGGCGTGCCGGAAAAGCATGCCCTTTGCGAACGATTAATAGAAGTCCTTGGCCTGCAGAAGCTGCAGTGCGTCGATGTAGGCGGTCCTAAAGCTTCCCGGGCCCGAGGAGACGCCCGCGGCCTGCTCGGCGGCGCGTTTGGCTAAAGCACAGGCAGCGGCCGCGGCCTCAAGGGGGTGCTCGGTTTTGGCGATAAAGGCTGCGACAAGCGCCGAGAGCGAGCAGCCCGTGCCCACCACAAGAGTTGCCTGACGGTTGCCGCCCGTGACGTAAAGCGTGGTGCGGCCGTCGGTGATGTAGTCGGTTTCGCCGGTGACGCAGACGATGCACGCGCGCGCTGCGGCCAGATTTTGGGCGGCCGAAAGCGCCGCGTCGCTGGAATCCGTGGAGTCCACACCCTTGCCGCCCTTACCGGCGCCCGCCAAGGCCATGATTTCAGAGGCGTTGCCGCGGATTACCGTGGGTTTGAGTTCCAAAAGGCCGTTAATCATGCGGTCGCGCCAAGGGATAAGGCCGGCGGCCACAGGGTCTAAAACCCAGGGAACGCCCGCGCGGTTGGCGGCGTCAACGGCCAAGTGCATCACTTCAGCCTGCTCAAGCGTTAAGGTGCCGACGTTCACAAGGAGCGCTGAGGCAATACGCACGAAGGAACTCACTTCTTCCTTGGCAATGATCATCGCGGGAGATGCGCCCGCGCTAAGAAGGACGTTGGCGGTAATTTCCTGCACGACCTGATTGGTGAGACAGTGCACTAGGGGCACTGTCTGACGCAGGTGAAAAAGGTGCGCAGCCGTTGTTTCCGGATCAAGGCGCTTGGGAGGAAGGGGGTTTGTGGACACAGTGTGGTCTCCGGAGAGAATCGTTTAAATAAAGGCCCGTACGAGCATGTAGGTTGCCAGGCACAAAAGCAGGCACGCAAAAAGCCGCTTTAAGGGCTTGGTGTCAATGCTGTGGGCGGTTTTGGCACCTAAAGGGGCGGTGAGAACGCTCATGGCGGCAACAGAAAGAAGTGCCGGCCAGTGAATGTAGCCCAGCATGTGCTCGGTTCCGGCAAGTTCAGGATTGCCCCAGCCCGCCCAGATGTAGGAAAGGGTTCCTGCAAACGCGATGGGGAAACCGAGCGCAGCAGAGGTCCCCACGGCTTTATGCATCGGGACGTTGCACCAGACCATAAAGGGTACGGAAATAAAGCCCCCGCCGGCGCCGACCAGAGACGATACGGCGCCGATCCCGGTGCCCGCGCCGAAAAGCCCCGGCGCAGCCGGAAGCTGCCGGGTGGGCTTGGGTTTGGCGTTAAGAAACATTTTGAGTGCTGAAAAGCCCACAAACGCCGCAAAGACAATCGAAATCCAGAAGGTGGGCAAAAGGCTCGAAATCTTGGCGCCTAACGCCGCGCCCACCAAAATCCCGGGCGCAAGCCACAGAACCACTTTCCAGAGCACCGCGCCGCGGCTGTTGTGCGCTCTCACGGAAGAAAGCGACGTAAAAAGAATCGTGGAAAGGGAGGTGGCAATCGCAGCGTGCACGACGACTGCGTCAGGCACGCCCGCCATCGACAAAATAAGCGTCAGAAAGGGGGTGAGGACCATACCCCCGCCGATTCCGAGCAGGCCCGCGAGGTACCCCGTGCAGGCCCCGAGCACCAAAAGGGCGGCAATGAGTTCAAGCGACATTGCGGGCGTTTTTAACGAGGTGATCCATGATGTAGCGCCAGTGATGTTCCTCAACGGGCGTTATGGAGAGGCGGTTGCCGCGGGAAAGCACGAGCATGTCCTCAAGTTCCGGGGTGGCTCTTAAGACGGAGAGCGGAATCGGGTCGATACGCGTGACGGCTTTCACGTCCAGCGCGAGCCACCGCGGCTTTTCGTGCGTGCTTTTGGCATCAAAGTATTCGCTGGCGGGATCAAACTGCAGGCTGTCGGGGTAGGTTTCCGAGGCAATTTCGGCAATGCCTGCGATACCGGGTTCGGCACAGCTTGAGTGGTAGAAAAGCACGCCGTCACCCACCGTCATTTTGTCGCGCATGAAGTTGCGGGCCTGGTAGTTGCGGATGCCCCACCAGGAGACTTTGTGTTCGGGCAGGCCGCAGACATATTCAAAACTGCATTCCCCCGGTTCGCTTTTCATCAGCCAGTACATGACGCTTAACCCATGTCGGAATTTGAAAAAAGAAAAACCCCGCACAGTGTTTCGGGCTACGTCGCCTAGACCGAAAGTCCAGGTGGCCGCGGTCGGAGCGGAAATCGGACCAGGCAACGCGTGCCCGGTGCACTATCGGCTCTCTGACTTAAGCGGCCTTGCACACAGTGCATAGGTTAGGAACATTGGAGCCCTTATTGAAACACCCGCAGGGTAAGGTCATTATAGGCAAATGTGGCTTATCCCAACGTGATGCCGTTCGAAAAAAGAGCGGGGGAGAGCGGAGGGAGAAACGCGAATCGTGGCAAAAAAGGACCTGACCGGAAGGGCTTAGGCGTGCGGCACAGGAGAGTGACGGCTCCGAGTCCCGACTGTGGTTTCTCAGGGGAAAAGTGCTGTTTGGACGGAGAATGCCGGGCGTGGAAAGGAAAACACCCGCACAGAAGACAAAACCTTCTCGCGGGTGTTCTTTGGGACAGCCTTCAGAAGGCTGTCAGTCTTTTTTCAGAGCGGCTTCGCAGCGCGAGCGCAGTCCGAGCATCCGTTCGGCGCAGGCTGCGTCCTCGGGATTTTCGCCGAGGCGTCCGGAAATCGAATCAAAGGCGATTTCCAGAGCCGCCGTCACGGCAAGGCGCTCAGCCGTGAGCGTCGTGTCGGCGGTGTGCAGCCGCTGAGCTCTGGAATTGATCAGATCAGCGGCCGCCTGCAGTGTTGCGCTGTCATCTTCGGACACATTGAAGAGGTAGTCGCGACCGAGAATTTTTAGCGTCATGCGGGGCATGGATCAACTCCCGAAATTGGGTTTAGGCGCGGGGCAGTTCGGATTCAAGACCGGCAACCAGTTTGCTGATGCGGTCTTCGACAGCGCTGCTGTCGGCTTTGAGCTGCGTGATCTCGGCGTCCTTGCGCGCGAGTTCCTCGCGCAGCGTTTCAAGTTCCTTCTTGGCGTCCGCGTAGGCCGTAAGAAGCTGAAGAACGGAGTTTTCCAACTGATCAAGTTGTTCTTTCATGACTGATTTTTTCCTGCTGGTAAAAAGTTCCCTTGGAAAAAGCGCCGGCTTTTTCCGTCGGGCGTAATGGTATCAAAGCGTAATGCCGAGGACATCAGCCATGCTGAAAAGTCCCGTGCGTTTTTCTGTAACAAAGCGTGCTGCCTCCAGAGCTCCTGCGGCGTAACCCGCGCGGGAACCTGAGCGGTGCGTGATTTCAATGCGCTCACCGGGCCCGGCAAAGATCACGGTGTGGTCTCCCACAACGTCGCCGCCCCTGAGTGCGGCAAACCCGATCGATCCGGTTTTGCGCTCGCCCGTGTGGCCTTCGCGCGACAAAACCGCAACGTCCTCAAACTTAACGCCGCGCGCTTTGGCGGCAACGTGCCCCATTTCAAGCGCGGTGCCCGAAGGGGCATCGACTTTTTTGGCGTGATGCATCTCAACGATTTCGCAGTCGTAGTCGGCAAGGACACGGGCGGCTTCGGCAACAAGCTTAAAGACGGCGTTCACACCCTTACTCATGTTCGGGGCAAAGACAACGGCAATCTCTTCGCCTGCAGCGCCGATTGCGGCTTTTTCCTCGGGGCTGAAACCCGTGGTTCCGATCACAATGGGTTTTTTAAGTTTCCGGCAAAGCGCAAGGTAGGCCATCGTGCCCGCCGGACGCGTGAAGTCAATCACCACGTCACTCACGGAAAACGCTTTTTCGGCGTCATCGGTGTAGGTGAGCTTTGTGCCGGGAACGGGCTGCCCCAGAGAAGCGCTTTCAGAAGGGACAAGCGCCGCGGCAACCGTGATGTCAGAAGCGGCCGCTGCCGCCTCAAGGATCATTTTCCCCATGCGGCCGTCGGCACCCGTGACGGTAATGGAAATCGGTGTCATAGTTTTTGTGTTGTTTCCTTAGGGGGCCGGATTAAAGTCGGTTTCACGCCCGAGGATCATTTCGTCGGCCTGCCTTTCGGTGGGAAGCGCCTTGTGTTCGGCCTTTGTCATGCGGCCCGCGTCATCAAAATAAATCGTGACGCGGCGCACCTGAATGTCGCCGCGGCGGGGGTTCAAATAGTAGGTGTAGTCCCAGCGGTCTTTATGCAGAGGGCTTTGAATCAAAGGCTCTCCGAGGAGAAACTGCACCTGCGCCTGGGACATGCCGGGCTCAAGCTGCTCAATCATTTCGCTCGTGATGAGGTTACCCTGGTGCACGTCGGGCCGGTAAACATAGCTGTTGAAGTTACAGCCGGCGGTAAATGCGGCAGCGGCAGCCGTAAGGACAACAAGGGTTGTGCGCAGAGACATTCGGTTTAATTCCGGGAGGTCAGGATTAGTCAAAAAGAGTGTGTCGGCGAGACACGGCAACATTGTATGATAGCGGGTATCAGGAGCGGGTACGTGATTATTTGTATTCTCCGGAGAAAGTGTTCCCCGTTTTTCCGGTGTGTGTGATTTTTGTTCAGATCCCCGCGCAGTCTGGAGAGATTAAGAGCTATGGCAATGACTTACGGTATCAGAGAGCCGGAAGAAGAACTGAAAACAGCGGGACTGAAGGCAACGGCTCCCCGCATGAAGATTCTGGAAATCTTTCAGAGAGCGCAGCAAAACCCCGAAGAGCGGCATTTGAGTGCGGAAGACGTCTATAAGCAGCTTCTCAAGGAAAACCTGGATGTGGGCCTTGCGACCGTCTACCGCGTCTTAACGCAGTTTGAGGCGGCGGGCATTCTCGTGCGTCACCATTTCGGCTCAGACCGGGCGACTTACGAGATGGATGACGGCGATCATCACGATCACATTGTCTGCACGCGTTGCGGCCGTGTGGAAGAGTTTGTGGACCGCGAGATCGAGCGGCGTCAGAGACAGGTTGCCGAGAAGATGGGTTTTACGATGGAAAGCCATTCGCTCTCGATGTACGGGATTTGTGCCGAATGTAAGGCAAAGGAAGAAGAGAAGGCTAAGAAGAAGGCGGGGTTGTGACAGCGGGCCTGTAACTGTTTAAGGATGTTGTAAGATGCTAGGAATGGTAATTAATTTAGACCGGTCGCAAGATCGGTGGAGCCGAATGCAGCAACAGGTCCAGGCAATCGGTTTAAGCGTTGAACGAGTGTCCGCTGTTGATGCTCAAGCCATGGCTCCGGAAGAAATTGCATCCCATGTACCTTCGGTTGATGATCCTTCAAAGGTGGTTTATCCCCGAGAGTTGAAACCCGGAGAAGTGGCTTGTTTCTTAAGTCACAGAAAGTGTTGGCAGAGGTTGGTTGATTCCGGTGAGCGTTGGGGATTGATTTTTGAAGATGACGTAACGATATCTCCGAAGTTCCTGGCTTTTGCCGCTAGCGAAAATTGGATACCGGAAGAAGCTCAGTTGTTGCACTTTGGTCTTTGTCATGAGAGTGAAATGGTAGACGCACTCCCCCAATGTGAGCGACTGATAGAGGGAAGAAAATACGAATTAATCAGGCAGATTAAACCGTTTTTATCGGGAGCTTACGCTTATCTTATATCCTCGCCAGCGGCAGCTAAGGCATTGGATCTTTCAAAAACAATAGTCGCTCCGGTTGACGATTTTCTGTTTAGCCCTTTGAGTCCGTTTACTAACGGAGTTTTCGCATATCGGGTAATTCCAGCCTTGGTTACAACCGATGAAGTAACTATCGTATCTACAATAGGAAACAGGGTTAGAGAGCTTTCGCGATCCCCTTGGTGGATTCGTCATCACCCCTATCGCACTTATGTGAAGGCCTGGGTTTGGCTAAATCGGCTGACAGCCCACAGAGAGATCATCAGAGCAGTTGATTAATGAAAAGGGTTGTCGCACGCGGCGGCAACCCTTTGCTGATTCTAGCCGGCGCAATCTGGGCTTACGGCCACAGTGTGGAAACCCGCGTCCACATAGATTGTGTCGCCCGTGATACCGCTTGCGAGATCAGAGAGCAGGAACGCTGCGGTGTTACCCACTTCATCAATCGTCACGGTGCGGTGCAGGGGCGAGGTCTTTTCCATGTAGTCAAGGATCTTGGAGAAGTCCTTGATGCCGGAAGCAGCCAGGGTCTTAATGGGGCCCGAGGAGATGGCGTTGGCGCGGATTCCCTGAGGCCCCAGCGACCCCGCTAGGTAGCGCGTTGCGGCTTCAAGGGCAGCCTTGCAAAGTCCCATCGTGTTGTAGTTGGGAACGGTGCGTTCACTTCCGAGATACGTAAGCGTCAGAATCGACGCCTGACGGCCCTGCATGAGCGGCAAAAGGGCCTTCGCAAGAGCCGGCCACGAGTAGGCGGAAATGTCCATCGCGGTGTGAAAGCCCGAGCGGGAAAGGCCGTCCAAAAAGTCCCCGGCAATCGCTTCACGCGGCGCAAAGCCGATCGAGTGCACAAAGCCGTCGAGACCGCCCCAGGCGCTTCTCAGGCTCTCAGTCACTGCCTGAATCTGCTCATCGTTACTCACATCCATCTCGAGCACGAGGTCACTGCCGAATTCGGCGGCAAAACCGGCAACGCGGTCCTTAAAGCGCTCGCCCACATAACTGAAGGCAAGTTCCGCACCTTCACGGTGACAGGCTTTGGCAATACCGTAGGCAATCGAACGGTTGGAGAGGACGCCTGTGATCAGAAGGCGCTTACCGGATAAGAAACCCATAGCAGTTTTCCTTTTTCTAAAAAGTCGGCGGTTCCGGCATTATCGGCGGATCACGAGGCATTGGCCAACGCGAAGCCGGGAACTTGCCAGAGAATTGATGTTTTTAATGCGGGCAATGCTTGTGCCGTAGCGGCGGGCAATCGAAGAGAGCGTGTCACCCCGGCGCACGGAATACGTTACCTTCCCCTTGCGGTTGCACGCCGCCCGCGAGAGGGCCGAGCGCGAGCGCTTGGCTTTGGGGCTCACCACAATGATGAGGCGCTGCCCGATGCGAAGCTGTGAGGTGCGCAGGCGGTTTGCGGTACGAAGTGACTTCTGCGTCACACCGAACCGCGCGGCAATCTCGTAGAGCGTGTCGCCTCTGCGGACACGGTAGACGATGCGGCGCACTTCAGGTTCCGAGAGTTTGAGGCTCGCGTTTAATTCGTCTTCAGAAATGGCTGGGGCATCCTGGCCTCCCGCGTCCACCAACAGTGCTGAGCCCGCCAAAATCCGGCGCCCCCGGGGAATACGGTTGATGCGCCGCAGGTCGTCCTCTGTCATGCCGGTTTTGTTCGCGACGTCCAAAAGCGTTTCACCTGCCTGCGTGTGATAAAGCGCCCAGGAAGAAAGCGGTTTTCCGGTATCGACCCAGCTTGCGAGGTTATCCATAAAGACCGCCACGCGGTCAATGGGCAGCAGAATGTAGGAGTTGTGGCTTGCCACAATCACCGGAAGGTTAAACCCCGGGTTTAAGAGCTTAAAGTCCTCGGGCTCCATTTCCGCCAGACGCGCCGCGGTATCAAGGTCAATGTCGCGGCTTTTGGTGATGCGCACAAAGTAAGGCGAATTTTCGATGTCAGGCAGCGTCACGCCGTACTGCTCGGGGTGCTCGATGATTTCACGTACCGCCATGAGTTTGGGCACATACCAGGCGGTTTCCCGGGGCATCCGGAGATGCACGTAGTCCGTTTTCTGCCCGCGGGCTTTGGCGCGGCGGATGGCCCGAGAGACACTGCCTTCGCCCCAGTTGTAGGCAGCCAGTGCAAGCTGCCAGTCACCGAAAAGCGTGTGCAGGCGGTTTAAGTAGTCCAAGGCGGCCCGGGTGCTTTCCAGTACGTCGCGCCGCTCATCCTTCCAGAGGTTTTGCTGCAGGGAATAGATGCTTCCCGTGGTAGGTATGAACTGCCACAGGCCCGAGGCCTTGGCGTAAGAAAGGGCTTCAGGCTGGAAAGCGCTTTCAACGAAGGGCAGGAGCGCGAGTTCC
This sequence comes from Duodenibacillus massiliensis, assembly GCF_928721995.1. Taxonomy (NCBI): domain Bacteria; kingdom Pseudomonadati; phylum Pseudomonadota; class Betaproteobacteria; order Burkholderiales; family Sutterellaceae; genus Duodenibacillus; species Duodenibacillus massiliensis. The sequence continues at coordinate 1,853,053 of NZ_OV788642.1, forward strand.
GTGGGCATCCCCCGGAGTTCGACTTCTTCAACGATGTGGTAGAGGTATTTGCCGGCGCGCTCCATGACGCGGCGGATATATTCCGGATCGCGGGCATAGAGTTTTAAGGCCTGCTTGGCGCGCCGGGTGTTCATGGCCGGCATCTGAAAGCCGCGGCGGATGCGGTCCCAGATATCCGCGGGCGGGGCCACTTCCCGCTCGGTGGCGGGAAGGTCTTCCGCGGCCCGCATGTCTTCCGTTGCATTGATCACGGTACCTTCAAAACTGAGCTCGTCCTGAGCTGCAGCGGATAGGCTGACAATGCCCGCTGCAAGGCAGAAAATCAGACGAAACAAGGACTGCATACAAAGAAACCGGGTGTCATGCACGAAAAAAGATGCGTGCATTCTACCGTGCGTTTGACGTATGAAAACTTAAAAGCCCCTGAATTTACAAGGCATGAGCCGCTGTTTTTGTGTATCGCGGGCGGCTGAACCCGAGGGCGTCTCGTTTACAATGTTGTCAGTCTCGTCACGGGCAGGCGCCCGTGATCTTCTTAATTCAGTTTTCTTCAGGATTTCTCCGCATGGCCCAGTATGTCATGACTATGAATCGGGTGAGCAAGATCGTTCCCCCGAAGCGTCAGATTCTTAAGGATATTTCTCTCTCGTTTTTCCCGGGCGCCAAGATCGGCGTTCTGGGCTTAAACGGCGCCGGAAAATCAACCCTGCTCAAAATCATGGCAGGGGTCGATAAGGATATCGACGGGGAAATCACGTGGCTTTCCGGCTTAAAGATCGGGTATCTGCCGCAGGAGCCGCAGCTTGATCCCGAAGCGACGGTGAGAGCCTGCGTCGAAGAGGGCATGGGCGAAGTGATGTCCGCGCAAAAGCGCCTTGAAGAAGTCTATGCGGCTTACGCCGAGCCCGATGCGGACTTTGACGCGCTTGCGGCCGAACAGGCCAAACTTGAAGCCATTATTTCGGCGGCTGGAACGGACGCATCGACACAAATGGAAATTGCCGCGGACGCCCTGCGTCTGCCCCCGTGGGACGCGGTGATCAAGCACCTCTCGGGTGGCGAAAAGCGCCGTGTGGCATTGTGCCGATTGCTTTTGTCGCAGCCCGACATGCTGCTTCTTGACGAACCGACAAACCACCTCGATGCTGAAAGCGTGGAGTGGCTTGAGCAGTTCCTGCACCGCTTCCCCGGGACCGTCGTTGCCGTAACGCATGACCGCTATTTTCTTGATAACGCGGCCGAATGGATTCTTGAACTTGACCGCGGCGAGGGCATTCCCTGGAAGGGGAACTATTCCTCCTGGCTCGAGCAGAAGGAAAAGCGTCTGGAAATCGAAAAGCGCCAGCAGGAGTCGCGCTCCAAGGCGATTGCCCACGAACTCGAATGGGTCCGCCAGAACCCCAAGGGCCGGCAGGCGAAGGCCAAAGCCCGTCTTGCCCGCTTTGAAGAGCTGTCAAGCTACGAATATCAGAGCCGCAATGAAACGAATGAAATCTTTATTCCGGTCGCAGAGCGCCTCGGGAACAAAGTCATTGAGTTTCATCACGTCTCCAAAGGGTTCGGCGACCGGTTGCTAATTGACGACCTTTCCTTCACGGTGCCCCCGGGCGCCATTGTGGGTGTGATTGGTCCCAACGGCGCCGGTAAGTCGACGCTCTTTAAGATGATCGACGGCAAGGAAAAACCGGACTCTGGTGAAATCGTGCTCGGCGACACCGTGCAGTTGGCGGCCGTTGCGCAGCTTCGCGATTCGCTCCCGAACGATAAGACCGTGTTTGACGCGATCGCCGACGGCCAGGACATCCTTCAGGTCGGAAAGTTTTCGATGCCCGCGCGCGCCTATCTCGGACGCTTTAACTTTAAGGGCGGCGACCAGCAAAAGCTCGTGGGTGTGCTCTCGGGCGGTGAACGAGGGCGCCTACACCTTGCCGCAACGCTTTTAAAGGGTGGAAACGTTCTCCTCCTTGACGAACCCTCAAACGACCTGGACGTTGAAACGCTGCGTGCTCTCGAAGAAGCGCTTCTTGAATTCGCGGGCTGCGCGATGGTGACCTCTCATGACCGCTGGTTCCTTGACCGTATTGCCACGCACATTCTTGCCTTTGAGGGCGACAGTAAGGTGGTGTTCTTTAACGGCAACTACAACGAGTACGAAGCCGACAAGCGTAAGCGTTTGGGCGAAGAAGCCGCGCGTCCGCACCGCCTGCGCTTTAAGCCCCTGAAGCATTAACCTTTCATCGAAACGGTGCAGATTGAGCTTTCTGCACCGGTTGAGTTTTCCCGCGGACAGAGAGTGCATCTGACTGTCCGCTTCCTTTTTTAGTTTTCCGTCAGCGACTATGTCCAACCAGTTTGTCCACCTGCGGTTTCACTCTGAATATTCGATCACCGACGGCATTGTCAGGCTTGATCCGATTTTGGAAACCGCGGCCGAACGCGGCCAGGTGGCGCTCGGGATCACGGACAACATGAATGTCTTCGGGGGGCTGCGCTTTTACACGCACGCGATCGCCGACGGCATAAAGCCCATTGTCGGGTGCGATCTCTGGATCACGAACAGCATTGCCGGCAAACGCAACGAACCCTACAGGCTCACGGTTTACTGCCAGAACCACACGGGCTACCTGTCGCTCTGCCTCTTGCTCTCCAAGGCCTGGATGGAAAACCAGTATTTGGGACGCGGGGAACTGAAACTCGAGTGGCTCACGCCCGAAAACTGTAAGGGCCTCATCTGCCTTTCGGGCGGCCCCTTAGGAATCATCGAGCGGCTTCTCATGGGGAAGACGCCTGAGGAGGCGGACGCCGTCACGGAGCAGTTAAAGAAGGCTTTCCCCGGGCGGCTTTACTTGGAAGTGCAGCGAGCGGGCCGCAAAGGCGACGATGCGCTCGTTGCGAAGATGGCAGGCCACTCGGTCGCGCAGAAGCTGCCGCTTGTAGCCACTCATCCGGTTCAGTTTCTGAAAAAAGAGGACTTCACCGCGCACGAAGTGCGGGTGTGTATTGCGCAGGGCTACGTTTTGGCAGACCCCAAACGGCCGCGGGAGTACACCCCGCAACAGTATTTCAAGACCGAAGAGGAGATGCGGGAACTCTTTTCCGACATCCCTCAGGCCCTTGAAAACACCGTGGTGATTGCGCAGCGCTGTAACTTGGACGGTGTGCTGCAGAAACCCCAGCTCCCCGTCTTTCCGACGCCTGACGGCATGAGTCTTGATGACTACATGGTCAAGCTCTCCAAGGAAGGGTTGGAAAAGCGCCTCGCGTTTCTCTATCCGGACGAGAAGATCCGTGACGCCAAACGCCCTGAATACATGGAGCGTCTGGATTACGAACTTAAGACCATCATCACGATGAAGTTCCCCGGGTACTTCCTCATCGTGCAGGACTTCATCAACTGGTCCAAACGTAACGGTGTGCCGGTGGGGCCGGGCCGTGGTTCGGGCGCAGGATCGCTTGTCGCGTATTGCCTCGGTATTACGGACCTCGATCCCCTGCATTACGGGCTGCTGTTCGAACGCTTCCTGAATCCGGAGCGCGTCTCGATGCCTGACTTTGACGTGGACTTCTGTCAGCATAACCGTGACCGCACGATTGAGTACGTGAAGCGCGTCTACGGGGCGGACGCCGTAAGCCAGATCGTCACTTTCGGCGCTATGGGCGCCAAGGCTGTTGTGCGTGACGTAGGCCGCGTTTTGAACATGGGTTATAACGAGGTGGACCGCCTCGCCAAACTCATTCCGCAAAAGCCGGGGCTTGATGTGACGCTTGAGAAAGCCGCGGAGATGGAACCGGACTTTGCGGCGCTTGCAGCGCAGCCCGAGTACAAGGAGCTCATGAGTTACGCCAAGGAACTCGAAGGCATCACGCGCAACCTCGGCATGCATGCGGGGGGCGTCCTGATCGCTCCCGGAAAACTCACGGACTTCTGTCCGCTTTATAACGCAGACGGCCGTCCTGAAAACACGGTGAGTCAGTACGACAAAAAAGACGTCGAAAACGTGGGCCTCGTGAAGTTCGACTTCCTGGGACTTACGACGCTGACGATTCTCGGAAAAGCCGTTGAGTACATTGACAGGCTCCATCCGGGGGAACACTTTGAACTTGAGCGTATTCCGGTTGACGATAAGGAAACCCTGAAACTTTTTCAGACCGGCAACACCGGCGCCGTCTTTCAGTTTGAATCCGATGGCATGCGCGAACAGCTGCGGCAGGCAAAACCGGACTGCCTTGAAGATCTCGTTGCTCTGAATGCTCTTTACCGTCCGGGCCCGATGGATCAGATTCCGCACTTTATTGACCGTAAGTTCGGGCGCGAGAAGGTGGAGTATCTGGATCAGCGCATGGAACCGATTCTGCGTGAAACCTACGGCATTATGGTGTATCAGGAACAGGTGATGCTGGTCGCGCGTGCTATCGGCGGCTACTCCCTGGGCGGCGCTGACCTTCTGCGCCGCGCCATGGGTAAGAAAAACGTCGAGGAAATGAAGCGGCAGCGTGCCGTCTTTATTAAGGGTGCCGCAGAGCGTAATGTGAGCGAAGAGACCGCGACCGAAATCTTTAACCTCATGGAAAAGTTCGCAGGGTACGGCTTTAATAAGTCGCACGCGGCAGCCTATTCGTATGTCGCATGGCAGACGGCTTATTTGAAGGTCCACCATACGGCGTGCTTTTTCGCGGGGAACTTGTGCCTTGTGATGGATCAGGGCGACAAGATGCGCACGCTGATTGACGATGCCCGTAACTGCGGCGTGACTTTTTTGCCGCCGGACGTGAACGTGAGCGACTGGTTCTTTACGGTCCCTGACGCCAAAACCATCCGTATCGGCCTCGGAGCAATTAAGGGGCTGGGGCAAAACATCGTTGAAGACATCATTAACGAACGGAAGATGAACGGGCTTTACCTGGACATCTTTGACCTTGCGGCGCGCGTGCCCACTGTGAACCGTAAGATCCTGGAGCAGCTTGTGCGTGCCGGTGCTTTTGATTCCATTTCCACTGACCGCGGACTTTACTTTGAGAATGTAAGTCAGGCACTGCAGGCAGCGCAGACCGTTGCGGCTTCTGTCGGGCAGGGGAGTCTCTTTGCCGATGAAAACGGGGAAGCCGAGCGTATTGTGAGCTGGAAAAAGGCGATTCCCTGGGGTGAACGCAAAAAGCTCTTACAGGAAATTGAAGCGTTTGGTTTCTGTCTCACCGGTGACCTTTTTGCCCAGTACAAAAAGGAAACGGAACATTTTGCGACGCCCTATAAAAAGCTCGCAGACAGCCGGCAGAACTTTACGATCGCGGGGCTTGTAACCGACATGCGCGTGCTGATGGGGCAGCGCGGCAAGATCGGGATTCTCACGATCAGTAACGGCAAAGAAAGCCAGGACGTCTTTATTTACGCTGAGGCCCTTGACCGTTACAAGAAGCTTTTAAAGACCGATGAAGTGCTCGTCTTTACGGGGCGTTGCCGTGCAAGGCGTGATGAAAACGGCGTTACCGGGAAACTTTCCTTTACCGCGAGCGAAGTGCAGACGATGGAAGAGATGCGGGCGCGCAAGGGGGCGGTGCTTAACATCACGCTTTCGGCTACCAAGGACCTTAAGGATGTTGCGAAGGTCCTTTCTACAGATAAGACCGGAAGCGAAGAGGGCGTGGCTTGCCGCATTGATGTGCTCACCCAGGGGTATTCCGGTGAAATCCGGCCCGAGTTTTACGTGAGACCGACAGACGATCTTGTGCAGATGCTTAAAGCCCAGGACGGCGTGATCGGCGCGGGATATCAGTACTGATCTACCGGAAGTAGCGGATGCGGTTAGTGAGCATCCGCAGGTGCTTCACCAAATTTCGGCATTTGGCCTTTAAAACAGTTGAAGTACAGATGTTGGTTATCCGGCGAAGTTTTCTTTTTGAGGCATCACTTAAAAACGGATGATCGGCAAGGCTCAGACAGCTTTTTTGGATGGCTGTGATCGGTTCAGAACTCGTGCTTGCACCAGACGCCAGCAACGCTAATGTCTCCTGCTGTGCGTAGGAAACATAGTTGTTGATGATGCCGCGCTGAATAATTTCTGAAAATTGAGCGAGATCTGCCATCAGCAGTGAATACCCTTCCAAATCGTGGGCTTTGGCTTTGGCGGCATTGGAGAGGGACGAACACCGCTTCCTGTAGAAATAAAGGTTTTCAGGAATAGCGATACCCTTCAGTAGATGAGGCATTGCCCGGATCAGAAAATCCTGATCTTCAATAGCCTTGAGTTGAGTATTAAACCGGCAGCCGGAAATTTTTCCCCAACGGAAAAAACGGTTACTCAGAAAGAGAGATGTGTTGGCTGTTTTCGGAATTGGGTGAGACTGGTTGTCAAGGCAAAAGAACTGTGCGGCGACGTCATCAGCAGCCAGAGGGCGATTGTCGCCGGCGAGTTTTCGGTGAACAGGGCCAAATTTGGTAAACGGTGTGAAGGCGCAGACCGCATAGTCCAAGCTACGCTCACTGAGCGCCCGGACAAAGATTTTCAGGTAGTCGGTACTGACATAGTCATCGGCATCGACAAAGCCAAGGAATTCAGTGGACGGGATATTTTCGGAAACCCAGTCGAGTCCCGCGTTTCTAGCCGATGATACGCCGCCGTTTGGTTTTTCAATCAGAATAAACCGAGGGTCTTCTGCAGCGATTCTTTTGACGATATCGGCTGTTGAATCTGCAGATCCATCATCCACGATGATTGCGATAAAGTTGCTGTAAGTCTGCTTCCTCAGCGAGTCAAGACACTCGGAAAGGTAGCGTGCAGCGTTATAGGCGGGAATGATGACGGCCGCTGTCGGGCTAAATTGGCGACGGAGCATGAACGATTAAAGAGAATCAGAGACTTTGGTCCGGATGCCGGCGGCTGTAAAGTTTGACGTACTTAGTCATTGTGTAGAAATAGTGATACACAGACAGCGTCCAGCCGATTTTGCCGTCCAAAAAGCCCAGGTTAAAGAAGTACACCTTAAGAAAGGCCCACAGAGGTTTGATGATGATGCCGTTCACAAAACCGCAGTGTTTTCCCTGGGACTCATATTTCTCTGCAGAAAGCGTTGTGTATTTCTCAAACTTTCGGAAATAGGCCTCCCAGTTTCTGTACGGGAAATGAATGAGGTGTCCGGATAGCTTTTCCTGAGGAAAGGGTGAGCAGATGGTCGGATGGACTTGCCCTTCGACCCGGGCGCCTTCTCTCGGTAAAAGCCGCAGAACCCAGTCCGGGCGCAGAATGCCGTGAGCTTTTCTGCCGGAGTTGTAATGGTTTTCCCGTTGAATCCAAAAAGCTTTTTGGGGATTTTGTTCGAGAGTTTTTGCAAGGTTCTGCGCAAGCAGAGGACTCACCCTTTCATCAGCGTCAATCAGGAAAACCCACTCACAGCTTGCCTTGGAAATCGCGAAGGTCTGCTGCTCCCCCCAGTTGCCGGCGAGGGCCCGGGTAAAAACTTTGGCTCCGAAGGTCTTGGCTTTGGCAACAGTCCCGTCGGTACTCTCATCGTCAACCAAGATGATTTCTCTGGCAAAACTGCAGCTGCCCAAACATGCATCAATATTGTGTTCTTCGTTTTTAGTCAGAAGAACGACGGAGACATTCAGTTTTTCCGATGACATGTCAACACCAAGCGGAGGAAGTTAGTTAGTTAGTGCGCAAGTATCTGCCGCATGGCATTGATAACGTCCTGCGGGGCGGGCCACTTACCTTGCTTACCAAGCACTACGGCCTGGGGGTTCCAGGGACCGGTGCGGGAGGGATCGGTGACGCCGACAAGCGTAATTTGTTTGACTCCGAGGGCTGCAGCAATGTGGCTGACACCGGAATCGTTGGCAATCACTAGCTGAGCGTGTTTGACGAGTGCAGCAAAATTTCCGAGAGAGGTCGGTTCCAAAATTGTGGCATCCGGACAGGCCTTTCTTGCGGCCTCTTCTTCCCTGAGTGACGGAAAGATAATCGGTTCGACACCCATCTCTTTCAGAGGTGCAACAAGATCATTAAAGTGAGGCCACTGTTTGACTTTGCCGTCCTGCAGACCGCGAGCAACAGGGGCGAGTATAGCGTAGCAGCGCTCGGGAATGTGGAACTTCTCCATAAGGTTTCTGGCGGCTGCTTCATGACGCTTTAAAAGCATCAGGCCGAGGCTTTTCGGCGCTTTATCCCAAGCGGGTTTTCCGCCCCATGCCTTGATCGCTTCGTGCGCAACATAGAAGAAGCGCTCTACCTCATGCATCTTCGGAGGTTCTGGGATTTTTGTGTCAAGAAGAAAACTGCGGCAGTCGGTTTTGAGGCCCGCAGTTTGGATTGGAGCGAACTTAAAGAGGAGTGCTGAGCCGAAAGAATTTGGAAAAAGCAGACCGCGGGTGGCCTGGGCATTGTCTGCCAAATATCGAATGCGATTGATGTCTTCTGTGACGTGCCCTTCAATGGGGTCAAAGCGCCAGCCCATCCCTGACATCAAATCTTCTGCCCAGCGTTTCCCAACCAGTGCCGGCGTAAAACCGCTTGCTTCCAATAGTCTCAGGGCTGGCAGACACATACAGCAGTCTCCAACGTGATTGGGAATTCGGCAAAGGACAGTAGACATGATAAAGTTTTTTATGGAAGGAAGATCTGGAAACCATTGGTCTGATTATAAGAGCCTGACGGGTGGGTTCAGAGCATGCAATGTACAATGCGACCGACATTATCACTTTGGGCGAGCGAAATGCCTTTGAACGCTTCCGCTGAGGCAAAAGCAACCGCAGAGCAAACCATATCGGCGCTCCAAGGCGGACATTATCCCTGGCAGAAAGGATGGCTTAAACGCATCCCGGGGATCTATGCGAGGTTGCTTAATTACTTGGTTCCCTATGCCAAGACAGTCATTGCAGCCATGTTTTTTATGGTGATAACAGCACTGACGTCTTCGATGATTGCTGTTTTGATGGGAAAACTGACTGACCAGGGTTTTTATGCCAAGGATGTCAATGCTCTTTGGTGGGCGCCGGCAGCTTTGATTGCAGTGGCTCTTTTGCAGGGAGGCTCGACTTTTGGAAGCTCCTATCTTCTGCAAAAAGTCTCTCAGCAGGTGCTGCTCAAGATCCGCTGTGAAATGTTTGAGAAGGAGATCCGTTGGCCGGCAGCTAATTATCAAAAATACACTTCGGGCATTGTGATGTCTAAGTACATCAACGAAGCAAGCACAGCTTTAGGGGGAGCAGCACAGCTTCTGACGACAATTGTTAGAGACTCGTTGCAACTGGTGGCGTTGTTGGGCTTGCTGATATGGCATGACTGGAAGTTAACTTTGGTGACGCTTGTGGTGGCACCGCTGATTGCAGTCATTCTTCGGTGGGTTAATAAAAAGACCAAGAAATATGGTCTGCAGACACAGACGGCGCTGGGGAACATGATGAACACGGTTCTTGAGGCATATCAAGGACAGCGAATCATCAAAATTTACGATGCTTACGAAAAGGAGCAGACGCGGTTTCGCGGTGTTAATGAACTCTTGTATAAATTGTCCATGCGTATGCAGGCAGTGACTGCAGCAGGAACGCCACTAACCCAGTTTGTCACAATGGCCGGTGTTTCCATCGTTGTCATCGTGGCACTGTTGCAGGCGCAGGCAGGACATTTGACACTCGGCGATTTCATTACTTTTTTGTCTGCCCTGCTTTTATTAATGAATCCCGTTAAGAAGCTTTCTGCACTCAATGGTTCTGTTGCGAGAATATCGGCTGCCGCAGAAAGCCTGTTCACAACGATGGATGAGGCGACAGAAAAAGATCCAGGCAATATGGAATTGCCTCGTCTTTTGGGCGGTGTGAGGTTTGAACATGTAGGCTATCGATATGCGGGAGCAGGACGACAGGCCCTTACGGGTGTCTCTTTCGACGTTAAGCCCGGGGAGACGATCGCTTTTGTAGGTGCATCTGGTGCTGGAAAAACAACACTGATTAATCTTGTTCCGCGATTTTGGCAACCGACGGAAGGCGAAATTTATTTTGACGGCATTCCGCAAAGCACTGTTACTTTAAAGAGCTTGAGACAGCAGATAGCGTTGGTCAGTCAGGATGTTGTGCTCTTTGATGACACGATTGCAGCAAACATTGCCTATGGCATGGAAAACGTGTCAGAAGAGGACATAAAGCAAGCTGCGGATGCTGCATATCTCACGCCTTTTATCCGCGAACTTCCCGAAGGCTTAAACAGCCCGGTTGGTCCTGCGGGCCAAAAACTCTCAGGTGGACAGAAGCAGAGAATTTCCATTGCCAGAGCTTTATTGAAGAATGCTCCAATTCTTCTGCTGGATGAAGCCACAAGTGCGCTGGACACTGAAAGTGAGAAATATATCCAGCTTTCGTTGGACCGTTTGATGAAGGGTAGAACGACTTTTGTCGTCGCGCATCGTCTGTCAACTATTATGGGTGCAGACAAAATTGTCGTTATTAAAGAGGGCAGAATCTGCGAGATGGGGCGGCATGAAGAACTTCTCGCAAAGAAGGGGGCTTACGCTCACCTCTACAACATTCAGTTTGTGCAAAAACCCACAGAAGACAAGATTCAGTCAGCCTGATGTCCGGTAGGACAGTTTATTTTGATCGGATTTGAAAAAATGAGTATTAAGTCAGACAGATGGATTCGCAAGATGGCGGCTCAGGGCATGATTGAGCCTTTTGAACCTAATCAGGTGCGCTATGTCGACAACCGAAAGATTGTCAGCTACGGGACATCGTCTTACGGCTATGACATCCGCTGTGCCAACGAGTTCAAGGTCTTTACCAACATCAATTCGACCATCGTTGATCCGAAGGATTTCGATCCGGCCTCATTTGTGGATGTTGTAAGTGATGTCTGCATCATTCCTCCCAATTCCTTTGCGCTGGCCCGTACCGTTGAATATTTCCGAATTCCCCGCAACGTACTGACGATTTGTTTGGGTAAGTCCACATATGCCCGCTGCGGCATCATCGTGAACGTGACGCCGTTTGAACCGGAATGGGAAGGGTACGTAACTTTGGAGTTTTCAAACACTACGCCTTTGCCGGCTAAGATCTACGCGAATGAAGGCTGTGCACAGGTCCTTTTCTTTGAAGGGGATGAGGAGTGTGAAACGAGTTATCGGGACAGAGGCGGAAAGTATCAGGGGCAGGTTGGTGTTACTCTCCCCAGGACATAAAGCTGAAAAAACAGGGTTGTCTTCCTTGATTTTATGCTGGAAATTGCTGATAATACGCCCCTTCCCGGTTTGGCACGTGGGCGCATGCCCGTCGTAAGACCGCTCCGTCAGCAGACGGCTTGATATATAGCGGCAGGCGCGCAAGGCAGCCAGGGCGACCGACTAATTAATCGGAATTTTTATCAAATGAAACCCAATATTCACCCCGAGTACCGTGAGGTTGCCTTCGTTGACCTCTCGATCAACAAGACCTTCATCATTTCGAGCTCTGTTCAGACGAAAGAGACCATCGAAATCGACGGCAAGACCTATCCGCTCTTCAAGCTCGATACCTCTTCTGAAAGCCATCCGTTCTACACCGGTGCTCAGACCCGTATCGTTGAAGCCGGCCGTGTTGAAAAGTTCCGCGCCAAGTTCGCTGCGAAGAACCAGGAACTCAACGCCGCTGCTGCCAAGGCAAAGGCCAAGTAATTTCGGGCTCTTTGAGGTTTGCGTCTGACCGACGCAAATTCTCGGAAAAAGGGGCAGAAGGACGCAAAATCATAATTTTTGAGTCCGGCTGCCCTTTTTTCATGGCGTTGAGCACCTTATTATTGCCCTGTGCTGTTCCGGCCCTGCTTTTCCCCGATTATTGGAAAGTTCATGCTTGACCTTCGCCCGATTCCCGCCAACGTCAGCTCAACGGCTGCTGCCAAGCTACCGCGTTTTCTGTTGCTGGCGATTCTGATTCTCTTCATTGTTCCGGGGCTCTTTGACCGAGCTGTCTGGACCGTGAGAGAAGGGGCCGCTTTCGGACAGTTTTGGGAGATGGCGCACGGTGACTTCGTCTCCTGGCTTTTCCCTATGGCTTCCGGTCTTGTGATCACGGATCACGGCCCGCTTTCCATTTGGGCGGGGGCCATCCTGATGCGGCTGCTGGGGAATGAATTTACCCCCGTGGTGGCAGCGAGAATTACGGCCTGCCTGTGGTTTGCCATCACAACCGCTTCGATTTGGTACGGAACGTGGTATTTGGCGCGTCGTAAAGAAGCACAGCCCTTGGGTACAATCTTTGCAGACCAAGCGACTTACCGGGATTACGGACGCATGGTCGCTGATGCCGCCACACTCTTTTTCATTGCTTTGTTCGGGCTCGTGATCCGGTTGCGAGAGCCGACATACGATTCCGCAGAACTCGCGTTCTGCTCTTTGGCTTTCTTCTCCTGCGCCTGGGCACTTACAAGGCCCTATTTTGGGGCGGCATTGGCAGGTGTCGCCTGTGCCGGTCTGATGCTTACGGCAAGTCTCATCTTGGGGATTGCGGCGCTTTTAGCCTGCCTTTTCAGTTTTCTGATGCTCCCTACGCGGGGAAAGACCGATAAGAAACTGAGCATCACGCTGGCGGTCACTGTTCTTTTGTTTTCGCTTTGGCCGCTGGCTGCCTGGGTGACTTCGTCGGAAGTGATCAGCGACTACTTCCTTCTTTGGGCTCAGAAGCAGGTTGAGTATTTCGGGTTTCTCAGTTTTGAGGAACTGGACTGGTTTGTCCGTCATGTGCTGTGGTACCTGTGCCCAGTGTGGCCGTTTGCCATTCTCGGCTTCGTGAAGTGGCGAAAGCACAAGACGGCGCCCTTCATGGCCTTACCGGCTGTTTTTCTCTCGGTGTGGTTTGTGGGCTTTTTGGTGTCGGGAAGCCTCAGCGCTGAAGATCTCTTAAACCTCATCATTGCCCCGCTTTGCACGGTGGCGGCCTTTGGGCTTATCTCCGCCAAACGCTCTTTTCAGAGCATGCTCGACGGCTTTGCTCTTACGATCACGACGCTCGGACTGCTCGGTGTATGGGCTTACTGGTTTGCCTGGCTGATGGGCTTTCCGCCCAAGATGGCTAAGTCCATCATTAATCTTGCGCCGACCGCGCAGGCATCGGAAGCCGGATTCCTCGGAATTCTTTTGGCTTTAACCGCAACGGTTGCCTGGTGCTGGGTCGGATACAAGCGTCTGCAGCGTCGCTCGCCCGTTCTTTGGAACGGTCCCTGGCTTTCGGCCGTCGGTATGGTGGTGCTCTGGATTGTTGTCGTGAACCTTTTCACGCAGGCCGTAAACGAAAACCGCAGCTATGAACCGGTGGGACAGGCCGTGCGTGCTCAGCTTGATAAGCTGGGATTTCAGCCCGATGACTGCTTAAAGATGGTCAGAGCTTCTCAGGGTGTGGCGTCCCTTATTTCCTATTACGGGCACATGCCTGTAACCGCCGGAAAATCGATGGTCTGCCGCTTTGAGCTGCTGCGTTTTGACGTGGATGACAAGAAGTATCAGCCGCTTCTGAAAGACCGTGCCAAAGACATCATCAAGCGTCCGAGAACCGACGAGCGTTTCATTGTGCGGCGCTTTTATCCCGGATCCTTCTTCTTCATTGAATCGGGAAATCCTCAGCGGCTCTGAGGCGGGTTAACGGCAGTCGGCAAAGAGGTCGAGGCGGTTGGTGCAGACCGCATCAACGCCGAGAGTAAAGAGCGCATCAGCAGTGTCCGGTGAATCTACCGTGTAGCACATAACCCCAAGCCCCATGGCATGCGCTTCTTCCACAAAGTCGGGAGTAACGGACTGCCAGTCGGGATGCACCGTCTTTACGGCAAGTTTCATGCAGGCTTCTTTCCAGTCTGTTGGGATCCCTTCAAGAAGAAGTCCTCTCGGAATTTCAGGTGCCTCAACGGCAGCCGCTGCCAAGGCGTTTCTTGAAAACGAAGAAAGCAGGGGAAGGCTTTTTCCTGCAAAGAGTTTCCTCACAATCCGCACGGTTTCCTGAGCTGTTGCCTGGGCTGCGCTTTCGCTCGCGGGCTTAATTTCGATGTTCATGAAAAGCCCGTTGGCTTCGCATGTTTCAATCGCTTCTTCCAGGGTCGGAATCCGTTCTCCGGCCCATTTTTGTGCGGTCAGTGAGCCCGCGTCAAGCGTTTTGATTTCTTTGAGCGAGAGACTTGCAACAGGGGATGCGGACTTAACGACACGCCCGAGAACCGGGTCGTGGGAGAGGACGGCAGCGCCGTCCGCGGTGAGCATGACATCGGTTTCGATACCTTGAAAGCAGAAGTGCCGAGCTTCCCGGAATCCGGCCAGCGTGTTTTCGGGAGCCAGTGTTCCGCCACCGCGGTGCGCTATAAACCGCGGATAAGGCCAATGAGAATTTGGGGCCGCGGCGGAAACACTGGACATGGAACTAACCTCCCTTACGCATCATGTCGAAGAACTCGTTGTTGCTCTTCGTGCTGCGGATTTTATCGAGAAGGAATTCCATTGCCTCAATTTCATCCATGTCGTAAAGAAGTTTTCTGAGAACCCAAACCTTCTGAAGAACGTCGGGCTTGAGGAGCAGCTCTTCACGGCGCGTACCGGAGCGGTTCACATTGATGGCCGGGTACACACGCTTTTCGGCAAGACGGCGTTCCAGATGGATTTCCATGTTGCCGGTGCCTTTGAATTCTTCGTAGATGACATCATCCATACGCGAGCCCGTGTCGATCAGGGCCGTTGCAAGGATCGTGAGCGAGCCGCCTTCTTCAATGTTGCGGGCAGCACCGAAGAAGCGCTTCGGACGCTGCAGGGCATTGGCGTCAACGCCGCCCGTAAGGACCTTGCCGGAACTCGGGATCACGGTGTTGTAAGCACGCGCAAGACGCGTAATGGAGTCCAGAAGAATGATGACGTCCTTCTTGCTTTCGGCAAGGCGCTTGGCTTTTTCAATGACCATCTCGGCCACCTGGACGTGACGCGTGGCGGGTTCATCAAAGGTCGAAGCCACAACTTCGCCTTTGACGGAGCGCTGCATTTCCGTCACTTCTTCCGGACGTTCGTCGATCAGAAGAACGATCAGAACGCAGTCGGGGTGGTTTGCGGTAATGGCGTGCGCGATGTGCTGCATCAGAACCGTCTTACCGGACTTAGGGCTTGCAACGATGAGGCCGCGCTGGCCCTTACCGATCGGGGCAATGATGTCAATCAGACGCCCCGTGAGGTTTTCCTCACCGCGCATGTTGCGTTCAAGCTGCAGCGGGACGTTGGGGAAAAGCGGCGTCAGGTTTTCAAAAAGCATCCTGTGTTTGACGGCTTCCGGTGCCTGACCGTTGACGGTGTCAACCTTTACAAGCGCAAAGTAGCGTTCGTTGTCTTTGGGCGTACGCACTTCGCCTTCAATGGAGTCGCCCGTGTGCAGATTAAAGCGGCGGATCTGGGAGGGCGAAATGTAGATGTCGTCCGTGGAGGCGAGATAGCTCGTATCGGGACTTCTCAGAAAACCGAAGCCGTCGGGAAGGACTTCAAGGGTACCGTCGCCGAAAATCTGTTCACCGGCTTTGGCGCGTTTTTTGAGAATCGCAAACATGAGTTCCTGTTTGCGCATGCGCTGGGCATTGTCGATCTCAAGCTCCATCGCCATGTCAAGCAACTGGCTGATGTGCAGAGTTTTGAGCTCTGAAAGATGCATTTTTGATAATAGGGAAGAGTGAATCCGCCGTATCCGGATTCAGAAGCCGTATACGGCTTCTGTGTGAGGAAGCGGATTTTTAACGCAGGGAACTTCCCGGAAGGCGGGAAGAAAACGGCGCCGCATCGCACGGCGCCGTGACATTTTATCAGCAGTACTGCTCGATAAAGGCGGTGAGCTGGGCACGGCCCAGGGCACCGGTGTGCTGGCCGATGATTTCGCCGTTCTTGTAAACGAGGATGGTCGGGATGCCGCGGATGCCGTTTTCGGTGGCAACCTGGTTGCTTTCATCAACGTTGTACTTGGCAACGACAACCTTACCGGCGTAGGTGTCGGCAGCTTCCTCAAGAAGCGGGCCGAGCATACGGCAGGGGGCGCACCACGGAGCCCAGAAGTCAACAAACACGGGCTTGTCGGCAACCTGCTTGACTTCGGCGTCGAAGTTGGAGTCGTTTACGACACGGATGTTTTCGCTCATTTTTGATGTCCTGTAAAAAAGATGGAATTTGGGGAGACGTTTCTGCGCCCTGATCGCGCATTTCCGCAGAAATCCATGAATGCTGCGGCTCTTCGCTAGGTATGGGAATAAGCAGGGACAGACAGAACCTCTCGAATCAAGGGGCTCACGGAACTGCTCTTAAGCATGCGGGCCCGATGCGTTAAATGTGAGATGCACTATACAAAAAAACTGCGGCTCAGACAAGATTGATAGCCTATAGCATCGGTAGACCCAGTGAGGCTGAAGTAGGGATAAAGGCCTATTGGAGAAGAGGGAAGACTCAGGGCAAAATTAGAGTTTGGTCGTGCATGGATATTTCCTTCACGAATCCCGATGTGCTGCAGGCGGGAATAACTGCAGGGCAGGCGACAAAGATGATTGTTCCTTTCTCATACTGTGCAGGAGATTTCTTGCAATGAAAAACAAACTTTTTGCTGTGGCCGCTGCGTTGACTGCAGCCGTAACGTCTTTTGCTGCTCAGGCGGCCGAAGAACTGCGTGTCGGGACGCATCCGACGTTTGCGCCGTTTGAATTCATGGATACGCACACCCGTGAGTATGTCGGGTTTGACATGGACCTCATCCGTGAAATCGGCAAGCGCGCGGGCTACGACGTCAAAATCGTCAACATGGGCTTTGACGGTCTGATCCCGGCGCTTTTTTCCGGCACGATTGATATCGCGGCATCCGGCATCACCATCACGGAAGAGCGCAAGAAGAAGGTTGACTTCTGTGATCCTTACTATCAGGCAGGTCAGGGCCTTTTGGTCCGCACGGAATCGTCCGGTACCTACAAGGACTTAAAGAGCCTCGAAGGTAAGGTTGTTGCCGTTCAGATCGGCACGACCGGCGCGGATCTTGCCAAGACCATTAAGGGCGCTGAAATCAAGGCCTTTAATACGGGCGCCGAAGCCTTCATGGATCTGAAGATGAGGGGCAGTGAAGCCGTCATCACGGACCGTCCGGTGATCGGCTACTTCATGGTGAAGAATCCGAAGGCAGCCAAGGGCCTGACGCTTCAGAAGACGCGTCTTGATGCCGAGTACTTCGGCTTTGCCGTAAAAAAGGGCAATAAAGCCGTGGCAACGAAAGTCAATGATGCGTTGCGCTCGATGAAGTCGGACGGAACCTATCAGAAGCTCTATCAGAAGTGGTTCGGTGCTCAATAACCAAAAAAGAGCCTTGGTATAATTCAGTGGTAAAAAATAGGAGAGGGCGGGATACGTCTTCTCCTTTTTTGCAAGCTAAAGATTAAAAGCTCTTTGTCCTGCCTTTTTGAGTAAATTTAAATAAATGATTCTCCAAAATATAACTTTTGAACAAGATCAAGGCATAGAAGCACATGATCTTTTCTACCGCGGCAATGCAGTTTGTGATAAAAGGAATAAAACACTGTATTTTAGAAAGGGGCAGGAAGAATTATTTAATACGTTTTTCAATTCTTTGTCAGTAAAAACATGGAAAAAAGAATGTGGAATTAATCATGTTTTTATGAAGATAAGAGGTAGCGGTAAGTTTATCGTCAGATTTGGTTTGCAAAAGGCGTATAAGCCGATTCTTTGGTTGGGAGATCACCAGGTATCATTGGAAGCAGATGAGGCTTGCATTGACATGCCGTTTTGGGAAGACCTGGAGCAAGGACTGGTTTTTGTCGGTGTTACAGCTATCAGTGATGGTGAGATATCTGGTGGTGGCTTTTTTACAAACGAACCAACTAGAAGAGACATTAAGTTGGGGTTGGTGATAACACACTTCAATCGAAAAAAATGCGTGATACCTGCGGTCCATCGTATTTGCCAAGATGTTTTAAACGATACGAGATATTCAAATATTTATTTGGTGGTAGTTGATAATTCTAAAAACTTGACTAGGCATGAACTGGAAAGTAATGACAAAGTCTATTTGATACCTAATACAAATGTTGGAGGTTCGGGGGGCTTTGCTCGAGGTTTGCTATATCTGAAAGATAATGGTTTTAGCCATTGTCTTTTTATGGATGATGATGCTAGTTGCCATGAGGAAAGTATTAAAAGAACTTATGCTTACTGGTCTTATGTTGTTGATGATCGATCAATGGGCATAAGCGGAATTTTATTTGATGAGAATTTTCCTGTCACGGTATTGGAAGCAGGTGGGCGTTGGAGCGAGCGAGGAGGTTTTGGTGTTTTTCAAAAGAAAAATGCTGGTTCTATTGACGATTTAACAGTAATGGATAGCCTTGGGTACTCGGCTAATTATGGGGCCTGGTGTTTTTTTTCGTTTTCTGTGAAATCCATTAGTCACTATCCCTTTCCGTTTTTTGTCCGTGGTGATGATATTCTTTTTTCTCTGCAAAATAATTTAAAAATTATTACGCTCCTCGGAGTGTCTACATGGGTTGACAGTTTTTCAAATAAGGAATCAGTGTTTACGCAATATTTGTCTGCTCGCTCTCAGTTGATTATTTCAATTTACGCCAAAAGAGCATCTGCGAGATCCTGGTTCAGGCTTTTTGTATCTCAAAACAGAGGGTGCGTAGGTTCTTATAACTATGCTTTGTCCTATGCAACCTATAAAGCGTATCAGGATATATTGTGTAAAACTAACCTATTTACTGAAGACATGACGGGGGAGAAGTTTAGAGGAGAGTTGCAGGATATCCCTGCATTTGATCATGTTATTCCCTTTATAGAGTTTCCTCAGAAGATGTTGAAGAAGCGTTTTTGGATGGGGCCAATGAGAAAGATATCTTTAAATTGTGTATTGTTGCCTCGTTTTCTTTTAGGGAGCAGAGCTTTTGTAAAAAAATGGCAGCCATTAACTTGGAAGTTAACATGTTTTTATCGTGATTGCTATTGTTATAACAATGATGCGGGCGTGATGACATGCTTTCGTCATAATAAAATAGAAATTATCAAGTCATTTTTTCGGAACTTTTGTATGGGGGTGAGAATTTTTATGAAATTCAGATGCTGTAATAAGAAATACGAAACCCAACTTGAGAAGTTGACTACCGAAAACTTTTGGAGGAGATATTTTGAAAAAAACGACAGATAGTTTTAAGTAAAAATAATTTGGATTGTTTTGGATGGTTTGATCTCTAGTTTGAGCTAGGGTGCTCGGTTTTCAATGCTTTTATTGGCTATCAGTAAGTTTCGATAATGCTTTCTTTGAATAATGAGCCAAGCAATAGCATGAATGAAAAACACTAGTGTTTGGCTGTTTTTGTACAGCTCAGCCATTGTTGAAATAATAGTTTTCACATATAATGCGCGCTCGGCGGGTCCCCTCGCATGAAAGCTCTGTGAACCTGGTCAGGTCGGGAACGAAGCAGCCACAGCGGAAGTCTTTCAGTGCCGAGGATAAGGCTCGCCGTTTTTGTATCTTCAAAAATCTGCCGATCGGCCGTTGCGTGCCTTAAACTCTCCGCTGCAACCGTTACTCGGCGCACAGTCTGCTGGGTATTGCTGAGGTCACCCTTTCAGGATCGTTTTCATGAGCTACCAGGTACTTGCCCGCAAATGGCGTCCGCATGACTTTGACAGTATGGTCGGTCAGGATGCCGTTGTTGCGGCACTCAAGCATGCACTGGACGAAAACCGTCTGCATCATGCCTACCTTTTTACCGGCACGCGCGGCGTGGGTAAGACAACGCTCTCCCGTATTCTTGCGAAGTGCCTTAACTGCACGGGAGAAGACGGCAAAGGGGGCGTGACCTCGCACCCCTGCGGCAAGTGCGAAGCCTGCCGGGCGATTGACGAAGGGCGTTTCGTTGACTACATCGAAATCGACGCGGCCTCCAACCGCTCCGTTGAAGAGATGACCGCGCTTTTGGAGCGCGCGATGTACGCTCCCACGCAGGGCCGCTACAAGGTCTACATGATCGACGAAGTGCATATGCTCACAACACATGCCTTTAACGCCATGTTAAAGACCCTGGAAGAGCCGCCTGAGTATGTGAAGTTCATTCTCGCCACAACTGATCCTCAGAAAGTGCCGATGACGGTGCTTTCCCGCTGCCTGCAATTTAACTTGCGCAATATGTCACCGCAGGCCGTGGCCGATCACATGGAAAATATTCTCAAGCAAGAGGGAATCGAAGCCGAACGATCAGCCCTTTTGTTGCTCGGCAAATGCGCGCGCGGTTCCATGCGCGATGGGTTGAGCCTTCTGGATCAGGCAATTGCTTATGCAGCGGGTCCCGTGACACTTAAATCCGTGCGTGAAATGCTGGGTGTCATCGGGGACGAGGCCCTTGTTGACCTCATGATGCATGTGGCTTCCGGCAACACGCAGGCGGCGCTTGCTGAAGCCGAAAAGTTGGGTTCCGAAGGGCTTTCCTACACGGAAGCCGTGCGGGCGATGGCGGGGCTTTTGCACCGCGTGGCTTTGGTACAGCGTGTGCCGGAACTTCTGGACGATGAAGACACGACGTCTGCCGGCATCAGGGCTCTGGCAAAAGCCATGACCCCGGAAGAAGTGCAGCTCGATTACCAGATTGCACAGCAGGCACGTAACGATATGCCGCTCGCGCCGGACGAATATGCCGGCTTTACGATGGCCATTCTCCGGATGATGGCGTTTAGGCCGGCGGGAACGCGCCTCGGCCTTAAGGTACCGGAAAAGAAGGAAACGGCAACGACTCCTGCGGCAACCGCTGCTGCAGCTGCGGCGCCGGTTCAGCCGGCAGAACCTAAACCGCAGGTTGCTCCTGAAATCGCCGAACCACCGGCGGTGCATGAACCCGACATTGTCGAACCCAACATTTCGGATATGCCGCCGCCCTGGGAGGACGACGGGGGAGAGCACGGCGCCGGTTAAGTCACTGCACACCAAAAGCCCTGAGGTGATACCGCTTCCGCAGGAAGTCCACCCTTCGGCGCTTTTGCTTAACTGGCGCGAACTGCTGTGCAGAACCAGTCTTAAGGGACTGGCAAAAGAAGTGGCCGCTTCAAGCGCCGTGGATGAGCTCGATGACCATCACGTGCTCCTGGCGGTTGCCTCACAGACGTTGGTCAACGAAGCCATTCAGCAGGAAATCCGTGAGGCCATCGAGAAAGCGCTCGGACACCCCTTTGCCGTGCATTTTGCGCCGCGGGAAAGATCTCAGGATGAGCCAAGCGTCTCACTTTTAGTGGAAACGGAACGGCGAAAGGCGCGTCTTGCGATGATCACGGCCTTCAAAAGTGATCCTTTTGTGCAAAAATGCGTGCAACTACTACAGGCGAAAGTCATTGATGCCTCGGTGAGGGATATGACGGACGCTGAAATTAAGGAAACAGAGACTTATGCGTGGAAACATTCAGGGACTGCTGGCGCAGGCCCAGAAAATGCAAAAAAACGTTGAGCGCCTTCAGGCTGAGCTCGGCAACATTGAAGTGACCGGTGAAGCCGGTGCGGGCGCCGTGAAAATCACGATCACCTGCAAGCACGAAGCCCGGCGCGTTGAAATCGATCCGAAGCTTCTTTCGGGCGATCCTGATGACAAGGAAATGCTCGAAGACCTCGTGGCAGCTGCCATTAATGATGCAGCGCACAAGGCCGAGGCCCTTTCGCAGCAGAAGATGAAGGAAGCCACGGCGGGGTTGCCGCTGCCCCCCGGGTTCAAGCTCCCCTTCTGATTGCATTAAGAAACAAGAAAACCCGGTGCGGATGGCGCTTCTGTCAGCCATTTGGCGCCGGGATTTTTTATCATCCGCTTTTTCTGATTTATTCCTTTGAGATCATCGTCGTATGAGTAGCTGGGTTGATGTCCTGGTTTTGGCCTTTCTCTTTTTTATGAACGGCGTTTTCGCGATGAGCGAAATTGCGCTCGTCACGAGCCGCCGTGCGCGTCTGCAGGTGATGTCTGAGGACGGAGACAAGAGGGCCGATACAGCGTTGAAACTCCAGAGTGACCCGACCTGGGCGCTTTCCACCATTCAGGTGGGGATCACCTCCATCGGCATTCTCTCCGGTATTGTGGGCGAGTCGGCACTTGCAAAACCCCTTGCGGATTTTCTGATGGGCTTCGGCATTTCGCCGGAAACTTCAAAACTCATCGGCATCGTGACGGTGGTGGTGCTTGTCACTTACTTCTCCATTGTGTTCGGTGAACTGGTTCCCAAGCGCCTGGGACAGGTCAATCCCGAAACCGTTGCCTGCCGTGTCTCGGGTTCTTTGAAGCTCCTTTCCGTCGTGATGAGTCCCTTTGTGAAGCTTCTTTCCGTTTCCACCGAAGGCATGCTCAAGCTTTTCGGTCAGTCCGGGAAAGACCAGGCAAGCGTCACGGAAGAAGAAATTCACGCGATGATTGAAGAAGGCAGTGAATCAGGCGTCATCGACATGTCTGAGCGCGATATGGTGCGTAACGTCTTCCGTTTAGACGACCGTCAGGTGGGGTCGCTGATGACGCCGCGCGCGGACATTGAATGGATCGATCTTGAAGACAGCCAGGAAGAAAACGTCCGCAAGGTGCAGACTTCGATGAGTTCGCGCCTGATTGTCGCAAGCGGCAGCCTCGATGACATCAAGGGCTACTGTACGACGCGCTCCCTGCTGCAGCAGATGCTTGAGGGCGGCAAACCCGACTTCATGAGTAACCTCACGCCGGCCACTTATGTGCCGGAATCCCTTTCCGGGATGGAATTGCTGGAGCAGTTCAAAGTGACGGATACGCAACTTGCGCTCGTTGTGGACGAGTACGGCGGCGTGGTGGGGTTGGTTACGCCGCGCGACCTTCTGGAAGCGATTGCCGGTGAATTTAAGCCCGCAACGACGGATGACGCCTGGGCGGTGCCCCGCAACGACGGCTCGTGGTTTTTGGACGGCATCATTCCCGTCCCCGAATTAAAGGACTGCCTGCAGATTAAGGCGGTGCCCGAAGAAGAGCAGGGGCGTTACAACACATTGTCCGGCATGATGATGGTGCTTCTCGCGCGGCTTCCGAAGACCGGCGACGTTGTGCGCTGGGCCGGCTGGAAGTTTGAAGTTGCCGACATGGACGGGCGCCGTATTGACAAGGTGCTCGCAACACCGATCCGCGCCGATATCAAGCCGACTGACGTTTCTGCCGTGCGTACCGGAACAACCGCTGTTGCCGCTCAGGCTGCTGTCGGTGAAGCCAAAGCTAAACCCGCCAACAAAACGGTCTGAGGATAGAGAATGCAGTGGATTGAAGCGCTTCAGGCGGCTTTTTTAGGAATTGTCGAGGGGCTCACGGAGTTTCTGCCGGTGAGTTCCACCGGGCACCTCATTATCGCGGGTGACCTCATCGGGTTTCACACGGGGCCCTCCGCGGACACCTTTTACATTGCAATTCAGGCGGGCGCCATTGTTGCCGTGTGCTGGCACTACCGGGAGAGGATTTTCGCGATTTTGAGAAACCTCTTTGTGCCCGGGAAAGAACAGCGGCTCGCCGTGAACACCGTGATCGCCTTTATTCCGGCGGCTTTCCTCGGGGTACTCCTTTCCTCAACGATTAAAGCCTACCTCTTTAATCCGGCGGCGGTAGCAGCGGCCCTTATCGTAGGCGGCATTCTGATTCTCTGGATTGAACGTGCTCATGAAAAAAGCGGCAAGGCGCCGCGCGTGGCTTCCATGGACGACATGACCTGGAAGGACGCGGTGGGTGTGGGACTGATGCAGTGTTTTGCCCTTATTCCCGGCACCAGCCGCTCGGGTGCAACGATTATCGGGGGACTTGTTTTGGGGCTCTCGCGCAAGGCTGCAACGGAATTCTCGTTTTTCCTTGCGATCCCGACGATTTTCGGCGCAACGGTCTACGACCTCTATAAAAGCCGTGAGGTGCTCTCTTTTGATGTGCTGCCGTCCGTTGCCATCGGCTTTGTGGTGAGCTTTTTCTCCGCCATCCTTGTGGTACGGTGGCTGCTGCGCTTTGTGAGTACGAACGACTTC
Source organism: Duodenibacillus massiliensis (assembly GCF_928721995.1). Taxonomy (NCBI): domain Bacteria; kingdom Pseudomonadati; phylum Pseudomonadota; class Betaproteobacteria; order Burkholderiales; family Sutterellaceae; genus Duodenibacillus; species Duodenibacillus massiliensis. The sequence continues at coordinate 1,877,048 of NZ_OV788642.1, forward strand.
CGCGTGTTCGGCTGGTACCGTATTGTCTTCGGTATCGTGGTTCTTGCGCTGTGTGCTGCTGGACTTGCCGATTTCTGAGTACAGACCGGCAGGAAGAGCTCTGGTGTTGAGACAACAGAGCTCGTTCTGAGAGATTCCTTTTTATTTCAGCAGGGCCGACCGGATATTCCAATCCACTTTGGCGCGCTGAGCAGCACTGAATCTTGCCTGCGCCCGGAGTGTATCTGTGCACACGGCGGGTTTGAGTACGTCGCTGCTGAACCGGAAGCAATTTGTTTTTCCTGCTTCTTCAACGGTGGCAATGCCGGCTGGTCCGATGGAAAAGCCGTATTTGCCGATACCGAAAAAGCCGTAGGTGAATTTTCTTGTCGGCCGGGCGAGGTTCTGGCCGTCTTCAGCGGCCGGAGTTTGCCCGAGTGATAATCCGATCAAAGTCGGAAAGATGTCCCGTTGTGTGACCCAGCGGTTTTGGTCAACATCTCCTAAGGGGGTTCTGACCGCTTCGGGAACCCAAAAAAGCACAGGGACCCCGAGGTGATGATGCCACGCCCCGGCTGCAGGATAGGTAAAGCGGGCATTATGGTCGCCCGTTGCAGCAATGATCGTTTTTGAAAGAAGCCCTGATTTGCGGGTATCACCGATAAACCAGCCCAGCCAGTCGGTTGCATATTGATAGGTTCTGAGTTCCTGAACAAACTCGTCTTTGGTTTTGTCCCGGACAATAACCGCAGGGAGCAGATCCGGATCCACGGGCAGTGACGCACGCCCGTCCGGTACTTTGTGCGGCGGGTGATTGGTCGTGGACAATAAAACCAAAAGTAAAGGTTGTTTTACTGCGTCTGACTGAGCGAGCAGTTTCCGGGCGTACTTAAACATCCATTCGTCACCGACACCCCAAGTACCGGTTTGGGCTTCAGGAAACGCCGCCATGATGTCGGAGGCGCCGAACACCTTGTCAAAGCCGTGCAGCGGCAGTGTTTCATTAAGGCCGCGCCAGTTGGCAGAGCCCGCACTCAGGAAAACGACTTTGTAACCGGCATTTTTAAAGGCCATGACTTTGGCAAACGGGAAAGGTTTGTGTCCGTAACGGCTCTGCGAAAGCGGCGTATAGGGCGTATCAAACAAGATGCCTTCCAGTGCCGGAAATGTTCCGCTGCCGATTGTGAGTCCGTTTCGGAAAACCCAGGCGTCATCGAGTTCACCGCTCAGCCTTCCGAGCATGTTGTTTTTTCCGGGGACATGCGCTTCAAATTCGTCTCGGCCCATGGATTCCATTACAGCGAGCACAACGTGGGGCTTGACCGCCGGAGCAGAAGAAACCGACCGGGACTCAGGGGCGCCGAGTACCTTATTGACGGCATTGATGTCGGGGAAGCCCAGTTTTTTCAGGCCTCCTTCCGGGCCGTCATTAAACGACAGTGCCTTTTGCCCTTTCCATGCTTCATATAGCCCGATGGCACCGTTGGGAACACATTGATTGATGAAAGGGTGCGTTGAGACAGCGAGATTTTCATAGCGAAGCGGAAAGGTACTGAGACTTCCTCTGAGCATCACCCCAAGAATTACGGAAAGTAAAGCAGCCGCGGAAAAAAAGCGGATCCATCCGCCGGGGGTGTACCGGACGCCGGGGTACCACGCCAAGACAAGCGGCAGCAGCGTGCAGATTAAAAAGAAGAGGCTGTACTGCAGGATGGGCCAATCGGAAACCAGGGTAGCAATAATGGCGTTGGTGTCGTCCTGAAAAAGTCCGAAGATGACGGTGGAGATGGGGGTGCCGTAAAAGCGGAAAAACTCAACGTTGACGAATCCCAAAAAGAGCATTACGCCGCCGCCCAAGAGTCCCAAAAGAACGGATGCCGTACGGCAGGCTTTAAAGCGTGCACCGAAAAGCCACAGTACCCAGGCCGGAAGCATCAGCATGGAAAGCCATCGTGCGTCAATTCTCAGTCCCATCCAAAAGGCAGGCGAAAAATCATCCCACGTCAGGGTGCCTGAACCGAATTCCGTGAAAAAAAAGCAGCGGATCCCTGTCAGGATCAGAAGAAAACCGAGGAAAAAGACGACAGGTTTTATGAAAAAGGAAAAGAGCGTCGGCGCATTGAAGGGGCGGGGCATCGGTATCGGCCGCAGGCGGCAGTCAGAGTTCGAATTAACGGGGGTATTTTAAAGGGTGGACGCTAGAGGTTGGAGCCATGAAAAAGCCCGGCGTCAAAACCGGGCTTTCGCGTTTTCAGCCGAAACGTTTCTTACGCTTCGCCTTTGGCGTGGCGATCCTTAAAGATCGCTTCCCAGCGCTCCACCTGCTTTAAGACCTGGTTGGGAGCCGTGCCGCCCACGTGGTTGCGTGCGGCAACAGACCCTTCAAGCGTGAGAACCTTATAGACGTCATCGGTGATTACGTCGCTGTAGCTTCTGAGATCGTCAAGCGAGAGTTCCGCAATGTCGCAGCCCGCTTCGGAGGCGTGACGCACGACGCGCCCCACGATGTCGTGCGCGGTACGGAACGGTACGCCGCGGCGGGTGAGGTAGTCGGCAAGGTCTGTGGCGGTGGGGTAACCGGCCGCCGCAGCCTTACGCATCTGTTCGCGGTTGGGGACGACGCCCGCCATCATTTCGATGAAGGCGCGCAGCGTGTCTTTGACGGTGTCAATTGCGTCAAAGACCGGTTCCTTGTCTTCCTGCAGATCCTTGTTGTAGGCAAGAGGCAGCCCCTTCATGAGCATGGCCATGGAGATGAGGTCGCCCACCACACGCGCGCACTTGCCGCGGGCGGTTTCGGGGACGTCCGGATTTTTCTTCTGCGGCATGATCGAAGACCCCGTCGTAAAGCGGTCGGGGAGCTTCACAAAGGAGAAGGGCTGGCTGATCCAGTAGACGAGCTCTTCGGACAGGCGCGAGATGTGCACCATGATGAGGCTCGCGGCCGAAGTAAATTCAATGCCGAAGTCGCGGTCGCTTACGGCGTCCAGCGAATTCTGCGCAACAGCTTCAAACCCGAGGAGCTTTGCACTGTACTCGCGGTCAATGGGGTAGGTGGTGCCGGCTAAAGCCGCAGCGCCTAAGGGCGAGCGGTTCACACGGTGACGGAGGTCAGACATACGCTCGCGGTCGCGTTCAAACATTTCGACGTAGGCAAGCATGTGGTGCCCGAACGTGACGGGCTGCGCCACCTGCATGTGCGTAAAGCCCGGCATGATCGTGTTGTATTCCTTGTGGGCCTGCGCAACGAGTACTTCCTGAAGGTGATCGAGCAACCGAATGATCTCATCGATTTCGCCCCTCAGATAGAGACGAATGTCGGTAGCCACCTGGTCGTTGCGGCTGCGGCCCGTGTGAAGGCGTTTGCCGGCGTCACCGATCAGGGCCGTAAGGCGCGCTTCAATGTTGAGGTGCACGTCTTCGAGCTCAAGCTGCCAGAGAAACTTGCCGGTCTTGATTTCATCGGTGATCGTGGCCATGCCGCGGCGGATGTCGGCAAGATCCTGTTCGCTGATGACGCCGCACTTTGCGAGCATTGCCGCGTGCGCGAGCGACCCCTGAATGTCGGCCATCGCCATGCGCTTATCGAAACTCACCGACTGCGTGTATCGGAGCACGAACTCGGAAACGGGTTCAGAGAAGCGGCCTGACCAAGCTTCTTTCTTGGCGTGCAGGGGATCGGCGGAGTTGTTGTGCTCTTGAGTCATAGCGGAGAGTCCGGCAGTGTGCGGCGTATTGCCGCGGTAAGGGATTGTGCGGCCGGGGTAATCCGGTCAAAATCCGTGGAAAAACGCGCATTCTAGCAAAAAGCACCCGATCAAAACTAGGTGTAATTGCCTGATCAGCTGTGGAATTTTGTGCTTCTGACCGTATCACGGGAAGATTCTGCAGGTGCTTTTCCGCAGGGCCGCGGGCAGTAAGGTTTGCGCAATGACGGCTTGATACAATTCCTAAATTGTCTGCGTCCGGAGTACAGAAAGGCTCGGCGCAAAAAGAAAGAGCAAAGGAGAAAAGGTTCATGGCTGATCTGCAGCATTGCGTTATCGCCACGCGTGAAAGTCCGCTGGCGATGTGGCAGGCACTTCATATTCAGGACAGGCTCAGAAAGCACTATCCGAAGGCGCAGGTGGATATTCTCGGTATGACCACCCGCGGCGATCAGATCCTTGACAAGACCCTCTCCAAGGTGGGCGGCAAGGGCCTTTTTGTGAAGGAACTCGAAGCCGCGATGCTTGCGGGTGAAGCAGACCTTGCCGTGCACTCCTTAAAGGACGTGCCGATGGAGCTCCCCGAAGGCTTCGTGCTTGCCGCAGTCTGTACGCGCGAAGATCCGCGTGACGCCTTTGTAAGCCCCAGGTACGAGCGTCTTGAAGACCTGCCGGACGGCGCCAAGGTCGGAACCGCGAGCCTTCGCCGTGAACTCATGATCCGTTCGCGCTTTCCGAAGTTAAACGTGGCTTCGATCCGCGGTAACGTCGGTACGCGCCTCTCGAAGCTCGATCGGGGTGATTTTGATGCGCTCGTGATGGCAGGTGCCGGCTTAAAGCGTCTGGGCTTATCGGATCGTATCCGCCATTTCATTGAACCGGCTGAGAGTCTTCCTTCGCCGGGGCAGGGCGCCCTGGGTATTGAAGTGAGGGCTGACAACAAGGCAATCCTTGAAGCCCTTCAGTTTTTAAACGACACCGAAACCCGTGCCTGTACGATGGCCGAGCGCGCTGTCTCTCGCGCGCTGGGTGGCTCCTGCCAGGTGCCTTTGGCGGCTTACTGCATTGTTGATAAGGGCGAGTTGTGGCTCAGAGCGCACGTAGGCGACCACCGCACCGGGGAATGCATCCGGGCCGAGGCCCGAGGCGCCTTTGCCGATCCCGAGGGCCTTGCCGCCACGGTTGTGGCATTACTCGAAAAGCAGGGTGCGCGTGCGCTTCTTGAGAAAGTTCTCAGAGAAACGGACGCCTGAGTCAGAAGCTCGTTAACAATCCAAACACAGAGAAGAATGTCAGGGAGTTCTGTTGAAAACAAGCAGCGGCCGGTGATTCTGACGCGCCCCGGCGCGGCAAACGACCGGCTGGCCGATCTTTTGGAATCCGACGGCGTTGAGAAAGTCTGGCGCTGGCCCGCTTTCACGATCACGCTACCCGAGGATCAGGACATCGTTTCGGACCGCTTTGCGCATCTCGATGACGTCCAGATGGTGGTGATGGCCTCTCCTGCCGCAGTCGCTGCGGTCGCTCATTGGGTGCGCCGCTGGCCCGAGCACATTACGCTTGCCACAGTCGGTGAAGGTACGGCTAAAGTCATTAAGGCAGCCTGGGGCGACGACGTCAAGGTTCTCTTCCCCAAGGGTGACGCTGAGCACTCCGGCAGCGAAGCGCTTTTTGCGCTCGTTAAAAAGACGGGCGTTCCGATGCGCGTTTTGATTGCGCGCGGGCAGACCGGGCGCGAGTGGTTAAGCGACCAGCTGATTGCGCTCGGAGCCGACGTCGAAAAACTTGCCTGCTACGTGCGAGTGCCGATTGAATTGAATCCCCGGCAGATCCGGGATCTGGAAAAGGCCGTTAACGGTCCGTCTCCCATCGTGTACCTCACGAGTTCCGACTCAGTTGCAACGATGCTTCATGCCGTAAAGGTTGTGCCCGGCGCGCGCGAGTGGTTCTTAAAGGGCGCCGCGGTCACGATTCATCCCCGCTGTGCTGAGCGCTTAAAAGAAGCAGGGTTCGAGCACATCGAAATCACCGGGACGGACGATGAGCGCGTGAGAGGCCACATCTGCGCAAACCTTTACGCGTAAGGCGGTGCAACGGAAATTTGCGAAATTGCCTGTAATTACAGGTTCCTTTTTTCCGTTGCGGCGCCTTTTGCACTAAAATACGCCCCCTTTCGGAATGCATCATCTTTTATGGGGCCTTGTTTGACGGGCCGGATGCGTTTCTTTCACAGAATTTTTTAGCAGAGTGTCATAAAAATGGGTCTTGCCCGAGTGACTGCCGGCCGTGATGTGCCGCATGACTTTAACGTGATCGTTGAAATTCCGGCGAATTCCGATCCCATCAAGTATGAAGTGGACAAGGAGTCCGGCGCCCTTTTCGTGGACCGCTTCGTCGGTACCGCAATGCGCTATCCCTGCAACTACGGCTACATTCCGCAGACGATTGCCGATGACGGTGACCCGGTTGACGTGTGTGTTCTGACGCCTTTTGCGCTTACCGCCGGCACAGTGATCCGCTGCCGTCCGATCGCCGTTCTCGTGATGGAAGACGAAGGCGGTATTGACTGGAAGATCCTTGCAGTGCCCGTTAACAAGGTCTGCATGCGTTATTCCACCTGGAAGTCCGCTGACGACGTTCCCGCAGACGAACTCGATCAGATCCGTCACTTCTTCGAGCACTACAAGGATCTCGAACCGGGTAAGTGGGTGAAGGTGAAGGGTTGGAAGACTGCCAAGGACGCCGAAGAACTCATCATGGCCGGTGCCAAAGCCTACGAAGAAATGGACGTGAAGCCCAAGACCGCTTAATTTTCGGTTTTGAGCTCCCGGTAAAGCCCGCGGCGAACAGAGAATTCTCGTTTTCTTTGTTTGTGGCGGGCTTTTCGCTATTGTGTCATCTGTGCCGTTGTTTGCTTTGAGACTTCTTTCACAAAACGCCATGCAGACCAAAGAACCGATAAGGTGCGCGCTCTATCAGATGAACCCAAAAGTCGGTGACTTTAGGGGAAACGCTGAGAAAATTTTGTCGGCGGCCCGAAAGGCGGCCGATGCGGGTTGCTCGCTTCTTGTGACGCCCGAAATGAGCCTTGTGGGCTACCCCGCGGAGGACTGGCTTTTAAGAGACGACTTTTGCGCGAAGGCCCGGGCGGAACTTCAGCGGCTGGCGGAAAAACTCGCAGACTTCCCGGATCTAGGGGTCCTGGTCGGCGTGCCGGAAGTCGCAGAGGGACATCGCTTTAACAGCATTGCGGTCCTCAGAGCAGGCCGCATCGAGGCCCTTTGCCGCAAGCAGCATCTTCCAGAGTACGGTGTGTTTGACGAGACCCGCATCTTTACGCCGGGCAACAACACAACGGTCGTAACGGTCGAAGGCGTCAAAGTCGGCCTTTGCATCTGTGAAGACCTCTGGTACCCGGACGTCGCTCAAAAAGCTAAAGCGATGGGCGCCGAGATCCTTGTTGCCTGTAACGCGAGCCCCTACGAAGCGGGTAAGGCACGTCAGAGGGAACGCACTGTCGTAGGACATGCCGCAGCCGCAGGGCTCGGCCTCATTTACGTCAACTGCACGGGCGGGCAGGACGAACTCATTTTTGACGGCGCGAGTTTTGTTTCCGATGATCAAGGAACGATCGGCCTGCGCCTTACGGCGTTTGACGAGGAATTCGCCGTTTTTGAGACGGCTCACAGTTATGAACCGGTTGCGGCTCCTGAAGAAACTCCGGAATCCGAGCTTTATAAGGCGCTCACCTTGGCCGTGAGAGACTACGTGAGAAAGAGCGGCTTTACGGACGTGGTGCTCGGGCTCTCCGGCGGCATTGACAGCGCCGTGGTGGCAGCAGTAGCTGTCAAAGCACTGGGGGCAGAGCACGTGCACGCCGTCATGATGCCCACACGGTTTACGGCGGATTTAAGTGTCACGGAAGCAGAGAAGCTTGCCGCCAACCTCGGCATCCACTACGTCGTGCGGCCCATTGAACCGCTTTTTGCTGCCTTTGTCTCAGAGCTCTCCGCGGACTTCAAAGATCGAAAGCCCGATGTGACCGAAGAAAACCTGCAGGCCAGAATCCGCGGTGTTTTGCTTATGGCTTATTCCAACAAGTTCGGGCAGCTGGTGCTCACAACAGGAAACAAGTCCGAAACGGCCGTGGGGTATTCCACGCTCTACGGCGACACGGCGGGGTCCTTTGCGCCTATTAAGGATGTCTTTAAGACCCGTGTCTGGGCTCTGGCCCGAGAAATCAACAGGGAAGCGGGTTTTGAACTCATCCCTGAAACAATCATTACGCGTGCGCCGAGCGCTGAGCTCCGCGAAGGGCAGACCGATCAGGATTCGCTTCCGGATTACGCAGAACTCGATGCCATTCTTGCGCGCTACATGGAAAAGCGCGAGGATGAAAAGACCATTGCCCGAGAAACAGGGTTACCCGAGAGTCTCGTGCACCGCATCGTGACATTGATTCACAGAAATGAATACAAACGGCGCCAGAGCCCGCCGGGCCCCAAAGTTTCAGCGCTTGCCTTCGGCCGCGACTGGCGCTTTCCGATTACAGCAAAGATTTAATTTTCCTTGAGGACATAAAAAATGAAACTCGTTGTCGCTATCGTCAAACCTTTTAAGCTCGATGAAGTGCGTGAGGCACTCGCTGACATCGGTGTGAACGGCCTTACCGTGACGGAAGTGAAGGGCTTTGGCCGTCAGAAGGGGCACACGGAGCTTTACCGCGGCGCCGAATACGTGGTGGATTTTCTGCCCAAGGTAAAGATTGAAGCCGCTGTCGCCGATGACCTCGTCGAGCGGTGCCTTGAAGCCATCCAAAAGAGCGCCCGCACCGGCAAGATCGGTGACGGCAAGATCTTTGTGTTTGATGTGGAGCAGGTGATCCGTATCCGCACCGGTGAAACGGGCGAAGCGGCTGTTTAATTGTTCTAAGGGGCCCGCTGAGTACTTCGGGCCCCTCATTTATAAGGGCGTGTTAATGCCCGGGGTGAGTCTCGCCCTTAAGAAGTCGCTCGCCGATTTGGACGAGCTGGTCAACATGCTGATCAATGGTCTGCATGCAGACCGGATCAATGTACTGCTGATAGGGCGGCTCAAGTCTGATGGGATTTTTTCTTACGTCTTCCATCACGTCGCTTAAGGCTTTGAGCGAATGCACGTCAAAGCTTCTCAGCGACCGGCTGTCCAAAACCTCGCAGCACCCGATGGTGTTGCCCATGATGGAGGGCGTGCCGTTCCAGACGCTTTCAAGCCCCGCCGTTCCCAGAGGATCGTAAAAGCTCGCAAGAATGGTGTAGTCGCAGGCCTGGTAGAGCTTCTGCATTTCTTTGCAAAAACCAATGTACTTGACGTTTTTGTACTCGCCCTTCACAGGCCGCCCGGCAACGATGAGCGTTTCCGGATATTCCGTTTTTTCAAAGTAGGTTTTCAGCAGTTCAAAGCCCTTGCGTTTGTGGCTTGAGGAGGGAAAGAGAAAGAGGGTTCTGTCTTTCGGGAGCCCGAACTCTTCCCTTAAGGCTGCTTTATCCATGGAAGCAGTCAAGGGCTTAAAGGTCTGGGGCGGATAGATGACGGCAATTTTCTCTGCGGGCAGCCCGTAGTACTTCTGCAGTTCAATATTCATCGTGTTGGCGTGCGCCACGACAAACTTACATTCGGCGTATTCCCGTTTTTCGAGATTAATGATCCATTTGTCCCAGAAAGAGGGCGTGCGGCCCATCGCTTTTAAAAAGCCGATGTGGTTGCCCCCGCAGACAACGATCTCAGCCGAGCCCGAAAGGCAGCAGGCGATGGTAAAGGCGACTTCAGTCCGTTCTTTTTCCTTACGAAGCCAGGAATTAAGTACGCGACATGGAGTTTGTTTGGCAGCCATCGCCAGTTCATCGGGCAGACGTGAACTTCGCAATGCGGGTACGCCGGCAGCGTCGGATCGGCCGACATGGTGAAAATGACCGGTGTATGCCCTTTTCGGATCAGGCTTCAATCAGGTTCAGAGCGTACTGCTCCATTCCGCCGGATCGTGCAAAGCAATTACAGGTGACGCCGATTCGCATAGTGTTGCCGAAGGGTTAAATGCTGATAAAAGAAAAGCCCGCCGCAGGACGCGCCCGGGGCAGGCTTGAATTCTACTGTTTAGAGAACTGAAACAGTCTCTTATTCAACAGTACGCGTACCGATCACTTCGATCACAGCGCGGCGGTTCGGGGCGAGGCAGTCAATGAGATCAGCCTTCGTCTTGATGTCGCCGGCCTTGCTGGGATTCGGGCAGTCAACAACCGGATCAGCGGTGCCGCGGCCTTCGGTCTGGATGCGGGTCGTGTCAACGCCCTTCATGCCGAGGTAGTCACGCACGGATTCGGCGCGTGCGAGGGAGATCTTCTGGTTGTAGGCTTCGGAGCCCAGGCGGTCAGCGTAACCGGTGGCAAGCACGACTTCGAGGTCCATGCCGGCCATACGGCTCACGAGCTGGTCAAGAAGAACCTGACCGGCAGCGGAGAGGTTCACGCTGTCAAAGCCAAAGAGCATATCGGCGGAAAGCGTCACCTTGGCGGTTGTGGGAGCGGTCACCGGAGCCGCAGCGGTCTTGCCGCAGGCTTCCGCGGAGAGGATGTCCTTGTCGCAGGTGCAGCCGGCGCCTTCGGGACCGGCCTGTTCAGCCAGAGCCGGAGTCCAGAAACCTGTACGCCAGCAAAGGCCGAACGGATTCATGACGGTGGCGTTGGTGGAATTGACAACGTAGGGGTTCACGGGAGCAGCCGTGCTAACACCGGTCGTCGCAATCAAAGCCGCGGCAATCAGACCGCCGATCTTGACAGAAGTTTTCATTTCCTTTTCCTTCAAAAAATAGGCACTGTTTGCAGCGTCCACACACCGGCGGGAAATACGGCCGCCGGACCCGAAAAACGGGAAGATGAGCCGCGGGCGCAGTGCTACGCTTGCGGCAGATATAGTTCTGACTTATGCCATTGTGCCCTAAAAAATGGCCAATGTGGTAGAAATCGGCCTGATTTGTGTGTCGGCACAGTCTGCGTGTCTCACTTTTCAACGGTGAAGCCCTGTTTGAGGGCCTTACGGACGCGGAAACGGGTGAGGAGAAACGCGGGCTAAAACGGTAAAATGAATCGTTTTCCGCCGGCAAAGAATCTTTTCCGGCATTTTTAGGGTTGTCAGACACAAACAGAGCTCAGTATGGATCAGGACACCAACGACAATCAGAATCACGACGAAAGCGGATCGATCAACGACGGCGAAGCCAACGGCATGCCGATTTCCTATTCCCTTGAAACGCTTCCCGTGACGCTGGAAACGGAAATGAAGCAGGCTTACCTCGATTACGCCATGAGTGTGATCGTGGGCCGTGCTCTTCCTGATGTGCGTGACGGCTTTAAGCCCGTGCACCGCCGCGTTCTGTACGCGATGCACCAGCTCAACAACACCTTCAATAACCCCACTAAAAAGTGCGCGCGTGTTGTGGGTGACGTGATCGGTAAGTACCACCCGCACGGCGACCAGGCCGCGTACCAGACCTTGGTGCGCCTCGCGCAGGACTTTTCGATGCGCTATCCGCTCGTTTCCGGTCAGGGTAACTTCGGTTCCATTGACGGCGACGGGGCGGCGGCCATGCGTTACACGGAGTGCCGTCTTGCGCAGATTGCGGACTCCATGCTGGACGACCTTGAGGAAGACACCGTCGACTTTGTCCCGAACTTTGATAACTCCGAAAAAGAACCGGTGGTGCTCCCTGCGAAACTTCCGAACCTGTTGGTAAACGGTTCTGCGGGTATTGCGGTCGGTATGGCAACGAACATCCCGCCGCACAACCTCGGAGAAACCGTGGACGCGTGCCGCCATCTTCTGCACCACCCGGACGCCGGTGTTGACGAACTGATTGCCAAGATGCCCGCTCCAGACTTTCCCACGGGGGGCATCATCTTTGGTCTCAAGGGCGTGCACGAGGGCTACCGCACCGGGCGCGGGCGCGTTGTGATCCGCTCGCACACGCACTACGAAGAAACGAAGACCGGGCGCCAGGTTCTGGTCGTTGACGACATCCCGTATCAGGTCAATAAGAAGGTGCTCGTTGAAACCATCGCCCGCCTGATGCACGACAAGAAGATCGAAGGGATTTCGGAACTTCGTGACGAGTCGTCGCAGAACGTGCGCATCGTGATGGAACTTAAGCAGGGCGCTTTTGGTGAGGTGATCCTCAACCAGCTCTATAAGCTCACGATGCTGCAGACCTCGTTCGGCATGAACATGGTGGCGCTCGTGGACGGCCAGCCGCGCCTATTAAACCTCCGTCAGATCATTGAGTCGTTTTTGAGACACCGCCGCGAGGTTGTAAACCGCCGCACGATCTTCAGGCTCAACAAAAACCGTATGAGGGGCCACATTTTGGAAGGCCAGGCGGTGGCTTTGTCCAACATCGATGAGTTCTTAAACGTCATTAAGACGGCGCCGACCCCTGCAATTGCCAAGCAGCAGCTCATGGCGCGCGCCTGGGAATCGGCGCTCGTCACGTCGCTTCTCACCGGTGTTGGTGACCCGTCGGCCTATATGCCCGAAGACGCGGAAGCCGGTTGCGGGCTTGATAAGGACGGGCGCTACCACTTAAGCGGCGTTCAGACCGACAAGATTCTGCAGATGGCGCTGCAGAAATTGACGGGCCTTGAGCAGGACAAATTAAACGACGAATACCGCGAATGCCACGCTCAGATTGCGGATCTTCTGGATATCCTCGCGCGCCCCGAGCGCGTGATGGCGATCATGGACGCGGAACTTGAAGAGTTGAAGACGAAGTGGGGCGACGCGCGCCGCTCTGAAATCGATAATTCAAGCGACCCGAACTTCAATCCCCTCGATTTTGTCGCCAACGAAAACGTCGTTGTGACGCTCTCGCGTGAGGGCTACATCAAGCGCTTGGCGCTCGCCGAATACCGTGAACAAAAGCGCGGCGGCACGGGTAAGCGCGCTGCGAAGATGAAGGAAGGCGATGTCATTGAACAGGTGTTTGTCGCCAACACCCACGGTAAGGTGCTCTGCTTCAGTAACCTCGGCCGCGTTTATTCGCTTGACGTCTACCTCATTCCGGAAGGCGCCCGCGCGAGTAAAGGCAAGGCGATCGTGAACCTTCTGCAGTTGATGCCCGAAGAAAAGATCACGATTGCGCTTCCTGTGACCGCCTTTGAGGCTGATCACTTCGTCTTTATGGCAACCGCCAAGGGCGTTGTGAAGAAGACACCGCTTACCGAGTTCGAGCAGGTGAAGCGCGCCGGCAAGGCTGCGATCAGTCTCGATGAAGGTGACAGCCTGATAGGGGTTGCCATCACCGACGGTAAGCACGATGTGATGCTCTTTTCGGACGCCGGCAAGGCCGTGCGCTTTGATGAAGCCTGCGTGAGAAGCCTCGGCCGTACGGCCCGCGGTATGGGCGGCATGAGGCTTGAGGGCGAAGACCGTGTGATTGCCCTTTTGGTCGCTGAAGACGACACGCAGATGGTGCTCACAGCCTGCGAAAACGGTTACGGCAAGTGCACGCCGATCAGCGAATACACGCGTCACGCCAGAAACACCAAGGGCATGATCGCGATTGCCACGACGGAACGTAACGGCCGCGTGATCGGGGCAGTGCTCGTGCACGAAAATGACTCCGTGATGTTCTTGTCGGAGTCGGGCAACATCGTGAGGAGTCCCGTCTCCGACGTGCGTGTCACCGGGCGCGCCGCACAGGGCGTGACGCTCATGGATGTGAGGGGCGATGACCGGCTCATTCACATCGTGCGCGTGGCCGAAGACGACCTCGATAACGAGGGCGAAGGCGGCGAGGGTGACGGTGAAGGGGGAGCCGCTCAGACGGGTGCTGAGGATCAGGAAACGGCGGAGAACGAAACGACCGCACCTGACACACCGTCAGACACTACCGACAACAACTAAGTAAACCCCAAAGCCGGTCTTTCATGGCGAAAGGCCGGCTTGCCGACTGCAGGGCGGACGTCACGCTTTAACCCGCGGCAGTCAGTCAGAGTAAACGTGAAGGGAGAAACCTCGTCAACTACCCCTGACTGAAGTCAGAGGCTTGGCAACAAGTCTTGGTTGACTAGCCTCAGTCCGTTTTCGGACGGACTCCGTTGGTTGGGAATCCGTTCCGTCGCAAGACGGGACGCAAACAGGCACCGCGGGATGTCGATCCTAGTCCCGCGCTCTGCGGTCTGCGGTTAAAAGCTCTGAGAGGTAGGAGCGGTGCTTCAGACAACAAACCCCTTCCAACATTGGCGAAGGATCACCACCGACCGCAAGGTCGAGCAGACGGAGCCCGTGAGGTATCCGTCAATGGAGAACACTTTGAAAGTTTTTGTGTTGAATATGCGCGGGCAACCGCTCATGCCGTGCTCCCCGCCCAAGGCGCGTAAGCTCCTTCGGGCCGGGAAGGCCGTGCCTGTGCGCCGAACGCCCTTTGTGATTCAACTGACGGTGCCGACGGGCGAAACCAAGCAGCCGATCACCTTGGGTGTGGATGCGGGCTACAAGCACGTCGGCCTGAGCGCAACGACCGCCAAGGAAGAGTTGTTGGCTTCCGAGGTCGAACTGCGGCAGGACGTGACGGGCTTGCTCTCGGATCGCTTGGCACTTCGCCGCGCCCGACGCAACCGCAAGACCCGCTGCCGTGCGCCGCGTTTTGATAATCGCGTTCGATCGAAGCACAAGGGTTGGCTTGCGCCGTCCGTGGAGAACCGCATTCAGGCGCACATATCGCGCATTGAAGCGGTTTGCCGAGTGCTTCCGATCACCAAAATCGTGATTGAAACCGCATCCTTCGACATTCAGAAGATCAAGAATCCCGAAGTCGAAGGCGCGGACTATCAGCAGGGCGAGCAGCTCGGATTCTGGAACGTGCGCGAGTACGTTCTTTTCCGCGACGGTCACGTTTGCCAAGCCTGCAAAGGCAGATCGAAAGATCTGATTCTCAACGTGCATCACATTGAGAGTCGGAAAACGGGAGGCGACGCGCCGGGCAACCTCATCACGCTGTGCGAGGCGTGCCACAAGGCGTATCACGCAGGCAAGTTGAAGCAGTTCAGTCCCCGGCGCGGCGCTTCTTTCAGGGCAGAGACTTTCATGGGCATCATGCGTTGGACGGTGCTCAACCGCCTGCGCGAGCGCCATCCCGAATTGCCTGTCACGAATACCTACGGGTATCTGACCAAACACAAGCGCATCGTCGCGGGCTTGCCGAAGACGCATTGCGCGGACGCTTTCTGCATTGCTGGCGTCCTCGACGCAAAACGTCGGGGCGAATACCTGTTTCAGAAACAGATGCGCCGCCACAATCGCCAGATCCACAAGCTGACGATTCTCAAAGGCGGTGTGCGCAAGCGCCATCAGGCTCCGTACCTAGTGCACGGCTTCAGGCTCTTTGACAAGGTGCTGAGCAAAGGGGAAGTCGGCTTTATTTTTGGCAGACGCTCCTCGGGTGCATTCGATGTGCGCCGTCTGAACGGTACAAAGATTTCTGCCGGTATTTCCTACAAGAAACTTTCGCTTCTTGAGAAGCGAAAGATGTTTTTAACTGAACTGAGAAAGGAGGGCCGCGATTCCTCCCGCGTCTGAAGACGCGGGTTTCCTCGCGGAATTTCTATGAACCGTGTGTATAACTTCTCAGCGGGCCCGGCGGTGCTGCCGCTGGAGGTTCTGGAAGAAGCCTCGCGTGAACTGCCGAACTTTCACGGGCAGGGGATGAGTATTCTCGAAATGAGTCACCGCGGGGCCACCTATTCGGCGATTCATGAAGAAGCCCGGACGAACCTCAGAGAGCTCCTCGCAATCCCTGAAACGCACGATATTTTGTTTCTGCAGGGGGGCGGTCACCTGCAGTTTGCAATGGTTCCTCTGAATCTTCTCGGAGCCGCTGCGGAAGCCACTTATATCGTTAACGGCGTCTGGTCCAAGAAGGCCGCCACCGAAGCCGCCAAGTTCTGCCACGTGGATGTGATCACGAGTGACTACGGTCACGGCGTGCCGCCCGCGGACGTCGTGAAGGTTCCCAACGACGCGGCCTACCTCTACTACTGCCAGAACGAGACCGTAAACGGCCTGGAATTTAACTACATTCCGCCGGTGCCGGACTGTGTGCCTCTGGTAAGCGACGTGAGTTCCAATTTCCTGTCGCGCCCGATTGACTTTGCCAAGCACGCTCTGGTCTTTGCGGGCGCCCAGAAAAACTTCGGTCCGGCGGGCCTTACTGTTGTCATTGTCCGTAAAAATCTTCTGGGCCTCGCCCCGGAATCCTGTCCCACGATGCTCAACTACGCCGTGCACGCCAAGGCCGATTCCCTCTACAACACGCCGCCCGTCTTTGCGGTTTACATGGCGTGTCTTGTGACGCGGTGGCTCAAAAAAGAAGGCGGCATTGCCGAAATGGACCGCCGCGCCAAAGAGCGCTCAGGCCTCATTTATGACGTGATCGACAAGAGTGACGGCTTTTATATCAACACCATTGCCCCGCAGGCAAGAAGCCGCATGAATGTGGTCTTTACGCTCGCGGAAGAAGCGCTCACGGAGCTTTTTGTGAAAGAGGCAGCGGACGCCGGGCTCACCAACCTTAAGGGCCACCGCCTTGCGGGCGGCATCCGCGCGTCGCTCTACAACGCGCAGCCCAAGGAGGCAGCGCAGGCTCTTGCCAATTTCATGACCGTCTTTGCCGCGCGGCACGGATAATCCAAGACCAAGGGACAGCAGCCGATGACAGCAGAAAACACACAGGAAATTGAGCGCCTGAGAAAAGAAATCGACGCCGTGGACCGCGAAATCGTCGGCTGCATCGTGCGGCGCTCGCAGTTGGCGCAATCCGTCGGTAAAGCCAAGGGAACGGCCCCCGTCTACCGCCCCGAACGTGAGCGTGAGGTGGTGGAGCGGGCTCTCGCGGAAAACCGCCGGCTGGGCGGCCTTTTGCCAGACTCCGTTCTCTCAACGCTTTACCTTGAGATTGTGTCGGCGTGCCGGGCGCTCGAAGCCCGGCCGTCGGTTGCTTATCTGGGTCCCCAGGGGACCTTCACCGAAATGGCGGTGTTAAAGCAGTTCGGAAGCAACATCGAGGCGCGCCCCTGCGAAAGTATTGACGAAGTCTTTCATTCGGCCGAATCCGGCCGTACGCTTTACGCGGTCGTCCCCGTGGAAAACAGTTCCCAGGGGACCGTAACGCGCACGATGGACCTTCTGTTTTCCTCACCCCTATCCATTATCGGGGAAGTGCACATTCCGATTGCGCACAACCTCATGAATTTCACAGGGAAAAAAGAGGACATTGAAGTGGTCTCGGCGCACCCGCAGGCTTTGGCGCAGTGCCGCGCGTGGCTCGGCACGCACCTGCCGGGCGTTAAAACCATTCCGGCTGCAAGTAATGCGGAAGCCGCGCTTGAGGCCTCCAAAAAACCGAAGATGGCGGCGATTGCCGCAACGCGCGCCGCGGAACTCTATGGGCTACAGATTGTTTCGGCCGGTATTCAGGACGATCCCCGCAACCGCACGCGGTTTCTGGTGCTCGGGCACGCGGTGGCGGCTAAGGGAAGTGCCGGGAGCGACAAAACGAGTGTCGTCTTTTCGGTTCCCAACCGCGCGGGGCAACTCTTTCATGCGCTCGAGCCCCTGGAGAAAAACGGCGTATCGATGATGCGGCTTGAGAGCCGCCCAGCAAGAAACGGCGCCTGGGACTACAACTTCTTTGTGGATGTGGAAGGACACGCTACAGACGCCAAGGTCGCGCAGGCTCTGGCGGAAATGAAGGAAGTTTCGAGTTTCTTTAAGGTGCTCGGCTCCTACCCGCAGGCCAAAGATTATTAAGTCCGGCAACAGGAAAAAAATCAGGGAGAAAGAACATGAATGACGCATTGAAAGTAAAGCCCTACATTGCCGCGATTTCCCCGTATGTGGCGGGCAAACCCATCGAAGAGACCGCCAAGGAATACGGTCTCAAACTCAACGAAATTGTGAAGCTTGCGAGTAACGAAAATCCCCTGGGGATGCCCGAGAGCGCGCGAAAAGCCGTGGAAGCGGTGATGACGTCAGTCTCCCGCTACCCCGACGGGAACGCCCGTGTGTTTCGTGAGGCGGTGGCAAAGCACTTTGGCCTCACGCCCGACTGGGTGATCGGCGGTAACGGATCAGACGAGATCCTGGGCCTCATTGCCCGTCTGGTGCTCACGCCTGAAACAAGCTGCGTCTACTCGCAGTACTCTTTTTCCGTTTATGAGCTTTCCGCACAGGAAAACGGTGCACGCTGCGTGTGCGTGCCTGCCAAAGACTTTGCAGTGGATTTAGACGCCATTGCCGCAGCCGTTGACGCGACAACGCGGCTCGTGTTTATCACCAATCCCAACAATCCCACGGGGCTTGCCTTAACCGAAAGCGCGATTGATGCGTTTTTGGCAAAGATCCCGCGCGACTGCATTGTGGTTTTGGACGAAGCCTACTGCCATTACCTCGCGCCTGAAGAGAGAACTGATTCTCTGAAATGGGTGAAAGAGTATGCAAACGTCGTTGTGACGCGGACGTTCTCAAAGGCCTATGGGCTTGCCGGCCTGAGATCCGGCTTTGCGCTTGCGCAGCCCGCGCTCATTGAAATGCTTAACCGCATCCGGCCGCCCTTTAACATGAATACGGCCGCGCAGGCTGCGGCCGCGGCCTGCATTGACGACGCCGCGTTTTTGGAGCGCGTCTACAAGGAAAACCGCGCGGGCGTAGAAACGCTTGAAACCTTCTTTAAGGAGCAGGAGATCCGTTACCTGCCGACAACCGCCAACTTTGTGCTTGCGCAGACCGGTCCCAAAACCGCGGAACTTAATACCGAACTTTTAAAGCGCGGTGTGATCGTGCGGCCGGTGAAAAGCTATGGGCTTCCTGACTGGCTCAGGGTGTCCGTGGGAACCGCCCGGGAAAACGCGCGCTTTATTGAAGCCTTTCAGGCCGCGCGCAAAGCGCTCGGGCTTATTTAAGGCGGAGACGGGCGATGCGTCTTGCGTTAATCGGAACGGGTTTAATCGGGGGATCGGCCGCCTGGGCTTTTCAAAAGGCCGGTGTCGTTGACGCCGTCACGGCTTGTGATATTTCCATGGGTGCCGCAGAAAAAGCGGTGAGCCTCGGGATTGCTGACCGAGCAACGGCAAAAGTGGCCGACGCTGTGTCTGATGCCGACTGCATTTTGGTTGCCGTTCCGGTTCTCGCGATGGAAGGGGTGTTTGCTGAGATTACCGAAGCCATGCGGCAGGAGGCCTGGGTGACCGATGTCGGCTCCACCCGGTGCGGTGTGATTGCCGCGGCCCGGAAAGCCTTGGGAGAACGGTTCTCGCGCTACGCGCCGGTGCATCCGATTGCTGGGGGCGAAATGCCCGGTGTTGAATACGCCGACAGCGCGCTCTTTTCGGGGGCCAAGGTGATTTCAACGCCCACGGATGACATGAATTTAGAGGCCGTGGCATTCTGGGAAAAAGCCTGGGAAGCCGTAGGGGCGAAACTATTCCGGATGACGCCTGAAACGCACGACCGGATTTTTGCGGCGGTAAGTCACCTGCCGCACGTATTGGCCTATGCGCTCGTGGACGCGATGGCCAAAACCCCGGAAGCTGATGAAAAATTCCGTTTTGTGGGCGCTGGCTTCAGAGACTTCACGCGCATTGCGGCTTCAAGCCCCGTGATGTGGCGTGATATTTGTCTGGCCAACCGACGGGCGCTCCTTGAGAGCCTGGAAAACGTTCAGGCCGAACTTGCACTTCTTCACGAAGCAATCCGCACCGGGGACGCCGAAACGCTCACTGAAATCTTCTCGCGCGCAAGTCACATCCGCCGTACGGTGCAAGTGCCCGCCAAGAAGTAAAGGAGAGCCATGAAAGATTTTCCGCCTGAACTCATCGTACCGGCCGTCACCGCCGCCTCGGGCACCGTGCGGCTCCCCGGAAGCAAGTCCATTTCCAACCGGGCGCTCATCCTTGCGGCGCTCGCGCACGGGAGAACAACGCTTACGGGGCTGTTGCGGGCCGACGATACGGAACGCATGATCGAAAGCCTGAGGCTTTTGGGCGTTGCGGTGGATGTGAAGGACGATGCCTGCACCGTCACGGGCTGCGGGGGTTTTTTTCTGGTGAAGTCCGCGGATCTTTTTATCGGAAACGCGGGCACTGCGGCAAGAACTCTGACGGCAGCATTGGCTTTCAGTGAAGGCAACTACCGTATTGACGGAATCGAGCGCATGCGCGAGCGCCCGATTGCCGACCTCCTGGCAGCCCTGCGGGAACTTGGTGCTGAGATCACCTGTGAACAAAATGAGGGCTTTCTGCCGCTTCGGTTTTCTCCGGTGAAGCCGCGCGGCAACGTGGTGCATATCCGGGGCAACGTCTCAAGCCAGTATCTGACGGCGCTCCTCATTATTTCGCCGCTGATAGCCCCTGCCGAAGGCCTCAAAATCGTGATTGAGGGAGAGCTCATCAGCCGCCCCTACATCAAAATCACGACCACCATGATGGCCGCGTTCGGCGTCAGGGTGACGGAACTGCCCGACGGCTTTCTCGTGACGCCGGGGCAATACCGTGCGGTAGAACAGTACGCCGTGGAGGGCGATGCCTCGGGCGCAAGTTACTTCCTCGCTTTAGGCGCCTTGGCGGGCGGCCCCGTGCGCGTTGTCGGGGTAGGCCAAAATGCGCTTCAGGGGGACGCGGCTTTTGCGGACCTATTGAAAATGATGGGCGCGCGGATTGTGAAGGGCGAAAACTTCATTGAGGCCTCGGCCCCGGCGGACGGCGTTCTCAAGGGGATTGACGCGGACTGTACGCTCATCCCGGACGCCGCCATGACGCTCGTGCCGATGGCGCTGAAAACGCGGGGGAAGGTGCGGTTGACCGGCATCGGCTCCTGGCGCGTGAAGGAAACGGACCGCATTCACGCGATGGCAACCGAAATGCGCAAATTCGGCGCTGAAGTCACCGAAGGCCCGGACTGGCTTGAAGTGAGCCGCGGCGTGAAGCCCCTTCCCGAAAAAGTGACGGTTGCCACCTATGATGACCACCGCATGGCGATGAGCTTTTCGCTGGCGGCGACGGTGGGTGTCACAACCGTGATTCTCGATCCGGGCTGCACCGCAAAGACCTATCCGGCCTATTTCACTGATTTTTTCCGGTTAATTCACTCAAAGTGATGCCCGTGGGGCATCGGGTAGTAAAAACGATGGTTGACGTTATTGCAATCGACGGACCTACGGCAAGCGGCAAGGGCACCGTGTCAGCGCGTGTTGCCGCAAAGCTCGGGTTTCATTATCTCGACAGCGGCGCGCTTTACCGCCTCTGCGCCTTAAGAACCATGAAGTCGGGGGGCGACCTGAAAAACGAGGCGGTCTGCGCTGAAGAGGCCCGAACCATGCATCCCGTCTTTAATGACGGCCGAATTGTTTTGGACGGCGCGGATGTGACCGAAGCCATCCGCACCGAAGAGGTGGGGCTTGCCGCAAGCGTTGTGGCGGCCTACCCCTCGGTACGGGCTGAGTTACTTGACCTTCAGAGGCGCTACGCACAGGCCCCGGGCCTGGTGGCGGACGGCCGCGACATGGCTTCCGTGGTGTTTCCTGATGCCCCTTTAAAGGTCTTTTTGACGGCTACGCCTGAAGCGCGCGCAATGCGCAGATATAACCAGTTGATTGAAAAAGGAATTTCTGCTAACCTTTCAAATCTTACCCGGGATTTGGCCGAACGTGACCGTCGGGACCGCGAACGCGCGGTTGCGCCCTGCGTGCCGGCAGCGGATGCGCACGTCCTAGACAGCTCGGATCTCACGATTGAAGAGACCGTGGATCAGATCATGGCGTGGTGGCGGAAGCTTCCCCGGTAAAGAACCGTTTTTCAGCCTTAAAGGCCGCCGGGGGCTTTTAGGGAAATTTAAAGCAACACCGCCCCATCGGTCTGACATTTCAGACTCCCGGACGGGCGAGATCATTAACGATTTAACTACATGTCCAACAATACCAATACCGAATCTTTTGCCCAGCTCTTTGAAGAGAGCCTTGCCAAGCAGGAAATGCGCCAGGGCGAAGTCATCACCGCTGAAGTTGTCCGCGTTGACTACAACTACGTTGTCGTGAACGCCGGCCTTAAGTCTGAAGCTTATGTGCCCATCGAAGAATTCAAGGATGACCGCGGTGAAGTGACCGTGCAGCCCGGCGACTTCGTTTCCGTGGCAATTGAATCGGTTGAAAACGGCTACGGCGATACGATCCTCTCCCGCGACAAGGCTAAGCGCCTTGCGGCCTGGATGAACCTCGAAAAGGCTCTGGAATCCGGCGAACTCGTCACCGGCACCATCACCGGGAAGGTGAAGGGCGGCCTCACCGTCATGACCAACGGCATCCGCGCGTTCCTGCCGGGCTCCTTGGTCGATACGCGTCCTGTGAAGGATACGACCCCGTACGAAGGCAAGACCCTCGAATTCAAGGTCATCAAGCTTGACCGTAAGCGCAACAACGTTGTTGTCTCCCGCCGCGCCGTTGTGGAAGCGAGCATGGGCGAAGAACGCGCCAAGCTCCTTGAAACGCTCGCCGAAGGCGCCGTTGTCAAGGGTATCGTCAAGAACATCACCGACTACGGTGCGTTCGTTGATTTGGGCGGCATCGACGGCCTTCTGCACATCACCGACCTCGCCTGGCGCCGCGTGCGTCACCCGAGCGAAGTCGTTCAGGTCGGCCAGGAAATCGAAGCCAAGGTTCTTAAGTTCGACAAGGAAAAGAACCGTGTTTCTCTGGGCCTCAAGCAGTTGGGCGAAGATCCGTGGATCGGCATTGCCCGCCGCTATCCGCAGGGCACCCGTCTCTTCGGCAAGGTCACCAACATCACCGACTACGGTGCTTTCGTTGAAATCGAAAGCGGCATCGAGGGCTTGGTGCACGTCTCCGAAATGGACTGGACCAACAAGAACGTCGATCCGAAGAAGGTTGTGCAGTTGGGTGACGAAGTCGAAGTCATGGTTCTTGACATCGACGAAGAACGCCGCCGTATTTCTCTCGGCATGAAGCAGTGCAAGGCCAACCCCTGGCAGGAATTCAACCAGAGCCACAAGAAGGGCGACAAGGTGAAGGGCCAGATCAAGTCCATCACCGACTTCGGTGTGTTCATCGGACTGCCCGGCGGCATTGACGGCCTCGTGCACCTCTCTGACCTCTCCTGGAACGAACCGGGCGAAGAAGCCGTCCGTAAGTACAAGAAGGGCGACGAAGTCGAAGCCATGGTTCTCGCAATCGACACCGACCGCGAACGTATCAGCCTCGGCATCAAGCAGCTGGGCGGTGATCCGTTCTCTTCCTTTGCCGGCACCCATGAAAAGGGTACGCTCGTCAAAGGCACGGTGAAGGCCGTTGACGCCAAGGGCGCCACGATCGACCTCGGTGACGATACCGAAGGGTATCTGCGTGCTTCCGAAATCTCGAGCGAACGCGTGGAAGACGCCACGACGCAGCTCAAGGTCGGTGACACGGTTGAAGCCCTCATCATCAGCGTTGACCGTAAGAACCGCTCCATCCAGCTCTCCATCAAGGCTAAGGATGCCGCGCAGACCCGCGAAGCGCTTGACCGCGTCAACAGCGACGCTTCCGCCGGTACCACCAACCTTGGTGCTCTGCTCAAGGCTAAGCTTGAACAGAAGTAATCAGGGTGGTGTCTATGCGGGCTCTTACCAAGTCTGAACTGATCGACAAGGTCTTTGCCCGCCACGGCAGCCTCACCAACCGCGAGGCCGACGAGGCGGTCAACGAGATCCTCAAAACGATCATCAGCGCGATGAGCCACGGCGTTCGCGTCGAAGTCCGCGGTTTCGGCAGCTTCAGTCTGAAGCACCGTGCAGCGCGCACGGGCCGCAACCCCCGGACGGGGGCCACCGTCGAAGTCCCGGCCAAATTTGTTCCGCACTTCCGTGCAGGCAAAGAAATCCGTGACGCGATGAACGGCAGAGCAGGTGTGACTCCTCTGAAGTAACACCTGACACAGTTCGCGAATACTGCGCTCATTCGCACAAAACGGCTTTCGAAGATTCCCTTCGGGGAAAAACTTCGGGAGCCGTTTTCTTTTGCGTCTGTTGTCTGAAATTCTTGTATGGAAGAATCTTTGGGCTGAAACCGCCTGAAATTCTTTTATAAAAGAATTTCGCGCAGAAAAGCGGACGAAATTCTTCTGTGGAAGAAACTTTTTGCCGAACAATGTAAGGCGGCACTGTGTGCGGCGTTTTTCAGCAAAAACGAAGGAGAGGAAAACGAAACGACAGCGGCGGACAGCACTTGAAAAAATATGCCTTCAGCCGTGTCGGCAGTGCATAATACGCAAATTGGGCAGTAACCCTTTGAACTTTGGTTTCCACAGCAGGATTGATTGATATGCGATTGACGGCTGCAGCAGCACTTCTGGCGGCGATCGGTTTTTCGGCTCAGGCCGCAGACCTCGGCACGCTTTCCGTGACTTCCCGTTTAAATGAGCCCCTGTCGGCGCGGCTTACCGTCAACAATGTCGATCCCAAGGTCGAGCCCCTGGTGGTCCGTCTTGCGCCCGAAGCAACTTATGACCGCATCGGCAAGAAGCCGCTTGCGGCCGACACGGGCCTGGAACTGACGCTTGAAAGTAAGTCCCCTTGGGTTGTCCGCATTAAAAGCGAAAAGCCCGTGACCTCACGGGACTTCCCGCTCATTGTGGAACTTAACGACGGCGGCAAACTCTCCGCCAAGTACTACCGCATCCGCCTGGAACCGGCAGTTGCGCCGGCTCCGGCCGCAGCGCCCAAGGCGACAGTTCAGGCACAGACAAAGCAGGCTGCTCCCTCGGCAGGGAAACTCCCGTCAACGGCCGCCATGCCCTCGGTTGAAACGAAGAAGGCAGAACCTGCCGCAAAACCCGCACCCGCTAAGCGCGAAACGGTGAAGGCAAAGCCTCAGGTGAAACCCGCTTCCGCGAAGACCACAACCAATAAGCCGCAGTACACGCTCGCTGATCCCATTATCGTGAAGCCCGGCATGACGATGTGGTCGATTGCCAACCTCTTGGTGCCGCGCTATGAGGGGGCGCGTACCGAAGAAGTGCTGGTGGCTTTGATCCGCCGCAACCCTGCTGCCTTTAAAAACGGCCGTATCAGCGGGCTTAAACCCGGTGCCCGCTTAAATGCGCCCACACAGGCGCAGGTCGATGCCGTCGGCACCGACGTTGCCTGGTGCCTTGTGCATGTGACGCCTAATGCAGATATGCGTAAGGCCCCCTCGGCACGAAACTTGAACCGTGCGCATCAGCGCATGAAGCAAGCCCGCATTGCCTGGACGCCGAAGAAACCGGCGGCTGAGGTTCAAAAGCCCGCTGTCAAACCCGCTGAGCCCATGAAGCCCGCGGCGCCTGAAGCAAAGCCTGAAACGGCGGCTCCGGCCGTAGCTGCTGCGGCTGCCGCTGCGACAGCGGCAGCAACGACTGAAGCTCTGACGCCCGCAGCAGCACCTGAAGAAACAAAACCCGCTCAAACGCAGGCAACCAAGACCGAACCCGCGGCCGACACGCAGCCCGAAATGACGGCGCAGCCCGCGGTTGAAGAAAAGACCGAGGAAGAAGGGAGCAGCGCCTGGCTCTGGGGCCTCTTGATTATTCTCATCGCTGCTGCCGCAGGCGGCTGGTTTGTCTGGCGCCGCAAGAAGGAAAAGGAAGAGTTTGAACGCACCGAGCGCACCATCCGCTTTCTGAGGCCGGAACCGACCACGCCGCAGCAGGTGCGGAACATGGATGAGTTGCTCACGAAGCGCATGGAAGCTGACGCTGCGGCAAAGCGCGGCTTTGACGCAGCGCCCGCCGCAACAGCGACCGCAACCGCTGCCGCAGCGGCAACGGTGACGGCTTCTGAGACGAAGGCACCTGAAACTGCGGCTCCGCAGCCTGCTGCCGAAGTTAGGCCCGAAGTGAAGGCTCAGGCGCCTGAAGAAGAGCCCCGTCCCTTTACGCTCACGAGCACGTCTTCGGGGATGCAGATTCAGCCGCCCGAGGCTTTTTCCGCGGAAACCCCGGTAACGGCAGAGGACGGTCACAGCCCCGAAGCGATGGCCGTGAAGCTCGCCGCTGCCCAGCAAAAGATTGATGCGGGGTTCCCGGACGATGCCGAGAAACTTCTGCGTGAAGTAAAGCTCTTCGGCACGGACGAGCAGAGAGCCGCCGCAGAGCGCCTTCTTGACGCCGTGCGCCGCGTTTAAGCCGGATGCAGGAACGCTTTCCCTACGCGCCGGGGGCGGCTTTCCGCACGGCGCTCGGTATTGAATACACGGGCACGCACTATAACGGCTGGCAGACGCAGCCTGACGGCCGTACGGTGCAGGACGTGCTGGAACGCGCCATAAAGCGGTTTCTCACGAAGCCCGCAGGCACCATCTGCGCGGGCCGCACGGACGGCGGTGTGCATGCCACGGGCCAGGTGGTGCACGTTGATACGGACTGTGAGCGTTCGGTCACTTCCTGGGTGAGGGCACTTAACACCTTTTTGCCCGACGATATCGCGGTCCGCTGGGCTGTGCCCGTAAACGACCGTTTTCATGCGCGTTTTTCCGCGCGCAGCCGGACGTATCAGTACTGGATTCTGAACGACCGGATCCGCTCGGCCGTTAATTTCGGGCGCACGGGCTGGGTGTGGCGGCCGTGTGATGAAGAGAGGATGCGCGAGGCCGCGGCCTGCCTTATCGGGGAACACGACTTCTCAAGTTTCCGTGCAGCGGACTGTCAGGCGGCAACCCCGGTGCGCACGATGACGGCAATCAATATTGTGCGTCGAGGCCGTTATATCGGCATTGAACTCACCGCAAACGCCTTTTTGCAGCACATGGTGCGAAATATCGTGGGGTCGCTTATTTACGTGGGCGTGGGACGCGAGAAGCCTGAGTGGATGAAAGAAGTGCTTGAAGCGAAGGAAAGAGCCGCTGCAGCGCCCACTTTTGACGCTGCAGGGCTATATCTCGTGGGAGTGGGGTATCCGGATTTTCCGGAAATTCCGGTGAAGGGATCTGACCCCTTTTAACCGTTTTGCCGGGCGTTACGTACGCTCGGGTGCGGCAGGGGCTTGAGGCGTACAATGGTCGCGCCCGCGCCGCCGTCTCTTTCATAGGGTTCGGCAAACGCAACGACGGCGTCAAACTGCTTGAGCCACCGGCGCACTTTTTCCTTGAGAATGGACTGACGGTCCGGGTTGCTGTTGCCCTTACCGTGGATGATGCGCACGCAGAGACGTTCGTTTGTCTGTGACTTGCGGATAAAGTCGATCACGGCTTCGCGGGCTTCTTCCACAAACATCCCGTGAAGGTCGAGTTGCCCCACAACGCACCAGCGGCCGCGTCTGAGGTCGCGCGGCACATCCGGCCCCACTTCAGGACGCCGGAAGGAAAGGCCGTCTTCGCTTTCGAGAAACTCGATCGAATCAGCTTCGTCGCTTAAGGATTCGGCAAGCACCGCTTTGTTGTCGGCAATTGTCTGCTGCGGCACCGGAGCGGGCTTTTTCTTTTCGTGCTGGGCGCGTTTGTCATTTCCGAGCGGCTCAACTCCCGCTTTTTTCATCGCGGCGGCAAAGCTGATGTCGGCGTTTTTACTCGCTGCGGAGAGCTTTACGCCCTGCGCGGCGCGCACGCCCGTACGGTTCATTTCCTTTAAAAATTCCAGTGTACCCTGGGCAATGCGTTGCTCTACTTTTTCCTGCCGAAGTTTTTCTTCAGCTCGTTCACGATGGCGGGCTTTGAGTTCCGCAGCCATCGGTTTTAAAGCGTCAAATGCATTTCCCATAGGTACACCTTCATTTTCAATGAATTACTTGCCGAGCGACTCCAGGTAGCGCTGCGCGTCAAGCGCGGCCTTGCAGCCCGAAGCGGCGCTGGTGACTGCCTGACGGTAGATCGGGTCAGCGCAGTCGCCCGCGGCAAAGACGCCCTTAATGTTAGTCGCAGTACGCGCTCTCGGATCGGTTTCGGTGACGATGTAGCCGTCCTGCATCGTGACCTGGCCGTCAAAGATCTTGGTGTTGGGGCTGTGGCCGATCGCGATAAAGACGCCGTCCACGGTAATCGTGTCAACCGTGTCGTTTTCGGTGTTGCGGATTGCAAGGGCGTTCACGGCATTGTCGTTACCGAGCACTTCCTTCACTTCGTAGGGGGTGTGCAGCACGATCTTGCCTTCGTTGACCGCATCCATCAGGCGGTCAACCATGATGGGTTCGGCGCGGAAGGTGTCACGGCGGTGCACGAGGTGCACGATCGAGGCAATCTGCGAGAGGTAGAGGGCTTCTTCAAGCGCGGCATTGCCGCCGCCCACGACCGCAACCGGCTTACCTTTGTAGAAAAAGCCGTCGCAGGTTGCGCAGGCCGAGACGCCGCGGCCGCGATACTTGGTTTCGCTCTCAAGCCCCAGGTACTTCGCGGAAGCACCGGTCGCGATGATGAGGGCATCGCAGGTGTAGTTGTTGAGGTCACCTTCCAGGCGGATCGGCTTTTCGTTCAAATGCGTCGTGTGAATCGTGTCAAAGACGATCTTCGTCTGGAAACGTTCGGCGTGAGCCTGAAGGTTTGCCATCAGCTGCGGGCCTTCGATGCCGTTTTGGGCGCCGGGCCAGTTGTCAACTTCAGTGGTGGTCATGAGCTGACCGCCCTGTTCCATACCGGTGATGATGACGGGCTTCAAATTAGCGCGGGCTGCGTAAACTGCAGCGGTATAACCGGCAGGGCCGGAACCCAGGATGAGAACCGGGGCGTGAATCACATCAGACATTACAGTAACTCCAAATTTCAAAGGGGTGTCTGCACAAAAAGCGCTGCTTCAAGACCGAGAATTTGAAGCGGCTGCAGTCACCATGTGTTGCGGTGATTATACGAAAGGGCCCTTTCAAATAAAGGAAAATTCACACAGATCGTTGCAACTGACGTTCGGGTTTTATCGTCATCATAGGAAGGTGCTTGTCGGAGGCCTCGCTTTTTACGGACACGTGCCTTCCGTGGGAGGTTGATAAAATTGACTCCCTGAGAAAATTGAAAAAAACACGAAATCAATAATAATTGTCTTGATAAAGGAACTTCCATCACTAAAAGTTTCCCAACCTGTGGAACTATAGCCGCTTAGGCAGGCGTCGCAGCAGAGCTGGCGGCCGGTGTAACTTTACGGGGACGCCCGCGCGGGCGTTTCGGTCCCACAAACTCCAACTTCTGCTTTCTCGGCCTGCCGGGCTTCTTATGCTCCCCATCTTTTCCCAAGATTTGGGCATAATGAGATAATCAGGGGCTTTCAGCCCCTTTGTGCGGGGCAAGAGAACCGCTGCAACAATTTCTGAGGGAGAAACACATGCATTTCAAGCGCTGGCAGAAAGCGGCGGTTCTAGTGGCTGCCGCAGCGGCGGTTCTTTCCGGCTGCGGGGATAAAAAGACGCAGGAGGTGGCAAAACCCGCCGAACAGACGATCGGCATCGTGCAGCTTGTGGAGCATTCGGCACTGGATGACGCCAACCGCGGCATTGTCGACGCCTTAAAGGCGCGCGGCATCAAGCTTGCAATCGACCAGCAAAACGCGCAGGCTGATCAGTCGAACCTTAGAAACATCGCCCAGCGCTTCGTTTCGCACAACTACCCCCTGATTTTCGCGATTGCAACGCCTGCGGCTCAGACCGCCGCCAACGCCACCACAACGATTCCGATTGTGGCAACGGCGGTGACGGACTTTGCGGTTGCAAAGCTCGTCAAAGACAACGCCAAGCCCGGCACGAACGTGACGGGGTCCTCCGACAAGAACCCGATTGCGGCGCAGATTGAACTTCTCACGCAGCTTGTGCCGGGCGCGAAGACCGTCGGCACGATCTACAACAGCTCGGAAATCAATTCGCAGTTTCAGGTGGAACTTGCGAAAAAAGAACTCGCAAAGAAGGGCATTGAACTCGTGGAAGCCACGGTTTCCAGCGTAAACGACGTGCAGCAGACCGCGCAAAGCCTTGTGGGTAAGGTGCAGGCGATTTATCTGCCCACTGATAACGTGATGGCCTCAGCGATGCCGACGCTCTACCGCATCACCAAGGAAGCCAAGATCCCCGTGATTCCGGGGGAAGCCGCGCTTCTTAAAAACGGCGCGCTTGCCACGGTCGGTATTGACTACTACACGATCGGAAAACTCGCAGGCAACATGGGCGCCGATATTCTGGAAGGGAAGGGCAAGCCCGAAACCATGCCGATTCAGTACCAGACGGAATTTACGGCTGTGGTAAACCCGACGGTCGCGAAGGAACTCGGCATCACCATTCCTGAAGCGATCGCAAAGACCGCCAAAACCGTTCAATAATTATTGACTCCGTCCCGTTTTCCGGCGTGCGGGAAGCGGGACTCTTTCTTTTTGAAGTGAAGCTAAAGCGATGCTTGACTTACTGATTCCGACCGTAGCGCAGGGGCTTTTGTGGGCCCTGATGGCCCTGGGTGTCTACATCACGTTTCGGGTGCTCGATATTGCCGACCTTTCGGTTGAAGGCACGTTTCCGCTGGGAGCAGCGGTAGCGTCCACCGTGCTCGCTTCAGGCTACGGCATAGGCACCGCCTTTATCTTCGCGGCGGTCGCAGGGGCCCTTGCGGGCGTCATTACGGCGCTTTTAACCACCAAACTCAAGATCCCGGCTCTCTTGGCCGGTATCCTCACGATGATCGGGCTTTACTCGATTAATCTGCATGTGATGGGGAAAGCCAACGTCTCGCTTCTTCGCGTTGACACGGTCTTTAGTTTCGTGAGGGACTGGGGGCTCACGGACGCTCAGGCCACTTTCATTGTGGGCCTTGTTGCCGTCATTCTGGTGGGCTGCGCCATCTACTGGTTCTTTGGTACGGAATTGGGCACAAGCATCCGCGCAACGGGCTTTAATCCCCAGATGGCCCGGGCGCAGGGGATTAACACCGACACCATGGTGATCCTGGGGCTTTTGATCAGCAACCTTCTCGTGGCGCTTTCAGGCGCGCTTGTTGCGCAGTCCAACGGTTTTGCCGACGTCGGTATGGGAACCGGCACGATTGTGATCGGGCTTGCTTCCGTCATTATCGGTGAGGTGCTCTTCGGCACCCGAAGCTTTAAAAACTGCCTCATTGCCGTGATTCTCGGCTCGATCGTCTACCGCCTTGTGATTGCCGTGGTGCTACAGCTCGGGATGCCACCGAACGACCTCAAGCTCTTTACCGCCGTACTGGTGGCCGTTGCGCTTTCCATGCCGATGTTAAAAGGCAAACTGAAACTGCGCCGCATCGTGAAGTAACTTCCGGGAAAAAAAGAAAATGCTCATCGTTAAAGACGTTCATAAAACATTTTTCCCGGGCAGCGTCAACGAGAAAAAGGCCCTGCAGGGCGTGGATCTGACGCTCAAAGACGGCGACTTTGTGACCGTGATCGGTTCCAACGGCGCCGGTAAGTCAACGCTTTTAAACGCTGTGGCAGGCGTCTTTCCGATTGACACGGGCCGCATTGAAATCAGCGGCACCGACGTTACGAAGATGCCGGAATACCAGCGGGCCCGCTTTATCGGCCGCGTTTTTCAGGATCCGATGAAGGGAACGGCCGCGGGCATGATGATTGAGGAAAACCTCGCGATGGCCGCGCGCCGAGGCAAGCGCCCGGGGCTGCGCTGGAGCTCTCAGGGCGAACAGACCGAGCGCTTTAAGGCGATGTTGAGAGAACTCGACCTGGGGCTTGAGGACCGGATGACCGCGCACGTGGGGTTGCTTTCGGGCGGCCAGCGTCAGGCGGTGACGCTTCTGATGGCTACGCTTGTGCGCCCCGAACTTTTACTGCTTGACGAACACACCGCCGCGCTTGACCCCAAGACTGCGGAAAAAGTGCTGCAGCTCACTGACCGCATCGTCCGTCAGCACAACCTCACCACCCTCATGATCACGCACAATATGCGTGACGCACTGCGCTTTGGAAACCGCCTCATCATGATGCATGCCGGACGCGTGGTGGAAGATATTCCGGGGGATGTGAAAAAGACGCTCGCCGTGCCTGATCTTCTGGATCTCTTTGAAAAGCGGGCCGGCAAGGACGTGGCTGTCGGAGACGCGATGCTTTTGGGATAATGTTGCCTGAAACCTTAAGTCCCGAGGAATGTATGTCTGAAAAAAGAGCAGACACCGTCAAGGTGTCGGTTTTGGTGCCGTGCTGCAACGTTTCGGCCTTTGTCCGGGAGTGTTTAGAAAGTATTGTCGGCCAGACACTCAAAGAGATTGAAATTATCTGTATTAACGGCGGTTCAACTGACAATACGCTTGACATCATTCAGGAGTTTGCCGCGCGCGACAGCCGTATCCGTGTGCTTGATAAAAAGAATTCCGGGTATGGTGACTCCATGAATAAGGGCCTGGAAATGGCTCGCGGTGAGTACATCGGCATTGTGGAGTCGGATGACTTTGTTGAACCCGGGATGTTTGAAAAGCTCTACAGCGCAGCCAAGGCCAATGACCTCGATATCTGCCGGTCTCAATATTGGTCTTACAAGGACGGCGTTGACACACCTTGTGAAATCCGCAAGGTTCTTTTCAATACTGTGTTCACGCCTCTTCGCGAGACCGAGGTTATTTTTGCTCCGCCCGCAATTTGGACTTCAATTTACCGTCGTTCCATGCTGATCGAAAACGGTATTGCGTTTTTGCCTACGCCCGGAGCAAGTTTTCAGGATACGGGATTTGCATTCAAGACATTTGTCTGCTGCCGGCGTTTCATGCTTCTGCCGGACTTATTCCTGCATTACAGACAGCATGCCAATAATTCCGTTAAGTCGGATAAGAAGATTTTCTGCGTCGCGGACGAATGGGCCGAGATCATCCGCTTCTGCAGAGAAAGAGATGACTGGATTACCCTCAAAACACTCATTCCGCGGGTTTCGTTTTATGGTTACCGTTGGAATTTTGCGCGTTTAAGCCATGATGCTGCCATGCGGTTTTTCGAGCGCTGGCGCACGGATTGGCTGACATGGAACAAAGAAGTGAGTTTGGTGAGCGTCCTGCGGGGTTCCAAAAAACTTTACGCGTTGCTGCTGCTTTATTGTCCGGCTTTAGCGCGCTGGTATTTCACACGCAAATTTAAACAGAAAAACCAGAACTGAGATTTTTGCAGAGGACACATCGTATGTACGATTTTCTTGTTGTCGGAGCCGGCCTTTTCGGAGCTGTGTTTGCACATGAAGCCAAACGTGCTGCCGGAAAAAAGGTCAAAGTGATCGATGTCCGCAATCACCTAGCCGGGAACATTTACACCGAAGAGCAGCACGGCATCATGGTTCACAGGTACGGCGCTCATATTTTCCACACCAGTAACAAAGCCGTGTGGGATTACATCAATGCGTTCGGAGCCTTTAATAATTTCGTCAATTCTCCGGTGGCCAACTTTAAGGGTGAGCTCTTTAACCTGCCTTTTAACATGAACACGTTCTACCAAATGTGGGGTGTGAAAACACCGCAGGAGGCCCGCCGAAAGATTGAAGATCAAAAAGCTGAAGCCGGTAAAACGATCACAACGCCCCGCAATCTTGAAGAACAGGCCGTGAGTCTGGTGGGGCCGGACATCTACCGTAAACTCATCAAGGGGTATACCGAGAAGCAGTGGGGGCGTGAATGCACGGAGCTGCCTGCTTCCATCATCCGGCGTCTTCCGGTGCGGATGACCTTTGACAACAACTACTTTAATGATGCTTACCAGGGAATTCCGGTTGAGGGCTACACAAAGCTCGTGGAGAGAATGCTCGAAGGGATTGAGGTTGAACTGGGCATTGATTACCTGAAAGATCGGGAGGTGCTCAATGCTTCGGCCGAGCGAGTGCTTTTCACCGGGCCGATTGATGCATTTTTTGACTACGAGCTCGGCCATCTGGAGTACCGTAGTCTGCGCTTTGAGGATGAGTTGCTGGCAACGGATAATTATCAGGGCGTCGCGGTGATGAACTTCACAGACCGTGAAACACCTTACACGCGCATCATTGAGCACAAGCATTTTGTGCACGGTACGCAACCAGAGACCATTATCACCCGTGAATATCCGATGACCTGGACACCGGGCGCAGAGCCTTACTATCCAGTCAACGATGCACGTAATTCGGCGCTTTATCAGAAGTATCAGGCAAAAGCCGCAGAGCAGTCCAAGGTGCTTTTCGGCGGACGCATGGGACAGTACCGCTACTACGATATGGATAAGGCGATTGAGTCAGCTCTGAGTCTTGCTCAATCAGTGCTCTGATGCGTTTTTTTTCTGCTGAAAGATCTTTAGCGTATGCAGATACTTCCAGGCCAGGGCCACGATCACGGGCCCTGAAGCCGCGGAAATTACGCCCAGAAGCAGAATCATCGAAAGGTTGTTCTTCACAATCGGGATGTTGCCGAAGAGGTACCCGAGGCCGATCAGACCCACGGCCCAGATGACGGCCCCCAGGCCCGAATAAAGTTCAAACCGGCCTATGCTCATCTTGGCGGCACCGGCCACAAGCGGCGCAAAGGCACGCACGATCGGCACGAAACGCGCGAGAATAATAGTTTTGCCGCCGTGCTTTTCGTAGAAAACCTGCGTTTTCTGGAGTTTCTTCGCATCAATCCAGCGAATTGACCCGTCGTAGATGCGGTTACCGAGCCAGCGCCCGGTGTGAAAGCCGAGCGTATTGCCGAGGCACGCTCCGAGAATGACCGCAAGCATCAGCCCCCAGGGGCTCATGGTGCCTGCAGCCGCAACGGTCCCCGCCACAAAAAGCAGTGAATCCCCCGGCAGAAACGCCATCACCACAATGCCGGTTTCCAGAAAGAAAATAAGGAACATGGCGGCATAAACAAGCCAGCCGTATTCGGTGGCGAGCGTCACCAGAAAATGATCGGCGTTCGTGAAAAGCTCGGTAACGAGGGAGAGGAAATCCATTGCGCAGACAGGGCGTTTGTTTAATCGAATGTCCGTAATCATACCGTTACGGCTCACGCCTGACGGTACTTTGTTGCACAAAGAAATAAACAGCAGCGGGCACTCTGACCAAGGTATCGAAAGACCGTATCAACCGCTCACACCCGCGCCCGTATAATCGTCCGAACGAACGTTAAGACTCATCCCTCATGACCACGGAAAACCTAGAAGTGCGCCATATTCACGCACTGCCTGATCAGCTCATCAGCCAAATCGCCGCGGGCGAAGTTATTGAACGCCCGTCGTCGGTCGTTAAAGAACTCGTTGAAAACGCGGTGGACGCGGGTGCCAAAACCGTGCAGGTGCGCTTGGAAGAGGGCGGCATCAAACGGATCAGTGTCACAGACGACGGCTGCGGGATTCCGCCCGAGGAGCTGGGCCTCGCGCTCACGCGTCACGCGACCAGTAAGATCAGTAATCTCCTGGACCTTGAGAAGGTCGCGAGTTTTGGTTTCCGCGGTGAGGCGCTTGCGTCGATTGCCTCGGTGGCTGACGTTACGTTGACAAGCCGTACGGCCGGCATGAGCACCGCGCAGCGCATCACGCCTGCCGGTGAAATTACGGTGGCGCCCGGGGACACCGGCACTACCGTGGAAGTCGAAGACCTCTTTTACAAAACCCCGGCACGCCGTAAGTTTTTAAAGGCGGTGAGAACCGAGAGCGCACACGTTGTGGAACAGATCGAGCGCATGGCGCTTTCAAGCCCCGAGGTTGAATTCCGGGTGACGGTCGACGGTAAAAGCGCCCTGATTCTTCCAGCACAAACGCAGGAAGAACGCATCTTTGCCGTGATGCCCCAGGACTTTAAGGTCAATAGCCGCGCGGTTGCCGCCGAAGGTTTTGACATGCGCATCACGGGGTTTGCCGGGCTGCCGCGCGCGGCCAAAGCCCGCACGGCCGATCAGTACTTTTTCGTAAACGGCCGCTTTGTGAGGGACAAGGTCCTGCAGCACGCGGTGAGAACCGCTTACGCGGACGTCCTGCACGGCGCCGTGCAGCCCCTCTATTGCCTCATGCTTGAAATCAACCCGGTGAAGGTGGACGTCAACGTTCACCCGCAAAAGTCCGAGGTGCGGTTCCGTGACAGCGCGCAGGTGCACAGTTTCGTGAGCCGCGCGATTTCCGAGGCGCTTGCCAGAAGCTGTGAAACCGGGGAGAGCGGTGCATCACTCTTACCGCAGGCAGAGAGCGGAAGTCCTCAGATTAATGAACCGTCGGCCGCCGCCCTGCGCGAAGCCTCTTTCCCGAAAAATTTCCGCGCAAAGACAGGACAGAGTTTCGGTACGAAGCCCAAGCCCCTGTCCGCTTCGGAGTGGCTTAACGTCTTTGCGACCAAACCGAAAGAAGCGCAGACTGAGAAGCCCGCCGCACCGGCGCCTTTAGAGCGTCCGGCAGCGCCCGTTGTCACTGAGACCACGGCCGCAGACATGCTTACGGTGCCTCAGCAGCAGTCAGTCCCCGAGCCTCCCGCCTACGCCGGGAACGTGCCTTTGGCAATGGACGAACCTCAGGCGGAAAAAGCGCTCCCCCACTACCGGCTCGGCAAGGCCCTGGCGCAGCTTGCGGGGATTTATATCCTCGCTGAAAACGACCGGGGACTCGTGATTGTCGACATGCATGCCGCGCACGAGCGCATCAACTACGAGCGCTTAAAGCGCGAAGCCAAAACATCGATTTCCACGCAGGCGCTCCTGGTCCCTGTGGTCTTTCGGGTGACGGCCGCGGAAATGGCCGCGTTTGAAGAAGCGGGCGACACGCTCACAAAGCTCGGGCTTGAGGTGAGCCGCTCCGGCGAAGACGCGCTTGCGCTGCGCAGTATCCCGGCGGTGTTCGCGGACGGCCGCGCCGACGCCGAGGGGCTCGTTCGGGGCGTGCTGCAGGATCTGGCGGAGTTTGGCGTCACGTCGCTCACAGAAGAGCTTCGCAACAAGTGCCTCTCCACCATGGCCTGCCACGGGTCGGTGAGGGCGCACAGGATTCTGACGTTGCCGGAAATGCAGGCGCTTTTGCGGCAGATGGAAATGACGGAGCGGGCGGATCAGTGCAATCATGGGCGGCCTACCTGGCGCGAAATCACGATTGAAGAGCTTGATAAGTTTTTCCTGCGGGGTCAGTGATGCAGCCGCGTGCGCTCATGATTCTCGGGCCCACGGCAAGCGGCAAAACCGCGCTTGCCCTGACCCTGGCCCGCAAGCTCCCCGTTGAAATCATTTCGGTTGACTCAGCCCTTATCTACCGCGGCATGGACATAGGCTCGGCCAAACCCACGCGCGAAGAACTTGCCCTCTGTCCGCACCACCTGATTGACATCCGTGAAATCGATGAAAGTTACAGTGCGGCCGACTTTCGCACCGACGCCCTGCGGCTTATTGATGAAATTCACGCGCGCGGTCGGTTTCCCCTTATTGTCGGGGGAACGATGCTTTACGCCAAAGCCTTACGGGAAGGGATTGACGAACTGCCTTCGGCTGACCCCGGGGTAAGGGCTGCCGTCTTAAAAGAGGGCAAAACCTTCGGGTGGCCCGCGATGCACGAAAAACTTGCGGAGGTCGATCCCGTGACCGCCGCGCGGCTCGCGGTTAACGACAGCCAGCGCATCAGCCGGGCGCTGGAGATTTACTGTCAGACGGGGCGGGCGATTTCGGATTATCAAAAGGGGGAGGCTCAACCCGACCCGACGATTGTGACCGTGGGCCTTGTGCCCGGCGACAGAGCGCACCTGCATCGGGTGATCGGCGGGCGTTTTGACGCCATGGTGGCTTCAGGCCTTTTGGATGAAGTTGAGAACCTCATGAAGTCGCCGCGCTTTATCCGGGAGTCCCCGGCCATGCGCTGTGTGGGTTACCGGCAGGCTGTGGATTATCTTCTCGGGGAGTGCACGAGGGAAGCGTTTCTCGATCGCGCCAAGGCCGCAACGCGGCAGCTCGCGAAGCGCCAGATGACGTGGCTGCGCTCGATGAAGGCCGTGACCGTTTTTGATCCGTATGCTGAAGAAGCAGGGGCTCTGGCCGGCAAGCTGATGCAGTTGACGGACGCCGAACGGGGCTGATGCCGGAGAGCTGCTGTGTTTGTGCTTTCGGGTTCTGAATTAACAGAGAGGCAGAGATGAGTCTTACGTATTGGCTTGTGCTTTTGGTTGGGTGCGGTGTTACAGCGTTCGGACTGTATCTCAAGTGGCTTGACAGCAGGGACTCCAGCAAAAAGTAATCTCGCAAGAGCCGGCACGGAAAGCAAAAAATTTGTCCGGATTTGTGAAGCAGCGGGATTTCCGGCAGATTAACTGAGCCGTAAGTTGAAGAGCCTTTTCGGCTGATATGACCTGCGGGTGCGAATGTATGTCTGAGTGTATGTCTCGGACTGAGGCAGCAATCTGCAAAACGTCAGACGGTGCGGCGGCTGACGATGAAGACCGTGACGGTTCGAATCCCTGCAAAACGGAAGCTCAACGGCTTGCCGGCCGCTGCGGCAAAGGATCCGCGGCTGATGTCGGGGTGACTGCAGCGGATAACAAAAAAGCCTTCGGCTTTCGCCAAGGCTTCTTGTCTTCCCGTAAGGGAAGAGGAAATGGTGCCGGTGAGAGGAATCGAACATCCGACCTTCGCATTACGAATGCGCTGCTCTACCAGCTGAGCTACACCGGCATTTCCCAAATTGTCTCCGCTTCTTTGCGGCGAACCGCTCTGAATCGGAGTTGCGCATTTTACGGAGATTTTGAAAAAAAGCAAATCGCAAACGCGGCCCGGAAAGCGGCTTTTGGTACTTACGCTTTATCCGGCCGGGCAGCTTCCGAGAGTTTCCAGCGGGGCTTGGCGGAAAACGCCCAGCGGTGAAGCGCCTTGGCGCGTTCTTCGGGCGTCATTGCTTCAAGCCTCATCATGCCGGCAACGGCAATCATGGCGCCGTTATCGGTGCAAAGCGCAAGCGGCGGAAAGTACACACGGCCCTTGAGTTTGGCGGCCGTTTTGATAAGGCCTTCCCGAAGCTGCTTGTTCGCGGAGACGCCGCCCGCGACCACCAGATCCTTGATGCCGGTTTTCTTCATGGCTTTGGCGGCTTTGGCGGTAAGCACCTCAACCACGGCGTCCACAAAGCCACGCGCGAGATTAGAGCGGAAGGTTTCGTCTTTGGGATCCGGGGCCTTCTGCACGGTCGTTAAGACCGCGGTTTTAAGCCCTGCAAAACTTAAGTTGAGGTCCGGCGAGTGCAGCATCGGCCGCGGCAGTTCAATGGC
This sequence comes from Duodenibacillus massiliensis, assembly GCF_928721995.1. Lineage (NCBI taxonomy): Bacteria > Pseudomonadati > Pseudomonadota > Betaproteobacteria > Burkholderiales > Sutterellaceae > Duodenibacillus > Duodenibacillus massiliensis. Next base: position 1,915,921 of record NZ_OV788642.1, read on the forward strand.
GCCGGGAGTGCCGTTTTCCGCGAGGCGCGACACCGCGGGTCCCCCCGGATAGCATTCGCCCAAAAGCTGCGCGGTCTTATCAAAGGCTTCGCCCGCGGCATCATCAAGCGTCTCCCCGAGAAGCTCATAGTGCCCGAAGGACGTCACCTTCATAAACTGCGTGTGGCCTCCGGAAACGAGAAGCGCCAAAAACGGAAACTTCGGTTTTTCGGGGCTCAATAGCGCTGAAAGCAGATGGCCTTCCAAGTGATGCACGCCGATTACAGGTACGCCCAGGGCGTAGCCCGCGGCATGCGCAACGGAGGACCCTACCAAAAGGGCACCGGCAAGCCCCGGGCCTTCAGTGACGGCAATCGCGTCAATGTCTTTTTTTGTGAGGTGCGCGTCAGAAAGCACCTGATCCATCAGGGCAATCGCGCGGCGGATATGGTCGCGGCTAGCGAGTTCCGGCACGACGCCGCCGTAGGCGCGGTGCATGTCAATCTGCGTGTGAATGGCCTGCGCGAGCAGTTCGTGCTTATCGTTAATGAGCGCTGCACCGGTTTCGTCGCAGGAACTTTCAATGCCGAGAACAATCATGGTCTTCTTTGAAAAGCCGTCAAAAAGAAGGAAGTCCCGTATTTTAACGGCGCAAAGCTTTACCGACGCGGCGGACGGGGCGGTGGCGGTGGCGGCGGTGGGGGAGGCGGCGGTGGCATCATCATCGGCGCCCACATCATGCGGTTCATAAAGTAGAAGTCGCGCTCGGCCTGTTCTCTAGCCAATGCGGCCTTAAGTGCCGCCTCTCTCTGCTGCGCCCGGGTGAGCGCATTTTTAAGGTCTGTTTCAAGGCCCGGTGCGTCCTTGGGGCGCTCCAGATGCACGCGAAACGTTGACTGCTCTCCGCAAAGCCGGATGGGGGTGGCGCTCGTTGCTTTTGCACCCGAGGGCCACGTGTAGGTGACGCCGGCAATCGCCGCACAGCCGTCGGCGCCGCGCGCGGCATCGAGCGCATCGTTGTCGTAGGTGACCTGCACGGGCGTGATGCCCGCGGTTGTGCCGTCGGCACGGGTGACACGGGCCCCTTCGATGTCGCTTGCGAATTCCACGACCGTGGAGCAGCCGGTGAGAACAAGGGCGAGGGCGGCAGCGGCCGCTGCTGAATGTAGTTTCACGACTGTCTCCGGCAGTAAATGGGTCGGAAGATGCCCGGGCATCCTGTTGATTCGATTTTACGCGGGCGGGCTCAGAAGATTTGTGAGCAATTTGTTTCCGATTGGTTTCCGGCATCCGGCGGAGCAGTCAGCCCGGATAACACGTCTGAAAGTACAGGCCCCGGGCTGTTTTCGGGGCTGTTTTTAGGTAGTTTTTAGTATTTTTGAGAGGCGAAAAACTCCTGCGGACACTGAATGTTTGCGCGCTTTGCGCCTAAAGTGCATACTGCGGAGACGGCCTTCTGAAACTCCCTTGGCGCAAGCCTCAGTTTGCGTTCCCGAAAAAAGCGGACATTCTCGGAGTGACCGCCGAATTAACCCAACAAAAAACAAGAAAACCCCATGGCAAAAACATTGTACGACAAACTTTGGGATGAACATGTCGTTGACTGTGAAGACGACGGCACGACGACGCTTTACATTGACCGCCACCTGATGCACGAGGTCACAAGTCCCCAGGCCTTTGAAGGTCTGCGCCTGGCAAACCGCAAACCCTGGCGTATTTCTTCGATCGTGGCAACGGCCGATCACAATACGCCCACCACGGGGTGGGAGAAGGGTATGGACGGCATCACCGATCCGATTGCGCGCCTTCAGGTGGAAACGCTCGACAAGAACATTCACACGTACGGCTGTGCCGCCTACTTCCCCTTCATGGATAAGGGTCAGGGCATCATTCACGTCATGGGGCCCGAGGAGGGCGCGACGCTCCCCGGCATGACCGTGGTGTGCGGCGACAGCCACACGTCCACCCACGGCGCCTGCGCGGCGCTCGCGTTCGGGATCGGCACCTCGGAAGTCGAGCACGTGCTTGCCACCCAGACGCTTCTTACGAAGAAAAACCGCAACATGCTCGTGCGCGTGGAAGGTAAGCTCGGCGCGGGCATCACCGGTAAGGACGTTGCGCTTGCCGTCATCGGCAAAATCGGTACCGCAGGCGGCACGGGCTGCACGATTGAATTTGCCGGCAGCGCCATCCGCTCGCTTTCGATGGAAGAGCGCATGACGCTTTGCAATATGGCGATTGAAGCCGGTGCCCGAAGCGGCCTTGTTGCCGTCGATGAAAAGACGATTGAATATATGCGCGGCAAACCGCTTGCGCCCACGGGCGAAGATTGGGACAAGGCCGTTAGCTACTGGAAGACCCTCGTGAGTGACGCAGACGCCCACTTTGACGTCGTCGTTGAAATGAAGGCCGAAGACATCCGCCCGATGGTCACGTGGGGGACGTCGCCTGAGATGGTCACCTCAATTGACGGCGTGGTGCCCGATCCCAAGGACCAGCCCGATCCGGTGAAGCGCGAAGGCTGGGAGCGGGCCCTTAAATACATGGACTTAAAGCCCGGCACCAAGATCACCGACATTGCGCCGGACCATGTCTTTATCGGTTCCTGCACCAATTCCCGCATTGAAGACCTCAGAATGGCCGCCGCGGTTGTCGCCAAACTCGGCCGCAACGTCGCGCCGGGCGTGAAGCAGGCTCTCGTTGTGCAGGGCTCGGGCCTTGTGCGCCTGCAGGCAGAAAAAGAAGGGCTTGATCAGATCTTTAAGAAAGCCGGTTTTGAGTGGCGTGAACCGGGCTGCTCGATGTGCCTTGCGATGAACGCAGACCGCCTCAATCCCGGGGACCGCTGCGCCTCAACCTCCAACCGCAACTTTGAGGGCCGTCAGGGTAAGGGCGGAAGAACGCATCTGGTGAGTCCCGCGATGGCAGCCGCCGCGGCGGTGATGGGCCACTTCGTGGACGTGAGTAAACTCTTTTAAGCCCCGGTAAGGATACGATTCATCATGGAAAAATTTACGACTCTCACGGGGCTTGTGGTTCCGCTTGACCGCAGCAACGTTGATACCGACGCCATCATCCCCAAGCAGTTTTTAAAGTCGATCTACCGCACCGGCTACGGCCCCAACTGCTTTGACGAGTGGCGCTACCTCGATAAGGGCGAGCCCGGGATGGACAACAGTAAGCGCCCTGTCAATCCCGACTTTGTGCTCAACTTCCCGCGCTACAAGGGCGCCGAGATTCTTCTCGCGCGTAAAAACTTCGGCTGCGGCTCAAGCCGCGAGCATGCGCCCTGGGCCCTGCTGCAGTATGGGTTCCGCTGCGTGATTGCGCCGAGCTTTGCCGATATTTTCTATTCCAATTCGCTCAAAAACGGCCTCGTGCCCGTGGTGCTTTCTGAAGATGTGATTGACCGTCTGTTCCGCGACTGCGAAAAGACCGAGGGGTACCGTCTGACGGTCGATCTTGACAAGCAGACCGTGACGGAACCCGACGGCACCGTCACGCCCTTTGAAATCTCGGCTTTCCGCCGCTGGGCGATCATGAACGGGTTTGACGACATCGGGATCACGCTTTCCACGCGCCAGGACAAGATCCGTGCGTTTGAGGATAAGCGCCTTGCCGAAAAGCCGTGGCTTGCAAAGATGCTGAATCAGTAAAGAACTTTTGACGTAAAGACAGATAAAAAATGACGAAAAAGATTGCAGTGCTCCCCGGTGACGGGATCGGTCCGGAAATTGTGGATCAGGCCGTCAAGGTCTTAAAGGCCCTCGGCGAAAACTTTGAAATGGAAACGGCGGATGTGGGCGGCGTCGCCTACGCGCACCACGGGCATCCGCTGCCGGAAGCAACGCTCAAACTTGCCAAGGAAAGCGACGCCGTCTTGTTCGGCGCCGTGGGTGACTTTAAGTACGACACCTTGGAGCGCCGTCTGCGTCCCGAGCAGGCGATTCTGGGGTTACGCAAGAACCTCGGGCTTTTTGCAAACCTTCGGCCCGCCAAGTGCTTTAAGGAACTTGTGGGCGCCTCAACCCTGCGTCCTGAGGTTGTAAGCGGCCTGGACCTTCTGATCGTTCGCGAATTGACCGGCGACATTTATTTCGGTACGCCCCGCGGCCGCCGCACGGCGGTGGACGGCCAGTTCCCCGGTACCCCTGAAGCCTTTGACACGATGCGCTACAGCGTGCCTGAGATTGAACGCATTGCGCGCGTCGCCTTTGAAGCGGCCCGCAAGCGCCGCGGCAAGGTCACAAGCGTTGATAAAGCCAACGTCCTTGAAACGAGCCAGCTCTGGCGCGACACGGTGATTGCCGTGCACGACAAAGAGTTTGCCGATGTGACGCTTGAACATATGTACGTGGACAATGCCGCCATGCAGCTCGTGCGTGCTCCCAAGGCCCTTGACGTCGTTCTCACCGGCAACATCTTCGGCGACATTCTGAGTGATGAAGCCTCGATGCTCACGGGTTCGATCGGGATGCTTGCCTCCGCGAGCCTCAACGACAAGGGCCAGGGCCTTTTTGAACCCTCCCACGGGTCGGCTCCGGACATTGCGGGCAAGAATATCGCGAACCCCATTGCGACGATTCTTTCCGCTGCGATGATGCTCCGCTACAGCCTCGGGATGGCCGAAAACGCCGACCGGATCGAGCGGGCGGTGGAAGCGGTCCTCGCTTCGGGGCTTCGCACGGGCGACATCATGAGCGAAGGCTGCCGCAAGGTCTCCTGCTCGGAAATGGGCGACGCCGTGCGCGACGCACTGAAATAATTTTTTCACCGGGGCATATCCCGCGGGTGCTGCCGCAGATTTTTTTGGGAGATGTCTGCGGCAGGGCTTTAAAGCCTGCGGGGTGCCCTCACACACGCAAACTTGGTACTCAAAAAAGGGAGAAACAATCATGATTCTCGGTATGGTGGGCTGGCGCGGTATGGTGGGCAGCGTCCTCATGGGCCGCATGCTCGAAGAGGGCGACTTCCGGCACGTCGAAAAAACGGTGTTCTTTTCGACGTCGCAGGCCGGGCAACCCGCTCCTGAAGTCGCGGGCGCCGAGCCCGTGCTCTCTGACGCCAACGACACTCAGGCGCTTGCCAAATGCGACGTCATCATTTCCTGCCAGGGCGGCGATTACACAAAGAGCGTTCACCCGAAATTGCGCTCTGAGGGCTGGACGGGTTATTGGATTGATGCGGCGTCAAGCCTCAGAATGGAAAAAGATGCGGTGATCATTCTCGATCCCGTCAATATGCCGGTCATTGAAAAGAGCCTCAAGGCCGGGATTAAAGACTACATCGGCGGCAACTGCACGGTTTCTCTGATGCTTTTGGCTCTGGACGGCCTCATCCGTGAGGGGCTTGTGGACTGGGTCACCTCCATGACTTATCAGGCCGCAAGCGGCGCCGGCGCCCAGAATATGCGTGAGCTTCTCGCGCAGATGGGTTACCTCAATGCCTCCGTTTCCGAGCAGCTTGCGCACCCGGGCTCTTCGATTCTTGAGATCGACCGCCGCGTAACCCAGGCCTTTTTAAAGCCCGATTTCCCGCAGAAGGCGTTCGGCGCCCCCTTGGCCGGGTCGCTGATTCCCTGGATTGACAAGGATCTCGGTAACGGTCAGTCCCGCGAAGAGTGGAAAGGCGGCGCTGAAGCGAACAAAATCCTGGGGCTTCCTGCCATGGGAGACGCCGGGTCTCTGATCGTTGACGGTCTTTGCGTGCGCGTGGGAAGCATGCGCTGCCACAGCCAGGCTCTCACCATCAAGCTCAAAAAGAACCTTGACACGGCGGAAATCGAAAAGTTGCTTGATAACGCCAATGAATGGGCTTACGTGGTTCCCAACCGTAAGGAAGAGTCGATTGCGGAATTGTCGCCTGCTAAGGTTTCCGGCACCCGCCGTATTCCGATCGGCCGCATCCGTAAGCTCGCGATGGGCCCGGAATTTATCAGCGCCTTTACGGTGGGCGATCAGCTCCTTTGGGGCGCCGCAGAGCCCCTGCGCCGGATGCTGAGAATCCTCGTTGACTTTAAAAACGCGTAAGCCGCGTTTTTAAAGACCGACAAAAAACCCGGAAACGCCGTAAAAAGCGCTCCGGGTTTTTCTTCGGCCGGCCGGATTAGTGTCCTCCGGCCGGTGATTCATGCCGATTACTTCTTTTTCAGCGTGAAGTTGTGGCAGTCGTTGCACATGAGCTTCACGTCCTTAAAGGGCTTATTGGCCTGATGGCATTCCTGGCAGTCCACCGCACCCTGATGCGACACATGGGGGTTGGGGGTGACGTTCTTTGTCTGTTCTGCCAGCGCTTCGTAGGAAACGTGGCACTTCAGGCACTGGTTCTTCTGAACGAAACCGTCTTTGGCAACGGGCCAGTTTTTGCCGTGAAACTGCTGGAGGGTCTGTTCAGCGGCAACGGCAGAGCCGTCGGCGAGCATAAGACCCGCAGCAAGGGCGAGAGCGGCAGCAAAAGTCTTCATCATCATTTCAAATTCTCCCCTGGGTTAGATCTTCTTAGCCTTGGCAGCCTTGGCGCGCTTCACCATCTCAGCGCCCGCAATGCGGCCGAACACGGTCGCGGCACCGAGCTGAGCGCCGCCCGCGTAGTTGTGAAAGAAGATGCCGCCCGCGGAGTTACCCGCAGCGTACAGGCCCTTGATGCTTTCGCCGTCCAAGTTCTGCACTTCAGCCTTGGTGTTGATCAAGGGACCGCCGAAGGTCGCGGTCATGCCGCCCTGGAATGGAACGGCGTAGAACGGGGCCTTGGCAATCGGATGGGGCTTCTTGTAGGTGCAGGGCGGAACCATCTCGTCGAGCTTGTTGGCTTTAAGTGCTTCGTTATACTGGTCCACAACCTTCTTGACCTTGGCAACCGGGAGGTTCACCTGCTTGCAGAGCTCTTCAATCGTATCGGCCTTGCCGTAGGGGTTGTTCAAGGTATCAAACTTCGGAATGACGCGGTCCAGCACCGAGCAGTCGCTGTCAACGATCACCCAGGCGTAGTTGTCCAAAGTCTTCTGCGCCGTCGTACGGGCCTTAATGACGTACGTGTTGTTTTCATCCATGTAACGCACGCCCGAAGTGTTCACCTGCACGCCGTAGCCGGAATTGAGAACATCGGCGGGGTTCACGTGGGTTTTCCCAAGGATCGGGCCGGAGTGGAACTGATCCATGTTCACAAACTTCGTGAAAAGCGGAGCCGTGAGCGTAATGTTTTCGCCCGTGGTGTGGCGGGAACCGCGAAGCACCATGCGTGTGGCCCAGCCGCCGATGTACTGGTCAACGAGGCCGGGGTTGGCGGAAAAGCCGCCCGTTGCAATCAGAACGCCGCCGCGTGAACGGAAGTAGAGCTGGCGCGTCGGGGTCTGAACCTTGACGCCCGTGACCTGCAGGGCTTCGTTCGTGAGAAGTTCCACGGCCTTATGCTGGTACTTGATTTCAATGCCGCGCTTGGCGCAGGCTTCCAGGAGCTTTTGAACGAGCGCAGCGCCCCCGGTCATGCCCTTGCTCTTATCACCCACCACGCGGCAGGTGCGGCCGAGACGCGGATAAGGCATCGGACGGATCTTGCCGAACTTAACGCCGATATCCTTTTCGAGCCAGTCAATGCCCGCGGAAATGTTGTCGGTGTAGGTGCGGTTTAAGGCCGGATCACCCATCTGCTTGCTGATGTCCATCATCATCGCGTAGAAGGCGTCGGCCGTATCGGTGATACCCTGTTCCTTCTGATGACGCGTACCCCAGCCGCAGACTGACCCTAGGGCGTAAATGGCGTTGCCGTCGGGACGGTCGCACTTTTCCATGACGCAGACCTTGGCGCCCATGTCGTGCGCGGTAATGGCGGCAATAAGGCCTGCGGGGCCGGCACCCAGAACGATCGCGTCATAGGTGCCGCTCATTTTTTTGGCCGGGGCCGCTTCCGCGGTGGCGGTCATGCCGAAACCGGCAGCGCCCGCGGCGGCTGCTCCGAGAATCGAGCTCTTTAAGAGCCCGCGGCGGGTGAGATCCGTATTGGACATCTTCATTCTCCTGCTTTGACTGATGCCTTTGTGTATCAGGCAGTTCTTGTGTTTGTGTCGCCCTCAAAGGGGAAAGTCCTTCTTTTCAGGGACTTAACCCGATTGTGAGCTGATGCGAAACTTAACGTTGGGATTATGCAGGGGTAAACCCACTAAGTACCCCGTACTCATGTCAAAGAGAGGAGACTTGACGAAGAGCTGGGCATGGTCTGAAAGTACGGTCCGCAAAACCGTGTAGGCGGGCAAGCGGTTTCGTAGAATCGGGGGTTCTGAATTTTTTCTGGTCCGTGCGGCTTGCGTAATGCCGGTTTCTCACCGTCCCGAATTGGCCCTGGCTTTGGCCCGGCGCTTTTTTGAGCCTGACATTCTCACCTCACGCGCCGGACTCTTTCTCGTTGCTCCGAGGGGCGCAGGCTAGACAACGTTTCTCCGGGAGGATCTCATTGCGGTGCTTTCGGGAAAAGCGCTCGTGGTGTACGCGGATCTGGAAACCGCAAAAACCGGCGGGGCCGCCGTTGAGAGACTTTTGAGCTCCGTGTCCGGCAAAAGTCCGGGACTCAGTTTTGATCCGGTCAAAGCGGGCCGCAGAAACGGTGTTTCGCTCGCAGAGGCTTTTGCTGAGGTCATCACGCAAACCGGGATGAATGCCGTTCTCATCATCGACGCCGTCGAAAAGCTCTTCCCGTCAAAGGCGGGGCTTGTTCTTTTAAAGAACCTCAAGGCAGCACGCGATTGGGCGGATCTCCGCCCTGACAACGCAGGCGGGACGTATCTGCGCATTTTGGGTGTCAGTTCGTCAAAAGCCGCTGCCAAGGCGATGGTGTCACTGCGCTCGTAGCCTTTTTACGGTGCAGACTTTCTGGACTTTCCGATGCCGGACGATGAATTCCCGCTGTTAAAAAGCACAGCCCCCAAAGATTACCCGACAACGTATCCCGCAAGGACAACGAACATCATGCGCGACGAATACGACTTTTCCGATGCCGTTAAAAACCCGTACACTGATGCGGCCAAGGCCGCCCATGACCGTGCCACGGACGGCAAGGATCAAAAGCAGAAGAACCCGGCCGGCAAAAAGACAAAAGACGCGCCCGGCAAACGCTGAGCAAAAATTTCCCGCCGTTTTTCCTTGGAGGAAAAGGCGGGAAGAGAAGACGGCAAAAAGGCGTATCAGCCTTCTAAAGCCGTATTCATAAACTGCGCGATGTGCGTGAGTTCATCGGGGCAGAGTTCATGGTCCATGTTGTACTCGCGCCAGATGAGGGTCTGCACGCAGTTTTCTACCACATCGGCGCTCTTGCGGGCGACCATGGGGTTTACGATGCTGTCAAAGGCGCCGTGCGCCATAAAGACCGGTGTCGCGCGGCCCGCGGCCGTGATTTCAGCGGGCAACGTCTGCGCGAGCGGCAAAAAGCCCGAAAGCGCAATGATTCCGGCGAGGGGCCGCGTTTGCCTCAGGCCGCTGTAAAGCGCCATCGCCGCGCCCTGCGAAAAGCCCCCGATAAAGAGCCGCTGCGGATCCTGCCCCGTGGAGAGCACTTCGTTGATGACCTGCGTCACCTTCTGGTGCATGGCGCGGATCCCGCGCTCATCTTCCGGTCCTTCAAAATCCATGGAGAGCACGTCAAACCAGGCGGTACCCCGCCAGCCCTGATGCGCCGTAATGGGAGTCACAGGCGCCTGCGGGAACAAAAACCGGGCTGCCGGCCCCCCGAAGTCAATGAGTTCCTGCGCAAACGGCTCAAAGTCATGCGCGTCGGTACCCATGCCGTGGAGCCAAATCACGGTGCAGGGAATGTCGCCGTCAGAGGTCGAGTCTTTTACAAAAACTTTGAGAGGCTGCACCGCAGGGCGCTGGGGGCGCTCGTTAAAAAGCGGCACGCCGCGCTGCACGGAGCGGCGGGCAATGGCTTCAGGGCTCATGCGCGGCCGGTCATCGCGCCGCTCGTGCACAGGGGCTTCGTGCGCCGGATTCTGCGCGCTCTGCGGCGCGCGGGGTGCCTGTTCAGGGGGCGTTAAACCCGCTTCAGGCCCGCGGAAACCCGGGACGTGGCCGGCGGCGGCAGCGGCGGAGTCTGCCTGCGGCATTTGAGGCGCGTGCTGCGGTGCTTCCTGCGGTGCGGCAGGTGTCTCGGAAACCGCCGCAGGGGGTTCTTTCGCAGGCGCCGCTTCGGGCTTACGGGCGCTCTTGGGGCGAAAGGCCTTCACAACGTCCGGATCCGTTTCGATGTAGGGGCCGCCGATCAGATCAATGCAGTAGGGGACTGCGGCAAAAATACCGGGTTCAATGACGTGCCCGTCATCGTCATAAAAGCCCCCGAGCGTCTCGGAAATCGCCTTTGGCTGGCCCGGGAGATTGATGATCAGCGCCGCGTGCCCCGGAATTTCACGAAGGACCGCCACCTGGCGCGAGAGAATGGCCGTGGGAACAAAGTGCAGCGAAATGCGCCGCATCTGTTCGCCGAATCCCGGCATTTCGCGGGTGGCGACGGCGAGCGTTGCCTCGGGCGTCACGTCCCGTAGGGCCGGACCCGTGCCGCCCGTGGTGAGAACGAGGTCACAGCCTTCGTTATCAACGAGGTCACGCAGGGTGTTTTCAATCACGTAGCGCTCATCGGCGATGAGGCGCTTATGAAGGGAGAGAGGCGTTGTGACGGCGTCGGTAAGCCAGGCTTCCAGAGCCGGAATCCCCTCGTCACGGTAGATGCCGGCACTGGCCCGGTCAGAAATCGAAACGAGCCCGACAATGAGCTCGTTTTCCGTTGTGCGTTTCACAGACATTGAAATGCGTCCCAAAGGAAAAAATCAGTTTTCTTCGTCTTCTTCACTGCGCGCTTCAAGCGTGAGGGGCGGGAGCTCCTCGGCGTAGCAGACGCGGTAGACCTCGCGGAAGGCCTTGGCGGGTTTGCCGGCATCGCGCTCCTTTCGGGCCTGACGGATGAGTTGCCTCAGGCGCTGAATTTCCAGTGCCGGATGGAGTTGAGCGTAGGCGGTGAGCGCTTCGTCTTTCGTGAGAAGCTCTTCGCGGGCTTTTTCCGCGCGTTTGTGCGCGGCAGCCGCCGCTCGGGAGTCGCCGGTAGCGCGGGCAATGGCTTCTTTAACGGCCTCGGCATCGAGCTGCCGCATGAGTTTGCCGATTAACTGCAGTTGACGCCGCTGTGCTCCGAAGCTTTTCATCGCGCGAAAGTCGCGGATTGCAAGCGCCGTGTCTTCGGGAAGATCGATTAAGGAGAGCTGCTCGTCGGTTAAGCCCGTGAGGTCCTTGCCGAGGCTTTGCAGTTCATCGCAGTCGCGTTTGCGCTGAGACTTTGACGGCCGGTCGTACCCTTCGTCATCGTCTTCGTCAGCCCAGGCGCGTGTATCGTAAAAAGGTTTCTTTGCCATAGTGCGGCAATAATAACGGAATCGGCCGGCACTATTTTGCTTTGAGACCGTTAAAACGGCCCTGCCGTAAGGCTTTCGGGAGAGAAAAATGACCAATGCAACCGTGGATTTGATGAAGGTGCACCGCTCGGTGCGTGCCTACGAAGACAAAACTGTTTCTGAGGATGTGAGAAAAGCAATCCTTGAAGCGGCCTTTGCGGCATCAAGCTCAAGCTTTCTGCAGCTTGTGACCGTGATCCGCGTGACGGATGCCGCCAAGCGCCAAGCCTTTTATGAACTCTCCGGCAACCAAAAGCACGTGCTCACGGCGCCCGAATTCTGGGTGTTCTGCGCGGACATGTACCGAAATGCTGAACTGGTGGCGGGAGCCGACCTCGGCTGGACGGAGCAATTGATCCTCGGGTGCGTCGACACAGGGATTGTCGCGCAAAGCGCGATGACCGCTTTGGAGAGCTTCGGGCTCGGGGGTGTCTTTGTGGGCGGCATCCGCAACGGCATAGCCCGCGCGGACGACGTTCTCGCGCTGCCTCAAAACGTCTTTCCGGTTGTGGGGCTTGCCTTCGGGTACCCTGCGGAAAAGAATGAATTGAAGCCGCGCCTGCCTCTGGAAGTCACCGTCATGGAAAACAGCTACAGTGAGCCGGACCCGGCCGTGATGGTCGCCTACGACGCCGTTTCGCGCGCCTACTACAAAAACCGCACGGCGGGCAGCAAGGACGTGAGCTGGGCTGAGACGCTTCCCGCCATTCTCGGGAAAGAGCGCCGCCCCTTTGTGCTTGAGTTCCTGCGAAAGAAAGGCTGGGCGCAGCGGTAAACCTTGGTCCGGGCTGAAACACAATTTGTTAATAAAAAGGCACCGGTGAAAACTTTGCACGGCTGCCCTGCCGTTACACTTAGCGGCATCAACCGGTACGGTAAGTGTCCGGTGAGTGCGGGCCTTTGTCCGCGCGTTATCAGAACAACGGGAGTTTCGGGTGTGTCGCCCGGAGCTTTTATTTGAGGAATTTCCTTTTTCACTATGAAGCGTATTGCACTTCTTATTCTGACCAACATTGCCATTGTGGTGATGCTCGGCATTGTGCTCAATGTGGTGAGCCTTCTGACCGGGATTAACTTCGGCCAGATGGCCGGGAAGAGCCTGAACATCACGTCGCTTTTGGTCTTTGCCTTTGTCGTGGGCTTTGCCGGATCGATCATTTCGCTTCTGATGAGTAAGTCCATGGCCAAGATGAGCATGGGCGTGCAGATGATTGACACGGACAATCCCCAGCCCGGGCTTGAAACGTGGCTTGTGGGCGTGATCCGTCAGTTGTCGGATAAGGCCGGCATCAAGATGCCCGAAGTCGGTATCTACGAGGGTGAACCCAACGCTTTTGCCACGGGCGCCACAAAAAACAGCTCCATGGTCTGCGTCTCCACGGGCCTCTTGCGCCTCATGAATCAGAAGGAAGTCGAAGCCGTTCTCGGTCACGAAATCAGCCATGCCGCCAACGGCGACATGGTGACGATGACGCTGGTGCAGGGCGTGATGAACACCTTTGTGGTCTTCATTTCCCGCATTGTGGGCTGGGTCGTTGACCGTCAGATTCTGCGTAACGAAGAAGAAGGTCCCGGTATCGGCTACTTCATCACGAGCATTGTGATGGATATCGTCCTGGGTTTTCTTGCCGGTATCGTTGTCGCGGCCTTCAGCCGCTGGCGTGAATACCACGCCGATGCAGGCTCCGCAAAACTCTTGGGTTCGTCTGAACCGATGATTGCCGCACTGCAGCGCCTTGAAACGATGACGCCTGCGGAACTGCCGGGGTCTGTGAAGGGCTTCGGTATCTCAGGCGGTATCGGCAGCCTCTTTGCCTCGCACCCCTCGTGCGAAGACCGTATCGCCGCGCTGCGTAAGCTCGGGTATTAATTCGGTGAAATACCGGTAAACAAAGGCTCCTTCGGGAGCCTTTGGCGTTACTGAGACCGGCGTTTTAAAAGCAGGCGCCCGGCGGCGTCCTTTTCCCACACGTCGCCCGCGAGACTCTCAAAAAGCGCCGCGGCTTTTTCGACTGAAATGTGCAGGCCCGCCCTGATGCACTGAATGCTTGCCTCACGGTCAAGCACAAGAAACTCAGCAGCGCGCTCGGCGTCCGCATCAGTCTTCATCACGGACGCTAGGCCCGCGGCCTTAAAAAAGCGCTGCACGGGCTGCGCCAGCGCCGTGACAAAGGCGTCCGTCGTGTTTTTGGAAGGCAGGGGCAGGGCAAGAATCCGGGCGCGCTCAAAGTGCTGCTCGTAGGCAGCCAGCCGCGTCGAACTGATTCTTCGGCCGGCATCAAGCCTTCGCCCGAGACTTTTTTCAACCAGGGGAAGCGCCGCTTCAGTGTTCACAGCCTGCCAGAGGTAGCAGGAGAGAAAGATGATGAGGCGCGGTTTGCGCTCGTTTAAAACCTCTGTGAGAGCCGCAATCTCACGCGCTGTTTCGGGCACGGTCTGCGGGCCGTGGCCCTTGGGTTTCACCGCAGGCCACACCGTCATCGTAAAGGCCCGTTCAAAGGCGCCTTCTTTGCCGCGGGTCTCAATGAGAGGCATCCCCCAGAGGTTGAACCACTCGACAAAGCGGCGGATAACGGGTCCCCGGTCACATGCGGCGTCAGAGAAAAACGCAAGGCGCGTGACGGGGTTCGCCGGCACCGTTTCTGCGCCGGTCACAACGAGAATGCCGCCCGTACGGTTTTCTTCGGTGACCAAAACGTCGGCCGTCGTTTTCATGATGATTACGCTCCGGCCGCCACGAGAATGCGGCGGATCACGGCCGGATCGTGCGTGCCGATTTTTTTCAGGGCCGATGCCCGGTGCACTTCCACGGTTCTTAAGGCAATGCCGAGGCGCTCGGCGATTTCGCGTGAGACGAGCCCCTGCGCAATAAGACGCACAATTTCCGTTTCACGGGCCGTCAATGCCGCAAGCCGCTCGCGTGCGGTGTCGGCTGACACCGAGCCCGTTACTTTCTGCACGGACCGCTCACTGGCCTTGGTGATGTCCTTTAAAAGCCGCTCTTCATCAACGGGTTTCTGGATGAAATCCACGGCGCCTTCCAAAACGGCCTGCACGGCCATATCGATGTCGCCGTGCCCGGTGATAAAGATGACGGGCAGATCCACCCCGTGCTCCTTCATGACGCGCTGACATTCGATGCCGGTGAGCCCGGGCATGCGGACGTCAAGGATGAGGCACCCCGGCACCGACGGTCTGTCACCGGTCAAAAAACTTTTGGCGTCGTGATAAACCGCCGTTTTCCAGCCCTCCAGCGTGAGGTAAAGCTCAAGCGCCGCCGCCAGATCCGTGTCATCGTCACAGATTCTCACAAGGGCGGCTTCCTTTACGGCAGTGATGTCGGTTGTCATGCGGTGTCCTTTGCGCTTTCGGTGTCGGTTGCGGGAATAATGACGGCCACTTCAAGGCCGCCTAACGGGTGGTTGCGGAAACGAATCGCGGCCCCGTGATTTTCGACGATGCTTTTCACAATGCTTAAGCCCAGGCCCAGGCCATTCGTTTTCCCGGACGTAACGGGGCTGCCGAAGGCCTTGAGCTTTTCTTCAGGGACGCCCGGGCCGTTGTCGGCCACGGTCAGTACGAAGTTTCCGGCGTCGTTACGCAGCAGCGACACCGAAACCGTGGGGTCCTTGGTGGTGGCAAGGGCTTCTGCGGCATTTTTGATGAGATTTAACACCACAAGTTCCCATTCAAGGGCATTGGCGTCAATCATCACGGGTTCAAGTGCCGTGAGTTTCACGGTGACTTTGTCGCTTCTGCCGGAGGCCCGCCACGAGGCGATGCCCCGCTCAACCACACTGCGTAAATCAATGCGGGTCCGTTTGACGGTTTTGACTTTGGCGTAGTTTCTGACGTTTTCCACGATCGCCGCAATACGCTCGGTCTGCTTCATCATGCGGGCCAAAACCGAGAGCGTTTGCTCACCGGCTCCGGCGCGCGTGAGAATCTTTTCGAGTGACTTTCCGAAAAGATCCTGGGCGGCTAAGGGCTGCCGCAGCTCATGCGCAATCATGGAAGACATCTGCCCGATGATGCCTGAGCGCTGCAAAAGGGCAATGCGCTCGCCCGCCTGCTGCGCTTCCTGCTTGAGTTCGGTTTCGCGCGCAAGGGCCTCGGTGAGTTCGCGCGTTTTACGGTGCACGAGCTGCGTGACGCGCACACTGTGGAAAATGAGGCCCACGATAAGGCCTATGACCAGAAAGATCGGGAGCCTGAACGTTTCCCAGAAGCGCGTCACCGACCACTCGCGCAGAAACTGGTACGGACCGATTTTTAGCGTTTTATAGAGGTTGTCGATCGTGCTGAAGTCCGTGGCCACACTCCAGTACTGCCCCTCTCGGGTTTCGGGCATCGCAAGAAGTGTTTCCGTCACAATGCGCGAGACCGCAGGGGGCGTGGCGGGCGTCGTTGCCACAATCCAGGAGGGGTAAAGATCGGTGGAGGCAAGGCACCGTCCGGAATCGGGTTTGGGTTCCACGACGCGCCAGAGTTTTTTTTCTTCCGGGTGGGCTTTGAGGTAGTCTTCAAGCCAGCAGAGGCGAAAGACCGCGGTGTCGGCTTTGTAGCTTTTGAGCATCTCAACGGCTGCCTCGGTGTTTCCCGGTCCCGTGAAAAAACTCTGCCGGAAGAATTTTTCCGGGTTGTAGCCCCGGGCGGCGAGTTCCCCCTGAGCGATTCTCAGAGACGTAAACCCTGTGGGTGTGGCAGCAACCAGGCGGTTTCCCTTGAGGGACTCAATCGTGTCAAAAGGGGTGGACGCAAGCGTCACAAAAACCGAGCCGTCGCCGTGGTTGGGATCAGGGTAGGCGCGGCTTGCGAGCGTGACGAGGTCGCGCGCGCCGTGGATGACGTTAAAGCGGTAAAAACCGGCACTCGCGATAAAGACGTCGACTTTTTTGTCGCGGATAGCGCGCGTGAGCTCATCCATTGTGAGAGTCACGGTTGCGACATTGGCCGCACCAAAGCGGGCTTTTAAAGCCGCAATCGTGGGTTCGATCACCGCCTCGTGCGGCGAGGGCCGGATGTAGCGCACGATGCCGACATTTAAAATTCCGTCGGCGTGAGCCGGAGCGGCCGTGCCCGCGTTTTGCGCAAACGCCGTCCCTGCAAGCGTCAGTAAAAAGCCGGCGAGGGTGAAGGCGCCGCTGTGGCCTCTGAGCACGACCCGTGTCCCGCAAAAATTACTTCAGATGCGACTCAATGAAGTCGCGGAAGGGGGCAATGGCCTTCGGTTCAATGAGGCGGTCTTCGATCACGCCCTTTTTGATGATGAAGATGCTCGGAATGTGCTGCACCTCAAAGCGCGCCTTAATCGACGGATTTTCATCAAAGTAGGCGTACGCAAAGAGAACGCGTCCGGCGTAGCGCTGGGCAAATTCGTTCACGAGCGGGGCAATGCGGCGGCAGTCCTGGCACCAGGGTGCGCCCACGATGAAGCACACGGGGAGTTCAGACTTTTCGACGATTTCGCCGTAGGTGGCGTCGGTGACGTTGGTGATGAGATTTTCGGTCATGTTTTAAATTCCAATTTAACAGGAAGTTTTCCGACAGCCGGAAAACTCTTCCTTCCGAGTGTAGCCGCTCTGAGGCTTTCGATGAAATTCAAGGATTCCAAGAAGTCTTGAGATTTTGTAAATGAATCTTGCCCGCGTTTTTGCAAACGGTCAGATTACGGTGCCTGCTGAGGAGAGAAAAAGCCTCGGACTCAAACCCGGCGACAAAATCCTTTTTACCGAAAATGACCGCGGTGAAACCGTGATCTGCAACGCTTCGGCTGCGGCGCTTAAGCGCGCACAGAAGGCTTTCCGTGGTGTGGCCGCAGAAATGGGCCTCAGAAACGATGACGATGTGCAGGCGCTCATTGACGAAGTCCGGCACGACGCCGGACACTGAAACGAATTGAGAAAAAAATCCCGCGCTTCAAGCGGTCTTTGAACCGTGAAGACGGAAAACCGCACCCCTATAATCAGCGCATCATGCGAAAGACGAAAAAACCCGCAATTGCCAGCGAATGGCGTGAAAACAAAGAGGCACAGGAACGTGCGCAGCGTGAGGTCGACCGGGAGGCGGCGCGCGCAGCACGGGCCCGGCTTTTTGCCGCCGTTTCGGCGTTGATTAAGGGGCTGGTGCTCAAGGTGGGCTGGGTGGTTGCGTTAACCGCGGGCGTTCTTGCCGCTGCGGCGCTTCTTACCTACAGTCCGACCGATCCAGGGTTTTCAGTGACCGGCACCAAACTTCCCGCGAACCTCTGCGGCCTGGCGGGCGCGTGGTTTGCTGACGCCGGTTTCTGGTTTTTTGGGCGGTCTGTCTGGTGGGTGCCGGCGGCGCTTATCGTGTTCGGGCTTGTGTCGCTTAAAAATGCGCTTGTCTCGCCGCAGAGAGCGCGTTTTGCGCCGGTGACCGCTGCCTGCGGTTTCATCCTTCTTTTGTTTCTTTCAAGCGGCCTTGAAACGCTGCAGCTGGGCTACCTCGGTAAAGGCATTCCGATGGGAGCAGGGGGCCTTGTGGGACAGTACGTCGCAAGCAACATCACCCCGTGGCTCGGCGTCTGGGGCACAACCGTCATTTTGGTGGTATTGACCGCTTGTGCGGCCGCGATGGCCTTTTGCTTTTCATGGTTTAAGCTCGCTGAAGCGCTCGGGGCGGCGATGGACGCCTTCTGGACATTTGTGCAGCGCGCCCGTCCGGTGAAAAAAGAGACGCATGAGGAAGATGAGGCCAAGCCCGGGGACGTGATGCTCACCGAAGACGCGCCCGCCCCGGCCCCGGAAGCCTCGCTTGAAAGCGATGCGGGTGTGCCCGATAACGGGGAACTCACGGAGGAAGCGGTAATTGAAGGTAAGCCCGCGAAGACCGTGAAGGTTGCCGCCAAGCCCGCTGCTGCCAAAGCCGCCGGCGGCCGCATTGCGCCCGATACGATGCTTCTGGATGCCCCGCCCGCGGAACGTAACGGCGTGCGCGAAGACACCGTCAAGATGACAAGCCGCCTCATTGAAAGCAAACTCAAAACCTACAAGATTCAGGCCAAGGTCGTCGGTGCCCGCGTGGGACCGGTGATCACGCAGTACTGGCTGGATCTCGCCGAAGGCGTGAAGGGCAGCACCATTGAAAGTATCCGCAAGGACTTAACGCGCGCGCTCGCGGTTCACTCCGTGCGCGTCGTTTCCGCAATTCCCGGTACGCCCTACATGGGGCTTGAAATCCCCAACAACAAGCAGCAGCGCCTTGCGGTGTACCTGAAAGAACTCATCACCAGCAAAGCCTTTACGGAAAGTACGTCGCCCCTGACGCTCGCGCTCGGTAAAGACATCGCCGGGCAGCCGGCGGTCGCGGATCTCGCGCGTCTGCCGCATCTCCTGGTGGGCGGTACCACGGGTTCGGGTAAGTCCGTTGCCATCAACGCGATGATTCTGTCGCTTCTTTATAAGTGCGATCCCACGCAGTTAAGGCTCGTTCTCATTGACCCCAAGACCGTCGAATTTTCGATGTACCGGGATATTCCGCACCTCCTTTGCCCGGTCGTGATCGACATGAATAAGGCGGCAAATGCCCTCAATTGGCTTGTGCAGGAAATGGACCGGCGCTACAACCTCATGAGTCACCTCGGGGTGCGCAGTTTCCTTTCCTATAACGAAAAGGTGGAGGCGGCGCAAAAGGAAGGAAAGCCCCTGATGGATCCCTTCCAGGTCTCGCCCGACAATCCCGACCCGCATGTGGTGCTTGAAAAACTCCCCTACATCGTCTGCTTTATTGATGAATTGGCGGACCTCATTCTCGTTAACCGCAAGCAGATTGAACTCCTGATCGTGCGTCTGGCGCAGAAAGCCCGTGCCGCGGGCATTCACCTGGTGCTTGCCACGCAGCGCCCGAGCGTGGATATTGTGACGCCACTTATTAAAGCGAACGTCGTGGCGCGCGCCTGTTTTGCCGTGGCAAGCCGCTTTGACAGTTCGGTCGTGCTGGATGAAAACGGTGCGCAGGATCTTTTGGGGCACGGCGACATGCTCTTTAAGCAGCCGGGGACCTCAGCCCTTGTGCGCATTCAGGGCTGTATGGTGAACGAAGACGAAGTGCTCCGTGTGGTCGACGCCTTAAAGGCGCAGGGCGAACCCCAGTACATCGAAGGCGTGTGCGATGCCGCTGAAACCGGTGCCGGCGGGTTCGGTGAGGGCGCCGGGGGCGGCTCGGGGGAAAAAGATCCCCTGTACGACGCGGCCGTAAAGCTCGTGCTGGAAACGAACCGCCCGACCTCAAGCTTTATTCAGCGGCGGCTCAATATCGGCTACAACCGTGCCGCAAACCTCATCGAAACGATGGAGCAGGCCGGAATCGTCAGTCAGCCCAATGCCGCGGGTAAGCGTGAAATTCTCGTGAAAAACAGGGAGGGTTTATGACCGTGCTTTTTTCCCGCAGAACGCTTGCCGCGGCCGCGCTTTGCGCGGTGGTGCTTCCGGCATTTGCACAGAAAACAGCGGCCCGTGACGCACTGCGGCGGTTTGTGACGGAGGCTAAAACCGCTTCGGGGCGCTTTACGCAGACCGTGACCGATAAGGCCGGGCAGGTGATTGACGGGCCGAGTACCGGGCGCTTTGCCTTTGAGCGGCCCTCACGCTTTGCCTGGAAGACGGAAAAGCCCTACGTGCAGGACATCGTAAGTGACGGGAAAACCATCCGCCTCTACGACAAGGACCTAGATCAGCTCACCGTAAAGTCGGCTGAAACAATGGTCTCCGGGGCGCCTGCGGCGCTTCTTTTCGGACGCGCTGAGGCACTTGAAAATTTCACGCTCACGGAAGTCAAGGCGCCCGAGGGCGCCGTGACGGCAGTAAAGGCCGAACCAAAGACTCAGGACGCTGCCTTCGTAAGCGCCGTGGTGGGGTTTGATGCTGCAGGCCTTCCGGCGGTTTTGGTTCTCACCGATGCGTTTGGCGGAAGAACGCAGCTTGTGCTCACCGACGTTGTCACGAATCACGCGCTGCCCGAAGGGATCTTTACGGTGAAAACCGGGCCTGAGACGACGGTGCTTGAAGACCGTACGGCACTTTTCTGAGGGCCGCGGGATTTCTTCGGGCGGGCCGGTCGACTAAAGGTATAATCAGAAGACCTTAGTTATTTATCGGCTTTGCCCTGACTCCCGACAATTGCGGTCCGGCCAAAGTCCGCAATTGTCAATGTATACCCACATGAACTTTAAGATGCGGTTGTTCCGCATCGATCAGCTCATCCATGAAAGAGGGCAGGTGTCGCTACCGGAAATGGTGGCGGCACTGCGCTGTTCGGTTCCGACCCTAAAGCGTGACCTCCGTTATCTGCGCGAAAAACTCAAGGCCCCGATTGTCTACAGCCGTAAGACCAATTCCTACAGCTACGTGCGCGAAAGGGCGCTGGGGCTGGAAAAAGAGGCGCGCGAAGAAGCCCGCAAGGTGGCGCTTCCCTCAGCCTGGTATTCCCCCGTTGAAATTACGGCCCTGATGACGGCGCTGCAGCTTTTTGACCGGGTGGAAAACGAAAAGTCCGGGCTTTTGGCCCCTGACATGAAGGCGATGAAGTCGCGCCTGCTGTCGCTTGTGCAGGAAGAGCGCATTTCCGCGCGTGAACTCCTAAAGCGCGTGCGGGTGATTCTGCCCTCGGTGATTGAACACCGCTCGCCCTTTTTCGAGATGATCGGCAACGCGCTTGCGCACAAGACGCGGCTTCGCATCACCTACTGGACCAAATCCTCGCAGACCGAAAAGATGCGTGAGATTTCGCCCGTGCGGCTTGTGAACTACAAAAACCGCTGGTATCTGCAGGCCTGGTGCCATCTCACCGATGAGCTTCGGACCTTCAGTCTTGAGTACATTCTCGCGGCGGAGCCCTGCGCCAAAAACTGTCGCGCCGTGCCGATGAAGGACCTTGAAGCTTTGGACAGCGGCTTCGGCATTTTTTCCGGCGGAAAAGTCCAGGTTGCGGTTATTCACTTTGACGCGCAGATGGGCGCCTACGTGCGCGACGAAATTTGGCACCCTGATCAGCAGGTTCTGACCGCCGAAGACGGCACGGTGGAGCTGCGGGTTCCCTACACCAACGAAACCGAGCTTGTTGCGCAGATTCTGCACTATGGGGCGCACGCCCGTGTGATGGCCCCGGAAAGCCTTAAAAAGAGCGTGCTGCGGGAACTGGAAGCGGCGCTTGCCGCCTACAGTGCCGACCGTGCGGGCGGCGTCTAAGGGGTGAGCGATGACAGGCAACATCAGCAGTAACCGCAGACGGCGGTACGTGCGCTCACCCGCAGGAAAGAAGGAAACGCCGCTGATTTTCTTCTGCGGCGACCCGCACGGCAGCTTTGATCACATCAACGAAGCGGTGAAAAAGTGGCACCCCAAGGCGATCGTGCTTTTGGGTGACATGCAGCCTTATGCGCCGATGGATGTGGTGCTCAAAGACGCGATGGAACTCACCGAAGTCTGGTGGATTCCGGGTAACCACGATTCCGACTCCGAAGAGTATTACGAGCGACTCTGGAAAGGGCCCCTGGCAGAACACAATCTCCACGGGCGCGTAGCCAATGTCGCCGGGATTCGTATTGCCGGTCTGGGCGGCGTTTTCCGCGGGCAGATCTGGATGCCTGAGGGTGATCCCCATTACCGGTCGGCCGCAAGTTTCGTGCGCCGCGCCGGGCACGGCACGCTTTGGCACGGGGGACTTCCGAGACGCCACAGAACGTCAATCTTCCCGTCGGTTTACGACAACCTCCTGCGTCAGAGAGCCGACGTCCTTGTGACGCATGAAGCCGCGGGCTGCCATAAAAAGGGTTTTGCGGCGATTGACCGGCTCGGGCAGGGGCTTCACGTGCGGTGGCTCTTTCACGGACATCAGCACGAAGACCATGAGTACGGGCGCTACAAAGGGATGATTGTCCGGGGGGTGGGCTACCGCGGCATCGTTGACCTGGAGGGGCGCGTGATCGTTCCCTCGCAGATGGATCCGCGGGATATGCTCGCGATGCAGGAAGCCGGCGAAGAGCCCGCGCCCGAAATTCTTGATACGGCGCCGATTCTGCCCACGGACTTTAAGGAGGGCGACCCCAAGTGCGTGCCGACGTGCCAGGACTGCTTTCCGCCCGCGCGGGAAGGAAGGCGGGGCGGCGCTCGCCGCAAAAACCACCAGCCGCGGCGCTTTTTCTTAAGGCCCCAAGGGAAAAACGGGCCCAAAGAAAACCAGCAATAAAACAATCCCGCCCGAGGCGCTTGTTGCCGGGGGCGGGATTTTTGTGTGTGAGGGTTAAAGCCGTCAGTTCATCAGAAGCGTGAGCTGATGCACCGTCACGGGTTCGCCCTTTTTCACGAAGTCCGTTTCATGAGGCAGCGCAATCAGGCCGTCAGCCTCCGTTAATACCGTGGTGGCGGCTGAGCCCTGGTTTTTCAGCGGGGTTGCCGTGAGAACGCCCTTGGCGTTGATCGCCAGTTTGGCGCGCATAAATTCCGCGCGGCCCGGTTTCTTTTTAATGTCGCAGCCCGCGCGCGCCGTGATGCTGTGCGGCCAGCAGTCGGGGGCATCCTGCCCCTGCATGTAAAGAATCGTGCCCCGCACAAATTCCAGAAATGTCACAAAGGCGGCGACGGGATTACCCGGGAGCATGAAAAGCGGCCTTCTTTCCACCACCGCAAAACGCATCGGACGCCCGGGGCGCATATTGACGGTCCAGCGGCAGATTTTTCCGAGAGACTCGACGACCTGGTGCGTGAAGTCCGTTGCGGACGCCGCAGCGCCCCCGGTGCAGATAATGAGAGAGCAGTTTTGCTTGACGTAGAGAATGGCCTGGCGGATGGCGTTGGGGTCATCGCGGATGATGCC
Source organism: Duodenibacillus massiliensis (assembly GCF_928721995.1). Lineage (NCBI taxonomy): Bacteria > Pseudomonadati > Pseudomonadota > Betaproteobacteria > Burkholderiales > Sutterellaceae > Duodenibacillus > Duodenibacillus massiliensis. The sequence continues at coordinate 1,939,160 of NZ_OV788642.1, forward strand.
GAAGTCGGTGACTTCAACGCCGAGGTTTCTCAGAAGCGCCGCGAGGAAATGGCTGTTGGCGTTATAAAGCCTCTCAGGCGGACAGGGACGCCCCGGGGAGATGAGTTCGTCGCCGGTGGCAATGAGCCCCACGCGGAAGGGCTCATAAATCATGGCTTCCGAATACCCGAGGGAGGCAAGCACCGCAACGTGCGCGGGATTAATGCGGATGCCTTTGGCAAGCACGGTCTGCCCGACCGTGACTTCTTCGCCTTTAAGCCTCAAATTGTCGCCTTTGCGCACCACCGCCGTGTCAAACGTAACGGTGTCTCCCTTATCGGTCACCTTCTCAAAGGCAATCACGGTGTCGCACCCCGCGGGCACGGCGCCTCCGGTGGTGATTTTCACGCACTGGCCGGTCTTGATGCGTTCCTTATAAGGGTGGCCGGGATAGGACGTGCCGGCAACGGTGAGCGTCAGTTCTTTTTTACCCCGCAGGTCACTGGCCTTAAAGGCAAAGCCGTCCATGGCGGAATTGGTGTAGGCGGGAACGGCAATGGGGCTTGCGACATCCTGAGCAAGAATGCATCCCACAATGTCTCTTAAGGGTTTCTGCACCGCGGAGATGTTGCGTGAAACCTTTTTGAGGATATCTTTGCGAGCTTCCTCGACGGTGATGCTGACAGTATCTGAAGGCATGTGAACAACCTCTGCTCTGACAAACTCGTGGCGTTGTGACGGGCACAGGGCGACTGACATGCTGCAGGTCCTGTGCGCTGTTTTTTGCCACAATAACACATCTGATTTCGGCAGGTATGCTTTGCACGTTCTGCCGTAAACCAAGGAGTGAGTAAGTGCATCTGGACAATGTGGGAGCCGTGATTCTTGCGGGAGGCCGCGCCACCCGGATGGGCGGTGAAGACAAGGGCCTCGTTTGCTTAAAGGGTAAGCCTTTGGTCTGCCGGGCGGCAGAGAAATTAATGCCCGTGTGCGCTCATGTCGTCGTAAGCGCCAACCGCAATCTCGCGGCTTACCGCGCACTGGGCCTGACGGTCGTTACCGACAGCTTGGAGAATTTTCCGGGGCCTTTGGCCGGGTGGCTCTCGGCAATGGACGCGCTCACCACCGACTATGTCGTCAGTATCCCGTGCGACGTGCCTTTTTTTCCGGCGGATATGGTTGAAAAATTCTACGCGGCGCTTGTTGCTCGTCCGGACAAAGCCTGTGCGGCCGTCCGTGCGGGGGGATTTCCGCAACCCACGGCTGCGATGATGCGGCGAACGGCCCGCAGTTCGCTCGCTCAGTACCTTGCAAAGGGGGAGCACCGCGTGCGGGGGTGGCTTGAGAGCGCGGGCTGCGTCTGGGTTGATTTTGGGGATTTGCAAGCCTTTGCCAACATCAATACGCCAGAGGAACTTGCGGCCGCACATCAACGTCTTGTGTAAGAGGTGCAGCAGAAATACAACACTTGGGAAAGAGGGCGAAAAGCGGAAATCCGGGCCTTAAAATTTTTCGCGTCAGCCTCTTGACAAGCGTAAAAAAGGCTCTCATAATGCGCACCCTTCGCCGTTAAGACGAAGGCGCAAAGCCGAAAGAAAACAAAAAAATTTTCCGACGGACTTGCAAAACGAAAAACGGTTGTGTAATATACGCAACCTTGTCGCCGACGAAACGGCAACAAACGCTCTTTAAAAATCTGAAACAGACGAACCGATAAGTGTGGGTGCTTCTGAAAAATGCAGTTTCTTCATGGAAACGCAAAAAAATCGGAAGTACTCAGACTTTAAGCCAAAGAAATGATTGAGATTTATCTCAGTCGGTTTCTGCGAGTGATTTGAGTACGACCAAAAAAAGCAGGATTCAAGTGAAGAGTTTGATCCTGGCTCAGATTGAACGCTGGCGGCATGCCTTACACATGCAAGTCGAACGGCAGCATGGAGAGCTTGCTCTCTGATGGCGAGTGGCGAACGGGTGAGTAATACATCGGAACGTGTCCGTTTGTGGGGGACAACCGTCCGAAAGGATGGCTAATACCGCATAAGACCTGAGGGTGAAAGCCGGGGACCGCAAGGCCCGGCGCAGACGGAGCGGCCGATGATTGATTAGCTAGTTGGGGAGGTAAAGGCTCACCAAGGCGACGATCAATAGCTGGTCTGAGAGGACGACCAGCCACACTGGAACTGAGACACGGTCCAGACTCCTACGGGAGGCAGCAGTGGGGAATTTTGGACAATGGGGGCAACCCTGATCCAGCCATGCCGCGTGCGGGAAGAAGGCCTTCGGGTTGTAAACCGCTTTTGTCAGGGACGAAAAGCTCCGGAGTAATATGCCGGAGTGCTGACGGTACCTGAAGAATAAGCACCGGCTAACTACGTGCCAGCAGCCGCGGTAATACGTAGGGTGCGAGCGTTAATCGGAATTACTGGGCGTAAAGCGTGCGCAGGCGGTTGGGTAAGACAGATGTGAAATCCCCGGGCTTAACCTGGGAACTGCATTTGTGACTGTCCGACTGGAGTACGTCAGAGGGGGGTGGAATTCCACGTGTAGCAGTGAAATGCGTAGATATGTGGAAGAACACCGATGGCGAAGGCAGCCCCCTGGGACGCAACTGACGCTCATGCACGAAAGCGTGGGGAGCAAACAGGATTAGATACCCTGGTAGTCCACGCCCTAAACGATGTCTGCTGGTTGTTGGGAATTTAATTCTCAGTAACGAAGCCAACGCGTGAAGCAGACCGCCTGGGGAGTACGGTCGCAAGATTAAAACTCAAAGGAATTGACGGGGACCCGCACAAGCGGTGGATGATGTGGATTAATTCGATGCAACGCGAAAAACCTTACCCAGCCTTGACATGTCAGGAATGCCTCGGAGATGAGGCAGTGCCCGCAAGGGAACCTGAGCACAGGTGCTGCATGGCTGTCGTCAGCTCGTGTCGTGAGATGTTGGGTTAAGTCCCGCAACGAGCGCAACCCTTGTCATCAGTTGCTACGAAAGGGCACTCTGATGAGACTGCCGGTGACAAACCGGAGGAAGGTGGGGATGACGTCAAGTCCTCATGGCCCTTATGGCTGGGGCCTCACACGTCATACAATGGTCGGAACAGAGGGCAGCGAAGCCGCGAGGTGAAGCCAATCCCAGAAAACCGATCGTAGTCCGGATTGCAGTCTGCAACTCGACTGCATGAAGTCGGAATCGCTAGTAATCGCGGATCAGCATGCCGCGGTGAATACGTTCCCGGGTCTTGTACACACCGCCCGTCACACCATGGGAGTGGGGTTCACCAGAAGACGTTTGCCCAACCGCAAGGAAGGCGGCGCCCACGGTGGGTTTCATGACTGGGGTGAAGTCGTAACAAGGTAGTCGTACCGGAAGGTGCGACTGGATCACCTCCTTTCTAGAGAATGTTTCTGAAAAGGAACTGCAGTAAAAGAAGGAAGTTCCCACACTTATCAGTTTGTTCTGTGAACAGATTGAGCATGAAGCTCTTTAAAAATTTGGAAAAAGAAGTAAAGCGTTCAATTTCAGCGTTGATGAGACGCTGAAACGGGATGTGATTGCATTTGAACTGAGTTTCAAATCTTCATTGAACGAGAATCTCAACGAAATAACCAAGAGAACAGCACGTTACGAAATCAGTCACGTGAATACTCTGCGGGCAAAAGGCTGCAGGGTTATAGGATCAAGTGACTAAGTGTATGTGGTGGATGCCTTGGCGATCATAGGCGATGAAGGACGTGTAAGCCTGCGAAAAGCTGCGGGGAGTCGGCAAAAAGACTTTGATCCGCAGATGTCCGAATGAGGAAACTCACCGGGTAACCGGTATCACAAACTGAATACATAGGTTTGTGAGGCGAACGCAGTGAACTGAAACATCTAAGTAACTGCAGGAAAAGAAATCAACCGAGATTGCGGCAGTAGCGGCGAGCGAAACCGCAACAGCCTAGTCTTTGATAATGCATGGTGACAGCAGAACGGTCTGGAAAGGCCGGCCATAGTGGGTGACAGCCCCGTATGCGAAGTCCGGTGCATGGTACTAAAAAGACGATAAGTAGGGCGGGACACGTGACATCCTGTCCGAAGATGGGGGGACCATCCTCCAAGGCTAAATACTCATGATCGACCGATAGCGAACCAGTACTGTGAAGGAAAGGCGAAAAGAACCCCGGGAGGGGAGTGAAATAGAACCTGAAACCGCATACATACAAACAGTAGGAGCCCTACGGGGTGACTGCGTACCTTTTGCATAATGGGTCAGCGACTTACGTTTTGCGGCAAGCTTAACCGAGTAGGGGAGGCGCAGCGAAAGCGAGTTCGAACAGAGCGATAGAGTCGTAAGGCGTAGACCCGAAACCAGATGAGCTAACCATGGCCAGGTTGAAGGTGTGGTAACACACACTGGAGGACCGAACCGACCGGTGTTGCAAAACCGGCGGATGAGCTGTGGTTAGGGGTGAAAGGCTTAACAAATCTGGAGATAGCTGGTTCTCCCCGAAAACTATTGAGGTAGTGCCTCGTGACTGACTCCGGGGGGTAGAGCACTGTTATGGCTAGGGGGACATGGCGTCTTACCAAACCATGGCAAACTCCGAATACCCGGAAGTTGAATCACGGGAGACAGAGCACCGGGTGCTAACGTCCGGACTCAAAAGGGAAACAACCCAGACCGCCGTTTAAGGTCCCAAATACAGGCTAAGTGGAAAACGAAGTGTGAAGGCTAAGACAGTCAGGAAGTTGGCTTAGAAGCAGCCATCCTTCAAAGAAAGCGTAATAGCTCACTGATCGAGTCCTCATGCGCGGAAGATGTAACGGGGCTAAGTCTGTAACCGAAAGCGCGGATTTGCACGCAAGTGCAAGTGGTAGGGGAGCGTTCTGTAAGCCTGCGAAGGTGTGTGGTAACGCATGCCGGAGGTATCAGAAGTGCGAATGCTGACATGAGTAACGATAAAGCGGGTGAAAAGCCCGCTCGCCGTAAGCCCAAGGTTTCCTGCTCTACGTTCATCGGAGCAGGGTGAGTCGGCCCCTAAGGCCAGGCTGAGAAGCGTAGCTGATGGGAAGCAGATTAAGATTTCTGCACCGACGTTAAGTGCGAAGGGGGGACGGAGTTTTGAGCATCATCCGGGTGTTGGATGTCCCGGTTTGTGCGTGTAGGAGGCCGGCAGGCAAATCCGCCGGCATATCTCCGAGACAAAGCATCGAGCTGCATTTTGCAGTGAAGTGATGGGATGAACTTCCAGGAAAAGCCTCTAAGCTATAGCTTAATGTCGACCGTACCGTAAACCGACACAGGTGGGCGAGTTGAATATACTCAGGCGCTTGAGAGAACTCGGGAGAAGGAACTCGGCAAATTGACACCGTAACTTCGGGATAAGGTGTGCCTTTGTAGTGTGAAGAGTGAAACACTCCGAGCATGAAGAGGTCACAGAGAATAGGTGGCTGCAACTGTTTACTAAAAACACAGCACTCTGCAAAGACGAAAGTCGACGTATAGGGTGTGATGCCTGCCCGGTGCCGGAAGATTAAGTGATGGGGTGAGAGCTCCTGATCGAAGTCCCGGTAAACGGCGGCCGTAACTATAACGGTCCTAAGGTAGCGAAATTCCTTGTCGGGTAAGTTCCGACCTGCACGAATGGCATAATGATGGCCACACTGTCTCCTCCCGAGACTCAGTGAAGTTGAAATGTTTGTGATGATGCAATCTCCCCGCGGCTAGACGGAAAGACCCCATGAACCTTTACTGCAGCTTTGCATTGGACTTTGAACCGATCTGTGTAGGATAGGCGGGAGGCAGAGAACCGAGGACGCCAGTCTTTGGGGAGCCGACGTTGAAATACCGCCCTGATTTGTTTGAGGTTCTAACCGCGGACAGTAAACCTGTTCCGGGACCGTGCATGGTAGGCAGTTTGACTGGGGCGGTCTCCTCCTAAAGGGTAACGGAGGAGTACAAAGGTACGCTAGGTACGGTCGGAAATCGTGCTGATAGTGCAATGGCGCAAGCGTGCTTGACTGCGAGACCGACAAGTCGAGCAGATGCGAAAGCAGGTCATAGTGATCCGGTGGCACTGAATGGAAGGGCCATCGCTCAACGGATAAAAGGTACTCTGGGGATAACAGGCTGATACCGCCCAAGAGTTCATATCGACGGCGGTGTTTGGCACCTCGATGTCGGCTCATCTCATCCTGGGGCTGTAGCCGGTCCCAAGGGTATGGCTGTTCGCCATTTAAAGAGGTACGTGAGCTGGGTTTAAAACGTCGTGAGACAGTTTGGTCCCTATCTGCCGCGGGCGCTGGAAGATTGACGGGGGCTGCTCCTAGTACGAGAGGACCGGAGTGGACGCACCTCTGGTGTACCGGTTGTCACGCCAGTGGCACAGCCGGGTAGCTATGTGCGGAAGAGATAACCGCTGAAAGCATCTAAGCGGGAAACTTGCCTGAAGATAAGTCTTCCCGGAGGCTAGACCTCCCAGAAGAGTCGTTCGAGACCAGGACGTTGATAGGTCAGGAGTGCAAGCGCTGTGAGGCGTTGAGCTGACTGATACTAATTGCTCGTGAGGCTTGATCCTATAACCGTGCTGCCTAGCCTAATGTAAGGCAGTTGAGAAACGGACAATGGATTTTGAAGCGCAGTGAATGCAAATAATCGCATTCCGACGCTTACTTCTTTTTGCAAAGACTTCGTCACGGGAGTTCAATTGATGAACTTCTGAGACAACAGGCTTTGCCCGGCGGCCATACCGTGGCGGTACCACTCCTTCCCATTCCGAACAGGACAGTGAAACGCTTCTGGGCCGATGATAGTTGGTTGTATTTCCAGTGAAAGTAGGACACTGCCGGGCTTTACCATTTAAAACCCTCGGGATCAAAACGGTCTCGGGGGTTTTTCTATGCCTGAAAGTTTTAGAGGCAGGCGCACGGCCCGCCTTTTCGTTAAGATGCTCAGTCTCAGCGCGAGTAACTTTCTTTTCTTATGACGACCGGTGATCTTTTTGGCGATGACGCAATGCCTGCGGTGACAGCTCCGCGGAGTACAAAAGCGTCCGTAGAAAATACGATGATGCCTTTGGCAGAGCGTCTGCGGCCCCGTACGATTGATGAGGTGATCGGTCAGAAGAAACTTCTGGGGCCGGGGCAGCCTCTGAGAGTGGCGTTTGAAACGCACCGGCCGCACTCGATGATTCTCTGGGGGCCGCCCGGGGTGGGAAAGACGACGCTGGCGCGCCTGATGGCCGATGCCTTTGGGCTCCCTTTTATCGCGATCAGCGCGGTACTCTCCGGCGTCAAAGAAATCCGTGAGGCCGTGGAGGCTGCCAAAGCCCATATGACTGCAACCGGCAAACCCACGCTTGTGTTTGTCGACGAGGTGCACCGCTTTAATAAAAGCCAGCAGGATGCGTTTTTGCCGCACGTGGAAAGCGGGCTTTTTGTGTTTGTGGGCGCAACGACAGAGAACCCTTCCTTTGAAGTGAACTCCGCTCTTTTGTCACGCTCCGCGGTTTATGTCTTGGAGAGCCTCTCGCACGATGAGTTAAATGAGCTCATCGACCGGGCGCTTAATGAAGTCGTTAAGGGGGTGTCGATTACGCCCGAAGCCCGGGAGATTCTGATTGATCTCGCGGACGGTGACGCCAGAAGGCTCTTAAATGCCCTTGACGTTGCGACCGGCATGGCCAAAGACCGCCACATGGAAACCGTGGACGCGGACTTTCTGCGTAAGACGCTTCCGTCAACCGTACGGCGCTTTGATAAGGGTGGGGAGAACTTTTACGACCAGATCAGTGCGCTGCATAAAAGCGTACGCGGCAGCGACCCCGACGCCGCCCTTTACTGGATGTGCCGGATGTTGGACGGCGGCTGCGACCCCCGCTACATCGCGCGGCGCGTGGTGAGGATGGCGATTGAAGACATTTCGCTGGCTGATCCCAGAGGGACGCAGCTGGCCCTTGAAGCCGCAGACATTTATGAGCGCCTGGGGTCTCCGGAAGGTGAACTTGCGATCGCGCAGGCCGTGGTGTATCTCGCGGTCGCCCCCAAGAGTAACGCGGTTTATTCGGCCTATAACGCGGTGAGAAGTTTCGTGAAGGAAGACGGCACGCGCCCCGTGCCGATGCACTTAAGAAACGCTCCCACAAAACTTATGAAGGAATTGGGGTATCACAAGGGCTACCGCTACGCGCACGACGAAGAGGGAGCGTTTGCCGCGGGCGAAGTGTATCTGCCGCCTGAGATCGCGGACATGCACTGGTACGAGCCCACGAACCGGGGCCTGGAACTCAAGATTAAAGAAAAGATGGACCGACTAAAGGCACTTAACGATGAAGCCCGAAAAAAAGCGCTCAAGGCGCGCTCATAACCAACGGATATTGCCCGTTTTTGTTGCACTTTTAGGCTAAACGCGCAAAAATTTCAGTTTCACTGTGTTTGAGCGCCTGCGCGGCGTCTCAACAAAAAAGAATTACTGAGCTCAGAAGGGAAGACCATGCTCGACATCAATATGCTGCGCAAGCAGCTCCCGGACGTGATTGCACGCCTTGCAACGCGTCCCTTTGCATTTCCGGAAAAAGAATTCAATGCGCTCGAAAACGAACGCAAGGCCGTGCAGACGCAGACCGAAGAGCTGCAGGCTCTGAGAAATCAGCTTTCCAAGGAAATCGGCAACGCCAAGAAAAGCGGCGGGGATGCTTCGCATCTGATGGCCGAAGCCGCTGCGATTCCTGAAAAGTTAAACGAACTGCAGGAACGTCTCGGTACGATTCGCGATCAGTTAAATGAGCTCCTCATGAGTATCCCCAATCTGCCGCACGAATCCGTTCCGACGGGGCGCGATGATCGCGACAATGTGGAGCAGCGCCGCTGGGGTACGCCCCGCACGTTTGACTTCCCGATCAAGGACCACGTCGATGTGGGCGCTCCCCTCGGGATGGACTTTGATACGGCCGCGAAACTTTCCGGCACACGTTTCTGTTTCATGAAGGGGCAGGTCGCGCATCTGCACCGCGCCATTGCGCAGTTCATGCTGGACGTCCACACCCGCGACCACGGCTACACCGAGTGCTACACGCCCTATATCGTCACGGCCGACACGATGCGCGGCACCGGGCAGCTGCCGAAGTTTGAAGAAGACCTCTTTGCCGCCAAAAAGGGCGGTCAGCAGGGTAAGGGCGATCCGCTGTACCTCATTCCGACCGCCGAAGTGACGCTGACGAACTCGGTGTCCGGGCAGATGCTGAAGGCCTCGGACCTGCCGATTCTTGTGACGGCGCACACGCCGTGCTTTAGAAGTGAAGCCGGTGCCTACGGGCGCGACACCCGCGGCATGATCCGTCAGCACCAGTTTGATAAGGTCGAAATGGTGAGAATCGTCCGTCCAGAAGACAGCTACAAGCACCTTGAGGAACTCACCGCAAACGCCGAAGACATTCTTCAGCGCCTGGGGCTTCCCTACCGTGTGGTGCTCCTTTGCACCGGGGACATGGGCTTTTCCTCTGCGAAGACCTATGACCTTGAAGTGTGGCTTCCTGCACAGAACACGTACCGTGAAATCAGTTCGTGCTCCAACTGCGAGGGTTTCCAGGCCCGCCGCATGGGCACGCGCTTTAAGGATGAAAACGGTAAGCCCCAGTACGTGCACACGTTAAACGGCTCAGGGCTCGCCGTCGGCCGCACGCTCGTTGCGGTTCTGGAAAACTACCAGAACGCCGACGGCTCGGTCACGGTGCCCGAGGCGCTGCGCCCCTACATGAACGGTGTTGAAAAACTCGTTCCCGAAGGCAAATAAGCTTTTTCGCTAGGCGCATTGCCTTATTGCGTTTTCACTTTGTCCCTGTCACAATAAGCGGACATTTCGAGGTGAGAGTGATTCTCACGCCAACCTGCCTTACCCGGGCAAGGTGGAAACGCTCAAGCGGATGCGGCTTTCCGGCGCGGCCGGAAAACAACCAAGCGGGTCGATGAGACCGTCCGGTATCGAAATGGATCGGACGGTTTTTTTGACTTTCGAAGTGAAGAAAAATCGGCGGGCGGTCGCCGGGAGAGGACAAAGTGCCGCAGGTGGATTTAACTCACAAATTGCCTGACCTGCCGTGTCGGCGAACAAGGCTAAAAGAGGTGAACATCAAAATGAGCAATCGTCTGACAATCAAAGGCCAGGTCACTATTCCGAAGAACGTGCGTGATTTCCTTGGCCTGACGATGGGGTCAAGTGCCGTCGAGTTTTATATCGATGCCGACGGCAGCGTCAAGGTTCGTAAGGCCGCCGGTAAGAGCCGTGTTCGTGCCACAGGTCAGGTGCAGGCAAAGGCCTGCAGCCGTCAGGAGACCGCGCGCGTGTCGCACTGCGACCGCGTGCTCGCCATGCTTTCGGGCAACTACGTTTAAGTTGCCCGTCTCAGTCGTGGGCGGCGGGTGCCGCTCACCGTCAGATTTTCTCTCAATACTTACTCAATCAGGATGGGGTTGACCATGTCCGCTGATGCTGCGCGCCTTGCGCTTTCTGAAATCGTGGGTGAAAAATGGGTGGAAGTTGAGCCCTTTGCCTCCGTAAACCTTCTGTCGGACTGGACCAACCGCTTTCACGGCAGGCCCCTGGCGATTGTGAAACCGGCTGATACCGCCGAAGTCTCTGCGGTTTTAAAGTGGGCTAACGACAACAATGTCCCGGTGGTGGCGCAGTCAGGAAACACGAGTCTTGTGGGGGGCGGCACTCCGACGGCTGACGGCAAGGCCGTCTTGCTGTCGCTGCAGCGCATGAATAAGGTCGAGAGAATCGATGCCGTCAATGATACGATGGTCGTGGACGCGGGCGTCATTTTGCAGAAGGCCCAGGAAGCGGCGCGCGCGCACGGGCGGCTTTTCCCCCTGAGTTTTGCTTCTGAGGGCTCGGCCTGTATCGGCGGGTGCCTCGCAACGAACGCGGGGGGTACGGCGGTGCTCCGTTACGGCAACACCCGTGACCTGGTGCTCGGGATCGAAGTGGTGCTTGCGGACGGCACGGTTTTGAACATGCTCCGGGGCTTGAGAAAAGACAACACCGGCTACGACTTAAAGCACCTTTTCATGGCAAGCGAAGGGACCTTGGGTGTTATTACCCGCGCGGTTGTGAAGCTCTTTCCGCTCCCGAAGGTTCGCTTTACGGCGCTCGCGGGGACGCCCGACGTGCGTTCTGCCTGTGAACTCTTAAAGCGCGTCAAAGAAGCCGCGGGCCCGGCTTTGACCGGGTTTGAACTCATGCAGGCCAAATGCATTGAGCGCGTCGGCAAAGAAATTGACGCCGTGACGGTTCCCGGGGACGTCTCGGGCGCTCCCTGGTGGAGTCTTATTGAATTAAGTTACAGCCGTGAGCCCGAGGGCCATCCCCTGGAAAGCGTGCTGGAAAAAGCCTTTGAAGACGGCGTTGCGGTGGACGCGTTTCTTGCGCAGTCCGAAAAGGAAAGCAAGAGCTTCTGGGCAATCCGCGAGTCCATTCCGAGCGCAGACGCCCACGTCGGCGGAAACCTCCATAACGACGTGAGTCTTGAGATCAGTGAGATTCCGGATTTTGTGGAAGAGACGCTCACGGCACTGCAAAAGCGCTTTGCGTGGGTGGATCCGTCGGTCTTCGGGCACCTCGGGGACGGAAACCTGCACTTTAACGTGGGCTCGGTTCCCGCGCCGCTTGCCTTTGAAAACGAAGAGGGGATCCGGGAAACGGTCTACGAGCGCGTTGCGGCGCATAACGGCTCGATTTCAGCTGAACACGGGATCGGGCAGTTAAAGCGCGCGCACTTTCTTGAACTTAAAAACCCCGCGGAAGTCGCGGTGATGGTGAAAATCAAAAAGGCGCTTGATCCCAAGGGGATTCTCAATCCCGGAAAACTTCTTCCGGACTGATGCGTTCTTAAAGGGCGAAAAAAACAGGCGTTGTTCCTGCTTTTTTCATGCCTGCGGCCGGGCTTACTTTATGAATTTCAGTTCTTTGAGCCAGGTTTTGATTTCGGCTTCTGAGCTTTCGACTTCTTCTCCGTAAAGCGCGAGGCCTTTTAAAAACAGGGCTTTTGGGGCAATCTCACGCAGTTCCCGGTCTGAACTTCCGAAGCCGCTGCCGCCGTGCGTTACGAAGTGCACGACGGTTTTGCCGGAGAGATCTGCCTCTGACAGTGCCTTGTATAAAAACGGCGGAATACGCCCCCACCAGATCGGGTGCCCGATAAAGACCGTGTCGTAAGCGGAGAGGTCCGGAAGCGGCTTTTTGAGGACACGGTAAATCTTGCGGTCAAACTCTTCCTGCACGACATCCGTTGTTTTGCTGTAGCCGGCCGGATAGGGTTCCGCCGTTTCCACTTCAAAGACGTCCGCGCCGGTCGAGGCAGCAATCACCCGTGCAACGCGTGCCGTGTAACCATTAGATGTCATACTACCTTTCGCCACCCCTTCAACCTTTCATGGAGTGGCAAAACATGCGATATTCGCAGGAGTTCAAAGACAACGTCGTAGCGCGCCTGCTGAGCAAGGAGCTCAGCATCTCTGAAGCCGTGGAGCAGTACTCGATCGGCAAATCAACGATCTCGTACTGGCTCAGGATTGCCAGAGAGCAAGCAGTCTGCGGCACGCTTCCCAACAAAGGAAATCTCAAGCCCATGACGAAGGAAGAGCGTATGCGCCTTGAGAGCATACGCGATGAAGACATTGACTATTCCGATGTTGCTCCGAGCAATCCGGAAGAGTGGAAAGATGCAGTCCGGGGCAAATTCTGCCGTACGGAAAATCAAGGCAATTCAAAGGAACAAAAGCCGGGAAGCCGTGCCTGAATTCGCCTTTAAAAAGGATCACCCCAGGCCTGCCGTTTGGCCTCATTGATTTCCGTGAGGATAAAGGCCTCGTACTGTGCGACAAAGTCGTTTACACCGGCCTTCCCGGCCTCAACTTCTTTGAGCATTTCCTCAAACCGCGCGGTCATCACCGCACTGCGGATCTTGGGACTTACCTTTAAAAGAAGGTTGCGTCCTACCGTGGAGCAGTGCAGTTTTTTGCCTTCGGTCTCGAGAAACCCGCGGCGTTTGAGTTCTGAGATGATCGCGGCGCGTGTCGCGGGTGTCCCGATGCCTCCGGCGTCTTTGAGCTGCTTTTGCAGATTTTCGTCTTCAAAGGCGCGCCAGATGTTTTCCATTGCGGCAATGAGCGTACCTTCCGTAAAGTAAAGCGGGGGCTTGGTTTTGTCTTCGCGCGTGGTGATTTCGTTCACTTGAGCCGTTTCCCCCTTTTTGAGTTTGGGAAGCGTCTGATCGTCTTCGGCGGATTCTGTCTTACCCGCGTCTTTGGGCTCCTCGGCCTTCACCGGTTTTTCGGGCTTTTCGTAAAGAAGCTTCCAGCCCTTGTCGATAATGACTTTGCCTTTGGAAGTAAAAGTTTCGCCGCCGATCGTAAAGACGATTTCGGTGGCGTCATAGGTGTGCACCGGATAAAACTGCGCGATGTAGCGCTTGGCGATTAACCGGTACACCGCTTTTTCCCGGTCGTTAAGGCGCGACCAGTCCGCGGTGTTGGCTACAGGCACAATGCCGTGGTGGGCCGAGATCTTTTTGTCGTTAAAGGTCTGGCTTTTCAATTTCGGATCAGCTTTGGCGCAGGCTGCGGCTGCCGCCGGGAAGGTCGCTGCAATCGCCTTTAAAACGTCCGGGGCCTCGGCGTGCTGGGATTCCGGCAGGTACCCGCAGTCGGTACGGGGGTAACTCGTGATCTTATGCACTTCATAAAGCGATTGACAGATGTTAAGGGTGTCTTCGGCGGAAAGCCCCAGAGTCCGGTTGGCTTCGACCTGGATGTCGGCAAGCGAATAAGCTTTGGGGGGCTGCAGTTTCCGGCGTTTGGTTTCAGCAGAGACTACCGTAGCGGTGGTTTCGATCCTGAGTTTTTCCGCAAGTGCCCGGGCCAGATCGAGATTAATGAAGTACTTGCCTTCCGCGTCCAAACCTTTCTGGTCGTCACGGGGTTTGTGGCGCGCGGTAAAGGTGCGGTCTTTGGCCGTGAGGACCACGCCGATCACGAGGTAGGGGATGGGTTTGAAGTTACGGACGGCATAGTCGCGGCGCGCGACCATGGTGAGCGTCGGCGTCTGCACGCGCCCCACGGTGATGAGGTTGTTTTCCCCCTGGGGGACCTTATTTAAAAGCGTATAGGCGCGCGAAAGATTCATCCCGAGAAGCCAGTCGGCTCTGGAGCGCGCCCGTGCCGCGTCGCGCATGCCGGCGTAGCGCGCGTTTTCCCGGAGGTCTTTGAGGCCCTTGCGGATTGACGCCGGGTCAACGGCGGAAACCCAGAAGCGCTCCACCGGTTTTGTGCAGCCGAAATGCTCAATCACTTCATCAACGAGAAGCTGCCCCTCGCGGTCCGGGTCGCCCGCGTTCACAACCGTTTCAGCCCGTCCGATCAACTCCCCGATCAGCTTTAACTGGCGCGTGACGCCCGCATCGTTTTTGGGTTCCACCACCCATTCTTTCGGAAATATCGGGAGGTCCTTGAGCCGCCAGCGTTTTTTCCCTTTGCTCGTAAGCGGAATGCCGTCGGGGAGGTACTCATCGGGCTCAGCCTGCTCCAAAAGATGACCGAAGCACCAGGTGACGACGGTGTCGTTATTGCAGGAAATCGAACCCCCGGAGCGGCTTTTCACGCCGATCTCTTCGGCAATGGCTTTCGCAAGCGACGGCTTTTCCGCGATAAAAAGCTTCATGGGGCTTTCTCCGCGGTCAAAAGGACGTCAAGTCCCGTCACGGTTTCGGTGAGGGCTTTGAGAAGCGAAGCGTCATCGGCCGCGGTGTCTTTTAAGGGATGGGCAGCATCCCCGAGCTTTATCGACGCTATCCCCTGATGGGCGCTCTGACCCGCAGCGCCTGTCACAAAGCGCGTTGACACCACGCTTTGTGAAACGGCGGCAAAGGCCGCCTGCCAGGCAGTAAGTGCGGGCCCCGCGGGATCGCCGGCCGAGGGAAGGGTGCGCGAAACATTGTCAAACCCGAGCACAAAGTCGCTGCGTCCCGCGCGGATCTCGTTCATTTTTTCCACGGCGGCAAAGGCGGCGGCGAGGAGCTTTTCGCGGGTTTTGTCCGTTGCAACGCGCGAGCGCGACAGAATCGTCACGGGGAGGGAACAGACGGGCCTTACAAACTGCGTGACGCCTGCGGCGCAGGACACGTCGCCGGTCCTCACTTCCACGCGCGGCGTATCACGGTTTTCACTCCACGGTGTTGTGACGGAGGCAAGCGTTGTCTTGAGGTTTTTCAGAGCCTCTGCGGCCGTTGATTTACCCGTGTCCCGCCCCTGCCAGTGAAGCCTGCGGTCGGTAAGGGTGAGTGTCACCGTATGAGAGCCCAAAAAGTTCACGTATGAGCAGCGGGGGTCGCCCGCGAGTTCAATGTGTGCGGCAAGCCCCGCAGGGAGGGCTTTTTGTGCTGCCTCCGCAAATTCCTGCGCGGCCGCCGTGCCCGCGTCGCCCGAGGCTTTAAACCCGCAAAAGAAGACGGGTGAGGCGGTCACGGCCGCCCTCTTTTCGTGCCAGACGTGCGCAAGGGACAATAAGAGGGCCTGCGCGGCTTCTGTTCCGGGCCGCACGGGAACGGAAATCAAAAGGGCAGGGGCGTCAGAGAGCTTTCCCGGCCGCCGCACGCAGACGCCGTTTTGAAGTGCCAAAACCGGGGTTCCTGCTTTGTCCTCAGACTTAAGTGTTTGCGGCAGGGGCGTTAAGGCTGAGGGCGAAAACCCGAAGGTCGTGAGCCCCGTGCGCAGCGCGGCAATGCCGCCTGCTGTGCCGTCTGCGGGGCGCCCCGATAAAAAGGACGCGAGGTTACGGCGCCAGAGGGCTTCGCCCGAGGAGGCAAGCGCCGCCCCCACCAGCGCGGCAGCGTCTTGAGCTGCCGCAGAAACCGTCAGCGGCTTCGGTGCGCTTAAGGCTTCAGTGAGGCGGCTTTCGATTGCTGAAGCGCTACCTGCGGCAAACGCTGTGAGAAGCACCGCGGAAAGCGCCTTAATGCAGCGTTTTCTTCGCATCGGTAACGGCATAGGCTTCCTGCGTGACATAAAGCTGCAGCATCGCGACGGCGGTGAACATTTCGCCCGGTGCGACTTTGACGACTTTGCTGCTTTCATCAAACATCGCCTGCGGGCAGTAAAGGGGGAAGGTGTCAAACGCGAGCTCTCCCTCAAGCTTCATCAAAATGCGCGCAAACGCCACACCCGCAATGCTTGCCCAGTGTTCGTTCACTTCAAGGATGCGGCCCGTCAGAAAGAGCATCCCGGGCATCAGTTCCGTGAAGTTCGGGACCTGCACCGCCATTTTGCGGGCGGCGGCATCCGCCCCTGCGCCAAGGTCCATGACAATGCCCGCGACCTGAGCCTGCCACCAGGTCCCGGGCTTATAGGTCGGGCGGTTGGCGGCCCAGAGGGCGTCCACAGCGTGCACGATCACGGCGCCGGAATCGGCCGCGGGACTCATGAGTTCCGTGACAAACTGTCCCATTGCCTCGTTTTCGGTCTGTATCGCTTTCATGGGTTTGATGAGCGCCCCGGTGCCCGCGGCAAAGAAGGGGTACATGCCGCGCATGGCGCCCTTGACGCCGGTTTGCGCGTGAGCTCCCTGCACCTTATCGGCCACGACCAAAAGCCGCGGCACGGGCGCAGGATGTTCCGCGGTATCAGCGTCCACCCACTGCCAGAATTCATAGGGAGAGTCTTCGGCTTCTTTTTGCAGTCGGATCACGGGATCGGAAAAGGCAGCCGCGTTCTCCATCATGAAGTCGAGATACTGAAAAAGCGCCGCCTCATCGCGCCCCTGCGTGAGTTCCTTGACAAACCCCGCGTAACTGAAGAGCATGCTCTCTGCGGGGTCGCTCACTGTTGTCGTGAAGCTGTCAAAGCTAAGTTCCGGCAGGCTCTCAAGATTTAACGCCGCTTTGATGTCAAAGGTCGGGAACTCTTTTTTCTCTTCGGGCGTCAGTCCCGTTTCAAAGATCGAGCGGATGTCCTGCAGCACGGGAAGCGCCGTTTTTTCCGAAACGAACTCAATGATTTTGAGCCCCAGAAGCATCGCCTGAGGATCGGCCTCACGGCCGCCGCGCGCAAGCGCCAAAACGAGCGTCAGAAGATTCCTGGGTGAAGCGTCTTCCCGGCAGAGCGCCTTAAAGCGCTTCACAAGCTCCGTGTCGCTCATTGAGAGGCTTTCGGGTCCCAGGGTCGAAAAGGCTGTGGCGTCCAACATCCCCGAGGGCGTTTCAACGGCAAGCGACAAAATCTCAAGCGCAAGATCGTTGTCGGCCTGCGTGCCGATTCCGAGCGCAATGCGGCGCGCGGTTTCCCGCGGCACAAACATGTCGCCCAGGCCCGCGGCAGTCGTGAGAACATTAAGTTCAATCTGTGCCTCTTTACTCATCGTGCCGGGCGCATAGTCCTTAAAGGGGATGGAATACTTAAGGAGTGCCTTGGGCATGCGGGTCCAGAGGAAAAGCTGCCGCTCAAGATTTGCGCCGATAAGGCGCTTTAATCCGAGTTTTACGTCCGGGGCAAAGCCCAGGAGCCCCGCGGCCTGCGGGACCGCGGCAAGTACCGCACGACCCAGTTCCCGGTAAGAATGAAACTCATCCTCAATGAGCGTATCAATGTGGTGCTTGTGGTTCATGATGGCGGCCATCGCCAGGGCCGCGGGCGACTTCTGCGCAATGTGCGTGAGCCCTTCGTAAACCTTTCTGCGGAGAAGCACATTGCGTGCGGACGTTGAGGCGGCGAGTTTCAGAACATCAAGCGTTGTGCCTCTTAAGCGTAGTCTGCGCCGCACGCCCGGATGCGAGAGGCCTTCCGCAACCATGTCGTCTTTTTCCGGAAAGTCACGCAGTTGAGCGGGCACGGCGTCGATGAGTTCCATTTCCCCGGCAATGAGCCACCCCGTGATTTTCACGCGCATCTTTTCTGTCACCGGCGCAGCAAAAAGGCTTTCTCGCACGAGGACGTCAATCATGGCGGGACGCCCCGTCGCGTGCGTCTTACAGGTCAGCCTCAGGTACTTTTCGCCGCCCAAAATGCCTTCCGTGCTGCTGGCGGTGACCTCAGCAATGCCCGCAACGTACGCATCCGACGTTTTGCCGCCTGCAGCGGGGGCAAAGGCCTTCAGTCCCGTTTCAGAGGAAACCGCCTCAACTTTTTCAGCCCAGACAATGAGGTCAAGGTTTACCGGTGTGCGGGCTCTTAATTTCCCGGCCTGCATGCACCAAAGGCCCGCAAACGCGGTGAAAAAGCACCCAGCCGCACTTTTTTTGCTGCCGGAGCTGAAGGTGAGTTCCGCCCAGTCCAGGCGCGGCGCCACCTGCACGTGGGTCAAAACGGCCTTGCGTCTGACTTTGGCGGTGGCTCTCGGAATGATGACGCCGTCGGCGTATTCATTGAGCTGCGGCGCGTAAAAGCGCCCGAAAAGGGCTGCTAAAAACGAGTCCTTCGCAAGTTTCTCTCCGCGGCAGCACTCGCCCTTAAAGTAGGCCCAGGGCCGCACGTCAAAAGCCGCAAGGGGTTTACTTGCTTCCGTGATCTCGGCGGGCTCAAGGTCGACGTCACTCACGTCAAGACAGTGATTCACCGGGTCACCCATACGGATGCCGGGCGCCACAAAGTCCGTGGTCCGGGCGATTTCTTCCGCGGCTTTTTCGCCAAAAAAGGCTTCGGGCGCCGGAAAGACGGATTGGGTGAAGCTTGCGACGTTGCGGGCGGGGACACCCGGAATCGCCAGGGGATCGGGCCTCACCTTTTGGCGGTGAATAAAGACCGGGGCATCATCGTCCTTAGCTTTTGCCCAAGTCTTAACGCGCATGAGCGCCAGGGCCGCAGAAAACCGCAGTTCTTCAAAAACAGAGAGTTTCGGGGGCTTGCGGGACTTAATCCAGGCAGCCGCTTTTTTGTCGGACAAGAGTTCCGCGATCGGAATCTGAAAGTCCGTGAGGCCGATCAACGCGAGCCGGTAAACTCTGAGCGTCTGATAGTAAGGGGCATCTGCGGGCGTGAGGCCTTCCAGGGCCGCAAGCGTTTTTTCCACCTGATGAAAGACCGTGACCTCTTTGGTACCGGTTCCTTCAATGTCGAGAAGATCGGCCGTTGTGAGATGCCGGGTGAGGCTCTCGGAGAGTTCCGGATCATCGGGCTCGCTTCGGGCAAAGGCCGCGCACGCCGTGATTTCGGCCATAAAGTCCGGGGCGTCGGCGTGACGGGCATCCACCCACACGGCGTCTTCCTCCTCATCAAACCAGGCGGCGTGATCAAAGCCCGAACTGTCGGCGGCGTACTTAATGCGTGCCGGAAGCGCATCAAAGTGATGCACGATGCGCAGTTTCTTGGCCTTGAGAAGTTTCTCTCCGATCGGGGCCGGATAGTAGCTGCGGATAACGACGGACGCCTTGCGGACAAGGTCCGCGCCCGCTTCGGTCATTTCAGCCGTGATGCCGTAGCAGGGGATCTGGGAGAGAAAAACGCTCATAGAAATTCCGCGAGGAAACCCGCGTCTTCAGACGCGGGAGGAATCGCGGTCCTCCTTTCTCAGTTCAGTTAAAAACATCTTTCGCTTCTCAAGAAGCGAAAGTTTCTTGTAGGAAATACCGGCAGAAATCTTTGTACCGTCCAGACGGCGCACCGCGGCGCACGGTAGCGGCTCTTGCGGTTGCGTCGGGCGCGGCGAAGTGCCAAGCGATTCGAGAGCAAGCCCGTCACGTCCTGCCGCAGTTCGACCTCGGAAGCCAACAACTCTTCCTTGGCGGTCGTTGCGCTCATGCCGACGTGCTTGTAGCCCGCATCCACACCCAAGGTGATCGGCTGCTTGGTTTCGCCCATCGGCACCGTCAGTTGAATCACGAAGGGCGTTCGGCGCACAGGCACGGCCTTCCCGGCCCGAAGGAGCTTACGCGCCTTGGGCGGGGAGCACGGCATGAGCGGTTGCCCGCGCATATTCAACACAAAAACTTTCAAAGTGTTCTCCATTGACGGATACCTCACGGGCTCCGTCTGCACGACCTTGCGGTCGGTGGTGATCCTTCGCCAATGTTGGAAGGGGTTTGTTGTCTGAAGCACCGCTCCTACCTCTCAGAGCTTTTAACCGCAGACCGCAGAGCGCGGGACTAGGATCGACATCCCGCGGTGCCTGTTTGCGTCCCGTCTTGCGACGGAACGGATTCCCAACCAACGGAGTCCGTCCGAAAACGGACTGAGGCTAGTCAACCAAGACTTGTTGCCAAGCCTCTGACTTCAGTCAGGGGTAGTTGACGGGTGTTTACCGGTTTGTTGTGAAAAGTATGTCCGCGTTACTTCGCGGCTTTTTTGGCATCCTTGAGGGCCGCAAGCACCGCTTCGATGTGGCCCGGGACCTTCACGCCTCTCCACTCGCGGGCAAGCGTCCCGTCCGGGGCAATGAGAAAGGTCGAGCGCACAATGCCGCGGCAGGGTTTTCCGTACATGATCTTGTCTTTAATCACGCCGAAACGGTTGCAGAGGACTTCTTCCTTGTCGCTTGCGAGTTCAATGGTGAGGTCCTGGCGTTTGCAAAAGCCCTGATGCACGCCCACGGTGTCGCGCGAGATGCCCACGATGTCGCAGCCCTCAGCGGCGAATTCGTCTTTGGCTGAGGAAAAGGTCCGCGCTTCCAGCGTACAGGCCGAGGTGTTGTCCTTGGGGTAAAAGTAGAACACAACCCAGCGGCCCTTGTGCTCAGCCAAATCAAAGGTGCCCGCGGTGCTCGGGGCAGTCAGGGGAAGGAGGTTATCTCCGACATTCATTTTTTAGTCTCCGCCAATTTTGTCATCAGCGCGGGCCTTTAATACCCGCTTTGAGACGGATTTTGCCTCAATTGGGCGGGAGCGGCACGGTTTTGCGGCACAACAAAAGCGGGCGGCCAAGGGAAAGAGACAGATATTTTTCGGCCCGAAAGCCAGAAGATGCTGATTTTTAGGCACTTTGACTTAGAAAACACGCGCCCGAGACGTCTAAAAATCTGTAGATTAAGAGCTGCACGGGACGGGATCACCTGTCCCGCACCAATCAACGAGATTAAGCAGAACTTTTTGAGAAAAGGAAAAATCATGAATACCGAATTTCCGCGCATTAAACGGTTGCCCCCTTATGTGTTCAACATCACCGGCGAACTCAAGATGGCAGCACGTCACCGCGGTGAGGACATCATCGATTTTTCCATGGGTAATCCTGATGGTCCCACACCGCAGCACATCGTCGACAAGATGATTGAGTCGGCGAGAAAAGAAAACACCCACGGCTACTCTGTCTCCAAAGGGATCTGGCGCCTCAGAAAGGCGATGTGCAACTGGTATAAACGGCGCTATGACGTTGACCTCGATCCGGATAAGGAAGCAATCGTCACGATCGGCTCCAAAGAGGGGCTCGCGCATCTGATGCTGGCCTGCTGCGACCGCGGCGATACGGTCCTTGTTCCGAACCCCTCGTATCCCATCCACATTTACGGCGCCATTATCGCGGGCGCCGACATCCGGTCCGTGAAAATGATTCCGGGCGTGGATTTCCTGCAGGAACTGGAGCGCGCCATCGTGGAAACCGTGCCGCGCCCGAAGATGATGATTCTGGGGTTCCCTTCGAACCCCACCGCGCAGTGCGTGGATCTGGAATTTTTTGAAAAAGTGGTGGCGCTCGCCAAGCGTTACGGCGTCTGGGTCGTGCACGATCTTGCGTACGCCGACATCTGCTTTGACGGCTATAAGGCGCCTTCGATTCTTCAGGTGCCGGGCGCCAAGGACGTTGCCGTTGAGTTCTTCACGATGAGTAAGAGCTACAACATGGCGGGCTGGCGCCTTGGGTACATGGTCGGTAACCCGGATCTCGTGCATGCCCTTGCGCGGATTAAGAGTTACCACGACTACGGCACCTTTACGCCGTTGCAGGTCGCTGCCATTGAAGCGCTTGAAGGCGATCAGACGTGCGTGGAGGAAGTGCGCGAAAAGTATCAGAAGCGCCGTGATCTCCTTGTGAAGGGCTTAAACGAAATCGGCTGGCCCGTGGAGTGCCCGAAGGCCTCGATGTACATCTGGGCCAAGATCCCGGAACCGTACCTGCATTTGGGGTCCCTGGAATTCTCCAAGCGCCTTCTTGAAGACGCCAAGGTCGCCGTGAGCCCCGGAATCGGGTTCGGCGAGTACGGCGACGATCACGTGCGCTTTGCCTTGATCGAAAACGAATACCGTACGCGTCAGGCCCTGCACGGCATCAAGCAGATGTTCCGTAAGGACGGGCTTATTGACCCGGACGCGTTTAATCCGCAGCTTAAAAAAGCCAAGGCCGAATAACACGCACGGGCGGCACCCCCGCCAAAGGTAATGACGAGGAGTTTTTGTGATGAGTGAAGCAAACGAAGCCAAGCGCTCCGTGGTGATCGGTCTGGCCGGTTTCGGCACGGTCGGCGGCGCCGTCTACGATGTCTTAAAGGAAAACGCGGCGGTTTTGACGCAGCGAAGCGGCGTGCAGTTTCGCGTGAAGACCGTGGTGTGCCGCAGTCTCGAGAAGGCCCGCGCCAAGGTGGGCCCCGAAACCACCGTGACCGGTGACTGGCATGCGGTCGTAAACGACCCCGAAATTGACGTTGCGGTCGAACTCATGGGCGGCATTGAACCGGCCAAAAGCTACATCTTGGCCGCGATTGCCGCCGGAAAGCACGTCATTACCGCCAACAAAGCGCTTTTGGCGCACCACGGCAACGAAATCTTCGCCGCCGCCCGCGCCAAGGGCGTCATTGTTGCCTATGAAGCGGCCGTGGCCGGGGGCGTTCCGATCATTAAGGCCCTGCGCGAAGGTCTTGCCGCCAACCGCATCGAGTGGGTGGTCGGGATCATCAACGGCACGAGTAACTTCATTCTCACGATGATGCGGGAAAAGAGGGTGAGTTTTGCCGAAGCCCTGGCCGCCGCACAGGCGGCGGGCTACGCCGAGGCTGACCCCACGTTTGACGTGGAAGGGGTGGATGCGGCGCACAAGTTGTCGCTCATTTCCTCCATTGCTTTCGGTACCCCCATTAACTTTGAAAAGGTGAGTGAGGAAGGCATCAGCACGCTCTCGCAGGAAGACATTGCCTACGCTGAAAACTTCGGCTACCGCATCAAGCTTCTCGGGATTGCCAAGCGTACCGCCAAAGGCATTGAACAGCGCGTGCATCCGACGCTCGTTCCGATGCGCAGGCTCCTCGCAAACGTCGACGGCGTCATGAACGCCGTGGTTGTAAAGGGCGACGCGGTCGGAAGCACCCTCTACTACGGCCCGGGCGCAGGCGGCCGGGCAACGGCGTCTGCGGTGATCGCGGATTTGCTCGACGTCGTGCGGATGCTTGACGCCGGACGAGAGCACCAGGTGCCGGTGCTTGGGTTTTCAGAGCCCGACACGTCGGTGGCGTGGCTTGATATGGACGAGACGGTGAGTTCCTATTACTTAAGAATCACTGTCGTTGACCGCCCCGGGGTCTTGGCCGAAGTCTCCCGCATCTTTGCCGACAACGCGATTTCGATTGAATGCCTCGTGCAGCGGGAAGCGGTGATCGGAGAAGACCGTACCGACGTGGTTCTGATGACACATTCGGCCCGTGAGGGGAACGTGCGTAAGGCCGTGGCGGCGATTGAAGCGCTTGAGAGCGTCTGCGCGCGCATTGTCCTTTTGCGTAAAGAAGAACTCAACTGATTGGCTGGTAAACACCCATGGCGATGACCTACCTTTCCACGCGCGGTGAAAACGACGGCGCGACCTATGCTTCGATTGTTTTAAAGGGACTGGCTGCGGACGGCGGACTTTTTATGCCAGCCACGTACCCCCAAGTGACGGTTGAAGATCTTGCGCGCTTTAAGGAACTTACGTACGCGGAACTCGCGTACGAAATCCTTTCGCGCTTTGCGGATGATATTCCGGCGGCGGATCTTAAAAAACTCACGGCGTCCGTGTACCGCGCCGACGTCTACTGTAACGTCCGGGAGGGGGAGGATGCGGCGCGCATTACGCCCGTCAAAAAACTCGCCGAGAACCTCTGGCTTCTGGAACTCTCCGACGGCCCCACGCTTGCCTTTAAAGACATGGCGATGCAGTACCTCGGCGCCCTTTTTGAGTATTTGCTCGCAAAGACCGGGCAGGAGCTCAATATTCTCGGAGCAACGTCAGGCGACACGGGGTCTGCCGCCGAATACGCGATGCGCGGCAGGAAAGGAATCCGCGTCTTTATGCTGTCGCCCGCGGGCCGCATGAGCGCCTTTCAGCGCGCGCAGATGTATACGCTTGCGGACAAAAACATCTTCAATATTGCCGTCAAAGGCACATTTGATGATGCGCAGGACATTGTGAAGGCCGTGAGTAACGATCACGCCTATAAGGCCGCGCACAGTATCGGGACCGTGAATTCCATCAACTGGGCGCGTGTGGCCGCTCAGGTCGTCTACTACTTTGCGGGTTACCTGCAGGTGGCCGCTAAACCCGGTGACACGGTGGACGTGACGGTGCCGTCGGGTAACTTCGGAAATATCCTTGCCGGGTGGATTGCGAAGCAAATGGGATTGCCTCTGGGGCAGCTTGTGGTGGCCACGAACGAAAACGATGTCCTCGATGAATTCTTTAAAACCGGCACCTACCGCGTGCGTGACAGTGCGCACACCTATGTGACGAGTTCCCCGTCGATGGATATCTCAAAGGCGAGTAACTTCGAGCGCTATATCTTCGATATTGTCGTGCGCAATCCCGCGCGCGTGAAGGAACTCTGGCGCGATGTGGCCGAAAAAGGCGGCTTTACGCTGACCGCTGAAGAATTTGCCCGCGTGAAGGCCTCAGGCTTTGTTTCCGGCAAAAGCACGCACGCCGACCGCCTCGCGACAATCGCCGGGCTCTGGAAGAGTGACAAGGTCCTCATCGATCCGCATACCGCGGACGGTCTCAAAGCCGCACGCGAACATCAGAGGGCGGGTATCCCCATGATGACCCTGGAAACGGCGCTTCCCGCAAAGTTTGCGGCAACAATTAAAGAAGCCGTTGGGTTTGAACCGGAAATTCCGGCAAGTTACCGCGGGCTTTTTGATAAGCCTCAGCATTCTGTTGAAGTCCCCGCTGATACAGAGACCGTCAAACGGTATATAACGGAACACGCTAACCTGAATTTTGCATGAGCGCTGAAAAAACGGCGCTCATTTTGTTGCTTAAATCCTGATTTTAATAAAGAAAAAAGGTCTTTTTGTTAATATTTTTCTACCACAAAAACAAAACAAAAGACCTTTTCATGAATTCTACTCAAACAGCAACAACTGATGGGGTCGGCCGCAGCGTGCAGATCACCAACGGGCGGTTTGTCGCCACCATGATGACGGGGCTGCTGCCCGTCGCCGATCTGCGGATTTGAGGATTTGGCTGACCACGACGTCATCACAGAAGACGAAGGCTTTCTTTCCGCACTCGGGGTTAATGATGCTGCAGGCAGCTCAACCCTCTGCAGATTTGAAAACTCAATAACCCGACACGATCTTGATCGCCTCAACTGCTGTTTTTTGGACGCACTGCTTCGGGCCAACCGAAAGCATCGCATCTTTTCCAGGGCGGGGCCAGGAAGACTCCGGCACTGATCATTGATGTCGACTCCACGCATGTTGATCTTTACGGTAATCAGGAAGGAAAGTCTTACAACGCCCCTCCGACGCGCTAGAAAGCAAATCCTGCTTTCTGGAAATCTCCCGTTCCCCCGCCCGGGGATTCCGTGTTTGCAAAGAGGAAGCACATCCGAAACCGAGCCCCTGTGATTCTGACTTGGAAGAAGTGCCGTCCAGGAGGAACAGAGCAGGCAGCATCTAAAAAAATCCATCAAAACCGCCTCACTGGGAGAGCATTCGAGACCAAAATTGCGTATCCTCAAAGGATTGCAACTCTCATGCCCGCTCCACTCCATGTCGGCCATTTCTATTCCAACAAAACCTCCCGCTACCACCCTCCTTCCTCAGCCCCGCAAGCAGGGCTTCACGATGATTGAAATCGTTCTGGTGCTCGTTCTGCTTGGCATTCTCGCAGCCGTCGCCATCCCGAAATATTTCGACCTTCAGGAATCAGGACGGGTCAAGGTATGCGAGCACAACCGTGCGGTCATTGTCAGCACCATCGAAAAACAGGAAACGCTCGCCCGCTACAGCAAGGATGTCGGCATCTTCGACTACAAGTCCCAGACGGGTGCGGCTGCTTCGGCTCAACACATCCTCAATGACATGTATCCGGCAGGTCAAAAGGAAACCGCTTGCCCGAGCGGCGGCATCGTTACCATCAAAACGACTCCCGCAGGAAACGACAAGGGCTTCTACTTCACTGCCGCCTGCTCCATTCATGCGCCGGGCTCAATGATCGTCACGCGCACGGACGGCATGGCCTTCGTGGATTGGTTCAAGGCTGCGTTCCATGACCCGATGGATTTGGGCTCATACAAGAGCCTGACCGATCTCTTTGTCAGAGGCACAGGCGCTGAGTTGGATTCGGAAGCAGGAAACTACACGACCACCCTTACCGCCGTCGTTGCCGGTGCCATGGCCAATGCAGGTCTTGACGTCAGCAACGTCATTTGGCGCATCAGCCGAGAAGGATGGCGTGGATGCCGATACGGCAAGAGCTGTCGCGGAACAATCGACATCCTCCTCGCAGACAAGGCGGATGTCAATGTATCCAACAAGGACCATCGCATCGACGCGACCAAGTTCTCGTTGACCGTGATTTACGATGCCAACGGCAAAGCCACCTTCGAGACAAGTGAAACCCAAACAAAAGCACTTCTTGAAGTGAAGAATGAAAAAAATTCGGGCAAGAACAAATATTGGGTTTTGAACGGCGTCAAATAAGAAAAAGCCTCGACCACAATCAAAGGTGGCGAGGCTTTTTCATAGAAATTCCGCGAGGAAACCCGCGTCTTCAGACGCGGGAGGAATCGCGGCTGTTTTTATTTTAAAAAATTGGTACCATACGCACTATGCTAAACATCGTTTACAGCAGAAACTGCGTCTATCAGACAGCTTACCATATGGTATGGTGCCCCCAGTACAGGAAATCCGTTCTCAGGGGTGGTGTTGCGCAGTCTCTGCGTGAGTTGCTTGAAAGTATATGCGCTGAAAGAAAGTATGAGATACTTTCTTTGGAAATTCAGCCGGATCACCTGCACCTGTTTGTCAGTTTTCCGCCGTCCGTCAGCATTGCCGACGCGGTGAGAGTATTGAAGGGTGCCAGTGCAAGGATGCTGCTGATGCGGCATCCGGAACTCAAAAATGAACTTTGGGCAGGCCATCTTTGGTCGCCTTCTTACTACGTCGGAACAGCAGGCAGTGTCAGTGCGGAAACGATCAAAAGCTACATCGAAAGGACTGAACACATCCGCAGACGGCGTTAGACGCGTTGAGGGGAGCGGCAAGTGTGTCCGCACAGCCTGCGTTCGGCTGGAACTACTCGATCCGGCAGCACACGAAAAGCTCGCAGCGACGCAGAGACTCTATGCGCAGGTGTGTAACTTTGTAGTTCCGACAGTAGCGGCGGACCGCACGAAGAGGCTCTGGCAGCGTTTCACGCTGCATCACGCAGTTTATGACAAGATCAAGGCAAAATTTCCGGATCTCGGCAGCCAGTATGCCTGTAACGTCATCCGCTCGGTGTCGGCAGCCTACAAGACGGAGCTTGCCAAGCATCCGGCACAGCTCAAAAGTGAGGACAAGAAGCTCAAGACGCTGGTGTTCAGGCACCCCTCGGTTCACGTCGACAAGAACACGCTGACATTTTTCCCTGACGGCACTGTTTCAATTTCAACCATCAGCGGTCGGATTCGGGCACGTCTGTGCCCCGGCCCTTTTCAAAAAGAGTTGCTGGCTTCTGGAAAGCGTAAGGAGTGCAACCTTGTTCTGCATCCCCGGAGAGGCCGGAAAGAAGCGTTTTGGGAGCTTCACATCGCAGTGGAGTCCCAAGGTTGTTCGGGCGAAGAGCATTTAAAGAATCTGAAAGCCGACGAGATCATGGGTATTGATGTCGGCGAGAACAATATTGCGGCCGTCAGCACGGGCCGTATTTGGAAAGCAGGAGCATTAAAGGATAAAAGAGACCGATATATGAGTCAGAGAAAGCGTCTTCAGCGCAACGGCTCTCAGAGTGCCAGACAGCACCTGAAAAAAGCCTCAGGCCGAGAAAGACGCCATGTGACGCATGTCAATAACGTTGTAAGCAAAGAGATTGTGCAGGAAGCCGCAAAGCGGGGTATCAAGTTAATCGCCCTGGAAGACCTGACGCATATCCGGGATCACATCAAGGCCGGGAAACGCATCAGAAGCCGACTGCACCGCTGGTCTTTCCGTGAGTTGCAGGAGATGATTGTTTACAAAGCGGCAGCCGCTGGAATCCGGTGTGTTTTCCTGGATCCGCGCTATACAAGCCAGACATGCTCACAGTGCGGGGCACCGGGCAAACGCCATAAGCACGGATTCCGCTGCAGCCAATGTGGTCACCTTGCGCACAGCGACTTGAATGCGAGCCGCAACCTGCAGGGTCTGTGCCGACAGCTGTCAGCACAGGGGCTGATGTAAACCAGCCTTATGTTGGGCCGTGTGATGCGGTTACAATAAATCCCCCGTCTTCAGACGGGGGATTGTTTACTTGAGATTAAGACAGGTTAGAAGGCAAGTCGCACGGTGGCCTGAACGCTGTGGCTGCGAAGGCCGCTGTCGCCCGTCGCACCGCTGTAGTTAAATCCGAATGCCAGCCCGCATACGGCGTCACGGTCATGCCGCCAAGCGCCGCATCAGCGGGCACCTTCAGCGATGCGCCAAGAACGTCTGCATGACGCTTCTGTCCCTGTGCCTTGCCCTCGTGGCGTTCGTACAAAGCCGAGGCCGTGAGAGCCGCAGGGCCGAAGCGATAAGCACCGTAAACCGGGCCGCCAACGTCGTTCCAGTCCTGAGAAACAAGACTGTCGCTCTTGACATTGCCCGTACCTGCGCTCAGAACCGCACCGAGCGTGAGGGTTTCAGTTGACCCCTGAACGCCGAAGAGCAGGCCGCTACGATCAGTGCGATATGCATCAAAATCGGTCTTGCCGTAGCTCGCATCGGCCCACAAGCCCGTGATTGCCGCATTCGCCTGAGACTCGATGGAAGCCATCGTCTGAGACGCCGCACCGCGAGCCGCAGACGTCAAGGCACCAACCGTCGTCGGAATCGCTATTGTCGCCTGGACACAAAAAACCTTACATCCTCCTTGCGGCGCGAAGTATCGGCTTTTGTTCTTTCTTCAGGCATAAAAAGAGGCAGGTCTTTACTTTTAAACGGTAAAGACCTGCCTGAAGAAAAATCCCGTACCGGCAGGAGAAGTCTTTGTCAGAGCACGGGATTTTTGTGGAGGAGCTTTTCTCTCTTTTTATGCGCGAAGAGCGTTTAAGGCCGAGCCCGCACGGAACCACGTCAGCTGCTTGGCGTTATAGGAGTGCGCGGCTTCAAAACGTTCTTTTGTTCCGTCTTCGTGGGTGAGTTCCACGGTGACGGTCTTCCCGGGAGCGAGGTTCTTAAGCCCCAGCACCGAGATGCGGTCCTTTTCACGGATCTTGTCGTAGTCGGCCGGGTTCACGAAGGTCAATGCAAGCACACCCTGCTTTTTGAGGTTGGATTCATGGATTCGCGCAAGGCTCTTCGCGAGCACCACTTCAACGCCCAGGTAGCGCGGCTCCATGGCGGCGTGTTCGCGGCTTGAGCCTTCGCCGTAGTTGTCGTCGCCCACAATCACGGACGCAATCTTGTGGTTCTTGTAGTAGCGCGCGACCTTGGCGGGCGTATCGTAGCTCTTCGTGGCCGTATTCCAGACCTTGCCGGTTTCGCCGTTAAAGGCGTTTACGGCACGTTCAAGGAGGTTATCCGAAATCCGGTCAATGTTGCCGCGGTACGGAAGCCACTTGCCCCCCGGGGAGATGTGGTCGGTCGTGCACTTACCCTTGGCTTTAATGAGAAGCGGCAGCGCCGTCATGTCCTTGCCGTCCCAGGCGGGGAAGGGATCAAGCAGGCGGATGCGTTCAGCATCGGGGCTCACCTTGATTTCCACCTTCTTGTAGTCGGGGAGAATGCAGCCCTTCACTTCCTTCACAAAGCCCTTCACGGGGAGCTCTTCTCCCTGCGGGACTTTGAGGGTGTAGTTCATGCCGTTTTTGCCGCGCACAGAGTCCTTCAGGGGATTAAAGGTGAGGTCACCCTCAACGGCCATCGCCATCACGATTTCGGGGGACGCGAGGAACGCGTTTGTCTTTTTGCTCCCGTCATTGCGGCCGGCGAAGTTACGGTTAAAGGACTCGATGATGGAATTCGGAACCTTGGGGTTGCCGGTCGTGCGGTGCCACTGGCCGATGCAGGGACCGCAGGCGGTTGCCAAAACCGTGGCGTTCAATTTTTCAAAGACGTCAAGCACGCCGTCGCGCTTTAACGTTTCAAAAATCCGTACAGAGCCCGGCACAACCATGAGGGGCGTCTTTAAGGTGAGGCCGTTATCCAAAACCTGCTTGGCAACGCTTGCCGCACGCGTGATGTCTTCATAAGACGAGTTCGTGCAGGAGCCGATGAGGGCCACCTCGAGTTTCTGCGGATACCCCTTTTCACGCACGGTTTGAGCGACCGTCGACAAAGGCATCTTCGCATCCGGCGAGAACGGTCCGTTGATGTAGGGTTCAAGCGTCGAGAGATCAATTTCGATCACGCGGTCGTAGTACTTCTCGGGGTTGGCGACAACGGCGTCATCAGCCTGCAGGTCCTTGGCGACTTTATCTGCCATTGCAGCAACCGCCGCGCGGCCCGTGGCGGTGAGGTAGCGCTTCATCGCGTCGTCGTAACCGAAGACCGTGGTCGTGGCGCCCACTTCCGCACCCATGTTGCCGATCGTGGCTTTGCCGGTGGCAGACAAGTTCTTGCAGCCGTCGCCGAAGTATTCAATCACGCAGTTCGTGCCGCCCTTGGTGGTGAGGATCCCGGCGACCTTCAGAATCACGTCTTTGGGAGAAGCCCAGCCGTTTAATTTGCCGGTGAGCTTGACGCCGATGATTTTCGGCATCTTGAGTTCCCATTCCATGCCCATCAGAGCATCAACGAGGTCGGCGCCGCCCACACCGATGGCGAGCATCCCGAGACCACAGGCCGTGGGTGTGTGGCTGTCCGTGACAAGCATCATGCCGCCCGGGAAGTCGTAGTTTTCCAGAAACACCTGGTGGCAGATGCCGGAGCCCGCGGGCCAGAAGTCAAAGCCGTAGCGGCCCGAAACCGTGCGCAGGAAAGAGTACGTTTCCCAGTTACCCTTGTCGGCAACCTTCAGGTCCGGAATGGCGCCGCGGTTAGCCTGCACGAGATGGTCGCACACCATGGCCGCGGGAAGCGCAATGCGTTCTTTCTTCGAGGTCAGAAACTGAATGATCGCCATCGGGCCGCCGATGTCGTGCGTGCCCGCGCGGTCCGGACGCAGTTCAATGTAGTCCTTGCCGCGGGCAAAGTCCTTCATCGCATCCTGATGGTAAAGGTGCGTGTAGATGATCTTTTCCGTGAGCGTCAACGGGCGGTTTAAAACCGCACGCACGCGCGCCATGCGCTTGGGGAACTCCGCGTAGAACTTTTTGATCATTGCAAAGTCGCGGATGTGGGCCGTGTCTTCGGAGGCCTCAGCCGTTGCGGCAGCGTGGGGGAGCGCAGAGACCGCGGCAGCGGCGGCCGTGCCCTGAAGCAGTGTGCGGCGCGAGACGGTGACTTTTTGAGCCATGGTGTTTTCTCCTGTGTTTCGTTGCCGGAAATCATTCGTGTTCGGTGATTCCTTTCCGGCCGTTTTTTCTTACTGACCGGAATTTTTCTGCCGAAGCACCACTAAGTAGCCGCGGAAAAAATCAACACAAAGAGAAAACGCAAAGAAAAACCCGGCAGCCGAAAATGTCCGGTTGCCGGGTTCGTGCGGGACGTTAGCCCCGCGTTACATGTGCCGCATTACTTGGCGGAACGTGCCGCCGCTTCAAAGGCCGCGGCTTCACCGGCAATACGTCCGAAGACGATGATGTCGGTGTAGGCATTGCCGCCCAAGCGGTTCGTGCCGTGGGTGACGCCCGTGACTTCACCGGCCGCCCAAAGGCCCGGAATCACCTGGCCCTTGGCGGTGAGAGCCTGTGCCTTTTCGTTGATTCTCACGCCGCCCATCGTGTGGTGGGTGGAGGGAACGGCCTTAATCACGTAGTACTGGCCCTCACTCATGTCCATCAAGCCGCCTCTGTGATGGAAGTCCTTGTCGTTACCTTTGCCGGCCATCGAGGAGACACGTTTGACGGTGCTCTCAAGCTGTTTTAAGGGCATCTTTGTGAAGTCGGCGATGCACTTTAAGTCCGGGCACGTGGCCATGATGTCTTGCTTCGTGAAGGCTTCGTATTCGGTCGGGTGTTCCTTGACGGTATTGGAGATCTTGCCGATGTTGTCGTTCCAGAGCACCCAGCAGTAGTTGCCGGTCTGCTTCAAAATGGCTTCAGACAACACGTCGCGGCGTTCGAGCTCTTCCACGAAGCGCTTGCCTTCTTGGTTCAGCATAATCGCGCCGTCAAAGCGGCTGTCGGCAATCAATTCAATGACGCCAGAGATCGGGTCGCAGATCGGGTAGGTCTGGATGTAGCCCATGTTCACGAGCTGGGCGCCGGCGCGCTTGGCCATATAAAGCGCTTCACCGGTCGTGCCGGGGGCGTCTGTGGTCTTAAAGCGTTCATCAATCTTGGGGTTGTACTTCTTGACCATTGCCTTGTTGGCACCAAAGCCGCCGGTAGCCAGCACCACGCCGCCCTTGGCGTTAAAGGTGTAGGTTGCGCCGTGCGAGGTGGCCTTTACGCCCACCACGCGCCCGGTCTTATCCTTGATGAGTTCTTCGGCCTTCATGTCGGTGATCACCGGGATCCCGAGTTCATCGGCCTTGGCCTGGAATTTCGCAATGAATTCCGTGCCCGTGTGGCCCACCGGAATCAGCGCACGCTTGCGGCTGTGGCCGCCGAAGAAAAAGAGGTTGTCGTCTTCAAAACGCACGCCCAGGTAGTCGCGGCACCACTTGGCGGCGTCAAGGGCGTTGGCAGTCATGACGTTAATGACCTTCATGTCGCCCTTTTTGTCACCGCCCTTAAAGGTGTCGGCGGCGTGCCGCTCGGCGCTGTCGTCCAGGATCCCGAGTTTGGGCTGCACCCAGTTGCGCGCGGCATTCATTTCGGCGCCCGAAATGAGGGAGTTGCCGCCCACGGCCGGCATCTTTTCCAGAAGCACAACGTTGGCACCGGCGTTCTTTGCTTCAATGGCGGCGGAGAACCCGGCGCCGCCCGCGCCGATCACGACGACGTCGTAGTTACTGACGGCGGGGATGTTTTTGACAACCTTTTTAATGGCCTTGGCGTCGGCTTTGGAGAGCGTCACGCCGGCTTTTTTGGCGGCGTCTTTGACGGCATCAAGAAAGCCCTTCGAGGAGAAGGTGGCGCCGGAGATTGCATCCAGGTCGGCGCTGTTTGAGGCGATCACAGCTGCCTTCAGGTCGGTGTAGACCTTCTTGGCCAGCACCGGGTTTTCGGCTTCCTTCACGATCTCGATCGCCTGAATGCGGCCGTTATCAAAGGTGACGGCAACCGTCATGTCACCGTGTTTACCGACGCCCGTACCCTGCGTGGTGACGGGAGCGGCAACGGCAGCGGCGGACATAAGACCGACGGCGGCAGCTAAAAGAGTTTGACGAAACAACATGGATTCTCCTTACTTTGCGAAAAAGGGGAGTACGGGCGGCATACGTGCCGCCGCAGTCCCTCGGTAAAGATGCTTACCTAAAAATCATAATCCGCGCGCCGGGCGCGTGCGGCGGGCGATCTGCGGCTGTGTTGACGCAGACGGAGAAAGAAGCAAAAGCAAAGAAAAACAGGGTTTAGACGCTTGTTTTTCGGGTTAAACCTGTCTACAATATCGCGTTTTCGCATCCTTGCTGCACCGATACGACGCTCGGGCAGCTTATTTCCGTAAGGAGGAATCAATGCGTCATTATGAACTGTGCGTCATCGTGCACCCGGATCAGTCCGAACAGGTCCCCGCGATGATCGAGCGCTACAAGTCCCTCATCCTCGAACAGGGCGGTAAGGTTCACCGCATCGAAGACTGGGGCCGTCGTCAACTCGCTTATCCGATCCAGAAGCTCGTGAAGGCTCACTACGTGCTCATGAACATTGAGTGCACGAGCGAAACGCTTGCTGAGATCGAAAACGGATTCCGCTTCAACGACGCGATTCTGCGTCACCTCACCGTCAAGATGAAGAAGGCCGAAACGGCTCCCTCCGTCATGATGAAGACGGTTGAGAAGGATGAGGCCCGCAAGGCTGCCGCTGCTGCTGAAGCCGCCGCTGCCCGCGAAACTGAAGCTGCTCCGGCTGCCGAAGCCGCCGCAACCGAGGCCTGATAACGGATTAAGAACAAAGAGGCTCAGTGACTGAAACCACCAAGGCCTGCGGCATCAACACCCTTGCAATTTCCGGTGTTGTCGTCGAAGCCCGCGAGCTGCGCTACACGCCGGGCGGTATCCCCGTTTGGGAAGGGCGCCTGCATCACACGGCCGAGGTTTTCGAGGCCGGAGCGGTGAGAAAGCTCGAATTTGACTTTCCCGCGATTGCCTTTGCCGAAGCGGCTCTTGCCCTGGCAAAGACAGCAACAGGTAAGGCAATTCAAATCAAAGGGTTTCTTTCGCCGCGGTCGGTCAGGACACAAAGACTCGTTGTTCACATAACGGAATTCAAAAACTAGGAGTTGAAAAATGGCATTTGGTGCAAAAGGTAAGGGCAAGCCCCGCCGCAGCAACCAGCAGAGCGCTCTCTTTAAGCGCAAGAAGTTCTGCCGCTTCACGGCCGAACACGTCGAAATGATCGACTACAAGGACATCGATACGTTGCGTGATTTCATTCAGGAAAACGGCAAGATCATGCCGGCCCGCCTGACCGGAACCAAGGCGCACTATCAGCGTCAGCTCGACACCGCGATCAAGCGTGCCCGCTTCCTCGCTCTGTTGCCCTACACCGATAACCAGGGGACGCGTTAATCATGCAGGTCATTCTTCTCGAAAAAATTACTCACCTCGGTGAACTCGGCGCTGTCGTTAAGGTCAAGGACGGCTACGCCCGTAACTTCCTGATTCCTCAGGGGCACGCCAAGCGCGCCACCAAGGCCGCCATCGCTGAATTCGAAGCCCGCCGTGCCGAACTCGAAAAGGCCCAGGCTGAACGCATCGCTGCGGCTCAGGACGTGGCCTCCAAGCTCAACGGTCAGACCGTTGTGATTAAGAGCAAGGCCGGTGTTGACGGCCGTCTGTTCGGTTCCGTCACGAACGCCGACATCGCTGAAGCGGTTGACAAGCTCGGCTTCCAGATCAAGAAGAGCCAGGTCCGTACGCCGCTCGGCGCCATCAAGGCCGTGGGCGACTTCACGATCACCATCGGTCTGATGACCGACATCACCGCCGACGTCACCGTCCAGGTGGTGGCCGAAGAGTAAGAAGCCCTCGGGGTTCTTGCTTAGTGTGGGGCGCGTCTCAGACGTGCCCCGGCACTGCAAACCGGTTTGTTTTGCAGGCTGTCTTTTTTTGACGGCCCGGCGAAATGAACCGGTTTTCTTTTGCCTTGAAAAAATTGGAAAAATACGGATTGAGCAGGGGCCTTGAGTCGGATAAGATAGCGGCCTCAAAAGAAAAGAAGACCGAGTCTGGAGTGATGATGGACGATATGGATTTGGGGGCGATCCCCGTTGAAAATGCGGATACGGAAGTAGCGTCCGTACGCCGCCCCCCGCAGTCAATTGAAAGCGAGCAGAGTGTTCTTGGGGGCCTTCTGCTTGACAACAACGCCTTTGACCTCGTTGCCGACGTCATCGGCCCGGACGACTTCTACCGGCACGATCACCGCCTCATCTACGAAAAGATTCAGCAGATGTGCACGGCCGGTCAGCCCGCCGACGTCGTGACCGTCTTTACGGCTTTAGACAGCGAAGGCAAAGCCCAGGAAACAGGGGGCTTGGCGTACCTTTCAAACCTCGCGACCGGCACGCCCTCCGCGGCCAACATTCGCCGCTACGCTGAAATCGTGCGTGACCGCTCGATTCTGCGGCAGCTGGTGACCGCGGGCGACCAGATCGCCACCTCAGCGCTTGCCCCTCAGACCGGGGACGTCTCGCAGCTCCTTGACCAGGCCCAGAGCGTCGTCTTTGCCATTGACGAAAAGTCCAACAAGGGTAAGAAGGGTTTCCGCGTCTTAAATGAACTGGCCGCAGACGTCACGCGCGAACTGCAGGCCCTTTACCAGATTAAAAGCAGTGATGACGTCACAGGGCTTCCCACCGGCTTTACGGTATTGGACCGCATGACTTCGGGGCTGCAAAAGGGGGATCTCATCATCGTCGCGGGGCGTCCCTCCATGGGTAAGACGTCTTTTGCCTTGAATATCGCAGAGTACGCGGGGCTTTCACTCAAAATGCCCGTGGCGGTATTTTCCATGGAAATGACCTCGGTGCAGCTCGCGAAGCGCTTGATCAGTTCCGTGGGCCGCATCGACGCGCAGAAAATGCGCCGCGCCCGGTTTGATGACACCGACTGGTCGCACTACACCGAAGTGGTCGCGAATATGGCAAAGGCCCCGTTTTATATCGACGACACGCAGGGCCTGACGGTAAACGAACTGCGTGCCCGCGCAAGGCGCCTTGTGCGTAAGACCGGGCCCTTGTCTTTAATCGTCGTTGACTACCTGCAGCTCATGAGCGGGTCGGCTCGCGCTGCTGCCGCCGAAAACCGTGCGGCCGAAATTTCGGAAATTTCCCGAGGACTGAAGGGCCTCGCCAAGGAAATGGACGTCCCCGTCATTGCGCTTTCGCAGTTAAACCGCGGCGTGGACGCGCGTACCGACAAGCGCCCCGTGATGAGTGACCTCCGTGAATCCGGCGCTATCGAACAGGACGCCGACGTCATTCTCTTTATTTACCGCGATGAGGTCTACAACAAAGAAACGCCCGACAAGAACGTCGCGGAAATCATTATCGGCAAACAGCGTAACGGCCCCACGGGCATTGTGCGCATGCGCTTTGACGGTATGTTCACGCGCTTTGACAACTTGGCCGAAGACGTAAACGTTCCGCCCGAGATGGCGCAGTAAAGATTGGGAGAGATGTATGTGGGAGAGTCTGAGTTCAGTTAACTGGGGGGACGTTGCACTGTGGTGTGCGGTCATTGTTCTGATTCTTGTGGGGATTGCCGGGACGATTGTGCCGGCGCTGCCCGGGCATCCCATGATTTTTGCGGGCGGGTGGCTTGCCGCCTGGATCGGGGACTATCAGGAAATCGGCTGGGTGACGTTGGTTATCCTGGGGGTACTCACGGTGATCGGCTTTGCCGTTGACTGGGTCGCGCAGACAATGGGCGCGCAGAAAGCCGGGGCCACGAAGTACGGTACCGCGGGCGCTTTGATCGGCACGATCGCCGGGCTATTTATGGGCATTTTCGGGATTCTTTTTATGCCCCTGATCGGCGCCTTTATCGGGGAATTCATTGCGCAGCGCAACCTCAAGGTGGCCGGCAACGTCGGCATTGCCACCTGGATCGGCATGATGGTGGGGTCGGCACTTAAGATTGCGCTGGCGTTCATGATGACCGGCATCATTTGTTTTGCCCTTTGGTTCTGATAGAGAATTTTTAGGGGTGTGCCGGCGGTGTGTTCTGCACTGCCGGACAGCGCAGAGGCTCGGGAGGCTATGATCTTTCGGGCCTTTGTTTTTGGGGTGTGCCGTTTGAACTGAGGGAGCGTTGTTGTAGGGTAGGCCCCTAAAACCGAAAATTCGCGTTTTCTCTTTTAAATCAACAAACTATTTTTTGATGCACAAATCCGTTTTGGACAGTAGTGTAGTAGAGTCTATTTTGGACAGCAGTGCTGTTTGACGCGAAAAAAAACGGGCGGAAATTCCGCCCGTGAGTGCTTGAAAGACGCGGTTTAGAGCGCCTCAGCGGCAAAGTCCGCGAGGCGGCTTCGCTCGCCCCTTTCAAGCGTCATGTGGCCTGCGTGCTTCCAGCCTCTGAAGCGGTCAACGACGTAGGTAAGGCCCGAGGAGCCTTCGGTGAGGTAGGGCGTGTCGATCTGCGCGATGTTCCCGAGGCACACAATTTTTGATCCCGGACCCGCACGCGTAATGAGCGTTTTCATCTGCTTGGGCGAGAGGTTCTGGGCTTCGTCGATGATGACAAGCTTATTTAAAAACGTTCTGCCGCGCATAAAGCTCATGGATTTGACGCGGATGCGGCTGCGGATGAGATCATTGGCGGCGTTGCGGCTCCAGTCGCTTGTGCCGCGCTCGCTCTTATTTAAAACCTCGAGGTTGTCTTCCAGAGCCCCCATCCAGGGCTGCATCTTTTCTTCTTCAGTGCCGGGCAGAAACCCGATGTCTTCGCCCACAGAGACGGTCGCACGCGTAAAGATGATTTCGCTGAATTTGCGCATATCCAGTGTCTGCGTGAGAGCCGCCGCAAGCGTGAGAAGGGTCTTGCCGGTTCCGGCCTGCCCGAGTAACGTCACAAAGTCGATCTCGGGGTTCATCAAAAGGTTTAAGGCCATGCTCTGCTCGGGGTTACGCGCGTGAATGCCCCAAACTGCATTTTGCGGCTGCATGTAGTCCTTAAGCGTTGCAAGCGTCACGATGCCGTTTTCAACGCTTTGCACCTGCGCAAGAAACTCGGCGTCTTTTGAGGCCACAAATTCGTTCACGTAAAACGTGAGGCCGGGCAGTGCCGCAAACCGGTACCACGTGCGGCCGTCCGCCTGCCAGGACTCAAGGCTTTTGGCGGTGAGGTCCCAAAAGTTCTCAGGCAAAACCGTGCGGCCCGTGTAGAGAATGTCCGTGTCGTCGATCGTCTTATCGTTAAAGTAGTCTTCGGCGGCCATCCCCAGGGCCGTCGCTTTGATGCGCATGTTGATGTCTTTACTCACAAGCACCACGGACTTGTGGGGAAGTTTTGCCTGCAGCGCCTTTACGGTCGCAAGGATCATGTTGTCGGCTTTTCCCGCGGGAAGTCCCGAGGGGAGTTCGGCCCTCAGTTCCTCCGTCTCAAAGAAAAGCCGGCCCTTACATTCGCGGTTTCCGAGCGCATTTAGGGGCGCACCCTCGGTGATGTCGCCCGCGGAGGTTTCCAGCAGCTGATCGATGCTGCGGCTTACCTGTCGGGCGTTACGCGCAATGTCGCTCACACCGGTCTTGTGGTTGTCGAGTTCCTCAAGCGTTGTCATCGGGAGAAA
Organism: Duodenibacillus massiliensis; assembly: GCF_928721995.1. Lineage (NCBI taxonomy): Bacteria > Pseudomonadati > Pseudomonadota > Betaproteobacteria > Burkholderiales > Sutterellaceae > Duodenibacillus > Duodenibacillus massiliensis. The sequence continues at coordinate 1,978,441 of NZ_OV788642.1, forward strand.
CACGTCGTGCTCCTCAAACCGGAAAATCGACATCGGGTCGTGCAAAAGGACGTTCGTATCAAGCACAAAAACGCGCGGTTTGTCGGCGGTTTTGGCAGCGCGCCCTTTTCTGAGGCGGCTGGCACCCGCGTCCGCCTCTTTGGGGACCGAACGCTCCTCTTTGGCGGCTTTTCCAGGTAACTTCAGGGCGGGCGCTGCGGGCCTGGGGCTCTTTGCGGGTTTCTCGTGTTTCAGAGCCTTTGCGTCGGGCGTCTTGGTTGCGGGCTTAGAGCCCTCTTTTGCGGTTCTGGCCTTAACAGCCGCCGGGGCTTTCGCCTTCACGGGTTTGGCAGCCTTTTTGAGGTCTTCGGGTTTGACACGGGCACCGTATTCACGGCGGGCGAGGATATCGCCTTCAACTTTGGGGGCAGAGGGAAGCGGCATAGGACTTACCGAACAAACAAATTTTTGATACGCACAATCGTAGCGGGATTGTTTGTTCTCTGCATGACGAGCCCGCCCGGAAACTCACGGGCGGGCTTTGGTTGGAAAGGCATCAGCCTTTTGGCGTGAAGTACCCCGGGTACTCGCGCACGGCACGCACCACGCCGCGGCAGACGGCCTGCGCCACACGCGTCTGGTGCTGGGAGCTTCTCAAGCGGCTCTCGTCGCTCGGGTTACTCAGAAATCCGGTTTCAATGAGAATCGAGGGAATGCCCTGGGCTTTCAAAACCGCAAACTCGGCGGATTCCACGCTGTCTTTGTGCAGCGATTCGACTTTACCCATTTCAGCAAGCACCGCGTGCCCGATCTGTAGCCCCGCAATGAGTTTGGATTCGGCGAGCATGTCAACTGCGGCCTGGCGCGCCTGCTGCGGGACGGTGGAAAAGTCAACGCCCCCGATTTCGTCCACCTTATTTTGTGTCTGCGCCAGCCACCGGGCCTGCAGGGACGAAGCCCCCGTCGTACTTAACGTAAAGACCGAGGCCCCGTGCGCAGAGGACGAGGTCCAGGCGTCGGCGTGCACGCTCACAAAAAGATGCGCTTTTTCGGTGACCGCGCGCTGCGCGCGTTTATGTAAGGGGATAAAGACGTCGGTCGTACGGGTAAGAACGGCGCGCATTCCGCGCGTGCGGTTAATCTGGTTAGCGAGCTTTTTGGCAATCTCCAGAACCACGTGCTTTTCGTAGGTCTTTTTGCGGCCCACGGCACCGGGGTCGGCACCGCCGTGCCCGGCATCAATCACCACGCAGATTGTTTCCTTTTTGCGGGCGGTGTTTTGTTTCACGGGTTTGTGCTCGGCGGCCTTCGCTGTCTGCCGGGGTGTGCTTTCTGTCTGCGTGATCTGAGCGGACTTTCCTTCGGCAAAGCGCACGCGGAAACGCGAGAGGGAACTGCCGGTAAGGACGGCACCGCCCACGCCCTTCTTCATCTCCGCGACGATACGCACAGTGTCGGGCTTATATTGCCCGCAGCGTACGTCCGAGACAAAGCGGTCCGAGGCAATGCGCCGGATATCGCGCGAGAGTTCCTCGGTGAGTTTCACGCCCTCAATATCGATGAGGTAGCGCACGGGGTTGCGGCCGCCCAACACATGCGTGCGGATTTTTGAGGCCCCCGGCGCCGAGACCGTGAGCACGCCGTAAGAGGATGTCCGATCGTAGTCGGCGGAAAGCCTGGCGGCAGCGGCAAGCGTCACAACGGGCACGCCGTAGGCGAGCGTGAGCATGGACGCTAAAAGTGTGCGGCGGGAGGTCATGGCGTTACTTGCACCTTCTTTAAAACGCGGCGGCCAAGCTCTGTTGTGGCCGTCATTTTCGCGGTGCGCGAAAGGGGCGTCTCAGGCGTGAGTTCAATCACAAGGTCCGCCGCGGGCAGTAACGGTTCTGCTTTTTCACTCCATTCGGATACGCAGACGTTGCCGGCACCGAAAAGATCCCGGAAACCCGCATCGTCAAATTCCTGCGGGTCTTCAAACCGGTAGAAATCAAAGTGGTGCAGCGTGATGCCGTCAGTGAAGTCGTAATCGGTCACAAGCTCAAACGTGGGGCTTTTCACGCGCCCGGCAAAACCGGCAGCGCGCAAAAGCGCGCGGGTAAACGTGGTCTTTCCGGCGCCGAGGTTTCCCTCAAGGCGCAGGTTAAAACCGGTTTCCCGCAGTGCGGGTGCGTGTGCCAGAAGCGCCGCGCAGAGTGTGGCTGCGAGGTGCGCCGTGGCCGCTTCATCGGCTAACGTGAGCGTTGTGATTTCGTCCTCTCTCATGATGGCCGCAAGTATAACGGGAGAGACTTGAGAGGCCTCATTTTTTTTCAACAATGCGAACAGACTTTTACATGCGGCCGGAGGTACCTCCTTATTTACGCCGCCGAAGGCTTGTGAAAGAATACGGATCCCTTTTTTCGTGCCTATCGTGCCGACCGGAGTCTGTATGCAGGAGAGCCTTGCCAAAATTCTCTCGTTTGTGGCCTTTATCGTCCTGGGCTACATCCTTCGGCGCACGGGTGTTTTAAAGGCGGAGACTTTCCACGCGGTGAGCGGCCTGGTGATCTATGTGACGCTCCCTTGCGTCATTGCCGCAAACCTTAACGGCATCCGCATCGAAGGCACGATGCTTCTGATCGCGCTTTTTGGCTTTGCCGCAAACATCCTGCTTCTCACCTACGCCTGGATCCTGACACTGAGAACGAAAGACCGGGATATGCGGGACTTTATCCGTTTGAACCTCGGGGGCTTTTCGGTGGGGCCCTTTGCCGTCCCCTACGTTTCGGCCTTTTATCCGTCGCATGGGGTGCTCGCAACGTGTGTTTTTGACGTCGGAAACGTCATTATGAGCGGTGGCGGCACGTATGCGCTCATATCCGGCAGCCGCGTACAGACAACCTTCAGGGCGGCCGTAAAACTTATCGCCTCAAAACTCGTGCGCTCGGGCCCTCTGGTTGCCTTTGCCGTGATGGTGGTGTTGTCGCTGTTTTCTCTGAAACTTCCTCAGGGCGTGGTGGAGATTGCCAAGATCGGCGCGGCCGCGAACGCCTTTTTGTGCATGATCATGATCGGGGAGAGCATTGACCTCTCGATGACACTGAAAAAGTTTCTGATCGTCGCGCGCATCGTGGCTTTGCGCATTATCCCCTGCATTGCCTTGGCCTGGTTTGCCTACCACTACATTCCGGCAGACGACGAGGTACGAAAGGCGCTTGTTTTAACGTGTCTTGCGCCCATGCCCGCAATGAGTCTTATCTACACGGCAAGCCTGGGGCTAGACCTCGCGATGGCGGCAAACTTAAGCTCCGTGTGTGTCGCGGTTTCGATTGCCTCGATGTCGGTGGCCCTGATGATCATGTAGGCGGGCAACAAAAACGGGAGCAACTCAGATACGAGCGCTCCCGTTCACCGCCATTAAAACCGCTTAGCGGACGATGCAGCCGTCTTCACCTTCAGCGCGCGGCGTGATGGTGCCGATGCGGTAAACCGTTTCGCCTTCGGCGCGGAAGGCTTCCGCGGCTTTTTCAGCGTCTTCGGCTGCGACCACCACGGCCATGCCGATGCCGTTATTAAAGACGCGGTGCATTTCGTGGTCGGTGATGCCGCCCTTTTCCTGCAGCCAGTCAAAGATGGCGGGGCGCTTCCAGCTGCCCGCGTCGATTTCGCACTTCACGGTTTCAGGCAGAACGCGCGGAATGTTTTCCACGAGGCCGCCCCCGGTGATGTGGGCCATCCCCTTGATTTTCACCTTCTGCAGGACGTTTAAGACCTGTTTGACGTAAATGCGGGTGGGTTCCATCGCGCGGTCCGCAAGCGTTGCGCCGTCAAAAGGCATGTTCCAGTCGGCTCCGGCGACTTCCACGACCTTGCGGATTAAGGAAAAGCCGTTGGAGTGGGGGCCGGAAGAGGCAAGACCCAAGACCACGTCGCCCGCGGCAATCGTCTTACCGTCAATGATTTCGTCTTTTTCCACAACGCCCACGGCAAAACCGGCGAGGTCATATTCGCCCTCGGGGTACATGCCGGGCATTTCCGCGGTTTCGCCGCCGATTAAGGCGCAGCCCGCAAGTTCACAGCCCTTGGCGATGCCTTTGACAACACGTTCGGCGATGTCGACGTTCAGTTTTCCGCAGCCGTAGTAGTCAAGGAAAAAGAGGCTCTTTGCGCCCTGAACGAGGATATCGTTCACGCTCATTGCCACAAGGTCCTGACCCACGGTGTCGTGGCGGCCGAGCTTAAAGGCAAGCATCAGCTTGGTGCCAACGCCGTCGGTGCCGGAAACGAGCACCGGGTTGCGGTATTCGCGGCCGATTTCAAAGAGGGCGCCGAACCCCCCGATGCCGTTTAAGACGCCGGGAATCAGGGTTCGCTTTGCCGCGGGCTTAATGCGTTCAACGAGTTCGTCACCGGCTTCAATGGAAACGCCTGCGCCGGCGTAAGACAGTTGTGTCATAGGAAAAATTACCGCTAAAAATAGGGAATAGAAAGAAGTCGCGCTACACTTGCCGCGGCCCGCATTCTCTGCAAACGATTATTGTAACGGAAGGCGGCGCCCCGGGTTCCCGTTTTTTGTGCGGGAGTGGCTCACTTTTTGACTTTTTTCTTTGAAACCGCGGTTTTGCATGCCCTTTGAGCAATTAGCCCTCAATCTGACCGAGACCGAAGCGCCGACACTGGAAAATTTCGACGCCGACGGTAACCGTGAGGCGGTGGCTGCGCTGGCTGCCTGCCGTGCGGGCACGGGGCCGCAGTTTATCTGCCTCTGGGGCCGGGCCGGAAGCGGCCGCACACATTTGCTGCGCGCTTTAACGCCGCAGCAGTCGCGGCGCGTGCCGGAGTTTGATGAGCGCATCCGGCTTTACACCGCGGATAACGTCGAAGCGTTTGACGCCGAAGACATGGAGCGGCTTTTTATCCTCATGAATGAGGTAAGGGCGCACCCGGCCTCGCGCCTGGTGACCTCAGTCGACAGGCCCCCTCTGATGCTTGCCGTGCGCGAAGATATCCGTAGCCGCCTTGCCTGGGGCCTTACCTTTGAAATCCGGCCCTTAAACGCAGAGCACGCAATGGCCGAATTTGAGCGCCGCGCCGTGATGCGGGGCATTGACCTCAGTCCCGAAGTGCTTCACTGGATTGAGACCACCTGCCCGCGGGACATGAAAACGCTCATGCGGCTCTTAAACGCCGCCGATGTGTATTCATTGCAGCGCAAGCGCCGCGTCACGATTCCTCTGATGCAGCAGCTTCTTGAAACCTTATAAGAACTGTCAACTACCCCTGACTGAAGTCAGAGGCTTGGCAACAAGTCTTGGTTGACTAGCCTCAGTCCGTTTTCGGACGGACTCCGTTGGTTGGGAATCCGTTCCGTCGCAAGACGGGACGCAAACAGGCACCGCGGGATGTCGATCCTAGTCCCGCGCTCTGCGGTCTGCGGTTAAAAGCTCTGAGAGGTAGGAGCGGTGCTTCAGACAACAAACCCCTTCCAACATTGGCGAAGGATCACCACCGACCGCAAGGTCGAGCAGACGGAGCCCGTGAGGTATCCGTCAATGGAGAACACTTTGAAAGTTTTTGTGTTGAATATGCGCGGGCAACCGCTCATGCCGTGCTCCCCGCCCAAGGCGCGTAAGCTCCTTCGGGCCGGGAAGGCCGTGCCTGTGCGCCGAACGCCCTTTGTGATTCAACTGACGGTGCCGACGGGCGAAACAAAGCAGCCGATCACCTTGGGTGTGGATGCGGGCTACAAGCACGTCGGCCTGAGCGCAACGACCGCCAAGGAAGAGTTGTTGGCTTCCGAGGTCGAACTGCGGCAGGACGTGACGGGCTTGCTCTCGAATCGCTTGGCACTTCGCCGCTCCCGACGCAACCACAAGACCCGCTACCGTGCGCCGCGTTTTGATAATCGCGTTCGATCAAAGCACAAGGGTTGGCTTGCGCCGTCCGTTGAAAACCGCATTCAGGCGCACATATCGCGCATTGAAGCGGTTTGCCGAGTGCTTCCGATCACCAAAATCGTGATTGAAACCGCATCCTTCGACATTCAGAAGATCAAGAATCCCGAAGTCGAAGGCACGGACTATCAGCAAGGCGAGCAGCTTGGCTTTTGGAACGTGCGCGAATATGTGCTGTTCCGCGACGGTCACGTTTGCCAAGCCTGCAAAGGCAGATCGAAAGATCTGATTCTCAACCTGCATCACATTGAGAGTCGGAAAACGGGAGGCGACGCGCCGGGCAATCTCATCACGCTCTGCGAGGCGTGCCACAAGGCGTATCACGCAGGCAAGTTGAAGCAGTTCAGTCCCCGGCGCGGCGCTTCTTTCAGGGCAGAGACTTTCATGGGCCTCATGCGTTGGACGGTGCTCAACCGCCTGCGCGAGCGCCATCCCGAATTGCCTGTCACGAATACCTACGGGTATCTGACCAAACACAAGCGCATCGTCGCGGGCTTGCCGAAGACGCATTGCGCGGATGCTTTCTGCATTGCTGGCGTCCTCGACGCAAAACGTCGGGGCGAATACCTGTTTCAGAAACAGACGCGCCGCCACAATCGCCAGATCCACAAGCTGACGATTCTCAAAGGAGGTGTGCGCAAGCGCCATCAGGCTCCGTACCTAGTGCACGGCTTCAGGCTCTTTGACAAGGTGCTGTGCAAAGGGGAAGTCGGCTTTATTTTTGGCAGACGCTCCTCGGGTGCATTCGATGTGCGCCGTCTGAACGGTACAAAGATTTCTGCCGGTATTTCCTACAAGAAACTTTCGCTTCTTGAGAAGCGAAAGACGTTTTTAACCGAACTGAGAAAGGAGGACCGCGATTCCTCCCGCGTCTGAAGACGCGGGTTTCCTCGCGGAATTTCTATGAAACTCGCTGTTTTTGACCTCGACCACACCCTGATGCCGATGGACACAAGCGGCTCCTGGGTGATCTGGATGACGGCTGCCTCAGGCTTAAGGCTTGAACCGGTCCTTGCCGCCGTTCGTAAGTTTGACGCCGATTACGACGCCGGGTGCCTTGATATCGACGAATTTATGGCAACCCAGATGCAGTGGCTCGCCAGGTTTCGCCGGGCGCATCTGGAGCGCGTGCGGGAAGCCTTCACGAAGTACTGGCTCGCGCCCAACGTGCCGCAGGCCTCCCTCGACCTCGTTGAAAGCCACCGCGCCGTGGGCGACGTGACCGCCGTCTGTACGGCCACGTACTCTTTTGCTAGCGCCCCTTCCGCCAGGCTTTTCGGCGTCGAGCATCTTTTGGCGTGCCGGGCGGAAACGGATGAGCGGGGTGAATTTACGGGGCGGCTTGCCGGCAGAAACAGTTTCGGCCCCTCAAAGATTGCGTACGTAAAGGATTTTCTCGCAACCGACACATGCCGGGGACTTACCGCAGCCGACGTTGTTTTTTATTCCGACTCGATGGTCGATATGCCGCTTTTTAACTTTGTGGACGCCGCGGGCGGCACGTGTGTGGCGGTGAACGCGTCGCCGGAACTTGCGGCCGAAGCCGACCGCCGCGGCTGGAAGAAAATCGCGACTTATACCGAGGAGATGCTCGCGCGGGCTATGATTCCCGACATGGGCGCACAGTTTTATCCGGAGGTTTTCCGTCATGTTTGATCGTATCCGTCGTATGGTGACCGACTTTCTGAGCGGGCCGGACAGAACGCTCAGCAAGACCCCGCGCGTGATTCCCGCCTCCGAGCACGGCATTGACCCGAAACTTGTGCCCTTCAGCGCGAAGCGCACCTGTGAACTCCTGCAAAACCGGGGCTTTAAGGCGTATATCGTGGGCGGAGCCGTCCGTGACCTCCTGTTGGGCGCAACTCCCAAAGATTTTGACGTGGCAACCGACGCCACACCGCAGCAGGTAAAGCGCATTCAGCGGCGCGCCTTCATCATCGGTAAGCGCTTTCGCCTTGTGCACGTTGTTTTCGGTCAGGAAATCATTGAGTGCTCGACTTTCAGAGCCCTGGACGCCGACGGCGTCCGAAAAGATGCTCAGGGGCGGGTGGTAAGTGACAACGTTTTCGGCGAAATGTGGGAAGACGCTGCGCGCCGCGACTTTACGGTAAACGCCCTTTACTACGATCCCATGAAGGGCGACGTGTTTGACTACCACCACGGCTGGGAAGATCTGCAGCGAAAGCGCCTCAGAATGATCGGGGACCCCGAAGAGCGCTACCGTGAAGACCCCGTGCGCATGATGCGTGCGGTGCGTATTGCCGCAAAGTTGGGCTTTACGATGGAAGCCGCGACCGAAAAGGCGATTCCGAAGATGGCGGGGCTTTTGGCAAACGTCCCGGCAGCACGCCTTTTTGACGAGATGATGAAGCTTTTTACGAGCGGGCACGCCGAAGAGTGTCTGATCGGTTTGCGAAAAGAGGGCCTGCACCGGTCGCTGCTGCCGATGCTTGACGTGATCCTCTCTGAGCCCGACGGCGAAAAGTTTCTGATGCTCGCGTTAAAGCGCACGGATGAGCGCATCGCCTCCGGCAAAAAGATTTCCCCGGCCTTTATGTTCTGCACACTTTTGTGGCCCCAGGTTGTGAAGCGCTGGGAAGCCTACGAAGTGAAGCAAGGCATGAAGCGTGCCGAAGCCCTTTTTGCCGCCAGTAACGACGTGATTGCGACGCAGTGCAGCCGCCTTGCGATTCACAACCGCTTCGTGGAAGACATGAAGCTCATCTGGATGATGCAGCTTCGCTTTGAACGCCGCACCGGCAAGAACCCCTTTACGCTTGTTAAGCACCTCAAATACCGGGCTGCGTACGACTTTTTGCTGCTCAGATCGCTTTTGGGGCACGTGCCCGCGGACCTCGTGCAGTGGTGGGACACCTTTGCCTACACGACGCCCGATGAGCAGGTGCGGATGGTAAGAGCCGTGGAGCAGCAGGCGCGCCAGACCGCGGAGGCCGCACGCGAAGGCAGCCGCCGCAAGAAAAACGGCCGACGCTGCCGCGGCTCAGAGCGCTTTGAAGAAGCGCCGAAGACGTCTGAAGTGCCGGCAGTGACGTCTCCTGCGGCAAAGACGGAAGAGCCGCTTCTCATTGCCAAAAAGCCCGAACCCGAAAAGATTACGCATGAAGCGCACGCGATGCTGCCGCATGAACGCACGGTAGTAACTTCTGAGGGCGAAACGCTTGTGCAGGTGGAAACGCGGCGGGATGCGGCCGAGACAGATGAAGTAAAGCCCGCGCGCCGGCGCCGTATGAAGAAGGCGGCGGATGTGAAAGCGGCGGTGCCCGAGAAGGGACCCGAACTTTCCGAAAAAGCGCCGGTTGCTGAAACCCCTGCCGCCGCACCGGAAGCTGCGGCGCCTGAAGCGCCGGCAGAAAAACCGGCTGCGCCGAAAAAGCGTGTGGTGCGCCGTAAGAAGGCTGTTGAGGCGGCGGCGGACACTGTGGCAGAAAAGCCCGCCGGAACGCCGGCAGAACCTGCTCCGGAAGCACCTGTTAAAAAGCGCGCTGTGCGCCGTAAAACCGTAAAGACCGAAGGCGAAGCGGCAGGTGCGGCGCCGGCTTCTGAGGAAGCGGCACCGGAAGCCGCTGTGAAAAAGACGGTGCGCCGCCGTAAAAAGACCGAACCGGAAACTTCGGACACTGTTGCCGAAGAAAAGCCCAAGCGTCGCCGTACGGTGAAAAAGGCGGAGACGCCTGAAGCTCAGCCTGAAGCAACAGCTGCCGAAGAGGCCCCCGCAAAGACCGTGCGCAAACGCCGCACGAAGACTGCGGACGATGCGGAAAAAACCGGTGAAGCCGCACCCAAAAAGCGTGTTGTGCGCCGCAAAAAACCGGTTGAGGCTGAGGCATAAATGACAACGGCTTATGTGGCTTTGGGCGCTAATCTCGGTGAGGCGCCCGCGACACTGCGTGCGGCGCTTGCGGACATCAATGCCGTGCCCGGTATCCGCGTGGTAAAGACCTCGTCCTTTTACCGCACGGCGCCCGTTGACTCAAGCGGCCCGGACTACACCAACGCGGTCTGCAAAGTGGAGACGACGCTTTCAGCTGACGCGCTTTTGAGCGCTTTGCAGACGATTGAAAACCGGCACGGGCGTGTGCGGCCCGCGGGTGTGCACAATGCCCCGAGAACGCTTGACCTCGATGTTCTTCTGTACGGGGATACGGTGATTCACACGTCTCGCCTTACCGTGCCGCACCCGAGAATGCACGGGCGGGCGTTTGTGCTTTTTCCGCTTTGTGAAATTGCCCCTGAGATTGAGATCCCTGGCGTGGGGAAGGCGAAGGACTTTCTTGCGTCCGTAGCTGACCAGGGAATCGAAAAACTTGCATAATGAGCGGCCCGCTGATTTCCGGCGGGCTTTTTTCTGAGATACGTTTCGATGCTGAATTTTTTTACGCAGCTGCCTGTAGCAGTACAGGCAGCGGGCCTTTTGGTGCTTTCCAACTGCTTCATGACCTTTGCCTGGTACGGCCACTTAAAGTACCTCTCGGGAAGCGCCTGGTATGTGGCAGCCGTGGTGAGCTGGAGCATTGCGCTGTTTGAGTACCTTCTGCAGGTGCCCGCAAACCGCATCGGGTTTTCGGAGCTCTCTTTGGCGCAGCTCAAGATCATGCAGGAGGTGATCACGCTCACGGTCTTTATCCCCTTTGCGCTTTTCGTGATGAAGGAGCCTTTCCGGATGGATTACGTCTGGGCGGCGCTTTGCATGGTGGGGGCGGTCTATTTCATCTTCCGGTCGGCTTAAGTGCTTGGGCTGCCGGCAGTGTGTTGACCGCCGGCATCAGCCTGCAGGCTCTTTATTAAGTCAGGTGCGTTTTGATCCTGTGGCGGGAAGCGGGGCCCTTGCCGACCTGCTCGATAAGTCCATGGGTGTCCAGCTCCCGGATACGGGACCGGGCTGCACCTTTCTTTTGAAGTACTTCAAGTACTGTACCGGCATCGGCATTGTCCGGGAGCGCCGCAGCAGAGCGGCTCATCAGCAGTTTGATTGTAAAGCGCCTGGGAGCGATCTCCAGAAGGTCATCTGCGAGCATGCCTGGAAAAGCAGAACGAATCAGCCGAAAATCGCTGCCGTCACCCGCCGTTACTGAGCGCTTCCAGATGCTCGTTTCGTCTTGTCATCATGCCGGCCAATACCAAGTCTTGATCGAGCCCGGGAAGGGTTTCGTAATGTTGAAAATCTCGAGGCAATGGTGCTTTTGTGCTGCTCAAATTTGGTGATCCCTTTGCCAAACCATGCTGTCTCCGGAAAGCCCGCTAAACAACAACCTTCCGGTGAGTTGCTTGATTTTTTTACCCACAACTATGCGCGAAGAGCCTTAAAAATCGAACCTTTGATTTTTAAAGTCCTGACTACCGTGTGCATCGCATCGTCAGCGAACTCCGTAAGGATGAGCTCTGTTGAGCTCTGATCGGAGCAAAGTAGGGCTAGATTGGTCCAGCAGCCGAGAGTCCCGCTCCAAAGTCCGTACCGCAGCTCTCTTTTCGGGGGAATGATGACGCCGGCTTGCGCACAGAAAGCGTTCATGGCATTAAAGCTCAGTGTCTGGACGGCGGACGGTTGCGCTTCAAACGGAGTGATAGGTGTGTCTCTTACGATCCGGGCGATATCGGCCAAGGATGCGGGGACGCTGGCTGATTCCGTGCGGACGTAGACGCCCTCAGGTCGATCGGGGATCATTGAGTAAGGACGCAGATTTCCCGCCGTGACATGTACATGCACTACAGCGATTTCGTTTTCTCTCAGCACCTCTGCGGAGATACACCCGATCATAGAGGGGCAGATGCGGCGGGCAGCGGTGGCGATGTTTCTGATGATTCGCTCAGGGCAGTCCACGCCGACCGGACGGCCGTCATTATCCACTCCGATGTAGAGATCGCCTCCGGCGGTGTTGGCAAAGGCGACCAGCGTTTCAGTGACCGGCGCTTTGTCCCAGGTTTTCCGGACAGCGGTTGTGAGTGTGTCAAATTTCGGCAGGACGAGAGTTATGCAATTGAGTGTTTGTCAATCGATCGCATCGATCTGATCGATTAACTTATTGAAAATAAACGGTAAAACAAGATGCCTGCTGATGATTTAAAACATGTATGATCGATTTTATATCAATTGGGGTATGGATAATCGGATGACTTTTGAAGTGCCGTTTTTTTCCCAACCTGTTGCAATTGCCCGCGAAAATCGGGATAATTCACGACCTGTCGTTTCCCGGCGGTTTCTTCGCCGGCCGACAAAGTGCCCGAGTGGCGGAATGGTAGACGCAGAGGACTCAAAATCCTCCGCCTAATAAGCGTAAGAGTTCGAGTCTCTTCTCGGGCACCATCCGCAAGTTCTCTTGTTTCCTTTCCTTGTAGTTAAGTCATATTTTTTTCTGACTGTCCTGCCAAAGCATCGGGATGTGAGCCGTTCTCTTGGTGCATAAACAAGACAAATTGTCAGAACAGTGAAAGCTACTCAACTGAGGTCTTGTGTTCGACCACTTTTCTGATATCCCACAGCGTCTGAATTTTGCGGTCCTTCAGAACCTGTATCGTTTCGAGTTCGACTACGAGAACGTCACCTTTGCCGAATCGCTCTTTGCCACTGTCAACGGCCTGCAGAAACTGTTGATCTGAGATTGATGCAAAAACAGAAGTTTGTTCACTCGCGGGTAGGTGACAGAAGGACATTGCAAAACATCGGCTTTCTCTTGGTCAAATTTAAGACGTGCCTGAAAATTGAGCTTCTGCAATGAAAATGCTTGTATCCAAGATGCCTCTTGTCATCGGCGAGTTCTACGAGACGGTGCTTAAACCGATGGCACTTGAAAAGGGCGGCATTACGGCCATGACCATTGTGCCCCTGGGGGCACTTGCGGTGAAGACTTCGCCGCTTCTCATCCGCTCTTATATCCCGGAACTGCAGGACGCGGGCGTTGTGAACGGATCAGGTGACATTATCGATCTTGACCGCCTGCAGGTTTTTGCGCTTGACTACCTGAAAAAGCAGCCCTTTGAGCTTGCGGGGTACAAAGCGATGCCTGAAGACGTACAAAAGCTCTACGACCTTTCGGTAAAGTACGCACTGTAACGGATAAATTTCTGTAGGTTCCTCCACGAGTTGTGGAGGTGTATGGCTTGGAGAATTGACTGCGAACAGGTTCGACCGCAAGCTATATCAGCTTTTGCTGAACCGTTGCCAGGTCATCCGCTTCCTTGAGATTTTCAAGGAAGGCCGCAATCTCCCGCGGTGTTTTTCCTCCGGCAACCAGGATCTGTGTATCTGTGATCGTCGCAGTCACGCCTGATTGCCACTCCGGGCAAAGCCCGTTCTGAAGCAGAACTTTGAGTTCTGCTTCAGAGAGTTTCCCGAATTGTGCCCAGATGCTGTCAGCCGTCTCAATGTCCGCGGCGGAAAGGTGATCAAAACTTGGTTTGCAGGTTGTCGCAAGTCTCAGCCCGTGGGGGCCTCGGGCAAAGCCGTCCGCGGCCGGTGATGCTTCGCCGGAGAAAAGAGCCGCAACGTCGGTAAGCATTGGTCCGTCGGGCAGGGCTTCTGCGGAGCTGCCGGTAAATCGCTCGGCATGCCGAAGTAAAAAGGCTCTTTCAGCGAGGTAAAGGAGCAGCAAGAGGCTGAAGGCCGAAACACTCGTACCGGCGAGCCAAAGGAGACGGGCTGCAAGCTCAATGGCTTTTTCTCGATGGAAGACAGGCATGGCAGGAAATAAAAACAGGGAGACAACTAAAAAGTTATCTCCCTGTCGAAATTCTGGTCGGGGTGAGAGGATTCGAACCTCCGACTCCTACGTCCCGAACGTAGTACTCTACCAGGCTGAGCTACACCCCGAAACTTCGTACGGCATCAGGACTTTTTATCGGTCCCGCTCCGCTGCGAAGGACAGAAACTTTATCAGAGATTCGCGGAATTGTCCAGCCGGAAGAGAATTTAATGCTTCCACGCCTTTTTTTGCCTCTTCAAGCGCCCGTGCGTGGCACTTTTCGATGGCTCCGGTTTCCACAACGATGCGGCTGATTGCCTCAAAGTCACCGTCTCCGGCGCGGATGGCTGCGCGGATCATTTCCTTGTCCGCGTCAGAAGTCGCCTGCAGTGCGTAGATCACGGGAAGCGTCACCTTGCCTTCGCGAAGGTCAGCTCCGAGGTTTTTGCCGATGTCGGCGGCCACGCCCTTGTAGTCAAGGATGTCGTCAGCGATCTGGAAAGCGTTACCAAGGCAGAGGGCATACTGTGCACAGGCGTCTTCGTAGGCCTTGGGGGCGTCAGCTAAAGCTGCTGCCATGTGTGCCGCAGCTTCAAAAAGGCACGCGGTCTTGCGTTCGATCACGGCAAAGTAGCGCTTTTCATCGACATCCGGATCGTGGGCATTGGCCATCTGCAGGACTTCGCCCTCGCTTAAGCGGTTGGCGGCATCGGCCAGCGCCTGCATCACCCGAAGGTTTCCGGCTCTCACCATCATCTGAAATGAGCGCGTGTAGAGGAAGTCCCCGACGAGCACCGCAGGGCCGTTACCCCAGCGGGCGTTGGCGGTTTCCCGTCCCCGGCGCATCATGCCTTCATCGACCACATCGTCGTGCATGAGCGTTGCGGTGTGAAGAATCTCAATCACAGCACCGAGAAAGGGTGCCGCCTTTGTCTTTTCTCCCATGGCGCGCGCCATCAGGATGAGAAGCGCCGGGCGCATGCGTTTGCCGCCCGCCTGCGTGATGTAGCGCCCGATTTCCTGCACGCGGGCAACGGAACTTGACATCTCTTCGGCGATGACGCGTTCGACTTCAGCCATATCGGCGGCAATGGGAGCAAGCGCCGCACGGACGGCTTCTTTGGTGGCGGTAGTGGTGGCCATGGTGAAAAACAGAAAGTTGATTAAGGAGGCTGTACGGCAGAAAAACCATCTGAAGCACAGAACCATGGACGCAATGATAGCCGCGGCGGGTGCCCTTGACTGTGCGGCCGTCCTAAAACGCTTTTTGGTTTACTGAATCAGGTGCAGCTGCCGCGCTTCGTAAACGGCTTCGCCGCGCGAGTGGACGTTAAGCTTTTTGTAGATCTTCTTGACGTGCGTGGTGACGGTGTGTTCGCTGATCGAAAGAATCTCAGCAATTGCCGTCAACGTGAGGCCCTTAGCGAGGAGCCCCATGATGTCAAGCTCCCGGCGCGAGAGGATGTCGCTTGCGGGCGCAGGCGCCGCGGTGTTTCTTGAGTGCAGGGCGCGCAAAACCGAACGGGCGATGAGGGGGCTCACGGGCGACCCGCCCGCAGCCATCACCTTAAGGCTGTCAGCAATACGCGGCGCATCGTTCGTGACGAGAATGTAGCCGTCGGCTCCGGCTTCCACGCTTTGCATGACGGTGTTTTCTTCGCTCACGTCCGTGGCAATGAGGATATGGGCATCCGGATTTTTTTTAAGTACCGCGCGCGTGATTTCCGCGCCGCACCCGTCCGGAAGCCGGGCGTTTACGACCGCCAGATCCACGGGCGTGCGGTCAATCAGGGGCATTGCACGACGTTTGTTGGGGGCCGTTGCCGCCAGATGAAACGCCGAGTCCTGCATGAGCTCAAGCATGTAGTGCCGCATCCGGATTTCGTCCGGTTCGACAATGAGAACCCGCCATGCCGCCGTTGTCATCGCCCTGTTTCCTTAATGCAGCAGGCCTTCGAGTTTTTCGGTGTCCGCGGCAAAGCTGCGGATCCCCTGGGCAAGTTTGCCGCTAGCCAGGGGCGAAGCGTTTAACGCATACCGAAAGTCGCATTCTGAGATCGTGAGGGGCTCAACGGACTTGAGTTTCTCAGCGTCCAAAACGCGGGGCAGAGGGGCAAAGGTTGTGTTGAGTTCGTCGATAAATTTCGGCGCAATCGTGAGGAGGTCGCAGCCGGCAAGCGCCGTGATTTCCCCTTTGTTGCGGAAACTCGCTCCCATCACCTGGGTTTTGCTGCCGCTTGCTTTAAGTGCCTTCCAGATCCGTGTGACGGACTGTACGCCCGGGTCGTTCACGCCAGCCATCGCGGTTTCGTCCCAGAGGGCGCCTTCCTTGGCTTTGTACCAGTCGTAGATGCGGCCCACAAACGGGCTGATGAGCGTTGCCCTGGCCTGCGAGGCGGCTATGGCCTGCGGCAGGTCAAAGATAAGCGTCATGTTGCAGTGAATGCCTTCAAGCTCCAGCACGCGCGCAGCCTGTGTGCCTTCCCACGTGCAGGCAATCTTGATGAGAATCCGTTCGCGTGAAATGCCGAGCGCTTCATAAAGCGCAATGATGCGGCGGGCTTTTTCCACCGTGGCGCGCGGATTAAAGGAGAGGCGGGCGTCGACTTCGGTACTTACGCGCCCCGGAATGTGCTGCAGGATTTCAGCGCCGAAGGCGGTCAAAACCCGGTCAATGCGGTCAGAGGCCGATTCCGGGGCCCGGCGGGCTTCGCGCAAAACCGCTTCGCCCCGCGGCGTCATGGCGGCTTTGAGAATGAGCGAGGGGTTGGTGGTGGCTTCCGTGGGCCGCACGCGCGCAATTTCATCAATGTCGCCGGTATCGGCCACAACCGTGGTCCAGGTCTTTAGCTGCGAGAGCTCGCTCTTGGTGTCTGTCATTTTTATCTTTTGTAAAAGATGTATCGGACCCTGCCGGGCAGGGCCTCTCCCTGTTTTCGCTTTATCCTACCGAAATCCTGCAGAGACGGTATCGGGAAAAAGCTGCAGAACTGTTGCGGGATAGCGGCTGTGAGCTACTTAAATCGGCCTAGAAAATTCGGCTTATCCCGAAGAGAGGAAAGCGCGGCTGAAAGCTATAATTTGTCGATTTTACCGACGCTCGGGGAAGTGACCGTTTTACCGGGCGCCGCTGACGACTGACAGTTAAGATTTTTTCGTGCGGGAGACTATCTTGAGATCCATTCAAACCGATACACGCCCTCAGGCAGCGCTGGTGCTTGCCGACGGTACGGTATTTCGCGGCCGCAGCCTGGGTGCCGCGGGCACCGTGACGGCCGAAGTGGTGTTTAACACCTCGATGACGGGGTATCAGGAAATACTCACGGATCCGAGCTACACCGGCCAGATTGTGACGCTTACCTATCCGCATATCGGTAACGTGGGCGTGAACCCCTCTGACGAAGAAAGCGCCCGTGTGGCCGCCGCGGGCCTTATCGTGCGCTGCGCTTCCCCCGTTGTGAGTAACTTCCGTGCGACCGACGACTTGTCTTCCTACCTCAAAAAGGCCGGGACGGTTGCGGTAAGCGACATCGATACCCGCGCTCTGGTGCGGCGCCTGAGAACGTTCGGCGCACAGGCGGGCTGCCTTGTGGCCGCAAAGGAAGGAGCTTTAACCGACGCCGACATTGAAGCGGCCAAAAAGGCGGCTGCCTCCTGGGGCTCGATGGTGGGGCGCGATCTCGCGGCAGAAGTCTCCACGAAGACGACGTACGAATGGAAGGAAGGCCTCTGGGGCCTTAAGGCCGCTGACGGCGAGCCCGGCTTTAATAAGCCCGAAACCTTTAAGTACAAGGTTGTTGCCTACGACTTCGGCATCAAGCGCAACATTTTGCGCGAGATGGCCGAGCGCGGCATGGAAGTGACCGTGGTGCCCGCGACCACGCCCGTGTCTGAGGTTCTCGCGATGAATCCGGACGGCGTCTTCCTCTCCAACGGGCCCGGTGACCCCGAGCCCTGCACCTACGCCATCGAAACGGCGCGCGTGTGCCTTGAAAAGAAGATCCCCCTCTTCGGTATCTGCCTCGGGCATCAGATCATGGGCCTTGCCTGCGGCGGTAAGACCCTCAAGATGAAATTCGGCCACCACGGCGGCAACCACCCGGTGGTGGATCTCAAGACTAAGCGCGTCTACATCACGAGCCAGAACCACGGGTTTGCGGTGGATGCGGCGACGCTTCCGGAAGGGGTTGAGGCAAGCCACAAGAGCCTTTTTGACGGGTCGCTGCAGGGGTTGCGGTTTGTCGACGCCCCGGCAATCAGCTTTCAGGGTCACCCTGAAGCAAGCCCCGGTCCGCACGATATTGCCCCCTTGTTTGACCGCTTTGCCGAACTCATGCGGAGCCGCCGCTGATGACGGGCGCTGACGTAGTCCTTGCGGACTTGACTGAAGCCAGACAGGCCCTTGACGCCCTGATCGCCGACAAAGCGATGCTGGAGGCAGTGGCTGCGGCCGGACACCTGATTGCTCAAAGCCAGAAGGCGGGCGGTACGGTGATGAGCTGCGGCAACGGCGGAAGTCTCTGCGACGCCATGCACTTTGCCGAGGAGATGACGGGGCGCTACCGCCAAAACCGCCGTCCCTACCGCGCGCAGGCGATCGCAGACGCCTCGCACCTTGCCTGTGTCGCAAACGACTTCGGCTACGAAGACGTCTTTTCCCGCTGGGTTGAGGCTTTCGGCAAGCCCGGCGATGTGCTTTTGGCGATCACGACCTCAGGCACGAGCAAAAACGTCGTCAAGGCCGCGCGTACGGCGCGCGAAAAGGGTGTCAAGGTGATTGCCCTTACAGGGAAAGCCGGCTCAGAAATCACGAAACTGGCCGACATCGCGGTCGTCACCCCGGGCGGCGCCTGGGCCGACCGCGTGCAGGAACTGCACATTAAAGTTATTCATATTCTGATTGAGCTCGTTGAGCGTGAGCTTGATCCCAAAAATTATCAGACGGGTAGTGAACATGCCTAAACGTACCGACATTAAATCCATCATGATTCTCGGGGCCGGTCCGATTGTGATCGGCCAAGCCTGCGAATTTGACTATTCCGGCGCACAGGCGTGTAAGGCGCTCCGGGAAGAGGGTTACCGCGTGATTCTGGTGAACTCCAACCCCGCCACCATCATGACCGACCCGGATACGGCGGACGCCACTTATATCGAACCCTTAAACGTGAAGGTGGTGGAGCGCATCATCGCGCGCGAAAAACCGGACGCCATTCTCCCCACGATGGGCGGGCAGACGGCCTTAAACCTCGCGATGGAATTGGACGAAAAGGGTATTCTTAAAAAGTACGATGTGGAACTCATCGGCGCTTCGCCCGAAGCGATCGATAAGGCCGAAGACCGTCAGCGCTTTAAGGAAGCGATGACCCGCATCGGGCTTGAGTCCGCGCGCTCGGGGATTGCCTACAACATGTCGGAGGCGCTGGCTGTTCAGCAGCGCGTGGGCTTTCCCGCGGTGATCCGCCCGTCCTTTACGCTCGGCGGCTCCGGCGGCGGCATTGCCTACAACATGCAGGAATTCGTGGAAATCTGCGAGCGTGGTCTCGCGCTTTCCCCGACGCACGAACTTCTCATTGAAGAGTCGCTTCTCGGGTGGAAAGAGTACGAGATGGAAGTCGTGCGCGATAAGGCGGATAACTGCATCATCGTCTGCTCCATCGAAAACTTCGACCCCATGGGCATTCATACGGGTGACTCGATTACGGTGGCTCCGGCGCAGACCCTCACGGACCGCGAGTACCAGATCATGCGTGACGCGTCGATTGCGGTGCTGCGTGAAATCGGTGTGGATACGGGCGGCAGCAACGTGCAGTTTGCCGTGAACCCCAAAAACGGGCGTCTGATTGTCATCGAAATGAATCCGCGTGTCTCGCGCTCCTCGGCCCTGGCCTCCAAGGCAACGGGGTTCCCGATTGCCAAGGTCGCTGCCAAACTTGCGGTGGGCTACACGCTTGACGAACTCAAAAACGACATCACCGGGGGCGCTACGCCCGCGTCCTTTGAGCCGACGATTGACTACGTTGTCACCAAGGTCCCGCGTTTTGCCTTTGAGAAGTTCCCGCAGGCCGATGACCGTCTCACCACGCAGATGAAGTCCGTGGGTGAAGTGATGGCGATCGGGTCGTCCTTCCAGGAGTCGCTCCAGAAGGCGTTGCGCGGTCTTGAAACCGGTAAGGACGGTTTGACGCCCTTGTCCACGGACCGCGAAGAAATCATTCACGAAATCAGCGAAGCCGGTCCGGAACGCATTTTCTATGTGGCTGACGCCATGCGTCTGGGGCTTACCAACGACGAAATCCATGAGATGACGTCGATTGATCCCTGGTTCCTCGCGCAGATGAGAGAGCTTATTGACATCGAAAAGCGCGTGGAAGGCGTAAATCTTGCCGATATCAGCCGCGAAGATCTGTTCTTTTTAAAGCAGAAGGGCTTTTCCGACAAGCGCCTTGCCAAACTCACGGGGTGCCATGAAGACGACGTCCGTAACCGCCGTCATGCCCTCAATATCCGCCCGGTTTATAAGCGCGTGGATACCTGCGCCGCGGAATTTGAAACGAAGACCGCGTACATGTATTCGACCTACCAGACGGAAGACGAATCGCAGCCCTCGGATAAAAAGAAGATCGTCGTTTTGGGCGGCGGCCCCAACCGAATCGGTCAGGGTATCGAATTTGACTACTGCTGCGTGCATGCGGCGCTTGCGATGCGCGAAGACGGTTACGAAACGATTATGGTGAACTGCAACCCCGAGACCGTTTCGACCGACTACGACACCTCCGACCGCCTCTACTTTGAACCGGTCACGCTTGAAGACGTTCTGGAAATCTGCCACAGCGAAAAACCCGCGGGCGTGATTGTTCAGTACGGCGGGCAGACGCCCTTGAAAATCTGCCGGGCTCTGGAAAAAGAGGGGGTGCCCATCATCGGTACGTCAACGGATGCGATTGACTGCGCCGAAGACCGTGAACGCTTCCAGAAGCTCATCAATGAATTGGGCCTTCGTCAGCCGCCCAACCGCACGGCGCACACCGAAGAAGCGGCTCTGAAACTTGCCGAAGAAATCGGCTACCCGATCGTGGTGCGTCCGAGCTACGTTCTGGGCGGCCGCGCCATGGATATCGTGCATAACAGTAAGGAACTGATGCGCTACATGCACGAAGCCATTGTGGTGAGCGAAGACAGCCCGGTGCTTTTGGATCACTTCTTGGACGACGCCGTTGAAATGGACGTTGATGCGGTAAGTGACGGCAAGGAAGTGAAAATCGGCGGACTCATGCAGCACGTGGAAGCCGCGGGTGTGCATTCCGGTGACTCGGCCTGCTCGCTGCCCCCGTACAGCCTTCGTGAAGACATCCTTCAGGAAGTGCGCCGCCAGACGGTGGTGATGGCAAAGGCTTTGGGTGTTGTGGGCCTTATGAACGTGCAGTTTGCGGTGAAAAATGCCGTCACTGAAAATCCCTTGATTTACGTTTTGGAAGTCAATCCCCGCGCCAGCCGCACGGTGCCCTTTGTCTCGAAGGCCACGGGCGTGCCGCTTGCAAAGATCGCCGCGCGCTGCATGGTGGGGGATTCCCTTGAAAAGCAGGGCGTGAAGGTTGAGGTCAAACCCAGCTACGTCTGCGTGAAGGAAGCCGTCTTCCCCTTTGCGAAGTTCCTGGGTGTTGACCCGGTTCTCGGCCCGGAAATGCGCTCCACGGGCGAAGTGATGGGCGTGGGCCGCACCTTCGGCGAAGCGCTCTTTAAGAGCCAGTTGGGGGCGGGCAACATGCTGCCTCCGGCGGGCGCCACGGTCTTTATTTCCGTGCGTGACGAAGATAAGCCGCGCGCGATTGTCGTGGCCGCGGAATTGGCGGACGCAGGCTACAAGCTCGTTGCCACCCGCGGCACCGGTGCTGCGCTTGCCAAAGCCGGCATCGACTGCAAGGTTGTGAATAAGGTGAGCGACGGCCGTCCGAACGTTTTGGACAAGATCAAGAACCACGAGATTCAGCTTGTGATCACCACGAGCAACGAATCGCGCGGCGAGATCAGCGACGCGCGCGCAATCCGCATGGCGGCGCTTGCAAACCGCGTCACGTACTTTACGACGATCGCCGGGGGCCGCGCAGCCGTTGAGGGCATCAAGCACCTTGAGGACGCGCAGGTCTATTCGCTGCAGGAGATGCATGCCGCGGCCGAGTAAAATGGCGGGCTTGCTGTTGGGAATTTATTGGAAGTAAGTAGCAATGGATAAACGTATTCCGATTACCGTGGCCGGGGCCGAGAAGCTTCGCCGCGAGCTCGATGAGTTAAAGCGCGTCAAGCGCCCCGCCGTCGTGCAGGCAATTGCCGAAGCACGCGAAAAGGGCGACTTGTCTGAAAACGCCGAATACGATGCGGCCAAGGAAATGCAGGGCCACATCGAAGGGCGTATTGCCGAACTCGAAGGGAAGATCCCGATGCTGCAGATCATCGATCCGAAGACGCTGCAGGCCGGGGAGCGCATCGTCTTTGGTGCGACCGTGGAGCTTGAAGACGAGGATTCCGGCAACACGAAGTCCTACCAGATCGTGGGAGACGATGAGGCTGACATCAAGGAAAACCGCATTTCGATCTCAAGTCCCCTCGCGCGCAGCCTTATCGGCAAGTTCGAGGGCGATGAGGTGACGTGCCCGGCCCCCAAGGGTCTCATTCACTACGCGATTATTTCCGTGAAGTACGTCTGACGTTTCTGAGCGGATTAACGCCAAAGGAGCCTGTACCGGGATGCGCATTTAAGGCAGTTTCCGGGCAGGCTTTTTTATTGGCTGGGTCTTTGTCATTTTTCTGTCATATTCGGTGCGCACGATGCGCTTAACTTAAATTTGAAGTTTGAGCTATGCCGGAACGCGTTTTGGTTGTGGAAGATGAGCCCGCCATTCGGGAACTCATCGGATTTGCTTGTGAAACCGCAGGCTTTCAGGTTTTTCGTGCGGGAACCGTAAAGGAAGCACAGTCTTTGCTTGCCGCGGATCACGCCGACCTTATCCTGCTTGACTGGATGCTGCCGGACCTCTCGGGCCTGCAGTGGCTTGAGCAACTGCGGCGCGATGAGAAAACCCAGGGGCTACCCGTCATCATGCTCACCGCGCGCGGCACGGAAAGCGACAAGGTGGCGGGGCTGGAGGCCGGCGCAGACGACTATATCGTCAAACCCTTCTCTCCGCGCGAATTAATTGCCCGCATGCGGGCGGTTCTGCGCCGCGGGCACAGTGAAGCCGAAAAGAACATCGTCTGCGGGCCGCTCACGATGAATGAAGCGCGCTTCAGCTGTAAGGTTAACGGCAATGAAGTGCGCTTGGGCGTGATTGAATTCAAGATGCTGTTGGTGCTCGCCGCCAACCCCGGGCGCGTTTACTCCCGCGCGCAGCTTTTGGAGCGTGTGTGGGACGATGCCGACGGCTTTGATGAGCGCACGGTGGACGTGCATATTCTGAGACTCAGAAAGCAGCTTGCGGCAACGGACGCCAAAAACATTGTGGAAACGGTGCGCGGGCTTGGGTACCGCGCGGTGGAATCGGCAGCGTAAAAACCTTCGGGGACTTTGGCGATGAAACGGATCCAACTCATGGGGCCGGTCTTTTTCCGGCTCATTCTCATCATTGTGCTGGGCCTTGCGTGTGCGGGGCTTACCAACCCCTACTGGGGCATGGGCGTGGTGATTCTGGGATTTTTTGCCGAAATCCTGATGCACTTAAATTACATCGCGCGGCTGGCGCACTGGCTCGATGACTCGGTGTCGGTGACGCGCGCGGACGCGGCCGAAGTGCCCGATGCCGCAATGGGCCTTTGGGCCGACATTTTTGCGCGGGTTTATAAAACCCGCCGGGCCTTTGATAAAAACGCACGACGCCTGGAAGAGCGTGAAGCGCGCTACAAAAAAACGCTCGGAGCGCTTCCGGAAGGCATCCTTCTTTTAAAGCGCGACTGGGTGCTTTCCTGGTGTAACGCCAACGCCGAAGCGATTTTCGGCGTGAGCGGTGAAAACGATGTGGGGCGGCACGTCTTTGCGCTTGTGCCTGATGAGACACTCGTGGCGTACCTTAAGGCCGGACACTATGAGACGCCCTTGATCTGGCCCAAGGTGGGGACGGATAAAACCTACGAAATCCGCGTGGTCGTTGCCGACCGCAAAAACGCCCTTTTAATTGCGCGGGATGTGACGGAACAGGAAAAGCTCGATGCCATGCGGCGCGACTTTGTCGCGAACGTCTCGCACGAATTGAGAACCCCTCTCACGGTCCTTAACGGCTTTCTTGATATGGCGGTAAGCGGCGTCTCGGGTAAAGCCGAACTGCAGCCGCAGCACTTGGAACTCATGCGTGAGCAGGCGCTCAGGATGCAGCGCTTAATCGACGATCTTCTGACGCTTTCGCGCCTTGAGAGCGGCTCTACGGACAAAAAGAGCGAAACCGTGGCCCTGCATGAGTTGGTCTCAACGGTCACGGAAGAGATGCAGGTCGTCGCGAAAAACCGCCATACGGTGGATTGCTCGGTGGTGCCGGTGTGGCTTAACGGGTATTCCGATGAAATCCGCAGCGTGGTCGTCAACCTCATGACAAACGCCGTGCGCTATACGCCGCCGGGCGGCCATATCCACGCAACGGTTGCCGTAACGCCCGAAGGGCAGGCTGTGGTGAGCGTCTCAGATAACGGTATTGGCATTGACAAGAAGGATCTGCCGCGTCTTACGGAACGCTTTTACCGCGTGGATAAGTCGCGCTCGCGAAACACCGGGGGTACGGGCCTCGGACTTGCGATCGTAAAGCACGTGCTCCTTCACCACAACGCACAGATGATAATTGAAAGTGAGCTTGGGAAGGGCTCCACCTTTACCGTGGTGTTTCCCGCTGAGCGCGTAAGCACCAAGGCGGCAGCCGACGTGATCGACGTGGCGGCTAAAGAAAAAGCGCCGGCCGCAGCTGCCAGCGCTTCGTGACTAGATTCTGTCGTAGCGGCAGAAGGTCAACATCGGGGTCGTGTCCGTTGCGGGAACTTCCCGTAAAACCGTTTTTTTCCATTCGGACGCGGGCAGTTCCGGAAAGGTCGTGTCACCCGCACATTCCGCCGCAATTTCGGTGACCCAGCAGGTCTGCGCGAGGGGGAGCGCTGCGCGGTAAATCTGACCGCCCCCGATCACAAAGACTTTGGCTTCGTTTTGAGCGGCCTTTAAGGCGTCAGCAAGCGACGGTACGGTAAGGGCTCCGTCGTAGTGCGTTGCTGCATTGCGGCTTATCACAATGTTGGTGCGCCCCGGGAGGTTGCGCCCGATGCTTTCGCGCGTTTTACGGCCCATGATGACCGCAGCGCCCATCGTCACCGTCTTAAAGTGCCTGAGGTCTTCCGGAATATGCCAGGGCATGGTGCCGGCGTTTCCGATGACGCCGTTTGCGGCACGGGCCACAATCATTTCCAAGGGTGCGGACATTCGGGCGTCTCCTTAAACGGCAATCGGGGCTTTAATCGTCGGGTACGGGTCGTAGCCCACGATCTCAAAGTCATCAAACTTGTAGTCAAAAAGCGAGGCCGGCCGGCGCTTAATCACTAGCTTCGGATAGGGGCGCGGCGTGCGGGAAAGCTGTTCTTTGACCTGCTCAAAGTGGTTGTTGTAGATGTGGCAGTCCCCGCCCGTCCAGATGAATTCCCCTGGCGTGAGGTCACACTGCTGCGCCATCATGCAGGTCAGAAGTGCGTAACTCGCGATGTTAAAGGGAACGCCCAGAAAAATGTCGCAGCTTCGCTGATAGAGTTGGCAGGAGAGTTTGCCGTCAGCCACATAAAACTGAAAGAGACAGTGACACGGCGGCAGCGCCATTTTGTCGATGTCTGCGACATTCCAGGCGCACACAATGATGCGTCGGCTGTCGGGGTTGTGCTGAATGAGATCCAGGGCCTGCGAGATCTGGTCGATCTTCTCTCCGTCCGGAGCGGGCCAGCTTCGCCACTGCACGCCGTAGATGGGCCCGAGGTTGCCGTCTTTGTCGGCCCATTCGTCCCAGATCGTCACTTTGTTGTCGTGGAGGTACTTGACGTTGCTGTCACCGTTTAAAAACCACAAAAGCTCGTGAATGATCGAGCGCAGGTGAAGTTTCTTGGTGGTCACCAGCGGAAAACTCTCGGTCAGGTCAAACCGCATCTGGTAGCCGAAGACCGAGCGGGTGCCCACGCCCGTGCGGTCGGTCTTTTGCGTGCCCGTTTCGAAAACGTGCCGTAAAAGGGTTTCGTACTGATTGCTTACAGGCGTCATCTTCGGGCTCCAAACAGGTTGAAAAAACGACCGGTACGCTTGGGGCGTACCGGAGGGAAAATCTTGAAGGAGAGTCTAACAGCTCTCGGCGGTCACAGAATCAGAGGTTCAGAATCTTAAAGAAGAGGATCGTGAGGTGATAGAAAGCGGGCGCGGCAAAAGTGAGCGGCGCAAAGCGCTCGAGAATCCCGCGGCCGATGTAGAGTTCCCCTTCCCAGCTACGTGAGCCGAGACTGCGCTTCACCGAATTGATGACGATGTCGCCCATGGCGCCAGCTAAAACAATCGCAAGCGAATAAAGCGCCGCCTGCCAGAGACGGAAGGGGGTGAGCCAGTAAAGCGCAACGCCCACCAAAAGCCCCAAAAAGCACCCGAGCGACATGCCCTTCACCGTCTTATTGGGGTTCATTCTCAGGGGCTTGCCGCCCAGTGCGGAACTCGCAATCACCGAGAAAAGATCCGCTGAGAAGATGACCAGCAGGAAAAAGAGAAGCATCAGGGGTCCGGAAGACCCGTAGCGCGTCATGTCAAGCGTCGCAATCGCGGGCGCATGGCTCACGCAGAACACGCAGATCATCACGCCCCACTGGACCTTGGCGACACGCTCAAGATACCGGTCCGTGTCGTGGCTTAAGGCTGCAATCACCGGCAACAGCAAGAAGAGATAGACCGGAATAAAAAGCGTAAAGACCGCCGAGAGGTCTAAGTACACAAGGAGGTACTGAATGGGGATCGCGAGATAAAACGCCACCACCAGCACCCAGTGGTCCGTGTGCTTAATGGGGGTGAGCGCAATAAATTCGCGCAGCAGGAAAAAGGAAAAGACCGCAAAGAGAATCGTGAGCGTTCCCTGTCCGAACCACCAGGCAATCGCAAAAATCGCGATAAGCCACCAGCCCATGCGGGTGCGGGCGTTCACAACCGCCAGGCGCTGTACGGCCTCGGGGCTCTTTGCGCGTCCCTGTGCCCAGAGACCGTAAATGGTGCCTGCGCCCATCAGAATGATGAGCGAGGCGAGAATGATGAGGTAGCCTGACTGCAGGCTGATTCCGAGTCGCATCATGATGATTGGGCCAGATCGATAACGGCCTGACGGGCCTTGGTTAAAAACTCTTCCTTGGGTTCGTCCGGGGAGTGTTCCAGCGGCGCCCCGAACCGGATCGAGCAGATCGTCGGAACCGGGATCAAAACCCCCTTGGGCATCGCGCGGTAGAGGTTTTCGATATAAACCGGGATGAGTTCCACGTCCGGAAAGTCGCGCATCAGACGCCACAGGCCGCTTTTAAATTCACTCGGCAGCGGCTGCGGACGACGGGTGCCTTCCGGGAAAATGATGAGGGAGTCGCCCGCGGCCAGGGCTTCCTTCAGAGGCTTTAACGGATCGCTGCGGTCAGCGCCCTTGCGGTCAATCAAAACGACGTTTAATTCCTTCATCGCAAGGCGTTTACGGAAGAGCCCATGATCCCAGTAGTCCTTTGCAGCGACCGGGCGCGTGACGCGCCGCAGTAACCCGGGCAGCGCTGTCCAGATGACAACGGTGTCGAGGTGGCTTGTGTGGTTGGCAAAGTAAATCCTCTGCTTGTGCGAGGGGTTGCAGCCCATCCACTGCGGGTAGGCGCCGACCAAAAGCCGCGTGAGCCAGACAATCGGCGTCATCAACTGAAATTTGAACAAAACGTCACCCTGGTCTTAAAAGAAATACAGTATCCGCCATTTTAAATCGGGAATGTGACAAAGCCTTGTGCTGTCGGTAAGGCGGTGTTGCATAAGGTCGACACAAAAGGGGAGGGCGCAGGCGGACCGGTTTCGGCGTTTTTTTGAGAAACCATGCAGTGAAGACACTGCTGCGGGATAATCGAAAGTGCCGGAATACAGCGGCTTTTGAAGCGCAGCTTCGACCGTCCGTTAATGGTTAACGGGCAACTTGTTCCATTTTGGAACAAGTTCGGATGGAGGCGACAGATGAATGTTTGGCTGGCTACGCTTTGGGTTGGGATGTTGGCGCCTTCGGTCCTCATCTGCGTTCGTGAGAAGCCGGGGTTCGGTGTTCGGGCACAGGTCTGCTGCCCGTGAGTCGGGGACTGTCATTTCTCCGCCGCTTCAAGCGTTTTCGAGGCCGCCGACTTCTTTTCAATCGTTGGGTTGTCAAAAGAGCCCTGCACCTTGTATTCGGTCGAAAAGATTTTGCTCAAGGGGTTTCTCAGTAAAAGCTGTGCCACGAGCGACCCGATCCCCGCGACGGGATTCACAACCGCAAGCGCAATCGAAGCGCCCGCGGCATTGATGTCGGGGAGCACCAGCACGTCGTAGTCAATCGTACGCGTGTTGAAGTCAGCCTTGCCCGAGGAAATGATTGAGGCATGACTGCCGATCAC
Source organism: Duodenibacillus massiliensis (assembly GCF_928721995.1). Classification (NCBI taxonomy): domain Bacteria; kingdom Pseudomonadati; phylum Pseudomonadota; class Betaproteobacteria; order Burkholderiales; family Sutterellaceae; genus Duodenibacillus; species Duodenibacillus massiliensis. The sequence continues at coordinate 2,006,687 of NZ_OV788642.1, forward strand.
CTTGGTGCCGTCGGTGTAGGCAACACCTTTAACGACCTTGGATTCACTTGTCAGGGTGTCAAAGGAAAAGCCGTTTTGCACGAGGTCGCTGAAATCAAGCTGCAGGCGCTTTAATAGGGACTGCATGGAAAGAAGCGACAGCACTGCACCCCCGACGCCCGTGTTGACCTGCTGGAAAGAGCCGTTTGCAAGCGACACCTTCACCGGGCCCTCAATGGTGGAGACAACCGGCGACCAGGGCGTGCCGTCCCAAGTAAGCGAGACGCTCGCTTCCCCGTTCCCCTTCTGCAGCACGTTGGGGTAGCCGAGTTCGGTAAGAAGCACGCCCGCGTCATGGACCTTGAGGTCGGCGTGCAGCGAATGCGTGTTCTTGCCGCCTTTTTCGTGCCATTCGCCTTGCCCCGTGAGGGTGCCGCCGCTGTTGGCGATTGTGAGTGACGACAGCCTCCAGACGCGCTCACCGTCGGCTTTTTTCTCAATGTTGGCCTTTACCGAGGCTTTCCCTAGAATCATCTCGCCATAACGGAGGTCTTCAACGTCTATGTCAGCTTCCGGCATCAGGCGGCGTCCGTTACCGGTGAGAATGGTCTGAATACCTGACCTGTCATAGGCGGGCAGGTGCAGTTTTTTAAAGTCGGCATGAAGCCGGCCGGCCCCTTCGGTGTCAATCGTGACGGTGCCGTCGGCGTTCGTGCCACCCACGCGGACACGCCATTCACTCCCGCTCATAAGGTCGGCGCGCGCTTCAACAGCGCCGAGATTCATGCCGGAATATTTCAGTTCCTCAAGGTCAACGGACACGCGCTCAAGCGTTGCGCCGCCCTCGGTGTCGCCGGTCACGGCGAGTTTCTTCGCCGCAGCAATCAAGGCTTCACCCGCAGTCTGCCAGCGGTCGGCATCGAGTGTCTTCCCGGTAATTTCCAGCGTAAAGCCCGAGCGGGGCAGATAGGTTCTGCGGCCCACGGCAAAACTGCCCCGGGGGCTCACGCGAGAGCCCTCAGCCGGGACTTCAACAATGCCTGAGAAGCGGTTTCTCGCAACGTTGACGGCAATTCGGTGGCGGGCCGTTTTGCCGCTTCCGGCGTTGGAAAACGCAAAGGTCAGGGGCCAGACGCTCCCAGCGCTTTTATTTAAGGGCGAGGGGAGGTCGGTTGAAACGCCTTTTAAGTCCGACTGCACGGACACGGAGACGCCGGTTGCGGGAGAGATACTGACCGCACCCACGTAACTTGTTTCGCCTTTTACGTGGGTGAGCGCCTCAGCAAGAATCGGGTTATTGTTGAAGTAGCTGACGGACCGGGGTTGAGCAAGCCCTGAAAACGCCAGGGAAATGGTGCCGTCTTCTTCGGTGTGCATGTTGAGCGTTGCATCGCGCGAGAAGGCCTTCGCGGTCACGCGTTCAGCCCAGGCGCCTTTTTCGGTAAAGGTGACGCGTCCGGTGAGGTCGGTCACCGGCGGCACGGGCCAGGGCATGGCAAGAACGTTTTCTTCCAGCGTCACGATTCCCTTCACCTTGGTGTCGCGGGCGTGCAGAAGCGGAATGTCGAGGGTGAGTTCAAGGGCAGCCGTGCCGCTACCTTGACTGCCCTCAAAGCTGTCCTTCAAGTAACCGCGGACGGGGCTGGCGGACACATAACCCAACATGGCGCCGAGATCGGCTTTGGCATGGCCCCGCACTTCAAGAAGGACATCGTTTCCCGCTGCGAGATCCGGAATGCGGGCCGTGGCGTGTTCAATCGGCACGCCCATTGTGCGGGAGGCGTCCGCCACAACCGTCATCGAAGCGCCCTCAAAGCGGATGGTGCCCTGAATGTCCGACAAAATCGGCCACTCCGATCCCGTTTCAAACCGGCCGTCGGCGGTCTTCACGTAATTGGGCACGTAGTCAACGGCCCCGTTTTCCACGTTGCCTTCAATGAGAAACTTTCCCTTGGTTCCGGGCGCCGTCCACGGGTAGTCGTTTAAGGCACCGGTGAGTTCCCATTTCCCATTTTTCGCGGTCCCCCCCACAAGGCCTGCCTGCAGCCACTTCGCGGTAGCCTCTCCCACCGCCAGCGGCATATAACGCCAGGCGCGCTCAGCCTTCATGCGCTCAATCGTCCCTGAAAGCGCCGCGGTGCCCGCTTCCCCTGTGTCGTGCCAGGTGCCCGAAGCCGTGACCGCGAGGTCCGCATTTTCTGCCCGCACGTCTTTAAGCGTGAGTTCAAAGGGCAAGGGCGTGCCCGAGGTCCCCGCGGTGTCGGCGCCTCGCCAGCTCACGGTCCCCGTGAGTTTGTCAAACTCAAAGACCGGATCGGCGTAAACGCCCGGCAGAACCAGACGGGGGTTGGTGCTCGTAAGCCGCATCTCGCCCCCTTTCTGCGAAATGTCGGCCTGCCCCGAGATGCGGGAAAACCCGAAGCCCACCCCCTCTTTTTTCTTGCCGCCGGGGCCGTAAAGGCCCGAGGCAATCCGCAGGTTTTCAAAGTGTGTGGAAAAGCGCCAGTCGTGGGGATTATCCAAGGGCCCGTCCCAGGCAATGACGGACTGCGTCAGGTGCCCCGAGGGGCGGTGCTTGATAATAAGTTGCGCCAGGGGACGCGGTACCGGCAGGCGCGGCAGCATCTGCAGCAGGGGTTCAAGCTCAATGACGGACGCCGCCACCGTGACGCGTTCGGTATTGATGCCGTCCGCGGTAAGGGCAATCGTGGCCTCAAGGTCCGTGGGACCGATGCGGCGCCTGAAGGCGTTGGTGTAGGTAAGGTTTGCGGCCTTTACTGTGAGGTCTTTGCCGTCGTAGGACTGCGTAAGGCGCGCTGAGAGGTCATCAATCACCATGGGTTGAAGCTGCGGCGCAAATTTAAGCCGCGCGCGGGAGACGCCGACGTCAGCGGTGGCGGAGGTGAGTTTGCCTTCATCAAGCCCCACCCAAAGCCGCAGGCTTCCCGTGCCTTCCTCCACGACGGGCGCTAAAAGCGTACCGCGCGCAAAACGCGCAAAGTCAAAGTTGGGGGTGGCGGCGTAGGCCTCGCCCTTCCACGTTCGCCAGTCGGCCGACGGACTGAAAAGTGACGTTTCAAACCGGGCACGGATGTCCACCGGATTTTTGGCGTTGGTTTCCTGCACGGCCTGCGCGCCGAAAATCCATTCGGTAAGCCTTCGCTCAAAGGTGAGGTTTAAGTCCGTGAAGCGGCTCTCCGCCGGCGTGTCGTTTGTGAGGTCAATAAGCCGCAGGGTGGAGTCGGAAATGTTGATGCGCCGCTGCTTTAAAAGCCAGGCAATGACGGGGTTCTCACGGTCCTTTTCGGTCTTCTCACCCGCGGCAAGGTCAAAGCCGAAGCCTCCGACCTCGTAGGCGGATTTTCCGGTGCGCCGTACCGTGAGATCGACGTTTTTTACCGACAGGTTGTAAAAAGCAGGGGTTCCGAAAACGCTGTACCAGTAAAGCGTGGCGTTGACTTCCCCGATTTCAAGCACTTCGTCTTTGTCATGCCGGGCGTCGGCCTTCTTTAAAAGGACGTCCTCAAGGTGCAGCTGCGGCCAGAATTTTTCCCAGCTCGGCTCCACCACGCCGATCGTGACTTCAGTGCCCGTGGCGTCACCGATTGCGCGTGCAATGTCGTCCTTAAAGTCCGCCACATGCGGCAGCAGATACCAGCGGGTGGTGAGAATAAGGGCCGCGAGAAGAAAGTACGCAGCCACCAGCGACCAAACCGTGAGCACAACAATGCCGCGGATGCGCGGGTGCCTTAACCAGGCCCTCAGGCGCAAAGGCAGCAGTTTTCCGATCGATGGCATAGGGGTGGCGTCAGTATGTGCGGGCCCGCAAAAATCAGAAGAAGACGGCCTGCGGGCTGTAAAATCAGCGGCAAAACCGGTTCCCTGCCGGGCTCTCTCGGGGCTTCAATTCCTTAAAAAAGGACTCTAGCATAAGGCGCCCCGGGGCACGGCAGGAATCTTTTTCCGAATCTTTCAGTTTCTCTGCGGGTGAGACCGTTTATGGAACGCATCACACTCTCTCAGGTTCCCAGGTACTCCTTTTACGTGAAAAGGAGCCTTCAGGCGATTGACTACGGCGCAGACGACGCCCGGATGCTTGCGATGCTTGAAGAACGCACAAAAGCGCCGGTGACGCGCGAAATGATGGTCGAGCGCCTTGCCGGGTGCGAAACCGGTGAGTTTTTAGCCGACGCCATGCGCCGCTTACGGCGCGACGTGATGATTGCGCTCATTGCGCGCGATACGACGGGGCTCGCGGACTTCGAAGAAGTCGTGCGCACGATGTCAGACTTAGCTGAGGTGACGGTAAGCGCCGCCGTGCGGGTGCACAGCCGGGATCTGGCCCGCCGCTACGGGGTGCCCACAAGCGCTGAGGGCGTGCCCCAGGACCTCTTGGTGGTCGGCATGGGAAAACTTGGCGGTCGGGAACTTAATGTGAGTTCTGATATTGACCTCATCTTTGTTTACGATGAGGCGGGCGACACCAAACCCACGGCCGAATTTCCCGATGCCCGCAAAAGCGTGAGCAACCACGAGTTTTTCGAGCGCCTTGCCAAACGCGTGATTCCGGCAATTAACGATGTGGAGGGCGTGGGTTTTGTGTTTCGCGTCGACATGCGCTTAAGGCCCTTCGGTGACGGCGGCCCCATTGTCGTAAGCCGCGACATGCTCGAAGAGTACCTCTATGCCGAAGGGCGCGACTGGGAGCGCTTTGCGTGGCTTAAGGGCCGCGTTGTAAACGACCCCGTCTTTATGACGGCGGAGGCCTTTGACGAAGCCACGAAGGGCTTAAGAAGCCTCGTGCGTCCTTTCGTTTTCCGGAAGTACGTCGACTTTTCGGCCTTAAGTTCGTTGACGCGCATGCACGAGATGATCCGTGCGGAAACTGCGCGGCGCGAAGCCGGAAAAGAGCCCGGGATCAACGTCAAGCTTGGCCGCGGCGGGATCCGCGAAATTGAATTCATCACGCAGACCTTTCAGATCATGCGGGGCGGCCGCGAGCCGCAGTTAAGAGGCCGCTCGACGCTTCCGATGCTCGCAGCCCTTGCCGAAGACGGCGCCGTTACGGAAGAGACGGCGGAAAAACTCTCGCGCGACTATGTGTTTTTGCGAAACCTCGAGCACGCGCTGCAGTATGTAGATGACCGCCAGACGCAGATGCTGATGGATGACGCCGAAACGCATGAAAAAATCGCGGCGATGCTCGGGATGACGCGTGAAGCGCTGGATACAAGGCTTGACGACGTGCGGCACTTCACCGCGCAGACCTTTGACGGGATTTTCCATATCGAAAGCGGAATAAAAACCCGAAGCGGCTGGCCCGTGGGTTGGGAAGCCGGGGACAATGAAGCGCAGAAAAGTGTCGCTGAGAAACTGACGGGCCTGGGGTATAAGGACGCGGACGCACTTGCCGCTCGGATGATGAAGCTTCTTAACTCCCGGTGGCTTGCGTCGCGCACGCCGCAGCAGCGCGAGCAGTTTGCAAATTTCATGGCGGCAACGGCTGAAAAGTGTCCGGAGTGGGCGACAAGTCAGCGCGCCGCGGTCGCCGCCGACGAAGTCTTTCAGCGCTATCTGAGTTTATTGGAAGTCATTCTCGGGCGTCCCACCTACATTGCGCTTTTAAACCAGTATCCGAGCGCGGCGGCGCGCGTCGGAAAATTGCTTGCCGTGAGCCGCTGGGCCGCAGACTACCTCACGGTGCATCCGCTTCTTCTGGATGAGCTCGTGGACGGCCGTGGGCAGAGTATCGACAACTACACGCCGGTTGACTGGTCGCAGTGGAGTGAGACGTTAAGAAGCGGGCTCCTTGAACTCGGAGACGACCGTGAGCAGCAGATGAACCTCCTGCGTGACACGCATCACGGGGCGCTTTTTCACCTGCTCCTTGCGGACCTCGCGGGGCGCCTCACGATTGAGCGGCTCGCAGACCACCTCTCGGCGCTTGCGGACGCCGTCATTGAGCTCGTCCTTGAATTTGCCTGGGAGTCGGTTCCCAACCACCACTGTGAGCAACCGCATTTTGCGGTGATTGCTTACGGGAAACTCGGCGGCAAGGAACTCGGGTACGCCTCCGACCTTGACCTCATCTTTCTTTACGACGACGCGGATCCCGCGGCGGACGCCGACTACTCAAAGCTCGTGCGCAGGATGTTGAGTTGGCTTACCGTACAGACAAGTTCCGGCATTCTTTTTGACATCGATATGCGCCTGCGCCCCAACGGCCAAAACGGCCTCACGGTCTCATCCCTTGAAATGTTTAAGCGCTACCAGCGTAACGACGACGGTAACGGCGCGTGGTTTTGGGAACATCAGGCTTTAACGCGTGCGCGCTTTTGCGCCGGGGACCCGGACGTGGGCCGCGCTTTTGAAGAAGAACGCCGCCACATTCTGATGCTCGAGCGCGATCCCGCGGTGGTCGCAAAAGAAGTGGCCGCGATGCGCGCAAAAATGCTTGAAGGCCACCCCAACACCACGGAGCTTTTTGACATCAAGCATGACAGGGGCGGCATGGTCGACGTGGAATTCATCGTGCAGATGCTGGTGCTCACCTACGCGCACCGCTATCCCCAGCTTGTGAACAATTTCGGGAATATTCTCTTACTTGAAATGGCGGCGGACCTAGGGCTTGTAGCGAAAGACACAGCCTTGGCTGCCGTTGCCGCCTACCGGCGCTATCGTTCGATTCAGCGCGAGGTGAGACTCACTCTCGGAGCTGAAGGAGGCCCCGTGCGCGTGCCTTTTGAGGAGCTTAAGCCTGAGCGCACTGCGGTGCTTACGCTCTGGAAGAGCCTCTTTGGTGAATAAATTTCGGGTTGTTGTTTAGGAAGAAAAAAATATGAAATTAGACACCGTTGCGGTCTGGAATGACCTGCACAAAACCCCGGAACTGGGTTTTCAGGAATTTAAAACGAGCGCCTACATTGCGGCGGCGCTGGAAAAGATGGGCTACGCCGTCACGCGCGGCATTGCGGGTACCGGTGTGCTTGCTGTGAAAAAGGGGACGGAGCCGGGTCCGGTGATGCTGCTGCGTGCCGACATGGATGCGCTGCCCTTTAAGGATGAGGCCGGCAACCCCATCTGCCTTCATGCCTGCGGGCACGACGGGCACTGTGCGATGCTTCTCACAGCTGCCGCGGAACTTTTTGACAAGGTGAAAAAGGGAACACTCAAAATCTTCTTTCAGCCCGCGGAAGAAACCCTGAAAGGCGCGGTGGAATCCTATAAGAGCGGGATTTTCGATGACGTTGAAATTGCGCTCGGGCTTCATATCCGCCCGGTGCAGGACTTAAAGGCCGGGGACATGTGTGCGGCTGTGCGCCACACCTCAAGCTCCGTTGTCTGCATCCGCATTAAGGGGCGCGGAGCGCACGCCTCGCGCCCGCATCTCGGCGTGAACTGTGCTGAGGCTGCGGCTTTGGTCACAAACGCTGTCTGCGCCATTAAGCTTGATCCCACAAAGACTTGGTCGGTGAAGGTGACGGGGATTAACGCCATGGCAAGCGCGCACAACATCATTCCGGACCATGCGGAAGTCTGGCTCGACTGCCGTGCGCAAACCAATCCCCTGATGACGGAGCTGCAGGCCAAATTAAAGGACGCCGGCATTTATGCCGCCAAGGCCGTGGGCGCCGAAGCCGAAATCGACTGCCAGGGAATTTTGCCCGCCGCTGAGTACGATGACGAACTGACGGCCCAGGTTGCTGAAGAAATCAAGAAGGTTGTGGGCAAGGAGCATCTCGATAAGGACTGCGGTGGCGGCGGTGAGGACTTCCACTTCTACAAACAGATGAAGCCGGAACTGCGCTGCGCTTACTTCGGTGTGGGCGTCGGGTGTGAGCCGGGCCTTCATGACCGCAACATGCACTTTGATCCGAAGTATCTTGTTAACGGCGCAAAGGTTCTGGAAGCGATGGCACTGCGCTACGTCGGCTGATTGCCGCCTGGCTTTTTGAGTCCTTAAAAATCTGCCCGCACGGTGTTGATGCCTGCGGGCAGAACCGTTTTCAGCCAAGCAGTGCGTTAAGTTCCGGTATCGCTGAGTGACATCCCGATTCCTCAGCCTCACTGTGGCCAAACGCCGAAAAAGATGAGCGTAATCACCCCGTAGCGCAGGAATTTCCCGAGCGCCGTCCAAAAAAGCGCCGCCCAGACGTTAAGTTTCAGCCACCCCGCGGCAAGCGATAAAGCGTCGCCAACCACCGGAAGCCAGGAAAGAATCAGAAGCGGGGAACCGTAGTGCTGAAGGCGCGTGAGCGCCTTTTGAGGAAGTTTCTTTTGCGGAATGAGGCGTCCGACGGCGTAGGTCGTCATGGCGCCCAGGGTATTGGCGGCAGCGGCAGTAAGAAGCGCCGCGGGCCAGGCCTCGCGAAAGTTCGCGAACACTGCCGTGAGTACCGCTTCGCTTGCTCCGGGAAAAAGCGTTGCCGAAATAAAGGCTGACGCAGCAAGCGAGGCAAGTGACGCTGTAAGACCCACGGCAGGTACCGTTTGTTTAAGCGGGTGTGCCCTGCATGCCGCTGTGACGCATCAGTGCGTCAAGCGTGGGCTTGCGGCCGCGGAAGGCAACGAAGTTTTCCATGGCGCTGCGGCTTGCGCCGCGGCTGATCACTTCATCGAGCCACCGTTTACCCACGGCCGGATTAAAGAGCCCTTCCTCTTCAAAGGCGCTGAAGGCGTCAGCGGAAAGCACTTCAGCCCACTTGTAGCTGTAGTAGCCCGCGGCGTAGCCCCCGGCAAAGATATGCGAGAAGCTCTGGGGGAACCGGTTAAAGGGAACGGAAGGGGTGACGGCAACTTCCTTTCGGACGTCAGAAAGAACCTTCATGAAGTCGGCTTTGCCGTCCCCACAGCCGTGCAGCAGCATGTCAAACAAAGCAAACTCAAGCTGGCGCACGCAGAAAAGCCCCGCGTGGAAGTTTTTCGCGGCAAGCATCTTGTCAAAAAGCGCCTTCGGCAGGGGCTCTCCGGTTTCATCCTTCGCGCTGATCGTTTTGATCACGTCGTACTGCCAGGCCCAGTTTTCCATGAACTGGCTCGGCATCTCAACCGCGTCCCACTCAACGCCGTTAATCCCCGAAAGTCCCGCGGTTTCAACGCGGCTCAACATGTGGTGCAGGCCGTGGCCGAACTCATGAAAAAGCGTCTGCACATCGTCGTGCGTCAACAGAGACGGTTTGTCCCCGACGGGCTCGGCGAAGTTACAGACCAGGTAAGCGGTGGGCGTGCGGTGCGTGCCGTCAGGAAGCGTGCAGGCCGTAAGGTCGTTGTCCATCCAGGCGCCGCCCCGCTTGCTCGCACGGGCAAAAAGGTCGGTGTAAAACTGCGCGATGAGGTTGCCCTTTGCGTCACTGATGCGCCAGAAGCGCACGTCCTTGTGCCAGACGGGCGCAGTGTCCGGCGTAATGCGGATGTCAAAAAGCCGCTCAACGAGCCCGAAAAGGCCCTTAAAGACCGCAGGCAGCGTGAAGTACTGCTTCACCTCTTCGTCAGAAAAACTGTAGCGCTCCTCACGGAGTTTTTCCGAGGCCCAGGCCTGATCCCAGGGCTGCATGTCGGTGAGCGCGAGTTTCTCGCGCGCGTAGGCTTCAAGTTCCGTTTCGTCTTTTTGTGCCCAGGGTTTGGCGCGGGCCGCGAGGTCACGGAGAAAATGAATGACTTCGGCGGGCGTCTCCGCCATCTTGGTGGCAAGCGACACTTCGGCAAAATTCTTAAACCCGAGGAGTTCGGCTTCTTTCTGACGCAGCTCGAGCAACTGCTGAATCACAGGGCCGTTGTCTTTTTCCTTGGGACCGAATTCAGAGGCCCGCGTCACAAAGGCGCGGTAGACCGTTTCGCGGAGCGTGCGGTTTGCGGCATATTTCATCACCGGCAGATAAATCGGGTACTGCAGCGTGATGCGCCAGCCGTCGACGCCCGCGGCCTTGGCGGTCTGTGCCATCAGGGCCTTGTCACCCGAGGGGATTCCTTCGAGTTCCTTTTCGTCGGTGATGTCAAGCGTCCAGGCGTTTGTGGCATCAAGAAGGTTCTCACTGAATTTCTGCGAGAGCGCTGCCGCCTTTTCGCCGCAGGCCTTCAGTTCTGTCTTTTTGTCTGCGGGAAGGTCGGCGCCCGACAAACGGAAGTCCCGCATCTCGTGCTCAAGCAGGCGCTTTTTCTGTGCGGATAACGCTGCGTAGCCCGCGCCCGCAGCAATCGCCTTGTACTTGCCGTAGAGCGCTTCGTTTTGCGAGAGATCGATGTAAAACTGCGTCATGCGGGGAAGGTTCCCGTTAAACGCATCGCGCAGCTCAGGCGAATCCATCACGCCCATTAAGTGGCCGACGGCACCCCAGGCGCGCGACAGTTTTTCAAGGGCCGCGTCAAGCGGATCAATCACGTGCTGCCAGTCTGCGGCCGTTGCCGGGTCCGTGGCCTTTTTTAAAGCGTCAGCTGCGTCCTTTAAAAGGACGTCCAAAGCCGGTGACACGTGCTCGGCGCGGATTGCCGCGAAGTCAAGCAGATGCGCCTGGTGAATCAAAGGATTGGTTTCAGTCATATTCGTTACTTGTTCATTCGCCGTTCAACGGCTTCCACGGTATTGGTCATGAGCATGGCAATCGTCATGGGGCCCACGCCGCCCGGAACGGGCGAAACCCAGCCGGCAATCCCCATCACGGACGCGGTATCAACGTCCCCGCAGAGTTTCCCGTTTTCATCGCGGTTCATGCCGACGTCAATCACAAGGGCCCCGGGTTTGACCATGTCGCCCGTGATCATCTTCGCGCGCCCCACGGCGGCGATCAAAACGTCGGCGCGGCGGGTGACGTCCGCGAGATCAGCCGTGCGGCTGTGCGCGACCGTCACGGTGGCGTTTTTGGCCAAAAGCATCAGTGCCTGGGGTTTACCCACGATGTTGCTTCGGCCTACCACCACGGCCTCTTTGCCGGTTAAGTCGTAGCCCACGCTTTCGATCATCTTCATGACGCCGTAGGGCGTGCAGGGCATAAAGCCCCCGGTCCCGGTGAGAAGCTTCCCGGCATTCATCACGTGAAAGCCGTCCACGTCCTTTTCCGGGGCAATGGCGGCAATTACCTTTTCCGGAGCAATCTGCTCGGGTAAAGGGAGCTGCACGAGAATGCCGTCGACTCGCTTATCGTTATTGAGTTCCCCGATGAGCTTTAAAAGCTCTTCTTCGCGGGTGTCTTTGGCAAGCCGGTATTCAATACTTTCGATACCGGTGTCGGCACAGGCGCGGATTTTGTTTCTGACATAGACCTGGCTTGCCGGGTCGTCCCCGACGATGACAACCGCAAGGCCCGGCCGGTGGCCTTTTTCGGTGAGTACCGTCGTGCGCTTGGCAAGATCGGCGCGAATCGAGGCGGCAAGCGCCTTTCCGTCAATAATCTGAGTCACGTTGATTCCTTACTTCAAAATGACTTTTTTGGATGAAGCTTCCCAATACTGCTTGGCTTCGAGGGCCTTGTCCGAGGCCGCCTTTACCGCAGCGGCCGCCGTGTCGTTGTAGCGCAGCCGGAAATCCGTGATCGGCTGGTTGCTCTTCAAAATCCGCACCGGCACCACGCGCATCGTGCGGCGCACGGTTTTGCTCTGGCGCGCGAATTCGACGGGGTCGGTGGCGGCTACTTCAGCAAAGCCCACGGCCATGGAGCCCGCGTTAACCGGCTGAATTCCGATGTCGGCGGCTGCCACCGCGTCGTTCGGAATCAATTCCATCACGCGGTTACCGCGGATAGTGCGTACCTTCCATTTGCCGCCTTCGGCGGGCACAGTGCGTTCGGCCGCGTCATCGCGCTCACAAAAGACGCTTCGTTTGGCGGGGTGCACCTGAAAGACGCCTTCAGCGGCCCTGCGGCCGCGTTTGACGGGGTCAAAGGTCACACCCCAGGGATTGGCACCCTGGTGGTTGACGTAGGGAAGGCAAAAGAGGTTGCCGCGGGTAAAGGTCGTGGTGAGGCGCTCAAGTGACGAGGCCCCTGTGAAGGCGGCCTTTGCGGGCATCACGATCTCATCGTCTCCGAGCCACCGGGTTGTCTGGTAAACGAGGCTCCCCTCAGGGAAGACGGCATTTTTATCGGTGTACCAGGCAAGCGCTGTCGGGAGGTTATTGCCGTCCCGCATGTACTGGCGCACGGGTTTGCCGGAGACGTCGTAGGCGCGCACGGCGACCGCGAGGAAGTAGTTGGCGTCACCCTTAAAGCGGATAAGCGCGCGGCCGTCCTCCAAAAACCGGATTTCTTCGGCGCCGGTGTTCGCGACCGGTTTACTGTTGCGGAAAAGCGTATGCGCACCCGCGCCCCAGGAGAGAAACGGCTCTTTGTCTGCCGTCTGGCTTTCGGTGACGCGCAGGCGGTTACCTTCCGCGTTTAAGGCAAAGCGCGTGTCATGCGGCCCGTAGAAAACGTGAATCCCGTTTTTAAGCGCTTCTTCGGTGGTCACGGCCGCTTCTTTGGCATCCTTCGGGGCGCGCACCGCGGTTTCCGGCAGCCACCGGGCATCCGTGAATTCCTTGTAGTCGGCTTTGGCCGTGGGGGGCTGCGGCGCTGTGGCGCAGCCCGCTAAAAACAAAACGGCAGCGGCTGCGGCGGCTGTCGTGCGAATCGTGGTAAACGTCATGAGTGAAGTCTCAGCAACATGGAGTGGCTGAGCATCATAGACGAGAACGGCGGATTGTCTGCTTAAGAATCGAAAAGTACACCGGGATTTAACCGGTTTTCGGGGTCAAAGAGGGTTTTGACGGATCGCATTGCCTCGTATTCTTCGGGACTGCGCATGACGCGCAGCCACCCGGTCTTGATGCGTCCCACGCCGTGCTCGGCAGCGACCGACCCGCGGAACCTTTGAACATACGCGTAGACAACGGCGTGAATTGCCTCTTCGTGCGTAAAGCAGAGTCTGGGATCAAGCCCTGGTTTGACGCCCATGTTGTAGTGAAGGTTGCCGTCGCCGAAGTGCCCGAAAATGCTCGGGGCGATCCAGGAAAAGCGATTTCCAAGCTCTGCCGTGCATTCGGTGATGAAGGCAACAAGGGAGGATCGGGGCACACTGATGTCGTGTTTCACGTTACCCCCGGACTTTTTGTGCGCTGAAGGAATGGATTCCCTCACGCGCCAGAGGGCTTCGTTCTGGGTTTCGCTCTGACCGATGACGGCGTCAGCCACCGTATCCGACTCAAAAAGGGCGGCAAGCAGGTTTTCAATCTGAGGGCGCGTGGCCTCAGACTCTTCGGTGGTGTCGTAACGGATTTCCGCGAGGACGTACCAGGGATGATTGAGCTCAAAACCCACGGGGATGTCAGGCAATTGCTCTCGGACCTTGGCAATCGTTGCGGCGTGCATGAGTTCAAAGGCTGAGAGCCTTGCCGAAAAGTTTTTCGAAAGCGTCTCAAAAAGCTTTTCGGCAGCCTGCAGTGAATCAACGGCCGCCACAAACACGGTGCGTGCGGCAGGAAGTGCGGCAAACGCCAGCGCTGCCCGCGTGATGATGCCGAGCGTTCCTTCTGCGCCGATAAAAAGGTGCTTGAGGTCGTACCCGGTATTGTCTTTTCTGAGGCTTCTTAACATGGAAAGCACCCGCCCGTCAGGAAGCACGACTTCAAGACCGAGGCACTGCGCGCGCATGCTGCCGTAGCGCAGTACGTGCACGCCTCCGGCGTTCGTGGAAAGGGTTCCCCCCACCGTGCAGGTGCCTTCGGCGGCAAGGCTCACAGGAAAAAGAAGCCCCTCTTCGGCCGCCGCATCCTGAAGGTTTTTGAGAATCACGCCGCTTTGAACAACCGCGGTGGCGTTGACGCGGTCAATGGCCTCGATCCGGTTCATGCGGGCGGTATTGACAAGCACCGTGCGGCCGACATCGGCATCAGCAACCACTGGGGTGGCGGCTGCGGCGTTACCGGTGTTGCCCCCTTGCGTAAAAACGAGGGCCTTATGTTTGGTGCAGACCGCCATCAGGCGTGAGACCTCATCGGTTGAGGCGGGCAGTGCGCAGCAGACTGCTTGTCCGTGCCAGCGGCGGCGGTTGTCGGTGAGCATCGGCGCAAACTGCGCCGGATCGGTTATAACGGCTGCGTCGCCAATCGCCGCGCGAAGGTCCTCAATGAGTGTCACGACAGAGTTTCTCCAAAAAGTGCAGGCAGCCGCCTCAGGCAAATTCGATGATCATGCGTTTTCCGAGCGCATGCGCATAACGCTACAGCGTACTATTGCATAAAAGCAGATATAGATACCGGATAAAAAGCGACAGAAAGCAAAAGTCTTGTTAAAAAAGGGAAGGCCGACGGATGCAGCGTTATTACCCGCGAACGATTGAGAAAATCCTGCCGCTTGCATCAGCGCGCTTTAAAGTCGTGATGCTGCAGGGCGTGCGCGCGTCTGGAAAGCGTACGGTTCTCATGCATTTGGCCGGGGATAGAAACCGCGTGGTGCTCCCGGGCGACGATGCACTGATGCCGGAAGCCAAAGCCGATCCCCGGGGCTTTTTCGAATCGCTCAGGGCGCCGGCCGTCGTGGAAGGCATTGACCGTGTGCCGGAACATTTTCGGCCGCTTAAGTCTGTGGCGGACCGCAGCCCCGAGAGAGGGCTGTACTGGGTGACGTCTTCGCAGCGCATCGAACTGATGACGGAACTGGAAGACAAACTTCCGGGAAGGCTTTTGCCGCTTGATCTGCTGCCGTGGTCGCTCGCTGAGCGAGAAGGGCGGGGGACTCACCCAGACACCGTTTCTGCCGGATCACACGCGGGCACTGAAGCCCGCTGACACACCGCACAGGGAGGTGTCTCTTTGGGCGATGATTTGGCAGGGCGCCTGGCCCGCGGTCATTGACGCTGACGGGCTGGCCCGGAAGGCGTTTTACGACGCGCTGGTTGCGCGCTATGTCGAGCGGGATGTGCGGCCCTTGGTTAATCTCGCCAAGCCCGATAAATTCCGCGTGTTTTTACGGGCCCTGGCAATGGTCAGCGGCGAGGAGCTCCGCTTTAACGTCATAAGCCGCTTTGCGGGCGTTCACACGACAACCGTGAAACGGTGGTTGACGGTCGCTGAGAGGACGGGCCTCATTTATCTGCTGCCGCCCTTTGACGGCAGGATCGGACGGCAGCTTGTTAAAAGCCCGAAAATTTACCTCATCGACACGGGGCTTCTTGCGCACCTTCTGCGCATCGATTCGCCGCAGACAATGGCCGAGCATCCTTTGGCCGAAAAGTTTTTTGAGACGTTTGTGGTTACCGAAATTCTCAAGAGCTGGGTGCATAACGGCCGCACGCCTGACTTTTGCTTTTTCAAAGAAAGCCGCGGGATGGAAATTGCTCTTTTGATTCGAAGCGGCGGAAAGTACTTTCCGGTGGCCGTGACGACAAAACAGCATCCGCTGCCCGCGGACTCCAAATGGAGTCTGAAGCTCGCGCGGCTGGGCGTAAAGACGGGACCGGCTGCCGTCATTAGCACGGCACCGGGAGCTTACGCAGTGGCGCCTGACGTCGTCGTACAAAACGTTTGGTCGATCTGATCAATGGTTTGAGACGGCAACGAAAAAGCCCCGGCATCCGTAAGACGTCCGGGGCTTTTAACTTACTCAGTCAGTTCCGGTTAGAGCAGCGGAACGATGAGAAGTGCCACGATGTTGATGATCTTAATCAACGGGTTCACGGCGGGACCAGCCGTATCCTTGTACGGATCGCCCACGGTGTCGCCCGTGACGGCAGCCTTGTGGGCATCGCTACCCTTGCCGCCGAAGTGACCGTCTTCGATGTACTTCTTGGCGTTATCCCAGGCACCGCCGCCGGTGGTCATGGAGATTGCGACGAAGATACCGGTAACGATCGTGCCCATCAGCACACCGCCCAGAGCCTGCGGGCCCAGAGCCAGGCCCACCACGATCGGAACGATCACCGGCAGAATCGACGGAATGATCATTTCCTTAATGGCGGCGCCGGTGAGCATTCCGACAGCCTTGGAGTAGTCGGGCTTGGCCTTACCTTCCATGATGCCCGCGATTTCCTTGAACTGACGGCGCACTTCAATCACCACGCTCCCTGCGGCACGGCCCACGGCTTCCATCGCCATTGCACCGAAGAGGTAGGGAATCAGACCGCCGATGATAAGCCCGGCGATCACGTAGGGGTTGGAGAGGTCAAACGTGAAGTCGACGTTAAAGGACTGCTTCAGAGCGTGCGTGTAGTCGGCAAACAAGACGAGTGCCGCAAGACCGGCGGAACCGATGGCGTAGCCCTTCGTGACGGCCTTGGTGGTATTACCGACGGCATCCAGGGGATCGGTGACGGCGCGGACCTTTTCGTCCAATTCGCTCATTTCAGCAATACCGCCCGCGTTATCGGTGATCGGACCGTAGGCGTCAAGCGCCACAACGATACCGGCCATCGTCAGCATCGAGGTCGCGGCAACGGCAATACCGTAGAGGCCTGCGAGCCAGTAGCTCACAATAATGGCGATCACAACGCAGATCACGGGCATGGCGGTGGCCTTCATGGAAACCGCAAGACCCGCGATGATGTTCGTGCCGTGGCCGGTCGTGGAGGCTTTGGCCACATCCTGTACGGGCTTATATTCGGTACCCGTGTAGTACTCGGTGATGACAACCATCAGCCCCGTGAGAACCAGACCCACAATGGCGGTACCGAAAAGCGCACCCGTTGTCACGCCTTCAGGGAGCATTGCCGGATCGGAGAAGACAAAGTCGCCCACAAACCAGAAGGCAACGGCGGCGATCACGCCCGCGACAATCAAGCCGCGGTAGAGAGCCGTCATGATCTTCTTACCCGGGATGTAGTTCACAAAGAACGTGCCGATGATGCTTGCGATGATGGAAACGGCCCCGAGAATGAGGGGGTATTCCACGAGACGCATGGCGTCGCCCGTTGTGGCGAGCGCACCGATCATCATCGTCGCGATAAGGGTCACCGCGTACGTTTCAAAAAGGTCAGCGGCCATACCGGCGCAGTCACCGACGTTGTCGCCCACGTTATCGGCGATCACGGCGGGGTTACGCGGGTCGTCTTCGGGAATGCCGGCTTCCACCTTACCCACAAGGTCAGCGCCGACGTCGGCGCCCTTCGTGAAGATGCCGCCGCCAAGACGCGCAAAGATTGAAATCAGAGACGAACCGAAGGCAAGACCGATCAAGGGCTTGATCGTGGCGTAGAGGTTGGCGTCAGCCGGAGCGGTCTGGGTGAGAAACGCCATGTAGCCTGCAACGCCCAAAAGGCCCAGACCCACCACGAGCATACCCGTGATGGCGCCGCCTTTAAAGGCGACGTTAAGGGCTTCCTTCATGCCGATGCTCGCGGCCTGGGCGGTACGGACGTTGGCTTTAACCGAAACGTTCATGCCGATAAAGCCGCAGGCGCCGGAGAGAACGGCACCCAAAGCAAAACCAACGGCGGTCTTCCAGCCAAGAGCCGGAACAAAGGCGATCACAACGAAAAGAATGACGCCCACGACCGCAATGGTCGAATACTGTTTGGTGAGATAAGCCTGAGCGCCCTGCTGAATAGCGGACGAAATTTCCTGCATGCGGGCATTGCCGGGGTCTTTGGCAAGCACCCAGCTGCGGGTGACAAGGCCGAAGATGACGGCTAGGATGCCGGCGGCAATGGCAAGCCACAAAGCTGTAGTCATAGAACCTTCCTTTGGTGTCGCTTTCCCTTTTTATCGCAGGAAAGGCGTACGCCGGTGATTTTCCAGTGGTTGTTAAAGAATAAGCCCGCGAAAATCGGGGAAATTTCCGTGGGCTTACAGGTAAAACTTTATTTGAGCGCTTCAAAAACGCGTTCGCGGATCGTGTCGATCGAGCCGATGCCCGAAATCGCGCGGTACTGCGGAACCCCCTTGGCGCCGCTCTTGGCGAGGTCACTGTAGAACTTCACTAGAGCTTCTGTCTGCTGATGGTAGACCGCAAGGCGCTTCATCACGACTTCTTCTTTGTCGTCGTCGCGCTGCACCAGGGGCTCGCCCGTCACATCGTCCTTACCCTCAACCTTCGGGGGGTTGTACTTGATGTGGTAGCTGCGGCCGGAAGCCGGGTGAATGCGGCGGCCCGACATGCGTTCAACGATTTCCGCATCGGGAACCGCGATTTCCAGAACGAAGTCGATCGGCACACCGGCGGCCTGCAGGGCCTGCGCCTGGGGAATCGTGCGCGGAAACCCGTCAAAGAGGAATCCCTTCTTGCAGTCATCCTGCGTGAGGCGTTCCTTCACAAGACCGATGATGATGTCGTCGCTCACAAGTCCCCCCTGATCCATGATGACCTTGGCGGCCTTGCCGAGTTCGGTGCCGGCCTTGACAGCAGCGCGCAGCATGTCGCCCGTGGAAATCTGGGGAATGCCGAAGCGCTCCTTAATGAAAGCGGCCTGAGTGCCCTTACCGGCACCGGGAGGTCCGATGAGAATCAAACGCATTTGATCGTCTCCAAAAATTAGTCTGTTTTTCTTTTCCGACGCCCGTCTGCGGCATAGTCCGACAACGGGTTAGCAAAACCCTTCGGGCTGCGGCGTTGAGAACAGTCGATTCCAAGCATTCTAGCCCAAAGAAGCAGGCAAAAACATGGGCCGAAAGGAGGGGGCGGGGCGTGTGCCGCCGGTGTTTCTCAGAAGCTTGGCAAAAACTCAGGACGACACGTCCCTCAGGCCTTTGCGGCTCTTAACAGCGTGGTTAACGTCGTGCGCTCGGTGCCTTTCATAGAAATTCCGCGAGGAAACCCGCGTCTTCAGACGCGGGAGGAATCGCAGCTGTTTTTATTTTAAAAAATTGGTACCATACGCACTATGCTAAACGTCGTTTACAGCAGAAACTGCGTCTATCAGACAGCTTACCATGTGGTATGGTGCCCCCAGTACAGGAAATCCGTTCTCAGGGGTGGTGTTGCGCAGTCTCTGCGTGAGTTGCTTGAAAGCATATGCGCTGAAAGAAAGTATGAGATACTTTCTTTGGAGATTCAGCCGGATCACCTGCACCTGTTGGTCAGTTTTCCGCCGTCCGTCAGCATTGCCGACGCGGTGAGAGTATTGAAGGGTGCCAGTGCAAGGATGCTGCTGATGCGGCATCCGGAACTCAAAAATGAACATTGGGCAGGCCATCTTTGGTCGCTTTCTTACTACGTCGGAACAGCAGGCAGTGTCAGTGCAGAAACGAGCAAAAGCTACATCGAAAGGACTGAACACATCCGCGGACGGCGTTAGACGCGTTGAGGGGAGCGGCAAGTGTGTCCGCACAGCCTGCGTTCGGCTGGAACTACTCGATCCGGCAGCACACGAAAAGCTCGCAGCGACGCAGAGACTCTATGCGCAGGTGTGTAACTATGTAGTTCCGACAGTAGCGGCGGACCGCACGAAGAGGCTCTGGCAGCGTTTCACGCTGCATCACGCAGTTTATGACAAGATCAAGGCAAAATTTCCGGATCTCGGCAGCCAGTATGCCTGTAACGTCATCCGCTCGGTGTCGGCAGCCTACAAGACGGAGCTTGCCAATCATCCGGCACAGCTCAAAAGTGAGGACAAGAAGCTCAAGACGCTGGTGTTCAGGCACCCCTCGGTTCACGTCGACAAGAACACGCTGACATTTTTCCCTGACGGCACTGTTTCAATTTCAACCATCAGCGGTCGGATTCGGGCACGTCTGTGCCCCGGCCCTTTTCAAAAAGAGTTGCTGGCTTCGGGAAAGCGTAAGGAGTGCAACCTTGTTCTGCATCCCCGGAGAGGCCGGAAAGAAGCGTTTTGGGAGCTTCACATCGCTGTGGAGTCCCAAGGTTGTTCGGGCGAAGAGCATTTAAAGAATCTGAAAGCCGACGAGATCATGGGTATTGATGTCGGCGAGAACAATATTGCGGCCGTCAGCACGGGCCGTATTTGGAAAGCAGGAGCATTAAAGGATAAAAGAGACCGATATATGAGTCAGAGAAAGCGTCTTCAGCGCAACGGCTCTCAGAGTGCCAGACAGCACCTGAAAAAAGCCTCAGGCCGAGAAAGACGCCATGTGACGCATGTCAATAACGTTGTAAGCAAAGAGATTGTGCAAGAAGCCGCAAAGCGGGGTATCAAGTTAATCGCCCTGGAAGACCTGACGCATATCCGGGATCACATCAAGGCCGGGAAACGCATCAGAAGCCGACTGCACCGCTGGTCTTTCCGTGAGTTGCAGGAGATGATTGTTTACAAAGCGGCAGCCGCTGGAATCCGGTGTGTTTTCCTGGATCCGCGCTATACAAGCCAGACATGCTCACAGTGCGGGGCACCGGGCAAACGCCATAAGCACGGGTTCCGATGCAGCCAATGTGGTCACCTTGCGCACAGCGACTTGAATGCGAGCCGCAACCTGCAGGGTCTGTGCCGACAGCTGTCAGCACAGGGGCTGATGTAAACCAGCCTTATGTTGGGCCGTGTGATGCGGTTACAATAAAGCCCCCGTCTTCAGACGGGGGATTGTTTACCTTCCGACATCGTGAAGGCGTACCAGTCCAAGGAGTTCCGTGAGTACCTGAAAGCTGACGATAATGGCCTCTGGTACTACCCGTAAGACGCCCGCAACAAAAACGGCCGCTCATCACGGGCGGCCGTTTTGACGGAAAATGCGTTTTACGCAGCGGGCCAGAGGCGCCGCACGCGCTCAAGGTCTTCTGCCGTATCAACGCCCGCGGGGAGGTTGGCAGAAAGTACCGTCACGGCGATTTTGTAGCCGTGCCACATGGCGCGAAGCTGCTCAAGCGACTCTGCTGCTTCAATGGGCGCGCGGGTGAGCGCCGGAAAGCGCTTTAAAAACGCAACGCGGTAAGCGTAGATTCCGATATGGTGCAGGGCCGTAAAGCCTTGGGGAAGCGCCTTCTGGCCGTCTTTAAAAGCGTCCCGCGGCCAGGGGATCGGGGCCCGCGAAAAGGTCATTGCGCGGTTTGTGCCGTCCAATTCCACCTTCACCACATTGGGATTTAAAAAGCTCTCGAGCGTCTCAATCGGGTGCGCGGCCGTGGCAATCGCACAGTCAGGCGCCTCTTCAAGCGTTTTCGCAACGCGCCCCACAACCTCCGGCGGAATCAAGGGTTCATCACCCTGGACGTTTACAACGATCGTGTCGTCCGCGAGGCCCATGAGCGTTGCGGCTTCCGAGAGCCGGTCGGTTCCCGTGGGGTGCGTCTCTTTGGTGAGAACGGCTTCAATGCCGTTTTCCGTGCAGGCCTTTACGATGTCGTCGTGATCCGTTGCCACCGCAACGCGCGAGGCACCGGAAAGCGCCGCGCGCTCCGCAACGCGCACGACCATGGGTTTGCCGGCAATGTCCATGAGGGGTTTGTTCGGAAGGCGCGTTGAATGCATGCGCGCCGGAATGATGACGGCAAAGGACATGATCTAGGCCTCCGCGGGCTTGACGCGGGCTTTTTCGATTTCTTCAGGGGTGAGCTCGCGCGCGTCTTTCACCAGCATCTGCGGAATGTCGTCTTTGACGGGAAACGCAAGCGCGCACTTGGCGCACTGAAGTTCCGAAGTTGCGTGATCAAAGTGCAGCGGCCCCTTACAGACGGGGCAGACGAGAACATCGGTTAAACGGGTATCCATTTTTGTTTCAGGGTTTAGTGGTTTTTTGGTGCGGTTTGTGTGAGTTCTTTTAAGCGCCCCAGAACAAGTTCAATCAGATAGGGATCAAGATGCATCTCAAGGTCCACCGCCCAGATGCGGGGGTCTTGGGCAAGTTCCGGAATCTGCCGGCACTTCACGGCGTCTTTACCCGTCACGAAAATATAGTCGGTGTCCCAGTGCTCGAAGGGATTGACTTCAAAGCTGTAGTGGTCACCGAGCCGCAGTTCCGCGCAGGCGATATCGTGGGCCCTGAGCATCGCAAAAAAGCGCTCGGGCGAGGCAATGCCGGCTGCGGCCAAAACGCGCGATTTCGCCTTATTGATTTTGTCCGAAAGGTCGTCAATATGGGCAGTCGCCCCGGTTGCGAGCTGATGCGCGGCGCCGATCTGGCTTGTTGCGGCAAAGCGCGGCGTTCTGCTTGCGATGGTGTCCGTTGTGGCGTTTAAAACCAATGCGTCAACGGTGTCAAGCCTTGAGGGCGGTTCACGTAAGGGGCCCGCCGGGAGCACCCAGCCGTTACCGATGCCGCGCGCGCCGATCACGGCCAGTTCAAAGTCACGCGCAAGGCGCAGATGCTGCAGACCGTCATCGCTCACAATCACATTGATCTCGGGGTGCGAAGCAAGAAGAAGTTTTCCTGCGGCCACACGATCGCGCCCCACGGCTGCAGGGCACCCGGTTTGCTGGGCAATCAGAAGCGGTTCGTCGCCCACGACGCGGGCGTCTGATTCCGGAGTCACCAACTGCGGCGTATCCCCCTTGCGGCCGAAACCGCGGCTGATGACGCCGGGCTTATAGCCCACGGCTTTGAGTGTCCGCACGAGTTGAATCGTGACCGGGGTTTTGCCGGTGCCCCCGACATAGATGTTGCCGACAACCAAAACCGGGACGGGGAGCTTTTCAGCACGGATGCGGTGTGCGCGCATGCGTACCGCGGCAAGGTAAATGAGGCTTAAAGGACTTAAAAGCCAGGCGGCAAGACCGCGCTTGGCCCACTGGGCGTGAAGCCACGTTTCGAGTTCAGCGCGCATGGCGATGTCCCCGAAAGAAAACAAAGGGTGCAAGAGGTGGCTTAGATTGTTCGTCCGGCATTTGTGTTCTGTCAAGAGTGGTGCCGCAAACGTGTGTTTCTGCGGCCGTATTTCCTAATCATAACCAAAAGGCGGGGCACTGACGATGCAAATAGTCTTTTTTGTGATCGGATGGATAAACGTGAGCTCAGCCGCATGCAGGCACAAACGGACTCCGGGTGCCTCGGCTTTTAACCCGGCATGTGAGTAAAACGGGTCGCCGGCAATCGGGGCATTAAGCCCCAGGTGATGCGCACAGTGAATCCGCAGCTGATGGGTGCGGCCGGTTTCGGGGAAGAGATTGATGAGTGTGCAGGTCCTCTCTTTCCCGGAGATGCGCCGCACCACCTCAAAGCGCGTGAGGGCCTCAGAACCGCCGGCTGCGACGGGGAGCACACACTGCCGAGGGCGGTCAAAGACGTTTAGCGCGAGCGGCAGCGCGACGCTTCCGCTGCCTTCGGCGACGTCGCCTTCCAAAAGCGCCGCATAGCGCTTATGCACGCGCCGGGCGCGGAAGTCTTCGTTAATGACGGCAAGCGCCTCTTTATTTTTAGCAAAAAGTAAGACACCTGAGGTGTCGGCGTCGAGCCGGTGCACGACGTGCAGGGCCCCGACCGTTTCTTCCAACACACTTTTGGCGCTCACCTTTTCGCGGATACCGGGCACGGACGCAAGGCGCGACGGTTTGTTGACCACAATGAGGTCCCGGTCTTCGTAGAGGATTTGAGGAGTGACGGGGACGGCCGGATCCCAGCGCGGTAAGGGTTCCGGCAACCTTTCCCCGCCCTTTAAAAGGCGTTCGAGAAGATAAACGGCTGACTTCTCAGGCCCGTAAAAGGTGCCGTTAAAACGGATGTCGTGCGCGGGCGAAGTGCCCACCCACCATTCGGTCATGCTGATGATGCGGGAAGCGTGGGTGCTGTTTTCAGCCCGGGTGCGGTTAAGGGCCGCAACGAGCCGTACCAGGGGGGACGTCGCTGAAGCAAGCGTCGTGAACCGCCAGAGCGCACGTCTGAGCTCCTGTTCCGCGCCGCCCTGCAGCGGATTTTTGTCCGGGAAGGGCGCAAAGAGTTCGGTAAGGAGCTCCGCGAGCGTAAAGGAGTTGCCTGCGGCATCGGTAAAGCAGAGCACCGGAACGTCGGTGCGGTTCAAACGCGGCCAGTCGGTTCGGGCTTTGCCCGGTCCCGGCACGGTGCGCTCGCGCTCTGCGTGGGACGTGAAGGCGTAGTGCGCGGTGACGCGTCCGGCATTGTCGATCGTCACCAGTGCCCCCATGCGGCCGAAGCCGCCCTTGGCTAAATCCGGGGCTGCGTTTTTCGCCGCTAGGTCCCATGCGGTCGGAGGCAGCGTTCTCGGGCACTGAAGGGTGCCCGCGGGCGCAGTGTCTGAGGGGAGGATAACCGCCGGGAAAGCGTCAAAAGAGGAGGTCTCGGACATTGGAAGAATGTGGGCAAAAAAATCGGGCTCAGAACGTTAACCGTTTCTGAGTCCGAACATTATCAGTCTTCGCGGAAGGCCGTGTTACGTTTTTTGCGGATCGCGGGGGCTGCGACCACCACGAGCAGCAAAAGCGACACGAGGAGAAGCCCGCAGGAAATGGGACTCGTGAAAAAGACCATGGGGTCACCGCGGGAAATCAAAAGCGCGCGTCTGAGGTTTTCTTCCATCATGGGGCCCAGAATGAAGCCGAGGATCAAGGGAGCGGCTTCGCACCCGAGTTTATGAAAGAGATACCCCAGGGCACCGAACGCAATCGTCATCCACACGTCCCAGACATTGTTGTTGATCGAATAGACGCCGATGCAGCAGAAAACGAGAATCGCCGGGAAAAGCCACCGGTAGGGGACCTTGAGTAACTGCACCCAAACGCCGATCATGGGGAGGTTGAGAATGATGAGCATGAGGTTACCCACCCACATACTGACAATCAATCCCCAGAAAAGCGCGGGGTTGGAGGTCATCACCTGAGGTCCGGGCACAATGTCGTGAATCATCATGGCGCCGATCATCAGGGCCATGACGGCATTTGACGGAATCCCGAGTGTCAGCATCGGAATAAAGGAGGTCTGAGAACCGGCGTTATTGGCGGACTCAGGTCCCGCCACGCCGCGGATGTTGCCCTGGCCGAAAGCGGGACTCGCCTTTGTACCCGCAAGTTTCTTTTCGATGGTGTAGCTTGCAAAGCTCGAGAGCAGTGCGCCTCCCCCGGGGAGCACGCCGAGAAGTGACCCCAGGACCGTACCGCGCAGAATCGGACCGGAACTTGCCTTGAGGTCGGCTTTGGTCGGAAGAACGGAGCCGACTTTGCCCGGGATCAACGTCCTGCGCTCGTTTTGCTCGAGGTTACTCATGATTTCGGCAAAGCCGTAAATGCCCATTGAAAGCGCAACGAAATCGATGCCTTCCTGCAGTTCGTCAAACCCGAAGGTGTACCGTAAGGCCCCGGAATTGACGTCGGTACCGACAAGGCCCAGGAGTAACCCCACCAAAATCATGCAGACGGCTTTGAGAAGCGACCCGGTTGCAAGCACCACGGCACCGATCAAGCCAAGCACCATGAGACTGAAGTATTCCGCTGGCCCGAACTCAAAGGCAATGGCGGTCAAAGGTGGCGCAAAGGCAGCAATAAGTAGTGTTGCCACGCACCCGGCAAAGAAGGACCCGAGTGCTGCAATCCCCAAAGCCGCACCTGCGCGGCCGTTTTTAGCCATCTTGTGGCCGTCGATACAGGTCACAACCGCCGCGGCTTCGCCGGGAATATTCACAAGAATGGCGGTGGTTGAGCCCCCGTACTGCGCGCCGTAGTAAATACCGGCCAACATAATGAGGGCCGAAGAGGGATCAAGCGCGTAGGTGGCGGGCAGAAGCATCGCAACCGTTGCCACCGGGCCCATCCCCGGGAGCACGCCGATAAGCGTTCCGATCGTGACACCGAAAAAGCAGTAGAGGATGTTTTGGAGCGACAGCGCTGCTTCAAAACCGACCAGAAGGTTATTAATAAGATCCATGGTGCCGGCTCCTTAGAGAAATGCCGGCCAGACCGGAATGAGCATTCCGACGCCGTAAACAAAGATTACCCAGGCGATGACGTCCAAAACGACAATCACGATGAGGGTTTCTTTTAACCGAAAGTTTTTGTCTGCCAACGCTGAAATCATCACCATCGCGGCAATCGCAATCATGAGGCCGCAGCTTGCGAGAAGCAGTGAAAACGCGAGCACGGAGCCCAGCACCAGAAAGAAGATCTTCCAGTGAAAGGGTTCGACGCGGCCGCCGTCGGGCTCAACAAGCGCTTCACGCGAGAAAAGCCCGCGCAAAGAGAGAATCACCCCGAGTACGGTGAGAATGCCTCCCAAAAGCGTCGGAAAGTACGCGGGGCCCATGCGGGCGGCGGATCCGAGACTGTGCTCCTGGACGGTGACAATGGCAAGCACGCCTGTGACGGCAAACAAAATGCCGGCCCAAAAATCTTTGGCGTTGCGCAAGGACATAATGAAACTTCTGCTGCGGACGGTTCTTCAGGAAAAGCGGGAGGAGTTTATCCGAGAACGTCCGTAAAAAAGACGGAAATTGTACGAAAAGCGGTTCTCCGGCAAAGGGCTGCCGAAAAACCGCTTTCTTTGTTTTGACGCCTGATGCGTTAATCCACGCGGGCGCCGGAGACCTTCACGATCTCAGCGTACTTCGTGAGTTCACTCTGGATGAGTTTCGCGAAGTCGGCGCTTGAGCAGGGGGCTGCTTCGCCGCCCAAACGCGCAAGGCGTTCCTTCAAGGCCGAGGTCTTTAAAGCATCCGTAATCACTTTGTTTAAGCGGTTAAGGATCTTGTCGGGCGTAGAAGCCGGCACAAAAAGACCGTACCAGGTGGAAATGTCAAAACCGGGGACGCCCGCTTCCGCCATCGTGGGGACGTTGGGAAGTGCTGCGGCACGCGTCGTGGTCGTGACAGCAAGCGGAATGAGTTTTCCGGACTTGATGTTCGCGGTGGCGCTTGCGAGGTTATCGAAAATAAGATCCGTCTGGCCCGCGAGGACAGAAAGCTGCGCGGCGGCTGCGCCCGCGTACGGGATATGCACCATACGGATGCCGGCCTTGGCTTTGAGAAGTTCGCCAGCCATATGGCCGCCCGAACCGTTGCCGCCCGAAGCGTAATTCAACTTATCCGGGTTTTTCTTGCAGTAGGCAATGAGGTCGGCCACTGACTTAATGCCGGTCCGCTTTTCAAATTCAGGCGTCACAACGAGCACGTTGGGAACGTGTGCGATGAGCGTGACGGGGCGGAAGTCCTTCACCGGATCGTAGGGAAGGTTCTTAAAAAGGTTCGGGTTGATGGCGTGCGTGGCCACAGCACCCACACAGAGCGTCATGCCGTCACCGGGCTGCTTAGCGAGGTAGCTTACGCCGCGGTTGCCGCCCGCACCGGGACGGTTGTCGACGATGACGTTACCCAGAGACTTCTGCACGGCTTCGGCAATGGCGCGCGCCGAAACGTCAAGCGGACCTCCGGGGGGATAGGGAACCACAATGCGGATCGGGTTGGAGCCGGTGCCGGTTTGAGACAGGGCCACCGGGGCCCAGGAAAGAACGGGTGCCGCGAGGGCTGCGCCGAGAATGGCGCGACGGTTGTTGTTTACCACTTCATCTTCCTTTCGTGCGTACTGCACCGGCACCCTCGCAGTGGACGCGATTGAGCCGGCGTTTTGATGTTCAAATTGGAAAAACTGCCGTTGATTCTAGGATTGGTTGGGGATTTCCGCCTATGCAAAATGCTGTATTTGCAGGGCCTGAGGCGGGGGGTGGTACGGCAGGAAAAAAATGGGGTGTCCGGGCTCGGGTGTAGTGACGAATATAAGAGGCCAGGAATCTTGTATCAGACTGTATCGATACAGGCGCAAAGCCTTTTCCCGACTCGTTTTATTCGGATTGTCAGATTCGGATTTTCCTTGAAAAGCGGATGTGTCGGCCGCATATAGCGGTTAACAGCTTTTAGACGTCGGTTCGGGTCCGCTATAAGGACTCAACCGAAGGGAATTCAGACACATGAGACAAGATAAACTCACGACCAAATTCCAGCAGGCGCTCTCTGAGGCGCAGTCGATTGCCCTGGCGCACGACAACCAGTTCATCGAACCGGTGCATGTGCTTGCGGCGATGCTTGCTGACGAAGAGGGCGGCACCGTAAGCCTCATTGAACGCTCGGGCGGCAACGCCCAGCAGGTCAAGCGCGAAGCCGATGCCGCAATTGAAAACCTCCCGAAGGTGAGCGGCACGGGCGGCGACGTTCAGGTAAGCCGTGACCTCGGCCGCGCTTTGAACCTCACTGAAAAAGAGGCGATGGCCCACGGCGACGAATTCATTTCTTCGGAAATGTTTTTGCTCGCCTTGACGGACAACACGCTTGACACCTCCAGGCTTTTGGGTTCGGCGGGCGTTACCCGCAAGATGCTCGAAGCCGCGATTGCGCAAGTTCGCGGCGGCGAAAAGGTCGATGACGCCGAAGGCGAAAGCGGGCGCGACGCCATCAAGAAGTACACGGTGGATCTTACCGAACGGGCCCGCATGGGGAAACTCGATCCCGTGATCGGGCGCGATGATGAAATCCGCCGCACGATGCAGATTCTGCAGCGCCGCACGAAGAACAACCCGGTGCTGATCGGTGAACCCGGTGTGGGTAAGACCGCCGTCGTCGAAGGCCTTGCGCAGCGTATCGTCAATAACGAAGTGCCCGATACGCTACGCGGTAAGTCCGTGCTGTCCCTTGATATGGCAGGGCTCATCGCGGGTGCCAAGTACCGCGGTGAATTTGAAGAGCGTTTAAAGAAACTGCTGAAAGAAGTTTCGGCTTCCAACGGCAAGATCATTCTCTTTATTGATGAAATCCACACGGTGGTCGGTGCCGGTAAGACCGAGGGCAGCATGGATGCGGGCAATATGTTGAAACCCGCTCTGGCCCGCGGCGAGCTGCATGTGATCGGCGCAACAACGCTTGATGAATACCGCAAGTACATTGAAAAGGATGCGGCACTTGAACGCCGCTTCCAGAAGGTCCTTGTGGACGAGCCGAGTGTGGAAGACACAATCGCCATTCTGCGTGGTCTGCAGGAAAAGTACGAAGCGCACCACGGCGTGGAAATTACGGATCCCGCGATTGTCGCGGCCGCGGAACTGTCGCACCGCTACATTACGGACCGGTTCCTTCCGGATAAGGCCATTGACCTCATTGATGAGGCCGCAAGCCGTGTGAAGATGGAGATTGACTCCAAGCCGGAAGAATTGGATAAATTGGATCGCCGTCTGATTCAGTTAAAGATTGAACGTGAGGCGATGAAGAAGGAAACGGATGAGGCAAGTAAGAAGCGCCTCGCCGCAATTGAAGCGGAGATCGAGACGCTGTCGCGCAAGTACTCCGACCTCGAAGAGATCTGGAAGGCTGAAAAGAGCGAAGCGCTCGGTGAAAAGAACATCCGTAACGAAATTGACCGCGTGCGTCAGGAAATGGAAGCCTGCAGGCGTGAAGCCAAGTACGAACGCTTGTCTGAGCTGCAGTACGCCGTCCTTCCGAAGCTTGAAGAAAAACTCAAAAAGACTGAAAAGAAGGATAAGGTTGAAGACAAGGGCCGTCCGAAGCTTTTGCGCACAAGCGTGGGCGCTGAGGAAATCGCGGAGGTCGTAAGCCGTGCCACCGGTATTCCGGTCGCAAAGATGATGGAAGGCGAACGCCAGAAACTTCTTCATATGGCTGACGCCTTAAGTAAGCGCGTCATCGGGCAGCCTGAGGCTGTGCGCCGCGTGACGGAAACGATTCTGAGAAGCCGCGCAGGTCTTTCGGATCCCAACCGTCCGTACGGTTCGTTCCTTTTCCTCGGACCCACGGGTGTCGGTAAGACGGAACTTACGAAGGCCCTTGCGGAATTCCTCTTTGACAGCGATGACGCGATGATTCGTATCGACATGAGTGAATTCATGGAAAAGCACTCTGTCGCACGTTTGATCGGTGCGCCTCCGGGATATGTTGGTTACGAAGAGGGCGGCTACCTCACGGAAGCCGTGCGCCGTAAGCCCTACTCCGTCATTTTGCTCGACGAAGTGGAAAAAGCGCATCCCGACGTTTTTAATGTCCTTTTACAGGTTTTGGACGACGGCCGCATGACCGACGGCCAGGGCCGCACCGTCGACTTTAAGAACACCGTGATTGTCATGACGAGTAACTTGGGCAGCCAGGAAATCCAGGCGATGCAGGGTGAACCTCATGACAAAGTGAAAGATGCCGTGATGCAGGAAGTGAAACAACACTTCCGCCCCGAATTCATCAACCGTATTGATGAGATCGTGGTCTTTAATGCTCTCGATACCAAAGCAATTCGCGCGATTGCGAAGATCCAGATCGATAAGCTCGCCAAACGCGTGGCGGCGCAGGACGTGGTGCTTGACGTCACGGATGCGGCACTCGATGAAATTGCGAAGGTCGGCTTTGATCCGCTTTACGGCGCTCGGCCGTTGAAGCGCGCCGTGCAGGAACACATCGAAAACGAAGTGGCGCGGTTGCTTCTTGAAGGCAAGGCCGCTCCGAAGGATCATGTCGTTGTGGACAGCAAGGACGATCACTTTGTCTTTGACGTGAAGAAAGCAAATTAACATCCTCCCCCCGCTCAAGCGGGGGGATTCCATGCTTGTTGGGGCTTCTGCCCCAGCAAATGGCGGGTTCCCGCCGCTGATCCCATGCGGGATTCACCGGGGTGCTACAGATGTTTCTCTACTCTGCAGCCAGCAAAAAGGGGGTGTTGATAAAGTCGTCAGTTGACGATGAGACAACCCCCCTTGTTTTTTTCTAGAAAGTCTCGACCGACGTATCGCTAAACGAGCGAAGTTTTGGGGTACGTCTGGCACATTTATGAATTCCCGGAACCCCAAGCTTGTCGTGATAGGCATCTTGCTACACATAGGTTCGGGAGTTCTTGCACCCGCTGGAAGCTTTTTCGCGAAAAAAAACCGCCGCTGCACGAATAATCAATGCGTTGCGGCGAGTTTCTCGGGGGCGACTTTATCAACACCCCCTTCATTGTCGAGCTAAAAGAATCAATTCAGCGTCGGCGCAAACTTCGATTCATCCAATCCCTCAGGCGGCTCAATGTGGCACACATACCCTTCGGGATTGGCGTACAAGGGTGCGCCGCACTCCTCACACCATTCCATCGGAAAGGTCTGCGTCAAGGGAATAATCCGCCCCACGCGGCAGTTATCAAGCACCGCCCCGATAAAGGTCTGATTGTTGTCGTTGTCTTCGGGCATCGAGGGCGCCACAACCCCCGCCACCACCTTTGAGGGCTGGTCCTTTACGGAAATACTCACGCGGATTTCGTCCCCGTCACCTTCGTGCGTCTCGCCCCCCATCTTCGTAAAGACCGCAGTCGTGGCAATGAGGTCAGCCGGGCTGTAGCCCATGCAGCAGACGTAATCGACCAAAGACCGTACGGCAAAGATGCGCATCGTGGCATCGGCCTGCCGCCAGCCCGAGAAAAAGCTCGCGGGCGGCTGCACGTCAATCATCGTGCCGATAAAGTCGTTTTGAAGAATCTCCCGCACCCCCAGACAAAAATCCATCACGGTGCGGGCGCGCTCTTCATAAGACTGATTGAGCGGATGAAAAAGCGACGCTGTATCGGGAGCAGAGACGCCTAAAGCGAGGTACCTGACATCCGCAAAATCGGGCGGAGGCGTCGTGGTCACAACCTTGGCGATATCAACAATCCCGGTCTTCGTTTTCTTGGTAAGACGGTCAAGAAGGTGCCTCACGTCCGCAAGGCCCTCGGGGAGGTGATCGGCCGATAAGAGGCAGTCCCCGATCTGCACGGTCGCTTTTTCAGTGGCCCAACCCTTCTGAAAGAGTTCTGCGGTGGCTTTGAGCGCTTCGTTGGAAATCTTCCCGTGCGGAATCAGATACCGGCTCCAGCACATAATGGGGATGAGCACCAAAAGGTGCACGCCCTTCGCGTCCACGCGCGTCTGGGCGCAGTCTTCGGCCATCGAAAGGAGTTCCTCGTAGGCCGGGGACTCTTCTTCTTTGAGGCGGTTTAGGGCCGTTTCAATGACGGCATCTTCTCCCTTATCAAGGGGCGCACGTACCGCGGACTCAAAGCCCGTGTCCACGACGCCGTCTTCAAAGCGGCTTGTGGCTTCTGTGGCCAAACGCGCGTAGCGGATGAGCTCAGAAGCAGCCTCATCCATATCCGTGATATCAGAAGAAAAGTTGTTCGCCATGGTTTAAACCGGTGGGGAAAAAAGCAAAGCGCCCGCAAATTGTGCGTGCGGGCGCAGTCTACATGGCTTAAGGCGTCTTTGAACAGTTAAGGGCTCGAAATCAGCGCCTTTTCCGATGTATTACCGCGCTGCTTAAGCTCGGGGAGGGGATTTTAAAGGCCCTGGAGCCTCTCGGGGTGCGTGTAGATGTTGGCGCGGTTGGTGCGGCAGAAAGCCGCAAGCGTCACGCCACACTGGTTGGCGACGTCAATCGCAAGAGCCGTCGGTGCCGATACAGCAAAGAGAATCTCCACGTTGCAGGCGGCGGCTTTCTGCACCATTTCGTAGGAGGCGCGTGAGCTCACAAAAAGCGCACCGTCCGTCCACCCCGACATTGCTCTGAGGCCCAGCAATTTATCCAAAGCCACGTGGCGCCCCACGTCCTCTGCGCCCCCGGCAGACGTGCCGTCCGGGTTCACCCAAACGGCCGCATGCGTGCAACCCGTGAGGTTGCCGAGCATCTCGATGTGGCTTAAGTATTCCAATCCTTTATTGAAGTGGCGCATGTCAAAGGTCTGGGTGTGCGCGACGGTGTCCGGAATCCGTACGGCGGAGTCGAGATCCTCTACGCCGCAGATCCCGCAGCCCGTCCGTCCCGTCATCGAGCGGCGGCGTTCCTTTAAGTGCCAGAAGTGTTCGCTTGCGATCCTGATGTCGGCGACCTTGCCGCCGCGGCAGCCGTCTTTGATTTCCACGCCGTAGATGTCGGAAAGCGTCGGGACAATGCGCTCTGCGAGCGTAAAGCCCACCGCAAACTCTTCGAGCATCAGAGGCGTACACATCATGACGGCGTGCGAAATGCCGTTATAGGTGAGGGCCACGGGGACCTCTTCAGCGACCCAGTCTTCGAGCTTTTCAACGCAGTCCAACTTATCCACCGTCACGCGGCGGATACCGGCCACGGTCTCAATGTCAGACTTCGCTGACCCGAGTCCCTCGTGAAAAACCTTATTTACGCTGTCGCACGCCATGATGAATTTCCTTTGTGTGGAATCTGACTCAGGCATTGGCCTTTTTGGCCTGTTCTTCACTGTAGTAGGCGGCAAGACCGGAAATGGCGATACCGTCCACATCCTGATCGAAGTTTTCGAGGTCGTTCACGAAAACCGTCGGGAAAGCCGCATGGCAGGACTTGCAGACGTGCAGACGCCGGCTCTCGTCCCCCGAATCATGCACATAGGAGAGGTCGCTTACAGCCTGATCCCCGCACACCGCGCAGCGGATGCGGTCAAAGGGCCAGTGCGCGCCGCACGTGCCGCAGAAAAGCTGCTTCACATTACCGTGGTAGGCGGTGCCCGCCACACACGCAATCGCCGGAAGTCCGCCGCACACCGGGCACTTTAACGGCCGGTTAAAGTGAATCGTGTCTTTCTGGTTGTCGGCAATGCGGCGGTCGGCTTCGCGCACCGAATCCTGCAGGATCACACGAAGCGTGAGATGAATGATGAGGCTCGTGAAGGGCTCAATTTCCGGGTTCATGCCGGCAACCAAGCCTTCCGCGAAGTTTTCGGGATTCACCAAGCCTTTATTGAGCGCCTCATCCGTCGTGACCGTCTTCCAGTCACAGGCCGCGCATTTGGCTTTGAGGTCGTCCGACAACTTGCTTTCCGCAAGATAGGTGTCCGTCAAGGCCGCTGCAATCTTTGCGAAATTTTCGGCGGTGGATTTCGGAGCGGCGGCTGCCAAGAGGGTCTTCACCCCGGTAAGAGCTTTCAGGACATCGTCGCCCGTCCATTCGGGCGCCTCGGCGCTCAAATCCCCGGCAAGATCACAGGCTTCCAGAAGGATCTTTGCGGCCTCCTTTGCCTGAGCTTCAAGCTGGGGATCCTTGAGCGTATTGAGGTGGTTGACGGCATTGCGTACAGACAGACGGCTTGTCATGAAAGTTCTCTTTTTTAAGTGTTGTTGATTGAGAAGGGGAGTGTAAGGTACAAGGGGTTTGAGGGCCCTTGTACCTTCATAACGGCGATTTAAGCAGACTTCTTGTCTTTTTCGTCGTTCACGGTGGTCACGTTCTTGCCGAGCGCAATTTCTTCATTGGCCCAGTAACCCCAGTGATAGGCGGCGTCCGACTCACTCACCTTACCGTCACCGAACATAATCCGGGCGGTACCGCGGTAGGGCTGGAAAATGCCCGCGCCGAGGTAGATGTGGGCAATACCCACAAAGACCGTGAGGAAGAAGAAGACGTCGTGCACGAGGTGTGCCACGAGAACCGTCGTCGGGCTGAATTCCACCTTCCAGCTGCCGTCAGGCAAGAGCCCCGTGTTAAGCCACATAACCATGCCGGAAACGGCAAGGAAGAAGCAGAAGAAGACGAGAGCGCCGTCAGCGAGCCTCTGCGCCGACTTCACGTGGTGCTGCGGCGGCATGTGGACCTTGCCCGGGGCAAAGAGGTAGAACGGGAACTTCATTGCCCACGCAAAATCGTCCTTGTCCCACTTACCGAAGATGTCCTCTTTAAAGAGATGCACAAAGCCCTTGGGGGACTTGATGATCGCCCAGAGAGGAATCAGGATAAAGGGAATCGCGAGGATCCGGTGCAGCATGCGCATGGCGTACGTGAAGTCGCCGCCCATGATGCCGCCCCCGAGACTCGGGACGAAAACGAAGACACCGGTGATCGCAAGAAGGATGCAGCTGACGGCCGCAACACCGTGGGTCACGCGGGTCAGAAGGGAGTGACGCTGAATATAGCGGGTCATTTGTTTCTCCTGATCGTGTTACTGCCGTGATTCACGGCCAAGCAGTTCTTTCACTTCCCGGTCAGCCTTTTCACGCTGTTCGGGTGTCCAGTGTTCCTTGGCCTCTTCAATCGTCACTTTCTTACGGCGGTAGCCGGTGGCGGCAACGAAGGAAGCGGCAAGGCCGGCGACCACTGCGGCGGTACCGATACCGGTGACGGCCTTCATGGTCTTCATGGTGGCGATCATGCTGTTGGGCTTGGGATCGGTCGGAAGCCCGTAGGCTTCGTGACCGTACTTGCAGACCGTGAGGGTATGTAAGCCCCCCATTTCATGTTCACCGTAGAGTTCCGCCTTGTCAAAGCCCTTCTTCTTCAAGAACTCAACACGCTCTTTACCGATGCGGATCATTTCCTCACGGGGCCCGAACTTCAGAGCCTCGGGCTGGCAGGTCTTGACGCAGGCCGGAACCCCGCCTTCTTCCAGACGGTCAAAGCACAGGGTGCACTTATCGATCCTGCTGTCTGTTTTTCTGAAGCGCGGCACATCAAAGGGGCAGGCCGACTGGCAGTACGTGCAGCCGTTGCACTTGTCGGTATCAAACGCAACAACGCCGTTTTCCTTGTGGTAGAGCGCGCCCGAAGAGCAGATCTCAACACACGCAGCATCCGTGCAGTGGTAGCAGGAGCGGCGGCCGATGGCGAAATTCAGAGGCTGGAATTTGTTTCCCGACTCCTTTTCGTCAAAGGTCATGATAAGGCGCGTATTGCCGTTTAAGTCCATCGGGCTCTGATACGACCCCGTGAACTTGTTTTCATTTAACCCCATCGGCGAGGGGAGCATGTTCCACTGTTTGCAGGCAACCTGGCAGCCCTTGCAGCCGGTGCAGTGCGATGAATCAAACAGAATGGCAACTTCTTTTGCTTTAGCCATGTTGTTTTATCTCCTAGTTGACACGGCGCGGACTTAAGCCGCCTTCTCAAGGTTCACGAGGAAGGCCTTGTACTCGGGAATGTAGGAATTGGGATCGCCCACATTGGGAGTCAGGTCGTTGATGTTGTCGCCCCGCGCGAGGTTCGTGGCCCAGGAGAAGTGGTGGGGCATACCCACGACATGCGTGAGTTTGCCGTCAATCATCATGGGCTTCATGCGCTTGGTGACCATCGCAGCAACCTTGACGTCGCCGCGGTTATTCCACACGCGCACCGCGTCACCGTTTTTGATGCCCTTTTCCTTGGCAAGTTCTTCGGAAATTTCGATGAAGTTGCAGGGGCTGATTTCGTTGAGCCACGGGATGTTGCGGGTCTGCGTACCAGACTGCCAGTGTTCAACGACGGAGTAAGTCGTCACGACAAACGGGAAGTCTTTCACATTGCCGCGCTTTATCGACGGGTCATCGGCAAAACGGATGCAGGGGTTACCCTGGGCGCCGTTTAACAGATTCTTTACCGGAGACTCATGCGGTTCGAAGTGTTCAGGGAGGGGCCCGTCTACCATCGGATAGGCAAAGAGGCGCGCATTTTGTTCCCAGTTCATGAAGAACGCATTGTCGTTGGGTTTGGCGGCTGTGACGAAGTCGCCAACGTCGTTTTGCAGCCAATGATCGCCCTTCCATTCCACGAGCACACGCTTGGGATCCCAGGGTTTGCCCTGCGGGTCGGCGGACGCACGGTTATAGAGAATGCGGCGGTTTGCGGGCCACGCAAACGACCACCCCGGAAAGAGCCCGAGCCCCGTGGGGTCAGCCTTACTTCTGCGGGTCATGGGCTGCTTCATGGGATCCATCTTGTCGGCTTCGTTGTTGTAGTAGCCCGAGAAAATCCAGATGCCGCAGGCCGTGGTGCCGTCAGCCTGCAGTTCGCCGTAGCCCTTGATGAGTTTCCCGTCCTTGATGGTGTAGCCGTTAAGGGCCCAGCAAAGGGCACGCAGGTCCGGTTTGCCGTCGATACGGTAGTTGAAATTGGCCTTGAGAATCTGATCGGGGCAGGCGCCGCCTTCCTTTTCGTAAAGCGCACGGAGTTTGTCCCAGATGAGCATCATCATCTCGAAGTCGTTGCGGCATTCTCCCGGCGGTTCAACCGCCTTCTCACGCCACTGGATCCAGCGGCCGGAGTTGTTGATGGAGCCGATCTTTTCGTAGAGGAGGGCTGCCGGCAGGAAGTAGACCTCGGTCTTGACGTCTTCTGCCTTCATGTCGGGAGCCGCCCAGAAAAGCGACGTCTCCGTCTGGAACCAGTCGGCCACCACGAGCCAGTCAAGCTTCGCCATCGATTTACGGGCGTGCTTGGCGTTGGGGGTGGAGTGCGCCGGGTTCATGCCCCAGCAGAAGTAGCCCTTGATCTTGTTGTCACGCATGTCGTTAAAGGACATGATCGTGGAATAGTCACCGTAGTCGAGCTTGGGACTCGTTTTCGGCAGCAGATCGTAGCAGTAGTCGTTTTCCTTGGTGGCGTTTTCGCCAAACCATTCCTTCAGTGCCGACACCCAGAACTTGGGTTTGTTGGAGTAGTAACCCCCGGCATACGTTTCCTTGGAAAGGTACGCAGCAAGCGTCGGATGGGATTTGCCGGTGGGCCAGGAGAGGTAACCCGGCGCCTGGTGCGAAGACACACCCACGTCGGTTGAACCCTGAACGTTGGGTTCACCGCGCAGGGCATTGATGCCGCCGCCCGCGATGCCGACGTTACCCAGAAGCAACTGCACCATGCACATCGCACGGCAGTTCTGAGAGCCGTAGCTGTGCTGAGTCTGGCCGAGGGCGTAAAGAATGGAGCCGGCCTTGTCGCGCGCCCCGGTGGAAGCGTAAACCTCCCAGACCTTCTTCATCACGTCCGGATCCATACCGGTGATGCGCTGCACGAGCTCAGGCGTGTAGCGGGCGTAGTGCTTTTTGAGAATGTTTAAAACGCAATGGGGATCCGTGAGCGTCATGTCGCGCTTTAAAACCTTCAGATCCGGCGTCTTAAATTCGGGCGTACCCGGGCGGTTTACCCAGGCAAAAGCCGAGCCCTCGGACGTGTCCCACTGCAGGTGCTTCGCGACATCGTAGCCCCAGCTCGCGTTGGAATAGGTCTTCGTTTCCGGATCCCAGCCGGAGAAAAGGCCCTTCTCAGGATCGAACTTATAGTCGTCTGTCAGCAGGCACGCGGCATTGGTGTAATGCAGCATGTATTCCTTCTGATAGAGGTTGTTCGAAAGAATGTAATTGATGAGACCGCCGTAGAAGGCAAGGTCGGTACCCGGACGGATGCGGGCGTAGATGTCAGCCTGTGCGGCCGAACGGGAGTAACGGGGGTCGACAACGATCCAGGTCGCGCCCTTATCCTGTGCGCGTTCCACCCAGCGCGAAGACAACGGGTGGTTTTCCACGTTGTTCGAACCGATCGACATGATGACGTCGGAATTGGCAAAGTCGCACCAGTGGCTCGTCATGGAGCCGCGGCCAAAGGAGGGCGCCAGGCCCGACACGGTCGAAGAGTGGCACACGCGCGTCTGGTTATCAATGGCGCAGATACCCATGGAACGGGCAAACTTCTGCACAAGCCACCCTTCTTCGTTATTGAGCTGAGCGGCCCCCAAGCTTGCCATACCGTCGCAGCGGTTTACGGTGACATCACCTTCTTTTTCAACGAAGGTCGCGTCACGGGTCTTTTTGATGTGGCGCGCGATTTCTTCAGCAGCCTGATCCCAGCTTAAGCGTTCCCAGGTTTTGCTCCCGGGGCGGCGTACCTGCGGATAGAGCACACGGTCCGGATGAAGTTTTGCCTTACGGTCTTCGGTGACGACGTTACGCAGGCCCCACATCGCGGCGCCCTTCGAGCACAGGCCCCCGAGGTTGACCGGATGGTCCGGGTCGCCTTCGAGGTTGATGAGTTCGCCGTCGCGCGACGAGCAGATTGTGCCGCAGCCGCCGGAGCAGTAGCAGCAGATGTTCGTCACTTCCTTGACGTTACGCAGCTTGTAGGGTTTCTTCGGTTCCTGAGCGGCAATGGCCGTGCCCGAGGCGGCACCGACAGCACCGCCGCCGAACACCAGTCCGCGCTTGAGGAAACTTCTGCGTGAAAGTTCCATGGATCTCTCCTGAATTCAGGTAAGGGTTACTGCACGGACCTGAGGTCGGTGCCGTTAAGCCCGCCTGTCCGCACTATTCGTTTTGGCGTGAAAGGACCTTTCAGACAAGGCCCTTTTTCGCGTGTCGGCGGCTAGTTTCAAGAAATTTCAGAAGAGCGTCAATCGTTCTGACGGAGCATGTTTTAAAAGGATTTTCGCTATTCTTTTTATGAATAACGTTAGTTCTTTTCAGTAGGAGGATGCCCGAATAGGCAATAACGGCGGGACTTTTTTGAAAATCGGCCGCGAAAGGGCCTTCGGCGTGGTACGCACAATGGGATAGGGCGGGATCGTTAAAAAAGGATTAATTTCTGAAAAAGACTAATCCTTTTCGATTAGATCGCGCAAAAGGGGAAGCATAGCTTTTGATGTGTTTTATCGGCGGTTTTGTGGCTTTTTGGATGCCGGAGACCAACCGGATGACCGGGGGCGATGCCGGACGGCGATGCGGTTCGGAGTAAAAAATCTTCAATACGATGAAAGAAATTGCGTAAAATATCTTCATCGTACTGAAGAATTTTGACATGACTTACATCAAGCGGACAATTGAAGAGGATCTCATGCGGCAGACGCCGCCCAAAGCCGTGGTGATTTACGGCGCACGCCGAACCGGTAAGACAACGGTACTGCGGGAGCTTCTCAAAGACGAAGACGTGGTTTGGTATTCGGGTGACGAACCCGATGACCGCGAGATGCTGCGTCTGAATTCCGCAGCTGACGTCAAGGCGCTTCTCACGCGCACCCGCTTTCTGGTGATTGATGAGGCGCAGCGCATCCCCGATATCGGACTCACGTTAAAGCGGCTCGTGGACATGAACGAAACGCTTAAGGAGCCCACGGCGATATTCGTCACCGGGTCTTCGGCGCTTACGCTTGCCGCGGGCGTCAAGGAATCTGCCATGGGGCGGCTCGTGAACCGGCAGCTCTGGCCTTTGTCCTTAAGAGAGCTCGCGCAGTCTCGCGGCAAAGGAAAGACCATTCAGAATCTTGGCTGGCATATGGTCTACGGGCTCTTTCCGGAAGTCTGCAACAAGCCGGAGGAGGCGGCCGATACGCTCACGGATTACGTGGACTCACTCCTTTTTAAAGATCTTTTTGCTTTGGCGGGGGTAAGAATGCCGTTGCCTTTTGAAAACCTCGTCAAGCACCTTGCATTAAACATCGGATCTGAAGTTTCCTTTGACGGACTCGCTCGCGAAGTGGGACTTGCCCGCAACACGGTGGAACAGTATGTGAGGCTGCTTGAAGAGTGTTTCATTGTGAAGGTTTGTCCGTCGTACTCACGCAATCCCGGCAATGCCTTAAAAAAAGGGCGCAAGATCTACTTCTGCGACACCGGGATCCGTAACGCCGTCATCAAAAACTTTGATCCTTTGTCTTCACGCGAAGATGCGGGGGCGCTTTGGGAAAACTTCTTCTATATGGAGCGCATTAAGCTGCATAGCCAGTTAAGGGACCTCACTGAGGTTTATTTCTGGCGTACCACCGGCCGCTCGCCCCGGGAGATCGATTTGGTGGAGGTGGGTCCCAAGAAAATCAATGCTTTTGAGTGCAAACTCTCGCCCACGGCACCTGTAAAGGGAAAGAGTGAATTTTTGAGTGCCTTTAAGGACGCGAATCTCTATCTGGTCACACCCAAAGACATCAGAAGTCCGCTCTTTGACGATGAGGGAGGAAAGAGATTGTCGGATGACAAAAATCTTCATTACGATGAAGAAAAATGACGCAAAATTCTTCAGCGTGCTGAAGAATTTTGACAGAGAAAGATTCTGCGGAAACGTCTGTTTCCTTTGCTAAAATAAGTTGTTTTCAGTAGCCGAAGCTTGGTGCGAGAAGTGCTGTCCTGACTTGCTCAGGATTTTCGCACGAGACTTTGGCCGTATCTTTTTAGACGGTGTCGTACCGACACGTTCTGCTATGGACAATATCCGTAACTTTTCCATTATTGCGCACATCGACCACGGCAAAAGTACGCTTGCCGACCGCCTGATCCAAACCTGCGGCGGTTTGACCGCCCGTGAAATGAGCGAGCAGGTTTTGGACAGCATGGATCTCGAGCGCGAGCGCGGCATCACGATTAAGGCGCAGACGGCCTCCCTTAAGTACCGTGCCAAAGACGGCAAGACCTATGAGTTAAACCTCATCGATACCCCGGGGCACGTGGACTTTTCCTACGAGGTAAGCCGTTCGCTTTCGGCCTGCGAAGGGGCGCTTCTCGTGGTCGACGCCACCCAGGGCGTGGAAGCCCAGACGGTTGCAAACTGCTACACCGCGATTGACTTGGGTGTTGAAGTCGTCCCTGTTTTAAACAAGATGGACTTAAACAGCGCCAATCCCGACGCGGCCAAAGAAGAAATCGAGGACGTGATCGGGATTGATGCCACCGACGCCATTCCTTGTTCAGCGAAAACCGGCATGGGTGTGGAAGACATCCTCGAGCGCATTGTTTCGGATATTCCGCCCCCCAAGGGCGATGAAAACGCGCCCCTGCAGGCCTTGATCATCGACAGCTGGTTTGATAACTACGTCGGTATCGTGACCCTGGTGCGTGTGGTAAACGGCGTCATCCGTCCCAAGGACAAGGTGATGCTGATGGCAACGGGCGCTCAGCACCTTGTGGAGCAGGTCGGTGTCTTTACACCGAAAGCTAAGCAGCGTGAGTGCCTCAAACCCGGCGAAGTGGGCTTTGTCGTTTCGGGCATCAAGGAACTCAAAGACGCGCGCGTCGGCGACACGATCACAAGCGCTCAGAAACCGGCCTCTGAACCCCTGCCCGGCTTTAAGGAAGTCAAGCCCCAGGTCTTTGCTGGTCTTTACCCGGTGGAGTCCAACCAGTACGACGCGCTGCGTGAGGCACTTTTAAAGCTGCAGCTTAACGACGCGGCTTTGAAGTTCGAGCCGGAAGTCTCTCAGGCCTTGGGCTTTGGTTTCCGCGCGGGCTTTCTGGGCTTACTGCACATGGACATTGTGCAGGAGCGTCTTGAGCGCGAATACGACATGGACCTCATCACGACGGCCCCGTCCGTTGTGTACGAAGTGCTGATGACAAACGGCGAAGTCGTTCGGGTGGAAAACCCGAGTAAATTGCCGCCCGTTGATAAAATTGCTGAAATCCGCGAGCCCATTGACACCGTGACGATTTTCGTCCCCAACGATTACGTGGGCGCGGTGATGAAGCTTTGTCAGGAAAAGCGCGGTATTCAGATCAATATGGCCTACCACGGCCGCCAGGTGCATCTCACCTACGAGTTGCCCTTGGCGGAGATCGTGCTTGACTTCTTTGACCGCATGAAGTCCATCACCCGCGGTTACGCCTCGATGGACTATGAGTTCAAGGAATACCGGGCGTCTGACGTCGTCAAAGTCGACATGCTCATTAACGGCGACCGCGTGGACGCTTTAAGTTCCATCGTGCACCGCACCAATGCGGTAAGCCGCGGCCGTGACATCGTGACGCGTCTGCGCGGGCTCATCCCGCGTCAGATGTATGACGTGGCGATACAGGCAGCAATCGGCGGAAACATTATTGCCCGCGAAAACGTGAAGGCTTTGCGCAAGAATGTGCTTGCGAAGTGCTACGGCGGCGACATCACGCGTAAGAAGAAGCTTCTGGAAAAGCAAAAGGCCGGCAAAAAGCGCATGAAGCAGGTGGGAAGCGTGGAAATTCCGCAGGAAGCCTTCCTCGCCATCCTTCAGGTTGATGACAAGAAATAATTTGGACCCACGACAATGAACTTTGCTCTCATTCTTTTTCTGCTCACGGTCTTTACCGGGGTGATGTGGGTCTGCGACAAACTTGTCTGGGCCAAAAAGCGTAAGGCTGAAGCTAAGCGCCTTACGGACGACTTTGATGCCGCCAACCGCGAGGCTGTGGATCGGGGTGAACCCGTGGTGCTGCAGGAGCGAAGCCGCATTGCGGCGGGCGCCCTGCGTGAGCCCTGGTGGATTGATTACACGGCCGGTCTCTTCCCGGTTATTTGTATCGTCTTTTTGCTGCGCTCCTTTTTGTTTGAGCCCTTCCGCATTCCCTCGGGCTCGATGCTCCCGACCCTTCACATCGGCGACTTTATTCTGGTGAATAAGTACGAGTACGGCGTAAGGCTCCCGGTTCTCGGCACCAAGGTTCTCGAGGTGGGGACTCCCAAGCGCGGTGACGTTGTGGTCTTCCGCTATCCGATGGACACGCAGGTTGACTACATTAAGCGCGTGGTGGGCCTGCCCGGTGACACCGTGACTTACGTGAACAAAAAGATTATGGTAAACGGCAAGGAAATGCCGCAGAAGATCCTGGGCGACTGGGTCGATTCCGATACGCTCGTGACGCTTTCTGAGCGTGAGGAGACGCTCGGTGACGTCACGCACATCATGGCTGTTGACGAGCGCGCGCCGATGGGCTTAAGGGGCACCCCTTACGACCGGGCGCTTGAGTCCTGCAAGTACTACTCCAACGGCTTTGTCTGCAAGGTTCCCGAAGGCCACTACTTCATGATGGGCGACAACCGCGACAACAGCGAAGACAGCCGCTACTGGGGTGTGGTGCCCGACAGCTACCTTGTGGGCCGGGCGTTTCTGATCTGGGCCAATTTCGGCGATATGAGCCGTATCGGTTTCTTCCGTTAACCGCAGAAGGGGAGGTTTTATGTCGATGCCTGCGCGTCGTGTGCTTCTTGATCTCTCGGTTCTGGAAGAGAGAATCGGCTACACGTTTAAAAAGCGCGCGCTTTTGGTGCGCGCGGTCACGCACAGAAGTTTCGGTGCCGAACACAACGAGCGGCTCGAGTTTCTCGGGGACTCGGTTTTAAATTGTGTGGTGGGGCACGCGCTTTTTTTAAGAGACAAGCACTACACCGAAGGGGTGCTCTCGCGCACCCGCGCCAATTTCGTCTGCGAAAAGACGCTGGACGAAATCGCCGCTGAAATTGATATCGGAAGCTTTATCCGCTTGGGTGAAGGCGAACTCAAAACGGGGGGCGCCAAGCGCCCTTCGATTCTTGCGGACGCCTGTGAGGCGGTTTTCGGCGCGGTGTTTCTGGACGGCGGCTTTGAAGCCGCGCAGCGCGTGATTCTGCGGCTTTATGAGCCGATTCTTGCGGCCGGGAACGTCACACCCGAGCGCTTTGCCAAAGACGCCAAAACGCAGCTGCAGGAATTTCTGCAGGCTGCGCACATGAAGCTCCCTGAATACCGCGTGATCACCACGACGGGTGCAGCGCACAATCAGACGTTTCGCTGTGCCTGCGTGATTGAAAATCCGGCGGTGACCTGTGAGGGTGAGGGTAAGAGCCGGCGCGCCGCCGAGCAGATGGCGGCAGCGGCGGTGCTCGCGAAACTGCAGGCCATAAAATCGTAAGGAGAGTGCGATGACGCAAAGCAATCATCCCGTGTCTGAAACAGACGCAAAGCCCGCCTTTCACTGCGGCTATGTGGCGGTGATCGGGCGTCCCAACGTCGGTAAATCCACATTAATTAACGCGATCGTCGGTGAAAAGGTCTCGATTACGAGCAAAAAACCGCAGACCACGCGTGACCGCGTATTGGGTGTCGTCACCTACCCCGATGCCCAGTTAATCTTCATGGATACGCCCGGGTTTCAGTCGCGCTACAACTCGCAGCTTTTAAGCCGCATGAACCGTACGGTGCGAAATACCCTCTCGGAAGTTGACGCCGTTCTCTTTGTGATTGACGCACAGGGCTGGAAAGCCGAGGATGTGAACGTCCTGCGGCTTTTAAACCCCAAGCAGACAAACGTCATTCTTGTGTTAAACAAGATCGATCAGGTCAAGGACCGCGATAGGCTCCTGCCCCTGATGGCCGAATCGATGCAGAAGTTTCCGTTTGCGGCGATTGTGCCGGTGTCGGCGGAAAAAAAT
This sequence comes from Duodenibacillus massiliensis, assembly GCF_928721995.1. NCBI lineage: Bacteria > Pseudomonadati > Pseudomonadota > Betaproteobacteria > Burkholderiales > Sutterellaceae > Duodenibacillus > Duodenibacillus massiliensis. The sequence continues at coordinate 2,051,275 of NZ_OV788642.1, forward strand.
AAGCGGCTCGATGAAGTGGTGGACGAAGTGAAAAAACTGCTTCCTGAGTCCGTGCCTTACTTTGATCCGGATCTCTACACCGACCGGTCGCCGCGGTATCTCGCCGCCGAAACGATCCGCGAAAAGGCGTTTCGCCTTTTAGGGGACGAACTTCCCTACGGCGTCGCGGTGACGATCGAGCGCTGGCAGGAGGACGACAAGGAAGCGCAGATTGACGCGTGCCTTATTGTTGAGCGCGAAAGCCACAAACCGATTGTGATCGGTGAGGGCGGCGCAAAACTGCGCGAAATCGGAAGGCTTGCACGCATCGATATTGAAAAGATGCTCGGCAAACACGTGCATCTGCAGGTCTGGGTGCGTGTGCGGCGCGGCTGGAGCGACGACGTAAAGGCCCTTAAAACGCTCGGGTATGACTGATACCAAAGACGTCTCGGACGACAGTGACACGCTCCCGGAGCCCACTGAGCCCTCGCTCATGGCTCTGAAGGCTTTTGCCAAAGAGGCTGGTGAACCTGCGAAGGTTTTAAAGGTGAGGGACGAACCCGCGTTTGTCCTTCGCACCTGGCCCTGGAAGGAATCAAGCGTTATTGCCGAATGCTTTACCAAGCGCCACGGGCGTCAGGTGATGTCGGTAAGGGGGGCCAAGCGCCCCGGGGGCCGTTTTCGCGGTCTCATCAATCCCTTTTCGCCTCTCATCATCAACTATAACGGCGCGGGTGAGGTGAAAAACCTCACGGTGGCGCGCTGGCTCGGGGGCCTCACGCCGCTTGCGGGTGACGCCCTTCTTTCGGGTTTTTACATCAACGAACTCGTTTTAAAGCTCACGGAACCGGCGGACCCACAGCCAGCGCTTTTTGACGCCTATACGCGGACCCTGAAGGCTCTTGCCGAAGGCACGGCCGTGCAGCAGGCGCTGAGGATCTTTGAAGTGGACCTGCTTCGGATTCTGGGCTGGGGGCAAAGTGCCCGGGCCGGTAAAGAAGACGAAGACTGTGTGGTGGAGGGCGGCGAATTGGTTCCGGTCAGTGACGCGGGGCAGCGCGCCTCTGAGCTCCCCCTTGTGCCCGCACGTGTGGCACACGCGGTCTTCACACAGGACTTCAGTGACGAAACGATTCTTGTCGCCGCACGCAATGTGCTGCGGCTTCTGATCGGCTACTATGTGGGCCAAAAGGGCCTTAACGTCAGAAAAACCATGGCTCAGTGGCAGCAGTTCTGACGCGCTTTTTCCAGTGATTTGACGGCGGATTTTGATTTCTCATGACGACAAAGCTTTCGGTTAATCTCAATAAGATTGCGCTTTTACGTAATTCCCGCGACGGCAACACCCCGAACCCCGTGATCTTCGGGGCCCTGGCGCTCAAGGCGGGCGCCGCGGGCCTCACGGTCCATCCGCGGCCTGATGAGCGGCATATCAGGCCCGACGACGTCACGGCCCTTTCCCGTTTACTTAAGGCCTGGCCCGGCCGGGAATTTAATATCGAAGGCAACCCCTTCATGAACCTGATGGAGCACGTGCGAAACGTCCGCCCCGATCAGGCGACCTTTGTTCCGGACAGCCTCGCGCAGAAAACGAGCGATCACGGCTGTGACCTCAAAAAAGACGGCGCGGCCTTTGAAAAGGTTGTTGCCGAAGCCAAGGCCTTAGGCGTTCGCGTGAGTCTTTTTATGGACCCCGAGCCAGAAAATATGAAACTTGCCAAAGATGTGGGGGCTGACCGCATCGAGCTTTATACCGAAAGCTATGCCGCTACGCGGGGCACCGGAGCGGCGGCTGCGGAACTTACGCGCTTTGCGGAGTCCGCGCAGGCGGCGCACGAAGCGGGGTTAGGCGTTAACGCCGGGCACGATCTGAGTCTTGCGAACCTCGAAGAGTTGCTTGTTGCCTGCCGCTACATTGATGAAGTCTCGATCGGGCACGCCCTCATTGCCGAAGCCCTGGAATACGGGATGACGGAAACCGTCGGGCGGTACAACGGCATCATTCTCAGAGCCGACGACCGTATTCGTTTTGCAAAATAACCGTCAGAAAGACACCACGAAAAGGAAATCTGCCATGCCCGGTCCTCTTGTCTGCGACATTGCTTCCACCGAACTCACCGACCACGAAGTTGCCCGCATCAGAAGTCCCCTGGTGGGCATGGTGATTCTTTTTACCCGCAACTACAAAAATCCCGCGCAGCTTAAAAAACTCTGCGACAGCATCCATGCCGTGAAACCTGACGTGCTGATCGGTGTGGATCACGAAGGGGGCCGCGTTCAGCGCTTCCGCGAGGGCTTTACCGAAATCCCGAGCATGCACACCTATGGGGAACTCTGGAAAGCGGACCCCGAAGCCGCCGCCCGCAGCCTCACCGCAGCGGGCTACGTGATGGCAAGCGAACTCAGAGCCTGCGGCGTGGACTTTACGTTTGCGCCGGTTTTGGACCTTGACTGGGGTAAGTGCGAAGTGATCGGCGAGCGCGCGTTTTCTCTGGATCCGCGCGTGGTGACGCGGCTCGCGCGAGCGTTGAGCCAGGGGATGCTTATTGCAGGGATGGCCAACTGCGGCAAACACTTCCCCGGTCACGGCTTTGTTTCGGCGGACAGCCACAAGGAGCAGCCGGTGGATGACCGTGAGGCCGACCGGATCCTTCACGCGGACGCCAAGCCCTACAGCTGGATGGGCGCGGGGCTTTGTTCCGTGATGACCGCGCATATTCTTTATCCGGCTTTAGACAGCGTTCCCGCCACGTACTCGGAAAAGATTTTGAAAGGCATTTTGCGCGACGAACTGCGCTTTACGGGCCTGGTGTTCTCTGACGACCTTTCTATGAAGGGCGCGGGCACCGGGGGCGACATTTTGGAGCGCGCCAAAGCCGCGCTTAAGGCAGGGTGTGATGCGCTCATCGTCTGCAATTCCCCGGAAGAAGCCGATACGCTGACGGCAAAATTGGAGTGGAGGCCCACCGCTGACTTTCGCGAGCGCTGGCAGAGAATCGTTCCCCGCGGCATGGCGCCTGCGCGCGACGAACTCAAGTGCACGGCGCTTTATAAAGTGGCGCTGCAGCAGATGATGCCTTAAGAGAAAGTGCCTGCTTCTGCGCCTGACTCCGTCAATGGAATTAGGAGGTTGGGCGCAGACGGGCTGACATAACTCAGGTATTACCGAAGAGCCTTTGACAGGCCTTTCAAACCCCCATATTCTCCCCGACATCTCAAACATTTTTTTCAGAGGAGGCGGACGATGAGCGCGATGACGATGCACGGCAATTGTTGCTGTACGTGTTGTGTGCGTTTTCTGCCTCCGGTTAGCCTGAGCCTGCAGTAAGGCTCGTCATACATAACGAAACAGGGGACCGGCGGCAATGCGTGCGGTCCTTTTTTGTTGCCTGCGCGCCTTGCCTTCCGGATAAACACAAATTGCTTGATCTGGACTTTATGGCGAAGTACCTCCCGTGGTACACCGACGCGGCGCTTTTAACGCTTCGTGTCGGCGCGCTCGGGATTGTGCTCGCGCTCGCAGCGGGCCTTGTGGTCGCCGTCGTGCGCTACTACCGCATACCGGTGCTCGCGCAAACCGCGGCCATCTACACGGAGCTCTCCCGCAACACGCCGCTTCTGGTGCAGCTCTTTTTTCTGTACTTTGGACTGCCCAAAATCGGGGTGCGGCTTTCCGGCGAATGGTGCGCCGTCATAGGCCTTGTTTTCTTAGGCGCAAGCTACATGGCCGAAGCCTTAAGAAGCGGGCTTACGGCCGTAGAAAAAATTCAGACGGAATCCGCGCGTGTGTTGGGTCTCTCGCCCCTGCAGACCATGCGCTTTGTGGTGCTGCCGCAGGCGCTTGCCGTCGCAATGCCCGGTTTTGTCGCAAACGTCATTTTCCTCATCAAAGAAATTTCGGTTGTAAGCGCCATTGCGCTGCCGGACCTGATGTACGTCACAAAGGATCTGATCGGCAACTACTACAAGACCGACGAGGCACTCTTAATGCTCGTCGTGGCCTACATCATTATTTTGCTGCCGGTGTCGCTTTTCGGTTCCTGGCTTGAAAGGAGGATGCGTCATGCAGGCTTCGGGGTATGAGGTACTTCTTAACGTCGACAACGTGAGGCGCCTTTTGGAAGGCCTTCTGATGACCTTAAACGTGAGCCTTGTGAGTGTGGCTTTGTCGCTTCCCTTGGGCGTTCTTTTCGGCATGGTGATGCGCATCAACAATCCGGTCACCAAAATCGCAAGCCGCACGTATCTGGAATTTATCCGGATCATGCCGCAGCTTGTACTTCTTTTTGTCGTCTACTTCGGTTTTACGCGCAGTTTCGGCTGGAACCTCTCGGCCTACACGAGTTCGATCATTGTCTTTACGGCCTGGGGAACGGCGGAAATGGGGGACCTCGTGAGAGGCGCTCTCGGGAGCATCCCGCGTCATCAGTACGAAAGCGCGCATGTGCTGGGTTTGTCGCCTCTGCAGACCTATCGGTTTGTGATCATTCCGCAGACGCTGCAGCGCCTGGTGCCTCCGGCGATCAATCTCGTAACGCGCATGATCAAGACGACAAGCCTCGTGGTGTTGATCGGGCTCGTTGAAGTGCTCAAGGTCGGTCAGCAGATCATTGACGCAAACCGCTTTCAGTTTCCGACCGCGGCGCTTTGGATTTATGCCGCCGTCTTTCTTTTGTACTTTTTTGCCTGCTGGCCGATCACGCTTGCCGCAGGGCACTTTGAGAAGAAATGGAGTCGTTCATGACGCAACCTGAACTGCAGACGAAGGGCCTGGTGAAGCGCTTCGGAGCCAATACGATTCTAGACGGCATCGATTTTTCGCTTGCCAAAGGCGAAGTCGCGGTGATTCTGGGGCCGAGCGGCTGCGGAAAATCCACGTTTTTGCGGTGCCTCATAGGCCTTGAAACGATCGACGCGGGGGAGGTGCTTCTCAAGGGTAAACCCGTCACGTACGCGGGCACGTTGCGTAACGGCCTCGGAATGGTGTTTCAGAGTTACGACCTTTTTCCGCATCTCACAGTCCTTGAAAACGTGACGCTTGCTCCCGTGCAGGTCGCCGGAAAAACCAAAGTTGAGGCGCAGAAAACGGCCGAGACGCTTTTAAAGCGCGTGGGTCTTTGGGAAAAGCGGGACTTTTACCCCAGGGAACTCTCGGGCGGCCAAAAGCAGCGTGTGGCCATCGTGCGGGCGCTCGCAATGAATCCGAGTGTGATGCTTTTTGACGAGGTGACGGCGGCATTGGACCCGGAGATGGTGCACGAAGTGTTGCAGGTGATCCTGGAACTTGCCGACGAAGGCTTAAGCATGGTGATCGTCACGCACGAAATGCAGTTTGCGCGCTCTGTTGCGGACCGGATCGTCTTTTTTGACGGCGGCCACATCGTGGAAGAGGGAAGGCCTGAGGAGTTCTTCACGCACCCAAGGAGCGAGCGTGCGCGGGAGTTTCTGCACACCTTCGATTACGAAAGAAAAACCAAGGTTTCAGCGGACACCGACGGCAGATGACGACGCTGGTGTCTTACGCCCGGCCCCTCGGCCGGGACTCTTAAACAATCGTCATTCATTGACACATACAGGGAAAAACAAAATGTCTTCTTCTTTAATCCGTCGCCTTGCCGCCACTGCGGCAGCGCTTACCACCGCCTTTACGGCCGCTTCGTTTTCCGTTGAAGCCCGACCGCTTGATGCAATTCAGAAAAGCGGCGAAGTCGTAATCGGCGTTTTTTCCGATAAGGCCCCGTTCGGCTACGTTGACGCCAAGGGGAACTATCAAGGCTACGACGTCTATTTCGGTAACCGTCTCGCTAAGGACTTGGGCGTCAAGGTGAAGTACGTGTCCGTGGATCCGGCAAGCCGCGTGGAATTTCTCGTGACCGATAAAGTCGACATCATTCTGGCCAATTTCACCGTAACAAAAGAACGCGCCGAAAAGGTGGACTTTGCGCTGCCCTACATGAAGGTGGCTCTGGGCGTTGTGTCGCCCGAGAGCGCACCGATCACAAAGGTTGAGCAGCTCAAAGGCAAGACCCTCATCATCGCCAAAGGGACAACCGCTGAAACCTACTTCCAGGAAAATCATCCGGAAGTGCGTCAGCAGAAGTACGATCAGTACGCCGACGCCTATAACGCGCTCTTAGACGGCCGCGGTGACGCGTTTTCCACCGACAACACCGAAGTCCTTGCCTGGGCGCTCGTGAACAAAGGCTTTACCGTCGGGATCACTAAGCTCGGCAACCTCGACACGATTGCCGCGGCTGTGCAGAAAGGGAACAAGTCGCTTCTGGACTTCATCAACACTGAAATCGTGAAGCTCGGTAAGGAACAGTTCTTCCACAAGGCTTATAAGGAAACGCTCGCGCCCGTCTACGGCGCGGCTTCTAACCCCGATGACCTTGTCGTTGAAGGCGGCAAGCTCTGACGGATCTAAACAACCCGCGCTTGAAAGCGCGGGGTTTGCTGACACGGTGCAGGCTTTCCCGTAACAGGCAAGGTGTTTGAGGCCTTGTCTGCCCGGGCGTCCCCTGCACCACAGGAACATTTAAAACGCAACCGCTCTACGGGTACGGGCTTCATCAGCCCGATCCGTCGGTTCCGGCGAAGGTCTGCTTCGTCTTGCCGATTCGCTGGTTTGTACTGCACTATCGATCCGGCGTTCCCTGAGACTTGTTTGAGCCTCGCAAGCGCTGATTGCTCAGCCTTCAGATCGTCGCTGTCAGTGGCGGGATCCGCAAAATACAGGTTCATGGCTGCCGCAAGGTCGCGGTCCATGTACCAGTCCGTGTCTCCCAACTGATGACTTCTCTCCCAAAGAGCCTTCTTACGGTACGTTCCCGTTTCGGGATCGTGCTGACTCGGGCGCAGTTTTGCGGGGACTGACTTCCACCACACAACAGCTGGCGCTCAATGCCCTGCCAGACACGTGTGGCAATTTTCTGCGCTTCGTTGATGCCGATGCGCTTTGTAAAGCCGCCCTTGGCACGGTGCTCTTTCACGACATCATGCAGGGCATACTCGGAAAGGAGGGCGGACTTCTGAATTTCCTTAAACCGCTTGTTGCGGTCTTTGCCCTTGGGCATCGCGGCCGGGAGCTTTCATGCTTCAGTGCTTTTCTTGGCGCGCACGCGTTTCTTTGCCGTTCCGAGAACAGCATTGAAGAGCTGGCGTGCATCGGAGAAGTAGGTCTCCAGTGCACTTTCCTGATCCTCTCCGATTTTCAGGCCCAGCTCGATGACAAAGGACGGTGTGCGCGATTTCATAGCGGCTGAATATACCTTAAGCGAAAACTATGTGCATGGTTTGGCTGCGTTTGCTCCAAGATTAAAAAATTTCGAAAGCCCGCATTCCTCCCGGGGCTTAAGCCCCGGGCTTCCTGCGGGAAATTCTGTGAACGGCGGGCGGCGTCCAGGCCAAAGGGAGAGCCCGGATTTTGCCCGCCGGTTTTTGTGCGTCTGCTAAAAATGCGTGAATAGGTCTTTCACTTGAGGCAAAACGCGTCCGTTTCCTGTAAAACGGAGGTAACGCAACCGCCTGATTAAAAGGCAACCGATGATTATCGAATCGCTTCTTGACACCGACCTCTACAAATTCACAATGATGCAGTGTGTGCTGCATCAGTTTCCGGGGGCGGAGGTGAGTTACCGCTTCCGCTGCCGCACGCCCGGCGTTGATCTTTCGCCCTATGCCGATGAGATCCGCGATGAGGTCATGCATCTTTGTACGCTCACTTTTAAGGACGCGGAACTTGCGTACTTAGGGGGGCTGCGCTTTATTAAAAGCGACTTTGTGGATTTTCTGAGTCTTTTTCACCTGAAAGACAAGTACATCCGGGTGACGAAGGATCCTGCCTGTGACTTTGGTCTTTCGATTGAAATCACGGGGCCGTGGCTGCACACGATTCTTTTTGAAATCCCGATTTTGGCGATTGTGAACGAAGTCTATTTCCGGCACATTGCGCCCGTGCCCGATGAAGCCGAAGGGATGCGGCGCTTACGAGCCAAGATTGCGCTTCTGAAAAAAGAACCGGACAACGCTGATCTGCGCGTAAGCGACTTCGGCACCCGCCGCCGCTTTTCGCGCGCCTGGCAGGAAAAGGTGGTGCGGGTTTTGATTGATGAACTCGGAAGCCCCATTTTTTCGGGCACGAGTAACGTTGATCTCGCGCGCCGCTACGGGCTTGTCTCAATCGGCACCATGGCGCACGAGTACCTGCAGGCCTGTCAGGCCCTGGGCCCGCGCCTTCGTGACAGCCAGGTCTTCGGCTTTGAGATGTGGGCCAAAGAGTACCGCGGGGACTTGGGCATTGCGCTTTCTGACGTCTACGGGATTGAACCCTTCCTCAAAGACTTCGATATGTACTTCTGCAAGCTCTTTGACGGGGCAAGGCACGATTCGGGCGACCCCTTTGTCTGGGGCGAGCGGATGATCGAACACTACAGGGCGAATAAGTGTGATCCCCGCGGCAAAAGTCTCGTTTTCAGTGACGGCCTCACGGTTCCGCGGATCATCGAGCTTTACCGGAGATTTCACCGCCGCATCGGCATCGGTTTCGGTATCGGCACCAATCTCATGAATGACCTGGGGCCGCAGCCCTTAAACATCGTCGTGAAGATGGTGAGGGCAAACGGCCAGCCCGTGGCGAAGATTTCCGATAACCCCGTCAAGGGGATGTGCGACGATCCGACGTATCTCGCGTACCTGCGGCAGGTCTTCGGTATGCCGGATAAAAGCGTTCCGTAATGCGACTTTTGTGCGGGTAATTACGGACTGAATGCGACAATTTGTTAATTTCGCACCATCCTTTAGCTAAAATCAAGCCTCCGAAGTTCCGGCGGGGCGGTTTTGGCCCGTCGGCACGACTTTTTCTCTCAAAAACGGGAGTACAGATTGTTGCGACGCATTTTGACGGCGGCAGCCCTGACGGGCCTTCCCGCACTCACGCAGGCTGCCGGACTTAACGGCGCCGAGCTCTCCTTGTGGTGGGCCGTGCCTTTTGCGGGCATTCTTTTGTCGATTGCCCTGTTTCCGCTCTTAGCCCCTTCCTTCTGGCACCACCATTTCGGTAAGGTCGCCGTTTTCTGGGCGCTTTGCTGCGCGGTGCCGCTTTTTATCTATGCGGGCACGTCAACCGCCACGGGCGCCGTGGCGCACGCCATTCTCGGTGACTACATCCCGTTTCTGCTCTTTGTAGGCGCACTTTTTGTGGTCGCGGGCGGCATTCATGTGAAGGGAAGTTTCGTCGGTAAGCCCCTTGTAAACGCCGCGTTTCTTCTGATCGGCGCGTTTTTTGCAAACCTCATGGGGACAACGGGCGCGGCGATGCTGCTCATTCGCCCCCTGATTGCGGCCAATGAAGGGCGGCGTCTCAAGATGCACACCTTCATTTTCTTTATCTTCATTGTGGCTAACGTGGGCGGGTGCCTTACGCCCCTGGGAGACCCCCCGTTGTTCCTCGGGTTCCTGCGCGGCGTTGACTTCTTCTGGACGACGGTGCACCTCCTGCCGCCTCTGCTTGTGACGCTGACGCTTTTGATGGCGGTGTACCTCGCCATTGAAGTGTATTGCTACCGTAAGGAAGTCCGTGAGGGAACGTTTGTACCGAATAACGATCAGTCCGTGCCTTTCGGCATTGACGGCGCCGTCAATTTCCTCTGGCTTGCCGGCATTATCGGTGCGGTGCTGATGAGCGGCTTCTGGAAAAGCGACGTGCACTTTGAAGTGCTCACGGTGCATCTGACCCTTCCCGGTCTTGTGCGTGATGCGCTCTTTATCCTCTTTGCGGTTTTGTCGCTTGCCACTACGCCCAAGATTGCCCGTACGGCCAATCAGTTCACATGGGCGCCGATTGCCGAAGTCGCCAAACTCTTTTTCGGTATCTTTATCTGCATCGTGCCGGTGCTTGAGATGCTGAGAGCCGGTCACGACGGCGCGTTTGCAGCGCTCGTCTCTCTGGTGACGCACGATAACGGTGACTTCAACAACGTCATGTTCTTCTGGCTCACGGGTACGCTGTCGGCGTTTCTGGATAACGCGCCCACCTACCTCGCCTTCTTTAACCTGGCGGGCGGCGATCCCATGAGCCTGATGACTGAGCACGCAAGGACTCTGGCGGCCGTTTCGATGGGTGCGGTCTTTATGGGTGCCGTCACCTATATCGGCAACGCCCCGAACTTTATGACGGTGGCGATCGTGCACGAACGCGGCATCAAGATGCCGAGCTTTTTCGGTTACATGCTTTGGTCCGTGGGGATTCTCTTCCCGGTCTTTTTCATCGTGGATATGATTTTCCTGTGATGCACCACCGGATAAAAACAAAAATTCCGTAGTTTTTCAGCGGCCGATGGGTAACTAACCTGCCGGCCGCTTCATTTTAATGTGTCGATACAGCGATCCTGGTCGGCACAAGGAGACAAAGTCATGCAGTACAAACCGCACACGGCCGCGTTGATCACAGCGTGCGCGATTTTGACGACAATGCCGGCGACGGCGGCAGTTCAGATAAAAGAGCCGAGCAGTTGCGGAAGTAAAGCCGCCTGTTCCGATTATTCATCGGGGGTTGAGTTTCTGTCGGCGTCTGAAGGTGAGCAGCCCTATGCTCTGGTTGCAAATGCCCCTCTTACGATCAACGGAGACGTTGCATTGAAAGGGCCGGGCAAGCTGATGCTGAATCAGGGAGCGCATTCTGTGGCAGGGAAGTTTGAGTTCGAAGAAGGGAGCCTGGAAATATCGGGTTCACTTGATCTCACCGGCGACGGACTGTTGGGAACGATCACAGTGTGGAATGACGCAGCGGTTGAAGAAGCAGCCCCCGGAAAAGTGACATTCGGTCAGGGGTTTTATTCCGTTTCGTCTCTGCAGGTTGACTCCGGTGCGGCGGTTCATGTTGCCGGGAGCAGCACGTCAGAGCTTTACGCGCCTGCCATGGTCCTTGTCGGACAATTGGCTAGGCCGGATTTGGGTTACAGCGTGAGTTCGGGCGAAATGCCGTCTGCCGCACCGGCGGCTCTCACGGTCACCGGCGACAGCGTCTTTGTCATCGGCGACCGTCTTCTTTCAGCCTACGGCAAAGATCAAAAGGGCCTCAACAGTCTTTTAGCGCAGGGGGCTCTCGCCAAACCCGGCACCCGTGCGGTGTTTGTGAGCGACGGCACCGCGGAATCTCAGATCAAAGACGCAGGGGTTGCGCTGGAGGTCGGTGTCACTGAAACCGACCCGGCAACGGACGCGGGCTTTACCGGGATCCGCATCGGCTCAGCCGGACGGTGGCTTCTGGACGCTTCGGGCCTAACAACAACGCGGGCATCTGCTGACCTAAAAAGCGTGACGGCTCTGACCGGAGCGCACCTTGTGATCACCGGCTGGGATGGTAAAAACCCCTTAAACCTCACGCTTGATCAGTCCTGGACCGATGATATGGTGACCATCACGGGCACGCGTTTCTGGGGTGACTTCACGATCGAAAACGGCACGCTTGCCGTTACACGGCGCTACTGGAAGGATGCGGCGGGGTTAAAAGCCCGGGCGCTTGCGGGACGCGTGGAGACGATTCTGGACGCCAAGCTCGAGGCTAACCTCGCGCTTTACGGTGCTGGTCACAGCTACATCAACGATCTTTTTGACGGTAAGGGCGCCACAGGGCACAGTGTTGAGACCGCGGCTTCGGCGGCGCTTGACTCCTCGGCTTTTATGCCCGCGGCCTTTGGCCTCGTGCAGACCGCGCAGCGCATGCAGACAACGGCGCACGACATGTTGCTTTCCCACGACGTGAGGCAAAACGGGCTTCTTACCGAAACGAACAAATACTGGTGGGCGGACGTGAGAACCGGCCGCTTTGATTCGGGCGACATGGTTTCGGGCTACGACTGGACGTATGAGGCTGACATCACGAGCGGAATCCTCGGCCTGGACTGGCATTTCTCCGACAAATGGGCCGTCACCGTCGCGATGAGTGCGGCTACGGCCGATATCGACAACAACGGCTTTGTGATTGACGGCTTTACTGCGGAGAACACCGCGGCCGGCGCCGGTGCTGCGCTTTTTTATGATGCGGGAACCTGGGGAACGGTGACGGCAGCCGTTACCTATACGGCCGCTCAGGGCGAAGCCAAAAAAGTCGAAGTGGAGCGCCGCTTTATCACGGAACCCGAAATAAAGAGCCTCACGGCGGGATTTGAATGGCGGGCCGTACCGTACGGGACGCCGGATTTGTGGTGGCAGCCTGCGGCGTCTGTTTCCTATAACACCGCCAAAGTCAGTGACGGGTCCGTGCGGATTAACGGCGGAACCGCTGTTTCGGGAACCGCCTTTGAAACGGAAACGGAGAAACTTCAGTGGATGAGCTTCAGAGCAGGGCTTAAAGCTGCGGGGAGCTGGTCCTACAGCTACTTTACGCTCACGCCCTCGGCGGAACTTTTGGCCGAAATAAATACCGGAGACACTGACTGGAATATCACGAGCCGCCTTGCCAACGATACCGTCACCTCGTCCGTTACTTTTAACGGTGTGCCGCAGTGGCGGCTGGCCGCTTCGGCGGGATTTGAACTTGCAACTTCCCGGCAGATTGAAGAAACCGAGGGCGGCATTTTCGGGTTCGGCGCCAAACCCACCGGCAACCTCATTCCTGTTTACTGGACGCTGGGCGTTAAGGCCGGAGGTGAAGTCGCTCAATACGGTATGAAGGGCGTCTGGGCGGCGCTTACCTACCGGGCGTTTTTCTGACGAGGGGGCCGGTGTGCCCGATACGTTCGGCAACACTGCGGGCACAAAGAAAGTAAAGCTTTGCGGGTTGAGTCGGTACAATTAAAAAATCTGTTTTCCAAGACCGCAGGCGGCCGACATTTTCCCGGGCCGCCCGCGTTTTTCCCGGATTAGAGTCTCAAGATGTCTGAAGTCACGCAAACCACTGATACCCCCGCAGCTGAAGTGACCGGGACGCCTGACTGGCGTCTCGCGCGCCGTCTGGTGGAGCCCCTTTACCGTGAGCAAAAGCTCTTTACGGGAGAAGACCGCCTCACGCACGCCGACGGCATGGCCGACATTCTGCGCGGGGTGCGCGACGATGATGAGCTTCTCTGTGCGGCTTACCTCTTTGACGTCGCCGACTGCGTGCATGACTCCGAAGAGTGGATTGAAAAAACGTTCGGACCGGTGGTGCTGCAGCTTGTCACTGACCTGCAGCGCCTGGTGAACGTAAGCCAGCGGGCGCGAAGCGACAAACGGGACGTCTATCAGCCCGAAGCCTTAAGACGCATGCTTTTGGCGATGTGCCACGATCTGCGCGTGGTGATTCTGAGGCTTGCAAGCCGCCTGCAGACGCTTCGGTGGTTTGCGGCGTCCGGAGCACCGCAGGCCGCCGAATACGGGCGCGAAACGCTCGCGCTTTATTCGCCCTTGGCAAACCGCCTCGGTATCTGGCAGATGAAGTGGGAGCTTGAAGACCTGGGGCTTCGCTTTACCGAACCCAAGATCTACGAAGAAATCTCCCGGGAACTTGATGAAACCCGCGAGCAGCGCCTCAAGTTCATGCAGGACTGCGTCGACAAGATCCGGATTCTTTTGCGGGAAGAGGGAATTCAGGCCGAGGTAAGCGGCCGCCCCAAGCACATCTATTCGATTTACAAAAAGATGGTGCGTAAGCACCTGCGCTTTGACCAGCTTTTTGATATCCGCGCCATGCGCATCATCGTGGACACGGTGGAGCACTGCTATCAGGTCCTCTCTATCGTGCAGAAGCACTTCACGGTTTTAAGTAAAGAGTATGACGACTACATCGCGCACCCGAAACCCAACGGGTACCAGTCGCTGCATACGGTGGTGACTGACCCCTCGGGAAAACCGGTCGAAATTCAGATCCGCACGCGTGCGATGCATGAATTTGCAGAACTTGGTGTGGCCGCGCACTGGCGATACAAGGAAACCGGAAACTCCAACAAGGATAAGGGCGCGGAAGCCGAAGAGCAGCGTGTGGCGTGGCTGAGGCAGATTCTTGCCTGGCACAGTGACGTGGAGCCTCCGAAGGCCGAGGGCCTTGCTGACGACCACGTCTACGCCTTAACACCGCAGGGGCGGGTGGTGGAACTCCCGGCGGGCGCTACGCCCATCGACTTTGCCTACCAGGTGCACACCGAACTCGGTCACCGCTGCAGGGGCGCCAAGGTTAACGGCGCCATGGTCCCCTTAAACACGAAGCTTGTGACCGGGCAGACCGTGGAAATCATCGCGGTGAAAACGGGCGGTCCCTCACGCGACTGGCTTAACCCTGAACTCGGATTTGCCGTCTCCCCGAGAACGCGTACCAAAGTGCGTCAGTGGTTTAACGCGCAGACACTGCGGGAGCAGACCGATGCGGGCCGCGAAAGGCTCGATAAGGAACTCGCGCGCCTCGGGAAAACCGCCGTGAAGCTTGAGGATCTTGCAAAGCGCCTCGGGTTTGACTCGGTCGATGACCTCTGCATTGCCTTCGCGAAAGAGGAGCTCAGCCCCCGCTCAATCGAGCAGGCCCTGCAGCCGCAGAAAACAAACAATGAGCCCGAACCCGACGTGCTTGTGCGTAACGCCAAAAAGGGCGGCAAGGACAACGTGCTCGTTGTGGGGGTGGGGTCACTTATGACGCAGCTTGCGCGCTGCTGCCATCCGGCGCCTCCGGACGAAATCATCGGGTTTGTGACGCGCGGGCGCGGTGTGACGATTCACCGCATGGACTGCCCCAATGTCAAAAACCTGTCCGCCAACGAACACGAGCGCATGATTGAAGTGAGCTGGGGGCACTCGGCTGAGGCGGTTTATCCCGTTGACATCTTCGTGGTAGCGCAGGACCGCGTGGGCCTTATTAAGGACATTTCCGAAATCTTCATGCGCGAAAAGCAGAACATCATCGGCATGAACACGATGAATGTGAAGGGCGACGCCCACATGCGGTTTTCGGTGGAAGTGCATGATTCAAGTGACCTCGTGCGCTCGCTTGCCGCCTTAAGAGAACTTCCGGGCGTGATGAGTGCGCGCCGCGCGTAAGAGGTCAAAAATTAAGAAGCATTCAAAATCAGTGGGTTAAACAAAACAAGGTAAAATGTCAGGTTTGCGGGTTTGCAATTTTGTTTTTGCCTCTGTATAGTTCGCATCTCTCTCAGGCACGTAGCTCAGTTGGTTAGAGCATCACCTTGACATGGTGGGGGTCGTTGGTTCGAGTCCAATCGTGCCTACCAGAATTTTCAGGAGACAGGAAAAGTGTCCTACAGTTTGTTGATATCTGAGACAACAAACACCCGTAAGCTTTAAGTCTGCGGGCGGCGCGAATCCTTCTTCTCTACAAAAAGTGCGGCTCACGGGCCGCACTTTTTTTTGGACTGAAAAAACACTATCGGCTGCGTCACGTGGCGCAACGGATAAAGGAGTCAAAATGATTACGGTGACGTTGCCCGACGCCTCGCGCCGGGAGTATGAAGCGGGCGTGACGGTGGCCGATGTGGCGCAGTCAATCGGCGCAGGGCTCGCGAAGGCCGCCCTCTGCGGCAAGGTTGACGGTAAGCTCGTCGATCTGTCCTATAAGCTTGAAAAGGATGCGTCGGTGGCGATTGTCACCGCCAAGGACCCCGAAGGGCTTGAGCTTTTACGCCACTCGACCGCCCACCTCATGGCGCAGGCTGTCAAAGAACTGTATCCGACGGCGGAAGTGACGATCGGACCCGCCATTGAAAACGGCTTTTACTACGACTTTAAGTACGAACGTCCTTTTACGCCCGAAGACCTCACCGCGATCGAAGCGCGCATGCATGAACTCGCGAAAAAGGATATTCCGGTCGAACGTTTCGTGATGGACCGTGACGAAGCCGTGAAGTACTTCAAGGGCCTCGGAGAACACTACAAGGCCGAGATCATCGCCGGTATCCCGCAGGGTGAAACGATTTCGCTCTACCGCCAGGGCGACTTCACCGACCTCTGCCGCGGGCCTCACGTGCCGTCAACCGGCAAACTCAAGGTCTTTAAGCTCATGAAGGTCGCGGGTGCCTACTGGAGGGGCGACAGCAAAAACGAAATGCTGCAGCGCATCTACGGTACGGCCTGGGCGACGGAAAAAGAACAGAACGCCTACCTTGAAATGCTCGCGGAAGCCGAAAAGCGCGATCACCGCAGACTCGGTAAAGAGCTCGATCTCTTTCATCTGCAGGACGAAGCCCCGGGCATGATCTTCTGGCACGCCAAGGGCTGGACGATCTGGCAGGTTGTTGAACAGTTCATGCGCCGCATCTACCAGGATAACGGCTACCTCGAGGTGAAGACCCCGCAGGTGATCGACCGCACCCTCTGGGAAAAATCCGGTCACTGGGCAAAGTACCGCGCGAACATGTTCACGACGGAAAGCGAAAACCGCTACTACGCCTTAAAGCCCATGAACTGCCCGGGCCACATCCAGATCTTTAATGCGGATCTGAGAAGCTACCGCGATCTTCCGATGCGCTTGGGTGAATTCGGTCAGTGCCACCGCAACGAACCCTCGGGGTCGCTTCACGGCATGATGCGTGTGAGAGGCTTCACGCAGGACGACGGTCACATCTTCTGCACGGAAGATCAGATTCTCTCGGAATGCGTGGAATTTACCCGCATCGTGCGTGAGGTCTATCACACCTTCGGCTTTGAAGACATCGCCTTTAAGGTTGCAACGCGCCCGGCAATGCGAATCGGTGAAGACGCCGTGTGGGATAAGGCTGAAGCAGCCCTTTTCCACAGTCTTGACAGCATCGGTGTGCCCTATGAAGTGCTCCCCGGTGAAGGCGCCTTCTACGGTCCCAAGATCGAGTACCACTTAAAGGACTGCCTCGGCCGCTCCTGGCAGTGCGGTACGGTGCAGGTTGACTTCCAGATGCCCGGCCGCCTCGGTGCCGAATACGTCGCCGAAGACAACAGCCGCAAGGTGCCCGTGATGCTGCACCGCGCCATTCTCGGGTCTCTGGAGCGCTGGATCGGTATGCTCATCGAACACTACGCGGGCGCGATGCCGGTGTGGCTGAGCCCCTTCCAGGTGGCTGTGGCTTCCATTACGGACGATCAGGTTGACTACGCCAAGAGCGTTGCCCAACAGATGAAGGCCGCGGGCCTGCGCGTCACGACTGATTTGCGCGGCGAAAAGATCAACTATAAAATCCGCGAGCTTACCATGCAGAAACATCCCTATATCGCCGTTGTGGGCGACAAGGAAAAGCAGAACGGTACCGTGAGCATCCGTGCCCGCGGCGGCCGCAATCTCGGTGTGATGCCCGTGGCTGACTTCATCGCCCGTGTGGCCGATGAAAATGCCCGTCGTCTCAATAAGGACGAATAAGGCGCAGACCGTTTCTGCCGGTGCGTGAGCCGCCCGGTTAAGGGTGGCTCCTTGCGGTGCCCCGGAAGCAATTTCCGGCGCCGCGGCTTTCCTCCTGAGTCTGCGGAGGAAATTCAGAAGAAACATTGAGGAGTAGTGTCATAGCTCAAGATCGCAATCACCGGATCAACGGCGAGATCCGGGTTCCTGAGGTCCGACTGACCGGCGTCGACGGCGCCCAGATCGGTATTGTCCGTACAGCCGAAGCGTTGCGCATGGCCGAAGAGGCCGATGTGGATTTGGTGGAAATCGCACCGAACGCGCAGCCCCCTGTCTGCCGCCTGATGGATTACGGCAAGTTCCGCTATCAGGAACAGAAAAAGGCGCAGGAAATGAAGGCCCGTCAGAAAGTGGTGCAGGTCAAGGAAGTCAAATTCCGCCCGGCCACCGACGAGAACGACTATCAGACCAAATTGCGCGCCCTGCGCCGCTTCCTCGGAGACGGCGACAAGGCCAAGGTGACGCTCCGCTACCGCGGCCGCGAAATGGCGCACCAGGATTTGGGTGCCCAGATCATGGAACGCATCCGCACGGATCTGGCTGAGGAGGCTCAGATCGAGCAGAATCCGAAGCTTGAAGGCCGCCAGATGATCATGGTTCTGGCGCCGAAGAAAAAGAAGTGATTTTTCGTATATAATCACGGACTTTCAAAACGCTACGGCTGAAAAATTTTCGGCCGCGGTTAAAAGTCGGGGCGGGCAAAACGAAGAGGCCGGCACGGTTGAGTCAATCAACGTCCGGTCCGCCTGATGTTCCGATAAATCAGAAGGAAGAACGGCAAATGCCGAAGATGAAGACAAAGAAGGCTGCTGCGAAGCGCTTCAAGGTCCGTTCCGGCGGATCCATCAAGCGTGCGCACGCCACCAAGCGCCACATCCTGACTCACCGTACGACGAAGAACAAGCGTCACCTCCGCGGAATGGTCACCATTCACGAGTCTGACAGCAAGTCCATTCACCGTATGTTGCCCTACGCATAAGAAGGGAGGGGAAGAACAATGCCTCGAGTTAAGCGTGGTGTGACGGCCCGTGCCCGTCATAAGAAGATTATTGCCCTCGCCAAGGGTTACCGTCTGCGCCGCAACAACGTTTTCCGTGTTGCCAAGCAGGCCGTCATGCGTGCCGGTCAGTATGCTTACCGTGACCGCCGCGACAAGAAGCACGTCTTCCGTCGCCTCTGGATTGCGCGTATCAACGCCGCAACCCGTGCGAACGGCATGACCTACAGCCGCTTCATGAACGGCCTCAAGAAGGCCGATATCGCTCTGGACCGCAAGGTTCTGTCCGATATGGCGATTTTTGACAAGACCGGTTTTGCCGCTCTCGTCGAACAGGCCAAGGCTGCCCTGGCTTAATCTGAGTTTTCACTGACTCAGCGTGCGGGACAATCCGAAAGGGTTTCCCCGCACGGATAAAAGCGCCGGTTCTCCGAAAACAGACAACTGTAACGGGGGCCGGGCTTTTTTTATGCCTGAAAATTTTGTAACACGTTGATTTTTCGGTAGATTTTTCTATAATCACGGACTCCCCGATACTGTAAAGGCAAAGTGCGCTTTTTGGGCGTTGTCTGTGACGCCTCTCTCAACAGCGCTCTTGATGGTTGAACGATGGATGAACTGACACAACTGATCGAATCGGCCAAGGCCGATTTTGCGGCCGCAACGCAGCCTGCGGCCCTTGAAGACGCAAAGGCCCGTTACCTCGGTAAGTCCGGCGCCGTGACGATGCTCATGAAGGGGCTCGGTGCGCTCGCGCCCGAAGAGCGCAAGGAGCGCGGCAAGGCGATTAATGCGGTCAAGCAGGCCATCGATGCTGCGCTTACGGCCCGCCGCGAGGCGCTCGCCAACGCCGAACTCGAAAAGAAGCTGGCGACCGAAGCCGTCGACGTGACGCTGCCGGGCCGCGTTGTGCCCGCGGGCGGCGTGCATCCGGTGATCCGCACCTGGATGCGCGTTGAGGAGATCTTCCGCTCGATCGGTTTTGATGTCGCAGACGGCCCTGAAATCGAAAGCGACTGGTTCAGCTTCACGGCTTTAAATAACCCCCCGAACCATCCGGCCCGCTCCATGCAGGATACGTTCTACGTGGACCGTAACGACGGGCAGGGGCTGCCGCTGCCGCTGCGTCCTCACACCTCTCCCATGCAGGTGCGCTATGCGCGCACGCATCAGCCGCCCATTAAGGTCATCGCCCCGGGGCGCACGTACCGTGTGGACAGCGACGCCACGCACTCGCCCATGTTTCATCAGGTTGAAGGCCTCTGGGTGGGAGACGACATCTCCTTTACGGATTTAAAGGGCGTTTACACCGACTTCCTGCGCCGCTTCTTTGAAACGGATGACCTCATCGTGCGTTTCCGTCCGAGCTACTTCCCGTTTACGGAACCCTCGGTCGAAGTGGACATGGCCTTTACAACGGGCCCCAAGAAGGGCCGCTGGCTTGAAATTTCCGGTGCCGGTGAAGTGCATCCCAACGTGATCCGCAATTACGGCCTGGATCCCGAACGCTACATCGGCTTTGCCTTCGGTTCGGGCCTTGAGCGCCTCACGATGCTTCGCTACGGCGTGGACGATCTGCGTCTGTTCTTTGAAGGCGATCTGCGCTTTTTGCGCCAGTTCAACTGATACGTGTCGGATTTAGGAGTTTACTGAGATGCTTTTTTCTGAAGATTGGCTGAGAAGCTACATCAATCCGGATCTGACGACGGAGGAACTCGCGGAATCGCTCACGATGGCAGGTCTGGAAGTTGAAGAAGTCCAGAAGATCGCCCCGGATTTCACCGGGGTTGTCGTGGGCCACGTTCTGGAATGTGTGGATCACGAAAATTCGGATCACCTGCACGTCACCAAGGTTGATGTCGGTAACGGCGAAATTCTGCAGATTGTCTGCGGCGCTCCGAACGTGCGTGCGGGACTGAAGGTGGCCTGCGCCAAGATCGGTGCTGTGCTTCCGGAATTTAAGATTAAGAAAGCCAAGATGCGCGGGGTGGAAAGCTTCGGCATGCTTTGCTCGGCCCGTGAACTCGGGGTTTCAAGCGACCATACCGGCATTTGGGAACTTCCCGCCGACGCCCCTGTGGGTGAAGACGTCCGCAAGGTGTTGCACCTTGATGACAGCCGCTTTGAAATCAAACTCACCCCCAACCGCGGCGACGCGCTCTCGGTGGTGGGTGTCGCGCGCGACCTGCACGCGGTCACCGGTGCTCCCCTTACGATCCCCGCGATGCCCGCGGTGGAAGCCACCTGCAGCTGCACCGAACCCGTTCACATTGAGGCGCCGGAACTTTGCGGGCGCTTCACGGGGCGCGTCATCCGCGGTTTAAACGCGAAGGCCCCCACACCGCAGTGGATGAAGGACCGGCTTGAAAGAAGCGGTCAGCGCTCGATCTCCGCGCTCGTTGACATCTCCAACTACGTGATGCTCGAGCTCGGCCGTCCCACGCACTTTTTTGACCTCAAGAAAGTGAAGGGCGACCTCACCGTTCGCTGGGCCAAGGACGGCGAAACGATCAAGATTTTAAACGAAGAAACCGTGAAACTTGATCCCTACTACGGTGTGATCTGTGACGAAAACGGTCCGGAAGCGATCGCGGGCATCATGGGCGGCGACGCCACCGCAATCAGCGATGAGACGACCGACATCTTCATTGAGGCCGCCTTCTGGTATCCGGTCAAGATCCAGGGCCGCTGCCGCAAGCTTAATTTCTCCACGGACGCCGCGCACCGCTTTGAGCGCGGTGTGGACTACGGCAGCAATGTCGAACACATGCACTACATCACGCAGCTTGTGCTCGACATCTGCGGCACGGCGGAAACGAAGGTGGGTCCGGTTGACGATCAGTGCGTGAATCTGCCGAAGGTCCGCACGGTCCGCATGCGTCCGGCGCGCTGCAATAAGCTCGTCGGCATCGACATTCCGACAGACTTCATGGCGCAGGCCTTTACGCGTCTGGGGTTTGAATTTACCCGTGACGGCGAAGACTTCGTGGTCACGTCGCCCACGTACCGCTTTGACATCGAGATCGAAGAAGATCTCGTGGAAGAGGTGGCGCGCCTTTACGGCTACGAAAAGCTCCCCGACCGGCCGCCCCTGGCCCGTATCGGCATGCGCTGCGCTCCGGAAGCAAGCCGCAGCAAGCACGCGCTGCGTCTGGCTCTCGCCGAGCGCGGCTATCAGGAACTCATCAACTTCAGTTTCGTTGAAGAGAAGTGGGAAAAGGATTTTGCGGGGAACGACAAGCCCATCCGGCTTCTGAATCCCATCGCAAGCCAGCTTTCCGTCATGCGCACGCAGCTCATTTCAGGGCTCGTGGACATTCTGCGCTTTAACTTAAACCGTAAGGCCGAAGACGTCCGCGTTTTTGAATTGGGCCGTGTGTTCTTCCCGGATGAAACCGTCGAAGACGGTGACTTTACCGTGAAGGGCGTGTGCCAGCCCAACCATATCGCAGGCCTTGCCTACGGTGACGCGCACACGCTGCAGTGGGGCGAAGCCGCCCGCAACGTCGACTTCTTTGACGTGAAGGGCGACGTTGAGGCGCTGATTGCGCCGCTTAAGGCCACCTTTGAAAAGCTCGTGCATCCGGCACTGCACCCCGGGCGCTCCGCACGCATCCTTATTAACGGCCGCGAAGCGGGATTTATGGGTGAACTGCATCCGCGTCTGTGCCACGAATACGGACTGCCGAAACCCGCCGTTGTCTTTGAGCTTGACGTCGATGCGCTCACCACCATCCTGGTGCCGCATCCGGTTGCCGTAAGTAAGTTCCAGCCGATGCACCGCGACATTTCCGTGACGGTACCTGCCGCTGTGGAGGCGTCGGCTCTTTTTGCCGCGGTGGAAAAACTCAAGGCGACGAACTTGGGCAGCGTCATCGACGACTTCCGTCTCTTTGACGTCTACCGCCCCAAAGACGATGCGGCTGCGGCCGAAAAGAGCATGGCCTTCCGCCTGACGTTGTCGTCAAAGAGCGAAGAGGCGTTGTCCGACGAAAGCGCCGACGCCGTGGTGACCGCGGTGCTCGATGCGCTTTCCGTGCTCGGCTGCCGCCTGCGTGCTTAAACGAAAACCAATTTATTGAATTCAACCGTTCAGTTAAAACACGAAAAAATGGAACCTGTGACTCAGATCGATGCCGCGCGGGGTAAGTACCCGGTGGGGCCTGCAAATCACTCAACGCTTACGAAGATGAATTTCGTTGAAGTGCTCTGCGACCGCATGGGGCTGTCGCGCGCCGAAGCCAACGCCGTTGTCGAAACGGTGTTTGACGAAATTCTGCGTGCCCTCGTGCAGCGCCGTGACGTGAAGCTTGCCAACTTCGGGACCTTCTCCACCCGCGACAAGGTGGCCCGTCCGGGCCGTAACCCCAAGACCGGCGAAGCGCACGAAATCAGCGCCCGCAGCGTGGTGACGTTCCTTGCCGCGCCGCACATGCGCGACAGCGTGGCCTCCTTTAAAGAACCCGAAGGCATGGAATCGGTTAAGTAAGTCCGAAAATTGCCTGCGCACGCGCGCCGCTTTTGCTCTAAACTCAGCAGACGATGATGCGTGGGGTGTAAATAAGAAAACCGGAATCAGCACATCATCGGCTGAGTCCGGTTTTTTTCTGCCCTGAGCACAATGAGTATTGATGTTGTTGCAACCGGTTTGATAGTCCAATGTACCCACAGACCTATTCTGTTGATGAGCTCTCCGCACGTTGCGGACTGGCCTCTTATATCCTGCGTTACTGGCAGATTCAGTTCCCGCAGTTAAGGGAAAGCGACGGGTCACCCAAGACCCGGTTCACCGTCAATGACGAAGCGCTCGTGATGCGCATCAAAAAGTTCCTTTACGTCGATCACCTCTCGATTGAGGAAACGAAGGCCCGCATCGCTGAAGAGATTAAGTTTCCGATCGTGGCGCCGCATGTGGGCGTAAAGACTCAGACCGAGCAGGCGGCGGCGAAGGCTGAGGCTTCCGCCCCGCAAGCGCCCGCCGAACCTGAGACTGTGCCGCAGGCCGCAGAGCCTGAAGTGCCCGTTCAAGCTCCCGTTCAGCCTGAGCCCGCTCCGGCTGCCGTGGCGCCGCAGGCCCCTGTTTATGAGCCTTCTGCCGTGCAGCCCGATGTGTCGGTGCTGGTGGCTCAGGCTTCCCGCAAGGCCGTAAACGAAGCGCTTGCGCAGGCAAAGAAGGTGAGCGACGGGGAAATCGCCCGGGTGCGCGCTCAGGCCGATGCCGTTTCCGGCCAGTTTGCCTCGCTTAAGGAGCAGTTGGCCGCGCGTGATGCGGAACTCTCCGAACTGCGTCTTAACCGCACGGCAATGACTGAAGAGTTGCGCCGCGTCAAGGCCGTCTTAAATGAAAAGGAAGTGGCGCTGGCTTCCGTTGAAGAGCGCCTTGCGGCTGCTGAAGAGCGTGTGGCTTCGATGCGTACGGAACTCACCGCGGGCGGCACGGACCTCGTGCAGACTAAGCAGGAGCTGCAGCAAAAAACGGAGGCGCTTGCGCTTTCCCAGAGCCGCGCCGCAACCTTTGAGGCTGACCTCATCAAGGTTCGTGAGAGCCTTGAAGCACAGACTGCTGAAATCCGCCAGAGAGCCGGTGAAATGACCTCACTGCGCGCGGAACTCACAAAGGCCCGCAACGAAACGCAGGAAAAAGAAAATGAGGCTCAGGTGCAGGCCCGCCAGATTGAAGCACTGAAGGCTGAAATCGAGGGGTTGCAGAAGACCGTTGCTCAAAAGAGCGAAGAGGTAAGCCGCATTGAAGCTGTCCGAAGTGAAGAGGCGCAGAAGAGGCAGTCGGTGGACACGCTCTTGGCCGGCAAAGACGAGGAACTGCGCGTCAGCCGCGCTGAGTGTGAGCGGCTTCGTACGGTTTTAAATGCAGCAGTCAATGAACTCAAAAGTCTCATGCCGGCAAAAACTGCGGAGTAATAAAGAAGTCTTTGATTTCAATGCGTTGACGGTTTAACGGCGCCTGCTTGCTGATTTTTCTTGCCGACAGGCGCCGAACTCTGTACAATGCGCAACTCATTCGGGGCGTAGCGCAGCCTGGTAGCGCACTTGCATGGGGTGCAAGGGGTCGCGAGTTCGAATCCCGCCGCCCCGACCAATTCCAGGAAAGGAGATGACGAAAGTTGTCTCCTTTTTTCATTCTTCTGTCCGTGGCTCCAGACAGCGAGTCAGTTTTTCTCCGCAGAATAAGAAAACGGCCGGTGTGCAGTAATCACAAACCGGCCGGTTCTCAGTCTCCAAATCACAGAATTTCCCGCAGGGAAAGCGTGAGGCCCGCGCGCAGGATAAGAAGCCCGAAGTCGGCGCAGAGAGCGCGGGAGGTAAACAGATTTTTCAGCATTTTTTGTAAGGTTTCCGGAAAAAATGGGATCGGTCAGCGACCGACGGTGTGCGCAATGGTGCGCGAGCGGGCTGAACCCAATCTGAAAGACGAACTCTCTGACAGAACTGTCATCTGCGCGTCAGAAACACAATCGGTGCCGGAAGGCACGTCTTTTGGCCTGGCCTCTTGTACACTGCCGTTTTCGGATTGTTTTTCTCTTTGAAAGCCATGCATATCCTGGTGAGTAATGACGACGGCTACAGCGCGCCCGGTATTCAGAAGCTCGCGCACGCGATGAGTAATTTTGGCCGCGTGACGGTGTTTGCGCCTGAGTGCAACCAAAGCGGTGCGAGTAACGCCCTGACGCTTAATAAAACGCTTTCGGTCATGCAGACGGCGGAAAACGTGTTTGTGGTGAAGGGAACGCCTTCGGACTGTGTGCATACGGCGCTCACCGGGTTTCTCAAAGATAAGCCAGATCTTGTTGTTTCCGGGATTAACTGCGGCGCCAATATGGGCGATGACACGCTTTATTCCGGCACGGTCGCTGCGGCGATCGAAGGCTACGTCTTCGGGATTGACTCCATTGCCTTCAGCCAGATTGAAAAGGGCTGGAAAAATCTCGATGCCGCAGTGGATATGGCCTGCGTTGTGGTGGAACGGTTTTTAAGCCGTAAAACGGGAACGGATCCCGTGCTTTTAAACGTCAATATGCCCAACCTTGCCGCCGACGAATTTGAGGGCATTATGGCTACGCGCCTCGGCAGACGCCACAACGCGTATCCGCTCATTCTGCAGCCGGGAACGCAGCAGCCTGCGGTTTACCGTTTGGGCGCAGCGGGCGACCCCCGTGACTGCGGACCGGGCACGGACTTTTGGGCGGTGTCCCACGGCTTTGTGTCGGCAACACCCCTGCAGATTGACCTCACGGCCCACAACCGCGTTGCTGATGCCGCCAAATGGCTTCAGTAAAATATCCGGCAGTTTTCGGCCCGAACCTATTTTTGTGAGCAACTGAATTCATGCAGCTGAAACTTCTTTTTGCCGCAGCGGCCGCGGCAACCCTGGTGGGCTGCTCCACCACGACCACGATGGCCCCGATTGAAAACCACGCGCGGGGCAGTGAGAGTGCGGCAACGACCGTACCCATTGAGGAAGGTTCCTCAACGCAGGTGCCGGCTTCGCCCTACCTCGCGAAAGAAAAAGCCCCGGTTTCAAGCGGCCGCATGCACGTGGTGGTTGCCGGCGATACGCTCTACAACATCGGCGTGCGCTACGGCGTGAACCCGAGGGAACTCGCCGCCTTAAACGGTATTTCCGATCCGACGACGATTTCGATCGGAACTGAACTCAGAATCCCTCAGACCGAGCCCGCCGAAACGACGGTGATGGGTGAGACCATTGAAATGGTTCCTGCGGCGGGGGGCGAAACCGTGACTGCGACAACAACAGCACCCGCAGCGGGTGCGGCGGTTGAAGTTGCCAAGCGCCCTGAGACGCCGGATGAAGCCGCGACGCGCGAAATTGAAGCCCAGAGGGCGATGCGTGAAGCCGCCGCCCGCGGAGAAATTCAGTTCCCGTGGCCTGTGCCCGGAGCGGTGATCGCCACCTACGAGCAGACCGGCAATATGGGGATTGATATCGCGGGCACGATCGGCGAACCCATTAAGGCCGTGCTTGACGGTACGGTGCAGTACGTGGGGCAGAACGTCAAGGGCTACGGTCAGTTCGTGATCGTGCGCCACAACGTGCGTCTGCCCGGTAAGAGCGCGATGCCCCTGGTGACGGTTTACGGCAACACCTCCAAAATCCTTGTGCGCATCAATGAAAGCGTGCGCAAGGGGCAGACGATTGCCCTGATGGGGGATTCCGACAGCGACACGGGCGCCAAGATGCGCTTTGAAGTGCGTCAGGGGCCGCCGCTTGATCCCATGAAGTATCTTGAGCCGCGTAAAGAACCCTAAACGCGGAGCGTACAAAAAAACACCCCGTGCCCGGTCGAGCGTCATCCGATGCCGGCCGGGCTGATTAATTTCTCTGAGAACAGATTAGAAAAAAATGGCCCGAGCAAAGAAAGTCAAGGAACATCCGGTTTACCGCATTGCGATTGAACGCCTGGACGGCGAGGGACGCGGCGTCGGGCACCACGAAGGGAAGGTTGCGTTTGTCGAAGGTGCTTTGCCCGGCGAAACCGTGGATTACGAGTGTTTCCGCAATAAACCCAACTTTGAAATCGGGCGCGTGAAGACGATTCTCAAGGAGTCTTCGCTGCGCGTGACGCCCAAATGCCCGAATTTCGGCATCGGCCCGGGCAGCTGCGGGGGCTGCGCCATGCAGCACCTTGAACCCAATGCCCAAGTGGCCTTTAAGCAGGCGGTTTTAACCGACGCGCTCTGGCACATCGGAAAATTGAAGGCCGAGTCGCTTCTTGCGCCCATTTACGGTCCCTTCTGGCACTACCGCCACAGAGCGCGCCTGACGGTCCGAAACGTTGAGAAAAAGGGCGGCGTGCTCGTGGGCTTTCACGAAAAAAGCTCCAGCTATGTCGCGGATATGAAAGAGTGCCTGATTCTGCCGAAGAAAATCAGCGACATGCTCCCTGCGATGCGTGAGCTCGTCGCTTCCCTTGATATGCGTGACCGGATGCCCCAGATTGAAGTGGCGGTCGCAGGCGACGGCCATACGGCGCTCGTTTTCCGCAATCTTGAGCCGGTGACGGAGGCCGATTCCGCAAGGCTTCTTGCGTTCGGCAAAGACAAGGGCGCCGACATTTGGCTGCAGCCCAAGGGCCCTGAGACCGCCTATCCCATGAACCCGGAAGACGCCGATAAGCTGAGACTTCACCTCGGGGAATTCGGCGTTGACATCGTCTTTAAACCCACGGACTTCACGCAGGTCAATCACGCCTTAAATGAAACGATGGTTTCGCGTGCCGTGCATCTTCTGGGTGTAAAGCCCGGGCATAAGGTCGCGGACTTTTTCTGCGGTTTGGGTAACTTTACGCTCCCCCTGGCGCGGTGCGCGGCGCACGTCACGGGCTTAGAAGGCAGTGATGGGCTTGTGGCCCGGGCGCGGGCCGGCGCCGAAATGAACGGCCTTGCTGAGAAAACCGACTTTATCGCGCGGAACCTCTTTACCTGGAGCGAAGACGACTGGAATGCGCTCTGGGAAAGGTCGGGCGGCATTGACCGCGTGCTCATTGATCCCCCGAGAGAAGGCGCGCAGGCTTTGGCGCAGGTGCTTGCGAAAACCGACAAGCGTCCCGCGCGTGTGGTCTACGTGTCCTGTAACCCGGCAACGCTTGCACGTGACTGTGCGATTCTGCACCATGAAGGCGGCTGGCACATCCGTGCCGCGGGCGTCATGAACATGTTCCCGCACACCGGACACGTCGAAAGCATGGCGGTGCTTGAGCCCGGTCCCAAGCCTGAGAAAAAACCGGAGGAGCCGGTTGCGGCCGAGAGCCTGCAGACGCCTGAAACGACGGCAAAAGACGCCGCCTCTAAGGTGCCTGAAGACGGCGTTTAAAAACCGGCTCCATGCTAAAATAACCGCCCCTTGGCCTTTAAGGGCCGGGGATTGAATTTTCAGGCATCGACTGCGCGTTTTTTTAGGACGCGCGCAGCCGATGTGTTTTTGTGTCTGCGGCAAAGACTGCTGCGGCGGACTTAACCGCAGACTCGCATACTTCTCAAAGAAGAGAAAAGAAGAAATGGCTATTCAGCGTACCCTTTCCATCATCAAGCCCGATGCCGTCGCCAAGAACGTGATCGGCAAGATCTACTCCCGTTTCGAAACCAACGGTCTGCGCATTGTTGCCGCTCAGATGCGTCAGCTCTCCCGTGCCGAAGCCGAAGGCTTCTACGCTGTGCACCGCGAACGCCCCTTCTTTAAGGCGCTCGTGGACTTCATGATCTCCGGTCCCGTCATGATTCAGGTTCTCGAAGGTGAAAACGCCATCGCCAAGAACCGTGAACTCATGGGCGCCACGGATCCGAAGAAGGCCGAAAAGGGGACGATCCGCGCTGACTTCGCCGAAAGCATCGACGCCAACGCGGTGCACGGCTCCGACGCTCCGGAAACGGCGGCTGTGGAAATCGCTTACTTCTTCCCGACCCTTGCGATCTGCAAGCGCTAAGAAGGACACAGGACGGTCATGACGACAACTGAGAGCAGTCAGCAGGAAAAAATTAATCTTCTGGACCTTGACGCCGAAGGCATCCGTGCCTGGTGCGCCTCAATCGGCCAGAAGCCTTTCCGTGCGACGCAGCTTGCGCGCTGGATTCACCGCTACTGCTGCGATGATTTTGATGCCATGACCAACCTTGCCAAAGAGTTCCGGGCCAGGTTGAAGGACCTGGCCTACATCAAAGCGCCATCGATCATTAGGGAACACAAAAGCGCCGACGGCACGCGCAAATGGCTCTTTGATGTGGGTAACGGCAACGCCGTCGAGGCGGTTTTTATCCCGGAAGACGACCGCGGAACGCTCTGTATTTCAACGCAGGCGGGCTGCGCCATGGGGTGCCTTTTCTGCTCCACGGGTAAGCAGGGCTTTAACCGCAACCTCACGACCGGTGAAATTGTGGGGCAGCTTTGGACCGCTGAGCGGGAATTAAGGCGCGAAGGCGGCATCACCGACCCCAACGACCGCGTGATCAGCAATGTTGTGCTGATGGGGATGGGCGAGCCCCTGCAAAACCTCGATAACGTCATTCCGGCCCTGAGAATTTTTCTGGACGACAACGGCTACGGGCTTTCGCGCCGCCGCGTGACGGTTTCCACCTCGGGCCTTGTGCGCCAGATGGATAAGTTGGGCGAAGCGGTGCCCGTGGCACTTGCGGTGAGTCTGCATGCGCCCGACGATGCGCTGCGCGACAAGTTGATGCCCGTCAATAAGAAGCACCCGCTCGAGGAGCTTCTTGCGGCCTGCCGGCGCTATCTGAAGGTGGCGCCTCGGGACTTCATCACGTTTGAGTATCTGCTTTTGGGCGGCATCAACGACGCGCCCGAGCAGGCAAGGGCTCTGGTGAAGCTTGTGAAGACCGTGCCCTGCAAATTTAATCTCATTCCCTTTAATCCCTTCCCGGACTCGGACTTAAAGCAGCCAGAGCGCGAGAAGGTTCTGGCTTTTGCAAAGATTTTGAACGACGCGGGTATTGTCACGACGGTGCGCAAAACGCGCGGCGACGATATTGCCGCAGCCTGCGGGCAGTTGGCAGGCGAAGTGCGCGACCGCACGCGCCGTGCGATCCGCCTCGTGCAGCAAAAGGAAGAGGCCCGTGATCTTCTTGTCAAAGATGCGGCGGCCTCACACTGAGAGTAACGGTTGAAACGATGAGCGTTTACAAAGAACGCCGTGCAACGCATGCGGTAAGCGTCAGAAATGCGGATAACGTCGTGGTGATCGGGGGTGGTCACCCCGTGGTCGTGCAGTCCATGACCAATACCGCGACCGAAGACATTGACGCCACGGTGTGCCAGACGGTGCGGCTTGCCGCAACCGGCTCTGAACTCGTGCGTCTCACGGTCAATACCCCGGCGGCCGCCAAGGCCGTGGCCGCGATCCGCGAGCGGCTCGATGCCTGCGGCTGCTTTGTGCCGCTTGTGGGGGACTTTCACTATAACGGTCACAAGCTTTTAACCGAAGTCCCTGAGTGTGCCAAGGCCCTTTCCAAGTACCGCATCAACCCCGGTAACGTCGGTAAGGGAGAAAACCACGGCAACAATTTTGCGGTGATGGTGGAAACGGCCTGCCGCTACGATAAGCCGGTTCGGATTGGCGTTAACGGCGGCAGCATCGATAAAGAGCTTCTCGCCCGCATGATGGACGCCAACCGCGCGCTCGCCAACCCCAAAACGCCGCAGGAAGTGCTTTTGGACGCCATGGTGGAAAGCGCCGTGCAAAGCGCTGAGGCTGCTGAAAAAATCGGGCTCCCTGCTGACCACATTGTGCTTTCCGCGAAGGTAAGCGACGTCACCGAGCTCATCACGGTTTACCGCGCGTTAAGCAAGCGCGGCAACTGGGCGCTGCATCTGGGACTTACAGAAGCCGGTATCGGCACCAAGGGCGTGGTCGCCAGTACCGCGGCGCTTGCGGTTTTGCTTGCCGAAGGGATCGGTGACACGATCCGCATTTCCATTACCCCGGAACCGGGTAAGGCGCGAGAGCAGGAAGTGATTGTCGCGCAGCAGCTTCTGCAGTCGATGGGCATGCGCCACTTTGCCCCGCAGGTGACATCGTGCCCCGGGTGCGGGCGCACCTCGAGCACGCTTTTTCAGCAGCTCGCACAGGAAACGGAAGATTTTTTAAGAAGCCGCATGCCCGAGTGGCGCAAGACGCGCCCGGGGTGCGAAATGATGAAGGTGGCGGTGATGGGCTGCATTGTGAACGGCCCGGGCGAAAGCCAGGAAGCCGACATCGGCATCAGCCTGCCCGGCCGCGGGGAGTCGCCGGTTGCGCAGGTCTTTGTGGACGGCGCCAAGGTTGCGGGCCTTAAGGGCGACTCAATGGCCGGGGAATTTAAACAGATGATTGAGGACTACGTCGAGAAGCGCTGGTCCGGCAAAAAGAATTAAAGGAAAAAGCAAAATGGCAAAGATTAAGATCGCCGGCATCAAGGGGATGCCCGACATGCTCCCCGAAGAAAGCGCTGTATGGGAGTTTTTCACCGATACGGCCCGCCGTATGGCGTCGCTCTACGGTTTTCGTCAGATCCGCACGCCGATTCTTGAGCAGACGGCGCTTTTTACCCGCGGTATCGGGGAAGTGACCGATATTGTCGAAAAGGAAATGTATTCCTTTGAAGACAGCATGAACGGTGAAAAACTCACCCTGCGTCCGGAAAATACGAGCGCCGTCGTGCGCTGCGCCATTGAGCACAGCCTCACCTACAACGCCCCGCAGCGCCTCTGGTACTTCGGGCCGATGTTCCGGCACGAGCGCCCGCAGCGCGGCCGCTACCGGCAGTTCCATCAGTTCGGCTGCGAAGCCCTCGGTTTTGCCGGTCCCGACATCGATGTCGAGCTTCTCGCGATGATCGCGCGTCTCTGGAAAGCGCTCGGAATTGAAGCGCGCCTCGAACTCAATACCCTGGGAGAACTCGAAGAGCGAGCCAAGCACCGCGAGGCGCTCATTGCGTACTTTCAGCAAAACGCCGATATTTTGGACGAAGACGCAAAGAGACGGCTTCTCACAAACCCCCTGAGAATTCTGGATACAAAAAATCCGGACATGCAGGAGATGGTGAACGCCGCGCCGAAGTTACTTGATTTTCTCGGTGAAAAGTCCCTGGCGTTTCTGAAAAAACTTGAGGACGGTGTTTCCGCCCTGGGGATCAGCTACACCGTGAACCCCCGTCTTGTGCGCGGGCTCGATTACTATAACCACACCGTTTTTGAGTGGATTACTGATAAGCTCGGCTCCCAGGGGACGATCTGCGGCGGCGGCCGCTACGATCCTCTGATCGAAATGCTCGGGGGAAGACCCACGCCCGCAGCCGGTTTTGCAATCGGCGCCGAACGCGTCATCGAACTCATGAAGGAAGTGAAGGGCGAGATGAAGGCCGCGGACTGCGACGTCTACATCGTGCACCACGAGGGAGAGGCTGAACGCAAGGCTGTCGCCCTGGGTGAGATACTCCGCGACAAGGGCCTCAGAGTTGTTGTGCACGCCGGCAGCACCGCCTTTAAGACGCAGATGAAGCGCGCAGACCAGTCGCTTGCGCAGTGGTGCGTGATTGCGGGCGAAGGCGAAGTCGCTGAAGGTAAGCTCACTCTGAAGCACTTGAGAAACACTGCGGGCGAACAGGTTTTTGAGGACCAGGTGACGCAGCCTGAAGCTGAAGTGATTGAACGGATTGTCAAGGGTTGATTTGTTTTCAGCCCTCTGTCATCGGAATTTTTGCAAAGACAACAAAGGACACACTGAAAAATGGCATACGATTTGGAAGAACAAGAGTCCCTTGACCAACTGAAAGCCTGGTGGGAAAAGTGGGGAACAGCCGTTCTCTCCGTGATTACCGTGGGGTGCCTTGCCTTTGCCGCCTGGAACGGCTGGAACTGGTATCAGCGTTATCAGGGCTCTAAGGCGACGATCGCCTACGTGCAGCTGCAGAACGCCTTCGTGCAGGGCGACGCCAAAAACGTTGTTTCCATTGCCGACGGCCTTATGAAGGAGTATCCCGGCAACGTCTTTGCCGGTCTTGCCGGTTTTTACCGCGCCGCCGAAGCCCAGCGGCAGAAAAAGCCCGATGAAGCGCGTCAGGCCTTAAACTGGATCATTAACGAAAGCGGCCGTCCGGAATACGAAACCGCGGCGCGCGTGCGTCTTGCAGGCATTGAACTTGATGCCGGAAAGGCCGATGCGGCGCTTTCCGTTTTAACAGCAGCTAAGCCCCTGGAAGCCGATGCCGTGAGTTTTAACGACCGTCTCGGAGACGTTTACTTTGCCTTAAAGCGCTACGGCGAAGCCAAGGCCGCCTGGGAAAAGGCCCTCAAGGCCGACGCCTTTGACGGTACCGTCACGCCGCTTCTTAACATCAAACTGCAGTCGCTGCCCGTTGAGACAAAGTAACGGACAGACGTCAAACCCAACACTTCCGTAAAAGGAAACCTTACCGTGAAAATCAAACGTACGCTTTCACTTTGGGCGGCAGCTGCCGCGGCGGCACTTGTTTTGTCGGGCTGCGGCTCTCCGGACCCGCATGAACCGGCGGAACTGCAGGACTACCGCGAACTCGTGCAGATTAAGGAAGACTGGACGGCGGGCGTGGGTGAGTCGCTTACCGGGCTTTTAACGCCTGCGGTCACCGAGCGCGGCATCTATGCTGCCGGCGACAGAAGTGTTTACCTCCTGGATCCGGCAACCGGCAAAAAGCTCTGGGAGACGGAGACTGAAAGCGAAATCACCGCGGGTGTGGGCACCGACGGGCGTCTTGTGGCCGTGGGTACCGCCTCGGGTGAACTCGAAGTCTTTGATGAAACCGGTAAGAAACTCTGGCAGGTAAAGCTCTCAGGCGAAATGAGCGTGCCGCCCCTGGTGGGCTCCGGTTTTGTCGTCGTGCGCACCGCCGACACCCGTGTCACTGCCTTTGATGCGGCAACCGGCGAGCGCCGCTGGCGCTATCAGTCGCAGGTTCCGGCGCTTACCGTGCGCACTGCGGCTCAGATGAAGTTTTCCCCGGCCGGAATCCTCGTCGGGCAGGCTAACGGCAGGCTTCTTGCACTGGACGCCCAGGGGAAGATGGTTTTCGATGCGGTGATTGCGCAGCCCAAGGGCATCACCGAAGTCGAGCGGCTTGTCGACGTCGTGGGCTCGCCCTTTGTGGACGGCCGCATGATGTGCGCGGCGGCGTTTCAGGGCAATATCGTCTGCATGAGTTCTCAAAACGGCAGGCTTCTCTGGTCGCAGCCCGTTGACGCCGTCACGGGCCCGGTAAGTGACGGGCATAACGTCTACGTTGTGACCGCTCAGGGCGACATTCAGGCCTTTGACTACGAAACCGGCAAGCCCGTGTGGACCAACAAGGATCTGAAGTGGCGTACGCCCTCGGCGCCGGTTCCCATGAATAAGGTCATTCTGGTCGGTGACTACGACGGTGTGATTCACGCCCTTGACCAGGCAACGGGCGAAATCGTGGGCCGTACCACGGTCTCCGGCGCCGTGAATGTGGCTCCCTTGGTGTTGGGCGAAGGCCGCGTGCTCGTGCAGACGGCCGATGGCGAAATTGCCGCGCTGACGCTTTCCGAATAACACGAAATAAAAACACAAACGGGTGACGTGATGCTTCCAGTCGTAGCACTTGTCGGACGGCCCAACGTCGGTAAATCCACGCTTTTTAACCGCCTCACTAGAACGCGTGACGCGATCGTGGCGGATTTTCCGGGCCTTACGCGTGACCGTCAGTACGGTCAGGGTAAGGTCGGGCCCTGCGCTTATATCGTTGTCGATACGGGCGGCTTTGAACCTGTAAGAAGCGAAGGCATCGTGCGGGAGATGGCCGGACAAGCCGAAGCAGCGATTGCCGAAGCCGACGTCGTGATCTTTGTCTGTGACGCAAGAAGCGGGCTCACGCCGCACGATGAGCGCATCGCACGGCACTTAAGAAGCGCGGGCCGCCCGATTTTCCTCGCAGTCAATAAGTCTGAGGGCTTGGACGACAGCCACGTCGCGGAATTTCACGAATTGGGTCTCGGAGACCCCTGGCGGATTTCCGCCGCGCACGGGCAGGGGGTCTCAGGCCTCTTGCAGACCGTGCTTGAGCCCTTCGTGAACGCTCAGGACGAAGAAGAGACCGAAGAGACCGATCCTGACGCCCCTAAGCGCATCAAGGTGACGGTAGCAGGTCGCCCCAATGTCGGTAAGTCCACGCTCATCAACGCCCTTTTGGGGGAAGAGCGCCTCATTGCCTACGATATGCCGGGCACGACGCGCGACGCGATTAAAACCGAGTTTGAGTATGACGGCAGGCCTTTTGAGCTCGTCGATACGGCGGGTCTGCGCAAAAAGGGCCGTGTTTTTGAAGCTGTTGAAAAGTTTTCCGTCATCAAAACGCTGCAGGCCATCGAGCAAAGTAACGTCGTGGTACTGGTGATTGACGCGATGGACGGCGTGTCCGCGAACGACGCGCATATCGCCGGTTACGCAATGGAGGCAGGGCGCGCTTTGGTGGTGGCCATCAACAAGTGGGACGGCGTGGATTCCTACAAACGCTCGATGGTGGACGTCGATATCGAACGAAAGTTCAACTTCCTGCGCTGGGC
Organism: Duodenibacillus massiliensis; assembly: GCF_928721995.1. Classification (NCBI taxonomy): domain Bacteria; kingdom Pseudomonadati; phylum Pseudomonadota; class Betaproteobacteria; order Burkholderiales; family Sutterellaceae; genus Duodenibacillus; species Duodenibacillus massiliensis. The sequence goes on from NZ_OV788642.1 coordinate 2,086,690, forward strand.
GCGCTTTATTCACATTTCGGCCTTAAAGCGTAACGGACTGAACCATCTCATGAAGGCGGTGGTGGACGCGCATAAGGCGGCGTTTGCGAAACTCCCGACCCCGAAACTGACGCGAGCGCTGCTTGAAGCCGTGAGCATTCAGCAGCCGCCCCGCGACGGCCGCATCCGTCCGAAGATGCGCTACGCGCACCAGGGCGGCATGAATCCGCCGGTGGTTGTGGTGCACGGCAACAGCCTGCAGGCCGTCAGCGACAGTTACCGCCGTTACCTCGAAGGTTTTTTCCGGGAGAAGTTCGATCTCGCGGGGACACCCTTGAGGATTGAATTCCGCACGGGCCGCAATCCTTACGCGGAAGAGGGCAAAAAGTAGTCTTTGCGTGACAAATGCGTACATTTTTTCCGGCCGGCGTGTGGTTTCACCGCAACCGGCCGTCTGAAGTGATGATAAGATAACCCAATCCGTTCCCCGGACACGTACGTCCGCAGACAGAAAGTAAGCCGGCAAAGGGGATTTTCAGACCTTTGCCGTTTCTTTCTGGGCGTATGCCCGAGGCACCAACAACAAAAACTATTGCCAAGGCGCGGTCGTTAAACCCGTGCCGGAGAAGAAAAAATATGAGCACGATCAACAAAGGGCAGCTGTTACAAGACCCGTTTCTCAACATCCTCAGGAAGGAACATATTCCGGTTTCCATTTACCTCGTGAACGGAATAAAGCTTCAGGGGCAGGTGGAAAGCTTTGATCAGTACGTGGTGCTTTTACGCAACACCGTCACGCAGATGGTCTACAAGCACGCCATCAGCACGGTCGTTCCGACCCGCGCCGTCAACATGCCGAGTATTCCGGAAGAGTAATTTGACCAAGTTTCGTTATGAAAGCGCGCGGGAGGCCGAACCTACCCGCGCGTTTCTTGTCACGGCCGCCATCGGCCGCACCGTTTGGGCTGATGCGGGCGATGAGCTCGCGGAACTCGTGCGCTCCGACGGTCTTGTCCCCGCAGGTTATCTTGCCGCCCGCCGCGACAAACCCGATGCCGCAACGTTTTTAGGAAGCGGCAAAATCGAAGAGATCAAAAATCTCGCGCAGGCAGCAAAAGCAAGCATCGTCGTCTTTGATGCGGCGCTCTCGGCCGCCCAGGAGCGCAACATCGCGCAGGCCTGCGGCATAGCGGTGATGGACAGAACCGAACTCATTCTTGAAATTTTCCGCCGGCGCGCCAAAAGTAAGGAAGGGCGCCTGCAGGTGGAGCTGGCGCGCCTTGAGCACCTCGCCACGCGCCTTGTGCGCGGGTGGACGCACCTGGAGCGCCAGAGAGGCGGGCTCGGTAAGACCGGCGGCCCCGGTGAAAAGCAGATTGAGTTGGACAGGCGTCTGCTTTCCAACCGCGTGAAGCAACTCAGGGATCAGCTCAAAAAACTGCAGAAGCAGCGTGACACGCAGCGCAAATCCCGCAGCGAAGGCGAAACGATGACGGTGAGCCTTGTGGGCTACACCAATGCCGGAAAGTCCACGCTTTTTAACCGTTTGACGCGCGCGGAAACCTATGCGGCCGATCAGCTTTTTGCCACGCTTGATACAACGGCAAGACGCTGCTGGCTTGAGGGCGAAGACTGGATTGTCGCAAGCGACACCGTGGGCTTTATCCGGGGGCTTCCGCATCAGCTTGTGAACGCCTTTAAGTCAACGCTTGATGAGACGGTGCATGCTGATCTTCTCTTACACGTCGTTGATTCAAGCTCGGCCTTCAAAGACGAGCAGATTGCTTCGGTTAACGAAGTTTTACGTGAAATTGAGGCCGACACCGTCCCCGTCATCACAGTCTTTAATAAAATCGACCGTTCGGGGATGACGCCCGGGATTGTCAGGCGCGACGACGGCACGGTGAAGTCCGTGACGGTGAGCGCCTTAACGGGCGAGGGCATTGACGATCTGCGTCATGCCGTGGCAGAGTTTAAGCACGTCTGGGCCGAGGAAAACAAATCGTTGCCCCGGGAACCCGAAGACTGGGAGCGCGAGGCGGCGGAAATTTTGGACGGCAACGACAACCTTTCGGACCCGAAAAACTGATGTGCGGAAGCTGACGGCACCGGGGAGACGCGTTGTGCCGGCAGACCCGCTGATTGAATATAAACTCAGAGAGGAATTGATATGTCCCTTAATGACCCCCGCTGGGGCCGTACCGGCGACGATCAGACAAAACCGGCGCAGACCGGAGGCGAGACGCCCAAAAATGAGGCGGAAAACACGCAGCCCGCAGGAAGCGATGCGCCCCGGACCGGTGCGCCTCAGGCCGAGGCGCCGCGCGGGGATATGCCGCGCGCTGAAGAGCCGCGCGCCGACAATAACAGCCGCCCCCGGCAGCAGCAAAACGGCGCCGCGGACCTTGATCAGCTCTGGGATGACTTTAACCGTGCCTTGGGCGGCCTTTTGGGCGGCCGCGGGCAGGCTAACCGCGGCAGAAACCCGCAGGAAAAAAATTTTGATGACCGCGGGTTAAACGACTTCAGGCCCGATAACGGCGGGGACGAACCCCCGTCGAATAACCCGCCCTCAGGCCGCGGCAACCGTTCGCGTTTCCCGAAGGTGCCCGACGGCGTGGGTTTCGGTTTGGGCGGCATTGCCGTACTTGCCTGCGTTGCGGTCGTCGCGTGGGCCGCAAGCGGCTTTTACATCGTCCCTGAAGGGCAGGTGGGTGTCGTGACGACCTTCGGCAAGTACACCAAGGACGCCTCCGCCGGTTTTAACTGGCGCATGCCCTGGCCCATTCAGGAGGCCGAAATCGTGGACGTCTCAAGCGTCCGAAAGGCTGAGATCGGTATCCGCGGAACGACGAGCCGCTTACGGGAAGCGCTGATGCTTACCGACGATGAAAACATCGTCGACGTGCAGTTTAACGTGCAGTACCGTATCCGCCCGAATGCCGCCAAGGACTACCTCTTTAAGACCCGTGACCCAGATCAGTCCGTGGTGCATGCCGCCGAAAGCGCCATGCGCGAAGTCGTGGGCCGCAAGACCATGGATTCGGTCCTTTTTGAAAGCAAGCAGGAAATTGCCGAGAGCGTGAAAACGGGCATGCAGTCAATGCTTGACCGCTACAACACGGGTATCGAGGTGATGAGCGTCGCGATCCAGAACGCTCAGCCCCCGGAACAGGTGCAGGCTGCCTTTAACGATGCGGTCAAAGCCGGCCAGGACCGTGAGCGCCAGATCAACGAAGGTGAAGCCTACGCCAACGGCGTCATCCCGAAGGCCCGCGGTATGGCTTCGCGCCTCAACCAAGAAGCCGAAGGCTACAAGGCCCGCGTGACCGAGGCCGCCCGCGGTGACGCCGAGCGCTTCAAGAAGATTCTCGCGCAGTACGAAAAGGCGCCTGAGGTGACGCGTGACCGCCTCTACGTCGACATCATGAAGGAGCTCTACGCCAACTCCTCCAAGATCCTCGTTGACACCAAAACCAACAACAATCTGCTCTATCTGCCTTTGGATAAGCTCATGGAAAAGTCCGCGGCGGAAGCCAAGGTGACGGATACCGCGCCTCAGAGTACAACGACGCCCGCCGTGCAGGCACCCGCTGCAGTGCAGCAGCCGGTTGTCCGCGATATCGATCCGCGTGAAATGCTGCGTCTGCGCGGCCGCTGAGAGTAGGGAGAGAGAAAAGTGAAAAAACTGACAACACTCGTGGTGGCCGTTGCCGTGATCGCGGGCCTTGCGCGTCTGTGCCTTTATACCGTGGGCGAGCGTGAGTACGCACTTGTCTTCGGCCTCGGGGAACTTAAGCACATTCAGGCTGAACCGGGCCTGTACGTGAAGCTGCCTGCGCCCCTGCAGAACGTGGTTTACCTTGATAAGCGCATTTTGTCGCTTGACACGCCGCAGGCCGACCTCGTGCAGACAAGCGAAAAAAAGAACCTTCTCATCGACAGCTTCGTGAAGTGGCGCATTGGCGATCCGCGCCTTTACTGGGTGTCCTTTCAGGGCAGTGAACGCGCCGCCGAAGACCGTGTCTCCGCCCTTTTGCGCGACGTCTTAAACCAGACCGTGAACCGCCGTACCGTGAACGAAATCACCTCCCGCGGCCGCGAGCAGGCGATGCGTGACATCAGCACGGGCCTGCAGGCCCGCGTCAAGGACGTCGGTATCGAAATCGTTGACGTGCGCTTAAAGCGCGTGGACTTTACGCCGGAAATTTCCGAGTCCGTCTACCGCCGCATGGAAGCCGAACGTAAGCGTGTGGCCAGTGAAGAACGCTCCACGGGTGCCGCGGAAGCCGAAAAGATCCGGGCCGACGCCGACCGTCAGCGTGAAGTGATTCTTGCGCAGGCCTACCGTGACGCCCAGAAGATTAAGGGCGCGGGGGACGCCGAAGCCAACCGCATCTACGCCGAAGCCTTCGGCCGGGATCCGGAATTCGCGCGCTTTTACCGCAGTGTTGAAGCCTACCGCGAAGCTTTCGGCAAAAAGGGTGACGTGATGGTCACCGACACCAACGGTGAATTCTTCCGTTACTTCAAAAACGACAAAAACAATAAGTAACGGTACCGACCGTCCGTTGCCGACCCCATGAAAGTCATCGTTTTGGCGCTTGCGTTTGCCGCGGTCTTTGAAAGCCTTTTTCCGGTGATTGCTCCGCACTTATGGAAGCGGTCGCTAGCGGAACTTTCAAAGGCCGATGAGGCGTTTGTGCGGCGCGTTGCTTTGGTGATTCTTGCGGCGGCACTCACAGTCATCTGGACCGTGACGGAGATTACTTGAAATGGCTACCTGGCTTTTGCCCGACAACATGGCAGACATCCTGCCGCAGCAGATGCGTGTGCTCGAAAAAATGCGCAGGACGTGTCTGGATCTTTTCGCGTCTCACGGCTTTGAGCAGGTTGAGCCGCCGATGATTGAGTTTGTCTCGTCGCTTTTGACGGGAAGCGGCAGCGACCTTGACAACAACACCTTTAAGTTCATGGACCAGGCCAACGGCCGCATGGTGGGCTTAAGAGCCGACATCACGCCGCAGATTGCGCGCATTGACGCGCATATTCTGAACAGCACCGGGGTGAGCCGCCTCTGCTACGCCGCAACCTGCCTGCACGCCAGGCCTCTGCATCCGCTTGCGTCCCGCGAACCCTTTGTGGCCGGGGCCGAACTTTTCGGCTGCTCGGGCGAAGAAGCCGACCGCTACATGATCCGGCTTGCCGTGAAGACGCTGCGGCTTTTGGGGGTGGAAAAGGTCCACGTCGATATCGGTCACACCGCGATTGTCCGCGCGCTTTTAGCCGCTGACCGCGCGTTAAACGAAGAAGAACTGCATGCGCTTTTACGCGCGCTCCGTATGAAGGATCCGACGGCTCTGGAAAGTGCGGCCGCAACTTTAAAGCCCGCGACGCACGCGGCGCTTTCTGCGCTTCTGACGCACTTCGGGGACGCTTCCGTCATTGATGAACTCGAGAAACTGCTGCCCGCCTCCGGGGCCGTGCAAAAGGCCCTGGCCGAAGCACGGGAACTCGGGAAAACGTGCGGCGCGGACGAAGTGAGTTTTGACTTCTGCGACGTGCACGGCTATCAGTACCTCACCGGCGCCACCTTCTCGGTGAACATACCGCAATATGCTCAGGCGGTTTTGAGAGGCGGGCGCTATGATGGAGTCGGTCTGGCGTTCGGCCGGCCGCGGCCGGCCTGCGGTTTTACCGTGTATCTGCGGGAGCTTTCCGCCGTTTTGAATGCCTCGGAAAAGGACATTCGGCCCGAAGCAGTGCTCGCGGATGCAACGGTTACGGACAAGGACTACCGGCGCGAGGTTGAAAAACTGCGCGCTTGCGGCAAAATTGTGATTTCGCTGTTGCCCAGGGAGAGCCCCTTGGCGGCGGCCGAACGTTTTACTTTAACGCACGAACTCGTGCGGGGTGAGGGCTCGGTTGAGCTCAGGGTCATCAAGCCCCGCCGTTAGGAGCAACTGAATATGTCAAAGAACGTCGTGGTGGTCGGCGCCCAGTGGGGTGACGAGGGTAAGGGTAAGATTGTCGACTGGCTTACCGAAAAGGTGGACGGCGTTGTTCGCTTTAACGGCGGCCATAACGCAGGCCATACGCTTGTCATCAACGGCAACAAGACCATTTTGCGTCTGATTCCCTCGGGCATCATGCATCCGACGTCTCAGTGCTACCTCGGTAACGGTGTTGTTCTGAGCCCGGAAGCTTTCTTCCGTGAAATCGATGAATTAAAGAGCCACGGCGTGGATGCCGAACCCCGCCTGCATGTCTCGGGTAACTGCCCGCTCATCATGCCGTACCATATTGCGCTCGATCACGCGCGTGAAGCGGCTCTCGGGTCTAAGAAAATCGGCACTACGGGCCGCGGCATCGGTCCGGCCTATGAAGACAAGGTCGCGCGCCGCAGCGTGCGTGTCGCTGACCTCTATCAGCCGGCCGTGTTTGCCGAGCGTGTCCGTTCGATTCTCGAACTGCACAACTTCGTTCTGAAAAATTACCTCAAGGCCGAAGCGCTTGATCCCCAGAAGGTGATCGATGACGCGCTTTCCTACGCCGACCGTCTCGCTCCGATGGTCAAAGACGTCTCAGCGGAACTGAACCGCGCCATGGACGCCGGTAAGCAGTTCCTCTTTGAGGGCGCCCAGGGTTCGATGCTTGACATCGATCACGGGACCTATCCCTTCGTTACGTCGTCCAATACGGTGGCGGGTTCGGCAAGCGCAGGTGCGGGCGTCGGTCCTCAGCGTCTCAACTACATTTTGGGTATCACCAAGGCCTACTGCACCCGTGTGGGCAGCGGCCCCTTCCCGACGGAACTTGAGGACGCCGTCGGAGAAGAACTCCGCAAGAAGGGCAACGAATTCGGTGCCGTGACGGGGCGTCCGCGCCGCTGCGGCTGGTTTGACGGTGCCGCACTGCGCCGTGCCGTGCAGATTAACGGTCTCACGGGGCTTGCCGTCATGAAGCTTGACGTCTTTGACGGTATGGAGAAGGTAAAGCTTGCCGTGGGTTACAAGGTTGACGGCCAGGAAGTTGATCTCATGCCTTACGGCGCTGACGCTGCCGCCCGCTGCGAACCGGTTTACGAAGAATTCCCGGGCTGGAAGGAAAGCACGTTCGGCGTGACGCGCTGGGAGGATCTCCCTGAATCGGCCCGCCGGTATCTGAAGCGCCTCTCCGAAGTCGCCGGCTGCCCGATTGCCCTTGTTTCCACGGGCCCCGACAGAAGCCAGACGATTCTCTTGGATAACCCGTTCGCGTAACTCAGCTAAAATACTAAGTTATGACTCGCACAGGCGGTTCTGATTTTGGTCGAACCGCCTGTTTTTCAATAGCGGGCCGCCTGTTTTCTTTTGACTGCACGCACTATGCAACACGATCATATTGACTGGAACCAATACCGCGATCTCTGCGAACGTCTTGTCGCCCGTGTGGGCGCAAGCGGCTGGGAGTTTGACTCGCTTCTGTGTCTGGCCCGCGGCGGCATGCGCCCTGGCGACATCTTCAGCCGCGTCTACAGTAAGCCCCTGGCGATCATGACGACGAGTTCCTACCGTGAAGCCGCAGGTACCGTGCAGGGGGATCTCGATATCGCCAAGTACATCACGGGCGTGTCGGAGTTAAAGGGAAAGCTTCTTTTGGTCGACGACCTCTGTGACTCGGGCGCCACGATTAAAAAGGTGGTGGAACACTTAAAGCGCAACTACCCGCAGATCACCGAAATCCGTGTGGCCGTCATTTGGGTGAAGGCCTGCTCGGTGTTTCATCCGGACTACTCGGTCGTTCAGTACACCGACAGCCCCTGGATTCATCAGCCCTTTGAGTGCTACGACGACATCGGCATTGAAAAGCACCTCGCCAACTGCCGCGCCAAGTTCGGCGACGCGCTCTGACCGGTTGCTCGGTTGAAAAAAAAGCCCTGTTCGAGATCGTCGGCAGGGCTTTTTGCTGTTTGTCTACTGCGTGAGTTCCCGCGAGAAGTCGGTGTTTTTAATAAGCGCAATGAGTGTGTCGGCAATCGCGGCATCCTCTTCAACCACAAGGGCGTTGATCCCTTCGGGTTCGGTGTCGCTCGCAATTGCTAAGACCGCCAATTCAATGCCGTGCCCGGTGAGCGTTTTCTCGTGAGGGATGAAGAAATCCTCAGGGAAGTCGCCGTCGGTGATGATAAGAAGGAGTTTTCTCTCGCTCTCCACGGCGTCCATCTGGTCGCGGGCCCAGTCAATCGCTTCAGCAATCGGCGTTGCGCCCCAGGAGGAAAGCGGTGCAAAGCGCCGGATAAAGTCTTCGGCAGTGACGGCTGCGTCAGCCGTCAACGGCAGAATGTCCGTTTTGTTGGGGCCGGGAAAGGCTGCGGCAGTGACGGTGATGCCGTTCACCTTTTTTGCGGACCGGTAAATGAGGGCGACGGCCGCTTTGGCCGAGGAGAGTCGCTCCACACCCATGGAACCGGAGCGGTCCAAAAGCATCATGAGGTGTCCCGAGGGCTTTTTTACGGGCGTTCCCCGTTTGGCAAAAAGCCGGGGTTCTTTTAAAAGGATGTCAACGGGCGCGTCCTCGGTGAGGTCGTCACCGTCCAAAGCGGCGTCCGTGTCATCGGTTTCCGCGGGCCCGGAAAAAAGCGCTTCAAACGCGTTTCTGAGCTTTTCAATTTCCTCAAATTTTCCGTAAAAGCTTTCCGTGAAAAGCTTCTTTTCCTCGGGGGTGTCCACGTCCGGTTCAACGGCGTCGGGGTCTGCCACGCGGTAAAGCGCCTCCTGCACATGCGGCAGACTGCCGCGCGCGGGCTCCTCAGAGGCTGCGCCTTCCAGACAGTGCGTGTGGCCGCTTCCGGTGTGCTGTGCAGTAAGCAGTGTTTTGGTAAACCGCGCCTTGGCGGGGTTTTGTGCGGCACCTTCCTGAGTTGCCTGCGGGGCCGCAGTGAGTTCAGCGCGCACCGTCTTTTCAATGCTCTCGGCAAGCGCCATGACGGCGGCGGTGTCGGCAAGATTTCCGGCGTCCTGCGCCTCATTGAGAACGCGGTCAAGAAGCGCGGACGGCAGGTGCTTTGCGACTTCCGCCCTCAGAAGGTCTTTGAACTTCACGGCCCAGTCCATCTTTTCCCGGGCCATGAGTTCGGCATGAAGCCACGTGCAGAAAAGCGCTGCGGGCGGCAGGTCCTTGTAGGAAGCGGCCGCCAGACGCCCGTTTTCCTCAAGTTTTTCCGCGAGACAATTGCGCCAGACGCCGTAGAGGCGGTTAAGCCGCATGCCGTAGGTGTCGATGCGGACGTCTTCCAGGACGTTGATAAGCCCGGCGGTGAGTTCTGTTTTCTCTTTGGCGGCAAAAGCGCTCATATCCGTCTGCGTGACGTGCATCATCTCGTGGATGCCGTGGCCGAGCGCAAAGGTTTCAAAGCTTTCATCATCGGGATCGAGGTTTCCGAGCCAGACGGTTTTACCGTCGGTCTTAGGGCTTTCCGAAAAAGAAAACGTGACGTCATAGCGCCCGAGTATGCTCTTTAAAGCCTCAACAACGCCTGCGCGGCGCTCCTCGGGCGTTGCATCGGGATCACGGAAAATCTGCGGCATATAAGCCAATCCTGAGCCGGGCTCTGTCAGGGGGCTTCAGGGTGACATACGTACCCGCGGCCCCGGGTTAATGAAACAGACACGCAGAGCGATGTGTGTTAACCTGCGCTACGTGTGAGAAAGGTCGGGGTTGACGGAATCGGCTGAGGGCTTTAAAAACCGGCAGCCGCGCTTTTGGGTCGATACAAACGCCGGATACGAAAAAACCCTTGTTGCCAAGGGTTCATTCGGAACAGGATTTTTGAGATTTGGTGCCCAAGACTGGACTCGAACCAGCATGCCTCACGGCGCTGCGACCTGAACACAGTGCGTCTACCAATTTCGCCACTTGGGCAAAAATCCTGAGACGCGTATTATGCCGAAGATTTTCCGATTGTCAAATTAAAAACGAATGGCTCAGACAAAAACGAAAAAGAAAACGCCGCAGGCGGCCGGGCTCGAAATCATCAAACCCCGCAAGCAACGCGGCAGCAGCGATGAGGCTCTGATTGTCTCGCGTATCTGCTTTGTGCTCTGGCAGGCAAAAGACGGGGTGACTCTGGCGGACATGAGCCGCACGACCGGGTTTGAGGCCGAGTCGCTTAAGACATTTGCAACTGAAAAAGACGGTCTCTGGTACATGGACATGCCCTTTGTGGGCTACGACCGGGAAAAGAATCAGTTTTTCCGCAAAGAAGGCTGGCGCTGGTTTACCGCAACGGTGAGCAACGTTTCTGACCACGTGCTCATTGAAAATGACCGAGGTGAGCGAGTGGACTGCGAGACGCTCCTTGACGTTTGCGAGAACATGCTGCCGGGCGACAGGGTACTTGCCTGTGAGGCTGACGGACGCACGGATACCGTTTGGATTGCCGCCCTTCTTGAGCAGCCCGCAAGACGTTATATCTGCCCCCTGGACTATCTGGACCTCAGGAAAAAAGCCTTGAAGTCCCTGAGACCGGTGAGCCGTTTTTTCACCATGGCTTCCATCGATCTGGACAAACCCTGGCAGGTGCCGGGCGGCAGGGACGTAAAAATCCAGGTTGAAACCGATCCGCGACCGCTGGGTTTTACCGGCACACCCACCGGACACGTGGTGAAGGTGATTGAAGACGCGGACACGTCTTCGGGTGAGCTTGAGGTGGCGCTTGCCAAATACGATCTGCCGCACATTTTTTCTGAGGCGGTCGTTAAGGAAGCCGAGGCTCTGCCCTCAGACCCCGGTGCCGAAGAGGCCGATGAGCGCATCGATCTGCGCGACATCGGCTTTATGACGATTGACGGCGAAGACTCCCGAGACTTTGACGATGCGGTGTGGTGTACGCCGGAGAAATCGGGCTGGCGCCTTTTGGTCGCAATTGCCGACGTCAGTCACTATGTCACTGAAGGCTCGGCCCTTAATAAAGAAGCCTTAAAACGCGCCACGAGCGTCTACTTTCCGAGCTGCGTCATACCGATGCTCCCCGAGAAGTTAAGTAACGGGTTGTGTTCCTTAAATCCCGGCGTAGACCGCGCGGTTTTGGTCTGCGACATGATGGTGGGTACGGACGGCCTGGTGTCGGCTTATCAGTTTTATCCGGCACTCATTCACTCGCACGCAAGGCTCACCTACACCGCCGTGTGGGCGGCACTGCAGGGAAAAAGTGACGATCTCATCGGCCGCGGCGGAAGCCTTGAAGATATTAAGGCGCTTTACGACCTTTATAAGGCCTTTCGTGCCGCGCGCGTCAGACGCGGTGCAATTGACTTTGAGACGACGGAAACGCAGTTTGAGCTCGACGAAAAGGGCCTCATTAAAGCCATTCACCGCAGAGACCATAACGACGCGCACCGCCTCATTGAAGAGTGCATGCTCGCGGCCAACGTCTGTGCCGCGGACTTTATCGGCCGCAAAAAGGCGATGTCCTTATTCCGGATTCATGAGCCGCCGGCCGCCGATAAGCTTGCGGCATTACGTGCGACGCTTTCCTCGATGCATCTGAGGCTCGGGGGCGGCGATAAACCCGGGGCGGCTGACTTTGAAAAGGTGCTTGCAAGCCTTAAGGAGAGCCCGGTGAGCGACGTCGTGCAGGCCGCCATGCTGCGCTCCATGCAGCGCGCGGTCTACAGTCCCGACAACTGCGGACACTACGGTCTCAATTACCCTGCCTACACGCACTTTACGTCGCCCATTCGCCGCTATCCGGACCTTCTCGTGCACCGCACGATCCGTGCGCTTTTGTCGCGCCGCAAGTATTCGCCCGTCTTTGAAGGGGATTTCACGCGGCTCATGGACGGCTTTAACGGCCGCAAACTCACGCGGGAAAATGCAGAGCGCGCCCAAAACCGTGAGACACCGGTTGCTGCGCGCCAGGTAAAGCAGCTTGAAGCCTGGCGTGAGTTGGGGCTCATCTGCTCTGCGGCCGAGCGCCGTGCCGATGATGCTTCGCGCGAAGTTGTCAGCTGGCTTAAATGCCGCTACATTTCGCAGTTTTGCGGAAAGTCCTTTGAAGGGACCGTCACGGGCGTTATTGCCGCAGGGCTTTATGTGACGCTTGATGATCCTTACGTCGAAGGCTTCGTGCACGTCTCAAAGATCGGCCCCGACTACTACGAGTTTGATGCCTCGGAAAACACCATGACCGGGCGCAGCGGGCGCGAGAAGTTTTATATCGGTAAACGCGTGAAGGCCACGGTCGAAAGCGCTGACACCGAAACACTGCGCGTGGACTTTACGATCTATACCGGGGAAAGAGAGGGCTTTGGTTCGCGCGGATTCGGGCGCCGTCGGTTTGACGACTGGGATTTCGACGACGATGACGACGACGGAGACGACTGGTCAAGCTTTCGGGAAGACTTCGACTTTGACGAGGACTTTCCCAAGCCCCGTAAAAAACGCAAGAAAAAGAATAAGAACAAAAACAAAACCGTAGCTAAATAAAGCGAGAAAAAATCATGAGTAAGCAGGTCGTTCTGGCAGGTTTTCATGCCGTTAATGCCCGGGTGAGATTAAAGCCCGAGAGTGTGAAGGTGGTTTATGTGGACGCGCAGCGCCGCGACAAGCGCATGCATGAGTGCTGCGCGCGGCTCAATAAGTCCGGCATCAAGGTTGTGCAGGCCGATGCCAGAAGGCTCGACGGCCTTGCGCCTGATCTGCCGCATCAGGGTGTGGTGGCTCTCGCGGACGAAATCGTCAATACGCTCACCTTTGATGAGCTGCTTGACAGCATCACCGATAAGACACTGCTTCTGATTCTTGACGGCGTCACCGATCCCCGTAACTTCGGCGCCTGCCTGCGTGTCGCGGACGCCGCGGGTGTGCAGGCGGTTGTGGCGCCCAAGGACCGCTCGGCCTCTTTTTCGCCGGCAGCGGCCAAAGCTGCCGCAGGCGCCTGGGAAACAGTGCCCGTTGTAAGCGTCACCAACCTTGCCGCAAGCATTGTGGAACTTCGGGAAGCGGGCGTACTGGTGGTGGGAACGGCCGGAGAAGCGGAAAAGTCGATTTATGACTTTGACCAGAAGCGCGCCTTTGCCTGGGTGCTCGGTGCCGAAGGCGAGGGGCTACGACAGCTCACCCGCAAGAGGTGCGATGAGCTTGCGAAAATCCCGATGCTGGGGACCGTGGAAAGTCTCAACGTCTCGGTGGCAAGCGGCATCTGCCTGTTTGAGACCGTGCGGCAGAGAACGCAGGCAAAATAACGCCTGAGCGTTGCCGGGCTTACGGGCCGTCCCTTCGGGGGCGGCTTTGCTTCGTAGCGGTCAAAGCCCCGCAGGCCGAGGAGGGCTTCGCCCGTGTTGAGCGGCTCATCGGGTCCGGCGCGGCCGTCCCCATCAGAATGATCGACCTACCGTAAAGGCGCGCGAGCTTAACCGCTTGCTCAAGCGCACCCCACACCTGAAGCCGCCGAAACTCTTTCTCCAAGAGCTCTGAGGTGTCGGCATCGATGTCCCACTCCACGCCCGCCGAGACCATGTCGGCGGCGTAGAGGTCACAGACCTTGCGGGCGATCCAGTTCGTCCGGTAGAGCTTTTTGAGCTGATCCTGCGAGAGCGGCTGGCGCGACTCCATTGTGGAGCCGGGCGCCCCGGGCAGAGACGCCATGAAGCTCGCGGCATTGACGCGCTTGGCGGTCACGTGGCCGAGAAATCGGTTTAAAACATCTTTCGCTCCCATACTGAGCTAGCTCCTGTTAACAACGGCTCAACGCCGTAGCGCAGGCTGTCCATACTGTGGCTGAAATCGTGCTCGGGCTTGTCGGTCGGATGTCCGTCCCGATCCTTCGCCCAGGCATAGTTCTGAATCTCGTGCGCCACGTTCTCGCAGTCCGGATGCACCACGACGTGCACGCCTTGGAGCCGCTGAATGCCGTAGCGCACGCTGTCCTGACCCTTTGCGGCCGGCACTGCATTGATGCCGGCAGACCTGAGCTCCTCAATGCTTTTCGGTTCTGCGCTGTTGCAGGTGACCTTCTCGCGTCTGAGGCCGAAGCCTTTGATCCGGGCGGCAAGCGCTTGATTCGTGAGCCCGCGCTCGTAAATCTCCCAGGCCAAAAAAACGGTCTTTGGGGCCGGATCGTAGAAGCCGCCCACAAACGCAGTCGGATCGGTGAAGCCGAAGTCCACGCCGTAAAAGGCTTTAAGGTCGCGCCGGCTCTTCATGGCCTCGCGGTCAAAGCTCACGATCTTCGCATCCGGATAGATCAAGCCCTCCGCGATATCCCATTCGCCCAGACCTTCGATCCGGTAGCGTCTAGGGAAGTTGACCCGGAGGTCCTCAAAAAGCGCCCAGTCCTTGTCGTCTAAAAACTCATTGCAGAGGTACGTGGTCGTGAGCGCCGTCACCTCGGGGTTCGGCTTGTCAAAAAAGCGGCGTTTTCCCCACCACGTCTCGCTCCAAGGATTGAGCGTCAGGACGATCTCTTTCCACAGACCCGCCGGCACTTGGCCGCGGATGCTGAGATCGAGCTTATTAAATTCGGCTTCGCTCTCAAGCTGAGAGGCTTCTTCGCACCACACCCAGCAGAGCACGCCTTGGGCCACCGTGACGGACGTCACCTTCTGGCCGTCGTCGAGGCCCCGGAAAAGGATCTTCTGCCCGGTGCTGATCCGGACGATCTCAAGCGGGCTCACAGTCGCGCGCCAGTCGCTGTCAAAGCCGAGTCGGTGAATGGCCCACTCAAGGTCAGCAAAGCACGAGTCGCGGAGAGATCGGGCGTAGCGCCGGATCACAAGGGCATGCGCCTCCGGGTGGCTCATGAGGTTGACGATCAACCTCAGGGCGGTTGTCTTCGATTTCTTCGAGCCGCGCGAGCCTTTGCATACCAGGTAGCGCGTCCGGCTGCTACCATGCTTCACTCTTTGAGGTCGTTGACGATGGACACTGTCTGAGGCTGTGTCACCGTCGAATTGACGTTGATCTTCTGCTTTTCTGAGAAGCGTTGCGGGTTGAGGTTCGCGGCACTGCGGGTGTCTTCTCTCATGGCGACGTTCAGACCTTCGACCACGCCTTTAGGGATTTCGATGCCCGACTTGACTGCGGCCTCCACAATGTCGATGAGACGGGTGGCGCTCTGACGCCGTCTCTCATCGTAGACGTCCGCACCTCGCGCGCGCCCGCGCTGTCTTGTCGAAACACTCGGGATGCTCGTCCTGCCATCCCCAGACCGTGCTTCGATGGGGCATTCCCCTCATCTTGCTGATCTGGTTGATCGACTTGCCTTCGGCAAGCAGTTCGCAGAGCTTGTCTGCGAGCTCTTTCGTGTACTTGGTGGGCCGTCCGGTCTTACGCTTTGCGGCCGGTTTCTTCTTTGCGGTTGCCATTGCGTAGCCCAATAAAAAAGGCCGGATAAACCGGTCTATATTTTACATTATTTGCTTTGCTTTTTAAGCCCTTTATGTACAATACTATCTCATAAAGGAGGTGAGATATGTGGATCTGAAAGTAAAAGGCATAACGGCCGAAGCTGATTTAAATCTCGTGTTTATCAGGCTCAAGATCAGAATCAAGCTAAAGCCAAAGCCAAAGCGGGAGGCATCCACAAACCTCACCGTCCAAGGAGAAGTATATGTATTACGGCATCAAAGTTGTCAAGTCCCCTGATCGGGATGTTTTCGTTGTCACCTGCCGCGATCTTCCTGAATGCACTTACGAGGATCCGACACTGGAAGGAGCTGTCACGGCGGCCGCTCAGTGCGTCCCGGGAGTGATGGAGCTTCTGTACCGTCAGAAGCGCCGCGCCATCCCGCTGCCTAGCCCGCTTCAGGACGGGGAGACGCCGGTTTACATCCCGGCTCGCGTGCAGGCGAAAATTCTGTTCTGGAACTACATGGTCGAAAACCGTTACCGGGTCGCAGACATCGCCCGCATGAACAACATCACACAGACTCAGGCTCAGCGGTATGTTGATCTGTCCAAAGACAAGGCCAGCATAGAGGCGATAGAAGAGGCCATGAGCAAGCTCGGGTTCCGATTGTTGCTGACGCTTGAAAAGGAGCCGTGACCAACAAAAAAGCCCGCTTCCTTGGTGGATCGGGCTTTTCTCTTGCTGTTTCTTTCAGGTATGCCAAAGGTGCCTTTTGGGCACCTTTAACTCGCTCAACTGATCACACAGCTTCAAATTTTGCAACCGCATTACCCACCGCAGGTGTGTGTAGATTTTTGTGTCTAGCGCGGGTTTACGGTTGAGCTTGTTGGCTCGCTAACAGGGGTATTTAACCCCAGGTACTTCGGGGCTGTCAAGCCGCCCCCATGGGGGCGGCTATGCAGCGGCGCGCCGCTACCGGAAAAATCGCAGTTTCGCCTCCTTAAGTTGTAACACTGCAACTGCTATGCTGAAACACTGTTTCAGTACTCCGCGGCTATTAAGCCTGCCCAGCGGCAAATCACTCACCGTACATGGCTGCAAACACCGGCATGGCTTCACTCCAAGCACGAACAGGCAGCTTCCATTTTTCCATAATGCGCTGAAGTGCCAAGTAAATCAGCTTCTTGGCGGATTCTTCATGCGGAAACAAGGTTCGAGTTTTGACTACCTTCCGAACGCCACGGTTGAGAGCCTCAATACTGTTGGTCGTATACAACATGCAGATCTTGTCTGCGAGCTCTTTCGTGTACTTGGTGGGCCGTCCGGTCTTACGCTTTGCGGCCGGTTTCTTCTTTGCGGTTGCCATTGCGAGACCCAATAAAAAGCCGCAGGATTTTCCTGCGGCTGTATGCGTCCGGGTGACTAGCGCCTGAGAGGCCCCGAATACAATAAAAATACACTGGCTGTTTGATTTTTTAAAACAGTTGCTGTGTAATTATTCCATAAACAAAAGGAGGTGATGACATGTGCAAGTGGTAATTAAAAGCTTCTCAGCCACGGTTAATCTCGGGATTGTCAAGTTCAAGATTAGCCGCAAGGTGAAGGAGAAAAAGCGGAAACCGAGTAACCGCTCTAAGAAATCTCGATAAAACCACCTCCCCCGCAAGGGGGAGGCCTACCACACGCACATCATCGCCTCCAAGGAGGATTATATGTTTTACGGTGTCACGATCAAACAGTTGTCCGGCGGGTCGTTTGAGGTTTCCTGCCGTGACATCCCCGATTACAAGGCCGAAGCAGCGACGCGTGAAGAAGCCGACAAACTTGCTGCAGACTTTGTTCCCGCGTGCATGATGCTGTTCTATCGTCGTAAAAAGAAGGCCATCCCGCTGCCGTCAAAGGTTCGGAAAGGCGAGGAGCCTTACTACATGCCGGCCAAGGTTCAGGCAAAAATCCTGCTCTGGAACTACATGGTCAGCGAAGGCCTGCGCATTACCGATGTGGCAAAAAAACTTGAAATATCCTTTACGGCCGCGTCGCGATTGGTTGACTTGGTAAACGACGTTGCCAGTGTGGACGCCGTGGAAGCCGCGATGCTCAAGTTGGGGAAGTCTTTCACGCTGACGGTTGAGTAAGCCGGATCAACAAAAAAAGCCCGCATCCATGGTGGATCGGGCTTTTCATTTCTGTATTTCTTTCGGGTATGCCAAAGGTGCCTTTTGGGCACCTTTTACTCGCTCAACTGATCACACAGCTTCAAATTATGCAACCGCATTACCACCGCAGGTGTGTGTGGATTTTTGTGTCTAGCGCGGGTTTGCGGTTGAGCTTGTTGCCTCGCTAACTGGGGTATTTAACCCTAGCCTGCGGTCGATGCGCTTGCCGTCAATCGTCACCCGGGCGACGTAATACTGCCTGCCCTTGGACGTCTTTATGCAAAGGTTCGGAATGGTTGATTTCATAGAAATTCCGCGAGGAAACCCGCGTCTTCAGACGCGGGAGGAATCGCGGTCCTCCTTTCTCAGTTCGGTTAAAAACGTCTTTCGCTTCTCAAGAAGCGAAAGTTTCTTGTAGGAAATACCGGCAGAAATCTTTGTACCGTCCAGACGGCGCACCTCGAATGCACCCGAGGAGCGTCTGCCAAAAATAAAGCCGACTTCCCCTTTGCACAGCACCTTGTCAAAGAGCCTGAAGCCGTGCACTAGGTACGGAGCCTGATGGCGCTTGCGCACACCGCCTTTGAGAATCGTCAGCTTGTGGATTTGGCGATTGTGGCGGCGTGTCTGTTTCTGAAACAGGTATTCGCCCCGACGTTTTGCGTCGAGGACGCCAGCAATGCAGAAAGCGTCCGCGCAATGCGTCTTCGGCAAGCCCGCGACGATGCGCTTGTGTTTGGTCAGATACCCGTAGGTATTCGTGACAGGTAATTCGGGATGGCGCTCGCGCAGGCGGTTGAGCACCGTCCAACGCATGAGGCCCATGAAAGTCTCTGCCCTGAAAGAAGCGCCGCGCCGGGGACTGAACTGCTTCAACTTGCCTGCGTGATACGCCTTGTGGCACGCCTCGCACAGCGTGATGAGATTGCCCGGCGCGTCGCCTCCCGTTTTCCGGCTCTCAATGTGATGCACGTTGAGAATCAGATCTTTCGATCTGCCTTTGCAGGCTTGGCAAACGTGACCGTCGCGGAACAGCACATATTCGCGTACGTTCCAAAAGCCAAGCTGCTCGCCCTGCTGATAGTCCGTGCCTTCGACTTCGGGATCCTTGATCTTCTGAATGTCGAAGGATGCGGTTTCAATCACGATTTTGGTGATCGGAAGCACTCGGCAAACCGCTTCAATGCGCGATATGTGCGCCTGAATGCGGTTCTCCACGGACGGCGCAAGCCAGCCCTTGTGCTTCGATCGAACGCGGTTGTCGAAGCGTGGTGCGCGGTAGCGCGTCTTGCGGTTGCGTCGGGCGCGGCGAAGTGCCAAGCGATCCGAGAGCAAGCCCGTCACGTCCTGCCGCAGTTCGACCTCAGAAGCCAACAACTCTTCCTTGGCGGTCGTTGCGCTCAGGCCGACGTGCTTGTAGCCCGCATCCACACCCAAGGTGATCGGCTGCTTGGTTTCGCCCGTCGGCACCGTCAGTTGAATCACAAAGGGCGTTCGGCGCACAGGCACGGCCTTCCCGGCCCGAAGGAGCTTACGCGCCTTGGGCGGGGAGCACGGCATGAGCGGTTGCCCGCGCATATTCAACACAAAAACTTTCAAAGTGTTCTCCATTGACGGATACCTCACGGGCTCCGTCTGCTCGACCTTGCGGTCGGTGGTGATCCTTCGCCAATGTTGGAAGGGGTTTGTTGTCTGAAGCACCGCTCCTACCTCTCAGAGCTTTTAACCGCAGACCGCAGAGCGCGGGACTAGGATCGACATCCCGCGGTGCCTGTTTGCGTCCCGTCTTGCGACGGAACGGATTCCCAACCAACGGAGTCCGTCCGAAAACGGACTGAGGCTAGTCAACCAAGACTTGTTGCCAAGCCTCTGACTTCAGTCAGGGGTAGTTGACTGTGTCTCCGGACGGTT
The DNA here is from genome assembly GCF_928721995.1 of Duodenibacillus massiliensis. Taxonomy (NCBI): domain Bacteria; kingdom Pseudomonadati; phylum Pseudomonadota; class Betaproteobacteria; order Burkholderiales; family Sutterellaceae; genus Duodenibacillus; species Duodenibacillus massiliensis. The sequence goes on from NZ_OV788642.1 coordinate 2,106,067, forward strand.
TCCCACAAAAAGAGCGCTCCTGACGCTGTTTCCCACGCGTTTTGGTTTCCCACACTTTTTTGACTTTTGGGGAAAGTGTGGGAAAAGTTTCCCCAAACGCGTGGGGAATACTGGGATTCGAGGTCTATTTTATGGGAGATTATGAGACACGATGACACACGACGAAACAGATCGGAAAATCGTCGGAAGGTGCGCCGGTGTTGGAAAAGGCGCGGAAGGCGCATAAAACAAAGGCCCGCGAGTCGCGAGCCTTTTTCATTAGATGGCGGAAGGGGAGGGATTCGAACCCTCGATACGGTATAACCGTATACCGGATTTCGAGTCCGGCGCATTCGACCACTCTGCCACCCTTCCGCACAGTGGTTGTCCCAAAGAGGACAGAACGCGCATGATAGCAAAAGAGCGGCGAAAAGAGAAACGCCGTTTTCGGAGGGGGTGGTCTTTGCGCAGGGAGACCGATGCAGGAGGCAAGAGTCCGGTTGTTTCAGAACCAGGATTCGGCGGAGAAGGAGGGATTCGAGCCCTGTGGAAATGACGCCTTCGGCGAGGTTTCCCCACACAGTTTCCCCGTCGATTTCCCCAGCGGATACAAAAAAATCGTCCCCCGCAGGCATAAAGCCCGCGGGGTTTTTGCAAAATAGGGTAGGTATTTTCAGAAAACCCTCCCGGGGTTTTAGCGCTTCCAGGACGGCTGCCCGGTCGGCGTTGAGCCCTCCGACCATGCGGCCGCCTTCTTCAAGAAGGCCTGCACTCTCTGCAAGAAGCCGGCGACATTCTGCGACTTGTCGCTCACAAGAGACGCAGGCACTGCCGGCGCCGGCGGGCACTCCACCACGGCCTGCGCGTAATCGGCTTTAAGGCGCTCGATGTCCGCTGTGCGCAGAGCGTCAGCAAAGACGTATCCGGCGCCGAAGACGACCACGCCAGCAGCGAGGTAGAGCCACTTTGTCATCAGAAGAACAAATGACCGAGCCAGAGGCCGATGAGGAAGGTCACGACCGACACGGTCGCCCAAAAGAGCCTGCACTTCCGGCGCGTCTCTGTGTCCATTTTTGCCTTCTCGGCCTTGAGTTTTTCATAGGCGTCACGCGTGAGGTCTTCGGCCTTCACGCCGATTTTCTTAAGCCAGTTCTGAAAGTCTTCGCTGTGCATGGCGTACTCCTTGAAAAAAATAAAAACGTATTTGAGGATCTCAGCCGTGGTCATTTTTTGCAGTTGTCCCAGCGAGCTTTGAAGCCTCTCGCGTCAACATGGACAAAGCTGTCATAAAGCCCCACTCCGCCGTCAGCGTTAAGTTCTAAACAGAGATCCTGAAGTGCCGGGAGGTCTTCCTGATGCTCCGGACGGATGTCAGCCGCGAGGCCCCGGACGTGGTAAGAGTTCTCCACGCCGCCAACGGCTCGGTTGTGCTCCGGCGAGCGATAAGCGCTGTTGACAATAATCGGGCGGCCCCATGCCGTGCGGATCCGGTTCAATAAAAAGAGCAGTTCTGATCTGACCTGCTGCTCCCCGAACGGAGAGCGCTGGCCGTCCTTGCTGGCGAGCTCCTTTGTGTCAAAGTATCTGATTTTCATTTTTGTAAAGGTCCTTCTTTCGGCTTGTCGCCGATCTTTTCAACTGATTCGTCCAGCCGAGTGTTGATCTGTTTTAGTGCCTTGCGGATGATCGGAGGGATGCAGCCGCCGAGATCCATCCGATCGAGGTTCTCGATGATGCTCATGAGCTCGGTGAAGACGTAGGCCGCGATGACAATGCCCTGGAATACGGCGAGATAGCCCAGCGTGTAGGCAAACTGCACGTCAAGGCCGTGCGCAAAGCCCACGACAACAAACATCAGGCCCTTTTTCAAAAGCCCATGCGACACGATCCGGCTCTCAAAGTCGCGTTTGACGAACGCGGCCGACATGCCGGTCAAGAGGTCTGCGGCGACAAAGATCGCGAGCCAAATGATGAGCGGCTTGGTATCGAGCCCGAAAAAAACGAAAGGCCGCCGGTGAGTGCGCCCACGGCAGCGGCTAGTATTTTCTCTGTGCCATCAGGCAAAAAGTCCGGCGTCATGTGCATCCTCTCCAGCATAGATCACCCGTTTCGGCCCGAGCCCTTGAGCGGGTGAAAGTAAAGCCAATGCTGAGCATTGAACGGCTTGACGCCCCAACACTTCCAACCGATCCCAAGTCGCACACACTTCCATACCCCGAAAATCTTGTAGTGGTGCACAAAGTAGAACTGCCACGCGATCAACTTCGCCCCACGGTAAACATTCCACCGACACCACCCGCTGATGCCCGTCCGATCCCCGATCTTCGGGTCGCCGAAGATGGCCACGTAGTCGGCCGCCTTTACGCTGATGCCGAGCACGTAAATGTGGAATCCGTACGCCGTGTTGCGGAACAACCACGCCGTCCGTCTCGCCCACGCCCAAAACCACCCGTCTCGCGGCCATCGGGCGCGGTGGCCTTCGTCCCCGTCGCAACTGTTGTCGGGGGGCTGAAACCACCACAGCCAATGCGGCAACCACCCGTCTGAACGCACAAAAAAGGCAAGAATCGGCGCACCGACCTTGCCCACGATTTCCATTAAAAAAGACGGCAACAAAAAAAGGCCGCCCACTTCAAGTACAACATGACACCTCCAAAATCATTACGCGTGTAATATTTTTTGTTGACAACGCAGGCAAATTGTTTTACGCTTCGAGTCAGCTACTAAAGGAGAGCTCGGTCAACTACCCCTGACTGAAGTCAGAGGCTTGGCAACAAGTCTTGGTTGACTAGCCTCAGTCCGTTTTCGGACGGACTCCGTTGGTTGGGAATCCGTTCCGTCGCAAGACGGGGCGCAAACAGGCACCGTGGGATGTCGATCCTAGTCCCGCGCTCTGCGGTCTGCGGTTAAAAGCTCTGAGAGGTAGGAGCGGTTCTTCAGACAACAAACCCCTTCCAACATTGGCGAAGGATCACCACCGACCGCAAGGTCGAGCAGACGGAGCCCGTGAGGTATCCGTCAAAAATGTTTTTAACTGAACTGAGAAAGGATGGCCGCGATTCCTCCCGCGTCTGAAGACGCGGGTTTCCTCGCGGAATTTCTATGACCACTCTCAAGCGTCATCCAACTCAAGAGTATTCAAACTTGACTGTCAAAAAGACGCTCAAGGCTCTAGGGATCTCTGACTCTTAAGTAGCTAGGGCGGGGTGGTCTCCCGCCCGTCCCGCAATTCATGCCTCGACAGATCGAAAAAGGTTTTGCTATGCGCTACTTGTTCCCATGTGAATGCGAAATTGACTCGGAAACCGGGCGCTACGTGTTGTCATGTTATTCTCCGTCGGCTGTCGCCGAAGGGAACACGTTGCAAAAAGCAAAAGAGGAAATGCAAGATTTGCTCTTGCTAATCCTGGGAGATTGCATTCAATTCCACGAAAAATTCCCAGGACCGGCTCCCCTTTCTGGAAAAAGGAAAGAGGAAGTCGTGACCTTTTCTCATCTCCAAACTCTCAAGGTCCAATTGATTAACGCGATGGTGGAGAAGAATTGGCGGCCTGTGGATTTGGCAACCTCAATGCACATCACTCGTCAGGAAGCCTCAAGAATCCTCTCTCCCCGAGCTCCGACCAAGTTTGAGACAATCGCCGAAGCTCTTGAAGTTCTTGGTTACAGGCTTGACACTACAGCGGTTCCTGTCAACAACACAACAAAAAGAACATTGCGTAGAGCTTGTGCATCCGCCAATCTATTGAGCCTTTAAGCAACACGCTTTCGGTGTAAGTCGGATGACTAATACTCAATTGATAAAAGAAGGGAAAATAAAGAAATCAAACCATCTTCAGCGTGAGTGCTGAGAACACCTGCAGCGCCCCTTTGTAGCGGCGCAAAGTGCCGCGGGAGCGGAGACCGCGCTTTTTAGCTTTTGCTTTGGTGTTGCCCTTTAGTCACGCCGTTGATTGAAAAAGGAAATTCTGTCCCTTTTCTTTGTATGTTTTTTGCTTTTCAGTGTTAATGTTGAAAGCGTTACAACAATTTCCCGTGGGGATGGGCTATGTCGATCCAGATTTCGGACAAAAGTTTTGAAGGTTTTAAGCAGGCATACGCGACGTTGAGCGCGGCCGTGACGAAGTTCCAGGCACAGGCCGAAGGTGCCGGCGGTAAGGTCGGCACAATCCTTACGCAGGAAATCTACGACACGGCCCGTCAGATGCTCGAAGCCGGTGCGGTGCTTGCACAGGAAGCAACGGCCAAGGTCGCTGACGTCGTTGCGGAAGTAACCGGCGCGAAAAAGCCCGCCGCGAAGAAAGCCGCAAAGCCGGCAGCTGCCGCCAAAAAGCCCGCAGCCAAGGAAGCTGCCCCGGCGAAGAAAGCTCCGGTGAAAAAGGCTGCCGTGAAATCTGCTCCCAAGAAAGAAGAAGCCGAAAAGCCCGCTGCGAAAAAGGCTGTGAAGGCCCCGGCAAAGAAGGCTGCAGTAAAGCCCGCAGCTAAGGCCGCCGCAAAGAAGGCCCCCGCCAAGACCCCGGCCAAAAAAGCCGCTGCCAAGCCCGCCGCGAAGACTGTGAAGGCGGCACCGGCAAAGGCCGCGAAAAAGCCCGCGGCAAAGCCTGCTGCCAAACCGGCCGCCAAGAAGGCAGAGGTGAAGAAGGCGCCTGCTGCAAAACCCGCCGCCAAGAAAGCGGCTCCTGCAAAGAAGCCCGCAGCCAAAACGGCGTTAAAGGCTCCTGCCAAAAAGGCTGAGATTGCCAAGAAGCCGGCCGTAAAGGCTCCCGCTAAGAAAGCAGAGGCTAAGCCCGCCGCAAAACCCGCAGCCAAGGCCCCCGCCAAGAAGGCTTCCGTGAAAGCCGCTAAGCCTGCAGCCAAAAAGCCCGCAGCCAAGAAGGCCGCTGCGAAAAAGTAACTCCGTGTTCTCCTTGAGTTAACACGAAAAGCCGGAGAAAGACGCGCCTTTTTCTCCGGTTTCTTTTTGGCAGGCCGCATGCTACCGCGCTGTTTGGCGTAACGCCGCCTTTGCTCTACAATCTGTCCGCCTGCGTTGAAAGAAACGTCGGGCCGGCCGGGCGGCAGAGTCTGCTCCCGTCATGCACAGCTTTGCGTCCCCGCTGCGGGGAAAACCGCACTGTGCTTGCGGCATGAGGCCGAAATCCGGCGGAACCCTTGAGATTTTTCCGCACACTTTCCTATTTTGTGAGCAAACACTGCGCCCGGCGCAGTCTCAACCGTTTGTTTTCGTGAATCCGGCAAATAATCCCGGGCTTGTGATCGAAGCTGCGCTTCTGACGAGCCCCAGGCCGCTCAGCACGGCTGAGCTCGCCCGCTTGTTTGAAAACCGCTATACGCAGGACAGAATCCTGACGGAGGTGGGTAAGCTTGCCCTTTTCTGGCAGGACAGGGGCTTGCGCCTTCTTGAAACGGCGGAGGGCTGGCGTTTTCAGAGTGCACCGGAGGTCGGCGAGTATCTCGTCAGGCTTTCTGAAGAAAAGGCGCCGAAGTACACGCGTGCGGTGATGGAAACGCTTGCGATCATTGCCTACCGGCAGCCTGCCACGCGCGGTGATATTGAAGAAATCCGCGGTGTGACCGTGAACCCCAATTCCTTGAGACAGCTCGAAGAGCGCGGCTGGATTGAAGTGATTGGCCACAGAGAGTCGCCGGGGCGTCCGGCACTTTTTGCCACCACCGCACAGTTTTTAAATGATCTCGGCTTAAAAAGCCTTGATCAGTTGCCGCCCTTACAGGGCGAAGAACCCAAAGTCGAAGAATTTGAACTGGACTTTTCGGACAAGAATAAAAAGGCGGACGAACAAAAGACGCCTGAACTGCCGCTTGCCGAAGAGAAACCGCTTTTAGCCGACGAAGGTAAAAAAGATGCCTGAATCTAAAAAGTCAGTCGAAGTTTCTGAAGCCGCATCCGCGGCTGTTACGCCCGAAGCGGACGAAGCCTCCGCAAAACCCGTGAGGCGCCGCCGTACGGCCGTGAAAAAAGCCGGGGTGCCCGAAGCGGCCCCTGAAAACGCGCCCAAAAAGCGCACGGTCCGAAAGTCCGTGAAAAAGACGGCGGAAACGAAGGCGGCTGAAGCGGATAAGGACGCCCCGGAAGCTGTGCCGGCAGAGGCGGAAACGGCAGAGGTTAAGCCCGCCGCCAAAAAGCGCACGGTGCGCCGTAAGAAGACAGAGACCGTAGCGGCGGAGACTGCCGGGGGAGCACCGGCTGATGCCGCGCCTTCTGAGGCTGCCGCCGAAGCGGTTGCGGCTGAGGAAGTAAAGCCGGTTGCCCGCAAGCTCCGAAAGGCTGCGTCAACCGGCACCCGTAAGCCCCGCACAAAGGCGGCGGTGACGGAGACGGAGAAAACTGTTGCGGTTGCTGACGTGCCCTCTGAAGAGGAAGTCTCCCCGGCGGCCGCAGCGCCCCAGGCGGTTTCTGAGGACGATCCTCAGGCTGAACTTCCGGCTGAGGCCCTTCAAATGCCGGCCGCTTCTGACGAAGAGACGCTTACCCGCGGCATGATGGCCGACAATGTCTTTGACCCCCGCGTTTTTAAGCGCGGTAAGGCAGCGGCAAAAAAAGCGCTCATTGCGCAGAGTGAAAAACTGCAGAAGGTTCTCGCCGACTGCGGTCTCGGAAGCCGCCGCGACATGGAGCAGTTAATTCTTGAGGGCCGGATTTCTGTGAACGGCGAACCCGCCCATCTCGGACAGCGTGTGCTTCCCGCCGACATCGTGCGCGTGAACGGCCGTATTGTGAAAAAGGCCGAAAGCGCAGGCGGCGGCAAGCGCGTGCCGCGAGTGCTTGTCTACCATAAGCCCACCGGTCAGATTGTCAGTATGGACGATCCCCAGGGACGTCCCACGGTGTTTGACAACCTTCCTAAGATCAGCCACGGCCGCTGGATTGCGGTGGGGCGTCTGGACTTTAATACCGAGGGGCTGTTGCTTTTTACCAACAGCGGTGATCTTGCCAACCGTCTGATGCATCCGCGCTACGCGATTGAACGCGAATACGCGGTGCGCACCGCGGGAACACTCACTGAAGAAGGCCGTGAGGCGCTTTTGTCGGGCGTGGAGCTCGAAGACGGGCCCGCGGCATTTTCTGAATTGACCGACAAGGGCGGCGAAGGGCTCAACCACTGGTACCTTGTGCGCATCAATGAAGGCCGCAACCGTGAAGTGCGCCGCATGTTTGAAGCGGTGGGATTGACGGTGAGCCGCTTGATCCGCGTGCGTTACGGCGCAGTGCAGTTGCCGAAGGACCTTGCCAAGGGCGCTACGCGAGAACTTGCGGGCGACTGGGTGAAGGCCTGGGTAAGCGACCTTGAGGCGCAGGGCGCAACGGCCAATCCCAGGCAGGGCGCCAAGCCCTTTCATAAGGGAAATAAACCCAAGGGCGGCAACCCCCTTAATAACGGGGGCTTTAAAAAGAAACCCTTCGGCGGCAAACCCCGCAATAAGGGAAAAAGCTGGCAGCCCGATTCGATGACCAGTACCGTGGACTATATAGCGAGCGGCCGTCTCGACGGTGCGCAGAACGTTTATTCCCGCGGCTTTGCGGGGCGTCCCTCGGCCTACGGCGATCAGCCGCAGTCGCAGTACAAAAACCGCGGCGGCAACCGCTCCGGCCAGCATCAGGGCGGAAGGCGCAATTTCCGTAACCGCGGTTAACCGGAAAGCGTTGGCTGAAAAACACGGAAAAACAGCGCTTCGCTGTTGAAAAAACAACAAAAATCCGTATAATGCGCCCCGCACGGAGACGTCGGGGCGCATTTTTCATGCGGCCGCGGCGGTCTTCACAAAGCGCCGCTCGGTTTTCAGAAGCTGAGCGGTCCGGCACGTGGCCCCGTTAAGGGGACGCGCGGCGGCGCAAAGAGGCGTTTCCCGGTGAAACGGTTTTTGCGGGCTTTACTCACTCAGGTCTGACGGCAGGCAGTTTTGTCGTGAGGCCCCTTTCTTCGGGAAAGGAACAGGGATGGGCAGTGTGCCCATTTTTTTTTGGTTTTTTCGGGGAATCCCCCCGCACAAGATTCGCATCAATGCCTAAGAGCACAGCGCAAATCACTGAACTGATCGAGAGCACGGTCACGGGCCTCGGCTACGAGTTTGTCGACTTCGAGCGACTCGCCAGGGGGCTTGTGCGCATCACGATCGACACGGACCGCGAAGGCGGTATTTCCGTGGACGACTGTGAAGCCGTGAGCGACCAGATCACGCATCTTTTTACCGTTGAGGGCGTCGACTACGAGCGCCTGGAAGTAAGCAGCCCCGGCGTGGAGCGCCCCTTAAAGCGCGCCCGTGACTGGAAGCGTTTTGTGGGGTCGCCCGCGCACGTGGAACTTTACGAGCCCATGCACGCCGAAGGCTTTCCTGAAGCCGGCCGCCGCAAACTTGACGGAAAGATCCTTGCCGTTGAGGGCGAGGGCAGTGAAGCCCGCGTGCGCTTCAGCTTTGAGGAACTTCATATCGCCCGTACGCCCTCGCAGGCCGTGCGGGATAAGAAAAAGGCCGCGAAGACGCCTGCAGCGGCGCCTGTGGTTGTGGAATTTGACCTGGTTGACGTGGACCGCGCCAATCTGATTGCTGAGCTCGATTTTAGAGGGAAGAAATAATGAGCCGAGATATGCTCGAGATGGTCGATGTACTGGCCAACGAAAAGAATGTTGAAAAGTCTGCCGTGTTCGGCGTGCTTGAAACGGCTCTGGCAAGCGCCGTGAAAAAGGCGCAGTTCCCGGGTGAAGACGCCGATGTGGTGGTGAGCGTTGACCGCGGCACCGGTGACTGGACCGCCAAGCGCCGCTGGGTTGTGGTGAGCGGCGACGAAGGCCTGCAGCAGCCCGACCGCGAGGAGATGCTCTCCGACGTGATCGACGACTATCCTGAGATCAAGGTGGGCGACTACATCGAAAAGCCGATTGAAAACATCAACAGCTCCGGCCGCCGCTTTGCCCAGGACGCCAAGCAGGTCATTCTGCAGCGTTTGAGGGACGCCGAACGCGAACAGATCCTCAAGGAATTCCTCGCCCGCGACGAGCAGATCATCAACGGCCAGATCAAGCGCGTGATGAAGGACGGCGCCATTGTTGAAATCGGCCGCCTTGAAGCGCTTCTGCCCCGCAGCGAAATGATTCCGCGCGAAAACCTCCGTAACGGTGACCGCGTGCGTGCCTTTGTGCTCAAGGTCGAAGAAAACACCAAGGGCCGTCAGGTGATTCTGTCGCGTGCCTGCCCGCAGTTTTTGAACAAACTCTTTGAGCTCGAAGTGCCGGAAATCGAAGAAGGCGTCGTGGAAATCAAGTCTTCTTCCCGTGATCCCGGCATGCGCGCCAAGATTGCCGTGATGAGCCGCGACAAGCGTATTGACCCGGTGGGGACCTGCATCGGTATTCACGGTTCGCGCGTCACCGCCGTCACCAACGAGCTCGCCGGCGAACACATCGACGTTGTGCGCTGGGACGAAAACCCCGTGCAGTACATTGTGGAAGCCTTAAAGCCCGCGAAGGTGAGCAAGGTTTTGGCCGACGAAGACGCCAACAGCATGGATGTGACGGTCGACGAAGACAACCTCGCCGTTGCGATCGGTAAGGGCGGTCAGAACGTGCGTCTGGCGAGCGAACTCACCGGCTGGCAGATCAACATCATGACGGCAGAAGAAGCCGACAAGAAGCGTGAAGACGAAATGCAGGCTGCGACCGGGGAATTCGTGAGCGAACTCGGTATTTCCGAAGACACGGCCCGCGCGCTCTTTGAGGACGGCATCTACAGCCTCGAGGAACTCGCCTACGTGCCTGAACAGGAAATCGCGGGCCTCGGGCTCGTTAGCGATGAAGAGCTCCCCGAAGTGCGCGAAAAGGCCCGTACGGTGCTTCTGGCCCGCGCCTTAAAGCGTGAGGAGAACCTCCGTCAGGCCGACCCCTCGCTCTTTGCGCTTGAAGGCATGGACAATGACCTTGCAAGTAAGCTCGTGGGCGCGGGTGTGAAGACCGCCGATGAGCTCGGTGATCTGGATACCGAAGAACTCGTCGAAAAGACGGGGCTTGATGAAGAAGCCGCCAGCAAACTCATCATGGCGGCACGTGCTTCCTGGGCCGAGTGAGTCCGGGACAAGTTCGATTAACGATAAGGAAAACGGCCGTGAGCCGCCCGGTGAGTCAATCGGGCGGCAGGCACCGGAAACAACCGCGGTTGCGGTGCGGTCAGCGGCAGGAGTAAGAAAAGAATATGGCAAACAATACGGTTATCGATCTTGCCCGGGAAATGAAGATCCCCGCTCAGACGCTGCTCGCGCAGCTCAAAGCCGCGGGCATTGAAAAGACGGGCGAGACCGACGAATTAAGCGAAGCCGACAAGCGCCGGCTTTTGGACAGCCTCAGAAGCGAACGCGTGCCCGACCGTCCCAGCAAGATCACTGTGAAGCGCCGCGAAACCTCCACCATCCGTCAGAAGGACGGCCAGGGCGGAGCGCACACGATTGAAGTGGAAGTGCGCCGCCGCCGCGTCTTCGTGAAGTTGCCCCGTCAGGACGATGAGCGAGCCCGCGCCATTGCCGCTGCGCGCGCGGAAACCGAAGCCGCCGCACGCCGCGCTCTGGAAGAAAAGCAGGCGCAGGCAGCGCAGGCCGAAAACGACGCCGCAAAGGCCGCGGAAGCCGTGAAGGCCGCGGAAGCGGAAAAAGCCGCCAAGGCCGCTCAAGAAGCCAAGGCTCAGCAGGCTCAGAAGGCTGCTGCTGAAAAAGCCGCCAGGGAAGCTGCCGAGCAGGCTGCCGCCGAAAAGGCCGCCGCCGAAGAAAAGGCCCGCGAAGCCGCGGCTGCCGAGCGCGCTGCCGAAGAGGCCGCACGCCGCAAGGCTCGTGAAGAGGCTGTCGCCAAGGCCGCCCGTGAAAAGGCGGAGCGGGAAAAGGCCGAGCGCGAAAAGCTCGATCAGGAATTAAAGCGCCGTGCACAGGCTGCCGCTCAGCGCGTGGCCCCGAAGGCCGCGGAAAAAGAAGAAACTGCGGTTTCGGCTGAAGAACGGGCCCGTCGTGACGCGGCCCGCAAAAAGGCCTTGGAAGAAGCCGCGGCAATCCGCGAGATGCTTTCTAAGCCCAAGACCGTTTTAAAGGCAAAGGCCGACCGCGGCGATAAGAACGACCGCAAGGATGCGGAAAAAACGGCCGCTGCCGCTAAGCCGGCTGAAGCGAAGAAAAAGACCGAAGCCAAGCCCGCAAAGGCGGCTTCCGGTGACCGCAACGACGAGCCCAAAAAGGGCGGCAAGGGCCGCAAGGGCGAACGCAACAACGACCGCGGCTGGAATGACGAAGGTCAGAAGCGCCGCACGATCAAGACCCGCGGCGGCGATGACTCGGGAGATGACAACTGGAGAGGCCGCAGCCGCAAGCAGCACCATCACGAGCAAAGCGTGCAGCAGATGCCCGCGGAACCCGTTGTGCGTGAGGTGAGCGTGCCTGAGACGATTTCCGTTGCCGATCTCGCGCACAAGATGAGCGTGAAGGCCACCGAAGTCATCAAGGTTCTGATGAAGATGGGCCAGATGGTCACCATCAATCAGATGCTTGATCAGGATACGGCCATGATTCTCGTTGAAGAAATGGGCCACAAGGCGATTGCCGCCAAGGCCGACGATCCGGAAGCGCTCTTGGGTGAAATCGAAGAGGGTGCCGAGCAGTACCCCGCCGTGCCCCGTCCCCCGGTCGTCACGATCATGGGTCACGTTGACCACGGTAAGACGTCGCTTTTGGACTACATCCGCCGCGCCAAGGTTGCCGCGGGTGAAGCGGGCGGCATCACGCAGCACATCGGTGCGTATCATGTGAAAACGCCGCGCGGCATCGTCACGTTCTTGGATACCCCGGGGCATGAAGCCTTTACCGCCATGCGTGCCCGCGGTGCGCAGGCAACCGATATCGTGATTCTGGTGGTCGCAGCCGACGACGGCGTGATGCCCCAGACCAAGGAAGCCATTGCGCATGCCCGCGCTGCCGGCGTTCCGATGGTCGTTGCGATCAACAAGATCGATAAACCCGAAGCCAACGTTGAACGCGTTACGAACGAACTCGTTCAGAACGAAGTGATTCCTGAAAGTTTCGGCGGCGACGTGCCGTTCTGCCCGGTGTCCGCCAAGACCGGTAAGGGCGTGGATGAACTCCTTGAAAACGTTCTGCTGCAGGCAGAAATGCTTGAATTGAAAGCCCCGGATCAGGGTAACGCCAAGGGTATCGTCATTGAAAGCCGACTGGATAAGGGCCGCGGCCCCGTCGCTTCCGTTCTCGTTCAGTCCGGCCTTTTAAAGAAGGGCGATATTGTTCTGGCGGGCCAGGCCTTCGGCCGCGTGCGCGCCATGGTGAACGAACTCGGCAAGCAGGTGCAGAGCGCCGGTCCCTCGATTCCCGTGGAAATTCAGGGTCTCTCCGACGTCCCGGCCGCAGGCGACGAACTCATTGTGGTTCCGGACGAACGCAAGGCCCGCGAAGTCGCGCTCTTCCGTCAGGGCAAGTACCGTGACGTGAAGCTTGCGCGTCAGCAGGCCGCAAAACTTGAAAACCTCTTCTCCGGCGAAAATAACGGGGAAGTAAAGACGCTGTCTCTGATCATCAAGGCCGACGTTCAGGGTTCTCAGGAAGCCTTGGTGCACGCTTTGACGAAGCTTTCCACCGACGAAGTGCGCGTTCAGGTTGTCCACAGTGCCGTGGGCGGTATTTCCGAAACCGACGTCAACCTTGCTGCGGCCTCCAAAGCCGTCATCATCGGCTTTAACGTGCGCGCTGATGCTGCGGCCCGTAAGCTCGCGGAGCAGGACGGCATTGACATGCGCTACTACAACATCATCTACGACGCCGTCGATGATGTGAAGGCGGCCATGAGCGGCATGCTCTCGCCGGAAAAGCGCGAGACGGTGATCGGTATGCTCGAAATCCGTCAGACGATCCGCGTTCCGAAGGTGGGCCTTATTGCCGGCTGCCGCGTCATGGAAGGCGTGGTGCGCAGAAACGCGTCCGCGCGCCTCTTGCGCGACAACGTCGTCATCTGGACCGGGGAGCTTGCGTCTCTGAAACACTTCAAGGACGATGTGCGCGAAGTGCAGGCCGGCAACGAATGCGGTCTGTCGCTTAAGGGCTACGACGACATCAAGGTGGGCGACCAGCTTGAAATCTTCGAAGTCACCGAAGTGGCCCGTACGCTCTGAGGTGGATGCTGATGGCTGTTAAAGCAAAAAAGCCGGGCAGAGCGCTGAGGGTCGCCGACCAGATCGCGCGCGACATTGCCGAACTCATTCCGCAGAACGTGCGCGATCCGCGCGTGGGACTGGTGACGATCACGGGTTGTGAGATCACACCGGACTACGCGCACGCGAAACTTTTCTTCACCACCATCGGGTGCGACGAGGAAAAGTGCCGCGAGGGTCTGAATGCGGCCGCGGGGATGTTAAGAAGCCTCATCTATAAAAAGCTCACGATCCATACGGTACCGACGCTTCACTTTGTTTTGGACGAAAGTGTGGCGCGCGGTTTTGCCATGGACCGTGTGATTGAAGAGGCAATGCAGGAAACCCGGCGCAACGAAGCCTCTGAAGGCAAGACCGAATAAAGAGGCGGCGATGGGCGCAAAGGGTGACGATATTGACGGCGTGATGCTGCTGGATAAGCCTGCAGGGATGAGCTCAAACTGGGCCCTGCAGCTTACCCGCAGGCTCATTAACGCCAAAAAAGCGGGGCACACCGGAACGCTTGACCCGATGGCAAGCGGCCTGTTGCCGCTTGCGTTCGGAAACGCCACAAAGTATTCCTCAGACCTGCTGCACGCCGACAAGCGCTATGAGGCTGAGCTCACGTTCGGCGCCGCCACCGATACGATGGATAAAACCGGTGCGGTGACGGAAACCAGCAGCAAACGTCCGACAAAAGACGAACTCGTAAAGGTTCTCGGGGAATTCACCGGCGTCATCGAACAGGTGCCTCCGATGTACTCGGCCGTCAAGCACGGCGGAAAAAACCTTTATGATCTCGCCCGCAAGGGTATTGAAGTGGAGCGTAAGCCCCGTAAGGTTGAGGTCAAAAGCCTCACGCTTCTGGCCTTTGAGGGGGATAAGGCCGTCATTGACGTGCGTGTGACGAAGGGCACCTACATCCGGGTTTTGGCCGACGATATCGGCCGCAGGCTCGGCTGCTACGCGCATCTGACGGCCCTGCGCCGCACAGAAGTGGGAGACTTAAAAATCGCCGACGCCGTGCCGTTTGCGGCGGTTGACGACAAGAATCAGACAATTGAAGAACGCCGCGCGCTTTTAAAGGGAGCGGATTTTCTGCTGCAGACGCTGCCCTCGGTGACGCTTGATGCCGCAGGCGCCGAGCGTCTGAGAAACGGACAGCGTCTGGCATTAAAAAGTGCCGTGCGCGGTGAGGCACGGGCCTACGGGCCTGAAATGAAGTTACTGGGCGTGGTGAAGGTCGACGCACGCGGCGTCATTCACCCGTACCGATTAATCAGAAACACAGACAATGACCCGTCCTGAAGCGGGACGAACTCGGGAAGACACACAAAATGACAAGAGCTATTCGCAATATTGCAATCATTGCTCACGTTGACCACGGTAAGACCACGATGGTTGACAAGTTGCTGCAGTGCGCGGGAACCTTCCGCAGCAACCAGCAGGTCGATGAGCGCGTGATGGACAGCGGTGACATCGAAAAGGAACGCGGCATCACGATTCTGGCGAAAAACTGCGCCGTCGAATACGAAGGCGTGCACATCAACATCATCGATACCCCGGGGCACGCGGACTTCGGCGGTGAAGTCGAGCGCGTGCTCTCGATGGTTGACGGCGTGCTGCTTCTCGTGGACGCGGTGGACGGCCCGATGCCGCAGACCCGCTTTGTGACGCGCAAGGCCCTCGCAGCGGGCCTTAAGCCCATCGTCGTCATCAACAAGGTTGACCGCCCCGGTGCCCGCCCCGAGTGGGTTGTGAACCAGACCTTTGACCTCTTTGACAAACTCGGCGCCACCGAAGATCAGCTCGACTTCCCGGTGATTTACGCCTCGGCCCTTGAGGGCTACGCCGGTTACACCGACAACGTCGAAGAACTCAAAAAGATCGGCAACATGCGCGCGATCTTTGACACGGTGATTAAGTACGTCCCCGTGCGTGAAGACAACACCGAAGCGCCCCTGCAGCTTCAGATCTGCTCTCTGGACTACTCGAGCTACGTGGGCAAAATCGGTATCGGCCGTGTGCACCGCGGTATTCTCAAAGCCGGTCAGAACGTTGTGATCATGAACGGGCCGGAGGACACCCCCAAGCCCGCCAAGGTCAATCAGATTCTGCAGTTTGAAGGTCTTGACCGTAAGGTTGTGGACTTCGCGCAGGCAGGCGACATCGTGCTCGTGAACGGTATTGAAGACCTCAACATCGGTACGACGATCACCGACCCCGCGGCCCCTGAAGCCCTTCCGATGCTTAAAGTCGACGAACCGACGCTTACCATGAACTTCATGGTGAACACCTCGCCCCTGGCGGGCCGCGAAGGTAAGTTCGTCACCTCGCGTCAGATCCGTGAACGTCTGGAACGTGAATTGAAGAGTAACGTCGCCATGCGTCTGCGGCCGACCGCGGACGAAACGGTCTGGGAAGTGTGCGGACGCGGTGAACTGCACCTCACGATCCTGCTTGAAAACATGCGCCGCGAAGGCTACGAACTTGCTGTGGGCCGTCCGCGCGTACTGCTCAAAATGGTTAACGGCGAAAAGCAGGAACCCTATGAGCTTCTCACGGTGGACGTCGAAGAAGAGCATCAGGGCGCCGTCATGGAAGAACTCGGCCGCCGCAAGGGCGATCTGCAGGATATGCAGCCCGACGGTAAGGGCCGTGTGCGTCTGGAATACCGTATTCCGGCCCGAGGCCTCATCGGCTTTCAGTCGATGTTCATGACGATGTGCCGCGGCACGGGCATCATGAGCCACGTCTTTGACGACTACGGTCCCATCAAGCAGGGTGAGGTCGGTGAACGCCGCTCGGGCGCGATCATCAGCCAGGATGACGGTAACGCCGTTGCCTATGCGCTCTGGAAGATTCAGGAGCGCGGCCGTCTGTTCGTAAGCCCCGGTGATGCCCTCTACGAAGGCATGATCATCGGCGAACATTCCCGTGAAAACGACATCGTTGTGAATCCCATCCGCTGCAAGCAGCTCACCAACATCCGTGCTTCCGGCACCGATGAAGCGATCCGCCTGGTGCCGCCGGTGCAGCTCACGCTTGAAAGCGCCGTGGAATTCATTAACGACGACGAACTCGTGGAAATCACCCCGAAGACCATCCGCCTGAGAAAGCGCTGGCTGAAGGAATTCGAACGCCGCCGTGCTTCGCGTGCCGAACGCGATGAAATGACGCTTTAATTTGCCGTCATGACTAAAAAGACAACGCCCGACACACTGTGCCCCTGCGGCAGCAGCAAGGACTTTGCCGCCTGCTGCGGGCGTTTTCTTGACGGGGGCCAAACCCCTGAGACGCCCGAAGAACTCATGCGCTCACGCTACAGTGCCTATGTTCTCGGGCGTGAAAATTGGATCCGCGCTACCTGGGCGCCTGAGACATACCCTGCAGACCCCATGGAGGGGGCTGATAAAGTGAAGTGGCTCGGGCTGACCGTCAAAAACGCGGCGCTTCAGACGCCCACGGAAGGAACCGTGGAATTTGTGGCCCGCGGCCGCACCCGTGAAGGGGCTTTCCGCATGCACGAGATTTCCCGCTTTGAAAAGCGGGACGGCGTGTGGATTTATGTTGACGGGACGTTTCCCGACAAGTCCTGACCGTTAGTCTTTCCTTTTTCTTCGTAAAGCTTATGCCTGACGCCGATTTTTCCCGCCGCTGGCGCTTTTGTGTTGCCCCGATGCTTGACTGGACGGACACGCACTGCCGCGTGTTTCACCGGTCGCTCTCGCGTCACGCAAGGCTTTACACGGAGATGATTACCTCACCCGCGCTCGTGCACGGTAACCGTGACCGGCTGCTGCGGTTTTCAGAGGTTGAACACCCCGTTGCCTGTCAGTTGGGGGGCAGTGACCCCGCGGAACTCGCGCAGGCCGCAAAGTGGGTTGCCGAACGCGGCTACGACGAAGTGAACCTTAACTGCGGCTGTCCCTCTGAGCGCGTGCAGCGGGGCAGTTTCGGCGCGTGCCTCATGCTCGAACCCAAGCTCGTCGCTGACTGCTTTAAGGCGATGCGTGACGCCGTCGATATCGACGTCACCGTCAAGCACCGCATCGGCGTCGATAAAGAGGATTCGTACGGTTTTGTGCGTGACTTTGTGGGCACGCTTTTTGACGCGGGTTGCCGCGTCTTTATCGTGCATACGCGCGCGGCGTGGCTCAAGGGCCTTTCCCCCAAGGAAAACCGTGAGGTGCCGCCCTTAAAGCGCGACTACGCCTATGCGCTCAAAAAAGATTATCCTGAGGCCGTGATCTGCGTAAACGGTGCCGTGAAAACCCTTGAAACCGCCGAAGAAATCATTGCCGAAGGCTGTGACGGCGTGATGGTGGGGCGTGAGGCCTATCAGAATCCGTGGATTTTAACGGACGTCGACGCCCGGCTTTTCGGAGACGAAACGGTGCGGGCCGTGACGCGCTCCGAAATCATCGACCGGATGACGGCCTATCTCAAGGAAAAGGTGCCCGCGGATCCCCTTGCGTTACGCGGAACGACGCGGCATATGCTCGGGCTTTTAAACGGGCTTGCCGGTGCCAAAGCTTACCGGCGGACGTTATCAGACCCCGCGGCTTACAAGGCCTTCGGCACCGAGGTGCTTCATGAGGCTTATGCGCGGGCCGGGTGGCGGGAGCCTGATCTCACAAACACCCGTTTTGATGATGATGAGTTTTAAGGCCGGTCAGTTGTCGCCCGTTGCAACCGGACGGTTTTCGTCTGCGACCCACTCAGACCAGCTTCCGACATAAACGCCCGCGTCCTTTAAGCCCGCCACGCGCATCGCCAGGTGATTGCAGCAGGCGGTGACGCCGGAACCGCAGTAGTTGATGACGTTCTCAGTTGCGCGGCCCGCAAGCACGGCTTCAAATTCTTTTTTGAGTATCTCGGGCGCCTTAAAAAGCCCGTTTTCGCCGATGTTTTCCGCTGACGGGCGGTTCAACGCCCCGGGAATGTGGCCTGCGACGGGATCCATCGTTTCGTTTTGCCCGATAAAGCGCTCGTGCGAGCGGGCGTCAACGAGCACATAGGGCCCGTGCTCGGCGAGGTTCTTTTCGACAAAATCATCGTCAAAGACGCGCTCTAAGGGCGCGGTGGCGCGGTAGGTGCCTTGTTCCCACGCGGGCTCTTCGGTCTGCACCGCCATCCCTGCCTTTTCCCAGGTGGCCCAGCCGCCGTCCAAAACCCGCACGTGCTTAAAGCCCACCCACCGCAGGGTGAACCACAGGCGCGCCGCGAAGTTGCAATCCCCCTGGTCATAGACCACCACGCGGCTTGCGGGATTTAAGCCGAGACGCCGCATATTGACGCAGAAGCGCCCGGAATCCGGCAGCGGATGCCGGCCGTTGGTGCCCGAGCGGCAGCCAGAGACATCGTTTTCCAAGTCGGTAAAGCGCGCGCCGGGAATGTGGCCCGCCTCATAGAGTCTGCGGCCCTCAGCCGGGTCCGTGAGGCTTGCGCGCACGTCAAGAATGAGAAGATTGTCGTCAGAGAGTTCGGCCTCGAGCTCTTTAACCGAAATAAGCGGTGATTCGGACATGATGTCATTTCCTCAAAAAAGGAGACGGTGCGCACGGGAAGTGTCTGCGGGCGCTGATGATGCGTTAAGTGTACGCAGTTTTTCCCGGCGGGCGTCCTACAATGACCAGCCATACAACAACCTTTCGGGAGAGCACGAAGTGAATACTGCGTTTATCGGCGGCGGAAACATGGCGGGCGCCATGATTGCCGGCATGCATGCCAAGGGCGTCAACGGTGAAACGATCTGGGTAAGTGACCCGCATCCGGAAAAGCGCGAAAAACTCCATGCGCTTTACGGTGCCGTGGGGTTTGAGGGGGCGGGAGAGTGGCTTAAAAAGGCGGACGTTGTGGTGCTTGCCGTGAAGCCTCAGAAGCTCAAGGATTGCTGTGAAACGCTCAAACCCTTTGTGAGCGAAAAGGCGCTTGTGCTTTCCGTTGCCGCGGGCGTTAAGCTCGAGGTTCTCAGAGCGTGGCTTAACCACAAACGCATCGTGCGTGCCATTCCCAACACGCCTGCCATGGTGTTAAAGGGCTTTTCCGGCCTTTATGTGCCTTCTGACGTTGATGAAGACGCAAGAAAAGCCGCGCATGCCGTTTTGGAGAGCGTGGGTGAGGTAAAGGACCTTACTCACGAAGACGGCCTGCACCTTGTGACTTCGGGCCCGGGTTCCGGCCCCGCCTACGTTTTTCTTTTTATGGAAGCCCTGGCGGATGCGCTCGTGAAGGGCGGAGCGACACCGGCTGATGCGCACGAAATGGCGTTATCCACCGTGGAGGGTGCCGCGGCACTTGCGCGCAAGTCCGGCGAAGACTTTGCGCAGTTAAGGGCGAACGTCACAAGTAAGGGCGGCACCACCGCCAAGGCCATCGAAGCCTTTGAAGCGCACGATTTTCGCGGCACGGTGGAGGCGGCCGTCAAGGCCTGTGCGGCGCGCTCCAAAGAAATGAGCGAAATGTTCTCTTAAAGCCCGAGAACGGTTCTAAGCGGTGCGGCCCGGCGGTCTTTTTCAGACATGACCGAATCGGCTGCCGCAACCGGCCATTGGATACCGAGCGCCGGATCGCACCAAAGCGCCGTGCGCTCGGCCGCCGGGACCCGTTTGTGCGTCACTTTGTAGAAAACCGTTGTGTTGTCTTCAAGCGCTGCAAAGCCGTGGGCGTAGCCCGCGGGAATCCAGAGTACCCGGCGGTTTTCGCCCGAGAGCACCACGGTGCGTGCCGTAAGAAACGCAGGCGACTCGGGGCGGATATCGACAATTACGTCAAAGACGGTGCCGGTCGCGCAGGTCACAAGTTTTCCCTGTCCGTGAGGGGCAGCCTGCCAATGTAGGCCCCGCACGGTGTTTTTGCGGCTTACGCTGACGTTATCCTGCACAAATGCGGGCGTGAGCCCCAACACCGCTTCAAAGTCTTCTGCGTTAAAGACTTCTAGAAATTCGCCGCGGTTGTCTTTAAAGCGCGCAGGCTCAAGGACAAAAACATCGGGAAACAGCGTGGCGGCAACGACGGGCGGCATGGCAGAGAAAATCCGAAAAACGCATATGGGTAAACGCGGTACGCCGCATAATCTTAAGACAAGGAGCAAGGCACGGCAGACCGCTAAAATTGCCGCAACATTTACAGGGCACCGTGCTTTTGCCGGTGCCGCAGCGAAGGACACGACAAATGCAGACACTCAAAAGAGGGGACGTGCGGGAACTTCCGGCACCGATTGCAGCGGACATGAAACTGATTGCCGCGGTCGGCCAGCGCCGTTCCGTGCGGGAATTTTCCGATCAGAAAGTGGACGCTTCGATTCTCGCGCACGTGCTCTGGTGCACGTGCGGGACGTCGTCAGCTGAAGGAAAGCTTACGGTTCCCACAACGATGGACAGGCGGGAAATGACGGCGTACGTTTTGGACAGTGAAGGCGTCTGGCGCTATGACCCCGTGAAAAACGCACTTGTCTGCACGCACGCGGGCGACGCCCGTGCGGATTCCACCACCGATCAGGACTTTGTGAAAACCGCGCCCGTGACGCTCGTGATTGCCGCGGACAACAAAAAGGCGGCGGGTATTGAAGACTACGTGAAGTACGATGCGGGCTTTTGCGGAATGGCCGCGCAGCTTGCCTGTGTGGCGGTGGGATTGGGAAGCGTTGTGCGCGGCTCCTTTGACGCAGAGAAACTGACGCGGGCCTTGGGCGAGGACGCAACGCCCCTTCTTTGCGTCACGCTCGGCTTTGCCGCGTAAAGGAAATCCGTATGGTCTCCTTAAAGCGCAAAAAGCCCGCGGCGCCGCAGCCGCCGATGCGCCGTCTGGCCGCGCCCCGCGTGATGACGATGCCTTTAACCGAAGTCTTTGAAAAGCGCCGCACAAGCCGCGATTTTTCCGATGAGACGGTAAGCGACGAGGACCTCGCCGCAGTTCTTTGGGCCGCTGACGGCATCAACCGCAAAGACGGGCGCCGCACGACGCCCTCAGCGATGAACTGGCAGGAAATTGACCTTTACGTCGTAAAGGCAAACGGCGTATGGCTCTGGGACGCAAAGAATTCGGCCCTCGTTTTTGTGAAGGACCACGACCGCCGTAAGGACCTGTGCCTGTGGCAGCCCCTTGTGAAAAACGCGCCGGTGCATATTGTCTATGTAGCTTCAAACGACCGCGCCACAAATTTTGTGACGGAAATGGCCAAAAACGTCATCCGTTACGTCGATAAGCCGGAACTTTCGGAAAAAGCCGATGTGGCGCTTGAACGCGCGCGGATTCTCGACGTCGGTGTGAAGGTGCAGGCCGTCTATATGGCCTGTGCGGCGCTCACCTTGAATTGCCTTGTGCGCATGACCTTTGACCCGGATAAGGTTTCTGAGACCCTGGGCCTTGCCAAACACCAGACCCCGGTCTGCATCCAGACGATCGGGTATAAACCGAAGTCGCTTCTGGATCTGGCGCTTTAAGGAGAGTGCGGTGATTCTCGTTACGGGCGGTGCGGGCTTTGTGGGGGTGAACTATATCCTGAGGCACTTCAGGCTCTCGGGCGGCCCCCTCGTGAACCTCGATGCCCTTACCTACGCCGCGCGCCCCGCGGCGCTTAAAAGTCTTGAGGCGCGTGACGATTATCACTTTGTAAAGGGTGACATCCGCGATGCCGCGCTGCTCTGTGACCTCTTTGCGCGCTTTCAGCCCGACGCGGTCATTCACATGGCCGCCGAAAGTCATGTGGACCGGTCGATCACGGGCCCGGCATTCTTTTTTGACGTCAATGTCCAAGGGACCGTCACGCTTTTAACCGCCGCTCAGAATTACTGGGAAAAACTCTCTGAAGAAAAGCGGGCGGCCTTTCGGTTTCTCTACGTGAGTACCGATGAGGTTTACGGGTCACTGAATCCGGGCGAAGCGCCTTTTACCGAGGCGACGCCCTGGCGACCCAATTCGCCGTACTCCGCCTCCAAGGCCGCAGCCGGGCATGCTGTGCGGGCTTGGTTTGAAACCTACGGGCTGCCTGTTCTCACAACCTGCTCATCCAATAATTACGGGCCGTATCAGTATCCGGAAAAACTGATTCCTCTGATGATCGGGCGGGCACTTGCAGGAAAACCCCTTCCGGTCTACGGCGACGGCAGCAACATCCGAGACTGGATTTACGTTGAAGATCATGCAGCCGCCATTGACGCAGTGCTCTCGCGCGGCCGCGTGGGTGAGGTTTATAACGTGGGCGCCTGTCACGAGGTCGACAACCTTACGCTCGTTCGTCTTATCTGCCGAACGCTTGACGCGCTGCGCCCGAAGGCTTCCGGCTCTTACGCCGGTCAGATCAGGTTTGTCACGGACCGCCCGGGGCACGACAGGCGCTATGCACTTACGGCAGAAAAAATCCGCCGGGAGCTCGGCTGGAGAGCGTCGGCGGATTTTGCTGAGGCCTTTAAGGCCACCGTCACCTGGTACGCTCAGAGATCGGGCTGGTTTGCGGCCGTCTGACTGAGGTCACGGTTACCTACGGCTTCAAAAAGCGTCTGATACATCGGCCAGTAGCACGCGTACGTGATCGTGGACGCGATAAAGGCAAAGGGCGTGATGAGAAACATTTCTGAGCCCGTGAGTTCCAGAAAGGAAATAAGAAAGACGAGAAGCGCTGCGGCAACGCCGATTGCGACCGAAAGAACGACCCCGAGAACAATCACGGCAAGGATGTTTCTGAGGCACCCGAAAAAGGAATAAAAGAGGGCTTTTCCGGCGCTCATCGATTTTTCAGAGACAAGAAGCGGCGCAAACCACGTCGCCATCAGTGCCGGAATGTAGATGACGGCCGCGGCAATCATGGCGTCGTAGGGGATGTGCTGCGAGACCGTTGACCAGTCAAGCCGCCCGTTTTCAAGCGACCCCCACTGCGCAACGGCATCGGCGGCAAGCCAGTCAAAAACGAGGTTTGTGAGCGACAGCGCCACGGCAAACACCAGGCCCACGTTAAAAAGTGCCCGGCGGTGGCGGGCATCACGAAAGATTTCCGCCAAAAGCGCAAACCCGGGTTGCTTTCCCTGCATGGTCACCTTGACCGCACGCCCGAGAAAGACGGTCCCGAAGGGCATAAAAAGCGATGCCGCAAGCGACCCCACCACAGGCAGGATCGAGAGAATGGCCATCGTCGACATGTAAAAAATCGCGACGACCGCGAGTGACAGGGGTTCGCGCCGCACGGCCGCGAGCCCCGCCTGAAACCAAAGCCAGCCCGCCGCGGGCCCGAGATGTCTGGAGTGATTGGTGTCGTTCATTGAAAAAGTGGACAGAAAAAAACGGCCGGAGAGAGTGTCTCCGGCTCTTTGATCGTAGCTTATCAGTTTGACGCGGGCCAATAGAGCTCACACGTCTGCCGATTGTGTAACACTCTCTGAAAGTGCGTCGGATCGTGGGGCTTTAAGAGGCTCGCTTTTCTCGGCTTATAAAAGTCGTAGAGGCGGCTGATCCAGAAGCGGATTGCGGCACCTCTTAAGCACGTGCGCCACATTGCCTTTTCGTCGGCCGTGAGGGGCCGCACGGCGTTATACGCGTCCATAAAGGCTTTAAGCGTCACGGGATTGAAGTGTCCGGTCGCCTCATCCACGCACCAGTCGTTCACGGTCACTGCAAGGTCGTAGAGCCAGGGCATGCAGCCCGCAAAGTAAAAGTCAAAGACGCCGGAAACTTCAGCCGCATCCGTTCCCGCGTTCATGATTAACGCATTGTTACGGAAGAGGTCGCAGTGGCAGGCGGTCACAGGAAGCCTGCGGTAGGCGGGAAGCGTCACCTGCGTTTCCAGAAACGCGAGCTCTTTGGTAAGCATCGTGTAGATCTCATCGCTTACCACGTCCCTGAGCTTGGGAACCGTCTCCTGCCACCAGCTCAGACCCCGCAGGTTTTCCTGGAAGCGGTGAAAGTCCCGGGCCGCGATATGCATCTGCGCAAGAAGCCGTCCCATCGAACGGCACTCCGCCACGCCCATCGTGCGCACGTCCGTACCCTCAAGCCGGTTGGCGATGCTGTAGGGCTTGCCGTGAACGAAGTCAAAAAGATTGCCGTCAGAGGTTCGCACCGGACAGGCCACGCGGCAGCCTTTTCCCGCTAAGTGCTCGCAGAACTCCAGATAAAAGGGGAGCTCATCGGGGGTGAGCTTTTCAAAGACGGTCAGTACCCAGTGTCCCTGCGGCGTATCGAGAAAATAGTTGGTGTTTTCAATGCCGCTTGTGATGGGCTTCAGACTGGTCAGAGGGCCGATGCTGAAGTGCCGCAGGATTTCCTGTGCATCGGTTTCGGTAATTGTTGTAAAAACAGCCATAGGACAAAATCAGGTTGGTTGCTACCAGCCGAACTGAATGAATTTCGGCGTATCAAGCGTGCTGCGGGGATCAGCGCCCGGACGGTTGTCAATTGGACGGTCGCTGCGGTTTTTCATCGTGTAGGGAATTTCCGTGGTGCCCGGGGTCACACGGACCTCCGTGAGACGGTTGTTTTGGTCATGGAGCTCCTCAATCTTGGTGCCCCGGGGCGAAATATAGGGTTCGGGCTGGCTCGAATACTGGTGACGCCGCTCGGCCCGCGCGCGGCGCATGTCTTCCTCGGTGGGGGCAAGATCGTTATAGCCGTCGGCCGCAGGGGCTTTGGCTGCGGGCTCCGTTACCGGCTGCGCTTCAACGGCTTTACCGGTAAAGGCGGGCGGCGCATCAAGGGGCGCGGCAAGAGCGGGGACTGCCGCAAGCATCAGTGCAGTGAAAAGTGTGAGGCGCATGGCACTTCCTTTGGCGGACCTGTGCCGCCGGTATTGCTTTAAGGGGCCGCTTCGGGCTTAACGCCGCGGCCGGTCATTTCGTTAGATCTATTATGCACTCGCGGGCCCTGCCGCATCATGCACGGGCTCAATAGAACACGCATTTTTCCCGAAAGCGCGCGAATTGCGTTTTCGGACAGAGGCGGGCGCGCTTTAAAATCGCGCGGACAAACCTATTTTTCTAGTGAACCATGCCCAGACTTCTGCTTGTCGACGGATCCAACTATCTGTTCCGCGCCTACCATGCGCTGCCCCCTCTGATGACGAGTAACGGGGAGCCCACGGGCGCCATCAAGGGCTTTAACGGGATGCTCAAGAATGTGGCTTCTCTTGTTCAGCCTGACTACAAAGCCTGCATTTTTGACGCGCCCGGGAAAAACTTCCGCCACGCGATTTTTGCCGATTACAAAGCCAACCGCCCGCCGATGCCCGATGACCTGCGGGTGCAGATTGAGCCCATCATGGAAATGGTCCGGTTGTCCGGCTGGCCCCTGATTCAGATCGCAGGCGTTGAAGCCGACGATGTGCTCGCAACTTACGCCAAACGCGCGGACGTTCTCGGCTGGGACGTGTTTATTGCGACCGGCGACAAGGATCTCGCGCAGCTTGTGGACGGACGTATCCGGCTTGTGAACACCATGACGCGCCAGGTTTTGGACGCTGAGGGCGTCAAGGCCAAGTACGGTGTGGCTCCGGACCGGATCATCGACTACCTGGCGCTCATGGGTGACAAAGTCGACAACGTCCCCGGGATCAATAAGTGCGGACCGGTGACCGCCGCCAAATGGATTAACGAGTGGGGGAGCCTTGACAACCTCGTTGCGCACGCCGGGGAAGTGAAGGGCAAGATCGGCGAAAACCTCCGCGCGGGGCTGCCGTTTCTGGAAACGGCCCGAAAGCTTGTGACGATTAACTGTGCCGTGGAACTGCCGTCTAAGCCCGAAGAGCTCGTGGCAGGTGCGGTGGACGAAGAAAAACTCACCGCCTTTTTCACGCGCTGGGAGATGCGCGCGGGAGCGGCAAAAACCGGCAAACCCAAATCAAAGGCAGCGGCTGCGGCAACGGTTGCTCCGGTTCAGACGGATCTCTTTGCGGCGCCCGCTGACACGGCGGACGCGGTGGCGGTGGATCCCGCGCAGGCGGGAAGTTTTGAAACCGTGGATGACGCGGAAAAACTCAATGCACTCATCGCGCGTCTTACCCGTATTGAGCCTCAGGAGCCGCCGGTTGCGGTGACGCTTTTAACCGACCGTATGAATCCCCTGCATGATGTGACGGTTGGGATCGGTCTCGCGGTAACGCCTCTGGAGCGCTATTACCTGCCGGTGACGCACGAAGAAGGCAAAAACCTCGCCGCTCACGACATAAAGCGCCTTGCGCCCTGGTTTGCGTCGGACGCGCCGAAAGTCATGCATGACCTCAAGTACGCGCGCCACGTGTTAAGAAACTTCGGCATTACCGAATGTGCTGCTTCGGGTGATGCGATGCTCATGAGTTACGTCCTTGAAGCGCATTTAAAGCACGATTTGCAGAAACTTGCGGCCCGCTACTGTGCCGTGGCGCTTCCCTCGGAAGAGGATTTCCTGGGTAAAGGCGCGCAGAAAAAGAAGGTGTCTCAAATGTCCGCAGCCGCTGTCGGGGCGTTTCTCACGACGGCAGCGGCGTGTCTGAGAACGGCTGCTGCCGTCATGAAGTCCCGGATGGCCGCGGACGCCGGCCTCACGCGCATTTATGAAACCATTGAACTGCCGGTCTGTGCGGTCTTGGGGGAAATGGAGCGCACGGGCGTAGACGTTGACATCGCAAAACTCAAGGCATTGTCTTCTGCGATGGGCGAAGAAATCGAGGGGATTGAAGCCAAGATTCAGGAATTGGCGGGCGCCCCCTTTAATCCCGCAAGTCCCAAGCAGCTTGCCGACGTCCTCTTTAATAAGCTCGGGCTTCCGGTGAAGAAAAAGACGGCCTCGGGAACGCCTTCGACGGACGAAGAAGTTCTCACTGAACTGGCGCTTGATTATCCGCTGCCCAAACTCATTCTGGACTACCGGCGTCTCACGAAACTCAAGGGCACCTACACGGATAAGCTCCCGCTGATGGCAGATCCCGCCGACGGCCGGATTCACACGACATTCGGTCAGGCAACGGCCGTCACCGGGCGCCTCGCAAGTTCGGACCCCAATCTGCAGAATATTCCGGTGAGGTCCCCTGAGGGCCGCAAAATCCGTGAGGCCTTTGTGGCGCCCGCGGGCTCCCGGATTATTTCGGCCGACTACTCGCAGATTGAATTGAGAATCATGGCGCATATTTCCGGTGACGAAGGGCTTCTTAAAGCCTTCCGTAACGGGGAAGACATTCACCGGGCGACCGCGGCGGAAGTCTTCGGCGTGGCGCCCGAAAATGTGACCGCGGACGAGCGCCGCATGGCTAAAGTCATCAATTTCGGTCTCATTTACGGTATGAGCGCCTTCGGGCTTGCGCAAAACCTCGGCGTGGCGCGGTCTGTGGCCGCCAACTACATCGAGCAGTACTTTGCCCGCTATCCCAAAGTCGCCAAGTACATGGAAGAGACGCGCCTGGCCGCTCACCGCGACGGGTTTGTTGAGACCGCTTTCGGCAGAAGGCTGTGGCTGCCCGATATCCGCAGTGCCCGCGCGCAGATGCGTGCCGCGGCAGAGCGCGCGGCCATTAACGCCCCGATGCAGGGAACGGCAGCCGACCTCATCAAGATGGCGATGACTGCGGTGAGCCGGTGGCTTACCGAAAATAAGCTGGAAAGCCGCATGGTTCTGCAGGTGCACGATGAACTTGTGCTTGAGGTGCCGGAAAAAGAAGTGGCGGCCGTGTCTGAAGCGCTTCCGCGGCTGATGGCTTCTGTGGCTTCGCTTTCGGTGCCTTTGATCGCGCAGGTCGGGGTGGCCGACAACTGGGAAGCGGCGCATTAATCCCAAAGAAAAACGCCGGCGGGCCAACCGTCGGCGTTTGACTTAAAAGCGCTCTTTATTCGCAGGCGCCGGCTTCTTCAGGTACAAGCGTCAGGATTTCTTTGCCGTCTTCATCAAAGAAGGTGAGGGCGGTTTTTGTCTGCTTGGCCGAACGCGCGGCATTGAGAAGATTTTGCATCTGGTCTTCAAGCTTCATGTATTCCGGGCCGCACATGCGCAGGGTGGCTGCGACCTGGTCAAACTGAATTTTGGTGCCGTCAACGCTGTAAGAGGCAGTAAAGCGGTTACAGCCCATGTCGCCGGAGGCTTGTTTTTCGCCGAACTCAATCATCGGCGGCACATCGCACTGGGAGTTTTTCGGCAGTTTCATCATCCAGCTCGTGTCGGTGAGCTGAAGAGCCTCGCTGGCAGCTGCGGCCGTATTGTCTTTGTCAGTCATGGCAGGAAACGAGCTGCAGCCCGCAAGAATCAGGCCTGCGGCGGAAAGTCCGAGAATAAGACGCGGAAAATTGGACACTTGGCGGTTCCTTCTCAAAAAAGTTCTTGCCCGTGAGTGTATCGCGCAGCGGGCCCGACGCGAAAAAAAACGGCAGAAGCTCGAAGAACTTCTGCCGGAAAAAAGTAACCAAAGGAGAATCACTCGAGGATTTGTCCTTTCCTCGGAGACGCACTTTATAGGACGGAGAGCCCGCCTGCTGAAACCGACTGTCAGTGAACGCAACAGTTTGTTAACCGCGGGGGGTTCCTGTTGCAGTTGGCAATAGACGGGCGGCTGCGGATACATTTCGCTGACGCTTTTTTCCAGCTGAAAAATGAGGTATCGGCCCGACTACAATGCGTGAGGTATACGGGAAAGACAAGCGATGAGCATCAAGATTTTTGACATGAGCTGCACACACGGCCACCGTTTTGAAGCGTGGTTTTCGAGCCTTGAAGACTGCAACGGGCAGCTCGCGCGCGGCCTTGTTGTCTGTCCGTACTGCGAAACAAGCGATGTTAAGCGCATGCCCACGGCCGCGCACATCGGAGCTGACGTTTCTGCTTCAGAAGACGCCGACAGAACAGTTTCTGCTCAAGAGAGTGTCGTACGCGAGGCTGCCGAACGCTTTTTTGCAGGCGTCCGGAAAGCCGCGGAGTCTGCGGTTGACGTGGGGGAGGATTTTCCGCGTCAGGCCCGGGCCATGTACCGCGGCGCCATGCCGCAGCGCCTCATCAAAGGCATGTGCACAAGAAAGGAAGCCCGGGAGCTCGTCGAAGAAGGGATCGGCGTGGTGCCGCTGCCGGAGTCTGCCGGGAAGACTTTGAATTAGGTGTTTTCCCGTAAGTTATTGACAGCGTTTTTACGCGCGCTCATAATGCGCACCCTTCGCCGTTAAGACGAAGGCGCAAAGCCGAAAGAAAACAAAAAAATTTTCCGAGGGACTTGCAAAACGAAAAACGGTTGTGTAGTATACGCAACCTTGTCGCCGACGAAACGGCAACAAACGCTCTTTAAAAATCTGAAACAGACGAACCGATAAGTGTGGGTGCTTCTGAAAAATGCAGTTTCTTCATGGAAACGCAAAAAAATCGGAAGTACTCAGACTTTAAGCCAAAGAAATGATTGAGATTTATCTCAGTCAGTTTCTGCGAGTGATTTGAGTACGACCAAAAAGCAGGATTCAAGTGAAGAGTTTGATCCTGGCTCAGATTGAACGCTGGCGGCATGCCTTACACATGCAAGTCGAACGGCAGCATGGAGAGCTTGCTCTCTGATGGCGAGTGGCGAACGGGTGAGTAATACATCGGAACGTGTCCGTTTGTGGGGGACAACCGTCCGAAAGGATGGCTAATACCGCATAAGACCTGAGGGTGAAAGCCGGGGACCGCAAGGCCCGGCGCAGACGGAGCGGCCGATGATTGATTAGCTAGTTGGGGAGGTAAAGGCTCACCAAGGCGACGATCAATAGCTGGTCTGAGAGGACGACCAGCCACACTGGAACTGAGACACGGTCCAGACTCCTACGGGAGGCAGCAGTGGGGAATTTTGGACAATGGGGGCAACCCTGATCCAGCCATGCCGCGTGCGGGAAGAAGGCCTTCGGGTTGTAAACCGCTTTTGTCAGGGACGAAAAGCTCCGGAGTAATATGCCGGAGTGCTGACGGTACCTGAAGAATAAGCACCGGCTAACTACGTGCCAGCAGCCGCGGTAATACGTAGGGTGCGAGCGTTAATCGGAATTACTGGGCGTAAAGCGTGCGCAGGCGGTTGGGTAAGACAGATGTGAAATCCCCGGGCTTAACCTGGGAACTGCATTTGTGACTGTCCGACTGGAGTACGTCAGAGGGGGGTGGAATTCCACGTGTAGCAGTGAAATGCGTAGATATGTGGAAGAACACCGATGGCGAAGGCAGCCCCCTGGGACGCAACTGACGCTCATGCACGAAAGCGTGGGGAGCAAACAGGATTAGATACCCTGGTAGTCCACGCCCTAAACGATGTCTGCTGGTTGTTGGGAATTTAATTCTCAGTAACGAAGCCAACGCGTGAAGCAGACCGCCTGGGGAGTACGGTCGCAAGATTAAAACTCAAAGGAATTGACGGGGACCCGCACAAGCGGTGGATGATGTGGATTAATTCGATGCAACGCGAAAAACCTTACCCAGCCTTGACATGTCAGGAATGCCTCGGAGATGAGGCAGTGCCCGCAAGGGAACCTGAGCACAGGTGCTGCATGGCTGTCGTCAGCTCGTGTCGTGAGATGTTGGGTTAAGTCCCGCAACGAGCGCAACCCTTGTCATCAGTTGCTACGAAAGGGCACTCTGATGAGACTGCCGGTGACAAACCGGAGGAAGGTGGGGATGACGTCAAGTCCTCATGGCCCTTATGGCTGGGGCCTCACACGTCATACAATGGTCGGAACAGAGGGCAGCGAAGCCGCGAGGTGAAGCCAATCCCAGAAAACCGATCGTAGTCCGGATTGCAGTCTGCAACTCGACTGCATGAAGTCGGAATCGCTAGTAATCGCGGATCAGCATGCCGCGGTGAATACGTTCCCGGGTCTTGTACACACCGCCCGTCACACCATGGGAGTGGGGTTCACCAGAAGACGTTTGCCCAACCGCAAGGAAGGCGGCGCCCACGGTGGGTTTCATGACTGGGGTGAAGTCGTAACAAGGTAGTCGTACCGGAAGGTGCGACTGGATCACCTCCTTTCTAGAGAATGTTTCTGAAAAGGAACTGCAGTAAAAGAAGGAAGTTCCCACACTTATCGGTTGAGTCTGTTGAAGTTGTAATGCGGTTGGGTCTTTAGCTCAGCTGGTTAGAGCATCGTCTTGATAAGGCGGGGGTCGATGGTTCGAGTCCATCAAGACCCACCAAACGCAGTGCATGAAACACGCGGGGGCATAGCTCAGCTGGGAGAGCACCTGCTTTGCAAGCAGGGGGTCAACGGTTCGATCCCGTTTGTCTCCACCAGACATTCAGTTCAAAAGCTCTTGTATGAGAGTTTTTAAACGGAGTGTCTTCAGTATGAAGATGCACCGAGCTCTTTAAAAATTTGGAAAAAGAAGTAAAGCGTTCAATTTCAGTGTTGATGAGACGCTGAAACGGGATGTGATTGCATTTGAACTGAGTTTCAAATCTTCATTGAACGAGAATCTCAACGATTTAACCAAGAGAACAGCACGTTACGAAATCAGTCACGTGAATACTCTGCGGGCAAAAGGCTGCAGGGTTATAGGATCAAGTGACTAAGTGTATGTGGTGGATGCCTTGGCGATCATAGGCGATGAAGGACGTGTAAGCCTGCGAAAAGCTGCGGGGAGTCGGCAAAAAGACTTTGATCCGCAGATGTCCGAATGAGGAAACTCACCGGGTAACCGGTATCACAAACTGAATACATAGGTTTGTGAGGCGAACGCAGTGAACTGAAACATCTAAGTAACTGCAGGAAAAGAAATCAACCGAGATTGCGGCAGTAGCGGCGAGCGAAACCGCAGCAGCCTAGTTTTTGATAATGCATGGTGACAGCAGAACGGTCTGGAAAGGCCGGCCACAGTGGGTGACAGCCCCGTATGCGAAGTCCGGTGCATGGTACTAAAAAGACGATAAGTAGGGCGGGACACGTGACATCCTGTCCGAAGATGGGGGGACCATCCTCCAAGGCTAAATACTCATGATCGACCGATAGCGAACCAGTACTGTGAAGGAAAGGCGAAAAGAACCCCGGGAGGGGAGTGAAATAGAACCTGAAACCGCATACATACAAACAGTAGGAGCCCTACGGGGTGACTGCGTACCTTTTGCATAATGGGTCAGCGACTTACGTTTTGCGGCAAGCTTAACCGAGTAGGGGAGGCGCAGCGAAAGCGAGTTCGAACAGAGCGATAGAGTCGTAAGGCGTAGACCCGAAACCAGATGAGCTAACCATGGCCAGGTTGAAGGTGTGGTAACACACACTGGAGGACCGAACCGACCGGTGTTGCAAAACCGGCGGATGAGCTGTGGTTAGGGGTGAAAGGCTTAACAAATCTGGAGATAGCTGGTTCTCCCCGAAAACTATTGAGGTAGTGCCTCGTGACTGACTCCGGGGGGTAGAGCACTGTTATGGCTAGGGGGACATGGCGTCTTACCAAACCATGGCAAACTCCGAATACCCGGAAGTTGAATCACGGGAGACAGAGCACCGGGTGCTAACGTCCGGACTCAAAAGGGAAACAACCCAGACCGCCGTTTAAGGTCCCAAATACAGGCTAAGTGGAAAACGAAGTGTGAAGGCTAAGACAGTCAGGAAGTTGGCTTAGAAGCAGCCATCCTTCAAAGAAAGCGTAATAGCTCACTGATCGAGTCCTCATGCGCGGAAGATGTAACGGGGCTAAGTCTGTAACCGAAAGCGCGGATTTGTACGCAAGTACAAGTGGTAGGGGAGCGTTCTGTAAGCCTGCGAAGGTGTGTGGTAACGCATGCCGGAGGTATCAGAAGTGCGAATGCTGACATGAGTAACGATAAAGCGGGTGAAAAGCCCGCTCGCCGTAAGCCCAAGGTTTCCTGCTCTACGTTCATCGGAGCAGGGTGAGTCGGCCCCTAAGGCCAGGCTGAGAAGCGTAGCTGATGGGAAGCAGATTAAGATTTCTGCACCGACGTTAAGTGCGAAGGGGGGACGGAGTTTTGAGCATCATCCGGGTGTTGGATGTCCCGGTTTGTGCGTGTAGGAGGCCGGCAGGCAAATCCGCCGGCGAATCTCCGAGACAAAGCATCGAGCTGCATTTTGCAGTGAAGTGATGGGATGAACTTCCAGGAAAAGCCTCTAAGCTATAGCTTAATGTCGACCGTACCGTAAACCGACACAGGTGGGCGAGTTGAATATACTCAGGCGCTTGAGAGAACTCGGGAGAAGGAACTCGGCAAATTGACACCGTAACTTCGGGATAAGGTGTGCCTTTGTAGTGTGAAGAGTGAAACACTCCGAGCATGAAGAGGTCACAGAGAATAGGTGGCTGCAACTGTTTACTAAAAACACAGCACTCTGCAAAGACGAAAGTCGACGTATAGGGTGTGATGCCTGCCCGGTGCCGGAAGATTAAGTGATGGGGTGAGAGCTCCTGATCGAAGTCCCGGTAAACGGCGGCCGTAACTATAACGGTCCTAAGGTAGCGAAATTCCTTGTCGGGTAAGTTCCGACCTGCACGAATGGCATAATGATGGCCACACTGTCTCCTCCCGAGACTCAGTGAAGTTGAAATGTTTGTGATGATGCAATCTCCCCGCGGCTAGACGGAAAGACCCCATGAACCTTTACTGCAGCTTTGCATTGGACTTTGAACCGATCTGTGTAGGATAGGCGGGAGGCAGAGAACCGAGGACGCCAGTCTTTGGGGAGCCGACGTTGAAATACCGCCCTGATTTGTTTGAGGTTCTAACCGCGGACAGTAAACCTGTTCCGGGACCGTGCATGGTAGGCAGTTTGACTGGGGCGGTCTCCTCCTAAAGGGTAACGGAGGAGTACAAAGGTACGCTAGGTACGGTCGGAAATCGTGCTGATAGTGCAATGGCGCAAGCGTGCTTGACTGCGAGACCGACAAGTCGAGCAGATGCGAAAGCAGGTCATAGTGATCCGGTGGCACTGAATGGAAGGGCCATCGCTCAACGGATAAAAGGTACTCTGGGGATAACAGGCTGATACCGCCCAAGAGTTCATATCGACGGCGGTGTTTGGCACCTCGATGTCGGCTCATCTCATCCTGGGGCTGTAGCCGGTCCCAAGGGTATGGCTGTTCGCCATTTAAAGAGGTACGTGAGCTGGGTTTAAAACGTCGTGAGACAGTTTGGTCCCTATCTGCCGCGGGCGCTGGAAGATTGACGGGGGCTGCTCCTAGTACGAGAGGACCGGAGTGGACGCACCTCTGGTGTACCGGTTGTCACGCCAGTGGCACAGCCGGGTAGCTATGTGCGGAAGAGATAACCGCTGAAAGCATCTAAGCGGGAAACTTGCCTGAAGATAAGTCTTCCCGGAGGCTAGACCTCCCAGAAGAGTCGTTCGAGACCAGGACGTTGATAGGTCAGGAGTGCAAGCGCTGTGAGGCGTTGAGCTGACTGATACTAATTGCTCGTGAGACTTGATCCTATAACCGTGCTGCCTAGCCTAATGTAAGGCAGTTGAGAAACGGACAATGGATTTTGAAGCGCAGTGAATGCAAATAATCGCGTTCCGACGCTTACTTCTTTTTGCAAAGACTTCGTCACGGGAGTTCAATTGATGAACTTCTGAGACAACAGGCTTTGCCCGGCGGCCATACCGTGGCGGTACCACTCCTTCCCATTCCGAACAGGACAGTGAAACGCTTCTGGGCCGATGATAGTTGGTTGTATTTCCAGTGAAAGTAGGACACTGCCGGGCTTTTCCATTTAAAACCCTCGGGATCAAAACGGTCTCGGGGGTTTTTCTTTGCCTGTAACTTTTTCCTTCTTCGGATTTTCCCCGCAGCAAGTCCAAAGGTTACGGTGAATTTTTGTCTTGTGCCGGTCACTCAAAAGTGTTGCAGACCTTCCTACAGCTTTCCTCCCATGACCCGGAGATCGTCACTTTTTTATCGGGATAACGCTTAGAAGATTCTTTCTAAATTCGTAACGAGCTTCAAAAGGCTCTTGCGTTTGCGCCCGATATCTCTATTGTTTGGTGAAACGGGGCGCGTTCACCGGAACGCCCTACGCTATTTATTTGGAGGAAACAGTCCATGGCAGAGGTCAGTGATAAGTCCGTCAAACTTGAGTTCTCTGACGGTACACCGTCCGTAACTCTTCCCGTTCTGACGGGCAGTGTCGGCCCTGATGCAATCGATATTTCGACCCTTTACAAGCAGACCGGCAAGTTCACCTACGATCCGGGATTTATGGCTACCGCCGCCTGCCGCAGTTCGATTACCTACATTGACGGTAATGCCGGCAAACTCCTGTACCGCGGCTATCCCATTGAGCAGCTCGCCAAAAAGTGCGACTTTCTGGAAGTCTGCTATCTGCTTTTAAACGGGGAACTCCCCAACGCCGATCAGAAGGCTGAATTCAACGACCTCGTGATGCATCACACGATGATTCACGAGCAGATGCAGTTCTTCCTTCGCGGTTTCCGCCGTGACGCGCACCCGATGGCTGTTTTAACGGGCCTGGTGGGCGCTATGAGCGCGTTCTACCCGAAGAGCAGCAACCTTCTGGACGATGACCAGCGCCGTATGGCTGCCGTGCAGATGATTGCCAAAATGCCGACTTTGGTCGCCATGGCCTACAAGTACTCGATCGGCGAGCCGTACGTCTATCCGAAGAACGGTCTTTCCTATTCCGCCAACTTCATGCGCATGATGTTTGCCATTCCCTGTGAGGAATACGAAGGTAACGATGTGATGACGCGCGCCATTGACCGCATCTTTATTCTGCATGCCGATCACGAACAGAACGCTTCCACTTCGACCGTGCGTCTGTGCGCAAGTTCCGGCACAAGCCCCTTTGCGGCGATTGCGGCCGGCGTGGCGTGCCTTTGGGGGCCCTCGCACGGCGGCGCCAACGAAGCAGCGCTTAACATGCTCTATAAGATCCAGGCCGAAGGCGGTGTGGAAAAGATCGGTGACTTCATTAATAAGGTGAAGGATAAGAGCTCCGGCGTGCGCCTCATGGGCTTCGGGCACCGCGTCTACAAGAACTACGACCCGCGCGCCAAGCTCATGCGTGAAACCTGCCACGAGGTGCTCGATGAACTGGGCCTTCACAACGATCCGATCTTTAACCTCGCGATGAAGCTTGAAAAGATTGCTCTGGAAGACGATTACTTCATCTCGCGTCACCTCTACCCGAACGTGGACTTCTACTCCGGTATCGTGCAGAAGGCTTTGGGTATTCCAGTGCCGCTCTTTACTGCTATCTTTGCGCTCGCCCGCACCGTGGGGTGGTTCGCCCAGATGAATGAGATGATTGACGATCCGGCTTACCGTATCGGCCGTCCGCGTCAGCTCTTTACGGGCGCGACGGAACGCGACGTTCCGGATCTTGCGGACCGTAAGTAACCGTCAGGTTTAACCGGTAACGAAAAAGGCAGAGATTTTTCCGATCTCTGCCTTTTTGCTATTTGGCGTTATTGAGCGCATCGATGAGTTCGTTTTCGATGCGGATTAAGGCCTCTTCGTTTTCAAGCACCCGGCCGTTAATGAGAAAGACGTCTTCAACGCGCTCGCCTAACGTAGCGATCTTGGCGGTCGCAAGACTTACGCCGTTCCGGCTTAAGACAACCGCGATAGCAAAGAGAAGCCCCAAGCGGTCGTTGCCGGCAATCTGCAGAATCCAGCCGTGGTTGGATTCATCGCGTTCAATTGAGACGTAGGGGGGCGCAGGGAAGTTGCGGCCCCTGCGCGAGAGTTTCCCGGTCTTGGGTTCCGGAAGGGGCTTGGCATCTGCTATGACCTTCGCAAGGCTCACCTGCAGCTGGCTCACGAAAAAGTCGATGTCGCTGCGGTTTCTGCGGTCCTGCACAAGAAACGTATCCAGCGCCCAGCCGTGGGCCGTGGTGTGAATGCGGGCGTCAAGAACCGAGAGGCCCTGCTGCTCAAAGTAGGAGACCACGCGCGCAAAAAGGTTTTCCTGGTCCTTGACGTAAACGAGCACTTCAATGCCTGCACCGTTTTGCGCAACGCGCGAGCGCACCACGGGGTAGGGAAAGCTCGGTGCCCATGCCAGTTCCTTGGTGTGCCAGGCAATGTCTTCGGGGTTGTGGCGCAGGAAGTAAACGATGTTTAATTCCTTCCAGAAGGCGTCGCGCACGAAGGCGGGAATGCCTTCGGCGTCCACCAGCCGGCAGGCCTCATCGCGCCGCCGGGCAAAGACCGTGGCGCGGCTTGAGTCCCGGGCTTCACCCGAGAGAACCCGCATCGTGCTGCGGTAAAGGTCCTCCAAGAGTTGCTCCTTCCAGGCGTTCCAGACCTTGGGGCCCGTGGCGCGGATGTCAGCAACCGTAAGCGCAAAAAGCGCGTTTAACCGGTCCGGGGTCTTCACAAGCGCCGCAAAGCGCTGCACCACCTCCGGATCGCTGATGTCTTCTTTTTGCGCCGTGTGGCTCATCGTGAGGTGCTCACGCACGAGAAAGACGATAAAGTCGGTGTCTTCGGGCGTCAGCCCAAAGCTCACGCCGAAGCTCTCCGCTTCTTTTGCGCCGAGTTCGGAATGATTTCCCCCGCGGCCCTTGGCGATGTCGTGAAAAAGCCCCGCAACCGTAAGCCGCCAGGGCTCGGGGAGTTCGCTTACTGCCTGGGAGCAGAGCGGAAATTCATGAGCGTAGGAGGAGTGGGCAAAGCGCCTTAAGTACTTGACGACGAGCAGAGTGTGCTGGTCCACCGTATAGGCGTGAAAGAGGTCATGCTGCATCTGCCCCACGATGCGCCGGAAGACCGGGAGAAACCGCCCCAAAATGCCCCAGGTGTTCATGTTCTTGAGGCAGTGGTACGGCCCGTAGTGCAACTTCAGAATTGAAATAAAGAGCGCCTTGTTTTCGGGGTCGTTTCTGAAGGCCGCATCGATTTTGTAGCGGGAGTGCCAGAGCGCACGCAACAGCCGCGTTGACATCGCCTTTAATTCCCGGTGCTGCGCGTAGACGTAAAAGGCTTTGAGGATATTGCGGGGATCGCCGTAAAAAGCGTCTTCCGAGACAATGTCAAGATAAATGCCGCGCGCGGTAAAGACGCCGTCGATTGCAACGGCCTTCATTTCCCCGCGGTCAAAGAGCTTGTCGGAAATTGCCTGCAGCAGCACCGCGTTTAACTGCACCGTGTTTTTGGCGTTGAGGTAGTAGCGCTTCATGAGCTCTTCGCTTGCGCTCAAACCCGCGGTG
The DNA here is from genome assembly GCF_928721995.1 of Duodenibacillus massiliensis. Taxonomy (NCBI): domain Bacteria; kingdom Pseudomonadati; phylum Pseudomonadota; class Betaproteobacteria; order Burkholderiales; family Sutterellaceae; genus Duodenibacillus; species Duodenibacillus massiliensis. The sequence goes on from NZ_OV788642.1 coordinate 2,144,304, forward strand.
TCTTTGTAGCCTGCGCTTACCGCAAGCTGCGTCTGCACGTCAAACACGAGCCGGTCTTCGTGACGGTTGGCGAGAAGATGCAGCCGGATTCTCAGGGCATTTAAAAAGTGCTGGCACTGCCCGAGATGGTAGCTTTCGGTTTCGGTGATAAGGCCCGCGGCTGCAAGCTGCCGCCAGTTGGCGCCCCAGCCCGCAGCTTTCGCGCACCACAAAAAGACCTGAAGGTCACGTAAGCCCCCGGGGCTTTCCTTGATGTTGGGTTCGAGCGCGTATGGGCTGTCTTCGCTTCTTAAGTGCCGCTGCCGCATCTCAAGCATCTTGCGGCGGAAAAACGCCCGCGCGTCAAGCTCCTTGAGAAAATCGGAGTTCACTTTGTCAAAAAGCGCGCGGTTACCAAAGAGAAACCGCGCTTCAAGAAAGGCGGTTGCAACGGATATATCGCCCTTAGCCTCTTCGCGCATTTCCCGGGGGGTACGCACAACGCTTCCCACCGTAAGCCCCAGGTTCCAGAGTTCGGTGACGAAGTGTTCCGTTGCAAGGTCTGTGGCCGCATCGTGCCCTTCGGGCATTAAAACGAGGACGTCGATATCGGAAAAGGGAAACATTTCCGCGCGCCCGTAGCCCCCGACGGCGACAACGGCGCTGGCGTCGGTGAGGCCCGCCTTCTGCGCGCACTCGGCCACATAACGGTCAATGATCGTTGTGTGGCATTTGAGATAGGCGGAGACGCGTCCATTTTTTAAAAACTGCTCGCCGAGCTCCCGGCGCAGTGTGACAAAACGGGCGGTGGTATCAGCGGGCGCGGCCATCGTCGTGATCAGTCAAAGTGCGGCTTTTTCCAGCCCTTAACCCAGGCGGGCGCTTCGCGCGAGCCTTTGCTCACGGTGAGGATGTCGTAACCGGTTTCGGTGACAAGCACCTCAAGCTCCCACTGCGCCGAAAGCGAGCGGTCTTTCGTGACCACCGTCCAGCCGTCGTTTAAGTCCATGATGTGACGGCGCCCGGCGTTAACCATCGGTTCAATGGTAAAGATCATGCCGGGTTTGAATTCCGCCGTGGGCGTTGCAATCGGGGAGTGGCTCACATGCGGGTCCCCGTGAAAGACGTGGCGGCCGATACCGTGTCCGCCGTATTCCTTCACAACGCTTAAACCGAGCGAATCGCAGTACTTCTGGCAGGCAATGCCGATATCGTTAAAGCAGTTGCCGGGGCGAACGGCTTCAATGCCCTTCCACATGCATTCAAACGTCGCTTCGCAGAGACGGTGGCCGGCAATCGTGGGCTTACCGATCTCAAACATGCGGGAGTTGTCGCCGTAGTAACCGTCTTCGTCCACGATCGTGATGTCGATGTTGACGATGTCGCCGTTTTTAAGAACCTTCTTTTCGCTCGGAATCCCGTGACAGATCACGTGGTTGGGGGAAATGCAGGTCGCGGCCGGATAGGGAATGCAGCCCTTGGGGGCGTAGTTGAGGCATGCGGACTTGCATTTGAGTTCGTCCACCGTGTACTCAAGCATGAGTTTATCGAGAGCCAGCGTCGTGACGCCTGCCTTGACGTACGGGGTAATGAAGTCCAGAAGTTCACTTGCCTTGCGGCCCACGCGCCGCATGCCTTCAATTTCTTCCGGGGTATTGATGTGAATGTCTGCCATGATTACTTATCGCTGCGGGAATAACTGTAGGGAAGGGAAAGAGCCGTGAGCACCGCCTCGCCCGCTCGGTATGTGTCAGCGGTTTTGTCGGCTGCGACCTGCGCAAGCACTGCGGCCTTGGAGCCTGCGGCCGCTGAAAGCACCACGGTGCCGGCAACGGTGCCGCCGGCATCGGTGATGTCGCTTCCTGCGGGAAGTGCCTTACCGCAGGCAAAAAGCGCGGCGCGCCGTGCTGTCTTACCGATGTGCTCCACGCGGGAGACGATTTCCTGACCGGTGTAGCAGCCCTTATTAAAGCTCACGCCCCCGATGCACTCGAGGTTCACGGCCTGAGGGACAAATTTGTCGCTTGTGGCCGAAACAATAAAGGGAACGCCCGCGGCCGCCGTTGCGGACCAATAAGCTTCGGCGCTGCCCGTGAGTTCCGTGTCGGCTTTAACGAGTGCGAGGGCGCGGCCTGAGGTAAGCCCGAGAGCATCAAGTGCTTCGGGGCTTCCCGACGTTTGGGTAAAGCATTTCACTGTCGGAAGATCAGAGGGCACGTCTCCCACGATCCCGGCAACGGTGAGGTCCTTTACTTCTTCAACCTTCACCTTGCTTCTCAGAATGTACATTCTGAGGCGCTTAACGGTCGTGTCCAGCGTTTCGCGCGCCGTGAAGGCGTAGACCGCGTCATTGTCTTTATACAACTGAAAGACCGCGAGAAGCCGGCCTTTGGGGGAGCACCAGCCTGCTGTCATCAGGGAGTCCGCGGTAAGGTGCCTCACGTCGTTGGTGAGCTGCCCCTGCAGAAACGCCTCACGGTCTTCGCCGGTGAAGCGCAACAGGGCAACGGATGCCGACAGATCCGCAGCGCCCTTTAAAAGGTTTGTTTCACTCATAACTGAAAAATTGAGTTTCGCCGGAGGCGTAAGCCCGGAAACGAGGGTTTCCGGAAACGTGTCCTGCCTATGATTTTTGGTGCTGAGATTGTACCCGCGCAAAGCGCTGACAAAGCGCGGGAAACCGTGCTGTAATGCCGTGTTGCAAAGATTTTGGAAACGAGGCTGGCGATGGGTGTTGAGACCGAACGCAAATTTTTGGTGAAAAGTGATGCCTGGAGGGGCGACGCCGACGCCGGTACCGTCATGGCGCAGGGCTATCTTGCCGATACAGAGCGCGCCGTCGTGCGGGTGCGGGTGGCGGGAAACTGCGGGTTTCTGACGGTTAAGGGGCGCAACACCGGGATTTCCCGGGCCGAATTTGAGTATGACATTCCGGCCGGTGACGTGCTTACGATGCTTGAGACGCTCTCATGCGGCGGTATTGTGAAGAAAACCCGTTTCAGAGTGCCGGCCGGAGAGGGGCTCACCTGGGAGATTGACGTTTTTGAAGGGGAGAATGCGGGGCTTGTCACGGCGGAGATTGAACTTCCCTCAGAGGGTACGACCTTTGTTAAGCCCGCGTGGCTCGGAAAAGAAGTCTCGGGCGAGGCGCGCTACTACAACAGTAATCTCGCGAAGACTCCCTACACGCGCTGGGCATAGGTTCTACTTTCTTTTGTTTCCGACTTTGTTTTTGGCGCAGAGGCGTCCTGCGCGCCCGCTACAATGCGCAGGCACATTTTTTCGTGCGGTTTTTTAAGTAGCGGGCGCGGTCTTGGATCAGCAACAGTTAAAACTTTACGCAGAAGCGGCACGCACCAAAGCCAGGGCGCTTTGGGCGTGGGCTTCGGCGCGCCCGGTGCTTACGGGAGCCGCGGCGGCCCTTGTGATTTCGCTCATCCTTGCGGCCTGTGCCTGGCGCGGCGTCGTTTACTGGTACGCCGAGCGGCCGATTCCGGTGGATACAGCCTCCCGCACACTGGAAGTGCGGATTGTGCCGGGGACTTCGGCGCGCGTTGCGGCCGCGCAGTTGGTGGAAGCCGGACTTAAGACGTCTGCTGATCAGATTGTGGCCGCCATGCGTATTCACGGGGCGTTAAGCATTCACGCCGGACGCTACCGCTTCACCGACGGCATGACGATGAAGGCCGTGATCGATAAGCTCGCCACCGGCGCGGTGGAAGCCGGAAGCATCCGTATCGCCGACGGCATGACCATCTGGCAACTCAGAAAGGCCGTGGAAAGTAATCCCGACATTACGGTGACGACCGCGGAGATGACAGAGGGCGAATTACTTACCGCCATCGGGGCCTCCGAAGGTTCCGCGGAAGGCCTTTTTGCGCCGGAAACCTACAAATTTAATTCCGGGACAACCGACATTGCGGTCTACCGCATGGCCTACCAGCGGCAAAAGGGAGTTCTCCAGACGCTTTGGAACAAGCGCGCCGAGGGACTTAAACTCAAAACGCCCTATGAGGCCCTCATTCTGGCTTCCATCATCGAAAAAGAAACGGCGCACCCCGAGGACCGGTATCTTGTGAGTTCGGTTTTTCATAACCGGCTGCGGGTGCGAATGCCCCTGCAGACCGATCCCACGATTATCTATTCGCTCGGGGAAGACTTTGCCGGCAACCTCCGTAAGAAAGACCTGCAGCGCCCCGGCCCTTACAATACCTACCGCAACTACGGCCTGCCGCCCACGCCCATTGCCATGCCGGGCTACGCCTCGATTGACGCGGCGTTAAATCCGGCCAAATCGAAGTTTCTGTACTTTGTGGCGCGCGGCGACGGGACCACACAGTTTTCGCGTTTTCTGGAGCATCACAACCAGGCGGTCAACAAGTATCAGCGCAACCGGCGCTGAGCGTTGGTCGGGACGCCGGAGATTCGGGTTATGACAAAGATCAGTGCGGACACAAACGGCCGCGGCCGTTTTATTACGTTTGAAGGCATTGACGGCGCGGGAAAAACCTCCCAGATCGACGCCTGTGAGGCGTTTTTGCGTGAAAAGGGAATCCGCGTGGTGCGCACGCGTGAGCCCGGGGGTACCGTTCTCGGAGAAAAAATCCGGGCGATGCTGCTTGCGGATGACATGGTGCCCTTAACCGAAACCCTGCTTTTTTTCGCGTCGCGCGCCGAACATATCGCCCAAGTCATTGAACCGGCTCTTGCCCGGGGCGACTGGGTACTCTCCGACCGTTTTACGGATGCGACCTACGCCTATCAGGTGGGAGGTAAGGGCATCGATCCCGCTGTTGTCGAGACCCTTGAAAAACTCGTGCAGGGGACATTGCAGCCGGATGTGACGGTGCTTTTTGACATTGATCCTGTGAAGGCCGCCGAGCGCCTTAAGGGCGCGCGCGAAGCCGACCGTTTTGAAAAATTGAGCACCGGCTTTTTCTCGGGCGTGCGGCAGGCGTATCTCGCGCGTGCCGCGGCAAGCCCCGAACGCTTTTGCGTGGTGGACGCAGCGCGCCCTCAGACTGAGGTGACGGCTGCGGTTTTAAAGGAGGCGGCGGCATGGCTTTAGCGGTTTTTCCGTGGCAAAAGCACCTCGCGGACACCTTAAACGGGATGCGCGGAAAGCTTCCCAACGGCCTTTTGATTTACGGGCCGCGCGGGATCGGCACGTTTGAACTGGTGCATGCGTTTGCAAAAAGCCTTATGTGCACGTCGCCCGCCGCGGACGGCACGCCCTGCGGACACTGTAAGGGCTGCCACCTGACTGCGTCTTACGCCCATCCGGACTTGGTCTACGTGGTAAGCGAAGCTGAGGCGCTGCCGCGCGACATTCCCTTTGAGGAACCGGATAACGCCGCAAGCGACCGCAAAACCCAGTACCGCGAAATTCTCATTCACCAGACGCGGCGGCTTGCGGAAATCTTCAGCCTCAAAACAAACGAAGGGGGCCTGCGCGTGGTGCTTGTGTACCCCGCGGATCAGCTGAGAGCCGAAGCAGCGGCAGCCTTACTTAAAAACCTCGAGGAGCCCCCGGAAAACACGGTGTTTCTGCTGGTAGCCGACGGCATCGACTTTGTGCTGCCGACCATCCGCTCGCGCTGCCGGCTTTTAAGGGCCGATATGCCCACGCACGCCGAGGCGCTTGCCTGGCTGGAACATGAGCACGTCGATCACCCGGAAAAGTCGCTCGCGCTTGCGGGCGGCATGCCTCTCGCGGTCTTTGAAAAGGATGTAAAGCGCATCGTCACCGATGAGCAGCGTGAAAAGCTTCTGGCGTTTTTGCGTGCGGGACGCCGCGCGGGGGCGGACGCGGCCCTTAACGCCGTCACGCGCGACATGACGCTTCAGGCGGTTTCCGTCTTTCTTTCGCGCTGGGCGTGGGATCTTGCGGCAGCCTTTAACGGCGCCGCACCGCGGTACTTTACGGAAGAAGGACAGGTGCTCCGTGAGATCGCGCAGGGGATGGATGCCGCAAAACTCTTTATGTGGATTAATTCCGTGAGAGACGTCTGCCGCGTGAGCGACCATCCCCTTTCGCCCAAACTCATTCTTGAAGCGCTGCTTCTGGCGTACCTGAGAGCGATCGCTCCGGCAGCAAGGTAGGGTGACAAATGGCAGGATTTAAAGTAACGGACTTTGCGCGGATGAAGGCGGCGGGGGAACCCATCGCCATGCTCACCTGCTACGACTATTCAACCGCAAAGCTCATGAACACCACGGCCGTTGACAGCCTTTTGGTGGGGGACTCCTTGGGCACCGTGATGCTCGGCTACCCCGACACCTTAAGCGTCACAATGGAAGACATGATCCGGCACACGCAGGCGGTGGTGCGCGGGGCGCCGGACAAATTTGTCGTGGCTGACATGCCCTTTATGAGTTATCAGACCGGGGTGCGCGATGCGGTCATTAACGCTGGACGCCTCGTGAAAGACGGGCACGCCCAGGCCGTAAAGCTTGAAGGGGGCAGCGACTACGCTGAAGAAATCGCGGCGATCGTGAGGGCCGGGATCCCGGTGATGGGGCACCTGGGGCTCACGCCGCAGTCGGTGAACGCCCTCGGAGGCTACCGCGTGCAGGCCAAAACCGAAGAGGCCGTCAGGCGTCTGGTGGACGACGCGCTCGCCCTTGAAGAAGCCGGGGTTTTTGCGGTCGTCATTGAATGTACGCCCGCTTCTGCCGCCCGTGCCGTCACTGAGGCGCTGAGGGTTCCCACGATCGGAATCGGCGCGGGTGCGGCCTGTGATGGTCAGATTCTTGTGTGGCAGGACATGGCGGGGCTTTTTACGGACTTTGCACCCAAATTTGTGAAGCGCTGGGCCGATACCGCAACGGTTTTAAAAGACGCTTTTAACGGTTACGTGAGCGAAGTGAAGGCAAACACGTTTCCGGGCCCCGAACACACGTTTGGTGCGGCTCAAAAAACAATGAAGACACTTTACGGACCTGAAGACGGTCCGAAGACCAATTAACGGACAGTGCAAATGATCATTGCTCAGACAGTTGAAGAAGTGCGCGCACAGGTGCGCGCCTGGAAAAAAGAGGGACTCACGGTGGGGCTTGTGCCCACGATGGGGTATCTGCACGAAGGGCACGCAAGCCTCATCACAAAGGCCGTTTCGCTCTGTGACCGTGTGGTTGCCTCGGTCTTTGTGAACCCCGTGCAGTTTTCGCCGAACGAAGATCTCGCAAGCTACCCCCGGGACTTTAAGCACGACTGTGAGTTGCTGGAAAAAAACGGTTGCGCCATGGTGTTTCACCCGACGCCCGAAGTGATGTACGCGCCGGATTTCAGCACGTGGATTGTGCCCGAGCACTTAAACGAGGGCCTGTGCGGCAAAACGCGCCCCATTCACTTTAAGGGCGTGTGCACGGTTGTCGGGAAGCTCTTTAACATCGTGCAGCCCGATAAGGCCTTCTTCGGTCAAAAGGACGCGCAGCAGGCGGCGATTGTCGAGCGCATGGTCCGGGACCTTAATTTTGACGTTGAGATCGTGCGCTGCCCCATCGTGCGTGAGGCTTCGGGCCTTGCGAAATCTTCCCGCAACACGTATTTGTCGGATAAGGAAAAAGAAGCGGCGCTCGTTTTAAGCCGGGCGGTGGCTAAGGGCGAAGCCCTTTGCAAAGCCGGTGAAACCGATGTTGCCACGATTATCCGTGCGATGAAGGCGGTGATTGAAGACGAGCCTCTGGCAAAAATCGACTACGTTGAAGCGGTGGACGCCGCAACGATTGAACCGGTGACGACCGTACGGCCCGGCACGCTTTTTGCGATGGCCGTTTATATCGGGAAGACGCGCCTCATCGATAACTTCGTGTACGCGGGATAAGCCCGCAAAGGACGAAAAGACAAATGCTCATCGAAATGCTCAAGGGCAAAATCCACCGGGCCCGTGTGACGCAGGCTGAACTTAATTACGTGGGCTCCGTTACGATTGACCGGACGTTGATGGACGCCGCGGGCATCCTCGAATACGAAAAGGTGCAGATTGCCGACGTCGATAACGGTGAGCGGCTTGAGACCTACGTGATTGCCGGAGAGGCCGGAAGCGGCGTCATTTGCCTAAACGGCGCTGCGGCGCGGTGCGTGAGCACCGGCGACAAGGTGATCATCATGGCTTACGCGCAGGTAACGCCCGAAGAGGCGCAGAGCTTTAAGCCCAAAGTCGTGTTTGTCGATGACGCCAACCGCCCCGTGCGCGTGACGCACTACGAAAAGCACGGCAGGCTTGTGGACCAGTAAGATCCTGAAGCGCCCGAGTTAAGGGCGCTTTTTTTATCGCTCGGAGTAGGGGACCAAAAGGGGTACTGGCATCGGAAGGTTTCCTTCCCAGCTTCGCATGTACCAGCGAAGATACACAAGCCCCCAGCGGTAGTTGTAGTCGGGGGCGCGCGAAATGCCGGCGGCGGCCCCCACCGAGACGTGGCTGCCGAGGCGGCGCTCAAGGTTGGCCTGCACCGACCAGCTGTTACTCCAGTCCGCGGAAGTGGAACTTACGCTTGTCAAATCCGACATATTGGGTTTTTGCCAGGCCGGAATACTTCCGGGGAGCGGATAGCGGGCAATGCCTTCGGTTTTGGCGTAAGAGCGCCCCGCGGTGGCGGTCACTCGCCAGGTCCAGTTTTCCGTGCGGCCCGTATCGTTTAAGGAAATGTTGAAACCCACATAGCGCTGGGGTGAATAGTAGCCGCCCTGGCCGAACGTATAGCCGCTTAAATCCTTGTCAAAACCCCAGAGCATCACAAATAAGGACGGTGTGAACTCATGGTTGGGTTTACTGATAAGGCGCGTGTAGGCCGTGCCCATTGCCTGCCAGCTGGTGTTGTCGGCGACGTTTCGTCCGCGGATGGTTTCGGCGGAAATCTTGCCCCAGAGGCCGATTCCGGTACCGTCATCGCGCGAAGCCGAAAGCGACACGCCCGTACGGCGTACGCCGCCCCACCATTTGCCGGTTGCGGGGTCACGCTGCCCGCCGTAGGCTAAAAGCGACGCGTCTTTGGCGCGCCGGTAGGCCTCTGCCGTAAGACTCGTGTCTCCCCAGTTAAAGCTGTAGGAAAGGGCGCCTGTGATGTCGGTGTAGTGGAAACCAATCGGGGTGGTGCCGATATCAAAGGCCCAGACGCCGTTGTCCCACGCCGCGGCAATAAGGCTTCCGGTGGCGCGGGTCTTGCCGCCCGCGGGATTGCAGCCCCCGGAAAAGCAGGTCCCCGTCATCGACTCCCATTCGCCGGGAACAAGCGCCCCCATGTCGTAGCGTACCGTGTCGCTGCGGATCGTGAGCGTGCCGCCCTTGGCGGGCATCATCATCTGCACCATGCCGATATCGGCGCGCGTGTCCGAATACCCCGGGGTGCCTTCATCGTGGACCTTGCGGTAGCCCGTCGTGACGATCACATTGTCGTTTTGGTAAAGAAGCGAGGAGTGAAGCCTTAAGGCCGATCGCATCCAGTCGTCTTCGGTATCGGGCGACAACATCGCGTGCGTAAAGTCGCGGTCGTCGGCCGGGTAGGCTGCGGTAAGGCCGGCGTTTACGAAGGCCTGCCGGTAGGCGGTGAGTGCCCCTTCGGTGTCGCCTCTTTCCTGAAGCCAGGCGGCCTTGTCGCGGTTAAAGAGCGCGTAGTCGCGGTTAACGGCCGCGGGGATGTTCTGCGAGTAGGTTTTGTAGAGGTCTCGCACCTTGGCCGTGCGGCCGAGTTTGCCGTAGGTTGCCACGGCTTTCCTGACCTGCGCAATCGTCATGCGGTTGCGGGGGTCCGAAGTCATGCTGTCCAAAAGGCCTGCGGCATCATCGGCGCGCCCCAGCTCAAGCGCAATCGCTGCGGCCGAAAGGTGCGCTTCCACCGTAAACTGCGGTTCGTCAAAAAGGCGCCGGTACTGCCTCAAGGCCTCTTCTTTATCCGGCGTGCGGCTTGCCCAGTCCGCCCTGAGGCTTGTGATGTCAGGCGTTGCCGTCGTGAGGGTATTGAGTTCCTTTAAGGCCTGCTGCCATTCACCGCGGTTGGCGCGGGCTTTGGCGGTGCGGATGGTGCGCTCGGTGATGAGGCGCTCTAAAAACGCGAGGTGCTCGGGGCGCTTACCTTCGGCCTTCGTGAGAACATCAATCGCGTCATCGGGTTTTTCCGCGCCGTAAAGCGTCACCGCATAGGCGTAGGCCCAGGCGGCGGACGCAAGGCGCTTTTTGTCTCCGGACTCAAAAAGCGCAAGGGCGCGGGTTTTGTCGCCTTCGGCGAGATAGGCCTGCGCAAGGCGCCGCACCAAAACGGGCGTTTCGCCCACCAGATTGATCTGCTTACGCAAAACGTAAATCAGAAGCGGGCGATTGCCGTTTTTTTCGTAGATGTTCGCAAGTGACGCCAACTCTTCAGCGTAGATCGCGTCGAGTTTTTCGCGCCTGAGTTCTGCGCTTGAGTTCTTTCCGGAGAGCGCCCTCTCAACGAGTTTTCCGGCTTTTCCGTACTCCCCCTTTTGCCGCGCGATGTCGGCAAGATCAAGCATCACGCCGGTCTTGCGGGCGGCGGGCGCCGCGGGGAGCGCCCGTAAGTACCAGCTTTCAGCCTGCGCGAGTTCCCGGGCTTTCACGGCGTCCCTCGCCTTTTCAACCGCAATCCGGAAAATGCCTTCATCGAGCGCCTTACGCCAGGTTTTGGCGCGGCTGTCCTCGGGCGCCGTTAAAAGCGCGAGGCTTAAGTCTTCCGCGGCTCTCTGGCGTTTTTTGGGGTTCACGATGTCACGCAGACCGTTTACCGAGAGGCGGTTAAGCCGGAAGGTTTTGAGTTCAAAGGCGGCCCGACGGCCGATTAAGGGATCGGTGGGCGCCGTGCCTGCCAAGAGCGCAAGCGCGGCTTCCGCGTCCTTCACGCGGGGCGTATGCAGCATATTGCGCCAGTAACGCACCATCAGGCCGTTTTCGCCCGGTGCGCCCCCGAAAAGCGCGTCGTAACCAGCTAAAGCTTCGGCGTATTTCCCGTCTTTTTCGAGCGCAAAAATGCGCCTGAGCCTCTCGGCATAACGGGGTTGGGTTAACTGCGCGACAAAGCGGGCCTGCTCACAGACGCGGCCGTCATTGCTGCTGCAGAGAATTTCAAGCTGAGGGCTTAACCCCGGCTTGTTCTCGCCCGGGGTAAGTGCTGTCAAACGCAGCTTTTCAAGCCGGTAGTCCGCGCGCGCGGGCCGTAAGGCAATGAGCGCATCGACAGCATCAGAGGCTTGCTGAAAGTGCCCTGCGCGGTGCGCGTTGATGACGCGGTCAATGAGTTGGGCCGCATCGGGTTTAGCGTCCGCAGCGCCCGCGGACACCGGCGCGCAAAGGACGAGCGCAGCCGTCAGGACCGTGAGTCCGGCGCGGGCGGGGACCGAAAGCAGGGGGCCGTAGAATCCGGCCCCGCGCTTTTTACTTGGGATAGACAACCCAGTTATCACCGCGCTTTAAGTAGTCGCGGCCCTTATAGGTAAGAACAACCGACTGGGCGTTTTCCGAGACGGGATTGGTCTGCGGCAGTTCTGCAGCCAGTTCCGTAAGGTCCACCGTGCCCTTGGGGGAGGAGTAGAAGTTCGTCTCAAGGACTTTGCCGATCAGTGCGCCCAAAGCGAGGTAACTCGTGTCCCCGGTGACATGCACGGTCTTGCTGTTAAGTTCCTTAAGACCGAAAAACTTCACCATCGTCGGCACCTGCGTGATGCGCATGCTCGGAATGTCACGCAGCCGCGCGGTCTGCACGCGGTCGCCTCTTACGGCAGCACCGTGCTCGGGCACGACGATCAGCATCACCTTGCGGCCGCTTCGCTCAATATCGCGCATAAAGGCCTGCAGCTGATCAAGGAAAATCTTTGCGCGGGGCTTAAAGTTTTCCCAGTGGGCGTGGCGCGGCAGGCGGTTGCCGTCATGAAGCGCCATGAAGTTCATGAGCGTGACGCTTCTTCCCTTTTCACGCGCCGTGCGGCGGTTCCAGTCTCTTAACACGGCAAGGTCATCGGCCAAAGGCTCATCGTCAAAGCCCATGTAGCGGATCGGATAGCGCTTGTCGCTTTCCAGGGGCGCGGTGAGTCCGGCCTTGTTTCTCAACGTCTCGAGGTAGTCGTCGTAGTCGCCGCTGTGGTCGAGATAGAGATGCTGCTTAAAGCCGAGTTTGTCGAGCCGGTTCATGATCTGGCATTCGGGGCGCGAGACGTAAAGATCGTCGTGCGAGGGCTGACCGCAGGCCATGTTTAGAAGCCTCAGCGTTGCCGGGCCCGAATAAGACGTTGCCGAATTAAACCGGTCGAAAATGAGGTTAAAGCGCGAAAAGACACTGTGGTTTGTGAGGTCGCTCACCGCGAGATCGTCGTTGGAGAGCGAACAGATGTTCATGATCACAATGTCAAAGGGCGTGTCTTTGGCGGAAAGCCCCTCAGGGAGCTGCGCCTTACGGTCCTTTTCATACTCATGAAAGGCCGCGAGCCACTTCGTGATGGTCGCGGAGTCAGCTGCGCCCGCAGCCGTTTTTTTGCTTTCCGCTGCTGTTGTGTCGGCGGCAGCCAATTCCGGCGTTTCCGTTTCCGGGGGATTAACGGCGTTCCAGAGATAGGGCGTCAGTACAAAGCCGACAAAATAGAGGACGGTGACAACGGAAAGCCGGATCCAGTTTCTGAGCACGAGGTAGGCAAGCGCAATCACGATGCCCCAGCCGACCATCTCAAAGTTCACAAAGTCCCAGAGCAGTTCTTTGATGTAACTCGCGGAAAACCCGGCGATGTTGGCGGCGTTACTTGTGATGCTGTCTAAACCGGGGAGCCAGCTTTCGGAATAAACGAGCACCGCGGCGCCCGCGGCCGCGAGAACCTGCCGGGCAATCGAAATCTTTCGGTTTGCAACCGGCAGAAGCAGCACGAAAAAGAGCAGCGCGTTATAAAGAACACTGAGGCTTAAGTAGTCGCAGGCCGCAAGCGCAAACTCGCAGGCAAAAAAGACGTTCCACCACCCAAGGCCCCGTAAAAAGGGGCTCTCAAAGAGGGAGGAAACCGTCGTTACTTTCTCTGTCATCGCGCCTCCTTACTTTGCCGCGCGCGGAAACCACACGCGCCCGTTTTCATCAAAGGCAAAGAGCCGGTAGTCAAACCCGAGACCGAAAAGAATGAGCATGTTGGTGTAGTAGTTGTCCTTTTGAACGGGCATGGCGGTAAGCATCGTGCGGATCCTCGCAGCCGCTTTCTGTGCGGAGGGCGTGCGCTCGGCAAGTTCCAGAATACAGGCGGCAAACCCGGGATTGCCGGCCTTGTTCATCGCGAGTGTATTGAGATTGACTTTCTCCGGGGGTGCTCCGAGCGTCACCGCCGCTTCCACCATCGGCTGAAACTGACGCTTTAAAACCGCGTAGGCCGGGTCTTTCGGACTCATCATGCCGGCCCAAAGATAGGTGCGGATGGCGTTATAGCTGCCGATCGCGTTGTCCGGGTCCTGCATTTCAACGATGCGCCCTTCTTTGTCAAACCGCACCCAGTCCGGAGCAAAGCCCTTGGGGGCTGAGCGCAGCAGCACTCTGAGAGACCCGTCAAAAACGGCGTTCCACATGGGGTCGATTTCGGCAAAGCGCCTCAGGATAAACAAGGGGTAGTAGCTGGGGTTAAGTTTCACCGTGTCCTTCGTTTCAAAACCCATGCGCCCGGGCAGAAGGACTTTGCCGACGTTTTTAACATCACGGATCTCTTTGGCAATCAGTGCCATCATCTGCTTACCCTTATCCGTGTAGTCGGGCCGGTTCCAGAGGCGTCCGGCTTCCAGTAAGCAGTACGCAATCCACATGTCGCTGTCAACGGCATTATTTGTGTCGATGATGCCCCAGCGCCGGGCGGCACCGTCGCCCCCCGTTGCGCCCCAGAGCCAAGCGGGCAGGGTTTTATCAAGCCTGCCGCCCGCGAGATTGTCCTGCGTCCACTTCACCATTTTTTCAAAGGTGTCGCGGTCACCGGCAACGAGCGCAAAAAAGAGCGCATAAGACTGCCCTTCGCTCGTGGTGATCGAACGAGAGTCGCTGTAGTCAACGACACGGGCGTCTTCCATCCCGACGGCCTTCATTTTGTCCCAGAGATCCCAGGAGGCGTGAGCCGAGGCGGCAAACATCAGGGCGGCCGCTGCCGCGGTAACAAACGGTGTGAGTCGCATCAGGCACGCTCCTTAATCTGACGGCGCATAAAGCGGAAAATGCCGGTTCCCACGATGAGGGCGCACAAAACGGCACAGATAATGAGGATGAAGGGATGGTCGCTCACCGCCACCCAGACGCGCCAGTACCAGGGGAGGTTGCCGCTCATAAAGTGTGAGCCCGTGTCAAAGGAAAGGGTCTTGCCTTCGGTGACAACGGAGACGCTTCCGGCGGCCTGCGTAAGCGCCGTGGGGTCAGCCAGGCGCGTGTTGAGTTCGTAGCCCCCGCGTTCGCCTTCATTTAAAAGTGCAACGACCGTGCGGCCCTGAGTAAAGGGCGACTCAAAACTGACGATGACGCCTGCGCCCGCATCGTCGGTTTTTTCTTTCGCGGCAGCGCCTTCTGTGACTTCACCCTTACTGAACGTGTCGGCGAGGTGCGAGGTAAGCGCCCGGGCGCTTTGCTCGTTAAAGTCCGCAAGTTCCCCGTCGGGGAGTTTTCCCGTGTAGAGAATGTCTTTGTCACGCACCGCCGGGTCTTTGAGGTTGTCGGAAACCGTCATGTGCACGGCGGCAAGGCCCGTGACCGCCGCAATGCGCCCCACGGCGTTAAGCATGGAGGTCACTTCGGCGGGCGTTGCATTTTTGGGCGTCACAAGCGCGGTCTGCGAGAGATCGGCGTACTTGGAGAAGGGGAACCCCGTCTGCGTGAAAAGCGAGAGGTTCGGCAGCTCCGTCCAGTGGTAGGGCCCGGCGAGTTTTACCACGGACCCCGGTTCAATCTCAAGCTGGTGCGGCAGGAAGGCCACCGAACGGCAGTTCTGCAGAGTGCCTTCCGAAAAAGACTGCGAGTAATTGAGTTCAAACCGGAGGTCGTTCACTGCTCCCAAAGCAAGCGCTTTTTCCGCGCGCGGCTTTAAGGCGCCTTCAAAGGAGGGGAGGTGCACCGTCTTTTCCCCGCGGCTGTCCTTGTCGCTCAAGTTGACGGAATCCACAAGGAAATTGTTGATGAGCACGCGAAGCTGCGCGGTGTCGCCGACGCTGGGCTTAGTGTAGCGGTACCGGAGGTTAAGCGTCAGATCGTTGCCGCCCGTGAGGTAGAGGTCGGGCGGGAGCCTTAAGGGCAGATGCACCGCGGGAGCCGTCTGCCCCTTGGCCGTTAACTGTCCCGGGTATTCCATCAGGTCCGAAAACGCGACCGAGGAGTCCGTTTTGATCCAGCGCGGCACATCGTAAGCGTCGCGCACTGCGGGTTCCTTGTAGTCCTTGATTCGGAGGCGCTCGCCGATCAGAACGTGTTCGCTTGTGGCAAAACTTTTTGCGGCCGTCACCACGTCCTTGGTGGTTTTGCCGGACACAACGAGCATCTTGGCGTAGCGGCTTGCCGGCGCGTCCGCAATCCGGATTTCAGGGCCCGAAGCCGGGGCCATATCCTTTAAGAAGGCCGGGCGTTTGTTGTCCGCGGCAAACACAATGAAGTGCCCTTCCGGGGGGACGGTGTTGTAGTAGACAGGAAAGTCAATGCCACGCCAGCCCGCGAGTTTCCCGGCAGCCGAGGCAAACACCGCGGCCGCGGTCTTTTCTTCGTTGTCGGGATCACCCGCAAAGACAATGGGGAGCACCGTGGGCTTGGTGCCTGAAGCCTGAATAAAGGGCGCGGGCCACCGGGCGAGGTCGTTGGAAAGCCTCAGGCGTTCCGTTTCAACCGTGAGTTTTGAAGCCGGATCCAACGTAAGCCACAGCGCTTCGTTCGTGGGGTTTTCGCACACGGGCTGATAGTGCCCGATAAACTGCACCGAGATTTGGTTGTGCTCGCGGATCGAATTGGGATTAAGCGTCACTTCGCTTTGCACGCTTTTGCCGGTGAGGTCTTTTTTCAGCGTCACCGTATCCTGCAGCTGCCCGTTTAAGTAGACGTTTAACTGCGAGGTTTCCGCCAAAAGCGACGGGGAAGCGGTAAAGACGAGTTTGAGCTTGGCGGACGTCACCGACTCATCGTTACGAACGCCGAAGTCAAAGTACTGCGTGCCGTTGGTGCCTGTAAGGCGCACGGTCTGCACTGCGCCTCCGGGCACAAGGTCCAGAAGGGGGTAGGAGGCGGACATGACGGCCGCGGCGTCGGCGGCAGCGGGCACGGCGGGGGCGGCGGCCGGAAGAACGTCGGCGGCGCCGGCCGCGAGAGCTGTTTGCAGAAGTGCGGCAACGGCAAGTTTGCGGATCAGTTGCATTTTCTTTGTTCGCATACGAGGTCACGGATTAAGGGTTGTGTTGCTGCCCGCTTTGAGGCTTCGCGGCGCAAAGCTCGCAAGCCACCGGCAGGCGGTGCGGATGACGCCTAAGCGTCCCGGCAGAAATTCGATCATGGAGGCAAAGCCGTAAAGGGCAAGTTTCCCAAGCCGCACGAACCCGGTGAGGAACCGGTCGTCAACGTGCCCTTCGGGGGCAATTGCCCACATACCGCGGCGCGCAAAGGTGCAGCGGTTAAATTCAATTTCTTCGCGCAGTGTCGTGAGGTTTAATGTGAGTTCGACCCGGTCGCCCGCTTTAAATAGCGACGGCGTCACCGCAAAGCGGTAGTCCTGCCCGTCGGTTGAAAGCGTCACGAAAGCAGATTTGGCGGCCAAAAGACTTTCAGCTTCGGCCGGATTATCAAGCGCAATGCAGACCGTATCCTGAGAGTACTCGGTCATCTGCGCGTTGATGATGCGGCCGTCAGGGAGCGTCACGGGCGCGGGGATTCTGAGCGCAATGCGCGGGAACTTATAGGGCTGCACGTCTTCCACGGCAACGGCCATCGTGGCGCCCAAAATCATGAGGTTGTACGCGATCCACCCGATATTGATCGCAAGCGTCAGATATTCGGGATTGGGGCTCATAAAGGCCTTGAAAATACCCACCACAAGCCCCGCGGCATTTAACCCGAGCAAAATGAGGTAGGGAACCGAAATATGCCAGTCAAGATACTTTTGGCCGATGGTGCCGCCTTTGGCGGTCACGTTAAATTTTCCCTTGTGCGGAAAGATCACCGCAACGGTTGTGGGCAGCAGGATGTACCAGGAGAGAATCGTCTCGTAGACGCCGCTTAAGAAAGGATAGCGGTGGCCGCGCTGCAGGCGCTGGTTGGTTAAGGCCGAGTGAATCATGTGCGGCAGCACGTAGGCAAAGATGGACGCTGCCGTCGCGTAGATCACGTAGGTGCCGAAAAACATGTAGGGCAGGGGCGCCACCAGAAAGATGATGCGCGGCAGACCGTGGAAAAAGTGCAGCATGGCGTTAAAAAAGCAGAGCCGCTGCGGCAGCGTAAGGCCCCGGCCCAACAGGGGATTGTCCAGCCTGAAAATCTGAATCATGCCGCGCGCCCAGCGGATGCGCTGTCCGATGTGCGCGGCGAGGTTGTCGGTGGAAAGCCCCGAGGCAACCGGCGTATCAATAAAGGCAGAGGACCACCCGCGGCGGTTGAGTTTCAAAGACGTGTGCGCATCTTCCGTCACGGTCTCAACGGCAATGCCTCCGACTTCTTCGAGCGCCTTGCGGCGCATCACGGCACTGGACCCGCAGAACATCGTGGCGTTCCAGGTGTCGTTCCCCTTTTGAATAAAGTCGTGAAAGAGCGCGTTTTCAATGGGCATTGCGCGTTCAAGATGCATGTTCTTTTCAAAGGGATCGGGCGAATAGAAATGATGCGGCGTCTGAACGAGCGCAATTTTGGGGTTGGCAACAAGCCACCCCATCGTCTTTAAGAGAAAGTCGCAGGAGGGCACATGGTCACAGTCAAAAATCGTGATGAATTCGCCGTTTGTCACGGTCATCGCGTGATTGATGTTGCCGGCCTTGGCGTGGTTGTGTTCTTTGCGTTTGATGTAGCCCGCGCCCACTTCGCGCATGAAGTCGGCAAACGCCGGGCGCGAGCCGTCGTCCAGCAGATAAACGTGGAGTTTTTCCTTGGGCCAGTCGAGGTTAAGCGCAGCAAAAACCGTGGGCTTAATGACGTCTAAGGACTCGTTATAGGTCGGAATAAAGATGTCAACGTGCGGCCAGGTGCTGCGGTCCGCAGGCAGGGGCGCCGGTTTTCTGTCCAAAACCCAACAGACCTGGAAGTACCCGAGCACCATCACGAGGAAGGCGTAGATTTCCGCGGCAAGCAGAATCAGCCCGAGCACAATTTCGATCCAGGAGTCCGGACTGATGGTTGTCGTGCAGCGCCACCAGAGGTAGCGCCCGGAGACCACAATCGAAATCACGAAAAGAAGCATCAGGGGCAGGCGCGCCTGAATCTGTACGATGAGAACCGCCAGAACGAGCATCGCCGAAAGGAAGAGCACCTGTCCCTCAAGGTCAAAGGGCTGCGTGATCGTTAAAAGCGCAAGCCCGAAAGACACAAGCCCCACGGTCCAGAGAAGGACTTTACGCACCGCAGGCGACAAATGGGCGCCGCGCGCTTCCACCGAGTCCATCTCGGCGTCACTGCGGTTAATGAACTGACGGCCTTTTTCGGCAAAGATGTCGCCTGCGCGCGCAAGTTTCGCCCAAAACCCCTGCAGGGCGGCCTTCACCCAGGCAACAAACCGGGTCGTTCCTTCCGCGGGCTGTCGGAAAAGGGTAAGCCACACAAACTCAATGACGATACGCAGGGCGTCCAGGGGAAGAAGCGCCCCCTTGGCGGGATCGGGGAGCACGCGGGAAAAGCGCGCGAGAATACCCTTCCAGGGATCTTTTTCCAAGGGAAGAATCAGCCAGGCCGCGGCGAGAAAAAAGAGATTCACACAGGCGGCGGCTTTGGAGGTGCCGGCGGCAAGCCACAGGGCTAAACGACGCCGCCCGGCCTCACAGACCGAGGAAAACAAGGAAAACTGCATGGGAGTGGCCGGAACTGAAAAATCGCGTTGACCCGCCATTTTACGTGGGCGGGGGCCGTTTCAGGGCCGATTCTTAAAGGTTTGTTACGGCCCGCACCTGTTATTCACAGAATTTCCCGCAGGAAGCCCGGGGATTGAGCCCCGGGAGGAATGCAGGCTTTCGAAATTTTTTTAATCTTGGCCCAAACGCAGCCAAACCATGCACATAGTTTTCGCTTAAGGTATATTCAGCCGCTATGAAATCGCGCACCCCGTCCTTTGTCATCGAGCTGGGCCTGAAAACCGGAGAGGATCAGGAAAGTGCACTGGAGACCTACTTCTCCGATGCACGCCAGCTCTTCAATGCTGTTCTCGGAACGGCAAAGAAACGTGTGCGCGCCATGAAAAGCACTGAAGCATGGAAGCTGACGGCCGCGATGCCCAAGGGCAAAGACCGCAACAAGCGGTTTAAGGAAATTCAGAAGTCCGCCCGCCTTTCCGAGTATGCCCTGCATGATGTCGTGAAAGAGCACCGTGCCAAGGGCGGCTTTACAAAGCGCATCGGCATCAACGAAGCGCAGAAAATTGCCACACGTGTCTGGCAGGGCATTGAGCGCTGGTTGCTTCATCAGGGAGGTCAGCCGCGGTTTAAGAGTGCTAAACGGGGCTTGCACAGCGTAGAGGGAAAATCAAACAAAACAGGGTTGCGTTGGAAGGCTAAGACGTGGACGCTCGAGGTTTTGGATCTGGTGATAAAGGCTGAAGAGCCGGATGCCTGGCAGAAAGAAGCGCTTCTTTCAGCAACAGATCCGTCCGGCTTTAAGCGTGTCAAATACTGCCGTCTTGTCCGGCGGATGATCCGCGGCCGTATGCGCTACTTTGTTCAGCTCATTGTCGAAGGCGTACCGCCCGTCAAGCACGTTTATGCTCCCAAGGATCTCAAGGTGGCTGTTGACCCGGGCCCGAGGACCATGACTTTTTACAGCCCCGAGTGGCAGCAAAAGATTTTGGTGAGCGCGGGCACTGTCTCTCAGGAAAAGGAGATTGCGTGTCTTTTACGTGCCATGGACCGCTCCCGCAGAGACACGAATCGGGAGTGCTACAACGCGGACGGCACCGTTAAAGCCGCCGGAAAAAAGATTGTCTGGAAGGAATCCAAGACCTATAAGGCAACAAAGGAAAAACTTGCGGATCTGTACCGCCGCCAGGCGCAAACCCGCCGTTGCCTGCACGGCGAAGTGATTAACCAGGTGTTCGGCAGGGCCGGCACCGTCATTGTGGAGAAGAACTCATACAAAGCATTTCAGAGAGCCGGATACGGCAAGAGTTTGGGCAAAAGCGGTATTGCAGGATTGATAACCCGGATGACAAGTAAGGCTGAAAGCGCCGGCTGTTGTGTGGTGGAAGTCAGTCCCCGGAAACTGCGCCCGAGTCAGCACGATCCCGAAACGGGAACGTACCGTAAGAAGGCTCTTTGGGAGAGAAGTCATCAGTTGGGAGATACGGGCTAGTACATGGACCGCGATGTCGCGGCCGCCATGAACCTGTATTTCGCGGATCCCGCCACTGACAGCTACGATCTGAAGGCTGAGCAATCAGCGCTTGCGAGGCACAAACAAGTCTCAGGGAACGCCGGATCGATAGTGCGGTACAAACCAGCGAATCGGCAAGACGAAGCAGTCCTTCGCCGGAACCGACGGATCGAGCTGATGAAGCCTGTACCCGTAGAGCGGTTGCGTTTTAAATGTTCCTGTGGTGCAGGGGACGCCCGGGCAGACAAGGCCTCAAAAACCTTGGCTGTTACGGGAAAGCCTGCACTGTGTCAGGAAACCCCGCGCTTTCAAGCGCGGGTTGTTTAGAAGAATCCGAAAAAAAAATCGTAATTTTCTTTGCGGTGCGCCGCGCTTTATCGTATCGTTGCTAAGGTGAACGGCGTAGATTTTTGCGTCGACACAACGCTTTGCGGATAAGTCTTAACGGGCCCCCCGGCATTTCCCCGCCGGGTGTCTCAGATGAGGCCAGCCGCCGGGCGCTCAAGCTCTGCCGGAACCTTCCCTTTTGTCCGGCGGAAAACACCACGAAGGCGTCCGCTCACAAAGGATGCCTACATCGGAGAAGTGAGAAGATGAAGCTAGTTAAGACCATGATGGCAGCCGCCGCTGCCGCTGCCTGTGTGTCCGTTTCGGTTGCCGGCCTGCCCAACATTGCCGTGCTCGCCACGGGCGGCACGATTGCCGGCGCCGGTAATTCCGCAACGGGGTCCTCGTACACCGCGGGCAAGGTCTCGGTGAACCACCTGGTGGCTGCTGTTCCGCAGCTTGCCGAAATCGCCAACATCGTTCCCAAGCAGGTCGTGCAGATCGGTTCTCAGGACATGACCGATGACGTCTGGCTCAAACTCAATAAGACCATCAACGCCGACTGTAGCAAGTATGACGGCTTTGTGATCACGCACGGCACGGACACGATGGAAGAAACGGGGTATTTCCTCAACCTCACGCTGCGCTGCAAGAAGCCCGTGGTGCTCGTGGGCGCAATGCTTCCTTCGACCGGTCTCGGTGCGGACGGTCCGCGTAACCTCTATAACGCCGTGCTCGTGGCTTCCACGAAGGCGACGGCCGAACAGGGTGTTGTCGTTGCGATGAACAACATCGTTGTCGGTGCCCGTGACGTTTTGAAGTCCAACACCGTGCAGCCCGATACCTTCATCGCCGGCAACTTCGGCAAGGTCGGCACGATCTTCAACAACAAGGTCACCTACGAAAGTAAGCCCCTGCGCAAGCACACCTACCAGACGCCCTTTAAGGTCGATAACCTCACGAAGCTCCCGAAGGTCGGTATCGTCTATAACCACGGCGGCGTGGAAGACGTGCAGGTGAAGGCGCTTGTGAACGCCGGCTACGAAGGCATCGTGAACGCCGGTGTCGGTAACGGCAACATCCATAAGTCCATCTTCCCGGTGCTTGAAAAGGCCGCCAAGAACGGTATCGCCGTTGTGAGAAGCTCGCGCGTTCCCACGGGCGCCACCACCAAGGACGCGGAAGTCGACGACAACAAGTACGGCTTTATGTCTTCCGGCACGCTCAATCCTCAGAAGGCCCGCATCCTGCTGCAGCTGGGCCTTACGAAGACCCACGACTACAAGAAGCTTCAGGACTACTTCGATCAGTACTAATTGTCTGACCGGGGTTTCCCGGGATTTCTGACGTCAAAAAAAATTCCCCTGACCGGTTTCGGAAAGGGGAATTTTTGTGTGGGCAGCAGCCGGAAAAATTATTCCTTGTGGCCCTTGTGGCACATACCGCAGTTGGGCTTACCGTTCTTCAAAACGGCATGCACGGGCTTGCGGGAGATGAGCTTATCAACGCCGCCGTGGCACTGCAGGCAGTTTTCAAACTTCACTGTCGGGGGCGCGGGCGTATGGCATTTGTCGCAGGTCAGACCGCGGCCGATATGGCGGTCTGCAAGGGGTGCAGCCTGAGCGGCACCGGCCATAAAGGCGGCTCCTGCGCAGGCCAAAACGATCAGGCGGAAATTCATAGAAATTCCGCGAGGAAACCCGCGTCTTCAGACGCGGGAGGAATCGCGGCCCTCCTTTCTCAGTTCAGTTAAAAACATCTTTCGCTTCTCAAGAAGCGAAAGTTTCTTGTACGAAATACCGGCAGAAATCTTTGTACCGTTCAGACGGCGCACATCGAATGCACCCGAGGAGCGTCTGCCAAAAATAAAGCCGACTTCCCCTTTGCACAGCACCTTGTCAAAGAGCCTGAAGCCGTGCACTAGGTACGGAGCCTGATGGCGCTTGCGCACACCTCCTTTGAGAATCGTCAGCTTGTGGATCTGGCGATTGTGGCGGCGCGTCTGTTTCTGAAACAGGTATTCGCCCCGACGTTTTGCGTCGAGGACGCCGGCAATGCAGAAAGCGTCCGCGCAATGCGTCTTCGGCAAGCCCGCGACGATGCGCTTGTGTTTGGTCAGATACCCGTAGGTATTCGTGACAGGCAATTCGGGATGGCGCTCGCGCAGGCGGTTGAGCACCGTCCAACGCATAAGGCCCATGAAAGTCTCTGCCCTGAAAGAAGCGCCGCGCCGGGGACTGAACTGCTTCAACTTGCCTGCGTGATACGCCTTGTGGCACGCCTCGCACAGCGTGATGAGGTTGCCCGGCGCGTCGCCTCCCGTTTTCCGGCTCTCAATGTGATGCACGTTGAGAATCAGATCTTTCGATCTGCCTTTGCAGGCTTGGCAAACGTGACCGTCGCGGAACAGCACATATTCGCGCACGTTCCAAAAGCCAAGCTGCTCGCCCTGCTGATAGTCCGTGCCTTCGACTTCGGGATTCTTGATCTTCTGAATGTCGAAGGATGCGGTTTCAATCACGATTTTGGTGATCGGAAGCACTCGGCAAACCGCTTCAATGCGCGATATGTGCGCCTGAATGCGGTTCTCCACGGACGGCGCAAGCCAACCCTTGTGCTTTGATCGAACGCGATTATCAAAACGCGGCGCACGGTAGCGGGTCTTGCGGTTGCGTCGGGCGCGGCGAAGTGCCAAGCGATCCGAGAGCAAGCCCGTCACGTCCTGCCGCAGTTCGACCTCGGAAGCCAACAACTCTTCCTTGGCGGTCGTTGCGCTCAGGCCGATGTGCTTGTAGCCCGCATCCACACCCAAGGTGATCGGCTGCTTGGTTTCGCCCGTCGGCACCGTCAGTTGAATCACAAAGGGCGTTCGGCGCACAGGCACGGCCTTCCCGGCCCGAAGGAGCTTACGCGCCTTGGGCGGGGAGCACGGCATGAGCGGTTGCCCGCGCATATTCAACACAAAAACTTTCAAAGTGTTCTCCATTGACGGATACCTCGCGGGCTCCGTCTGCTCGACCTTGCGGTCGGTGGTGATCCTTCGCCAATGTTGGAAGGGGTTTGTTGTCTGAAGCACTGCTCCTACCTCTCAGAGCTTTTAACCGCAGACCGCAGAGCGCGGGACTAGGATCGACATCCCGCGGTGCCTGTTTGCGTCCCGTCTTGCGACGGAACGGATTCCCAACCAACGGAGTCCGTCCGAAAACGGACTGAGGCTAGTCAACCAAGACTTGTTGCCAAGCCTCTGACTTCAGTCAGGGGTAGTTGACGTTGTTCTCCGGACTTCTGTTGGAATTTGTTATGCGCTGCGGTCGGGGTGCCGCAACGGGAGCGAATTTTGCGCAAAATGAGCCTCTTAATCCAGGCTTAAATTTGACTATTGGCAAATCCCGAAGGTGGCCCTCTCTGTCAAAATACTTCCTAATCGCTAATCAGGAGGGCGCGGGAAGAGGCCGCTGTTAAGCCGGCAGAAGAGAAACGTTCAGGTGAAGGGCGCGTTTCCATCGCCTCGGGCTTTATGGTGGCCGATTCCCTGGACGGCGTCTGGAACAACAGTCCGTCAATCGGTGCCGGCCTCGGCGTAGGCCTTCTGCTCGGCATTCTGTCCTCCGGGAGCGGCAGCACCGAGTATGTCGAACGCGTCAACACCAGTCCGTCCACGGAAAACTTTAAGTTTTGGTATGTGTTTTCCAAAGTCAAGAAGGTGCGTGTTGAAGGCTATAAGCCGGAGTACCCCGGTGAGGATGCTCAGCACGCACGCCTCTTTGCTGCGAAGATATTTGTCGAGGTGGCAGCCAAAACCGCCGTGGATTTCGGTTTTACCCGTGTCGGCCCGATTTGGGTGAATTTCTTCCGGGAGTCCAACTGGGGCCTTGACTGGAACTATATCTGGCAACCCCTGGAAAATGAGACTTTAGGCTGTCCGAAGGTGACGGACGCAACGGAGCGCGAGGACGTGTGCCGCGTGGAGTGGGTGCCGTACTCCTCATATACGCCGTCTTTTGACGAAACTTGGCTCTTTCAGTCAGGCATCGTGCCCGATGCATTGGGCGGTGACGGTAAGAAAGACGCCTGGATGGCATTTCTCGGTTACACAGACAGTCATTTCGGGCCGCTCTTTGTGGACGAAGCAGATAACGTTGAGGATGAAGTCAGACTGCAGCATGACTTTGTGATAGGCCTGCAAAAGCACATGACGGCCGGCATGTACGCCTACGTGCCGTCCTACAGGATTGACGGGAAGGACACGCCGCAGGTGGTGATCAATAAGGATCACGTTTACAACTTTGCCGTGATAGTGCCGCGTAAGAGCGGTAAGCCCGCTGTAGTCCCGAAGACAGAGCAACGCTGACCGCAAAACGCGTGAAATTCCCTGCAGGCATTGGGCAAAATGAGGATAATTATAAATTCCGGATCATCCGGATCCGGTAACCAAAGAAGGAGCCATCATATGCAGTTAAAACACATCGCGTTTCTGACGCTTTCCGCCGTTTCCACCTTCGCCATGGCCGAAGGTTTTGACGTTGTTGTCGTGGGCTCAGGCGGCGCAGGTCTTTCCTCCGCCATTACGGCCAAGGAGTCCGGCGCTACGGTTGTGGTTCTGGAAAAGATGGCCTACATCGGCGGCAACTCCAATTTTGCTTCGGGCGGCATGAATGCCGCAGGCACCAAGCAGCAGCTCGCAGCGGGAGTGACGCAGGACAGCCCTGAGCTCTTCTACAAGGACACGATGAAGGGCGGGCATAATCTCAATAACCCTGCGTTGCTGAAGACTCTCACGGAAAACGCGAAGTACGCGGAAGAATGGCTCGTAGACCTTGGCGCGAAGTTCTGCTTCCGCAAGGGCCGCGGCGGCGGTCAGTCCATTGCCCGCGGTCACGGCCCCTGTGACGGCTCGGCTGTGGGCCCTGAAATCCTGCGTGTGCTCACCGAGCGCGCGGCCAAGGACGGGATTGCCATCCGCACTGAAAACCAGGTCGTCAAAATCGTGATGAAAAACGGCGCGGTTGCCGGGGTTGAGGTTAAGACCGAAGACGGCGTGAAGACGATTGACGCAAGGGCCGTGGTGCTTGCGACCGGCGGCTTCGGCGCCAATCAGGCGATGGTGACGAAGTACCGTCCGGAATTGAAGGGCTTTTCCACCACAAACCACCCGGGCGCTTTGGGCGAGGGCATTAAGCTCGGTGAAGACGTCGGTGCGTCGCTTACCGACATCGAACAGATTCAGATCCATCCGACCGTCATTAAGCGCGACGGTCACCTGATTTCCGAATCCATGCGTGCCCGCGGCGCGATTATGGTGAACCAAAAGGGTGAACGCTTCTGCAATGAACTTCTCACCCGCGACGTCGTGAGCCAGCATGTTTTGAAGCAGCCCGGCGGCTATGCCTACCTCATCTACGATCAGAGCATCTTTGATAGCAACAAGCTCTCCCGCGGCTATTACAAGGACGGCTACTCTGTGAAGGCTGAGAACCTCGATGAGCTCGCCCAGAAGATCAAGGTGCCCGCAAAGAAGCTCAAAGCCACGTTTGCCGCCTACAAGAAGGCCTACGACACGCAGAAAGACACCGCTTTCGGGCGTCCCGAAATGGTGATTGCGCTGGATAAGGCGCCGTACTATGCCGCGCAGATCACGCCGGGGATTCATCATACGATGGGCGGTCTCACGATTAACACCAAGGCGGAAGTGCAGAGCAAGGCCGGTAAGAGCATTCCGGGGCTTTTTGCTGCGGGTGAAGTCACGGGCGGCGTGCACGGCGGCAACCGCATCGGCGGTAACGCGGTGGCTGATATCGTGACCTTCGGGCGTATTGCCGGTAAGGATGCGGCAGCCTACGCCAAGGCTCACTAAGCAGGCTTTGGTGCGGACGGCGGGCGGGGTTCGTGAGCCATACGGCGCTGAAACCCGCTGCCGTTCTTCGGTATCCGTGTTCCTGATGCCTGACTGATCAGGAGCGGTTAAGCCCGTTGAAAAGAGAGGAACCCGGGAGGACGGGGCCAGGGGTTAATGAACGCCGGTCTCTGCCTCCTGAGTTCTCTGTGCTGTAGGTGTAACCGGTTTCTGAGAGTCATCGGACCGACAGAAACCGGGCGTGACAGCCGTAACAGACTCAGTCGTTCTTCTTGCGGTTCTTAAAGGGAACCGTGGCCTGAATGTCCTTCGTACGTTGGGTGTAGACCTTGTTGGTGAGGCGCCCTGCAAGTGCCACGGCGTCTTCCGCGATCCCAAGGTTAAAGTCGTCAAGAAGTTTCGCGGCGGCCTTCGGATCGGTCTTGACGAGCTTCACGTACTTGGCTTCAAAGCGGGCCTGCTTTTTCTCGGTCTCGGCTTCAAACTCGGCAAATGCTTTTTTGACGATCGGCGCTAGCGTCGGATAGTCCGTCATCACCAGTGTCTGCAGCTTTCTGAATTTCCAGTAGGCGCTCACGTCATCGGCTTCATCGGTCGCAGCCGTGTAGCTTGTCGGGAATTTTGAGAGCCCCTGGTAGAAGGGTACATAGACCGAGAGGTCGGACATGCCGAGCGCAAACCAGTTAATCTGGGCAATAGCCTGCGGCAGATCCGGGCGCACCTGCAGAATGTGGGTGTTCTGCGCACGGAAGACGCTCACCGGGCGGTACTCTTCCTTGCTGTTTAAGCCCTTGGAATACGGGTCGTGGCTCATGAGTTCGCCCGCCTCATAATGATTGCGCAGGATCGCCTTCATGTCCGCAAGCGTCACCTTCTTTTCGGGCGTTGCAAACACGGGGAAGGTTGTCCCCTGTGTGATGTTCTGCTTCAGTGACGGTGTGAGCATCTTCTGAATCTGCCAGACGCGGGGGTAGTTGTACGTGAGGTCGCGCTCATCGTTACGGATGTAGGCCTTGGCAAAGTTAAAGGCGCCGTCTTTGGCGGGGTCATAAAAGCCGTGTTCCTGTGCCCAGCTCACAAGGGTCTTGGAGGCCATGAAGTCAGGGTTCTTGGGATCGTAGGATTGCAGCCGTCCCTGGTTTCCTGTAGCGAAGTACTTGTCTTTGGGAAGGCGCTGCGCAAGCCACTGGTGGCCGGAACCCGCCTCAAAGTACCAGGCCTCGTTTTTATCCACAAACCCCGCACCGAAACTTTCACCGGCGCCCTGGGTTTCCACGATCCGGCCGAGAAGTTTGACGGCTTCACGGGCGGTCTTGGCCTGCGCTAGGATCACGTCCGTGATATCGCGCTCTTTGATGCCGAGCTTGGTGTGGGGGTCGAGCTTTAACACATCATCGCGGGCGTAGATCGATTCCGTGGCGGAGACACCGAGCCCGGCATCGTTAAAGCCGCAGCCGCCGTAGCGCATCGAATCCCAGTCCGGGCCTGTGGAGTAGCCGAGCGACTTTTTCGGCAGCGGATACTCAAAGGTTTCCTTTTTCGAATTGTCTGACCCGCGGTACACGGCACCGGTCTTGTTGACGGCTGCCGGGTGCATGATGAGAAGCGAGGGATTGAGTGCGCTCGAATCGACCGAACGCGCAATGAAGACCGAGCCGTCCGAGGTGGCTTCCGAACCGACAAGAACCGTGGTGCAGGCAAGCGTTGCACCCGAGACCAAGGCCGCGGCGAGTGCGGCGGCGACCATATTGAGCTTCATTTCAACCCTCTCTAAATAAAGATAAGCAAAACAACCTAAGCTATTCTAATCATACGTTTGTCTCAGTGCTTGGACCGTACCCGGAAGGGAGGTGTGGCAGTGGGCAACTCAGCTGAAACTTCGAAACAGGCCCGGCTTCTCCTGTAAAATCCTTTGTGAATCAGATGTTTGTATGCAGGAGGGGTCGCTATGCCAAAGAAACGGACGTACCCAAAAAGTGCTGAGGCGTTTAATGCTTTCATCAGGAAGCACGGGCTTGAGGATCTCTCCAAACTCGAAGAAAGGCTCGAGGTCGGTAAGGGCTATCTTCGCTACTACGTCAGCAAAGGTACGGCACGGCTGAGAGAAATAAGCATGTTTCGGCTCAGCGCTCTTGCCGGTATTTCCGGCATTGATCCGGACCTCGCGGCCGGTTACAAGGCTGATGTTGATTACTACGGCAAGGCCGCTGAAGAGAAAGCACTTGATCCGCGGATCGTATGGATTACGAACCTTCGGAAGTCGCTCGGAATGAGCCGAAGGGCAATGTCACTTGCCATGGGCCGCAATCCGATGTACATCGCCAACATCGAGAAAACAAACAAGCCGAAACCTCAGTCTCTCACAGAATTTCCCGCAGGAAGCCCGGGGCTTGAGCCCCGGGAGGAATGCGGGCTTTCGAAATTTTTTAATCTTGGAGCAAACGCAGCCAAACCATGCACATAGTTTTCGCTTAAGGCATATTCAGCCGCTATGAAATCGCGCACACCGTCCTTTGTCATCGAGCTGGGCCTGAAAACCGGAGAGGATCAGGAAAGTGCACTGGAGACCTACTTCTCCGATGCACGCCAGCTCTTCAATGCTGTTCTTGGAACAGCAAAGAAACGCGTGCGCGCCATGAAAAGCACTGAAGCATGGAAGCTCACGGCCGCGATGCCCAAGGGCAAAGACCGTAACAACCGGTTTAAGGAAATTCAGAAGTCCGCCCGCCTTTCCGAGTATGCCCTGCACGATGTCGTGAAAGAGCACCGCGCCAAGGGCGGCTTTACAAAGCGCATCGGTATCAACGAAGCGCAGAAAATTGCCACACGTGTCTGGCAGGGCATTGAGCGCCGGCTGCTTCATCAGGGAGGTCAGCCGCGGTTTAAGAGTGCTAAACGGGGCTTGCACAGCGTTGAGGGAAAATCAAACAAAACAGGGTTGCGTTGGAAGGCTAAGACGTGGACGCTCGAGGTTCTGGATCTGGTGATAAAGGCTGAAGCCCCGGATGCCTGGCAGAAAGAAGCTCTTTTTTCAGCAACAGATCCGTCCGGCTTTAAGCGTGTCAAATACTGCCGTCTTGTCCGGCGGATGATCCGCGGCCGTATGCGCTACTTTGTTGAGCTCATTGTCGAAGGCGTACCGCCCGTCAAGCACGTTTATGCTCCCAAGGATCTCAAGGTGGCTGTTGATCCGGGCCCGAGGACCATGACTTTTTACAGCCCCGAGTGGCAACAAAAGATTTTGGTGAGCGCGGGCACTGTCTCTCAGGAAAAGGAGATTGCGCGTCTTTTACGTGCCATGGACCGCTCCCGCAGAGACACGAATCGGGAGTGCTACAACGCGGACGGCACCGTTAAAGCTGCCGGAAAAAAGCTTGTCTGGAAGGAATCCAAGACCTATAAGGCAACAAAGGCAAAACTTGCGGATCTGTACCGCCGCCAGGCGCAAACCCGCCGTTGCCTGCACGGCGAAGTGATTAACCAGGTGTTCGGCAGGGCCGGCACCGTCATTGTGGAGAAGAACTCATACAAAGCATTTCAGAGAGCCGGATACGGCAAGAGTTTGGGCAAAAGCGGTATTGCAGGATTGATAACCCGGATGACAAGTAAGGCTGAAAGCGCCGGCTGTTGTGTGGTGAAAGTCAGTCCCCGCAAAACTGCGCCCGAGTCAGCACGATCCCGAAACGGGAACGTACCGTAAGAAGGCTCTTTGGGAGAGAAGTCATCAGTTGGGAGATACGGGCTGGTACATGGACCGCGACCTTGCGGCCGCCATGAACCTGTATTTCGCGGATCCCGCCACTGACAGCTACGATCTGAAGGCTGAGCAATCAGCGCTTGCGAGGCTCAAACAAGTCTCAGGGAACGCCGGATCGATAGTGCAGTACAAACCAGCGAATCGGCAAGACGAAGCAGTCCTTCGCCGGAACCGACGGATCGAGCTGATGAAGCCCGTACCCGTAGAGCGGTTGCGTTTTAAATGTTCCTGTGGTGCAGGGGACGCCCGGGCAGACAAGGCCTCAAAAACCTTGCCTGTTGCGGGAAAGCCTGCACCGTGTCAGGAAACCCCGCGCTTTCAAGCGCGGGTTGTTTAGTTGTTTGAGCTGCTGTCAGCTGAAGCTCTCTTTTTCTTTTTATGGAATGACACGTCAGCAAATTAACAACAAATTAACAGCATTTTGTTGTAAACCAGCTGATAAAATTGCGGTGTGTGGTGAATTTCATCGGAGAAAACCATGGCAACACTGCAGTTTGCCTTTCGCCTGGACGCGGAAGTCGGGCAGAAGGTGAAGGAGGTATCTGAGCGGTTGGGTATCTCTGCCACCGATGCCTTCCGGATGTTTGCATACGCTTATGTCCAATCAGGCGGTTTCCCTTTTCCGATTCGCCTGAATCAGGAAAAAAACAAGGCTGAGCCGTTTGCCTCGGAAGCTGAAATGAATGATTTTGTGCAGGCTGCCGGCGCGGACATGATGCGCAGATTCGATGAAGAAGAGGCCCGACATGGAGCGCGGTGATGTCTGGACGTGCCTCTACGAAGGCTATGCCTCCAAGCCGCGCCCAGTCCTCATCGTGCAGGACAACGCGGTTTCCGGACAGTTCGGCTCTACGGTGATGTGTCTGATTACGTCGTTTGTGTCAGACGATATTCCGACGCGCGTCAGAATCGAGCCGAGCCCTGCAAACGGACTTCTCAAGACAAGCTGGATTGCGACGGAAAAGATCATGGCTGTGCCTCAGTGCATTAAAAAACAAAGTCGGTCAGCTGTCGAAATCCGATATGCAGAAGGTTTCTGAGTCACTGCGTAAGGTGCTCGGCCTTTGAAAAGTTTCTACTTCTGTTGCTGAAGTCCCGGACGGATGAAGTGTTTGACGGGTTGCCGGATTTTTGGGCACAACTTCAGCGTACCTGGGCTCTGGGTAAAGACGGAGCTCAGGCGCTTTTGATATTGAGCGGTTCAGTGCAAACTGCGGTTGAACGGATTTTCGGCAGCCGCAACGAGCCTCTTTTCGGACGGTCAGACCAAATGATGATCGTTCAGCCTTTTACGACGAGTCTTATCGGCCAAATTTATTCGGATGCAAAACCATCGGTATTTGTCTCGAAAGATTTGTTGCTTTTCGGAGGCGTTGCGCGATATATTGAGGCGCTTGTTGACGCGCAGGCCGTGACGCAGGAAAAAATCCTCTCATTTCTTTTTTCAGAGCCCGGCACGGCGTTGCTGAAGGAAGGCGATGCGCTGCTGGCCAATGAGTTTCGGCTTACGGCTCCGCTTTACCGCCGAATTCTGTACAAGCTCGCGACAGGGCGCTCCAAACGCACGCAACTGCAGGATGGCGAGACGGTTGATATTTCGCCGTATCTGGCACGCCTTGAAAATTTGTACGGACTTGTTAGCCGCGTGCACCCTTTTGGGGAACCCGCAGAAACACGCAAGACGCGCTATCGTGTACCCGATCCGTATCTGAGATTTTGGCTGAACTTTTTAAGCGGAGACGATGTCGAGGCGCAGATCGAACTGCAGAAATGGCCTGACTTGATCGGGCAGACAGCTGCGGCTTTGCCTGCCTATCTTGGCCGGTCGCTGGAAGACTGGTACCGGCGGCGTTTTTTGGAGTTTGCGGGACTTTCGCCGGTGGGAGCCTGGTGGGATCGACGCGGTGAAAACGAAGTTGATCTCATTGCGCTTGATAAGTCCGGAAAGCGAATTATCTTTGCGGAGGTGAAAACCCGGGCCTCAAAGCTTGATGAAGCAAAACTGCGTCAAAAAGCAAAAGCGTTTTTTGATGCGCACGGCGGTTACAGCTCGTGGGAGGCGATATTCCTCGGGCTCACGCCTGATCAGATGCTCGATGCGTCAGAGAGGATCTTGGAACAAAAAATTCTCTGACTGTGCCGGCAGAAATTTGAGATCGGCCGGGTAATGACTTTTGTCAGACAGTGGTTTCAGAAAGCAGGAACTGAAAAAAACAAGGGCTCCCCGATCGGGAGCCCTTAAGAATTTTGTGGCGGAGAAGGAGGGATTCGAACCCTCGAGACCAGGTATATTTGATCTGCGCCCTTAGCAGGGGCGTGCCTTCAGCCACTCGGCCACTTCTCCGCGAAGAATTTCTGCTCGCGCAGTTCTTCGGAATTGCGCATCATACATGAATCATGTCATCGGCGCAAAACTTTAAGCCGCAGAAACCGGGGAATTGACTCGGATTTGAGTCTTGTTGTTTGATTAAAAAAGAAAATATGAAAGAAGGTTAATCAGGAGTTTACGTGCGGCTGATCGATTTGCCCGAGGCACAGATTTGTCAGTCAGCTTAAGAGCAGTGTTGCTTTCGGGCCTAACTTTAAAGAGACGGCCATTACAGGATTACGCAAATGTGAGTGACGATCTGTCTTCAAAAGTATGTTACGGATTTTTCAGAGCAAATTTTGTCGGAAAATTGAGTAACGGGTTCTTGTACTTAAAATGCAGCGCACTGAGTCGTAATTTGTGTGCGGGAAAACAATATGCCGGATTTCAGTTTGTATAAAAAAGAGCTCACGGTGGGTGCTGAGTCAATTGACATCCAGGGCCACGTCAACAACCGTGAGTACATGCGCTGGATGGAAGAGGCCGCCACCGAACACGCGGCCACTTTCGGCTGGGACTGGAAAACGCTGGTGTCGATGAAACGAAGCTGGGTGGCCCGAGAGCACTGGATTGAGTATCTCAAACCCTGCTTTGAGGGCGACAGACTCACGGTCTTTACGTGGCTTCAGGCCGTCAGAGGCCCGGTGTGCCTGAGACGCTATGCCGTCAAAAAAGGTGAGGAACTGGCTGCAATCGGTGCAACGGAATGGGTTTTTATCGATCTTGAAAGAGGGCGGCCCGTGGCGATCGCTTCGCCCGATAAAGAGCGTTTTGCGGCGCTCGTGCTGGACAACGATGCGCCGGAACTTCAGCAATACGGCATTGCCCGGGAAATCCGGTTTGCACCGTCGGCCAGCCTACTGCGCGTCTGAGGTGCCTTTTTTCAGAAAGTCGGGGAGGTTCTTTTCCTCGATTTTGTCCCGGTTTTGCACCATGTGTCCCATCGAAAACTCACAGCCGCACCACTGCTGGTTGTAAAAGTTATTGATTTTGATGAGTTCACCGCGCCTGTCCTGCAGGCCCCCTTTCCTCCAGTTCTTTTCCCAGTAGGTCACGCCGGGGTACTTCTTTTCGGCGGCGTGGCCGGCCGCGTCAACCTGACTTAAGGTCTTCCAGCGGCTTGAGGCAAGCGTCGTTGTAAAGCGTTTGATCCCGAGCTCGCTGCATTTTTGGGCGGCTTTTTCCAGACGCAGATCAAAGCAGCACTGGCAGCGCGCACCGCGCTCGGGTTCGAGCTCAAGGCCCCTGACGCGTTCGCGCCAGAGATCGTGCTCCCAGTCGCCGTCAATCACGCGGATCCCGAGTTTTTCACAGTACCGGGTGATTTCGCCCTTGCGCTTTTCATATTCATCCCGCGGAAAGATATTGGGGTTGTAATAATAGACAACGGGGGTGATGTCGTTTTTAAGCATCCACTCGATGATCGCGGCTGAGCAGGGCGCGCAGCAGCTGTGCAGCAGTACGGTTTCCATGGGACAAACTGAGTCTGTGGTTGAAAAGACACGGCGGCACAATTTTTTGTTGTTGCCGGGTGTTTACTTTAGTGCGGGATTATGCCAAAATGCGTGTCTCAAATTTTTTTGCGTTTGAGGTAGATATGCGCCCTTAGGTTGGGGTGCACGACTCGGCGCCCACAACAAACAACAGAATTTAGGATTAGGTGCTTATCAATGCCCACCATTCGCGTTAAGGAAAACGAACCGTTTGAAGTTGCGCTGCGTCGCTTCAAGCGCACCATCGAAAAGTCCGGCCTGCTCACCGAGCTCCGTGCCCGTGAGTTCTACGAAAAGCCCACGGCTGAACGTAAGCGCAAGAAGGCTGCTGCCATCAAGCGTCACTACAAGCGTCTGCGCAGCATGATGCTGCCCAAGAAGCTCTACTGATCGCTTCGTACCGGCCCTGAGTCGGTATCAGCTTGATAAGCCAGAAAGCGGCCGCTCTTCAAACGGGTTGGCCGCTTTTGTTTTGTTCGGAGAAAAGACAATGTCACTCAAGGAAACCGTAACAAATGACATGAAGGACGCCATGCGCGCCCATGATTCCGCCAAGCTTTCCTGCCTGCGTCTGCTTCTGGCAGCCGTCAAGCAGCGTGAAGTGGATGAGAGAATCGAACCGACCGATGACGTGGTGATCAGCGTGATCGGCAAACTTGTCAAGCAGCGCCGCGACTCGGTTGAGCAGTACACCGCCGCCAACCGCAAGGACCTCGCCGACAAGGAACAGTTTGAAATCGACGTGATGCAGAAGTACCTGCCGCAGCAGATGAGCGAGGATGAAATCCGCGCAATCGTTGAAGAAGCGGTGAAGGCTACCGGTGCTTCCGGCATGGCCGCCATGGGCAAGGTGATGGGCGTCGTGAAGGGTAAGTGCGCCGGCAAGGCCGACATGGGTAAGGTAAGCGCCGTTGTGAAGGCCGTGCTTTCGGCTTAATTTGGGGCTTAACCCGTACAATCCGCCGTAATCCAATCCGGAAGGGCCTTTTTGCCTGACCGGTGCCGGCGGATTTCTTTCTTACGTTTAAACAGGCCATGATTCCCGAGTCTTTTATCCAGGAGCTTTTAAACCGCGTTGACATCGTGGAGATGATCAACAAGGTTGTGCCGCTTAAAAAGACCGGAAAAAACTACATGGCCTGCTGCCCTTTTCACAAGGAAAAGACGCCGTCTTTTTCCGTGAATCCCCAGAAGCAGTTTTTTAAGTGTTTCGGCTGCGGCGCCGCAGGAAGCGCCATCGGCTTTGTGATGCGCTACGAGGGGCTCACCTACCCTGAAGCGATCCGAAAGCTTGCCGACAGCGTCGGCATGGTGGTGCCGGAGGAAAAGGGCGCTGCAAAGCGCGAAGCGCGGGCCCGGACGCTCACTGACCGCATGCAGCAGGCGGCGAACTTTTACGTTGAAGCGCTTAAGGAAAACACGCGGGCGCAGGATTACCTCAAGACCCGCGGCATTACCGGAGAAACGGCGGCACGGTTTTCGCTGGGGTATTCGCCGGACGCCTGGCAGAGCCTTGAGAGCGTTTTCGGAGAACACTACAAAGACCCGGAAATGGAGGAAACAAACGGGTGCGGTCTCGTGATCGTGAACGAAAACGGACGCCGCTACGACCGTTTCCGCGGCCGCATCATGTTTCCGATCCGAAACCGCCGCGGGCAGGTGATTGGGTTCGGGGCCCGCACGATGACCGGGGATGAGCACCCCAAGTACTTAAACAGCCCGGAAACCGCGATTTACCATAAGGGCCTTGAAATCTACGGGCTCTACGAGGCGGCGGACGCCGTGCGCACGTCCGGGCGCGCCATTGTCTGCGAGGGTTATATGGACGTGATCCAGCTCTCGCAGGCGGGCTTTCGGGAGGCGGTTGCGGCGCTCGGGACTTCCATCACCAGCGATCACGTCCGAAAGCTTCTGAAAACCGTTGACAAGATTTACTTCAGTTTTGACGGAGATTCGGCGGGGCAGCATGCCTTAAGGCGCGCGATGGAAGCGGCGCTTCCTGCCGTCGGCGACGCCCAGGAAATCCGCTTTGTGGTGCTGCCGCCCGAACATGACCCCGACAGCCTTATTAAGGCGCTCGGGGCCTCGGCCTATGAAGACGAACTCAAAAAGAGTCTGACGCTCTCGCAGTTTTTCGTAAAAAGCGTGATGGAAGGAAAAGACCCTGCCACCGCTGAAGGCCGAAGCCAGTTTTTGGCTGAAGCCAAGCCCCTGGTGCTTCTGATGAAAAACGCGCCGCTTTTAAGGGGGCAGTTGATCGGGGAACTTGCGATGTACGCGCGGATGACCCCGGACGAACTGGCGAGGGCCTTCGGGCTTGCGCAGGCGCCGCTTCCGGCGCGTCCTGCCGTCCCCGCGTTTAACCGCACGCCCGGTTTCGGCTTTCAGAAAAAACCGGGGTTTTTCAGAGGAAGCGGCTACCGAGAAGCGCCGCGGCGCATCACGCCCGTGCCGGGGGTGGCCGACATGCGCGAAAAACTCCTGCAGTACTTTGTGAGTTACCCGGAACTCGCGTACGAATTCGGGCCCCGCATTGCCGAAGAATTTGTGGACGCCGAAGACCCGGTGGCGCAGCAGATTGTGGAAGTCTGGCGCGCGGTGCAGGGTGACGGCGACCACCCGGTCGATAAACCGCAGGTTCTTCTGGAAATGCTCGCGCAAAGCCCCAACGCCCCCTATTACCGCGAGCTTTTGGCGCGGGAAATGCTCATTGAAACGCCTCTGGCTGCAGCGCGCCAGGAAATCAATGTGGCGATGAACCGGCTTGAACTGCAGCGCATCGAGCGAATGCTCACCGACATTGCGGCTTCGCCCAATCCGGACCTTGCGCGCTATCAGGCGCTCACCGCCCGCCGCATGGCCATTAAAGCCCAGATTGACGAAATCAGTCAGGCCTTTGACCGCACCGCGGAACTGGCGACCCTCTGATTTCACGCCGTTTTCGGTTATTTGACTTTTCGCCTGAAATTTGAGATAATCTAAAAGATTTTGCCGCCCGTGTTTTTTGCTGCCGGAAGAAAAACACGCCCAGGAGACCGAGCGAAAGCCGTCGGAGGCGGGGCGACAGAGAATCAGTGCGACGTGAGGCCTTTTACTGGCTGTTACCGGACACGAATGTCCGGACGGCCCAAGTTACCGCTCTCGGCCCTTTTTAAGCCTTCGCCGCGGATACCCGGAGCAGGCGGCGCTGAACGCGTTTTCAGTAAGCCCGCACCGTAAAGACTCTTTCCGGCAAACCGTCCGGCGTTCCCTTTTGGGAAAGTACGGGCGCAACAGGACTAAAACAAAGGGCTGTTTTTTCGTGATCAGATGATTTTTGACGCTTTTTGATGGACATGCATCAGAAAACGGGGCTTTGCTGTTGCCGTTAAAAACGCAAGAGCCGAGGCAGTAATCACGGATCAACGGCCATTTTTTGAAACTGAGTCAGATTAACAATGGCAAAGAAAACCACAAAGACGGCAAAGACGGACGTGAGCGGCACGAACAGCGGTGAGGAAAACATCCTCAAGTGGCTCAAGGACCATCCGAGAATTGAAGTCAGCGCCGAAGCTGAAGAAACCGAAGCGCCCGCCAAGGCCACCAAAAAGCCCGCAAAAGCGAAGGTTGCCGCCAAGAAAACGACCGCCAAGACCGTGAAGGCTGAGAGCGAAACCGCTGAAAAAAAGCCCGCGAAAAAGACCGCGGCCGCAAAGAAGTCCGCCGCGAAGAAGACTGAAGCCGTAAAGGCCGAAGAAGCGGCTGAGGAAAAACCTGCAAAGACCGCGAAAAAGAAGGCTGCAAAGGCTGAGAAAGAGACGCCCGTAAAGACCGTGAAGGCGAAGGCCGGCCGTCCCAAGAAGTCCGCGAAGAAGGCTGTGGACGAGGACGAATTCGGCGTGGGCGAGGAAATCCTTGACGCCGATGACGGCGACACCGAAGGCGACAGCGACGAACTTTCCGAACTCGAAGATCTCGACAAATTCGCCGACAGCGTGGAAAAGGCCGAAGGCGGCGTGACGACCTCGTCCTCTGAGGATGATGAAGACGAGGCCGGTACCGGCAACGGCTACAGTGCGCTTGTGCGCATGGGCCGCCAGAGAGGCTGGGTGACGGTCGCTGAAATCAACGATAAGCTCCCGGACAACGCGGTCCGCAACGAAGAAGCGCTCTCCGAACTCACTGATCAGCTCGGACGCCTGGGGATTCAGGTCTTTGAAACCACCCCGAACGAAGAAGACATCATCATGAACGAGCCCGTCGGTGATGATGAAGAAATCAGTGAAGAAGATGCGGCCGCGATGCTCACCCCCGAAGAAAGCGCGGGGTTAAGTAAAGATCCGCTGCGCGCGTATCTGAGAGGCGTGGGTGCTCATAAGCTTTTAACCCGTGCGGGCGAAATTGAAGTCGCGAAGTCCATTGAACAGTACACGGGTAAGCTTCTTACCGCCGTCATTCAGCACCCGATGGCCGTTGAGGAACTGATCCGCCAGTCCGAGCAACTCAAAGATGACGCATCCGCCATTGACCAGGTGATCGACGGCTTTACCGATACGAAGGAACTTGCTGACGTCGACGAAGACGATGCAGCCGTTCAGACCGATATCGGTGCCGCGGCCATGACAAGCGAACAGCTCGAAGAGATGCGCGACCGTGCGTTAAAGCTCTTTGCTGGCTGCGCCAAGGAAATCGAAAAGATCCGCGCCAGTTTCGGTGTTCCGGGCAAGGAAGCCCAGTACGACAAGGCCCGCGCCAAGATTGCCGAAGAGCTCGCTCCGGTGCGCTTTGCCGTTAAGACCGTGATGCATCTCGCGGACGTCATCGGCGCGCACATGGATAAGGTCAACGACAGCCTGCACCGCCTGAGAAACGCGATGGTTGACCGCAGCGGCATGCCCGTGCAGCAGTTCCTCGCTGACATGAACGATCGCTGCATGGATGAGAAGTGGGTTGATGAACTTGCCGCTGCCGGCAAGCCCTACAGCGTGAAGATCGGTTTGAACCGGGAGCTGATCCTTCATCTGCAGGAAGAGCTCCGCCAGGCCGAGCAGACCGCGCTTTTGTCGCTTAAGGATCAGCGTGATCTCTCGCGTCAGATTAAGCTCGCGCAGACGAATCTCGCAAACGCCAAGGCAAAGATGATCGAAGCGAACCTTCGCCTCGTGATTTCGATTGCGAAGGGCTACGTCAACCGCGGCCTTGCGATGACCGACCTCATTCAGGAAGGTAACCTCGGGCTCATGAAGGCCGTGGATAAGTTCGAATACCGCCGCGGCTATAAGTTCTCCACGTACGCAACCTGGTGGGTGCGTCAGTCCGTGACGCGCGCCGTGGCGGATTACGGCAACACGATCCGCATCCCGGTGCATATGACGGAGTCTTACAACAAGATCCGCCGCGTGCGCCAGAAGCTTTTGCAGGAAACGGGGCGCAACCCCTCGGACGCCGAGCTTTCGCGTTTGTCTCAGGTGCCGCTTGCGAAGGTTCAGCTTCTCACGCAGGCCATGCGCGGTGTGGAATCCATCGACGCCCCGATCGGTGACGATGAAGATGCGCGCCGTATTGACTTTGTGAAGGGCGATGAGACGGATGATCCCCAGGTTCGTTTCCTTCGCACGGCGATGGAAGGCGAAATCCAGCATTGCCTGAGTGAGCTGCAGCCGCGCGAAGCGCAGGTACTGCGTCTGCGCTACGGGATCGGCACGAACCACGACCATACGCTTGAAGAAGTCGGTCAGGCGATGGGGCTTACCCGTGAACGCGTGCGTCAGATTGAAAGCGCTGCGATCCGGCGCCTGAGAAGCCCGGAATTCCAAGAACGTCTGCGCGACCATTCCAATAACTAAAACGCCCGCCGGGCAAAACCGGCGGCAGCGTTTTCGGACTCCGGTTGAGTTTTGCTTGGCCGGAGTTTTTTTCTGTCATTCTGTTAATCGATTAATAGATGGCTTTTCTTATTTATTGGCACGGCGCTTCTCAAACACTGGGACGGGGGGGGGTCTTAAAGATTGGGACAGAAGCCTAAATTTTTGATTCTTATCTACTGGGACACTGATTCTTAACCATTGGGACACAGGTACACACCCCTTAATGTCAAAATATCTTTCCAGGAGTTAAACCACACCAGGAGAGATAAATGGGGGTATCCTACAGAGCTACGAGACCGCATAGTCAAGCGTCTGCTAGCCAATGAGTCCAATACAAGGATGCTGTATCGAGGATGTAATGTTTTTTGTGTCCAGGCGATAATAGCGCTCCCGTAGGGCGCGAAAGGAATCACCGTGGCACACCGTACACCCAAAATAAACGACACCGTAAAATTTACCGACCAGCAGCAGGCCATTCTGAACGATGCCGTAGAGCAACTGATGGAAGCCGGCGGCTTAACGGCCTTAACGCAGGCTCATTTCAACGAAGCGAAGCCTCCCTTTTCAAGGCACGCACAACCGCTATGTCGCCTCTGTCGCAGTGGAGTGTTTCTGTTGGCTGCATAAGGAAGGTTGGAAAAGATCGATTGCAAGAATTCTCCGTTATAGCGACGAATTTCGTCCGATTTTAGTAGATCGTAACGGAGATTTCTTGCATATCGCAAGGACTCAGGCTCTCAAGCAAGGTTGGAATGATCTGTTGAGTTCTCAAATAGTCCAAAGATTCATGACATCCACCGGGGATATCGTATGAATTGGGCATTCCGGATATGCTGCGACAAAAGCATCCCCTGGCTTGGCAACTTCTTCCTTGGACATCTTGCATTCAATTGCGGTCATTTTCCCGTCAACAACTTCAATAAAATCCAACTCTCTCGGCCGTCTGTCTGAAGTTCTCCAAAAATAGATTCTTGCGAAATCGTTATTCAGAGTATGCAGTTTCAGGCGCTCGGTGAATACAAAATTTTCCCATAAGGCACCAGCATCGGAGCGATTCGAGATGGGCGAGAAATCCCCAATTACAGCATTGCGAATGCCATTGTCGCAGAAGTAAATCTTCTTGCTTTTTTTCAATTCATTCGACAAATTTTTGGCGTATGAAGGACAAACCTTCACGATAAAGCATTGCTCCAGGAGCGTGATGTAATCTGCAACAGTATTCTTATTGAGTCCAATCTCACGGCTGACGCTGTCATAGCTGATCAGAGAACCGACGTTATACGCCAGATACTGCACAAGCTTTTCAAACTTGTCACCGAGGCGAATTCCGCCAAGGGAAAAAATATCCTTGAACAGCATGGCACTGCAATGTTCCATCAGGTTCTCTTTTGCGCACTCTGGGTCCATGCAAATTTCAGGATACATGCCATAAACCATGTGCCAACGGATATTTTGAGCAACCTTTCCCCAACTAGAGTTATCAGCAAGTTCCTTGGTTGATAACGGCCACATCTGAAGTGCCTTAATACGTCCAAGGGCCGACTCTTTCACGCCAGAGGCCAACTCGAAGGATGATGATCCAGTTGCAAAGATCATTACTGGATTCTCCAGCGTGGCGTTTATGTCTACCAGTCGCTTGAGAAGCAGGCCAATATCGGGTACTCGTTGTGCTTCGTCAATAACTAGTGCCTTTCCTTGAAGCAAAACATTCCGCAAGTCATCCGTGGAAGGAATGTTCAATGCTTGGATGTCGGTCAGGCTGTCACCCGTATACCATGTCGCAGAAAGAGAAACATCTGCTTGTTGCAGAAGCGTCGTTTTCCCAACACGGCGCGGACCAAAAATTACCATGGCCTTGGGCGGCTTGTGTTTCAAAATAGATGCTAGTAAGGCACGTTTGAGAAGAGTCATTGCAAGAATTCTCCGTTATAACGACGATTTCCGGCCGATTACAGACTATTATAACGGAGATTTCTTGCAACGCATCAAGGCTGTTGGCAGAATCTGTTGTCTGCCGGTCCTTCAAAAATAGCTTGATCAAGGAGATGGCCTTCAGGCCTTCCGTTCGACATCGAGAAGCCATTTCCAGGCGGGTATAACAGTTATGTCACCCATGTCGCAGCGGAGTGTTTTCTCTTCATCGGAAGTAATGATGATCCGGCGCTTCAGTTCGACCTCTTTTTCCATTTTGTCGAAGGCCCCAATTTCCCGGGCAATGGTGTCGGGATCAGTTCCCAGTCTGACGCAAACCTGAATGCCGATTTTCTCTTCCGGAATGTAGAAGTCGACCTCTATGTCCCGTTTGTAGAAAAAAACGGCTTCCTCGCGGCCGTACCGGCGCAGCAGTTCGATCGCAACAAGGTTTTCCAGCTGGTCAGACAGGTTGTCCTGTTTGAGAAGCTCGATGAGTCCGGTATCAACGAAATAGAACTTCGGATTGGACTCTCGGTCTGAGAGTTTCCCAACAATGTTATCAAGGCGAAGAATCAGACACGCCTGCTGAGCGAAATTAAGGTAGCTGATGCAGCTGTTTTTGGCCAGCGAAACGCCGACGGCTGTGACGATGCGCGTTAGCCTGGTGTACGACACGGGCTGGCCGACGGATTCGGCTATTTTCTTCAGAAGCACTCGTAGCGCGTAAAGGTTCTCGACTTTGTTGCGGACTGCAATGTCGCCGATATAGACCTTCTGCAAAATACTGTTGAGGTACTCTCTTGGATTCTGGAACTCTGCACATTCAGGAAATCCTCCAAAGCGCAGGTATTGTGAGAAACCGTTCTTTATCAAAGCCGTGCCGGCTGTTGAGAGACGGGAAGCCAGGTCCGAAGGAATGTTCTTGAATCCTAGAAATTCTCTGAAACTCAACGGAAAAACATTGATCGACATAAACCGTCCGCCCAGAACAGCGGCAACGTCTGTGCTGAGCATCTTGGCATTCGAGCCGGTGATGTAGATTTCCAAGCCTGTATCCGCCATGCGTCTCGCAAAACGCTCCCAGCCGTCGATGATTTGTATTTCATCGAGAAAGAGGATGGGATAGTCCTTCTTTCCGGAAATTTGCGTATGGCAGGACAAAATGCTGTTGAAGTCGCTGACGTCGAATCCCAGAAGCCGTTCATCCTCGAAATTGAGGTACAGCATGTCGTCCCAGCTCTTCCCGTTTACGAGAAGGGACTGGATCTTTTGATAGAGGAGATATGACTTGCCGGATCGGCGAACGCCGACCAGCACGTAGCGAGGAAAGGTGCCGATCTCGGTTTCTCTGGGAAAGACCTTTTTCGACGCCACAAGCTCTCGGTTGTCAAGCATCACCTGAATCAGTGTTTCAGAGGCAATCATTTCGGCACCCGTTCAATATGATGAACAATATTATATCTCGAATGTTTAGCTAAATGAACAAAGATACATTTTACTGTTCAATATGTTGAACATTTATCCTGAGTTCCATGTTGATTGTTAGTTCTACGGGCACTCCTTCCTTTGGGAATTCATTGATTTACTATGGATCCCCTTGCATTGCAAGGGGTATTTTTGAGGCTTCGTGGAGACCTGTGGGTAGCAGGTGTCCCCTTTTTAAGAGGCTTCATGGAGGCCTATGGGTAGACGTGAAGGCATCGGCGCCAACTGCGCGAAATGAATGTTCCTGAGGGCTCGCTTTGTTGTTCAAACATTCTTGCAACAGCGCCCGCGATTCTTGCGAACCACGGGCGCAGAGTTATCGCCTAAGACAAAGCTAAACGATCAAGAGAATCAGTTCAGAGACTCAGTGTCATAACGCTTTTCAGAGTCATTGGATTGGAGGCCACCTTCGAAAATCAGTTCGACCCGGCGATTCATCCTGCGACCGTCATCGGTCTTGTTGGTGTACTTGAAGGACTTGCCCATGCCGCGCGCTGTCAATCGATCGGCGTCAATGCCATGTTCAATGAAGTATTGACGAACGGCATTGGCACGACGCTGGGACAAACCGGCGTTGTACTTGTTGCTGCCGACCCAGTCGGTCCAGCCTCGGATTTCAATCTTTTCAGACTTGTCTCGCGAATTGATGACCACGAGCGCCTTGTCCAGAATGCGGCGGCTTTCTTCAGGAAGGTTCGACTTGTCGAACGCAAAGTTGATGCTCTGAATTTCAATCACACCGTTCTTCTGACATTCACGATAGAAGACCTCTTCAACAAAGCTCTTCCACAAGGTGTCATCCGTCATCAAGGCTTCCAGGTCGTCGACGCGGCCGCAGGTGGAAACCGAAGCAAGCTCATCAATGGCCTTTCGCTCCTTTTCCGTATAAGCGGCAGATACGATATGGATGCAGGATTTCGGATTGGCTGCATAGAAGGCCTTCAACGTTGCCACCGGATCCAAATGCTTCTGATCGGGATCAACCTCAAAGTTGCCGTCAGTAACGAGAACAGTTGCCTGTGACTTGGAAAGCTGTTCAGAGAAGCTCTCAAAGGCGCGGTTCCCCATCCACGTTGAGCGACCGAACACCTCCAGACGAACGCCAAACTTCTTTTGAAGATCGGCCTTGAACTCTTCAGAATTGCGCTCCTTCATCGGCACCAGCAGAGTAAA
Source organism: Duodenibacillus massiliensis (assembly GCF_928721995.1). NCBI lineage: Bacteria > Pseudomonadati > Pseudomonadota > Betaproteobacteria > Burkholderiales > Sutterellaceae > Duodenibacillus > Duodenibacillus massiliensis. Next base: position 2,188,981 of record NZ_OV788642.1, read on the forward strand.
GGGCGCCACTGTCAGAACCGACGACTGCATCCCGGCCTTCTCAATCGCATAGGTGCCGGCCTTCTCGATGAAGCGGTGCGTCAGTTCATGACGAGTCAGCTTGTCAATCTCTTCATTCGCCGGAGGCACAAGACGGATTTTCGGGAGCGATTCACCACGCTCGCGAGCTTCTTCGATCTCCTTCTGCGCCTGAGACTTCATGTGCCCGACAGTCTGCATCATGGATCCGGAGACATCGGCCACAAAGGCAAACGTCTCAGCCGTCCGTCCGCAATCTTCGAGGGACATTTCCGACGCCAAAATGTTGGCGGACATGCCTGCAATGGCAATCATCGCCAATGCCTGTTTTCTACAGCTCATTTTCATTCCTATTCATTGGGTCTGCCGCTCCTTCCGTCATCCTCGACAGGAAGGAGCAGTCTTGATTGTTTGAACAGCCGTCCCGAAACGATCGGGACGGCCCGAAGACTCATCAGAACAGTAGCTTGCCGCCGATGCTGATGTCGTAGTCCTTCGTATAGCGATCGCCTTCTTCACGACTTGCCTGCGCATAGAGACGGAAGTTGTCAGTCACCTGCCAGTCACAATTGACGCCGTAATAGAAGCGCGTGCCATCAATGTCGCCGGCATGCACGCTGGCCTTGGCGCCATCGACACCCGTATAGGAAATCGTTTGATCGCCGCCGAGGAATTCATGCTTGACGCCGCCCAACAGGGCGACCTGGAAGTAACGGCGATCCAGATCGTCAACCGTTCCATAGTTGAACTTCTTGCCGAGAACGAAGCCGGCACGGCCGGTCAGGAAGTCCGCATTCCCCTGATCGACCTTGAGCCCCGTGGAAGTCGTGTAGTCGGCACCCTTGGCGAGGAAGTAGCTCAGTTGCAGCTGCGGCTCGAGGAACCAGTGGTTTAACCACAGGCGGTCATCAACGCCACCGTCGAACGAGAACATGTGGCCCACTTCAACGCTGGCGCCGAAGCCCCAGGTGCCGTAGTCGGCCTTGGACTTGTCCATGCCCGTGTTGTCGAAGCCTTCGAGTTCCTGTTCATAGCGACCGGCCTGAAGAACGAAGTCGGCATAGGAACCCTTGTCGTGCATCCACGTCGCATAGAGCTTTCCGGAGTATTCCTGAAGCGTACCCGTCGTATAACCGGAACCAAGCCCCTTCTGATCGGCATCGCTGTAGCGGAACGCACCGCCGAGTAGCCAGGCGCTGTCTTCGTCGGCGTGGACTAGACGGTCAACACCGATGTTCAAGCCGTAGATTTCCTGCTTGAAGCCTGCGGTCCCGCTGGCCTTGACGGAATCCTTCTTGCCAAAGACCGAAACCCAGCCGCCGTCCTGTGTCCCATAACGGACTTCGCCAGTACGCTTGCGAAGATCTTCCATGTCAGCCTGATACGCTTCAGCCTGACCGCTGGAGGTACCGATTGTGATGTTGTCATTCACTTCAGGCGGAAGCGGCGGCGTCACGGGAGGCGTCGGCGGGTTGGGATTCGGGGTGGGATCTGGACTGGGAACCGGATCAGGCAGGGAATGTTCGGCCTTCACAAGGTACCATTTGCCTGGGCCATTACCGTTCGTTTGAGTGCTGATCTGTTGACGACCATCGTCCGTATCAAGCAACGTTTCTTCTCCAGTCTTGACGAAGCCAAGACTCCAGACGCTCACCATGCCGCGTCCGCTGTAGGTGTTGCTGCCGTCACGGTTTGTGATGGTCATATTCGAGCCTTCGCCCTGGCTGATCAACCAATTTATACTATGCAGCTTTTCAGGCACCAATTCACTACCATCTATATTAATATCTACAATATGACTCCCCGTAGCGTCAGCTGCGATAATAAATTGATCCGTAAAGACATTTGGCATATCTTCTTTTCCAAGATCAATTTTCATTTTTAGTGTATTGTTATTCCCGGCCCATATTCTCGTCCTTAATGAACGATAAACTTCACTAGAGCCAGAGTCCAAAGCGGACACTATAGGCTTCCAACTAGAGAAATCTAGAGTTGAATTCGTCATTTTCAGATAAGAGAGTTCAGAACTATCAGAAAGTTTCCAAACAGATGCTTTATCAAAGACCATATTGATAGCACCTGTATTATCGCCTAACTTTGCCGCTCCTATCACTTGAGAGTTCATGCCTGCAGTAATATCGATTATCCCATTATTGTCGGCCTTTAACTCACCTTTCATAGTAAGTCTATCTGCCTTAACTTTAACCTGAGAATCAGTACCTGTCGCATATATTGACAGGGTCGTGGGATCGTTATCCACGCTAATCGAAAAGTCATTTTTATAGTTCAAATCAATTACGGACCCACTATAAGCTCCAATCAGACCATTATGGCTTCCAGTGTCAGCGACAGCCTTTAATGAACTCCCATTTTCGAAAACACTTTTTCCAACAATAGTTAACTTCGACGCCTTAACTGTTGCACTTGAGTTATCATCAACAAAAAAAGCCAAGTTCGAAGATTTACTTGCTAGCACATCTGCAGAATTCGCAGTAACATTTAAACGACTATTATTTTCTACCCTAGAGGAAATATAATCGCCAAATAAAACAGCAGTGTTGCCTGAGTTAATATCTAATGTGCTTCGATCGCGTAGATATGTAGCAACACTTTCACCCTCAATAAAAACAGAATTTTTTGATGTAATGACAGCTCCATTGGCAACAGTTACGTCTGGCGCAAGTGAAACATGATAACCGTAAAGGTAAATCCCGTTATTCTTACCACTTACGCTAATATCGTTTGCTGTAAGATAAATTCTTGATGAACCAAAAGTTTGTATGCCGTTTGTAAAGCCAGCGATATTTAAGTTAGATTCAGCTGTGAGATTTACACTTAGATTAGACTGTGCGCCATCATCATAAGCTAACAGATATAGGCCGGACTTTCTTTTTGCCTGCTCACTATCTACGGTAGAAATTTGAATATTTTTAGCATCAATACTAATGTTCGTATCACTTCCACTATGGTCATTTTCAATAGCAATGCCCGTACCGCCAGCCGAAGAAATAAAATCACCAGTTAGTTTGATATTAGCTTTCGCGTTGTCAAATAACTTTAAATTAGTTTCGGAGCCATTACTAGCATACATATTATGAGCATCAACGTTGAATTTCGCCCCTTTGTCAAGATAAATGATTGTCTCTGAATTAGAACTATCCCACTCGTTGGAACCAAATTGGACTGTAGAATTTTTACCCTGAAAAGTTGCCGTGCTATTTCTATCAACATTTAGTGCTAAATCTTTGCCTATAAGAGTTAAATCCTTCCCGTCACCAAGATAAACAGTAAAATCAACTCCGCTATTCAAGTAAATTGCGCTCCCTGTTCCAGTGCTACTCGCGTCAATTTTAGCGCCACCATAAAAATAAAATTTTTGAATAGGCGAGTTCTCATCAGCTCCTCCACAACCTGGACAATCAGGAAAACGCTGTATTTCTTCATCCCATGTGAGAAAATCATTATAGACTTTATTTTGCCACGGTCTTTCATGAATATCCGCAAACGCAGGATACGTCAAAGACATCAAAAACAATACAATTGCCGTTTTCTCTATTTTTTTATAATACGTAGGAATTATCATAATTTAATTCAGCGAAGTAATATAAGATTAATTCTCTTTTCCAATATCGACGTTATACCGCTTATCCGAATCAGTTGATTATTCATGCCACGGTTCATCCAGAGGACGTCATTGGTCTTGTTGGTGTACTTGAAGGACTTGCCCATGCCGCGTGCCAGCAACAGGTAGTCATCAGCCATGCCGCAGCTTGCTCTACTCTTCGGTGAGTGCTTTGCCAACGCGATGGAATGATGCAAGGTATGATGGAACCCTCCGCGTGGCGCTTGGCGTATTTTTGGCGACGGCAGAGGGTCTCCCTCAGCCTCTGGTCAGTGATTTTTAACCCCCTATACACGAAGGACAGTCGTGATTGGCTACCCCCTTGAAAACCACCTTGGACACAAAAATCTACACACACCCATAGACCGGTCAAATTTAAAGCGCCGTTAATTTCTATTTTGCCTTGACTGTAGGTCGAGTCAGGACTACCGAACCCGTAGTTAGCGCCGTTTAACATCCCATACACATTGCTTCGACCTTTGAGATTCATCGTAACGTCGTCGTTCGCAATCAAGGATATTTGATAGTTGTTCGAGCCACTACCTTGGTCAACAATTCTCATGCCAATGATGGCGTTGCCGTCTGCTTTGATATCGGTTTTCCCGTTCAGGATTACAGACTGACTGTGATTTGGGTTGGCGCTGTTCTTGAGAGGCCTGATGGCATCAATGTCTGATGCAGACGTAATGTTGATGTTAACGTCGGAATATTCGCCAGGATCAACAAGTTCGCGGGTGATGTCAATAGCATAGGTAGAACAGCTGAAAACACTAAGAATGAGTGCGGCGAGTCTGTTCAGCCGAAAGTGTTTGTGAGCTGATACCTTGTATGTGTTGCGTAGGTGAGTGGCGGGGGGGGGTACATATAAGCTACTATCCTTGCATATCCTTTATAGCACTGGCATATTAAGTCAAGTCGAATTTTTCATTGATACCTTATTGAACAACAATCCAAAGCACGCATACTGCTATGGAATCTATTAGTCTTAAAGTGGAAAATCGACGGATGACGTGACGGACAAAAACTGCTGAAATCAGCTAGTTCTGTCGTGAACACAACAGATATCTGCGTAGGCGACCGATGTATAAAGGCGATAGTTTTTTTTGGGGAACTGAAGTTTAGAGAGCATACAACCGTTGAAAAAATCAATTTGTAACCAGTCATTTCAACTCTGCTCTTTGGCTTGATTTCGTGAGAGCAGACCCTAGCCTGAATTTTGCACCAGCTTGATTTTTCAGAAAGGCAGGCTGGTGCAAGATCAGAAATCGAGAAAATTCTGGGGGCATCATGGCAAAAATTCACGCGGGGCTCGATTTTGGGTGCATTGCCCCCAACCCCCGATGGCACGCTCTGTGAGTCGGGGACGCTCAGGCGTCAGAGTATCGGTATCTTGAAAAGCGCTCCCAGCTCGCGGGCTCCCGGCAAAACAGAGGGCAGCGTCAGTCGGACGGTATTCATCGTTGAGCTCCATTTAGCAGTCACCAGGATGACAGTGGCTCTGAGCCGGGCAATGGAAACGCGTACAGCTTTTTTCGCGCTTTCCTTCACAACACCAAAGAGATAGTGCCGGGCCAACTTGAGCACCAGCAATGTCACCATGCCCAATATCATGCGGTAGCCGTTGGTGCAGAAGCGCGTTGAACTTGCTCTGCCGCCAAAGCAATCCGTTTTAAATTCTGCGGTATTGAGTTCGCAGTCAGCCGCCCGACCGCAGTAAAGGTCTTCATACAGCTTGGCAGCGCCGTACTCGGAATACTTTCCGTACCAGCCGTCTTCCCCCTTTTTGACATGTTTGATGTTGGTCTGAATCAGGCGCAGATCCATTTGGTTGGTACGAGCGTCATGCTGTCGTCGGGCGATGAGCCGACGTTCCTGCTTCCAGGACTTAGCTTTGTAATTAACGAGTTCACCGATGGTGCGGTGAGCCATGCCGGTCGTGGTGAGTACCGGAGTCTTCCTGGCCCCGGCCCTGGGAAAGATGCGATGCTTTCGGTTGGCCCGAAGCAGTGCGTCCCAAAAACAGCAGTTGAGGCGATCAAGATCGTGTCGGGTTATTGAGTTTTCAAATCTGCAGAGGGTTGAGCTGCCTGCAGCATCATTAACCCCGAGTGCGGAAAGAAAGTCTTCGTCTTCTGTGATGACGTCGTGGTCAGCCAAATCCTCAAATCCGCAGATATGTGCGAAAACACGCTGCCGAAACATGGCTCCGGCGGAATACAGACTGCGGTCTTTCGGCTTGTGTGTCTGCTCCAACGCCTGCTCAAAGGGGGCCAAAAACTGAATCCGGGAGACCATATCGGCGACGGGCAGCAAGCCCGTCATCATGGTGGCGACAAACCGCCCGTTGGTGATCTGCACGCTGCGGCCGAACCCATCAGTTGTTGCTGTTCGAGTAAAATGCACGGAAAGGTCTTTTGTTTTGTTTTTTGTGGTAGAAAAATATTAACAAAAAGACCTTTTTCTTTATTAAAATCAAAATTTAAGTCATGGAAAGGGCGCTGTTTTTTCAGCGCTCATGCAAAATTCAGGCTAGCGGGGCATGCGCCGGCAGCGGATTAAGCTTTCAGTGCCTGACGGCTTCTGTCATTTTTCTCAGATACCGGGTTAAGTAGGTGGGGTTCATCGAGGTAAGACCGGTAAAAAATCGCTCGTAAGAGAAGAGTGCAGTGCTGGAGAGCCCGTGACTGCACGAAAAATATTTCGTGCGCACGGGCTTTTTTGCGCGTGATTTTTATACAATTTTTAGACGTGTTCAGCACTGTGCCGGAACACAAAAATCCCATTTCCCCACCATGCTTTTTCGGAATTGACGTTTGTATGGATCACTCGCTGCCTCTGATCTCGACGCTTGCGATTGCGTTCGGACTGGCTATCGGTTTCGGTTACATTGCAGAGCGCTGCCGCTTTCCGGCGCTCGTAGGCTACCTCGTTGCGGGCATCATGGCCGGAAAACACACCTGGGGGCCGGTGGCGGACATGAATGTTGCCTCGCAATTGATGGAAGTGGGCGTCATGCTCCTGATGTTCGGAGTGGGGCTGCACTTTTCCGTCACAGACCTTTTGCGCGTTAAAAAACTCGCCGTTCCCGGGGCTCTCCTTCAGATGGCCTCCGCTACGGTTCTCGGGGCCTGGATGGCGCACGAATTCTGGCAGTGGCCCATATCATCGGCCGTGGTTTTCGGCCTGTGCCTTTCCTGCGCTTCAACCGTAGTGCTTTTAAAGGCTCTGGAAATGGAGGGGACGTTAAACACCGTTGACGGCCGAATTTCCGTCGGGTGGCTCGTTGTCGAAGACATCATCTGCGTTTTAATTCTCGTGCTGCTGCCCGCCGCCGCGGGCCTTGTCGCGGGCAGCGAAAAGGCGGTTTCCTGGCTTGACGTTGCCTGGGTGATCGTCAAAACGTTTGCGCAGGTCGCAGCCTTTGTGGCGGTGATGATGATCGTGGGCCGGCGCTTTATTCCGTGGGCACTCATGAAGATTGCCAAAACCGGGTCGCGCGAACTTTTTACGCTCTCGCTGCTGGCCGCCGCAATCGGCATAGCCTACGGGGCGTCTCTGGTTTTTCACGTGAGTTTTGCGCTCGGCGCCTTTTTTGCCGGCATGGTGATGCGCGAAAGCCGTTTTGCGCACCGAGCGGCCGTGGAGTCGCTCCCCCTGCAGGACGCGTTTTCCGTGCTCTTTTTCGTGGGCGTCGGGATGATGCTCGACTGGCGCGTGCTCGTCAACGACCCCTTGGGCGTGCTCACGGTTCTCGCGATCATTCTGTTCGGTAAGTCGGTCGCGGTATTTCTTCTCGTGCACTTTATGGGCTACCCCCTGCACACGACGCTATCAGTCGGGGCAGCACTGGCGCAGATCGGGGAATTCAGCTTTATTCTCGCAAGCCAGGCGATCGCGTTAAAGCTTATGGATCCTTCCGTGATGAGCCTGCTCGTGGCAGCCTCCATTTTGTCGATTGCGCTTAACCCCGCGGTCTTTGCTTCCACCAAGTGGGGCCGGAGGTTTCTCATCCGGCACTTTGCGTGGGCGAGGCGCGCCGCGATGGTCGTTGACAAACTCTCGGTACTGCCGCAGGAAACCCCGAGGCGGTTGCTTGCGGGCCAGGTGATTCTCGTGGGCGAAGGGATGGTTTCAGGGGTTCTTGAAAAGAAACTGTCGGAAAAGAACATTCCGGTCGTGTGCGTTGTGGCAACGCCTGAAGCGGCCGAGCGCTTAAGAGAAGCTAAAAGGGCCGTGATTCAGGGCGATCCCGCAGACCCCATGGTGCTCGTGCAGGCGCATATTGCTTCGGCACGACTTTTGGTTCTCGCGGCAGGCGACCCCTTGTCGGTCACAAAAATCATTGAAAATGCCAAAGCCCTGAATCCCGACATCGAAGTGATGGTGCGTGCCCGGAACAATGACGAAGCCTTGCAGCTTGAAAAGACCGGCATCACCGGGGTCTTTAACGATAAGGAAGCGGCGGCCGAAAGACTTGCGGGTGCGATCTACGCGCACTACGCGCCCAAAACCGAAGACGAGTGAGCCGCAGCGAATCGTCCGGGCAACACGCGCCCGTAAAAAACCGGTAACAAGCCGCGAAAAACCGCGGTTTTTATTCCTTTGTGTGCTAGCCTGATCTGCATCGAACCACACAAAGGAGTGTGAGTATGCAGATTTCTGCCGGACTTTGCTGGCTCGTTGCCGCGCTCATTCTGGGCGGGATCGACATGGTGGCAGGCACGTTTTACCTTTTGATGATCGGCCTGGGGTGCCTTGCCGGGGCCGTTGTCTACTGGGCGGATTTAAGTCTTGCCTGGCAGTGCGCTGCCGCATCGGTGTGCGCCGTGGCAGGGTGCCTTATGGTGTTTGGCTTTAAGGCAAAGCACCCGGAAAAAGATGACGCCGTGAGCCACCCCGATGCCGGTCATATCGTCACCGTCACAAAGGTTTCTGCCGACGGCACGGCCGAAGTCATGTACCGGGGTGCGTCCTGGCGCGCAAAAACCGCGGACGGCAGCCCGCTCACCGCGGGCTCTGCGCGCATCGTGCGTGTGGACGGTGCCGCACTTGTTGTTGAACCGATTGCCTAAACGAGAGTTTTTAAATGATCATCAGCGAATTTCTGATTTTTGCCGTGGTGCTTACGGCGATTGCCGTCATTTTCGTGACGCAGTGCATTAAGGTCGTGCCGCAGCAAAACGCCTGGGTGGTGGAGCGTCTGGGAAAATTTCATGCCGTGTTAAACCCGGGGCTCAATATCATCATCCCCTTTATTGACCGCGTGGCCTATAAGCACAGCCTCAAGGAAGTGCCCCTGGACACCCCGAGCCAGGTCTGTATCACCAAAGACAACACGCAGCTCACTGTCGACGGTGTGCTCTTTTTCCAGGTCACAGACCCTCAGAGGGCAAGTTACGGGACGAGTAACTACATCATTGCTATTACGCAGCTCGCACAGACCACGTTGCGCAGCGTCGTGGGCCGCATGGAACTCGATAAGACCTTTGAAGAGCGTGACCTCATCAATAAGTCCGTGGTGACCGCGATTGACGAAGCGGCGCTTAATTGGGGTGTCAAAGTCCTGCGTTATGAAATTAAGGATTTGACGCCCCCGGCGGTGATTCTGCAGGCCATGCAGCAGCAGATTACGGCAGAGCGCGAAAAGCGCGCGGTGGTTGCTGCCTCTGAAGGCCGCAAACTCGAGCAGATCAATATCGCAACCGGTGAAAAGGAAGCGGCGATTGCGAAGTCTGAGGGTGAAAAGCAGGCGCAGATCAATAAGGCAGAAGGTGAGGCGGCGGCAACGCTTGCGATAGCCACGGCGACCGCCGAAGCCTTAAAGCGCGTTGCAGAAGCCACAAACGCCCCGGGCGGCATGAACGCCGTGAACCTGCAGATTGCCGAAAAGTACGTCGAAGCCTTCTCCGGCATTGCCCAAAAAGGCAACACCCTTGTTGTGCCCGCCAATATGGGCGATATGGCAACGCTCATTACGGGGGCTCTCAAAATTGTTCAAGGCTCGAAGTCGCCTGCTTCGCAAGCCGCTAAAATCGCGAAATAACAAATTTTTACGGGCAAAAGTGTCATGGGTGAAGCAAACCAGACCGCAGGAGCGGTTCAGGATCTCGCAGACGAACGCGTTGTTTATGCGCTGGTGTTTTCCTGTGTGGAACACCACGTGGAGCAGTTGGATGCCCTGATGCAGGAAAAGGTGACGGCCCAGGACTGCGCCAAGGCCGACTCTGAACTCGCCGGCAACCTCACGGGGATTCTCTGCGGCGCGCTGCCGGAGCACTTTAAGCCCGTGCCCGGGTGGAGTGACGGGGGACTCGGGAAGTTTCTCCGCACACACTTTGCCGATGAGATCGCGGCGCTTGATCCCGAGCACCGCGCGATTTTTGAAAAGGACGATGAGGCCTGCGTCTTTTTTGCCGTACTGCAGCTGCAAAAAGCCGTTTCCGAACTCATTGCCCGGGAAAACGAGGCGTCTGTGGAAGACGCTGAAATGAGCGGACGGCGCGTGCATGATTTCTGCAGCGACTGGGCCAAACTCTTTACCCCGTCGATCGCGTCGGTGTAGGAGGTAAGCCATGTCCTGTCCTTCAAGACGGTGCTCTCCGGGGTGCGGCTGCCATGACTTTTCAAGCCGCGCGGCGCAATTGCCGAGCCTTGTTTCCATTGAAGTCGTGGGTGACCTTCTTTTTCAGGCGGTTCGCAACACCGTGCGGCGCGCGGTTTCGGCGGCCGCGGGCGACATGAGTCCCCAGGAAATCGATGAGGCGGACAACCGCCTCGTGGACTGGCTCGGCACCACGTTTTCGGGCGGAAACCCCCATTACGCTTCGGGCGAAGACTGGAATCCGCGGGGCCTTGCGGTCTTTCTGCGGGACATGATTTCCGATGAGCTCAGAGAAACCGCCGGGGCGGTGCCCGAAGACAACGAAGAAGTCGTTTTTGCGGCGGCCGCGGTGTTTCTGGCCGACCTCTACCGGATTTTGAACGACCTCTCCCGGTCCGGGGTCAACATGGACGGTGTCGAAAACTCTCCGCAGGCTGCGCGCCTCATCAACTTCTGGGCGAGGCTTCTTACCGGGGCGCCCGCCGAAGTGTTGCTGCATTAATCATGGCGCTTTTTGATCCGGCGGCTTTAAAGACGGGCGTACGTGTGCGAGAAGTCTGGGGGTGGGCGCTTTTTGATGCGGCCAATTCCGGCTACAGCACCGTCATTCTCACAGCCGTTTTCAATACCTATTTTGTGAGCGTCATCTGCGGTAGTGCCGACTGGGCGACCTTTTTGTGGACCGCGGTGGTGGCGGCATCCAACATCCTCTGCCTCATTCTGATGCCCGCCTTTTCGCGGGCAGCCGACATCCGTGCTGAGAAAAAGCGCTGGTGCTTTATCGCAACGCTTTGCTGCATTGCGGCCACGGCCCTTTTGACGTTTACGGGCCCGGGAACGGTGGCCATCGCGGCGCTTCTTGTGATTGTGAGCAACATCGGTTTCAGCGTCGGGGAATCCATGAATTCGGCGTTTTTGCCGGAACTTGCCAAACCCGAGTCCCTCGGGCGCGTGTCGGGTTGGGGCTGGAGTTTGGGCTACGGCGGGGGCCTTGTGACATTGGCGCTTTGTCTGATTGTGCTTCAGATTGCGGGGGCCTTTGATATACCGCAGACTGAAAGCGTCCCGGCGGTAAGCCTTGTGGTGGCGGTTGTTTTTGCCGTGACGGCGCTGCCTTTTTTCCTGTGGGTGAAGGAGCGCAGCAGCGCCGGCGCGGTCACGGAAAGCTTTGCCGCAACGGTTTTGGCGTCCTTTAAGGAAATGCGGGGGACGCTTGAACTTATCCCCGCGTACCGCGATTTTGCGTGGCTTACCTGCTGCGGGTTTTTATATCAGTGCGGCATTGCGACCGTGATTGCGCTTGCGGCCGTGTACGCCTCGGCCGTCATGGGTTTTACCGTCACCAAAACGCTTATCATGGTGCTTGCCGTCAATATTACGGCGGCGGTCGGTGCCTTTTGTTTTGGGTACGTGCAGGATAAATTGGGGCACAAACGGGCCCTTGCGCTCACGCTTCTTTTGTGGATTGCGATGGTCGCAACAGCTGCTGCCGCGCAGGGCGAAGCTCTTTTTTGGGTGAGCGCCAACCTCGCGGGCCTTGCGATGGGGTCAAGTCAGTCCGCAGGCCGCGCGATGGTGGGGCTTTTGGCCCCTGAAAAGCGCCTTGCGGAGTTTTACGGCCTCTGGAATATGGCGCTTTGGCTTTCGGCTGCAGTGGGCCCCTTAACCTACGGGGCTGTGAGCTGGATGAGCGGCAACAACCAGCGCCTTGCGATTTTGGTTACCGGCCTTTTTTTCGTTGCCGGTCTTTTGGTTTTATCGCGCGTGAATCTTGCGCGCGGCACGGCACAGAAAAGCGCCGTGGTGAGTCTTTGATTTTTGGGAGAGTCGTGCGTCATGCAGAACTTCGTTTACTGTAATCCGACGGAACTTGTTTTCGGGCGCGGTGCGCATAAGGAAATCGGGATGCGCATGCTCCCCTGGGCCAAAGACGGCAAAAAAGCCCTGGTGATTTACGGGGGCGGATCGGCCAAGCGAAGCGGCGTTTTGGACGACGTTGTCGCGGGCTGCGAAGCCGCGGGCCTTGCGGTGGTCGTAAAGGGCGGCGTCAAGCCCAACCCTGAAATGGATTTTGTGCGTGAAGTCACGGCCTTTGCCCGTGCGGAAAATGTGAACCTCATCATCGCTGTGGGCGGCGGCAGCGTGATCGATACCGCCAAGGCTGTGGCCGCTTCCGTGCCTTACGCCGGGGACGGCTGGGACTTCTTTACCGGGAAAGTGGTGCCTGAAACGTGCCTTCCGGTGGGGGCGGTCCTCACGATTCCGGCCGCCGGAAGCGAATCGTCAATCCGCTGCGTCATCACCCAAGGTAACGAAAAGTTCGGGATGGGTAACGGCGTGATCCGCCCCAAAGTGGCGGCAATCAATCCGGAGCTCTTTTTTACGCTCCCGAAAAAGCAGGTTGCGGCGGGCGTCATTGACATGATGAGCCACATCATGGAGCGCTACTTCACAAACACCCCGGCCGTGGACTACACAAGCGGCCAGGCCGAAGCCGCTTTGAAAACGATTATGGCAAACGGCCTTAAAGTGATGGAAAACGTCCGCGACTACGATGCCTGGAGTCAGGTGGGGCTTGCGGGCACCTTTGCGCACAACGGCTACTTCGGTCTCGGGTTTGAAGAAGACTGGGCCTGCCACGGCATGGAACATGCTTTGTCTGGGTGGGACACCACGATCACGCACGGCTTTGGGCTCGCGGCAATTATTCCGAGCTGGATGCGCTATGTGGCGCATGCCAACGAAGCGCGTTTTGTTCAATTTGCCCGCAACGTGATGGGCGTGGAAAAAGAGGGCAGTGCCGAAGAAGTGATTGCCCTTGGTATCGCCAAATTCACGGTTTTCCTGCAGAAGATGGAACTTCCCACACGTCTTTCTGAGCTCACCGACAAACCGGTGCCGGTGAAGGAAATCGCGGCGCTTGCGACGAAAAAAGGGCCGCTGGGGCACTTTAAGGTTTTAACGACGGAAGACGTGGAGGCTCTTTTAACCGCCGCACTCTGAAGTCGTAAAAAAGCGGGGCCGATGGTCCCGGCCGCCTCATGATTAACTGTTGTTTTTTTCACGGTCCCCACCGTCATGCCTACAACTGAATCAACATTAAATTTCATTCCGGAATTTCTCCGGGACATCGCAGGCCGGGTCCTGCCGCAGCTTATGTCAGAGCACTTCTGGATACAGTTTGCCGCCGTCGCGCTCGCCGTTTTCATTGCGGCGGGGGTCTCCGCTTTTGTCGGCAAAAAGCACGCCTACTGGCGCAGTAAAAACAGAATCAGCGAAAAATTTAACCGCCCCTTGGATTTTTTCTTCGGGATTTGTTCGGGTGTGGCGTTTTCGCTCGCAGCGGCCCTGGTGCTGTCGCTTTGTGTGAACATCCTGCAGAAAACGGGCATGCTTGCCGCGGGCGGTGAACCGGTTTTTGCTCGGGTGGCGTATTCCGTCTTTTACGCCTGGGCTCTCATTATCATCATCCTGCAGGTGCTGCGCGTCATGATCGGTCCCAAGTTTGAAAACGGGGCGATTGAAAAGGGCGTCAAGATTGTCTTCTGGGTGCTCGCTGTTTTACAGATTGCGGGGATTTTGGGTAACGTCGTTGACGCCATGCACGAAGTGGCGATTCCGATCGGTTCGGGCTCACTCTCGCTTTGGTCGGCGATGGTCGGCGTCTTGACCGTTGCCTTGGCGCTGGTGGTTGCCAATTGGATTGCGGGCCTCATTGAACGCCGGATTATGGTTAACGGCGACATCGAGGTAAACCTCCGGGTCGTCATCTCCCGCGTGTGCCGTGTGGGGCTTTTAACCTTAGCCGTTCTCATATCGCTTTCCTTTGCGGGCGTGGACCTCACAATCCTCTCGGTCTTTGGCGGCGCGATCGGCGTTGGCTTAGGCTTCGGGCTGCAGAAGATTGCTTCGAACTACGTCTCGGGGTTCATTATTCTGCTCGACCGCTCTGTTCGTATCGGAGACCTCGTTGAAGTCGGCGCATTTCAGGGGGTGGTCACCAAGATCAACACCCGTTATTCGGTGGTCCGTAACTTAAGCGGCGAAGAGCTCGTGGTCCCGAACGAAATGTTTGTGACAAGTTCGGTGAAGAACTTCTCCGGCAGCGACCGTGCGGCAACCGGAAGCGTCGAAGTGGGTATCGCTTATGAAGCCAACGTTGACCGTGCGCTCGAGATCCTCCTTGACATCATGAAGTCACAGCCCCGCGTGATGCAGACGCCTGCCCCCAGGGTGGTGATCAGCGGTTTTGGCGACAGTGAAATTATGCTTAAGGGCGTCTTCTGGGTGCGCGACCCCGAGGCCGGCGTAGGGTCCCTGAAATCCGCGATTTTCCGTGAGGTGCTGCGGCGCTTTTCTGCAGAAAACATCGAAATCCCGTACGCCAAGAGCGAAGTGAAGCTCTCGGGCGCGGTGGCGCTCACCCCGGCTGCCAATGTTGAGAGTCAGCCGGTCGTAAAGCCCGCTGAAGTGAAGGCCGGTCAGGCCGTGAAGTAGGAAAGGCTGTATGGACGCGGCTGAGGCAAAGGTCATTACGGATGCGGCGCTCCTTTGGGAGCGGATGTCCTTAAAACGCAGCATTACGCCCGCGGGCCTCACGCGCTTCCCCGAAGAGGCACGCCTGCTGCGTGATGTCCTCATCGCGGCGGGCGCCAACGCTGGGGATGACACCGCAGGGCTCACCAATTTCCTGCGCCGCATCCGCAGTTTCCTCAAACGTGACGGCAGGTGGCTTGCCGCCCAAAACCCCGATATCACGGATTTTTTAAGGGCTTGCGGAGCCGTCACCATTGACGGCACCACGGTGCGTATTCTTCTTCCCCGCCTTTTTTCGGACAAGGATTCCTTTGCCGGCTTTGAAGCAGCTGTTTCTGAGCTTCGTCAAAAGCGCGCCCTCGAGCGCGCCGCGCGCCGCGCAACGCTGCAGGCGAAAAACAAGGCCGTCAACGCCCCGCAGGCGCCGGCCGTTGACGCCGCATTTGACGCGCGGTGTATGGCGGAAGCTTTAGCAGAAGCCCGCGCGGCGGCCGACCGCGGGGAAGTTCCCGTGGGGGCGGTCCTTGTGCATGAGGGAAGCATCATCGCGAGGGCCGGCAACCGCGTGAGAGAAATGAAAGACGCAACGGCGCATGCCGAAGTGCTGGTACTGCGGCAGGCAGGCCGGATGCTCGGCAGTGAACGTTTGACCGGGGCGGTTCTTTACGTGACCCTTGAACCCTGCCCTATGTGTGCGGCCGCGGCGGCCCTTGCGCGTGTTAAGCGCATCGTCTGGGGGGCAGACGACGCTAAATGCGGGGCGCTTAAAAGCACCACGAACGTGATTGAGGCCTGCCGCATGAACCACAGGCCCCTCTGTACCTGCGGCGTGGAAAAAGAAGCGGCCGTCAAACTCCTGCAGGACTTTTTTGCCGGACGCAGAAAGGAGAAGGCCCGATGACTGAGGAAGTCAAAACCGTACGCGATCCGCTTCTTGTGATCACCGCGCCCGCACGGGTGCCCACGCTGGGTGAGGACTTTGCGGCTTACGATACGGCCTCGGTTGACGCTTGTGAGGCTCAATTTCGGCGCCGCGGCTGGCGCGTCAAAGAAACCGCCAACGTCCGCCTCATGGATCACCGCTTTGCAGGAAGTGACGCTGCGCGGGCCGCGGGCCTGCAGGAAGCCTTTGACGAAGTGGACGCAGACGTCATTTTGTGTCTTCGGGGCGGCTACGGGACGGCAAGGCTCCTTCCAAAAGTTGACTGGGAGAGAGCGGGCGCGAGCTGCGCCGCGTTTGTGGGTTTGAGCGACACAACGGCCGTCAATTGCGCGCTTTACGCGGTAACGGGCAAAGCCTCCTGGCAGGGGCCAGTCGCACGAGCCTTCAGGCTCGTAAACCCCGCAAGAGACGCCGCCTTTGAAGCGGCCTTGATGAGTGAAACCTTTCACCTCAAGGCCTCTGTGACGGGCGAGGCGTTTAACGCGGGCGGCATTTTCTGGGGCGGAAACCTCGCGATTTTGACAAGCCTCGTGGGTACCCCCTGGTTTCCTAAGATTGACGGCGGCATTTTGTACGTGGAAGACGTCGCGGAACCGGCCTGGCGCATTGAACGGATGCTGCTGCAGTTAATCCAGGCGGGAGTGCTCACGCGCCAGAGGGCGCTTATCGTGGGCAGCATGACCGGGGCCGATAAAACGGCGGGTGAGGGCGCCGGGCGCTTTTCCCTAAGTGACGCCCTCGCGTGGATTCGCCGTGAAGCCAAAATTCCCGTCGCCTCAGGGCTTCGCTTCGGCCATCTTGCCGATACCCTGACGCTGCCCTTCGGGGTAGAGTCTGATGTGGCTTCTGACGGCAGTAACCTCACCGTGACTGCATACGGGTGCGCGTCACCTGCAAGCCTTCCCTGGAGGGAAGCGCCCCCGGCAGACCTTTGGTGGCATTAGAACTTTTTGTGGAGTACCGGCTGTGAAAACGAGCGTGATCCTGGAAAAACTGCGGTCGTTCATGCGCCTGAGCCAGACCCCGGTGTCGGCGCACATGCTCGTGGAGCAGATCAGTCAGTCTCTGAGGCTGCAGCCCGTGGTGATTGCCACCCAGGCGGTGGCCGCTGTTGCGATTCTTCTTTACTTCTGGTCGGTCGCTTTTAAGCCCGTGCTTTTTGTCTGGGCGGCCGCGGTGGTTGCGGTGCTTTGGTACTGGACCGACTTTAAGCGCCGCTTTGCCAGGGACGACGCCCGGCAGACTAACGTCCGTCAGTGGATAAGCCGCTGGATGGTGCTCTGCGGCGCAAGCGGCCTTTTGTGGGGCGCGGCGGGCTTTGTGTTTCAGCTCATGGCTCATGAGATGCTTGATCAGATGATTTTGGTCTGCATCATCATTGCGGTCGTTTTTGCCTCCTGGCCCGCGTTTTCCTGCTGGTTGCCCGGGCTCACTGTCTTTACCGTGGTGTCTTTGAGCCCGGTCCTCTTGGTGCTTGCCGCGGCCTACGGCGTGGGGGAGGCCGCCGTGAGCCTCATTCTTGTGGTGGTCGCGGTGTGCGTGCTCTATTGCGGGCGGCACTTTAACGACATTGTGGCCCGCGGCGTTATCCGCGAGGCGCAAAACGCCCGGCTCGTGGAAAAACTCAGAGCCGAAAAGTCGCTCGCGGAAAGTGAGCGCCGGGCGACGGCCCTGGCAAGTGAACGCCGGGCACGGTTTTTCGCGGGCGCGAACCATGACCTGCGGCAGCCCCTGCAGGCGATGGGGATTTATCTGCAGATTCTGCAGGCGCGCGCGACCGGCTCGGACAAAGAAGCGGTGGAGCAGTTAAGTAAGACCGCGCAGACGATTTCGATGCTTGTGGAGCAGCTTTTGGAAGTCAGCCGCATCGAAACCGGCAACATCGAAGTCAAGTTTGAAAACATCCGGATTGCGGACCTCTTTAACGAGTTAAGCCGTGAGTTTGCGCCGGTTGCGGCCGCCAAAGGTTTTCTCTTTCAGATCCGGCCCGTGGACGCGATGATTTCAACCGACCCGCTCCTTTTATCCCGGATTCTCCGAAACCTCATCAGTAATGCTTTGAGGTACAGCACAAAGCCCGGCTCCAAGATTGTGCTTGGTGCAAGGCGCCGCCCCCAAGGGAAAATCCAGATCGGTGTTTACGATCAGGGGCCCGGGATTGAAGCCGCGGACCGCGAAAAAATCTTTGACGCCTTTTACCGCGGTAAATCCAGTGAAGGCATGGAAGAGGGGTTCGGTCTGGGACTTTCCATTGTCCGTGGCCTTGCGCAGCGGCTTTCAATCCCTGTGAGTGTGGCCTCCCGCGTCGGGAAAGGTTCTGTGTTTCATCTGAACTTTGTGGAAACGGAGAGCACCGTAAAGGCCGCGGGTAACGGCCTTCCGATCGCTTCGGGCCTGGATATCCGGGGCTCGATTGCGCTTCTTGAAGATAACGCGATCGTGCGCGATGCGGTGGTTCTCATGATGAAAAGCTGGGGCGCGGATGTGGTGGCTTCGGGCGAACCCGATGACGCCTTTATGAGTGACGTGATTGACCGGGCCACAAACGGAACCTTGTCTGCCTTTATTTCGGACTACAACCTGGGAAGCGGCAAGCCTACGGGCCTGGAAGCCATCTTTACGGTACGGAAAGCCTCTGGCCGCAAGATTCCCTGTGTGCTTTTAACGGCCGTAAACGAAGACGAAATCCGGGCGGCCTACCGGCAGCTGTGTCTGAATCCCGACAACGCCGGGCAGGCGATGCCCGTCATCCTGCAGAAACCCGCGACCGCTGAGTCTCTGGCCTCGGCCTTAAGGCGCGCCGTAGCCGAACGCTGAAATTTCTGTTTTTGCGGGCCTTTTGTGGTGCAAATCCGACAGTTAGTGTGCGGCAGAAACCTTGCGGGTTAACACCTTGGGCATTTTGCTTAACTTCGTGTAGGCTCCGCATCAAACCGGCAGGGCGCTTTCTCTGCCGCATTTCCTTTTGAACTCACTTTGCGAAAGATACTGGCAAGACAATGACAACGCGCGCTGTGACCAAGCCCAAGATGAGCTGCCTGCAACTTACGATGGCCGTGATGCTCAATATGCTCGGCTCCTCCATCATCCTGATGCCCACGAAACTTGCGGAAGTCGGAACCTTATCGATTCTCTCCTGGGTCGTCACTATCACGGGCGCCACAACGATTGCCTATGTTTTTGCCAAGTGTGGGATGTTCAGCCGCAAGACCGGGGGCCTTGGCGGTTACGCCGCCTACGCCTTCGGTAAGTCGGGTAGCTTCATTGCCAATTTCAGCTACGGGCTGTCTCTGGTGATCGCAAACCTCACGATCGCGATCAGCATCGTGGGGTATGCGGTGGTTTTGTTTGATGTGCAACTCACTCCTTTGGAAGTGGGCCTGGCGAGCATCTTTGTGATCTGGATGTGCAGTCTTCCAAACATCGGGGGAGCGCGCTTTATCGGGTCGCTCGCACATCTTTCAAGCTACGGGATCCTCATTCCGATTCTCATTTTGATCGTCATGGGCTGGAGCGGGTTTTCGGTGGATCGGTACGTCGCCGGATGGAATCCCCAGAACATGAGTCTTTTTGACGGGATCTCCGCAGGGATCTCCATGACGCTTTGGGGCTTTTTGGGGTTGGAGACCGCGTGCGCAAACAGCGAAGCCGTGGAAAACCCCGAAAAAAGCGTGCCGCGGGCTATGGTTCTTGCAACCCTTGGTGCCGGCATTGTTTATGTGCTCGCGAACAACATCAGTTTCGGGATTGTCGACAATTCCGTTCTCTCGCGCTCAACGGCCCCGTTTGGGCTTGTGTTTGCCACGCTTTTTTCGCCTGAGGTTGGAAAAGTCGTGATGGCTCTGATGTGCCTCGGGTGCATCGGGTGCCTTGTGAGCTGGCAGTTTACGATTTCGGAGGTCTTTCGCGTCTCCGCGCATGAAGGGTATTTTCCGAAGATTTTCGGACAGGTCACGCGCCTTAACGTCCCGATGAAGGGGATTTTCATCATTCTGATACTGCAGTCCGCGGCGGCACTGCTTTCGATTGACCCCCGGCTTGAGCAGCAGTTTTATATTCTCAAAGACCTCGCGGTCGTCACAAACCTCGTGCCGTACCTTCTTGCCTTTGCGGCCGTGAACGTCATCATGCACCGCGCCTCAACAAACGAACGCGCTGTGGACACCAAAACCGCCAAACGCACGACCATGGTTGCGACCTTTGCGTCCGTTTATTCCCTCTACGCGCTATACGCCTGCGGCGAGCAGGCGATGATGTGGGGCGGGCTTGCGACGTTTTTGGGTGTTTGGCTTTACGGCTATGCGGCGCATTCGCTTGAAAGGAAGGGGCAGTTGCGCGGAGAAGAGTAGATGCCGGAAAACGCGCTTCAAGGGTGTGCACCCCTGAGTCGGCTCAGTGCTTCTTTTTTGTCTTTCCTTAATTCGAACTTTGGCTTTTCCGTTGCCAAAGCGCAACGTTTGTTGCTAAAAAGGGCCGAACTTTTCGGCCCTCAGTGTCTTTACCGGTAAAACGTATCAGAGGTCAATCTGAAATCCCGCGCGCCGCGCAGCAATCAATGCCTCGGTACGGTTGGTGGCGCCAAAGGCGCGGTAGATCGCCGCAACGTGCGTCTTCACAGTCCCTTCGGAAAGGTTCAGTTCCCGGCAGATGCGTTTGATCGGCAGCCCGCGCGCAAGCGTCGCAAGCACGTCCTTTTGGCGTGCGGTGAGATGCACGGTCTCTTTCGGAGCTTCGGCGGTATCGGTGTTTCCCTGCGTTAAAAGCCCGGCCTTCTGGCTGTCAGACAAAAGTTTCGTCGGAATAAAGACTCCGCCTTTCAGTACAAAGTCAATGGCGGCCGTGAGCATCGCGGCGTCCAGTGACTTCGGTACAAAGCCCGCGGCCCCGAGCTGCAGGACCTTAAGGATATTTTGCTGATCAACGATTCCCGAGAGCACCAGAATCTTCATTGCGTTTTCCGCGGCAACGAGTTCCTCAAGTAACCCGGTGGTCGACTGAGCTCCGGGGAGGTTGAGGTCCAGAATCATGAGGTCGGTGTCGGCGCCGTAGGTGCGCGCAAGTTCCCGGGCTTCATCAGCCGTAGACCCCGTGTGAATCACGGCGTCCGGAAATTTGGCGGTAAGAAGTGCCTTTAAAGCGGAAACAATCAGGGTGTGGTCGTCAACAATGAGAAACTGCATGACGGGCTTCGTGCAAAAGATTGAAAAACAATCCGATATTTTAAAAAATCGCCGGCAGGCCCGAGCAGGGCACCGCCGGCGGTTGTTTTGCCAATTGTTAACCGGACTTTAGCCGAGCGACGTATCAAGAATCATCATGAGTAAGAAGCCCGTCATCACCGCAAGGGTCCCGGTGTCCGAATGGGAGTTAAGGTGCGCGGCCGGGATGAGTTCTTCCACGACGACGTAAAGCATCGCGCCCGCGGCAAACGCCAAAAGCCAGGGAAGATAGGGACTCACAAAGGGAACGATCGCGACCGTGAGAATCCCGAAAACGGGTTCCACGATGCCCGAAAGTGCCCCCACGGCAAACGATTTGTTGGCGGAAAACCCGCAGCCCTTTAAGGGGAGGGCCACGGCTGTGCCTTCCGGGATATTCTGAATTCCGATACCGATGGCAAGCGCCGCAGCCGCGGAGTAGGCGAGGGGGTCGCCCGTTAACGCCGCAGCGGCAAAGGTAAGCCCCACGCTCATGCCTTCCGGAATATTGTGCAGCGTCACGGCAAAGACGAGCAGTGTTGTTTTGTCGAGGTCACACACGGGGCCTTCCGGCGTATTGCTGTCAGCGTGCTGGTGCGGCAGGAGCTTATCTAAAAGCGCCAGAAACGCCACCCCGAGCACAAAGCCCCCGGCCGCCGGAATCCAGCCGATGTCGCCTCTGGCTTCCGCCGCGTCAATCGCGGGAATTAACAGTGACCAGATACTCGCGGCAATCATCACGCCTGCGGCAAAGCCCAATGTGAGACTCTGCATGAACTGATTGTGCGTGTCGCGGATAAAGTACACGAACGACGCGCCGAGCGCGGTCATGGAAAAGGTAAACCCCGTTGCGGCGGCAACGGCTGCAAAAGGCCCTAAGGCCATCAAAGAAGTAATCTGAGCGGCAAGGTCGGACATAAGTTTTTGTGTGCGGAATGCGCGTCAGACCGCAGGGGAAAAAGGGAAATGGCGTAAGGAGGCGCATTCAAATAAAAGTTGCGCTTATTTTAGGTCGCGGCGCCCCGGATTTTCGCGTCCTCTAACACCTGAAGTTAAAAATCTATGGGCAGAATCGCTTTTCGTGTCATCCAATCGGCTGATGTTGGGCACTTTTTGCGGCTGATACCGACAAAATCTCAGGCGTTGACGCGCTTTGCGGCTTAAAATGACTGAACTTATCTGCGGGAGACGCTCTGAATGCGTCCGTGTCTCTGACGGACACTGGCTCCCGCCCGAACACGTAAAAAACACAAGACAGTTTATGAGTTGGCTCACACGTATCCTTCCGAAAATCTCCGCCAAGTCCAATGAAGGGACCGAAAAGCGCAAGAGCCCGATTCCCGCGGGCCTTTGGGTGAAGTGCCCCAACTGCGAGCAGGTGCTCTATCAAAGCGAATTAAAGGACAGCATCAGGGTGTGCCCCAAGTGCGGCTACCACATGCGCCTTTCCGCACGTGAACGTCTCAACGCCTTTCTTGACTGGAAGGGAACGCACGAAGAAATCGGCGCGGAGGTAAGACCCACCAACCCCCTGAACTTCGTGGACAGCAAGCCCTATCCGGCGCGTGTGGCAGCAGCCCAGGCCAAGACTGATGAGACGGACGCGCTCGTTGTGATGCGCGGGGAACTGAGAAAAGAACCGATCGTAGCCGCCGCCTTTGAGTTTGACTTTATGGGTGGCTCGATGGGAAGCGTCGTGGGTGAGCGCTTTGTGCTGGGCGTTGAGCGCGCCTTACGTGAGCGCATCCCCTTTGTGACCTTTGCAAGTTCCGGGGGCGCCCGCATGCAGGAAGGGTTGCTCTCGCTTATGCAGATGGCTAAGACCAACGCGGCCGTGGGGCTTTTGGGTGAAGCGCGCATTCCTTACGTGTCGGTTTTAACCGATCCCACGATGGGGGGCGTCTCCGCATCCTTTGCCTTTATGGGTGACGTTGTGATTGCCGAACCCCATGCCTTAATCGGCTTTGCCGGGCCCCGCGTCATCGAGCAGACGGTGCGGGAAAAATTGCCGGAGGGCTTTCAGAGGGCGGAGATGCTTCTCGAAAAAGGCGCCGTCGACATGATCGTGGACCGTCGGGAGTTGCGTCCGGTTATTGCCGAACTCGTTGCGCTTCTCGGCAAAAAAGCGACGCCTGCCGCATAAAATACGAATTTTCAAAAGCGCCGATACACAGGGAGAAAACAATCATGATTGCGCGCGGATCACTGACGGCGATCGTCACGCCCATGAAGGATGACGAATCGGTTGATTTTGACGCTTATAAAAAGCTCATTAACTGGCAGATCGAAGCCGGCACCGATGGCATCGTTTCGATGGGAACGACGGGCGAATCGCCCACGCTTTCCATTGACGAACATAACGCGGTTGTGGAGTGTGCGGTTAAGAGCGCCGCCGGGCGCGTGCCCGTGATTGCGGGCACCGGAGGCAACTCCACCACGGAAGCCATTGAACTCACGCGCTTTGCAAAGAAAGTGGGCGCGGACGCCTCCCTGCAGGTGGTGCCTTACTACAATAAGCCCACGCAGGAAGGGCTTTACCAGCACTTTAAGGCGATTACTGAAGCCGTTGACATTCCGGTGATTCTCTATAACGTGCCGGGCCGCACGGTTGCGGACCTTAAAAACGACACGGTGCTGCGTCTCGCGAAACTTCCCTCCATCGTGGGGCTTAAAGACGCGACCGGCGATCTTGCCCGCGCGATTGATCTGATCAGAAGGCTTCCTGCGGCCACCGGGGGCCGCGATTTTGCGGTGTATTCCGGTAACGACGACTCGGCCCTCGCGCTGATGCTTGTGGGCGGGGCCGGTGTCATTTCCGTGACCGCGAACCTCTTGCCCAAAGAAATGCATCAGATGGCTGCGGCGGCCCTTTCGGGCGACATCAAAACGGCCCGTGCGTTAAATGACCGCCTGATGCCCCTGCATCAGAAGCTTTTTGTGGAACCCAACCCCGTGGCACCGAAGTGGGCCCTTTACCGTATGGGCTTAATCGGGAAGGCGATCCGTCTGCCGCTCACGCTCTTGTCGGAAGCGAATCAACAGGTGGTGGAAGCTGCGATGCGCGAAGCCGACATGAAGCTCTGACGTTTTTCTGCCAATCTGTAAAGCAGAGGCCTTTACAGATTTTGGCAGAAAGGTTTACAGAAACCGAAGAAGCCCTTTGTAATCAGTTGGTTGCATAGGGCTTTTTGCCGGCTGAAGTTTTGGGTTTCTGTAAAGTCCCGTTCTTCTATGGTTCAAAATGGATGGCCGCAGTGTACTTTTTAAGAATTTTTGGAGGACAGACAGTAGCGTACGGCTCGTGTTTTTCCGATGCGCATGAGCTCGCCGGAGGCAAGAAGGCCCTCGATGATTTTACGGGCTGTCGGACGGCTGACGCCTAAATAGTTTTCGATATCGGCGCGTGTGCGGCCGTTTTTGTCTGCTCGGACAAAGGAGAGTACTGCTCCGGTCCGACTGTCAACGGGGGTATCGGTTCTAGGCAGTTCAACGCGGAAAATGCGGACAATGTGCTGCAGTATGGGTTTGACGGCATAGGGTGCGTAGGCACGGAAAATATCTGAAAAACCGGAACCGGCTTTTTCCATCCACCGAAGGCGCAGAAAAAGGTCTGCGAGCTTTTCGTTCCGGCAGAAACTAACTCCCTCACTAAACAACCCGCGCTTGAAAGCACGGGGTTTCCTGACACGGTGCAGGCTTTTCCGTAACAGCCAAGGTTTTTGAGGCCTTGTCTGCCCGGGCGTCCCCTGCACCACAGGAACATTTAAAACGCAACCGCTCTACGGGTACGGGCTTCATCAGCTCGATCCGTCGGTTCCGGCGAAGGACTGCTTCGTCTTGCCGATTCGCTGGTTTGTACCGCACTATCGATCCGGCGTTCCCTGAGACTTGTTTGAGCCTCGCAAGCGCTGATTGCTCAGCCTTCAGATCGTAGCTGTCAGTGGCGGGATCCGCAAAATACAGGTTCATGGCGGCCGCGACATCGCGGTCCATGTACCAGCCCGTATCTCCCAACTGATGACTTCTCTCCCAAAGAGCTTTCTTCCGGTACGTTCCCGTTTCGGGATCGTGCTGACTCGGGCGCAGTTTCCGGGGACTGACTTCCACCACACAACAGCCGGCGCTTTCAGCCTTACTTGTCATCCGGGTTATCAATCCTGCAATACCGCTTTTGCCCAAACTCTTGCCGTATCCGGCTCTCTGAAATGCTTTGTATGGGTTCTTCTCCACAATGACGGTGCCGGCCCGGCCGAACACCTGGTTAATCACTTCGCCGTGCAGGCAACGGCGGGTTTCCGCCTGACGGCGGTACAGATCCGCAAGTTTTGCCTTTGTTGCCTTATAGGTCTTGGATTCCTTCCAGACAATCTTTTTTCCGGCGGCTTTAACG
This sequence comes from Duodenibacillus massiliensis, assembly GCF_928721995.1. Taxonomy (NCBI): domain Bacteria; kingdom Pseudomonadati; phylum Pseudomonadota; class Betaproteobacteria; order Burkholderiales; family Sutterellaceae; genus Duodenibacillus; species Duodenibacillus massiliensis. The sequence continues at coordinate 2,214,289 of NZ_OV788642.1, forward strand.
GTGCCGTCCGCGTTGTAGCACTCCCGATTTGTGTCTCTGCGGGAGCGGTCCATGGCACGTAAAAGACGCGCAATCTCCTTTTCCTGAGAGACAGTGCCCGCGCTCACCAAAATCTTCTGCTGCCACTCGGGGCTGTAAAAAGTCATGGTCCTCGGGCCCGGGTCAACAGCCACCTTGAGATCCTTGGGAGCATAAACGTGCTTGACGGGCGGTACGCCTTCGACAATGAGCTGAACAAAGTAGCGCATACGGCCGCGGATCATCCGCCGGACAAGACGGCAGTATTTGACACGCTTAAAGCCGGACGGATCTGTTGCTGAAAGAAGAGCTTCTTTCTGCCAGGCATCCGGGGCTTCAGCCTTTATCACCAGATCCAGAACCTCGAGCGTCCACGTCTTAGCCTTCCAACGCAACCCTGTTTTGTTTGATTTTCCCTCAACGCTGTGCAAGCCCCGTTTAGCACTCTTAAACCGCGGCTGACCGCCCTGATGAAGCAGCCAGCGCTCAATGCCCTGCCAGACACGTGTGGCAATTTTCTGCGCTTCGTTGATGCCGATGCGCTTTGTAAAGCCGCCCTTGGCACGGTGCTCTTTCACGACATCATGCAGGGCATACTCGGAAAGGCGAGCGGACTTCTGAATTTCCTTAAACCGCTTGTTGCGGTCTTTGCCCTTGGGCATCGCGGCCGTCAGCTTCCATGCTTCAGTGCTTTTCATGGCGCGCACGCGTTTCTTTGCTGTTCCAAGAACAGCATTGAAGAGCTGGCGTGCATCGGAGAAGTAGGTCTCCAGTGCACTTTCCTGATCCTCTCCGGTTTTCAGGCCCAGCTCGATGACAAAGGACGGTGTGCGCGATTTCATAGCGGCTGAATATACCTTAAGCGAAAACTATGTGCATGGTTTGGCTGCGTTTGGGCCAAGATTAAAAAATTTCGAAAGCCCGCATTCCTCCCGGGGCTCAAGCCCCGGGCTTCCTGCGGGAAATTCTGTGAGTGCATCATCAAGAGTTATTTCCGGCGGAATGCCGCCGGGCGTGATAAAGACAATGCGCTTCGGATAAATATTGACGGTAGTTTGTATCGGTGAGGTGTAATCCTGGTGGGCCAGGGATGTCAAGCGACATAAGAATTGACCCTCAAAACGACATAAAAATTGACCCACCTCCAAAAGGGACAAAAGAACGGCATTTGACGTGCCGACCCGGAACGGCCGACAATCCCGAAGGACTGCCGGCCGTTTTGAGTCATCCGCAAGCGGTCAAGCTTGCATCAGAAGGATGCTTCTTAGAAGTTGAAGCGAACGTTGGCGAAGATGCCGTGGGTCTTAATGTCGTTACCCCAAGCACCGGAGTAGGACACGCCAACCGTGGCATGCTTGGCAACCTGGCCCGTGATGCCGAGACCGACATTGAACTGATCCTTGAGTTCGTTGCCTTCGATTTTGGCGAACTGGCCGTCAGCGCCCATCTGGACGTTGGCAACAGCTTCGGTATCTCCGAAGTAGTGCGACCAGCCGAGGTCGGCCTTAACGGCGACCGGCATGGTGCCCATCATGAACGGCATGGAGGTGCGAACGCCGAGCGTGGCGATCTGGATGTCGTCTTTGATGTCTGCGGTCTTGAACTGCTGGCCCATGGCAACGTCCGTAGCGCCGTCAGCCTTTACGTGGGCCCACGTGAAGCCGACGTACGGGGAAATCTTGGCGACGCTCAGGTCGAAGTTGTAGGCACCTTCAACAAAGCCCTGGAGTACGGAAGCCTTTTCGCTGTGAGCCGTGCCGGCACCGTTGAGAGCGCGCTTCGTGTCGCGGTCTTCATCCGTGTAGGCAACGCCGTACGTAATCGTGGCGTCAGCGATGTCGGTAAGACCATAGATACCGAAGTGCATGTCATCGGCGTCAATCTTGCTCAGACCGGACTTGTAGTCGGACGTGCCATAGCCGAAGAAGGCGCCGACCTTGGTGTTGTCGACGACAATCGCTTCAGCGCCGAGAAAGCCCGTGCGGAAGTCAACGTCCATCGTGGACTTGGTGCCGTCGGCTTCGCCCCAGTGACCGATGCCGGCAGCCCAGATACGGGCACGACCGTTGTCGATTTCAGCGGAGCGGCCTTCACCCATGCCGCGAGCCTGATCCATGACAGCCTGGCTGACGGCGGTCGAGTTCATCACGAGACCGTTGCGAGCCGTGGCATAGAAGTCGTCGTCCAGAGCGCTGTAGACCGCGGTAACGCTGTCGCCATTGGTGGCGGCGAGAATGTTGGCCGTGAGGTCATTGCCGGAAGCAGCGATCGCGGTGGCGATGTGGCGCTGGTTTTCCGTCTTGGCGAATGATTCGAACGTGGTGTCGGCCTTCTTCATCTTGACAGTGAGCGTGCCGCCAGCGAGGGCGTGGGAGTCAAATTCGAAGAAGAGGGAGTCGGAAACGACGTTGTCGGCCGTCAGACCGGCAAAGGCGGTGGCACCGTTGTTGGCCGTGAACTTGCCGGCAACAGCTGCGCGGGCGTTGTCACCGTTGTAGATGGCGAGAAGGTCATCGGCGTTGGCACCGGCCAGACCGACCACAACCTTCTTGTCGCCAGCGAAGTTAACCTGGTTGACAGCAATGGTGGAAGCTGCATCAATGTAGAGGGAGCCGCCGTTCTTGATGTCGATGTCGAGTTCCTTGGCACCGGCCTTGGCGCTTTCAAGCTTGCCCTTCATCGTGAACTTGTCGTTGTACTTTTCAAGAACGCCGAACGTCCCGCCTTCAACCGTCACCTTGTTGTCCGTACCGATGGATTCGGCAAAGGCGAGGAGTTTGCCGCCCTTGACGGTGGTCGTGCCTTCATAGGTGTTGTTACCGGTCATGACGAGCGTGCCTTCGCCCATCTTGACGAGAGAACCCTTGTACGTACGAGCGTTGATGGCGTCAATGCGCTTCTGGAAGTAGTCCTTACGCCACTGGATGGCGTCGGCTTCGGAGATCGTCTTTTTGTCGCCGATGCCCTTGAGGGTGTCGGGCGAGGTAAGGATGATGTCGCCGATGAGCTTCTTCTGTTCAGGCGTGTAGGAGCTGTCAAGCGTAAGCTTCGGATTGTCGATCCACTTTTGGGCAGCAACCTTCCATTTGGCATCTTCATCCTTGCGCTGAGCGAGAGCCACGGCGGAGATGTTGTTGGACCACACGTCGAGCGAACCGCCCTTCATGTTGTATTCGAAGTTGCTCAGGAGCTGGCCGGGACCATACATGCCCTTGTTCAGGTCGGGAACGCCCCAACCCATGCGGTCGGAAACCTGACCGTCAAGGGGTGTCGAGCCGTCGGTGTTGACCCAGCCTTCCATGATGGAGCCGTCAGTGTTCGTGTGCTTGGCCGTCGTGAGAAGGACTTCGCGAACCTGAAGCGCATCCATTTCAGCGTAACGGGACAACAGAACGCCGAAGGCGCCGGTCACGTGAGGAGCAGCCATCGAGGTGCCGCTCCAAGCTGCGTAGGTGTAGTCGCCGAGCTGCTTGCCTGCACCTACACCAGAACCAGGTTCAACATAGCTGCCTTCCACAACGGCGGAAGAGTAGATGGCGCTGCCCGGAGCGGTGAGAGTCCACCACTTGCCTGTACCGGCTTCGTTGAAGGTCTTGATGAGTTCAAGCTTCTTGCCGTCGGCAGACTGCTTCAGACCAGCCACGGCGATCCACTGGTTTTCTGCTTCCGGATTGAAGTACGGATAGTTCGGACGGAAGAACGGGTTGGCAATGTCGCGGTTGCCGGTGGTCATCACCTGAACAACCTTCTTGCCCTTGACGGCATCCCAAGCGGAGTCAACAAAGTTCTTGTTGAGCTTGCCATCGGCATCTTTGCCGTAGACGTTGTTGAAGAGGAAGTATTCGTATTCGGACTGAGCAGCCGTGTCAACCGGGAAGTGAATGGTCACGTTACCATTGTCAGGACCATAGAGCAGCCAGTTGCCCTTCTTATCCTTCTTCCAGGTGTGATGACGTTCGCCTTCGCTGGCAACGAGCTTAGCATTCCAGGCTTCTGCTTCGGCGTCGGACGTGGGCTTTTTCTCAATGGTAATGCGGGTGTTGGTGCCGAACGAGTTGTTGATCACACCGCCGCGGCCGTTGTTGCCTTCGTTGACGGCGTCAGCGAGGGTCGTCCAGGCATTGAGGAAGTAGCCCGGGTCAAGGAACGGACCGTAGTTGCTGTCGTCGGTGCCGCCGGTGTTACCGGAGATGATGTTGGCGCCCCAAGCCACGCCGTGGAATTGATTGCCGTCGCGGTTGGCGCCGACGGTGCCGAGAACGTGCGTGCCGTGGGAGTCATTGACATTGAGCTTCCAGTCGCCCGTGATGTCATATGTGTCGCCAGCCTTGTAGTTACCTTCGAACTGTTCGAGGGCACCCTGCGGATAGCGGTTGCCAGTGGTGGAGTATTCACCCTTGACGTGAGTGGCGGAGAAACGGTCGCCGGCAAGATCCGGGTGCTTCTGAAGAAGAGCACCGGAGTCCATCACGCCGACAGTAACGGACCTGCCGTTGAAGCCCAGAGCGTACGCATTGGCGGCGCCCATGGCTTCAAGACCCCAGTCCTTCTTGTATTCGGCAGTCTGCCAGGAGGCAACGGCAGCCTGAACGGATTCAGCGGAGGAGTCCTGGGTGAGGAAGCCGGCTCCCATGTATGCGGCGGAGGCGCTGCCGGCAGCAAGCATGAGGGCGGAAACGGCAAGAGCGACGGCGCTCTTCGAGGACTTGCCCTTGGTTGCATGATGTTCGTCGGTCACGACGTACTGCTGATGAGCTGCGCTCCACTTTGTCTTGAAGACTCGATTCATTTGGTTTCTCCCAAAAAAATGGTCGTGGCTGGTCCTGATGTCAATTGGCCACAAATATGTGTGGCAAGACATGGGAAGAATACCTGATTTTAAAGCAAACTAACTTTTTGAGAGCCCGTAAAGCCGCACGGGCTCTTATTTTTTGTGCCTTTTTCTGAATTATCTTCATGTTGTATTCTGTTGTCTTTCTTGATATAATTTCCTTAGACAATTAGGTCTCTTCGGGGAAAGACTATGTTCGTAAAAATCACCAAAAGCGGCAACGGCAAGTTCTCCTATGTCAAACTCGTGGAAGGGTATCGGGACGAGAAAGGCCGGGTGCGGCACCGCACCGTCAAAACCCTGGGACGCCTTGATGAACTGACTGCCAACGATCCCGACTATCTGGAAAATCTCAAACAGCAGTTCGGCAGTGAACGTGCGAGCAAAAAGCAGGCCGTTGCAGCCCTTCGGGCCCAGACGGCCGAAGCGGTGGCGCAGGCCCTTGGGCAAAGTGAGAGTCCGGCAGAGGACTTTCCTCAGCTTCGGTATGGTCACTATGCACTGAAGCAAATCTGGAATAAGACCTTGTGCTTACCCCGCAAATTTGATTACCTGCAAAGCAAGCTCAATCAGAAAGTGCAGTTCAGCTTCAATGCCGCCGCTTCTTTCATGATTTTCAGAAAAGCCATGAGACCGAGCTCTGTGTTGGCCGGTTTCCATGATCAGGATGAGTATCTCGGCGCTCCGCTGCAGGGAATCTCTCTGCAGGCCTGCTACAGGACGCTTGATTTTCTGAAAGAGAACAAGGATGAGATTTTCAACTGGGTTAACCGTCAGATGGACAAGCACTACGGTACTGACAGAGCCACGCTTGTTTTTTATGACGTCACCAATGCGTATTTTGAGGCACCTCTGACAGATGCCGAGATGGAAAACTACCACCAGGATTTTCTGGACAAACTGCAGGCTGCTGCTGAGCAGGCTCGCGCAGAAAAAGAACTTCCGGAAGCGTGTTTTGACGATGACGGCTCCGTTCTGCCGGACACTCTGCCGCAGGACTTCATCGATGCCGTGGCTGATGATCACAATCCTGAATTTTTGAGAATGCGCGGTCCCACAAAGGAACACCGCTCGGATCTGCCGCTGGTATCCATTGCTCTGGTCATTGACAAGAATGGTTTTCCGATGGACTTTGAGGTTTTCAAAGGCAACAGCTCCGAGTACAGAACCATGGAATCCGCCATCAGAAAACTCAAGGATAAATACAACATCGGTCATGCCATTGTTGTTGCCGACAGAGGACTCAATTCAGCTGAAAATCTGTTGATGCTCCAGCGGCTTGAGCTGGGCTACCTGGTGGCCCAAAAAGTGAGTAATCTCAATGACGAAACACTCAAGCAGATGCTTGATCTGTCGGCCTATCAATCGATTAACGACAAAGATCCTGAAAGCAACAAATACCGCGTTATTGAGGACTGGGAGCGCACCGGCAAGAGCGTCTCAGTCAAATGCTCACTGGTTCTGGCCTGGAGCGAAAAACGTAAGTGCCGCGATGAAAAATTGCTTGAGATCTGGGCTGATTTGATCCGCAGAAGAAGCGGGCAGGAACTTAAAACAAGAAAGCCGGCTTGGGCAGGTATCGCCACCACCGACACTAGGGAAAAGAAGCAGGTGATCACCGGTATTGACGAAAGCGCCTTGGCAGAGCGCAAAGCGCTCTGCGGGTTTGCTGCTGTTGTTTATGACGAGTACTGCATTGAGCGGACGGAAATGGCTGACGAGCAGGAGAACAAAGCAAGGGGAGCAGCATCAGGTGCCGAGGTAAATCAGCCGGTTGACAAGGGAGAACGGATACTGAAAACGGGCAAGGAAATCGCCTCGATGTACCACTGCCTGAATCAGATTGAAACGTGCTTCCGGATCATGAAATCCAACATCGGCTTGCACCCGATGTACGCCTGGACTTCCAGCCATATTTACGGCCATATTACGGCTTGTGTACTGGCCCTGTTGCTGCTGAGGCTGCTGCAGGACAAACTGAAAAAGCAGGGAACGCCAATCAGCATTGACACACTGTGCCGTGAACTGCACGACTCAACCGTGATGGCTCAAATCATCGATGACAACAACCAAATCACCTTCTACCGGTGCGGCTTTGGCCCGAAGCTGCGCAAAGGAAATGAGTTGCTGACAGAAGAAGAACTTGGTGCTCAGTACGTTGCCGGCAAAGCACGCAACCACAAAGCTGACATCCTGCAGGCCTGCGGCCTATCGCTGCCGCCTCGGGTGTGCTCGAGGCCGGAACTTGCCTCCTGCCTCGGCACCCGCTTCCCCACCAATCGCTCCGCCGTACCCATGCTCCGTGAACTGGGACAGCGGTAGAAGTACAACAAGAAAATAATCAAAACCAGCCGTTAGACCTTGTGGTTACTGGTTTTGTCGATTTTCTGCTTTAAAACTCAGGTTTTACGGAAATGAAAGGACGTCAACTACCCCTGACTGAAGTCAGAGGCTTGGCAACAAGTCTTGGTTGACTAGCCTCAGTCCGTTTTCGGACGGACTCCGTTGGTTGGGAATCCGTTCCGTCTCAAGACGGGACGCAAACAGGCACCGCGGGATGTCGATCCTAGTCCCGCGCTCTGCGGTCTGCGGTTAAAAGCTCTGAGAGGTAGGAGCGGTGCTTCAGACAACAAACCCCTTCCAACATTGGCGCAGGATCACCACCGACCGCAAGGTCGAGCAGACGGAGCCCGTGAGGTATCCGTCAATGGAGAACACATTGAAAGTTTTTGTGTTGAATATGCGCGGGCAACCGCTCATGCCGTGCTCCCCGCCCAAGGCGCGTAAGCTCCTTCGGGCCGGGAAGGCCGTGCCTGTGCGCCGAACGCCCTTTGTGATTCAACTGACGGTGCCGACGGGCGAAACCAAGCAGCCGATCACCTTGGGTGTGGATGCGGGCTACAAGCACGTCGGCCTGAGCGCAACGACCGCCAAGGAAGAGTTGTTGGCTTCCGAGGTCGAACTGCGGCAGGACGTGACGGGCTTGCTCTCGAATCGCTTGGCACTTCGCCGCGCCCGACGCAACCGCAAGACCCGCTGCCGTGCGCCGCGTTTTGATAATCGCGTTCGATCGAAGCACAAGGGTTGGCTTGCGCCGTCCGTGGAGAACCGCATTCAGGCGCACATATCGCGCATTGAAGCGGTTTGCCGAGTGCTTCCGATCACCAAAATCGTGATTGAAACCGCATCCTTCGACATTCAGAAGATCAAGAATCCCGAAGTCGAAGGCACGGACTATCAGCAGGGCGAGCAGCTTGGCTTTTGGAACGTGCGCGAATATGTGCTGTTCCGCGAGGGTCACGTTTGCCAAGCCTGCAAAGGCAGATCGAAAGATCTGATTCTCAACGTGCATCACATTGAGAGTCGGAAAACGGGAGGCGACGCACCGGGCAACCTCATCACGCTGTGCGAGGCGTGCCACAAGGCGTATCACGCAGGCAAGTTGAAGCAGTTCAATCCCCGGCGCGGCGCTTCTTTCAGGGCAGAGACTTTCATGGGCCTCATGCGTTGGACGGTGCTCAACCGCCTGCGCGAGCGCCATCCCGAATTGCCTGTCACGAATACCTACGGGTATCTGACCAAACACAAGCGCATCGTCGCGGGCTTGCCGAAGACGCATTGCGCGGATGCTTTCTGCATTGCCGGCGTCCTCGACGCAAAACGTCGGGGCGAATACCTGTTTCAGAAACAGACGCGCCGCCACAATCGCCGGATCCACAAGCTGACGATTCTCAAAGGCGGTGTGCGCAAGCGCCATCAGGCTCCGTACCGAGTGCACGGCTTCCGGCTCTTTGACAAGGTGCTGAGCAAAGGGGAAGTCGGCTTTATTTTTGGCAGACGCTCCTCGGGTGCATTCGATGTGCGCCGTCTGGACGGTACAAAGATTTCTGCTGGTATTTCCTACAAGAAACTTTCGCTTCTTGAGAAGCGAAAGATGTTTTTAACTGAACTGAGAAAGGAGGGCCGCGATTCCTCCCGCGTCTGAAGACGCGGGTTTCCTCGCGGAATTTCTATGACTTTTGTTCTTTTGCCGGCAGCCTGGCAGTAGAAAAGGTCTGCCGGCATTGTCAATAAATGAGAACGAGTCGCATTATTGTTTATATGGACGGGTTTTTCAAAAGAGGAAATGCCTCAGAGAACGCCTGTTCGGGAATTTTGCTGTGCATACATGTATATGTGTGTCAGCAGTTTGATCGGAGAAAAGTTGGAACATCAGCAGGCCCGTTCAAATTCTTTTCGAACTGCAAATGGCCCGTATATTGTGACCGGGCTTTGCTAAACTCCCGAATTACTCAGGGTGGGGCAATGCGTATATGTAACTGTATATGCCTGGTTGCCGCGCCCGTTACCGCATTTTCCTAAGGAATCTTCGTCTCATGGTCAAAACAGCGATCCGTGCAGCGACGCTTACGGCGTGTGCCGCCGCATTGTCGGGCTGCTCTATGCTCGGCATCAACTTTTCCGACGACTCGGTGCAGTACGAATCGAGCACGTCGCGTGCTCCGCTGGAAATCCCGCCGGATCTGACGGCCATTCCGAAAAACGACCGTTACACGGTGCCGCAGCGCCCGCAGATTGTGAGCGCGAACGCTGAAGCCGCCAAGGTGGAACTTAACGCGGAAAAAAGCGGTGATAAGCCGGGGTCGCTGCTCCCTGTGACGCAGGTTGCCAAAGTCATGCGCGACGGCCAGGTGCGCTGGGTGCACGTGAATGCCCCGGCGGAAAAAGTTTGGCCGGTGCTTCAGGACTTCTGGGCCACGATGGGTCTTCAGATTAAGGATCAGGACGCGGCAAGCGGCGTGATTCAGACGGAGTGGGCGGAAAACAAGGCAAACCTGCCGCGCGACATCATCCGCGGCACCTTGGGTAAGGTTCTCGACTTCGTCTACGACACGGGTGAGCGTGATCAGTACCGCGCCCGCATGGAACGTAACGACGACAACACCTGCAACATCTACATCACGCACCGTCAGATGGTGGAAGTGTTAAAGGGTAAGCAGGAAGATTCGACGATTTGGCAGCCGGGCCCCTCGGACCCGCAGCTTGAGGCCGAGATGCTCACGCGCCTTGCGCAGAAGCTTGAAAGCGAATTTAATCCGCAGGCTAAGCCCGAAGAGCAAAAGCAGCTTGATGCCCTGGCTGCTGTCAAGTACACCCCGCAGAGCGAAATCGTGAAGGGCGCAGACGGTAAGGCCGAAGCTGTTTTGATCAATGAGCCCTTTGACCGCGCATGGCGCCGTGTGGGCCTTGCGCTTGACCGCTCCGGGTTTGATGTCACCGACCGCGACAGAAGCCGCGGGCTCTTTATGGTGAAGTACCTCGATCCGGACTATGAAAAGGCCCAGAAGCAGGAGCAGGGGTTCTTTACGAATATGTTCGGTAAGGGCTCTGCCGTTGATCCCGTTCCCTATCAGATCCGTCTGCAGCCTGAGGGTGAAAAGACCCGCGTGACGGTGACGGGCGCCGAGGGCCGGGCCGACACCACGGGAGTCGCTCCCAACATCGTGACCCTCATTGGTGAGCAGACGCGCTAAGCCTTTTGGTTTTGCCGCTCGCATAAAAACCGGTGTCCTCAACAAGTGCGGGATGCCGGTTTTTTATGAGGCAGCGGTAAGGAAAAGAACATGGGAGATATTCTGAGTTTCAGGCTTAACGCCCGCACAAAGCGCTCACACTACTGGGCGGGTTTGATACTGCTTACGGTCGCGACGACGCTTCTGCAGAACGTGAGCGACGGCCTCTACTGGGTGCAGATGACCGAAAACGCCTGGAATCTGTCGCAGGTACTGATTATTCTCGCAACGCTCGTTGTCTTTTGCTTCGGTGTTGCGCTTATCGTGCGGCGGCTGCACGATATCGGACGAAGCGGTCTCTGGGTGATTCTGCTCCTCATCGTGCCGGTTCTGGGGCAGATCGGGATTCTGATTCTCGGCTGCCTTGCGGGTAGCGACGGAGCAAACCGCTGGGGGCCGGGCTGGAACGCACCCGCCGGTGAGACGCCCGCGGATCAGACGGTGCGGGCGCTCACAGAACTTGCGGCCCTCAAAGACAAGGGCCTCATTACGGACGCCGAATTTAGAGCTCAGAAAGAACGGATTCTCAAAGGACAGTAAATGCCTGAATTAACGATTAACAAGGATTCGCTTGTCACGATCCGCGTGCGGATGTCGGACCTGCAGGGAAATCTTCTGGAAGAAACGCCCGAAGAGGGTGTGGCGTACCTGCACGGGCACGCCGATATTTTCCCCAAGATTGAAGCGGCGCTTGAGGGCCTTAAAAAAGGCGACAAGGCAAGTGTGCGCCTTGAACCCGAAGACGCCTTCGGCGAATTTGACCCCGACGCGGTTTTTGTGACCGACGTGGAAAAGCTCGGGGACCCTGAAACGATTGTTCCGGGTCTTGTGTTTGACCATGTTCCGGGGGAGGCAAACGACGGGCGGCATTACCGTGTGACGGATGTTGCTGACGGCAAGGCCGTGTTGGACGCCAATCACCCGCTCGCAGGCTGGGGGCTTGCCTTTGACATCACGGTTTTAAACGTGGAAGACACTGACGGCAAGGAAGCTGTGGGGACGGACGATACGGTGGTGCCCTCGTTTCTCGGGTTTGCCGACAAGATTATCGATGAGGGCGATGATGAGGACGACGCTTCTGAAGAATCCCCGGAGCCCGTGACTCGGCACTGATTCTGAGACTCTGCCCAAGATCGGGCCTTCGCGCTTCTATAATTCACCTAAACTGATCAACGTGCGGGATTGCGGTCCCATAAAGCACAACGAACCTTGAGGATTACGGCAATGACGACGCTTCGCCAGGACGAAACCGATGTCAATTTCCTGGACATCAAACCGGAAGATTCCCAACGCTCCGCGATGGCGGTTCAAAGTGAACTTGAAGCAAACCGCCGCGCTTGGGAAAAACTCGTGCGCACGATCGAGTACGTGAAAAAGACGTACCCGGCGGACGCCAAGCTCCTTGAAGACCTTGACGTTGTCCGTCATCACCTTGAAAAGCGTCTCTGAGACGGGGTGCTTAAAAAACTTCTGTCCGGATTCTTTCGGAGTATTTTCTACCGTGAACCAAAAACTCTATCCGCATCCCTTCTTTGCCCGTGAAGGCTGGCCCTTTATCGGCGGAACGCTGATCGTTGCGCTTCTTGTGCAGCTTTTTGCGGGCGGCTGGGCGGCCCTCATTTTCTGGGTGCTCTTTGCCTTTGTGCTGCAGTTTTTCCGTGATCCCTGCCGTGAACCGCCGGCGGATCCCCAGGCTGTTGTGAGCCCCGTGGACGGGCGCGTTATTAAGATCGAAGAGACTGTGTGCCCGTACACCGGGGACAAAGCCCGCGTGATTTCGATCTTCATGAATGTTTTTAACGTGCACAGCCAGAAGGCGCCAGTGTCCGGGAAAATCGACAAGATCGAATACTGGCCCGGGAAGTTTTTAAACGCCTCGCTTGATAAAGCCAGTGAACTCAATGAACGTAACGCTGTGACGGTGACGACCGAATCCGGGGCGCGCGTGTGTTTTGTGCAGATCGCGGGGCTCGTTGCCCGCCGCATCCTCTGCTACAAGCAGATTGGGGAAGCCATCTCCCGCGGTGAGCGTTACGGATTTATCCGGTTTGGTTCCCGCGTTGACGTCTACATTCCCTTAAATTGGGACATCTCTGTAACAATCGGACAGAAAGTCACGGGTGTTGCAACGCAAATTGCGGTACAAAAGCCCTAACATGAGAGCCTGCCAGTTTTTGTGCGGGCTTTTTCTTCCATTTTGAGCAGTTTTCCTGCTGGAGCCGTCAGCCATGACCGTTACCCGCATCCGCCGTCGTCCGGCACGCACCCGCATGATTGAAGCCGGGCGCCGTAAGGCGCATATTGTGCGTACCTGCGGTATTTTCGTGCTACCGAACCTTTTTACGGCAGCTTCTCTTTTCTGCGCGTTTCTCTCCATCGTGCAGGCGATGGAGCAGAACTTCAGTTTCGCCGCTTTGATGATTCTTTTGTCCATGATCTTTGACGGCATGGACGGGCGTGTGGCACGGTTAACCCATACGCAAAGCGAATTCGGCGTGCAGTTTGACTCCATTGCCGACATGACGGCCTTTGGTGTGGCGCCGGCTCTGGTGATGTATAAGTTCTGCCTCTTTGAATTAGGTGGTTTTGGTTGGGCTGCGGCGTTTGTCTTTTGCCTCTGCGCGGGCGTGCGCCTTGCGCGCTTTAACTGCAATGTGGGCGTTGTGGACAAGCGCTTTTTCCAGGGGTTGCCCAGCCCCGCAGCTGCGGCTTTGATCGCGGGCTTTGTGTGGCTTGCGGTGGAAAATAAGCTCCCTGAATTTGTCTCCGGACACCTCGCGTGGATTGCGTTTGTTTTGACTCTTTACGCAGGGCTTACGATGGTCTGTAACGCGCCCTTTTACTCGGGCAAAAGCGGCATAAGCTTAAAGTGTGCCCCCTTCTGGGTGATTGTGCTCGGAAGCATCGTCTTTATCCTTGTTTCAAGCCGCCCGTCGCTTGCCGTCTTCATTCTCTTCTGCTTGTACGCTTTGAGCGGCTACGTTTACCAGGCGTATCTCTTCTTTGTGGATAAGCCCAATCCCGTGGTGCCGAGGGAAAAGGAGGCGGTGCCTGCTGCTTCTGCAGCTGAGGAAGAGAAGGCGAAGTAAGCCTTTTCAGGTAAGATTCCCATCGCTGATGCTTCGGTGTGAACGACAAACTTCAGGTAACGGACACCGCGGGTAAACCCATTGCGGGGCTTTACGCCGCCGGTGAGGTGGTAAACAGCGTGCACGGAGACGACTCCGCTCCGGCCGCCAATGTCGGCTGGGCCGCAACGAGCGGTAAGACAGCAAGTGATAACGCCGTGAAGTTCATTAAAACCGCGAAGTAACCGCCTGATGCTTTGAAAGCGGATAAACGGCCTTTCCCGACATGTTGCCTGGAGAGGCCGTTTTGCGTGCGGCAGACGAAAAAAGCGCCGGCAGTTCGTGTGAATTGCCGGCGCTAAGCTGGAGAAGAGGAGTTGCTTTTCTTATCGGAATCGTTTCCAGAGAGAGGATCCCGTTAAACAGACCACCATGATGAGCGCCACACCGAAAGCGAGGATGCAGCACTGCGCCATGCTCATGAACTTCCAGGCCGGAATCAGATACCAGCTGTCGGCGCTGTTATACATGTTGATCAAAAACTGCTGCGCGGAAGAAAGCACCGTACCGTCAGGCACCACCGCCGTGTCGTAGCCGCAGTCACCGGTGGGCAAAAACCAGTCCGGCGCCCACTTTTCCAACGCAAGCCCGAAGGGATACTTCGGTTCCAGAGAGCACCCCTGCATCCCGAAGACCGCCTCCATATCGTCACCGTAAATCGCGTGATGAATGGCCGAGAGCTTAAAGGAGCACATGAGGCCGTAGACCGCCCCGTAAACACTCACCACGAGCCCGACGAGCTTCAGGGTGAGGTTTTTGGGATTAATGACGGTAATCAGAGCACCCAAAGCAACCACCAGGAACCCGAAGCGGATGTAAACGCACTGCTCGCAGGGCTTCATGTAAAGCCACACCTGAAACACGTTGTGCGCGATGACAACGAGGGCGCAGCTTAAAAAGATAATGAGTAACCACGGCCAGCGCATGTCTGACCAGCGGGCAATTTCTCCGACGGGATCGGCCTTAAAGCGCCCTGTCCATTGCATAGTTGTTCTCCCTGACGTCACCGGCTTACTTCATGGCCGCGACTTCTTTCACAAGCGAGACCATGCCGTCAAAGTTACGGATGCTCTTGGTCATAATCAGGTACTTGCCGTTGACAACGTAGGCAGGGATCCCCTGGATCTTCGCGACGTCATAGGTGACCTTCCAGCTGTCGGCCAAGGCCGTCACGGTAGCATCCTTTTCCGCGGCTTCGTAGTCGGCGGCGGTGAGGCCCGTAGCGTCGGTCATGGTCTTCAAAAACGCTGATTCGCCGGCCGTCCACCGCTCCTGCTTACGGTGGTAGGCGTTGTAGATCGCGTCCTTGGCTTTCTTAAAGAGCGAATTCTTGTCTTCAATGGAATCACCGGCTTTTTCGTCCCGGAGCATGCACATCGCAAGAAAGACGCTTGCGCAGCGGCCGTAGGTGCCCTTGGTTTCGAGGTGCATCGGCTTAAATTTGAGGCCGACTTCCTTTTCAATGCGCGGCAGCACCCGCGGATCAACACCTACGTCGTACTTGTAGCAGAACGGGCAGTCGTAAGAGAAGACCTTGATTAAGGTCCCTTCGGCGTTCGGCAGAGGTTTATCGAGCACCACATACTGGGTGCCTTTTTCAGCGGCAAGGGCCGGCAGAGCGGCGGTGAATGAAAGGGCTGCGGCGGCAGCCACAAGGGTTCTGCGTTTCATGATGTACGGTATCCGGAGAATAAAGGCGCAACCGGATTTCCAAAGGTTTTCCGGTTGCGCTCAAAAGGGTTAAACAGGACGGAAATTAACGGGCAAAGACCTTTTCAGGATCAAAAACGTGCGCCTGTTAGTGCGTGGATGCCGGCTTGTCGTTATGCACGTCGATCTGCACCTTGATGTCCTTGGTTTTGTAGTCCTGCTCGGAAATGCGGCCGATGGTGCCCGTCTTGGGATTAAAGATTCCCACGGAGCCCCAGAAGGCAAACATCGTGTCCGGTCCTTCTGCCACTGAACGTTGGAGGTGATGGCGGCAAACCAGTCAACGCCCTTTTCCTTACCGAATTCCCAGGTCTGCTGCACCGTCATTTTGACCGGATCGATCTTGTACTCGACGATGCGGGAGTAGTTCATATCCGGAAGCGGCGGCTGCTCGTAGTGGCGGATCTGGCCGTTATCAAATACCGTGAGGTTGCCGCGGCCCGAAGCACTCGGCCACGCAGCGTGTTGCGTGTAGGTGAAGTCGAAGTTCCCTTCGCATTCGCCCATGGGCGTGCACTTGATGGGCTTGCTGTTCTTGTCAACCGGGGTGAGCAGCTTCTTCTCAAGACCGTTCTTCCAGCCCGTGTGCGGCGCGAGAATCCATTTGACTTCCTTGTCACGGCCGATCTTCACCACACCCTGATGGCGTGCGGAGATGATGATGGAATCGTCGCTCGGATCGTAGGCAACGGAGTTGACGTGCGCCCAGTTGCGGCCGGCACCGACGCCCGGGGCGTCACCGAAGGGGGCTTCGGGTTCATTGGCAACCTTCTGGCCCGCGGCCGTGACGTCCACATTCATGCAGACGGCACCGAGGTCGAGGTTCTTGATGAGGTCGTCAGGGGTGTTGTCGAGGATCTTATTTAAATCCCACACGTCGATGAGGTTGCCGGAGCGGTCCACTTCGAGGATGTGGTCACGCACGGTGTGTACCTTCTGGCCGTCCGGACGGAGGTAATTGGCCTTGGCGGCTCGGAGAAGAATATGGCCGTTGGGCATTTCCCAGCTCGCGTGGCTCATATCGATGTAGCCGCGGGGGAGGTCGTATTCACCGACGATCTTGCCCATGAAGTTCATTTCGTACCAGCGCTGGCCCTGCACGAAGGTGTAGGTACCGGACTTCGTGGGGTGGAAACCCATCGTGTAGCCGCGCTTGGCAACATCAATACCGCGGCCGTCATAGACCACGTCCGGATTCCACCGCCAGCGGAATTCACCCTGGGAGTCGACGATGTAGTTAAGGGGCACCGTCTGGAAGGGAACGGAACCGCCGGAGGGGTTGGCGGCGGTTTTGCTCGCGCTCTTGGGTTTGGGCATCACCCAGTTGATGTCAGAGCCCATAGGCGGCCGGGTGCCGGAATTCACGAAGTACAGACGGTCCTTGAACTTCGGATCAACCTTCACAACCTTCGGGGTGGGGAGCGCCGTGATGTTGCGGTTGTCGCTGTAGGAGTTGGTGACAGCGCCCGTGATGATGCGGTATTCGTCCTTGATCTTCTTGCCGTTTTGGGTATAGGTGACCGTCACGCGGTTCGTGTGGTTCGGATAGAGGCCGAAAACCGGCACACCGTCATGGGTGAGAAACGTCGAGCGGCCCACGTCGTAGGGCTTGAGCGCCTCTGTGAGCCTGCCGTCTTTGATCCCGAGACTACGCAGCGCGTTTTCCGCATCGCTTCCCGCGGGCTTGTAGAACCGAGCTTGCTCACGTATCCAGTTTCACGGTTCATGAGGGAAGCATCCAAAGCGAAACTCGAACACATTTACCGCTCCGAAGACAGTTTCGATGCGCTCGTGACCGGCGAACTTGATGCCGTTGTGAGCACCGACATTGCGGTGCCTCCGTCACTTCACTGTCTGCCGCTTTTTCCGATTGAGCTCGGGGTCATGATTTCAAAGCACCATCCGCTTGTTACAGCCTCGCGTGGAAAGGCGCCGGCATTGGTTCAACTTCTGGCGTATCGCCGTATCGGCCTCAAAGTGAGCCCGAACGCGGAATCCTCCACCTTTGACCGTCAGGTTTTCGGAGAAGAAGGAAAGGACGCTCTGATTGCCGAAACCGATGAGCCGCTCGCGATGGTTTCTGTGGTGGCCGAAACAGACGCGGTGATGGTGGCACCGAAAGCCGGTGTGAACCTTGCCTCCCGCTTTTTTGATGTGACGTGGCTGCCGTTGCCTGCCCAAGTCGTACCCGCCAGACGCTCTGTGCGCTCTGTTTTGGTGTGGACGGAGCGTCAGCACGGGGATCAGGGTCATGTGTGGTTGCGGTCGTTGTTTAAAGGCTGGATCCGCACGGAAGCTGAGAGCCTTGGTGTGGAAGCAGCAAAGGAGAGCGCCTGATGTTGCCGAGCCGGTGTTGTGACCGGCGCATTTAAGGGATTGCTTCGGGTGTGCGGTACATGAATCCGGATGGATTTGATAAACCGTGTTCTAGCCACCCGTCATGAAACATTTATTCCGAAGATCTGAGGTGAAAAACGGTCTATCTGTTGCTGAAAAACAACAGTAAATAAAAAATTTTGCTAAAAACTGCCGAAAAACATAAGGGAATACCCCCCCCCCTGTAGACAAGCGAAGAAATTCCTATTCTGCGAGTGTACCGCCTCGATAGGCGGGGGTGCGCGGGGCACACAAAGCGCCGTGCAGAAAAACGAAAATTTTCGGAGTTTTGTTAAATGAACAAGTCTTTTAAGGTCGTCTTCTCCAAGGCGCGCTCTGCGCTGATGGTCGTTAATGAAGCGACTTCTTCCATTCAGGCCAAGGGCACAAAGACGGTGATCGCTGCAGCCGCTGCTGCGATGATTGCCGGCGGTGCGATGGCCGCCCAGTCGACGGAAAAAACGATCGTGATCGATACGGACACGACGGTTGCCGGCGGCACCTGGAGCGCAGTTACAGGTGCCAAGCAGGAATCCGTGACGATCAAGGCGGGTACGGTGAAGCTTGAAGGCTACAACGATGCCTACGACGTGCAGGTTCTCGGTGGCTCTGTGGTTATTGACGGTTCCAAGAACACGGGTACGTGGGATAAGGCCGGTTTAGTCGGCTATAACGCCGTGAAAGGTGCCTCTGGTGATGAACCGACCGATTCGAAGACCACGCTCGTGAAGGGGGCTACAGTTACGATTACGGACTCTGCTAACTTCGGTGTCGGCGCACATGCCAAAGAAGGTTATAAGGATGCGAAGTTCGTCTTCGACGGAGCCCAAGTGACGCTCGCGGGTTCTACCAATGCGAAGGCTTCTGTGATTTTTGCAGCATCCTCCTCCAACGAAGAAGGCAATGCCGTGACATTGGCGTTGACAAACGGCACAACGCTCTCTGTGGCCAAGGATAAGTTCGGTGTTCTCAATACCCGCAAGTTGGTCGTTGACAATGCGGCGATCAACGTAAACGGCTCTCTGAGCGTCGGTGCGATTGCTCAGGGTGCGGACACTGCTACCCTCTTTGCCGGCAACGCAAACAAGACTTCGACCGCTACATTCACAAACAGTACGGTTAACGTCGGCGCGAGCGGCATGTTCTACATGGATGATGCCACGCTTGAAGACACTGCTGTTACAAACGCCGGTACGCTGGGTCTTGCCGATCTGACGGTTAAAAACTCCACGCTGACTAATGCTGCCAAGGCTACGCTTGACCCTGATACGCTCACCATGAAGAGCGGCAAGCTTGTTAATGCCGGTACGTTTGGCACCACAGCAGACACGAAGAAGGTCACAATCGGCAACACCGATGTTCTGAATGGTGCGGCAGTTGTCGAAAACTCCGGTAAGTTCAACGCCAAGGCTGTGGTTGTTGACGGTGACGGTGCATTTACCAATACCGCTGCCGGTGAACTGATTGCCGGCTCCGTGGAGATCAATAAGGGCGGCAAGCTCACGACGGCTATTTCCACAACGACGAAGGGTGCCGACGGCAAGGAAACCAAGGTTCAGAACTATCAGGTGGCTCAGACCACGGTTAACGAAGGCGGTGAACTCGCCGTTACGGCGCTGAACTCTGAAAAGTTTGACGGCATTGTGATTTATGGCAACACCACCAGTGCCGCCAAGCTGACGTTGAACGGCGGTCAGGTGACCTACCAGGGTAAGGTGTATCAGGGTAATCTCAAGCTCGGCAGCAAAGATGCGGTTGGTCAGCTCACCTTGGGCAACGGTGACTACAAACTCGATACGCTCTCTGTTTGGCATGGCACGATCACTGAAAACGGGAGCCCCGTGAAGTCGACTGCTACGATCGGTAAGAATGCCACGCTGACGGTGAACGCTCTGGATCTCACCAAGGGTGTTCTTGTCAATGACGGCACGCTGACTGTTACCGGTACGGCGACGGCGCAGGCCGGAGCAACAGTTACCAACACCGGCACAATCAACGTCGGTGTTGCCAGCCTGATTTCCAAGGTTGAAGGAGCCAACAGCAGCTTCAATGCCACTGCCACTGAATTTGGTAAGGCAGCGGGTACGGCCGGCGGCACGATCGTTGATACAACCCGTACCACCGCGATGAAGATTGGCGAACTCAATGCCATTAAGAAGGCTCTTGGTATCACTGACTCGGTTAAGACGACCCTGCTTTTTGCCAATTCTTCCCTCGTTGCGAATGACGGCAAGAACCTGACGTTTAGTGCTGTTGACGGCACGAAGAGCCTCAATACGGTCGCAACGTCTGATAATGCTGCAGTAACCTTCTCGAAGGATTCGATGCTCGGTGCCCTTGCCTTTGATTCCACCAAGGTGACGACCGATGTCACGATTACCGGTCCGGGCTCGGGGGCCGTGGTTCTCGCCGGTGACGCTTCCGGCAATGTCTTCACCGGTGTAGCCTCGGGTAAGGCTGTCAATGTTTCCGGCAATGTGAAGCTCGGCGCCGGCATTGACGGTGTGACGGACGCTAAGGCCATCAATGTTGCCAATAAGCTTGTTGTCGGCCAAGCAGCAAAGCTCGGTATTGATACGTCTGTCACAGCGAAGGACATCACCAACAGCGGTGCCATCACTGTCACGGGTTCGCTTGCTGCCGCTTCTCTGGCGGGCGGCACCGTGACGCTCACGGGCGGTGATCTCTATGTCGCCGGCACGGCGCCGAAGGCTGAAACCAGGGCGAGGACCTTCGCTCTGCGTGCTGCTGCACCTTCTGCAGAGGAAACGCCGAAGTATGAAACAGCCTTCGCTGTTGAAACCAAGGTTGGTACGCAGGGTACTACCCCTAACTTTGTTGTCTTTGGTACAACGGATACGGCTGTAAAGGCCAAGGCTCTCAAGGCGTTGGAAAGCGCTGAAGTGTCCGGTTCCACCGCTGTCCTCTATGTTGACAAGCATCTCAGCCTGGCAAGCGGCGCTGTTGCTCTCGGTGCTCAGGCCCCGACCTCTAACGGTACGCTGACTTCTGATATCAATACGGCTGTTGTCATTGACACGCAGGCCATTGCCGCACACAACTACGCTCCGACGGAAGGACTCTTTACCGGTGTGACCGCCAATAACGGTACGCTCAGCGGTAATGTGGTGCTGACGAACCTCACAAACAAGGCCTTCACGAAGAATGCGGACGGTTCGTTCTCTATGCTCCTCGGTGACAACGTAACGGTTGGAGCCGATAAGGTTGCAACGGATGCGGGCTTCTACATTGCAAGGTTTGATGCAGCCTCTAAGAGCCTTGTTGTTGCTGCAGACGAAACGGAACTCCAGAACCTGAAGGATGCCGGTGTCTACATCGCCGGTGCCGTTGCTCAGGATGTCCGTACGATGACCAATTCCGGCAACCAGCTTGTGCGTGACGTGATCTACGGTAATGCTGCCCATGATGCTTTCAGGGCAGCGCAGGATGCCAAGATCGATGCTTTGGCTGAAAACGGCAAGGCTTTGGTAACGGAAGCCGGTATTGATAACGCTTACTTCAACACTCAGAAGAACCGTTTCGATACGACGCAGTTGGGGGACGCCACGCTCAAGGCCCAGCTCGAAGCTCTCAACGCTCAGATGGATGCGATTGAAAATGCAGCTGGTGCCTACGAAGTCGCCTCTCTGAACGCTGCTGCCAACATGGCTGTTGCGGGCGGCGCCTTCACCACGGCTCTGGACATCAACGACCAGGTGACGGCAACTCTGAACCGCCGTACCTCTTTGGCTAACCTCAACGTCTCGCGCGCTGAAGTCGGCATCACCCCCTGGGTTGATGTCTTCGGTACGACGAATGAAGCGAAGCGCCTCTACGGTTCTAACGCCGGCTACGAAGCTGATATCTACGGCGCAGTGCTGGGCTTTGACTACACCGCTTCCTGCGGCAGCGTCATTGGTCTGGCTCTCAACGTCGGTACCGCTGACGGCAACTCCGTGGGCGACGGCGTCAAGGTCGACAACGACACGGACTTCTACGGTGTGAGCCTCTACGCCGCACGTCAGTTCGGTGACTTCAACGTCCAGGCGGATTTGGGCTACACCCAGACCTCCAACGACCTGAAGACCAACGGTGCCTACGGTGCTTACTCCGAAAGCCTCGACGCTGACGTCTTCACGTTCGGTGTGGGTACTGAGTTCCTCGCTTCGGCCGGTATGGTCAACGTTGTGCCGCACGCCGGCATCCGTCTGACTACGATCGACATGGACGCGAGCAAGTTCGGTGCCGACTACGACAAGATGACGGTCTACCAGCTCCCGTTGGGCGTCACCTTCTCCGGCAACTTTGAAGCTGCCGGTTTCAAGGTCGCTCCGATGGTTGACGTCTCTGTTGTCCCGACCTTCGGCGACAAGGATGCCGTGGCTTCCTTCATCGGCCAGGATGTCACCACCCGCGTGGTTGACACCAACCCGGTGCAGGCCAAGCTCGGCGTCACAGCTCAGTCCGGTGCCTGGACCTTCGGCATCAACTATGGTCTGACGGCCGGCGGCGATGACCGCATGAACAACTCGCTCAATGCGAACGTCCGCTACACGTTCTAACCGAAAGGTTTGAACAGCAGTACTTCCGGCCGCGTTCTGCGGGAAACAGAGCCGGCCGGAAGAGCACCGAAGGGAGAGGGGAGAAAGGAATAACACTCCAGGTGAGATTCTTAATCCCGTATCCCAGATGGTGCGCCAAGCAGTATGAAGTGGTTTCCGATGAGGAAATCCCCGGTTTTGCTTGAGCCGGTTGACCCGAACTCCGAGACTTAGAGTCCGGGCGTCAAAACTCCATGTCAGGCAAATTTCACACCCCCGTTTCCCGGTTCGGAAGCGGGGTCTTTTTTTCGATTGTTGTGGTGAGAAAGACAATGACAACGTCTGAAGACGCTGCGCCGAACAGAGTCCGCCCGAATTTCGCTTCAGATGACAAACGGCGTCACGCTGCGGAATTGTTTGCTCACGGCTTTGGCTACCATAAAGCGGCCGAAATCCTGGGCTTACCGGTTTATACCGTCAGGGATTGGGCCAAGGCCTACAGGACCGGTCGTTTTGGTCTTGCGTTATCCCGCAACCAGATGCGGCACAGCGAAGAAGACCATGAAAAAGTGATTGAAATGCGTGCGCAGGGAATCTCCTGGAGGGCAATCCAGGCGCGCACCGGGATCAGTGCCTCAACCTGCAGGAAGTGGGTGATGAAACGACAGAGCGAAAAATAGCTGTTTCGAGAATCTCTTCCATCGAGCTCGGATTGTCGGCTATGCAGTGCTCGGTGTCTTCAGATTGGCAGAGGGTTCTTTGGGTAATTCAGGGTATGTCTCTTTTCATTATTATGCTGCCTTGGCAGATCTTCCGGCCGGCGGTATTTGTCAAGACAAATTGCTTGCCTTCCCCGGTGCGGGTGTAACAGATCCCGCCCTGTATGTTTACACCTGCGTATGACACTTCACGGATACCCCTTTGTTTTTAAGGCGAAATGACGGCATTGTCCGTAGCTTTCGTGAGCCTTAATTCCGGCAACACCACGGGGTAGAGGGTTTCATCCTCTGTTTTCTTCCAGGCCACAATCGCACGGATTGCGGCGCGCGTGATGCGGTAGCCTTTGGCGGTGAGCCCCGCAAGTTTCTCTTCAAAGGATTTACTGAACCGCACGATCATGTCACGGCCTTCGGGCCCGGCAATCGTGAGGCCATGCTCGGCGGGCGTAAGAAGCATTCCGGCCGTCATCGTAAAGATCCGCTGCTTGCGGGCAATAAACCAGTCAAGAAACACATCGTCGTGCCCGAGCGCCACGGCAATCTCGCGGGGCGCGGGGAAGGTGCGCGTGTCAATGCTGTGTTCTACCCCCTCCACCGTAAAGTCCGAGAGCACGCCGCTTGCCGCATGCACAAAGAGATTTGTTTTGGTGCGCGTCATCGCAACGTAGAGAACCCGCCGCGCTTCATCGTCGGGATACGTCGTGCGGGAGGCTAAAAGCCACACATTCTCAAATTCGCGGCCCTTGGCTTTATGCATCGTTGAAACCGTCACGAGCCCTCGGGCGGCCGGGTAGGTTTCTTCAAGTTTCAATTCCGTTACGGTGTCCTCGAAGTCCGAGAGATAGAGGTGTTCTGTGGGCGTGAGCCCTTCAAAGGCCTTCATGACGGTCGTCACGTTTTCTACCCAGGGGCTCCCCTGGTAGCGGTCCTTCACAAAGTCCCGGGCTTCATTCCAGACGCCTTTTTCGATGAGCCCACCGGCTCCCGCGCGTTTTTTAAGGAAATGCAGCAGTGTGCGTGTTTCCAGAAGGTCACAGAAGTTAAGCTTCTTTTCGCCTTCAATAAGCCGCACCCTGACGCCCGCATCCGCTAAAAGCACGGCGCAGAGCCGGGCTTCTTCATTGGTGACGGTTAAAAGCGCCGTTGACCCTTTGAGCGTTCCGGCTTTGAGGGCCGCGGCAATTTCTTCCGAGATAGCTGCTTCAAAGCCGGGCCTTGTGTGCCGCACAATCCGCACAATCCCGTTTTCGGTTTTCACGGCCCGGTTCGGTGTCGTTTTAAGCCGCCCGTGCAGCATTCCCGCAAAGGCGTCCGCGAGCGTGACAATCGCCGGGGTACTGCGCCAGTTTTCCGTCATCTCATAGCGGGCGGCGTCTTTGTCCAAAAGAAGCTCTTTGAGGTAGCGGGAGTCCGAGCCCCGGAAGGCATAGATGTTCTGATCGTCGTCACCTACGGCAATGACTCTCAGCGCATTATTCGAGTCAATAAGGCTCTTCACAAGCTCAAAGTCCTCACGGCTCATGTCCTGCGCTTCGTCAATTACAAGCGTGGTTTTGGCGGTACGGGCCGGATCGGCGCCCCCGGCCTTGACGAGAGCGGCCGCGCGGCTTACGACGTCCCTCGTTTCCTCCAGCGTCCCCGGGCGTCCGAGGAGGTCAAAGGCGTAGGAATGAAACGTCTTGATGTCTACGTACGCGGCCTTTTTGCCGATAAGCTCAATCAGGCGCTTTTTAAATTCGCCGGCTGCGGCCCGCGAAAACGTGAGCATCAAAAGCTGCTCGGGCCTGACGTCTTCTAAGAGCAAAAGGGCGGCGAGCTTATGCACCAGTACCCGCGTTTTTCCGCTTCCCGGGCCCGCGGCAACCACCACAAACTGCGCTTTTTCATCGATGATCGAAAACTGCGTTTCGGTGAGATCTGCAAAGAGCTTTTTAAAGCGCGCCGCGGTCATTCCGCGCCGCATTTCTTCCCGGTGGTCGGCGGCAAAGTATTTGCGCAGGAAAACGTTGTAGTCAAGCGCAAAGTAGTCGTGTACGTAGGTGAGCGCCGCTTCGTAGTCTCTCATCATGAGGTTTGCGTACTCGCCCACGATGTGAATCTGCTGCAGCTTTTGGCGGTAGTAGCCGTCAAGAAGCTTATAGTCTTCGGCCCGGTAGCGCCGTTTGGGATCGGTCACAAGGCGTGTGATGAGCATGCCTTGGTAGAGCACCATAAAGCCCCCTTGCAGCCGCAATGCCCCGGCGTCTGCCATAAAAAGGAGCGTGTTTTCGATGTCTCGGACGGTCACCTTCTGACCGTACGCCTGCTGCCGGAAGGCGTCTTCTTCCCAGGCCGTTAAAAGCCCCGTCGTGGAAAAGGTGGTTTCACGGGCGGCGCCTTCCGGGGGGGCCGCTCTGGCGGCTTTTTCAAAGGTCGTGAGAATGAATTCAGAAAGCGCGGCTTTGACGGGCAGTGACTCAAGCGCATCAGCAAAGGTCTCCGCCTTTTTGATGCGCACGACGGACGTTGCGGGAATGGCGTGGAGGTTACTCAAAACGCCGGTCCGCTTCATATGCCGCAGCAAGGTGCCGATTAAGCGCGGCGTGATGCGTGTAAGGCCCGCGGCCCCGGCAGCTGCATTAAGCGCCTTGAGGTTTACTTCCGTGACGTGCTCGGCCTTGGAGAGCTCCGTGAAAAGAAACTGCTCGAGCCTCACGGCGTCCGCGGTCTTCGTGCGGGCGTTTTTCATGAGAACCCCCGCCATGTCGTTTTCGTTACGCAGGATTCCGGCAAGTTTCAGGGCATTTACGGACTCCACAACTTTGTCGACGGGGATCCCGAGGCGGTCTGAGAGGTAGTCGGTGCGCGATTCTCCGGCATCGGCTTTACTGCGGCTGCGTTTGGAAATGAGTGCCTGCAGAATGCGGCCGGCTCTCACGCGGCTTTCATCATCCTGAAAGTAGGGGGAGACTTCCATACGCTGCCGCGCTTCCTCAAAACTCTTGGCAGCGATACTTGTGGCGTAGACGCGGCTCACATTACGGCCGCGGCGGATGTAGCCTGCGGTTTCCAAGGCAGAAAGCGCGGTTTTAATCCGTGTTTCAAGATCCGGAATCGTTTCCGTGTCCCACCCGGCGGTTCGCGCGAGTTCGAGCGCCGACACCGGGACGCTCTCCTGAGTGCGCGTCATCTGTTTGATCGCGCGCCACACGAACTGAATATCGGCCTGCGAGAGCTTGGACTGCGTGAGCATCGCAAAGTGGCGGTCGAGGTCATCCTCATTAAAAAGCACGTAGCAGTCGGCTTCAAGGTTCGGATCACGCCCGGCGCGGCCGGCTTCCTGCACGTAGTTTTCAAGAGACGCCGAAATGTCATAGTGAATGACCAATCCCACGTCTTTTTTGTCCACGCCCATCCCAAAAGCGTTTGTGGCAGTGATCACTTGAGCTGCCCCCGAAAGAAACGCTTCCTGATGCTCGATCTTAAGCGCCGCGTCCATCTGGCCGTGGTAGGGAAGGGCCTTAAAGCCTTCAGCAGTGAGCTTTTCCGCGAGTTTTTCCGTGCCCTTGGTGCTTGACATGTAGATAATCGTCGGGCACGGATGACGGGAAAGAAGCTCCCGGACGAGCGTCATCTTTTCCGTGTCGTTTTCTGCGTGCAGCACCTTGTAGCGGAGGTTTTTGCGGGCTTCTTCGGTGGTAAAAAGCTTGAGTTCAAGTCCGAGCTTCTCCCGAAAATACTCGCAGATATCCTGAATGACTTTTTGTTTGGCGGTGGCGGTAAAGCAGGAGACGGCAATCCGGTGCCGCGCGCCCTGAAGCTTTTCAAGCCTTGCGATGAAGTCCCCGATGTAAAGGTAGTCGGTCCGAAAGTCGTGTCCCCAGGCCGAAAAGCAGTGCGCTTCATCAATCACAAAGCGCGCGATGCGGCGTGTTGAGAGCACTCGCTCGATACTTACCGAGCGCAGCTGTTCCGGCGAGATGTAAAGAAGTGACGCCTCGCCTGTGACCACCGCATCAAACGCGCGGGCACGCTCCACAGGGCTTAAAAGGCCGTTTACCGTATAGGCGCCGTCAATACCTTTGGCGGTGAGGTTATCAACCTGATCCTTCATCAGCGACTGCAGCGGTGAAATGACGACCGTGAGAGACCGTGTTGCCTTTGCCTGCATCAGAGCCGGAATCTGAAAGGTAATTGACTTTCCGCCGCCCGTCGGAAAGACCGCAAGCAGTGAGTCGCCCTCTAAGGCTGCCTGCGCGGCTCTTTCCTGCAGAGGTTCACCTCCGTAGGTGCGGAAAGCCTCAAACCCGAAAATGGTTTTAAGGCCGTGTCGGGCATTAAACGTGCGGCTGCACCAGGGGCAACCTGCGCGGCAGGGCGTGCCGCAGAGCGCGGTTAAGACGTCTTCCGCGGCCGGAAACGTTTTGACGGTCCAAAGAGGGAGCAATTCGGCAGAGTCACCCGCCGCCAAAAACGCGAGCACGAGACCGAGATCGGCGGGCTTAGTTTTAATGAGAAGCGGGAGGTTCGCGTTGGCGCAGAAGGCGTCAGGGAAGGCCTCCCGGATCGTACGGGCAAGGTTCTCTGCTGAGTCCTCGGCCGGTGTTTCACCGGCGTACGCGAAAAACCCCCGGTAGCGAATGTCACGGGAAAGAAGCGCGGCAAGGATTGTGCGGACCGCGGGCGCGAGTTTCTGCCAGGCTGTGAGTTCCTCGAAAAAGAGATCGCGGGCTTTGAGGGCGTCTGTGGCCGGGTTATTCATTTCGCCCGTGAGAAGTTTTTCGTCTTTTAGTAGCGCGTGAAAGCGCTTTTGCGGGAAAAGAAGTACGGAAAGCGCGAGCGTATCAATCCATGCGTGTCCTCCGGGCACGAGCCCGGTAAGTGCCGTCGTAAAGCGCTTATCGAGCGCAAAGACGTTGTGGCCGCACAAAAACCGCGCGTCTCCGATAAAGCCTCGTACGGATTGGGGGTTGGTCGAGTGGAGCACGTCCCCTGCGGTGTCCGCCGCACCGAAGTCAAGCAGTTCCGTCCCTGTGCCGTTTGTTTCGCAGTCAACGAAAACGACGCGGGCAAAGGCCTGAGAGGGTACTGCAGCCATCGGATCTTTGGCGGTCGTGGTCATGGCGGGATAAACGTGTTGTTATGCTCTGATTGTAGGCGGAATTGCTGTTAAAGCGGCAGATTGGCGGTGAGTTTTGTGCGGCAGTGTTGTCTTGTTGAATTTTGCGTATTAAAAATACGCATATGAAAAATACGCTGAATTAAAAGTTTCTCAACCTGTGGAACTATAGCCGCTTAGGCAGGCGTCGCAGCAGAGCTGGCGGCCGGTGTAACTTTACGGGGACGCCCGCGCGGGCGTTTCGGTCCCACAAACTCCAACTTCTGCTTTCTCGGCCTGCCGGGCTTCTTATGCTCAGGTTTATCGGGGAATTTAACCAAACCCAAAGCCGAAAGCATCTCCATCGTCCCGATCGTTGTATTTACCCACTTTCCGTCGGTGGAGTCAGGAATCGCGTTTATCTCCGCATCCTTCACAGGGCGCCAAGACTGCTCCAGGTCCTCGAGCATCTCGCCGAAAGTCATTTTGTCCAGAAGTTTTGCTTTCTCGGCCCGTCTCAGAATACGGCAGGTCAGCGTTGCGGCAATGAAATTGACGAACTCTTCACCCCACACGGAGAATGCATTCTGCACGTTACTGACGGCATTGCATTCCCTGTAT
Organism: Duodenibacillus massiliensis; assembly: GCF_928721995.1. NCBI lineage: Bacteria > Pseudomonadati > Pseudomonadota > Betaproteobacteria > Burkholderiales > Sutterellaceae > Duodenibacillus > Duodenibacillus massiliensis. The sequence continues at coordinate 2,242,883 of NZ_OV788642.1, forward strand.
TCGTCCGGTATTGCCCGCATTTTGGCAGTCCTAGAAAAACGGTGCATGGTTTTGCGCTGCTTAAGCAGATTTAACCGGGGGCCAGCCGTTTTCCCCGGGAATATTGAGCCTGGCTCGTGTTGCTTTCGGCCCGCCTGCCGCACCGCCGCAACCGGCATTTCGTTTTGCTCAAAAAGCCGGCCGTTAAACCGGCTCCGAGAGCCCTTGCCTCCCGCTAGAATTGCCCGACACACACACCACCATTAAGGCAGGTTCAGTCATGTTCGTGTTTTCTCCCGGCCAGCAGGCCGTTGTTCCCGTCTGGGGCCGCAAAGACGATTACTTTCCGGTGCACCGCATCTACTGCGTGGGCCGCAACTACCGTGCGCATGACCTCGAAATGGGCGGCACGGGTCGGTCGCTGCCGTGCTTTTTCATGAAGCCCGCGGACGCCGTTTTTCCGGTTGCCGACAACGACATCGCCGAGATCCCGTATCCCCCGATGACAAATGATCTGCACCACGAGGTGGAACTCGTGGCCGCAATCGGCAAAGGCGGCCGCAATATTCCGGTCGAAGAAGCGGCGAAACATGTCTGGGGCTGGGCCGTGGCCGTTGACCTCACGCGCCGCGATCTGCAGGCTGAAGCCAAAGCCAAGGGCCGTCCCTGGGAAGCCGCAAAAGCCTTTGACCATTCCGCGCCGATTTCCTATGTCCGTCCGGCAGCAAAGTGCCCCGCGATGGATAAGGCAGACGTCTGGCTTTACATCAATGCCGAAAAGCGCCAGAACGGCACGACGGCCGACATGATCTGGTCGGTGGCTGAAGTCATTGCCGAAATCTCGAAGTACTGGGAACTTGCCCCGGGCGACCTGATTCTTACGGGCACTCCCGGGGGCGTTGGCGCCGTCAACCGCGGTGAAACGGTCAACGCCGGCGTTTCCGGAGCCGGAGCCGTGCGCTTTAAGCTTGTGTAGGTCCGCACGCTTTCGTAACTCTTTTTTGTTGCAGGTGGAGTATGCAGCTTTCCCGCTCGCATGCTACGTTAATCGGGTGCATTGCACCGATCTGCTGGGGAATGAGCGTTCCCTTCGTGCGCCTGGTGTCCGAGCATATCGGACAGCCGGGCGGCATGATTCTTCTGTGCGGGCTTGCCTGCGTGATTCTTGCGTGTATCTTCGGCTGCCCCAGGCTCTCGCACTTTTCCGGCAAATATCTTTTCTTCGGGCTTACGACGGCGGTCGCCTGTGAGATCTGCTTTACGTGGGCTCTGGCACTTTCAGGGGGCGGCACCCAGACCGCCGAAGCCGGAATGGTCAATTACCTCTGGCCGTGCCTCACGATGGTCTTTGCCGTGATCTTTAACGGCCAGAAGGCAAAGTGGTGGATTGTCTTCGGGTTTATTTCCTGCATTTACGGCGTCTGCACGGTTTTATCCGGCCCCGGGGGCTTTGACTTTATGGCAATGGCCCGCAACATGGAAAGCAACCCTGCCTGCTACCTTTTTGCGCTCGGGTCGGCCCTCTCCTGGGCGGCATATAGTTCCATTACGCGGGCGCTCTCGCACGGCGCAAACCCCGTCGTCCTTATCTTTTTCATCAACACCTGCGTTTTTATCGCGATGGCGGCCGCAGGTGTCGGTGAACCCATGCATATTGACCTTGAGGGCGGTGTGGTGGTTGCGGTTGCTGCCGTGGTGATGGGCCTGGCGTACGCGCTCTGGACCATCGGCATGATGAACGGCAACATGACGGTTCTTGCGGTTGTGAGTTACTTTACGCCGGTGCTCTCCTGCATTTTCTGCTGGATGTTTCTTGGGGCGGAGCTTTCCGCCAACTTCTGGAAAGGCGTCGGCTTTGTGGTGGCGGGATCATTAATCTGCTGGGCCTCCACGGTCTTTGCTAAACCAAAGGCCTGAAAAAAGCCGGAGGCCTTTTTTAAGACTTCCGGCTTTGGCGCCACGTCTGAAGGCGGTGCTGTTAACGCATGAGCCAGGGCAGGGCGTAAAGCGCCAGAGAAATCATCACCGCCGCTCCCACAATCACCTGCCAGAGGCGGTACTCCCGGTCCATGGCCCGTTTTTCGCTTTCGGTTGCGGGAAGCTCAGCCGCACCCGTTTCTTCTGGGGAGGGCGTCATCACCGGTGCCGTGCCGCGTGTTTTGCGGCAGACGAAGTAAATCACTAGCCCCAGAACGCTCCAGATGATGCCGGTCACAAAGGCGTTTGTGTCAAGCTGCGTCATCATGTAGAGGTAAATGACCGCGGAGACCGGCGCGCCGATCATCAGCCACGGTGCCCGGTAGGGGCGTTCAAGACCGGGGCACTTCCGGCGCAGGGCCCAGGCTGCGACAATGCCGATCACGTAATAGAACAAATCGGCAAAAAGCGAAAGCGACGCAATGTAAATGAGCGAGTCCGTTGCAATCAGCGCAAGCGTCAGAATGCCGAGCGCAATGACCGCAACGTAGGGCGTTTGAAAGCGTTTGCTTGTTTTGGCAAAAACGGCCGGCATCACGCCGTCGCGGGCCATCGTAAAGAGGTAGCGGCTCGTGGTGGCGGTGGAGGCGTTAAGCGTCGAGAAGTCCCCGCCGAAGGCAATGCCCGCGGCTAAAAGTGCGAGCGGAAAGCCGAGAATACCTGCTGCAGCCATGGCGTCGGCGTAGGGAGCCTGCGCGGTTGCCAAGCCCGCGAGCTTGTCAACAGGCGTAATGCCGATCAAGAACCACTGGAAAAGGGCGTTGACGGCGAACACAACGAAGGGCGCCAAAAAGAGGGCCCGCGGAATGTTGATGCGCGGGTACTTGATTTCTTCGCCCATCGCCACACACGCTTCAAACCCGGCAAAGCACCACCAGATCATGCACACCGCTGCGCCGAAACTCATGTCCGCGGATTGCGGCAGGAAAGAGGGCGTCTGCACAAAGGCGGGAAGCGAAATGTTCGGGATCATCGTGAGAAACCAGATGACCGCCACGCCCCAGAAAAAGAACATGAAGCCGTTTTGCAGCCTGCCCGCGATTTTGACGCCGCAGACGTTCGCGACAATAAAGCCGAGCGTCACAACGAGCGCGAGCGCAACGTCCGAGACCGGAAGCGTGTAACCGAACGCGGAAAAGAGAGTTTTGAAGTAATAGCTGAAGGCAAGCGCTTCGCCGCCCGTCACAGCCACAAGCGAAATGATGAAGTTCCAGCCCGCCAGAACGCCCGCTGCGCGCCCAAGGCCGAGCGAAGCAAACTGGTACGTGCCACCTGCGTAGGGAAGCGCCGCGCCCATCTCGGCGTACAAAAGCGCCGGATAGATGCTGATCAAGAGCGCCGCCAGCGATGCGAAAATGACGCTTGAGCCCATCGAGCCCACGATGTTGGAGCCCACGGTAAAAAGGCCCACGCCGATCACGGATCCCGCGGTAATCGTGACGGCCTCGCGCATGCCGAAGCATCGCCTGAGGGCCGGATTGTTTGTGTCCTGCATTTGTGTTGATACTCCCTGGCGGCCGGGGGTAAATCCGCGGCCTTTGTTTTTTTTCGTATCGGAGATTATCAGGCAGAGGCTGGGCTCAGGGTTTTGCCGTGGGTGGGCTTCTTCGAAAGTCAAGCGGGCTGGGAAGTTTGCCCTATGCGGGCACGTGCAGGAAAGTCCGCCGCTATGAAAAAAAGGAACCCGTTTGGCAGGTTCCTTTACAGGCTGCTTAGCCGATCGCCTCAATTTCTTCTGAAACCGTGAGCCACTCTTCTTCAATCTTGGCGACTTCATCGGCAAGCAGCCCGCGCTCCTTCATCACCGTCTGCACTTCTTCGGGGGCGGCGGAGGCGTACCAGCCGCTGTCGGCGATCTTGGCATCAAGTTCCGCAAGTTTCGCGTTCCCCTCATTCATGCGCTTTTCAAGGTCCGCGAGCTTTTTCAAAAGCGGTTTTTTAAGGGCCGCTTTTTGCGCACGCTCCTGCGCGGCCTGGCGGCGCTCTTCCCTACGGTTTACCTGAGGTTCGGCCTGAGGCACGGCACGGCTCTGACGGTCGGCTTCCAAAACGGACTTTCGGTGTTCGAGCACAAGCGCCGCGTAGTCGTCGAGGTCTCCGTCGTAGGCGCCGCAGCTCCCGTCATGCACAAGGATCAGACTGTCGCAGGTGCTGCGAAGGAGGTGCCGGTCGTGCGAGACGAGAAGCAATGCCCCCTCAAACTGCGAAAGCGCCATCGTAAGCGCCTCGCGCGTTGCCATATCCAGGTGGTTTGTGGGTTCGTCAAGAACGAGTAGGTTCGGCTTATCCCAGGCAATGAGCGCGAGCGCCAGACGCGCTTTTTCGCCCCCTGAAAACGTCCGGATTTTGGTGTCGGCAAAGTCCCCGGAAAAGCGAAAGCGCCCGAGCCAGTCACGAAGTTCCTGTTCGCGCACCGTGGGGGCCTTGTGCTTAAAGACTTCAAGAGGGGTGCTCTCAAGATCGAGTTGCTCGAGCTGATGTTGGGCAAAGTACCCGATCACAAGACCCTGGCCGCGCCGCAATGTGCCTGACATGGGCTCTAAAGTCCCGGCAATCGCTTTGATGAGCGTGGATTTGCCCGCGCCGTTCACACCTAAAACACCCACACGGTCGCCGCTTCGGATCGTGAGCGTCACGTCTTTTAAAACGACGTGTTCGCCGTATCCGAGGGTGAGATGCTCGATGTCGATCAGATGCTCAGGCGTTCTTTCCGGCACCGGAAATTCAAAACGCCATTCGCGCCGCGCACGCACGGGTTCGACGGCCTGCAGCTTATCGAGCATCTTGATGCGCGACTGCGCCTGACGGGCCTTCGTTGCTTTGTAGCGGAAGCGCTCAATGAAGGCCGCAAGGTGCGAGGCCTGCCGTTCATAGGCTTTGGCAGCCGCATCCTGCAGGCGCATTTTTTCAATGCGCTGCGTTTCGTAAAAGGAGTAGTTGCCGCCGTAGCGCTCAAGCTTTCCGTTTTCAATCGCCCAGGTGGTGTTGGTGGCCCGATCCAGAAACTCACGGTCGTGGCTGATGATGATAACGGTGCAGTGCACGCGTTTAAGCCACGCCTCAAGCCAGATGAGGCTATCCATGTCAAGGTGGTTGGTGGGTTCGTCCAAAAGCAAGAGGTCTGCGGGGCGCATCAGAGCGCGCGCCAAAGCCAGACGGTTTCGCCAGCCGCCCGAAAAGCTTTTAACCAAGGCCGTTGCGTCCGCGGGCAGAAACCCCAACCCCCCCATAATGGTCAAGGCCTGAGCGCGCACGGCACCTTCGTTGACTTCCGCGAGTTGTGCAAGCGCTGCGGCTTCCCGCATCGCGTCACCGGACTCTGCGGCTTCTTCGGCTTCCTTTTTGGCTGCCATGAGCGGCGCGTGGCCGCTTAAAACGTAGGCAAGTGCCTCTTCGTCAGTTTCAACGACGGACTGGGCAACGTGGGAAATGCGCTCTAAGGGCGGCGCGTCAATCGTGCCTGCTTCCGGCGCGAGTTCCCCGAGAATGGCGGCAAAAAGAGAGCTTTTGCCGCAGCCGTTTTCGCCCACAAGCCCCACGCGGTCGGCGGCATCGGCGACCGCCGTGGCGTGTTCGTAGAGAATGCGCGTGCCGCGCGCGATGGTGACGTCGTTGAGTCTCAACATAAACTGCGTTATTCAGCTGCTTTGAGGTGGTTTCTGAGATCTTCGGCCTTTACCATAAAGACCATGTCATCGCCCCCTGATGTGGTAAGCCACGTGACGGGAAGTTCCGGCCAGATCGCTTCAAAGGCTTCACGCCCGTCGCCGATTTCGATGACGGCGATCCCGTTTTCAGTGAGGTGGTCGGCAAGCACCGGCATCATGCGGCGCATGATGTCCATGCCGTCAACACCGGCGCCCAAAGCAAGCGCCGGCTCATGCTGGTATTCCTTCGGCAGCGCGGCCATCGCGGCCTGCGTCACGTACGGGGGGTTGCTGATGATGAGATCGTATTTTCGGCCCTGCAGATTTTCAAAGAGGTCGGTCTCAACGAGTTCCAGCGTGTCTTCCATCCCGAAGCGCTTGCGGTTGATGACCGCAACGTCCAAGGCATCGGGGCTCACGTCAGCGCCCGTCACTTTGGCGTTGGGGAAGGTTTCAGCGGCAAGAATCGCAAGACAGCCGCTGCCCGTGCACATATCGAGCACACTTGTGACGGACTCCGGATCCTCGATCCACGGGGAGAGGCTTTCTTCAAGGAGCTCCGCAATGAAGCTTCGAGGAATCAGCACCCGTTCGTCCACGTAGAAGCAGTGCTCTGAGAGCCACGCTTCCTTAATGAGGTAGGGCACAGGCTTTTTCATGTGCACGCGAAGATCGATGTTGCAGAGCACCTCTTCAAGTTCTTCGGGCGTTAAATGCGCTTCCCAGAAGGCCTGCAGGCGGTCAAAGGGGAGCTTTAACGTGCGCATCACAAGAAAGGTTGCTTCTTCCCAGAAGTCCTCGGTGCCGTGCCCGAGCGAAATGGAGTTTTTTTCCATTTCCGTCATGGCCCAGCGGGTCACGTCGCGAATGGTGAGTAAATTGGCAACGGGTTGATGGGGCATGGTAGTGTTCCTCAGGCAAAAAGCGTTTTGAGTGTGTCGTGGTAAATGGCGGCAAGACGCTCTACGTCACGCGCGACAATCCTTTCGTCAACCGCGTGAATCGTGGCGTTCACCGGCCCGAATTCTACGGTCTCGGGACAGATCCGGCTGATGTAGCGGGCGTCGGACGTCCCGCCCGCGGTGTTCAGAGCCGGCGTTACACCGGTTTCTTTGGTGATCGCTGCGGTAAGCGCCGCGGTGAGTTTGGCGGGCGTTGACTGGAAGGGCTCGGCAGACAACTGCCACTTGATTTCATAACGGATGCCCGCCTTGTCACAGACATCCGTCACGGTAGCCTTTAATTTTTCTGCCGTCCACTCGGTGTTAAAGCGGAAGTTAAAGGTGATGACGCATTCACCCGGAACGACGTTTGTGGCGCCCACACCCGCATGAATGTTGGAAATCTGAAAGGTGGTGGGCCCGAAAAAGGTGTTGCCGTTGTCCCAGACGCGGGAGGTGAGTTCGGCTAAAACCGGTGCCGCCCGGTGCACGGGGTTGTCCGCAAGATGCGGATAGGCCACATGGCCCTGCTTACCTTTGACGGTGAGTACGCCGTTTAACGACCCTCGGCGGCCGTTTTTGACGGTGTCGCCGAACACTTTGCTGCTGGTGGGCTCTCCCACGATGCAGGCGTCAATCGTGACGCCTTGTGCCTTCATTTTTTCCACCACAAGGCGCGTGCCTTCATCGCCGTCACCTTCTTCGTCACTTGTGATGATGAGCATCAATGTGCCCGGGTGATCGGGGTGTTCCTCAGCAAACCGCGCAAAGGCAACAGCTGCGGCAGCGTCGGAACTTTTCATGTCCGCCGCGCCCCGGCCGCGTAATTCGCCGTCCTTAACGGTCGCGGTAAACGGGGGCGTTGCCCAGCGCGCGGGGTCCCCTGCGGGCACCACGTCCACGTGCCCGGCAAAGGCGTAGACGGGGCGGCCGGAGCCGTGCGCAAAGACCGCGTTTGTGGTGCCGTTTGGCGTTGTTTCAACGTCCGCGGTAAAGCCCGCGGGCGAGAGAACGTCGGAAAGAAGCCGGATCGTGCCGGCTTCATCGGGCGTCACCGACGGGCAGTTGATGAGACTTTGGGCAAGCGAGAGGGCTTTGGTCATGGCGGGGAATAGAAAAAAGCGGCCGGGCATGCAGCCCGGCCTGATCTCTGGAAAGATTAGTCGCGCAGCAGTTCGTTCACTGACGTTTTGGCACGGGTCTTCGCGTCCACGCGCTTTACGATCACAGCGCAGTAGAGGCTGTGGGTGCCGTCTTTGGAAGGCATCGAACCCGGGACCACGACGGAGCCCGCGGGCACGCGGCCGCGGTAGATTTCGCCTGTGGCACGGTCCAGAATCTTCGTGCTCTGACCGATAAAGACGCCCATCGAAATCACGGAATTTTCTTCCACGATGACGCCTTCGACGATTTCACTGCGCGCACCGATAAAGCAGTTGTCTTCAATGATGGTGGGACCGGCCTGAACGGGTTCAAGAACACCGCCGATACCGGCGCCGCCGGATAAATGGCAGTGAGCGCCCACCTGAGCGCAGGACCCCACCGTTGCCCACGTATCAACCATCGTGCCTTCGCCCACGCGCGCACCGATGTTGACAAAACTCGGCATCAGAATGACGCCTTTTTCAAGGAAGCACCCGCGGCGGGCCACGGCGCCCGGCACAAAGCGCACGCCCGCTGCCGCGAAGTCTTCTGCGGAGGCCCCGGAAAACTTCAGAGGGACCTTGTCGTAATAAGCGGCAGGGCCTGCCGTCATCAGGGTGTTGGGTGTGAGGCGGAAAGAAAGGAGCACCGCCTTTTTGATCCACTGGTTCGTGACCCAATTGCCGTCGATTTTTTCGGCGACTCTGAGCGTGCCGTTATCAAGCCCTGCGATCACGGTTTCGACGGCGTCCTTAAGTTCGACTGTCGCGTCTTTCCATTCGCTTCTGCTGTCCCACGCGGTGTCGATCACGCGGATGAGGTTCTGGTCGGTCATTTTCGTTGACTCCCTGTTTTGTTGTTTGTTAATCAGTAGTGTTCTTTCACAAAATCGCGGATGCGCTGCGCGGCTTCGAGCCCGAGCTCTGGTTCCGAGACAAGCGCCAGGCGTACGAAGCCGGCCGCCGGATCAATGCCGTTGACGGGCCGGGAAAGGAAACTCCCGGGGAGCACCGTCACCGCTTTTTCGCGGTAGAGCTCGCGCGCAAAAATCTGATCATCTCCGGGCGTTTTGACCCAGAGGTAAAACGCCGCTTCCGGCATCGGGGCTGCAAGGACCGAGGCGAGCACCGGCTGCGCCGCTGCAAATTTTTCGCGGTACAAACGGCGGTTTTCGATGACGTGCGCTTCATCGCTCCAGGCCGCGATGCTAGCCGCCTGCACCGTAAGGCTCATCGCAGAGCCGTGATAGGTGCGGTACAGGAGAAAGTCTTCCATGAGGCGGGCGTCGCCTGCGGTAAAGCCGCTTCGTAAGCCCGGGGCGTTGCTGCGTTTGGAGAGACTCTGAAAGACGATGAGGTTTCTGAAGTCGGTGCGGCCGAGTTCTTTGGCGGCCGTTAAGGCGCCCAAGGGAGCTTTGCCTTCTTCAAAATAAATTTCGCTGTAGCACTCGTCGCTTGCGACAACAAACCCGTAGGTGTCGGAAAGCTCAAAAATGCGCTTCCAGTCAGCTAAGCGCATCACGCTTCCCGTGGGGTTGGAGGGCGAGCAGACAAAAACGACCTGGGTTTTGGCGAGCACCTCGGCGGGTACCGCCTCAATATTCATCCGGAAGTGATTTGCCGGTGTCAGGGGCACAAAGTAGGGCTTCGCACCCGCCAAAATCGCCGCGCCCTCATAGATCTGATAAAAGGGCGTGGGCATGACGACATACGCCTCGTGCGTACTGTCCACCGCCGACTGCACGAAACTAAAGAGCGCCTCGCGGCTTCCGAGGCACGGCAGCACCTGGTTTGCCGCGAGCGTCACGCCGTAGCGCTTTTCGCACCACGAGATGACGGCCGCCTTAAATTCGGGGCTACCCGCTGTGCCGGGGTACTTTGCAAGGCCCGCGAAGTTTGCTGCCAGGGCCTTCGTAATGCACTCGGGCGTCGGATGCCTGGGTTCTCCGATTCCGAGCGACACCGGGGTGAATGCCGGGTTGGGTGTCACACCCTCAAAGAGTTTTCGTAACCGGGCAAACGGGTAGGGACGGGTTTCGCGCAGGCGGGGGGTTGTCACGGGCGTTAATCCTCTTAACCGATGGTGCGCATTGGGTTGTTGTCGGCAAAGTGCGGAAGGTCCACCGTGGGCTGCGGCTCCCAGCCGGGTTTGCGGTGTTCGGCGCGCACGGTCGTGTAGATGCCGCCGCGGACCCACCAGCGGGCTTCAAGGCGCATAAAGCGCGGATCGGTCTTTTCGACGAAGTCGTTCAAAATTCTGTTCGTAACATCCTCGTGGAAGTGCCCTTCGTTGCGGAAGCTCCACATGTAAAGTTTGAGCGCCTTCAATTCCAGGTTCTTCTGATCCGGAATGTAGTCAAGAACGAGCGTTGCGAAGTCAGGCTGGCCCGTGAGAGGGCACAGGCACGTGAACTCCGGGATTTCAATATGCACGAGATAGTCGCGTGCGGGATTGGGATTGTCGAACGTTTCAAGCGCGCGGCTTGCGGTGGTTGACATGGATAAAACTCCGTCACACAAAAAGTGGAATTGGGAAACGGTTTCCCGTTGGTAATCCCGCATTATATGGGCGGATGCCTGAGGGCATTTGGGCGGTTTGGCTTAGGGGTGGGAGGGAGTGCTCTCTGAGCTGAGTGCGGTTGTCGAAGTCAAGGAGAAGTCCGAATGAGCCGGCGTTCGTTGGAAAAAAGTTGCCTAAGGCGTGTGTGCAAAGCCCTGAAAGCCGCGGAAAATATGGGGTTGATAGAGGCGTACGAAGGTGGAAATTTATAAAATTATAACTTTCAGTAACCATTGAGCGGGCCATTGAGTCTCGACCTGCAAAAATGAATAAAACGTATCGAGTAATGCTTATCAACCTCACAAACGTGTCCCTAAACAACCCGTGCTTGAAAGCGCGGGGTTTCCTGACACGGTGCAGGCTTTCCCGTAACAGCCAAGGTTTTTGAGGCCTTGTCTGCCCGGGCGTCCCCTGCACCACAGGAACATTTAAAACGCAACCGCTCTACGGGTACGGGCTTCATCAGCTCGATCCGTCGGTTCCGGCGAAGGACTGCTTCGTCTTGCCGATTCGCTGGTTTGTACTGCACTATCGATCCGGCGTTCCCTGAGACTTGTTTGTGCCTCGCAAGCGCTGATTGCTCAGTCTTCAGATCGTAGCTGTCAGTGGCGGGATCCGCGAAATACAGGTTCATGGCGGCCGCAAGGTCGCGGTCCATGTACCAGCCCGTATCTCCCAACTGATGACTTCTCTCCCAAAGAGCCTTCTTACGGTACGTTCCCGTTTCGGGATCGTGCTGACTCGGGCGCAGTTTCCGGGGACTGACCTCCACCACACAACAGCCGGCGCTTTCAGCCTTACTTGTCATCCGGGTTATCAATCCTGCAATACCGCTTTTGCCCAAACTCTTGCCGTATCCGGCTCTCTGAAATGCTATGTATGAGTTCTTCTCCACAATGACGGTGCCGGCCCTGCCGAACACCTGGTTAATCACTTCGCCGTGTAGGCAACGGCGGGTTTGCGCCTGGCGGCGGTACAGATCCGCAAGTTTTGCCTTTGTTGCCTTATAGGTCTTGGATTCCTTCCAGACAATCTTTTTTCCGGCGGCTTTAACGGTGCCGTCCGCGTTGTAGCACTCCCGATTCGTGTCTCTGCGGGAGCGGTCCATGGCACGTAAAAGACGCGCAATCTCCTTTTCCTGAGAGACAGTGCCCGCGCTCACCAAAATCTTTTGCTGCCACTCGGGGCTGTAAAAAGTCATGGTCCGCGGGCCCGGGTCAACAGCCACCTTGAGATCCTTGGGAGCATAAACGTGCTTGACGGGCGGTACGCCTTCGACAATGAGCTGAACAAAGTAGCGCATACGGCCGCGGATCATCCGCCGGACAAGACGGCAGTATTTGACACGCTTAAAGCCGGACGGATCTGTTGCTGAAAGAAGAGCTTCTTTCTGCCAGGCATCCGGGGCTTCAGCCTTTATCACCAGATCCAGAACCTCGAGCGTCCACGTCTTAGCCTTCCAACGCAACCCTGTTTTGTTTGATTTTCCCTCAACGCTGTGCAAGCCCCGTTTAGCACTCTTAAACCGCGGCTGACCGCCCTGATGAAGCAGCCAGCGCTCAATGCCCTGCCAGACACGTGTGGCAATTTTCTGCGCTTCGTTGATGCCGATGCGCTTTGTAAAGCCGCCCTTGGCACGGTGCTCTTTCACGACATCATGCAGGGCATACTCGGAAAGGCGAGCGGACTTCTGAATTTCCTTAAACCGCTTGTTACGGTCTTTGCCCTTGGGCATCGCGGCCGTGAGCTTTCATGCTTCAGTGCTTTTCATGGCGCGCACGCGTTTCTTTGCTGTTCCAAGAACAGCATTGAAGAGCTGGCGTGCATCGGAGAAGTAGGTCTCCAGTGCACTTTCCTGATCCTCTCCGGTTTTCAGGCCCAGCTCGATGACAAAGGACGGGGTGCGCGATTTCATCGCGGCTGAATATACCTTAAGCGAAAACTATGTGCATGGTTTGGCTGCGTTTGGGCCAAGATTAAAAAATTTCGAAAGCCCGCATTCCTCCCGGGGCTCAAGCCCCGGGCTTCCTGCGGGAAATTCTGTGACGCCGCACGCGTCACTGCAGTACACGTGGCTTAGAACCGGAAGCTACACCTCGAAACTCAACGGCCTTAACGCCTTCCATACGGAAGCAAGCAACCGGCATATCGGGAGCGTCTCCGCGGGCTTAAAGATGAAGGCTGACTTTAAGTTTGAGGAAGGCCGCATCCTCCGCCCGCGGATGGACGTTTACGTGCAGCCCAACTTCCGGGACACGGAAGCCGATAACGTTGTGACGGGGCAGGGGTTGACGAGTACTGACCATGTGCGGCCTGAAACCATCGGGGATCTCTCCTACGGCGTGTCCGCGGGCCTGAGGTTTATCACCGGCGAGATGTTCTCTTCCACGTTAAGTTACAGCTTCAACGGGTCGGATAAGAGCGAAAACCACGCGTTTATGCTCAATACGTCCTGGAAGTTCTGAGTTTGACAGGCGTTTAAAGTCAGACGCCGCCCGTGCGGCCGGTCTTTGTTTGTGGACCGGCTGCCGGGCGGTTTTTCGTTTGCTGCGTAAAGACGAAAGCCGGTTCAGGGCCCGTTAACCGCGGCAGCCTCCCGGAAATCTGTTAACGTACCGCCCGAGATCGGGGTTTGTCCCGCTCATTTCCGTCTTTTCCTTAACCGTCAGGTTCCATTGCCGTGCGTCTGCGTCAGCTCAAAATCAGCGGGTTTAAAAGTTTTGCCGATACCACGGTGATTGAATTCCCGGGGGCGGTAAGCGGCATCGTGGGCCCCAACGGCTGCGGAAAATCCAACGTCATTGACGCGATCCGCTGGGTCCTGGGCGAGGGGCGCGTAAGCGAACTCCGGGGTAAAGGTTCGATGAGCGAACTCATCTTTGCCGGATCTCAGGGGAGACCGGCGAGCTCTCGCGCAAGCGTTGAGATGGTTCTCGACAATAACGACGGGTCGGTGAAGGGCGCCTGGGGGCGCTACGGAGAAATCGCCGTGCGGCGCGTGGTGACCCGTGACGGCACAAACGCCTACTTTATTAATGGCCAGCAGGTGAGGCGCCGCGACGTTCAGGATATCTTTATGGGCACGGGCCTGGGGCCGCGGTCCTACGCTATCATCAGCCAGGGGATGATCAGTAACTTCATCAAGGCAAAACCCGAGGAACTGCGCGTTTACCTTGAAGAAGCCGCGGGCGTGAGTAAATACAAAGAGCGCCGCAGGGAAACCGAAACAAGTCTTAATTCCACACGCGCCAACCTTGAAAAGGTCGCGATGCTGCAGGCCAATAAAGCCGAGGAGGTGGAGCGCCTCACCGCCGAAGCCGAAACCGCGCAGTCCTGGAAAAAACTGGACGACGAAAGAGCGCGCTCGGAAGAGATGTGGTACTTCCTTCAGGAGCGTGACGCCAAGAATTCAACCGACAAACTCTCAGCGCAGATTGCCGAAAAAGAAAATGCCCTGATTTCGGCTAAAGGCGAAGCCGCAAAGCTCGTCGCAGAAGAAGCGGGCTTAAGAGAAGACGCCCGCAAAAAGCGCGACGCCGCCGACAAAGCCCGCGAAGCCGCCTGGCAAGCCAATGCCCGCGTGACGGAGGCCGAAGGCAACGTCCGCCACATCATCGAGCAGCGCCGAACGCTTGAAGAGCGTATCTCTCAGACGCAGGCCGCACTTGAGCGCCGTAAAGACGCAAAAAAAGAGGCGGCTGAACGTATTGCGATGCTCTCTGCCAAAATCGAGGAATTAAATGCGCAAGCGGAAGAAGCCGCTGCGGAAGCTGAGGCTCTTACGGACGAAGTCGAAGAGCGCGCCGCGCAGTGCGAGGAAGCGCGCTCACGCTATGAAGACACCCGGGCGGATGCGCAGGAAGCGGAAAAAAGCATCAGTGTTGTGAGCGTTGAAATCGAATCGATGCAGCGCGAAGCGATTGAACTTGACCGCCAGAAAGAAAAATTGGAGGGGGAAAGGCAAACCTCGGACGCTCCCGACGAAGCCGCGGTCGCCGAGCTCGGCGAAAAGCTCAGTGAAAAGCGTGCGGCGCTTGACGAACAAAAGGCGGTTATGGAGGACGTGAGGGCGTCCCTTGAAGAAAGCGAAGCCGTTTTAGAAGAAACCCGCGAAGAAAAAACGCGGATGCAGGGTGAGGTCAGCCGCAGTGAAGCAAGGCTTCAGACCATGGAAGCCGTCCAGGCGAAGGCGCAGGCGGAAGGCAAACTCCCCGAGTGGCTCGAAAAAATGGGGTTAAGTTCCGTGAAGCGCTTTTTTGAGCGCACGATGGTTAACGCGCAGTGGGCTAAGGCCGTTGAGGCGGTTTTAAGCGTGCGGTCGCTTGCGATCGGGGTTTCCGACCTCGCGCGTGTGGCGGGGTTTGCGCTTGACGCGCCGCCCGCGCGGCTCGTGTTTTACAACACGCTTTTTACGGAAAAGGCAGAGGCCGTGACGCCCCCGGCAGGGATCGATTCCAAGCCCCTGACGGACTTCGTCACAAGCGATGATCCGGCGGTGGCGGCACTTTTGACACTATGGCTTGGGACGAGCCTCACAGCTCCCGATCTTGCGGCGGCCCTTAAAGTGAGGACGGATTTGCCTCCCGGTGCCCGCTTTGTGACTCCGGAAGGCCACATCGTTGAGCGCGACAGCGTGAGCTTCTGGGCCGAAGAAAATGCGGCCGCGGGCCTGATGAGCCGCATCGCGGAAATCAAGCACTTAACGGAAGCCCTCGCGCAACTTAAGGCACAGTTTGAGGCCGCGGATGCCGCGATGACGCGCGCCAAAGCCGCGCTTGACGCCGACCGGCGCGATTTGGACGAGCGGCAGCAAAGTGCCGAGCGCCTGGAAAGTGAAGTGCATGCGCTCGAACTTGACTATTCGCGCGAAAGCGAAAAATTGGCGGCCTGGAAAAACCGCCGGGGACAGATTGAAGAGACCTTAAAGGAACTCACGGCCCGCGCCGAGGAACTGGCGCGCCGTCAGGAAGAAGCCGAAGGACGGTTTGAGACCCTGGACGCCAAACTTTCGGAACTGCAGCAAAAGGCCGGGGACGCGCAGACGCACCTTGAGGAAGCCGAAGAAGCGCAGGCGATGACCCAAGAGCGGCAGCGCGCGGTGCAGGCGAAAGCCAAGAGCGCACAGATTGAGGCGCAGGCCACCAAAGACCGTCAGACCGACGCCGAACGGCAGCTTCAGGATGCCGACGGCGAAATCGAAATGACCGCCGCGGAAATCGAGGAATTGCGCGCGCAGTTTGAGGGCCTGGATGAAACCGCAGAGCGTGAGGGGCTTGCGGCCGTCATTGAGGAGCTTGAGCGCTTTAAGGCCGCGGAAGCTGAGGCGCTTGCGGCGTCAGACGCTGCCGAAGCAAAGCTCGCTGAAGCAAGCGAACGCAGCCGCGCGTTAACCGCAGAGCAGGGGCCGCTACTTGAAGTGATCGGTGACCTTAAAACGAAGCGCCAGGCGGGTTTGACGCAGACCGAAATTTTCACCGCGCGCCTTAACGAACTCGGTTCCGACCGTGAAAAACTCACGGTCGAAGCCGAGACCGAGCACTATAAGGCCTCTCAGATGAAGGCCCGCGTCACGAAGCTCGCGGAAAGTATGGCGGCTTTGGGGCCCGTAAACCACGCGGCGCTCGAAAATCTCGAGCAGAGCAAAAAAGCGATGGAAGAGACCGCGCGGCAGGTGGAGGACCTTGAAAAAGCGATCAGAAACCTTGAAGCCACGATCCGCGAAATCGACACCGAAACCCGCGGGCTTCTCAAATCCACCTTTGAAGCCGTAAACGCCAACTTTGCCGAAATGTTTACGGCGCTTTTCTCCGGCGGCACTGCGCGCCTTGAGATGACCGGAGACGAAATCCTTGAGTGCGGTGTGGAAGTCATGGCGCAGCCCCCGGGCAAGAAAAATAAGACGATTATGCTTTTGTCGGGCGGTGAGCAGGCCATGACCGCAACGGCACTGGTGTTTGCGATTTTCCGGCTTAATCCGGCTCCCTTCTGTCTTTTGGACGAAGTTGACGCCCCGCTTGACGAAGCCAACCAGGACCGCCTTGCGCGTCAGATCGTGGCGATGAGCAGCTCCACCCAGTTCATGATGATTACGCACCACCGCGTGACGATGGAATACATGGGGCAGCTTGTGGGTGTGACGATGCGTGAGCCCGGCGTTTCCCGCGTGGTGAGCGTGGACATTGCCGAAGCCGACCGCATGGCGCAGCATTAAGGTGGGTTTTCTTCGCCTCACAGAAAATTTTTCGGTTTTTCCGTCCCGCCGCTTTCCCGCCGCGCTCCTTTCTCTTATGATTCGTCTGATTTGCTTGGCAAAGGGAATCTTTTTGCGCGCGCAGTGCGCGTGTAAGTGAGCCCTCTGCTGAAATAAAGAGCACAGAAAGAACACAGGGTATACGTTCATGTCGTTTCAAATCGAGCCGTGGCACATTGCGCTTGCTGTTGCCGTGATCGGCGGCGGGGCTTATTGGTTTTACCGTCAGAAAAACGTCAAAACCGATAAGGAAGACCGCAAAATCCTTGACGAACTACGCAATCAGAAGGGGAAAAACGACCCCTTAAAGGGCGAGGTCGATCCCGATCAGGAAAAACTCAAGGACAAACTCGCCGCCGACGAGGAAGAGGCGCCGATGCTCTCGGCCGCAGACCAGATCATGCCGGAAGTGAAGGCTTCGGCCGCTGCGGAGTCTGAATCTGCGCAAGCCCCGGAAGAAAAGCCAGCGCCCCGTGAGCCCGAACAAAAGGAACTGAATTTCTCGCAGACTTCGGTTGAAGTGCCGCGTTACGTGCGTCCGGCCGGACACCGCCTCGCCGAGATCGACGAAGGGGTTGAGGCGGTCGCGCACTTTACGCCGGAAGCGGGCGAATACTTTACGCCCGAAGCGATTGCGATGTGTGAGGCCGCGGTGAGGGACACCGAGATGCCCTTCCCCTTAAACCTCAGCTTCTTTAATGCCGATACGGGGCTCTGGTCGGCGTCTTTGCCTGCCGGCTGCCGCACGTGCTCTCAGATTTACCTCTCGGTGCAGACCGCGGACAGCGTGAAAAGCCTTGACAGCATGTCGGCCTCCCGCTTTATTTCGCTGGCTGAGCGCCTGGCGATTGACCTTCCGGCCGAAGCCGAAGTTCCCGACGGCGAGACGATTCTTGCAAAAAGCGAAAAAGTGCGCCGCATCGTGGAGCGCTTCTCGCAGTACCTCACCTTTAAGCTTGTGGGGTGCCGTGACATCGATGATTCGGCACTGAATCAGGCGGCCGTGGCCTGCGGTTTTTCCTACACCGAGGGGCACTATGAAAAGCGTGAGGGCACGCAGACCGAACCCCTGATCGTGCTCGGACGCATGCCCGAATTTAAAAACGAACTGGGACTTGCGTTAAACATTGCGCTCTCGGTGCCGGCCTCCGACCCCTTGGCGCAGATTTTCAGTGTCGCCAACGACCTTGCGGCGCGCCTGGATCTCGAATTGACCGACCAGCTCGGCGCTCCCATGGGAAGCCGTGCTGCCGCGGGTGTCGCGCGTCAGCTTGCTGAGCGCTACCGCGAAATGCAGGCTGCGGGTGCCGCTGCCGGCAGCGCCCGTGCGCGCCGCATTTTCTCGGTTGTCTGAGTCCGTCCGTTAAGAACATTAAAAAGCGCGCGGCCGTGTAAACCCGCGCGCTTTTTTCTGAGATAAACCATGCAGCAAGATGATTTGTTTGATTCTGCCAAAGTCGTGACGGTGCCCGAAGACGCTGCGCGCCGTGCGGCGGAACTTGCCGAAAAGCTCAACCGCTGGAACATTGAGTACTACGTCAACGACAATCCGTCGGTACCGGACTCCGTGTACGATGCCGCCTTTCAGGAGCTTGAAAAGCTCGAAAGCGAGTATCCGTCCTTAAAGACGCCGCATTCGCCCACACAGCGTGTGGGGGGCGAAGTGCGCAGTGACCTCGCCAAAATCACGCACCGTGTGCCGATGCTCTCCATTCACACGGAAACGGACTTCTCCGCCCAGGGGGCCTTTGCCTTTGACGGGCGCGTGAGAAAGGAGCTTGACCTCACCGACGCCGACCGTCCCGTTCAGTACGACTGTGAACTCAAGTTTGACGGCCTTGCGGTCAATCTGCATTACGTGAACGGCCGTCTCACCTCTGCCGCCACGCGCGGTGACGGTACCGTCGGCGAAGACGTTACCGCGAACGTCCGCACGATCCGCTCGATTCCTCTGGTGGTGGACGCCAAGGCCGTCCCTGAAGTGATCGAAGTGCGCGGCGAAGTGATCATGCACAAGGCGGACTTTGAAAAGTTGAATGACCGGCAAAAGGCCGCGGGCCAGAAGCTCTTTGTGAATCCCCGCAATGCCGCGGCAGGTGCTTTAAGGCAGCTTGACAGCCGCATTACGGCGGAAAGGCCGCTGCACTTTTACGCCTACAGCGTGGGCGAGATTTCAGACGCCTCCTGGGCCAAGTCGCAGTCTGAGCTCCTTGACAAGCTGAAGGCCGCGGGTTTTCCGGTGGCCTCTGAACGCCGTGTCGTTGAGGGCCCTGCGCCGCTCGCCGAATTTCATGATCACGTGGCCCAGATCCGGGAGACACTTCCCTTTGAAATTGACGGCGTTGTCTACAAGGTGAATTCCTTTGACGAGCAAAAGCGCCTGGGGTTTGTGGCGCGGGAACCGCGCTGGGCCTGCGCGCACAAGTATCCGCCGCAGGAAGCTTTGAGTGTCGTCAAGGCCATTGACGTGCAGGTGGGCCGCACGGGCCGCATGACGCCGGTCGCGCGTCTCACGCCCGTCTTTGTGGGGGGCGCAACCGTCACTAATGCAACGCTTCACAACGCCGACCATATTGCCGAGCTCGGCCTCATGATCGGAGACACCGTCGTTGTGCGCCGTGCCGGAGATGTGATTCCTGAAATCGTTCGGGTGCTCCCCGAAAAGCGCCCTGAGGACGCACGGCCTTTTGTGATGCCCGCGGTGTGCCCGGTCTGCGGCAGCGCTGTCGTGCGTGACGAAGAAGAAAAAGACAGCCGCTGCACCGGGGGACTCGTGTGCCCCGCGCAGATGAAGTTGTCCCTTGTGCACTACGCCTCGCGCCGCGCGATGGGCATCGACGGGCTCGGGGAAAAGATGGTGGACGTCCTTGTTGACAAGGGGTTGGTAAAAACGCCCACGGATCTTTACCGCCTCAAGATCGAAGACCTTGCGGCTCTGGACCGCATGGGCACAAAAAGTGCCTCAAACCTTGTAACGTCGATTGCAAAGAGCCGCAGCACTACCTTCGGGCGCTTTATCTTTGCGCTCGGCATCCGCCACGTCGGGGAATCCACCGCCCTGGACCTTGCGGCGCACTTTAAAACGCTTGACGCTTTAATGAAGGCCGATTGTGAGGCCCTCATGGAAGTAAGCGACGTGGGCGAAGTGATTGCCGAGTCGGTGACGGCGTTTTTTGCCGAGGAACACAACCGTAAGGTCATTAAGGAACTCGTCAATGAAGGCATCACCTGGCCCGTGATTGCGGCTTCCGAAGCCAAAACGTCGGAAGTGGCCGGTAAAACCTTTGTTCTCACGGGGACGCTCCCCACGCTTTCGCGCGATGAAGCCAAGGATATGCTGATTGCCGCGGGCGCCAAGGTTTCGGGGTCTGTTTCCAAAAAGACCAACTACGTGGTGGCCGGTGCTGAGGCCGGAAGCAAACTTGAAAAGGCCCGCGCGCTAGGCGTTCTTGTGATTGATGAAGATGACTTAAGGCGCCTTTTGGGACAGACTGAAGGCACAAAGACCCCGCCGGTGGGCACAACAGGATCGCTTTTTTAGGAAGAAAAAATGGCAGACGCAGCAAACGAAGAGTTTCAGTTTTTATCAAACCGCCCCGAACCCTTCGGGGAAACGGATCTTTTCCCGGAAAAAAGCGATGAGAATCTCTGGGAAGTCTGGGAAGCAATCGGCTTTCAGAGTAAAGAAGAGCTCGGCCGCTTTATGGGGGGCCTGGCAAAGGCCAATGAAAAGGAAATGCTTGAGGTGGGGCGCATGCTTGCCGAGCGCACCAAGGCCGGTGTGCCGCACCCGGTGTGCTGTACGCAGATGCCCCCGAAGAACCCCGTGCTGATGATGCGCTTTCAGCTCGAAGAAGGCAATCAGTTCGGCGTGCATGAGCCTGTGCCCCTGATGCCCGGGATCGAGCGCACGGTCCGCTACGTTGCGGCACGTCCCTGGGAAAAGCGCCCGTGCGGGGATGTGGCCTTTATGGTGGCGCCTGAGAGGGCCGTCACCGCCATGGCTCCCGTGATGGAAGCACGGCTTCCCGAGGATCAGCTCGGCAAAGACGTGCCGGTCGTTTTTTCCGCGGTGGCACTTACGGCAGAAATCATCCCTGCCGGCACGAAGTTTACGGACGGAGAGAATAAGGCGACGGGTCTAGCAATGGGGGACGCCGTGTTTCTCGTTCCTACGGACTATCCGGCCTATTACGACGGACGGGTGCTTGTCAAGAAGGTCTTTAACAGTGACTACTGCGGGCAGCGCTGCTTTGCCGTGCAGGCGGAATGTATCCGCGCCGAAGGGGCTGCACCCTTTGAAGTGCATCTTTTGATTTCCAGAAAGCTCTTGGGTGAGCGTCCCGCCGTGGGCGACTATATCGCGGGACGCTTCTGGCTTACCGCCAGCGCCTAAGGGCAGTGTCTCAGGCGGGGACCGTGCGGCGGCTCTGAGCTGTTTTTGCCCGCTTCATGCGCTCTGTGATCGCGTGCAGATAACGGCCGGCCGATTCTGCATAAGCGGCCAGTCGCCCGGGCGCCGCAAGTAACGGGAGATCAGCGTATTGCGGCTGCCCGAGCACTGTTTCCGCGATGAAGACGGTTTCTGAGAAAAGTCCCGGCCGGCTTGTTACGGCAAAGCGTCGGGAGGCGGGCGAGGGAAGTGCCGCCGCTGACGGCGCTCTTAAAAGAACGACCGGAATTAAGCGGCGTTGAGCAAGGTTGCCGAGTACCGCAAAAAGCCGGTAGAGGTCAGCGTCCGTTTCGTCCGTGACGGCAACAAAGAGGCACCGGACATCGGCTTCGCCGGAAAGCACGGTTTCCAGACACCACAGAGCGCTTTTGACGGTGGCGCACGGACTCACGAAATGCCCTCGGGCTTTGGGGAGTGCCGCGCCGGACCCGGTCGTCACAAAAGCCGCGCGCGTCTTACCTGCAAAGTAGTCAAAGAGCGCGGGCGCCAGGTGCAGGGGCGCATCAAGCTCAATGACAGGAATCTGACGGGCTTTTTCGCACGGATGGCGGTTTTGTAAAACGGTACTCATGACGCTTTTCGCAAAACGGATCGTTATGAACCGCATTGTGGTGTGAGAGAAGCGACTGCTCAAACGGAAAAACTCAATGATTGATCTTCTGCTTCTTGTGGCGGAGACCGCTTAAAACCGCGATATTTTGGTGCTGACGGATTGCTGATGCTTTGCGGGCGGGCTTTGTTGTTGGATTTGCCCTGAGGATCAATTCCAGCAAAAACGCGAAGCGGCTGTTTGACTTTTGTCAGACAAACTGTAAGAAGAGCGGGTGTCTGAGCTCTTTCAGACGGTGACGGGCCGAAAACACAAACGGGGCGCTCCTTGCGGAGTCGCCCCTCGCTGTTTAAGGCTTCTTGCGGATTTTCGACAAGAGCAGCACAACCACCAGGATCCATAAATCGACCCGGATATTGAGGTTGAAAGCAAACTCCGCTACAATTTCCCACGAAGAGAGCAGATGGTTCGACATCTTAAGCTCCTCACAAAATGACGAGCCCAGTGTTGTCGCACTGGGTTTTGTCGTTTCTATATCCCCGAAGGGCCCAAAGAGGCTCATGCCGGATGACTCCGACATTCGCCAAAACTCAGAGAGTCTCGGCACCGAGCCGATACTTTGGGAAACGCAAAACTTTTGACTGCTTTTCGTGGTGGGCTGAATTTTATCGGGATTTCCAAGTTTTTCAGAGTCAGTTTTGAGTATAAATCTCAATAATTGATCCACTACTCATTGCGGGCAAGCTCACTGAAATAACTGAGCTTTTGTCGGTGGCAATCTTCTTGCTTTTGCAGGAAGCACTTGTTTTTTCGCGTTTGTTGCAGAGGATCAATTCCCCGAAAAACGCGAAGCGGCTGTTTGACTTTTGTCAGATAAATGCCAAAAGAAGGGGCGAGAGGAAGAGCTGTCCCGTTGCTGTCGGCGCCGAGGACAGATGGTGCGGCATCTTAAGCGCCTCGTGAAGGACGGGCCCGGTGTTAGCGCACCGGGCTTATCGCTTCCGGAACTTTGTTTTTGTTCGTCAGGACAGCGAATTGTTCCGGCAGGCTGTGATGAGATGTTCTTCGAAGACACTACAGCAGTCATTTGCTGCGGGAGGACGCTCTTTTGCGCGGCGGTTTTTCTGCTGCCAGATATTCTTCCATCGTACGGAATTTTCTTTGGGCAAAGACGGCATCGAAGTCCGCAAGCATGTCCAGCGCAAAGCCGCACTGCAAAAGCCCGCGCAGCGAAATCTGACCTGTCCGTTCAAACAGCCGGTACGTGGGGAGCTTCAGTCCCGCCTTCGCGGCAAAGGCTGCCTGTGTGAGGTTAAGTTCCAGGCGTCTGGCCTTAACGCGCCCGGCAAGTTCGCTCGCAACGTCGGGCGGCGTTTTGGCTTTAATTGACAACATATTATTGTTAGAGCTAGAAAATCCATTTATTTGATAATATTTTATTATTTATTTGTATTGCGGAAGCCGCGGAAAAGGAAAGAGGAACACGGAATCGTTGCCTTGAAGCCTCAGATCGGCCGCGGTACCGCCGCCGAAACGCCGGTGCGGGGGGCTCAGGATTTCGCCGCTTTGCAGAGGCTTGATTTTTAGTGCTTTCGGCGTGTAAAATCACATGTTTTCTGATCTCGGGCGTGTGTTCCCGCTTCAGAAAAAACATATTCCCGACGCCTGGTACGGGCGTCATTTCAAGCAAAAGAGGAAAAAATGGTTGTTATTCGTCTCTCCCGCTCCGGCGCCAAGAAGCGTCCGTTCTTCAACATCGTTGTGACCGAATCCCGTCACCGCCGCGACGGCCGTTTCAACGAACGCATCGGCTTTTACAACCCGATGATCGCCGAAGGTCCGCAGCGTCTGACCTATCAGGAAGACCGCCTGAACTACTGGGTTGAAAAGGGCGCCACTATGAGCGATACCGTGGCCCGTATCATCAAGACGGCCAAGAAGGCTGCCGCCGCTGCTCCGGCTGCTGCTGAATAAGTTTTTCGGCAAGAAGGGTTTGCGTTTTAATTAACGCCGCTCCGACCGCGGACCATGCCGACTGCCTCGCCGTGCCTCCCGTGTCAAAGCACACTCGAATGCGACAGCCGACTTTCCTCTTTTGAGATGAGTCCGGTATCTACCTTCGGTGCGGATAGTTAAACAAAACCCTCAATGAACCGATAAACCGGATAGCGGTCTTTGCGCCTTCCAGTAAGGACGCCAAGGCCGCTTTTCTTTTGCCCGTCATTTTTTAGGAACACGTGCCATGACCGCATCAACTCACGAAACACTGACGCCGCCTGAAGACCTGGTGCCGGTAGCCCGTACCGCAGGCGCTTACGGCGTCAGAGGCTGGGTGCGCGTGGTGCCCCTGGGAACGGGGGAGGCGCTCATGGAAACGGACGACTGGTGGCTGCAGGATCTCCGGGGCAATGTGAAGCCCCTCACACCGGTTGAGATGAAGGCGCACGGTGACGTTTTGCTCGTGCGCTTTGAAGAGAGCACGAGCAAAGAGGACGCCGACCGCATGAAGGGCCGCATTGCCGTGCCGCGCGAGCACTTTCCGGAACTCGAAGAGGGTGAACACTGGGTGACCGATATTGAAGGTTCGAGTGTCGTTAACCGGGAAGGGGAGAACCTCGGAACCGTGGAAAGCGTGGTGGATAACGGCGGTCAGCAGGTGTTGAAGATCGAATTTACTGCAGAGGGCAAAAAGCGCATGCGCCTCATACCCCTTGTGCCCGCCTACGTGGAAAAAATCGATACGGAAGCGGGCGTGGTGCACGTTGACTGGCACGCCGACTGGGATTAACCGCCATGCGTATTGACGTTATTACGCTTTTTCCCGAGATCTTTGCCTCGATCACCGACTACGGGATCAGTGCCCGCGCGATGAAGCGGGGCCTTTGGAACATTCACTTCTGGAACCCCAGAGACGTCACCGAGGACGTTCACAGGACGGTCGATGACCGGCCCTTCGGGGGCGGCCCCGGCATGGTGATGATGGCTGAGCCTCTTGCAAAAACACTGGAATATGTCCGCGCGTCCGGCAACAGCGGCCCCGTGATTGCGTTTTCGCCCACAGGCGAGCGTCTTACCGACGCTTATGTCCGCAGTTTCTCCTCGCAGCCCGCGGGGCAGATGGTGCTGGTGTGCGGGCGCTATGAGGGCATTGACGAGCGCTTTCTTGAGACCTATGTTGACCACACCGTCAGCCTCGGAGACTTTGTGCTGTCAGGCGCAGAACTTGCAGCCTGTGCGCTGATTGACGCGGTGGTAAGGCAGTTGCCGGGGGCCATTAAGGAGCTTTCGGCTTCTGACGAATCGTTTTCGACGGGGCTACTTGACGCACCGCACTACACGCGGCCCGAGGTTTGGCGGGGCAAGGGGGTGCCCGAGGTGCTCCTCACCGGCCATCACGCCAACATCGCGCGCTGGACGCGTGAAAAATCTTTGAAAATCACTGGACAAAAGCGTCCGGATTTGATTAAAATCGCGCGTTCACTCGGACGCTTGTCGTCTGAAGATGAAGCGTTTCTGCGGAAAAATTAATCCGCGGAAAAATTCTTAAAGCCCGGGGCGGGCGTCAAACCCTTCCCGGAACATGAAACCCCATCCTCTGGACGGTCTGTCAGAAACGACAATTTCATGAGCCGCCGAATGATGGTAACGGAGTTAAAGATGAATCTCATCGACAAACTGGAACAAGAAGAAATCGAACGCGTCAGCAAGGGTAAGACCTACCCGGACTTCCAGGCCGGCGACACTGTCAGCGTTCTCGTCAACGTGATCGAAGGCAACCACAAGCGCACTCAGGCGTTTGAAGGTGTTGTGATCGCCCGCCGCAACCGCGGTCTCAATTCGTCCTTCATCGTTCGCAAGATCTCTTCCGGCGAAGGCGTTGAACGTACGTTCCAGCTTTATTCGCCCACGATCGCCTCGATCGAAGTGAAGCGCCACGGTGCCGTGCGCCGCGCCAAGCTCTACTACCTGCGCGACCGTTCCGGCAAGGCCGCTCGCATCCGCGAACGTCTCGTCCGCAAGGACGCGAAGGCTGCCGAATAATCCGTTTCGGATTCGGGCAATCGAGTCTCCGGTGGAAAGAGATTTCTGCCGGGGATTTTTTTCGTCTGTAAAGACTGAAACTAATTATTTAAGCCTAGGATAAATCGCTTACTTCTTTGGTAAGCTCAGCGGCATCTTTTGTGTGGGCCGACACAAAAGGAAGGCTCTTAACCGAAGCCATCCGCGGTATTCCCACCGCGGACAATGCGGCAAACCGAGGTTAACCATGGAACTTTCCCGTCGTTCGATGATCGCTGCCGCACTGGGCGCCGCTGCGCTGACGGTGCCGGCTTTAGAAGCCGCCGCCAAACAAAAGACGCCTTTACAACCGATGCCTGTGAGCAGCAAGCGCCGCGTGCTCATCCAGTCAAGCTCGCGCTACCACAAGTCGGGCTACCTCGATTTTGCGGGTGACCAGTACGAACTTCTTTTCCAGAGTAAGAAACCCGATCTGCTTTTCATCCCGTACGCGATGGTCGCGGGTACCTACGGCGACTACGAAGCCCGCGTGCAGAAGGCCTTTAAGCCCTTCGGCCACAAGGTTGTGTCCATTCACAGAATTTTCCGCAGGAAGCCCGGGGTTTGAGCCCCGGGAGGAATGCGGGCTTTCGATTTTTTTAATCTTGGCCCAAACGCAGCCAAACCATGCACATAGTTTTCGCTTAAGGCATATTCAGCCGCTATGAAATCGCGCACACCGTCCTTTGTTATCGAGCTGGGCCTGAACATCGGAGAGGATCAGGAAAGTGCACTGGAGACCTACTTCTCCGATGCACGCCAGCTCTTCAATGCTGTTCTCGGAACGGCAAAGAAACGCGTGCGCGCCATGAAAAGCACTGAAGCATGAAAGCTCACGGCCGCGATGCCCAAGGGCAAAGACCGCAACAAGCGGTTTAAGGAAATTCAGAAATCCGCCTGCCTTTCCGAGTATGCCCTGCATGATGTCGTGAAAGAGCACCGTGCCAAGGGCGGCTTTACAAAGCGCATCGGCATCAACGAAGCGCAGATAATTGCCACACGTGTCTGGCAGGGCATTGAGCGCCGGCTGCTTCATCAGGGCGGTCAGCCGCGGTTTAAGAGTGCTAAACGGGGCTTGCACAGCGTTGAGGGAAAATCAAACAAAACAGGGTTGCTTTGGAAGGCTAAGACGTGGACGCTCGAGGTACTGGATCTGGTGATAAAGGCTGAAGCGCTTCTTTCAGCAACAGATCCGTCCGGCTTTAAGCGTGTCAAATACTGCCGTCTTGTCCGGCGGATGATCCGCGGCCGTATGCGCTACTTTGTTCAGCTCATTGTCGAAGGCGTACCGCCCGTCAAGCACGTTTATGCTCCCAAGGATTTCAAGGTGGCTGTTGATCCGGGCCCGGGCAAGAAACTCGCCTAACGGCTCAATAAGCTGAAAACTACTTTTTCAGTATCAGGCCCGCCGATATCCGTATCGGCGGGTTTTTCGCTTTTGGTGTTTGTGCCTAAATGGTGCCGTATCGGCTCAAGAAAGTTGAAATTAAGCGGAAAGAGAAGGGGATCTTTGCTCTGAAGAGTCGTCCTGCAAGGCAAAATGAGCGGGCAATAATGCTGTCGGTTACGCACTGACGGCTCATGAGACTAACGGGAGATACAAGATGGCTCTTAACCGCCGCTCGCTTTTGACCGCAGCTTCCGCCGGAGCTGCACTTTTGGGAACAACCGTGTCGGCCGCCGAAGCCGCACCCGCCGTACCTGCCTTTAAGGCGCCGACCGCGAAAAACCCCCTTTTGCTGTGCTTTAACGAAAATCCCCTGGGGATGAGTGCCGCTGCCCGTAAGGCCGCCGTGCACGCCACGGTGCAGGGCTCGCGCTATCCGTTTTTAAGAACGGAAGTGTTGAGAAAGGCGATTGCCGACTACATGGGCGCAAAGCCCGCCAACATCATGCCTTCGCACGGCTCTGCTGAAGCAATCCGCGCTTCCATTGAAGCCTACAACACGCCTGATGTGCAGGTCGTGGTGCCGGAACTCACTTACAGTGACGGCGCCGACACGGCCCGCAAGAACAATATGAAGGTGACGACCGTTGCGATGGGCAAGAACTGGTCGATCGATATTCCCGCGATGAAAAGCGCGGTAGCGGCACATAAGGGCCACTCGATCGTCTACTTTGTGAACCCCAATAATCCCACGTCGACGCTTGCCGACAGCAAGGCGCTTCTTGACTGGATCCGCAGTAAGCCCGCGAAGACCTTCTTTGTGATCGACGAGGCCTACACGGAGTTTGTGGACGACCCGAAATTCGTGTCCGCGACGACGCTCGTAAAGGAAGGGTATGAAAACCTCGTGGTCTTAAAGACCTTCTCCAAGATCTTTGCCATGGCCGGCATGCGCCTCGGGTTTGCCTTTGCGCACCCCAAGACCATCAACCAGATCCGCCGTCATGTCGCCTACGACGTCATGATGAATATCTGCTCGATTGAGGCAGGTCTTGCTGAAATCACCGACAAAGCGTTCATTGACTTCAGCCGCAGCGAAAACGCAAAGGCCCGCAAGCTTCTGTGCAAAGCGCTGGACGAGCTCGGGATTGAATACCTTAAGAGCCAGACAAACTTTGTCTTTATGAACTTGAAGGCCCCCTTAAAGCCCTTTGCCGAACGCATGAAGGCTGAGCACATTTTGGTGGGCCGTCCTTTCCCGCCGGCCGTGGAGTGGTGCCGCGTCTCGCTGGGCACCCCCGCTGAGACCGCGTACTTTGTGAAGAAGCTGCGCGAATTCCGTCAGAAGGGGTGGGTGTAACAGCGTAATGCCGGGGTTCTCTGAATCACCCCGGCTGTTACTCCAAAAGAAAAGCGCCGGAAGATTTGTTGGCTTTCCGGCGCTTTTAAATTGCGCTTGAAATTACTGAGGCTGACTCGTGGTGGGCGGGGTCACGGTCTGCGGATGAAAGAGCGCTTCAACGTCGATCGCGTCCATCACGTACTTTGCGCCGCAGAAGGAGCACGTGACTTCAATCGTGCCGCGCTCTTTGATGATGCTTTCGGCTTCGTCTTTACCGAGGCTTTTGACGATGCTGCGGATGCCGGCCATCGAGCAGCGGCACTGAAACTTCGGGTTAAGTTCCTTGGAGACCGTGGGATTTAATTCCCAGAAGAGGTGGCGCGCGAGCGTCATCGCATCGTCGTAAAGAAGCTCTTCGCGCGTTACGGTATCGGCGTAAACCGTGATTTCAGCAAGTGTCTCTTCGGGCGTTTTTTCGCTGTCGCCGCCCTTGCCGCCGGTGTTGGCAACATGCTGCAGGAGAATGCCGCCGGCACTGGTTTCGCCCGCGGCAAGCCACAGGCGCGTGCTTAACTGATCGGACTGCGTGAGAAAGCTCTCCAGCGTCTTCGCAACGGTTTCACCCGTAAGCGGCACCACGCTCTGGTAGGGCTGCTCGCCCGCCGCACGGTCAGCGGCATCGAGAATCATCGCGCAGCGGCCGTTACCGTGAGCGTTCACAAGGTCCTTAAAGGTCGCGTTTTCAGGCACTTCCTCGGCCTTCACGTTCATCTGGGCGGTCGCGCGCACCGTGAGCCCATCACGGACTTCAACGAGCGCAAGCCGCACCGGGCCGTCCCCCTGGATCTGCAGTATGACGGACCCCTTGAACTTAAGGTTGACGGCAAGCATAAGGGCTGCACAGGTGAGTTCCCCGAGCATATGCGCAACCGGCACCGGCAGGTGCTGATTGCGGATGATGTTCTGCCAGCATTCACCCAAATGCAGAACCTCGGCGTGGCAGTTCTTGTCGAGAAAAAGAAGTTTTACGAGTTTGTCGTCGGCCATTCGTTGTTTTCCTTGTTGTCGCCCGGATTGTGCCCCGGAGCGGTTGTGCGGCGCATCTTAAAATATATAGGGGCACTTGAGGCTGTTCTCAAGAGGAATGCAAAACGGGAGGACAATGGCGGTTGCTACTCCGGTCACAGAATTTCCCGCAGGAAGTCCGGGGCTTGAGTCCCGGGAGGAATGCGGGCTTTCGAAATTTTTTTAATCTTGGCCCAAACGCAGCCAAACCATGCACATAGTTTTCGCTTAAGGTATATTCAGCCGCTATGAAATCGCGCACCCCGTCCTTTGTCATCGAGCTGGACCTGAAAACCGGAGAGGATCAGGAAAGTGCGCTGGAGACCTACTTCTCCGATGCACGCCAGCTCTTCAATGCTGTTCTTGGAACAGCAAAGAAACGCGTGCGCGCCATGAAAAGCACTGAAGCATGAAAGCTCATGGCCGCGATGCCCAAAGGCAAAGACCGTAACAAGCGGTTTAAGGAAATTCAGAAAGTCCGCCCGCCTTTCCGAGCATGCCCTGCATGATGTCGTGAAAGAGCACCGTGCCAAGGGCGGCTTTACAAAGCGCATCGGCATCAACGAAGCGCAGAAAATTGCCACACGTGTCTGGCAGGGCATTGAGCGCTGGCTGCTTCATCAGGGAGGTCAGCCGCGGTTTAAGAGTGCTAAACGGGGCTTGCACAGCGTTGAGGGAAAATCAAACAAAACAGGGTTGCGTTGGAAGGCCAAGACGTGGACGCTCGAGGTTCTGGATCTGGTGATAAAGGCTGAAGCACCGGATGCCTGGCAGAAAGAAGCTCTTCTTTCAGCAACAGATCCGTCCGGCTTTAAGCGTGTCAAATCCTGCCGTCTTCTCTGGCGGATGATCCGCGGCCGTATGCGCTACTTTGTTCAGCTCATTGTCGAAGGCGTACCGCCCGTCAAGCACGTTTATGCTCCCAAGGATCTCAAGGTGGCTGTTGACCCGGGCCCGAGGATCATGACTTTTTACAGCCCCGAGTGGCAGCAGAAGATTTTGGTGAGCGCGGGCACTGTCTCTCAGGAAAAGGAGATTGCGCGTCTTTTACGTGCCATGGACCGCTCCCGCAGAGACACAAATCGGGAGTGCTACAACGCGGACGGCACCGTTAAAGCCGCCGGAAAAAAGATTGTCTGGAAGGAATCCAAGACCTATAAGGCAACAAAGGCAAAACTTGCGGATCTGTACCGCCGCCAGGCGCAAACCCGCCGCTGCCTGCACGGCGAAGTGATTAACCAGGTGTTCGGCCGGGCCGGCACCGTCATTGTGGAGAAGAACTCATACAAAGCATTTCAGAGAGCCGGATACGGCAAGAGTTTCGGCAAAAGCGGTATTGCAGGATTGATAACCCGGATGGCAAGTAAGGCTGAAAGCGCCGGCTGTTGTGTGGTGGAAGTCAGTCCCCGCAAAACTGCGCCCGAGTCAGCACGATCCCGAAACGGGAACGTACCGTAAGAAGGCTCTTTGGGAGAGAAGTCATCAGTTGGGAGATACGGGCTGGTACATGGACCGCGACCTTGCGGCCGCCATGAACCTGTATTGTGCGGATCCCGCCACTGACAGCTACGATCTGAAGGCTGAGCAATCAGCACTTGCGAGGCACAAACAAGTCTCAGGGAACGCCGGATCGATAGTGCAGTACAAACCAGCGAATCGGCAAGACGAAGCAGTCCTTCGCCGGAACCGACGGATCGAGCTGATGAAGCCCGTCCCCGTAGAGCGGTTGCGTTTTAAATGTTCCTGTGGTGCAGGGGACGCCCGGGCAGAGGAGGCCTTAAAACCTTTGCCTGTTGCGGGAAAGCCTGCACCGTGTCAGGGAACCCCGCGCTTTCAAGCGCGGGTTGTTTAGCTGAACGATGCAGTGACTGATAAAGGTCCAGTATCAGATCTGTTGACTCTTTTTCGGGATTGTTTCGGACTGCAAATCCGAAGCGGCAGAAAGCCTGCGGATTGCCATAATTTCGTGCAATGAAGATGCCGCTGCAGATGGAGTCCTTTGCCGTGCCTGCAGCGAAGGAGAAACCAAGTGACCATTGATCTGCACATGCATTCCACCGCAAGTGACGGGACGTTAAGCCCGACGGAACTGATGCGCTTTGCCGCGGAGTGCGGCTGCAATACCGTGGCGCTCACTGATCACGATACGGCGGCGGGAGTGTCTGAGGCGCGCTCCGAGGCTCACCGTCTCGGTATCCGCTTTATTGCAGGCATTGAAGTGTCGTCTCTTTGGGGCGGGCGTTCGATTCACGTGGTGGGGCTCGGCATTGATGACACGAACCCGGTTCTTACGCGTAAGGTCAGAGAATTTGAAGTGAGCCGCACGCGGCGCGCTGCGCAGATTGCAGAAAAACTTGCGGCCCTCGGAATCCCCGGAATGCTTGAAAAGGCAACGGCCTTTGCGGAAAACAAACTGAACGTCTCGCGCGTGCATTTTGCGCTGGCACTCTTAGAAGCCGGTGCCGTGAAAAACCAGCAGGAAGCCTTTGACCGGTATCTGGGGGACGGAAAACCCGCTTACATCATGGCCCCGTGGCCGACGGTAGCTGAAGCGGTTGACCTTATTCACACCGCTGGCGGCATTGCCGTGATGGCGCACCCGGGCCGCTATCACTTTAAAAATGACTGGACGGTGGACGAACTCATGAAGGACTTTGCCGCAGCCGGGGGCGAAGCCGTGGAAGTGATCAGCGGCAGTCAGCAGCCTGACTTTACGCCGCGGTGCCTCGCGTGGGCGAGGGAGTACAAGCTCCTCGTTTCCACGGGCTCGGACTTTCACAGTAAAACCGGAACGCGCCCGATGCCCGGCACGCAGGGGCAACTGCCTGCGGGTTACACTTCGGTGCTTTCAAAATTAACGAATTAAAAACAGGGAGTAGGAAAATGACGCATTTAAAGAGCGTACTGTGTGCCGCCGCCGTGGGGCTCGTGCTTACCGTAACGGGGTGCTCGGATAAAACGTCCGACGCGCAGTCTCAGGCCAAGGCCGACACGATGGAGAAGGCGGTTCTTACCGTCGGGATGGAACTCGCATATCCCCCGTTTGAGGGAAAAGACGCCGCGGGTAACCCCGCCGGCGTGAGCCCGGACTTTATGAAGGATTTCGGTAAAGCCGTCGGTAAAGAAATCAAGATTGAAAACATTGCCTTTGACGGTCTGATTCCGGCCCTTGTGACCGGCAAGGTCGACATGGTGATGAGCTCCATGACGATTACGGACGCCCGCAAAAAGACGGTGGATTTTTCAGCGCCCTACGCTAACGCGATGCTTGCGATTCTCACGAATAAAGCGGCCAATATCCGCTCAATTGACGATCTCAACCAGCCGGGCCGCAAGATTGCCGCCAAGATCGGTTCCACCGGTTACCTCTACGCCCAAAAGCACCTCACCAAGGCTACGGTGACGGCGCTCGCGGATGAAAGCGCCTGTGTGATGGAAGTGGCTTCGGGCCGTGCTGACGGCTTTTTGTACGATCAGCTCACCATTTACCGCAACCATATGAAAAATCCGGATACAACGGCCGCGGTCTTTATTCCCTTCCAGAAAGTGGAACCCTGGGGTGTGGCGGTGCGTAAGGGCGATGAAAAGCTTGTGAAGGCCTTAAACACCTTCATTGAAAACTACCGTAAGGAAGGCGGCTTTGAAAAGCTCACCGAAAAGCACCTTGCAGCCGAAAAGAAAGCCTTTGATGCCTACGGCTTTAAGTGGTTTTTTGACATGACACCCGCTAAGTAATGCTTGCCTTTTTCAGAACCCGTCCGGACGAAAAAACGCCGCCCGCCAAAGCCGCGGTCAGTCTCGTGATTGCCGCGGCCCTTATCGTCGGATTTTTCTGGTTGTCGCTCTCGCGGATCGACTACCGGCCGGACTTCTCGTTTCTGCCGGAATTTAAAATCCGCATCTGGGATGGGTTTTGGCTTACGGTGGCCGTGAGCCTGGCGAGCATGGTGGTCTCGCTCCTGCTTGGCTCGCTTGCAGCGGGCGGCGAGATGAGCCGGTGGCTGCCGCTCAGATACCTGAGCCGCGCCTACGTGGTCTTTATCCGCGGCACGCCCCTCATCATGCAGATCTACCTCTTCTTTTATCTGGTGGGGACGGCCTGGGGTGTGGAAAACCGGTTTTTGGCGGGTGTAATCATTCTGTCGGTCTTTCAGGGGGCGTATATCTCGGAAATCCTCCGCGGAAGCTTTAATTCGATTGAGGCGTCGCAATTGGAAAGCGCAAGGGCCGTGGGATTTTCGCCCGTGCAGACACTCAGGTTTGTGATCATTCCGCAGATGACGGCAAGAACGCTGCCGGCTTTGGCCGGGCAGTTTGCCTCCGTCATCAAGGACTCATCGCTTCTTTCGATGATTTCTGTCACTGAACTCACGCAGACCATGCGCGAAATCAGTGCCGTGAACTTAAACCTTGTGGAGTGCTATCTCCTTTTGGGGGTTCTCTACCTGATTCTGACGTTGCCTGTCGTGCTTGTGAGCAACCTGCTTGAAAAGAGGTTCCGGTATGAAGCTTGAGATCTCGCACCTGACGAAGTCTTTTGCCGCAGACGCGCCGGTTCTTTCCGACATCAGTTTTTCAGCCGAAACTTCCTCGCTTGCGTTAATCGGGTCCTCGGGTGGAGGGAAGTCAACACTGCTGCGCATTATCGGGGGGCTCATCAGTGCTGAAACCGGCACCGTGACCGTAAACGGCCGCACGTTGGGTCACGATGAAAAGGCGCTTGCCGGCTGGCGTCGCAGCATCGGTTTTGTTTTTCAGCAGGGAAGCCTCTTTAAACACATGACGGCTCTGGAAAACGTGGCGCTTCCGCTGCGTGAAGTGCACGGCGTGCAAAAAGAGGAGGCCGAACACCGCGCCATGGAGCTTCTCACGCGCTTTGGGTTGGCTGATCACGCCTTAAAGCGTCCCGCGGAACTCTCCGGCGGCCAGCAGCAAAGAGCCGCCATTGCGCGCGCCCTCGCGCCCAATCCGGGGCTGCTTCTGTTAGACGAACCGACAAGTGCTCTCGATCCCGAGTACACCTCGGAAGTGCTGGACGTTGTGGATGAACTGAGGGCCGAAGGCGTGGAATTCATTATCGTCACGCACGAGATGGGGTTTGCCAGGCGTGCCTGCGAAACGACGGCCTTTTTGTATCAGGGAAAGATTTTGGAAGCCGGGTTAAGCGCTGAGCTTTTTGAGCGGCCGAAGACCGCGGAACTCAAGAAGTTTTTGGGGCGGATTCTGGAGTGGAATGCGTAGTAAGAAGGCATGCCTGTTGTGCCTCTTGCGTTTCCCGTTCCAATTTCACAGAATTTCCCGCAGGAAACCCCGCGCTTTCACGCGCGGGTTGTTTAGACCGGCGGGAATCATTAGTTTGGCCGTACGGGCCTCGCCAAGGGATTGAACCGCAAATGCCATGGCGCGTGCGAGCGTCAGGCCTTCACGATCTTCCCTACAGCAGTCCAAGAAGTATTCAATGACTTCTTCATCGGAGAGCATCTCATCCACTGGATTGGACCGTTCGATTGTCAGTGCTTCTGTCACAGTTTTTTCCCTCAACTTTCCGATCAGCCGTGGCAACCGCTGCGCTAGCGGCGATTGTTCGGTTATTACCTGTTTCCGTCTCTTGACGATAAGACCAAAGAGGCGGTGACAGCGGGAAACTTGGCCTCTTTGCCGAAGATGGTTTCAAACCCATCGGCAAAAACAGACTGAAGCGCATCGTACAGGCTGCACAAGGTTTCCGCCTCAGCCACACAGGCAAATGCCGGCAGAAAGTCTTCGCTGACAGGGACAAAAACCTTGGCTTTCTCATCACGCAGGGCTTGGGCTTTGACGAAGAGCGGAAGCCCAAGACGTGCTGCAATTTTCCAGCCCGGAAATCCGATTCGGCAGGAGAAGAGAAAGCGCATCAGGGCAAAGAAGAGAAGGGCGGACAAGCCCCGATTTTTGTTTTTTGGTCCCAGTTAGATCCGAACTCCTTAATATTTATTGATGTTATTTGCGTATCCCGTCTCTATTGGGAGCAATATTGGGAGCAATGTTCTATTTGCTGGAATTATGATAACAAAAAACGCCCAGGAGTCACCTCCTGAGCGTTGTAGATCGGGTACTAATTAGTACCGGCCGCCCATTTTGCGACTTCGCTGGCACGCCAGCGGACTGTCCGCGGCGTGATCGCAATGGGTTTGGGGAAGCCGGGGATGTTTTTCACGGCTTTCCAAAGTGATGACACTCCGATGTTTAATGCTGCGGCGACCTGACGGGCATCAAGCATCAAAACGCCCAGTGCATCTGGCGGCGGTGGAAGCTGCTTACGTTTGCACATCTCTTACTCCTTATGCTTTCAGGTAGACCGGTATGCCGGTTGCAGACAGATCCTTCCTAAGCGTCTCCGTGATCTCTTTCCGGAGCGCTTCAATGAGCTGGTCAATGTCGCGGAGCTCCAGCGTGAAGATGAGCTTCACGGAGTCTTCGATCCGGTAGCGCATCGCGACCTTGAGCTGATACGTCCAGTCGTGGCCTTCTAAAGGCTTCACCTGGATGTAGAACTCGCGCGGGATCGTGATGTTCTGCGTGCCGGCATCTTCCTCGTTGTAGGTGAGCTGGACGCGGCCGTTGTCCAGATTCACGCTTTTTTTGAACTCCACCTTCCGGATGTCGGAGAGCGTTGACGCGAAGGTCATCACCTCGGCAGCCGATGGTGCGGACGTTCCTTCCGGCCGGACGATGTCCTGCAGATGCCTGTCAAGAAACACACAGAGGTTGAGCTGGCTGATCTTTTCCTGATCGATCATCCTCCAGTCGCTGAATGTCTTTGTAAGTACCGGGGAGAGCGTAGCCCGGTGATCACGCCACGAACTTTCACCGGCAGCACCGTCGTCGATAACGACCTCGGCGAGCGGCTTATTGGAAGCCGGCCACGTCGCGGATACGTAGACGGCAGAGTTCTTTTGGCCGTGAAGCTTGATGTATTCAGCAAAGCTTGCTGCATCGGCCAGTGTCACAAAGCGTTCATCGCGCACCGGCCGCGGCAGTAACTTCTCGCAGGACGAAGCTTCATAGTCCTTGTGGCCGACAATGTACGGGACACCTTCGACAACCAGCACGAAGGGGCGGCGCTCGGTTGCGGTATCAAGCATTTGATTTCCCATTTTCTTCTCCTACTTCAATTTTTCAAACTTGCCGGCACCGTCGTTGGCCGGTTCTTTCACTTCAACTTTTGCAAAACTGAGCTTGCCCTGGCGCGGGTTGTCAGCGCTCAGGCGGCCATCCTCACAAGCGAAAAGAATCGTTTCGCCGGAGGAGAGCTTCGGCAGCTTGACGGACACATCGTCCGTGATGATCACGTTGTCACTGGATGACTTCGTTGCCGGCTTCACCGTGAGCTTGATGGTCACCGTTGCGGCCTTGCCGCGCTCGGTGACAGCCTGTGTGGCATCACGGATTGCGTCCTCAATGTCGCAGCAGAGCAAGCCGTTGCGAATCAGTTCCAAAGAAAATTGCTGGTCCATTTCTATCCCCAAAATAGCCATCCAAGAAAAAGTCCCGGGCCGAAGATGAGCACGGCCGCGATACAGATCGTCAGGCAGAGCTCTGTCAGCCCGAAGTTTTCGTCATCGTCTCGAATCACAGATACCTCTCAATGGCTTTGAGCCAAACCTTCAGATCCGCCCGCAATCCTTCCGCGTACTCGTTAAGCACCTCCCGGGAAATCACGCTGCGCTGGCATTCGTCCAGTGCGATCATGTAGGTCAGCAGTTGCGGCATCAGGTACTCCTTGGCAACAGCCACGTCGACAAGGCTGATCATGTGTGCGATGCGAAGCCACTGCACGTAGTACTGCTTTTGATAGGGCTTTTTAAGAAGCTTCCTGGCTTCCTTCACTACGT
The DNA here is from genome assembly GCF_928721995.1 of Duodenibacillus massiliensis. NCBI lineage: Bacteria > Pseudomonadati > Pseudomonadota > Betaproteobacteria > Burkholderiales > Sutterellaceae > Duodenibacillus > Duodenibacillus massiliensis. The sequence goes on from NZ_OV788642.1 coordinate 2,280,109, forward strand.
CCCTCAGTAACATCAATTTCTCCTCTGAAATCCAACATGTCGGCGATGACCTCGGTGGCCCATCGCTCGACACCGTCTCTTCCCTTGTAGCGCCGGGTGCGCAGGCGTCCCTCGGCATGCACCTGGTTCCCTTTGTGTATTCCCTGCTGCGCGATGTCGGCGAGATTTCCGTACGCGAGTACCGTGTGGTAGTTCCTTTCGACCTCGCCGTTGCGCATGGGGTATTCGGTCAGCAGTTGCAGGCGCGTCGCTTGGATGACACCATCGCCGCCTTTTCGATACTGCGGCGTGTGAACCACCTGCCCCACAAGAATTACTTTTTGGTAGGACATGCGTGCTTCCCCATGGTCTTGCGCCAGCTGAATTGTTTCTTCCAGTCGCTACTTACGACCGGGGTGAGCTTGCCGCCGCCGGTAATGTTCTGAAGCATCAGGTTCCGGATTTCGTCGTATTGCTCCTTCGTGAGGTTCACAAGGTATCGGTCGGCACCGTAACCGGGGCAGACGATCACAAACCAGTGGTCGTCTGCCGGTGCTTCGCTGTCGGCAGCATGTAGCTTGATCGTTGTGCCGTCGGCCTCGCTGTCGAAAGCCTGACAGGCAAGATCCGGCCTGAACTGTGGCTTCTCAGCCTGCCACGGGGCATAGTCCCGGATGATCGCCTTGATGTGCTCAGGCGTTGCTATCAAGCGTGTCATTGGCGGCTTCCTCCTGCATTTGACTGTCGCGTTGCCGGCACTTTTTGATGATCAGATTTTTCAAGTCTTCGACTGCTTGGGCGAGTTGCGGCATGACAAACTCCAGCGCGGCCGCGTCGGAGTAATCGGCGTGGCCGAGTCGGACTTTGGCCGAGATCGCCTGGATGCCGACGCAGTAACGGCTCAGCTGTTCGTTTTGTTCGGATGTCCATAACATTCCAATTCCTGATGGATAAAAAAAGGCCCCCGATTGCTCGGAGGCCTTGATTGTTAATAGTTGTTGGTTCGTTACTTGCGCTCAGATGGTGAGAAAGCTTCTTGCTTAACTTTCCCAATTGCCGCGCTGAAGTCTTTCTGGATGTTCTCAACGTCAGACTCAGGCGGCCGAACGGTCACGTTTAGGGCGCGTCTTCTTCTGCATGCCTGGCAATGCCGAGCATGGACCTGATGACTGCCAAAGGCGCCAGGAAGCCCTTCATGAAGCTGCTTACTGCTGTTCTGGTGAAGTTCATCGTGTTTGTCTTCATGGCTGAATGAGATGGTCGGCGATGAGACCGACGCCGCAGCCCAAACCAGTGCAGGGAATCCCCTTAATCCAAGAGATGGCTTTAAAGGCATCGCCAAAGCCGTCTTTGTAACCGTTGATTCCAGTGTTGCCTTCGTCAGTCATTTAGATTCTCTTCCCCATGGCTCCAACCGTAGACCCTGTTGACAATGAAAGTGAAAAGATTGCGCTTTTTCCCTGAGTTTTGCATCATCGTCAGAGACACGGAGAGTTGATCCCCTGAACGAAAGCTGATTTCACGATTCGACACCTTCTTCATGAACTCATCGTCCTGAATACTTACATGCAGCAAATCTCCACCCGCAAACACCCGCCATTTCTGCCCCGGAGTAAAAGACAGACTCTCAATCGTCACGTCCGTTTTCACTGTTGACAGTTTCTCGGAGACTTCCGGCTGTTTTTGTTCAATGATCTCGGCAGCGTCTTGGCGGCTGAAGTTTGCAATTACCTGATTGTCTGTGCCGGTTACCTTAATCGATTCAGCATTCCCGCTGGTAAGCGGGCGCAATGTTTTGGCAGTGGCATCAGGCAGCGAGCTGCATCCGTTATAGGTATTGATAACCATGTTGTGCACGGTAATGCTTTTGCTGTTGAGATTGATGGTTGTCGTGCCGTTGGGGTTTGGAATGGTTTGAGCCTCAGTCAAACTGCGCCCTTTCAAGAACTTCATCAGCTCCCAGAAACCGGTGAGTACGTTGATCACTTTCTCTGCACATGAAAGCGCCTCTGGTAACACCACGGCAGCCGTTGGCGCTATGGAAAAAACAAGATCAGCAACAGCACTCCCCTTTCGAAGATCGGCGCGAACTTTAAGACTACTGCCGGCATCGTCTCCGTAGACTATCTTTGAGACCTTGTCGAGCGCTTGATTCAAGCCCAACAGTGAAATTGCAAGATCTTCAGCATCTATCAGATGGTCTTTGTAGGCGGTTCCTTGATAATGGATCGAAAGTCCGTAGCTGTCCGATTCGTCAGGCTTCATGACGCGCACTCCAGTGGCAGGGAAGTTGCGCAAAATTATGTCTAAAAATTGGCCGAGCATAAACCCCTCATAAAAAAGCCCACATCAGCGCTCGTTGCCAAGCGCTGAAATTGGCCTTCTCGAAGACTCAGGCGTGTTGTCGCCCCGCGGCCCCGAAGGCTGGGTCTTCGCTGCTCACCAGGCTGCGTGAGCTCAACTCGCGTACATGCAGTGCCCGCTGCATATCGAATCGGTCAGGAGCAAAAGCTGCTCTTTAACCGGCCCCCGCATTAAACAAACATTGAAAATTCAGGTCTCAGACTTGCTGAGTGGTTGACAGGGGCCGGTTAAAAAGGCTTCAGTTAACCTTGAGAAGCTCCGAGAGCGGCTGCCACTTTGTCCAAAGAGCGCCGTGAAAGAGCATGTTGCCGTCACGGAACTTGCGTGCCTTGCGGTCATACCGGGCCACAATGACATCGTCTGTGGTGAGGCATGGTCGCACGAGGTAGAGCTGATTCTTGCGGTCATCCTCTGCCGGCCGCGTGTCTGGATCGTCTGACTGGAAGATGATCCAGTTGAGCTTTTCTTCAACGATTTCCTTCATGGCTGCCTCATGCAAAGAGTTGACCAACGAGAAGGGCGGCGTAGATGCCGGCCATCACGCGCATGACGGGAAGCCAGAACGCGGCCGAAGTGTCTTCGCGGCCGGCGCGGCGGATGTTTTCGTGAAGGATGTCGAGAGAGGTCATAATTCCACCTAAAACCATCATTTAGTGGAAATATACACAATAAGGTGAACTAAATGGCAAAAATAAAGGTGTTCGAATCAAGACAATTCGTCCACCTTTTGATGATTGTCAAATAGGTTTAATTAGCGTCGGCGGTAAATCCGGTGCTCGACCATGACGCCGATGATCGTGGTGGAGCTGTTTTCGATAACGGGAAAGTCGTTATTCAGAGGGACGAGCTGGAACTTGTCCTTGGTTTCCAGGCGGAACTTACGGAAAACGGCTTCTCCGTCGCTGACCGCAACGACATAGTCGCCGGGCGCAGGGGTGAGCCCGGTATCAATGATGATCCGCTCCCCGATGTTAAAAACGGGGGACATGGAAGGGTCTTTGATTTCGAGCGCAAGCAAGTTGCCGATAGGTTTCATACTGGTTAGCAGGACATCAATTGGTTCCGAGTCAAGGCCGGAGGCTATGTCCGACCATGTTCTCAAGGGAACCCGGTACTGACCAACCTGGCTAATTGATAGTCCTTCTCCTTTTATAGGAAGGTCCAAAGAACCGGGTTCTAGACATAGCTCTGCTTCAAGCTTTCTGGCTAGTCTTTCCCCAATGGTTCTTCTGCCGGCTGCGCAGTCTGAAATTTGGCTTTTTTGACGTCCTGTGATCTCAACAATTTGAGATAAGCCTTTGGTCTTGACAATCAGTGCGAAGTTACTTGTGCGCAACTTCCGTAGTTCTTGCATGTCCATGGATCGCCTCTAATTGTTGTTCTACTTCTTGAGTTTATTCCCCAAAAGGTGGTGATCTCAAAATTAAAACATGGTATTATCAAAAACATCAAAAGGTGGTATCCATGAAATTTCGAGACTATTTCTTATCACTGCCGGCGGAGTCAAAGAATGCGCTTGCATTTGAGTGCGATGTAAGCAAAAAGCACTTGGTAAATGTGGCATACGGATGCAAAAAGCCATCCAAGTTCATAGCCCTTAAGGTCGAGGAGTTTTCCCGGGGGCTCGTGCGTCGTGAAGATGTGCTTCCGCAGGTCGAATGGGATCGGCACCGTAAGGCTGCGTAACCATGCCAGAACGCACTTATTTCGACCCTTTTCGGACTCAGAGAATCCTCATTGCCGATCAGCGCTTGTCGAGCAATGAGCTACTGGTTGCGCTGGTGATTCTAGCGAACCGCATATCGAAGACCGGGGACTGCAAGCTCAAGAATGCTGACCTGATGGCAGGCACTCGGCTGAGCAAGAGCTCCGTCCAGCGCTGTGTATCCGGATTGGTTGAAAAAAGTGTTTTGAAAGTCGAGCGAACCGGTCGCAAAAGTCAGTTCATTTTTGTATGCGACGAAGCCGAAATAGAGGACTGCGATGTTGAAGAAGGAGTGTCAGAAAGACACATCAGAGGTGTCACACAGACACCCCAAAAGGATGGATTGGTGTCACACAGACACCTCAGAGGTGTCACAGAAGAGACACCCCTCTCCTTCAATATAGATAAACAAAGTTTTAACAAAGAAAACCCCTCCCACGCACGCACGAGCGCGCACGCGCGTGAGGCGGACATCGCGCCCTGGGAGGAAGAGCCCGAACTTCCTGATCCCGAAACGCTTCCCGACTCAGAGATGCAGTCCGCTGCGACCTGGGAGGACCTACAGGAAGCAGACGCCCTGATGCAAGCAGAGGAAGCGTCAAGCCCTACACGCCATCTTCAGAAGAAGTGCCCTTATGAGGCTTTGAAGGACCTTTACCACGAGGCGCTTCCGGAACTTGAGCCGGTACGCATTGACACCGAGAGACGCAAGCGTGACGTTCAGGAGCTTTGGCGTGAGGTTGTCAAGCGGCAGGAGTGCAGAACAGTGGCTGAAGGACTTCTCCAGTTCCGGCGTTATTTCGAGAAAGTAAGGCGTTCAAGGATTTTCGAGCAGGCAGTGAAAAGCGATCTGCCGTGGCAGGTCGACTTCTCGTGGCTGATGACATCAAAGACATTCGTCAAGTTTGTGGAGGGTGGATATGACTGAGCTTGTTTGCTTCCTGATCGGGGCCGCGGCCCGCGCGGTGATCGGGCTTTGGATGACGTCCCGGCCGGTGAAGGGGGATAAGGAAAAAGAGCCTGAGCTCTTTCCCTCGGTGCCGACGTACTGGAGGAAACATGGAAGCCGTGTTTGAGATTGTCGGAGTCCTGTCTCTGGGCGTTGTCAGCGCTCTCCTTGGGGCGGGGGGCTGCCAACAAAAGTTTGATTCTCGAATTCTGTGCAGGCGACTACCAGAGTTCATGAATTCGGCCGATCAGCTCAAAAAGCCAAACATGGGCGATGTAAGTAAGGGAATTAAGGCATGAGCGACGTGTTTGAAAAGACAAAGAAAGAGGCTGCCGATGCCGGCAAGGCTCAGGAGAGCCGCGGACGGTACATGTGTTGCTACAGCGGGTGTCCGAACATTGGGCTTGACTTCGCCGGCTATGCAGACGGCCTGCCGCGCTACAAGTGCATCTTTCATGCCGAGTGCCATGAGCCGAAGTGCATCCCGCTCGTGAGCAAAATCAGCCGCTGGCAACCGATCCTGGCGTTGAATGACGCGATTAAGACGATTCTGGCGTGGCCTCTGGGTGAGGAAGCAGAGAAAACGGCCTTGCTGTTGCCGGGTTTTGCTGAGCGGGCACTTTTTCTGGAGGAGTTCTCTGCCGAGGAGCTGCGGCGCGGCCCGGCGGAACCTCTCCAGGCGTATGCGAACCGGATGCAAAAGCTCATGGCCAAGTTTGTGAACATCAAGGCGCAGAAGCTCGCGGTAAAGAATGGGATTCTGACGGAGATCACGCGGGAGACGCCTCGGGACGTCGGTGTGGCGAATGCGCAGCGGGTGCTCGACATCCTCGCCGGTAAGGTCATCTATGAGCCGGCAGAGGAGGAGAAAAAATGCGCCTGAGATGGGTGATGCGGCGTTTGCGCGAGTGGGCGGCCTGGATTGACTCTGAGGGGCAGATCAAGTCGCCGGCATTGGACGGGATGCCGGTGGCGGCCGCCAATGCCGAGGCGTGGATTCCGAAGGACTACCGGCTTGCGCGGGAGGTGCATGCGGCGCTGCGGAAGCTCTCGCCGGATGACCGGGTGACAATCGTGCTTGTGTACGTCACTGGGCCCCGGTCGAACAAGGTGCTTCTGACCGATATTGCGGATTGGTGTGACCTGGATGTTGAGGTGTTGCGCAAAAGAGTCACGAGAGCGGAGTACAAAGTGGCTGAAGCCCTTGATACTGCTCGCATGCGCCGGGATGCGGCTAACGATGCCGCCAAGGCGGCCGCTTGACGGTTTGTCCGGTAAATGGTATATTTTCGCTAGAATTTGGTGCTACGTGTAAGTAGTGCCAGTCGAGAGAGTCAAAAACCCGTTGCGAAAGCGCGGGTTTTTTCGTTTCCGGAAAGGACAAAAGATTGCCTCCCATGGAGCGGAGTATTCAGCGATAATCTGACTAATACTTTTTGTTCGCTGAATATGTTTGAAGTAATCAAAGAATGCATTGATGCGGTTGCTAGATGGGCCCATGCGATCTTTATCGCCTCCGCTTTGTTTCTTTTCCTTCCAGATAAGTATCTGCCATACGGAGTAGTTGCTATGCGAGAGCAATACGCTGCTTGGGCATTTCTAGCCGGTTTGTTCTCGCTCTCTGTGATCATTGTGCAATTCGTTGGCTGGGTGAAGGGACAGTTAGATCACCGGGGCGCTTCCCGCCGGGAGCTGGATAAATTCTTCACCTATCTGACGCAGGCAGAACAGGAGTTTTTGTTTTCAAAATACTGTATTGGTGAAACGACTTTTTGCCTTGCAGAAGGGGACCCGAAAGCGGCAAAGCTTGCGGCCTATGGGTATACCTTGTTTGTCGGATATGACTTCAAACATATTCCAGCCCCAGGGATGTTCACGCTGACGCCAAAGACATTGAATTTATTTTCAATGTACTCAGGAAGAATTACTAAAGTCTTATCAAGAAGATATTCGTGAATTTTTGAATCGTATGGAGCTCGCTTCGGCGGGCTTTTTTGTCCCATTGTGACCTATGAAAGTGGATGAAAGGGCAATTGTTAAAGGCCTGTCGAAGGTGTTTTCCTCCATTGACACGGCGAGGCTACTTTTGGAAAAGCTCGAAGAAAGCTCTTGTGCTGTACTCAAGGGAAAGGCGGATGCCGCGGTGGCTGTTCAAGCCGATATTCGATCATTGAATGCGGCATGCAAGAACATCGCAGAGGGGTTCGAAATAGCAGGCCAATCTTCTCAGCCGCCGAGCACTGAAGGCGAGGTGGATATGCACCCGGACGCGGTGTACGCCCGCCAATGGATGGCGGCCCGACGACATAATTGAATTTCGCTACCTTAGGCTCGTTTCATCTCCCGAGCGAGCCGGGGTCTTGGGGCGGCTTCGGCTGCTTTTTTTTATTCCTGAAGCCGGGCGGCACTCGCGTTAGCGGGTCCTTCCCGGCCTCAACCCGATGCGGCGACGAAGCGCCCGAAAATTCACTACTCACCAGCGCCCCAAGGGGGTTGACACGGTATGCAGTCACTGACACTTGAACAGATTGGTAACCATCTCGGCATCAGCAAACAGGCGGTTGCCAAAGTGCTTTCCAAGCTGCAAATCTATTGGCGGGAAAAGACGCTTGACGAAGTCCGCCTTGCTTACTGCGCCAGACTGCGGGAAGTAGCGGCCGGGCAGGCCTCGATTGACGGCGAGTACGACCTCAACAAGGAACGCGCGATGACCGAGCGCGTTGACCGCGAGCTCAAGACGCTGTAGCTGGCGGAGAAGCGGCGACAGCTTGTCAACATCGGCGAGCTGATGACCGAGCTGGAGAACGTCTTCACGGCATTTCGCCAGGAGCTTCTGGCGCGCGATGACAAACTGAAATTGGAGCTTGACACCCTGTACGGAACAGACATCGATGTCACGATTTTGAATGAACACACCTACAACGCTCTTCACCATCTGTCCGGATACCTCGCCGGCAATTCAGGAAATCCTGAAGAAGCTCGCGCAGGTAATTCGGCCTCCGGAGAAGATGGGAACCACGGAGTGGGCGGAAGCCTTCCGGGGAATGAGCGCGAAGTCAACGGCAACGCCGGGCAAGTACAACGCGGGTCTGACGCCGTGGATCAGGGGGATTCACGCAGCGCTGGATGATCCGGCAGTCCGCAGAGTGGTTGCTCAGAAGTCGGCACAGGTGGCGTGGACTGACGGCGTGCTCCTTAACTACATCGGCAGGCGCATTGATATTGATCCCTGCCCGATGATTGTGATGTTTGCCAAAGAAGGCGGAGCCAAGGAGTTCAACGACGAAAAGCTCACGCCCATGATTGAGGCTACTCCGCACCTGATGGAGAAAATCCCGATTGCGTCCAGACGCGACAAGAACAACCGATGGAATTTCAAGGGATTCCCCGGCGGCTTCCTGAAACTCGTAGGTTCCAACTCACCGTCCTCGGTGAAGTCGACGCCGGCCCCGGTGGTCTGTGTGGAAGAGCCGGACGACTGCAACACGAACATTAAAGAGCAGGGTGACACGATCACGCTGCTTATTGAACGAACAAAAACATTCGCCAGAAGTAAGGTGATTTACGGCGGCACTCCGACGGTCGAAGGATTCTCGGCCGTGGAGCAGGCCTACAAGACGTCTGACAAACGAAAGTTCTTTGTTCCTTGCCCAGACTGCGGTCAGGAAAGCGTTTTGTCCTGGGACAACGTGAAGTGGAACGAAGATCCCAACATCAACCATGAGGTGTACGGACATGCGGTGCTTGATTCAGCTTATTACGTGTGCCCTCATTGCGGGACCGTTTGGGATGACGCAAAGAAAAACCGTGCCGTGCGACAGGGCGTGTGGCGTGCCACCGCACCGTTTAACGACACAGCGGGCTTTTACATCAACGAGATCTACAGTCCGTTTCCCGGATCTCGCTTCCGGAATCTGGTGGATAAGTACCTGACGGCCAAACATGCGCTTGATCAGGGTGACGACTCCAAGATGCGCAGTTTCTTTAACTCGCAGCTTGGGCTTCCTTATGCGTTTAAGAGCGGACTTCCGGAACCGGATGTACTGGCTGAGCGCGTTGAGGATTACGACGAACTCACGGTGCCCGAGGTCGGCTGTGTGCTGACGGCGGGCGTGGACGTTCAGCATGACCGCCTGGCGGTCATCATCCGGGCGTGGGGCCCGGGCGAAGAGTCCTGGCTTTTGTACTGGGGCGAAATTTCCGGTAAGACCATGCTTCCGGAAAAAGGGGCATGGCCTGATCTGGATGCTCTCCTGTCGAGAAAGTTCGCCGGGCCGAACGGGACGCAGCTGCGTATCCGTGCAGTTTCCATTGACTCTTCAGACGGGCAGACAAGTGATGCCGTTTACACCTTTGTCAGAAAGCGAATGTCCCGTGGCTTCATGGCGATCAAAGGCTCTTCTGTCAACGATGACAGTAAGGAGATTTTCACAACGCCGAAACCTTCTGTTGACCTCAACGGCCAACAGAAGTCCGTGAAGTTCGGCCTGAAGCCTTTCATTGTCGGCACATCCAGAGCAAAGGACATTATTCTCGGTGTGGATGCCAATGCCGGCCGCATCAAGCTCGAAGGACGCGGCCCCGGACGTATGCACTGGTACAAGGGGGTCCGTCCCGACTATTGGGAGCAGATCACCAGTGAAGTGAAGGCTCCGGCGAGTCACAGCGCCCGGCGGGTATGGCAGAAAAAGTCAGGCGTGCGCAATGAGGCGCTTGACTGTGAGGTCTACGCACTTCATGCCGCACGTTCGCTGAAACTTCATCTGTGGTCTCCGGCGCGGTGGGATCAGGAAAAGAGTACGCAGTTGCAGATGGATTTGTTGTCGACGGAAGCGCCGAAGAAGCCTGAAGAAAAGAAAGAGGCTCCGGTAGCGCGTGACGACTTCTTCAATGCCTTTAACGGGAACAACTCATGGTAGAGAGACTTATTGCCGGGGACAGCCGGGAGTGGGTGGTGAATGTCAAAGAGCATTTTCAGTGCCTGCATCCAGATGCCGAACCAACGGCTTTCATCCGGACGGCTGCCGGTTGCCTGGTAAAGGTGCCGGCGAAAAGACGCAGCGATACGGTGCGCATTGAGCTTTCTCCGGAAGCGTCAGAGAAGCTGCCGGAAGGGGAGTCCATCCTCCTGATGCAGATGACCTACGGGGATTCGTACCGGAAAACGGTTGCGCTGCGGGATTTTCGTGTGATTGCAGCCATGACCGACAAGGGCTTTGACCACCGGACTGAAGCGCAAAAATGTTTAGCTCAGGCAAAGGCGGCTCTTGCTGATTACACAAAAGGTGGTTCTCGCGTCAAAAGCTACACCATCGGTACGCGAAACCTCACGTACAACAGCGCAAAAGAGCTGATGGACCTGGTCGAGTACTGGGAAAAACAGGTGTATCTCGAATGCTGCAGGCGGCGTGGAGTTGATCCGCGTCGGATGCATGTGGAATTTGTGTCATGAAACTGTTCAATTATTTTCGGACGCTGGCCAGAAGGCAGAAAATCGGTGAGTACGTTGAGCGTCAGTACGCTGCAGCCGCTGGCGGCCGTCTCACCAGTGACTGGATGGCCGGAGGGTCGAGTGAAGACACAGAGCTTGCCGGCAGCCTTGAGACGATGCGCAACCGCAGTCGGCAAATGATCCGTGACAATCCTCACGCAGCAAACTTGCAACGCATCATTGAGGACAACGTCGTGGGGACCGGAATCGGGCTGCAGTGTCTGGTGACCGGAGCAGACGGTAAACCGGATGCGGCCATCAATGACCGTATTGAAGCGGCTTGGGCTGAATGGTCGGATCGCAATACCTGCCATACGGCGGGACTTCTGTCTCTCACGGATCTCCTGCGGGTGGCTGTAGGCGGCGTGTTCTCTGACGGTGAAGCCTTGGTAAGGATCGTCCCCAAGGCTTTCGGCGGCGGCCGTATCCCGTTTGCGCTTGATCTCATTGAGCCGGATCTGCTGCTGGATCAGGCGAGCGGTACTTTTCAGACCCGACAGGGTTCAACGGTGCGGCTTGGTGTTGAGGTGAACGAGTGGCACCGGCCTCTGGCCTACTGGATGCGGACAACACATCCAGGGGACACGACGTTTCTGAGCAGTCCGGCCGCGGCCACGATTCGACGCATCGCGGCTGATGAGATCCTTCACATGTACATCGTGAAGCGCTGGCCGCAAACCCGAGGTGTGCCGTGGATGCACATGGCGCTTCGGAAGATGAGGGATATGGGCGGCTACACCGAGTCCGAACTCGTCGCGGCAAGGGCGGCGGCCAACATCGTCGGGTTTGTGAAGCAGGGGATTGACGTCTGTGGTGCAGAAGGTACCGAAGAAATCCTCAAGAGAGCACGCGAGCAACCGATTGTGAAGAGCTCTCCAGGGCTTTTCCAGCGATTACTCCCTGGTGAAAGCTTTGAGGGATTTTCTCCGAGTCGCCCCAATGCCAACCTTGACCCTTTCATGCGCTACATGCTGCGCGAAGTGGCGGCCGGTGTCGGCGTCTCCTATGAGGCTTTGAGCCGGGATTACAGCCAGAGCAACTACTCCAGCAGTCGTTTGGCGCTTTTAAACGAGCGGGATCTCTGGCGTGTGCTGCAGGGGTGGCTGATCCGCAACTACCTGACGCCGATTTACCGGAGATGGCTTGATGCGGCCGTTCTTTCCGGAGCGGTGGATATCCCGGACTACTTCAACAACAAGTCACGGTATCAGGAAGTGCGCTTTAAGCCGCGCGGCTGGTCTTGGGTTGATCCGGCGAAGGAAGTTCAGGCCTATGCGCTTGCTGTCCAGCATGGCTTCATGAGCCGAAGTGATGTGATCGCGGCGATCGGAAACGGTCAGGACCGCGAGGACGTGGATAAGGCAATTCAGAGCGACCGCGAGCGTGCGGCCGAACTAGGGCTCAACTTTGATCAGCCGGTGAAGATAAAGCCGGAAGAAGAGAAGAAGGAAAAGGCCGACGAGTGATCGTCGGTTTTTTATTGGAGACAAGGATGACGAAAGAAACGCCGAAGGAATCCGAGGAGCTGCGGTACAGATCGCTTGCGGCTTCGGATGCCGATGTGAACGAAGAGGCGCGGACATTCCGCTTTCCGGTCGTATCCGATGCACCTGTGGAGATGTATAGCGGGCTCTTTGAGGTTCTGAGTCATGAACCCGGAGCGATGAGAACCGGTGACCGCCAGCGGTCAATGCCGCTGCTCTTTAACCACGACTGGGATCGTCTGCTCGGTGTCGTTGACGGCATTGAGCAGGACGAACACCGAACTTACATTCGGGCGCGGTTTGCCAAAACGGAAGAAGGCAGCCGGGCGCTGGATCTGGTGAAGGACCGTGTGTTGGTCAATGTGTCGGTCGGATACCGCGTGTTTGCCTGGGATAAGCCGGACGAACAGACGCGCCGTGCGACCGATTGGGAAATTTTTGAAGTGTCTTTGGTAACGGTGCCGGCAGATCCTTCTGTCGGCGTTTATCGGAGTTTGAGTAAACCACAGAAGGAAGAGGGAAACACTATGCCCGAGGAAAAGAAGATGATGCAGCCTGAACAGGTGAAGGACGAAACGCGCGCCCTGAAAGTTGATGCCAATCCAGCTGAAATCCGCGTCAATGAAGATCAGGTGCGCAGCGCTGAACGAGCCCGTATCCGCAGCATCGAAACAATGTGCCGCGATTTCCATGTCAGCCAGGATCGCCGTGACGCCTTGATCAATGAAGGACGCACGCTCGACGAAGCCCGTGCAGCGGTTATGGAAGAGCTGCGCACGCGCAGCGCAACGTCTGTAGCCGACCCCAAGAGCCGTGTGGTCGAGGATCTGAACCTTGGTCTCACACCGGAAGAAAAGGGGCAGTACAGCATTGTCCGTGCGCTGAACGCATCGCTTAACAACGACTGGCGTGCAGCAGGCTTTGAACGCGAAGTCTCCGTGGAGCTCTCCCGCCGCATGGGCAGAGAAACCAACGGCTTCTTCATGCCCACGGACATTTCCCTCACAGGTCGCCGTGATGCCGGCGATTACCTTGTCGGTACGGCCGCACAGGGCGGCAACCTTGTTGAGACGAAGCTTCTTGCCGGCTCCTTTATTGAAGCGCTGCGAGCAAAGGCCATGGTGACGCGCCTGGGGGCCACGATGCTCACGGGGCTTGTCGGCAACGTTGAAATTCCGCGTCAGACGGGCGTAGCCAACACCCAGTGGATCAGCGAAACCGGCACTGTCAGTAAGTCCGGTGCTACCTTTGACAAGGTGCCTCTCAAGATGAAGACCATTGCGGCCAAGTCCTTTGTGTCCCGCAATATGCTGATGCAGCCCTCCATCGGTGTTGAAAGCTTTGTCCGCCGTGAACTCATTACGGCCATTGCCCTCGGCCTTGACCTTGCCGCGCTCTGCGGTTCCGGTGAAGACGGTATGCCTCTTGGCGTTGCCAACCAGGCCGGCATCCTGACGGTCGAAGGCGGCGAAAACGGTGCTCCCATTGACTTCGACCACCTGATCGAAATGGAAACACTGGTGGCCGATGCCAACGCAGACGTGGCCACGATGGCTTACCTTGCCAACGCCGTGACCATCGGTGCCATGAAGAAAATCAAGGACGGCAACAAGCAGTACATCTGGAAGACGATCACCGAGACTGTGAAGAACGGCATTCCCGGCGAACTGAACGGCTATCCGGTCGCCCGCAGTAATCAGGTGCGCAAGAACCTTACGAAGGGCACGGCCACGAACTGCTCCGAACTCTTCTTCGGCAACTGGTCTGACCTGGTGATCGGCGAATGGGGCGTGGTGGAACTGCTTCCCAACCCGTACAGCCAGACGGCATACGACAACGGCGGCGTTGAAATCCGTGCGTTGCAGTCCATTGATGTTGCTGTGCGGCATCCGGAGAGCTTCTGCCGCATGAGCGATATTGTGACGGCCTGATGAGCAGGTTCAAGGATATGGTGGCGCGTGACGCCCTGACGGTTTTCATGAACATGGAGGAGTTTGCCGAAGTTCATGAGATCAACGGGCGTCGGTTGCGCTGCATCATCGACACGAATGAGGCTGATACCGCGCCCTCTCTTTATGAGGGCGTGTACACGCTGCTCACGACCGTCTATGTGCTCTCCTCCGAGATACGGGCCCCGGCGGTTGATGAGGTGTTCACTATTGACAACGTTATGTTTGTTGTGAAGCACGTCAGCGATGAGGACGGACTCATTGTGATCAAGGCCGAAAGGAAGGCGCGGTGAAATCGCAGTTCAACGTTTCTGTCGACAATGATGCCCTTGAGCATGCCCGGATGTACCTGCAGGGGATACCGGGCGGTCTGCAAAAGGCGTTCTCTCTGGCAGCCAACCGTGCGATTGACCGGGGTAAGACTGCGGCCGCGAAAGCGGTCACGCAGGATTACACGATCAGGTCCTCGGATGTGAAGCGGACGTTCAGGGTGCAGAAGTTCAGCCCGAACTCTACGACCGGAGAGATTGTCAGCAAAGGCCGAAGGATTCCTCTGATGAAGTTCAGGCATCGCCCGGCGGGCGTGGCCGAAACAACAGGATCCGGACAGCGTCAGATTAGGGTGGAGGCACAGCGCGGGAAGCCGAAGGTTCTTCCCAGGGGCTTTAAGCACAAGGGACAGATATTTACTCGTGTCGGGCCCGGCCGCTATCCGATTGTGCATCTGAAGGAAATCTCCGTTCCGGAGATGCTCTCGGAGGATGGTCGTCACGAACTCGTTGAACAGGTGATTTCCGAAACGCTTTCTGAGCGCCTGGAACATGAAACAAAACGTCTGATGGAGAAGAAGCGAAGTGGTTGAGATTATGTTGGCCGCTGCGCTGCGGTCTTTTCTGGCGGATTTGTCGCAAACCTTTTCGGCCATGCCCTGCGATGACCAGCTGATGCGCCAGCCGGTAGTTGTTGACGGGTATTTGCCCCAGAAGCGCGAAACGGACCTGGACTTCTCGCCGCAGATCATTGTCCGTGTGATGGGGTCAACGGCTGAACGTGAAGTGACGGAGGTCACGGTTGACCTCATTCTCTGCTGTCACAGTACCAGTAATGACGGCTACGCCTATCTGCTGACGATGGCAGAGCGTATCCGGACGGCTTTGCTCAGGATGCCGATGCAGACGCTGGATCGCCGCTACGTGCTGCAGTTCCCTTTGGAGTGCAGGCTGCCGGACGATCAGCCCTGGCCCAACTGGCAGATGTCGATGAGTACCCGGTGGCTCATTAAAACGCCGCAGTTTGAAGATCAATTCTGAAATTTATGGAGCACTGACTATGGCTTATAACCACGGTGTCAGAATTTCCGAGGTAGCTACCTCGTTGCTGCCGACAGCAGAGGTGTCTGCCGGCATTCCCTTTATCGTCGGTACGGCTCCGGTCAACATGACCGATCCGTCCAACGTCAATGTGCCGAAGCTCGTTTACTCCTACGCTGAGGCGGTGAAGGAGTTTGGTTACGTGCCGCCTGCGGATGATGCGGCAAGCGGCCTGAAGAAGTTCGGCTTTTCGATCTCCGAGTTCATTTACTCGCAGTTCTCGCTGTTCGGCGTCGGGCCCGCGATCATTGTTAACGTGCTTGACCCGACAAAGCACAAGGTGACGGCCTCCATTACTCAGGTGGCTTTGGACACAAAGACCGGCAGTGCCACGATTCCGGAAACGGCCATCATTGCGTCCACTGTTGTTCTCGCCGGAACGAGCGGTGATTACGCCCTGGGGACGGACTACACGCTCTCCTTTGACGATGACGGCCAGTTGGTGGTTACGTCGCTTAAGAACTCCGAAGGCGACTTCCTTTGCGCGACGGGCACGGACTTGACGTTTGCAGCTGAAAAGCTCGACCCGTCCAAGGTGTCGGCTGATGACATCATCGGCGGTGTGACCGCTGCCGGTGTCAAGAGCGGTCTTGAACTGGTGAGCGAATGCTTCCCGCGTTTCCGTTTGGTGCCCGGTCTCATCATTGCTCCGGGATTTTCCGAGAATCCGGGCGTGGCTGCCGTGATGGCTGCAAAGTCCTCCGGCATCAATTCCGTTTTTAATGCAGTCTGCATCGTTGACATCCCGACCGATGAGGTGAAGACCTACACTGAAGCCGCAGCCTGGAAGAACACGAACAATGTGACGGATCCGACGCAGATTGCCTGCTGGCCGAAGCTTGCTTTAGACGGCATCGTCTTTAATCAGTCCACGCAACTTGCGGGCCTCATTGGTCAGGTGGATTCTGAAAACGATGATGTGCCCTACGTTTCGCCATCCAACAAGAATTACCAGATGACATCGGCGGTTCTTAATGACGGAGAAGAGGTGTGGCTGGATGTTGAGACGGCCGCTTACCTTAACGGCCAGGGAATTGTGACGGCCCTGAATTTCACAGGCGGCTGGAAGTGCTGGGGAAACCGTACGGCCTGCTACCCGGCTAACACTGACGTGAAGGATGCCTTTATTCCGATCCGGCGCATGTTTGCCTGGGTCGGCAACACATTTGTGCAGACTTTCTGGCAGCGTGTTGACTATCCGCTCACGCGCCGCCAGGTGGATGTGATTGTGGATTCGGCCAACATCTGGATGAACGGCCTTGCGGCCAAGCAGTACATCCTGGGAGGCACTGTGGAGTTCCGCGAATCGGACAACCCCACAACGGATTTAATGGACGGCATTTCAGTCTTCCATGTGCGCATTACGCCGCCCAGCCCGAACCGCGAGATCTCGTTCGTGCTTGAGTATGACCCGAGCTATCTGCAGACACTTTTTGTTTAATGAGAGGAAAAGAGAATGGCAGCAGGATCCAACAAGATTCCAGAGCGGCTGATCGGCTTTCGTGTCTATAACGACAACAACGATCTGCTCGGGATTGCGACCGTCACGCTCCCGACGATTGAGGCCATGACCGACACCGTGAGCGGTGCCGGCATTGCCGGGGAAGTAGAAAGCCCGGTGCTCGGGCATTACAGCTCGATCACTGTCAGCTTTAACTGGCGGACGATTGAGAAGGCGGCAATGTCGCTTGCATCTCCCGGTGCGCACTCCGTTGAAGTCCGCGGCTCGCAGCAGGTCTATGACGCCTCCGAAGGGACGTACTCGACCAAGCCCGTGCGAATGACGCTGAGGATTGCGACGAAGTCGACAAACCTTGGCTCCTTTGAGACGGGGGCAACGACGGACACCGAACAAGAATTTGAGGTGATGTACATCAAGCTCTATGTGGACGGCAAGGCCGCTATTGAAATCGACAAGTTCAACTATGTGGCCAAGTTCGGCGACACAGACATTCTGTCGTCTGTGCGCGGCGATCTGGGACTGAACTGATGTAAAAGCAGCCGGTTAAGCCGGCTGCTGCGAGGTGATTATGAAAATTCAACTGAAAAAGCCCTACGAATTTGAAGGCAAAACGTACAAAGACCTGGAGTTCGATCTTGAGGGGCTCACCGGAGTGGATGTGTCTGCAGCCAAAAGAGACTGGCTGAGGTCCGGAGGATATTCTCCCTTGATGGCCTCAGATGTAGATTTCGGAGCATTCCTGGCGGCTAAGGCTGCCAAGTTACCGATGGAATTCATGCAGGGATTGCCGGCGAAAGACTATTGTGCCATTGGGCTCAGGGTCTGTGATTTTTTATCCGACTGACCGGAGTGGCAGAGAGGGATGATCCGGATCATGCTCTGAAGATCGTTTACCTTTCCCTGGCTCGCAGCACATACAGCGGGCCGATGGAGTGGGAACGGATACCTCTGGTCGAAGTGGTTGATTGGGAGCGGGCTTTAAATGCCTGTCTGAAGGCTGAAACAAGAGCAGGAAAAGGTAAATAGAGCAACCTTTTGCACTATACTTCTACTGGAAGTGTTAGGCGTCTTAAGGGTCCGACCATGGCTGCTTTTTTTGATCTTGCCGGGGCGTTGTTTAATCTGCTTACGGCAGTGATGAATCTCATCGTATTGCTTTTGCAATTGGCGGTGGCAGGCGTGTTTATCTATTTTCTGCTCTATTTCTGCTACCTGCTGTTGTTCTGCTGATGGAGTTTTCCATTATGCTGGTTTCCGGGCTCGCATTTGCGGGCCTTTATTTTGCCCGGAGAAAATATGGGACTTAAGGACTACGCGATTGCCTTCACCGTATCGGGCAAGCTGGCAGGAACGTTTAACGATACGTTTGCTAAGGCGGGAGACAAAGTCGGAAAGTTTGAAAGACAGATTGAGGCGATGAACAAGGCCTCTTCTGATATCGGGTCTCTGATTAGTCTTCGTGAAGAAGGAGCGCGCCTGGCAAAGGATGCTGCTAATAAGAAAAAGGCGCTGGATGCGGTTTCAGAATCAATCAGAAGAACGGCTAGTCCGACGAAAGAGCAACTTGAGCTGGCAAGGCGACTGACGAAGGCTTACGGACTAGCCAAAAAGACTCTGGGCAGAAACTCTGAGGCGTTAAAACAAAACGCGCTGGCAGCCTCCTACAGCGGTGAAAGTATTCAGAAACTGACGGCAAGACAAGAGCGGTATGCGGTTGAAACGCAAAAGTTGATGAAGATCCAGCAAAGGTCTGCGCAGGCGCAGAAAACACTGAATTCGTATCGGTCAAAGTCTTTTTCCTCATTTGCAAGCGCTATTGAGCTTTCCGGAAAATTCATGGGTTCTGTCGGCATGGTAACCAAAGAGGCCATGAACATGGAAGATGCTATGGCTGAAGTGGCAAAGGTTGTCGATTTTGATGAGCCTGACGGTCTGAGCAAACTTCAGAAAGACCTGCAGAAGATGAGTCTCTCGATCCCGATTTCGGCGGCGGGGCTTGCCAATATTGCGGCTGCCGCCGGGCAGTCTGGTATAGCAGCAAAAGATCTCACGGAGTTCACTCGGCAAGCGGCACAAATGGGAGTCGCGTTCGGTGTGACTGCAGAAGAGGCCGGCACCATGATGGCTAAGTGGAAGAGCGGCATGGCACTCACATCGGATGAAACCTACCGCCTGGCTGATGCTGTCAACTATTTGTCCAACAGCAACGCTGCCCAGGCCAAGGAGATCGGAGATACGCTGCAGCGGTATGGAGCCTTGGGTCGTGTGGCCGGGCTGACTTCGGAGCAGACAGCTGCTCTTTCTGCCTCGGTCATTGCGGCAGGTGCTTCAGCTGATACAGCAGCTACAGGCATTAAGGCCATGATGCGGGCACTGGGATTGGGCGGATCCATGGCCGATAGACAGGCTGCGGCTTTTTCCAACATCGGCATGGATCCTATGCAGATGCAGAAAGATCTGCAGAAAGATGCGCCGGCAACAATCGTCAAAACGCTTAAGGCGATCCAGACGAAGGTCCCGAAGGAAATGTGGAATCAGTATCTCAATGCCATGTTCGGCGATGAGGCTGCCACTGCCGTTGGCCCGATGATGCAGAATCTGGAGGCTTTGGAAGAGAACTTTGCCAAAGTAGCCGATAAGGCGAGGTTTGCTGGATCAATGTTGGCCGAGTTTAAAGCCCGAAGTGCAACAACATCCAATGCGTTGTCACTGGTTGCGAACACGGCAAGATACGTCGGGCAGATCCTTGGCGAGCCTCTGCTGAAGCCGCTCAAGGAAATAAGCTCATATGTTGTTAAATTGTCATCTTGGTTTGGACAATGGGCTCAGGAAAACCAAGCACTGGTGGCCTGGGTGATGAAAGGGGTCGCAGCGTACGGAGTATTTAGGGTGGCTATGGCCGGTGTATCGGCTGTTGTCTACTCAGGACTGGCAGGATTTAAGTCTTTAGGCGTGTTTGTGCTTGCTGCGCAAAAGGCGATGTTGCTGTTCCGTGGCGCGGCTTTGGCTGCTGCGGTATCTTCGAAGGCCTTTACAGTGGCTGCAGTTATCGGCTCCGGAGTGATGAAGGGGTTGACGTTGGCGGTCAAGGGACTTGGCATTGCCCTGCGCTTTATGTGCGCTAATCCCATAGGTCTTGCTGTCACAGCAATTGCCGGCCTTGTGGCCGCCGGTATTGCCCTTTATAAAAACTGGGATACCGTCAAGGCATACATGACGCAGACCTGGAACACCATTGCAGCGGCTGCGAAGGGGCCGATTAACTCGGTGATCGGGATGATCAATTCGCTCATCGGTGCAATCAACAGCCTGCTCTCGTTTAAGGTGCCGGACTGGGTTCCCGGCCTCGGCGGAAAGTCGTTGTCTGTGGATATCCCGAAGGTCCCGCAACTTGCCGAGGGCGGTATCGCAACGGGACCGACCCTGGCAATGGTTGGCGAAGGTAAAGAGTCTGAGGCCATTCTTCCGCTCTCCCGTTTGCCGGAAGTGGGAGGCAAGGGGCCGGCTTCCATTAATGTGAACTTCGCGCCGGTCATCAATGTATCCGGAGGCAAAGATGCTTATGAAGGGGTGCGCCGCGGGTTGACCGAGGGTAGCAAGAGCCTGAAGCAGGATCTGCAGCGTCTCATGGCGGAAGAACGGAGACTCTCATTTTCCTAAGGAGCTTTAATGACGGAGTATGTCACCAAACAGGGCGACACCTGGGATGCGATAGCAAAGCGCCTCTATGGGGATGAGCGTTTTCTGGATGTTCTCATCCGGGCCAACATAAACCACAGGAAGACTGTGGTTTTTTCGTATGGGAAGCGGCTGGCAGTGCCGGAGATCAATACGCAGTCGGCGGCATACGAGCTCAACCTTCCGCCTTGGAAAAGGAGAAACTGATGGAACCGCTGCAGACAAGACTTCGGTTGCTTTTTTCTGCATCGAAAACGGACGTGACGGAGGATCTGATGCCGGATCTTCTTTCCTTTTCCTATACCGACAAAGAGAATGCCGAGGCCGATGAGGTGACGTTGACGCTCATGGACCCGGACGGGAAGTGGGCATCGCAGTGGAAGCCTGACGGCGGCGAGGTGGTTCAGGCTTTTTTGTCTGCCGGAACTGTTCTTATTCCCGGCATTGAGCTCGCATGCGGTACTTTTTACGCAGATACGCTGCGGGTGTCCGGATCGCCCAGAGTATTCGAAATGAGGGCGGTGTCGGTGCCTATGAATAAGCCGATTCGCCGCAGGCTACGAACCCGGGCCTGGGAAAAGACAACGCTCAAAGCGATTGCCGGATCAATTGCAGGTGAGGCTGGTGTGGGGCTTCTCTTTGATACGCAGACGGATCCGGAGTACGACAGGCAGGATCAGTCAAAAGAGAGTGATCTTGCGTTTTTGGTGAGGCTTACCGATGAAGCGGGCTTTTCCCTGAAGGTCACAGATGATCAGATTGTGGTGTTTGATCAGGCGGCTTACGAAAAGAAAGCGCCGGTTGAAACGCTCGTGTTGGGTACATCGCAGGTCATTTCTTGGGAATTTGAGAGTGCTCAGAGCGAGTCATACCGCACCTGTATGGTGTCCTACCGGGACCCGAAACAGAAAACCAAGCAAAAGGCGGGCAGTTATGACTTCAACCTGCGACCGGTATCCGGGAAAAGCACAAATCCGGCAGTGATGACCTACACGGCCACCGATCCGGATGCCGATCCGAACGGGCAGGAGTATGCCCTCAAGCGCCGGGCTAAGTCCCTTGAGGAGGCAAAGCGCCTTGCAACGGCAAAGTTGCGCAGCCTCAACAAACGTCGGGTGACGGGGCGGATTTCAGTTATTGGCGATGTCATGCTTGTGGCCGGTGCCGTTGTTGAGTGCAGCGGCTTCGGCAGCTTTGACGGGAACTTCATCATCGAAGAAGCAGTGCATTCGCTGGATTCGTCCGGCTACAGAACGGACATCAGTTTGAGGCGTGTGAACAACGCGTATTGAGATGGGACTTTTTGAACACTCCGCGCTGCCGGAAAAGATTAATGACCTGATCCGGATCGGAGAGGTTTCAAGTATCAACCCGAAAAAGGGAACGGCCCGCGTGGTTTTTGACGATGATGACGGTACGGTTTCTTTTGACCTGCCGATTCTGCAGCGCAACACCTTTGCCACGAAGGACTTCAACAGCGTCAATGTCGGCGAGGATGTGCTCTGCCTTTTCCTGCCGACGGGGCCGGAGGAAGGCTTCATTATCGGGAGTTTTTACGCGGGTGAAATTGAACTTCCGGAAAGCGATGAGAACAAGCGCACGACGTTGTTTAAAGACGGGACGCGCATTTCCTACGATATGGCAGCCCACGTGCTGACGGCGATTATCGAAGGCACGGTGCTGACGGCGGACAGAAAGAACGTATCGGCCACAGTTCCGGAAGCCGTGACGGTGACCTGTAAAACGGCCACAGTGAAGGCGTCCATGCAGGTGACGGTTGATACGCCTGATACACATGTCACCGGAAACGTGATGGTTGACGGAGCGCTCACGGTGAAGCAGTTGATTACCGGCAAGGGTGGCTTTGCGATTTCCGGCGGCAGCGGAGCGACTGCCAAGGTTGAGGGGTCGCTTGAAACAACGGGCGATGTGAAGTCTGACGGTGACGTGACCGCGGGCGAGATCAGTCTGAAGAATCACACGCACAAGGAACAAGGGGACGGCGCAGAAACGTCCGAGCCCCATTAAGGAGCTTAAAAGATGAGCAAGCTGATGCCCGTTTTGGGAGTGTTCGGTACGGTCCCTTTTATTTGCGCTTTTGACAAGGTGTTCACTTTTAAGGATTTGGCGAGAAGCCGCTCGGTGAGGTGGGCAAAGCACGATGTCATCGGGCAAAAGCCGGTACTTGAATGGATCGGCCCGGAACTTGACCGCATCAGCCTGCGGCTGCGGTTTGATACGTCACTGAACGTTCCGCCGCTCTTTGGGCTCACGATGTTAAAGCGCCTGACGGATGGGCATGAGTCCCATGTTCTGGTGATCGGTGGTGAGTATCTCGGGCGATTTGTGATTGAGTCCGTTTCGGAAGAGCGGCGTTTCCACACCGGAGCGGGTGTCTGCATTGTGGCTGAAGCGTCAGTTGAATTGTCGGAGGTGGTCTGATGGCTTATGCAGTGACTGCGGTGAGGGATGTGAGCTTTCAGCCGTCTTCTGAGCGTGAAGAAATCCTGCAGAACGTGCGCACCATCCTGGCAACACGCAAGGGCAGTGTCCCGCTGGACCGTGATCTGGGGATCGTATGGGAGCATCTGGATAAACCGTATCCGGTGGCACGCAGCCTGATGACAGCGGCGGTGATTGAGGCAGTTGAGTCCTATGAGCCGCGCGTTCGCGTTGAATCGGTTGAGTTTGAAGGGACGGAATCAGAAGCCATGGACGGCCTGATCAGGCCGCGGGTGATTGTTTCCATCTTGAACGAGGGAGAAGAGTGATGGCAGAAAGTTTTCCGCGCTGGAATCTGCCGGCGGTTGAGTTTCTGACAACGGATGCCGAAAGCATCAAGTCTGAGATTCTGACGAAGTACCAGGAGATTACCGGGCGAAGCCTTGCAGCCGGGGATCCGGTGAGACTTTTCCTGCTCAGTATTGCCGACATCCTCATCCAGCAGCGTGCGGCGGTGAACACGGCGGCACAGCAAAATCTTCTCTCTTACGCACAGGGTGAGTATCTGGACGCCTTGGGGAGCTACCTTTCGGTGAAACGTCTGGCGGAAAGCAGCGCCAAAACCACCCTCCGCTTCAGGTTGGCTCAGGCCCTGGCAAACATTTATGAGATCCCAGAGGGCTTTGAGGTGACAAATGGTGTGGTGACGTTTGCTACGGACAGTGCTCTTGAAATCCCTGCAGGAAAACTTGAAGGTGAAGTAACTGCTACCTGCACGCAGTCCGGTACTGTCGGGAACGACTACCTGGCAGGCCAGATTTCGACCATGGTTATTCCGTCTGTTTTTGTGGCTTCTGCTGAAAACATCACGATTACGACCGGCGGGGCCGATGCTGAAAGTGACGCAGAGTTTGCCGAGCGTGTGCGGCTTGCGCCAAACAGCTTTTCGGTAGCTGGCCCCAGCAAGGCCTACATCTATCACGCAAAGTCGGTGAGCTCTGCGGTGATTGACGTGTCGGTTGTGTCTCCGGTGCCGGGGAAAGTAGATGTCTACCCGCTACTGGAGGGAGGCGTGCTTCCCACTGAAGAAGTTCTTGCGCAGATTCGCGACTACCTGAGCTCCGACACGATCAGGCCGCTCACTGACTACGTTCAGGTACTTTCGCCCGAGGCGGTTCCCTATGAGATCGTGCTGCATTACTGGATCCTTGATGAGGACAAGCCCAAGGCGCAGTTCATTCAGAAGGCTGTGAATGAGGCAGTTGAAAGCTACCGCGTATGGCAGCAGTCAAAGATCGGACGTGACATTTTGCCCGGGCGTCTGGTGGCGGCTGTGATCAACGCCGGTGCTGCCCGCGTGGATGATTCGAGCATGCAGCCGTCTTCGTTTGTGCAACTCACCGGCAGCAAGGTAGCGCAGTGCACCAAGGTAACGGTTGTTTATGAAGGCACAAAGGCGGAATAGCGATGGCAATTGAACTGGAAAAAGTGGTTCTGGATGACCTGCTGCCGGATTCGATTGCAAAGGATGAGGGCGTTGCTGCTGCGGCCAAGGCCATTGATCCGCAACTTCAGATTGCTTCGGGGTTTGTGGATATTCCGTCGATCTACGTTTCGATTGACCGTCAGTCGAGCACGGCCCTGGATCATCTTGCAACACAGTATGACGTTTCGGTGTGGCGCGACACATGGCCTTTGGCCGTTAAGCGCAGTGTGCTGAAAACGGCCATTGCCGACAAACGGCGAAAGGGAACGGTAGAGGCGGTCAAACAGGCGCTTGCGTCTGTTTCTTCTGCGGCTGTTATCCGGGAGTGGTGGCAGAAAACGCCGAAGGGAGAGCCACATACGTTTGAGATCGTGGCAACTCAGGCTGACGTCGAGGGAACTATTGACGTTGAGATGCAGGAAGACATTGTGTCTCTGGTTGATGACGCAAAACCCCTGCGAAGTCATTACACCCTGACGATTCAGCAGAACGCCAAGGGCGGAATCAACGCGGCGGCGTACCTGAGACCGCTTGTCCTTGCGCAGATTTATCCCACGGACGCATCGGAAGTCAGGTCTTCCGGAACGGTTGGAATTGTTGCTGCAGTGCGACCGCTTATTAAGCGGCGGCTGGTGCTGGCGGCAGAGGAGAGTCGAAAGTGAAAATGGTCGTGACTAAGGTCGGACGACAGGCCATTGTTAATGCCGGGCAGACCGGGACGAATGCCGTGACGATCAGCCACATTGGCGTGGGCGCGGGGAAATACACTCCCTCCGAGTCGCAGACGGCGCTCACGGAGGAAATCAAGCGGTTGCCGATCATCGAGGGCGGCGGCACAGGAGACGGTGCCATCCATGTAGCGATGCAGGATGCCGATGCTCATGCCTATACGGTTTATGAGGTCGGCATTTTTCTTGCCGACGGAACGCTTTTTGCGGTTTGTTCGCAGACAGAGCCCGTGGTTCAGAAAACGAAGGCAACTGAACTGTTGCTGGCCCTTGACGTGACGTTTGCCGATGTGGACGTGAAGTCGATCCAATTCGGGGACGTGAGTTTCGGCAACGCGGCTGCTACTACGGCTAACGCCGGTGTTGTCCAGCTTGCAACGGACGATGAGGCAAAGGCAGGAACGGGCTCTCAGAAGGCTCTGACGCCTGCGGCGATGACAGCGGTTACTGCAACCACTGAAAGGCGCGGCCTCATTGCTCTCATTACGACGGTCGAGGCCGTTGAGGGCACAGACGATCAGAAGGCTGTTACGTCAGTAGCGCTTAAGGCGGCAGTTGATGCGAGAGCTGCAAGCCTGGCTGAAGCGCTCAGGGGCGTTTCTGCCGACAAGTTCATTACGCCTTCGGTGCTCCGGCAGGTGACGGCAACGAACGGCCGTCTGGGGCTTGTTGAGCTTGCGACAGAAGAAGAGGCTGTGAGAGGTATTGACGAAACACATGTGCTGACGCCGGCCACTGCCGCGGCTTTGTTTGCGCGTCTGATTAATGATTGGGCTGCTGGGAAGGGAGGTGAATGATGGCTGCGGCAAGTATGTTGATTACCCAGGCAGGTCTTGCTGAGATCATTAACGCGGAGCAAAACGGTACAACTCCGGTGGTGCTCACACAGGTCGCTTTCGGAACAGGCCAGTATGAGGCATCTGTCGGAACGACGGCCCTTGAGGCTGAATTTAAGCGCCTCACAGCGATTGCCGGCGGCGCTATCGGCGATAACCGCCTGCATGTGTCGGTTCGTGATGACAGCGCGGATGCTTACACGGTTTATGAGGTCGGTATCTACACGGATTCCGGAACGCTCTTTGCCGTCTGCTCCCGGGCCGTGCCGATCATCCAGAAGGCTTCGATTGCTGAGGCCTTTATGGCGATTGATCTGGAGCTCACGAACATCAATCCGGATTCTGTCACGATTGGGGATACGAACTTCCAGCTTAACGGTGCAACCACCACCAAGCGCGGCATTGTCGAGCTTGCAACGGACGCAGAGACCGTTGAGGGCCGTGACGGCTCACGCGTGGTAACTCCGGCGGGGCTCAAAACGCTGACTTCGACTGATGCAAGACGCGGTCTCATTGAGATTGCAACAGATGCTGAGGTTACTGCCGGTGCGGATAAAGAACGGGCGGTGACGCCTTATGGCCTTACCAAGCGGACGGCCACAAAAGACCGAACGGGTATGGCAGAGCTTGCGACACCGGAGGAGGTTGTGGCTGGTGAGGACGATTCGCGCATCGTGACGCCGGCAGGGCTCAAGTCGCTGACGTCCACACAGTCACGGGCCGGACTCATTGAGATCGCCTCGACCGAGGAAACGCTAGCCGGAAGTGACGCAACAAGAGCTGTGACGCCTTCCGGTGTGGCTGCGCTTCGTCATGGGAACGGCGAGAGAAGTGTTCGTGCTGACGGTAAGCCGACCTATGGTCTGACGTAGTGAGGGCTTAATCGTGACGGCAAGATTTAACTTCGAGATTTGGCGCGGGACGGATGCTGATTACGTTTTAGCCCTCAGGGACGGTCGCGGACCGATGGATCTGACAGGGTTTGAGGCCGATATGCAGATCCGCAGCGCAGAGGATGATACGTGGCTTGACTCTCTGAAGACCTCCGATGAGCGTCTTGTCATTGAAGACGGAGGGCGCATACGAATGACCTTCCCGCGGGGAATTACGGCCGAGTACACACCCGGCCGTTTTTATTGGGACTTACTCATTGAATCACCGGACGGTCGCCTGACACGGGTGATTGACGGTTGGATTTGTGTTCATTCGGGGGTGAGACGTGTTTGACGGAAACAGAAAAACCGGGATCGCGCCGGCGGACTTTGTTCTGCGCAAGTGCTTTCCCGGTCAGGTCAGGCCGCAGCATTCACCGGATGTTGTGGTTGTTGAGGTTCCCGGCATTCAGGGGCCGGCCGGAGCAAAGCACGGGGTGCTTTTTACGGAGCAAAACCTGACTGAGGAACAAAAGGAACAGGCCCGGAAGAACATCGGCGCGGTGTCGCTCTTGCAGTCGATTGAGATCCAGGGCTTCTCCGTCCGCTGGTGCGGGCGGGTGCTGGAGGCTTCAAGTGCAGGGAATCCCCTGGACGAACTTGAGCCAAAGAAAAACGTGCGCGAAGGCGATTCTGTGATTGACGCATCGCGCAATCTTTATCAGATCGTCCGGATTGATCAGGCGGCGGGGACATATTCGATTACGAAGTCGCTTGCGCGTCTGGGCGTTTTGGACTACCGGGAGTTAAGCAACCTCCCGCATCTCGGGAAGCTTTCAGAGCTTGACTATGTAGGCCGGACCGAGCTTTCTACTTCAATTGATTTGGGGAATATTTAAATGGCTGAACCGATTCAGATTCAACAATTGGGCGGTACCACTGAGCAGCTTGCCGGCTTTACCGGTAAGGACAAGGTCATTGTCATCAATACGGATACACACCGTCTGCACATTCAGGACGGCAAGACTCCGGGCGGTCTGCCGGGGGCGTTGCTGAAGGATGTCACCGACGTCCAGAAGGAGACCGAGACCAACGCTGCGGCCATTGCGGCGTTGCAGAAAAAGACTGATGCTATGCAGACTACGTTGGACGGCAAACCCAACATCGATGATACGGCCAAGGCTGCCAACAAGGTCTACAGCTCTCAGAAGACAGAAGATTTGGTGACGCAGGCCAAACAGCAGGTTAAGAATGATCTGCTTAACGGTGTCGGCGCTGAGATGGATACGCTCAAGGAAGTTGCGGATGCCATCAAGAACAACAAGGACGCTCTCACGGCCTTGCAAACAGTTGCCGGCAAACATGTGAGTTATGAGGCACAGCAGCTCACGAGCGAACAGAAGACGCAGGCCCGCACGAATATTGATGCCGTGTCGAGCGCACAGCTTTCTGCAAAGCTCAACGGGACCGTGCTCAAGGCGGGAGCTGCTACCGAAGGTGGCGGCAGCGAAGCAATCGGCCTGAACAGTCTCACAGACGAAGGAGAGTTTATTGTCCCGACGGCAAAGGATCTCCCCAGTGGTGTCTCTGACACGTATCAGAACCTTCAGGTCTCTGTGCGCAGAAGCGGATCTGTGATTCTGCAAGTTATCCGCGGTGTTGACGGTGATCAGGGACGCGTCTTTATGCGTACCGGTACGGCTGCCGGCGGCGGGACTGTGACGTGGGTTGCGTGGGCGGAGGTTGGCGCAAGACAGGATCTGTCCGGATATGCGACCAAGAAAGAACTGCAGGCTACGGACAAGAAGTCGCAGCAGGGTATCAATGATGCCAAGACGGCCAATGACGCCATTGCAGCTTTGGGGGCTTTGGCGCACAAGAGTCAGATTTCTCCTGCTGACCTGGCAGCTGATTTTGACCTGGGGAGCATTGCCTGATGAATTACCGGAAGACCGTTTACTGGGGGACTTCTTCCAAGATTGCCTCAACGGCCGCTACGGCGGGCGTTATGGCGATCAACACGGACACCAAGCGGGTGCATGTGTTTGACGGGAAGACCAAGGGCGGTCATCCGGGGGCTCTGCTGTCGGAACTTCAGGCGGCTGAAAAACGAATTAAGGTTTTGGAGGCCGCCTCGAATCTGACGGTAAAGGCTTTTGGAGATTCCCTTGAAAGACCGGCAGACAAGCCGACTTATGGGTTAACCTGAAGGAGTTTCTGATGTTGAAGCAGAGAGACGTCTGTCTGATCTCAAAGGATCCGACAGACGGGGTAACAACGATTGATATGCCGATCACGCGCATCGGCAATGTGGAAGATGCCGCGAAAGTGGCAACGAGCGGGAATTATTCGGATTTGAGCGGCACTCCGAAGTCGCTGAAAAATCCTCAGGCGCTTACTTTGCAGATCGGCGGTGTGACGAAGGTGACGTATGACGGGAGCAATAAGGCTACGTATAACGTAACGCTTCCGAAGATTCCGACGAGCCTCAAGAGTCCGTATGCACTGACGATTAAAAGAAATGGCACGAAGCTGGGGGATTATGACGGCGGCAAGGCGGTCGCAGTCGACATTCAGCAGAAAAAGCTCACTGTCAATGTGAACGGCGTAAAGGTCGGCGAATACAACGGTGATGTCGATCAGGTGATTGACATCACAGTGAGCGAAGGGGCTCAGCCCGGTGATTACAAAATGATTGCCGGCAGCACGATCCCTGACGGTTGGCTTTTATGTAACGGTGCAGCGGTCTCCAGAACGACCTATGCCAAGTTGTTTGCGGCCATTGGTACCCGGTATGGATCAGGCAACGGCTCTACCACGTTTAATTTGCCTAATTTCAATGGTAGGCATGTGTTGGGCACAACCAACACGGGAAACCTCGGTAGCTACGTAAGTGCTGGGTTACCGGACATCACGGGTTCTTTCTTCACCAAACGTCTCAATGGCTGATTCTGGTGCGCTTTCATTTGTCTACGGCCGGCACTGGTCCGGCGGTCATCTGTTCCGGTCGGCTTACACGCTAGATGATTATCAAGGCATAGCATGCCGGGACGGACACTATCCGCTTGACATGGCCGTAAGTCGACGTCTGAATACCCAGCTCGGAAGCGCGAGCCCATACTGAGCATTTGCTGAATCATCGACAGACCATGCTCCACTTGCCGCCCGCTAGATAATTGCTATAGAAAGCGCCGTTAAATGAGCCATCTACTGGAATGCTCCGTACTGTTGGTGTATCTTTTGGGCTGATCGTATCCTGTTATGTCCGGCCGGACATAAGTGGCACTGTACATCCGGCTATGACGCCTGAAGGACAGCGGTGACCGACCAAAGGGGACGTGCTATTCAGCATCCCAAGGTAACGTTGATACTCGGATTCGGCCGATGCCAGTACGAGAGACTCATCTGTGTCTTAGCGTTATTTCGGCTTGCAATTAGACAGGCTATCTACGGAAACATCATGAGATCAGTGCGAGTGCCACCTCTGTACACTGATAATCATCAAGCGTAGCAGCAGCATCGGCACGTAGACATTGTTAGAAAGCACCGGATATATGAGGCTTCACGGAAAGTGAAGCCACGAATACACAATTGCAGTGGTTGATATACGGACGTAACGTCCGGAATTTGAATTGACTCCGCTATGAGCGAATAACAGCAGGAGCTTGGGACAGATCCATTCAGGCGTGCTATACGATCAAACTTCATCGCAGTATGGGATGTCCGGCCATTCTATAGCAGCGAGAGCATTATATCTGGATTAATCATGACCTGGTGCGTTATGCCGGCTATTATGCTGATATTCAGGATGCAACGTAACGTCATATTCTCAGGCGGAGTATACACTCCAGTTAGCTGAGGTCCATTACAGGCTACTAGCGGATCAGAATGCACCTAGGCGCATCATGAGTCGGAGTAGACCGTCTGGCATGCCGTTGACGTTTTAACTGTATCTATCAAGCAAAAGCGCAGTCAACCACAAAACTGTCTGATTGCATAGTCCAGAAATAATGGCCCCGTTATGCTTAATGCGGCTCGGTCGTTCCTCCAACGGATGACAGTTGATGCTCATAACGTCCGTTCATAATGGATGCCTGTCCGCAAGAGCATGCCTGCCGATATTGATATTGTCAGGAGCTCGGCGTCACTATATTTCGGACATTCCGACGGTTAGTCCGGCCAGTTAAGCTGTGGCCGTCCTTAATGATTATCACGTTGGATAATCATTAGCGTGTAAGCCGCAACAAACCGGAAGGCTTCCTATGTCCCGATGCTCGGCCATCGGGCGTACGATCGTGAGGGAATCTACCATTCTGGCGAATGGAATAGCCCGCCTTTGGCAGACATTTCGACTAGACTCACCGGACTTGCGTCCAGGCTCGTACCTATCGAAACTTAACCTCCGGTATATTCGTATGTCCGCCGGTTAATGCCGTGATACGAGAATTACAGTATCATAGCAAGCTGGCACATATTCGCGTTCTGGCACAGCCCGAAGGAATCATAGATTACCTTGCAAGATGCCAACAGAACAATTTTAAGCTCGTGTGGCTGCTTCCAATCTAATGGCATATGGAACATCAACGGTGTGAGTTCTCCGCTGCCTACACTGATGATAATCACACGGCACAGGCCGAGAGACTCGACCATTGATAGTTTCCTAGTGATTCGTATCGCAGAAGCCATAACCTATAACAGTGGTATTCTGTCCGCCGCATCATTGGACTTGGTCTCCGGCTATCGAGCGATAAAGCCCCGTGGTCATGTCAACAGCGTGCCGTCGATTCAGCAAGAATGCCGTTCATGTGGATATGAATGTCCGGCATCATTCGGCATGAGGAGCGCCTGGAGGATCTATACGGTGCCCTCTGGACAGAAGACTCGGGAATACAGTGACAAAAAGTCCGTAGCGCCCGGGCCGGATCCGATTGTTAACGTCCGGATGCGTGCCGGCGCGTATGATCAGTACGTATGGAAGATCGTCATCAGTGTCTGTCGCCGCGGCTTATGTCCTGATGATAATCAAGTGAATAGCCGCAGGAACGGAGACAGATGATGAATTTCCGTACGCATTATTTGAATAATGGGCGGCAAAATTTAAAGCATAGTCATCACCGTAGCGGTCCATCCGCATGAAAATCAACCTTTTTGCCACGATTAAACGCAACCGGAATATATAGCACCACTAGAAAAATGAAAGCCACCAGCATCACCATTGAAGTTTGGTGAAACAGAACCCGTGATGTCCGGTGCCCAAACTGTCTATAAATCATCAGAAGATAGGGGGCTGAATACTGGTGGCTGCCCCCTGTGGTTTGGGCTAAGACTTTTCTTTGGCCTCCTCATTGGCGCTGATAATGTGTGGAAGAAGACCGGCTCTCAGGGCACAGCCGTATACATAAGAGCACCACGCGTCCATGACGGGGCGTCTTGCCTCCAAATAATCAGACCTTTGGTAAGCGCGTGAAACTTGACTCCCGGACACGTGAGAGAGGCATGATTCCGCAACTTCAAACGGGATGGCGTGGTCTGCCAGCCAGCTCCTGGCGATTGACCGCAGTCCGTGAGCAACGAGTTTTCCTGAAAGGGTTGTCTGATGAAGGTACTTGGCAAGCTTCTGGCTTGACATGTGCTCGTTTGACCGCATGCCTGAAAAGACAAAGGCATTTTTCGGGTGAGGTGAGAGTTTGTGTTCCTCCGCCAGTAGACGGAGCATGAAATTTGTTAGTGGAACCCTGTGAGGCCGGCGCTTTTTCATCTGGTCTCCGGGAATGGTCAGCGTTTCGTCTTTAATCCAGTCTTTCCTGAGCTTTGCAGTTTCGCCTGGCCGCAGCATTGAGCATAGCGACCAAAGAAACAAGATTTGTAGCCTGGTCGGGGCGGCGGCTATGACAGCCATGATTGATTCGAGCTCCTGCCATGGAAGGGCCGGCATGGGGCGAGTGACTGGCGGGGCGAAGATGCGGTTTAGGCGATCAATTGGATTGTGCTGAATGTAGCCGGCACATACCGCTAAGTCTAGGATTTCGCGCACCCGCATGATGACGCGCTTGAGTGTTGCTCTGTGTCCGGCGGTTTCAATTGGCCGAACGATTTGGATCATGAGCGGCGCGGTGATTTCGTCAATTTGGCGATTCCCCAGAGGACCAATGACGTACTTCTCGAGCCTTCGTCGTTCGTCAGCGTAGCTCGTGATTCTCCCCTTTTTTAAATTGCACCATAAGTGGAAAGCATCTTTGAGGGTGTAGCCAAGAGGCGGCTCCTGGCCCAGCTCTTTCCGCTTTCTGCGGGCGATTTGCTTTGCTTCGGCCAGGGACATTTCAGGGAAGTGGCCGATGGCCAAGTCGGCTACACGGCCGAGTGTGCAGATTCGCAGTACCCAGGACTTAGTGCCTGATGGCTGAACTTTTAAAGACAGCCCGTAACCAACCGCGATTGAGTAGCGCTTTTGGCGCGGCTTAAGTGCGGCTAACTTTTTTGAGGTAATTGGAGTTTTTAACATGGCATCAAAATTAGTTCGTTTACCCTGCGTTGATGAGGACGGCTATTTCTGCGATTTCAAGATGGTGATGGAAATGCCGGACGGAGAGTTGCTGCTTCCGGATGATGTGGCGCAGATTGATGCGCCCGCAGAGGATCCGGCTGCGGCCCAGTCGTTTTACCGCCTATCGGACGATAAGTCCTCATGGATTAAGGAACCGAAACCAAAGACGGCAGAAGATTGTGTTGCGATGGGGGCGGTTTCTCATCAGTCCCAGACGCAAAGATGCAATGAGCTTCGCCAGTTGTTCCAAAAGCTCACAGAGGGCAGCACAACGCATCGAATCGCACGTGGGCCTGATCTGGAGTGGATTGTTGAAAAGATTCCGGAAAAGACGGTCGATGAGCTGAAAGAAGAAAAGAAGCGTGAGCTGGACGGTGCCTTTACTGCCTGGCGCGGTGAAGCCGCCACCTTAAAGTCTTCTCTCGGCTTTGAGGCTGACAGCGACGACCGTGCGAAAACTGACGTCGGCGCCCTTGTCGAGGCTTTAGAGGCGCAGAACGCCTACACCGCAGCTGGCGTCGAATTTATGGACGCCAACAACGTAAAACACCCGCTCAACCTTGAGCAACTTCAGGTCTTGAATCAGGAAATTATCACTGCAGGCCTCGCCGCTTACGACTACAAGTGGAAGACGCGAGACGAGATTGATGACGCGAAGACGAAAGAAGACCTCGCGAAAATCAAGATCAAGTTTGTCCCTGTCGACTTTACGGCCGCGTGATGTACGCATACATCAAGAACGTGCTGATCGCGTTGGATCAACTCGCCAACGCCCTGATCGGCGGGTGGCCGGATGAGAGTTTGTCGAGCCGGGCCTGGCGGGAATACTGCTCGGGCCAGCGGCTCTGGCCAAAGCGGCTGATCGATGCCCTGCTGTGGTTCGACAAGAACCACTGCGAAGAGTCGTGGAAGAGCGAAAAGGGCCGGCGGCAATTCCCGCCGGATCTGCGGGAGTGATTTATGCCGGAGAGGATGCACATGGCGCCTGACTTTTTGCCTGTTGGCACAGAGAAAATACTTGCCGCGGCCGTGGGCGCCCTCACCGGCGCTCTTTCATTTTTCTTCGGTCTCGATACCAAGCCGCTCATCATATGGCTCGCGATCTTTGTCGGAGCAGACCTTGTGACGGGCATGGCGGCCGCGTTCGTCAAACGCGACTTTGAGAGCCGGATCGTGTCTCATGGGCTTTTGAAAAAGGGCCTGATGTTTGTTGTCGTGGGCTTTGCGCACGGCCTTGACGTGCAGTTTGCCTACACGCTGGGCTATCTCGCTGTGTTCCAAGGCATTGTCATCGCGGCCTACGGCTTCACAGAACTCATGAGCATCATCGAGAACCTCGATCGCATGGATCTCGGCGGATGCATCCCTCCGATCATCCGCAAGGCACTAAAACAGATCAACGCCCGGCTAGATGAATCAGTGGAAAAGATCGGCGACAAGCCGAAAGAAGGACCGTTACAAAAATGAAAATCGGATACTTTGACACAAAGGAGCTCGCCAGCAAGGACGGCCAGCACTCGCCGTTCGGGGAGCAGCAGGTCAGATCCGAGCTGCTCTTTTTATTGAACCGGATCCGGACGGCATGGGGGCGGCAGATCATTGTCAACAGTGCTTATCGCTCGCCAGAGCACAACCGCGCTGTGGGCGGCGTGGAGAACTCTTACCACGTCCAGGGGCTTGCAGCAGACATCAGGCCGGAGAACCTGGAGGATCTTCCTGAGCTGCAGGATCTTTGTTTGGAGCTCAATTCTGACGGCGGAGTGGGGCTGTATGACAGCTTTGTGCATGTTGATGCCAGAGGATTCAAGGCGCGCTGGGACAACTGCAAAAAATGACCAAAGAAGAAATCATCAAATACGTTTTTAAATTTTTCAAGGAGTATGTGATGAACAGCGAAGACTTTCAGGAATGGCTTAAGAAAATCGGCGTGAAGGTCGAAGATCTCACGCTGGACGCCTACGAAAAACTCAAGGCCGAGAAGGCCAAGCTCGATACCGAGACGCGCCGCAAGTGCCGTCTCTTCTGGGCGCCTGTCTGTGTCGGCTTCGGCATGATCTGCTTCTTTGCCGGCGGTTGGCTGATTTAAAGATGGCCAAGTGGCTCTACCTCGCTGCGGCCGTGGTCGTCTTCAGCGCCGGATACGCCTTTGCGGACGCCCTGCGCACTGCAGACATCGCGCGCCTTAAAGCCGGCTACGCGGCCGCGGCTCAGAAGTACCAGGCCGAACTCACGAAAAGGGAGACAGACAATGCGAAGAAGCTCGCCGACGCGGTCGACAAGAAGCAGGCTGAAATCAATGCGCTTGACTCTCAGCTTGCTGGTATGCGGCGGGATGTTGAGCGCCTGCGCGGCGCGGCCGCCGGCGGTGGTCGAGTGCCCGCCGGCACCTGCGATTCCGGAAAGCTTTGTGAGCGACGAATCGCAGAATGTAGACGCCTTCTTGTTGAGAGTGCGGAATCTCTTGAAGAGGGCAGCCGATTGGTCATCCGGTTATCATCAGATCGATCAGCAGTAAAGGAAATACTTCATCGTCCATGACGTCATGGGGCTGCGCCCCTATGGCGCCTTTTTTAGTTGAAGTCATCCATTTCCTGTGTCAGGAATTGTCCCCAGGCCTCAAAGACATCGCGCATTTCTCCAGTGGCTTGGTCGCGGTCATAGGCACACTGGTAAGACTCATTTCTGTGGTCGAGGCAGCTCTCCCGGACATCCTTTGGAAAGAAGGGATGTCCAAATCGTTTCCCGTCCTTGGCCCAGGTATTGAAGCTTGCTCTGGCGCAGCCATGCAGCGTCACAATGCGGGGTGTCTGCGTTGCTCCGTGGATTTGTTCCGGATCAACCCAGCCGATACCGTCAATTTTGCGCTGGCGGTCGTGCATTCTTTTCAAGAGGCGCGAGAAGGCTTCCGGAGACATCGGCTTGAGGCTGCGCTGAAAGATACTGGGAAAGAGGTAATCCTGTCCTTCATATTTGACTCTCGGCATGGTTTCCAGCAGCCTGACCGCAACGGAACTCAGAGGGGTCTTTCGGTCAAACGGCAAGCCTTCGGCCTTGACCTTCATGCGTGAACGCGGAATCAGGTGGATCCAGTTGCCGTCATCGTCCTTTTGGATTTCACTCCAAGTGGCCTCTCGAGCGGTAGAGTTTCTAGCTGCCGTCAGGATGGCAAAGGCCAAGCATCTGGCGGCAGGGCTCGAAAGGGTGTATTCCATGAGCATTTTGAAGAATGCCGGCATCTTTTGGACGGGGAGAGCCGGTTCGTGGCCGGTTTCCGGTCTGTTCAACGGCAGTAGGTCTCCAAGTTTTCCGCCGTGAATGCGCGCCGGGTTGATCATTGGCGGAATGATTTCTTGTCGGATTGCCCAGTCAATGGCATTCCTGGTGTCAGCAAGAATCTTTTCCGGGGTGTTGGTCATGGTCCGCCATTTTTCCGACAGCGCGTCAGCAAACATCTCGGGCGTTAATTCAGCGGCCGGACACTGGCGCAGCGAGTCTGGGATGTGGTTTCTGAAATATCCTTGCCACACGCCGAGTCGAGGTTTCTTGTCATCTTTCCACCGGCCGCGTTTATTGTTGAATTCAACCCATTGAAACATGAGATTCTCATACGTCAGTTTTTGGGGAGAGGAGGCCTCTAAGAGTTGTTTGGAAGGGTCATCGCCCTTGAGGATGAGGTCTCGCCATTCTGCTGCCTTGGTGAATGCTTCTGAGAGTGAGATGTCCGGAAATTTTCCGATGGTGTAGGAGCGTTTTTGTTTTCGATCTTTGAGAACAAAATACTTGGCAAACGATCCGTCGGCGAGCTTCCGGACAGTCACATAAAGCCCCGGCACAACGCCGCAGGCAGTGTCCTTTTCAAGGGTCTTCAGTCGTATCGCTGTGAGGCGTTCAGCTACTCTCATGCCGCTCTCTTGCTGGGTTGGAGGCTATGCTCCCAAAAGTTCCGAAGAAAAAATGAAAAATTCCGAAGAAATCATACCCATTGGGAGCATAGTTGGGTGAAATCATTCGCGAGCTGGAGGGAGTTTGATATAGAACGACAGAGAACAACAGAGACTGACGGTAGGCAGTGTTTCCATTTAAATTCATCGTATTAGGTGAACAATGGAGACTGAGGGAGATTATCTGAGAATATCTGAAATTCGAATTATGGTAGGCCCAGTTGGACTCGAACCAACGACCAAGGGATTATGAGTCCCCTGCTCTAACCGACTGAGCTATGGGCCCTTGTTTTCCGGTGCATCTGCCCGAGAAAAAAACGGGCAGAAGGAAAACTTCAAAACCGGCGGCAGGCAGAACCGGCCAAGGTTTTGAGCGGCCGATTTTACATGAGGTGCGTTTTTCGCGCTATTCTTCACGCGTCACCGCATGTCGCACACCACAAACACAGGCGCAGGGCGGGTCAACACAAACTTTTTCTCAAGGATTTTCAGAATCATGGCCAAGAAGACAACCTACCTTATCGGCAAAGGCGGCGTGCTGACTGTCAAAGACTTTGAACCCCGTACCTTCGGTGAGGCGCTTGAAGCCGATCTGAAAAAGGGCTGGAAAAAGGATCCCGCCAAGCTTGTGAAGGCCGTGGAAACCAACCCCGATATTCTGACGGCGGCAATTGGTCTCATGAGTGCTGCGCAGGACGTGATCGGTGGTGAACTCGACAAGCTTTCCTCGGCAATTGACGCGGTTTACGAAAAGGCGATCAACGACGGTGACCGTGACTTCACGGACGATGAAGCAGCGCTTTTGGACGAACTCGAACCCAACGCCGAAGCCTTGGACGATGATCTTGAAGATCTGCAGTTTATGACGCCCGCCGAATGGATCGGGTCAGCTTCCAAAAAGGGCTATGCCGCCATTGTGAATGTCTTTGAAGAGTTCATGAGCCTTCCGGTTACGGACGGCTGGGAGTGCTTCAGCCCGGCCCTTGATACCTCCGAAGGTGCGGCCGCCCACCGTCTGCGCCAGATCGGTGCCGAAACCTCCGACGCGCTCGGCCTTGACTTTGAAATCGGCACGGGCATTGCACCGGTGGAAGTGAAGACCACGTTGTCTGCGACGGAATTTACCGCCAAGGCAAAGGCCTTGAAGATTGCCGTTGAAACGGCGTCTGCGGCCAAAAAGGCCGTGAAGACTGAGAAAAAGCCCGCCGCCAAAAAGACGGAAGTGAAGAACGCTGCCGCCAAAAAGGCGGCAGCAAAGAAAGCAACCAAATCCGCAAAGGCTGTGAAGAAGACAGCCGCAAAACCCGCGGCAAAGAAGACGACCGTCAAAGCGGCCGCTAAGACCGCAGCAAAGAAGACGGCCGCTAAACCGGCTACGAAGCCCGCGGTGAAGGCGCCTGCCAAGGCCGCCGCCAAGACAGCTGAAAAGAAGGCAGTGAAGGCAGCCCCCAAGAAGGCCCCTGCCAAAAAGGCTGCTGCACCCAAGGCCGCGGCGAAACCCGCTGACAAACCCGCTGAGAAACCTGCAGCAGACGCGAAGAAAGCCTAAAGATTCTTTCTGAATGTACAAAAAACGGCCGCCGCGGAAAGTCCCGCGGGCGGCCGTTAACCTATTCCGGGAGAAAGCGCTGTGCTTAGCAGCAGCCGCCTCCGAAGAGTCGGGCAAAAAAGCCCGGCTTTTTCACGTAGTCAGCACAGGCAAAACTTGTGACCTCGTAGCCCGTGGGGTCGATCGCGGCCTTCACCTGCGCCTCACTGAGCGGGACTTTCGAGAGAATCACCGTCTCGTTTTTCTTGTGCGAGGAGGTGACTTTTTCCACGTTGAAATTCTTACGGATGGTCTCGTTGATGTGCGCTTCACACATCTCGCAGGCCATGCCTTTCACACCGACGGTAATCTGGTACATAAAGAACCCTTTACGGTAAATGAGAACTGTTCTCAGATTGTAGTCGCCTGCAGGCGATGCGGCGCAGCCGGCAGACGACGGAAACAGGTCAGTGGTTCTTAAAATCCACAATCCCCGGTGCACCGCGTTTTCCGCGCGGCGTCCCGTAGGTAAGCGCCACGCGGCGGCTCACGGCAAGATAAAGCGTCCAGCCGATCGTCCAGCCGAAAATCTCCACAAGCGAAAACGTGGTGAGTGTGGCCTTAAAGTACCAGCTCTGCAGCATCGCAACGCCCGGCCCCATGATCCAGAGCAGAAGGATCGTGACGGCGACGGCCGAGGGCTTACGTTTGACCGTAATCTGCCAAAGGATGACCGCGCCGAAAACGAGCGCGAAAAAGGAGGGGAGAACCGCGACCATGGCGTCCGTTAATGCTGAGGGCGCTTTTTCCACGACGAAATAAAGCTCGCCGGCGAGGTAAAAGGTCTCCCAGACGCCGCGCATAAACCAGCCGACCTGGCCCGCAAGAAACACAATGAGCCACCCGCCCACGCCGCTTTTAAGGCTGGGGTGAGTGATTGCCGGCGGGAAGTTTCTGGAAAACTTCACCAGTAGCCACGTGGGCACCGCGATGATCACGGCAACAAGCGCGTAAACGACGAGCATTTTGAGGGAAAACGCCGTCATCAGAAAATTTTCAACGGAGTTGGGCATGGGTGTGAGTGTTTTGAGTGAAAAGGTTACCGGGCAGGCGTATCAAATTTCAGGCCCTTTTGGCTGCCGACGGCATGGATGTCTTCAAGCTCAAGCGTGGTTTCGGGGATGCCGCAGCGGCACTGGCCGTCCTTCGCGTCAGCTTCAAGCCCCTCGAGAATCCCGCAGTGCTCACCGTCCTTATGGCCGTGGCAGCGCAGCGCAAGCGCCAAAAGGTGCTCACGCAAAAGCTGCAGCTCCTTAATGCGGCGGCTGATGGCGTTCACCTGTTCGGCAATCAGTGCGTGAACCGCTTCAGCCTGCGTTTTGTCGGCAGCATCAAAGTTAAGGAGCTTCGCGATGGCTTCGAGGCTGATGTCAAGACTGCGGCAGTGCCGGATAAAGCGCAGGCGCTCAAGGTGCGGCTCGCCGTAGACGCGGTAGTTGTTGTCTGACCGCACCGCGGGCGGCATGAGGCCTTTCGTTTCATACCAGCGGATTGTTTCCACGGGAATGCCGGTCGCTTTGGCAAGTTCTCCGATACGCATGCGTTTAAAAAAGTTTGAGAAAACAATGATAAGCCCGACAAAATTGTAAAAAGTGCGGGCTGGTGCTTGACCCTGTAGTGACTTCAGGGTTTTCAATGGCGATACCTTAACAAAGATTTGCGGAGTCCGTGGTTATGGCTTCGATTCAAACCGTAACAAATCGCACCGTGGTTTTACAGGTCCCCGAGATGGACTGCCCCGTGGAAGTGGGGGAAATTGAAGAAGCGTTTAAGGGTAATGCTGACGTTGTCAAACTCGCGTGTGACGTCATGAGCCGTCAGGTGACGATGACGGTCAAGCCCACCCTTACAACCGACGCGCTTCTTGCGGTATTTAAAAAGATTTCAATGCCCGCAGAGGTTCTCTCTGAAAAAGCCGAAGAAGCAAAAAACCGCACGCTGTCGATCAAAGTCCCGGCGATGGACTGCCCGGTGGAAGTCGGGGAAATTGAGGAAGCGTTTAAGGGTAACGGTGATGTTGTGAAACTTGCCTGTGACGTCATGAACCGTACGGTCACGATGACGGCCACGTCAGCCCTCACAACGGACGCGGTGCTCGCCACCTTTAAGAAACTCAATATGCCGGCCGACGTCGTTAATGAGGTCGCTGCGGCAGCCGCCAGACGTACGGTGAAACTTAAGGTCGAGGCAATGGACTGCCCGGTGGAAGCCGGCGAAATCGAAGAGGCCTTTAAAGGAAACACCGATGTTGAGAAACTCACCTGCGACGTCATGAACCGCGTGGTGACGATGACTGTGACCGAGGGCCTCACGACCGGGCAGATTCTCGCCGCTTTTGAAAAGCTCGGGATGCCCGCGGAGCCCCTTGAAGACAAGCCTCTCGCGGCCGTGGGCGGCAAAGAACTGAAGCTTTACGTTGAAGCGATGGACTGCCCCGTGGAAGTCGGGGAAATCGAAACGGCACTCAAAGACAACCCCCTTATTGCCGACAAACACTTCGATGTCGTCAACCGCACGGTGACGC
Source organism: Duodenibacillus massiliensis (assembly GCF_928721995.1). Taxonomy (NCBI): domain Bacteria; kingdom Pseudomonadati; phylum Pseudomonadota; class Betaproteobacteria; order Burkholderiales; family Sutterellaceae; genus Duodenibacillus; species Duodenibacillus massiliensis. The sequence goes on from NZ_OV788642.1 coordinate 2,321,501, forward strand.
TTGTGCTGACCGACGCAAATGCCGACGCCGCCGGGATCTTTGCGGTCTTTAAGGCAATCGGGATGCCTGCGGTGGAAGTGAAAACCGCCGGGGGGGCTTCCGAAACGGTGCTTGCCGTGGAGAATATGGCAAGCGACGCGGATGTGAAAGCCGTGCTCGACGTGATCGGGCTTGATGCGGCCGTTGACCGCAAGGCGCAGACCGTGCAGTTTGTGACCGATGCCGAGCACGTTCTCGGCATCATCACACGGCTTAACGAAGCCGGCTGGAAGGCGTCCGTCAAATCCACAAAGACCGATACGGGGATTAAAAAGGACGAAAAACTCCCGTACGCGCGTCTTGGAACGGCTCTCGTGCTTGCCTTTGGCGCGGAAGCCCTGGAACTTGCGGGTACATTCCCCGAGTGGGCCGTGATGGTGCCGGCGCTTATTGCGATTGTTTTAGCCGGTTTCGGAACCATCAAAAAGGGTGTGCTCTGCCTCGTGCGGGGCGTCTTTAACATGTCGACACTCATGGCCGTTGCCGTGACCGGCGCGGCGTGCCTCGGTGCCTGGCCTGAAGCCGCGATGGTGATGACGCTTTACGAAATCGGGGAGATGATTGAGTCTTTGAGCATGACCCGGGCCCGTAAGGCGATCCGGACACTCTTAAGTGTGGCACCGAATGAAGTTGAAGCCAGAATCAACGGCACGTGGACCAAGATCCCGATTGAAACGGCGCCCGCAGGGACCGTTTACCGGGTGGAGCCCGGGGAGCGCGCCGCTCTGGACGGTGTGGTTGAAGACGGCACGGGTTCGATGGACGAGTCGATGATTACCGGTGAGTCGCTCCCGGTGCAAAAGGCCGCGGGGTCAACGGTATGGGCTGGAGCCTTATCGCTTGAAAGTACGCTTGTGATCCGCTCAACCGCCGTCGCGAAGGACTCGATGAGTGCGCGCATCATCCGCGCCGTCGAGGAAGCCGAACAAAAGAAAGCGCCGCTGCAGCGCTTTGTGGATAAGTTTGCGGCGCGCTATACGCCGACCGTCTTTGTGATTGCAGTGGCGGTCGCTATCGTGGGACCCTTGGTGACGGAACTTCCCTGGACCACGTGGATTTACCGGGCGCTCGTGCTTCTTGTCATTGCCTGCCCGTGCGCTTTGGTGATTTCGACGCCCGTGACGATTGTCTCGGCGCTCGCCCTTGCTGCCCGCAGAGGGGTGCTTGTGAAGGGCGGGGTGTACTTGGAAGAGGGGCGAAACCTCAAAAACGCGGCGCTTGATAAGACGGGCACGATTACGCGCGGGGAACCGAAGTTTCAGACGTTGACGCTGATCGGGGCAAGTGACGAAACGAAGGTCTGGCAGCAGGCCGCAAGCCTCGCGGACATGAGTTCTCACCCCGTGAGCCGCGCCGTAAGCGACGCGGCAGAAGCAAAACACGTGGAGACGCGCGTTGTCAAAGACTTTAAGGCGCTGCCTGGCGCCGGGACCGAAGGTCGCATTGACGGGGCCCTGCTGCGCTTCACAAACCTCAAGTGGCTTGAAAGTAAGGGCCTTGCAACACCGGAAGTGAAGGCCGCCTTTGAAGCGGCACACGCCAAAGGGCAGACCGCCGTGGCGCTAAGCGACATGTTCGGCGTCATGGGCGTCTTTGCCGTGGCGGACACGGTGAAAGACGGTGCGGCAGAAGCGATTGCCGCCATGAAGCGTGCGGGGATTACGCCCTACCTTCTCACCGGGGACAACAGCCGTGCGGCGCAGGCGATCGGGACGTCCGTTGGTATTGCCGCAGAAAACATCAAGGCGGAGTTGCTCCCGGAAGAAAAGCTCTCGCACATTGAGGCGTTGGAAGGGAAAGCGGCAACCGCCATGGTGGGTGACGGCATCAACGACGCACCGGCACTTTCACGCGCCCGCATCGGTTTTGCGATGGGCGTGAAAGGTGCCGACAGTGCGATTGAAGCCGCTGACGTTGCCCTCATGGACGATGACGTGGGTAAGATCGCGTGGTTTAAGCGGCTTTCAGAACTCACGCACCGCACGATGGCGCAAAACATCATCTTTGCCTTGGGCGTGAAGGTCTGTTTTGCCGTAGCGGCAATGGCGGGCGTTGCCACGATGTGGATGGCGGTCTTTGCCGATACCGGTGTAACGCTTCTTGTGGTCGCCTGGGGACTGCGGCTCATGCGTGCGGGAGCCAAAGTGGACGCGATGACGCGCGCTTAAAAACTGAGGTTGAAATAAAAACGCCCGGGAGCTTTAAAACTTCCGGGCGTTTTGCGTAACGGACGCAAAAATCAGAACGTCACGTGATCGGGATCAAGTCCCGAGAAGCAGGCCTGCGGGAGGTTGTCCAAACGCTCCATTTCTTCGGGCGTCAGATTGAAACTGAAAAGTTCCGCGTTTTGCTTCTGGCGCTCGGGGTTAAGGGATTTGGGCACCGCCGCCACACCGTGCTGCAGACACCAGCGCAGCGCAATCTGCGCGGTGGTGACGCCGTGCTGCTGCGCGAGTTCAACGAGCACCGGATGGTGAATCAGGGCGCCGCGCCCTAAAGGCGACCAGGCTTCCACCTGAATCCCGTGACTGCGGCAGAAATCAAAAGTGGCTTTCTGCATGTAGCCCGGGTGAAATTCGATTTGGTTCACCATCGGAACAACTTCAGCGCGCGCCAAAAGGGGCACGAGGTGATGCACGAGGAAGTTACTCACACCGATCGCGCGGACGCGCCCTCTGCGGTAGATTTCTTCCATCGCGCGCCAGGTGCCGGAATTAATGCTCTGCCAGGTCATCGCTTCGCCGCGCGCCGCGGGCCAGTGCATCAAAAAGAGGTCGAGGTAACCGATCTGCAGCGCGTCCATCGTGCGCTCAAAGGCTTCAAGCGTTTCCTTGTAGCCGCGGTCGGTGTTCCAGAGTTTGCTGGTGACAAAGAGTTTGGAGCGGGGCACACCGCACGTTCTCACCGCAACGCCCACGCTTCTTTCATTGCCGTAGATGTGCGCCGTGTCGATGTGACGGTATCCGAGATTCACCGCACTGTGAATGGCTTTGACGAGCACGTCATCGTCGGGAACCTGCCAGGTTCCCAGACCAATGCAGGGCATCGTTACCCCGTTGGACAGTTTGAAGCCGCTGGCAATCGTAGGCAAAGCTCTTCTCCCGATAGTAAGGATTATGTTTATGTTAATCACGGTGGGTTGCGCCTGATTCTAGCAAAAGAGATGAGTATTTCCGCTCAGATGCTGAGTTTAGGTAGAACTGCTCAGGCCGCCCGCAGTGCGGCTTTCGGGCCGATTAATGCTGTGTTGCGGTCTTGTTTTTCGCCTTCTGCCTGATTCTATAATCCGACAAAACGGCTGAAACGGGAAAGGGGAAAGTGTACCTTCAGCGACGCAGTGCGGTTGCGTCAATACCGTTGTCAGCCTGCCGATGAGAACACACAGGGAATCAGTTTCGATGGCTTCACATGAATTATGGGGTGCCGTGGCGCCCGCAATTGCGGTGGCGGCTGTGGCTGCCGGTTTTGCCTGGCAGATGATGCGCCGAAAGACCGTTAAACCGAAGGTGCGGCCTGAGCCCATGTCCTGGAAAAAGGATCCGAGGACGGGGCTGCCGATTCCCAATGACGATCCTGCGAAAGGCGCCGAAAAAACGGACGCCGGGGTGGAACGCTTCCGCGCGGTGGGCGTAAAGCGCCCGACGATGCTCGCGGTGACCGCAATTCGGGGGGAGGCGACCGCAGCTGAACTCTTTATTCAGCGCGCTTTCAAAATTGACCGGCCGTTTTGGCGGCCGCTTGACGTGAGCTTTCACGAAAAGAGGAACCTCGACTGCCTCTTTTCCAACGTCAACAAACTCGCCTGGGTGCCGGGCAGTGCCTTTGAACGTCACTTTTATGCCGTGAGTTTCTCGCCGGTACTGGAAGAAGCCCTGCACCAGGGGTTTCATCCGCGTGTGAACGCCACGGCCGCTGACCTTCAGATCTGCGCAATTGATGAGACGGGCACGCAGCTCGGAGAACCGATGCTCATGCCGGATCACTCCTGGGGCGAGCCCGCCAAAGTCCATGCCCTCTGGTGCGCCCTTAATCCCACCGACAAGCAGCATGATCTTGAACCCGAACTCAAAGAAGAACTGCGTGTTTTGGGTGAGCACGTTGAGTCGATCGTGGAATACGTCTCTGCGCTTTCTGCGCGCAACTGGCAGATCCGCTTTAAGGAACTCACGGACCTTGCGGACGACCTCTGCCGCCTGGGTGCTGAAGCAGGGCCCGCGACGGAGCGCCATAGTCGTACGAACGCTATTGAAAAGGTGGTGGACGCGGATTCTCAGCGCATTGACAAGGCCGTTAAAGACAAGCTCGATGAGATGCGGTCCTTGGAAGAAGCCGACCAGGCACTCGTTTACGCGAAGGCCTGCATCGCTGTGCGGGAGTTGATCGTCCGCTTTAAACGGATCCTTGCGATTTTGCGCGTGATCGGCGGGGATACTTTCGAGCATGAGCTTCAGGGGGCCAACAACATGACGCGCGACCTGGAGAATTTCCCGGATGTGCGGCCTTTGATTGAGGCGGCAACGCACATGGCGCATGAGGCTTTAAGCAAAGACTCCAGGAGCATGAACGAGCTTGATTTGAAGCGCGCCGGGGAAATCACGCGGCACGCCAAGGAACTCGTTGAGATGCACGATACGTACTACGACCAACTCAAAAAGGACGTGGACCGCGTGCAGGCGGAGCTTGACCGGTGCCTTGTGCAGCAGACGCATCAGCGCCGCTTTGCGGTGCGCGTGGATGATGCCGGGCATATTGAGGAGCTGTACGTCCTTGATGACTGACCGCTGAGCCGTATCGGTCTGCCAGCACTTTGGCTGTTAGTGTTGACCGCAAGCCGGAAGGTGAGGGGCTTTTGCCTTTGTCTCTTCCGGCTTTTTTGTTGCCTGCTTCTAGGGTGTAGGGTATAGCCTGTGAAAGTTAATTAAGAGATTCCCAATTTTCTGTACTACGAGGCATG